>OZ244803.1:0-3377992 GCA_965220045.1 Chloroflexota bacterium | reverse complement strand
GAATAGCGGAAAGTCGCGCGGCGCGTCCGAGCCGCCCCTCACTCTGGTCCGGCCGCTGTTGAACGTGGCCCGCGCCGACCTTCGGGCCTATTGCGCCCGCCACAACCTGCCGTACCGGGAGGACAGCAGCAACGAGACCACCACCCCGCAACGAAACTGGCTGCGCCATGCCGTTATTCCGTTACTGGAGACCCGTTACCCCGCCGTGGCGCGCACGCTCGCCCGCACCGCGCGCGTGCTGGAAGCTGACCACGCGTACCTGACGACAATGGCGGCTGACTGGCTGCGCCGCCATGCGCGCTCAAACCTTGATGGGTTGCTCTTGGATCGAGACGCGTGGCGCGAATCGCCGCCCGCCCTGCAAGCGGCGGTATTGCGTGCCGCCGTGACCCAAGTGGCAGGGCACGTGCAAGGGCTGGAATATGAGCACGTTGCGAACGCGCGGGCCACGTTAAGCAATGGTAAGATCGGCGGTACGGCTATGCTCCCCGGCGGCCTGCACTGCCGCGCCGAACACGACGGCATCTGGATCGGCTACGCGCCCGCGCAGCAATCCCAAGAGCCGATCACGCTCTGCGTGCCCGGCCGCACGGACGTTGTGCCGCTCGGCTGCGCCATTCACGCCGCACTCGTCGCGCCAAGCGCGGCGGACTTCCGCGCCGGATGTCCCGGTGATGATGCCTGGCTTGACGCTGGCTTGGCAGGCGGGCCGCTCGCTGTGCGCACGCGCCGGCCGGGGGACCGTTTCGTGCCATTGGGCATGCACGGAGAGAAGAAACTCCAGGACTTTCTGGTGGACGCCCGCGTGCCGGCGCGCCAGCGAGACCGCGTGCCGCTGGTCGTCACTGAAGACGATAGAATCGTATGGGTCGCGGGACACCGCATCGATGCCCGCTTCCGCGTCACAAATAATACAGGGCAGGTACTCCATCTGCGCCTCACACCGTTGCCGTCCGAGGAACTGTCGTGAGTGGTGCTTTCCTGTCCGCTCTCGGGCTTTGTTCCCTCTCCTGGGGGAGAGGGTTAGGGTGAGGGCGACTCTGCACCTGCTAACGGAGAACACGCTGTGATACGTGCATTCTCTGTCCGCTTTCGGGCCTCATTCCCTCTCCCGGGGGAGAGGGTTAGAGCCTGCCCCGTACGTGATACGGGGGTGAGGGCGACTCTTCACCTGCCAACGGAGAAGCTACCGTGAGCAGTACACACAATCTCCGCTCCAGTGCCTTGTTCCCTCTCCTGGGGGAGAGGGTTAGGGTGAGGGCGACCCTCCACCCGCCAACGGAGAAGCTACCGTGAACAGTACACCTATTCTCCGCTCCAGTGCTTTGTTCCCTCTCCCGGTGGAGAGGGTTAGGGTGAGGGCGACTCTGCACCTGCCAACAGAGAACATGCTGTGAAACGTCCATTCTCTGTCCGCTTTCGGGCCTCATTCCCTCTCCCGGGGGAGAGGGTTAGAGCCTGCCCCGTACGTGATACGGGGGTGAGGGCGACTCTTCACCTACCGACGGAAAACCAGACGTGAGTGGTGAATCCTCGACAAACAACATAGACCGCCAAGTACGCGCAGCCAGCGCACATGCGAAAAACACCGCCGCGCCAAAGAAGTCCGGCGAGGCTTCAGACCTGCCTGCACCCGCCGATACGCCGCCCGCCGCAGCCGCAGGTTCGGTGCTCTCCATTGCCGGCGCGGTGCTGCGCTCCACCCGTCCGCAGCAGTGGGTAAAGAACTCCCTTGTCTTTGCGGGCGTGATTTTCTCCCAGCAGCTCACAGACCCCAGCGCCGTGTGGGCCAGCGTGCTGGCGTTCGGGCTGTTCGTGTTGGCAAGCGGCGGCATCTATCTGGTCAACGACATGCTCGACCTGGCAGCAGACCGCGCGCACCCGCTGAAACGGCAGCGACCGCTGGCGGCGGGTGAACTGCCCGTGAGTGTGGCGCTCATAGCCGCCGTCGCTTTGCTCGGCTGCGCCCTCGTTGGGGCATATCTGGTCCAGCTTCCGCTTGGCGCGATTTTGACGCTCTACGTGGCCGCGAACCTCGCCTACAGCACGTGGCTGAAACACGTGGTCTTGCTCGACGTGCTGCTGGTGGCGTCCGGCTTTCTCCTGCGGGCCGCGGCGGGGGCCGTCGCCGTGCTCACGCCCATTTCGCCCTGGCTCTATCTCTGCACGCTGCTGGCGGCGCTGCTGGTCATTGTGGGAAAACGCCGCAGCGAACTGGCGCTGCTCGGCCCCCAAGCGGCTACCCACCGCCGCAATCTGGCGCGCTACGCCACGGCCTCGCTTGACCGCTGGCTGCAGGGCATCGCCGCGACAACGGCAGTCGCCTACGTGCTCTACACCCTCTTCGCACCGGCTACGTTCGGCAACCCCAAGCTAATCGCCACGGCGCCCTTCGTCGCGTTCGGCCTGGCCCGGTATCTGCGGCTGGCGCGCACTCCCGGCAAGGGGGAAAGCCCGGAAGCGCTCCTGTTCCGCGATCCCTGGCTGCTGGCCAGCATCGTGCTCTGGGCCGCCACCGTGCTTGTGCTGCTGTACTTCGTGTAAGTTCCCGCTCACCGCGCTTGTCGAAGCCGCTCGCTGCATGCCTCACGCTTTCCGCAAGAAAATACTGCAGTACAGGAGTGTTCCCGCACAATTCCCATGCTCAGCGCACGGCGGAGTAAGCACGCTAAGTCGCGTCATTCCCGCGCAAGCGGGAATCCATCCTCGCAGAGGTTCGTCCTAAAGACACATCAAGTTCCTTGTAGCGCGGGGGCTTGTCCCCCGCTCTTGACTCACTTAGCGATCTCTTTGCCGATTGCCCACAGCCCGCCAGTCCTGAGCTTGAAAAAGAATCGAAGGGCGAACAAGTGGGCAATTGTGCGGACAATTCTAGTAACGCCTATTCTTCAAACCCTCCGCCTGCTTTGGGGGCGCATGGCGAGTTAATTACATCTAACCAACAACGGTCTTGGCGAGTGACGTCACCTTGGCTTGAACATGCCAGGAGGGTATCCTCCAAAGAGACTGCACAAAGGCCTCGCCCTGTTAGGATTGCGTTTGCCATGCCCAACAGTCCACTCACTCCCGCCGCCATCCTGGAGCACCAGACCGCCGCCTGGAACGCCGCCGACGTCGAGGCCATCCTGCAGGACTTTGCGCCGGATGCCGTGCTCACCAGCGCCTCGGGCCAGAAGCTCAGTGGTATTCCCGCCATTCGCCAGTCGCTCACGGCGTTCTTCAGCGCCTTTGCCCAAATCCGCCTGGAAGTGCGCGCACTCGTGGCCCACGGCGACACCGCCGCCTGCGAGTGGGAGTTCTCCTGCCGCCACCGCCTGACCGGAAACGCCGCCCGCCTCCCCGCCAGCGTATTCATCACCTGCCACCACGGCAAAATCACCGAGTGGCGCGAGTACTACGACACCGCCCAATTCAAAGCGCAGTTGGGACAAGGGTAGAATTAAGGCCAAGTGAAGAGCGGCACGCAGTTCAACTGAGGAATCTCATGAGCACGACACAACGCAAGATATCCGACGCCGCGGTGCGGAAGGCCACCGGCAAGGGCTGGGACGAGTGGTTTGCGCTGCTTGATGGTGAAGGCGCGGAGGCGCTGCCGCACAGGCAGGTCGCGCGGATGCTCCACGACAAGGGCTACATCGCGAGCGGCTGGTGGTGCCAGATGGTGACGGTCGAGTACGAACGCGCCCGGGGCAAGCGCGTGGTTGGCGGGACGGAGAAGGCCGAGTTTCAGATTGGCGTGCAGAAGACCCTGCCGCTCTCGCGGGAAGAAGCCTGGGCCCTCATTGTAGAGCCGGCGGGCCGTGCCCAGTGGCTCGGCACCGTCCCCGATCTGCGCTGGAAAAAAGGCGCGGCATACGAAACTGCCGAGGGCACAAGCGGCGAGATCCGCAGCTTCACCCCGCAAAAGCTCGTGCGCCTGACCTGGCAGCCGCCTGACTTCACCGCTCCCTCAACCTTACAGGTCTCTCTGGAGTCCAGCGGGGAGAAGACCGCCGTGCGCTTCCATCAGGAGAAGCTCGCCAACGCCGAGGCACGCGAGGATATGCGGGCGCACTGGCGAGAAGTGCTGCAGAAGCTGGCGGAGCTTGCTCAAACCAGATAACGCATGCGGCGTCGCTGTGGAAAACGCGGCAGACACGGCCCTTTAAACGTATCCCCTGATGATTCCTCACCGAATCCCTTGCCGCGCTTTGATTCAATGCAAGCGCCAAGAATTCAAGGGGAAGCGGCTGGAAACCACGTCGGCGAACACCGCATTGAGTGCGACTGGATTCCGGCATTCGGGGGAATTGTTAATGTCGACTAATTCGTTGACAGATTCTTCCATCAATTCTCAGTGAATACAATCCATGTCACTTCGAGCGCAACGACGAACAAGGTTCGCTGACTTCGTCAAAGACGCGGAATCTAGGGTTCACCTCGAGCGTGTTTGATAGGCTTAGTACTCTAGATTCCGCGAACAGGGTTCGACACTCCGCTGTGCTCCGTTCGGAATTGTAAATGTTGACTAATTCGTTGACAGATTTTGCAGAGCTTGAAGAGGCGTATGCCCCTTCAGGCCTTGGTGTGGTCTTTCCGTGTTGTAGTACAGGAGGTATTGCATCAGTTCGTTTTGGAACTCCGTCAGGTTCTCGAACGTCGTGCCTTCGATCAGGTCGTCGTTCAGGGTCCGCCAGAAGCGTTCGATCTTGCCGTTGGTCTGGGGTCGGTAGGGCCGGGTGTAGCGGTGTTTGATGCCGAGCTCCAGCAGCATGCGCTCGAAGGGATGCTGCGCCGGTTTCGTGCGTGCCGCCACCTCAGGACCGTTATCGGTGAGGATGGCTTCGAACTGGATGCCGTACTCAACGTTGAGCAGGTTGATGCTCTTGAGCGCGGCGAACATGACGCTGAGGCTCTTGAGGTCAGGCACCACTTCAGCCCAAGCCAGACGGGTGCAGGCATCGAGCACGGAGACCAGGTAGTAGCGCTGGGAGCTGTCCAGGAGCAGGTCGCGGCTGAGGTAATGGCAGTCCAGATGCCCCAGTTCGCCCGCGCGGGTCTTGATGATGGTGCGCTTGGCTTGTTTCATGGCCGGTTTCAGACGGTTGAGCCCATGGCGCTTGCTAATGGCGTAGATGGTCGAGGGTGAGGGTGTGTGCGCTTTGAGTACCGGTTTGAGTATGGCACAGATCTCATAGCGGTTGATACCCTTGCGGCGCTGCTCCAGCACCTTCTGCTCGATGTAGGGCAAGGTGCGGCGGCTCTTCCACTTGGGGCCGCGCTTGCGCGGCAGCAGGGCGTCGTCGCTGCGCAGTTGCAGAAAACGGTTGTAGTACTTGGCGAAGGTCTGGCGACTGGTACCATGGAACGCATAGAAGTCCTGCAGGAAGCGGAACTGGGGATGCTGCTTGGCCTTGACCCGTTCGTACTCGGCGATGAGGAAACGCCACTTCTGCATGAGGTTCCGTTCAATGGTCTTGTCACTACTATTATCCCGCATCAGTTGCCTCCAGATCTGGTGATTGACACTCATCAATGTTCTACCAGATCTGTCAACGAATTACCTGACACTTACAGGAATGACATCTGATTGGGTCTTACTCGCAGGCAGAATCACCGATAATCTTCCCCAATTCTGTCAGCAAATTACCTGACACATACAGGAATTACGGGATGTGGATGAGTCCCCGGGCTGAGTTCCGGCTCCGAATCGGTCGATACTTCGTATCGTGTACGGGGCAGCCTATTCTCCGCAGAGACAGTACCTGGGAGACTCCCCGTACTGGCTTTCGGCCCGGTACCAAGTACGGTGCAGCCGTTGCGCCTGAATTGTATGAGTCAACTAGCTCGTTCGCAGAACCAAGAGAGGAACTAAGGCCGAAAGCCGTCAGAGAGTTTGCTGTCTGAGCCCGACTTAGACGGTAATGGCTTTGCAGTAGGTGTGCATCTACCACTTGGGCCGCCACTCCGGCCGATGCCTGTGTCCAGGGCCCGCAGAGAAGATGGATTCCGCGCCCCGGCCCGGGGCGAGCTTGCGCGGGAATGGCGGACTCTAGATGAGCTTCCGGGGGTTACGCGCGCAGCCGGTAACCGTAAACTCGCCCAGCCGGTGACCGTGAACACGCCCAGAGTTAGCAGCTATTTCACCAAGATCCTTTGACCTATACCGGATCGGAGACGGCGTCGGGCTGCTGCGCGACCCGTTCCTGGTGGACATGGGGCGGGAGCTTGCTCGGTGCCGCTACGTAGCGGGCGGCGTTCACCACCACCGCTACCGAGCCGAGATTGTGGGCCAGCGCGGCGGCGATTGGGCCCAGGACGCCGGTGGCCGCCAGCGCAATGCCGACGAGGTTCCAGACCAGCGCAAAGAGCAGATTCTGCTTGATGCCGCGCAGGGTCATCTGGCTGATCGCAATGGCCGTGGGCAGTTGGCCGATGTCGCCGCGCATGAGGGCGATGTCGGCCGTTTCCGCCGCCACCGCCGTGCCCGTGCCGCCCATGACAATACCAAGATCGGCGGCCGCCAGGGCCGGGGCATCGTTCACGCCGTCGCCGGCCATCGCCACACGTTTGCCCTCGCCGCGCGCGCCGCGAATCCAGTTCACTTTCTCCTCGGGCAGCAGGCGGGCGCGCCACTCGTCTACTCCCACCGCCGCCGCCAGCCGCCCGGCTTCCTGCGGCCGGTCGCCGGTGAGCATCACCACACTTTGAATACCCAACGCTTGGAGATGCTCCACCGCCTCCGCCGCCGCCGGTCGCAGGGTATCGGCAAACTGCACCCAGCCGCAGAAACGCCCCTCCACCGCCACCAGGAGCAAACTACCCTCAGCCGGCATCGCTTCCTGCGACGGCACACCGGTAACGTCATGCGATTCCAGCAGATCGCGGTTGCCCACCAATACCCGTTGCTGGGCCACACTTCCCCCCACGCCCAAGCCCGGAAAGGCCCGAAAGTCCGCCGCGGCAGGGAGGTCGAGGCCCTGTTCGTCGGCATAGGTTACGAGCGCCTTGCCCAGGGGATGTTCGGAATAGCGCTCCACCGCGCCCGCGAGGTTCACCAAATCCTCCGCGCGCATACCTTCCACGGGAACTACCTGCTGCACCACCGGCGTGCCGAGCGTGAGCGTGCCGGTTTTGTCAACGGCGACGGTGTCCACCGCCCCGGCGGCCTCGAAGCGGGCGCCGCCTTTGATGAGAATGCCCTGTCGCGCCGCATTGGCCACGCCGGCCACAATCGCGGTGGGCGTTGCCAGTACCAGCGCGCACGGACAGGCGATGATCAACACGGCCAGGGCCGCGCTGAGATTGCCGGAAACCAGCCACGTGCCGCTGGAGACAAGCAGAATCGCTGGCGTAAAGTACTTGGCGTAGCGGTCGGCCACGCGCACGATCGGCGCGCGCTCCTCTTCCAGCGCGTCCAGCAGACGCCCAATCTGCCCTACATACGCACTCTCGCCCACGGCCTCGGTGCGGATCGTCAGCGCGCCTTCTTGGTTCAGCGTGCCCGCGTACACATGGTCGCCCGGCGCTTTTTGCACGGGGAGAGATTCGCCGGTGACCAGGGTCTCGTCCACAGCGCTCATGCCGCTAATCACCGCGCCGTCCACCGGCAGCCGCTCGCCCGGCCGCGCCAGCACGGCATCACCGGGTTGGAGGTCTTCTACGTCCACTTCCTTAATCGCGTCACCTTGCATGCGGTGGGCGCGCTCCGGCTGCAATTCCGCCAAATGCTCCAGCGCCGCCGTTGCCCGTTGGCTGGTCGCTTCCTCGAGAAGCTGGCCGAAGATCATCATGAAGACCACGAGTCCGGCGGAGAGATACTCACCGACCAGCACCGAGGCGATGACGGCAATGCTCACGAGTTCATCCACGTTAACCTGCCGCTGCCGCAGGCCCTCCAGCGCACCCCACACGATGCCAGTTCCGCCAATGACAACCGCCGCCAGCGCCAAGCCCACGGCAATGGAAGATTGGCCTTCCGGCACCAGTGAAATCGTCAGCGTCTGGCCGAGATGGACGTGCTGTCCGGTTCCTCCCTCGCCCGTGAAAGAAACCAACCAGGCGGCGAGAATCAAGACGCCCGTCGCCGCTACGGTGCGGAAGTGGGACGACCGCACCACGGGCCCGTACATCTGCCAGAGATGGGAGAAAGACATTGTCTCACCTGCGGGGTTGCGTTTACGTACTTGACAGTAAGTCTGAGCCGCCGGCCACGCGGTCACGATGTCGAAACGAATCAACCCGGTAATGGGCTGCACTACCGTTACACACGCGGCACAAGACGACTGACTCTCTATAGCCAATAGCCTATATGGAATCAGGGAGCACACGCAATTCCAGCCCTGCAAGCGGCCTCTTGCACTGCGCACCCATGTAAGACATTCTACACTCGTGCACTTTTGACACACGCCGCCAATATAGCTATACTATTGACTTGCGTTGGGCCACTGTACTTAACTACTCAAATATCCTAGTAGAGATTGGGTGAGGCGAGAGGCAAGCAATGTACCCGTGGGCGTGGCAATTTACGGGCCCGGAGAGCCGGGCAACGACTAGGTGCATTGCGGACGCATAGCCTAGCACCGCACCCGCCTCTCCGGCTGAGCAGAAAGTGTTTACCCGCTTTCTGCTTTTTGTTTGTAAAGTGAGGACAGCAGACGATGGCAGATGAGACGACGGCAGCGGACATAGTAGCGCAACTCGAAGCGCTGGAGCGTGAAGCCCAGGACCGGCTGCAGCAGTTCACCGCAGAGGCGGACTTGAACGACTGGCGCACGACCTACCTGGGCCGCAGCGGCAAAGTGACCCAACTGTTGCGCGGCCTGGGCGGCCTGCCGAAAGAAGAACGCCCCCGTGTCGGTCAACTGGCCAATACGGTCAAAGGGCGTCTGGCGGAGGCCATGGAGGCGCGGCAGGCGGCGCTCCAACGCGGGGTGCACGCCGCGAAACAAAGGGAGGAAGCGCTCGACGTTACGCTCCCCGGCGCCCCGGTGCGCATGGGCCAGCTCCATCCCACCACACAGGTTCTCAACGAGATTCTCGGCGTCTTCGAGCACATGGGCTTTCAGGTGATGGAGGGCCCCGAGGTCGAATGGGACCGCTACAACTTCGCCATGCTCAACATTCCCGCCGACCATCCCGCGCGGGACATGTGGGATACGTTCTACGTCGATGCCGAGCCCACGAAGAATTTCGGCTCCATGCTGCTGCGCACCCACACGTCGCCGGTGCAGGTGCGGATCATGGAGAATACCCCTCCGCCGGTGCGCATCGTGGCGCCGGGGCGCGTCTACCGCAACGAAGCCACCGACGCCAGCCATGAAGCCATCTTCTACCAGGTGGAAGGGCTCGCCGTGGACGAACGCACGAGCATGGCCGACCTGAAAGGGGTGCTCACGGCGTTTGCCCACGAACTGTTCGGCCCCAACACCCGCGTGCGCTTCAACTGCTCGTACTTTCCCTTCGTCGAACCGGGCGCGGAGGTATCCATCAGTTGCCACGTCTGCGGCGGCGACGGCTGCCGCGTGTGCAAGCATACCGGCTGGCTGGAAATCCTGGGCTGCGGCATGGTGCATCCGAACGTACTGGAGGCCGTGAACTACGACCCCGCCCAGTACTCCGGCTTTGCCTTCGGCATGGGCGTGGAGCGCATCGCCATGCTGAAATACGGCATCGATGACATTCGCTACTTCTACAACAACGATGTCCGCTTCCTTCAGCAATTTCGTTGAAGTCATGCAACAATTCCGTTGAAGTCATGCAGCAATTTCGCTGAGGCCATGCGGCAGTTCCGTTGAGGCCATACAGCAGTATCGCTAGAGAAAACTAACAATGCCGCTGGATTTTGCAGCAATTTCGCTTAAACCACACGAGAGTCTCGCTGATACACCGCAATTGCTGCG
This sequence comes from Chloroflexota bacterium, assembly GCA_965220045.1. Taxonomy (GTDB): domain Bacteria; phylum Chloroflexota; class UBA11872; order VXOZ01; family VXOZ01; genus VXOZ01. The sequence goes on along the minus strand of OZ244803.1, from coordinate 3,368,111 downwards.
TTTAGGCGGAGACTGAAGCGCTTGCCTTTAGGCAACGCGCAACAGCAACAGTGAATGCAAAGCAATCAGCGCCGCGCACGAGGCGCACCACAGTCCGAATACGGTAGGCGTGGAGACGAACGTCCGCTGGAGCGGGCGCTCTCCGGGAGGTTCTTGATCGCATGCGAGTATCACTCCGCTGGCTCGAAGACTACGTGGCGGTAAAACTGCCCGTCGCAGAGCTGGCGCACAGACTGACGATGGCCGGCATCGAGGTGGCGCAAGTCATCCAAATCGGCGACTTCTGGAGCAATACCTTTGTCGGCACGGTTGTTGATCTGAATCGTCATCCTAACGCCGACCGCTTGCAGCTTGTCACCGTTGACTACGGACAGGCCGACCAACCCACGTTCGTTACCGGCGCCATGAACATCGCCGTGGGCGACAAGGTGCCCGTGGCGCTGCTCGGCGCCGAACTCAATGATGCCTACAGCGATGCACCGCAGCGCATCACGCTCAAGCCCGTGGTGCTGCGGGGGGTCAAGTCCGAAGGCATGGTGTGCTCGGCCAGAGAGCTCGGCTTGGGCGACGACCATGAAGGCATCATGATCCTCGACGCCGACGCGCCGGTCGGCACGCCGCTGCAAGACTACTTGGGCGATACCATCCTGGAGTTGGACCTCAAACCCAACCGCAGCGATTGCCTCGCCATGCTCAATGTGGCGCGGGAAGTCGCCGCGCTCACCGGAGAACGCCTGCGCCAACCGGCAACGCAGCGCATCGACATGCCCAATCAACCTGTGGTGCGGGTGGACATCAAGGAGCCGAAGCTCTGCGCCCGGTACGCAGCGGGCGTGGTAACGGAGGTTACCATCGGCCCCTCGCCGCGCTGGATGCAAGAGCGGCTGGAGGCAGCGGGTATGCGCCCCATCAACAACATCGTGGACATCACCAACTACGTCATGCTGGAATACGGCCAGCCGCTCCACGCCTTCGACTATGACAAAGTGGAAGACGGACAAATCATCGTCCGCCGCGCCCATCTTGGGGAGAAGCTCACCACGCTCGACGGCGAAGAGCACGCGCTGGAAGCCGGCATGCTAGTGATCGCCGACCCCAAGGGGGCTATTGCCCTCGCGGGTGTCATGGGCGGCCTGGACACGGAAGTGACGGAGCGGACGACGAGCATACTGCTGGAAGCCGCCAGCTTCGATCCCACGTCGATCCGCCGCACGCGGCAAGCGCTCAATCTGCCCAGCGAGGCATCGCGGCGCTTCGAACAGGGAGTCCCGCCGGAGTTGGTGCCCTTGGCCCGCGACCGCGCCGTAGAGCTTATCGCCAAGCTCGCCAACGGCCGCGCCCGCAGCCATGCCGCCGATTCCTATGTGCGCCCGCAGCAACTTCCCGAGATCGAGCTTTCGGAAGCGGACCTCTCGCGCTTGCTCGGCATGGAGGTACCCTTGACGCAGGCAGCGGAGAGCCTCCGGCCCTTGGGCTTCACGTACCGCAGGCAGAACGGCCGGCTACAGGTTACGGTTCCCTTGCACCGGCTGGACGTGACGTGCTCCGCCGACCTTGTCGAGGAAGTCGCCCGCATGGTGGGCTACGACAACATTCCCACCACGTTGCCGGCCGGCCCGCTGCCGGCAGCGGCGCCCGATCCGCTGCGTACCTGGACGGACCACGCCAAGCAAGTCCTGGTGGGCGCGGGTTTCGCGGAAGCCATCACCTATACGCTGACGAATGCTGCGCGCATGGCGCGCCTGCTGCCGCAAGGGGCGAAGGCGGAGCTTGACGACGACCTGGCGCGCGCCGTGGCTGACGCGGTGCTGCCGCTCCATGTCTCTCCCCTCGGCCTCAAGAACCCCTTTACCTCGGAGGCCAGCACTCTGCGCACGGTGACCCTGGCAGGCCTGCTGGAAACCCTGGCAAACAACCTGCGCCGCCAGACGAGCGACGTGCACCTTTTCGAGATTGCGCCGGTCTTCCTTCCCGTACGCGCCAAGCTGCCGGAGGAACGCCGCATTCTCACGGCTGTCATGGGTGAATTCCGCACGGAACAGTGGGGGGCCCGCGCCGACAACACCTTCTACACGATGAAGGGTGTGGCGGAACACGTCCTGCAGTGTTTCGGCGTGGCGGATTACGGCTTCGTGCCGGTGGAGCATCCGACGTTTCACCCCTATCGTGCCGCAGCCGTGACTGCGCGCACCGGCAAGGAAGAGCGTGTGGTCGGAATCGTTGGCGAGATCAACGGCGAGGTGAGCGCCGATTACGACATCGACCAGCGGGTCATGGCTTTGGTGGTCAATCTCCACGACCTGGTGGCGCAGGCCCACGCCACGGCGGAGTTCGCGGCGCCTTCACGCCATCCGGCCGTGGTGCAAGACCTGGCGATCGTCCTCGATGCCGAGATTCCCGCTGAGCGCGTGGTTCATGAAGTACGCGCCGCCGGCGGCAAACTGCTGGAGAGCATCGACCTTTTCGATGTTTACCAAGGGCCGCAAGTACCGGAGGGCAAGCGCAGTTTGGCCTATACGCTCACCTTCCGCGCCCCTGATCGCACGTTGCAAGACGCCGAGGTCAACACCGTCCGCGACCGCATCATCTTCAAGCTGCAGGCAGCGCTCAACGCCGCGCTGCGGTAAAGACCGAGCATTCCAACCTCTGCGGGCAAGCCGGCAGCCCTGCGGCAACGCCCTGAGGTTTACGCGCGCCGGTTCGGACTAGCTTCCACTCTCGTTAGGATTGGGTGCCGAATCCAGTGCCTGGACACAGCATCCCATAGCGCGCCGGGCACAGGCTGAGCCGGATCGCCGTCGTGGGCTCGTCAGTTGCGCAGGGGTTTGCCGGTCTTGAGGATGTGCGCGATGCGGTCTTGGGTTTTGGGTTCGCCGCACAGGCTTACGAATGCCTCGCGTTCCAGTTCCAAGAAGTGCTCTTCACTCGCCATCGTACCGGCCGGGGCGTCACCGCCGGTGAGGATGTGGGCGAGCTTGCGGGCAAGCGTGAGGTCGTGGGCCGTAGCCTTCTCGTTCCGCACCAGTTCCTCTACCGGCGCGAGCAGCGCGTCGCGCCCGTCCGCGCCGAGCACGGGGAGTTGAGCGGGCGAATCTAGGGAGCGGTCATTGCCTTCAGAGAGCGCCAGCGCCTCGGCTTTGGCCCGGTGGAGCAGGTGGTCGGGATTGGGTTCCAGGATGTCGCTGGCGCGGAGGTAGCCGGCGACAACCGCGTCGGGCCCGTGCTGCGAGACTCTGCCTAGACGGATCGTGTCAAAGGTACGCTGCACGGCTGCGGCCACGCCGGATGGACTCCCGCTTTCGCGGGAGTGACGGGAAATAGCGCCCTGCGCGCCGGAAGCCTGACCGCAACTTTCGTGCGTAGTCTGACTGTCGTTTCCACGCGTCTTGTTCTCGTTATCTCCACCCCCAACCATTGTATTATCCGCACGAGCAGCCCCTCCGTCATTGCCGTGTGCGGCCCTATCGTCATTCCCGTGCACATCCCCTCCGTCATTCCCGCGAAAGCGGGAATCCATCCGGTCTTCAGACGAATCGCCCGCCATCCGCAGCAACAGTTCCTTGCAGCCGCCGCCGGCGGGCACGAGCCCAACGGCCGTCTCCACCAATCCCACGTAGCTCTCCCGCGCCGCCACGACGCGCTGAGCCGAAAGACCCAACTCAATACCGCCGCCCAAAGCCCGCCCGTACAGCGCCGTCACGAACGGCACCGGCATACGCTTGAGCGCCAGCAGCGAGTACTGCAGCTTGTGAATGAAGGCATCAATCGTGTCCCATTGCCGCTCTTGCGCCGCGGCGAGGATCAGGGCAAGGTTCGCGCCGACACAGAAGTGCGGCTGCACGTGACTGCTCAGCACCATGCCGCGGTAGGCACCCGGCACCCGCTCGGCGGCCAGTTCCATCATCTCCAGCACGTCCCAGTCGATGGTCTGTTTCGGCCCGTGCACATCCAGCAAGGCGATGCCGTCGCCCAAAACGCGGAGGGTCGCACCGGCCCGCGCAACAATCGGCTGGGCCTGGGCCTGCAGCCACGGCAGCGCCAGTGACTTTTCACTGCCGCTGACGTGGGCGTAACCGGACGCCGGAGTCGCTTGCTCCGTGCCCTTGTCCGTATAGCGGTAGAAGGGTCCGCCCTGCTGCGCCAGCGCGTCCACCCACGGCGGCACGGCCAGACCGTCGCGCGTCATGCGCTCCGCCGTATCGGCGATTCCCATGGCCTGCCAGGTCTCAAAGGGACCCAATTCCCAGGCGAAGCCCCAGCGCATGGCGTTATCGATGCTGGCGATGTTGCCGGCAACTTCCGGTATCTTGGCAGCGGCAAAGGCGAAAAGCCGTGAGAGGATGCGCCACGCCAGGCGGCCGGCGGGATCGTCGGCTTTCGTGAGGGCAGCGATGCGCGCGCCGCTGTCTTCCGCTTTGCGCGCGGCTGCCAGCGAACGTGCGTCGAGTCTGCGCTGCGGCCGGTACTCCAGGGTTCCAGGGTCGAGTACATGTATCTCCCTGCCAGCGGCCGTCTCCTCGCGCTTATAGAAACCTTGGCCGCTCTTTTCGCCCAGCCAGCCGCGCGCGACCATCTCGCGCAGGAAGTCAGGCACCGCAAAGGCGGCCTGCTCCCACGCCTCCGGCACCGTGGCTTGCAGCTTGTCGCAGATGTCCACGTAGACATCGAGGCCGATCAGGTCGAGGGTACGGAACGTGGCGCTGCGGGGACGCCCCAGCGGCGGCCCGGTGACGGCGTCCACTTCGTCCGGCCCCAGACCGAACTCCTGCATAGCGCGCAGGGTTTCCGCGAATACGTAGAGCCCAATGCGGTTGCCAATAAACCCCGGCACGTCGTGGGCGAGCACGCAGCCCTTGCCGAGCGTCTCGCTACCGAACCTTTGCAAGGCGGCCGTAACAGCGGGGTCGGTCTCCTGAGATGGGATGAGCTCGAAAAGGCGCAAGTAGCGAGGCGGGTTGAAGAAGTGCGCGCCGAGAAATCTCTTTCTCACACTCGGGGGCAGAATGTTGGCTATGGAACCTATGGGGATGCTCGAGGTGTTCGTGCTGGCGACGGCGTCGTGACGCACGTGGGGCGCCAGAGCGGACCAGAGGCGTTGCTTTACGTTCAAGTCTTCGAACACCGCCTCGATAACCCAATCGCATTCGCTCAAACGAGCGGCGTGGTCCTCCACGTTGCCGGGGCGGATGCGGTCCAGGTCGTCACGGTCGAACAGCGGCGACGGACGCATGGCGGCCAGTTTCTCCAGGGCCGCCTCCGCCCGCCGGTTACGCCCCTCGGCATCCGGCAGGTCGAGCAATTCGCACTCGATGCCAAATCCCGCCAGCAGCGCTGCGATCTGGGCCCCCATGGTGCCCGCGCCCATCACGGCGGCCCGGCGGACGGTCCAGTCGCTCTCCAATGGGTTCATTTCAGCCAAGGTAGTCTCACTCCTAACTCCGTGAATGCTATTCAATATTGCACGACAGACACCGCCATTCCCGCGAGGGCTCGCCCTCGCACGGGGGGAGCGGAAGCGGGCGTTGTGCTCCCGCAGGAAGTTGGCTTTGGCTCGCCCTCGTTTGGGGGAGCGGAATCCATCCGCTCTTCAATCCACGCGCACTACTAAAGATGCGGGGGACAAGCCCCCGCGCTACGATCATCATCGAGAGAAATGCCTACCACTCGCAAAGAAATCTAGCCTGTCTTCGTGTCTTGGACTACGTGACCATGACCGCCCCGTCACCGCGCGGATCCGAACCGCCGTCCAGCGTGCCGTCTGCCCCGATAGTCACAAGCTGGCACAGCGCAAAGCGGGACGGGTAGCTCAGCGGACTTTGCTCCACGGTGAAGCCCTTCTCCCGCAGCGCGTCGCAGGTATCCGTGCGCATACGGGCGTCGCACCAGAGCATATCGCCCTCGGCGTGGATGCGGGGCGCCGTCACCGCCTCTGTGGCAGTCATGCCGAAGTCGACCACGTTCGTGAACGCCTGCGCGAGCGCGCTCAGGATGGCGTTCCCGCCCGGCGCGCCCCAGGCCACGGCGGGCGTGCCGTTCCGCGTGGCTATGGCCGGCATCATCAAGTGCAGCCGCGCCTTGCGGGGCGCAAAGGAACTGGCAAGTCCCGGCCGGGGATCGAAGCGGTTCATGCCGTTGTTGTACACGAACCCCATGCCGGACGTGATGATGCCCGAGTGGTTGCCGTTGCTGTGGGTGATGCACGCGATGTTGCCGGCGGCATCCACCACCGTGAGGTGAGTAGTATCCCCGTGCTCCTGCGGCGGCGCGACGCCGCCCACGGTACCGGCCGCCACCGCCGCGCGCAGTTGGGCCATGCGTTCCGGCGAGAGCAGCACTGACTCGGGAGTTTGCGGCAAGAAATCGGCGTCTCCCAGGTAATCACGCCGGTCTTGATTTACCAGTTGCAGCGTTGAGCCCAAAGTCGACAGAAGATCCACACTACCGTGACCCAATGCAGGCAGATCAAACCCGCCGAGCACATTGAGCGCCTGTAAGAGCAATGGCCCGCCGCCCGGCGCGCCGTTGCTGTAAACCGTGTAGTCGCGGTAGGTGGTTGAGCGTGGCGCATAGGTAACCGGCCGGTAGGCTGCCAGGTCGTCGCGGGTCACGAACGCGCCGTTTTGCTCCAGGTCTGTGCCAATTCTCTCCCCTAATTCACCGCGATAGAAGTCCTCCGCGCCCCGCTCGCCAAGCTGCTCCAGGGAATTGGCATACGCGGGATTGTGCAGTTGGTCGTCCTGGTCGAACGGCATGCCGTCCGGTTTCAGGTAGAGCGCGGCGCAGTCCGGCGAGGCGCTCAGCCGTGTCACACGGCTCGGTTTAAACGGCTCAGGCTGCTCGTTCGTAATCTGCACCATGCCGGGCAGCACGGGAAAGCCCTGCCGCGCGATGCGGATCGCCGGCTGCAGGAGGTCGCGCCACGGCATGGTGCAAAAGCGCCGGTGCACCTCACCCAACGCGGCCACCGCGCCGGGGGTGCAGATGGCCGTATAGCCCATGGTGCTGCGGAAATCCTCGAAGAGGCTCTCACCGTTGAATTCGCCTTCACCCCGGTAATCGGCTTCCCACATGTCCGGCGTCACCCGCGAGCCGGCGCGCAGGCAACCGTCGACGATCGTGTGGGTTTCGTGATCGCGGGAGAGCACGTGGGCCGAGACCATCCCGCCGACGCCGCAACTGAAGGGGATCACGATCATCTGCACAAAGGCGGTGGCAACGGCGGCGTCGAAGGCGTTGCCGCCGGCCTCCAGCACTTGCGCGCCTGCCTCAGCGGCGCGGGGATGGACGCAGACTACGATGCCGGGCATCACATGCGCTCCTCAATTGCGTTGGATCGTTGCTTCATGACTTTTCTCGCGTAGGACTTGCCCAATGAGGGACCCCGTGCGGGCGGGATGCCTGCGCGGCTCGCTATTCCAATTCACGCGGCCTGCCAACGTTCGTCATGCCGGCGGAAGCCGGAATCCATCTTTGCCATGCCGAACGCCAGCACACGCCCTAGACTCCGGCTTCCGCCGGAGTGACAGTTGAAGGTCCGTGCGTCACTCGCGCCACGTCACGGCTTGGCGCGGAAAAGAACGGCATCACTCCACCTTGCCGCTGGCCGTGCCGACCACCACCTGTGTACCGTTCTGGTTTTCGCACGAGACGCCGAGGGATATCTGAACCCCCGATCCGGTCTCTTCTACACTTGTGACCGTGGCCTTGGACACGATGTCGTCACCGGCGTCGACGATGCCGATGAACTTCGAGGTGAGCTCGCCATGGCGCAGCCACTGTTCGCCAAAGAGGTCGACCAGCAATTCCGTCAGGTAGCCGAGGCACATGGCGCCGGAGGCCGCGCGGGTGGGCAGGCCGCTGGCCTGCGCGGCGGCGAGATCGGTGTGCACGTTCTTGGCGGGCCAGCCGTCAAAGCGCGGCCAGCCGCCGGAAAAGAGCCACGTGCGGTATGACGTGACCTTCTTCGTGCGGCCCGTTACGGTGTGGCCGACGGGCGTTTCGTGACCCAGTGGTGTCACTATCTTCGTCCTTCTATGGTTGCGCCAACAATCTTGCGTTTACGTCAATTCGGCACTTCGACAGGCTCAGTGCGAACGGAATGACCAAGGACTTCTCCGTGCGGCCTTCGAAAGTACTCGTCCGGCCTTTGAAGGCACTCGTCAGGCCCTTGAAGGCACTCACCAGGCCTTTGATAGCACTCGTCAGGCCTTTGAGAGCACTCGTCCGGCCTTTGGGAGCACTCGTCCGGCCTTCGAAAGCACCCAATGATAGGTACCCAAACAGTAAGCGGCATCATCCTTGGATTCTCGCTCAACCGGATTCACACCCAATCCGTCATTCCCGCGAAAGCGGGAATCCATCTTCTCCGAGTCCCTCTTGCATTGCCCCATAGTGGTCAATTGCGAGCATCCTGGACTCCGGCTTCCGCCGGAGTGACGGGCGACGTAGCGCAGTTTGCAACCTGCGACTGCTCCTCTTCTGCTGGGACCATTCCTACTACAGGCTCTAGATTCCGCGCTCTTAGCGACACTCCGCTACGCTCCGTTCGGAATGACATGGATTGTATCCACTGACAGTCGAGGGAGGATTCTATCAACAGATTAGTCAACATTTGCAGGAATGACGTCATCCTTCCCCCATGTAGATATTCGTCGAAACACGGCGGAGCACTTTGGCGCCGGTGTCCGTTGTGATGAGCGCTTCCACGACCTGGTACAGCCGTTCCCGCTTTTCATAGGTTTCTAGGATCTTCCAGGACACGGTGAGCGTGCTGCCCACCGGCGCGGGTTCATGAAACGTGGCTTCTTCGTGGGTGTGAATGGCGGCGACCCCGGCGGGCAGAGAAAACGTCGGGCTGCGGGTGAGATTGCTGAAGTTGAAGAGCAGGCCGGCGTGGATGATGGGCGGCGCGCCATCCTCGCCCGTCACATAGCGCGGGTGTAAGTCCTCCACGGAGTGCAGGTAGTTTTCGTTGAACTCCTCCGTTACCTGAAAAGTAAACGGAGCCAACTCTTCACCGGCGACGAGTTGATCGGTACGTTGCGGTGTTCCCACGATGGTGCACTCTTCCTTGGATCAATGAGACTCTCTTATTCTGCTTACCCTTGCGACCGTTCGTCCACAAAGCGCTTGAACTTGTAGCCGCCGGCAATTTCGCCGAAGCCGTCTGCCGGCAGAAACTCGATTTCCGGGCTGATCTCCGTCTCGGCGCGCACGATAGCCGCGATCTCTTGTCGCAAGCGCGGCTTGATCTTCTCACAACACATGCGGCGCGCACGCGCAGCACGTCAGCGGACAGCGGGTCGCCGGGCGCTTCATGGCTAATCACGACCTGGTACTCCTTCACCCCACGGCTGAGCAGGGCGGAGAGTCTTTCCAGCAGCGTTGCCGGATTGACCAGCGTGCCCTTGACCTTCGTCAGGCCGTCAACCCGATACGGACTGCCGAGAAAACGCGGCTCCCGAAGCGGCCGCAGTGGGGGCACGGCTCGTGCGTCAGCGCCACCACGTCGCCGGCCACGTAGCGCAAGAGCACCGTCCCCCGGCGATTGAGGTGCGTCAGGACCAGCAGGCCCCGCTCGCCGTCGGGCACGGGTGTGTACGTCTGCGGGTCCACCACCTCGAAGTGGAACTGCTCGGGCGCGGGCAGGTGGGCGCCGCCGTTCTCGCGGCACTCAGTGGACGGCCCCATGAGCTCCGTCATGCCGTAGCCGTTGTTCACGGTAACGCGCGGACTGCCCAGACGCATGAGCCGCGCGCGCATGTCGTCGCGCATGGCCGTGGGACAAGGCTCGCCCATGGCCATCACGAGCCGCACGGCGCTGAAGTCCTTGCCAATCTCCTCGGCGCGCAGGATCACGCGCCGCACGTACGAGGTGATACCCCACAGCACCGTGGCGCGCTGGCTTGCGCTGAGTTCGATTGCTTCATCCATGCGCCGATGCACGGGAAAGCCGCCGTAGGCGCGGCCGGTATGTGCGCTGAGCAGCTTGCTGCCGGCTGCCATGGCTCCCCAGGTCGCGCTCAGGTATCCCTGGTGCGGCACGGCGCTTAGAGGAAAGAGGTTCATCACCGTATCGTCGGGTCCGACGCCCGCAATGCGCGCGCCGCGCTCCAGCAGATCGATGCGCGCGAAACGGTCGTGCACCGTATCGTAGAACGGCGTCGGGTCGCCGGTAGACCCCGCCGTGTAGATGATGTCGGCAATCGTGCGTTCTTCCAGGCTCAGACCGCCGGCCAGCGCGGGGTCGAGACGAAACAACTCCGGGTCGCGGATGTAGTCCTGCTTGGTCATGGGCGGCAGTTTGCGTATGTCGTCCACGGTGCGGAAGTCGTCGGGCGTCAACCCAAGCTCGGCCAACACCCGCCGCGCGTAGGGATGCGCCTGCGCCCACAGCGGCGCCATGCGCTGCAAGTAGGCGTTCTGCCGCTCGCGCAGTTGACGCAGGTAAGCGCCGGCGTCCGCCCCTGCGGCCGGATCTTGTGTGTGTCGGCTCCCCGCCGGTACGCTCTTCGTCGCCATGCTCAGCCGCCGCGTCTCCCGTAACCGGTGACTTGCGTGAACACTGTGATCACCGGGACTTGCAGGCAAATGCCGCCTCTGCCTTGTCGCCCCATGGGATTTACCGATTCTAGCGCGGTGGGTAAGGGGATTCAAGGAAGGGTGATGAGTGGCGGGAATAAGCGTGTTGGGGTGGTGTAGAATATCATCAGCGGCCGGGGGTCTTGAGATGCCCTGCGGCGGACTTAGAGTGTACTGGCCGCAAGATTTCTTGTGGGCAAGTCCCACCTGAATGCAAAAGGCGGGGGACAAGCCCCCGCGCTACAACTCTCGTGTATGCGACGGGATAGGGGCAACAAGGGCCTGAGGAAGAGTAACTGGGTTCCGCAAAGGCGGGCAGCTACAAGAGCAGGAGGCGATTGACGATGGCAAGCGCACAGATTCTCTCAGATGTAATTACCGATTCACGAGCCTGGACCGCGGATTCGATTGACGACGGCGATTCGTGGCGGTATACCCTAACGCCGGAGTGCTTTGCGGAACTGGACGCCTTTCTCGCGCAGCGACGGGGCCAGTCCCAGCCGACAACCGAAGTTCGTGTGGAGAGCGCGGACTTTCCGGCCTGCGCCGCACTCTTGGCAAACGCGCTTATCGCGCTGGAGAGTGGCCGGGGCTTTGCCATTGTCGAGCGTATTTCACTTGACCGCTATTCGCGCGAGGAGGCGCAGGAGATCTACTGGGTGGTCGGCCAGTTGCTCGGCGCGCCCTTCGCCCAGGACGTGAAAGGCACGCTGCTCTTTGACGTGCGTGATACCGGACGGGACGTGACAAAGGGGGCGCGCTTCTCCGAAAGCAACCTGGAAAGCAGCTTCCACATGGACCACAGCTTTGGCGATCCTATTCCCGATGTCCTCGGCTTGCTCAGCCTGCACGGGGCGAAGTCCGGCGGCCGGAGCCAGTTTCTCAGCGCGTATACGCTGCACAACGAACTGCTGACCCAATTTCCCGACTCGCTGGCGCCGCTCTACGACATCTGGTACTTCGACCGGCGGGGGCAGTTCAAAGAGGGCGAAAAGCCGGTGTTCGAAGCGCCGATTTTCCGCTGGGACGCGCACGGCTTGCACATCCGCTATCTGTACTACTACATCCAGGTCGGCCAAGAAAAATGGGCGAGCCGTTCAGTCCCGCCCAGGCCAAGGCGCTGGAGGCGGTGGAAGCCACGCTGGCCCGCCGGGACCTGCACGTCGAAATGCTGCTGGAACCGGGCCAGATGCTCTTCACGAGCAACCACTGGCTGCTGCACAACCGCACCTCGTTCGAGGACTATCCCGAACCGGAGCGGCGGCGGCACCTGGTGCGCCTGTGGCTGAGCAACCGCAACGGTGACGTGGCGCACCATTAAGCAAGCAGGCCTGGCAACGGCAGACTTCTCCTGGCTCCCAGCGCACAAGCATCGTGATAACTCGCGCCACAACACGTAGGGGCACGATATATCGTGCCTCTACCGGTTAGCCATAGTGCCAGAGTCCTTTTGCAATCTGACTGCTCCAACCATGATGAGACTTTCTCCCTCTCCCTTGACGAGACGGGGGGTGAGGGTGAGATCTTAGGCATCGCGTAGGGGCACGATATATCGTGCCCCTACCGGCCAGCCATCCAACCAATAAACTCTTTAGATTAAAGTGCCAACCATAGGGTTAAAACCGCCCGGTTCCGCTGACTTGGCCTCAAACCTACAGAGAACGTACCCATTAAGGAGAAACACCATGGCCGCCACAGATGAATTGCGGGAGAGCGTCCGCCGGAGTTTTCCGGAACTGGCCGAGATATCGGATGAAACGCTGCGGGACAAAGTGGTGGAAGCGTGGGCCTTTGCCTTGTCCGAGACCGAATTTACCGCTATCGAGCAGATCCGCGCCTCCGGCAACCCGACCACGCCCGCCATGAAGGTGGGCACGCAGGTGGAGCACTTGCGCGGCGTCGCACGCATCGCGTTGGCTATGGCCGATTCCTTGCAGCAGGTGGTGGGATCGCTGCACATCGATCGCGACCTACTATGCGCCGCCGCGCTCTGCCACGATCTCGGCAAGCCGTTCGAATTCAGCCCCGCCAACCAGGCCCGCTGGCAGGCGGATCCCCGCAAAGTGGGCTACCCGTCGGTGCGCCATCCCGGCGTACGGCGTGTACGTGGCGCTCACGGTGGGACTGCCGGAAGCAGTGGTGCACACGGCCGGCGCGCACTCCGCCGAGGGCGAAAACGTGGAGCGCAGCCTGGAGAACACCATCGTCCACCTGGCCGACCACGCGTACTGGACAATCCTGCGGCGCGCGGGAGCCCTGGAGGACGAGTAGCCGGGCGAGCGGTCAAGTGGCTAAGCCCACGCCAGCCAGCCTTGGGCGCAACGGGTAGGGGCACGATATATCGTGCCCCTACGGTTTCGGTTACCCTGTCCGAGGCGTTCCGGCTAAGGACTGCTTCAGGTCGGCGCGTGCTCGCAAAGACATTTAGGCTACTATATTCATAATGTGAATCACCCTATCGATGTCGCCAAGACAGTTCTAAGGAAGGAACAAACCCGATGACAAACATGGCGCAACGCACTTTACCCCAGCGGCTGCTGCTCGGCCCGGGACCGGCCAACGTGCATCCGCAAATCATGGCGGCGCTCCAGCAGCCCGTGCTCGGTCACCTGGACCCGGTTTTCCAAGAGATCCTGGTAGAAACCGCCGGGCAGTTGCGACGCCTCTTCGGCACGGAGAACGAAGTCACGCTCGCCGTCACGGGCACCGGCTTTTCCGGCATGGAATCGTGCCTGGCGAACCTGATTGAGCCGGGCGACAAGATGCTCGTCGGCGTGAACGGCTTCTTCGGCACCCGCATGGTGGACTTCGCCAAGCGCTTTGGGGCCGAGGTGGTGGAGGTCAACGGCGAATGGGGCCGGCCGCTCGCCGCCGACGACATCGATGACGCGCTCCATCAGAATTCCGGCGTGAAGATCGTCGGCTTCGTGCACGGCGAGACGTCCACCGGCGTGCGCCAACCTGTTCCCGAGATTGCGAACGTCGCCCACGCCCACGGCGCGCTGGTGCTCATGGACGCGGTGACCTCGCTGGGCGGTTTGCCGGTGATGGTCGACGAGTGGGGCGTGGACGCGGCGTATAGCGCCAGCCAGAAGTGCGTCGGCACCATTTCGGGTCTCGCGCCGCTTACCTTCAGCGCCCGCGCCCGCGAGCGCATCGCCCAGCGCCAGGGGCCGCTGCCGACGTGGTACCACGACATCGAGGCGCTGCACCAGTACTGGTCGGCCCAGGGCTTCTACCACCACACCTGCTCCAGTACGCTGGTCTACGGTCTGAAGGCCGCCCTCGACCTCATGGACGAGGAAGGCATCGAAAACCGCTTCGCCCGCCACCAACGCTGCGGCGACGCGCTTAAGAACGGCTTGGAAGCCATGGGGCTCTCGCTGGTAGCTGCCGCGGGACACCGCCTGCCGATGCTGACGACGGTCAGGATTCCCGATGGCGTCGAGGACCTGGATGTGCGCAAAGCCCTCCTCGCCGACCACGGCATCGAGATTGCCGGCGGACTGGGTCCGCTGATGGGCCAGATCTGGCGCATCGGCCTGATGGGCTATGTGGCGCAACCGGATAACGTGCGCACCTTCCTGGCCGCGCTTTCCAACATCCTGAACGCCCAAGGCTGCAGCGTGGACGGCGACGCCGGCCAGGCCGCCGCGGAGGCGGTGCTTTGCCCGGTAGTGGGCCAACTCTGTGCCTATTGACTAATGAGGAATGTCCTCATTGAATGTGTCAGGTAATTCGTTGACAGATATTGGTGACAACTATCGGTGGTTCTGCCTGCGAGTAAGACCCAATCAGATGTCATTCCGAACGGAGCGCAGCGGAGTGAGGAATCTAAAGTACTATGCCTAACAGAGATGCTTGACGAGAACCCTAGATTCCGCGAACCCTGTTCGACGCTGCGCTCGGAATGACATGAACTGTCAACACGGTCAAGGGGACAGCAGATTCTGTCAACGAATTAGTCGACTTCTACACTTATGACGTTGCCTGCCATTCATCCAGGCGAACACCTTGCCGAAGAGTTGCAAGAACTTGGCATGAGTGCCACGGCGCTTGCGCGGCAGCTAGACGTGCCCACCAACCGCATTACCGCAATCCTCAACGGTCAGCGCGCAATCACCGGAGATACCGCTCTCCGATTGGCCCACTTCTTTGGCGTCAGCGCGGAGTTCTGGCTGAATCTTCAGAAGCTCTACGAGCTACGGCTTGCTGAGGAGAAGGTCGGCAACGCAATCAAAACTCTGCCGACACTCAAGAGCAGCCATTCCGCGCCCGCCATTAGATAGGAACCTCCCTGGTAGAGCCCATACAAGAAGGGCCAACAGAGCAGTGGTCAGCCATATACCGCCACGAGCACGGCGTCGTTGGGGTTCTGCAGGTCGTTGAAGACGACGATACACCGCCGGCCGGCCGTAATCGCGGCGGCATTCAGGCCGCGGTTTACGGCAATGCCCGTGAGGTATGTGGGGAAGGAGCCGGTCAACTGCACATCGGCCTGCCAGTTGGTCGCGTCAAAGTTCCGTAGCACACCGTTCAAAGCAGCCCCGGGCGTGATGCCGGTTGCGTGTTCTCGTTGAGGCATAGACTTTCCTCCTCCATCTATGACTGTAGTATTTGCTTTACCGGCCCGCCATGACGAACGTCGCAGCAGGACCGCAATGCGAATTTCAATGCGCTCACCGCGCGCAACCTTCCTGGATGCCGGCCTCGCATAGCAGTAGGGGCGGTTCGCGAACCGCCCCTACGCCTGGGTAAATTCTTGCGTGCGCTGAAATGAACTCTGACCGGACGCAGGTTACAAACCCGTCCTTATCCTGTCGAAGGGCCTGCGCTTCCGGATAGAGAATGTCTCAATCTCGTTCTGTGCAGCATGTCCATGGGAAGAGCCGATCCTCCGCACTTGCGCCCTGCTGTTCCTCTTGCTCTCACGTTCTCCCCAGGTACAGGACCTACGGCTCGCCGCAGCAAGCCCCGGCGCCGCGTTTCCGAGCGACGAGTCTATGCTGGGGATTCCTCTAATTCACCGCATTGCAGTGTCATCGTGTATTCCGCGTCGTGAGGCGTAAAGCGGTGCCTGATGCGCGCGATGCGCAGCTTGCCGTGGGCAAAGCCCGGCGTCTGGAAGTCAACCACGTCGCCGACTTGGAGCGCCGGATTGTACGGCACGTCCACCGTGTATCCATGGCTGTCGCGTCGGCCCGCGGCCAGCACCGCCTCGGCGCGGCTTTGGCAGTCCGCCGCCAGCGTCAACTGCGAATCGGTGACGAGCGCCGTGTGCGCCCTGCCGTGGGCGCGCACCGCATCCCAGTCCCACGCCTCGCCCAGCACACCGGAGCCCTGCACCAGGACGTGGCTGATGCCGTTGCCCTGCTGCCACTCGCCGGGGAACTCGCTACCGGTGTACGTCCACGCCGCCTCACCGGGTGAGAGAAAGCGGCAGTGCACCGTGCCGTCAGGCTCCATGCGCCACGAGAGCGCGTCCAAAGCGGTGAGGCGCGCGACCATTGTCTGCCAGGACTGACCCGCGTGCAGGGCGAAGACGGGCAATTGGCGTTCAAAGCGGCTATCGCCGTCGTCGGTCATGCGCAGCCCGCCGGCGCGATACCAGGCCTCCCGCAGCAACGCGCGCAGGGTCTGACCGCTATAGGACCATGTCTGCGCGACCCGGCGGCGCGTGTGCACGCTCGGGTCGGCGACATCTACCCACACGGTATGATCGGGTAGCAACGCGACATCCTCCACCACCAACTCGGCCATGGGCACCCTCTCCACGCCGCTGCTTGTCACGTAGCCGGCATGGACGCCGAGCGTGGCGCCGGCGCGCAGCGTCTTGCCCAGCCGCTTGTTCAGAGCGCGGTCGGCGTTATCCAGCAGCAGCCGCGCTGTGCCGGTCTCGTTAGTCTGCTCCTGCCAGTCGAAGTCCAACACCCGGTCCGAAACGTCCTGAAACTGGTCGGCATTCGTCGCTGCGTAGCCGCCGTAGTGGTGCGCCGTCTCCTGGTTCACCAGCCAGTAGTGCGTGGCATTCTGGCGCAGCCACCAGAAGCCGGTGAACGACTCGTCTTCCACCGGTGTCGCTTCGGCGAACGTCCCCCACGTGTGCGCCGTACAGTAGCGCCAGCGGCCGAAGTTCAGACCCGAGACGATGCCGTGGTCTCTTTCCAGGTAGCCCACACGGAACGTCTGTTCCCATCGCGCCACCGTGGGACTCAGCAGGTTGCGCCGTGCCGCGCTGTCGTCTACCCGCACAATGGGTGTCAGCGGCTCCCAGGTTGCCCCGTCGGTGCGGCAGGCCATGATGGAGGTGCCGGTGGTGCCCGGCACGCCGCCCCACAGCGAGAGCGCCAGGTGCCACGCGGTGCCGTCCCAGACGCCGCCAATCCCGCCGCACGCCGAATAGGCGCCATGGGTCCACTCGTCCGCCTGCCATTCACCCGCGGTTTCGTGGAGTCGGTAGACGGTTACGCCGCCACCGGCCTTGTCCGCCGCCACGAAGATGCTGCCGTTGCCCCCGTAGCACAACGCGCGCACGACTCGACCGGCATTCCACAGAGTCTCCGGCTCTTCCCAGGTGGCGCCGCCGTCGGCGCTCGTCCGGCGATAGACGGTGGTGAAGGTGACGTAGGCCACCATCGCGTCGCCGTTGGGCAATGCACCCGCGGCGATGCCGGCGGAGCCGGTGACACGACTCTGCAGCGGTGTCCACGCGGTCCACTGGCTTGCCTGGCTGGGATCCGTAATGCGTTGGTAAGCGATGGACCCGCCGACGATGCCCCGTCCCGTCGAAACGTCCACGCGCCAGAGTGCGCCGCTCGCGTCTACGAAGCAGGCATTGGCGGCGGCGGAGCGTGCATCGGAACGCATGCGCGTGTAGTGGTGCTCCGCATCGCGCAGCGTAAACCGCACTGCCGGCCGGCGGGACGGCGCATCGACTGCCGCCGCGAGGGTATCGGTCAACGTGCGTGCCACTCTTACACCTCCCGCAATACAACGCGCGTTTCCCACTCCAGCACCCACAATTGCTCTTTGCCGAACGGGACCACCCGGTCCTCGCACGCGGCGAAACGCACCGTATAGCTCGCTTCCAGCGGATCGACAAACGTATGGGTCTCGCCAACGCGTTCGTAGAATGACCACAGCCGGTCGCGCCACTGCCGCGCCTTAGTCGCGTTTGTCGTGCCGTCCAGGTTGCGCATGTTGCCGCGGCACGTCACCACGAAAGTAAACTCCCGCTTGCCCAGGCCGCTCTCCACGTATGAAACGGTTCCGCCCGCCGTTTCCCGCGCCTGGGCGTGGCGCGGCCGGACCATGGTAAACGTGCCGGGCTTGATGAAGAAGCCCACCGGCGCGCCGCCATCAATGTTGGCGTTGGCGAGCGTTACGTTGCAGTCCACCCCAATCGTTGCCATGCGGCTAGTACTCCCTGCTGGGTTGTTGTACGTCTAGGATCTTTAGGGCGCGTCTCTACACCCATGGAATCTCGTTGGACCTGCTTAGACCGTTGGCGCTGAGCTCCGTAAAAGAAAACAGTGTTACGACTTAACCGTTCCCCCTGTGCTCCGTCAATGGATTCAAGGTCGCGATTCAACCATTCGCCCCCGTATCAAGTACGGCGCAGGCTCTGAGCCTGTTAGTGAATTCAATGTCGCGATTCAACCGTTCGACCCCGTATCAGGTACGGGGCAGGCTCTGAGCCTGTCGAAGGGCACCGGAGGATTCGCGAAGTCCGCCCCGCGTAAAATACACGTCCGCACCGTTCTGTTGGCCCCAGCCGCTTCCTCTCCACCACCAAAGGCAGCCCACAGACATCATCCGGTCCACGCCCCTCACGCCTCCACCAGCCATACCACGATTTCCCATTCCGGCCGCTCCCAGAATCCCGCAGCTTCCGGAATCCGCTCCTCCAACGTGAGCATGTGCACGCTGTGCACCGCGCCGAGCCGGTCGGTAAAGGCAAGGGCCGCGGCTTTGGCGTATGAAGCACGCAGGTTGGCGCGGTAGGATGCGGCAGACGTGGCATTGACGGTGCCGTTGTAATTCAGATGGTTCGTGTAGGCGAGGGCGGTAAAGTGCCAGACCTGCTTGCCGGCGCCAAGATTGACCGCCGCCGGGCCCGCGGCCGCAGCCGGCGCCGCCGCCATGACCTTTGGGACCTCAACGCGGTAGGAGCCGGGCTTCACGAAGTAGCCGTGTCCGTCCAGTATCACGGAACAATCTTCACCAACGGTTGGCATGAGTGCTTACCTTATTGCTACGAGCTTCACAAGGATGCGGTTAGGCGCGCCGGTCAGTCCCAGATGCAGGTGGTCTCGCACACGGTACTTGCTGGCAGTGGCTACCTGGTCGCTGTCTGCCGTATCGGCGACGGCCACCACTGCGCTGAAATCAACGTCCGGCAAGAACTCCGCCACTACGTCCGGGCCCGGGCCGCTGGCGCGGCTGCCGTGATGCGCGGCGCCAGCCGGGACATTGCGCTCTTCTTTCCAGGTGCACTGCGCCGCCGTATAGTTCGTCGCGCCGCCGCTATGGCGGATCAAGGTGACCGTGCGCAACCGGCCTTGCCGGATTTTTGCGCGGTTCGCCAGCACGTGAGCGGCTTGCTTTCCATTGATCATTGCTGTATTCCCCTTGTACTCTCATCCATTTCCGCGTAAGCGAGATCTGTCTGTGATTCCCATGTAAGCGCCATTTTTCGTCAATCCGATATCAGCCGTAAAATCCGTCATTCCCGCAACGGCGCCATCTTTTCGTCATTCGCGCGAAAGCACCATATATTCGTCATTCCCGCGAAAGCTCGCCCCCGCATGGGGGCGCGGAATCCATCTTCTCTTTACATCTTCGGACACACCGCGACCAAAGAGCGGGGGACAAGCCCCCGCGCTACGCGGATTGCGGTCTCCTCCCCTCGGACGCAGGTGGCAAACCTGCGCTTATCCGTCACTCCCGCGAAAGCGGGAGTCCATCTTCATCTTGGCAACCTGAATTCGACTGGTTGGCAATCTGGATCCGACCGGAGGCGGCAATCAAGCCCCCGCGCTACGAACGACTGCAAAAAGCCAGGAATGACCGTGCGGTTGCGCAGCCTGCCCTTGCATCACCGCACTCCCTCAGAACCTTCTACCGTCCACGCCACGCTGCCCCGCACGTGCTGCGCCCTTTCCTGCCGCAGCGCGTCCAGCTCCTCTTCGAACCTGCCGCGCGCCGCCCTGCCTTTCTCCCACCACGCGCCGCTCACCATGCTTGTATCCACGCCCGCGCCTTGCTGGCCGTCCTGGTAGCGGAAGTTGTCGGACAGCGGGGTGGCGTAAGCCAAGCAGGCGTAGGCGTAAACACCCGTTGTCAGCAAACCGGTGTGCGCCTCCGGCAATGTCCACTGGCTGTCGCCGGCGACGTGCTTCGTGCCCCAGCGCACGCGCACCGGTTCGGTCGCGCTCGGCGCTTCCGGCACAAGCAGAAAAACGAAGCCCGGCGCGCCGTCGCTCGTGGGCAGCACCATGTACGTGCAATGGCGCGGCGGATAGTGTCCCGTGGGCCACTCCACCTCCTCGACGCTCCACACGTTGGCGAGGCTGCTCAGGTCGACCAGACGCGAGTCCGGACTGGTGGTCAGCGTGGCGTCGCGCGTCCACGGCACGACGCGCGACAGTTCGGTGAGAGCCCGGTCAATGGCGTGATCGAGGTCCGCATCACTGAACCGCGGCTCGTCATCCGCCGGATCAAACAACTCCTTGCGGAGCAATTCGCGAAATTCGCTCAATGTCATGGGCAATCCTCATGTGTCAGGTACTACGATGCTGTCCGGCGCAACGCAAGGCCGCGCTCGTTTGAGAGTCATGTGTTAACGGCTGCCCGTGCCACGGTGGCTGTCCGCCCCGCCAAGGGTTTGCCGAAGATTCAAGGGAAAGCGGGGACCGCAATCCTATCGCTTTTGGCGATCCGTAGGGGCACGACTTGCCGTGTTCCATGGAGCCTGCGGAAAGAGATAGCCCCTCGTTCATGGCCGTCCGTAGGGGCACGATATATCGTGCCCCTACTACGCTGCGATCATGATCGCGATGCCCCCCTCTCCCGGTGGGAGAGGGCCGGGGTGAGGGGCGACCGCCGCCCCTCAGCGTCACTGGTATGGCCAATGTGCCCCGGCCGCAAACGTCCCTTACGCCACCTCCGCCCAGTACGCGCCCCGGTAGTCCAGCCAACTGCCGCCGAACTCCCAGCGCACCTTGTAGCTGATGGCGTCGTTGGTGAAGACCGAACCCGCGGTCGGGCTATCCTGCACCAACAACTCCGGCGTCTCCTGGCCGTTGATGAAGCCCACCTCCAGGCACTCGATCTGCGCCGGATCGGCCATCAGATAGTAGTCCTTGGTATCGCTGAATTGCGGCACGACGATAGGCTCCAACATGCCCTGCAGCGGATTGGCGTCGTTGTTCTGGCTGCCGGGCAGCAGCGTACTGTTGAGGATCGTCACGGCGTTCCAGTACAGATCCGGCGGCAGCAGGAGGTAGCGGGGTTTGAGACCCAACCGCTTCCCCGCGCTGTTCGTCTGCTTCATCATCTGCGTGATCGCCGCTTGCAGCGCCGACGCCGCCAGCGCGGCGGTACCGCGATTCTTGTGCGAGGTCTGGCTGTCCTTATCGAAGACCGTCGTGTTGTCCGCAAGCTGCGGATTGTCGGTGAAAAGGCCGTATACGAACTCGTTGATGGTCGTAGCGGCCGCAATCGCCAGCTTGGTGGGGATGCGCCGCACGGCTTCCAGGTCGTCGTTCAAGATCGCCTCGCGGGTGACCACTACCAGATTGCCGCGCTTGGCAGGAGTGTAGGTCTCCCGCGTGTCGTCCCAGGAGAGATTTGTATACGCGGCATTCTCATCCACGGAGTCGAGCGCGCCAAAGTCGTGCAGCAACACCCGGTACTGGGGCTTGTAATCGCGAATGTTGCGGATCACGCAGAACTTCCGCCAGTCCTGGGGCTGCGCGCCGTAGTCCTGGACGAGGCGCTTCGTGATGGCGTTGGCGAGAGCGTGGTTGAGCACGCTCGTGGTGACCTCGTTGGCCTCGCGCACGAGCGAGAGTTCCGGGTTCGCTGCGCCGCGCACCTCGGTATCGCCCGTGATCTGCACGTAGGCCTCACGAATGCTGGACCAGGCCGGGATCGGCTCCTCAGAGGCTATCTCCCGCACGCCCAGCAAGCGCGCCAGACCGGCTTCTACTGCGGCGAGACCCCGGCTCGCTCCGGTGCCGGTAATACTGAGGCGGGACTTTTCCGCGCCTGCACCGTGCACGCCGTTGGCGGAACCGGTGAGCGTCCGCACGGTCTCGACCTCATCCTGAATGGCCTGTTCCAATACCTCCGTCGTAAAGGTCTGTCCCTCGAAGCGGCGGCGCAGCTTGCTTTTGATCGCCGCAGGCAAGGCTACCGTATCGAGCCGCTCATGCAGCGCGGTCGTGCATGCGAGCTTGGCCTCGGCTGCCGCGAGGCGCTCATGTACCGTCGTCGTGACTGTGTCTCCCATAGATACCTCCTCTATGTGGGATGAATGCGCCGGGTCGGTCCCGGCCTGCTGGCTGTTCTTCGCTGGATCGGTTGGCGGGAATTCCTGCACGTCTCTCTCCTCTACATCTGCGCTAGCTGCGTCTTGCTCTGTCACAATGTGCTCGAACGCGCCTCCCGCGGCGGCTCGCGTGACCACGTCGCAAGAGCGCAGCACCGGGATGCTTTCCACCACTTGCGTGCGTTTGCCGTTCTGCTGCTGGGTACGGACCGCCGCCAGCGAGTCAATCGAAAGTCCCAAGACGTCGGGACGTCCCAGTTCCACGGCTTCCTGCACCAGGCTCCAGAGCCAATTAGCGCTGGCAAAGACGTGGAGCGTGGCCCGCACGCGGTCGCCCTCCACGCGCGGATCGCGGTAGAACCCCACCACGTCGCGCACGCTCCGTGGCTGATGGGTGCTCGCGTCCGTGGGCGCAGTATGGTCGGCAAAGGCCTTGAGCCCGTCGAGCTGCGCCGCTACGTCCTGCAGCGCTTGCGGTGTGAAAAAGCGGCCGTTCCGCGACATGCCCTGCCGTAGTACGGTCACGGCCACGTCGCGCCGCGGCGCGTCGAGTTGCGCTTCTAGCAAGGGCACAAGCAGTGCGAGTTTTTCCGATTTCAATGCATCACGCTCCTTTCAGTGATGTGCACGACTTTTCTCCGTGTTGTGAATGACTTCTCATCCCGCGGTGGTCTGTGGTTTACCTGTGAGATCCGATTTTCCTGTCTAATCCGGTAGCGCAGGTTTGTAACCTGCGTCCGCGGGGCCGGGTACCCCAATCCTCGTAGCGCGGGGGCTTGTCCCCCGCTCCGGACTTCGCAGTTGCAGTGTTGCCAAGAGAAGATGGATTCCGGCTTTCGCCGGAATGACGGGCCCTGCGCAGATGGACTCCCGCTTTAGCGGGAGTGACGGATAAGCGCAGGTGCGAAACCTGCGTCCGACGGCCGGCAACCTCGTTCCTCGTAGCGCGGGGGCTTGTCCCCCGCTCCGGACTTCGCAGTTGCAGTGTTGCCAAGATGAAGATGGATTCCGGCTTCCGCCGGAATGACGGACCCAGCCCAGATGGACTCCCGCTTCCGCGGGAGTGACGGATTGGCGCGGGTTTGAATCCTGCGTCCGACGGCCGGCAACCCCAATCCTCGTAGCACGGGGGCTTGCCCCCCGCTTCGGGCTTGGCAGTTGCAGTGTTGCCAAGATGAAGATGGATTCCGGCTTCCGCCGGAATGACGGACCCAGCCCAGATGGACTCCCGCTTCCGCGGGAGTGACGGAATTGAGGCCTTGCGCCCTCCTTTGTGGTCACACCGCCGCCACTTGGTACAATGACTTCCATGGACACACACAGAACTGCCGCCCCCACTGCCTCTCTCACGGTCGTCGTCGCGCCTTCCCAAGCCGGCGGCTACTGGGCGGAGTTGCCCACGCTCCCGGGCTGCGTGGTGCAGGGCGACACGATGGCTGAGGTCGTGGCCGACCTCACGCTCGCGGCCGAGATGTTTCTTTCCCAGGAAGACCCGCCCGAAGACACGCTGGCCCTGCACACCGTCGCCGTGGATTGCGGAGACGCCACGTACCGCCTGCCGGCCGTGACCTGGCAGGGCGAGGTGCGCGCCTGCGCCGCCGCCATTCCCCTCCACGACCGTGTGGCCCACGGCGAAACTGAGGAAGAAACCCTGGCGCACCTCCGGAGGTTGCTGCCCACCTGGATCGCCGCCGATCTCGGCGAAGGTGAGACCATCCCGGTGGTGGCGGTGGCGGAGACTGCGACCATCCACCCCCGCGTCGGGCAAGCGACCGGCGGGCCTCTGACGCAATCCGAAGCCCTCAAGCCGGAGGTTGTCCTGGTCCTGCTCCGCGCCGCGGGCATGACCAAAGAGCAACTGAGCGAGATGCTGGACTACGACCCGGAGTGACTGAATTCGTTCAGGATCCCCCTCTCCCTCGAGGGAGAGGGCCGGGGTGAGGGGGCCTCCTGGCAGCCCAGCCTGTCCCTCTTTACACGACTGCGATCCATTGAAAGCACCGTGTGATCCGTCATTCCCGCGCAAGCTCGCCCCGGGCCCGGGCGCGGAATCCATCTTCTCTGCGTGCATCGCGAATACCCGTCCCGTACTCACTGCGACGCCTAGACGCGAGACGGTTGGGAAAAACATACATCCAGACCGGATGGACTCCCGCTTTCGCGGGAGTGACGGCGAGTGGCCCGCTCTTGACGAGACCAGATTTGGTGGTTCGCGCTTAGCAGTCAGTTCGCCCATTCCCTTACTCCTCATCCGCCAGAAAGCGCCGGAAGAGCCGCGCGGCGTCATCCGCTGCCAGCCAGCCTTCCGCCCGGGCAAGCTGCAGTGAACGCGCGAACGACTCCGCGTGCGGCCCCGCCACGTGGGCGATATCCGGTTGGACTTCCTGGAAAACCACACGGAAGGCCGCGTCAACGTCCATTGCCAGCGCCCCGGCATCCTGCTTGGCCTGAATCGCCCGCGCCACGAGACGGCGCAGGTAGCGGCCAAACAATTCCTGGCGGCGTTGGAAGCGCCGCAGCGTCGGCAGGCCCATCTCCGCCGCGGTCGCCCGGTTCACGTGACCGCCTTCCGCCAGGTAGTGCTCCGGCAAGCCCGCGCCGGCCGCGATCATGAGCTTCAGCGCGCGGCCGTCGGCGGCTACGTCGTCTGCGCCAATCGAGGGCTGCACCGGCTGCCAGGTCTCGGCTTCGTTATGGAAGACCACCGTGCCGGGCGCGGGCGGCTGCGCGTAGGCCGCCATCTTGGCGAGCAGGTCGTTGCGCGTCGCCCCACGCACGGTTACGTCGTAGATGAAGCTGCCCTTGAGCCGGTTGATGCGGGCGCGGTCCACCAGCCAGTCGCGGTAGCGTTGGAGCCATGGCAAGAGCGGCGCCAGATCGCTGCGCCCGCGCAGCGCATTCGACACGCGGTTGATGGTGAAGTGCTCCATCTCCGCCGCCGCAATCCAGTAACCCGGGTCCTGGCCGACGCCGCGCACCCGGTAGCGGAGCACCTGCTCGATGTCTTCGGTCGCGGTCTCGATCTGATCTATCAGCAGAGGGTCGAGCTGGCGCAACCGGACCTCGCCGGTAAGCGGATCCGTGAATACGCGCACAAACTGCTCGCCGTAGAGTGCCAACTCGGTGTAAAGGCTGTAGACGCGCGTGTCCATGGCGTTGTCCGGGTGCTGCCAGAAGGCATCCACGGCCTTTTGCACCGCCGGACTCGCGCACGCAATACGCACGCCGCCGCCCAGCACGAAGTTGGCCTGCACGTCGATCACGGTGTACGCCAGCGGATTGGTGACGTAAGCCTCGTAGACCTCCCGCAGCAGCCGTTGCTGGTCCCAGAGGGGGTCGTCCCGGGTCTCCGTGGCGCCGGACACCTGCCGGTAACCGCTGTCTTCCGCCGCCACCGCCTCCTGCACCCGCGCCTGGATCACGTCGCCAAAGAGACGTTCACCCAAACGCTGCCACCACTGTGTTGGTTGTACTGCCATTGCGCTCGCTTTCTATGCGTGTTGTGGTCGGTGTTCCAAGAGCGACGCTCTTGTTCCGTCATTCCCGCGATGGCTCACCCCTGCAAGAGGCGCTGCAACCATCTCTATTCCACATTCCGGCGGAAGGCGATCGATATTCCCGGCGCCCTTATTCCGTCATTCCCGCGAGCGCGGGAATCCATCTGGTCTTTGCAACCTTGAACTCGCCATTTCA
Source organism: Chloroflexota bacterium (assembly GCA_965220045.1). Taxonomy (GTDB): domain Bacteria; phylum Chloroflexota; class UBA11872; order VXOZ01; family VXOZ01; genus VXOZ01. Next base: position 3,342,283 of record OZ244803.1, on the reverse strand, counting down.
AGAACGGGGGACAAGCCCCCGCGCTACAGGGAGGGGGTGAGTTGTTCCGTCATTCTGGCCCCCCGCCTGGGAGCTCGGAGTCCAGATTGGCCTGTTTGCGCGGATGCACTTCCTAGTTCGGTAGCGCAGGTTTGCAACCTGCGTCCTCAATCCGTCACTCCCGCGAACGCGGGAATCCATCTTCTCTTGATAAGGCGTCTCCGGATCGGAGCGGGGGACAAGCCCCCGCGCTACTCTTCGTCTGCCTCACTTGTCTAATCAATACCCCTCCGGCTGCTTCTCCTCCGGCGGCAGCGCCACCGATACGGCCGGCGGCGCGCCGCTCTCCACCGTGCGCGTGAGCATCGCCGAAGCCGACACATAGTCGTCGTGTCCCTGTCCGGCGGGCACGTGGAACCCAATCCGGCTGCCCGGATGCAGTGCCAGTTGGCACCGCCGCACCTGCCGCCAGCACTCCCGGTATTCCGGCGAACCGTCATCCGCCCACATCTGCAAGCGTCCGCTGGCCACCAAACTCCGCAGGTCGTAGCCCAGGCCGCTCTTGGATTGCGCCGTGAACGTGAATGGCTCAATGCGGTCCGCGCCCAGCCGCGCCTGCAAGAAACGCGCCAGCGCGTCGCCCAGGCCGGTGGCATCGATCACAGCCCGCTGCACCCGCCACTCTTCACCGAGCAAGCGCACGAGGCGGACATACTGCTCGGTGGTGGGCAGGCCGGTCCATTGGTAGGCATTCACCACGTTGACCGCGGGCAGGGCGAACCCCAGCACCGGGTCGTGCCGCCAGACGCGCTCGCCAATCAAGACCACCGTACTGTCACGCCGGGACCGACCTTCCGGCTGTCCAAGAGCCGCGGTCTCCTCGCCGGCCACGTCCACGGCCGCCACGTAGTGCGCCTCCGCTTGCGGTTCGTGCTGCCGCGCATGTGTGCCCTGCAGGGCGGCTCGCAACGGCGGCGTGAAGAAGCCGGTGGCGTCGTCCACCTCTTCCAGGCAATACTGGGTGCGAATGACAAGATCATCCTCCCCGCGCTGGCGGATTTGCGCCTTTACCGCCGCGCCGTAGCGCGGATTTTCCCGCGCGCCCACCTCCCAGGGATAGGAAAAGTGCCGCCGCTCGCCGGTCTTTTCTGCATGCGCGAGGTTCAGCGCCTTGTACTTGGCAAGGAGTGTATCCTGCGTCCACGGCGTGCCGTAGAGCACGATGGTGGCGTTTTGCGCCGCCGCCATGGGCAGGAATTCCTTGGCGAATTTCTCTTCGTCCACGTCCTGGGCCTCATCTACTTCCAGCAGCAGATCGGCGGTCGCGCCAACGACGTTCGACTGCTCGTGGGCCGAAAGGAACATAACCCGCGCCTTGCCGACCGCGACCATGTTGCCGTGGGCGCGCTGCCAGTAGGGCGCCAGCCAGGGTCGGTCCAAGATCGACTCCAGGCGCAGGCGGGAAATGAGAGTCTGCGGGCTGAGGGTGGGCGCGCACTTCACGATCGTGCCGCCGCGCCGCTGGTAGCGGTAGAGCAGGTAGGCTTCGAGATGCGCGGACAGCTCGTTCTTGCCCATCTGGCGCGCCATCTCCACGGTGAAAATCGCCCCCTGCCGCTGCCGCACACTGGCGAGCACCGCTCGCGCTACCGCCAACTGATAGGTGCGCAAGGGTCGCCCTACGAGTACACGCGAGAAGTGGGCAATGTCGTTCAGGGTATAGCGAAAGAAGGCGCGGGCAAGCAAGTCCTGACCGTCAACGCGCGGCGTTGACGGGTGAACGGACGTGCTTTCCTCGATTTTCATCCTACGTGTAGATGCTGTGGTCATTCTCTTCGCATTGAGTCTTCGTGCGTAGTTTCATTTGTCGCCGGGCAAGCGGCCGGCGCCTGTCGCCGATTTCCCCTCACCCCGGCCCTCTCCCTGAGGGAGAGGGGGCTTGTTCGCGAGAGTTCGCGGGTTGTGGGGTCTCCACGGTGGGATTGCGGGCTGGCCGATTCGTGTTGGGCCCTGTACTGCGCAGAAACTTACGGCCCCGGCACGCTGCGCAGGATGCCGTTGAGGAAAGCCGCGGCGAACGGCGAAGCAAAGATGCCGATCAAGATGATGTTGATCTTGGCTTCCAGCCGGGCGTAGTCCTCCCGCGTGTTTTCAGCCAACTCGCGCGTCACCTGGCCGAAAGCGCAGCCGTGACGGTCCAGTTGGTCTGCCAGTTCGTGGATGCGCGCATCGTGCTGCCTGGGCGTCTGTGTCGGTGTTTCATTCAGCATGGGGGTGTTCCTGTGTGTGTTCTTCCTGTTTCTCCAGCGCTTCGATCTCGGCGACCACCTGGCGCATCGCCTCGGTCAGGTTGTCTTCAGCCCGGGGCGAGAGCTGGTGGCGCGCCTTCAGGGCGTTGAGGAGAATATCCGTCAGGTCTTTGACCGCCTTGATCTTGTCCGCCGGCGCGCGTTCTTCGTCTTCAGCGTTCAGGAGCTGGCCGGCAAGGCGGCGGATGAGCATGCGCAGCAACCCGATCTCGTCCTGGAGCAGCGGATTGTCGGCGGTGCGCTCCAGCGCCGCCAGTTCATGTTCGGTAAAGAGATCGGCGTAGAGGCTCTTGGGGTGTTTTGTTTTGCGGGTCACCGGGATGTGTTCCTTTGCGTCGTGGCTATGCGCCGTTTAATTGAAGAGTTGGCGTTCTGTTTTGTTCGGTCCTCGTCGTCTCTCCCGTCACCGGTCGGTGCGCTACGGGCGTGTCAGGAAGCAGAAAGCGCGAATTACCGTCGCAGCCGGGTGGATTGAGAGTCGGCAGATGGTAGCACTGCGGAGTGCTTTCCCCGTGCTTTGGGGCTGCATAGAGTTATATTCAAAAATAATGTAAAAACTAAGGGGTAAAAGGGGTTGTAATTTTACAAAGTATTTACTATACTAGGAAAACGCCGTGCAGAGTACGCGCACACAGGAGATTTAGCAGGTGCCGATCTTACCGTTCGCCCTGAGCCTGCCTGTCCTGAGCCTGTCGAAGGGTCGAAGGGTGAACGGACGTGCTTAGCACTCATAGCGTTCCCATCCCGTTCATGCTTCGACAGGCTCAGCACGAACGGGATGGTGGTGCTCAAGTACACCCGCACAACCACCTTAAGAAAAGGAACGCAACAAGAATAAAGAACGCAACCGGGTGTTTACTCCAGAACAGGTTTTATGTATTAGAAGCGCAGCGCGGCGGCGGACCCTGCATCGCAGAAACCTGGTAGCAGACTTAACGCTTAGCAGCGTTCAGGGATGGAGAGGAAGGCGCATATGAACGAAACGCTCATGGGTGAGCAAATTGCCGGTAAGCCGCTTACCAATAAACAGCGGCAGGTGCTGACGTTTGTCACGCGCGTACAGCAGGAGGGACGCTGGCCCACCCTGGAAGAGATTGCCCGCTGCATCGGCGCCCGCGCACCGGCGGCGGCGCACCACCACCTGAAACGCTTGGAGGCCAAAGGCTACCTGCGCCGCACGGCCTGGGGCAGCTACGAGCTGACGCCCCAGGTGCAGATGCTGGAGGGCTTGGGCGTGGCGCGCGTACCGGTGCGCGGCACCATTGCCGCCGGTACCGGCGTGGAGGCGGTGGAGGCCGTGGAGGACTGGCTCACCGTGGATAGCGTCTTCGCCCGGCATCCGGACGTCTACGCGCTGCGCGTGCAGGGCGACAGCATGGTGGATGCCTGTGTCTGCGACGGCGACCACGTGCTCCTTCGCCCCCAACCCGGCGCGGAGAACGGCGAGATGGTGGCGGCCCTGCGCGAGGACGGCACCGCCACGCTGAAGCACCTCCAGCGCGACGGCGGACAGGTATTCCTGGTACCCGCCAACCCGTATTACCCCACGCTCCCCGGCGACAACATCACCATTCTCGGCAAGGTGGTGGGCGTGATCCGCGTATTCGCATGAGAAACCGGGAACCATGGAGCGCGGGGGCTTGTCCCCCGCCGGGGGAAGCCCGCAGTACGGAGAAAAGAGGGCAGTAAGGAATCACAAGCGCAGGATTCCTCCCGTTCGTCCTGAGCCTGCCTGTCCTGAGCTTGCCGAAGGGTCGAAGGATGAACGGGGGAATCCCGAATACGTGGAAGAACGAGCCACACAGAACAACCCGACGTTACATACCAGAAACCGTTCCAGCTAACGAAGGAGAGGAAAGAGCAATGGCAGCGACAATGCCCTTGACACAGTCAGCAGACTTGACGAAGTCGGCGTCTTTGACGAAGTCGGCGTCTTTGACGAAATCACAGCCTTTGACGAAAGAGCCGGCGCCCGCGCGCCCGCCTGACGAACTGTTCGTCACCGTGCAGGCGGCGCAGCAGGGCAACACCACCGCCCAAATGCTGCTCATGGACCGCTTGCGTCTGCCCATGGAGCGCCAGATACGGCGCCTGAAGCGGAGCTTCCGTCCGTCGGAGGCCGAGGACGCCCGCCAGGAGGTGCAGCGCCTCTTTCTGGAGTTGCTCTACGAGTACGACTACCGGCGCAACGGCAACTTCGAAGCCTACATGTGCACCATGCTCAAGTGGCGCGTGCACAACTTCGGCCGCACCTCCCGGCGCATCGCGCCGCCGGACCCCGCCCACAACCAGTCGCTCAGCGACGAGATTACGGCCTATCTCGCCGAGCAGTGCTTGCGCAAAGGCAAGCCCACGGCGGAGCCGGCCATCCACGCCGAGCTCGAGATAGCCCTGCAGGCGCTCACGCCCAAGCAGAAGACGGTGCTCTACGCCATCTACTGGCAGGACCGCCGCGTGGTGGATATCGCCGCGCGCATGGGCGTCAGCCCCCAAGCCGTGCGCGCCATCCGCCAGCGCGCGGAAAAGCTCCTCCGCCGCCAACTGGAAGCCTGCGGCGCTGCGCCGTAGACTGCGGCGCTGCGCCGAAGACTGTGGCGCCGCGCCGTAGACCGCTTGCAGACTTTGGCAAAACCCGCAACGCTGGGCGAAAAACCCCTCTCCGTATGAAAACCTTGGCATAACTCCACATGTAGGCGACAGAACTCCCTCTCTCTGTGGAGACCTTTGCATAACTAGGCCCCGAGGTAAAAGCGTAACCCCCTTTCCCTGAGGGAGAGGGGACTGCCTCGCGGCAGCGGGGATTACGCAAAGGTCTCCTGTGGGAGAGGGTCGGGGTGAGGGCAAAAGGCCGGAGCCGGCTCAACTCCAACCGACCCGCACATGTGCGCCAAAATACTCCATCACCAGAGGGCATTGCACGCAACAAGAACCGAGCACGCGGCACAACGCAAAAAGTGGCGGCAAGTAGTTTATAGTATTAGGAAGTAACGAGCGGCGAAAGACCGCCAAGGCCACACGCAAGCAGCCCAACTAAGGCAGGACTATGCAGACACTGCAACGCACGCGCGCGCAGGCGCAGGTAGCGCGCACCAAGGACGCCGGGATGGTCATGATCATCCGTGGCGTGCCCCCGGCGTGGGCGGTGCCCATTGGCGAGGCGCTGCTGGCGGCGGACGTGGACGTAATGGAAATCACGCTCAATACGCCCCACGCGTTGGACATGATTGCCGCGTTGCATGACGCGCTGGGCGAGCAGATGGCAATCGGCGCCGGCACGGTGCTCTCGGTAGCCGATGCTGAGAATGCACTGGCCGCGGGCGCCGCGTTTTTCGTCTCGCCGCATCTCGACACCGAGATCGTCCGCTTTGCCAACGAGCATGACTGCATGGTGGTGCCCGGCGCGTTCACTCCTACCGAGGTCTTCACGGCTCTGCGGGCAGGCGCGGACATCGTGAAGGTCTTTCCCGCGAATATCGTCGGGCCGCAGTTCTTCAGGGATCTGCAAGGGCCTTTCGGTCAGATACCATTGCTGCCGACGGGTGGGATCACGGTCGAGAACGCAGGTACGTACATTAAGAGCGGCGCCCTGGCACTCGGTGTTGGCGCGGGACTCCTGGACTGGCAAAACCTCAATGCAAAATTTGCGCGTGTCACCGCTGCCACCCGGGCAATGCGGGCAGCCATTGTGCGGGCACGGCAAGACATGGAAATGCTGTAGCGCAATGAAAGACAGGGCAGTGCTCTTCACGCTGGACCAATCCAAGCCCTGGCGGATGAGCCTGCCTCGCCGAACAGTGGACGGCACCGGGTCCACTGAGGGTAGCTATGGTGGCATTTGCTAATTTATGTCGAACTGCTGTAACTTGGATCGGATTAGAGCCCACTGCCCATCGGAAGAAGCTTGGGTCAGCGATTGGTTTATCCAATCTGGCTTCGTTCATTCGGATTGCAGGTGCCAGGCAGCGCTGAAGGTTGGCGTAAGAGCCCATCATGGCTCGAAAAAGATGCACTGCCTCCGGCGCGTGAACCTCTTGCTAGCACGCGGCGACCTGCTGCACTTTAGCTGAAGTCCGATGGGTGTGCGCTCGCCATGCCGGACGTCGCGGCAGGATTGCCAGCGCGTTAGTCGCGCATGAAGATCAGAGAGATGTGCTCTGCATTAGCGTACCGTGCTTCCAACGCTACCGACCAAGCCGACGACGAACTCCCTACTCTACCAGCCGGAGAATGAGACACATACGCAAGAATCCACCCGAGCGCGGAATAGCCGTCATAATGAGGAGAGTACGTATGCAAACGCCGGATATTGTCTGGTATTCTTTTGGTGACTATTCGCGGTTTCGATTTATTGAAGAGAGGTGGCTGTGAGGACATTCTATCGCTTGCTGAGTGTATTCACTGCGCTAATTCTGAGTGCAACCGGCTTCCTAGTGGCGTCGGCGCATGAAGGAGATGTTGCCAGGATCACCATCCACCGCGTCGATAGCGAGGATCCGGTGCATCCCGGTGATTGGCTGAAATTCCTCGTCATCGTTGAACGGCTTCAGCATGATATCGGAATTCCAACCGCGGTGGGTAGTGTGTATTTTTATGACGCCGACGGTGATGGAGAACTTGGTGTCAATGACTCGCAGAGTGCCTCGAATAAGCTACTTGAATCTGCCCTTACTGCTGACAATCCGGTTGCGCAGTTGCAGGAGTTCGAGTATCGGGTGCATGAAAGTGAGTTGGGTGACGCCCAGCAGCGCACAATTCCCGTTCAGTTCATGCTCCTTATACCAGCCACTAGCCTTACTGACGACGGCACACAAACTGATGGTCACCACGGTGCCGATGTTGTCAGGATTACGAGCAACATCGTTGATGTTGTTGTGACCAAGGATCCGGGCCCCGACGACGGCTATTCGTTAGTGACAGTGAACGTTGCTATGGACCGGCCTGACGAAATTGCCGCGGGCGAGAAGGTCAAGTTCACGGTGAGTTGGGAAACCGGCAAGTTTGCGGTGATTGCCAAGCCCCTCATCATCCGCAAGCAGTTGAAGGATGAGGACGGTAACGATGTCGGTGGTGCGGTCCCCGTGTCGGTATTCACCCTGGCGGCCCTGCAGAGCAACTCTGTGAGTGCGGAGCAGTCGAACGAATACACGCTGGTGCAGGATGACATCGATGCTGCGAGCGTCGAATTCTCTTATGCCGTTGTGATTGCGGCGACAGACCTTGGCTACTCTATTAGGGCAAAACCACTGCCTGACGATGAGAGCCAGAAGGGCACCTTCACCTTGGCGCCACCGGCACCTGAGCCGGAAGCCATGCAGGACACGAGCGTCGGCATGACCGAGTCGGCGACGGTGACGAAGGGTGAGGGCAACCTCATCGACATCGAGCGGCATGACGGCGGCGCCGACTTCAGTCTTGGCGTTGGTATTCTGACTGCCGACGGCATGCTGGAGCCGCATATGAACGGTTACATCCGCGACAATGACCTTGGTCAGACGTACGCAGTGGTGAACCGTGAGTCGGACGACATGATCGTGCGTGTCTGGATCTCGTCTTCCAGTCCTCATGTGGGCAGCATTGACTGGACTTCCGTGCTGGACTTCTACAATGTTCCATCGGATGTGCTGAATGCGATTCCGCTGGATTACATGCACCCGGCGCCGAACCAACTGGTGAAGGCTGGCGACCCGATCTACGTCTACACGGGTGGCGCGTGGCGGCACATTCCCGACATCCCGACGTTCCAGTCGCGTGGTTACTACTGGTGCGACGTGACGACGGCGTCTGAGGGTTGGGCAGCTAACGTGATGCTTGGACAGGCGCTGCCGTCCAGCGGCGGCACTCCGGATCCCGACTATCCGAATTGCCGCTAGTAAAGATGCATTGAAGCTGTATAGGCAGGAAACACTAAGTGTTATCAGTAAACCGGGATAGCAGAAGCGTGATGACCGCACGCTAGCGGCCCGGGGGTCTGTACAGTCTCCTTATGCTACGGCAAGAGCCGGTGTCTTGTGATCCTGGCCGGAGGCATTTAAAGCCCTCCCTTGGGAGAGGGTCGGTACAAGTTTGGAATCTGCGACGTTTGGCAAAGTTGAAAGGGTAGCGAACACAACCGATGCCACCCACGTTCAAAGACCTCCGTGAGTTTGTCACGTTTCTTGAAGGCAAAGGGGAATTGCAGCGCATAACGGCCCCGGTAGACCCCGAGCTGGAGATCACGGAAATCACCGACCGGGTCACCAAAGCCGGTGGGCCCGCGCTGCTCTTCGAGAACGTGCAGGGCTCCGACATGCCGCTGCTCATCAACACCTTCGGCTCGGAGCAGCGCACAGCATGGGCGCTCGGCTCCGATTCGTGGGCAGAACTCCCGCAGAAACTAGAAAACCTGCTCGGCATCGCACTCGGCGGCCCGCCGGAAGGGTTCGCCGCCAAGTTGCAGGCCGGCGGCGAACTGCTCAAACTATCCCGCATTGCGCCCAAGGTCGTGAATGCCGCGCCGTGCCAGGAAGTGGTGCTGACCGGCAACGACGTGGACCTCGGCATGCTGCCCGTCATCAAGTGCTGGCCGCTCGACGCCGGCAAATACATCACCCTACCCCTCGTTTGCAGCTACGATCCCAATACCGGCAAGCGCAACGTGGGCTGCTACCGCATGCAGGTGCTCAGCAAGAACACCACGGCCATGCACTGGCAGCGCCATAAGGGCGGCCGCGAGCACTACGACGACAGCGTGCAGAAGAAGGAACGCCTGCAACTGGCGGTAGCGCTCGGCGCGGAACCGGCGGCGGTGTACTCCGGCACCGCTCCGCTGCCGCAGGGGATCGATGAGTTTCTCTTCGCCGGGTTCCTGCGCGGCGGACCCGTCCAACTCGTCAAAGGCAAGACCGTGGACGTGATGGTACCCGCCAACAGCGAGATCGTGCTGGAGGGCTACGTGGAGCCGGGTGAATACGCCACAGAAGGGCCCTTTGGTGACCACACCGGCTACTATTCGCTAGCGGACGAGTACCCGGTCTTTCACATCACCGCCATCACGCACCGGCGCGATCCCATTTACGTAACCACTGTGGTAGGTCGCCCACCAATGGAAGACATTTTCATGGGCAAGGCCACCGAGCGTATCTTCCTGCCCCTCATCAAGATGATGGTCCCGGAGGTGGCCGACATCGCGCTGCCGGATGAAGGCGTCTTCCACAACATCGTCTTCGTTTCTATCAAGAAGCGCTTTCCCGGTCACGCCCGCAAGACCATGTACGCCCTGTGGAGCCTGCACCAGATGATGTGCGTCAAGTTCATCGTGGTGGTGGATGACGACATTGACGTGCAGGATACGTCCGAGGTGCTCTTTCGCATGGGGAACAACGTAGACTGGAAGCGGGATACGGTCATAGTGGAAGGGCCGGTAGATTCGCTGGACCACGCGGCGCCGCTGCCGAACTACGGCGGCAAGATGGGCGTGGACGCCACCCGCAAGACGGCGGAGGAGGGCTTTACCCGCGAGTGGCCGCCGGACATCGTGATGAGCCCGGAGATCACGGAGCTGGTGACGCGCCGCTGGCAGGAATACTTCCGCATCCCGTAGCCTCGTGCCGCTCACTTGCACCAAGCGCACGCTGGCAGGACACCGGCCCCGGCAGGCGCGCTGGCGGTAACTCGCATACAATAGAGCCTGGCAATCCTGCGTACCTGTGCTTTGCGGGTGGCGCAGCAGCAGACGTATTGCAGTTCGAAAGCCCAGCGCCTGTGCAGAATCTAGCCATCAATGTGCCGCATCCCTGGCTGATCGTGCCGGTAGCGGTACTCCTCAGCCTCAGTCTGCTGCTCATTGGCGCGGACTACGTCGTGCGGGGCAGCACCTGGTTGCAGCAACGCCTGCTCCGCTGGCGCTGGCTGCGGCCCCTCGTTGTCGCGCTGCGACTCTCCAACGCCTGGATCGAGGCCTATCCCATCATCGCGACCGTTGCCATCGCCGGGGTCCTGGCTCAAGTCTCCATCCACGCCTCAGTCCGCGGCGAGACTGCGCTGGCCGCCGAGTTCGGAGCCTGGCTAGAACTCCTCAACAACGCGATTGTGCTGGCCTTTCAGCTGGATTCCGTCAGCGTGCTCTTTCTCTGGCTGGGCGCGGCGATGCTGCTCTGCTTTCTTTGGATCCTGCCGGCCGCCCACCTGCCCCGCGATCAAATGGGACGGGCCTACGCCTGCGTCTTGCTCACGCTCTGTGCCTACGGGGGCTTGGTGCTCTCCGCAAACTTGCTCTTCCTCTATGTATTCTGGGAAGCGCTGGGGCTGACCAACTACATTCTGGCGGTCCTGCCGCGAGAGGAACGCCCCCAGGTGAACGCGGCGGCGCTGCGTTTGCTCATGGTCAGCCACTTTTCCGGCTACGGCCTCCTGGCGGCAATTCTAATCATTTCCCGTCGCAGCGACCAATATCTCTACGCAGACATCCCGGCCGGCGTCTTTGACGCGCTGGTGGTAGGTCTAGTGCTCGCCTCAGTGGCTGCCCGTGCGAGTTGGCCCCCGTTTCACGGCTGGGCGGCATCGTTGCGCAGTCACCTGGCGCCCATATACGCGAATGTGGCCGGTGTGATGCTGCTCGGAACCCTGTACGTTGTCGCGCGATTTCTTGTGCTCGCCGGTCCGGAACCGTTCATCCCCTGGTCGAACCCGTTGCTCATCGTCGGCGCCGTGAGTCTGGCGCTCTCGGTGGCCGCGATGCTCGCCATGGGCAGACTGGCGTCGCTGCTCGCCGTGAACTGGATAGGCCACGCCGGGCTCGTTGCCGTGGCGGTGGCCGTGGGCACGTACGAATCAATGGCTGCCGCCGCGTTGATCGTCTTCAGCGGCAGCATCGGCATGGCGCTGGTCGCGGCGGCGGGGCCGTCGCTCCTCGCGATCAGCCGCCAGAGTCAACGGGCAGTCTGGGCCTTGCCGGCGGCTACCGTCGTCATCGGCATTGCCGCGCTCGCGGGCGTGGTGCTCCCCTTGAGCGCTGCCTCGCGCTCCTTCCTCTTTTCCGCGATTGAAAGGGAGGTGTGGGCCATTCCCATGCAGGCCCTCATCATCCTTTTCGGGATCACTGTTATCGTCACTTTCGGGCGTTGGATGCAGCGTCTGTTCATAAACCCGCCTCTCACCGCGGTGCGGCGCTCGGAAGCCCTGCTCGACCAAAGCAATCTCCTGTGGCTCATTGTGGCCGGGGGCGTTGTCATGTTCGTGCTGCAGTGGCAATTCTCCGCGCTCGTCTGGCCCGCGGTGACTACGATCAGCCATGCTGCCGTGCCGCAAGCAGCGGTGTTTTCCTGGGCGGCGCACCTGCTGCCCAGCACGCTTTCCACGGCCCTCGTCGGCGGGGTCGGCCTGATTGCCGTGCTGCTCTTACGGCGCATGCACCCGCGGGACCGGCGGCAACTGGTATCGATAACCCGGGCAATTGGCGGCGCCGCGGACCGGCTCTTGGTGCCGCCAAACGGACTGCTGCTTCTCCTGGGGCGTAGTCTGTCCTTTCTCGGCAGAACCTCGACCGCAGCGGAACGACGCTACTACATTGCCATTGCCATGCTCGCCTTGCTCGCGCTCTTCGTTCTGCTCATGGAAACGCAAGGAATCGTCTCATGAGTTGGGAGTATGCCCTGCTCGTACTTGCATTCGCGGGGCCGTGTACCGTTCTGGTGATCCGCCAATGGCTGGCCGCGTACGTGGGTCTCCTCGCCACGTACATGGCCACGTCGCTATTGCTCATGGTTTTTGCGGGCACGGTCGTCGGTGTCACGCGCATCATCATCGGTCTTACTGTCGCCGTCATGCTGGCCGTGGCTCTGTGGGTAGAACGGAAGCGGCCGCTGCAAAACCAGTCCATTTTCGAGACGCCCACGCTGGTCGGGGTCACCGTACTCGGCATTTTAGCCGCCTACTTGCTGGCGGAGCGCATGGCGGGGTTGGTCCCCCAGGTTGCGGCCTTGGCAGCGGCGGGCGTGCTTCTGCTTGGTTTCTTTACCGTAGTGCTGCGTACCAGCATCTTTGGCATGAGCATGGGAGTCCTGCTGGTCGTCAACGGGCTGGATTTCACGATCTGCTTGTTTCTCGGCGAGCAAGGCATGGCATTGCTGACAGTGCAAGGCTTGGTGCTGGTCGGAGTTGGGTTCTTAGCCACGCTCGTACAAATCATCGACTTCGAGGGCATATGGGAGCGCAATGCTAGCAGGTAGCGTTCTAATAACTCCGCTCCACCTCCTGGTAGTCCTGCTGGGCGCAGCGGGGCTCGCCCTCCTCTTTCGCCGCTGGGCCGCGTTCTCCGGTCTTGTCGCCATTGGCGCCCTCGTATTCACGCTCTTTCTGCTCTTCATTCTGGATACCGATGCCGGCAGCTCCATTCTCACACTTGCCTTGCAGCTCGACGCGCAGGCGCGCCTGCCGTTGGTCCTCGTCACTGCGCTGCTCACGCTGACGCTCGTCTTCCATCTCATTCGCAACCAAGGCGAGTTCTTTCCCGCAACGACGTGCCTCTTGGCGGCGCTCATTGCCACTGGAGCCATGATTTACTCGCGCTACGTGGTGGCTGCGGCCGTACTGCAGTTGGCGCACGTGGTAGCAGCCATGGGGATCCTGGGCAGCCTACCCACACAGCGGATTGGCGTAACCGTGATCCGCTATGCACTCATGATGACCATCGGCGGCGCCCTGGTAGTCCTCGGTTTGCTGCTGGTAGACCAATACCGTGTGAGTCCGGAGACCGGCATCAGTCTGCAAGCTCTTGCCGCTGTGCTCGCGGTTGGGTTCGGTACGTTACTGGCGGCCGCGCCGCTCTACTTCTGGCTACCCGACATTGCCAATCGCGCGCCCGTGATGGGATTCTTCGTGATAGCAGGGGTGCTCCACACGGGAACCATGACGTTCCTCGTTTCCATCCTGGCCACGTTTCCCTGGCTTACGAATGACGCACAATTGAATGAAATGGCCGCCGTGGGCGGTCTGGCGACCGTGTTGCTCGGGGCGCTCTTGGCGTTTAGTTCGAACGACTTACGCGGACTCCTGGGCTATTCCACAGTGAGCGCGAGCGGTTTCATCGTCATAGGCGTGTCTTCGCGTTCGGCTTTGGCGGTCACCGGCATTTTCTATCAGGCGATCGCGATGGCGACTGCGCTCCTCTTGCTCGCCATACTTGTCGGCGTGATCGAAGAACGCCTTGGCGGTGTGACGTTTGCCCAGTTGGCCGGTCTCACCTCGCGCGCACCGTTTCTTACTCTGGCATTTGTGGTAGGCAGCTTCTCGATCGTCGGCGTGCCGGGCTTCGCCAGCTTTCCGGGCCGCTGGCTGATATTTCAGGCCGCAACGCAGCAGGGCGAGTGGTTTCTCTTTACGCTCCTGGGTGGCAGCGGACTTCTGATGCTTGCCTACGCCCGCGCCCTCCGCGCCTGCCTGCAGCCGGTTCAGATCCCCGGCAGAATCCAGCCCTTTTCGCGGACCGGCTCGGCCATGGTGATCCTTGTTGCCTTTCTCTGCTGCGCTCTCGGCATCTACCCGTCCCCGATATTTTCAGCCATCCTCAGCGTCGTCCAGGAACTCAGCTTTGTGCGCGCCGTATAGGCACGCGTTTCTCAGCAGTGCGCTTGCCTGCGCATTGTGGGTCTCTTGCCAAGGTGGGCGCCGTTGCCGGCAGCCTATGTCAACGTGTGCCTTGGGGGAGGGCAAGACGTAGGGGAAAACACACAAGACGGACAGACTGCCCGTCTTGTGCTCATCTCGCGGCGAATTGCGGCGCCATGGTGGCAACTTCCACCCGCGCATGCGCCCCCGCCCAGCTCAATCTGCCGGTCTACGGCGGAACGCTAGACTGTGTCGAGAGCCACAATTCTCTGCTCTTCTACCGACTGGTACGCTCCCCGGATGAGGCGCAGCGTGGCGATGCCGTCGGCCAAACCCTGCACCGGCGCCTCGCCGTTTTCCAGGCAGCCGATGAAGTGGGCAATCTCGCGCGCAATCGTGTCAGGGACTTGCAGTTCCTTGATTGCGGGCCGGTCCATGCCGTTCAGCTTCACCTCGATGCGGCCCGCCCCCGCCGAAATGACGCCCCGGTCGCCGACGACGTGAATCATGTAGCCCGACGGCAAATGCATGGCCCAAGAGCTGAGGATCTGGCCGGTTGAACCGTTTTCGAACGCCACCAGCACCTGTGCCGTGTCCTCGCCGTCCAGTTGCGGCAGGCGGTGATTGGTCATTAACGCGCTCACGGACACGGCTGGCGAGCCGGCCAGGTATAGCAGCCGGTAGGTCGGGTGGTAGCCGGTATCGATCAGCTCGCCGCCGCCCATGAGTTCGCGTTTGGAGCGCCAGGTACCGGGCGCGTGCGAACCGTGGGAGGCGGATCCGATTCTGACGTAGGGACGGGTGATGAAGCAGTCCGCGGAGTGGATCCAAATCACATCGCCCAGGAGGCCGTCATCGATGCGCGGCTTGATCTCCTGCACCGATTCGGTGAAAACCTGATTGTGGGCGCACATGAGTGTGATGCCGCTGGCCTGCACGGCCGCTTCGATCTCTTTGGCTTCATCCATGTCCAGGCAAAGCGGCTTTTCGATGAGGATGTGCTTCCCGGAGTTTGCCGCCGCGACCGCGGCCTCTTTGTGCACGTGATGCGGCAAGCAGATGTCCACCGCGTCGACTTTGGGGTCTTGCAACAGCTCGTTGTAGTCCGCATAGACCCTTGCCCCGCCCACTTGCGCCGCCCGCGTCTGCGCGGCCGCGTCCACCACGTCCGCGACCGCGACCACCTTGGCGCGGTCGCTGCTGGCGTTCCAGCCGCGCGCATGGCTGTTACTGATGCCGCCGCACCCGATAATGCCAACACCTAACATTCCTGAACGCATCCTTTCCCGTACAATTGAACCCGTGAACGGTGAAAACTACGTCCTATTATGGGTCTTTTCGCGGACAGTGCAAAGGAGATTGGGGAGGCGCGAAAAATTTCAGTAGCGCGGGGGCTTGTCCCTCGCTCTGGGGCAACCGTAGAAAGCGTCGACTACACTCTTTTTGTCCTCTAGACAATTCAGCTACGGCCAAAGCCCAGAGCAGATGGATTCCCGCCTGCGCGGGAATGACGGAAAGAACAGCCATCAGCGTAGCGCGGGGGCTTGTCCCCCGCTCTGGGGCGTACGTAGAATGCGTCGAATATACTCTCTTTGTCCTTTAGACGATTCAGCTAAGGCCAAAGCCCAGAGCAGATGGATTCCCGCCTGCGCGGGAATGACGGAGTGAACAAACATTGCGGGAATGACGGAGCGAACAAACATAAACGTAGCGCGGGGACTCGTCCCCCGCCTTCACATAGGAGAGGAGCCAATCCCATGCAAGCGACTCAGATCGTCTTCCCCGAACGGAACAAGGTGACGGTTGAAACCGTCCCGCTGCCGCCGCTCGGCCCCCACGACGTACTGGTGCGCACCGAGGTCAGCGGCATCAGCGCGGGCACGGAGCATTCGAATCTTCTTGGCAACCTGAACTACGACAACTTTCCCAAGTACCCGGGCTACTCCAATGTCGGCGTGGTGGATGCGGTGGGCGACGAGGTTGCGGACTTCACCGTGGGCGACCGGGTGCTGAGCAACGGCAAGCACACCTCGCATCACATTGTCAGCCGCGCCACCGGCCGCACCGGCGCGCCGCAGACGTTGCTCAAAGTGCCCGCCGGTGTCGATCCGGCCGACGCGACGTTCACGACGCTCGGCGCGGTAGCCATGCACGGCATCCGCAAAGCCGAGCCCAAGATTGGGCAATCCGCCGCCGTGGTGGGGCAAGGCGTCGTCGGACAACTCCTCTGCCAGCTTCTGCGCCTGAACGGCGTTCATCCGGTAATCGGCATCGACGTCTTTCCGGTTCGTCTGGAGATGGGTGCGCAGAGCGGCACGCCGGTTTTGGTCAACGGGGCCGAAGAGGACGTCGTGCAGCGCGTAATGGAAGAGACGGACGGCGCGGGTGTGACCTACGGCTACGACGCCACGCGCAGCGGCACCGCCATCCGCGCGCTCATGGATATGGCCGCACAAAGCGGCAAGATCCTGCTGGTGGGCAGCATCCCGCGCATCGTCGAGATTCCGCTCTTCGATCCCCTGCAGACCAAAGAGCTCAGCATCATCGGAGTACTCCAGCCGCGCTCGCCGATGATCGCGCATCCCTATTACCCGTGGACGCAGGAGCGCAACCGCTTCGAGATACTCAACCTGCTGGCGCGGCAGGCGCTGAAGGTGGACCATCTCATCACCCACCGCATGGCGCCGGCACAAGCGCCGGAGACCTACGACATGATCGCCCGCGGCGGCTCGGACTGGCTGGGCGTAATTTTTGATTGGTAGGGGAATACCGGTGATTCTAGCTGGAGCTATGGTCACGTGGCTACCGTCTGGGCTCTACACAACCAGGGGCAGACGCCGCACTTCAACGGCCCGGCTACAATCAAGCGACACTAGTGTCACAACCAAGCGGCATGTCACCAGAATAATTGCCGCCACGCCTAAGCGATCGATGCCGCGCACCGCTACTTGACAGCGTAGGTGATCTTGCTCTATTTTTATCGTGGCTAGGTGTAGGTAGATTGGTAGTGCTCAGGAGGTTACATACCATGACAAGCACAGGACGTTTTAGTCGACGCTCCCTACTCGGTTGGGGTGGCGTAGTAGGCGGCGGCGTATTGCTGGCGGCCTGCGGCGCGCAGACCGGCGCCATGGAAGGTGAGATGGAGGCCGAGGCTGAGGCCCCCAAGGCCGAGATGGAAGACACGAAGGAGATGGAGCCCCGTCTCCTCGTGCACACCGACTGGTGGCGGCCCGGTGGCGCGCCCACCATTCAGGAGTACTTCGACGGCATCAAGGGCGACTTTATGGAGCTCAATCCCGGCGTGACCGTCGAGTCGGTCCACGTGCGCGGGACCCTCGGCTTGCAGGACCAGGTGACCACGATGATTGCCGCCGGCGAGCAGGTCGACTCCTCGCAGGTCTCGGTGGCCTTCATCCTCAACTGGTTGCTGAAAGACTTTCTGCAGCCGCTCGATCCGTTCCAGGCCAAGGACCCGGATTCGGCGCCGGACAAGTTCGTGGACTCCGGCCGCTTCTTCAACGTGCACAACGGCATGACCTATGGCATCCCGTACGACGGCCCCGCAACCGTTGTGATGGGGCTTAACACGCGCATATTGACGGACGCCGGCCTTGACACCGATCGCGAAATAACCTGGAATTGGGACTGGGACCAGTTCGTGGAATATGCGACCAAGGTGCACGAAGCCGAGGGCGACAATATCACGCGCTTGGGCTATGGCACTAGCGGTTTCAGCCTGTCTGGCATCGCGCGGTGGCTCTACCCCAACGGCGCTACCCTGTATACGGAGGACAATTCGGCAGCGGCCTTCGATTCCGTACAGGGCATTGACACGGGCCAGTTCAAGGAAGACTTGAAACTGCAGCACAAGTTTGGCCCCACGCCTGAAGGAGCGACCTTCGTCAACGAGCAAATCGTCCTTTCCCAACAGGGTTCTTGGGCTGTCGGGTACATCTACGGCAATAATGAAAACCTTGAGTTTGACTTTGCGCCCTTCCCCAAGGGTCCCAGCGGCGAGAACCCTGGCAGCATGACCTGGACGAACCAGTGGTGCCTCTTCAGTGTCTCTCCGGACCCCGAATTGGCGTGGAGCTGGATAAGCTGGGTGAACAGCGAAGCCACGCTGGAGAAGTACTTCGCCGGAATCCTTTCCCGCTCAGCCGGCCGCAAGGAGTTCTACGAGAGCGAGCCGTGGCAGAAGATCGTGGCCGAACGGCCGATGCTGAAGGACATCGAGGACATCGCTGACACGTCCGGTCCGTACCCGTGGCTCCACACATCCGCGGGTAACGAAGCCACCAAGCCGGTGTGGGATGCCCTGAATAACCAGGAACTCACCGTGCAAGAGGCCTTCCCGCAGGCCGCGGGGCTGCTCAATGGCGTATTGGAGGAGCTGGGCACACCTGGTTAGGCTCTTTCCTCTGCTCTTTAGTACAGCGATTGAAACTGGGCGGGTTGCACAACCCGCCCAGTTTTCTCTTACTATGACTGCGCCCTACATGCTCTCGCAGGGGAGAGTGGTACTTCATGTTAAGAACCATTGCAAAGCAGAGCTTTGTCAGCTTGTTGACAGCAAAAAGACGGCCTAGTACCGTATGTGCAACGGTACTGTTCTACGATGAACATACCAAGAGAAGGTAGGTAGTGCTCAGGAGGTTTTCATACCATGAGAAGCACAGGACGGTTTAGTCGACGCTCGCTCCTTGGCTGGAGTGGCGTAGTAGGCGGCGGCGTACTGCTGGCAGCCTGCGGCGCGCAGAGCGGCGCCATGGAAGGCGAGATGGAGGCCGAAGCTGAGGCCCCCAAGGCCGAGATGGAAGACACGAAGGAGATGGAGCCCCGTCTCATCGTGCACACCGACTGGTGGCGGCCCGGCGGCGCGCCCACCATTCAGGAGTACTTCGACGGCATCAAGGGCGACTTCATGGAGCTCAACCCCGGCATCACCGTCGAAACGGTGCACGTGCGCGGCACCATCGGCTTGCAGGACCACGTGACCACAATGATTGCCGCCGGCGAGCAGGTCGACTCCTCGCAGGTTTCGGTGGCATTCATCCTCAACTGGTTGCTGAAGGACTTCCTGGCGCCGCTGGATCCATACCAGGCTGCGGATCCCTCCATGGCCCCTGACAAGTTCGTGGATTCCGGCCGCTTCTTCAACCAGCACGGCGGCCAGACCTACGGCATCCCGTATGACGGCCCCTCCACCACCGTGGTTGGGATCAACACGCGGCTGCTGACGGACGCCGGCTTGGATCCCGATCGCGAGGTCACCTGGAATTGGGATTGGGACACGTTCCTGGAATACGCGCAGCAGGCGCACGAAGTGTCGGGCGAGAACATCGTACGCATGGGGTACAGACCGGGCAGTTTCTCCATTTACCATCTCGGGCGGTGGGTCTACGTCAATGGCGGCAGGCTCTATAGCGATGATAATACGGAGGCTGTCTTCGATTCGCCGCAGGCCATCGCCGGTGGCCAGTTCATGGAAGACCTGAAGCTCAAGCACAAGTTCGACCCCGTGCCGGAAGGCGCGACCTTCCAAAACGAGCAGTTGGTAATGGACATTCAAGGCTCGTGGCGAGTCGGATACCTTCTCGGCGAGAATCCCGACCTGGAGTTTGACTTCACGCCGTATCCCCAGGGCCCCGACGGCTCAGCGCCGGGCAGCTTGACCTGGACGAACCAGTGGTGCCTCTTCGGCGTCTCCCCGGATCCCGACCTCGCCTGGTCGTGGATGGCCTGGGTGAACAGTGAAGCCACGCTGGAGAAGTACTTTGCCGGCATCCTCTCCCGGAACGCCGGTCGCAAGGAGTTCTACGCGAGCGAGCCGTGGCAGAAGATCGTGGCCGAACGTCCGGTGTTGAAGGACATCGAGACGATCGCCGACTCGTCCGGTCCATACCCGTGGATCCACACGTCCGCGGGCAACGAGGCCACCAAGCCGGTGTGGGATGCCCTGAATAATCAGGAACTCACCGTGCAGGAGGCCCTCCCCGAGGCCGTGAAACTGCTCAACGGCGTACTGGCGGAGCTGGGCACCTAAGCGGCACTTCCCTTTGCTTCTGAGCAAAGCGACAGAACTGGGCGGGTTGAACGACCCGCCCAGTTCTTATTTTTCCCGACGATTCTCTGTGCGCCTTTTGCAGGAATATTGCTCGCCTGTGCGGGGTCTACCCGCCTGCCAACATGCCTTCAACGCGTTGACAGCGGAACGGCAACTTAGTACCGTTAGGTTGGGTGATTATACGTACGCAAACAGTACATACTCACTCAGAATTAAGGCATAAATGCCAGTTGGGTATCAGATATGATTCGCTTTCTTACATGGTATGGCAGAGAGGAAGGCAAAAGGCATGGAGCAATGGATGCTTGTCGTGCCTCTGCTTATCCTAATACCTGGAGCTTTTGTAGTCGGTTATTGGACTCAACGGTTGATCCAACATCGGAACACGCAGGCGGCAGCGGCTGAAGCACAGAGGCTCTTGGAGGATGCAGAGACAACACGCAAACAGCTAGTCGTAGAAGCAAAGGATGAAGCCCTTAAGCTCAAGACCAGGGCAGAGGACGAGATTGGACGGTGGCGCGGCGAACTCACGCGCACGGAGCGCCGCCTGCAACAGCGAGAGGAGACGCTGGACCAGCGCACCACGCAGTCCGAACGCCGGGAGAAGAAGGTCGGCGATTCGGAGCGGCGCGTTGAACGCGAACGGGAAGCAGTCAATGACCTGCGCCAGAAGCAGATCAGCGAACTCGAGCGCATCGCCCAAATGACGGCCGACGAGGCCAAAGAGGTGCTCACCAAGAGCATCGAAGAGGAGGTGCGCGAAGAATGCACCCGCATGATCAAGCAACTTGAGGCGTCTGCCCGCGAAGATTCGGAGCGCAGCGCGCGCCGGGTCATCGCAACCGCCATCCAGCGGCTGGCCGCCGACCATACCGTGGAATCGACGGTTTCGGTCGTCACTTTGCCCAATGAGGAGATGAAGGGCCGCATCATCGGCCGGGAGGGGCGCAACATCCGCGCCCTGGAACTCCTGACCGGCGTCGACCTCATCATTGACGATACGCCCGAAGCGGTGGTGCTCTCGGCCCATGATCCCGTGCGGCGGGAGGTGGCCCGCCTGGCCCTGACCCGCCTCATCCAGGATGGGCGCATCCACCCCGCCCGCATTGAGGAGATGGTGGGCAAAGCCGACAAGGAAATTGAAGACACAATCTGGGAGGAGGGAGAGCAGGCGGCGGACCTGGCGCAGGTGCGCGGTCTGCCCGCGGAGTTAGTCCGCCTCATCGGCCGACTCCGCTACCGCTCCAGCTACGGCCAGAACGTGCTGGCGCACAGTGTCGAGGTGGCGCAATTGGCCGCCAGTATGGCTTCGGAAATCGGCGCCGACGTAAACGTCGCCCGGCGAGCCGGCCTGTTGCACGACATCGGCAAAGCGGTGGACGCCGACATGGAAGGCCCCCACGCGCTGGTGGGTGCGGAGATGGCGCGCCGGTACAACCAGTCACCCAAGATCATTCACGCCGTTGCCGCTCACCATAACGATGAGGAACCCCGCACGGTGGAGGCCTTCATCGTATCGGCGGCGGATGCCATTTCTGCCTCGCGGCCGGGCGCGCGGCGGGACTCGATCGAGCGGTACATGCAGCGCCTGCGGGCCCTGGAATCCGTGGCCAATTCCTTCTCCGGCGTGGAGAAATCGTATGCGATCCAGGCCGGGCGCGAAGTGCGCATCATGGTGCGGCCCGATGAGATTGACGAGTTGGGCGCCGTCCGCCTCTCGCGCGACATCTGCAAGCAGATCGAAGAGACGCTGGATTATCCAGGCCAGGTCAAGGTTACTTTGATCCGAGAGACACGAGTAGTAGGGTACGCAAAGTAAAAACTGGGAAGTCGGGCCCGCGAGGCCGCCGCTGAGCAGAACGCAGGCTCGGTTCCTGCCGCGCACCGAGGCGCGGCAGCGGCGCATGAGGAGTGCGGGCATAGGCGAGGCGAATTGCGAATTATTGCTCTGGCCCACCTGGGCGACAATCGTTGCACTCTACACTGGAGCCGGAGGGGGAGCAAATGGAGATCCTAAAGGTAGCGTCACAATCCAAGCCGACGGCGGTGGCCGGCGCAATCGCCGGCGTGGTGCGGGAATCCGGACGGGCCGAGGTCCAGGCAATCGGCGCGGGAGCGGTGAACCAGGCCATTAAATCTATCGTCATTGCGCGCGGCTATTTGGCGCCGAGTGGCATCGACCTCATCTGCGTCCCCGCGTTCATCGAAGTGACGGTGGAGAACGGCGAGCGAACGGCGATTAAGTTCATCCTTGAGTCGCGTTAGGTCCCACAGTGCTGTATGGAGCGATGAGGCTTCTCCTGTTTCTAGATTGGTGAGTATAATGGGCGCACATGGTGGCAGTGCAGGAGCGCCTGGAGTGTTTCTGTAGCCTCGGAAAGTGAATAGCTAGAGTTTGGATGAGTGCTGAAAGTGAACAGGGATGAGTGTTGACACCCATAAAGCGATAAAGGCACTGATGGGCGTGGGTTTCGACGAGGCGCAAGCTGAGACCCTGATCGAGACTGTTGGCGAAGCCCGCGACACTGTGGCCACCAAGTCGGATATAGAAGCTCTCAGTCAGCAGACCACAGTGCAGATTCGGGCCCTCCGAGAGGAAACCACAGCGCAGATTCACGCCCTCCGAGAGGAGACCAAGGCTAACCTGCAAGCACTTGAGCAACGAACCGATGCGAAACTGCGTGAACTGGAACTACGCATGACGATCCGCTTAGGCACAATGATGTTTGCTGTAGCGGGTCTTATCATCGCGGTGCTCAAGCTGTTCCCGTAGTAGAAGCTTCTCCCGACATGTCTCCAGTTCGACCAGTCCGCCTGCTTCAGATCGTTTGAGCCAGCGCAAGTATCCCGCAATAGCCTGGCAGCTAACCAGAATTAGCCAGGTTACCAATGAGACTCGGCCAAGCACATTCCATGGACACCAGGAGCGTACGAATGTACCCAAATGGAGCGGATTTCGGCCTCAGCCTGACGTTCGATATCGAAATGTGCACCAACTTCCCGTACTGGACGTCGGTGTGGGACCATCGCAAGGGCGCCATTGACGAGGACAGCAAGCTCTACATGGGCAAGATGCTGGACGTGGCGGACGATTTTGGCGTCAAGTTCCAGTTCTTTCTCGTGGGCCGCGCGCTGGAAGACCCAAACATCGACTACCTCAAGCGCATGACGGCCGAAGGCCACGCCGTAGACAACCACACGTACAACCACGTCTCCGTTAAGGCACAGGACATCCCGCAACTCCAGCCGGTGTACGCCAACGCCCCCTGGCGGGCCGCCGGCCTCAATGCGCTCGAGTGCATCGAGCGTGAGATTCAACAAACTTCCACGGCCATTTACGACAAGCTCGGCGTCGCGCCCACCGGCTTTCGCACGCCCGGCGGCTTCAACAACGGCCTGGACGACGTGCCCGCGGTGCAGGAAGTCGTCAGCGACGCGGGCATGCAGTATGCCTCGGCGCGGTACTACTTTCCCGTGGACCCGCAACAGAAGCGCCCCTCGGCGGACGTGCTCAACCAAGCGATGGAGGCGAGCATCGATGCCCTCCAGCCCTCCCGCTATCCCAACGGGCTGCCGGAACTGCCCTTGGCGGGCATCACGGACATCTGGGCGTTTCGTGTACTCGACCTGGACCGCTGGGAATTCATCAACGTGCTCAAGCGCGGCATCGACCACGCCCACGCCAACCAGCAGGTGCTGAGCCTCTGCTTCCATCCGCCGGTGCTTGCCGTCCGCGATCCCCACTGCGACATGCTGAATATCGTCCTGCGCTACGCCCTGGACAAACCCGGCGGCTGTTGGATAACGACGAACCAGGAGATGGTGGCGCATACGCTGAATTGACGGCAAGTGGATTAGAGCAGCATAGCAACACCCGCTGCTCGCATTCTTTGCGCAATCGAATTCAAAAGGACGCTCACATGTTTCCCAACGGCACCGAATTCGCTCTCAGTCTCACGTTCGATATCGAGATGACCCCCAACTTTCCCTACTGGACCTCCCGGTGGAACCATCGCAAGGGTGAGATAGACGAGGGCACCAAGCTGTATCTGCAAAGAATGAGCGATATTGCCAAAGGCTATGGCGTCAAGCTGCAGTTCTTCTTGGTCGGCAGCGCCCTGGAAGACCCGGACATTGACTACCTGAAGAAACTCGTGGACGACGGCCATGCCGTCGACAACCATACCTATACCCACGTGAACGTGAAGGCCAAGACGATTGACGGCCTGCAGGAGGTCTACGCCAACGCCCCCTGGCGCGCCGCGGGTCTGACGCCGCTGGAAGTCATCCGCCAGGAAATCCGCCAAACGAGTGACGCAATTGAAGAGAAACTGGGTGAACGGCCCCAGGGCTTCCGCACGCCCGGCGGCTTCGAAGGCGGGCTCGACGACGTGCCGGACGTGCAAGACGTGCTGAAAGACGAAGGCTTTCGCTTTGCTTCCGCCAACTATCACTATCCCGTAGACCCCCAGGTGCGGCACCATCCCACGGCGGCACTGGAAGCGGCATTTGGCGCCAGTCTCAACAAGCTGCAACCGTACCGTTACCCCAACGGCCTCTTGGAAATCCCGCTCATGGGCATCACCTCCATCTGGGCGTTCCGGCACATGGACTTGGACCGCTGGGAGTTCATCGATCTCATCAAAGCCGGTGTGGACCACGCCCACGCCAACAAGCAAATCTTCAGCCTGTGCTGTCATCCGTCGGATATTGCCGCCCGCGATCCCCACTGCGACATGGTAGATGCCGTGCTGCGTCACGCGCTGGCTAAGCCCGGCGGCTGCTGGGCCACGACCAACCGCGAGATTGCGGACCATCTCAATAACTGAGAACCAATTCCGCAACCACCGCGAACAAATCTGCGGGAAAGGTGGCACGTCGCACCTATGAGCGCTTCCTCGCTCTGAAACGTGCGGCTCGACCTCGTTCCGTCTAGAATAATGGCAATACTTTACGCCATTTCAGGCAGGCCTTAGCTTACCGAGCACGAGAGGAAGGCGGCAGTAGCATGGAAACCGCGGACGTTGTCGTAATAGGCGGTGGCATTGTCGGCACCACGATTACGTATCATCTCGCGAAAGCCGGCGCGGGCAAGGTCGTGCTCTGCGAACGCAAGACCATCGGTTCCGGCACGAGCTCCATGTCCGGCGCCATGTGCGGCCAGCAGGCGGAAATGACCGACACCATCGCCAAACTGGCGGTGCGCGCCCGCGACATCTACGACAACTTTGGCGACGTCATCGGCGGCGACTGCGGATTCTTCAAATACGGCATCCTGAATCTCTACAATTCTATGGAATTAGCCGAGAACGCTGCCGCGCGGGCGAGAAAGAATGGCTCCGCCGCCCGCGCGCTCACGCTCGACGAGGCCAAGGACTTCTATCCGGAAGCCAACATGGAGGGCGCGGGCGCGGCGCTGCTCTACGGCGAGACCGGCAATGTGGACGCCTACCGCACCATGCAGTCGTATGTTGCCGGCGCGCGAGCCCACGGCGCGGAAATCCGCGAGTTCACGCCGGTGACGCACATCCACGCCCAGAATGGACGCATCGAACGGTTGGAGACCCCCGGCGGCGCGATCGTGCCCGGCACGGTCGTGCTCGCGTGCGGGCCGTGGAGCCACAAAGTGGCGCGCTCGGCGGGATTGCATCTGCCGATTCAGCCCTCACAGGTCGGTGTGTCGTTCTACCGCCAGCCGCCGGACTTCTACGACCGCCCGCCGGTGTTCAGCGTGGACCTCGCCATCATTCCCTGGCACAACAAGCACTTCCGCGTGCTGTGCGACCGCCGCGACCCGCTGGTGAAGATCGAGCCCGACCCCACCAACGCGGTACCGCCGCAGTGGATGGTGGACTGGACGACGGAAGTGATCGAACGGCGACTGCCGAAGATGAAGCGCGGCCGTTTTCAAGGCGCGTACCAGACCTGCTACGACGATACGCCCGACCTGAAACCCCTCCTGGGCTACATTGCGGGCTACAAGAACCTGTTCCTCGATTGCGGCTGGAGCGGCCGCGGCTTCAAGTTCTCCGTGGCGCTTGGTGAATATAACGCCAAGTGGATCATGGAAGGCAAGACTGAATTGGATCTGGCGCCGTGGCTGGCGAGCCGCTTCCTGGGCGCGTGATTTTACCCACCGAGAGTTACGTCGAAAGCTAAAGTTACGCCGAAAGCTTAGGAAACCTCTGTGATTCTCCGCACCTTGTCAAAGGGCAGCGCGTCCCGTTCGCCCTGAGCCCGTCGAAGGGCGCACGCCTATCCGTTCGCCCCGAGCCTGTCGAAGGGCACTTACCAAACCGCTCGCCCCATTGTCGAGTACGGGGCAGGCTCTGAGCCTGTCGAAGGGTGTGTGCGCTCATCTGTTCGCCCTGAGCCAGTCGAAAGGGGGGACACCTACCCGTTCGCCCTGAGCCCGTCGAAGGGTGCGCGCTCATCCGCTCACCCTGAGCTTGTCGAAAGGCGCACGCTCATCCGTTCGCCCTGAGCCTGTCGAAGGGTGATCGGAACGCGCCGCGTTGAATTCGACAACTCTGTAGTGTAGTCTCACTAGCGGAAGCCAAGAGAGTTCACGAGCCGAGGGTAGTCTGTAAGGAAGCCGTTGCTTAGCCTCAGTCCGGGAACAAAGGTTCGCCCTCTCCCGTCGTGGAGGAGGGGAGTTTCCCACCTTGACGAGAGGTTGAGTAACGATCTCCCAAGGCCGTTTCGCCGCTGGTTTTGCAAGGAAAGTGCGTAAATTGCGTTCACGTGTAGTCGTCACCGGCATGGGCGCGGTGACCCCGGTGGGGAATACCGTCGCTGATTCCTGGCGCGCCGTGTGTGCCGGTACGCCCGGCATAACGCGCATCAGCCGCTTCGACACGGACGGTTTCGCGGCCCAGATAGCCGGTGAAGTCAAGGACTTCGATCCCCGTCAGTTCGTGGACGCCCGCGAAGTGCGGCGCATGGACCGCTTCACGCAGTACGCGGTGGCGGCGGGCCAACAAGCCATGGACGACTCGGGTCTCGACCTTAACAGGCACAACACCGAACGGATCGGAGTTTTCGTAGGCTCCGGCATCGGCGGCATCGAGTCGCTGGAATCCCAGTTCGCCGTCATGGCCGCGCGGGGGCCCAGCCGCTTGAGCCCGTTTCTCATTCCCATGCTGCTCACCGATACGGCGGCGGGGGCGATCTCCATCCGTTTTGGCTTGCGCGGGCCGAATTTGGCCGTCGTCTCCGCCTGCGCCACCGGCGCACACGCCGTGGGCGAGGGCGCGGCGGCCATCCGGCGCGGCGACGCCGACGTGATGGTTTGCGGCAGCAGCGAGGCCGCGGTGACGCCCATGACCATTGCCGGTTTTGCCGCCATGCGCGCGCTTTCCACGCGCAACGACGCCCCGGCGGCAGCCTCGCGGCCCTTTGAGAAGCAGCGTGACGGCTTTGTGGTTGGGGAGGGCGCGGGCATTCTGGTTTTGGAGCGCCTGGACCATGCCCTGGACCGCGGCGCGCACATCTACGGCGAGGTGGCCGGCTACGGCGCGACCGCGGACGCCAGCCACATCACCGCGCCGCCGGAAGACGGCGAAGGCGCGGCCCGCGCCATGCAGAGCGCCCTGGAGCAGGCACAGCTCTCGCCGCACGACGTGCAGTACATCAACGCCCACGGCACCTCCACGCCGCTCAACGACCGGGCGGAGACCCAGGCCATCAAGGCGGTGTTCGGCGCGCATGCCGGCAGGCTTGCCGTGAGTTCCACCAAGTCCATGACCGGACATTTGCTCGGCGGCGCGGGCGGCGTGGAATCCGTCTTCTGCCTGAAAGCTATCGAGGAAAGCCTGATCCCGCCCACAATCAACTATGATGAACCAGATCCCGAGTGCAATCTGGATTACGTGCCCAATACCGCGCGTAACGCGGCCGTGCATGCGGCCATGAACAATAGCTTCGGTTTCGGCGGGCACAACGCGAGCCTGGTCTTTACACGATACGAGGTCTAGAACTGACACGTGGCAGAGAAGCAGAATCCCAACAGAGCGACGAGCAATAAGGGCGACGCCTGGGTAAAAGGCGTGCACGACCTCATGGACGCCTTGCGGGATACGCCCGTCAGCGAGGTCGAGATTCGCTATGGCGACACGGCAGTGTACCTGCGCCGCCGGCCGGGCGTCGTGCCCCAAGCGCCCGTGGACAGTGCGCCTGCGCCCGCCACGGAACCGGTGAGCCGCACCGCGATTCAAGCGCCCTTTAACGGCATCTACTATGACCGCTCCAGTCCTGAGGCCGATGCTTTCGTGCAGGTCGGCGACCGCGTCGAGGCCGGTCAGGTCGTTGCTTTGATTGAAGCGATGAAAGTCTTCAACGAGGTGCACGCCGACCGCGCTGGTCGGGTGACGGCATTGCTGGTAGAATCCGGTGACATGGTGCAGAGCGGGCAAGACCTCATCGCGCTGGATGCGGAAACGGCAACTTCAGACGACACGTAGCAAGACGCAAAGCCGGCGAAACTGAACGACCCGTAGCGCGAGGGCATGTCCCCCGCTCCGGATAGCACGCTTGGCACACGTAGCGCGGGGGCTCGTCCCCCGCTCCGTATGGCACGCTTGGCACATGTAGCGCGGGGGCTCGTCCCCCGCTCCGTATGGCACGCTTGGCACATGTAGCGCGGGGGCTTGTCCCCCGCTCTGCGTGGCAAGGAAACAAGAGGAAACGTTGGGTAAATTTGGATTGCATAGCCGGCTTTCCAAGCGAACATGGCACATCTGCAAACGAGGAGAGTGATAGATGACGGCGCGAGAGACGATCCTTTCCGGCGAAACCGCGCGCAGTGCGCTCATGGCGGTTGCCTTGGCGACGTTTGCGGCGGTGCTGGTAGCTGTGGCAGCGCGGGCGGAGTTTCACCTCTGGTTTACGCCGGTGCCCATCACCCTGCAGGTCTTGGCGGTCCTGCTCATCGGTCTCAGCCTGACGCCGCGCCAGTCGTTCCTTGCCCTGGCCGAATACATCGGCGCGGGCATCGTGGGCTTGCCGGTCTTCTCCGGCGGCGGTTCCGGCATCGCTTGGCTGCTTGGGCCCACCGGCGGGTACATTTGGGGCTTTCTCGTCGCCGCTCCGCTCATTGGAATATTGGCTCATTGGCTGGGACCCCGCCTCTCAATTGTCGCCGCGCTGGTAGGAATAGCCGCCATCTATGTCCTCGGCTGGTACCACTTGGCGCAGTGGTACTTCCTCGTCAGAGATGAAGTCAGCCCCTGGATGCTCGCGTACCGCAACGGCGTGGAGCCGTTCGTCTTGATTGACATAGCCAAGGCTATCATCGCCGTCGGCCTCGTGTACGGCGGGACGCGGTTGGGTCTCACCTTGCCCGGCGTTAAGAAGTGAGGCGCGGCCCGCACAGGAAGCCGCGGGGCTTTTGCTCTTAGGCAACCGCCTCACTTTGTGCCGCTGCGGGCCGGATGGCAAAGTGGGCGGTCGAATTGCGCGCCAAATAGCGCGATTGGGCCTGTTCGCACTTTCATAAAGCAGGGCAGAGGTTATATACTCTATAGAGGCGGCAAAACAGAAGGCGGCAACGCCGTGTGGTAACGGCAGCGCGTGCCGGGCAATGCTAGAGACTGAGCCGACGCTCTCCGGCGTGCTCTCCCGCGCCAGCAGAGGCCGCGAGTTCCTTGCCGAAGGGTTGCGGGCAGCCGGCCGACGGCCGTGTGGCTCGTTTCTCGTAGCGGCAGGGCTTTCCCGGGCGGCACTGTGTGTGACTTCTGAAACCGCGCTATATTCCCCTCGGTGTCGAGCGACGAGGTCTTGAAGAGAAACCATCCCCTCCCTTGTTAGCCCACTCTTGGCAGTGATGCACTTTTTTGGTTTTCCTATTGTAGTGTCGTTACGCAAAGCGTAGAGGAGCAGGTAATGAGCGATACGCTGGAGCAGGTAAAGGCGGTAGTAGCAGACAAACTCGGCGCGGAAGTCGGCGAGATTTCGGAAGAGACTCGTTTCCAGGAAGACCTGGAAGCGGACTCTCTCGACCTCGTCGAGCTCATCATGGCGCTGGAGGACGAATACGGCATCCAGATCTCGGATGAAGAGGCCCAGGAGATCCGCAGTATCAAAGATGCGGTGGCCTACATCGAGAAGCAGACTTCCGGCTAGTACCGTTTCCAGATGGATTTGGCAGAAGACGAAGCTCCGAATCTGCTCTCTCACTGGGACAAAGCTCCCCTCCCCTGCGATTCAATCTCCCTATCCCTGGGAATGAACCGCGTTCTTTCTGGAATAGAATCCCGCTCTTCCTAGGGAGACCTTTGCACAACGAGGCCCAGAGGATAGGGAGGTACCCCCTCTCCTTGGGGAGAGGGCTGGGGTGAGGGGAGTCTTCTAGCACAATTGAGTTGAAAGGGCACGAGCGCAGTCGCGCGTTTCATGGATCTCGCACTTGCCGGACACGTCGCAGTGGTCACCGGAGCCAGTCGCGGCATAGGCAAAGGCATTGCCGGCGCGCTTGCCCGCGAAGGCTGCAAGCTCGTCATCTGCGCCCGAACCGAGGAGACTCTCGCGGCAGCGGCGGAGTCGCTGCGCGAGGATGGCGCGGAAGTTAGTACGGTCGCAGCGGACGTCACGGCGCCGGAGGCGGCGGACCGCATTGTCGGCGCGGCGATTGCCGCTTACGGGCAACTCAATGTCCTGGTAAACAACGTCGGCGGCAACAACCGCACACCGTTCCCAGAGCAAAGCGATCAGGAGTGGGATGAGGTCATTGCCGCCAACCTGCTCTCCGGAGTAAGCCTGACACGCGCGGCAGTTCCGCATCTGGCGGCGGCGGGCGGCGGGTCCGTTGTGTTTATCGCGTCCATATGGGGCCGCGAATTAGGCGGATCCCCCGTTTACGTGAGTACGAAAGCTGCCGCGATCGGTCTTGCGTCCAGCTTGGCCCGCGAGCTTGCTCCCGAGAACATACGGGTGAATAGTGTGGCGCCGGGATCAATCCAATTTCCAGGTGGAAGCTGGGACCGCCGCATGCGCGACGACCCGGACGGTATGGCGGACTTCATCGCGCGTGAGATTCCCGGCGGCCGCTTTGGCACAGTGGCAGAGGTGGCGGACGTGGTTGCGTTTCTCGCCTCGCCCCGCGCGAGTTGGGTGAATGGCGCCTCCATTCCGGTGGACGGCTGCCAGTCACGCTCCTTGATCTAATCGAACAAGCCTTGAATGATTTCGCGGCAATCTGCTGTGGCTGCCGGGCGAGATGGCTGAAACCGTCTATTGCTACGGCAGCGTTGGTGCTCTTGCAGACGTTGGCAAGGATCAACACCATCCGACTTACTCATCGGTAACACGGGGCTCTTGCCCTGTCTCCAAGGTGTAATTGAGCGCGAGACCCAACGGCCGTCATTCTCAGCATCCGGAGAGCCAAAGGTCCTGTACCTGCTGCGGTGGCCGCAGGTTACAAACCTGCGCTACCCGGAACAATGAATCGCAGTTAGGGGGCTATTGCCCCTCTCCCAGGTCAAACCAATTCGCGAGATTCCAACATATGCCCGCAACTCTACCCAACGACCCACCACAATGCGGAGGAACCACACAGTGACCCTTGAAAGGGACGAGAACGCCCTCGAAGAACTCCGCCTGACCCTCGGCTTTCCTGGGCCGGATTCGCCGCTCCTGGTGCAGGCGCTTACACACCGATCGTATGCCCACGAACACGGTCTCGCAAATCTAGACAGCAACGAACGGCTCGAGTTTCTCGGCGACGCCGTCATTGGCGCGATTGCGGCGGATTTCCTGTATAGGCGTTTCCCTGAAAATACCGAAGGGGAGCTGTCGCGCTTGCGCGCCGCGCTCGTGCGCAAGGAGCAACTCAGCCGCTTTGCGCAGGCCGCGGGTCTGGGCGCGCTTCTCCGCCTCGGCAAAGGGGAAGAAGCCACGCAGGGCCGCGAGCGCGATTCGAACTTGTCGAGTTGCTTCGAAGCCGTGATCGGCGCCCTCTACCTGGAGACGTCATTCGCACACGTGCACGCCTATTTGCTGCCCCTGATGGAACAAGCCGTCACGCACATCTTGAGCACCGCCGGCGACCGCAACGCCAAGACCGAACTTCAAGAATACTTGCAGGCGCAGAGCAACATCACGCCCACGTATCGCGTCCTGGAAGCCAGCGGCGCCGACCACGCGCGGCACTTCATCGTCGGCGTCTACCAGGAGAAGACGCTCCTCGCTACCGGTGAGGGCCCCAGCACCCAGAAGGCGGAGCAAGTGGCTGCGGCGCGGGCGCTGGAGCAGATCGAAACGGAAAACCCCTTGCCCGCCTTTTTTGTTTCACCTACCTGAAGCGTATGTACCTCACGCAGCTTGAAATCCACGGCTTCAAGACGTTTCCCACGCGGACTAAGTTAGCGTTTCCGCAGGGCATTGCCGCGATCGTCGGTCCTAACGGCAGCGGCAAGAGCAACTTGGCCGACGCCATCCGCTGGGCCCTCGGCGAACAGAGCATGCTGGCGCTGCGGGGCCGCAAGAGTGAAGACGTGGTTTTTGCGGGCACGCCCCGGCGCGCTCAGGGCAGCATGACCGAGGTTGTGCTGACGTTCGACAACGAGGACGGCACGTTTCCGCTGGAACTCGCCGAAATCAGCATCGCCCGGCGGGCCTATCGCTCCGGTGAGAATGAGTACCTCCTCAACGGCAACCGCGTGCGCCTGCGCGACATTCAGCAACTGCTCGCGGATGCCGGTATCGGTCAAGGCATGATGATCGGGCAAGGACTGGTCGACCAGGTGCTGGCGCAGCGGCCGGAGGACCGCCGGGTCTTGCTCGAAGAAGCCGCCGGTGTGCGCTCCCTCTACATGCAGGAGCACGAAGCTGAGAACAAACTCCAGCGCGTGCATGACAACATGAGCCGGGTGCGCGACATCCTGCTTGAGCTGGAACCGCGCCTGGCCGTGCTCGAGAAGCAAGCCAAAGAGGCACAAAGAGCGGAACACTTGCAGCAAGAACTCGCGCGCGACTTGCACGCCTGGTACGCGGCGCAACTTGCGGAGCTTGTCGCGGAGGAACAAGCGGCAGCCCAGGAACTGGAACAGATCCGCGCGACCCTGAACACGTTGGAAACGCAAATCACGAGCCAAACCGCGGAGCGCGCCCGCCAAGCGCAAGCCATACAAGAGCATGAGCAAGGCTTGCACCGTCTCGACGCGCGGGTGGGCGGTCTGCGCAACCGTTTGAACGACCTTGCGCAGCGGCAGGCGGTACAGCAGGAACGGCAGACGCACATGAGCCGGGGGGTGGCCGAAGCCACCGCGCGGGAAACTGAGTTGGCAGAACGCCATGAAGCCGTGAGGACGCGCCTGCCCGCGCAGGAGGCGCTCCTGACCGAGGCGACTGAGGCCCTCACCGCACTCCAGACCGAGTGGCAAACGGTAAGGACCGGCATCGCCGACAAGGAGACGGCACGCCAAGAGGCCGAAAAGGCGCTGCAAGAGTTGCGGCAGGAAGGCGTCGCCGTAACGACCCGCTTGAACAGTCTCACTGCCGCCATCAACGACACCAAACGCCAACGCGAAGCCCTCTTGACGCGGGCCGCCGAAGCTGCGGAGCAACTGCAACACGTGCGCAAGCAGCAGCGCGACCGCGCCGCGGCCCTGGCGACGCTGCAAGGGGAAGCGGATGCGCTCCAAACCGAGGAAACGGTCCGGCTTGCCGCGAAAGACAAAGCCGCCGCGGCACTGGCGGCCGTGGAGAGCGAAGTACACCAGCTTGAAAAGGAGCGGCAACGCCCGTTGCGCCATCGCGCCGATCTGGAGGGCCGCACGCAAGCCTTGCGCGCGATCCTGGAAGGAGCCGCGGCAGACGAAGAGTCAAAGCCCGCCGCGGTCGCGGCGAGAATTGGCGCGACACTGTTGCCGCCAATTGCGGAGACCGACCTTCCCGACACCATTGCTACGGCCGTCGCAGCCGCATTGCCGAGCGAGGCCTATCTCACAGCGAGCGTTCAGGATGCGGAGAAGCTCGTCGAGCACCTGGTGAGCGTGGCTGCCCCGAATGCTACCGTGCTGGCGGCTGAACTCTTGCATCCGGCAAAGCACACTGTTCCCGACCATCCCGGCGTCATCGGGTGTGCTGCCGATCTCATAGCCTTGCCTCCGAAGAGCGCTGCGCTCAAACCCCTGCTTGAAGCCATTCTCGTAGTGAAGGACATCAGCGCTATCCCCATTTTTGCTGACCGGCACCCCTGGCCGCTCATCGTAAGCGTGGACGGCGTCGTCTACAGCAACGGGGTCTATCGCTATGCGCAGGGGTCGGTGCAGCGGGGACAGCAGCAAGCGCAGTATCGCAAACTTACCGCGCGGTTGGCCGAGGTACGGCGCGATTGCGATGAGATGGAAAAAAGGGAGGCCGCGCTGCGCACCCAGCTCGAGCAAATGCGTTCAGCGGCCGACGCCGCGGCCAAGGCGCACACGCAACAGGCTGAACAGGCGCGTGCGGCGGGCGCCGCCTTACAAAAGCAGACCAGCGAAAGTGCCGAGTTGACGCGGCAGATTGCGTGGTGGGAGCAGGTTGAGGAGGAAGCGCGCGCACAGCGGGAGGACCTGGATGACGCCATCGCGGCCCGTGAGCGCGAAGCGCCGCTGGCCGTCGCCGCCAAAGAGCGCCTGACGCGGGAGGTCGGCGAGCGCGAGCGTACGAGCAACGCCTTGCAGCAGGAAGTCGAGACCCACCGGACGCAGGTAAGCTCTCTACAGACGCAGCTAGCGGTCCAGCAGCAGCGGAAAGAGCATCTCACCCGGTCAATCGCCCAAATGCGCGCCGAGCAACAAAGCCTCCTGCGCGAACAGAGCACGCTCGCGGCGACCCTTCAGGAACGTGTAGAAGCGCTCGACGCATTGCAGGTCGAACTATCCGCAACGGCGCAGGCTTCCCAGCAGACTACCGTGCAGGTGGAAGCAGCCGAAGAGGATAGAAAGACGCAGCGTGCCGCTCTGGCGCAATTGCGCGGACAAAACGACGCGCTTGTTCGCACGATTGCTGACCTGGAGAACCGGCGGACGGCGCGCACCGTGGACTCCGGTCGCGCCGAGCACATGTTAACCAACGTCCGGCAACGACGGGAAGATACGATCCTGCGCTGGCTGAGCGACGAACCGGAGGTGGAGCCGGCGCCCCAGGCCGCGGATGAGCCCTTGGAGGAACTGCAGAGCCGCGTGACGGTGTTGCGCAATCGCCTGCGCCGCATCGGCCCCGTTAATCCCCTGGCGGTGGAGGAATTCACTGAGCTTGATGAACGCGCCACGTTTCTGCGCGAACAGATCGCCGATCTTGAAGCTGCCGGACAGGACCTTGACGAGGTCAAGCGGCAGCTCCGCCGCACCATTCGCCAGGACTTCAACGCGACGTTCCAGCAAGTGGCGGCGGACTTTCGCGCCATGGTAAAAGTGCTCTTCGACGGCGGTGACGCCGACTTGAGCCTGACCGACCCCAACAATCCCGACCAGACCGGCATCGAGATTACCGTGCGGTTGCCGGGCAAGCGGCGGCAGGCGCTCTCGCTCCTCTCAGGCGGCGAACGAGCCCTTGTCGCACTGGCGCTCTTGTTTGCCCTGCTCAGCGCGCGCGCCACACCGCTCTGCCTCCTCGACGAAGCGGACGCCATGCTGGACGAGACGAACATCGGCCGCTTCTGCAAGCTGCTCCGCGAGTACGGTCGCGAGACGCAGTTCTTGGTGATTACGCACAATCGTGGCACTATGGAAATGGCGGATGCGCTCTTTGGCGTCAGCATGGCGGAAGAAGGTGTGTCGCAGGTGCTCTCCCTCCACTTGGAGGAACTGCGCGAGGAAATGCTTGCGCCCGCAGGCTGAGCAGAGCGGTTTGCCATGCGGCGAACGTTGAGATGATTGAGTTCGCCGTTCGTTCTGAGATTCTCAAGAGTCGCGAGAAGTGGCGCCGGCGTAAAGGCCAATCCCGGTTGGGACTTACCCGCCGGAGCGGCGCCACATGGAATTCGCGGTAACAGCGAGGCGCAATGGCTAATCGAAGACTATCGGGTTTGTTCGGTGCAGGCGGCGATGAAAGAACCAACAAGCCTACCAGGCAGTCACCCGAACCACCCTCCCGCTGGGGCATTCCGCTGATTTTTCTCGCCGCGATACTCGCGCTGTGGCTCGGCTTCCGCCTGGTGCCGGACCTGGGCGCGCTGCTGGAGGACGTACCGCTCCTCTCCCCATCGGCCACGAGCGAGCCGAAGCTACAGATCCGCTCCGTCGCCAATCCCACACCGCAGCCCGCACCGGCAGCTACCGCCACCGGCAACCAGGCCCCGCAGCCTTCACCCACTCCGCGCACAGTCGTACCCAATCTCATTCAACTGTCTGAGGAGCGGGCGGTTTCCCTGCTCCAGCAGCATCGACTTGCCTTTGAAATCGAGGAAGTCTTCAACGACGACGTCGCCCCCGGTCTGATCGTCAGTCAGTTCCCGGAGGCAAATGCCGAGGTAGACGAGGGCTACATTGTCCGGATAAGACTGAGCAAAGGACCCGAAAACCCGACGATGCCCGATGTTTTGGGCGTCACGGCGGACAATGCCCGCGAACAGTTGAGCTTGCTTGGCGTCACCATCGAGGAGGTGGAACAAGGCAGCAATTCGATCCCCGCAGGTGTGGTGATGGCCCAGGAACCCTCCGCCGGCACGCAGGTAGAGG
Organism: Chloroflexota bacterium; assembly: GCA_965220045.1. GTDB lineage: Bacteria > Chloroflexota > UBA11872 > VXOZ01 > VXOZ01 > VXOZ01. Next base: position 3,305,681 of record OZ244803.1, on the reverse strand, counting down.
CGGGGAGCACCGTGCGCCTCACCGTTAGCGCGGGCGTCGATCGCTTCCAGATACCGGATGTGCGCAACAAGCAGTTCGCCATCGCGCTGGAAGACCTCAGCGCGATCGGTCTGCAAGGCCAGCTCGGCATTAGCCTGACCAACGACTCCGGCACGTGCGGCACCGTTGCCAGCCAAAGCCCCGCGCCCGGACTGCCGCTCCCGGAAAACGCCGTGGTCACCCTCAATATTCGCGGCGCCCCCGGCTGCACGCCGCCGTAGCGGCCGTCCCCGGTGGAGACTTTTGCATAACCCCCGCCACAGCGAGGTAGTCCCCTCTCCCTTGACGGGAGACCTTTGCGTAACCCCCGCCGCAGCGAGGTTGTCCCCTCTCCCTTGACGGGAGACCTTTGCGTAACCCCCGCCGCAGCGAGGTAGTCCCCTCTCCCTTGATGGAGACCTTTGCGTAACCCTCGCCGCAGCGAACTAGTCCCCTCTCCCTTGATGGGAGAGGGTTAGGGTGAGGGTGAATCTGCTCTGAACGCCAGTCTGTTTAGTCTTGATATATATTGACTGTACATGTCATACGATTAGAACTGCAAGGAATTCCCTCACCCCGGCCCTCTCCCCGAGGAGAGGAGGGTGCCTCCTTGACCTCTAGACCTTGTTGTGCAAAGGTCTCCCGGTGGGGCGCAGTCATCCAGGCATCGTGAGACTAACCGTTCGTACTTCGACCCTTCGGCAAGCTCCGTACGAACGGTTTTGGACTCTGCCCGGTGCGAACGATGGCTGGCCCTGCTCACTACCGTGGGTTGTTGAATCTGCTCAGTCCCGTTGCCAAGCAGCGAGCAGCGCGGTGTAGAGCAGTTCACTGCGGGCGCAGAGTGGAAACAAAACGCTCCTCGCCCAGGATGCCCTTCGGACGGAACAGCAGCATGAGCACAAGCAGCGTCTCCATCAGGAGGAAGCGAAAGTAGGGCGCCCGGGCGCTTAATTCGGCAGGCACGACCGCATTCGTCGCAAACTGCGTCCCCGCCCAGATCGCCCAGAAGACGAACGCCCCCAGGATCACGCCCTTCGTGTTGCCGCTGCCGCCCAGGATCAGCATCACCCACACGATAAAGGTGCCGAACACCGGCTCGAAGACGCTGGGGCTGATAGTGCCCGCGTTGTGGGCGTAGAGCGCGCCGCCCACCCCCATCACCATGGCGCCGAGCACGAGCGCCTGCAGCTTGAAGGCAAACACATTCTTGCCATACGCGGCCGCCACCACTTCATCCTCCCGTATCGCCCGCAACACGCGCCCCCAGGGCGAACGGATCATCCGTTCCAGCAGCACCGCCACGATCGCGAGCGTAAGCACGACGATGCCGAAGTAGACGTAGTTGTAATACGCGGTCGGCACCACGTCGTAGAGCGGGCGCGGGATGCCCACCAGACCTTGCGAACCGTTGGCAAGCCACTGCTCGTTGTTGAATACGAGCCGGATGCTCTCGGCAATGCCGATGGTGGCGATGGCGAGGTAGTCCTCGCGCAGGCGCAGCGTGGGTATGCCGATGAGAACGGCGACGATCCCGCAGACCACCGCCGCCGCGATGACGCCCACGAGAAACGGCTGGTCGAGTCCAAACACCTGCTGGGTGTAACGCGCCAGTTCGCCGGTGGGCAGCGGCTTTGTGACCAACGCCGCCGTGTACGCGCCAATGGCAAAGAAGCCGGCGATACCGAAATTGATCAGGCCGGTGTCGCCAAACTGCACGTTGAGACCAAGCGTGAACAACGCGTAAATGCTGGCGATGATGAGAAAGCCGACTAGATAATTCAGAATGCCGGAGCTCAGGATTGCCTCGACTGTCATGCTCGTGTTTGCGCTCCTCGTGCACAGTGACCGCAGATTCTTTCCCTCAATGTTGTCGCAGTTTCCACTGCGACAAACGACGCGGGGCACACCGCGCGCCGCCGCGCTCCGCTACCCGCCAACTACGCCTAAAACCCTCGCTGCTCGCTGCCGAAGAGTCCCCGCGGGCGGATGAGCAACACCAAAATCAAAATTACAAACGCCACGGCCGGCTTGTACGTCGGCAGGAGGAACGCCGTCGAGACCTGCTGCACGATGCCGATCACCATGCCGCCGACCAGCGCGCCGTAGGGATTGCCGATACCGCCGAGAATGGCCGCAGCGAAGAGCGGCAGCAGCAGGTTCCAGCCCATCTCCGGGCGCAGTTGCGCATCGATGCCAAGCAGGATTCCCGCCGTCGCCGCCATCGCCGCGCCGATAGCCCACGTCCAGACCATCATCCGCTCCGTATTGATGCCGCTGATCCGCGCCAGGTCCGGGTTGTCGGCCGTAGCGCGGAGCGCCCTGCCGACTTTCGCGCGCTGCAAGAAGAAATACAGCCCCGCCACCATGGTGAGACAGGCACACAGAATGAAGATCTGATCGGGCTTCACGCGGACATCATAGGGAAGTTGCAGCGCCGGACGCAGGGCTTGGGTATAGAAGTGAAACTCCGGTCCCCAGACGATGAAGAGCACGGCGCGGATGGCAAAAGCCGCCGCGAGCGAGCCAACGACAAACATCACCACCGCGTAGCGCCGCCGTCGCATGGGGCGGAACACGAGACGGTCGACGATCACGGCAACCACCGCCGTGACAACCATCGCCACCGGCAGCGCGAGCAGCATCGGCAGACCAAACGAAAGCGGCCCAAACGTGGCGTCCGGCAGACCAAGGGCGACAAAGGCCGTGTTCACGAGGAAGAAGGCCACGTAGGCCCCAACGGCCATCAGGTCGCCGTGGGCGAAGTTGGCGAAGCGGACGATGCCGTAGACCAGCGTGAGACTCACGGCTCCCAGCGAGAGGATGCTGCCCAGGATGATGCCGTCGACGACCAGTGCAATCACGCCGTCCCTCCCAGATAGAGTTGGGCGACTTCCTCATTCGCCAGCAGCGCGTCGCTGTCATCCGTGAAGCGGTTCTCGCCGCTTGCCAGCACGTAGCCACGCTGGGCATGCTCCAGCGCCATGCGGGCATTCTGCTCCACCATGAGCACCGCGATTCCCTGCGCGTTGACGTGCTCGATCTGCGTGAACACCGTTTCCACAAAGACCGGGGCCAGGCCCGCCGTGGGCTCGTCGAGCAGCAGGAGTTTTGGATCCAGCATGAGCGCGCGCGCCATTGCCACCATTTGCCGCTGGCCGCCGCTCAGCGCGGAGACCTTGGTGTGGCGGCGGTCCTTGAGATCGGGAAAGAGTTCATAAACCGCTTCCGCCTGCTGGACGTACCCGTCGGTGCGCAAGAAGGCGCCCATGGCGAGATTCTCTTCCACCGTAAGGCTCAAGAACGTGTTGTCGGCCTGGGGCACGTAGCTCACGCCCAAACTGACGATCTCATGAGGCGGCATGCCGGTGATGTCCGTAGCGTTGTACGTTACCGTCCCCTTGCTCGGTTCCAACAGTCCGAAAATCGTCTTCATGAGCGTGGACTTTCCGCAGCCGTTGGGGCCGATAATGGCCACGACCTCCCCGGCCCCGACCGCAAGGGAAACGCCATGGAGGATTTCTATCTGGCCGTAACCGGAGACAATGTCGGACGCCTCGAGCAAGCTCACCGGTTCTGACCTCCCAGGTACGCCGCGAGGACCTGTTCATTCTGCTGGATCTGCGCCGGTGTGCCTTCTGCCAGTTTTTCGCCGTTGCTCATCACGATGACCGGGTTGCAGAGGCCCATCACCACTGCCATGTTGTGTTCTATGAGCAGCACGGTGATGCCCCGTTCGGCGACAAGCCGTTCTATCTGCTCCATTAGGCTGCGCAGCAGCGTGGGATTCACGCCTGCGCCCGGCTCGTCCAGCATGATGAGCTGCGGATCGGTCATCATGGCCCGTGCCAGCTCCAGCAGCTTCTTCTGACCGGTGGAGAGGTTTTCCGCATACTCAGCGCGCAGATGCGCCAGGTTGACGAACTCCAGCACGTCCAGCGCCTTGTCGTATGCCTCCTGCTCTTGCCGGCGCACGCGCCAGGGCATCACCCACGCCGCTCCCAGTCTTTCGCCGGACTGGCCCGCGGGTACGAGCATCAAGTTCTCCAAAACCGTCATGAGTTTGAGTTCTTTGGGCACCTGAAACGTGCGGCAGAGACCGTGACGAAAGATCCGGTGCGGCGGCAGGCCGTCAATGCGCTTGCCTTGGAATATGATGCTGCCGCTATCCGGCGCGTAGAAACCGGAGATGAGGTTGAAGAGCGTTGTCTTGCCCGCGCCGTTCGGCCCGATCAGACCCGTAATCGTGCCCTGCCGCACGTACAGCGAGCAATTGCGCACGGCCTGCAAGCCGCCAAACGACTTGGCGACATTCTCGACCTCTAAGAGCGCTTGCGGTGTGTCCGTAGCCACGGCATTCTCCGCTTAGGCGTACACGCAATCGCTCTTATGGTACGGGATGCGGTTGCCGTCCGCTAGCGGAGCGGCGCTGCACGAGGTCCGGACAAGACTGATGAATGCAGACGCTGTCTAACACCCGGATGAACTGCAGACGGTTCGGTTAGCGAATACTGGAGCTACGACGCGTAAGGCATGGACACGTTGCCGGAGTCTATGCGTCTTTGACCCGCAATAGTCGGTTTGGTTCCTTGTGCAAGCCGCTTGCTTCCCACCCGATCATGGCTTGCTTCCTGGCCGTTCCCCAGCGGTAGCGGTGCGCTGTGCCCACTTTCGTGATGACCCGGTGGCACGGGATGAGGTATGCGATGGGATTCTGTGCGATGGCCCCGCCCACCGCGCGGGCAGCAGTGGGAGCGGCGATGTGCTCTGCTACAGCCTGGTAGCTCACAAGCGCGCCAAAGGGGATCGCAAGCAGCGCCTGCCAGACCTGGATCTGGAAGTTCGTGCCTTTGAGCAGCAGGTGGAACGGCGGCGTTGCTTCCCCGTGGGCGCGGTGGAAGAGGCGGCGGACGAGCGGCTCGCCGTCCGCGGGGCGGCGCACGAGCGTTGCGCGCGGCCACTCTTTCCTTAGCTGGCTGAGACTTTGCTCGCTTGTCTCCGGCGTGACAAACCGCAACGCGCAGATGCCACGCCGCGTGGCGGCAAGCAGACACTCGCCAAAGGGCGTGGGGTGAAACCCGTACGCTATTTCCAGTCCGGCGCCGCGGCGCTTGTGCTCGCCGGGAGTCATGGCCTCGAATGTGACGAAGAGATCGTGTAAGCGGCTGGGACTGGAGAGACCGGCATCCAGCGTTGTCTCAAAGACACTTTGGCTGGCGGCTAACCGCTCTTTGGCGTACTCGACGGTGAGGAATTGCAGGAATTGCGTGGGAGTTACGCCTGCCCAGCGCTTGAAGAGGCGCAGGAAATGATACTTGCTGAGGTGCACACTGGCAGCGACATCTTCAAGTCGCGGCTGACTGCGGAAGTCCTGCGCCAAGAACTCAATGGCGTGCTCGATGCGCTGATAGTCATCACGTCCGTGATAGTCGGTGATTTGATCCATGCGGCTTGCTCCTTCGCTCTAATGCATACTGTACTGCCGCATCGTGTTGAGTAACCACCCGAATCTTGCTATCGTACCTGGCAACGAAACTGAAACGAATGGAGCTCTATGAATCTGCTCTTCATAACCGCCGACCAGCAGCGCTGGGACAGCCTGCCGTGCTACGGGCTGGCATTCATGCGCACGCCCCATCTCGACCGCCTGGCGCGGGAGGGCATGGTCTTCGAACGCTGCTACGTGCCCGCGCCGCTGTGCGTGCCGACGCGCGCGGCATTGATGTGCGGACAGTGGCCGACCGCCACCGGCGTGCTCGGTAACTCGCACTGGCTCGACGCGGGCAAGCTACCGGAGTGGCCGCAACTGCTGACCGACGCCTGGTACAATACAGCGGCCATCGGCAAGATGCACTTCTTTCCCTGGGACGCGCGCAACGGCTTTCAGGAACGCATCAGCGCGGAAGACAAGCGGCATACGTACCTGCCCGACGACCATAGCAAGTTTCTGCAGGCTCATGGGTACCAGCGGGCGCATCCTACCCAGAATCCCGGCTACTTCGACACCCTGAACGCCTCGGTGACGCCGCTGCCGAAACGCTTTCACGTGGATGGCTTCATCGGCGATCAGGCTGCCGACTGGCTGGCGAAGAATGGCAAGGAGCCCTTTGCCGCCTGGGTGAGCTTCGCCGGGCCCCACGATCCCTACGACCCGCCGGAGGAGATGGCGGACATGTACTACGACGCGCCCATACCCGCGCCGGTCGGCTCGCGGGCGGAACTGGTCAATAAGCCCCGCGCCCAACAGCAGGCCGGCAAGGAAAACGTCAAGAACTCCATGTACCGCATGAACCCTGCCGAGGCAACGCCGGCGCAGCACCGCCTGTGGCGCGCACACTATTACGCTAATATCAGTCTGATCGACGAGGAAGTCGGCAAGATGCTGGCCGCGCTGGAGGCCAACGGCACGCTCGACGAGACGCTCATCATCTACACCGCCGACCACGGTGACGCCCTGGGGGACCACGGCCTGCCGTACAAGGGCTTCTACTACGAGCCCATGGCGCACGTGCCGCTCATCATCCGCGGGCCGGGCGTGGCGAGCGGAACCCGCTGCGAGTCGCTGGTGAGTTCCCTGGACTACGTGCCGCTCTTCTACTCCGCTTGCGGCGTGGAATCACCGGAGACGCTGCAAGGCAAGAGCATTGCGCCGCTGCTGAGCGATCCCACGCTGTCCCACCGCGACATCGTCTTCAGCGAAAACTTGGGCAGCCAGATGGTGCGGGACGCGCGCTACAAGTACGCCCACTACGCCACCGGCGAAAGCGAACTCTACGACCTGGAGACCGATCCCGACGAAATCCAGAACCTAGCGGAAAGCCGGGATCACGCGGACGTTATTTCCCTCCTGCGCGGCTTGCTTTGTGAGCACAACCTGCAGAACCACGCCTACCAAAGCGCCGCCGTCTCCCGCCCCCAAGAGCCCTTCCGCGTGAAGCTGGAAGAAGCCTACACGGAAGCGGACGCCTTTACCGTAGCGAGCAACTAGTGGTTGAGCAGGTCTGCATCGCAAGGTAAGGGCAATGGCAGCCTAGGGTCGCACGGGACGTGCGCGTAACCTGCGCCGGGTGCAAGATTGCATTCTGTGCTGGGTGTAGGGATGCGATCTGCGCTGAGTGTAAGGCGGCAATCTGCGCTGTCTCCCGCGTTACAGGTAACGGCGTCCAACACAACAATCCTCGCGGTGTTGTCGGGCCATTGAGCACACATATGCCAAGTTCATGGTGACAGCTACGCGTGTGCCGCTGCCGGCTCCGGGATGCATGCTCCAGGCGAAGAAGACGCAGGTTGCAAACCTGCGCTACCGGAATGAGACCCTTGCGCAACTCAGACGGTAGCAAGGTGGTTTCCTCTCCCCCTAGAGGTCGCAACCCCGCTTCGGGGCGCGCTTTGCTGGGGACTCCGAAAAAGGAGACTCTGCCATAGCACACACCATCCGCGGCAAGGCGCTTAACTTTCGGAGCATAGCACTTGAGCCGTAAGCAGCGCCTGGTCTCGGAAACGCGCGCCGGCGACGGTTCATGCGTACCGCAGCGGACGTGCTGCTACTATAGTGATGCGTCGTCGAAACCGGACACGCCGGAATATGTATATTCGCATCGTCGCTGGGCCGATATGCGACCGAGGGGAGAATAACTATGGCGGGCATTCGCGTTGGGTATCACACGATCACGTGGGGCATGGATGGCTTCGAATTGGCGTTGGACGAGATTGCCGGGCTGGGCTTCAAGGGATTCGAGACGTTCGCGGCGGTGGTGGACACGTACGGCGATAGGGTGAGCGAATTTCAGGACATCATCGCGCAGCGGGGGTTGGAGCTTGTCACCGTATACGGCGGCGGTCCCATGAACGAGTCTCACCGCATGGACGAGATGGTTGCCCGCAACGTGGGCTTTGCCAGGTTTCTGGCCGCTCACGGCGCGGACCGGCTCGTGCTGGGCGGCGGTTCGCGCGCGGCGGACGGCCCCAGCGACGAAGAGTTGCTGAACCAGGCCCACTGCATGGACGAGATCGGCCGCCGCTGTCTGGACTTCGGCGTGCTCGCCTGCTACCACCCGCATTACGCGACCACGGTGGAGACGGAAGAAGAGATCGAGATCATGATGGACTACACCGACCCGCGCTACGTCTTCCTCTGCCCGGATACGGCACACCTGCGCAAAGGTGGCGGCGATGAACTCTCGATTGTACGCACATACGCCGACCGCGTGAAGTACGTTCACCTGAAGGATTGGGACCCGCAGGCCTTTGCCGATTCGCAGTCCACACCGGCCCAGGGGGCAGACGCGGCCACCGCCATCCTGCCCGATTTTGTGGAACTCGGCACCGGCGTGGTGCACGTGAAGGAATGCGTCCAGGTGCTCCAGGAGAGCGGCTACGCGGGCTGGCTCATGATCGAACTCGACCGCTCCCGCTCCACGCCCAAAGACAGCGCGGCGACGAATAAAGCCTACGTAGAGCAGGAATTAGGCCTGACGGTGGGATAGGTGAAGTATTCGGGGAAGTGCTGCAATTCGCACGGGCTGTTCAGTAGCGCGGGGGCTTGTCCCCCGCTCTGCGCCCGGAGAGGAGCTGCGACCATGTGAGGCCGCTGCCTAGTCGTTCAAGCCTTTGCAACTGCGTTGTCGTAGGCGCACAACTCTTCTGTAGCGCGGGGGCTCGTCCCCCGCTCTCCGCCCGGAGAGGAGCTGCGATCAAATGAGGCCGCAGCCTAGTCGATCAGGCCTTGGCAACTGCGTTGTCGTTCGCGCACATCTCTTCAGTAGCGCGGGGGCTCGTCCCCCGCTCTCCGCCCGAAGTAAAGCGGATCTTCAAATGCCGCGACAATTCTAACAATTCGCTGCAATAGCTGTAGCGTAGGGGTATATCCCCGCAGACCAGCAACATAGATATCCATGGGTTCTAGCTCTCGCTCAAATCAACATCACCACAAACGCATCCGCCTTGACCGAAAGCTCTACAGTCAACTCGGAATGATCTGCTCCGTTACAATCGGCGCGCGTGAGCGACACTCGATCTTCGCAGATCCAACGATCGCACGGTCTACATGTGACGTGCTCCACGAGCATGCGCGCAAGACCCGAGTGCCAGTCTTCGTGTACTGCCTGATGCCGGATCATGCGCATCTCGTTCTCGGACCTTCTCCAACTTGCGACATCATTGCCTTTGTTGGACAGTACAAGAACCTCGCGCAACGAGAGGTCTGGAAATTAGGCGTGAACGGCCGAATCTGGCAGGTGAGCTTCTGGGACCGTTTCCTGCGCGAGGAAGAGAGCCTCGATGAGGCAGTGAGATATGTGCTCAATAACCCTGTCCGAAAGGGCATCGTCAAGCTTTGGCACGACTATGAGTTTTCCGGCTCGCTGGTATACGATTTGTGTGAATGGTTCTGAAATCTATTGTGCCCACGAAGAGGCGGGGGACAAGCCCCCGCGCTACTGAAGATGACCATCGTAGGTTTGAGTGTTGCCGACAGATTGTTGAGTTCGGAGAGTGTAGCGGGCGTGTCTCAATTACCCCGCCCGAAAGGGCCTCGTCAAGCATTGGCACGACTATGAGTTCTCCGGCTCGCTGGTATACGATTTGAGTGAATGGCTCTGAAGTCTGTTGTGCCCACGAAGAGGCGGGGGACAAGCCCCCGCGCTACTGAAGATGGACATCATCGATTCGAGAGTCGACGACAGATTGATGAGTTCGGAGAGTGTAGCGGACGTGTCTGCAAAGTCTCACAGGCGCAATCGCAATCTGCGTCGTGGCCGGTAAACCCAATGACACCATGAAGGACGTAAAACCATGAAACGTGTTGGCATCATCGGTTGCGGTCAGATCGCCGCCAGGGGGCACCAGAGCGCGTACACGGAGCTGGCGGACCGTATCAGTGTTGTCGCGGTGGCGGACCCGGCCGTGGAGCGCCGCGACCTGCTGGGCGATCAGTTCAAGATTCCAGCCGAAGCGCGTTACGCCGACTACCGCGACCTGCTCGCCCGCGACGATCTGGACTTTGTCGACATCTGCCTGCCCCACCACTTGCACCATCCGGCCACACTCGCCGCTGCCGACGCGGGACACAACATCCTGCTGGAAAAGCCCATCGCCGCGCGCGAGGACGAGGCGCTGGAGATGATTGCCGCCGTGGAGAAGGCCGGCATCGTTTTCTCGCTCATCCACAACTATTCGCGGCAGACCGTACCCGCCCGCGTCGTGGAACTGGTGCACGCGGGCGCCATCGGCACGCCCTACCTGGTGCGCTACGAGGGTTTCGGAAACTACCACTATCTCGGCACCGCGGCGTATGACCCAAGCTGGCGCGCCGACGCCGGTCGCGGCGGGGGCGGCGCCCTGCTCGACAACGGCTATCACAGCATCTACCTGGCGCGGTACGTGATGCAGTCCGAGGTCAAGGAGGTGTTTGGGGCTGTGGGCACCTTTGCGCGCGACTTCTCCGTGGAAGACACCGCGCTTGTCTTACTGCGTCACGAAAGCGGCGCCATCACCTCGATCCAGAACGGCTGGGGTGCGGACCGGAGCATGCCGGCCCGCGAAGTGCAGGGGACCGAGGGGTCGATTCTAATCAGGGGCAATGCGGAGCGCCCCATCGAGCTCTGGAAGGGCGACCACTGCGAGTATCCCAAGCCTTCACAGAAAAGTGCCGACGGGTTTACTTCCATACTCGCCGAATTCTGCGATGCCTTGGACGGCAAAGGGCCCGTTCCCACCACTGCCGCGGACGGCCTCATGAACCTGCGTATCATCCTCGCCGCCTATGAAGCGAGCCGCACGGGATCTGTGGTCACGCTCTAACTGCAAGACTGAATCGCTCAGACCTGCCGGCAAACCGCCAAACGGTACGTCTTAGCATCAGGTCGGAGGCCCTCCAGGCAGCCGCGTTGGGCGGATGACTCTCGCGCCGTATGCTCGCCGCTCGCCAACGCACCACTCGCTTCAAGGCGAATTATCCCGCCGCGCCGCCAATTATAGCCCCCTCCGGTCAATGCGAGAGGTTGCGCTCCTCTAAAGTCTATGGTATATCCCTTAACTTAAGAGGATTGCATGTGTATTCTAAAGTTCTGATATGTTGCTTCCAAAACTGAAGCGAATGAAGCGATTAGCGTCAAGAATATTAAGGGAGCTCTATGGCCGGGGCAAAGGAAGAAGAGCAAGACCTGCCGAGTGACGCGCAATTGCGACGGGAAGTGCAGGCCATGGTTGCCGCACACCAGGAGTTGGGAGAGCGGTTCGGCACGGAATTGGCCGACTCGTTTGTCGAGCGCTTGCACGCCGCCATCGACCAGCGCATCGAAGCGCGCCTCAAGAACCGCAAGGGCAGCGCTTCACCCTTGGTACTGCCGGTCTTGTCACTCATTGCCGGTCTGCCGGCCATGGCCATCGCCGGCGGCGTCGCGGGGCCATTTGCCTCCGGCTTCGTCATCTGGTCTCCCTGGATCGCCATCATCCTTCTCAACGTTATCTGGGCCGTGAGCAGACGAGATTAACCTGGGACCATCGCGCAGTGTTGTGCGGGCCGGCAAACTGGCAGGAAAGCCGGGATACCAAGGAATGCGAGTAGGCGCCTCAGCGACGGAAACGTCGGCGCGCCAAAGCGATCACCGTTAATGCAGGTAGAAAGAAAACGACCATGAGCAAGAACAAGGGCGACCGGAGCAAGAATAAGGGTGACCGCAGCAAGAAGGAGCGCCAGGAAGCGAAGAGCACCCGCGAGGAGTTGGACTCCATCCTCTCGGCGCGGCAGGAACTCGGCTCGGAGTACAACGAAGAACTGGCCGACATGCTGATGGAGCGCCTCGATGATGTCATCGACCGCCGGGTGGAAGAGCGCCTGCAGAAAGAACCGAATAAGAGTACCCTTTCGCCGGCCGTGCCGATCACGTCATTCATATTCGCGATCCCTTTGACGGCGATCGCGGCAAGTTTGGTCGGCTTTCGAGGCGTACTCGTCGTCTGGGCCGCAGTGATCATCGTCAATATCCTCTACTCGGGCAAGAAGCTCGGCGACATTTTTTAAAGGCCATCCCATAGATGCGTTGCTCCGTGCAGTCTCGCCCTTCGACAGGCCTGTACTGAGCTTGTCGAAGTACGTAGTGCTTGCTCCGTACTCGATACAGCGTATCGGACGATGCGGGGGCGAACGGAAAAGGGTGTATATCCGTTCGTGTTGAGTGCTGCGCGAAGCCTGGGCTTCACAGAAGCCCTTTTCGAAGCACAAATCGGCTTATCGAGCCGATTCTTAAGTAGCTTCTCGCAGTTTCGGCACAAGTGTGACACTTCCTAAATATAACGTGGGGCTTTGTCACTCCAAACGAATCGCGCCGCGATACTATCGAAAGACACTTAAGACAATAGGCAGCGTGAGCGCCAGAGCGAGCACTGCGCCATCGAACAAGAGGGACAATGAGCATGAGCAGCAGCGGAGCAGGGCAAGACAAGCAAGAGCGCCCAAAGGCGGATGGCACCCGGGAGGAACTGGACGCTATCCTCTCGGCGCGGCAAGAACTTGGCGCGGAGTACAACGAGGAGCTGACCGATATGCTCATGGAGCGCCTCGATGCCGTGATCGACCGCCGCGTGGAAGCACGCCTGCAGAACGTAAAACCGAAAAGCGTGTCGCCCGCCGTCCCTATTTGCTCGCTGGTCTTCGCAGTCCCGGCAACCGGGATTGTGCTCGAAGGCGGCGCCGGCATTCTGGGAGTCGGTCTCGTCTGGGCAGCAATCGTCGTCATCAATGTCTTCTACTCCGGCAAGAAGCTCAGCGACATCTTCTGACAGTTTCCGGCATTGTTGTGGAATTGTCTGCATGGGGCGTCGGTAATGGAAAACTACGAGTTTTGGGCCACAATCGCCACCGTCGTGCTGGCCGCCATTGCGGTTGCTACGTTCGTTACGCACGGGCAGAATAACCTGCGCAACGAGCTTCGCGCGGAATTACGTGAAATAAGCACGCGCGTTTCCAATCTAGAGCAGCGCGTGGCACGCCTGGAAGGGTTGTTCGAGGGATTGCGGGATATGCTCAGGCACGGGGAAGCGAGCAAAGAAGAACAGCCCGGAACCGCCGCTTCCTCCGGTGACGATTGAAAGGCGTAGGGGCACGATATATCGTGCCCCTACGCCTTTAGCGCAGCAAAGTGCCTGTTCCGCTCGCGCTTAGCGCCGCAATCCGGTTCCACCGCGATCCTAGACTCCGGCTTCCGCCGGCGTGACGGAAGAGGAGCCTGCTAGCTGGTGCAGGCACAGAGTCATTTTGCGCACATGAGGGGTACAACCTTCGCCGAATGCGTCCTGGACAGCGTGTACGTGCGCCGCGGTGGCGGGGGACAAGCCCCCGCGCTACAAGGAGGGCGGGCCCTCTCTATCCGTCATTCCCGCCAAAGCGGGGAATCCTTCTACAAGGACAGCGCCTCTACCTTTCCGTCATTCCCGCGAAAGCGGGAATCCATCTTTCTTCTCTTCCAAGTGCGACGACTCTGCTACACGCCTACTGGAGGCATCACCCGCCCCACCCACTGGACTCCGGCTTCCGCCGGAGTGACGGAGAGGGAGTCTGCAAGCTGGTGCAGGCACAGAGTCATTTGCGCACATGAGGGGTACAACCCTCGCCGAATGCGTCCTGAACAGCGTGTACGTGCCCGACGGAGGCGGGGGACAAGCCCCCGCGCTACAAGGAGAGCGGCCCCTCTCTTTCCGCCATATCCGCGAAAGCGGGGACTCCATCTACACGGACAGCGCCTCTTCCTTTCCGTCATTCCCGCGAAAGCGGGAATCCATCTTTCTTCTCTTCCAAGTGCGACGACTCTGCTGCACGCCTACCGGAGGCATCACCCGCCCTACTCCTGGACTCCGGCTTCCGCCGGAGTGACGGAGAGGCAGCCTGCTAGCTGGTGCAGGCACAGAGTCATTTGCGCACAGAGGGGTACAACCTTCGCCGCATGCGTCCTGGACAAGGTGTACGTGCGCCGCGGAGGCGGGGGACAAGCCCCCGCGCAACAAGGAGGGCGGCCCCTCTCCTTCCGTCATTCCCGGGAAAGCGGGAATCCATCTTCATCTTTGCCCAAATCCCGGCTTCACGCCGGTGAAGCCGGTTGGCAAAAACCGCTTGCAGCTAACTTCCGAACGCATACTCTCACGCTCCTCCTAACCGCGCCGTGACGCTTTCCCCGTGAGATTCGTATCTCTCAAGGCTCCCACGCATTGTGCAACATTCACGTAATGGTTAATATAGAAATGGTAGTTGTGCGCTCACCCGCACGATTTGGAATGCCCGGTGAACGCGCCGCTGCTGAGATCACGCCGGAGCATTCTCGTGCGCAGTTGAGCGCGCACCCTTGTCGGCCAGCAGCGACACCCCGTCTCACAAGGCGAGTGTCACGCAGGCCCGGCGCAGAGCCTGCCCCGTACGTGATACGGGGTTGCAAACCTGCGCTACCAGAGAATATGAACGATGGAAGACCGGGGCCAAACTACGGTAGACCAATGGCGAAACATCCAGAGTTTCTAAGGAGACCCTGTAGACTCAGCCGCCATCCGGAGCACCGCGTATGATGTACGGCGGCGGCGGAGGCGGCTGGCACTGGGGCATGAACCGCCCGTACCGGTCTGACGAGAAGCAGCCCAAGGTGGAGTTTACGGCCGCCGGTGTGCGCCGCGTCCTCGGTTACCTGCTGCCCTACTGGCCCCACGAAATCGTCATTCTCATCTGCGTCCTCGCCGTGACGGGGCTGGGGCTCATTCCTCCCCTCCTGATGCGTAGCGCCATTGACGACGCCATACCGGGCAAAGACTTCGGCATGCTCAACCTGCTCGTTATCGGCATGGTGGCATTGCCGTTTCTCTCCGGCCTGATCGGCGTGCTGCAGAGCTACCTGAACGCCCTGGTCGGCCAGCGCATCGTCTACGATCTGCGTAAGCAGCTCTTCCGGCACATGCAGCGCATGTCGCTGCGCTTCTTCACCAAGACCCGCAGCGGCGAGATCATCTCCCGCATTAACAACGACGTCGCCGGCGTGCAGAGCGTCATCGCCGGTACGGTCATCTCGATCATTACAAACGTCTTTACCGTCGTTGGCACAATTGTGGTGCTCTTTGTCATGAACTGGCAACTGGCACTGATTGCGCTCGTGGTCACGCCGGCGTTCGTGCTGCCGACGCGCCGCGTAGGACGGTACCGGCGTCAAGTGTCGCGGGAGACGCAGGAGAAGCAAGCCGACCTCAGCGCCTTCCTGCACGAAATGATGAACATCAGCGGCTACCTGCTCATGCGCACGTTCTCCGGCGAGCAGCGGGCGGACACGCGCTTTCGCGGCATCGGCCGGGACTTGCTGCGCTTGAACATCAAGCAGGCCATGGTGGGCCGCTGGTTCTTCATGTTCCTGGGCCTGTTCGCCTCCATTGGCCCGGCAGCCATCTACTGGTACGGCGGCCGGCAAGTGATGCAGGAGGAATTGACGATCGGCACCATCATCGCCTTCGTCATGTTTCTGCGTAATCTCTACGGCCCGTCCTCCCAACTGGCAAACATCTACGTGGACGTGCAGGGCGCCATGGCGCTGTTCGACCGCATCTTCGGCTACCTGGATATGGAGCCCGAAATCTTCGACACACCGGACGCGCGTGAGGTCGCCACAGTGCAGGGGCGGATCTCGTTCGAGGACGTCTGGTTCCGCTACAACGACGAAGCGGCGTGGGCGTTGCAGGGCATTACGTTCACGGCGGAACCGGGTGAAATGATCGCCCTGGTCGGCCCCAGCGGCGCGGGCAAGACGACGCTGACGTACCTCATTCCCCGCCTCTACGATCCGGTGAACGGCCAGGTGCGGTTGGACGACTATGACTTGCGCGATCTGCAATATTTGTCGCTCATGCGGCACGTCGGCGTGGTGACGCAAGAGCCGTTCCTGTTCCATACGTCGCTGCGAGAAAACTTGCTCTACGCAAACCCGGACGCGACTGAAGCGGAATTGGTCGAGGCTGCCAAAGCGGCGCAAATCCACGACTTTATCACGGGCCTGCCCGAGCAGTACGAGACGGTAGTGGGCGAGCGGGGTTTCCGGCTCTCCGGCGGCGAGAAGCAGCGCGTGGCCATCGCCCGCGTCTTTCTAAAGAACCCGCGCATCATCATCCTGGATGAGGCCACGTCGTCACTCGATTCGCAGTCGGAAGAGCTGATCCAACAGGCGCTCAATACGTTGCGCCAGGGCCGGACGAGCTTTGTCATCGCCCACCGCCTCTCCACCGTGCGCGCCGCCGACCGCATCCTGGTGCTCGATGAAGGCCGCGCCGTCGAGTCCGGTACCCATGAAGAGTTGCTGGCGCAGGCAGGCCTCTACGCCAAGCTGCACAGCATCCAGTTTCGCACCGAGCCGGAACCGGCCCCCGTGGAAGTCGGCGACGGCGGCCCACCCATGCCGCCGTTCGGACGCGGCCGCGGGCCGGGCGGCAGGGGAAGGCCGGGCTTTCAAGGATCGGGGCCGTTCGCGGGCGGTGAGCCGGAGTAGGGTGTGGAATCTGAGTGTGCTCGACGCTGGGATGCCAGTGTCCGGTCGTCTTGAAAGCATCCAAGTAAGAGGGAGTCGAGCATTGGTAGAACTGAAGCGCGTGGGCGCCCCCGCCGTTCATACTTCGACAAGAGGTTCCGTGAAGCTCAGGCTTCGCGCAGCCCTCAGCACGAACGGCAGGGGCACTAGTTGAACGGCCGAGGCACTCTGTGAACGACAAGCTAGCAAGTTGAATGGGAGGGGCAATATTTGAGCGGCAGAGCCAAACTCTGAACGGGTGGGGCACTAAACGAGCGGAAGGAACACTGAATCATTGCCTGTTTGTAAAGAAACCGTTCGCCCTGAGCCTGTCGAAGGGTGAGCGGTTGAGGTATCCCGGCACGCGATCCGCGACACCCTACTCTGTGAGGCGCAGAAGAGCGTGTGCTTAATCTACCCCCTCGCGCCCGTGTTGGGCGAGCACACTTTCGGCGTCCGCGACATCCCGCTCCATCTGCGCGATCAAGTCCTCGACGGACGCAAACTTCAGCTCGTCGCGCAGCTTTTCCACGAAATGCAGACGGAGAGTCTGGCCGTAGAGGTCTGCTCTAAAGTCCAGCACAAAGGTCTCGATGCTCGGCTCGTCCGAATCGTCGAAGGTCGGGCGTACGCCGATGCT
The DNA here is from genome assembly GCA_965220045.1 of Chloroflexota bacterium. Lineage (GTDB taxonomy): Bacteria > Chloroflexota > UBA11872 > VXOZ01 > VXOZ01 > VXOZ01. The sequence goes on along the minus strand of OZ244803.1, from coordinate 3,288,500 downwards.
CGTTACCGCCCGGTGCACAGCGGCGTCGCAATCTGCCCCAATCGACGCAAAGGTGGCGTAAATGCCGTGACCGGGCACAGCGAGGGGTTCGTCGAGATGTAAGTTGGCCGTGGGGAAGCCGAGGTCTCTGCCGCGTCCGGCGCCGCGCGCCACGGTACCGGTGAGCGTGGGCCAGCGTCCGAGCAGCCGCGCCGCCGCCGCCACGTCGCCGGCATTCAAATAGCCGCGGATGCGCGAACTGCTGACTGCCTCTCCCTCGTGCACGTGGGGCGCGACGACAACCACCGCAAACCCCAGCTCTTCGCCTAATGCCTGCAGCACGTCCGGCGTGCCGCTGCGCTTGTGGCCGAGGGCAAAGTTGCTGCCGATGACGAGCACGCGCAGATCGAGACGGCGGCGCAACATCTGCATGAAGTCACGCGGTGAGAGGCGTGAGAGTTCCAGCGTGAAGGGCCAGAGAATCAGCAGATCGATGCCGCCGGCGGCAAGGGCCGTCTCCCGTTCGGCCAGCGTCGAGAGGCGGGGTATCTGAGCGCCGGGTCGCAGCACCTCCGGCGGCGGCGGCCAGAGGATGACAACGGCGGACTGCCAGTCACTGGTGCGCGCCCGCGCCGTTACCGCCTCCAGAATGTGCCTGTGTCCGTGATGGATGCCGTCGAACTTGCCGATGGTGAGCACGGTAGGGCGGTCAGGCACAAGAGACTCAGGGTCTCGACGAAATACCTCCACTGCGGTTACCTATCCTTGCCCCTGCCTGCGCGACCAAAGAAGACTACTGAATAAACCGGCCAATCCAGGCGGGGAGACGCCTTCTCCCACTAGCGGGTTCGACTCCCTCTCCCTGGGGGAGAGGGCCGGGGTGAGGGGAATCAATACCGATCCGGCTCACATCCGACTGGTTGGCAGAGTTACACAATGGTCTCCTGAGGATCAGTTCGTCTACACGTGCACCACTAGGGATTATAGCGAAACACTTTCACCGGCTGCCAGAGTGGTGGGGTGGACTCAACGGCCTGCAGCACCGCGAGCAAGCGCCCCTGCGGATCGTAAGCGCGCGCGCATTCTCCCGGAGCCACCGCACTATCCGCCGCCACGCGCACGCCGTTTAGCACCTGGGTCGTCTCAGCAGCGCTCAGGTGGCGAGCCGCCCAGTGTCGCAATGGCAAATCCAAGGGAAGAAGAAACTCTTGCCAGCCCCGCTCTGCGATGCGGCCTTCGAGTGCATCGAGGGGTACCGCGTCCTCCAGTGAGAATGAGCCCACACGCGTGCGCGTGAGCGCTGCCAAGTGCGCGCCGCAGCCGAGCGCCTCGCCCAAGTCCCGCGCCAGGGCCCGCACATACGTGCCGGTGGAGCACTCCACTTCAAGGGTGAGGTGCGGGAGCTGCATTTCAAGGACCTCGAGACGAAAGACCGTTACCTGTCGCGGTTCCAGCGCCACCGTTTCGCCACGCCGCGCCCGCTTGTAGGCCCGTGTGCCGTCCACGTGTACCGCAGCGAATGCCGGGGGCACCTGCGCGATCGTGCCCGTGAATTCCTCCAAAGCAGCCCGCACGGTTGCAGAATCCACGTTCACGGGTCGTTCCCGCAGCGTCTCGCCAGCGCTGTCGTCGGTGGTGGTCGTGCGGCCGAGGAGTATCTCCGCGCGGTAGGTCTTGCGCGTGCCCGCAAGGTACTCGATGAGCCGCGTGCCATGCCCTACGCCAAGCACCAACACCCCCGTAGCCAGCGGGTCCAAAGTGCCCGCGTGTCCCACGCGCCGCTGTCCTATGAGACGGCGCACGGCGTTCACCACGTCATGAGAGGTGCAAGCGGTGGGTTTCGCGATGTTCAGAAAGCCGTGACGCATGGCGCTTTGTCCGCCTCTCGCGGCTTGGATGATATTGCCAAAGTCACAGCATTGTACTAGACGAGGTCTGAAACTCGCAATTGTTATTCGCGGAGGGCACTTCGACAGGCTCGGTGCGAACGGTTGGAAACATCTTGAGAGGCTCAGTGCGAACGGTGGGAGACTTTTCGGGAAGCTCAGTGCGAATGGTGGGAGACTCTTCGAGAAGCTCAACGCAAACCGCTGCCTTGCTCTTTGCCCTTTGCCTCTTGCATACATGCACGCAGAGATCGACCCGAGTAAGCCGGTATTGGCCTCGCGTAGTTCAGTCGAGGTGGGCCTTGGCGGCTTCAATCGCTTTGCGCAGACCTTCGTCCAGCGGCGTACCGACCAGCAACGCACCGGCGGCGCCGGCATGACCGCCGCCGCCCAGCGACTGCGCCACGGCCGCGACATTTACGGTGCGCGACCGGAGAGAAATGCCCGTACGCAGCGGGTCCTTCCTCTTGTCCCAAGCGAGGATGGCAATATCCGCGCCTTCAATGCCCTCGATTAGGGAGGCCTGTCCCATCAAGTCGGTTTCCTTGGCCCCCAGCTCCATGCGCACTTCGCGCGGCAGCGTCACCCACGCGATGCGTCCATCCTCACTGCGTTGCAGGTTCGCAAGACCGTAGCCCCAGAGTTTCAGTTTCTCGTAGCGCGTGGCGTGGAAGACCCGAAAGCTGATTGCTTCCAGCGGCGCGCCGCGTTCCAGCAGGTGCGCAGCCAGCCCGAGCGTGCGCGGCGTCACACTGTCGGTGCGAAACCCCAACGTATCGGTAACGAGACCCGTCATCAGCGCTGTGGCGGCAGCTTGCGAGGGCTCTACCTGCAGCCGCTCCCGCAATTCGTGCACGATCTCGGCGGTGGCAGCCGCGGTGGAATCTACTAGATTCACGCGGCCAAAGCGCGTGTTCGTTTGATGGTGGTCCAAATTGAGGATAGGGAGCGCGGCAAAGCTGGGCTCGCTTGCGGCATAGACCGCGCCCAGACGCGCCAGACTAGCGGAATCGCAGACGACGATGAGGTCGGGCGCGAAGGCGAGCGCGGCGAGTTCAGGCAAGACCCGGACTTCGTCTGCATGCGGTACGAAAGTAAGGTCCGGCGGCACCGGATCGCTGCAGACCATTGCCGTCGTCTTGCCCAGCGCGCGCAGCGCCAGGGAGAGCCCGACCATGCTCCCAATGCCGTCACCGTCAGGACCGGCATGGGTGGTAAGGACGATGCGCTCCGCATCCAATACCAGCGCGCACGCTTCCGCCCATGCGCTTTCGGGAATCTCCGATTCGTGATTCGTGCTAAAGGCCGCAGCGGCTGCCGCGGACTTAAAAACTCTCACAGATGCCGGCTTATTCATCGTTGCCATGGGTATGTCCGTCACCGGGATGGGCGCTCTTCCGCCTGCTCGCTGCCGATCTCTTCTGAATCTGGAGCCGGCGGGTCTTCCTGAGGGCGGTCATCCGACTCGAGGTCGCGGAAGAGCGCGAGTACGCGGTCGCCCTGCTTCATGCCTTCGTCAAGGTGAAACGAAATCTCCGGCGCCTTGTACCAGGTCAGCCGTTGCGCTAGGCAGCGGCGCACGAACCCGGCGGCACGACGCAACGCGGCAAGAATGTCCTGCTCGGCCTCCTGCTCCTGTGCCGGCAGGTCAACGTACACGCGGGCATAGCGGCGATCGCGGGAGAGGCGCACCGCGGTGACCGTAAGTGTATGCAGGCGGGGGTCGCGCACTTCCGAGCGTAGAATGTCGGTCAATTCTTCCCGCAGCAGCGCCGTTGACCGCTCCAACTTTCGCAAGTCCATAGGTTGCCCCCTTACACACTTCCTCTGGGAACCAATCGCTCACCGCCCCGTCTCCCCACGCCCACGATGCCGTGACGACAGAAGCAGTACGGTCGAAGTCGAATTCCCTGGGGTCATCCGCCGCTAAGGAACACAAAGCTGCGGGCCGCACGACCCACAGCTTTTGGCTTGCTCCGCACGCAGTCAGACCAAGCGATTTGAGTGACGGCGCTAGAAACGCGCCTTTTCTTCGATGTGGAACGTCTCGAGGATGTCGCCTTCGCGGGCGTCATAGACCTCGCCGATGCCGATGCCGCATTCATAGCCGCTGGCCACCTCGCGCACGGCGTCCTTGAAGCGGCGCAGGCTCGTGACAGTCGTCTTGAGTATCTGCTTCTTATTGCGCAGCACACGCACTTGCGCGCCGCGGCGCAGTGTGCCCTCGCGAATGATGGCGCCAAGCACGCTCTGCCCGCGCACTTGATTGAACACGGCCCGCACCTCGGCCTGTGAGTCCATGACCTCGACGAATTCCGGTTCCAGCAAGCCAAGCAGGGCCTTCTGCATCTCTTCGATCAGGGTATAGATCACGCTGTAATAGCGAATCTCGACCTTTTCCGCCTCTGCCAGCGACCGCGCGGCGGCATCGGGGCGCACGTTAAACGCCGTGACCAGCGCGTTGCCGGCAATGGCGAGTTGTACGTCCGATTCGCTCACCGGGCCGACGCCGCTATAGATGACGCGTACGCGGGTTTCTTCCGTGGAAAGTTGCTCCAACGCTTGTTGAATGGCTTCCACGGAGCCGCGGTTGTCGGCTTTGACCACTATGTCAAGTTCTTCCACACCCTCACCGGCGGTAGCGCTGAGTGTATCCAGCGACATACGTTCCGTCTCTTCCCGCTCGCGCTCGATGAGCTCTTGGAGAAGAGTTTTCGCGGCTTTCTCATCCACCACGACAATGAGCGTCTCCCCCGGGGCGGGCAACGCGCCGAGACCAAGAATCTCCACCGGCACAGACGGGCCCGCCTCGGCCATGGTCGCGCCATATTCGTTGAAAAGCGCGCGCACGCGGCCGGAAGTCTTGCCGCAGACTACCGTATCCCCAACATTCAGCGTGCCCTCCTGTACGAGAACGGTTGCTACCGGGCCGCGGCTCTTGTCCATATTGCTCTCGATCACGACACCGCGCGCCGGAATGCGGGGGTCCGCGCGCACTCCCTCGATTTCCGAGAGGAGCGAGATCATTTCCAGGAGATCGTCCAGCCCTTCTTTGGTTTCGGCGGAGACCTCCACCAGCACGGTTTCGCCGCCATATTCCTCAACGAGGATGTCGTGTTCCGTAAGCTGTTGCTTGACGCGGTCGGGGTTGGCGCTCGGCAGGTCGATCTTGTTGAGCGCGATCATGAAGGGCACCTTCGCCGCCCGCGCGTGATTGATCGCCTCCACGGTCTGCGGCATCACGCCGTCGTCCGCCGCGATGACGATTACCGCCACGTCCGTCACCTTCGTCCCCCGCGCGCGCATGGCGGTGAAGGCCTCGTGGCCGGGCGTATCGATGAAGGTAACGGAATCGCCGTTGTGGGTTACCTGATAGGCGCCGATGCGCTGGGTTATGCCGCCGGACTCGCCTGCCACCACGTTGGACTCGCGGAGCGCGTCCAGCAGCGACGTCTTGCCGTGATCGACGTGACCCATCACCGTGATTACGGGAGAACGCTTCTCGAAGCGCCGGCGCCGACGCACGGTCGTGCCCGTCTCCTTGGCAACTTCGAGTACAACGTCTTCTTTTTGTTTAGTTGCCGCCGGTTTGGCTTCCTCTTTCACTACAGTATGGCCCAACGCCTCGACGACGAGCGTTGAGGTAGCGTAATCGAGTGTTTGATTGATGGTGACGGCGGTTCCGCGCGTAAAGAGTTCTTTGATAATGGCTGTCGGGCTAACTTCCAGACGCTCCGCGAGCTGGGCGACGGTAATATCCTGCGGCAGCTTGATCTTGCGCGGTGTAACCGTTTTGCCGGCAGTTGCGGTCGCATTGCGATCTTGTTGATCAGACGGTGCACGCCTGGAGGAACGCCGGCGCGTACGCGCGCCGCCGCCCGATCGAGGACCTGATCTCATGGCTGTCCCTCCTCTCAGGGAGTGCTCTCCCACCATCGTGGGTCTGGGAAGGAAGAATTTTGGCTTAAGGTGAATTCGCGCTCGTGTTGGCCGTCTCGCCGAGCTGCTCGGCCCATGCCCGCAACTCTGTGAGCGCAGCGCCATCGAGCCTCACTCTCAACGCCCGGCTAAGGGTGCTGGCCTTGAGCGCTTGTCTGGCACATCCGGCCTTTGGGCAAAGATACGCGCCGCGCCCTGGCGCCTTGCCCGTGGCGTCGACTGCTACACGTCCTTCCGCCGTGGCTACGATGCGGGTCAAGTCTCGTTTGGGCTTCGTCGCGCGGCAACCCAGGCACGTGCGCCGCGGAATGTGCTTGGCCTGTGGCGTGGCTGCTCGCGTCACCAGACCCTCCCTCCGGGATTCGTCTCTCTTTCAGTTCAGCGCAGCCACGTCGGCGCCGCAGACGGCGCCGACCGCAAAACCCATCGCAAACGGGCGGCAGCACCCACTCAACCGGCGCTGCTCGAACTCCTGGACTCTTCCGCTGATAGTGACTCCGCCGCCACTTCTTGTTCCGCAGGTTTCTGCTGTTCCGCCGGTTCCTGCGCCGCGGCATCTTCGTCCCCGGCTGCGGCGGACACCGCATCCGCGGCCGGAGCCTCGGCAGCGTCTTGCTCATCTTCCAGCGACCGGATGTTGATCTTCCACCCGGTGAGCCGGTTAGCCAGCCGGGTGTTCTGTCCGTCGCGGCCGATAGCCAGCGAGACCATGTCCGCGTCGACGTGCACGGATGCTACCTGCTGCTCGTCAACTTCGATAAGCTCCACTCGCTGGATTTCCGCCGGGGAGAGCGCGTTCTTGACAAACTCGGCGGTGTCGTCGCTCCACTCGATGATCTCAACCTTCTCGTTGCCAAGCTCCCGCAGCACGTTTTGAATGCGCGTGCCGCGCATGCCGACGCACGAGCCCACCGGATCCAATCCCTCTTGTTTAGCGGCAACCGCGACCTTGGTGCGCGATCCCGGATCGCGGGCGATCTCTTTGATCTCCACCGTTCCGGTCTGCACCTCGGGGACTTCCTGCTCGATGAGGCGGCGGATGAAGTCCTTGTGCGCGCGGGAAACGCGCACTACGGGTCCCTTCAGGTCTTTCCGCACCTCCGCAATGTAGGCGCGCAACCGCTGGCCCAGGCGATACCGATCGCGCTCGCCGGGTACCATGTCCGCGGAAGACATCAGCGCTTCCGCGCGACCGAAGTCCAGCACCACGCCGCGGCTGTCTACCCGCTGGACGCGCCCACTCACGATCTCTCCCACACGGTCGATGAAGTCATCGTAAACGTGGTCGCGTTCCTTCTCGCGCAACGACTGCAGCAGCACTTGCCGCGCGGCTTGCGCGGCAATGCGGCCCACATTCGGAGGCGTAATCTCCACCTCGATTTCGTCGCCGAGCTCCGCCTCTGCGTCTATTGCTTGAGCGTCCGGCAGGCTGATTTCGGCCTCGGCGTCCGTGACCTCTTCCACAACCAACTTGGGTATGTAGATCTTCGATTCGCCGGTCTGCGCATCGAAATACGCGACGGCATTGGGCACCGGGTCGCCGCTTACTTTACGGTATGCGGAGAGGATCGCAGTCTCTAGCGCGCTTATGACGTCTTCTTGGTCTAGGCCTTTTTCACTTGCAATCTGCGCGATCGCAGACACAAAGTCGCTCTTCATTTGCGATACCTTCCCCCTCCTGCCGGCCGTTTCCTGCTACAACCGCCAGGAATTAAGAAAAGTGGGCTTTCCCCACTTCCGCGTGGGCATTGCCCACGTCCGCAATTACCTTCATTATAGCACCTTGCTCCCACGACGTTGGTGCCCTTAACGTGCAATGCAAGCGGATTAAGGGTAGTATGAAGCCAAGCAATAGCGTATAGGAGTGTGAACATGAGTTGGTCGTGGGTTGTCCGAATGCTCATCATACTGGTGGTGGTTCTGCTTGTGGTCGCGGGCACAGTCGTGGCTCTGCGGCTGACGGATCCCGGCACCGAAGAAGTGGCTGAAGCGACGCCGGCGGCAGCGACGGAAGTGCCGTCAACGCCAACTCCCTTGGTCACACCCATGCCGCAGCTAGCGACTCCCACGCCGGCGCCCATTCCCACACCGCCGCCGGCACCGTCACCCGTGCCGGAAGCAACGGCTCAACCGGCAGCGCCGGCACTGGCCGCGGGCGACCCGTGCACGGCGGAGCTTAGCGCCGCAATTGCCGCGGCCAATGCCAGCCAGTCCGCATTCATGCGGGGCGATCTGGAGGCCGGACAACTCAGCAACACGTGGGGCGCTATGGCGGCGCGCGCTCAGGCAGCGGCCGAGTCCTTGCTCGCCAAGACCACCGATGCCTATAGCGTCGTGCGCATCTCGGCAGTCGTGCCCTTGGTAAATAACTGCACCGTGCAGAGCGTGTCTGAAGACCAATCAGAAGTGGTCGTAGAGACCCAAGAGGTGTGGACCTATGATGCGGTCCTGAGCTGCACGGCAACCGATGCCGAACAGACTTCGCGCGAGACGGTCACCTACCCCGGCGAGCAATACACCTTTGTCCGCGACGGCGATGCCTGGAGCATGCAGGATTGGAACATTGGCGTTGTCAATATCGATCCGGCCTGGCAATGTACATAAGGCCTTTTCCAGTGCGGCGGCATTCGTCTTGCGCGGCTGAAGAGGCTATCACGAAGTAACCGGGGCTGCTGTAGCGGCATCGGACGATCGGGGTGGGTTCGGAGCAATTACGCCGGACACTGAGCGTGTAATCACGCTTCAAAGCGAATAAACACACAGGGAGCACGCGTGCGTGCTCCCTGTTCTTTTATTTGGCTCGGCATGAGCGGCGTCTGAACCGCTGCCGCACGAAGACGGCCGGCAGCCGATACGACAATGGCGCGGCTCCGCTAGGCGCCGTTGCCTCCGAGAAGCCCGAAATAGAGAGCTAAAAGGCCGCAAACGCCAACGACGATGTACAAAACGCGCGAAATAGTGTTGACGTCGCCGAACTTCAGACCGCCCGCGATCAGGGCGACGAGGTCGATTTTCGCCAAGCCCACGAGACCCCAGTTTATGGCGCCAACGGCCGCAACGATCAAGACAATGACCTCAACGAGATCCATGCGTCTTCTCCTTCAATTCCAACGCGACAATCACTCTACAGTCTTTCGTCCCCTCCTTCCGCCGACGCGGCCGGCCCGTAAAGGCCGCCCCCCGCCACGACTAACCCAATCACTTCCTGAGTGCGACGGGAGAATATTGGTGGCTGGGGCCTTGCCTTCTTACAGCTAGACAGCCACAGTTCAAGCATATGCTGTCTTCTCTGCGTAGCCTAGAGACTATTCACATTGATGTCAAGTCAATGCTTGTAAGTGTGGGCATCTCCCACGCGGACGAGAGACGGCAGTGGCTGTGTGCCGCCCTTGTCCGCGCGAGCCAGGGGACCGGTGACAGGGTGCGCCCATCAATGGCCCTACTGTACGTGCTTCCTCTGCTACTCTTTACTCCTGCGCCGGCACGAGCACGGTATCGATCACGTGAATCGTGCCATTGGAGGCTGCGATGTCGGTGATGACGACCTGGGCATCGTTGATGCGCACTGTGTCGCCGTCTACCGTGATCGCCACGGTCCCGCCTTGCGCCGTGGTCGCCGCGTCGAGCTTCACGACGTCGGCGGCCGAGACATTACCGGAAACTACGTGGTACAGAAGGATGTCGGTAAGGGCGGGAATGTCCTTCAGGAGTGCATCCACCGTGCCCTCCGGCAGCTTGGCGAAAGCATCGTCCGTGGGCGCGAAGACCGTGAAGGGGCCTTCGCCCTGCAGCGTCGCCGCCAGGCCGGCTGCCTGCAAGGCTGCTACCAGGGTCTGAAACCTGCCGTCGCCCACCGCAATGTCAACGATGGTGCCCAATTGGGCTGCCGGTTCGGGCGGCAGTAACACGGTGTCAATGACGTGAATGGTGCCATTGGCGGCCTCGATGTCGGTGATGATGACTTGCGCATCGTTGATGCGCACGGTGTCACCGTCTACCGTGATCGCCACGGACTCGCCTTGCACTGTGGCCGCCATGTCGAGCTTCACGACGTCGGCGGCCTTGACATTACCGGCGACTACGTGGTACAAGAGGATGTCGGTCAGCGTGGGGACATCCTTCAAAAGCGCATCCACCGTGCCCGCGGGGAGCTTGGCGAAGGCGTCGTCTGTGGGCGCGAAGACCGTGAAGGGGCCTTCGCCCTGCAGCGTCTCCACCAGGCCGGCCGCTTGGAGGGCGGCGACCAGGGTCTGGAACCTGCCGTCGTTTACGGCGATGTCAACGATGGTGGTCGGCTGGGCCTCCGGCTCCGCGGCCGGCGTCGTCTCCGCGTCGGCGCCACAGGCTGCGAGCAGTAAAAGGGCTGCTCCCAACGCGGCAACCACACCGAGTTTGCGGAAGTGTCTCCTCCAGTCAAGAGCACTTCCGATAGATGTTCCAACTGCGTTCCTAAGCATTTCATTCTCCTTGCGCTCAGGATTCTTGACGAATCTGCTTGATATGCCTAGCATACGCTTACCCGGGTGCGGCATATGTCCAACAAAAGCAGTATATAGTATACTCTACATGGTGTCAACTATAGTCAACATGACTTTCCGGGATTCTTTGTGAGGCGTTGATGGCAGACACACAAGAGTTAGACATTCTGGCGCAGCGCTATGCCGCCGCCTTGCTGGCCGGCGACCAGGAAGAGGCGTTCCGGGTCATCAAGGACAGCATGGACCGCGGCATCGATCCGCTCGTGATCTACACCGAGGTGATCACCCCCGCACTGGTTGTGGTGGGCAATGCCTGGCACCGCGGCGCCCTGAACATCGCTACCGAGCACCTTGCCATTCAAATCACGCTGCAGCAAAGCGCTTACATCCGCAGTCTCGCGCGGCGGCGCAGGCGCATCGGGGCCGAGGCCGTGGTTACGGCCGTGGAAGGAGAGATGCACGCGGTGGGCGCGCGCCTGATCGCCGATCTATTCTATCTGGAAGGCTGGGACGTGGCGTTCTTGGGTCAGAATACGCCCACCGGTGACCTGGTGGAATGGGTGCGGGAGCGCAAACCGGACCTGGTAGTCCTTTCGCTCTCCCAGCGTGATCGCATACCGGTCGCGACGGATGCGGTCCGCACCCTCAAGTCTCTCGACAATGCGCCGCTGGTGTTCGTGGGCGGTGCGGGTCTATCGGACCCGCAACTCCGTGCCGCGATTCCGGCGGACCTCGTGTCCGGCGATCCTCTGGAGGCAATCAGCGTGGCCAATCGCCTGCTTAGCGTGGGTGAGGAGCCGAAGTCCGCGGCGGACTACCTGAGCGTGCTGGGGCGTCGCGTGCAGCAACTGCGTAAAGAACGGGGATGGAGCCAACAGGAACTCGCCACCAAGGCGGGTCTCGACCGCGCCTACCTCAGCACGGTGGAAAAGGGCAAGCAGAATATCACCATCGGCGCCGCCGCGAGAATCGCGGCCGCCCTCGATACCACCCTCAGCGCGCTCATCGAAGAAGACACCGGCAGAGCCTAACCACAGCGGCATCGCACGGACTTTTCCACCGCGTCGGCGAGCCCGTTTTCGGAAACCTGAACTTGAGGGCGGGAGGGAAGCGCCCTTTCCTGGAAAAGCGGGTGTATAGACCAGAGAGATTCTATACAGGTGTGCGCATGGGGCCCGACGTCGAGTTCATGGCTTGGGGCGCGACTGAAACCTGCAACAGCCCGCCGCAACCGCTGGATTGACCGGTAGGGCCGCGCTGCCGCAGGTGTGACCACATAGGCCACACTACCTCAGGATTGAAACGTAGGGGCACGATATATCGTGCCCCTACGCGTGTGTGGCAAGGTGTGGCAAAGTCGCGAAGACCTGCGCTGTGGCCTGGGTACGTCCACCTAGTTTCGCGGGATAGCGGAAGCTCCCTCAGCCCCTGGCAAAGAATGCACATCCCAAGACTCTCGCCTGATCCCCTCTTCCTATGGAGACCCTTGCGATACCCTCGCCGCAGCATGGCAGTCCCCTCTCCCTTGACGGAGACCTTTGCATTACCAGGTCCAGAGGGCAAAGAGATACCCCCTCTCCTTGGGGAGAGGGCTGGGGTGAGGGGATACCTTGCTGCTCTAATCGTATGGTATGTACAGTCAATACCTATCAGAACAAGACTGATTGGCGTTCAGAGCAGATAGGGGTACCAACACGCCAGCAGCGCCGCAGCCAGGATCTCTTACGCCCCCAGGAAGCCCTCTTCGTAGAGCACCGACGTATAACCGCGTTCGGTCGCCCAGCGGATGGCCGCTTCCACCTTAGCGGGCACGTTGGGCTGGTAGTGGCGCAGGTGCTTGCGGAAGTACTGCTCGTGGACCATCAGCTCCATGACCTCGCTGCGGTGCGGGTCTTGGGCAACGGTCTCCAAGTGCGCCACCACGGCTTCCGGCGTCTTGATGGAATTAATCACCTGATCGTGCGTTACGAACAAGATGTCCTCGCCGAAGTCCTTCCAGTAGTCGTGCGAATTTAGGTACGCGGTGGTAGCGGCGTCCAGGTAGTAGTTCACACGTAGGTCCGGCTCGGGAATGAAATAGCCCGCCAGCCCCCAGATGCCCTCTTTGCGCAACGCGCGGCAACCCCGGCGGGTGCCCTCGCCCCAGTGGAGCGTGGTGAAGTGCGACCAGCTCTCTTCACCCGCGAAACGCAGCGTCTCGTCCCGCACCTGGCGGTAGTCGGTGAGGAGTTTCTCCGCCGAGGCTTCCTTGTACGGGTCCCGCGGCTGGTCCGCGCGGGCGTGAAACGAGAGCTGCAGCCAGTCGGCGTTGTCGCGCCACTCGGACTTGTACGTATCCGGCATCTGGCGTAGATCGAAGTCCTCGCAGGCGTAGTAAATGTTGATGTGGGTCTTGGTGCCGTAGCGGTCGCGGAGGTCGCGCATGAAGCCGAGATAGAAGTTGTCGAAAATGGACTTCGGCCGCTCAAAGGCAATGTCGCGCAGAAAGTAGATGTCGTCATCCAGCGAGAAGCGGTAGCGCGGGAACGAGTCACGGTCCCAGAGCACCGTGACGGCATGGGAAAGCGTCTCGCCGCCGCGTTCCGCCACCGCGGTAAGCACGGTCTCGTGAGCGTCCAGGGTGTACGCCGCCGTGAAGGTAGCGCCGACAATTCGCGCCCGCACGCCGTTTACCGTCACCGTATCGGCCTCGCTCACCACGCCCTGCACCGTGATATGCAAGCCGTCGTCATCCTGCCGCCCATCGTGCCGGTTGAGCACCGCGCCATGGATCGGCGCCGTAATTTGCACCTGCATGGGGTAATCCTGCCTCCTGCGCTGCGCTGGTTTGGATACCGTATACTAGCACAGTCAAGCCACCATTTGCTGAGGCTGAATTACCCAAAATTCACCGGTCGAGATTACTTCCAGTGAAGATCGTGCGGCTGTCCAGTAGGGAGAAGGCGTCGCGTTGTTAGACTTGGTTTGCCTTGACGAATACTACACGCAACTGATATGTTTTAGGTGATTGTGCTATTCCGCAGAACGGTGCGAAGGAATCGGATGCGAACGGCAAGGGTGAGGCTCGGTTTTGCACTCTGAGGAGTGCCTGTATCGGTTCCGCCTCGACGGGTAACAGTCTCTTCAGAGAATACGCCCGGAATGCAAATCCCGTTCAATGCCGGATGGTACCGTATAGCATATAAAGGACAAGAAGGCTGCCGATGTCTACCACGGAAGAACGTCTCGCTCGCCTCGAGGGCGGGTACGAACATCTCGCCACGAAAGCGGACATCGCTGAACTCAACGGCATGATGCATTCGCTCGCCGGTGAGTTGCGCGTGCATCGGTGGGTGCTTGGCTTGCTGTTCGTGCTGCAACTCCTCATATTGGGCCGGGTGTTCGAGATCATCCCGCTCGGTGGCTGAAAGCGTTCATGCCCTCCGAGCGTCATGAAACCGTCAGCACAAGCTGACGGTTCTTGTCATTTAAGTGGGGGTTGCTGAAGGCGCTGTCCTGCCTTCTCATCCGTTCGTGCTGAGGGATGCACGACGCCTGGACCTTACGAAAGCCCTTGTCGAAGCATGAACTGCCCTTCGACAGGCTCAGAGCCTGCCAAGTACTCGATACGGGGGCGAACGGTTTGGGCGATCTTTGGTAGTACCCTTATGGCAAACAAATCGCCTTTCCGGTCCCGTCCGACTCTCTGCTAATTCTCCAGGCCGCAGCGTGTTCACAGCGCCTCAATACGCCGCCATGATGATCTGCATCCCCGCCCGCAGGCGCACGCGCCAGTGGTCTTCGAGGGATTGCGTCCATTCCGGGTCGAGCTGTTTGACGGTGGCGCAGATGCTATCCAGCCAGAGCTCGTAGAGCTTGGGCGCGATGTTGCGGCCGGCGCGGCTGTGCATTTGGCCGAGCTTATCCAGCAGCCCGCGCATTTCCGGGTCTGAAACGTCCTGGGTAACCATCAAGTACACGGAGTCCCGCAGCAGTTGGCGTTGGCGGCCGAATTCCGTCTGGGCGAAGAACGGCGCGATGGCTGGCGAGGCGTTCATGAAGGTGGTATAGAAGGTTTCCGCGAAGTCGCCGGCGGCCTCGCAGCGCGCGAAGCTCGCCTTCACTTCCTCTTCGGCAAAACTGCCCGGCGTCCGCATGGCGGCAGCATCCTCCGGCTGGCGGAAGAAATCAATGCGGCAGCGCACCGGCCCCGTGACGCGCAGGTGATGGGGCGCTTCCGGCTGAATGACGGCATGGTCGGGCGCCGCCACCTCAGTCTCCACGCCGGTGGCAAGGTCCACAAAGCACACTTGACCCGCGAACACGTGCAGCACGCCCCAGTGCCCGGGCCCCAGGGCGTGTTTCTTTTGCAAGGCTGCAGGGACAGAGTCCTCCGTGAACTCCAGTGAACTGCCGGCGGGCACGAGGCCGTCGGGGAGACTAGTCGTAGCCATATTGGAATGCTTTCTCCTGTGAGCATTGCTGGGCTATCATAACAATGGAGAAGCGCGCCCTGCGCGGAAATTTCGCGGAAGTGCGGCTTGCGCATTGGTCAGGCGCGCAGCCTGTACGCTAAGCGTGAGTAGCACCGCGCAGTCACGCATTAATTCAATTGTACCGCGTTGCCCACGGGGCGTAGTCCTGTGAGGGAGTGGGCGGCCCCGCGTTTGACGACCTTGCGGGGCTGTGTTAGCATACTCAGGAATGAGGTGCAGGCACGAGGCGCAAGCGCCGGGAGCCTGCACAATTTAACAAGTGAATAACCGTTGCCTTATCAAGAGAGGTGGAGGGAAACGGCCCTGTGAAGCCCGGCATCCCGGTGGACGATGATTGTGTCCACGACAGGGTGCCAATTCCGGCCCCCATGCGCAGTGGGGCAAGATAAGGGAAGTATTGCGACATACGACCCCTCTCTATAAGGAAAGAGAAAGGGGTTGTTCTTATTTAATGAGGAATTTGCAAAAACATAGAGCCGAACGCGCGGCGGCCTATCGCTCGATGGGCTGCGTGAAAGTGGCTGCAGCGGCAGCTTTGGATCCGCGCGCTTGGGTGAGACGTGTGACGACGACCGACGTCGGCGGCTTGCCGCGCATGCCCGGTTGCGGGCGTTTTATCAACGAACATCACCTTTGAGTTTCTGCTCCCAATTATGGCGCGCCGTTGAACTTCAAGACCCTCACCCCGGCCCTCTCCCAGAGGGAGAGGGGGGAAGAGAATTGGCATTGGACGGAGAGACTGGCGAAAGAGCTGCAGGTGGAAAGACCGAGGTAAGGGCAGGCGTGGGCGGAGAGAGGGAGAGTGTGCGGCGGTGGACGGAGGCGGTGGCTGAGAGTGAGGAAACAGCGTCAGACGGGAAGAACGCAAGCAGCGGAAACGACACTGGGTTAGGCGAAGTAACTGATCTGAGCAAGCTAAAAGTGTTGCGATAGTCGCAGTAAGTGATCTGTACGAGACAAAGCAAGAGAGACACGGAACTATGAGTGAAGTTGAACGCATTAAAGGACTGAAGTGTCGGGAGTGCGATGAGCGCTATCCCGTGCAACCGACACATGTCTGTTCCTTCTGTTTTGGGCCTCTGGAGGTCGAGTACGACTACGACGCCATTGGCGCGCTGACCAGCCGCGAGAAGATCGCGCAGGGGCCGATATCGCTGTGGCGCTACAAAGACCTGCTGCCCGTGGAGCACGGCGAAGACCTGAACTGGCGGGTGGGTTTTACCCCCTTGCAGCCCGCGCCCAACCTGGGCAAAGCCCTGGGACTGAAGGAACTTTACGTCAAGAACGATAGCGTGAACCCGACCTTCTCCTTCAAAGACCGCGTGGTCTCGGTGGCGGTGGCCAAGGCGAAGGAGTTTGGGTTCGATACGTTTGCCTGCGCCTCCACCGGCAACCTGGCGAGTGCGACGGCTGCCGCGGGTGTGCGCAACGGCCTGCGCACATTCGTCTTCCTGCCTCACAACGTGGAGCACGGCAAGGTGGTGAACGCGGCGGTGTACGGCGCGACCCTCGTTTCGGTGGCAGGCACCTACGACGAGTTGAACCGCCTCTGCAGCGAGCTCGCCGACCGCTACTCCTGGGCGTTCGTGAACATCAACATCCGGCCTTTCTATTCCGAGGGCTCGAAGACGCTGGCGTTCGAGGTGGTGGAGCAACTTGGCTGGCGCGCGCCGGACCATATAGTGGCGCCCATCGCTTCCGGCTCGCTCTATACCAAAGTCCATAAGGGGTTGAACGAGCTCTACAAGGTGGGTCTGCTGGAAGGTACGCCGCACACGCGCATTTCCGGCGCCCAAGGCGAGGGATGCAGCCCGGTAGCGCAGGCCTACGCCGCCAATACTACGGCCATCCGCCCGGTGAAGCTGCCGACTACGATTGCGCACTCTCTGGCCATCGGCAATCCGGCGGACGGCTACTACGCCGTGAAGATTGCGCAGGACACCGGCGGCGTGATCGAATCCGTCACCGACGAAGAGGTAGTGGAGGCAATTCAACTGCTGGCCTCGACCGAGGGCGTCTTTACCGAGCCCGCAGGCGGCGTGACGATCGCGACGCTCAAAAAGCTGGCGGAAAGCGGTCAGATCGCGCCGGATGAGGTCACCGTGGCATACGTCACCGGCAACGGCCTCAAGGCGCAAGAGGCGGTTTCCGATTCGCTCGATCTGACAATTCAGGTCGAGCCGCACGTAGAGTCATTCGAAGCAGCGGTGCGCGGTCTGGAACGCACCCCTGTAACCGTGTAAGCATAAGGAGACGAAGGACAACACCATGGCAAATGCCGTAAAAATTCCCACTCCGCTCCGTCCCCTGGCCGGCGGCAAGGCCGAGGTTACCGTGGAGGACGCGAGCACCATCGAAGAACTGATTACGAAGCTGGACGAGGCCCACGAGGGCTTCAAGGACCGCATGTGTGACGAGGACGGCGAACTGCGTCGCTTCATCAACATCTACGTGCGCGGCGAGGACATCCGCTTCATGGACGGCTTGGCAACCTCCCTCAGCGACGGCGACGAGGTCTCCATCGTGCCCGCGGTCTCCGGCGGCGCGTATTAGGCGCTAGTACTAAGTTACTTTCCGATTGGTAAGACTCTTCAGCGGCGTGCGACGGTCGGTCGCACGCCGCTGAAGACTCCCGCGTATGTGGGAGCCACCCACCAGACGGGGTAGGGGCACGATATATCGTGCCCTATACGCGCCTGCATCCGGCTTACGGCATGACCGGCAAACCGTATATAATCACGTAAAAGCGATCCCTACACAGACGACAGCACAAGGAGAAACCCATGCCGAGCAAAGTGGCGGCGCAGATGTACACCGTGCGGGACCACACCCAGACACGCAAGGAGCTTGCTGAATCGCTGCGTAAGATCAGCCAAATGGGCTATGAAGCCGCGCAGTTTTCCGCGGTGGGAGCACTAGAGAGCGCGAATCCAGAGGTCACCGTGCAGGAAGCCAAGCAAATGCTGGACGATAACGGCATTCGCTGCATCGCCACGCACCGCAGTTGGGATGACCTTGCCAACAATACCCAAGCCGAAATTGACTTTCACGGCGTGCTGGACTGCAACTACGTCGCGATCGGCGGCATTCCCCAGCCCTACCGCAGCCAGGGCGAACAGGGCTATCGCGATTTCCTGGCGGCGGCGCTACCGGTGATCCAAAAGCTCAAGGCCGGCGGCCTGACCTTTGGTTACCACAACCACGCCCACGAGTTTGAGCGCATCGCGCCCGGTCCCAAGACGCTCATCGACATCTTCATCGAAGAAGGCGGCCCCGACTTCACGCTGGAGTTCGACGTCTACTGGGTCGCGCACGCCGGCGCCAATCCTGAGCGCCTGCTCAGACAAGCCTCCGGCCGCGTCCCGGTGATTCACGCCAAGGACAAGGAGGTCACTGCCGAGGACGGGCCGGTCATGTGCCCGGTGGGTGAGGGCAATCTGGACTGGGACGGCATCATCGCCGCGGGGAATGAGACCGGGGTGGAGTGGTACGCCGTGGAGCAGGACACCTGCCGGCGCGATTCCTTCGACTGCCTGCGCTCGAGCCTGGAGTTCCTCACATCCAAGGGCGTGTGAGGGAAATCCCCCCTCACCCTAATCCTCTCCTACTGGAGACCTTTGCGTAACCCCCGCCAAAGCGAGGTAATTCCCTCTCCCTTGACGGGAGAGGGTTCGGGTGAGGGTGAATCTGCTCTGAACGCCAGTAAGTTTGGCTCTGGCATGTATTGACAGTACATGTCATACGATTAGAACAGCAAGGAATCCCTTCACCCCAGCCCTCTCCCCAAGGAGATAACGGCGCCCCCTGGGGCAGGGGGTACCTCCTTGCTTTCTGGATCTAGTTACGCAAAGGTCCCCACTGGGAGAGGAGATTCTTCCTACTCTAGACTCGCACGTAGCGGCCGGCGTCGACGACGAAGGCGACGCCGCGGTTTTCGCCGGATTGTCCTTTGCCTGTGAGCGGTTGGCCGCTCACGTTCTCACGGATCACGTCAAGTGTTTCGTCGACCTGACTGGCGGGTACGCCTACGAGCAGGGTCACGTTGCCGCGCCGGAGGACGCCTCCCGCGGTATTGATGCGCGTGTTGCCGATGCGGCGCTTGACGAGTTCGTCCACAATGGCATTGGCGTCATCGTTGCGCACCACGGCAATGACCAGTTTGTCCACTACCGGCTGCTGCGGCTGTTGTTGCATTCCGAACCTCCCGATATCCATCGGCCGCAACAGCTACCCTTACACTTGTTCGCCGCGCACGTCTTTGTGCGCGTGCTGCATAGCCGTTGCGCGGACGGTAGGCGTGAGTAAGGATACACGATGCGGGTAAACCGACATCCTCGTATTGTGGCTTGGTCGGGGCGGGCGGATTTGAACCGCCGGCCTCAGCGTCCCGAACGCTGCGCTCTACCAGGCTGAGCCACGCCCCGTTCACGAGGTTATTCTAGCAGGATTCCCGCCTGTCCTCAATAGGCATACCGGCTGGTACGGTGTTTCAATCAGTCACGAGTCCACACTCGCACCTTGTGGGCTCCCGCCGCTCGCCAAGTGTGTTGCTGGGTCCACAGCGGGCAATTCGAATGACAAAGCAAATCTCCGGGCATCTATTCCGATATCATAGGAACATGCAATCAAGTAACCGGAAGGAGCAGGGCGGTGAAAGCGGACTTTCTCGAGCGTCTCGCGCAGGGGCCGCTGCTAGGCGACGGCGCGTATTACCTTGAGCTGGAACGGCGCGTGATTGGCAGCTACGCTTCCCACATTCCCATGGCGGTCTTGGACCACCCGGAAGGGGTGCTGGAGATGCACCATGAGTTTGCCCGTGCGGGCGCGGAACTCCTGCAGGCCATGTCCTGGGGCGTACGGCCCTTCGGGCGGGAAGAGGAACTGCACAAAGTCGCCGTGGAACTGGCGCGGGAGGCCGCCGGGCCGGACCGCTACGTGGCCGGCACCATCAGCCAGTTCATATACTCCGGTTCGTCGAAGTGGGAGCCGCTGGATGCCGACGACCGCAAACGGGCGCAGGAGTTCTTTGCGCGGCGCGTCTCCGAGCAGATGGACCCGGAAGTGGATGTTTTCATCGTTGAAACCTTCTACTCCGTGGAGGAAGCAAGTATCGCGATTCCCTTCGTCAAAGAGGCGGGCGTGCCCGCCGTGGTCACGCTGACCTTTCGCGACAGTGAGTTCACCCGTGACGGCTACGATCCGGTGGAGGCGGCCAAGCGCCTCGTGGACAACGGCGCCGACGTGGTGGGATTGAACTGCATGCGCCCCTGGCAAACGATGAACGACATGGCGCGGCGCATTCGGGCAGCGGTCTCCGTGCCCATATGTGTCCAACCCACGGCCTATCAACTGGAACCTGGCGAGGTATTCAATCAGGCGATCAGCCGTGGCAGCCTCTATCCTAGCGTGGAGCCCCGCGTGCTGAGCCGCTTCGTCATGGCCGAGTACGCCAAGGAGGCGGAGGGCATCGGCATTGAGTTTATCGGCGCGTGCTGCGGCGCCTTGCCCTACCACGTCCGCGCCATGGCGGAAGCCCTCGGCAAGCCGGTGGGCCTGCCCGATGCCAAGCGCGGCTATCAAACGAACTAGCCGAAAGCCCCAATTGCTGTCTCGCAGACGCTAAACTACGCACCTTGGAGTATGGGGAGCGCTGATGACGGGTTTCATAATTCTTCGTCTTCCAAGAGTCTTTGTCTCTTGTGTATATGACACAGATGTAGTATAAAGAGAGGCAAGATCGAGTACGGAAGGAGAACGCGCATTGGCGACCGCGGAACAAACAGCGTCACTTGGTGAACGGGTGAGCCGTATTGAAGGCGGCTACGAGCATTTGGCAACCAAAGCCGATCTTGCACAGATGCAGGCCACTCTGAAGGCCGACATTGCGCGCGTGGAGACTGAACTGAAGGCTGACATTGCCAGACAGGACGGCCAGATTCGCGGCATCAAGTGGTGGATCCTTTCCGTCGGCGCTGCCGTCATAGCTCTCTCCAGCATCATCGACTTGCTGCCGCTTGGCGGTTGAAACTTCGGATAATTGTGAATTGGCGCATGCCGCAAGAGGTCTGTCAATAGGTCGCAATTTTAGGGATCGCACGTGGCGACGGCAGAATCTACAAGCTCTCTGGGCGAACGGGTAAGCCGCATCGAAGGCGGCTATGAGCACTTGGCAACCAAGGCCGATCTTGCACAGATGCAGGCCAGTCTTGCCGAGATGAGAGCCGACCTGAAGGCTGACATCGCCAGACAGGACGGTCAGATTCGCAGTATCAAGTGGTGGATCCTCTCCGTCGGCGCCGCCGTTGTTGCGTTGTCTAGCTTGGCCGAGTTGCTGCCGCTTGGAGGCTGAATGCAACAGAAAATCGAGAATAGGCTCTTGCGGAATAGAGAGACACATGGCAGATTCGAGGAGATCACACGTGGCGATGGCAGAGCAAACGCATTCTCTAGGCGAACGCGTAAGCCGCATTGAAGGCGGCTATGAACACTTGGCCACGAAGGCAGATCTCGCGCGAGTCGAGGCCGATCTTGCCCAGATGAAGGCTGAGCTGAAGACCGATATAGGCAGGTTAGACGGTAAGATTGCCGGCTTGGACGGCGAAATCCGCGGCATAAAGTGGTGGATCGTATCAATCGGCGCTGCCGCCGTTGCGCTCTCAAGCCTGGCTCAAATGCTGCCGCTTGGCGGCTGAAATACGTAGCAGATTTCTTACTTGGTCGCGTGATTTTCAAATCACGCCCTAGCACCCCAGTTCCCCCTCTTTCCTCGAGCACCCATTCTCATGGTCGTCCTCAGCTACCCGCGGCGGTCCCAAACTAGAGTCTTAGCAGGTCTCGCGTCGCGTGCAGCTCCCCCAGCAATCACACGAAAGCAAGCTCACTGCGAATCTCATACTTCCCGTTCTCTTTGAATCTTCACGGTAGATTATCGTACATCTACGTGCCCAAATGGCGCTTGCGCCCCACGTCCATATCTTGACAGTGTTCCGTCATTGGCAGTAGATTGTATTCACGGTGTACCCGAGCGGCGGACTCCGGCAGCAATCTGAGCGCCCAGGACGTACGTTGCCGAGTTTTGCGCAGCGAAAGCGCACAATCGTTGAATGGGGTATCGACAGCAGTAACAGGAGGCAAGACAATGTCTGAGCGTGACGAACTGCAATTGACCCGGCGCGGCATCCTCGCCGGCCTTGGGATGGCCGGCGCTGGCGCGATCCTCGCCGCGTGCGGCCAGGCAACCATGACGGGGACCGAAGCCGCCGACGAAGAGATGGCAGAGGAAGCCAAGCCCAAGGCCGAAGAGGCCGCTGCCCCGAAGGAGGCGGTACACATCCGCTACGGTACGTGGCTCAATGCCCGCCAGCTCGAGAATTATCCGGAGACCCTGGTGGCGCCGTTCGAGGAATTGCATCCCGGCGTAACCGTGGAAGTCATCCACAATATGCACGCCTACCAGGAATCGTTCCGGACGGCGTTTGCGGCCGGCGAGCAGCCCGATGCCGCCTGGGAAGGCGACAACGCGACCTACCTGCTCGGGTACTTTGTCGACCTGGCCGACTACATCAAGCGTGACAACTTTGATCTGAGCCACTATCCGCAGCACATCTTCAATTCGATCAGCCGCATTCGCAACGAGATCGTCAGTCTTCCCAACCAGACCGGCGGCAACATGATGGCGCTGCCGTACAACCGGGAGATTATCGAAAAGGCCGGCCTCAATGAGCCGTCCGCCACTTGGGGAGACCCGGAGTGGAACTGGGACGCCTACATTGACATGGCCAAGAAGACTACTATCACCGAGGGCGGCAGCATTTCCACAATGGGCGCCTCCAACATGGGCACCGGCGCGCTGGTGGGCAACCTGCCCTTCCTGTGGGGCGGCCAGTGGGTTTCCGACGACCGCCGCACCGCCGTGTGCGACAGCCCGGGGACGATGGCGTGTTACAACGATTACTTCTCGATGGTGCACGAGCACGGCGCTATGTTGAAGCCGGGCCAGGGCGCGGACCTGTTCGGCGAAGGCAGCATCGTCAAACTCTTCTACCAGGGCAAATTGGCCTTCCTGAATACGCTTTCCAGTGGCACCTTTGGCGACATGATGCAGCGCATTCGCGACGAAGACCTGCCCATCGACTTCGCGCCCTTGCCGACGGTGGAGACCACAGCCTCGTTCCAGTGGACGGATGCCAACGGCGTCGTGACCAATGCGGACCACCCCGAGGAAGCCTGGCAGTACGTGGCCTGGCAGGGCAGCACCCTGAACTGGGCGGTGGGCAAAGGCACGATCCCCATGCGCGCCGACCTCATGGAGCAATGGGCCAATGAGACCTTCCCCGACTTGAAGGACAAGGTCCGGCTTGAGGTCATCATCAACGTTCTCGATCACCCCGGCGGCTACGATCCCGGCTGGGTAGTGCCGAACTTCGCCTTCAGCGGCTCCGCGGAGGTGAAAGAGTGGCTGAACAATGTCTACGCCGGCACCGCTGGCGTGGAAGAGGGCCTGCTGGCGCTGAAGCCGCAGATCCAGGCCATCCTCGACGACACCGAGGAGAAGTACAAGGGGTAGTCTCAGCAGGCGATCTGGCTTAAACCTAAGCCATTTCATCTGATGGACAAGCAAGTGCTGATATAGAATGTAGGGGCACGATATATCGTGCCCCTACGCGCGTTAAGGGATTCGCTATAGATTGAGATTCGACCAAAGCGGAGACGACTAGAAGAGGAGATTTGTCCTGATGTCCAAGTACCACGAACGTTACGGCTTGACCCCCATCATCAACACCGCCGGCACGCAGACCACGCTCGGCGCGTCCGCCGTGCCGCCGGAAGTAGTGGAGCGGGTGGTGGAAGCCGCGCCGGAATTCGCGCGCATGACGGAATTGCTGGCAGCCGCCGACATGGCCATCGCCCATGCCACCGGCGCGGAAGCCGGTACCGTGACACACTGCGCAGCCTCGGCCATTACCGTCCTCTGCGCAGGGGCCATGACGGGCATGCATCTCGGCAAGGTGCTCGCTCTGCCCGATACGAGCCGCATGGAAAACGAGATCATCATCCAGAAACGGCACACGGTGGGCTTTGGCGCGCCGGTGACGCAGATGATTCACCTCAGCGGCGCCACGTCCGTCGAGTTCGGCGAGGCCAACCGCGCGCTGCCGGAGCAGATGGAGTACGCCATCACCGACCACACCGCGGCGGCCCTCTACGTCGTCTCCCATATGACTGCGACGAGCGGGCAACTCTCGCTGCCGGACTTTGCCGAGATCGCCCACCGCCACAATATCCCCGTGATCGTGGACGCCGCCGCCGGAGCGTTGTTTGCCCACCGCCTCTTGGCTGAGGGCGCGGACGCGGTCTGCTTCAGCGGCCACAAGCACCTCTGCGGTTTCACCTCCGGCGTGATCGCCGGCAAGCGCGAGATCGTCGAGGCCGCCGCCCTGAACGGCAAGGGCATCGGACGCGCCATGAAGCCGTCGAAGGAAGGCGTGGTGAGCGTGATCGAGCGCATGGAGTGGCTCGCCGACCTCGACTACGCCGCCTGGGAAGCCGAGCAGAATGCCAAGGTGGACGTGATGGTGGCGGCGCTGCAGGACATACCCGGCGCCAGGGTCTTCGCCGAGCGCGATCTCACCGGCAATCCGCAGACACGCACCAAGATCGTGGTGGACCCCGAGGTCGCGGGCATGGATGCCGTAGCCGTGTGCCAGGCCATGGAAGCCGGCAGCCCGCCCATCTACGTGCGCGACCACTACGCCGAGGAAGGCTTCCTCTTCATCGATCCTATCACGCTGCGCCCCGAGGACGTGCCCACCGTGATCGCCCGCTTGCAGAAGATCCTGCAGCCCGTCGTCGCGGCGGCTGGCTAAGTCGCGGCAATTCGCTAGGCTAGCCTGATGCAGATTGCGCTGAGCCTGCGTGTCCCAAATTTGCCCAAGGTAGAGGCACAAACGGAGTGAGACCCTCTATCTGCGCAAGAAGCCGAGGGGATTTCCGTTTGCGCGCAGTGCATCCGTTCACCCTGCGACCCTTCGGCAAGCTCAGGACAGGCAGGCTCAGGGCGAACGGATGCGTTTCCGATACGCAACCCGGCGTCCTCTTGCCGCTGCTTCCTGTAATTGGCGTGGGACTGCGTCCGGTGACGCTGTAGGTGGCTAGGAATGGCATGGGAGGAGGGTAAAAGCAGTGGGGCCTAGAGATTGGCTGCTATTCCTCTCAAGAAGCCATCGCCGCCTCTTCCGCAACCGCTCGTTCGTCCTGCTCTGGAGCGGGCAGACGGTCTCCGCCTTTGGCGACGCTTTTTTCAACCTCGCCGTCATGTGGGTGGTCTGGTCGGAAACGCAGTCAACTCTGCAGACCGCCATCATCCAGGCGATCTGGCACCTCCCCGACGTCATCTTTGCGCCTCTGGCCGGGGTCCTTGCCGACCGCTGGGACCGCAAGGCGATCATGGTGGCAACCAGCCTCGCCGCCGCTGCCGTGGTGGGAGCGGTAGCCCTGCTCGTGGCGCTGGTCGGTCACTTGCCTCCCATCGTCGCATTTATAGCCGTCTTCAAGCTGAACAGCCTGACGGCCTTCATGAGTCCCGCCCGCGCCTCCGTCATGCCGTCCGTAGTGGGGCGCGACCTGCTGACCACCGGCCAGGGTCTATTCTCGACTGCCAGAGAGACGGCAATGCTGTTAGGAAGCGCCGCCGGCGGGCTGCTGATCGCGGCGACGAACGCGGTATGGGCACTGGCGGTTGATGCGGTATCTTTTGTCTGTGTGGCGTTGTGTATTGCGATCGCCCGGCTGCCGGGCCGGGCCGCCCCGGACACAAACTCTCACGCCAGCGAAACACGGTCCCGCTTCTCACTATCACAGGTCCTAGGCGATCTGCGGGCGGGCTGGAGCACAGTCTCCGGTCTACCCGTCGTGCGAGCGCTGCTTTGGCTCGGTGTTCTCATCAATATCTGCTCTTTCATGGGCCCACTGTGGCCCGCCCTCGTGCAGGAGCGCCTGGGCGGCGGAGCCGGTTCTTTCGGACTGTTGCTGGCGGCCGGTACGGCCGGCGGCATGGCGGGCGGCCTGATGGCCGGTCCGCTGGAGCGGCACTTCGGCGCGGGGCGCGTGCTGGCAACGGGCTGGACGCTGGCCGGTGTAAGCACGCTGGGGATTGCCGCCTCCACCTGGGTGCCGGTGACGATGATCCTTGAATGCATAGAAACCGCTGCGATCACCGCCAGCATGGTTGCCAGCGGCGCGATCACGATTACGGCTGTGCCCGAAGCATACCGTGGCCGCGTCTTCGGCATGATGCGCAGCCTGTCGGTCATCCTCATCCCCGCGAGCGCCCTTGCCGGCGGCTGGATCGCGGAGTTTGTGGAGATTTGGGTCATGTTCGTTGCCGGTGGAGTGCTGCTCCTGGCTCTCGCGCTGGCGGCTTGGACGAATCCCCATGTCCGGAGCGCGCGAATCTGAGGGGTGTGCCTAGATGAACAAACCTCAAACCGGGCAAGTGCGGCCCTGCAATACCCGCGCACCACTCCGGCGTGCTGCGGTTCGTTGCAGTCAACCGGTGCACTGAGTCTGCTTCAAATATATAGGCAGGGCGGGAAGCGGTGCGCCCAAAGTGAAATAGCAGCCGGATGAAAACGGGCTCAACGGGATTTGGGTCTAACCGTTTTGTTCTCCCACCTTGCCGCGGTTTGCGCCCATGCTCTTTGCGGACGGTTGGACTCTACAGATTGCCGCCGCACGTCTCCGCGGCCCACAGTCCGCGCCCGGCGGCGCGGGCTGCCGCCTCGGCCGCTTTGAATTCCGCCTGATAGCGGTACGGCAGATTGTACGTGAATTCCCGCGCGTAGCCGTGGCGCACCATCCACGCGTTGACATTCACGTCGTCGACCCATACGTACGCCAGCAGCCGGCCGTAGCGGTCGAGCCGGCCCTGCGATTCATCGAACTCCAGGCGCACGGCCTTCCCCGCGAGCAACTCCCCGGCTTTGGCGCTGGAGTCCGGACCGAAGCACTGGCCCGGTCTCCCGGACGCAGCCATCTCCGGCGCGTCTATGCCAATGAGGCGCACGCTCTCCACACTGCCGCCCATGCGCACCTTCACCGTGTCGCCGTCGACCACGGCGACGACCGGATAGCTGCCACTCGCTTCGCCAAGGTTAGAGAGCACTCTGGCAAATAGGAAGACACTAATGGCGATGATGACGACCAGTTGCCAGCCAAAGCGGCGCACTATACTCCTTCGCGCCAAGCGCCGCCTCCGCGCTCTTGACATCTTCCGCACCTCTCACAACAGACGTTCGTTTGCCCATACTAGCAGCAGTCTCGCTCAGCGGCGCTGAAGCGGAGAAGAGGACCCAGTAGTGGATAACTTGTGGATTAAGTGCTTTCATTAGGTGCTCGTAGGCCGTCACGGCCGCCGGTGTTACTTTCAGGCGCTCTGAGGCCCCGGCGGAGCGATCGTGTCATCGCGGGTGCGCCCTGCCGGCGATGCCGGCTGCGCCGCAGTTCCCCTGAGGCCACCGCGACGAACCTCCTCTAAAAAAATTAGCGCAATTTGGCCCTTAGCGGCTTGCAATGGCCCCCTTTCTGTGTGTATAATATCGTCGCACACGCTATTGCTAATCAGTTTCATTAAGCTATAGGGAAGTCCTGGGAAAAGGTGGCGCTCATGTCAGCTTTAGTTGCGCAATCCAAATCGAAGCAGCGTCTGGCCATGATCGTTATCGCTGGCTTGCTGCTGGCCTTTGGCTCCGTGCGCTCGGCCCACGCCATGCACATCTCAGAGGGGTTCCTGCCGCCCGCATGGGCCGCCCTGTGGTTCATTGTCGTGATTCCGTTCTTCCTTTTGGGGCTGCGGGCCATCGCCAAGCAGGTCAACCGCTCGCCGCAGAGCAAGATCACCCTCGGCATGTCGGGGGCCTATTCATTCGTCCTCTCGGGCTTGAAGCTGCCGTCAGTGACCGGTAGTTGCTCGCACCCCACCGGCATCGCCCTTGGGGCGATTCTCTTCGGCCCCACTACGATGGTGGTGCTTGGCACCATCGTCCTCTTGTTTCAGGCCATCGTCCTGGCCCACGGCGGCTTGACCACCCTGGGCGCCAATGTGTTTTCTATGGCCTTGGTCGGCCCCTTCGTTGCCTATGGCGTCTTTCGGGCCTGCCGCGGCATTGGCCTGGGATGGGCGGTCTTTCTGGCTGCCGCGCTGGCTGACTTTGCGACGTACTTTGTCACGGCGGGACAATTGGCGGTGGCGTGGCCCGCCGCGACCGGCGGCATCCTGGAGTCATTCGTCAAGTTCCTCGGTATCTTCTCCATCACGCAGATTCCGCTGGCCGTCGCCGAGGGGATCCTCACGGTCATCGTCTTCAACCTGCTGCTGCAGCACAGCCGCGAGGTGCTCGTCGAACAGGGCATCATTGGCGAGGGATCACCGGAGCCCGCCCCCGGCCCCACCGCTGCCGCGAACTGACGCTACAGTGTGCGGTAACGCCGCATCCAAAATGAACGTAAAGGGAGTCTGAGAAATGTCATCGGCGAGACGCAATTGGTTGCTGGCCCTACTCGTCTTACTCTTGGTTGCCGTGCCCTTGGCCTACCGGGGGTGGCTCGCGGAAGGCACGGAGTGGGGCGGCGCAGACATGCAAGGCGCCGCGGCCGTCGAAGAACTGGCGGGGGAGGATTTCGTGCCGTGGTTCGACCCGATTTACTCCCCTGAAGACCTGGAGCGGTATTACTTCGGTCTGCAGGCGTTGCTCGGCACACTGCTGGTGGCCGGCATCGTCGGCTGGATTCTGGGCCGCTCCCGCGCGCGGCATGGCATTGCTGGCAGTTCCGACATGACGATAGCCGGCGTGCTCTGCGCCGTTGGCGTGCTGCTGGGAGTCGCGCTGTTCTTCGTGGAGACGGAATTCGGCGAGTTGCAGGCGACGATAACCGCCTCCCAGGGCATCGGCTTTGGATTATTGGCCTTCTTCATTGGGTATCCGCTGGGCCGGCGGGCCAGCGCCGCCAGCGCCTAGACACAGCGACGGTCAAATTGATCCCAGACGGCTGGCATTTGCCTGCAACTGCGCTCTATGCCGTCGGCGCGTGGGTCTGAGCAGCCGGTAGCGCAAATCACCCGGCTGGCAGGGCAGGCCACATGGATAGTAGCGCAAGTCACCTGGCTGGCAGCGCAGGCAAAATGGCTGGTTGCGCAGATCACGTGGCTGGTTGCGCAGGTTTGTAACCTGCGAATTCGGATGTGCCGCCAGCACGCGGGACTGAGGAGCACAGGTCAAGAACCTTCGCTCCTCCAGAGGATTGTTTCACTCGCGTGTGGGGCTGAGCGGCGCAGGCTGCAAACCTGCGCCACCCGTGCGTTTGCGCCAGCGGCGAGGAACGAACAATGCATCCTTTTCCTATCGATCTGTACGCGTACCACAATCGGCTGCGGGATGCGCATCCAGCGGAGAAGATCCTCTTTTCCGGTCTCACCATGCTCATCTGCCTCATAGCGAGTTCGCCGGTGGTGGCAATACTGGCGTTGGTCTGCGTGACCGGTGCCGTTGTGCACCTCGCCGGCATACCGTTGCGGGCCTTCTGGTACTTCGTCCGCTTGCCCGCGGGCTTCATCGTAATCGGCGTGCTTACGCTGGCCGTCACGACGGTTGATCCCGCCGGCTCCCAGACACTGCTGGCACTGCCCATCGGCCCCTGGCACATTGGTGTGGCGGAAAGCAGTTTGGCGCGGGCCGTGCAGGTGGCGTCGGTCTCCTTCGCGTGCGTGGCGAGCATGCTGGCGTTGGCATTAACGACGCCGATGGTCGACCTCACGGACCAGTTGCGCAAATGGCGCGTGCCCCAACTGTTCATCGAGCTCATGGTACTGATGTACCGGTTCATCTTCGTCTTCATCGAGACCGCTCAGGCCATGTACATCGCGCAGAACGCCCGCCTGGGATACAGTAGCTGGCGGCGCTCGCTGCGCTCGGCAGGCATGCTTGCCGCCAATCTCTACTTGCGTTCCCAGACACGGGCCTCCATGCTGTTTACCGCGCTTACCGCGCGGGGCTATACTGGCGAGTTGCACGTGCTCACGGCGCAGCCGGCGTGGTCCCGCCGCAATCTCATCCTCATCGCCGTCGTGGAGAGCCTGCTGCTCGTAACAGCCGTCGCAACGTGGTGGGGAGCATTCATTTGAGCATAGACCCAACGCACACCCATACCCCCGGCATCACGCCGCCATCGGGAGCGCAAGACCCGGAGGACCGAGCAGCGGCTCGGCGCAACGGTCCCCGGCTAACGGCCCCGCAACCGGCGGCAGCCGGGCCCCCTGTGCTGGCGGCCGACGCGGTTACATTCGCCTATCCGAACGGCACCGTGGCCCTGCATGATCTTACCTTGGAGCTGCCCCAGGGCCGTCGGGTCGCCATCCTCGGCGCAAACGGCTGCGGCAAAACAACGCTATTCCTGAATTTGAACGGCATTTTGCGACCCACCAGCGGGTCGATAGCACACAACGGCGCGCCCATAGCCTACGACCGTCAGTCGCTGCGCGAATTGCGCCGCCGCGTCGGTCTGGTGTTCCAAGACCCGGACTCGCAACTCTTCGCGGCCAGCGTGCGGCAGGACATCTCCTTTGGCCCCCTGAACTTGGGCTGGTCCACTGAGGACGTGCGCGCCAGAGTGGAACAGGTGATTGCAGACACAAACCTGGGAGAGCTAGCGGAACGCCCTACTCATATGCTGAGCTACGGGCAGAAGAAGCGGGTCGCGATTGCGGGCGTGCTCGTGATGGAACCCGAGGTCGTTATCGCTGACGAACCCACCGCCGGTCTCGATCCGGAGACAACTGAACGCGTCCTTGATCTCCTCGACACACTGCACCAGAGCGGCCGCAGTATCGTCATTTCCACCCACGACGTGGAATTGGCGCTGGCCTGGGCAGACCACGTGATCGTGCTCCACAGAGGTCACCTGCTCGCGGAAGGGCCTCCCGATACCGTGCTTGCCGATGAACCCTTGCTGCGGGAGGCCGGGCTGCTCCCGCCGCTCGTCGTCGACGCGTTTCACCAACTGCGCGGCGCCGGTTTGCTACCCGGGTCCGCAACCGTTCCCCGCACGGTGGAAGATCTGACGGCTCTGCTCATCCGCTACGCGGCGCCGCGTTCCAAGACTGCCGGCCAATCTGACTGAGCCATACCTTGGCGCTGCGGGCTGCCCTGCGCTTCGACAGGCTCAGGGCGAACGGAATGTGCGGCACCGCTACTCGCGGCCTACGCCATGCGGTCGTAGTTTTCGAGGGTAATCGGATACTGCAGCGGCTCGCCGTTGAGATAGCGCTCCAACTCGTCCACCATAGCCGCTCCCTGGCGCATGCGGGTATCGTCGGATTGGCCGGCCATGTGGGGCGTGAGGAAGACGTTCTCCATCCCGCGCAGCGGGCTATCCGGCAACAACGGCTCCGGGTTGAACACGTCGAGCACGGCACGGATGCGGCCGGTGGCGAGTTCGGCGATCATGTCGTCCTGATTAACAGCACGAGCCCGCGCGTTGTTGATGAAAACGCCGCCGTCCTGCAGCAGCTTGAAGTGCGCGGCCGTTACCATGCCGTCGGTCTCCGGGGTAGTGGGCGCATGGTTGGCGATGACGCGGCAGGTGCTGAAGAGTTCCTCCAATGAAACGCGCGTAACGCCAAGCTCTGCGGCCTGCGCGTCCGGGAGATAGGGATCGTAGACGGCAATCGGCATGCCGAAGCCCTGCAACTTCTTGATGACGCGCCGCGCCACGTAGCCGCAGCCGATCAGACCGACGCGCTGGGCCTCCAGCAGGTTGCCGCCGACGGCGCGGCACTCCGACCAGGGCTTGCCCGCGTGCATCCACGCATTCTGCCGGTGCGGCCAGCGCAGGCCCAGCAGCATCCCGAACACCGTGAATTCCGCCACGGCTTCCGCGATCAAGGCAGCGGCGTGGGTGACGGCAATGCCTTGTTCCAAGGCGGCTATGGGGATGAGCCGCCGGACGCTGCCGGCGCTATGGGCGATGATGCGCAGGTCGCCTGCCGCAGCTAAGACTTCAGCCGTAATCTCCGGCGTCCCCCAGCCGGTGATCACCACCGTGCAGCCGCCAATCTGCCCAGCCAGGTCAGCGCTGGACAGTCTATCGTCGTGGTCGCCGCCGCGCACCGTGAAATGACCGGCCAGGCGGTCTTCGCTTTCCGCCGAAAAGAGACTCGACCGCAACGTCTTGGTAATGGCAATGAATACTTCCGGTTTGGGCACTGGTAAAACTCCCTTTGCGCTGGCTGAGCAAGCAAGCCGTCAACTCTTTCGTATGCTACCAGACCCCAGATCAAGACGTGGCCGGTCTTGCGTTTGAATTCCATAGGGGTTGCGACACTCTTGACGACTTGGATTTCCCTTTATATGCTAGTTCTTGAAGTGGTGGACATTCTAACAGCAGAGGGGAAGGGTTATGTCGAGGTTATTGAAGACTCTGACGCTGTTCATTACAGCGATCGCGCTGGTGGTGCTGGCGGCAGCTTGTGCCACTGAGCCGGCCGCGGAGCCGGAAATGGCTGAGAAAGAAGAGATGGCGGCCGCGCCCACGGTGAAGATCGGCGTACTGCTGCCTTTCACCGGGCCTTTGGGCGAGTTTGGCGCGGCCTTTGAGAAGGCGGCGGCCCTCGCCGAAGAGCATCTGGCGGCAGCCGGCTATCCGGTAGAAATAGTCTACGGCGATACCGAGACGAACCCCACGGCAGCCGTGGAAGCCGCCCGCAAGCTGGTGGACGTAGACCAAGTGCATGCCTTGGTTGGCGCGGCGGCGAGCAGTTCCAGCTTGGCCGTGGCCGAATCCGTGACCATCCCTAAGGGCGTGCCGCAGATTTCCTATGCCTCCACGTCTCCGCTGCTCACCATCCTGCCCGCCGACGAGGGCCAGGACTTCCTCTTCCGCACCGTGCCGTCGGATGCGCTGCAGGGCGTGGTGCTGGCAGGTGTGGCTGTGGAGCAGGGCTATAAGAACGTAGCAATCCTTTACGTCAATAACCCCTACGGCCAGGGCCTGAAGGACAACTTCCAAGCGGCGTTTGAGGCTGCGGGCGGCACCGTGAGCGCCGCCGTGCCCCACGACGAAGCGGACGCGACCACCTACGTAGCTGAGCTGCGCAAAGCGATCGAAGGTGAACCGGAAGTGCTGCTGGCGCTGAGCTACGCCGGCCACGCCACCATCTACTTGCGTGAAGCCATCGAGAACGACTTCATCACGAAGTTCCTCTTCGTGGACGGCACCCGGTCGGAAGAGATCATCAAGGCCGTCGGCGCTGAGAACCTCGAGGGCATGCTCGGCACGGCCCCCGGCTCTGCCGAGACGCCGTCACTCGAACTCTTTACGGCCGACTATCAGGCCAAGTACGGCGAACTCCCGCCGCTGCCGTTTATGACGAATGTCTACGACTCCATCGTCATCGCGGCGCTCGCAGCCCTGGCGGCTGAGGTCTCCGGCGCCGAGGTCACCCCCGCGGCGGTGCGAGACATGCTGCGCACGGTTGCCAATCCTGACGGTGACACCGCGGCAGCAGGCGCGGCCGGCGTGAAGGCCGCCGTTGAGGCGCTGCGCGCAGGCGGCAGCATCAACTACGAAGGCGCGGCCGGCGCGCATGACTTCGACGCCAACGGCGACGTGGTCACGCCCATCGAGGTCTGGAAGTATGCCGGCGGCACCATTGAGAGCGTCCGCACGGAGGAGGTCACGATAGAGTAGTTTTCTAAAAAAGCTCTGTCAGAGTCTGTCGAACGATGTTTGCGGAGGGCCGGCGCTATGCCGGCCTTCCGCGATTCTATGGCGCACCGACCCAGCGCAAAACGCCACTCGCAATTGCCCATCCTGCCCCAGCAGACCTGAACCGTCAGGCATGTGCTCCGGCAGCCACAGGTCTGTATTGATGGCCGAATGCTCCGGTTGCGCAGGCTTATGCTGATGGCCGAGTGTTCCGCTAGCACAGGCTATCGCTGATGAAATGTCCCGGTTGCGCAGGTTTGTGCTGATGGCCGAGTGTTCCGGTAGCGCAGGTTTGTAACCTGCGGCATCTTCCCGTAATTTTGGGCGATAGGTCAAAGCGATGGGCTAAGCACAGGTTGCAAACCTGTGCTACCGTTATCGCCATACATCGTTGAATAGGTGCTTTCTTCCATTGTTGAACCCCTGCCGCGTGGGCGTTCATCCTGCGAATCTGCGGCACCTTCGCGTAATTTTGAGCGGTAGGGCCAAAGCGATTGGCTGAGCACAGGTTGCAAACCTGTGCTACCGCTATCGCCATTCATCAGTGAATAGGTGTTTACCCCCATCGTTGAGCCTCTGCTGCGTGGGCGTTCATCCTGCGAACCTGCGGCGCCTTCGCGTAATTTTGGGCGGTAGGGCCAAAGCGATTGGCTGAGCACAGGTTGCAAACCTGTGCTACCGTTATCGCCATTCATCATTGAATAGGTGCTTTCTTCCATTGTTGAGACCCTGCTGCGTGGGCGTTCCTGCTGCGAGCCTGCGCCAGGCTGTCCTGAGCCTGCCGCAGCGCGGAAGGCCTCATTTGCTCCCAGACCACTTAAATATCCCTCCGCCAAACCATGGCGCGGCTCCCATGCCGGCGACCCGTGCGCGGCTACGTCTGCTCCCTCTCCCATGACTGGGAGAGGGCCGGGGTGAGGGTTGAATGACGTTTCTGCCGTCGTTAGCGTGAGGCAAGCCAAACCGTAGCGCGGGGGCTTGTTCCCCACGCCGACGACCCTAGCGCGACTACGTCTGCCCCCTCTCCCATGACTGGGAGTGGGCCGGGGTGAGGGTTGATTTACGTTTCTGCCGCCGTAAGCATGAGGCATGCCAAACCGTAGCAAGGGGGCTTGTCACCCACCCCGACGACCCGTGCGCTACTGCGTCTGCTCCCTCTCCCATGACTGGGAGAGGGCAGGGGTGAGGGTTGATTTACGTTACTGCCGCCGTATGCGTGAGACAAGCCAAATCGTAGCGCAAGGGCTTGTCACCCACCCCGACGACCCTAGCGCTACTGCGCCTGCTCCCTCTCCCAAGATTGGGAGAGGGCCGGGGTGAGGGTTGAATTACGTCACTGCCCAGCGAGCGTGCGAGGCATGCCGTGGGATGAAGCACCCAACACCCCGCACAGTCTATAATCGAGAGAGGACAGAACGCCCAAAGCCAATTCACCAAGAGCGAACGTGAGCAGAGGAGTTTCCCCCGCATGACGACCAAGACCCAATACGGCAAGATGACGTGGCCGGAGATAAAGGAAGCGGCGGCGCAGAGGCGGGTTGCCCTGCTGCCCACAGGCTGCATCGAGGACCACGGCCCGCACTTGCCGCTGGACGTGGACGTGTTGCTCCCCACTACCATCTGCGAACGCGCGGCGGAATTGGTGCCTGACCAGTGCGTGGTGGTGCCGGCGGTAGCCCACGGCTACGATCCGCATCATCTGGACTTTCCCGGTGTGATCCACGTGGATGGCGACGTCTTCGTGCGCTACCTCGTGGACATCTGCAAGTCGCTCATTCATCACGGCTTTACGCGCATCATCATGCTGAACGGCCACGGCAGCAATACGGCCTTTACCGAGGTTGCCGCTCGCCTGGCGGTCATCGAGACTGAAGGCGAGGGGCTCGTTTACGCCCTGAACCACTGGGGCATCGCCGAGGTGCGCAAAGTGGTGGCCGAACTGCGGGATTCCCCCCATGGCGGCATGTCCCACGGCGGCGAACTGGAAACGAGCCTCTACCTCGCCATCGACCCTGACAACGTCTACATGGACAAGGCGGCGGCGGAGATCCCGCCGGACCTACCCATGAGCTTGGGCGGGTGGAACGACCTGGTCGCCGGCCGGGCCGAAGAGGCCAACCACGCGGTAGCGATGCCGTATTGGAGCACGTTTTCCAAGACCGGCGTGCGCGGCGATCCGACGGTGGCAACCGCCGAAAAAGGGAGGAAATTCCTGGAAGCCGGCGCGCGCGGCCTGGCCCAAATGGTCACGGACCTGCGGAATCTAGAGGTCAACCCGCGCGTCGACCGCCACTAGCGCCACTGCAACCCAGATTTGGCAACACACAGGTTACAGGACCTCACCTTGTCCCTCTATCCTAGATAGGAGACAGGGTTAGGGCCACGAAAGGTCAACAGAGACTACCTCTTGTCCCCTCTCCCTGAGGGAGAGGGCTAGAGCCTGCCCCGTACACCGATACCCAGTATCGGATGATACGGGGGTGAGGGTGAATCTGCTCTGAACGCCAGTCGTTTTGGTTCTGGCTTCTATTGACTGTACGTGCCATACGATTAGAAAGGCAAGAAACCCCCTCACCCCGACCCTCTCCCTGTACAGACTGGGCTGATAGGTAACAGGTGTTCGGGTTGATAGGTTACACATTTTGATCTCTGAGGTCTATGGATTTTATGCGTTGTATTGAGAAGTACACGTTCCAGACGCCGTCTGTTTGGGTGGGTCGCAGTGCGACCTGTTTGTGAGTGAAGGCTCTGCCAACACGGAGCTTCCTGCCCTGGAAGGAGATGCGGCCGGAGACATCGACGCTGCGCACCTGATCGTCGGGGCTGTATGCAAGGGCAGGCAGGGTCTCGGGGAA
Organism: Chloroflexota bacterium; assembly: GCA_965220045.1. Classification (GTDB taxonomy): domain Bacteria; phylum Chloroflexota; class UBA11872; order VXOZ01; family VXOZ01; genus VXOZ01. The sequence continues at coordinate 3,252,129 of OZ244803.1, read as the reverse complement.
GGAGCGTGCACTGGGAGTGTACCGGCTGATGGGAGTGTCGAGGTTCAGGGAATGATGGGGGCGTTCCAGGTTGTAGAATTCACGCCAAGTGTCGAAGGCGCGTTGGCAGTGCTCCAGGTCGGTGAAGGTACGGCCCTGCAGCAATTCGCTCTTCAGCGAGCGGTGGAAGCGTTCGAGCTTGCCGAGGGTTTGGGGATGGTTGGGGCGGCTGTGGCGCACGTTGATGCCCAGGTGCATGAGCCAGACGGTGAAGGGCGTGTAGGGCTGTCCGGCGTTGTTGCCCCAGGGGGCGCCGTTATCCATGAGCATGGCCTGGGGCAGGCCGTAGCCGCGAAAGACTGTGGTGAGGCGGTCTTGCACCGTTGCTCCCTGCTGGTTGGCACAGGCTTGGAGAGCGAGGTTGAAGCGAGAATGATCGTCCAGGAGAGTGAGCGGATGGCAGCGGTCGTGCTGCATGGCGAAATGCCCTTTGAAGTCCAGCTGCCACAACGCGTTGGGATCGGGATATTCAAAGCGCACCTGGGGCGTGTGCTTGGCGCTTTCCGTTTCATCAATGAGCCCAGAGCGCTTGAGTATGGCTTGGATCGTGCTCTTGGCCGGCACGTTGGTGACCCCTTGGTTCTGCAACATTCTGTGCAGCACATGGGCACCCTTGCCCGGATGCGCCAGCCGCAGCGCGATGATGCGGTCCTCCATCTCCCGGCTCGTGCGGTGCGGACACGTGTGCGTGCGGTGCGACCGGTCCTGCAGACCGTTGGCGCCACTCTCCGCGTACCGCCGCAGCGTCTTGTACCCTGTCTTGCGACTGATCCCCATGCGCCGACACAGCTCACTCATGTTCGCCCCGTCAGTCAGCGCCAGGGCGATAAACTCTTCCCGAGCAGACATAAGCGTTTCCACCTTCCACGGCATGGTCATCCTCCTGCTGCAAGATTCTCCATGCCTTTAGGTGTAACCCATCAGCCCGAACAAGTGTTACCCATCAACCCGGTCTATACATCCCCAGGGAGAGGGCGAAACGCCTTTACCTCGGGGCCTCGTTACGCAAAGGTCTCGTTGATGGTAGAGGGAAAGGGCGAGACGATTCGACTAGACGGAACTGACAAGGTAGCAGCGCAGTATATCGAATCAATCTGAGCTTCCCACACGCGCATATAGCGAGAAGGAGAAACGCACATTGGAGACCTCCGCCACTCCTGACACGCCGGTAGAGCCGCTATCCCGTCAAGCAGACACAGAATCCCCACTCCGTCATTCCCGCGAAAGCTCGCCCCGTGCCGGGGCGCAGAATCCATCCTCTCTTCCCACCACCAACCCCCGCGAATGCGTGGTCGTTCTCGACTTCGGCTCCCAATACAGCCCGCTCATCGTCCGCCGCATCCGCGAATGCGGCGTCTACGCCGAACTCATGCCCTACGACGCGGACGAAGACTCCCTTCGCGCGCTCAATCCCCGCGCCCTGGTGCTCTCCGGCGGACCGGCCAGCGCCTATGCGCCCGGCGCGCCGCACCCGCAGCCGTACGTCTGGCAGGGCGATCTGCCGGTCCTCGGCATCTGCTACGGCATGCAGCTCATGGCGCAGGCGTTGGGCGGCAGCGTGGAGCCTGCCGCGCGGCGCGAGTACGGCCACGCCATGATCCACGCGGAGGAACCCGCCGGTATCTTTACAGACCTCACGTCCGAGCAAGATGTGTGGATGAGTCACGGCGACCACATCACGGCGCTGCCGCCAGGCTTTGCGGTGCTGGCGTCGTCGGCGAACTCGCCCATTGCCGCCATGGGCAACGCGCAGGGCATGATCGGCATCCAGTTCCACCCCGAGGTGGCGCACACGCCTGAAGGCATGGCCATCATGCGCAACTTCCTCTTCGAGGTCTGCCGCCTGCGCGGTGATTGGACGCCCGCCGCCTTCATTGACGAGGCGGTGGCGGATATTCAGCAGCAGGTTGGCGACCAGCGGGTCATTCTGGCGCTTTCCGGCGGCGTGGATTCCACCGTGGCGGCGGCGCTGCTCCACCGGGCCATTGGCGACCGCCTCATCAACGTGTTCGTGGACAACGGCCTGTTACGCCTCAACGAACCCGATTGGGTGGAAGAGAGCCTGACGCGCCTTGGTATACCGGTGCAGCGCGTCGACGCCCGCAAGCGGTTCCTGGACGCGTTGGCGGACGTCACCGACCCCGAACGAAAGCGCCGCATTATTGGCGAGACGTTTATTGACGTCTTCGAGGATGAGGCCCAGCGCCACGCGCCGGTGGACTTCCTGGCGCAGGGCACTATCTATTCCGACGTGATCGAGAGCCGCGCGCCGGATTCGAAAGCCGCCGCCCGGATCAAAAGCCACCACAACGTGGGCGGCCTGCCGGACACCATGCGCCTCACCCTCGTCGAGCCGCTGCGCAAACTCTTCAAGGACGAGGTGCGCACCGTGGGCGAGGAGTTGGGACTGCCCCATGAGCTCGTTTGGCGGCACCCGTTCCCGGGGCCGGGTCTTGCCGTGCGCGTGCTCGGCGCGGTGACGGAAGAGAAGCTGCACATCGTGCGCCTGGCGGACGCCATCCTCACCGAGGAGTTGCGAACTGCTTCGCTATATGAAAAATTCTGGCAGGTGCTGGCCGTGCTGCCCGACGTGCAGAGCGTCGGCGTGATGGGCGACGAACGCACCTACGACCACCTGGTCGCCCTGCGCGCCATCGAGAGCCAGGACGCCATGACCGCCAACTGGGCGCGCATCCCCCACGACGTGCTGGCCCGAATATCCAGCCGCATCGTCAACGAAGTCCCCCACGTCAACCGCGTGGTCTACGACATCACCAACAAGCCTCCGGCCACCATCGAATGGGAGTGAGGCAGTATTCTTTGCCAGACCCAATGTAATGGTATTGGTGTCTATTGCAGTGCCCTTCAACCTTTGGCGTGCCCACATGATGAGACTATTGACACGTAGGGGCACGACATGTCGTGCCTCTACACCTTGGGCGTGGCGAAGGCAATTTCGACCCTCACCCCGGCCCTCTCCCAGTCTTGGGAGAGAGGGACTTTCGGAGCGGAGTGGAAGTCCTTTGGGTGTCGATCAGGTGCGCACATGGTCATTGCTGAGCACTGGAATCTCAGCCATCTCGCGTGGGGGAACGACGAGCTAATCTGGCGAGTTGCCTCTATATCGCATCGTTCTAGGCAATCTCTACGTCGCTGCCAAGGTGGCTTCCATGCGGCGGCCGAGGGCGGCGACACCAAACAGGAATACGGCGCAGATGGCGAAGCCAATGGCGAGTTCCACCCACACGTCGGCGAGGCCTGCGCCGCGGATGGCGATATCGAACAGCGGCGAGAGGAAGTAGTAGGTGGGGAAGACTTTCGCGATCCACTGGGGCAGGTTGGGCCAGATGAAGAAGATCACGGGCGCGAGCAGGACGATGGCGCCGGACTTCCAGATGGTATAGAGCGCTTTCGTATCTTTGGCGAAAGAGCCGAGCATCAGGCCGACCTCCGCCGCCATGAGCGTTGCCAGCACGAGCACGAGCAGCAGCGCGGCGGTGTTGGTTCCGAGCGCGCCGTTCAGCGCCAGCGTGACCGTACCGGTGGCCATGGCCAGGATGAAGCCCAACGCGCCTTTGGCGAGCATAACGTCGCCCAAACTGGTTGGCGTGACGAGCAAAGCCGTGAGCGTTCTCTTTTCCTTTTCTTCCACGAGGCTGTTCGCCGGTGTCAACGCCCCCGCGATGAGCACCGCCATGAGCACGATCAGCGGCAGCAGCCGCGAAACGAGCGGCACGGACTCGCCGTCGCCTACGGTGACGGTTTCCACCTCAATGGGCGCGGGCGAACCCGCCACCTCGCGAATGAGATCGATCATCGTCACCCCCAGCACCACGCGGTTCGAGGCCAGGCTCTGTCCGCCGAAGAAGAATTGGACGTTGGGCATCTGACCGGCCTGCAATGCGCCGTCGAAGCCCGTGGGCAGCACGAGACCGGCGTCGAGATCGTTGTTCTCCACCATTTGCTTCAAGACGGCGGCGGATTCCGGGAACTTGACCTGAACGCCGTCGATGTCGCGGGCGTTGCGCACGATCTGCGAATCGCCTTCGTCCACGATGCCCAGCCGGGGCGCGGGATCGAAGAGGCTGCCGAATACCACGCGAATGAGCAGCGTGAGGATCACGGGCAGGGCGATGGCGTAGAGAAAGATGGGCGAGCGCGGGCCGACGCCCAAGTCCTTGCGTAGCAGGTGTAGCGCGTGAGTTCCAACCATTGTCCTCCGCCTTTCCGCTCTATCCGTGTAGCGCGGGGGCTCGTCCCCCGCTCCTGTCGAAGTTCCAAATCTACCTCATCACGGGAGTATCGGAAACGCGCAAACGAAAGATGGATTCCCGCTTTCGCGGGAATGACGGACGAAACGCCCTTTGCGCTTTCCTCTCACATTCGCTTACTTGCACGCCACTTTCGGTATCCAAGTGACGAATTCTTGTTCCACCTAAATGGTGTCAGGTTTCCAAATTCACCTGTAGAGCCGACGTAGACATTCCTTGTAGCGCGGGGGCTTGTCCACCGCTCTTGCTTCTTTTGCTCTTTGCCAATGCTGCTCGCGCCGTTCACTCTTCGGCAGGCTCAGGGCGAACGGCTTACTTTCCACACATAGAAACACGCTTTATTGGAGTGTCCCCCCGCCTGAATCCTACAGCGTTTCAACTCTCCTCTTGAGTATCACCAGCCCCGCCGCGAAGGCCACCACGCACCAACCGAGCGCCAAGCCGAGATGCGGCAGGACTTCCACCCAACCGGCATTGTAGGCGCTGGACTGCACCACGGCCTGCACCAGTCCGTAGGACGGCAGAATCTTGACCCACGCCGCGGCCGAGCCGGGAAAGAGCACCGCAATCGCCGGAATCATGAGCGGGATCATGAACGCCATGCCGTAGAAGAGCGTCTCGATGAAGTCCTTGCCCGCCGCGCCCGCAATCAAGCCGCAGCCGGTCACCAGCACGGCGCCCAGCAAGACAGCGCACAGCAGGATGAACGGCTGGTTGGCAAACGAGCCGATGATGAGCAGCAGGAGCACCGCTTGGGCAAAGGCCATGCCCGTGCCCAGGATACCCTTGGCCGCCAGAAAGTCCGAGACCCGCGTCGGTGAAACGAGCACCGCCGTCACCGTGCGTGCCTGTATCTCGGTGGCTACCAGTGAACTGAGCGCAAACGTCTCGATGATGAGCGCCATAAAGGCGAAAAGCGGCCGGATCTTCTCGCGAAACGGCACTTGATCGCCGACGCGGTCTTCACCAAGCACGATCACCTCGCGATTGGGATCGGCCACCGGCAGCGGATTTCCGGACAGGGCGTAAGCGATCTCGCGCACAAAGCTCTCCATGGCCCCGCGCAATTCCACGGGCACGTTGGCGTCCACGTAGACGCGCACCGTGGTCTGCTGGCCGGCGGCAACCCGCTGCAGGAAGTCAGCCGGAAACGCCAGCCCGATGGCCAGCGGCTGTTCCGGCTCCGCGTCGCCCATGCCGAGGGCCGTCTCCAGCGCCGCTACGGATTCAAACTGCACAAGCTCGATGCCGACGCCTTGGTCCCCCATAGCCGCCGCGAAGATGTCGTCCATGCCGGTCTGGTGGATGCCGACGGCGAATGTCTCGTCCACGCTGCTCGGCATCAACCAGAACGCAACGCCGTAGATGACAATGCTGATGACAGTGATCACCACGAAGAACCGTTCGCGGCTGTACTCGCGCAGGTCTTTGCGTACGATCGCCCAAACGATGGCGGCGCGTGATACCTGGGCACTCATTTGTGGGATCCTCTGCCTGTCAAACCTGGAAATGTTGACAAATACTTGACAGAATTTTCTGATGCTAGACAGCGTTGACAGTTTTTGTCATTCCGAGCGAAGCGAAGCGGAGCGAGGAATCTAGAATCCTTAGCCAATCCAACTACGCGGAACGTAGACTCCAGATTCCGCGAACCCCTGTTCGACGCTGCGCTCCGATCGGAATGACATTCCATTAGGTCTTACTCGGAGGCAGAAACACCGATTGTTGTCACAAAATCTGTCAACGAACAATCTGAAAACCACAATTCCTGTAATCCTGCGACGGCGAGTCTCGTCTCTATCGGTTTGCTACTCTTGCAGCCCCCTGCCCGTGAGGGTGATGAAGACCGCTTCCAGCGTCGCCTCTTCCGTATGAATCGTGAGCAAACCCTCCATGCCCACCACCGCTTTCAGCTGGTCGCCGGTGTCGCTGGCGTCGAGCGGCACCACCTGCTCACGGATCTCGCCGTTGGCGCGGGTACGCACCCGCACCGAGCGCTGGCCGTGGGCGAGCTTGAGGTTCTCCGGCGTGTCGAGCGCCGCAATCTTGCCGTCGTTGATGAAGGCCACACGGTCGGAGAGCTTGTCCGCCTCGTCCATATCGTGCGTGGTGAGCAGGATGGCCGCGCCGCGCTCGGCTTCTTCCTCTATCACGCGTCGAATGGCCTGCGAGGAGACCGGATCGAGCCCGTCGGTCGGTTCGTCGAGGAAGAGTACGTCGGGATTGTTCAGCAGGCACCGGGCGACCATGAGGCGCTGCTGCATGCCCTTGGAAAAACCCTTCACGCGGTCGTCGGCCCGGTCGGCCAGTCCCACCCGCTGCAGCAAAGGCGTGGGGTCGAAATCGCGTATGCCAAAGAGCCGGGCGAAGAAGCGAAGGTTCTCATTGGCGGAGAGGTTGAGGTAGAGGTTCTTCTCTTCGAAACACACACCGATGCGGCCCTGCATGGCGTCGCGTTCTTTGGCGACGTCCATTCCCAAGATTGAGATCGTGCCGCCCTGCGGACGCATCTGGCCGGTGAGCAGCTTAATGGTGGTGGACTTGCCCGCGCCGTTCGGCCCCAGGAACCCCAACACCTCACCCTGGGCAACGCTAAAGCTAATGTCATCCACCGCCTTGACGTCGCCGTACGCAAAGCTGACACCCTCCACGCGAATGGCTTCTTCGCTCATGAGATGTTGCTCCTTTGCCCTAGCGGCACAGCGCCTCGGTCCGTCATTCCCGCTTTCGCGGGAATCCATCTTCTCTTTGTATCCTCACAGTGAGCCTGTAAACGCTCATTGTACTTGGCCGAATGCTTCCCAACCCCTCACCCTAACCCTCTCCCCCAGGAGAGGGAACTGCCGCCAGCAAGGTCGGGAACCAGTAATCCTCTGCCCCAGGAGAGGGAAAAGCCGACATCAACAATCTGAATCCTCATGCGTCGACTCTATCACGAAATATTCAAACAAGGAGCAACTATTGCCCAGATTGCCGCGGCTACGTCGTCAATTGAGCCTTGCACGTCAACTAATCGCCAGCGGTCGGGTTCGGCTTGGGCCAGGGCGTGGTAACCGGCAGCGACTCTGCGATGAAAATCAAGATCAAGGCTGTCCATACGATTAGTCGACCCGTCGCCGCTAGCGCCGAAACGACGCTGCAGCCCGTCCTCAACGGGCAGATCGAGCAGAATCGTCAGCTCGGGCAGCAGGCCGCCGGTAGCAAACGCATTAATCGAACGCAGCGTCGCCAGGTCCTGCCCACGGGCGTAGCCCTGATACGCAAAGGTCGAATCACTGTAACGGTCGCAAAGCACCACAGCACCACGGGCAAGAGCCGGTCGGATGACCTCATGCACCAGTTGCGCGCGGGCGGCGCACATGAGCAGCGCCTCGGTGTGGGGATGGATCTCCACGTTTTGTTGGTCCAATACGACGCCGCGAATGCGGTCGCTGATGGGCGTGCCGCCCGGTTCGCGGGTAGTCACCACCGCACGCCCGGCGTGGCGCAGACGGTCGGCAAGCCGCTCCACCTGCGTGGTCTTGCCGGACCCTTCCACCCCTTCGAGCGTTACGAATATGCCCTGCGGTCTATCTATCATGCGGTCTCCAACCCACGCGCGCTTAGGACTGTCATTCCGAGCGGAGCGAGGAATCTAGAGTTCTCGCATCTCAGATTCCCCGATGCGCAGTCTATTTCGAGCTTGCCACAGGGCTCCTCGGAGTGGTAGATGTTGAGTAATTCGTTGACAGAATCTCCCGTCTCCTCGACCGTGTTGGAAGGTCATGTCATTCCGAGCGCAGCGAGGAATCTAGGATTCACATCGAGCGTGTTTGTTAGGCTCAGTACTTTAGATTCCGCGAACAGGGTTCGACACTCCGCTGCGCTCCGTTCGGAATGACATCTGATTGGGTCTTACTCGCAGGCAGAACCAGCAATTGTTGTCACAGATTCTGTCAACGAATTACCTGACGTTTTCAATTCCGGTCGCAGCGTCGACGAGTATTCGCTGACTTCGCCAACTTCGCGGAATCGAAAGCGCTGGCAGTTTAGATTTCTCGTCGCTCCGCTCCTCGAAATGACATGAAATTGCCGCCAATTCTTTACACACCCGCCAGCGCCCGTGCAGCCTGGATGAGCGCCTGCACGCGCGCCTCGCTCTCCGCCTCGGCGTAGATGCGCATGATGGGTTCCGTGCCGGAAAAGCGCACGCACACCCACGCGCCGTCCTGCAACGTAAAGTGAAACCCATCCTCCGTGCGGCGGTTGACGACCTCGCCGTTCGCGAGCTTCGTCGGCTCGCAGGCTTGGAGGCGCGCCGCGATGTTTGCGCGTTCTTCCTGCGGGAAGTCCAGGTCGAGCCGGTCGTAATGGTGCGGCCCCACCATGTCGAACAAATGCTCCACCAGTTTCGAAGGCGACTGCCCGGACTGCACCACGTAATCCAGCAGGAAGAGCCCCGCCAGTATCCCGTCGCGCTCCGGCACGTGGCCGCGAAAGGCGTAGCCGCCGCTTTCCTCGCCGCCCAGGAGCGCGTTGGTCTCCAGCATCTTGGGGGCCACGTACTTGAAGCCCACGGGCGTCTCGTGCACCAGTACATCGAAGCGCTCGCCAAGGCGGTTGAGCATAGTACTGGAAGTGAACGTCTTGACAATTGGTCCGCGCAGACCGCGCACTTCCAGGAGATAGAGCGCCAGCAAAGACATGACCGTAAGCTGATTCAGGAAGCCGCCCTTTTCATCGCAGGCGCCGAGCCGGTCGGCGTCGCCGTCGGTAGCCAGTCCCAATTGCGCGCCCATCCTGGGCACAAGGCCACAGAGGTCCCGCAGGTTGCCGGGAATCGGCTCCGGATTATGCAGGCCGGGGAACATGGGGTTGCGCTCGTTGTGCAGATCGTAGACCCCCGAGGAGCCGCGATGGAGGATATTGCTGAACCAGTCGCGGCCGGCCCCATACATGGCGTCCACCACCAGCGTACCGTCCCACGCGCGCAGACCTTCGAGATCAACCAACCGGCCGATGTGCGCCAGGTACGCGGGCGCCGCGTCGAACTGCACGCACAGCCCCTGTTGCTCGGCTTGGGTAACCGTCAGCGAGCGCACGTCGCGCGGGTGCAGCGTGCTGAGGACTTCCTCAATCGCGGCCAGTTCCTCCGGCGGGGTTGCGCCGCCGTATTCAGAGCGCACCTTGTACCCCTGATAGTCGAAGGGGTTGTGGCTCGCCGTGAGCATGATGCCGCCGCCGGCCTGGCGGTGCACGATTTCGTGGGCAAAGACCGGCGTAGGTGTCGGCGCGGCAGTGAGCGCGACGGGAATACCGTTGCCCGCCAGCACCCCAACCGTTGCCGCGGCGAACATCTCGGCGTTGAAGCGGGTGTCGTAAGCCACGACAAAGCCACGCTCAGCCTCCGCCGGATGCGCCGTTTGCCAGTATTGGGCTACCGCCTGCGTCAGCAAGCGCACGTTATCCACGGTATAGTCCGCGCCGATGATGGCGCGCCAGCCGTCGGTGCCGAATTTTATCGGTGAGGGTTCCATGCTGGTTTGGCTGCTCCTTGTCTGTGGCGGCAGTGCGATGTTCAGGGCATCGCGTAGTGCTGGATGCGTGTCCTTCCACCTCAATGGTACACCGATGTGGATTCGCCCTCACCCCAATACCACGTAGGGGAGCGAGATGATTCCCTCTCCCGTGATGGCAACCCTTGCGAAACCGGGCCACGAGGAAGAGGCGTTACACCTTCGCCTCCGGTCTCAGTTACGTATCGGACTCTAAAGGAGAGGGAACAAACGCGGAGGTTGGCTTATGCGCCAAGACCACAGGGTGCACGGTGCTAGGAGGCGCGTACCTGTTCCCGCCAGTAGTTTAGGGTGTCTTCCAGTGTCCGCTCCAGAGGAATGGCGGCCTGCCAGCCGGCCTGCTCTTGGAACGCCCCCGGATCCGCCTCCAACACCGGCAGGTCGCCCGGCCGCAGCAGCGCCGGATCGGTCTCCACTTGAATGTCTACGCGCGCCAGGCCCAGCATTGTCTGCAACATCTCGTCAATTGACCGCGCCGTGCCGGATCCGATGACATACACCGCACCGGGCATACCTTTCTCAAGCGCAAGCCAGTAGGCGTTAGCCACGTCGCGCACGTCGGTAAAATCGCGTTTCGCGCTCAAGTTGCCCACTCTCAAGACCGGCGGGATCAGTCCTGCCTCCATCTGCGCGATCTCCCGCGCAAAGCGGGCGACGACATAGTCCGGCGCTTGGCGCGGACCGATGTGGTTGAACGGACGCACCCGCACGCTGTGCAACCCGTGGCTCTGCCAGTATTGCAACGCCAGCATGTCTTGTGCCACCTTGCTCACGGCATACGGGTCGGCGGGGCGAAAAGGCGTTGATTCGTTCACGGGTTGGTCGCGCTCATCCACCATGCCGTAGACGTGGCTCGAACTCACCACGAGCAGCCGCGCCCGGGGAGCATGTTCTTGCATGGCCAGGATGACGTTCAATTGCCCCAAGACATTGGTGGCGATCGTCGCGGCCGGGTCGTCCCATGCGGTGGGCACGTAGGCCTGAGCGGCCAGATGGAAGACCCAATCAGGCGCGATGTCGGCGAGGGCGGCATCCACGCTCGGCCCATCGGCAATGTCCGCAGTGGAGAGATGAACCCGTTCGCCGAGGTGCGCGAGATTGAGATGGGGGCCCGCCGTTTGCGTCAAGCCCCATACCTCCGCCCCGCGCGCTACGCACACATCCGCCACATGGCTGCCCGCAAAGCCGGTGACGCCGGTAATGAGTACGCGCATGGGGAGCGGCTTTTCGCATTGCGTGAAGGGGTGGGTTCTTGCGGTGATTATACGGGGCAGTGATTGGCTGCGGCAAACGCTCTATAGCCTATTGTTCAAGCGACGCGTGCATGTTGGGAGTAGTAGCGCTTGGCTCGCGAGCGGGGTCAAAATACAGCGCCTTGACCGCGAATAGCATGGTCAAAATCGAGTCGACGAGGATACCGAGGCCAAATAGCAGCATTACGCTTAGGAAGTCCGGCTCCCACAACCCCAAGACGTAGAGCAGAAAGGCGATAACGTAGACCGTTCCGTTTGTGATTATTGATTGATAGGCCATGTACCGGGTCTTGCCGAGCCCGTAGAATAGGCTGTCCGTCACGGTGTTGAACGAGAACAAGACGTACGGGACGAAGAGCACGGCAAATGCCGTTGTAGCGTAGGCCACCGTAGCTTCGTCCGGATTGAGTGCCCTGGCGGCAATCTCCCAAAATGGCACGAAAAGAAGCCAGACTACCATCATCACGGCCACAACGATCAACGAAGTGTGCCAAAGTTGCCGTACTCGTCCTATCTGCTCGCTGTTGTTTGCGAACAGCGCCTTGGCTGAATCAGCGAAAGCCAGCACCGGCACCAGCATGAAGCTCCAAAATATCTGAATGGACAGGTAGTAGCCCCCAATCTCTTCGGCACCGATCGAGTTGACAATTCGGATGATCATCACGAAGTAGGCAAGGTTCCTGATCAGACTGTCCAGTCCACTACCCGCGCCTACTCCGACGTAGGTGCGGATGTCCTGAAACGTCGGCTTAGCTAAGAGTGCCGATGCAGAGACTCCCATGGTGGTCAGCAGCGCGTACATTGCGACCGCGAACAGCAATATGCTGGCCAAGATAGATGACCAGGCGACGCCGATCACGCCGGCTCCCAACGAAAAGGCATACCCGCCGAAAAAAAGACTATCGAAGGCGAATCTGACCACAACGTTGAGAAATGCCATACCCAGAATCAGCGCTCTCTTGTTCAACGCTTGCAAGATGACCATTGCCGCCGCGAATAGAAGAACGAACGGCGTGCCTAGAACGGTGATGCCTAGAAAGTCTCTCGTTTCCGCTTGAATTGCCTCAGGCGTAGCAACGATCTCGACGAAATTGCCGCGGAAGGCAAAAGCGGCCACGGCGAAGACGGTGGAGATGACGAATATGAATACAAGGACACTCTTCAGACGATCCAACTGCACCACGGCGCTGCTCGCTATGCGACTGCCGACGAAGAAGTAGATGGCAAGAATCGTCGCTTCCTGGAAGACTTCAATCACTAGATTGACGAACTGCCACTGGGCCACAATCGCCAAAGCGCCAGGATCCGGGATGGCATTGCCGACCAGGTGAACGCGATAAAGCTGATATATTCCCGGCAGTGCGAGAAAGAGGAAAATGAACGCAAAGAGTCTCCAGTCCCACAACAGCAGGTGTGCGCGTACTTGGCGAATCATGTTGGTTTGCGTTGACATGTGTTCAGTATAGGACAAGCCCGGACGTTGTCCAGTCATGTACAGGTCGATCGAGTTACAGCAGGCAGATTTGACGAGGTAATTCGCTGCTGCGTGCCTTTACAGCTTCTGCGCTTCATAGAGGTCCTGGAAGAGACCCGGCTGCGCGAGCAGCGCTTGGGGCGCCCCTTCCTGGATCAGCCTTCCTTCGTCGAGCAACAGGATGTTGTCTGCGCTCATCACGGTTACCAGCCGGTGCGCCACGACGATGGTGGTCCTGCCGCGCCGCGCCGTCTCCAGGGCCGTGCGCACCTTTTGGTCGGTGAGCGCGTCCAGGGCGGATGTGGCTTCGTCCAATAGCAGGATCTGGGGTTGTTCCAGGATTGCCCGGCAGAGCGCGAGGCGCTGGCGCTCGCCGCCGGAGAGGGCCAAACCGCGCTCGCCGACGTGTGTCTCGTAACCCTCCGGCAGCGACTCGACGAAGTCGTGAAGTTGCGCCGCCCTAGCCGCCTCAATCACACGCTCTCGCGACACGTCTCGAGCAGGGTAAACGAGATTGGCGTAGATGCTGTCATTCCAGAGAAAGACATCCTGCGGTACGAGCCCGATCATCTCGCGCAGGAGCGGCAGCGGCAACGACGCGATATCCGTGCCGTCCACGCGAATTGCGCCCGAGCGGGGTTCGTAGAAGCGCAGCAAGAGATCGAAGACCGTACTCTTGCCGCCGCCGCTCGGTCCCACGATGCCGATAAAGGCGCCGGGTGCGACGCAAAAGGAAACGTCGTCCAAGCCGAAGCCGTCACGGCCGTAGTCGAAACAGACATTGGAGAATTCAATGGCGGCACCGCTAGTACCGGCTGTGTCCTTGCCAGGCACTGACGTGTCAGCATCCGTTCGTGCCGAACCTGCTGAATCCTTGGCAGTCACCCGCGGGTCAGCATCCGTTCGCGCTGAGCCTGTCGAAGTACGAATGGATGCGTGCAAAACTTGCGATGATTGCGCAGTTGGCTCTTGCGGCACTTGTCCGACCGGCTGAGCCTCACGCAGGTTCGATTCCACCCTAACTGACTTGCTCCTCATCTTGTCACCTACCAGTGGCAGGCCGCGCACCGCGTCCTGCGCGGCAGGCGGCGTGTCCTCGCAGGGCAAGCTGAGCAACGAGTCAATCCTCTCGGCAGCGGCCTTCGCCTGGCCGGTGCTAATGTGGCCGTCCAAGATGGTCTCAAACGCCGTGTACGCGCGCGGAACATAGATGATGAAGGCCACCAGTCCACCGACGCTCAACCGACCGTTGATAACCTCGTACGCGCCGTAGCCGTACACGAGTCCGACTCCGACGTTCTGGATCAGGTCCACGGGCAACACGCGGGTCAGATTGTGGAAGGTAATGGTTTTCGCCTTGATTCTCCAATCGGCCTTGAGCCATTCCACCCACCGTCCGGTCTCGTACTGCTCGCCGGAACCCGCGCGCAGCGCGCGCATGCCGGGGATCACGTCAAGCAGGTAGTTCATGCCGTGTTCCCTGTGCTTGATCAATTCGCGGTCCAGCCCTTCCGCGTAATTCCGCATCCGATGCACGAGCCCCCAAGAAAGCGGGAAAACGATGAGACTTACGAGCAGCAAGCGGATGTTCAAGTAGAACATCACACCCAGCGTCCCCAGCAGGAGAGCGGCATTCGTGAATATCGGGAGCAATTCGTTGGTCACGTATACCTCGCCAATTTCGCCGCACACTTTGGTAATCGTGCGGATGATGCGTCCACTTGTGATCTGCTCCAGGTTTCGCATCCGCACGTACAACATGTGATTGAAGAGCGCCTGCCGGAGCGATTGCGAGACCGCCTCCCCGATGCTGGCGCGCAGGTAGTTCTGCACCGCCCCGAGCGCCATCGTAATCAAGGGAAACACAACAATCCCTACGAGGAGCGGTACGATCAGCGCGACGTTCCCGGCGGGAATGGCCTCATCAAAGAGGCGCTTGAGGAGCAGCGGCGAGATAAGACTCACACCCGTGCTGACGATGACAAGCGCAACAATGCCCGCGATGAGGTGCCAGTGCGCGCCTAGCTGCCGACGGACAATGTGGTAGGTCTTTTGACTAACTGCGATAGTGCATCCTCCTGAATTTGCTGTCGTTGCTCTTTAGAAACAACCCTCTTCCGTGGTCAAAACGCAGCGCCGCTTACAAAGGTGACGCCATTCGCAAGATCCCTGATGTGCCTGATATCCCTTGCCACTCGTCTACTTGGGTTCATCCCTCCCTTCCCAATGAGCTGTGCTTCTCCGCCTCTTCCCCCACAACAGGTGCGCCACTCCTTCTCAGTTCGACCACCCTTCTCCTCGTCGTCCCTTCCTAGTCTTGCCATCTTCATCGCCCCATCTCCGTTGTCGCATCTGTGACGTCCTATCTTCGTCATCCCACCTTTTTGTGTCATCACACCTTTCTGCGCCAGCCCACCTTCGGACCAGGCATTTATCCGCCGGAACCTACCTCTTCTTTCTCCCTCTCCCTCGATGGGTGAGGGTGAATCCGGTTCTTCCGCAAATATCCACCCAGATCCCCACCTCTGGATTCCGGCCTCCGCCGGAATGACGGACGCGTGCATTTGCCTCTCTGATGCAATGCTTACCCCCTCTCCCTTGACGGGAGAGGGCCGGGGTGAGGGTGAATCCGGTTCTTCCGCTTGATCCCACCTTCAACCCCACCTCTGGATTCCGGCCTCCGCCGGAATGACGGTCGCGTGCACATGCCTCTCTGATGCAATGCTTACCCCCTCCCCCTTGACGGGAGAGGGCCGGGGTGAGAGTAAATCCGATGCGTGGCGCACACTGCGGCCGCAGCTACTAACCATGGGATTGCGGCAGCCTGCCGCTTATGCAGGCCACGAAACAGCTAGTATACCCCTCCGGCAGAATCCATAAAGAAACCGTCAAGAGGACCCCAAAATTACGGCAAATGTGTGCGCGTACCGTCAAGGTGGTATACTATTAACACGAATAAGATAGGACTTAATGCGACGTCTGTGACAAGACAAAGAAACACCCGGGCATTCAACCCGGGTGTCTTTTCGTTAAGCTTGAGACAGATTCGCCAGAGGTTTCTTTTAAATCAGGAACCGGAACCAGCCGCCGCCTCTTCCCGCAATTCAGCATACACAGCGTCGGCCTGTACACGGTCGCGCATGTGCGGCTTGATGCTGCGAAACGTCGTTACGTCCACGTGACGCTCAAAAAGCTCCTCCAAGTAGAAGCAGAGATCCATATAGCCTTCCAGCGTCAGAAACGCATCGGCCAATTCCACGAGAACATCCACGTCGCTCTGCGGCGTGGCTTCATTGCGTGCCACCGACCCATAGAGCGCGATCTTCTCCACGCCAAGGCGCTTGAGTTCCCCGCGATGCGCCTCAAGTATCCGCAAGGCAGTATCACGTGTCAGTATCTTTATGGCCTTCATTGCGTTTCCCCTCGAAGGATTGTGGAAACCGCTTTCGCTAATTCCGGCACGCTTGTCGTCGCCGTTCGCCAAACTATGCCTACATCCACGGTAGCATATTCATGCACCAAACGGTCTCGCATTCCAGCTATCTGCTTCCAGGGTATTTCAGGATGTTGGATTGTTAGTGTCTCCGGTAAACGCTTAACAGCTTCACCAATGTGGGCGAGTGCAAGTCGCACTGCATATTGGGTCTTTACATCGCTGACAAAAGCAGCAAGAGTCATGTCCTGTACGAACTCCATTATTTGCTCTGACTCTCTGCGGATGTCTTCAAGATGGTTAAGTTGCTGTTTTGCCATAGTACGCTACCCTTACGTCCCCACCAGCACCTTCGATTCCAACAGCATATCGAGCAGACTATCCAGCCCGTCGCGCCACTGTTCTTCCCGGCGGCCCACGTGCCAGCGGACCACGTTGCGGGTCAGACGCACGTCGGTGCCGAACTCCTTGAATATGCGCATGCGGTCGAATACACGCTCCTCGCGGAAGCGAATGACGAGCATGTCGTCCTCGAAGGCCACGGAGAGAATGCCGTTCTCAGCGGCTCGGGCGCGCAGCCGCAAGAGCGCCAGGAGGTTCTTGACTGCCGGCGGCGGTGGGCCGAACCGGTCGCGGAGTTCTTCGGCAAGCCCCTCGGTCTCCGCCCGGGATTTCAGGGCAGCCGCCCGTTGGTAGAGCTTCATCTTGGTGCCCACGCCGCCGACGTATTCGTCCGGTATGTACGCGGCCAGCGGCAGGTCCACCACAGATTCCAGCGCCTGTTCCGGCGGCAAGTCTGCTTTGGGCTGCTGGCCGAGCATGGACTGCACCGTTTGCTGGAGCATTTTGGTGTAGAGGTTGAGACCCACGGCATTCACAAAGCCGTGCTGCTCGGATCCCAGCAGGTTGCCCGCGCCGCGAATTTCCAGGTCGCGCAATGCGATCTTGAAGCCCGCGCCTAACTCCGTAGCTTCCATGATGGCGTCCAGCCGCTTCTCAGCCTCTTCCGAGAGTTGCTTCACCGGGTTGTAGAGAAAGTAGGAATAGGCCTGTACGTCGGCGCGGCCCACGCGGCCCCGCAACTGGTAAAGCTGCGCCAGCCCAAAGCGCCAGGCGTCATTGACGATGAGCGTGTTCACGCGCGGGATATCCAGGCCGTTCTCAATGATGGTGGTGCTCACCAGAATGTCGTACTCGCCCTGCACGAATTCGTGCATCACCTTTTCCAGGCGGTCCGATTCCATCTGGCCGTGGCCCACGGTGACCCGCGCCGTCGGCACCAACTCCCGTATGTGGTAGGCCAGTGAGTAAATCGTCTCGATGTCGTTGTGCACCATGAAGATTTGTCCGCCGCGGTTGAGTTCCCGCTGGATGGCGTCGCGGACCAGGTCGTCATCGAACGCGGTGACGTAGGTCTTGACCGCCAGGCGGTTGGGCGGCGGAGTCTCGATGACGCTGAGATCGCGAATGCCCGCCAGCGCCATGTGCAGCGTGCGCGGAATCGGCGTCGCGGAGAGCGCCAGCACGTCCACCTGCTTGCGCAGTTGTTTGAAGTGCTCTTTCTGCGCCACGCCGAAGCGCTGCTCCTCATCGACGATGACGAGGCCAAGGTCTTTGAATTCCACGTCTTTCGAGAGCAAGCGGTGCGTGCCAACGGCAATGTCGAGCCGGCCGGTGCCGAGGTCTGCCAGGTGCTTCTTGATCTCCTTCGGTGTGCGGAAGCGGCTCACCAGACCCACCCGCACCGGAAACGGCCGCAGGCGGCTGCTCAGCGTCTCATAGTGCTGCAGCGCGAGCACGGTCGTCGGCACGAGCACGGCAACCTGCTTGCCGTCCATGACCGCCTTGAATGCGGCGCGGATCGCCACCTCGGTCTTGCCGAATCCGACGTCGCCGCAGATGAGGCGGTCCGTGGGCTTCGGCTGCTCCATGTCGCCTTTTACATCCGTGATAGCCTTCTCCTGGTCCGGTGTCTCCGCGTAGGGGAAGGCCTGCTCGAGCTGCCGCTGCCAGTCGGTGTCGGCGGCAAAGGCGTGGCCGGGTTCGGACTCGCGGGCCACGGCCACGTCCACCAGGTCGTGGGCCATGTCCGCCACCGACTGCTGTGCGCGCTGCTTGGCGCGCTGCCACTCCTGGGTGCCCAGGCGCGAGAGACTGGGCACGCGCTCGCCCATGCCGACGTATTTCTCCACCCGGTCCATGTGGTCGGTGGGCACGTAGATGCGGTCGTCGCGGGCGAACTCCAGCACCAGGTATTCACGCTCGCCGGAGGGTCCGGGCATGCGCTGGATGCCGGCGAAGCGCCCGATGCCGTGATCCACGTGCACGACGTGGTCGCCGACTTGAAGCTCGTCCAAGAGCCGCTGGCCCCGCACGGAGGGCCGCAGGCGGGCCGCCGTGGGCGGCCGTTTCCAGCCAAAGATCTCGGCGTCCGAGAGCACCAGCAGTCCCGCGTGCTCGCAGCGGAGGCCTTCCGCCAGTGAAAGCGACGCCACGCTGACGCTGCCCGGTGGCGGGGCCGTCTCAAGTGTATCGAGCACGGTGGGCGCGAGGTCGTATTCCAGCAGGATTTCCGTCACGCGCTCAAGCTGGGTAGTTGCCAACACCACGCGCATGCCCTGCTCGCTGAAGCTGCCAACTCCTTTGGCGAGCCGTCCCGGGCGGCCGGCGAAAGTGGGCAGGGTGTCGAGCCCGTCGCTCTTTTCCTCGCTCTGGTCGCCCACGTCCAGCACGGCATAGGCGCTCATCTGCGCCTGCACCGTGGCGGACGCATGGTAGGATTCCGGCCAGTCGGCGGAGAGTTCGCCTCCCGCAATCAGCCGCCGCTTCCGCTCGGCAGTTTGCGCTTCCAGGGCGTTGGCAACGTCCTGCAGGTTGGCGGCATCCTCCGCCAGCAGGAGACCGTCCGGCAGGTAGTGCAGCAAGTTGTGTTCGAGAAAGGGCATCGTATAGAACGACGCATGCTCAAAATAGACACCCTCTTCCAGCAGACGCAGGTGGCGTTGCCATTGCTCGCGCACCTCCGGTCGCAGGCCGCCGCGGTCGAGCGCGCGCACTTCAGCGGCGAAGTCGGTGCTGCGCCACGTCGGCACCTCGTTGGCCGGCAGGATGGAAAGCGCCGTATGCTGGGCGGTACTGCGCTGCGTGGAGACGTTGAACGGCCGCACCGATTCGATCTCGTCGCCGAAGAATTCTACGCGCATAGGCTGGTCTTCCGAGGGCGGGAAAATATCCACAATGCCGCCGCGTCCTGTGAAGGTGCCGGGCTCTTCCACTTGCGGCATGGGCTCGTAGCCAAAGCGGGCCAGCCGGTGCTTCAGCGCCGCCGGATCGGTGCGCTGGCCCGGCGCCAGCACGAGCACGTGTTCGCCCAATTCCGCCGGCGACGGCAGCCGCTCGAACAGGGCCCGCACCGAGGTAACGACGACCGGATTCTCTCCGGCCGGCAGGTTGGCACTCTGACCCGCCAGCAGAGTGCCGAGCACCGCAATGCGCGCGCTCAACGTGCTGGAGAAGTGCGGCAAGTTCTCATAGGGCAGGTAGTCGAGCTCGGGATAGAAGAGCACGTTCGACGGCCGCGGCGACCACGAGCACAACTCCTGGTAGAAGCGGTGCGCCCGGTCGCGATCGGCGCACAACACCAGCAACGGCTGCGTGGCGTGCTGCTGAGCGAGCGCGGCCAGCACCGGCCGCGCGCCGGCACGCACAGACACCGGCTGCGATTGCTGCAAATGCAACGCGCTGCGTGTCGCCTCCGCCCACGGCAACGGAGCGAGAAGCGCGCGAATACCATCAAGATTCATCGGGTACGATTCCTATAGGTGAGAAATCCCCTACGTGCCCACCGGGTACGTTGCTGCGGTGCAACCTCTCGCGAGGATCCATACCTGTCATTCACGAATAGATCCACAAGAAGCGCTGAAGGTTCCCGTCCCTAAATTGCCATTTGGTCGACTGGGTAGCCATCGATTATGTCATTCCGGCGCAAAGCCTGCCCCGCACCACGATCCGGGGCAGGAATCCATCTTCGTCGCCACTCTGGACTCCGGCTTCCGCCGGAGTGACGGATGGAGTTACCCCTTTGGCGTCTCAATCGGCTGCGGCCTCTTGCAAGCATTTGGCACATCGACCGCATTCACACGGCTGTTGAACCGCGTCATCGTCTTGTCCAAGCCCTCCGTAACCAGGCTTAGCGCAGCTTCCACGGCCTGATCTACCGTCTTCTCGATCTCTGGTTGTTCTTCAGGCGAAAAGTCACTGAGCACGTACTCAATTGGGTCTACGCCCGCCGGGGGACGTCCCACGCCGATGCGCACGCGCGGAAAGTCACGGGTGCCCAAGGCCGCAATCACCGATTCTACCCCGCGATGCCCGCCATGGCTACCCCCCGCGCGGAGACGCAGCCGCGCAAACTCGAGGTCAATGTCGTCGTAGACCACCGCTACCTGCCCGGCAGGAATCTTGTAGAAGTTCGCCGCTTTGGCTACGGCCTCACCGCTGGCGTTCATGAAAGTGGTCGGTTTGAGGAGCAGCATGGCGTGCGGCCCCACCGCCGCTCTGCCGAACCAACCCTGAAAGCGCCTGTCGGTAATCGAGACGCCGGTCTTGGCTGCAATGCGGTCAAGCACGTGAAAGCCCGCGTTATGCCGGTTGGCGGCGTATTTCATCTCTGGATTGCCCAGCCCGACGATAAGCCAGCGGGTGGGCTCTTTCGATGCTTGAGACATAGTGATGCCTGGACGAACCGTTATGAATGCCTGTTTCTGGTTTTCCCCTCACCCTAACCCTCTCCCACGGGGAGAGGGAACTACCTCGCTATGGCGAGGGTTACGCAAAGGTCTCCACTGGGAGAGGGGACTGGAGAGTGTAGCGCGGGGGCTTGTCCCCCGCTCTTCGCTGTTCACTTGATGACAAGAGCCAGACGCCTCATCCGTCACTCCGGCGAATGCCGGAGTCCAGGGTGGTCGCATGGAGCCAGGATGGATTCCCGCTTTCGCGGGAATGACGATCCAAAACCCCGCCTTGTCCGATTTGACCCTTTGTCTCCTATTCGCGTGGCCTCCGTATGTAGCGCGGGGGCTTGTCCCCCGCTCTTCGCTGTTCACTTGATGACAAGAGCTAGACGCTGCATTCGTCACTCCGGCAAATGCCGGAGTCTAGGGTGGTCGCACGGAGCCAAGATGGATTCCCGCTTTCGCGGGAATGACGATTCAACACCCCGCCTTGTCCGTTTAGACCCTTTGTCTCCTTTTCGCGTGGCCTCCGTATGTAGCGCGGGGGCTTGTCCCCCGCTCTTCGTCGTTCATTTGATGACAAGAGCTAGACGCCGCATCCGTCACTCCGGCAAATGCCGGAGTCTAGGGTGGTCGCACGGAGCCAGGATGGATTCCCGCTTTCGCGGGAATGACGATTCAAAAAACCGCCTTGTCCGATTAGACCCTTTGTCTCCTATTCGCGTGGCCTCCGTATGTAGCGCCAGGTCTTGTCCCCCGCCTCTGCCCTACGCGCGCTAGCATCATCTCAGATTCGGCGTTTTCAACCCCCAATCTGCAGGCCGTCTGCCTGTACCGCTCGATACAGAGCGAACCAGGCGGCGAGCGAGAGCTCCTGCGGGCGGCATTGCGGGGCAATCCCTGCTTCTGCCAGCAGTTCACACATGAGTCCGTCATCTATGCGCAGCAGCGACCGCACGGAATTGTGCACCTGCTTGCGGCGTTGGGCAAAGCCCGCGCGCGCCAGGCGCAGCACGTCATCTATGGCTGCCGCGGGAAAATATGGCTCATCGCGCCTGACCACCTCCACGACGGCGGAATCCACCTGCGGCGGCGGAAAGAACGCCTGGGACGGTACGCCAAAGAGGAATTCTGGTTTCGCGTAAGTCTGCACCAGTAGGGAAAGATAACTCATCTCACCAGGCTGCGCGCAGACCCGCTCCGCCACCTCGCGTTGCAGCATCACCACCATGCGCTGTGGTCCCGCCGGATGTGCCGCCAGTTGCCTGATCACCGGCGTCGCCACACTGTACGGCAGATTGGCCGCCAGCATATACGGTTCCGCGCCAAAGTACGGCTGCGGATCGAACGCCACCGCGTCCTGGTGCACCGTTTCTACATTTGGGTAAAACGCGAGCGTGGCGTCCAGGAGCGCCAGCATGCGGGCGTCGATTTCCACGGTCACAACCCGCTCGGCCGCCTCCGCGAGACAGACCGTCAGGCTGCCGAGGCCGGGCCCAATCTCCAGGATTTGACCATGTTCTCCCTGCCGCACGTGGCGCATAATAGCCCGCAACACGCCGGCATCTGCCAGCAGGTGTTGGCCGAGCTTGCGGCTCAGGCGCAAGTCCACCTGACGCAGCAGCGTCCGCATCGTGCGTGGCCGGCACAGGTCGCGCGCTTGCGCAGGGATGTCATGAACGCTCGAATCAATCATCTCCGCAGCCGGTGGGTACTCAGTGTGCTCTCAAACGTAAGGGCAGTAAACGCCCACGCCCTGGACAGACCCCTCAACGATTTTCCGCTAAGATGCGCCAAATCTGCCCCCTCTCCTTGGTCAGAGGGTCGGAATGAGAGGGCTATTCGCCTTGCCACGAGGGCCCAAGACCTCAACAGCGCCGCAACCAGCCATCTGCAGTCGCGCGCCGGCGCCTCTCGGGCTGAACGCCCTTAGTTCTTATGATACCGTAGAGACGACTACGACATTCCCAATGTAAGAAGGAGCGAAACCATGCGGGTGCAGGCAATCGGCGCGCATCCTGACGACATCGAGCTGCTCTGCGCGGGCACGTTGGCGAAATATGCACAGCAGGGACACCACGTAACCATGTGCTACGTGTGCAATGGCGGCTTGGGTCACGTGGAGATTATGCCGCCGGAACTGAAAGAGGTGCGCAAGCAGGAATCCATCAACAGCGCCAGGGTGATCGGCGCGGACTTCCAATGGCTCGACATCGACGACGCCGACGTGCGCCAGAGTACCAACCAGGCGCTGGCGCGTTTGGTCGACGCCGTGCGTGAGGCCCAGCCGGACGTCATCATCACCCACTCGCCCAACGACTACATGGACGACCACCGCCTGGTGGCCGAACTCGTGCTGAAAGCAAGCTTTGATGCCACCATACCCCATCTGGAGTCAAAGCAAGCAAACCCCGCGCAGCTCGTGCCCATCTTCCACATGGATACACTATTGGGCGTGGACTTTCTGCCGGAAATGTGGGTGGACATCAGCGAGACTATCGAGACCAAGCGCCAGATGCTCGCGTGCCACGAGAGCCAGTATGCCTGGCTTATGGAACACGACAACATCGATTACATCGATTCGATGGTCACGGTGGCGAAGTACCGCGGCCTGCAAGTCGGCACGCCGTACGCGGAAGGCTTCCGCCAGGTGCGCGTCTGGGGCCGCACGACCACCGTGCCGCTGCTGCCGACGGACATTGCGAGAGGGTAGTAGGTATTCCCGTGCACTAGATAGAGCGAGACTATCGATTAGAAGAGGTGGCTAGGACTGGGAAAAGGTGGAAGCGGTACACATGCACAGGGATGGAAGCGCTATCGGCTGGCCGTTTCAACGATTGTTTCCAACCTGTTTGCAATGTCGCACCCGGCGGTGGCTGGCGGTAGCGGCTTTCCGTCAGCTCGATAGAGGTGGATGACCTCGTCAACGATCTGGCAAAGCTCTGCGAACACTTGCCTTTCGTCGTCGCCATGACACCCACCAAATATCAAGCCCGGCGCGCTCCCTACGTAACATTGGTCTTTCTCAGACCACTCGACGATCTTGGCATACCGAGCGCTATCTTTCATTCCTAGACTCCTTGATGGCAGCCTTTACCGCACGAACTTGGGTAACAATGTAAAGCCCCTTCCGCAAAATACGAAAGGGGCTTGAAACTGGCTGGGGAACCAGGATTCGAACCTGGACTTATGGATCCAGAATCCACTGTCCTACCATTAGACGATTCCCCAAGGCGGTCGCCGCAAGCGCGACCTACTTCATGGTACTAAGCGGGTTTCGCTCTCGTCAACAGATGGCAGGGTGCTTCGTGGTCCGCCAGCCAGGCGAGAGTGCGCTGGGGCCTGGCATGTCATTCCCGCGAAAGCTCTCCACCGCCAAGGGTCGCGGTATCCATTTTCTTCCCTTCACCAAGATGGATCCCGCCAAGAGCGGGGGACAAGCCCCAATAGTGTCGCATTAAAGTCGCAGGCAATTGTTAGGTGGTCACCACTTGGTTTGTCAAACGGGTAGGGGCACGATATATCGTGCCCCTACGGCAGTAGAACTGAGTTTCAATCACCTTAGCAACATAAGCCGCCCTAGCAAACCCAAGGCGAAAACTTAATGCGACAGCATTGGTGACAAGCCCCCGCGCTACTAAAGTCTAGGTCAGATCAGAACGGAAACAGACTGAGTCCGTCGTTCTCGCGTAACTCTTGGCCGTCATCGTCGTGCAGACTGTGTCCGTCTTTCCTGTATGTGTTGGCTAATTCGTTGACAAAATCTGTTGCCGGTCCGCTTTTACAAGGCCAAGAGCGCGTCTCTTTCCGTCTTTCCTGTACGTGTTGACTAATTCGTTCACAAAATCCGTTGCCGGTCCGCTTTTACAAGGCCTAGAGCGCGTTTCTTTCCGTCATTCCCGCGAAAGCGGGAATCCATCTTCCTCTTCAATAAACGCGTCTACCTCGTCACTCGTTCCTGCAATGTTCATCCTGCTCCATCCCTGGACTCCGGCTTTCGCCGGAGTGACGGTACGATAGCTCGGTCACTGACACGCAAGGGTAGGGAGTAAGGGCGCGACATGTCGTGCCCCAACGACGTAAGTGAGTCTGCACGACTGACTCTCCTTCCCCTGCGTACAGCCGGATGGCCGCACTCAATGGTAGTCGCCCAGCCACGTTGCGAGAGCGTCCGGTTTTCCAGCGGATACCTCTGCCACAAGCGCGGATCGGCGTGCGAGCGGCGGGAAGCTTCGAGATACAGCGCGCCTGCTCCGCTACAATAGTGAACGCAGAGTAGATCGCTGGGGGTTCGTTCAATCGAGACCTCTCCTGCGAGGTGAGATCAGATCAGTAACGAAAGGAAGTTCCATTGCCGCGGTTTGAGGACCACGTAGCCATCGTCACCGGCGCCGGCAGCGGCATTGGCTTGGGCATTGCGGAGCGGCTGGGGAGCGAGGGGGCGCGGCTGCTCATCACTGACATTGACGGCGCGGTTGCCGAGCAAGCGGTGGCGGGCCTCGCGGCGCAAGGCGTCGAGGCGCTGGCTGTTGCCGGCGACTCAGCCGAGGAGAATACCGCTGAGCGCGCCGTAGCGCAGGCCATGGATGCCTGGGGTCGCATCGACGTGCTCGTCAACAACACCGGCATCATCGGCAACACCGCACCGCTCTGGGAACTGCCGGTGAGCGAGTTGGACCGCGTCTACGCGGTGAACCTGCGCGGCACGTACCTCTTCTGCCAGCAGGCCATTCCCTACATGCTCGCCCGCGGGTACGGCCGCATCGTGAATATGGCGTCCATCGCTGGCAAAGAGGGCAACCCCAACATGGTGCCCTATTCCGCTACCAAAGCCGCCGTCATCGGCCTGACGAAGTCACTGGGCAAAGAACTGGCCGAGACCGGCATCCGCGTGAACTGCCTCACGCCCGCGGTGGTGCGCACACCCATCTGGGAGCAGACCACGGCGGCGCAAATGGACATGCTGCTGGCGCGCATCCCCATGAAGCGCAGCGGCGAGATCAGCGAGGTAGCGGCGCTGGTGGCGTGGCTGGCGTCGGCGGAATGCTCGTTCAGCACGGGAGCCGTATTCGACATCAGCGGCGGCCGGGCGACGTACTAGGACTGGTTTCACCGTCCTAAAACGTAGGATCATCCATGCGAGTAGAAGGCATGAAGTCAGATTCGCCTGAGTCTGTAAGCGATAGAGTGCAGCACTACCTCGATGAGGCGCTCTCTATACAGGAGCTATCCACGTGGCTCCTGTCGAAGACTGCGTACTTTGCCAAACAGCCACGCCAGTCCCATGATGCCGAACTTTGGGCACGAGCGTGTAATCTCGTCTCCTTGTACGGTGATAGTGCTCTACCGGAAGAAGGGGTGAGGGCCGCTCTGAATGACTGGCTTGCGAAACATCCATCTCTCCTTGCCCACACCGCTACCCCGCGTTAAAGCGATTTCCTCACTATCGGCATACAAGCTCGAGCTTGCTCTCGTTTGTGCCATTCAGTCTAGATAAACGCCGCTGAACCGTCGGGATTCACGTCGAACGGCCGGTGCCAGGAGCGAATTGGCTGGCCGCGCACGTAGTCCTCGTTCAATTCGATGCCCCAGCCGGGCTTTTCCGGTATCTCCAGATACCCGTCCCGCAGCTTGACCGGCTCATCCAGAATGTCCTTGCGCGGCGACTCATCGTCGGCGTGGTATTCCAGGATGATGAAGTTGTGGGTCGCGGCGGCAAAATGCACGTTTACGGCAGTCGCCACGGGCCCCAGCGGGTTATGCGGCGCGACCTTCACATAGTGCGCCTCCGCCAACGCCGCGATCTTGCGCATCTCGGTCAGGCCGCCGCACACGCAGATGTCAGGCTGGATGATGGTCGCCGCCTGCTTCTCCAGCAATTCCCGAAAGCCGAACGACATATAGAGCATCTCGCCGGTGGCGACGGGAACCGGCGACTTCTGCGCGAACCACGCCAGGGCATCGATATTCTCCGGCCGCAGCGGCTCCTCGAAGAAGAACGGCTGCGAGGGCGCCACCGCTGCCGCCATCTCCAAGGCGCGGGCCGGCTCAAAGATCTTCGCATGGGGATCAAGCCCGATGTCCACGTCCGGCCCCACGGCCTCCCGCACCGCGGCGATGCGCTCGCCGGCCGCGGCTACCACTGAGTTCCACGACATCTGGCTGGCGTTGGGCGGATGCGGCGCCATCTTGAGCGCGGTGTAGCCGTACTTCGCCACGAGCGACTTTGCGTTTTTCGCGCAGTCTTCCGGCGTGGCCCCGCCGCAACCCTGGTAGACGCGAATGCGGTCGCGGCACTTGCCGCCGAGCATGCGGTACACCGGCTGCCCCGCCGCCTTGCCGCTGATGTCCCACAGTGCGTGGTCGATGCCACTAATGGCAGCGTTTATCACAGAGCCGCCGGGAAAGCGCGAGTGCACGTACATGTGGTACCAGATGGCGTTGATGTCGCGCGGGTCTTTGCCCACGATCCAATCAGCAAAGTCGTCGATTGCGGCCGCCACCGCCCGGTTCGGCCCCACCGGATACGCCTCGCCGATACCGCTGATACCCTCGGAGGTATTGATTTTCACGATAAGCACGTCGCGCGATGCGATCGGCGCGGCAAAGGTCTCGACTGACGTGATCTTCATGGTGGCATACTCCTGTGGTTTGGGAGGCTCATTCGAGAGGAGGTCCGGTTCCTTTGTGGGGGAGTGCACGCCGTGAGGCTACAAGAAATGACTAGGTGCGCCGCTATGGGCGACGCCATGACCCGATGTAGGCGGTTGCGAACGCTTGCAGATTCCAATCGTTTGAACGAATAAGACCCGTTCAGGCTTCGTTTCGCCACTCAATGCTAACATGCCGGTTACCGAACGGGGCGTGTGTTTCGACAAAGTCCGGCACGCGTAGCTCTGCGCTACTCCCAAATAGTAGTCGTCGATCTTCGAAGGCGGAATCCGTCAATGCCAAAGCAGCTGTGCGGTCAAGTAAAGCAGTATCGGCTTTCGTCACATCCTTGTTGTTCTTCAAGTGCATCCCCCACCAGTCATCGGAAAGCATCTCGAAGCCATTGAGCGCCGCGAAGTCGCTTACCAGCATGCCACGGACTTTGGCTAACCCTTGCCCACGCGGATGACGGCCAATACCGAAAAGGGCGCCGTTGTTTGGATCCTCACGGCACATCTGCCAGGCACGACCCGCTGTAATGAACTGGTCCGGCAATACATCGTGCCGCTGGAGGTCGGGGTCCTCCAACACCCAGCGGCCCTCTTTGGCGCTCCAGTATTCGCAGAGACAGTGGTTTTGATAGTGCGTCGTGTCAAGATAGGTGGCGAATCCCCAGCGACTGCGCGCCGGTATCCCCCTCTGGCGCAGGACGGCGCAAAACATTGCCGCGAAGTGACGGCAATCGACAATCAGACGACACTCCTCATCACGAGAAACGGTGAGCGGGCGCTCATCCATTGCGAGCAGCGCTTCAAGCAAGCGCCGGACATGACGGATCTTGATCTCGTCTGACCGTTCCGACAGTAGTTCGGGGTGGTCTCTCTGAATTCTCCAGATGTGAATCAGCAGGCCGCCGAGCGCCGCATGCAATGCGCCCATTTCCACCGGCAGAGCATTGAGATGCTCGACAAATTCACCGGGGTCGGTAAGCGCGGTGTGCCTCGTGTAGTAGCGCAAGATATCCGATTTCACAAGGTGATTCCGTATGGTGGGGAACTACCCGTCGCGAGAGCAACTTTGGACGCTGCCATGTCCGCTTGCGCAAGAACCTATCTAACATGCGCTCATCCGATAGCAGCCGGAGTGGAAGACAAGCCCACGCCCTACACGCTAGGAGTCTGCACAACAAGGTTGCCCAGATCCCGTATCTTCCCTGTATCCAACATCGTCACTCCCGCGGCAAGCTTGCCCCGTACTTGCCGCGAGACAGGACTCAGTTTTCCTGCGCCGCACCGTTCGCTTTGGGAGCAGGCCGGATGAGCTTGCGCTGCCCAACGTCGGCTCGCGACGTGGCTTCCTGGTACGAGACGATGAAGGCGCGGCGGACGTGGTCGGTGCTGTTGCCTCTGGACGTGTGCCAGAGCAGACCGTGGAAGAGCAGCATCGAGCCCGCCGGCAGGGGCATGGGTATAGCGTGTTCGTTGGCGTATTCCTCGGGGGAGAGCCTGCGGACGCAGGCCCCATAGTCCATGACTACGTAGTCCTGCAGTCCCCAGCGGTGGCTGCCCGGCACGATCCACATGCAGCCGTTGGCTTCGCTGGCGTCCTGCAACGGCACCCAGATGGACATGCGCGTCTGGCTGAACGACTTGGGATCGTCCGGCCTGGTATAGAAGGCCTCATCTTGATGCCAGTGGCAAACGATGTCCGAGTGGGGCACTTTGGAGACAAGCTTGGCGGAATGGACGGCGATGCCGGGACGCACGATATCCTCGATGAGTGACAGGATGCGTTCGTCGCGGGCGAAATTACCGAGAAGCTCGGAGCGCAATCCCAACTGGAAAATCCAACCCGGCCGGTGCTCCTCCGTATCGCCGTGCTCCGGTAGGAGGCGCTCTAGTTCTTCGTTTAACGCCGTCACGTCTTCCGGTGGAAAGACGTCATCTATGATGACGTAGCCCTGCTCGTGGTAGGTCTCAAGCTCCGCCGCAGATAAGCTGCGCAGCGGCTTGGTGCTCTCATCTACTGCAATTGACTTTGCCATGCCACAATTCCCTCATGCACCGACACGTCACACTGCTCCGCGTCAGACAACCTCTACATTCGACCCTTGCTGCACAAACGCTTTAGCCCAAGGACACCCAGAATCTCAGGCTCACGGGCCGGCAATTTCACTGTAGGTAGCGCGTGCGGAACTCGCGAGCAGATCTTTCAAGCATCACAAGGGATATTATACACAGATTGCCAAGTATCTTGGCACTGGACGTTGCGTTGAGAGTGGCAAGAGGAATGACTACTAATGCCTACCTACCTTGCGGAAGAGCGGGGAATGTGCGTAGCAAGGTTCCCCGCTCTCTTGCATACGAGGCACTTAGACTAAGTAAATCGGTCTCAGGCCCGCGTGCCCTTGCCAGCGATAAGGGTGGTCCTCGCTAGAATGCCGTAGCGCGGGGGCTTGTCCCTCGCTCCTTCCTTCTTGGCACGTTGACCCGGTGAATCGGACTTTTGTCCGCGTCCTCTTGCCAACGAAATGGGTGGTCCACACTAGAAAGCCGTAGCGCGGGGGCTTCTCCACCGCATCATACCGCTCAGGAATGGATATACAAGCGAGATACGGAAAAGATGGATTTCCCACGCCCGTGCGGGAGCGAGCATTCGGGGGAGTTACCGCGGCCTCCCCATAGGCCACACAAGGAGACGAAAACTGCGGTCGCCTACTTGACCGTTATTTGTATGCTGAACGAGGCCAAAGAGTGGGCGAAGGTGGGAGGTTAAGGCGAAGCGCGCGTCGTCCGTCATTCCCGCGCGGGCGGGAATCCATCTTGCCTGCGCGCACCCTGGAATTCTTGCTTTCCCAACCGCGCTTTCGCTGGCATCACGGAGGTTGGCGTTCTACTCTCACCGTAATCACCCTGGACTAGACAAAGCCGCGGTGAATTCCGCCAATTCCTGCCCCGCGCGTGATACCGGGTGTGCGGCTCATCCGAACGCGTGAACGCAGTGCGCCTCTTCCGCCTCAGGCAAGCGTCCGCGTGCTCATCCAGTAGCGGCGCCAGACCGTGTAGCCGAGCTTGCCGTAAAAGTCGACAATGGACGTCCAGTCGATGTGGCAATTGCCGACGCCGCGTTCACGCAGTACCTCTGAGCCGACCGCCACCATGCCGATACCGATGCCGCGTCCCCGTTCGCTTTCGGCTACACCCACGGCGCTGATGCCGCCGAGTGCGTCACCGAGCATGGTCTTCCACGTGACGTTTGCCGTGAGCCAGCGCGACGACGGCGTGTGCAGCATGAGCGAGCCGACGATGACCTTGTCCGAGTCGAACGCCACGAGCATGTTGGCGTAGTCGCCGAGTTCTCCCATGTGAACGAACCCTGCGGCCCAGCCGGGAAAGTGCTTGTATTCGAACGCGATGACGGCGTCGACCTCGTCCTGACGGGCGGGACGAATGGTCACATTCTCCCGCGCCAGCCGCGCGCGCATGGCAGTCGGCACGCGAAAGTCGCTGAGGTCGCGCACCAGATCGCACGACCGCTTTTCAGGTTCCAGCGGCCACCCGCACGCGGCGAAAAATTCACATGCCCCAGGCAGGTCCGTGGGAATGCCGGGCCAGAAGCGGTACGCGCCGCCACCGCCGAGACGCATGGTATTCACGCCTTCACGGCGCAGTTGCGCCAAAGCCGCCTCGTGCAGACGCGTACCGACGCCTTGCCGCCGCCAAGCGGGATGCACGAGCACGACGGAAATGCCGCCGCCGCGCTCGTCCCGCGCCATGCCCGCCCACCGGTCCACCTGCGTGCCCACGAAACCGACGATCTCTTCGCCCGCCACCGCCACCAGGTGATCGTCCCCGCGATAGAAGCGATGGTCGGTCAATAGCCGCCGCAAGAGATCGTCGCGCATGGGCCACGCGTCGCCAAGGGTGGCCTGCCACAGCGGCAGCAGGGCCGCCGCGTCGAGATTGGGATTGTACGGCCGGATGAGAGTTTTCGCCGACATGCTCTTCTCCACAAATCCGAATCCACTATGCAGAAGCTCAACAACCGGCGTTGTCTGCCGGCTCAGTTCAGCCGCATGGGGATGCCCTTCGCCGCCAGATATTCCTTCACCTCGCGCACGGTGAAGTGCTCGTAATGGAAAATAGATGCGGCCAGCACGGCGTGGGCGTTGCCCTTATCGAGCGCGTCAAAGAGGTGGTCCAGCGTGCCGCCGCCGCCGCTGGCGATCACCGGCACGTCCACGGCAGCGCTGACGGCGGCCAGGAGTTCCAGGTCGTAGCCGGCCAGGGTGCCGTCGGCGTCGATGCTGTTGACCACGATCTCGCCCGCGCCGCGTTTCACGCCCTCGATGGCCCACGGCACGGCCTCGCCGTCAGTCTGGCGTCGCCCGCCGTGGGTAAAGACGTGCCACTTGATGCTGCCGTCGGCTTGGGGCACGCGCTTGACGTCCATGGAGAGCACCGTGCACTGGCTGCCGAAGCCTTCGGCGCCGTCGTTGATGAGATCGGGATTATCCACCGCCGCCGTGTTGATGGAGACCTTGTCCGCCCCCGCCATGAGCATGCGGCGCATGTCCTGCGCGGTGCGAATGCCGCCGCCGACCGTCAGCGGAATGAAGAGTTGGTCGGCAGTGCGCTCCACCAGGTCCTGAAAGATGCCGCGCTCTTCGGCCGAGGCGGTAATGTCGTAATAGACGAGCTCATCGGCGCTCTGCTCGTTATAGCGCACGGCCAGCTCGATGGGGTCGCCGGCGTCCTTATCGGCCGAAAACTGCTGCCCCCGCACCACGCGGCCGCGATGCACGTCGAGACAGGGAATAATGCGTGTCGTAAGCATGGAATGTCTTCCATTAAACGGATTTGAGCCAACTAGTGAATAGGTAGACTTCGCAGCATTTGGCTCACTTAGTGCGCATCATGCACTTTTGGTGGAGTACAGCACTCTCCCAAGTCAAAGGGCTATTTCTTCCACTCCGATGGTCTATTGATAAGACCACTTTCATCTGTCAACTCTTCCGGGAATTGACAATTCTCCAAGTGATGTCGTCGAATAGTCTTGACGAACGTCGCTGCTTCTTTGAGGGGCCGCTGAATCGGCCTCCTTCGGTCAGGATTCACGACGCAAATCTGAAGATTCAGGTCGTCTCAAACACACCTGATTGCGCTTGCAAGATCTGAATCTTTAGATATGACGACTGCTTGTTCATACACGCCTCTAAAGCCATCAGCCAAGAGTCTTGTCGCAAGGTTTACGTCCGATCCTTTTTCTTCAGTATTGAGGATGTCAACGTATTCAGGCAGTCCTTCCAAAGGAAAAGCCAAAGGCCGATTCTTGATTCTCGTTTTGAACAATCCATAGTGGACTTGGAAGCCGGGTAAGGTATGTAGGGCCCGCAAATACGCTTGCTGACGTTGGGGCTGTCCAGGGTCGTTGGGACGAGCATCAATCTTGGCAGTGAAGTAGCATATTTGATTGACAGTGTCTCTAGGGAAGAGAGTCTCAGCGAGCTTTTGCAAGTCTAGCCACTTGAATGGTGTGTCCTTTAGCGCACGATAGTAGAGATTGAAGCCATCAATGTAGAAGTTGGTTTTCATGTGGTTTCTTACCGGCATGGCCCTTAAGAACAGAGACCACCCGAAGGGCGGCCTCTACCCTACCGCCGAAGCGAGAGGGGCTGTACCCTCAGAATGACACAGAATTTCATGCGAGTCAAGGCTTGG
Organism: Chloroflexota bacterium; assembly: GCA_965220045.1. GTDB lineage: Bacteria > Chloroflexota > UBA11872 > VXOZ01 > VXOZ01 > VXOZ01. Next base: position 3,219,000 of record OZ244803.1, on the reverse strand, counting down.
ATTAGTTTTTTCCTACTTGTACTCAAATCCGAACACTTGCCAGTCAACAGCGTTACAAAAGACAGAGACCGCCCTGTGGGCGGCCTCGACCCTACCGCCGAAGCGAATAGGGGCTGTACTCCGATACTAGCAATGAGAGAGACCGATTTCGAGTACTCTCCCGTCCTGAGCCAATGACTCTCCATGAGGTCTGGAGGCAATGAAATCATCAAGTAGGCAGTGGGTGAGGGGTGGAGTATGCTGAATGAACTACGGTCCTGCTTTCACTGCGTGAGGTATGCAATTCCATGGAGAAACCCGCTGTAACCGACTATCCTATTCACGATTTGATCCGCCGCCGCTGGAGCCCGCGGGCGTTTGCGTCCCGTCCGGTGGAGCCGGAAAAGCTTGCCAGTCTCTTCGAGGCGGCGCGCTGGGCGCCGTCGTCGTTCAACGGACAACCCTGGCACTACATCGTGGCCACCAAAGACGATGAGACAGGGTTCACGCGGCTTCTCAATTGCTTGCGGCCTCAGAACATCCAGTGGGCGCAGCACGCGCCGGTCTTGATCTTGGCAGTGGCGCAACTCTCAATCTCGGCGGAGCGCGGTCCTAACCGCCATGCCTTCCACGACGTGGGCTTGGCGAACGAGAACCTCGTCCTCCAAGCCGTCGCTCTCGGCCTCGTCTCGCATCAGATGGCCGGCTTCTTTCCCGATAAGGCGCGCGAGACGTTCGACATACCGGAGGGGTACGAGGCCATCACCGCGCTCGCGCTGGGCTATCCGGGCGACCCGGAGGACCTTCCGCCCGATACTAAATCCCGCGAACTCCAACCCCGCGAGCGTAAGCCGCTCAGCGCATTCGTGTTTGCCGACGCATGGGGCCGGGAGTGGACAAGTGAGAGAGGCGAAGAATGACTACGCTGATTGCGCTTGCCTCTAAGCACGCTGTGGTGGTAGGTGCTGATAGTCTTGGAACGCAGACTCGCAATATGCTCGATCCGTTCCAGGTAGCGAAATACTTCGACCCGGACAATGAATTCAAGCTGCGCATAAACCCTGAGGGTGCTCCGGTATTGACCGACTTTTCACAGTTGTATGAGGTTACAGAACCAGTACCATACAACCAGCTGCTTCACGTCAAGAAGCTTTTTAGATTGGGAAGTCTTCCAATCGCGGTTATGTTTACGGGAATATCTTCAATAGGAACGCATACTATCCGAGGGCTAGTTGCGGAGTTTTCCACGAGGCACTCCGGAATTGAGGATGAAGACTATACAGTGAACGGCATCGCTAAGTGTTTTCTAAGTTTCTTGCGGGAGTATTACGAACAGGAGTATCAACAAGGATTTGAGCAACCTGGGTTAGAGTTGCTGCTTGCCGGCTATGACAAGGGTGAAACTTGGCCGGCAATTGTGAAAGTCGACGTGCGAGACAATTCTGTTGTTCAGAGTTTCTCAGCGGGCGAGTTCGGAATCGCCTTTGCAGGTCAAATGGATTGGATTCAACGGATCGTGTTTGGTACCGATGTAAACAATAAAATTCGTCTCATGCAGCGCACCCACTCACTAATGGACTTGTACAGAGACAAGCTGCTTGAGCACCTCAAGAGCAAAGGCTACGCTGAGACATTGCCCAAGGCGGCCGACTTTGGAGAGGAAATGGACTTGTTCAATGAGTGGGATCTTGACCGGCTTCAGGCGTCATGGGAGGAGTTCTCCGAGCAGAACGCGATCAATTGTGTCGATTTCTTTCTTCGAATCATGATTCAAGCACAAGACATTAGTTCACAATTGCCGACCGTCGGTGGAGATGTGCACATTGCCGTAATTCGTCGAGACGGATACTATCCAGTAACCAAAGAAGTGTGGCACCATCAAGGGCATGAAGTCATAACATCGGAGGATGGTCGATGAAAACGAAAAAGGGAGAGGGCTTCTCAATGCCCAAACGCGACCGTCTTTACCCAACGAAGAAGGAATCAGACCAGATCCGAGAACTAAAGAAGCAATACGGAATTGGGGATGAGGTGGTTGTGAATAGTAGAGAGGCGTCTGGTCGTAAGAAGCCAAGTAAGAAGAGTTGACTGATATCATTGATGGCAGCACACCGCAAACTCAGGACAAGTGTGCGGACTGATATTTCTGACGCCGATCAATGATGGAACAGCCGCAGGTTTGCAAACGCCATGACCATACCGTACTCATTGGCCGCGTCGATCACCTCATCATCGCGGTTGGAACCGCCGGCCTGCACCACGTAGCGCACCCCGCTGCGCGAGGCGCGGTCCACGTTGTCACGGAAGGGGAAGTACGCGTCGGAACTGAGCGCAACGTTCTCGAGCGTGTTCAGCCATTGCCGCTTCACGTCGGCCGTGAGGCGCACGGGCGGCGTCGTAAACGCTGCAAGCCACGCCTGCGTCTCGGCCGCGGTCAGTTCTTCCAGGAGAAAGCGGTCGATGGCGTTATTCCTCTCCGCCCTCGATAGCTTCGGTCGCAGCGCCAGCCCCAGGACGCTGGGATGCTGCCGGAGGTACCAGAGGTCTGCTTTGTCTGAGGCAAGCCGCGTGCAGTGGATGCGCGACTGCTGCCCGGCACCCAATCCGATCACCTGCCCGTCCAAAGCGAGACAGACCGAGTTCGATTGCGTGTACTTCACGGCGAGCGTCGCCACCAGCAGGTCGCGTGCCGCAGCGGGCGGCAACTCAGTTTTGTCGGTAACCACCTCCTGCAAGAGTTCCGCTCCCGGAACCCGGTCGTTGCGGCGTTGCTCGAACGTGACGCCGAAGACTTCCCGGCGTTCGAGCAGCGGCGGCGCGTAGTCCGGATCGATCTGCAGCACCACGTAACTGCCGCCTTTCTTGCGCCGCAGCATCTGCAAGGCTTCGGGTTCGTAACCGGGCGCAATCACGCCGTCGGACACTTCCCGGCGCAGCAGCCGCGCCGTCGGCACGTCCACCACGTCGCTGAGCGCGGCCATGTCGCCGAAGGAAGACACGCTATCGCCGCCCCGCGCGCGGGCATACGCCGTGGCGAGGGGGGAGAGGTCGACATTGCCAACCGCATAGGCCTGGTGCAGTGGGTCGCCGAGGGGTACGCCCACGGCAGCGCCGGCCGGGCTGACGTGCTTGAAGGAAGCCGCAGCCGGCAACTCCAGGGAGTCGCGCAGTTCTTTGACGAGCTGCCACGCGTTCAGAGCGTCCAGGAGATTAATGTACCCCGGCGCGCCATTGAGCACCGTGAAGGGCAGGGCGTTGCTGCCCTCGCCCCGTAAGACCCGCGCCGGGGTTTGATGCGGATTGACGCCATAGCGCAACGGTAGATTGTTGCTCTTCATCGCAAGTGCAGTCCTTCCAAAGAATTGGCTACCCTACTGAGGGTGCACTATTCGTTCGTTTCGCGTTTCCGCATACCGTGGGATTTCGCACCGGGCGGACCCTGACGAAGTGCGCTCCGCTGGAGCGGCCTCTTGCTCAACAAACAGGGCTATTCGTCATCAATGCTGAAACTGTGCAAGCGCAATCCATCTCTTCGGTACATTCAGGCACCGCCCACTGCCTCCAGGCCTGCAGCGGCTAGTCACAAAGCGCGCCAACCCCCGCATAGCTCTCATTCCTGCAGGAAGAGGTTCAATTGCGGCGTTGTCGACTGATTGCCTGCCTTGTCGAAAGCCACGACAAAGAGCGTGTGATTTCCGCCAACGCCCCGGGGATCCCAGACTACCTCAAACGGTGGTTGGTGGCGCTGGGCAATTGGCTGGCCGTTGATAAAGAATGCCACCGCATCCAGCGCTTGGTCGTCAGTCGCGTTTGCTTGAATCAGCGTAGGACCGAGAGGCAGCGTGCCGTCGGCCAGCGGTGAAAGCAACTCTACGTGCGGCGGCGTGTTGTCAATGGTCACCGGCGCGCGAATCTCTTGTTCTTGCCCGCTCGTGTCCCGCGCGATGACGCGAATCGTAAAGGGGCCGTTGAAGGGGAACGTATCCCACGCCATCAGGACGTCGTTTATGACCGGCCGGGTCTGCTCCACGTCGATCTGCACCCAATGCGACGGGTTGAGGCCCACACCGTACTCTACGCGATACCAATTCAGATTCGGGATATTCACGTTTCCCGTGATCTTCAACAGACTGCGCACGGGATCGCCAGCCCGCGGCCAGGATATCGCCAACGGCGCTACCGGCGCCGGGATATGCGCCTCGGTTGGCGGCTGCAGTATGCCTTCCTGTTGCGCCCAGTCGCGCACTTCAGGCAGCACTTCCTCTTCGCGTGGAATCACGAAGTAGACCAGCTCTTCCACCTCGTCTTGGGGCGTCTGCGTCACGGCGAGCAGCCCACTCTCCCGGTGAATTGAGTACGGCACGAAGAAGGTGTCTTCTTCGGTCGGTTCAGTGCCCGTGATGAAGTACTCGTAATAGGTCCCGCCGCAGTCCGGCCTGTTCTGATATCCCGCGACCAAAAGGCATAGCGCCTCCAGCGCTTTCTGCTCGGTCGTTTCGGCGCAGTAGGGCGTAGCCACCATGCCGGTGGCGCGGCAGACCTCAACCTGGACGATGTCCGGCGGCCGCGTGAACTCCTCCACAGGTAAGTCCTGCAGCGCCTCCTCCATAAAACTGTTCCAAATGGGAGCCGCACCGCTGAGACCGGACGTCTCTCGCATGGGCCTGCCGTCGGAGTTGCCTACCCACACGCCGGTGACGAGGTTCGGTGTGTAGCCAACCGTCCAGTTATCCTTAGAGTCGTCTGTGGTACCGGTCTTCGCGGCGGCCGTTCGTGTCAGCTTGAGGTGGCTATCCTGCCCAAACATAGGTATGCGCGCGTCGTTATCCGAGAGAATGCTGGTGATCAGAAAAGAGATCTGCGGGCTGAGCACCTGTACTCCCGGCGGGGGTTCGTACTCGTAGACCACGATGCCGTCGGAATTGGTCACTCTGAGGATGGCCTCCGGCGGGCGATAGAGACCGTTGGTGGCAAAGACGCCATAGGCGCTAGCCAGTTCGAGCAGTTGCACTTCAGCGCCGCCCAGCACCACCGCTGGTCCATAATACGTCTCGTCACCGAAGGACGATATGCCCAGGCGCCGCGCCATCGCGACGCCGTTATTCACTCCCACGTACTGCACCGCCTGGACTGCCGGGATATTGTAGGAATTTGCCAGAGCCGCGCGCACCGGCGCTGGGCCATGAAACTTGTCATCGTAGTTCTTGGGGGCGTAGACCGGGGACCCTGGTATATTGATGGCGATTGGCACGTCCCAGATCAGTGTCGCGGGCGTCCATCCCTTTTCAAACGCCGCCGCGTAGAAGAGCGGCTTGATAGCGGAACCGGGTTGCCGGAGCGACGTGGTGACGTTCACCTCCCCATCGATGGACTGGTCGCCGTAGTCCACGCTGCCGAGCATGGCCAGGATTTCGCCGGTCTTCGGGTCCAGGGCAACCAGGGCGGCATTGCTGGCGTCGTGGGCCACCAGTTTCGTAATCTGTTCCCGCGCCACGCGCTCCGCCAGCCGTTGATAGTTAAGGTCCAGCGTGGTAACGATGTTCAGGCCGCCTGTGTAGAGCACCTCCGAGCCGTACCGTTCCTCCAGCAGTTTCCACACGTAGAAGACGAAGTGGGGCGCGAGCAGGGGCGGGCTGCGCTGGCTGAGGACCGGCTCCGTCGCATACGTATTCGCGGCCTCTTGCGCCGTAATGAATTCATTCTCGACCATCTGGTTCAGCACGTAGAGCTGCCGTTCGCGGGCGCCTTCTTTGTTCACGAAGGGGTTCAGGCGGCTCGGCGCCTGCACAATGCCGGCCAACATCGACGCCTCCGCCAGCGTCAGTTCTTGCGCCGGCTTGTCGAAGTAGACGTTGGCGGCGGCCTCGATGCCGTATGCCAGGTTGCCGAAGGCGATGAGGTTCAGATAGAGCGCCAGGGTCTCTTCTTTGGTGTACCTCTGGTTGATCTGGTAGGCAAGGATTATCTCTCTTAGCTTGCGCTCCACGCTGAATTCGGGCGTTAGGAAAACGGCGCGGGCAAGCTGCTGCGTTATGGTGCTGCCGCCGCCCGCATAGCGACCTGTCACCACACCGAGCACCGCGCGGGAAATGCCGCGCAGGTCAAAGCCCGGATTGGAGTAGAAGTTGCGGTCCTCGGCGGCAATGATAGCCTGCTTCATCACCAGAGGGATTTCCTCAAAGGAGAGGTTGGTGCGCTGCCCCTCCACGGGGTTGTTTATGGTGTAGAGCAGGTTGCCATTCCGGTCGAAGATCTTGCTGCTCTCCGGCACCGGCCACGTCTCGAGCTGCGCCGGGTCGGGCAAGTCCTGCGTGAGATACGCGTAGACCCCTCCGGCCACCGCACCCACAGAGGCGGTTGCCAAGAGCATGAGGCCGAAGAGCGACCCCGCGAATATGAGCACGAAGGTGAAGCCGGAAAATGTCCGCCTGCGACTCTGCCGCCGGCGGCGTCGCCGCGAGAGTGTCGGGTTTGCCACGAGAGCAGTTCCTTATGGTCGTCCGCTAGTCCGGTCCTTTAACTGTACCACCAGTTCCGGCGTATGTGGATATATCCCAAAACGTGCAAAAGCGCGGAGCCTGCAGCATCCGCGCACTTTAGACGCACAAACTAGATTGTTGGAGTCATGGTCCGCGGGGCCGGACGATGAGGCCACACCCTGCGTGCTAATCCATCGTCCCCACCGACGGGGGAAACCAGTCGCCTTTCCCGTTTAGCGCAGCCAATTGTTGGGGTTCTTGGGCACGTTATCCAAACGGATTTCGAAGTGCAGATGCGGCCCGCTGGTGAAACCGGTCATGCCGACAAAGCCGACGGTCTGACCTCTCAGCACCGGATCGCCCTCCTTTACCGGCAACGCGCGCGAGTCGTCCAGATGAGCGTAGAGCGAAGCTTCACTCCAACTGTGCTGGACGATTACCATCATGCCGTATGAACTCCATGGGTTACCCGGGATCGCATAGCCGACCTTGATGACCCGGCCCGATTGACTGGCAAGGACGGGCGTTAGCCGACCGACCGCGTAGTCTATGCCCGTGTGGAAACTCTGCACCCACGTGCGAGCGCCCCACCCAGCGCTGATGTAGCCGCCTGCCGGGCGGCGCCATCCACTATCTGCCACCTCGGGAAGCTCAAATAGCCCTGCGCGCAAACGTTCCTTAGCCGCTTCTATGTCTGCCTGTATCGCGAGGTTCTCTGCTTCCCGCCGTCGAATCTCTTCCTGCAGCGACGCATTCTGCCAACTGGCGTTCGTCGCGCTCCGCTCCGCGTTCGTCAGGAGAATCTCTCTTTCGGCCTTGAGGCTCTCCAACTGGGCTTGCTGGCTTTCGCGCTGCCGCTTTAGCTGGTCTACTGCCGCATGCTTCTCCATCAATGCGGAGCGCTTGGTGGCCAGCGCCGCCTTGCGGCCCTGCGTGGCACGAATGTGACTCACGTCATCGTTCAGAATCCGCCGGAAGATGGTGAAACGGTTCAACGCTTCGGTGAAGCTGGAGGCCGTGAGTATGACCTCCAGCGGGGAAACGCGACTCAGCTTATAGAGTGCGCGCAAACGGCCGCGAGCAATTGCCTGCTCGTCGTCCAATATGGATTCCTGCAGGGTGATTTCCTCGGAGAGGCTGTGGATTTCAATCTGAAGCCGGTCTATTTGGAACTGCGTTGCGTTGACTTCCTCGATCTTGGCGAATAGCTTGCTCTCAACATCCTGCAGTTCGGCGGCGGCAGCCGCATGCACGCGCTGAGTCCGCACCACCTCCTGCTCGGCCAGTTCTTTTTCGCTCTTGAGCTGCTGCAGATTCTGCTGATTTTGCTGCAGTTCTTCTTCCAGGTGGTCGAGAAAATCGCTACCCAGAGAATTGCCGGAGTCCTCAGCGGCGAAGATAGCTTTCGGCGCCGCCGCCAGCAGAGCGAACACCGATATGAGCAAGCCGCGTCGTCGCATCTATCTAGTTCTCCATAAACTTGCCGACCTGTACGTCACGTACAATGCGGCCGCTATCCAACGCTACCACACGCCGGGAGAATCCATCAACCACATCTTTGTCGTGCGTTGCGATCAGGGTAGTAATGCCGAGCCGGTTGACTTCCATCAGCAGGGTGGTGATTTCCCACGCCGCCTCCGGGGAGAGACTGGCCGTCGGTTCGTCGGCAATGAAAATCTCCGGGCGATGCACGATCGCGCGGGCAATGGCCGCCTTGCGTTGCTCGCCACCGGAGATTTGTCCGGGCAGGAATGACGCCCGGTGCTGAAGCCCTACCAGCTCAAGCGCATCTCTCGCGCTTGTGCGCGCGTGTCTGCCCGTGCACCCCTGGACCTGCATAGCCAAGGCTACGTTTTCTGCCACGGTCTTGCCGGGAAAGAGCTTGAGGTCCTGGAAGACGATGCCAAATCGTCGCCGCAACAAGGGTATCTCGGAGTCCTTCAACAACGCCAGATCTTGCCCGCCCACGAGCACCACGCCGGAAGAGGCTTGATCGGCGCGCACTAGGAGGCTGAGTAAGGTGGTCTTGCCGGCGCCGTTGTGGCCGACAAGAAAGACAAAGTCACCCTTGGGGATGCTCAGAGTGACGTCGTCAAGCGCGGTGACACTGAAGTCGAAAACTTTGGAGACGTTGCGCAGGACTATCATGGGATGCGGGAAGACGTTGGTGCAGAATGCGTAGATGTAGTTTGGCGAAATTAAATGAAGCAGTCGTCGACTTAGATAGTCAGGAACCGGCGTACCGAGAGGTAACTCCCCAAGGCGCCAATTACGATACCAAAGAGAGTCATGATTAAGAATAAACGGAGTAGATACGTAGTGTCAAGTGAGACGGGAAAGAAGCTAATCAACTGCTGCAGCAATTCGTGTACCCAGATATAGGCGATGCCTACCAGCACGTTGGCTATCAGCGCGCCAATCAGCCCGAAGAGAACACCCTCCAGCAGAAACGGCCAGCGAATGAAGTGATCGGAAGCGCCCATGAGCCGCAGCACTTCGATTTCCCCACGCCGCGCATAGACCGTAAGGCGGATCGTGCTTCCGATGACGAAGAGGGTCACGAGAGCGAGTCCCGCGCCTAGCGAATAGCCGATAAAACTGGCTACTCGGCTGATCTGAATGAGATTTTTGACGACATCTTGGGGAAGGACTACTTCCTCCACGATCGGATCGTCGCTGAGACTGCTCGCCGTTGATTGGAGAAAATCGGGTTCGTCCGAGCGGACCTCCAGGCTTGCGGGCAATGGGTTCTCGAGCAGAGGCTGCAGGAATTCCGGGTCATTTTGAAAAGATACACGCAAGCGCTCCAGTGCTTGCTCTTTCGTGACGTATTCCACCGAAATGGTCCGTGAATCGTCGAGCAATTCCTGCCGCAACGCTAGGACGTCTGCCGGCGGCGCCTCGTCCTCCAGGTAGACGATGAGGTTCACCTGCTCTTCCATGCTGGCAATCATGACCGAAAGCGCATTCTCAACGATGAGAAACATGCCGAGCGTGGTCATCATGAGCGAGACGATGAGCACCGTAATCACGGTCATCGCCCGGTGCCGCCAGGCATTCACCAAGGCGCTGCCGAACATCGTGGCAGTGGAGCTAAGAGCGCCCATAGTGGTACGTACCCCCTACTTCGTCCCGCACGATCTCTCCCCGCACAAGCTCGACGACACGACGACGCGCGCGATTCACCATCTCTTTGTCATGCGTTGCCATAATCACCGTGGTGCCAAGTTTATTGATCTGCATCAGCAAATCAACGATCTCGGCGGAGGTTTCGGGGTCCAGATTGCCGGTTGGCTCGTCGGCTATGAGCACGTCGGGATTGCGGATTATCGCACGGGCGATCGCAACCCGCTGTTGCTCCCCACCGGACAGCGAGAGGGGAAATGTATCGCCAAACTGCGCGAGCCCCACCAACGCCAATGTCTCCGGCACGCGTTCGTCGATTTCGCGCTTGGAGCGGTGGGCCACGCGCAACGCCATGGCGACGTTTTCCGATACCGTCTTGTTTGGCAGGAGCCGAAAGTCCTGGAACACCATGCTTACCTTGCGCCGGTAGAGGGGGAGGTGGCGTTTGGATAGCTGGAGCACGTTGTGCCCGGCGACGATCACTGCGCCCGAGGTGGGCAGCTCTTCGCGGATGAGCAGGCGGACGAGGGTAGACTTGCCGGCGCCGCTGACGCCAACGAGGAACACAAACTCCTGCCGCGCGATCTCCAAGTTTACGTCTTTGAGCGCGTGGATACCGTTTGCGTAGACCTTGGAGACATTCTGCAAGAGAATCATGGCCGCTCTTGACAGGTTTGCGGGGCTAGGCGGCTAGCGCCGGCGCATAGAGAGGTGGAAACGAACGAACCTGGACAGTGAGTACCTACCTATTATACGACTATTGCGCAGAGAAGCGCATATTGCTCCTCGCCCCGCGGCAGCGCAAAGGTCAGATATCTGAACATACCGGTCGCTTGCTACCTGTCCGCCGGCGGGCGGGCCATTGCGCGGCTGGCGCGCCTGACATGGCGACACTGCGGGAAGCCCAACTCTGCCTACGCCGTCGGCAACGTGCGCACCGCCATGCGGGCGCGGTATTTGCCGCCCTTTCGCATCAGCCATACATAGAGAACGGTCAGCGCCAGCGGCGCCAGCGGCAGCAGCATGAGCACGTTGAACGCGGCAGGCAGGCCGAAGCTATCCGCGAAGACCCCAACGAGCGGGGTCCCCATGCCGCTGATCCCCCAGGCAAAGCCGACCATCATGCCCGATGCCATCGCGCGCTGCTTCGGCAAGAGTTCATGGCTCATCACCACGGTTACGGCGAAGGTAGAGACGGTGAAACTCCCGATGAGCACAAGCATCACGGGCAGCCAGACGCCGCTCCCTTGCAGGAAGCCATACACGAAAAGCGGCACCGGGGCCAGCGACCACAGGAGCAATCCCTCTTTACTCGTCCGGTCGGCGATGTAACCGCCGATCAGCGTGCCGATGGCGCCGCTGAAGAGCAGGAAGGGCAAGAGCCCCGCTGCCGCCTCCGGTACGGTCATCCCCAGCTCCGCAACCGCAAAGAGCGGAATGAAGGTGCCCAGGCTTACCCAGAAGAAGGAGCGGAGAATGACGATGACGAGCAGCAGAGCAAAGGGCGTCAGCACCGGCCGTATGTCGAGCCAGGTTGCCTTGAAGTCCGGCGGCGCCGTTTCAACGCCCGTTTCTATGCGCGGCAGCAGCCGCCAGAGCACCAAGGCCATGAGTATGCCCGGCACCAGCATCAGGAGGAGCCCCTGCTGCGCCTGCCAGGCGAAGAGCACGGCGACCACCACCGGTCCCGCGGCGACGCCGATGTTGCCGCCGACGGAGAATATCGAGGTGCCGGTGCTCTGCTGATCGCCGCTGTAGTAGCCGGCCGCCTTGTAGCCTTCGGGATGGTAGGCGGCAATACCCAAGCCGCCGATGGCGATCAAGACGAGCGCAACCCAATAGACCGGTACCTGGGTGGCAACGATGATGCCGACGGCAGCGACAAACGGCGCAAGCGGGAGCACCCACTTGCCGCTAATGCGGTCGCTGAAGTAGCCCAACACCGGCTGGATGGCGCTGGCGGAGAAGCTATGCGCCGCCGAGACGAGCGCCACAGCCCCATAGGAGAGACCGAACGTGCTGACAAAAATAGGCAGCATCGCGGGCAGCATGCCGCCATAGATATCGGCGATGACGTGCCCGAAGCTCAGCGTCAGGAGCATGGGCTTATTCATCGGTCGCCTGATGCTCACTGCGGCACGCGCCCTTCTCTGCCGGATTGTCTGATTTTCACGCTCTCCCTATTTCTTCCTGCCGGCAAAACAAAGCTGTCGGTTGCGAGAACTGTGGAATTGTACCGTTCTGCCTCGCGAGGGCAATGCGGCCCGCACCGCGCGGCGCACCGCCACTCAAACGAAAAGCCACACCGGCAGGACGGTGTGGCTCGTCTTATGCGGTGAATAGACCGAGGGCCGCGTCTACTCGCGGTAGTCCGTTTCCGTCAATTCGTCCACGCGGACGATCTTGTCAATCTTGGCGCTTACCGCGTCCCGTGCCTCGATTACTGCCTCTTCGCTTTCCGCCTCGTAAAGACAGTAGCACTTGCTCATGTCATCGGAAAGGTAGGTGCTGATCCAATCGCAATTGGGTAGCTGCGCATAGATATCAAGCGATTTCTTCTTGTTATTATCGTATTTGTCGCGGGTCAATTCCGGCGGAAGATTCCACTCGACGAGAAACTTGGGCATGCTCTGCTCTCCGTGTAGATTGTTGATATTCCAACTAGTCTTTATTTAGCAGGAGATAATCTTGTTTGTCAAACGGACTCAAGCCAAGAACTAGCAGGTGCAAGCATTGGGCGCTACGAATGGATCTATGGAATGAACTGCATGGCACCAATGAGCACACCGCCCCAGACTGCCATAGCAATGATCATCCACTTAATCAGGTCAGCCTTCAGGTTGGCAATATCGGTCTTCAATTCCCCTTTTAGGTCGGCCAAGTCAGCTTTTGTGGCAAGGTGATCGTAAGCGCTTTCAAGGCCGCTCAGCCGCTCCTCCATACTTGCCATCACTGCGTGCTCCTTATAGATGATCTATGCCGTTAGTATACACCCTAAAAAGTGAAACTGTGTCAATGACTGGCTTGCCATCTCCTATCTGGTCTTGCCACGAAGGCTCATGATCTTTAACCCAAGGGTACAGCTCTAACCATCTTGGGCTTCCGCCGGCATTAGTCGGCAACGCAAGACAAGCTCTAAGTGCTGAACTGCGCATTTCGGCCAATTGGAACATTCACAGTTTACTGCATTCCACATGCCGTGACGGAATTAGCAAGAGAATTTCTGCTTCCTTCAAACAAGAAAGCAGCAGGGCGGTGTGTGAAGAGTGGTCGCGTGCGTAGACTCTTCCCTGTACGCATGGCAGATAGCCAATGCCTTGCCACCTGAATCAGAAGGCAATAGGCACTCCTATGCCAGACGTCAAGCAGCCTCAGCCAGCAATTGCTGCATCTGCATGGGATCGAGCTTGATGGATGGCCCCATGGTAGCGCAGAGGTGGATGGAGCGGACGTACGTCCCTTTCAAGCCGTCCGGTCGCGCCTGCATCACGGCGGCATAGAGCGCGGTGAGGTTCGTGAGCAAGTTCTCCTCGGTGAAAGAGGCCTTTCCCACGGGAACGTGCAGATTGGCGGTACGGTCGACGCGGAATTCCACGCGCCCGGCTTTCGCTTCGCCCACGGCCCGGCCAATGTCGAATGTCACGGTACCGGCGCGGTTGTTTGGCATCAGACCGCGGGGGCCCAGAACGCGCCCCAACCGGCCGACGGCACTCATCATGTCCGGCGCGGCGATTGCGACGTCAAAATCCAGCCAGCCGTCTTCGATCTTCTTCGCCAACTCGGCGCCGCCGACGAAATCAGCCCCGGCCTCTTCCGCCTCGCGCACTTTCTCACCCTGCGCAAAGACGAGCACGCGTTGCGACTTGCCAAGCCCGGCCGGCAGTACCACGGACCCGCGTACCGCCTGGTCCGCTTGGCGTGGGTCGACACCGAGGAGCATATGCAGCTCGATGGTGGCGTCGAAGTTTGTGGTGGCCGTTGCTTTGACGATCTCGCACGCCGCTTGGGGGTCGTAGAGGCGCCCCTCTTCAATACGTTCCACTGCCTGTCGATACTTCTTGCTGCGCTTAGCCATGTTAGGTGACCACCTCCAAGCCCATGCTGCGGGCGGTGCCCGCCACGATCTTCATTGCCGCCTCGACGTCGTTGGCGTTGAGGTCCGGCATTTTCATTTCCGCGATTTCGCGCACCTGGTCCTGGGATACCCGCCCGACCTTTTCGGTATTGGGGGTCCCGGAGCCCTTCTCAACTTTGGCCGCGCGGCGCAGCAGGTCGGCCGCCGGCGGTGTCTTCGTAATGAACGAAAAGGACCGATCTTCGAAGATCGTCATATCCACCGGCACAATGTACCCGGCTTGGCTGCCGGTGCGCTCGTTGAATTCCTTGACGAAGGCCATGATGTTTACGCCGTGCTGACCCAACGCGGGACCAACCGGCGGGGCCGGGGTTGCCTTGCCACCCGGTACCTGAAGCTTGATTACTGCTCTTACTTTCTTAGCCACGCTAGTCTCTCATCCTTGCGCAAAACGCGCCACAACGCTGCTGCTACTCCTAAATCCGCTCCACCTGGAGAAAGTCGAGTTCCACCGGTGTTTCGCGTCCGAAGAACGAGACCATCACCCGCACGCGGCCGCGCTCTTGGTTGGCGTCGTCCACGGTGCCGTAAAACTCGGCAAACGGCCCGTCGATGATCTTCACGCGGTCGCCCTTGCGCAGCACCATGCGCGCTTGCGGCGTCTCTTCCTTACCGCGCTTCAGGACCTTATCCACTTCTTCGTCGGCCAGCGGCACCGGCTGGTGGTCGTCCCGACCCGAACTCACGAACCCGGTCACGCCCGGCGTATTGCGCACGATAAACCACGACTGATCGGTCTGCTGCATGCGCACCAGCACATAGCCGGGGAAGAGCTTGCGCTCCACGTCCCGGCGCTGGCCTTGCTTAATCTCCACCTCTTTCTGGGTGGGCACCACGACGTCGAAAATCATGTCCTTCGCATCCATCGACTCGATGCGCTTGAGCAGATTCTCGCGTACTTTATTCTCGTATCCGGAGTAGGTGTGGACCACGTACCAACGGGGTGGTTCGTCTGCCTGCGGTTGGGTGTCTTGTATCTCCAATGCCATGGCGCTGAAATCCTTATAGAGCCCTCATTGAACCAGAAGGGCGAAGACCTTTGCAAAGACGTAGTCCACTCCACTGAGGAACGCGCCGACTGCCAAGCTTACGGCGATGACGACGAGTGTCAGATTGAGGGCAGTCTCCCGCGTGGGCCAGTGCGCCTTCCTCAGCTCGCCATACGCTTCCTGCAAAAACGTCGCCGGCCTCTGCAGAAATCGGGGTAGGCGGCTCGCTGGCGCTTCCCTTCTGCTGCGAGAGTGCTGCCGCGCGGCCCGTGCCCGGGTAGTTGTGGACCAGGGCAACCTCATCGCGTTTCTCGATGTGTGAGATGCTTCTGGCAATTCCGGCAATACTTGCGCAACTCCAGCCGGTCTGTGGTTGTCCGGCGGTTCTTGCTGGTCGCGTAGTTGCGCCGCCGGCACTCCGCACATGCCAGGGTTACCACACTACGGTCTTCTCGTCCTTTGCGTGCCATTTGCCTGCCCTATTCCTCGACTGCCTAGCGGTTGATTACTCCAGAACCTTCGTAACGACGCCGGCGCCGACGGTGCGACCACCCTCGCGGATCGCGAAGCGCACACCCTCTTCCAACGCTACCGGGTTGATCAGGTGGATCGTCATCGTGATGTTGTCGCCCGGCATCACCATCTCCACTCCCTCCGGCAACGCGATCGCGCCGGTCACGTCCGTCGTCCGCACGTAGAACTGCGGCCGGTACCCCGGGAAGAACGGCGTGTGCCGCCCACCCTCGTCCCGGCTCAACACATATACTTCCGCCTCGAACTTCGTGTGCGGCGTGATGGACCCGGCAGCGGCCAGCACCTGGCCGCGCTCCACGTTGTCTTTCTCGATACCTCTCAGGAGGCAGCCCACGTTGTCGCCCGCCTCACCCGAGTCCAGGATCTTGCGGAACATCTCCACACCGGTCACCACCGACGTCTGCGTGTCCCGCTGGATGCCGACGATCTCGATCTCTTCACCCGTGTTCACCTGGCCGCGCTCGATCCGTCCCGTTACCACCGTGCCGCGACCCTTGATGTTGAATACGTCTTCAATCGGCATCAGGAACGGCTGGTCGATGGCGCGGGTCGGCGTGGGAATGTAGTCGTCCACCGCCGCCATCAGTTCCAGAATGGACGCATACGCCTCATCGGAAGCATCGTCGCTGTCGCTCTCCAAGGCCTGCAGCGCGCTGCCGCGGATGATGGGGATGTCGTCGCCGGGGAACTCGTACTTGTCGAGCAGCTCACGTACCTCGAGTTCCACGAGCTCGAGCAGCTCCTCATCGTCCAGCATGTCGCACTTGTTCAGGTAGACCACCATCGCCGGCACTTCCACCTGCCGCGCCAGCAGCACGTGCTCGCGCGTCTGCGGCATGGGGCCGTCGGGAGCGGAGACGACGAGGATCGCGCCGTCCATCTGCGCCGCGCCGGTGATCATGTTCTTGATGTAGTCCGCGTGTCCGGGGCAGTCCACGTGGGCGTAGTGGCGGTTGTCCGTCTGGTACTCCACGTGCGCAATCGCAATCGTGATGCCGCGCTCGCGCTCTTCCGGCGCGTTATCGATGCTGTCAAAGGGGGTAAAGTCCGCGCCGCCCTGCAGCGCGAGCACCTTCGTGATCGCTGCCGTCAGCGTCGTCTTGCCGTGATCGATGTGCCCAATCGTGCCGATGTTCACGTGCGGCTTCGTTCGCTCAAATCGCTCCTTCGCCATCGTATCCTTCCTCAACCTCTTGGATCTCTTCGCAACTGCGTATTGTCTATTACAAGAGTTCGGGTTCTGAGCCCGTCACTGCTCGCCTATCCTATCGCGCGGCTGGTGCCGCCAGAGCTATAGCCGTCCGCTACTTACTCTCGTGCTGCACTCCTGCCGCTGGAGCCCACAACCGGGATTGAACCGGTGACCTCGATCTTACCAAGATCGCGCTCTACCGACTGAGCTATGTGGGCACGTGTCTACTACCCGACCTTGGATTGTTGTCTTCGTTCCTCAGCACTCTAGACCATAGTTTGCGGCGACCTCTCTCGAGTCCGCTTGACGATACACCCGCTGCGCCGTGCAAACAGGGCATTTGAAGAAAGAGAAGGCACGGTAACAGTCATCCGTGCCGTTTACCGCAACCACTGCCGATGTAGTTCCCATCCATGTGGACGGTACTCTACTGCAAATCCCCACACCTCTCTAAGCCTCGTACTCTCGCTGAGGCAAAATCAATGATAACAGAACGACGCTGGCCTGTCACGCACTGCAGGGCGAGGAATTACGCCAATATGGCTGCCCCGACCGGTGCGACACAGTCCATTACCCTCACGAAAACAGCACCACGGATTCCGTCACTCCCGACTATTGACTCCGCCACTCCCAGCGACAGTCTCCGTCACTCCGCACGACATTCACCGTCACTCTCAACGAAACTCTCCGTCACTCCCGCGAAAGCGGGAGTCCATCTTCCCTCGCCCGCCAGACTAGATCAAGGAATTCAAGAGCCTATTCGCCGCAACCAAGGGTGACGCGTCACTCGTCTAAGAGGAGTGACAATACAAGAACTCCCCCCGCGCCACGGAAACCCAATACGAGGAGAGCTCTTGTGTGCTGCCAAGGGAACTACTGCGAACGGAGTCCTACCCCAACTCGCCGTCCACGATGGTATCCATGGCGGCTGTCGCCTCTTCCACACTCATCTCACCGGTCCAGATCTTGCCGAGATGCGTGCCGTAGGCCGCGCCGTAGATGGCAATCATGTTCGGATTCTTGGGCAGGCCGCGCAGGTAGGTAAGGAAGTTGAGCACATTGTCGATGCCGTCGGGCTGGCCGTCCGCGTTGCGGTACTCATTCTCCGCCACCGGCGTGTAGACCGGCACCGAGAGCGATACCGCCAACATGGCGAGAGCGCCCTGGCGGCCGGTAACATGCCGGAGCAGCGCCCACGCCGCATCCCTGGCGATGCTGTCGCTGTAGACCGCTTGCGCGTAACTGCCGGCAAAGGTCGTCCTGCCGGCCGGACCCTCCGGAATACCGACCACGTCCCAGTCAAACGACACACGGTCGCCGCGATAGCGAGACATGGCCGCGCCGGTGGTGACGATCAAGGGCGACACACCGCCGCTGAAAAGGTCATCCTGCACCTCGCCGGGCCGCGGCGTGACCTGGTGCACGTGGAACAGGTCGGAGACCCACTGCAGTCCGGCGCGCGTCTCGGGCGACGACATGGTGGACTTGGTGGGATTCTCTTCGTCGTCGTAGGTGCTGCCGCCCGCCATCCAGATCCACGGGGTGATGGGATTGAAGCCGCGAGGTATCGTGGCCAGCGCGAACTGTTTTTGCGCGCCCGCGCCGGTGGTCTGCCGGCGCACAAACGTCATGAAGTCGTCCCACGTCCACGAATCCTGCGGGTACTCTTCGCCGAGCTTGTCCATCAAGTCTTTGTTGTAGACGGCGATAAGACTGTTGACGTAGTGGGGGATGGCAATGAGGCTGCCCTGAAAGTGGTGCGCCTCGATGGCCAGGGAAGCGTATTCGGTCATATCCACCTGGTCGCGCGCGATCAGACTATCGAGTTCCGCGGCCAAGCCCGCCTGGCCGATGTTGCCCAGCCAGATTGGGCTGCAGTTGAAGATGCCGATGTCGCGCTCGCCGGCGGCCAGGCCGGTGCGCACCTTTTCGATGCAGTCCTGCTGGTTGCCGGGCACGATGACGTACTCGGCCTGGAACTGTTCGTTCTGCTCATTGAAGCTGTTGACCAGTCCCTCTTGCACCGGGTCAAAGCTGCCGCCGCCGTAGGACGCTGTGAACCACTTCGCCACCTGGACTTCAGGCGCTTTGGCCTCTTCCGCGGCAGGCGCGGCTTTCTCCTCCATCTCCTCTTCTTCAGCGGCGGGCGCTGCGACGGTGCCGCAGGCTGCCAACGGCAGCAAGGCGCTTGCGCCGGCCAATCCCGCGAGGACGCGCCGGCGGCTGAGAGCGAGTTCTTTTGCTTTCATCCGAAGACTCCCTTCGGTTGGTCATACATAGACGCGATGTACGTGCCAGGAGTACGCGATTTGGCTGCGAATGCCGGAGGGCTTGCCGACGCGCGGGCTGATCCGGGTTGGAGGGGAGATTCGTAAGGATGGGTTTGTGTTTGAAGATACAGGCCGAGGGCGTACACATCCCCGCACGCTTCACAAGCGCAGAGACGAGAAATAGCTTGCACGCCTCCTTTCTGCCAGTATGCGGCGCGAAACCGTTGTACTCACCAACACAGAGAGGCAATACGTTTGCATGCAGTCTACCGCAGGGTTGCAGTCTTGTCTAGACGCATAGACGCCTTTTTTTGCGAATACGCGATAGGCTCATAGTGAGAAGATTTCCGCGGGCGTCTCTTGCGCCGGCAGTGCTATCATTGCGGCAGGTGGGCCAATTCATCGCGCTATGGATGGAGACCTTCTACGTCGGTTGAGCAGGTATTTCAGGCCCCTCAATCCCGTGTACGTGCTTAGGAATGAGCTGTGGATGGTATTACGCGAGCCAACCTCGCGCAAGACGGAGCGGAATTCTCTGACTGCGGACGTTACCGCTACAAGCTGTGGCGGACGTGGGACGACGCGCGCCTGCCGGTTATGTTCATCATGCTCAATCCAGCCACCGCTGACGCAACGCGGAATGACCCGACCATCCGGCGCTGCATCGGCTTTGCCCGCGACTGGGGTTACGGCGGCGTGCGCGTGGGCAACCTGTTTGCCTGGCGGACGCCTTACCCGGCGGAGTTGCGTACTGTGGCCAACCCCATTGGGGAGAAAAACGACGGCGCTCTGCGTGAAATGGCCGGGGGGTCGGCGCTCGTAGTCGCGGCGTGGGGCGTGCACGGCCAGTGGCGTGACCGCGCGCAGGCGTTTCGCCAGACGTTTTCCCGCCCTCTCCATGCCCTCGGCATCACGAAGTCTGGAGAACCGGCGCATCCGCTCCGGCTGCGGCGCACGTGCAGGCCCTTCTTGCTTGACCGGTAAACGCCCCGGCGCCAAATCTGCGTCATGTCGTTCTAAATTACCAAATCGTCGCTACTCGCGGGACAAGAGAGGCACGGTTGGGAATCGGTCTCGCGCCGCTGCGCTACAATTAAGGACGTCAGCGGTGTGTGGCTCATTGAGTGCAACCGTCCGTCCATGCTGAATGAGTGGAAGCGCGCTAAGGCCCTCACCCGCATGCCCGCTAGCTTGAACCCGTTCGCGCTGAGCTTGTCGAAGCGCAAGACCCATTTCGATTGCAGCGGATAGTGAATAATGCTCCTCTCCGAACTTCTCGCCGCCGCGCCGGCAGCACAGGTTCTCACCGGTAGCACCGACATCCCCATTACGCAGCTTTGCTACGACTCCCGCGAGGCGCAGTCCGGCGCGCTCTTTATCGCTTTGCAGGGCTTACACCGCGACGGACACAAATTCGCGTCAGCCGCCGTGGCAAACGGTGCGACCGCCGCGCTCGTTGAACGGCCGTTGTCGCTGCCGGAGCACGTCACGCAGGTGCTCGTGCCGGACACATGGTCAGCATTGGGTAAGGTGGCCGCTTCGTATTATGAGAATCCCTCTCAAGAACTCTGCGTCATCGGCGTTACCGGCACTGACGGCAAGAGCACCACGACGACCCTCATCGGCCATATCCTGCGGGCCTGCGGGCATCCGACCGGCGTCATCACCACAGTCGCCTTCCACGACAGCCGGCAGGAGATCCCCAACGAGACCCGCCTCACAACCCAACACGCGTCGGACCTGCAACGCATGCTGCGCACCATTCGCGACCGCGGCGGCACCCACGCGGTGGTGGAAGCGAGCTCCCACGGGCTGGCGCTGCACAAACTGGACGCAATCGAGATCGACGCCGCCGTGCTCACGAACCTCAGCCACGAGCACCTGGACTTTCATAAGACGTTGGAAGCGTATCGGGAGGCAAAGGGGTTGCTCTTCCAGCGGGTAGCGGCCCGCGCGCCCAAGCCATACCCCCAGGTCAGCGTACTCAACGCCGACGACGAGCACTATCCGTACTTTGCGGCGCTCGAGTCTCCCGGCCGGCGTACGTTTGGCTTTGGTGAACAGGCTGAAGTACGCGCCACGGACGTAACGCTCGGCGCAGACCGCACCTCATTCACTCTTGTCACGCCGGAGGGTGAAGCGCAGGTCGACTCCCCGCTGGTTTGCCGGTTCAACGTGGCGAATACGCTGGCCGCGCTGGCCGTGGTAACCGGTCTGGGCGTACCGCTCGACGCTGCTGCCAGGGCTATTCAAACTTTCCCCGGCGTGCCCGGCCGCATGCAGGTGATCAGTGCCGGCCAACCCTTTGCGGTGATTGTGGATTACGCCCACACGCCCAACAGCTTGCGTCTCGTGCTTGACGCCCTGCGCGGCGTCACCCCGGGGCGGCTGGTGGTCGTCTTTGGCAGCGCAGGCGAGCGCGACGTGGAGAAGCGCGCGCTCATGGGCACGGTTGCGGCGGAACACGCCGACTACTTCGTAATCACCAGCGAGGATCCCCGCAGCGAAGACCCGGACGCGATCTGCCGCCAAATCGAGGAAGGCGCGCTCCACGCCGGCTGCGTCTACGGCCGCGACTACAGTATCAGCGTCGACCGCACCCAAGCCTTCCGCAGCGCCTTTAAGCAGGCCCGGCCGGGCGATACCGTGCTCCTGGCCGGCAAGGGCCACGAACATTCCATCATCTGGGGTGATGAATCCCTGCCCTGGGACGAAGCCCGCATTGCCGCGGAGACGCTGGCGGACATGTTCGCCTAGCGCTGCTGTCACACACCCTACTGGAGACCCTTGCATAGCCCGCAAGGCAAGCGCTAGGGACTCCCTCTCCCTGAGAAGACCTTTGCGCACCCTCTTCCCTCTTGAGGCAGAAGGTCAAGAATGGGAGTGTAATGGACTGACACCGCGCAGTCTTCTGTTGTAAAGGCGCATCTGGATTCCGGCTTGCGCCGGAATGACGGTTTAGGAGGCACTCTTCTTCAATTCGCCAAGATTGGGAGGCACACATCCCGGTTGCGAAGCATTCCCTGTAGCGCGGGGGCTTGTCCCCCGCTCCGGTCAGGTCGTGCCAAGGCAAGAGAGGATGGATTCCGCGCCCCCGCGTGGGGGCGAGTTTCCACGGGAATGACGGATGCCGTGCGAGTCTCCATGTAGCGCGGGGGCTTGTCCTCCGCTCCGGTCGGGTCGCGCCAAGGCAAGAGAGGATGGATTCCGCGCCCCCGCGCGGGGGCGAGTTTCCACGGGAATGACGGATAATGCGCCCCTTACGTTACTCTGTTACATTCGCGCATTTGTCCGCCTTGCTTAACATACAAATGACGGAGTTTCGCAAAAGTCTCCTGAGAGAGAGGGTATTCATTCGCTGCAGTGAGGGTTTTGCGAAGGTCTCCTACTGCGAGCACGCGGTGCGCACCGCCCCCCTGTCAATACCACACCCTTGGACTTCTATGGCTTCGCCGTTGCCGTATCAATGCGGCGGTGGCTTATCTCCCTATGCTATTGCCAAGATTCCATTATTCGAGTAGCATAGTCGGCAAGTATATGCTCTAGACAATACAAGAGAGGGGGAGCAGTTACGTGTAGGCGGCCTCCCGAGGTCGCTTCCACTGAGCTTGATCGGCGTAGAGGCTTTTCATCCAATGTGGTGCGGCGTGGCGCCGCGCAGAGTAAGGAGAAGGGATCATGCGTTCCGAGATTAGCAGACGGACATTTCTGGCGGGATCGGCAACCGCATTAGGCGCCGTTGCCCTGGCCGCGTGCGGTCAGGTGCAGACGACCGGCGAAATGATGGAGGAGAAACCGGCTGAGCCCGCGGAAGAGAAGAAGGCCGAAGAGGCGCCCGTAGCCGAGCAAGTGACCATTCAGTTCATGTGGCCGCCCTACTCACCGGCCAAGGAGCGCTGGTACGAGCGCTTGGTGACCGCCTACGAAGAGAAGAATCCCAACGTCACTATCTCCACGATTCTCGATACGGCGCTCAACGACCGCATCGGCACGAATGCCGCGGCGGGCGGCGGACTGCTTGACGTAACCTGGCACGGCTGGGGTTGGGCCCGCTGGGGCGAAGAAGGTGTCTTCCTGCCGCTGGAGCCGTACGTCAAGGCATCGGGCCTTAATCTTGACGACTACTACAAAGCCGCCATCGACGGTGTCACCTGGAAAGGCACGCTGCATGCGCTGCCGCTGGGCATTCTGACGCCGGTGATGGCGCTCAACCTCGATTCATTCGCGACGGCGGGCATCGAGTTGCCGGCCGACGACTGGACCTTCGGGGACATGATTGATATCGGCGCCAAGCTCACCGATGCCCCCAACCTCAAGTGGGGCGTGTCGACGCGGTTCTGGTATTGGTCAACGTGGTACGTCTCCTATGGCCGCGATCAGGGTTCCGTGAACAATGAGTGGCAGACAATGAGTTGGGATGCGCCGGTGCGCACCGAGCTGATCAGGACGCGGGGAGACCTGTTCCACAAGCACCAAGTCGAAGCCTATGGCGACGATGCCAAGGAAGAGGTCATCTTCGATCACTTCAAGAACCAGAAGGTCGCTATCTACTCGGGCTACAACTGGCTGGTGCCCAGCTTCCGCACGGATGCGCCATTCAATTGGACTCTGCATCCCATCCCGTATATCGATTTCGAAGGCGAGCCGACGCGCAACGGCGCGCTCTATACCGAGGAAATCGCCCTGGTGGACGGGAGCAAGGTGCTCGACCACGGCTGGGACTTTGCGTCCTGGATCTGCGGGCCGGAGCAACTGGATACGGCCGCCCGCAACGGTGATACGACGCCGACGATCAAGTCGATTGCCGAGAGCGACGCGTTCATCAATCTGGACCTGCCGCCCGGAGAGAAAATTGTCGAGTACTTGCGGGCGATGGATACCGCCATTCCGTTCTTGCTCCATCCGATTGGCGGCGATCTCGCCGGACCGTTGTGGAAGAACGCCGGCCAGGCCACGCAAGCGAATCCGACATTGACGCCGGAGGAAGCGACGCGCACGGCCCAAGGCGAGGCCCAAGCCATCCTGGACGAGTACAACGCCAGCAGGCAGTAGTCACGTCTTTGCTACGTAGGGGCACGATATATCGTGCCCCTACGTGCATTAAGTCCCTACCGATAGCCTACCCCTATGCGCATCAAGTAGGTGCTAGAAACGCTAATCGAGAGGTTTCCCGCTGCCCGATGGCCCCACTCTTGTCCCCTCTCCCCGTGGGAGAGGGTTAGGGTGAGGGCAAGGTCTTGGGCTTGATATTCCAGAAAGGCTCGTACTATGGGCACACTTGGCACATCCCCCGACGATGCGGAAACCATTCGCCAGGAGCAGGTAGCGGAGATCGACCGCTACTACTCTGCCCTGGTGTACGCCGCTGCTGAGTCACGCGAGCGCGCGTGGCAGCGGGACTTCAGTTCAGCGGACGCCTATCGCCGGTCGGTGGCACCGAACCGCGAGCGGTTTCTCCAACTCATGGGCGGCGTGCCGCGCGATGCCGTGCCGCTGGAGCCCCGGCAGCAGGACTTGCCGGATCATCCCGGCATTGCGGCCCGGCGCGTCTGGATTCCGGTAGATGAAGGCGTCCACGTGTACGGTGTGCTGCTTGTACCCGCTGCCCCCACCGGTCCGAAACCGGCGGTGATCGCCCAGCACGGCTTCTCCGGCTCGCCCGAAGCCACCTGCGGCTACTACGAGTTGGAGGAAACCGCCTACCTGCGCTCGTTCGGCCTGCGCTTGGCCGAAAAGGGCTACGTGGTCTTCGCCCCGCTGGTGATGAACAACACGCCCGACCGCTCGCGCCCCAATCGCAAGGCCACACTCATCGCACGTCAACTCATGGGCCTGGAAGTGGGCAAGATGATGCGCGTGGTGGATTACGTGCAGACCTTGCCGGAGGTAGACAACGACCGCATCGGCTACATGGGTATTTCACAAGGCGGCATGATGGCGCTGTGGGCGGCGGCGGCCGACGAGCGCATCGCCGCCTGCGTCTGTTCCGGCTACTTCACCAACCGTACACCGAAGATGATCGACGTCTCGCCGCACTACACGTCCTTCATCCAGACCGGCGATGACGACAAGTTCTTCTGGGGCCAGTTGAACGAGTTTTCCGATTGCGACATCGCCGCGCTCATCTGCCCGCGTCCGTTCTTCGTGGAAGCGGGCACCGAAGACCGCGTATTCTGGTTGGAGCACGTGAGAGAAGAATTCGCGCAACTACAGTCGATCTACACGCAGCTTGGCATCCCGGAGCGCGTGAAACTCGGCATCTTTGAAGGTCCGCACGTAATTCACGGCGTCGAGTCGTTTGCGTTCCTTGATCGCTGGCTGCAGGTATGACGTTTGCCTATCACAAGCGCACTGTTCCCTGGGGGCGGAGTTCCAAGAGTACCGCAGAGCGAACCAAACCGTTCGCACTGAGCCTGTCGAAGTGCGGTTCATGATTTCCTGTGCTCACCGGGAACAGAACTCGCAAGTGGATCAGTCGCCGCCATCATCAACGGACCAAAACCTCCGCTCGAGAGCGCTGCATTGTACGGTCGCTGGCTCCACAGAGTAGAGTAGGCATGACTGAGGGGAAGGAACGGCAATGCCGTCATCCACAACGGAGGTCCATGTGCTCACCGACAACCAAGTCGCCTTCTACCACCGGCACGGCTATCTGATACTTGAGAACGTGCTGTCAGCCGCAGAGCTCGCAGAATTGCGGGCAGCCACGGACGGCTTGCGCGAGGAGCGCGCCCGCATCGCCGGCGACGACAAGATCGCCGCCATCATGGACTTCGCGCTGCTCGATGACGCCTTCATGCGCGCCGCGCATCATCCCGCCATGCTCGCCGCCGTCACCCAACTCATTGGGGGAAACCTGCGCCTGCAGCACTGCAAGCTCAACTGGAAGCCGCCCACCAAGGGTACCGGCGAGGTGGACTGGCACCAGGATTTTCCATTTCTGCCGCACACGAACTACGATCTGCTGGCGTGTATGCTCCTGATGGACGACTCCTCACCGGAAAACGGCTGCATGCGCGTGATCCCCGGCAGCCACCTGCGCGGGCCGGTGGACCATTTCGCCGCCGACGGCACATTCGCGCGGCACTGCACTGATCCTGCTGACTACGAGGACGACCTGGCGCGCGGCAACGTGGTTGACCTCATTGCGCCCGCCGGGTCGATTACAATCCACCATAGCTGCATCGTGCACGCCTCCTACCCCAACAACAGCGATACGCCGCGGCGCGGCTTGATTTACCAGATTGCCGCCGGTGACAGCATGCAACTCGGCGGCCAGCTCTACAAGGTCTGGCCGATCTGGCTCCAAGGTGATGACCCGCTCCGCGCCCGCATGGAGGACGGTACGGTCTACCGCCTCAGCCGGCCGCTCACCAACGTCGGCGGCCTGGAACCGAGCGAGCGGTAGGAAAGTGACCGTCACTCCGGCGAAAGCCGGAGTCCAGAGTTGCTTCACGTCTGTTTGGAAACGGTCGCATCGCTAGGACTAAGGATTAAAATGAATTCCGGCTCGATGCGGGGCGAGCATTCGCGGGAACTACGGCAAAAGGGTTCTACTCCTTGTAGCGCGGGGGCTTGTCCCCCGCTCTTGTGCGGCGTGCAACAGGTGAGGATCCGGATGAACTCCCGCTTGCGCGGGAGTGACGGATGAAGAGCGGCTCTCCGTGTAGCGCGGGGACTGCCCGTCACTCCGGCGAAAGCCGGAGTCCAGGGTGGCTTGGCGATTGTCAGGCAACGGTCGCACCTCTAGACCTAAGGATTAGGATGAATTCCGGCTAGATGCGGGGCGACTTCTCGCGGGAACGACAGCAAAAGGGTTCTGCTCCGTGTAGCGCGGGGGCTTGTCCCCCGCTCTTGTGCGGCGTGCAGCAGCCTATGATCCGGATGGACTCCCGCTTGCGCGGGAGTGACGAGCCGCATGCTCTCTCATTTCCCACAATAGCAAGAGTAAGCGGCTACTAAACGTGATAGAGTACCTAGACAAGCCGCCCATGTGCGTGTAAATAGATCCCGTGCATCCTCCAAGAACAGTCAAGGAGCAGCAGACCCATGGCCGCGTCTCCCGAAACCGCAGAGAAGGTCCTCAGCGACGATCAGGTCGCCTTCTATCAACGGCACGGCTATCTTATTCTGGAAAACGTCCTCTCGCCGGCGGAGTTGAAGGAGCTGCAAGCTGCCTCCGAACGGCTGCGTGACGAGCGCTCCCGACTGGGCGGAGACGACAGTCTGGCCGTGATCCAGAACGTGGCGCTCTTTGACGACGCTTTCATGATGGCCGCGAAGCATCCGGTAATGCTGGGCGCGGTTACGCAACTCATCGGCGAAAACCTTCGCCTGCAGCACTGCAAACTGAACTGGAAGCCGCCCGCCAAGGGCAAAGGCGAAGTGGGCTGGCACCAGGACTTTCCTTTCTTTCCCCATACGAACTACGACCTGCTGGCATGCATGTTCCTGCTGGACGATGCCGTGCCGGAAAACGGC
Source organism: Chloroflexota bacterium (assembly GCA_965220045.1). Taxonomy (GTDB): domain Bacteria; phylum Chloroflexota; class UBA11872; order VXOZ01; family VXOZ01; genus VXOZ01. The sequence continues at coordinate 3,191,815 of OZ244803.1, read as the reverse complement.
TGCATGCGCATGATTCCCGGTAGCCACCTGCGCGGGCCGGTCGACCACTACGACGCCGAGAGCGGCAGGTTTACGGGCCGCTGCACCGAACCCCGCGAGTACGACAACGACGTGGCGCGCGGCAATGTCGTCGATCTCGTGGTTCCGGCCGGTTCCATGACCATCCACCACTGCTGCATGCTGCACGCCTCGTATCCCAACCACAGCGACACGCCCCGGCGGGGGCTCGTCTACCAAATCGCCGCCGGCGACAGCATCCAACTCGGCGGCAATCTGCACAAGGTCTGGCCGATCTGGCTCCAGGGCGAGAACCCGCTGCAGGCCCGCATCGGCAACCACACGGTATACCGGCTCAGCCAGCAGATCACCAACGTCGGCGGCCTGGAGCCCAGCGCCGACTGGCAGAAGGTAACGCAGGACTAGACACGTATTCCCAGAGGTGCCCTGTGCGCGGCCGCTGGGAACCGAAACTCTCAACTGAGAGACTGATTGCAATCTTCTTGGCCGGACGCCTACCGTTCACCCTGAACTTGTCTGGATGCCTACCGTTCGCCCTGAGCCTGTCGAAGGGCAATGGGATCGTTAGGAGGTTGGTCAATCGCCGTTCGCACTCCGAACGGGGGCTTCGCGCCGCCCTCAGCACAAACGGCTAACATCGGCTATGCAAACTTCGTCTCCAATGAACGTAGACAGGCATTAAGGCTGGTACAGCGCAAGGCCAACCGCAATCAACGACCACGCCGCCATGGCCCTCCCTATTACTGCGTGTAAATGCTCCGCATCTGCCAGGCGTCGAGCGAGCGGAGTTGGGCGGGACTGCCCTGGGCGCGCAGGGAGACGCCGGTGCTGTCGCCCCGTCCGGGATAGACACGGACCGCGACGCACTGCTTGCCGTTCGCGAAGACCTCCACCACGCTGCGGTCGACGAATACCCGGAGCCGGAGCGGCTCGTCCGGGTCGAGCAGGAGAGGGGCCGTTTCGGGAGCGCGGGAGAGTGCGCCCGGCAGCGTTGACGCGTAGGAAGTATCCAAGGTCAGGAGGCTTTCGTGGCGGCTCGCGGGCCACGGGCTCTTATAGCCGCCAATGGCGACTTGGCCGTTGTGGTGGACCGCGCCGGGGCGGACTGATGGGTTCTGTACCCTGAAGCCGCGGTCCTTGTAGAATGCGATGCGCGTGTACTCCTCCCGGCCCGGTGACCGGAGGACGTTCAGTTCCACCATTGGCGCCGCGCCGGGGTCGAGCTCCAGCGCCAATTCCATGGCGTTGCCTGCGATGCCTGCCAGCACCACTTCCTCGTTGGCGGGGAGTTCCGTCGGCCCGACATGCCGGTGGTCATACCTGAGAGACTCGATGTCGCCGGCGGGCTCGACCCGCACGTCGTCGTCTCCCGCCAGGGTAAGACGCCTGGGGAGCGTCATTAGCTGATCCCAGCCCGGGGAGGGGAACCCAGCGTTCATGTTGAATAGGACGATGATACCGCCCTGTCCGTCGGGCATTGCAGATGGAGCGTGAACACCTGACGGGACCGCCGCACCGAAGTTGAAAAGACCGTGGGAGGTGACAACCAGCTTGTCGCGATCCGCGTCGTAGTCGCCGAGCAGGTACTGACCGCCGCTCATGTGGCTGAAGAAGAGCAGCATGTGGCGGTCACCGATGGGCCAGAAGTAAGGGCAAGCGCCATCGTCGCCCGCCAGCGTGTACCGGTCATCCTCGGTGAGGGGGTGCAGGTATTCCCAGGTCACCAGGTCCCGTGAGCGGAATAGGAAGTCGGCGGCAATGCGTTGGCCGCCGGGGCCATCGGTCAGCGCGCCGCCGGAGAGGGAGTAGTAGACGTTGTCACGTTTCCAAATGCAAGGGTCGTAGACCGCGTACTTTCTAGGCGACCCGTCGTCCTCCGGAATGGGGATGACCGGCCCGCCGGTGACCTTCTCCCAGTTGAGGAGGAGCGGGTCGCTGGAGACGGCGACCATGTTGCCCACCTGCGTCCCGTGGTACATGGCGATGACCCGGTCGTCCTCGACAAGAGTCCCGCCGGAGTAGCAGCTCCCCTCCGGGTCGGGGTAGATGGCATACGGCAGGTCGCGCCAGTGGATAAGGTCGTCGCTGACGGCGTGTCCCCAATGAGGCCGGGGGTCTTCCGGCGGGAAGCCCTGGTAGAAGAGGTGCCAGCGTCCCTGCCAGAAGCAGAGCCCGTTAGGGTCGTTCAGTGTGCTTTCGGGACTGACGAAGTGGTACTGCGGGCGGTGAGGGTCGCCCGCCAGCGCCTGGCGGGATGCGGCCATCCGCCGCACCAGCGGATTGTCCCGAAGCTGGGCCTCCTGCTCATCTAGGGTGCCGGCGAATGTATACGTGGGAGCGCGGGATGTGCGGTCGGCAGCGGTCATGGTGACTCCTCGTACTGAAGTAGTTTTGCCCGGCATCGTCTTTCTGGCGAAAAGCCTGCTTCTTACTCGATACGAAGTATCGACCGATTTGGGGTCGGAATCCACCTTCTCTGAATTTCACGCACTTTTAGCTAAGAACGGGGGACAAGCCCCCGCGCTACAAGGAGAGCCTCATTCAATCCGTCATACCCGTGAAAACGGGTATCCATCTCCACAGTTCCCTGGACTCCGGCTTCCGCCGGAGTGACGAACAGGCCCCGCTTTAGACGGAGAGCCCATCTCAATCCGTCATTCCCGTGGAAACGGGAATCCATCTTTTCTTGCCTTGGTGCAACCCAACCGGAGCGGGGGACAAGCCCCCGCGCTACAAGGAGAGCATCTTCTTATCCGTCATACCCGTGAAAACGGGTATCCATCTTCGCAGTTCCCTGGACTCCGGCTTTCGCCGGAGTGACGGACCAGCCTCCGCACGACACGAAGTGCCTTTCTCCGTCCGTCATTCCCGTGAAAACGGGAATCCATCTTTTCTTGCCTTGGCGCAACCCGACCGGAGCGGGGGACAAGCCCCCGCGCTACAAGGAGAGCCTCATTCCAGCGGGGGATAGGCTCTTGGCCCTACTTTGGCTTGCAGTCTGAGTCCCAGTGCGCGCACCACCTTCAGCACGGTTGCGAACTCCGGGTTGCCGTTGGCTGAAAGAGACTTGTACAGGCTCTCCCTGCCCAATCCCGTCTCCTGCGCCACTGCCGTCATGCGCTGGGCGCAGGCGATGTCTCCGAGGCTCGCCATGATCAGGCCCAGGTCACCCTCTTCCAGCGCGACGTTCAGATATGCCGCCATGTCCTCCTCGGTCTCCAGATGCTCCGCCGGGTCCCACGGCCTTGTCTGAATCTTTGCCATAGCTGCCTCCCGGGCCTAAAGGCGCTTTCTGCAGGATCATTGGCTCACTATTCTGACAAGCTCGCTCACACATGCACCGCCCTGCCTTGATCTACAGACTCATACGCCGCTTCCACCAGCTCCAAGGCCCGCACGCCGTCTTCCCAATCGGGCTTGGCGGGCACGCCGGTGACAATCCCCTCCAGGTACGCCCGCAACTGGATCTCAAACGAGTCGCCGCCCTCCAGGGCCACCGGTTCCCAGCCGGTCATGGGGTCGGCCTGGAGTTGCGTGGGATCGTAGCGAAAGCCGGGGGTGTCGGCCTGGATCTGCTGGTGCATGGCGTTGAAGCTGAAGATCAGGCTGCCGTCTTCGCCGTCGATTTCGAAGTACGGCACCTCTTCGTGCTTGCGCCGGGCCCAGGATACGAACACGTTGCCCAGCGCGCCGTTGGCAAAGCGCATCTGCACCGTCGCGGCATCCTCCACCTCGGAGGCGAAATGCTCGCCTTCGGCAGTCTCGCGTTCCGCAAAAACCGTGGTCATATCACATGAGACACGTTCAATCGGCCCGATCATCCAGCCCAGCAAGTCAAAGAAGTGGGCCATCATGTCGTGCACAATGCCGCCGCCTGCCTCGGCTTTCTGGTAGAACCAGGCGGGACGGTTTTCCACGCGCTGCGGCACGAAGTAGCCGAACACCACGCGGGCGTGCAGGATGCGGCCGAGCGCGCCGGAGGCGATGATCTCCCTGGCTTTGGACGTGCCGCCCTGAAAGCGCATGTTCTGCACAATGCCGTGGTGCACACCGGCCTGCCGCGCCGCGCGCAGGAGGTAACGGCCTTCCGCCGCGGTGTTTGTCAAGGGTTTATCGGTGTAGACGTGCTTGCCGTTCTGGATGGCCCGCAAGAGCGGCGTAAAGTGCAGGCGGTTGACGAGACAATTGTCAATCACATTGATGTCAGGATCGTCGATGAAGCTCTCCAAGTCGGTACTCGTCTTGGCCGCGCCGCACGCTTCCGCCAGGGGCGCCACTTTCGCCGGATCGCGCCCGTAAATGGCGACCGCGACGTTGTGCCGCTCCCCATCGATCACCAAACCCTTTTCCTGTATCGACCGCAGCGCCGTGCTGTGCAGTTGCGCCATGCGTCCCGTGCCGAGTACCCCGACAGTTAGGTCCATTGGTGTGTATGCCTCCGGTATCTGCTAGGTGTTGCCTAAGTAATCACCATGGCTTTGCCACGTCGCACTATGTAACTGCTATAGATGAGCGGCTCCTTATCCGTCACTCCCGCGAAAGCGGGAGTCCATCGGCGAGGAAAAGATGGATTCCCGCGTCCCCCATGCCAGGCGAGCTCTCGTGGCAATGACGGACTCCATTGTGCCACTCCCATGGTAATCCCTAAGTATAGCGAAGAAGCGTACAGGCCAGTGACGTGTGTGTCACGCGGGTCTCCCGCAGCGCCAAGGCAGGTTTGCTATAGTTGCAGGGGATATGAGTCGGGGCTTGCGATCTGTAGGATGGGACCTTGGCCTCCCTTGTTTGAGGGCGAGGAATTCGTCTCGACTGAGGAGTTTTCCGTATCCCTAGCGGGCAGGCTTAGCGCGCCTCATTCCCGCGTTCACGACTCATTTAGAAGTCACGAGTCGACTCAGCGGTACTCTGACCCCCTCCCCCTTGACGGGAGAGGGACGGGGTGAGGGTGACTCCGAGCACGGACGATCCCTTGCCGCTGACAGAGTGATCGCCGCATTAGATGCAGCCTGAGGAGAAGCGGGCGTAACCGCCCATACGAATAGCAAAGTCTGAAACAGATTACATAGGAGCAGCTATGGCGCTGTGGTTCTGGATAGGCGTGGCCTTTGTTTCGTGGGGACTGGCGTCGTTTTTTGGCAAGATGGTGGCGCCCTACTTTAGTGCTCCCTATCTCGTTTGGGTGCGCAGCATCATCACCGTCTTCATGCTCTTGCCGCTGGTGTGGGTCCAGCGCCACAACTCGATCTCAATCACGCCAACCTGGCAGACCTGGGTGCTCGTCGTCCTGGTTACGGGATTCACCGCCAGCGCCGTCATCGGCTTTTACAACGGCTTGCGCCTGGGCGACGCCTCGCTCGTGACACCTGCCAGCGGCACGTATCCTGTGCTCACAGCCATCCTGGCGGTGATCTTCCTCGGCGAACAGATTACGTTCACGCGGGCAATGGGCATCTTCTTTGCGGTGGTGGGCATCATCTTCCTAACGCGCTAGCACGATTCCCAAGCGGAATTGGCTGATGCTTTGGCTCCGTTCCTGTTCCCTCTCCCTGAGGAGAACTTTGTGTAACTCCGTCATTCCGGCGAAAGCCGGAATCCAGAGGGGGCCATTACACTCCCTTTCTTGACCTTCTCCCTAAGGAGGGAAGAGGTTACGCAAAGGTCTCCTGAGGGAGAGGGTTAGGGTGAGGGGGAATGTAGTACATGACCACGCTGTAGCGCGGGGGCTTGTCCCCCGCCTCTTGGTGCGGATCGTAAAGATACCACCAGGCAGTGTGCGCGGGCGCATTGCGTTGGACGGCTGGCTATACTCCGCAGCGCGGTCTTGCGGGCAAGCCCAAAAGGCAGCAATCGAATGGCAATTCTGCCTGAAGTATAATCGGGTCACGACACCAACCACTACGCATAAGGGGAACTGAAATACATGAAGCTGCAAGACAAAGTAGCGGTCATCACCGGCGCCGGGTCCGGCATTGGGTACGAAATGTCCACGCTCTTCGCGCGGGAAGGCGCCACCATCATGGGCGTGGACGTGGACGCGGACGGCCTCGCCACCACGGCGGCAGCGGTGGAAGAGATTGGCCGTCCCATGCGCACGTTCGTCGCCGACGTGACCGATCCCACCGCCGTAGAACACCTCATGGCCGAGACCATGGAAGCCTTCGGCAGCATCGATATCCTCTGCAACAACGCCGGCATCGGCCACGTGGGCAGCGTGCTGGAGGTTACTCCCGAGGAATGGGATCGCGTGATGGCCGTGAACGTGCGCGGCGTCTGGCTGGGCTGCAAGTACGCCGTTCCCTTCATGCTGGCGCAGGGCGGCGGCATCATCGTGAATACGGCGTCCGTGGCGGGTCAGGTCGGCCTGCCCAAGCGCGCCGTGTATAGCGCGTCCAAAGGCGCGGTGATCGCCCTCACGAAACAGGTCGCCATCGAGTACGTGGCCGACAACATCCGCGTGAACTGCGTCTGCCCGGGCACCGTGGAAACGCCCTGGGTCCAACGCCTGCTGGCAATCGAGGACGACCCCGCCGCTGCCATGGAAAACCTGCGCCTGCGCCAACCCATGGGCCGCCTCGGCCAACCCGACGAGGTCGCCAAAGCCGCCCTCTACCTCGCCTCCGACGCCGCCGAGTTCATCACCGGCACCGAACTCGTCATCGACGGGGGATTGACTGCAAGGTAGTTGGCCGCGCCCAGATCAGTACTACCTTGAAAATCCCTCTTCGGAAGTTCCCACTTAGCTAAAAATGCCCTGTGATTGGTAAAAACTATTGACCATTCGAGAGGACGCAATGGACGAAGTGAAGATAAGCGTTCCGGCGATTGAGAAACTGCTGGATTACACTGCGAGCGGCGTGGGTGCAGTCGCTGGGCCAATGCTTGCCAATTGGAGAACCGAAAGGGAAGGCAGGGCAAGGCTCACTGCTGCGCAATACGATGTGGAGGTCCGTCGCATTGAAGCACAGTCCCACGCAGAATCTTTAGAAATTATCGCTGAGGCACAGACTGAGGCGCGCAAGTCAATTACTAAGAGCGCGGACTTTAGCCACGGCACGGTTGAGTTCAGTCGCGGAGATATCACACAGTCTCTTGAGTTCCAGAGTAGGAAACGCTTAGCCAATGTCAAGTCTGTTGTGGGAAATGCTGCCGAACAACTCGCCGACGAAAAGGTGTCGGATCATGAACCCGATCATGACTGGACGGCTCGCTATTTCGACTGTGTTCAGGACGTTTCTTCCGAGGATATGCGAAAGATCTGGACGAGAATTCTTGCCGGTGAGGTTAAGAGTCCTGGACAGTTTTCAATGCGTACCATGGATTCTCTTCGAAACATGACAAAGGGAGATGCCGCAGTTTTCCGAGACTTCTGTGACTTTGTATTGAATTGTGAGATTGTATTCAACGACTTTGTTTCCCCCGAATACGATGCGCTATCGTTTGGTAGACTGCTCCATCTTCAAGAATGTGGGCTAATAAAGGTCGAGGGAAATCTGATTTTGAAGTTGAATTGGAATGAAATTGGACAAGTCGTACTCGGTTACCAAAACGGGCTGTTGGTCATTACTAGAACCAGAGAACACGACAAGGAGCTTTCGCTCCGATGCATCGGCCTTACCAACGTTGGGGGTCAATTGTCGACTTTGGTTGAGTCGACAGTGAGGATGGACTATTTGCAGGTGTTCGCGAAGTATCTGCAAGACATGGGACGCGAATTGGATTACCTAGAAGGTGTTTCACAGTTGCCCAATGGTCAAGTAAGCTATACAAAGCAAACTCGCATTCAACCCTATGAAAAAGCGTAGCCCTTTCCCACATTGTTGATCAATACATGCACTCCTGACTCTTGCGCAATTGGGAGCAAAAGGGCCGCCCTGATGTGCAGACGACAATTTCAGCAGTTCCTTCTCAATAGAGCTCACGCGTCGCCGCTTCCTATGGGATGCTGTTGACGGTCACCTCTAATGATGCTTCCAAAACTCAGCCTTCATCATCAAGCATCGACCGAATGCGCGGGTGAAGTACGCTGACCAAGCGATTCAAGTGGTCCCGCATCCAGGATACAGACTCTACATAGTCATTGCTAGACTCGCTACCTCGGAGGAACGATAGGCTACTCTGCCTCCAAAACCCCAGTCTGGGACGGCCCTGGGCGTTCGTCCAGAGATCTAACTCCTCTCCCGACTCTGGCCTTAATTCGTCCAAACCCGACAAGAGTTCATCGAATATCCGGACTGCCTGGGACTGGTTCTTTCGAGCCGTTAAGTAGCAGCCTATTTTGGAATTGGTGCGGTGCAAGTACCCGTTAAAGCACAGGCCCCAGTCCCCGAACCCGGAACCCCGCACTGGTACATAGAGTACGGATTCCTTGCTTGGGGCCGGGACATCCACGGTCGTGTCGGCGAATGAGTAATCTTGAACCACTGAACTCCAGAAACGCAAGTTTTCCTCGTCCTGGTCAGAGAGGATATCCTGCTGAATTTCAGCATCGTCTTCGGAGAATTCTCTGACAATGTCTCCTTCAACGACGAATCTTTGCACGATCTCGGTTCGGGCTAAGACACGGGGCTGGACAAAGAGATGGTTGGCAGAATCTCGGTATAATGCAGCTTCCACTAACGCTAGAGTAAAGTGCAATCCACTGTAGCGGTGTAAGAAATCGACAATTCTATCGGCGTCTTCTTTGATGCCATCCCCCACTATCAGCAGCAGAAACTCTCCACGCTTCAAATGTCGCGTCAAGTTATCAACAAACTCAGCCTCATCGATACCCGATGAGTGCGGATCAACCAGTTTGATTAGGTTTGTGTTTGTTTCCTTTAGTGCAAGTGACACTTGCCGCTTCAAGTCCTCGTAGCTCCAAGAAGCAAGTTCCTTCGTGTAATCCAAGATTTGACCGATCACCTCGCGCCGCGCTTCCGGACTTCGCCAAAGCTTGAACTCTGCAATAGTGATCCTGCCCAATGCGTTCACGTACAAGGCATCTATTGGGCCCGCAAGCGTACGCAATTCCTTGCAAATTGGGACAACACCTGCATAGGCAGCGTCTATGGCCGCGATTGGCAGCGTTTCGGGGCAACGGAACAGCAAATTTCGAAGGTCATCTTCGGAAATGCCTCCCTGAGCAACCCCCGCCCCTAATGGCACCCGCTTCACCACCTCCAAGACTTTGCGATCGCCGGGTCCGAGGCGAATGAAATCTCCATACCTAGAGGCCCCCATGATTTACTTCCTATCTAAGAAAGCCTTTCAAAACAGCTTATGATGGTGTAAAGGCTACAGCCTGCCATTCCCCAAGACAACCAATTATAGGAACCTTACGCGCTTGTCTGTTTGGCGGGCCGGGCAACGAATTCTAAGCTAGTTCCAGAGATCAGAGCAATTCCCTATTGAACGTCTCCACCCAACGGCGTTGGTGGTGTGGAAGGCCGTTGAGGCGGACGTCTAGGTCGATGGCGACGTGGATGTGGTTCTCGGTGCTGCGGATGTTGGCGGCGGTGTCGATGGTGATGGTGCCGTCGGTGCGGGTGATGGTGCGGAAGTGTTGGCCGGTGGCGGTGGTGTGGGCGGGGTGGCGGTTGTCGGCCCAGACCTCCAGGCGCGACTCCGTCTTCACGGTCATATCGGCGCTGGCCTTGACCTCATTGACGAGATGCAGCTTCAGACCCGTGCGGTCGCGCAATACGTCGTGGGTGATTTCCCAGGGCACCACGCCGGGTGAGACTTCCGGATACGTACGCGGCGCGGCGGACGGCTCATACGCCATCTCGTCACGCGGCAGTGCGTCCCCGGGGGCGGACCGCGTAGGCACGTCTTGATGCGAGACCGCCGGATACGCGCCCGGCGCGGCGGACGGCTCGTACGCCATCTCGTCAGGCGGCAGCGCTTCCGCGGGGGCAGACCGCGTGGACACGCCTTGATGCGAGACAGCCGGATACGCTCCCGGAGCGGCGGACGGTTCGTACGCCACATCGTCAGGCGGCAGTGCGTCCGCGGGGGCGGACCGCGTAGGCACGTCTTGATGCGAGACCGCCGGAAACGCTCGCGGCGAGGCGGACGGCTCGTACGCCATCTCATCGGGCGGCAGTCCGCCGTTGGGATCCTGCCGCGTGGGCGCCACCGGCAGTTCCAGGCGCGATGCGCGCCCTTTGTCACGTAACACACGGTTTGTTCCTGCGTACGGCGTCGGCCACAGGTTCGGGAAATCCGCGCTGCTGATGGAGAGCCGGATGCGGTGCCCGCGCGCGAAACGCCAGGCCGTGGCGTCCAGGTCCACGTGCAGCTCATAGACCGCGCCCGGTTCCAGGGGCTCCGGGTCGGTGAGCGAGTTGCGCCGCGTTCCGTTCAGCACGCCGATCGTCACCTGCGCGCTGGTGCCGTCCGGCGCCACGTCCGCGAGCCGCGCCACAAACGCCATCACCGGCGCGGTGGAACTGACGTAGAGGACCGCCTTGCCCATGCCGATGATCTCCAGCGCCTCGTCCAAAGGCTCTGAGGTGTAGTTGGCGGCGTAGATCTCGTCCACGCGCTGGTCGCCGGGCAGGCCGAACGGCACCCCCGCGCTCCACAGGCCGCCAGCGATGCCTACTGACGGCCGATAGTCGTACTCCTCGTAGCCGTCGCGGGACACATCGGGATTGTCCGGCGTGAGGTCGCCGCCGAGCATCAGTCGCCGCGTGCCACTTCCGGGAATGGGAAACGTAGGCTCGCAGCGCCAGTAGCCGGTGGTATGGGTGCGGGCGGGATCCGGCACGTCGAAGGTCTGCATATAGACATTGACCGCCGGCTCGTCCATGATGCCGTTGTCAATGCCTTTGAGCCAATAATCGCACCAGCGCACGGTCAGATGCTCCCGCGCCAGCGAGGGGCCGGGCGTTTCGCAGTCGGGCCCTGAGTGGTTCCAGGGGCCGATGAGCACCTTGCTCGGCGTGGTCATGTGTTGTGCGGTGCGCAGCGGCGCGTTGCAGTAGCCGTCGCGCCAGCCGCCGATGAGCAGCGCGGAAGCCTTGATGTCATGGTACCGGCCCCGAATGCTGCCGTGACGCCAGTACTCCCCATCCGTCTGGTGCGCCAGCCACGTGAGCAAATACGGCGAATTCTGCTCCAGGCGCTGCTCCCATAGCTCCGCCCAGCGCGCGCCGCTGTATTCGGGATACGGCGGCATGGCGTTCATGCCGATCATCGAGCAGCCGTACGAGCCAATGTCGTAGTAGCAGCGCCAAGCCCCGCCGCGGTAGTGGCAGTCGTCGGTGTACCTGTCGTCGGTGAAGTTCCAGGGAATGACGGTCACGAGATGCGGCGGCGCCAGGGCAGCCACCTGCACGCTGGTAAACCCGCCGTACGAGCCACCGGTCATGGCCACCTTGCCGTCGCACCAGTCCTGCGCGGCGATCCACTCCACCACGTCGTAGCCGTCGCGAATCTCCACAGGGCGGTATTCGTCGTCGTTCATGCCCTCGCTGGAGCCGGTGCCCCGGCAATCAACGCGCGCGCCCACGTAGCCGTGCTGCGCCCAGTGATGCTGCATGCCGGTCAGCGGCGCCTGATCGTCCTTGCGGTATGGGATGTACGTGAGGATCACCGGCCACGGGCCTTCCCCGGCCGGCACGTGGACATCCATGGCGAGCCGCGTCCCGTCACGGGTGGGAACCATGATGTTCTTGACGAACCTGATGCCCGCCGCATCGACCGCCATGGGCCGGACGCCTGCGTAGGTATTGTCAGGCAAGACCATTCCTCCCGGGTATTCGCTGTGCCTCTGCCAGCATAATCGGCCCGGAGCGTGCGGAACAAGCCCACAGTCGCGTAGCGCGCACATTCTTTCGCTAGATTCAAGCCGCATCGGGCCGGATAAGGTCGCGAAACCTCGCGTCCGGGTTCGGCTGAGACCAGTAATCGGGTGCTAATCCAGTCCCGTGGGGATCCTTTTCGAAACTCTAACCACTCGCTGCTGCGCTCGCGTCTTAGCCCATCCCAGCGTTTGCGTCCTCGCCACAATCCGCCGCGCCGTCTATCATTGTGTCAAACCGTCAATTGACGCTGGATTGCGAGGCCGAAAGTAGCACGCGAAAACGACTACATCCGCTACGAGCCGGACGCTGCGTGCCCGCCCCTCTTGTCGCTAGGAGTGGCGCTGCAGGGCGTCATGCTTGCCTTAGCAAACACAGTCTTGTTCGTGACCGTGCTTGTCCGTGCAGGCGACCAGAGCGACGACTACCTGTCGTGGGCGGTATTCGCGGCACTGGCTATCGGCGGCGTGATTACTATTCTCCAAGCGAGTCGTGTCGGCTGGCTGGGAGCCGGCCACGTGCTCATGACCGGCGCCGGGCCCCATTTCATAGCCGTGGCCGTCCTGGCAGTCGCCGTAGGCGGGCTGCCCCTGCTGGCAAGCCTCGTCGTCGTGTCGTCGCTTGTGCAATTCGCGCTGGGGCAGTGGCTCCCGCTGCTGCGGCGCGTCATCACGCCGGTTGTCTCCGGCTCAGCGCTCATGCTGATAGCCGTGACCGTCATGGGCATCGCGATCGAGAGGCTGAGCGAAGTGCCCGCGGGAGCGCCGGCGGCCGCGGGACCGGCTGTTGCCGTGGTGACACTGGCCGTCGCCACGATGCTCGCCATGCGCGCAACCGGGATCTGGCGCTTGTGGGCGCCGCTCATCGGCATTGTCTCGGGGTGCGTGGGCGCCGCCCTGCTTGGTCTCTACGACCCGCAGCGAATTCAGGATGCACGCTGGTTTTACACACCGGATTTCGCGGCATGGCCGGGCCTCGATCTGAGACCGGGAGTGGAATTTTGGACGCTCCTGCCGGCATTTCTCATTGTGAGTCTCGTCGTCGGCATAAAAATGAGCAGCGACGGCGTCGTCATCCAGCGGGTCTCGCGTGTGCGGCCGCAGGCGACGGACTTTCGCCTGGTCCAAGCCGCCGTCAACTCCAACGGGCTGGGTACGCTCCTGGCCGGCATCGCCGGGACACTGCCCACAATCGTCTATACACCGTCCGTGGTGACGCTCGTCACGCTCACCGGGGTCGCGGCCCGCAGCGTGGGCTATGCCATCGGCATCATCCTGCTCGGGCTGGCGGTGCTGCCTAAAGCGGCGGCCGTCCTGCTCACCATTCCCAGCCCCGTGATGGGAGCGTTCCTATTGATGATAATGGGACTGCTCTTCGTGGAAGGCATGCGGTTGGTCGTCCAGGACGGGCTTGATCATCGCAAGGCCCTGGTGGTAGGCGTGGCGCTTGCGATTGGCGTGGGGTTGGAAAGCCAGGACATTCTCGCAGACCTGCTGGGCCGGACGTGGGGCGCATCCCTCGGCAACGGCCTGACCGTCGGCATGTTGGCCGCGATCCTGCTGACCCTGTTCATCGAGCTAACCAGCCCACGGCACACGCGCCTGGAGACCACGCTGCACATCTCCGCTTTGCCCACGATTGACGCATTTCTCACCGAACTGGCTGCCAAGATCGGTTGGAACGATGCGTCGGCGGAACGGCTGCGCGCCGCAGGCGAGGAGACGTTAACGAGTCTCTTGCAGTCCGGCGGTGACTACGATGCGGAGAATCTCCCGCGCTTGATCATCGTGGCCCGCCCCGGCGAAGCAGTGGAATTGGAGTTCATGGCGGTCTTCGACGAGGAGAATCTGGAAGACCGGCTGACGCATCTGAGCGAACAGGCCCAGGTGCCGGAGGAACACGAGATTTCCTTCTGGCTGCTGCGGCACTATGCCTCTTCCGTGCGGCACCGCAAATACCATGGCATCGACGTCGTCACGGTGCAGGTGGAGGGCTCGCGATAAAGCGCTTCCGTGGTACCATCTAACCTATCTGTGTGGTTCACGTTATAGATTGGATAGTGGAGGTCAACATGGCAGGCTACGCAATAATTCACAACGCTGTGCGGAACGAGTCTCTCTATGCTGAGTTTCGCGAGCAGGCCGCGGCGACTATAGAGAAGTACGGCGGCAAGTATCTGGTGCGCGGCGGCGCTGCCGAGGCCGTGGAAGGCGACTGGGTGCCCGATCGCATCGTGGTGGTGGAATTCGCTAGTGTCGCGCAGGCGAAGGACTGGTTCAACTCTCCCGAATTCGCTGCAGCCAAGCAACTCCGCGCGCAATGCGCGGACGCCATCGTGGCAATTGTCGAGGGCGTCTAACCGGTTGGCATCCTGCCATCCCACACAGCTTTTCCGCCGGCATCCTTTTTAAAGCTAGACTGAAAAACGTCTTGGCCGTAGGCTAAGGCCGGGATCTGCGACCTGACCGCACATCATTGGCCTGCAATCATGCATTTGATGGTCGCAGCGTGGGATCTGGATGGCTTGACCTGCCTCTAGTCCTTAGCTATTTCAACCTTTCTAGTATGGAGCATTGTAGAGAGTTGTAAATGTTGATTTCCTCTCATTAATGGCAAGTTCGCCATAAATAGAGCGAGAAGCCAAGGTGCAGACGAAGAGCTATGGAGCTAGTTGATGGGTCATTCCAAGGATTTTGGTGCTGCTTCAGCTAGCCAGTCAATCTCACGTATTTTCTCAAAGAAGTGTTGCTCGTAGAATTTCAGCCCGGTTGGCGTCGGGCGCCTGTTACCAGTTGCAGCTTTCATTTCGTTCATAAATGCAGGGACAGTAATGAGAATGCTTTCCAACTCATATCGCTGTTTGTAGCCCACATGATCAGTTCTACGAGACAAGGCGTGATCTAAGTCGCGCAAGATGTTCTCAAACACTATGACTCGAAGAAAGTCTACAGAGACTTCAACTACAGTCTCTTGATCACTAATTGGTTGGGTGTCTCTGATTTGTTCGTAGCCAGTGGCGATGATTTCTCTAACATGTTGTTTCTGCTCGCGTTCTTTTCGAAGATCGATCACCCATTCGCGAGCACCAAGTATAGCTGCAGCTACTAAAGCTATGACAACGCCCTATAAGATTGCAAGACCTATTTGGTCCATTGTTAGCTACCCCCTTTGCGGCATTGCGCCGCTGTAGTAACCTGGCAAGATCTGCCACCTTCTATATGGGAATTATATCCAAGCTCACTCCTGCCTAGATAAGCAACCACCTGCCAAGTCTTGACGATACGGAACCATCCGCATTCAGGCTAGGCTCAGTTCTCTAAGATATACTGAACGAGAAACATAGCCTCAAGACTCGCCGGCAGAAACAGAAAGACGCTGGGAGGTGGGACAGATGAGAAAGGGACGGTGATGGATGCGCCAATCCGGTGGCAAGACGGCTTTGACGATGTGGCCGACGGTGATAAGTCTGGCGATCTTGCTTGTTGCAACTCTCTTTGAATGGTACTGGGTCTGGGGGCTTCTCTTCCTCTTCTGGGCGGTCGCTTCTATTCCCCTCGGTCAGGTGTTCGTTATTCAGACTGTGAGGCGGGACGAAAGCCCTCTGCTGTTCTGGACAATTAGCGTCTTTTGGTTGGTAGTCTCCGTGCTTGTGATCGTAAATGACCTCTTCCCCGAACTCCTTTCGTAGGTGAGACATGCCTGACATGCCTAATGATAGCCAACCCACGATGCCGGTACTGCCTGTGGAGGCCTACACTTCTCAGGAGTGGTTCGACTTGGAGCAAGCGCGCATTTTCTCCCGCACTTGGGCCTATGCAGGTTTCGCCGAGGACATCAGCGAGCCGGGACAGTACACGTCCGTCCAGGCAGGTCTGAATAACATCTTCGTCGTGATGGGACGAGACCGGCGGCTGCGGGCTTTTCACAACATCTGCCGTCACAGGGGAACACAGTTATTGCGTGCCGTTGGGCAAACGCAGCGAGCCATCGTCTGCCCCTATCACGACTGGACCTACGACTTGGAAGGAAACCTGGTATCAGTTCCCAATCAAGAGCGCGAGTTCCCGGACTTGGATTTGGCCTGCTTAGGGCTGAAGAAGGCAGCCGTCGACCGTTGGCGCGGCATGCTGTGGGTACATCCCGATGCGAACGCGGGCTCAATCATGGACTGGTTTGGCGAGGTTGAGCCACATCTCGGCCCTCACAAAGTGGACGACCTGGAGGAATATAAGGAGGGACGCACCGAGCACGAGATTGCGGCCAACTGGAAGATTGTGGTCGAGAACTACATTGACGGCTACCACCTGGCGCACCTACACTCCGGCACCCTGGCGATGTATGACCATGCGCGTATCGAGGCGGGCTTCGTGGGTCCACACTTTGCCTTTTGGGAACCACTGGCAGCGGAATACGCCAAGGATTTGGAGAACAACGCGCCGACTCCCTTGGTAATCCCGGCGGAACAGGCCGGCGCATGGGTTCCGATGCTGTTTCCAGGGATCGGTCTAGGGGAAACCGAGAGTTCGTGGTCTGTGTTTCACGTGACGCCTCTGGCTCCCGGCCGCACCCGCGTGGTTACCCGAACCAGAGTTGCCGACACTTCGCTGTGGGAGTTCGTATGGCAGTCCTTCCGGTCCTACGGCTTTTGGGCGCGGCGGAGCGGCGGCAAGTTTGAAGGCGACTCTGGCGACCCATTGGCCTCCGGCGACTTCATGGCCGAAGACATCTACGCCTGCGAACAGCAGCAGCGTTCGCTCGGCAGCCCCTACTTTGAACACGGCCCTTCCTCCGCCACGGGCGAGACGGGAGTGCGACAGCACCAGGAACTGGTGCGCAAGTGGGTGAACGGGCAGTGAGAGGCGGGTTTCTCTCGCTGAGGATTCTGGATACGCGGCCTGAAACGCAGGACGCGACTAGTGTGCTCTTCGAGATACCTCCGACTTTACAAGAAGTGTTTTGTTGGCGGGCCGGTCAGCACGTCACCCTGCGGTTTTTCGTCGAGGGCGAGGAAGAGCGCCGCTCGTACTCAATCTCAGAGATGCCCGCCGCGGGCGGGCGGTTGCGCATCACGGTCAAGAGAGTCCGGGGCGGTCTCATCTCCAACTACATCAACGAGCGCGTGGCCCCAGGTGACACCATCGAGGTGATGCCGCCTTTCGGTGGCTTCTGCTTGGTCCCAAACTCCCGTGAGCGGCGTACGTATTACTTTCTCGGTGCGGGCAGCGGCATCACCCCGCTCTATGCCATGATTCGCACAGTACTGGCCGCCGAACCGCACTCGACCGCCCATCTCGCCTACGGCAACACCGACGAGAGCACCATTATCTTTCGTGATGCGCTCGCCAGGCTGGAAGAGGAGTACGGTGGACGGCTGACCGTTAAACACATCCTGTCGTCTCCCTCCTGGAAGTCTGCTCTTCAATACTGGCGACGGGGCAGGATCGATGCGGAGTGCGTCGCCGCGCTCATCAACGAGTGCCCGCCCTACGCTCAAGACACCCAGTATTATGTTTGTGGACCGGGAGATATGAACGCGGTCGTCCGCACGTCGCTACTCGGACTGGACGTGCCCGGTGAGCGAATCCACATGGAGAGTTTCGGGAACACTACGCCGCCGGACGACTCGGTGGTGGGCGTAGCCGCTGCGATGTCCGTGCGCCTCAATGGCAAAGTGCTGACGGTTCACGCCGGCCCGGGCCAGACGATTCTGAACGCCGTGCGCACCACCGGGAACACGCCGCCCTTTTCCTGCGAATCGGGTGTGTGCGGGGCGTGCCGAGCACAGTTAAGGAACGGCTCAGTCCACTTGCGGGCCCGCATGGCGCTCACCGACGCTGAGGTCGACCAGGGCGTCATCCTTACCTGCCAAGCCCTTTCCACTACCCCAAAGCTAACGGTGGAATACGATTAGATAAAGCACGTTGTGGGCATCTCTGGCTTGATTGCCAAACTCTCGCTGAGTTTCGTCGGGCTTCTAGCGCTTGCCTCTCAGGTCCATCCCCGTTTTGACATTGCGTTGCCAGCAGTCTCTTGCAAAGGAATGTAGCGAACCCGAATCCCTATTTCCGGGCGTTCTCCTGCCCCTCTTCCGCTTGGCAGAGCGGGCAGAAACCGGAGGCGCTGATGTGGGTGCCGCATTGCTTGCAACGGTCAGACTCTTGCTCTTCGTTTGCAGCCAGACGCGCGAGGGCCTGTTCGCGTACGGTAGGATTTTCGATGAGGTCGATGGCTTGGCGCAAACGCCGTTCGCGTTCGGGGTCGGCTGCCGCAGCGGCCTTCTGGGGCGGAGCTTCAGGCGTGGGTTGAGAGACACCTCCAGCAGCAGCGCGGCCGGTGGGCGGCCGTCCGCGCACGCGGAACTCAAGCTTGGTCACGAGCGGGCGGCCCACGCGCGTGTTCAGAGCGCGCATAAGCTGGGGCGTGCGCATGTGTAATTCGTGGATGGCAGCCGAAGTGGGGGCTTCAACGACCAGCACGCCGCGTAGAAACCGGACGGCGCGCGCGGCGCGGGCATGGACCGGCAAGTCCGCCGCCACAGCACGCCACGCGGCGAACGCGGCGGCGCGCTTGAGTTGCTCGGAAATGCCCAGCTCTTCGATGGTGCCGGGCAGTATGTCTTTGAGCGACTTGAACATGCGCAGTCCTTCCTCATACCAGCCTAGCATAGTCAACGGCGGCGCCTACCCAGCCTCCATTCTTGCGGGAAAACCACTCTCTCCTGGTGAAGACATTATTGTGGCAAAGACTGAGCGAGAGGTGCTACCTATCTAACTGAACAACTGAAACAGACTTCCCTGCGCATACCATAGTATGGCATTGATGAAACACAATACTATGTAGTATGCCTCCCATGGGGAGGCTAGATGTAGCGGTAAGGAGAAGTGATGAAAAAGCTAATCGCTTATGGTTAGAGCATTGCGCTGATCGGTGCGGCCGATGGGTGCACAGTGCTAGCCGTTGGTCTTGCTGCGGCGCTGAGCGCGCCTCAAGCAGCACCCGTTGCGGCAATGAGCGCATGCTTCGTCATTATCCCATGCTGCATCGCTCGCGCTTTGACGGAGATCAAGGCAAACAAGGCTGCTATGCGAAAAGGGACTAGTGACTATCCTGCTCTCCAACGTCGCATGGATCGTGGGGCTCAGCCTGGCTGGCGGCGCCGTGTTCGGCATAGGCGCGTGGGTTGTGGCGGGACCAGAGGAGGGCTGGTGATGGGCATTGACTTCGACTGCAGCGACGGTCAAACTAAGCGTCACGTGGGAACTGATGAAAGAGTGGAGAAAGCAATGACCGACGTCCCGGGCCTTCTCGACGAGCAGGTAAAAGAGCAGATCACGGAGATACTACGGGAGTCCGGCTACCCGAATGTGCAGTTCATTGTGGAGCCGCCAAGAGTAATCATCGTAGCGAAGCCTGAGGAAGGCTAGTTATGAAGTCGACTCCAAAGTACGACTTGCTCTCTTCAAACATGTCGACGGACAATATTACAGCACAATTACAACGGAAACGGGATAACAGAACCCAGCTTCATGAGGCCGAAGGTGGGCTAGAACGCCTTGGCATGCGCGATTACATCCCGCGATAGTCACCTGCGCCCACCGGCTAACCACCGACGTAAATCCCATAGACAAGGCGTCGAATGAAATAGAAGCACTGCATCAAGAATTCGCTAAGCTCAAGGAACATGCTACCACCTGGAATCTCATCGTACTGTCCAACTACCTAGACAAGAACCGAGACACGCGGCGCGGACGACGCGCAGGATAACAAAGGAGGAAATACAAATTATGGCCGGAAAACAAGATGTGTTGGTCATGCAGCTTCTAGAGGCAGCTGGAGGCCTACAAGATAAGGTGGGCCTCTGTAAAATACAGGGACATCAGGCGAGCGAGGCTGAAATTAGGTATGTGATCTCCTTCTGCTGTGGCGAGGGGTACTTTCAAGTACGTCCCGTGCTCGAGAATGATGGCTATTTCTCTTTAGCGATACGTGGCTTGACGGAGAAAGGAGAAAAGGCGCTTGAGAAGTTTAGGTTAGATTTAGGGCATCAAGAACGCACAATGTCCGCACCTGAGACCATTGATGAGTCGACAATGCGCCCTGCTTGGTCTTTCGTGGAAGTAACAGAAGCCACGCCACCTCCGCCGCCCCCAACAAGTAACAACAGCTATCAGAGCGGCACTCCTAAATCCAAACGACCTCCCCTTGGCTAACCACCTACAAACTTCCCATGAAAATCCATGCGAAGAGGAAAGCTGGTTAGAGCGTTCTACGGCGCGGCCGTAACTGTATCGTCGCCGACGTGCATCACGTGGGCGCCCTCTACGACGTCCCGCGAGAATTGCTGGAGGTCGGAGGTGGTGGCGAAGGCTTGAACGTTGGGGGCGAGTGATGCGAGAACGTGTTGGCGGCGTTGGGCATCGAGCTCGGAGAGAAAGTCATCGAGCAGAATGACCGGCCACTCTCCCGACTCGGCGTGCAAGAGGGCTATCTCGGTGAGTTTCAGGGTGAGCGCCGCGAGCCGTTGTTCGCCGCGCGAGCCGTAGGCGGCGAGGGGATGATCGCCGCGCAGGAAGGTGAGATCGTCGCGGTGGGGTCCCACGACCGTTACCGCCTGGGCCTGTTCGCGGGGCGCCTGTTCGACGAGGGCG
The DNA here is from genome assembly GCA_965220045.1 of Chloroflexota bacterium. Lineage (GTDB taxonomy): Bacteria > Chloroflexota > UBA11872 > VXOZ01 > VXOZ01 > VXOZ01. The sequence goes on along the minus strand of OZ244803.1, from coordinate 3,171,363 downwards.
GCGGCAAAGGCTGCTTGGATTTCAGTCAGCCACGCTTGGGGTAGCGCGCTGATGCGGAGTTCGTCGTCTTGGGGCGGCCCTGGCGGCAGCGGGACTGTGGATTCGTACCGCAGTTTCAAGCTCGCGGTGCGCGGGTCTCCCGCAGCTATGCCTGGGCCTTTCTCTGCTGCGGGCGGTGGCGCCGCCGGGCTCGGGGGAGACGGCACTGCGCCGCCGGATTCTACTCCAGGCGAAGAAGGGCTCCGTTCGCCGCCAAGACCCGTCAGTGACGTGAAGTACGCCGCCAGGGGCTCCGCCACGTGGGCCGTATAGACCGTGCGCAATGCCATGAGCGTGGCCCCCAGGGCCGTAAGCTCTTGATTCCAGGCTTCCAGTTGCCGCCGGTCGCGGGTAGTTCCCTCGCGGAGAGCGCGCAGCAGGGCGTTACGCTCCGCCATGACGTGCTCGTAGCCCTGCAGCGTGCGGAGATAGTGCGGATCGATGCGGCTGAGCAGGTAGTCGAGATAGCGGCGGCGGATGCTCGGCGAGCCGTCCACCAGGCCGATGTCGTGAGGCGTAAACAGCACCACGTGCAGGTGTTGCAGCAAGCTGGATGCGCGGCGGGGTGCGCCGCCGATGCGGATGCGCTTGCTATAGCCGGCTTGCTTGCCAGAGCCGGCCTCTTGGTCCTGTTCGGCAGCCCAGATGACTTCCAACGTGGTCGTGAGGTCGCCGGCAGCCACGTCACCGGCCACCCGCGTGTAGGGACGCTCCGGATCAGGCGCGAAGCTGCGGAGTTCAGTTTCGGAGCGGGTGCGGTAGGAGCGGCCGGTGGCCAGGCAGTGGATGGCCTCGAGGATATTCGATTTTCCCGCGCCGTTCGGTCCGGTGAAAATGGTCAACCCCTGGGCGAGGGGGAGTTCGACGGCGCGGTAATTGCGGAAGTTGGTAAGGGAAAGTGCGGTGAGATACACGGTGCGTTCTGCCGTCTGCTACGTGGCACACAGGCCGATCATCCGACCTTAAATATACAACGCGAGCGACTCGGGAGATGTCAGTGGGTGCGGCTAGGCGGCAGTTGATGATTCGCCTTGCCGTGGGTGCCGCTGCCCGGCTTACGACCGGGTTGTTTCACGTGAAACAGGTAACGTGAGCAGCGCGTAGCTTACGCCTGCCGGTGGGAGACAGAGCAGCGACATTCGCAGGGCATCACTTCGTATACCGCTGCCTGTGCCAAGCGCTGTTTCACGTGAAACAGCACGCGCCGTTCATGCCCGAGGGCGCGGCTAGCCTTCCCGCCACGGCGGCACGTCCCACGTGTTCACCCACTCCCACTGCCACTCCACCCGTTTCTCCGGCAGCGTGACCGCATATTCGACGCCCGCCGTGAACGGCAGCACCTGGGTCTGCGCGCCAACCTTCTCACGATAGTACTCGATGAAGGCCCCCACGTCGCTCGCGTTGGGCGGCCAGTGTCCCTCCGGCACCGGGTCTGACTTGCGGTCGGTGCGGTAATGCACCGGGATCAGCGCATGCGGGCGGATGTAGTCCACGAAGTCCTCAAGCTCAGTGTTTTGGTTGTCCGATGTGGTTGGCGTCAGGCCGAGTTTCATGTGAATGGCAAAGTCCACCCGCCCGCGCAACGCCGCCATGGCGGGATACGCCGCCCAGGCGTCGCCAATGTGCAGGAACGAAACATCCAATGCCTTATGCGTCACGAGAAAACCGAGGTTCGGCAGGTCGGGACGTTGGTTTTCACCGCTCTCGATGGTTTCCACGTGCAGCGGACCGAGATCAAGCTCAGCGGGACCCGGGAACTCGCGCACGTGCGCCGTGCCCGCCCACGGCCGGCCGCGCTGCAGTTCGTTCTGGTGCTTGGGATACATCACCTGCACTTTGTCCGCGGGCACGTGCTTGGTGATGGGCAAATCGCGGGAAAACGCCGCGTCGCCGTACTTTTCGTCAATCGGCTCGTCCGGCCACACCGCCCCCGGCGGCACGAACATCTGCTTAAAGCGCTCCCCCCGGCAGAGCTTGCGCAGCGTCTTGGGATGACAGTGGTCGAAATGCTCGTGGCTGATGAAGATATAGTCGTAGATGGGTTGCGCGTTTTCCAGGTTCTCCCCAAAGAGATAGGGATCAAAGGCGATGTTCACGTCGCCAAAACGCACGTCAAACGCCCCACACCCCCACCACCGCAGCCAAATCCGATCCATGGGATTCCTTCTACCTCTTTGTGCTCTCAACCGTGGGGACTAGCAGTGGTTCGAATTCAGCAGACTGTCGCCAACTTAAAGGCCAATTCTTCGGCACGTTGCGAGAGTTACCGCTCACTCAATGCGTAGAGTTCGTTCAATATTATGACTTGCGGTTCGCAATTGTGTGAAGTACTTAGAGTGGCATCAGGATCTAAGTGGCTCGGTGCTGTTCCGGTCCGGTCAGAAAGTCCTCTAACTATAGCGCAAAACACTAAGACGGATAGGAGAATTCGCAAGCCTGAATTGATAATATCTGTCCTTTGCTCTGCTTTTCCTTGGACTATCTGTCATAGTTCTCCGAGCTTAATTTCACTGAAAAATGAATACCTCTTCAGCGATCTAGACCGAGCAACCACAAAAGTGCCCTGGGATGTTGTGTAAGGGTCACCGCAGACCCAACAAGCTTATAGGCTTGTACCCTAGTAAATTGGGGCCCAAGCGTCCCTAAACCGACTTCCACATCACTAATGGCGTTCGACACATCCATCCAAAGATCAGTAAGAACGTCGGGATCATCGCCTGATTCCCAAAAGCCACAGTCCTGACCAAGACTATCCCACCAAAACTCTAAGTCGACCTTCATGACATTGGCTTGATCTAATCTTGAGGCGCAGACTGCATTAGCAATCCTGAGCAGTAACGTAGCTCTGGAAACTACAGAATTAACTTTGGGTGGAACAGAAGGATCTTGTGCCCAAGTGAAGATATCCTGAGACCCACTCAAGGGGTCTTTCAGATATTTCCGAAGGCTAGAGGATGCTGCAGATAGCTGTTGGTCAACGAACTGCTCCCACTGTAATTGAGTGATATTCTGCCGATCGCGAGCATGAGACAGAGCGAGCAATAAGAGGTCCTGGTCAACTAAAGCCCCTCCACGGTCGGAAGATGGTTGAAGTGAGTTCCATGAAATTAGAAAAGGGTCGATCAATTGTTCCTTGACAGAGCCTGCACTGGGACTATGTACAATCCGACTAGGTCGATAGCTTACTTCATTTCGTAAGTTGCGATCCTTCAAGAAGAAACTAAGGTCGATGCTCCATGCCTTTAGCCAATCTCCAGCTACTACGTGCTGTACTGAGTTGAGAATGCTCGCCTCGCTGAACCACTCGCTAATCGTCCTTTGTTCCACTGAAATCGCATCCAATATTGTAGACGACCTCTTGGGATCGTTGCCCCATGTCTCCATCAGCTCCCAGGTTGCATAGTGGGTGTTAGTGCCAGTAGCGTCGATAGTTGCGTAGTTTTGTCCAATAGCGACATGTCTGTAATTGAATACCCCAATTCCCTCAGATGCCAGCAAAGACATAGCTGCCCGAAGCTCAGCATAGTAGGCCATATGTACTGCGCTTCTAGTGTCACCAGCTTTGATCGCATCGAAGGCTCTAGCAAGGAAGACCCATCCATCAGCTACGTGCAGGGGGATGGAATAAGCTATAAACTCCGCTAGCATGGCCCCATTGATACTTTGGTTGCCATGAAGCGCAGCTACTACATCCGAGTAGGGGTGGTTGGAGGAAAGCCATTGTCTGCTGGTACAGACGTTTGTCAGACTCGTTAGGATTTCTTGAGGTGAGCTCCAATTAAGGAGCTGAGATAGTTTGGAAGCTGAAGCTGATTGTCCTGACATAGTTGGCACTGAATCTAGAACCCGCTCCTCAATAGCCAAGCTGTCTTATAATTCTCTTTGCGGTAACAGCAAAGAGCTCTCTTGGCTGCCCAGCTAAATGGAAGAGCAATTGCCGTCTGACCTCACGGTAGCCAGTACCTGTCCTATATAATGCTTGACGATTTCTTGTTTCTTCCGAAATGCCTGGGGTTGCCAGAGTTCTCCAATCAAATTCAGCTACGCACTTACAAAACTCATCGACAAATTCTGCACTTTGGGAACCGTCTCGAAGAATCTGTAATGCAGCGTTAATTTCGTCGACCACAACTGCGGAGCCATGATCAGCGGGAAGCCATGAATCGATGTCAAGTTCATCGACTAAGGAGAATGAAAAGTCGTTTGAAACTTGCAGAAAACCTCTCACGCCCTGGTCAGTGGCCAAAAGGGAATATGTGCCAGTGAAGGCAGGATTCCTCTCGGCAGGAAATGCAAGCTGTTCCCCTACTGAGTGTTCGCGTATATGACGAGCCCAAGGGGGGTCAGTGTCATCAATAGCCTTTTCTAATCTTTCCCATAGAAACGTCAGATAGGCTGCCTGTTGTGACCGACTCCAGAACAACAAGTGCTCCGCAGTATTACTTAGCGGTGCCCCAAACAATCCTCCCGGTCTACCGCTTTCAAAGTCGGAACGTCGTAAGTAGCTAAGTGTAAGTGACCTTACAAATGCGGCCTGTGTAACAAGCCCTCGTTCTCGTCCTAGCATGCCGATTCTCTGGTACCAGGGGCTTTCTGGATTACTCCAAAGGGCTTCCGTTAATTCTTGCGCACGAGTCTCGCGATACGCTAAGGGACCTGGAACTGGATCGAGCCACTCTTCTGTTCGAAGTAACGGATACAGGTCGTATGCCAGTGAAGGGCTTATGCGTTTAGGACTTATGTTGATTGTCCAAAACAGATAAGCTTGCCAACTAATGTCCAAATCGTCAAACAAGACTACGGGAAGTTCGAATTCTCTAGCTTGTGGTTCCTGATCATCGATCGCAAGTAATCGGTGCTGTCCGTCTATGACTTCTAGGGGACGTATGCGACCAAAGGGCTGCCAGTCCGGTGACTCGGCCCCGGGCGGCAGTACAACTTGGGCAGTATTCGGCCCGGTCTCTTCAATTGCGACTAAGTCGCGGGGGTCCGGGTTAGTGTTTTCTCTAACAGTTGTCTCTTTGACAATGTTCAATACAAGAGCAGTTGCCAACCACCCGGGCTTCTTCAGATTAGGAAAACTCTTCTTATCTGATTTACTGAGGGTAGCCCAAGGATAGCCAGCTCTTACAAATTCCCTTATTGTGTCAGCTCTTCCAACTTCAAATGCACGCTGAATACCTAGGTCTTCAGCCCTTGGCCCGGATGCCACTTGGCGCCCAGGTGCGTGTTCTAATCCTCTCCTTGGTACGTTTGACAATCTCCTTAAGGTTGAAGCTGGTATAGACGACAAATAGAAATAAGGTTCGGGCTTTCGTTGCCGGTCATCATCACTAAAACGAAAGGAATCCCACTCTGTCAACCATTGATGCACCTTTATTGCGGGTATGCGCATGACGCCTCCAGCTAACTGGTGTTTTCCGTCTTACCGACTGAACGTACGAAGCCCCATCTCTTTCGCCCCACTTGCCCTCGCCCGTTTCCACCTTATATGGGTCACGAACTCAACTATGCCTATCTGAATCCTCTGTGCAAACTTGTGGTTCAACGTTATTGGATACTTCAACGGATTCGCAATTGTACCTACGTATATGGGGTATCATCAATTCGATCAGGTTCCGGTCTGAATTTCGCCACCACGTGGGGCTCACCCCCTTCTGGCCGCTCGGTGTCTGGCGCATTCCAGAATCGTCCCGACTTATACCAGTACCCGTCCATGTCGGAATTCGCAAGACTTACCAGGACAAGCTTCGCTTCAACACCAAACTTCGAGAGTGGTGGGCGCTCAATGGCGGATTGAGCAACTGAGAGAACGGATTCCGACACGGACTGGTCAGCCACAACAACCTCGAATTGAGCCGATATTACATCGTACTCTCTCCGTGGAGGGCATCTATTCTTGGATGTCCGTACCCATAACACTGCAACACCAGCCTCCTGGATTCGCCTACCCAGAAGTTTTGCAAACTTCAGCAGCCTAAGTTCTACAATGGTTTGGTGGAATGTCCTTCTGCGAGAGGAGTCTCTTCCTAGTCGAGCGAGAAAGTCCCTGGCAGACCGTGCTGTGTGATCGTATGATGACGCATATTTGGCTGTTAGTTCAAGTCCATAACCGATTCTACCCATCGCCTCCGCCATGGCGGGCACCGACCCGATTCCTGCCAGTGGGTCCAAGACCGTATCTCCTTTTTCGGTGGTTAAGGATAGCATCCTATAGGTAAGCTCCTCTGGGAAAGGACAAAAGTGTGTCCGAATGCCAGCCCAAGACCCTTGTGTAGGTATTGGAATGCTCCAAAGATTCGTAGGCATCGCTCCATTCGGGGAATAGCGTTCAGGGTACCTACGCCACCAGATTGACATAGGAATGGGTGATCGGAGGTCTAAAGCCTCAAAGCGAAAGCAATCCCCTTTCGAGAATAGGAGTACCTGTTCAGTAATGTCCCTGAGTTCACCGTGATGTGTCCAAGGAAGGGCCTTCTGCTTATCCCAGGTTATTGACTCTCTTAGAATCCATCCTGCCTCTTCTGCGCACATGGCAATTTTGTCTGGCAAGGAGATGAGGCGTCCCTTTCTTCGTACGGCACCCGCGACTAGCCAGAAAGTCGCATCTGCTGCCGCAATACGATAACAATCGCGAAACAACCTCGACATCTGGATCAGATATTCCTCGACGGCCTGACCACGGCTGCCGATTTGCGATCTATTCCCGTAATCATGCATATCCAGGTAGGGCGGGGACGTGACAATAGTACGTGGCGGAGACAGCCCCTTCCAAAGCTTGAGGAGCTCCTGGGCATCCCCAACGTTCAGACCCCGCAGAAGTTTCGTTTGTCTCATAGACTACATAATAGTTGGGGATGTAGTCGTCTTCAATCCAGCAAGGCAAGGGGAACAATATAGCATCAATGGCCGTGTGGAGGTGTATACCTAAACCGGCTCAATCATCCGATTGCAACATGTGAGAACTAGAAATTCGGGAACTCAGGGAATAGGGAGATCTACGTCAGTTAAGTAGCTGACATTTGGTGCTGCGAAAAAAAGATAGAGAGCCCGGATCGATGCTGAGGCACAATCCGTGCTTCCATGCGCCGAGAGCGTCATTCCTAGCCCATCGATAGGTCATTCAGGCGCAGGCACGGTGAGGCGCAGGAGGATGGTGTTATCCACTTCCAGGTCGCTGCCCCAGATGAGTTGGGCGGAATCGTGCCATCGGATTTGGTTGTAGCCGTCTTTGGGACGCACAGCGCCTTCAGACCACTCGGTGGCCGTGACCCATTGGCTTGCGTCGAAGTCGGCGCTCGTCCAGCCGGCCGGGGCTTCCGACTTTTCAAAGCGGCAGGCGGTATCGGGGTTGGCCGCCTCCTCGCAATCGGGGTTTAAGGGAGCGCGGTGGATCACCAGCACTTTCCACCCGCTGTTGGTCACGGCCACCACATTGCCGGTGCTCAGGTCGGTGATTTGCGCGATGATGCCGCCGTCGCCCATCTGCTGGTTGCGCTCGCCGATATACTCGAGCCCCGAATCGGTCTCCTTGAAGTCCTTGGCTTCGATGGCGATGGTCAGGGGATACGCGGCGGTGAAGGTGATCGTCTCGGCGTTGAAGGAGCGCTCCGTCGTGATCGGCACCGAATCCTCGCCGACCAGTTCCCCGTTGACGTAAAGCGCGAACCAGTTATCGGCCCACACCTCAGCCTTGAATTCTCTCGCGCCGGCCTGTCCGGCGGACGTTGCCGGGGCGTCTCCCTCCGTCGTTGCGGCACTTGTAGCGCTGCCGCTATCGTCGGAACCGCAGCCGACGGCCAGCCACGCTATCAGCATCAGCGTTAGCAATCTCATCGCGAAATCTCTGGTCATTCATTTGCCTCATTTCAAGCGGCTTTGGACTGGAACGTGCATCCCAATTTGACAGACTGCGACAGCCAGGCAATCGTGCTACCGTCTGATTGCGACCGGCGTCGTTTCCGCAGGGAGCATGCGGCCAACCATGGGGGAAGCGGCGCATTCCGTGCTGGGCACAAAGCTTAACGTACACCCCAAATACGAAGAGAATGTGAAGACCGCCCGAAGTGGCGATCCCGCTCTTGCGGCTGTGAGAAGAGGCAAGGCGCTCCTATCCTTATGGCAGGATGGAGACCATTGCGCGTCGATTTGGTCTCCACGACAGCAGAGCTTCAGGAACGGGATTGAGATGTCTCTAAGACGGTTGCCTTTGAGCCTTTACAACACCGAGTGGTAGATGGAATCTACGAGTTCCATGGTCTTCGTGGCATCGGTGAAGTTCGTATCGGGCTGGCGGCCGGTCTTGATGCAGTCGATGAAATGGCGGTTTTCGCCAAAGAAGCCATAGGCGTGATAGCGCGCGTCGTTGCCCGCGGACGTGTTGACGTCCAGCACCGTCGGCTCGCCGTTGCCGTCCGCATAGACCCTGGCCGTATCGTCCGGGTCGATGTAGGCGGTGATGCCATTGCCGTGGATCTCGAAGATGTGCCGCCGTGTACCGGCAACCCAGTTCGCCTGCAGGAAGCCGGCGCAGCCGTTGTCGAACTTGATGAGCGCATTGAAGACGTTGGGGTAATCGGCGTACACCTCGCGTACGTCGCTGGCCACGGCTGACACGTCGCTGCCGCCGAGCCAGCGGCACACGTCCACCGCGTGGACCGCGTCGCAACTGAGAATGTCGGTCGCACCGCCATAGTAGGGGAGATCGCCGGGCGTCGTGAACTGGTGCTTGAGGAAGACCGACTGAAACTGGATGATGGGCCCGCGCGCCTCGACTTGGGCGCGCACTTCGCGCATGAGCGGAATGAAGCGGCGGTTGAAAGCCGTCATGGTGAGCGCACCGTACTTGGCGGCGGTCTTGGCCATGCTGCTGGTTTGGTACGCGTTGAGTCCCGGCGGCTTCTCCACGAAGAGATGGTGCCCACGCTGCAGGACGTTAATCGAAATGTCGTAGAGATGGTGCGGCGGCATGAGGCAGTAGACGCCGTCAGGCTTTTCTTTGTCGAGCATCTCGCGATAGTCGGAGTAGGTGTTGGCGATGTTGAACTTAGCCGCCGTTTGCTGCAGCCGGTCGGCGTCCAGATCGCACGTGCCGGCAATCTCCACGTCATCCATCTCACTCAGCGACGGATAGTGCATGGCGTTGGCGAGACTGCCCGCGCCGATCATACAGATTCTCACTTTGTCCGGGCCTGGCATGGGGTCCTCCGTTTGGGTGTATGCGTCAGTTTGCGCTTGCGCTCATGATAGAAGCCGTACCGGCGAAACACAAGCGGCAAAAGGACTGGCATCGCAGACGCATTTGGCTGTGGCGTCGCAACGTTCCCAGTGTCTCCACCCGTAGGGGCACGATATATCGTGCCCCTACAAACAAGCGCGAGTCTGTTAAGAAAGACTCTTGCAATGGCCGCAGGGTTCGCCACTCTGAGCAAAAAGAGACTATCATCAAGAGGAGCTAAATCGCGGTAGACGAATGGACAAGCGAGGGAGGGTTGCAATTGAATACAACACCGGAACTCTTGGTAGACCAACACGCGCTCGTGGGCGAGGGGCCGCTATGGGATGAAGAGAAGCAGGTGCTCTACTGGGTGGACATTCTCAGCTCCAAACTCTTCATCTATGATCCGTCCACGGGCGAGAACGAGGAAATAGATGTTGGCCGGCACGTCGGCACCGTGGTCACGCGCGCTTCCGGCGGCCTGATGCTGGCAGTGCCGGACGGCTTTGCGTCATATGACCTTGAGAGCCGGGAACTCACGCTCGTAGCCGGGCCGGAGGCCCACATTCCCGGCAATCGCTTCAACGACGGCAAGTGCGATCCCGGAGGCCGCTTCTGGGCGGGCAGTATGGCGTACGAGAATCCCAAGGACTCCGGCAGCCTCTACCGCCTCGATACCGACATGAGCGTCCACAAGATGTTCGGCGGTGTGGCCATCTCGAACGGCATTGTCTGGAGTCTCGACCACACGACGATGTACTACATCGATACGCTGCGCAAGATCGTGCGCGCGTACGACTACGCCAATGCCACGGGTGACATCAGCAACGAACGGGTGATTGTTGACTGGCCGGAAGGCGTCGGCTTGCCGGACGGGATGGCTATTGACAGCGAAGGCATGCTCTGGGTGGCCCACTACGGCGGCTCGTGCGTGAGCCGCTGGAACCCGGATGGCGGTGGGCTTTTGGAAAAAATTGAACTCCCTGTTACCCAGGTAACGGCATGCGCGTTCGGCGGGCCGAATCTGGATACCCTCTACATCACTTCGGCTGCCCAAGACATGGATGCGGCGGCGCTGGAGCGGGAACCGCACGCGGGCGGGCTCTTCGCGATCAAGACGCCGTACCGGGGCGTGCCGTCGTTTCGGTTTGGCGGCTAGGGAAGCCTCTCCCGTACGTTTTCTTGAAATGGGATTGGCGAAGTGTCCGGCTATCCAATGCCCGAAGGTCGTGACAGTCCCGTAGGAGAATTTTGCGAAACTCTCCATGTAAGCAACAGAACTCCCTCTCCCTGTGGGAGAGGGTTGGGGTGAGGGGTGTTTTGGCTTCGATCCTCCCCTAATGTGTTTTAAGTCAAGGTGTTACAGAGCCGGGCCGGTTTGAATCCAGTGCGAAATCATTGGATCCACCCTCATCCCCGAATCGGTCGATACTTCGTATCGAGTACGGGGCAGGCTCTAGCCCTCCTCCCATCAAGGGAGAGGGAACTGCCTCGCTGCGGCGAGGGTTACGCAAAGGTCTCCGTAGGGGCACGATATATCGTGCCCCTACACCCAAGAAGGTCACCGTCTCTTTGCAGGGCTTTGGCGATCGCACTAACCTGAGTCTTCACCGCGCCGCCGTACCCACTGTCCGGACAGCCGATTAAGGCATCGCGAAAAGGGGAAGGCCACAAGGTGTGCGTACTTGGCGGCACGGGGGCCTGTCCCTCGCCGGGCAAGAGAGCGGTTGATCTGCAGATGATTGGCTTGACAAAGACGCAGGTTACAAACCTGCGCTACCGAAGAGGACAAAACCGGAATGCTATGCTCAGAGGAGGTAGTTGGAGCTGGGAACCTTGGTGGAGACCGGTCTCAACGCCAAGCAACCACATAGGCTATGCCCTCTGTTCACCGTTGCATTGAAAGGATGATTGGCATGCAGTCGCTCGCACCCCGGCAGGACTTCATCGGCGTGGAAGATTCCACATATCTCTATACCGGCGCGGTGTCGGCGCCCTTGATTTCGCAGACCCAGGCGCTGGAGCGCTACATTCGCGAGCGCCCCCGCGCCGAGGCCGGGCGAGCGGAGCACATAGCCACGGAGCAGCGGTGCAAGCAGCAACTCGCCGACCTCATGAATTGCGCGGCGGCTGATATCGGCCTGGTGGGCAGCGCCTCAGAAGCCATCATCTTGATAGCCAGCGGCATTGACTTCAAGCCCGGCGACAACATCGTCACCAACGATCTGGAGTTTCCCAGCACCGTGCTGCCGTGGATACAAATGCAGGAGCACGGCATCGAGGTGCGCCTGGTGCGCAGCCGCGACTGGCAGTTCACGCCTGAGGACGTCGTGGCGCAGATCGACGGGCGCACGCGACTGGTGGCCGTCAGTCACGTGAGCTACCTTTCGGGACTGCGGCTCGATCTTGATCCTATTGCCGAGGTCGCCCACGCCCACGGCGCACTGCTACTGGCGGACGTGACCCAATCGCTCGGCGTCGTGCCGGTGGACGTTGCGGCCTACGACTTTGCGGTGGCGAGCACCTACAAGTGGCTGCTCGGCATCCACGGCGCCGGCGTGCTCTACTGGAACCGGACGCGGCTGCCGGACTTTGCCCCCGGGGCGGTGGGCTGGTTCTCGGTAAGTGACTTCCTCAGTGACGATCGCTTTGAGAGAATCGACTGGAAGCCGACCGCCGAGCGCTTTGAATTGGGCATGCCGTCCTACGCGGCGATCTACGCCCTGGAAAACGGCGTGCGCTACCTGCAGCAGTTCGGCGCCGACCGCATTGGCGTCCACGTGGAAGCCCTGGGTGACGAGCTGATTGCAGGGCTGAGCGGCCAAGGCTGGACGGTGATGACGCCCGTGGAACAGGCGCGCCGGGCGGGAAACATCTCTATTGCGGTGGAGAATGCCGTCACGGTGCGCGACGCGCTCATTGAAAAGCGCGTACACACCTGGGGCGGCGATGGACGCGTGCGCGCATCCCTTCACCTCTATAACGACAGCGCGGACGTTGCTGCCTATCTGGATGCACTGCGCCCATTTTCACTGGATGGCTAATGGTGTTCCGGCACGAGTTCACGGTCGCCGCGCCGCGTGCGGAAGTGGCGCACTTTCATCGCAGGCGGCAGAGCCTCGTCGAGATCACGCCGCCGCCTATGGTCGTGCAGATTCAGGCGGGGCCGGAGATTCTGTCGTCCGGTGACGAGCTCCGCTTTACCCTCTGGCTCGGCCCCTTCCCCATCCGCTGGCACGCCGCCATTGAGGCAGTTAGCGATGAGGGCTTTGCCGACAGGCAGATCAGCGGCCCGTTCGAACATTGGGTCCACCGGCATACGTTCCTGGCAAGTGGGGAGGGCCTCACCACCGTGCGGGACGAGATCGAGTACGCTTTCAAACGCGATCTCGTTTGGGGTGTGGTCGGTCGGCTCTTTGTCTTGGGTCTTCCAGTGCTGTTTGCCTACCGCGCGTGGAAGACTAAGCGGCTGCTGTCATAGAGTGACGCTGAATCGGGAAGAGCGATTGAAGGCTGTCTCCTTCAGCTTGCCTACTGTGGGCTAAGGAGAACAGAGCCACCTTATACCAAGGCCCATCAGGCAGACGGGAGAAAGGCGAGGACTTGCAAGACAGCAGAAACAGCGACAACGGCCGTAAGCCCAAGACCTAGCATCCACTTCATGGTCCGGACTTCACTGCGCAATTCGGCAATGTCTGCCTTGGTCGCCAGGTGTTCGTAGCCGCCCTCGATGCGAGCGACATGCTCATCTATCGAGGCCATCTAATCACACTCCTCAGTTGCTGCCTTACTAGGCTCAGTTGACATTTGATGTCATTCCGAGCGAAAGCGAGGAATCTCAAGCGTATGTGCGGAATTCATAGTTGCTTTGCTCCGCAGCGTGGCAGAAAAAGTCTGCGACAAAGACAATCCTTGCCGCACGGTCACACGCTCCCCCTCGCAGCAGGACAATCTGCTCAGCGTGAAGATGGATTCCCGCTTGCGCGGGAATGACGGAGAAATGTCAACACTACCTAACCAACAACCGCTATTAAACGCACCGTTAATATGCTAGCTTTGTCGGCGTTTTGTTAACGAAATTGGCGGTTTCCTTTCATAAAGCGGCCGTTGCCGAGCATTATGTACGATTCGTTTAACTATGACCGCCTTGACAGCCAGGACCATTGGTCACTCTTTACGCGCGCGTGCGGCAGTGAAATCCATCAGCGGATACGCGCTGCCCGGGTGTTGGCCGGGCAGACGGGCCGGGAGCGGTTCGCCTAAGAAGCCTTCCAGGCGAGCGCGTTGCTGGGCGACCACGTCCGGGTGTTGGGCAGCCACGTCGTCGTAGTTGTCGCGGTCTTGGTCGATGCAATAGAGCTTCCATTGCGGGTCGGCTTCCTGGATGTTCACCACCGCGTTCCAGGTATGGTCGCGCACGCTCGCCTCGTAGCCCCAGACGGTGAGCGACCAGTCGCGCAACTCGTCCCGATTACCGGTGGCGAGGGGCCACATGTCCTCGCCGTCCAGACGGTTGTGAGGCACGCCGAGCCAGTTCAGCACCGTGGGCACCACGTCAATGTGCTGCACGAAGGGCGTGATCACCGTGTCCCGCGGCCCTGCCGGATGGCGCACGAGCATGTTCACGCGGGTGTTGTAAGCGTTCATGTGGCGCTGGCTCTTCCCGAACTCGCCGTGCTCATTCATCTGCGTGCCGTGGTCGGACGTAAAGACGATGATAGTTTCGTCCAGCAGACCGGTGTCGGCGAGGTGGTTGAGCAACACGCCCATCCACTTGTCGATGAACGTAAGCGAGCCATAGTAAAGCGCCCTGACACGATCTTCTTCCGCCGCGCTCAGCGGCTCACCGCGCGGCTGGATGGGTTCGATGCCCTGCCACGGCGCGTCCATGTAGGCGTCGGCATAGGAAAACGGCGGATGCCACGGCTCGTGGGCCTCGAAGGAATCGACCCACAGGAAGAACGGATGGTGGTCGCGGCTGTCCTCGATGAACTGAATGGCGCGGCGCATGCACTTGGCAAACGTGAAATCCTCTTCCGTGTGGCGGTCCTTCACGTTCCAAAGCCATTGACGCATCCCGAATGGCACTCTGTCAGGACTGTAAGTGTAGCGCTCGGCGTGGAGTTCCTCTTCGGTGCCTAAACGGTACGGGTCCGCCTCCTGGCCGCGAAAGAACTCCCAGTTCATGAAGCCGCGGGTGAAGTTCATCGTCGGCTTGAAGAGGTGATAGGTATCGGCCACGAGACCCGTCGCGTAGCCCGCGCGGGAGAGCCGCTCGGCCAGCGTTTGCTGGTGCGGCGGCACGCCGTGCCAGCCGGGCATGCCCGGTGCGCCCGGCGAGGAGCCGGTAGTGTCAATCGTCCAGCGCCACGGGAAGCCGCGTATGCCGGTAAAGAGCGAGCGCCGCGCCGGCACCGTCGGCAGTGCTTCGGCAAAGGCGTTCTCGAACCACACCCCGTCCCGTGCCAAGGCGTCGAGGGTCGGGGTCTCCATGTGTTGCGCGCCCAAATGCCGGATGCAATCGGCGCGAAAGGTGTCAAGGCAGATTACAATGCAGTTCACAGGGCTAATCCTTATTGCCAATGATCAGGTCTGTGCTAAGCGGCTCACACTCCGATTTTCTTAATCCCTGCTTCTTTGGTTGTTCTGAGGACTTGTAGCCAGTCCACTATAGTATATCGTGTAGACGCAGCGGCAAGGTTTGATATAATTTGTGCAGATGCAAGCTGTGGTAAAAAGGGTGCCAGCATGGCTGCGCTGACAACAGAGGAACGACTCAGCCGTCTTGAAGGGGTCTATGAACACTTGGCAACTAAGGATGACTTGGCCACCCTGAGGGGCGAACTGAAAGCCGACATAGCTGCCCTGAGAGGCGAACTGAAAGCCGACATGGCCGATCTGAAGGGCGAACTGACGGCCGACATGGCCGATCTGAAGGGCGAACTGACGGCTGACATAAGTAACCTGAAGGGTGGACTGGCGACTGAAATGGCCAACCTGAAAGGCGAACTGACGGCTGAAATCCGCGCGATGGAGGTTCGCCTTATCAAGTGGATGGTTGGGGGCATGGCAGTGTGGGCTGCTGTCCTCATTGGTGGGATGAGACTACTCGGCGGCTAACTTCCTCTGGAGACGAAAACGGTGCAGAACGACCGTCGCGAGTAAGCCGCTTGGACGAATCCATGCGCCGGACTTCCGGTGCGACGCCGCGCCTCTCGGCGCGGCACAACTCTAGCGACGCAGACGGATTAGCTGAACCCCGCACACGCCGCCTCTCTGAGTTGCTAAGCGAGTACCAGGCGCGCGCTTCTCCGCAACAGAGAGATGAACGTGAGGTAAATGAGAGACACTCCGCTGCGTTTGCTTGGATAGGTTGAGGCGTGCGCGGCTCGTTTCCCTGTCGTCTTTGCCGGGACGGCCACATGCGGGACGAACACTGACAAACGCCTACGCCCGCCGTTGCGTACGCAAGGCAAGGTAAATCCCCATCAGAACCAACACTCCACCCCCTACCTGCAGCAGTGTCAAATGCTCATCCAAGATGAAATAGGCCAAGATACTCGCGCCCACCGGCTCGCCCAGGATTGCCACGGCGACGACCGCGGCGGAGACGTAGCGCAGAGTCCAGTTGTAGGCCGTGTGACCGAGCAGTTGCGGGCCCAGCGCCAGCGCCACCATGACCAGGTACGTCGCAGGCGCGTACCCGGTGAATGACTGTTGCGTCACCAGCGCCGTGACGAGCACCAGCAACGCCGCCATGCCGTACACCAGCGTAATGTACGGCAGCAGATCGAGCCGCCGGCGCAGGCGTTGTCCCAGCAGCAAGTAGCCGGAGTGAAACACCGCCCCGAGCAGCGCCAGCATGTCGCCAAAGAGGGCCTGCCCCTCCACCTGGAAGTCGCTGTAACCGATCAGGATGCCGCCGGTAACGGAAAGCGCAATGCCCCACACCAGCAGCGGGTGGAGCCGCTCGCGAAAGATCACCACCATGCCGAGACCGACGAAAATCGGATTGATGGTAACAAGCACGACGGAACTGGCAACGGACGTATATTCCAGCGAGCCGATCCACGCGATGAAGTGCAGACCGAGAAAGCTGCCTGCCACCGCCGCCACCAGCCAGTCGCGGCGACTAAGCGACCCCAAGTGCTCCCGGCGCAACGTGAGCGTTAGCGGCGCCAGTATGAGCGCGGCAATCCCGAGCCGGTACGCGGCAATGATGAGCACCGGCGCGTCGGCCAGTTTGATGAGGATCGACGCGCTGCTGATGATCGCCACCGAGGCGCACAACGCCAGCACGACGCGGAAATACGGCATGGGGTCTCCTGAAGTCTGCTGCCCACAGCAGAAGCCTACTGCTCAATGCAGAAGTCGGCTGCCAACAGTAGAACGTCGGGTGCTGTCTGCAGAATAGACCCCACTGCACGCAAGCGGCAAGCTGTTTTTTAGACGAACGACAGAGTCTCCGCTTCGCTAAGCAGGGCTGACGCTGTCATTCCCTCCCTGTAGATGTCAGGTAATTCACTCACAGAATCGGTGACGACAATTGGTGGTTCTGCCTGCGAGTAAGACCCAATAGGATGCCCTTCCAAACGGAGCGCAGCGCAAAGTCGAATCTTGTTCGCGGAATCTAAAGAGCTGAGGATAATAAACATGCTCGACGTGAATCCTAGATTCCTACGAGCGCGCCCAAGGCCGTTTGCACGACTCGATGCGGCTGGCCCTTTGAGAGGCTCTGCGCCGTATGGACCGGATGCATGTGGCAATACCGGCGATCCTGACGGAGTAGACAAATCGCCGCTCATTTGGTCAAATAAAGGCAGCTTCGTTGCGAAAGACGAGTTTCATAGGCCCCGTAGCAAGCGAGGCGGTTCCAAAGGCCGTTCCACCAAGAGTTCGCCTCACGCCGGACACAACCGTAAGCACAATCGGCCTTATACCCCTTGACACGTTTTGCCGAGAGGACTATAACGATATATGCGCTTGCAGAATCAGGTTGCCGTCGTCACCGGCGCCGCCCATAACATCGGCCGCGCGATAGCTCGCTGCTTTGCGGCGGAGGGCGCAAGCGTCCTTATTGCCGATATACAGGACGAACCCGGTGAGGCGGTGGCGGCATCTATCCGCGGCAACGGCGGCGAGGCGAGTTTCTACCATGCCGACGTTGGCACCGAAGCCGGCAACCGCGAAATGATAGCCGCGGCGGTGGAACGCTATGGCGGCGTGACGATTCTCGTCAACAACGCGCACTGGGAACGGAGAGGATCGATCGAAGAACTGAGCGCGGAGGATTGGGACGCGAGTTTCGACGTATTACTCAAGGCGCCGTTTCTCGCCAGCAAGCACGCCGTACCGCACATGCGCGCGGCCGGCGGCGGCGCTATTCTCAACCTCTCCTCGGTGCACGGCTTCCAGGTGAGCCCCGGCTACCCGACCTATGAGACCGCCAAAGCCGCGCTCATTCACCTCACCAAGCAGATGGCGCTCGACTTGGGCGGTGACGGCATCCGCGTCAATGCCATTGCCCCGGGGGCCATACCGTCCGATGAGATGCGGGAAGAAAACGCAGACGATCCGATCTGGCACGAACGCAACATACTTTGGAATGTACTCCCCATCGTTGGACGCGCCGAGGATATCGCCCACGGGGCGCTCTATCTCTGTTCCCCCGAAGCGCGTTTTGTTACGGGGCATACCTTACTGATTGATGGCGGCTTCCTGCTCGGCTTCAAGGGCTTGGGCGGCACGCGGGTGCAGGAATTTCTGCAACGCCATCCGGAGCTGTTGGAGTACGATCTTTCGCGCCCGCTGGGTCCGGCGGCGCAATTGCGCGACAAAGATACGGCAGAACAGTAGGGCCCAAGCGTCTCATGCCTGCGCGGGAACGTGCGCAACGTCACGTTGGAGAAAGGATGCTTTCGCATGAACTCCAATGCCTCTCCCATTCTGGTCGCCGAAGGCTTCAACTTTCCTGAAGGCCCTTCATTTGATCGCGAAGGCAGTCTTTACGTCATGGAGTGCGATGCCGGCCGCATCAGCAAGTTGACGCTAGACGGACACGTGGAAGTCTTTGCCGAAACAGGCGGTGTGCCGTGCGGCTCACGCCTCCACCAGAACGGTCAGTTGATCGTGGCGGAGAACGGCTTGGCGCAAATCCTCGACTTTGCGCCGGATGGATCATGGACGGTGGTGGCTGAGTCGTTTAACAACAAGCGGTTTCGCGGCCCGAATGATCTCATTCTCGATAGGCACGGCAACTGCTACTTCACCGATCCCAAGGGCTCGACACTGGAAAAGCCGGTGGGACGCGTCTTCCGTGTGGGGGTAGACGGCGTGATCTCCGTCTTTGCCGTGGGTCTCGCGTTCCCCAACGGCATCTGCCTTTCTGCCGACGAGCAGACGCTCTACGTTGCCGAGACGTTTACCCGCCGTATCCACGCCTTCACGTTGAATGCCGACGGCAGCGCCGATAACCGCAGCTTGTACGCGCAGATGGAAGGCGGAGTCGGCCCGGACGGCATGGACTTCGGAGCGGACGGCAACCTGTACGTCGCGCATTACGGCAAAGGGGCGGTGGCCGTGATTGCTCCTGACGGCGAGGTGATCGAAGAGCTGCAATTGCCGGGCAAGAATCCCACGAACGTGGCCTTCCGCGAAGACTCGCTCTACGTCACGGAAACCGAGACCGGGGCGGTCTATCGCCTGGAAATTGGCGTGGAGGGCCAACCGCTTTTCGGCATGCGCTAAGTGCCTTGTTTCGCCAAATGTCAGAAGCGGTAGTTTTGTCGCGTGGATTCTTGGCGACGGCCTGTGTGCCGGCCCTCTCTTTGTAGCGCGGGGGCTTGTCCCCCGCCGGGGTAGAGAGAAACGGATAGGCAAAGGATTGACCTTAGAGCGACGCAGGTTGCAAACCTGCGCTACAAAGGTACTTGGGCGCGGCGTCTTTCTTCATGAAGTCTAATGCGACAGCATTAGGGCTTGTCCCCCGTTCTTCATTCTGGCGAAGGCGCGTTAGCGCGGGGCTTGTTGCCGACTCTTCACGTTGGCAAAGGCGTGACAGTGTACGTGCTCAGCCATACTGCCAAGGAGGGGCCACAAACCATGCCCCAGAAACACCTCGACGTCGCCTTCATCGGCGGGCCGCAGTATGACGCGCTCTATAGCCGCTTGCCGCAATTCGAGCGGGAATCCGGCTATACGGTAAACGTCCACGTGCAGTTGCCGCATCCCGCGTTGAACGCGCACATAGACGAGGCGTACGCCGCCGGCACAGCCACCTACGACGTCGTCTCCACCCACGTCAAGTATGCGCCTGCCCAGCAACAGTGGCTGCTTCCGCTTGATCCATACTTTTCTGAAGTAGAACTAGCCGACTTCTCACCCGCTTTGCTCAAACTCGCGCTGGTAGAGGGCGCGCTCGTGCAGGTTCCCCGCACCGTAGACGCGCGCATCCTCTTCTACCGCAGGGACCTGTTGACCGACCCGGCGGAACAGGAACGCTTTCAACGCCAATACGGCCGCCCGCTGGCTGTTCCGCAGACCTGGGACGAGGTGCGAGACATCGCCACCTATTTCACGCGGCCGCCAGGCCTCTTCGGCTTTGCCTTTCCCGGTCATTCATCGGGGCTCTTCGGAACGTTCTTCGAGCTGGTCGCCATGGCGGGCGGCACGCTCTTTGACGAGGCGCTCAACCCGTCATTCAACACGTCCGCCGGCCGCTGGGCGCTGGGTTTTCTGGCCGACCTCTACCAGCAGGGACTTACGCCGCGCGACCTGACGGCGACCTACTTCGATGAAGTCTCACAGCTCTTTCGTGACGGGCAGTGTGCCCTGATTGCCGACTGGCCCGCCTACTACGGCCTGCTGACCGACCCGCAGACCAGCGCTGTCGCCGGAAAATTTGGCGCGGCGCTCTACCCGGTAGGCCCGGCAGGTAGCCGTGCCGTCTACGCGGGCGGTCACTCCTTCGCCATTCCCACGTCGGTGAAGGACATGGATGGAGCGCTGGCGCTGGTGCGCTTTCTCACTTCCCCGGAAAGTCAGTACTTTGAGGCCCAGACCGGCGCAATTGTGCCCAGGAGCGCGGTCATGGCCCGTGTCCGCGGCGAAACGCCTGCCGGCACGGTGCACGCGCAGCGCCTGGCGCTCTTGGAGGAAACTATCCAGAACCACATGCTGACGTTTCCGAAGTTCGCTGCCTATCCCCAGGTGGAGGAGGTCTGCGCGGAGACTCTGCAGGCGGCTATCCGGGGTCAGGTCATGCTGCCGCGGGCGCTGGAATTCATGGAAGAGCAAGTGCGAGGGCTACTGTTCTGAGACGGGGGCGAGCGTGGTATCATGGCAGCGCGGAAGCGGCGGCATTCGATGCACTAACAACACTGAATGTCACTCCGAACTGAATGTCATTCCGAGCGGAGCGAGGAATCCAGGACCTAGGACGATGCAACCCCCAGCCTCGAAGCCGCGGTCCCTCAGTGAACCGTGGATGGACGGAGCGCAAACAACGCATAGCTCAAGGAGCGAAGAAGCTGGATTCCCGCTTGCGCGGGAATGACGGTCCGTTCCATTGGCCTTGGTAGGATGGTTCTCTAGGTTCCTGGCGTCGGTAGTGATTCGCAGAATCCAGTTGGAGAGGGAAATCAATGGCAGACATCAAAGTTGGCGTGCGGCTCATTTGCTTGCGTACACCCGGGCCGGAAGGCCTGGAAACGGCGGCGGAGATTGGGTCCGACAGCGTGCAGTTGACGGTGGGTCACGGCGAATACGCCCCTGAGGAGCTCAATGCGGCGGGCATAAAGGAAGTCCAGCAGCGTGTGCAAGACCTGGGCATGGTGATTTCCGCGACCGACGGCGGTCTGGATGACTTTGGGGATGCCGACACGATGGCAGAGCGGGTGGACCAAACCAAGCGCCTGCTCGACCACACCCGCGCCCTCGGCGCGCCGGCGCTCACCAGCCATATCGGCATCGTGCCCAAAGACGCCAACGCGCCCCGGCGGCAGGTCTTTCGTGAGGCCATGGAAGCCATCGGCAAGCACGCGGAGCAGACGGGTATGTACTTCGGCATCGAGACCGGCCCGGAGCCCGCGTCTGTGCTGCTGGACCTCATCAATTCAATTGACACCACTGGCATCAAGATCAACCTCGATCCGGCGAACTTCATAACGTGGGCGGCGCGCATTGCCAAACAGGAGGGCCGCCCCTATGATCGCGCGGAGGCCTTTGCCGAATCCGACCCCCACGAGGCGGTCTACATCCTACGGGACCATATCATCCATACCCACATCAAGGATTCCGCCGTACGGGACGACTCCGGCCGCCATGAGACGCCGGTGGGCCAGGGCTGGATCGAGTGGCCGCGTTACCTCAAGTCGTACCGGGACATAGGCTTCACCGGCTACCACTGCATCGAGCGCGAGGCCGGGGAAAACCGCGTCGAAGAGACTCGCGAGGCCATCGCCTTCGTGCGCCGGACGTGGCAGCAGTTGAATTAGAAGGCGTCCTGGAACTCGGACCGTCACGCACGCCGAATTTCCACACGCGCAGTACGCACAAATGCGTTGCTTCTCCGTTCGCCCCCGTATCAGGTACGGGGCAGGCTCTGAGCCTGCCTGTAGCGATGTACTAAAGGGATTAGCCCTAGCAGTGTAGTTGAATGAACGTACTCACGACCGTACTGGTGCTGGCCGGCGCAACCGGGCTGACATTGCTCTTGAGCGCAGTACTGGGCCGCCTCTTCCCACGCTTCAAGTCCGGCCAGGTCAAGCCGGTCGTGCAGAGCAAGGACCACGACGACCTCCCCAGCCTACGCTTGCCCAACGTTGGGGGCCTGGCGCTCATCATTACGCTGTGGTGCCTCACCGGTGCCTGGTGGCTCATGTGGCCCGAAACGAGCACGGTTCTGCTCGTGCTCACCCTATTGAGTACGCTTTTCTTTGCCATCGGTTTCACCGACGACTGGCTGAAGTGGCGGCAGGGCACCGGCTTTGGCGACAGCGCCTACCTGCTCGCCCACGCCATCGCGGCGCTGGTCACGGTCGGAGCGCTCTTCTGGTGGCCGGGCGACTTCACGCAGAGCGGCTTTACGCAGTCCGACTTCACGCAGTCCGCAGCGCAGGGCGGTAGAGTACTGCAGGCCCTCAACGTCGTTGGCGCGCTCGGGCTGGGACTCACGTTGGTCTGGCTCTTCACGCTCACGCTGGGGACGGCGTTTTCCGTTGCCGTGAGTGACGGCATCGACGGTCTGACCGCAGGCATGGCGTGCATCGCTGGCGGCGGCATGTTGGTCTCACTCGTCATTCGCGAGGCCGACGGCGAGCTGATCGCCTTTGCGGCGGCGCTGCTGGGAGCGAGCATCGGGCTGCTGCTCTTCAATCAACCCTCCGCCTGGTCGTCTACCGGCACCGTGAAACGGCGGGCCCGCATCTATCTCGGCGACAGCGGCGCGCTGGGCCTTGGCGGCGCCTTTGCCGCCCTGGCGTTGTTTGCCGGCGCGGATGCGATTTGGCTCTTTGTGGGCGGCGTCTTCTTGCTGGACGGCGGTTCCGGTTTTCTGCAAGCCAAGGTCGTCACGCCGTTTTTCCGGCGCTGCGTGCGCTTGCGCCGCTATCTGGGGTCCCCGCACTTCGTGCCGCATACCGAGTTTCCCATTCCGTTCACGGCCACGCCGCTGCACCACCACTTCGAGATGCTCGGCATCGGCCGCTTGCGCGTGGTCTGGCTCCTCTGGTCCTTCTGCGGTCTGGCGGCCGTTAGCGGCATCGTGGTCGCCGCCTTTCCCACGTTTCACGTGGCGCCGGTGGGGGGTGCGCTGCTTCTCTATTCTGCCTTGATTGGCTGCGCCATCTGGACCACGGGACGCTTTCTCGGCACGGTAATGGCAGCCGATGGGTCTGAGGTCCTGGCGGTATGCGGCGGCAGGCCCTATACGGTGTTTGGTCGCCGGTTGTATCGGGAAGTCGAACTCACCGCAACGCCCGTGCCGCCGGAACGAGAACGCCACGCGCTCGCCCTCTGGCAGCCCAGCAACCGCTGGGACGTACTGGCCAACCTCGCCTATGCCCAGGCGCTGGCAGGCGACAAGGATGCGGCGCGCGAGACGTGGGAACGCATCCCAGAAGCCAGCCGGAAGCTGCGCGCAGAGCACCCCGTGGTGCCGGCACTGAGTGATTCTGCCCACTAGTGTGGCCGCGGGCGGGAGCGGGAACGACTGAGCGCGCCGGCCCCTCGCAATGTGGTTGAGATGCGACGGCTCTCCAGCTTGCGGGAGGTACCGGCGCACCGCACCGTACCCATACATGCCGTGTGTGGCATAGTCTCATTGAGAGACCCTTGCATAGAATCGGCCGGAGGCGCAGAAACTGCCCCTCTCTGAGGAAAGCGGAAGAATAACTCCCTCTCCCTGGGGAGAGGGTCGGGGTGAGGGGACAATCCACCTGACCCAGTTCAAACACCGCCGGTCCAGCGCGGCTACGCAAAGGTCTCCTTTAGGCAGAGGGACCGAGGCGTATGCTCAGCACGGTTACCAACAGTACGTCAGCGCCGCTGGTGCGGCAATTACCGGCAACTGTATTGCCCCACGTCGCCGCGCCCGCGTTTGCCCATTGGCCGGGCCTGGTGCTCCTGGAGAGCAGCCGCCAGGGGGCGCTGGGGCGGTACTCTTATCTCACTGCCGATCCTTTTCTGCGGGTCGAGAGCAATGGCGATTGCATCGCCATTGAGCGGTTCCACCAGCCACACCGCTCCACCGTGCGCCACGGGCAGCCCTTGGCCGTGCTCCGCGAACTCTTGGCGGAGCATGCCGTGGCCCCCGCTCCGGATGGCCCGCCGTTTCAGGGGGGCGCCGTCGGTATGTTCGCCTATGACCTAGGACGTCAGCTAGAAGATCTCCCTTCGTACGCCCGCCGCGACGTAGACACTCCCGAGATGAGCCTGGGATTCTACGACTGGGTGCTGGCGCACGACCACCACACGGGAACGTCATGGCTCGTGACCACCGGCTTGCCGGACGGCGAAGAAGCATCCGCTCGCGCGCGGCAGGCGCAGGTCATGGAAGCCCTCTCAGCTTGGCGGGCGCGCGCCGCTGTCCGGCATGATGCCTCTGAGCACTTTTGCCTGACCGCGCCGCTCGTGTCGAACATGACGCCCGACCGGTACACCGCCATGGTGCGGCAGGCGCAGGCGTACATCGCGGCCGGCGACATCTACCAGGTCAATCTCTCGCAGCGCTTCGCGTCCCACTGGGAAGGATCGCCGTGGGCGCTCTATCAACGCCTGCGGCAGGAGAGTCCGGTGCCGTTTGGCGCCTTTCTCGACATTGGCGACCGTTGGGTGGTGTCGGCATCGCCGGAGCGCTTCCTGCACGCGCGCAACGGCGCCGTGGAGACCCGGCCCATCAAGGGTACGCGGCCGCGCGGACGGACGCGCGCCGAGGATGCCGCACTGGCTGAAGCGCTGCGCACCAGCGAGAAAGACCGCGCCGAAAACCTCATGATCGTCGACCTGCTGCGCAACGACCTGGGCAAGGTCTGCCGGCTTGGCTCGATTCGTGTACCGGAGCTGTGGCAGGTCGAGGGCTACAGCAACGTGTGGCAGCTCGTCAGCACAGTTACGGGGGAACTGCGTCCGGAAGCCGATGCCGTGGCGGCGCTGGAGGCTGCATTTCCCGGCGGCTCGGTAACCGGCTGTCCCAAGATCCGGGCCATGGAGATCATCGAGGAGCTCGAACCCGTGCGGCGCGGCATCTACTGCGGAGCCATCGGCTATCTCGGCTTTGACGGCACGCTTGACACGAGCATTGTCATCCGTACGGTGGTGCTCACCCGCAACCGCCTCTATCTACAGGTGGGCGGCGCGGTGGTGGCCGATTCCGATCCCCAGGCGGAATACGAAGAGACGTTGGTAAAGGCCCAAGCCGCGCGGCACGTGCTGGAGGACACAGCGGCAGGGCGGTGATCCGCAACGCCCAATGGCATGGTAACCGTGGTCCGCAAGGCGCCACCGGCAAGGTAGCGCGGGGCCTTGTCCCCCGCCTGGATCAATGAGCGTACGGCAGCGGCGCAGTTAAATTCGCGCGTGTGGAGTAAAAGCAGAGCTCGGCGTACACGTCTCAAACTAATGACCCAAGATTGTTAGCACGAGAAAAGCGTGGCTCAGACTTTGCCGGAGGAACGGTCAATTAGCGCTGATCCAATCTGCTTTGTGAACGGGAAGCTAGTGCCGGAGAGCGCGGGCGCGGTCTCAGTACTTGACCGCGGTTTGCTGCTCGGTGACGGGCTGTTCGAGACCATGCGCGCTGTGGACGGCCATGTCCTGCAATGGCAGCGGCATTGGGAGCGCCTGTGCGCCGGGGCCGGCATAATCGGCCTTGGCCTGCCGTGGAGAGCCACGGAACTGAGCGCTGCAATCCGCCGGACACTTCACGCCAATGACCTGTCCGCAGCCACAGTCCGTCTCACGGTCACCCGCGGCTTTCTGCCCGCCGCGCGCGGTCTGCTGCCGCCTGTCGACGCGCCGCCGACGCTTCTCATCCGTGCAACCCCGTTCGCGCCTTACCCGGACAATCTCTATCGCGACGGCATGAACGTGATTGTCAGCCGCCAAGTGCGCCGCAACGAGCAGTCACCCCTCTCCCGTGTCAAGTCACTGAATTATCTCGACAACATAGTTGCCCGCCAAGAAGCCGCGGAGGCGGGCGCTGAGGAGGCGCTACTGCTCAACACCCAGGGCAACGTGGCGTGCGCGACAGCGGCAAACGTCTTCACTGTGCGGGCCGGGCGCCTCTTCACGCCGCCGGTGGCAGACGGTGCGTTGCCGGGCACGGTGCGCACCCTGGTGTGCGCGGAGTTGGCGCCGCGTATAGGCTGCGAAGTCCGCGAAACACACCTCGCCGAGTCGGCTTTGCGCAAAGCTGACGAGGTCTTCCTGACGAACGCCCTCATGGGCATTATGCCGGTCTGCGCCATAGACAGCCGGCAGGTTGGCGCCGGCGCGCCGGGCCCGGTCACGCGCCAAATCCACACCGCCTACGAGGAGTGGCTGCGAGCGCAAAGCACAGCGGAAAAGGGGTGACAAAGAGGGGGATTCGCTGCTATACTGAGTGCAGGTAAGTGCGTATACCTGCTTGCTGCCTGATTTATGGGTCGGTGGGCGAGCGGTCAAAACCACCAGACTGTAAATCTGGCGCCGTAATGGCTACGGAGGTTCGAATCCTCCCCGGCCCACCGCGATTGTTCTTCGCGTGATTGAGAACACCTTGGTCCCGTGGTGTAGTTGGCCTAACACACGGCCCTGTCAAGGCTGAGATCGCCGGTTCGAATCCGGTCGGGACCGCCACTCGAATTCGAGGCCCGGGCAACAATTCCTGGGCCGCACTATAGGAGGACTGTGTATCCGCAATCCTCATTTTCATTTAAGGGCAGGGTCGCGTGGCCATCGGTGCAAAGCGGTGCGACCATAGCTCGCAAGACTTTTCCCATTAAGAGCACCGTAGTGTGGCCCTCGCGATTACAAGACTGCAGCACAGCGCGGCGCTTTCCCCCGTCCGGCAATGGCTACAAAGACAGAAGCCGCGAGCGTACATGCTCGCGGCTTCTTGGACTTCGCGCTCCTATGAAGCGGAGCGGGTGGCAGGAAGTCCGTGTGCCTATCTAGCTCCCCACAGGCTGCGGGATGTTCTCCGGCATTGCTGTAGTCTTCGGCACCGCCGTAGTTTACGGCGCAGCCGCGGTCTCCGGCACTGCCGTAGTCTCCGGTGAGTCTATCATCTTGCGCAGGCGCGCTTCCTCGCGCTTCTTCTGGGCCCAGCGCTTGGTGGTAATGAGGCGCTTGCGGCGGTATTCAGCATCGGTGTGGTACTTGTTCCGCACGTAGCACTTCCTGCAGCGCAGCGCGCGCTGGACCAAGGTACCGCAATCCATGCAGAACTTCGGTTCCTTGGGCTTCTTGGGCTGCTTGCTCAGGCGGATGCGCCGCAACTCGGCCACACGCTCTTTGTTTTCCCGCGCCCACCTGCGATTCTTTTCCAGAATCTTGTCTTTGTTGCGCTGGTAGTAGCGCTTGAAATACGTGGAAAGCCGCTCCGCGCGGCCGCAGCGCGCGCACAGGCCGGCACGCTTGGATTTACCGTCACGCTGACCGGAAATGTCGGTCTCACAGCGCGCGCAGGTAAGGACTTGTACTGTTGCCTCCATCTGAACCTCCAACAGAAACTGAAGACGATTACCCAAAACTGCTTACATGCTGCACACGGTCGCTACACGCAGGCTCACCTGCAATTGTGATCCGCTTTGCCTTGCCTCGCTACTCCCACGCATACTTTGTGTGCTTTTTCACATGCTCAGTCAAGGATATCTCGTTATAGTGCCTGCTGTCAAGCTTCTGCAAAACCGATTGATGCGCGCCATTTCAAGGAAAAGTGCCTCTCCACCCAGAATTGGCTTGCCAAGTTTCCTAAGAGATTGATAAGAATTCTCCTCCTGGCGATGGGGTGAGCAGGTGCGTGTCTACGCCATATAGCATAAGGGTGTGCGGCGTTTGGCCCAGCGACGCATACCACAAAACGGCCACGTTCGGCAAATCCGCAATCTCGTACGATAACAGGCTCCTTACTGCGGAATGCGGCCTCCGCACCCATTCTCCAGCAATGAGTGCCTTGTACTATTGTCAATTGCTCTGTAATTCAGTTGACCTGTTACAGTTATCACAAGGTGGGCCGCAAACGGATTGATACTATGAAAGCAACAGGGGGAAACGTCACCCAAGAACGCCTGCCCCGGGTAAGCGAAGCCGCTTTCGGCCCGTGGTCCCTCTTGCAGTCAACGAGAAGGCACACCGCATTTTGCCCGCAATAGTGAGTGAAGATGGGATATAATCTGCGCCAGAGTCGCAGGGAATTCGGCACGGATTCCTGCAGAAGCGCATGCGCCAAGTTAAAGAAGCCGG
Organism: Chloroflexota bacterium; assembly: GCA_965220045.1. Lineage (GTDB taxonomy): Bacteria > Chloroflexota > UBA11872 > VXOZ01 > VXOZ01 > VXOZ01. The sequence continues at coordinate 3,143,165 of OZ244803.1, read as the reverse complement.
CCACGGCAATCGAGCTACCGCAGGGATGTATGTCCCATCCGGTCTTGGCTGCGGAACCGGCCTGCCCTAGGGAATCCTTGTGGACGAGCTTGCCGGCTGGAGACTGAAGGGGAATCCTGCGTCGCCAACGCTGCCGCTCCCTGCCGTGGCGCCTCAATCGACTATCGCTGGGTGCAAGGGACTTCGTTTAGTCCCTCACGCATGAAGCTGCTACGCGCCGCTGGTGCCTGCTGCGAGAATGCCTTCGGGTATATTACTCTTAGATCGGAATCTCCCAACATTGTCAACAATCGAGTGTAGCCATGGCCTTGGCATCCACTGACAGCGCATTCCCCTGGCCGCCGCAGCCGCCGAACGGCTGGAGCCTGCCCGCCTTTGCGCTGGGCGCGTTCTGGTACTTGGGCCGGGGCCTGACCGCCAAAGGGCGCATCCTGTTGGTGCCCCAAGGCATTGTGGTCTTCCTGGCACTCATCAATGCACTCTTCATCTTTCAGCAGGAGCCCTCGGAAACGGCATTGGCGCGCGCCGGCGTCGCGGCCCTGGTGCTCTGGTCGTTGGTCGGCTCCTACTGTGCCGCAGCCTTTCGGGGCGATGCCTACCGGCGCTGGTGCGCCGACAACGATCAAACGCCGCTCGTGCCCACGCAGTGGCAGTGGGGGGCCTTTCTGCTCACCGGCGGCTGGTACGTAGCCCACGGCATGCGCGTGAAGGGTCTGTGGCTCTGGCTCGCTTTCTTTACGGCGGTGGGCAGCATCGTCGGCATACCGCTGGCGTTTGCCCTCATGTGCTATTGCGGCGCGAACTTTGCGGCGGAGCGCTACCTGGACAAACCGCCCGCCCGCATCGGCCCCACGCCTCAGGAAGGCTGGATACACCGGGACATACGCAAGGCCCTGACGCCGGTCGCTCAGACTCCCCAGGCCACGCTGCGCGCCTCGCTGATCGAATCCGCGGTGCGCGGGCTGCGCCGCCAGGGGTATAGAGTTCAAGTGAGTGACGACCAGGAAGAGACTGCTGCCGATCTTACGCTGGAGCGCGGCTCGCGTTTCCTGGCCGTGCGCGTGGCGCCGGAGGCTCCGGTGTCCGCGGAGGAAGTTGATCGGCTGGTGACGGCCCTGGCAGACGATGCCTACCGGGTGGGTGTGTTGGTGGTGAACGGCCCGCTCACCGATCCGGCGCAGGCCGCGGCAAAGCAGGCGCACGTGCGCGTGCTGGACGTGCGCGACGCCCAAGCCTAGGGTTGGGCCTTTGCCTATCGAGGGGCTACCAGGCGAGGTCAGATGTAAGCGGGTCTCGGTACATTTGGCGGGGCATCTGAGATAGTCGCTGCCATGTGTTCCCTAAGCAGAAGAAAGCGCTACCAATGAGCGGACGGCGACTCGGACTGCTCGGGCTGCTCGCGGGCCTCGGCATTCTCTTCATACGCTGGTTGCGGCGGTGGGCGGGCGACCCGCCGGCAGAGCGCGCCTCTCATAAGGAGGCCATCGAGCCGCCGGAGCTCGTCGCGCGGTACAGCCGTTTCATGGCCTCGCCGCCCATGCGGTCGGTGCGCTCATTCCTGGCGCGGTACGCGATCGCCGGCGCGCCTCCGTGGCGCATCCTGGACGTGGGCTGCGGGCCGGGATGGTTTCCGCTCGAGCTGGCCGCTTACGCGCCCGGTGCCTCGGTGGTCGGCGTAGACCTCTCGCGGCCAATGCTGACAACCGCCACGGCCCATGCCGCGGCCGGCCGTCATGAGTCTCGTGTGCACTTCGCCCAGACGCGGGGCGAGGCGCTGCCGTTCGCGGATGGGACGTTCGACCTCGTCGTGAGCACCTTGGCGCTCCATCACCTGCAGGACCCGGTTGCCGCCCTGGCTGAACTGCGGCGGGTCGCTCAGCCGTCGGCCCGCATCGTCGTCTTCGATACCCGCCGCGACATACACCCCTGGCTGTGGACGCTGCTCAAGGTAAGCCAAGTGTTCGTAGACGGCCTGCAGCTATGCGAGAATGGCGAGCCGTCAGCATCCATCAGCGCCTCGTACACGGCGTCGGAAGCGCAACGCCTCGCGCTGCAAGCCGGCTGGGAACGCGCCCAGGTGCGTACCAGACTGGGCTGGATCGTGCTCGAACGCCTGCCCGCGCATGCGAACACCAATTCCGTACCACCAACCCCACGCCGCAAGCCCAACGGCGTGCCGTAAGGATGCAGGCCTTCCGGTCCATCGGATTCACTGTATTCTCTTGAGGAATCCAGCAGTCAGGTAAAGTGCGGTAGCTCCGTTATGGCAGCGAATGTAATCTTCGAGACAAAGCGACTTGCGCTTGTAAGGTGCACGCGCGAGGATCTTGTATTGTTCGAGGAAATGCTCGGCGATCCAGAGATGATGCAGCACTTCGGTCAGGGGAGACCCTTGTCGCTAGAAGAATCTGCGGCGTGGCTGGACTCTTGTATTCGCCACTGCGAGCAGCATGGCTGGGGTCCCGGCATGTTGGTTCGGAGAGAGGACGGAGAGGCAGTCGGGCTTGGTGTCCTCACGTACATGCAGCACGATCCAAAGTCTGAAGAAGGTGACTTGATCTTCATCGTGCGGAAGGCATATTGGGGACAAGGTATCGCAACGGAGTTTTCCCGCGCAGCCACCGCTTACATGCTTGGGCACACGTCGATCAAACGCGTTATCTCCACAGCCATGCCCGAGAACCGGGCTTCAAACCGTGTCCTCATCAAGGCGGGATTGCAGTTTACCGGCTACAATCCGGACAGTAACCGCAACCGCTATATCGCTGAGAAAGACGATACTGGCTAGCCCCAGCCCGCTCTATTCGCCACCAAAAGGAAAAACTGTCGGCAGCGCTATCTCACGGTGCTCGTAACTCTTACCACAGACGGCGCAGCCTTCGTTGTTGTCCCCACCGCGAAGGCGATAAAATACGAAGGTAGCGAGTCAAAAATACGGTAGAAAGACCATTCATGATTGCGATAATTGATTACGGTGCCGGAAATCTGCGGAGCGTCAGCCGGGCGGTGGCGTTGCATACGCCGGACTTTGTCGTGACGCAGGACCCGGCGGACGTGGAGCGGGCCGCGGCGGTGATCTTGCCCGGCGTGGGCGCGGCCGGGGATACGATTCGCGGACTGGAGCGCCACGGCATGATCGACGTGGTGCACGCCACCATTGCGTCCGGCAAGCCGTACTTCGGCATCTGCATGGGGATGCAAGTCTTGCTTACGGCAAGTGAGGAGGACGGCGGCACGCCTTGCCTCGACATCTATCCCGGCACTGTGCGGCGCTTCCCCAAGGGCCTCACCGTGCCCCACATGGGCTGGAACCAGGTGCGCCAGACGCAGGAGCATCCCATGTTCGCCGGCATTCCGGACGACGCGTTTTTCTACTTTGTGCACTCGTATTACACCGATCCTGACGACACCGCGCTGACCGCCGGCGCCACCGACTATGGCGTGACCTTTCCCAGCGTGATCGCCCAGGAAAACGTCTTTGCGACCCAGTTTCACCCGGAAAAGAGCGCTGCCATGGGCCTGCGGCTGTATGAGAATTTTGTGGACTGGGCGACGGGCGCACGATCCGGCGTGGCAAGAGGCGTTAGAGTCGGGCCATAGGCGAATTCCGTGTGCCTTGTCGGGCTAGGCGCAGTTTCTTGAGCCATAGAGGCGGTGGACAAGCCCCTGCGCTACACAGAACGGATGGCGTAGTTGCTCCATAAACGTACGTACTCTGACCGGTATCCGTTGATCTAGACTTTTGTAGTTTCAGCATCCCTCTCCGCGCGTGTCCAAGAGGCGGGGGACAAGCCCCCGCGCTACACAGATCGGATGGCGGCTGAGCCAAGTCCGCTCTTTGCACAAATGCGACTTCTCCGTGGTTGAAATGTTAGTGCGCCGCTGTCGTTGAGGCGGCGTAAAGGACGTTTGCAGCAAGCCATGCAAGTAATTCCCGCGATTGACATCAAGGACGGCGTGGTAGTGCGCCTCTTCAAAGGCGACTTTGCCCAGAGCACCGTATTTTCCCATGACCCAGTGGAAACCGCCCGGGGCTGGCAGGAGCAGGGCGCGGCATTGCTCCACGTGGTGGACCTGGACGGCACCGCCCGCGGCAACAGCCGGAACCTGTCCGTGGTGGCCGCCGTGACGGCAGCGCTCGATATTCCCGTGCAAATGGGCGGCGGCCTGCGCGATCTCGCCGGCATCGAACAGGCGGTCGCGGCGGGTGTGGCCCGGATCGTGCTGGGTACGGCGGCGTTGGAACAACCGGAACTCGTCGCCGAGGCCTGCGCGCGGTATCCCGGCCGCGTGGTCGTGGCCTTGGACGCCCGCAACGGCAAGGTGACGACCCACGGCTGGCAGCAGGAAAGCGCCGTTGACATGTTCGACCTCGCGCACCAGATGGTGGAGGTGGGAGTCAGCCGCTTCCTGTACACCGACGTGGAGCGCGATGGTACGCTCAGCCAGCCCAATTTCGCGGCTACGGGAGCGCTGGCACAGGCCGTGCCCGTGCCGGTGATTGCCTCCGGCGGGGTTGCCAGCCTCGAGCACCTCACGCGGCTGACGACGCTCGGCGTCGAAGGGGCCATCGTCGGCGTAGCCCTCTATCGCGGCGCGTTCACGCTGCCCGAAGCGCTGGCGGCAGTGCAGGATGCGCTGAATTAGCCACAATCCCGCCCGTGCCAAACACCGAAAACCGGTTTCTCGCTGTGCCGCGCGTTTGGCGGAGTGCTAGTGCTAGCGGCACATGAACAAGAGCGGCGACTCGTAGTACGTCGCCGCGCTGATGCTTGGCAGCACCGTGCCGTCGCTCTGCTCTACAAACCAAGAGACGTACGGGATGTGGAAATCGGTCTCCAATTCCACCTCCCACACCGGGCTCTGCGACTGTAGGCCGTACATTGTGATCTGGCGCGCCGCGAACTTGCCGCGGGCGAAGTCCTGCTCGAAGCGGGTACGCGCGGCTTGGCACGACGTAATCTGGGACAGGTGCGCCCGCACCGCTGCCAAGGCCGCCTCGCGGTTTTCCACGGCAGCCCCGACCCCGGAACGCACGGCCGGCTCACTCGCGGCTCCGGTGGCGGGGATGGAGCCATCGCCGCCGCAGCCAAGTGCCAGCAAGGCGAATAAGCAGCAGCCAAGAGCCAGATATAACCGGTGACGTACGGCTTGCACGAGTATTCCTCCGCCTTCCCTGCATGCCCCTATTGTAGTGCCCTCACGCAGCCGGGACGCAAACAGGCGCCTGCATGCAGCATTTCCCTTTCACTGCCCCCCCCTCCCCAGTTTTATGCCAACCGTCAGCACAGCCTGCACCTCCAGTAGCGTAGGTTTGCAACCTGCGCACGGGTCTTATTCACTGCGGCCGTGCGATTCCGCTCGTCCGGGCTACCCGAATACGTGCCCGCAATGCTATGGTTGTACTGTATTGAAAGACAGTCGCGCGCGGCGCGGCACCGCTTATCGTTGGTGACAATTGGATAAGCGAAAAAACTTGCACTCTCTTGGTAGGTGAGGAGCAGCATACTATGGCCGGTCTGACGCAAGCGCAGCTCGATCAGTTCACTGAGCAGGGGTACGTGGTCGCGGAAAACGTGCTCGATCCGGCGGAAGACCTGGCGCCGGTGATGGCGGAATACGGCGCGGTGCTGGACGGCATCGCCCGCGATCTTCATGCGGAGGGCGTGATCTCCACGACCTACGCCGACCTGCCGTTCGACCAGCGGCTCATTCGCGTTTGCGACGAAAGCCGCCAACTCTTCACGCAGCCGTTCGACATCTCGTTGCCGCAGAGCGCCGAGCGCGCCGACGCGCCCATGCACACGGGCCCGGCCGTCTTCAGTCTGCTCATCAATTCCCGCCTCCTCGATTGCGTGGAGAGCATAATGGGACCGGAAATCCTCAACAATCCGATACAGCACGTGCGGATGAAGTTGCCGCCCCGCGTGGTGCACACGGAAGGGCGAAACGGCCTCGCCCAACCCACGCCCTGGCACCAAGACAACGGCGTGGTGGTAGCTGAGGCGGATGAGACCGAAATGCTCACGGTGTGGCTGCCCTTGAATGATGCCACTATCGAAAATAGCTGCCTGCACGTGGTGCCCTACTCCCACCGGGACGGCATCGCCGTGCACTGCCCGGGCACCGGGGGCTTGAGCATTCCGGCAAATCAGATGGACGAGGCAAAGGCCGTGCCGCTGCCCATGCAGGCCGGTAGTGTGCTCTTCATGCACCGCCGGACTATGCACTGCTCGTACGATAACAAGACGGAAGACGAGGTCCGCTGGAGCTTCGACCTGCGCTACCATCCCGTCGGACAACCCAGCGGTCGTCCGGTCTTCCCCGACTTCGTGGCACGCAGCCGCGCCAACCCGGATTCGGAACTCCGCGACGCCGCGGCGTGGGCACAGCTCTGGGCAGATACGCGGGTTCGGCTGGCGGCTTCCGCTACGCAGAAGTTCAACCGCTGGTCAGCCGACCATCCGGCGTGCGCCTAGTTAGCTTGGATCACGTTGCTTAAATCTGCACAGTGGAAGCCGTATGTTTGTGATGTGGGCGTGTCGTGTAGGCTGCCCCTCGCTCCGAAGCAGGATTGCGCAAGCCCTGAAGATGGATTCCGCGCCCCGGCACGGGGCGAGCTTTCGCGGGAATGACGGATGACGCACCCCTCGCGTTACTCTTTTACCCTCGCCCGTTTGTACGCCCTTCTACAACATACAAATGACGGCCATGAATTGCGCGAGGGTGACCAATATGATTTCCCTTTTCCTACCTGTAGTCGGTAGGTCTGTCATTCCTGCGAGAGACCTGCCCCGTGCTTAATGCGGGCTAGCGCGGAGGCTATTTCCCACCTCGTGTAGCAGGCAACCGGCGAGGCAAAGATGGATTCCGGCTTCCGCCGGAATTGTAAGTGTTGAGGAATTCGTTGACAGAATCTCCTGTCCCCTTGACCGTGTTGAAAGGTTACGTCATTCCGAGCGCAGCGAGGAATCTAGGACCCAAGGTCCGCCCAGTTCTTAGCCTCACCACACGAGATTCCTCACTTCGCTACGCTCCGTTCGGAATTGTAAGTGTCAGGTAATTCGTTGACAGATCTGGTAGAACATTGATGAGTGTCAATCACCAGATCTGGAGGCAACTGATGCGGGATAATAGTAGTGACAAGACCATTGAACGGAACCTCATGCAGAAGTGGCGTTTCCTCATCGCCGAGTACGAACGGGTCAAGGCCAAGCAGCATCCCCAGTTCCGCTTCCTGCAGGACTTCTATGCGTTCCATGGTACCAGTCGCCAGACCTTCGCCAAGTACTACAACCGTTTTCTGCAACTGCGCAGCGACGACGCCCTGCTGCCGCGCAAGCGCGGCCCCAAGTGGAAGAGCCGCCGCACCTTGCCCTACATCGAGCAGAAGGTGCTGGAGCAGCGCCGCAAGGGTATCAACCGCTATGAGATCTGTGCCATACTCAAACCGGTACTCAAAGCGCACACACCCTCACCCTCGACCATCTACGCCATTAGCAAGCGCCATGGGCTCAACCGTCTGAAACCGGCCATGAAACAAGCCAAGCGCACCATCATCAAGACCCGCGCGGGCGAACTGGGGCATCTGGACTGCCATTACCTCAGCCGCGACCTGCTCCTGGACAGCTCCCAGCGCTACTACCTGGTCTCCGTGCTCGATGCCTGCACCCGTCTGGCTTGGGCTGAAGTGGTGCCTGACCTCAAGAGCCTCAGCGTCATGTTCGCCGCGCTCAAGAGCATCAACCTGCTCAACGTTGAGTACGGCATCCAGTTCGAAGCCATCCTCACCGATAACGGTCCTGAGGTGGCGGCACGCACGAAACCGGCGCAGCATCCCTTCGAGCGCATGCTGCTGGAGCTCGGCATCAAACACCGCTACACCCGGCCCTACCGACCCCAGACCAACGGCAAGATCGAACGCTTCTGGCGGACCCTGAACGACGACCTGATCGAAGGCACGACGTTCGAGAACCTGACGGAGTTCCAAAACGAACTGATGCAATACCTCCTGTACTACAACACGGAAAGACCACACCAAGGCCTGAAGGGGCATACGCCTCTTCAAGCTCTGCAAAATCTGTCAACGAATTAGTCAACATTTACAGGAATGACATCCTATTGGGTCTTAATTGCAGGCAAAACCACCGTTTGTTGTCACCAATTCTGTCAACGAATTACCTGACATTTGCAGGAATGACGGATACGTTGCTGTGTCTTTCTTTGTAGCGCGGGGGCTTGTCCCCCGCTCTTGGCTCAGGCCACGCGATATCATCAGGTTGATACCTACACCTAAAGATATGACGGGTTAGCGCCAATTCTGACTTTCCGTTGTGCCATGCAAGCGACGACGCGAAGATGGATTCCGGCTTCCGCCGGAATGACGGCCCGGCCGGCCCTCATCCGTGTAGCGCGGGGGCTTGTCCCCCGCTCCCAACTATCCCTTGGGAGACCTTTGCATAAACGAAGTCCAGTGGGCAAGCAAGTACCCCCTCTCCTTGGGATGTACAGACTGGGCTGATAGGTAACAGGTGTTCGGGTTGATAGGTTACACATTTTGATCTCTGAGGTCTATGGATTTTATGCGTTGTATTGAGAAGTACACGTTCCAGACGCCGTCTGTTTGGGTGGGTCGCAGTGCGACCTGTTTGTGAGTGAAGGCTCTGCCAACACGGAGCTTCCTGCCCTGGAAGGAGATGCGGCCGGAGACATCGACGCTGCGCACCTGATCGTCGGGGCTGTATGCAAGGGCAGGCAGGGTCTCGGGGAAGGAGCGTGCACTGGGAGTGTACCGGCTGATGGGAGTGTCGAGGTTCAGGGAATGATGGGGGCGTTCCAGGTTGTAGAATTCACGCCAAGTGTCGAAGGCGCGTTGGCAGTGCTCCAGGTCGGTGAAGGTACGGCCCTGCAGCAATTCGCTCTTCAGCGAGCGGTGGAAGCGTTCGAGCTTGCCGAGGGTTTGGGGATGGTTGGGGCGGCTGTGGCGCACGTTGATGCCCAGGTGCATGAGCCAGACGGTGAAGGGCGTGTAGGGCTGTCCGGCGTTGTTGCCCCAGGGGGCGCCGTTATCCATGAGCATGGCCTGGGGCAGGCCGTAGCCGCGAAAGACTGTGGTGAGGCGGTCTTGCACCGTTGCTCCCTGCTGGTTGGCACAGGCTTGGAGAGCGAGGTTGAAGCGAGAATGATCGTCCAGGAGAGTGAGCGGATGGCAGCGGTCGTGCTGCATGGCGAAATGCCCTTTGAAGTCCAGCTGCCACAACGCGTTGGGATCGGGATATTCAAAGCGCACCTGGGGCGTGTGCTTGGCGCTTTCCGTTTCATCAATGAGCCCAGAGCGCTTGAGTATGGCTTGGATCGTGCTCTTGGCCGGCACGTTGGTGACCCCTTGGTTCTGCAACATTCTGTGCAGCACATGGGCACCCTTGCCCGGATGCGCCAGCCGCAGCGCGATGATGCGGTCCTCCATCTCCCGGCTCGTGCGGTGCGGACACGTGTGCGTGCGGTGCGACCGGTCCTGCAGACCGTTGGCGCCACTCTCCGCGTACCGCCGCAGCGTCTTGTACCCTGTCTTGCGACTGATCCCCATGCGCCGACACAGCTCACTCATGTTCGCCCCGTCAGTCAGCGCCAGGGCGATAAACTCTTCCCGAGCAGACATAAGCGTTTCCACCTTCCACGGCATGGTCATCCTCCTGCTGCAAGATTCTCCATGCCTTTAGGTGTAACCCATCAGCCCGAACAAGTGTTACCCATCAACCCGGTCTATACAGGGGAGAAGGCTGGGGTGAGGGGATTCCTTGCTGTTCTAATCGTATGACATATACAGTCAATACATATCTAAGCCAAACTGGCTGGCGTTTAGAGCAGATTCACCCTCACCCCCGTATCATCCGATACTGTGTATCGGTGTACGGGGCAGGCTCTAACCCTCTCCCGTCGAGGGAGAGGGGACTACCTCGCTGCCGCGCGGGTTACGCAAAGGTCACCTTGGGGGCTTGCCTAGTGTGCTCTAGATGTATTATTTTGGAACAGGACGATGTCAACAGAGCCAAAATCGTTAAACGTAGGCATCAACTGCAATTGCACGTACGTACGGTTCGCATGTGAACTCCAGGAGCAATGAGAAATGGCCGGCCTGACGCAAGCGCAACTCGATCACCTCGAAGATAAAGGCTACGTCGTCGTAGAGAACGTCCTCGATCCCGAGGAAGACCTGGCGCCGGTGATGGCGGAATACGGCGAGGTGCTGGACGGCATCGCCCGCGACCTCTATGCGGAAGGCGTGCTTTCCTCGACCTACGCCGACCTGCCGTTCGACCAGCGTCTCATTCAAGTCTGCGACGAAAGCGGCCAGATTTTCGCCCAGCCCTTCGACATTTCACTGCCGCAGAAAGCCATTGGGGCCGACGCGCCGATGCACACTGGCCCGGCCGTATTCAATCTCCTCGTAAACCCGCGTCTGCTCGACTGCGCCGAGAGCGTGGTTGGGCCTGAAATCCTCTCCAATCCCGTGCAGCACGTGCGCATGAAGCTGCCGCGTCACGTCGTGCACGTGGAGAACCCCAGCAATCTCTCCGTGGCCGTGCCCTGGCACCAGGATAACGGCGTGGTGGTGGAAGAGGCGGACGAGACCCATATGCTGACGGTATGGCTGCCCTTGAACGACGCCACCATCGAGAATAGCTGCATGTACGCGGTGCCGTATTCCCACCGGGAAGAGGAACTCGCCGTGCACTGCCCGGGCGTCGGCGGCGTCTGGATACCGGAAAAGCTCATAGACGTGGATAACGCCATTCCCCTGCCCATGAAGGCAGGCAGCATCCTGCTCATGCACCGCAAGACTATGCACTGCTCGTATGACAACAAGACGAAGGACCAGGTGCGCTGGAGTTTCGACCTGCGCTACCAGCCCATCGGCCAGCCCACAGGCCGCCCGGTCTTCCCCGATTTCGTCGCCCGCAGCCGCGCCAATCCGGAGTCGGAACTGCGCGACGCCGGCACGTGGACCCAAATGTGGGAAGACGCCCGCCCCAAACTGGCCGCCTCCTCCACGGAGAACTTCAACCGCTGGTCCGCCGACCATCCGGTGTGCGCCTGACGAAGAGAATCTCGCTAGCGAGTTCTACCCCTTGACAGGTATGCAAGCGGCTGCGTATGCCAGCGCAGGTTGGCGTGCCTCGCTTCCCGTAGCGGGGTGACCTGTCACTCACTTAGTCCCACCGGAACAAGCGTACGCTGGCGGCTACGCAGGCCGCCGCTATCCCGCCCAGGTAGGCGAATGAGGCCCAAACGGGCACGCCGATCGTTGTTTCCGTCTCCCAGGTCGCACCCAGCCAGTGAAATGTGAGCAGGTCATAGGCATGCGTCAGCGGCAACCAGTCGCCCACCAGTTGCAATGCGGCGGGAAACGCCTCCCTGGGGCCGAACGCCCCGCTCAGCACGAACATGGGCGCGAATAGCGCAAGCCCCAATCCCAACGCCGTGCGTGTACTGCGGATGCGGGCGGTGATGGCCGTCCCAAAAGCAGCGAACGCCAGGTACGAGACGAGTATCGCCAGAGCCACCAGCACTGCGTTGCCCCCAAAACGTATGTCGAAAACCTGCCATCCCACGACAAGCATCAGAGCCAGAGACGCCACAATAACCAGAGCGCCCACCGCCAACGGCGCGATGATGAGCATGAAGGGCGGCATAGGCGTAACCCGGTAGCGCCGAAATATACCGTATTGGCGAAACTCCACCAGCGTCTGCGGCAGTGCGACGATGCCGAAAATTGCCGTCACCCAGGCGATATTGCCGGCGAGTAAGACATCCCTTACGTGGAACATCTCCACGACCCCGGCATCGCTTTCTATCGGAATCTCAATGTCGCCGACTGAGAATCCCAGGGCGAGGAAGACCGCCAACGGCAGTATCACCGACATGAACATGGCGCCAGGTTCGCGCAGCGCCAGAAGCAGTTCCGTAAAGACCAGCCTGCGCAGGGCCTTGGCGTTCATTCCCGTTCTCCTCGTGGGTCCTCATGCCCGACGGCCAGAAAGTAGATATCGTCCAGGTTGGCGGGCCGCGCCTCCAGGAGGCCGGGCGCAACACCGTTCTCGCTCAATAGGCCCGACACATCGCCCACCACGTTGCCATCGCCATAGACGTAGAGGCTCGTCTCTGTCCCGCGGACGTGGACGACGCTTGGCAATGCTGCCAGGTCGGACTCCCCGAGGGTTCCGAGCACCGCTCGCGGCAGGACGACGCGCGCCCCCAGACCCGATTCCGCGATAAGGCGCTCCGGCGGCCCGACCGTCACGGCCCTGCCTTCATTCAGGAACAGAACCGTGTCGCAGTATTCGCGCGCCTCCTCCAGGTAGTGGGTGGTTACGACAATTGTCATGCCGCGGGCGTTCTGCCGCCGGATGTACTCCCAGAAGCGGAAGCGCGACTCCGGATCGAGGCCGGTTGTCGGTTCATCCAGAAACACGATCTCGGGATCGCCCACCAGAGCAAGCGCAATGTTGACACGCCGTTTCTGGCCGCCCGAAAGCAAGCCGTACCGTTTGGAGAGGATCTCGGCAAGCTCCAATTCGTCGCTCAGCGCGGACAAAGGCAGGGGCGTGCGATAGAGCGCGGCAAAAAGACCGAGCGCCTCCCGCACCTTCATGCGCGGAGGGATGCCAATCTCCTGCAACTGCACGCCGATCTTGTGAACGAACCTAGCGTGATCGGCAATAGGGTCCAATCCGCCGACGAGCACCGAGCCGCCGGCCGGCCGGCGCAAACCTTCGAGGCACTCGATAGTGGTGGTCTTGCCGGCGCCGTTGGGGCCGATAATGCAGAAGATGCTCCCGCGCTCGACCGCGAAACTCAGGTCGTCCACGGCCACCACGTCGCCGTAAACCTTGCGTAACGAGGTCACGTGCACCGCGCGGGTATCCGCAGGCTCTCTACTCATGCCTCTCCACCAAGCAGCATTATAGTTTGCGGCACAAACTACTCTGTAATACAATCCTACCATGTGCGTAATGACTGGTTCAAGTCTGCCAGCACCAAACCATCAATTTTCCATGGCTCGTCCGTACAGGTGTCTGCGCGAGCACGCGACCTGAGGGAAGAAAGGAGTGACTCCATGCAGGAATCAGAAAGCGAACTTACGGCGTTCACACCGCAAGAGAGTTGGCAGACCATCCACGCGACAATGGACAAGGCCCGAAACTCCATGTACGTCGCCGGCACGGCGACGATACTGCTCCTCTGGGGCATCGTATCCGCGCTGGGATTATGTTCGCAGTTCGCCATCGAGACCTTGGCGCCTGAATTCACAATGCGCTATCCGTGGATTCCCGGGCCGCTGTGGGGCGTCTTGGCAGCAGTCGGGATGGTAGGCAGCGCCATCATAGGACACCGCGCGGGCAGCCAATTCGTACACGGCGCCGCCATTCACAGCGCTGGCATCCGGGTATTCCTCTACTGGCTCGCGGTTGTAGCAGCGGCGTTCTTCATCCCGGCCGCGGCGGGAATGTGGACAGCGGACACCGCCAACATACCCCGTGTCAGTCTCGGCATCGTGGCGCTGGGATACATCCTGTTCGGCATCATGCACCGCCCGGTAGTAGCGGTCGTGGGTGCAGGCATCGCGGTGGCGTTCTATGTGCCCAGCTACCTCGCGGGTGATGCCGCGCCGCTGGTGTCGGCGGTTGCCATACTCTTGGTGGTCGTGCTGAGCGCCGCGTGGATACGCAAGAGCGGTGTCCTGTGACCGACGACATCGTGCTTGACGAGACAATCCACCAGCCCACGCGGCTGCGGATAATGACCATGCTGGTCTCTCTGCCCGCTACGGACCGGCTCGCCTACGGGTTCATTCAGAAGACGCTCGACCTGACCGGCGGGAACTTGACCACCCATCTACGCAAGCTTGAAAACGCCGGCTATCTCGTCATCGCGAAAGAGTTCCACGAATCCAAGCCGCGCACGTGGGTACAGGCGACGCCGGCGGGACGCCGGGCTTTTGCCGAGTATCTCGCCAACCTAGAGAAGGCACTGGACTGGCGGCCGCGTACGTAGATCGCCAGATTGAAGAGGGTCACGGGCCTTCGTAATGCGGCTCAGTCTGGCTATAGTGAGCCTCCGCAGGCCAAGGGTGTCGCATAAGAGCCCGCGCCTGAGCCGTTCACCCTTCGACTTAGCTCAGAGCCTGCCCCGTACCTGATACGGGGGCGAACGGCTCAGGCGGGAAATTGTCGGTAATGTGCCTTCTATCCTCCGTTTGTGCTTCGACAGGGGCTTCGCGCAGCCGGCTGCGCGAAGCCCTCAGCACAAACGGAGAACACTAAAGCCATTCAGTTCAATGCGACAGCATCGCTCTGCAGGCCGCCACTAGTGGGCTTCCATCACCGAACACAGGCGCAGTCCCGGCCGTAACGCCGGGTGCGGTAGAGTCCGCTTTCCCTGTTCAAGATTCAGTACGCCTGTGCTGCGTGGTAGGCAACAACCGTACCGAGGTGCGAGATCGGGCACGCCTACCTTTTCAGCCAGCGGTCTAAGAACTGCACCGAGTGTAGTTTTGCGGTGTCCTCGCCCGGCTCGATCTCGTGGCCGCCTTCGTGGACGTGGATCTCGCACTTCTCGCCGATGCCGAGCCGTTCATAGATCGCCTTGACCTCGGTGAACGCTTCTTCGGCCAGCCGCCAGTACACCGCGCCGTCGTGCTTGCCTTCCTCCACCATGAATGCACGCGGGCAGATGAGCGAGGCGATGTCGCTGTCCGCAAACTCATGCAGGTGGGGGTAGATCTTGTCTTCCTCGACCGTAAGGGCAAACGGACGATAGTGCTCGGAGGGGATCACCTGCTTCTGATAGCGTTCGTTGAACCACGCCGTGCTCACAACGGCCTGCAGGCGGGTATCCAAAGCGCCGAGCCACAGCGCGGACTGCCCGCCTTGCGACTTGCCGTAGAAGCCGATGCGGTCGCTCGCCACCTGCGGCAAGCTCTCCAACAGGTCCACGCCGCGCGAGAGCGCAAACATCTCCACACCGAAGAGATCCATGCCGATGGTGCGGCAGAGGCGGTTGAGGTACATGCGGGCGTGGGGTTGCCCGCTGCTGAGTTCCTGCAGTTTCGGCGCAAAGCGTCCGGCCAGTGTCTCCGGCTCGAACCCCGTTACCATGCGCGTGGCGAGCACCGTGTAGCCGTGCATTGCCAGCCGGCCGCCAATGCGGTGGTAGGTGCTGTCTATGCCCGCGTGCTCGGTCTCCGTGAAGCCGCAGGCGGTCTCCGGCACGCCATAGATGCCGATCTGCAAGACCAGCCCGGGAAACGGCCCCTTGCCTAGCGGCGTCAGCAGGAGCGCATCGCTCTCCACGCCTTCGAACACGCGGTAGTAGACGCGCTCGACACGAAAGTCCGCAGTCGTCGTTAGCGGCTCGATGCGCAGGTGCATGTCGTGCCGTTCCCACGGCCAGCCGCCCAGGCTATCCAGGAAATGCTGCCGGTTGGGCTCCACCGAGTGCACGTAGGCGTCCAGACCGGAAAAGTCGCGGTTCCAGTAGCGTTCTCGCGCGTCGTAAAGTTCCTTGATGTGCTGGAGCAGGTAGTCCTCGTACTGCTCGAACAACCGTTGCTGGCGGGGATTCACGTCCTCGATGCCGAGAATGGGCCAATCGTCGTAATAGGCCATGGTATGAGATCTCCTGTTTCTATGACTGGGGAGTTACGGCTTGCGACGATTCAGCCGACCTCTCCCAAGTAAGGTCGTAAATGCCTCTATGCACGTCAGTCGAATCAGCAGCCGGCTCAAGCGGGCTGATACCGCTCGACTCTGATCTCGTCCGCCCGGGCGCGCATCTGCGCGGCATCATGCCAGGCCTGCATGCGCAGCAGCATGTCCATGCTTACGCCAAACGCTTTCTCGATCCGCAGCGCCATTTCGGGTGACAACGCCGCGTTGCCGTTCAGCAAGTCTGAGAGCGTGGCGCGCCGTACTCCCAATATGCCCGCGGCCTTAGCCACGTTCAGCCCTAACTCCTCAATGATCTCCGCACGGATGAACTCCCCCGGGTGGGAGGGGGTCATTCTTACCTTGATACTCCCGACAGTCATCAGTGATAATCCTCTAAATTCAAACGGTCGATATAGCCATTCCGTTCCTCAAATGTCAATCGGTAGTTCCCCGATACGGATACGCTCCACTCCTCCCGCCGTTCCCCCGAGAGCCGATGAACGCGCCAACCGGAAGGCGCGTCGGATAGGAAGCCGTTCATGTCGTCGGCCAGGAGCAGCACGGTCAGGATTCTCCTAATGCGACCGGCCAATTGGTATTCCAAGAAGCGAGGGTTGTCGTCCTCAATGAGCCGACGCAATCCTCTGTGCCGGATGGAGCGAATGACCATACATTCAAGTGTACGGTGTAACAGTACGCTTGGCAAGACCCGCAGAGCATGAATCCGCCGCCAGCGAGCATGTCCTCCACAATGCTGGAAAGCTCATTGAGTCAGGGCAAACTTCATTTGGAAGGCAATAGAGCGTCTAGATGGCCAAGTTCCTATAGCAGGCTGTGCAGGTAGGCCCAAGTTGATGCTAGCAGGCGTGAGCACCCTATTGCTCAGACACCGTTGGGATAGGTTTCAATACCGCGTCATCAGGGATCATGTCGGGCTTACTGTATGAAGGATCGTATTCGATTTGTGATTGCTCTTCATCGTGCACGTCATAGTAAGGACTACAGGCAAAGTCGCCGGCCAACAATTCGTAGCCAATAATGATTATGCCCAATACCCACGCAGTGATTTTGACACTGAGCGGGAATTAGCGCTTCTCCGTTTTCACTAGAAACTTGATCCCCTAGAGTGAAAAGAGAACCTCGCCACATTCAGTCGAAAGAAAGGTCTGCTGTAGGTCAAAAGAGAGAGCTACGACCCAGCGGACCATTTGATGCAGATTCCATTCCCATTGGAACCACCGCTTGTTTGCATCATAGCGTTCAGCTTGACTAGCGAACTGTCAACTTACTTTCTAACCACCCGCCGCAATGCCGCTCAGCCCCGGCTGCACCATCTTGGCCGGGTCGAGCGCTTCATCCAACTGTTCGTCGGTCAGGTCGGTGAGTTCTCTCGCCACTTCACGCACGGTCTTATTCTCGGCGTAAGCGGTCTTGGCGATCACGGCGGCCTGGTCGTAGCCCAACAGCGGCGCGAGCGCCGTCGCCGTCATGAGGCCGCGTTCCACCGTGGCGGGGCCTTGTTCCGTCGCTTGGATGCCGCTCACGCACTGGTCGGCAAAGTTTGCCGCCGCCTTGCTGAGCAGACCGATGGGCCGCAGCACGTTGTACGTCGCCACCGGCAGCATGGTATTGAGCTCGAAGTACCCCCACTGGCCGGAGAGAGTCACCACGTGGTGGTTGCCCATGGCCTGCGCGCAGACCTGGATTACCGATTCGGGAATGACGGGATTCACCTTACCGGGCATAATGCTGCTCCCCGGCTGCACCTCCGGCAGCAGCAGTTCGCCAAGCCCGGCGCGGGGTCCGGACCCCAGCCAGCGAATGTCATTGGCGATCTTGAGCAACGCCACCGCCACGGTGTTGAGCATGCCGCTGGTCATTACCATCGTGTCAATGGCGCTCTGGGCCTGGAAGTGATTTTCCGTCTCGCGGATGTGATAGCCGGTCGCGGCGCGCAGCTTGGCGCAGACGCGGCGCGCAAACGCGGGATGCGCGTTGATGCCGGTGCCAACCGCCGTGCCGCCAAGCGCGATTTCACCCAGCCAGTCCTCGGCATGTCGCAGGTGTTTAATGGCCCGCTCGATCTGGCCGGCGTAGCCCTGGAACTCCTGCCCCAAGCGGATGGGCGTCGCGTCCTGCAGGTGCGTGCGGCCGGTCTTGATGATGGGCATGAACTCTTCAGATTTGGCAACCAGGGCGCGCTGCAGTCCTGCCAGTGCCGGGATCAGGTCTTCGCGGATGCCCAGGAGCGCCGACAGATGCATGGCCGCGGGGATCACGTCGTTGGACGACTGGCAGATGTTCACGTGGTCGTTCGGATGGATCGTGCGGGAGCCGCGCTCCTCACCGAGGATCTCCACCGCGCGGTTGGCGATAACCTCGTTGGCGTTCATGTTCGTTGAGGTGCCGGAGCCGGTCTGGAAGATGTCGAGCACGAATTCGCCGTCCAACGTGCCGTCTACTACTTCCTGAGACGCTTGGATGATGGCGCCGGCCAGCCTTTCGTCCAGCAAACCAAGCTCTTGATTCGTCTCCGCCGCCTTTTGCTTGATCAAGCCGAGCGCTTGGATGAACCGGCGCGGAAAGCGCAGGTCGCTGATGGGAAAGTTCAGCACTGCCCGCTGCGTCGAGGCGCCGTAATAAGCATCGGCGGGCACTTCCATCTCGCCCATCGAATCGCGCTCGGTGCGGGTTTCTTCATTTGCCATAGACATCCCTTTCGTCTACTCAAAGCCGTTCACAAATCGGCGTAAATCTCTTCACCATTGCTCATCCAGCAAAAACCGTAGCTATGCGCCGCTGGTATACCCGTCCATTCCCACCCGTCTACCCGTCATTCCCGCGAAAGCGGGAATCCATCTTCTCCGTGTCCCAGGACATTTACTAACGGACGCAGGTTACAAACCTGCGCTACCGACGCTGAAAGTCGTCTTCCCACGCCCCACTCCGCACCGCCAGCCCATCATGCCTGTCCAAATACGCGTTCCAGAATAAACTCTCCGCCCGCCACATTGCGTTCGCGGTACGACCGGAGAAGACCCTGCCAATCGTACGCCACCTCCCGCCGGTCAACGTCAATACCGTCTTCTCCGAGCGTGAGCACGGCGTAGCGCGCTACGGGTTCAACACCGCAGCCTAACGCGCCAGGATTCAAGAACACTCGCCCCGGCCTTTCAAAGAAGTGTCCGTCGTGGTGGTGGCCGGTGAGGACGGCGGCGGCAGGATGCCCTGCATAGTGCGCTTCCAGCTTTGCCAGCGTGGGCTCTGGGTCAATCGGCAAGAGTGTCCGCTCCGCGTCGAGGTGGTAGTGGGCGATGAAGAGTCCCATTTCGCCATGGCGCGGTTCAAGGAAGCTGGGTAACGCCTGCAATTGCGGCACGAAGCGGCGGTCGAGGTTGGCCGCTACCCACCGGTGATGCTCTTCCATTCCCGGCGGGCTGGTCGGCACATCACCCGCCAGCAGCGCCAGGATACAGTTCTCGTGATTGCCGGCGACGCTCGCGAAGCTGGGCGGGCCGAAGAGCAGTTCCAGCACCTCATTGGTGTCCGGCCCGATGCCGATGAGATCGCCCCCGCCGTAGATATGAGAAAGATCGTCCTCGCGCGCCAGCTCCGCCAGCACGGCCCGCAGCGCCGGCGCATTGCCGTGGACGTCGGTGATGAAGCCAATCTTGGTTGCCACGGCGGTACTCCTCTTTGCCCAGGGAACTTGCTATGAACACATAAGCCACTTCCTATCGTAGACCCAAGTCCGTCTTGCGCTCAACCTCTTACGCCCCCTCGCATCGGGTTTCTGTCTCATCAAAATCGACCATGCCCTTGCGCACAAGAGAGGCAGACCGCTGCCCGACACTTCCGCTCTTTGACCTATCCACCCGTCACTCCCATTCTTTGAGCTTTCCACCCGTCATTCCCGCTCTTTCAGCTATCCACCCGTCACTCCCGCGAAAGCGGGAGTCCATCTTAATCTGCGCCCTCCTAGTTACGGGTCTGTCCGTCCCCAACGAGCAATGATTCTCGCAGGGCAAAAACCTCAGATTCCTTAAACACTGTTCGACGCTCCGCGAGGAATTGTAGGTGTTGAGTAATTCGTTGACAGAATCTCTTGTTCACGAGACAGCGTTGACAGTCCATGTCATGCCGATCGCAGTATCGAGCCCTGTTCGCGGAATCCAGAGTGCTGGGGCTACAAACTGTGTAGGCCATGGCACGAGATTCCTCGCTCCGCTCGGAATTGTAAATGTTGACTAATTCGTTGACAGATTTTGCAGAGCTTGAAGAGGCGTATGCCCCTTCAGGCCTTGGTGTGGTCTTTCCGTGTTGTAGTACAGGAGGTATTGCATCAGTTCATCCTGGAACTCCGTCAGGTTTTCGAACGTCGTGCCTTCGATCAGGTCGTCGTTCAGGGTCCGCCAGAAGCGTTCCACCTTGCCGTTGGTCTGGGGTCGGTAGGGCCGGGTGTAGCGGTGTTTGATGCCGAGCTCCAGCAGCATGCGCTCGAAGGGATGCTGCGCCGGTTTCGTGCGTGCCGCCACCTCAGGACCGTTATCGGTGAGGATGGCTTCGAACTGGATGCCGTACTCTTCATTGAGCAGGTTGATGCTCTTGAGCGCGGCGAACATGACGCTGAGGCTCTTGAGGTCAGGCACCACTTCAGCCCAAGCCAGACGGGTGCAGGCATCGAGCACGGAGACCAGGTAGTAGCGCTGGGAGCTGTCCAGGAGCAGGTCGCGGCTGAGGTAATGGCAGTCCAGATGCCCCAGTTCGCCCGCGCGGGTCTTGATGATGGTGCGCTTGGCTTGTTTCATGGCCGGTTTCAGACGGTTGAGCCCATGGCGCTTGCTAATGGCGTAGATGGTCGAGGGTGAGGGTGTGTGCGCTTTGAGTACCGGTTTGAGTATGGCACAGATCTCATAGCGGTTGATACCCTTGCGGCGCTGCTCCAGCACCTTCTGCTCGATGTAGGGCAAGGTGCGGCGGCTCTTCCACTTGGGGCCGCGCTTGCGCGGCAGCAGGGCGTCGTCGCTGCGCGTCTGACAAAAACGGTTGTAGTACTTGGCGAAGGTCTGGCGACTAGTACCATGGAACGCATAGAAGTCCTGCAGGAAGCGGAACTGGGGATGCTGCTTGGCCTTGACCCGTTCGTACTCGGCGATGAGGAAACGCCACTTCTGCATGAGGTTCCGTTCAATGGTCTTGTCACTACTATTATCCCGCATCAGTTGCCTCCAGATCTGGTGATTGACACTCATCAATGTTCTACCAGATCTGTCAACGAATTACCTGACACTTACAGGGAATGACATGTAGTGTCTTCACTGACAATAGGGAAGGATTCTGTTAACGAATTACTCAACACTCACAGGAATGGAATTCTCTGCGTAGCGCGGGGGCTTGTCCCCCGCTTCCGTGCGAAAGTGAGAAGTACTCCGTTCGACCTGCCTCCCTGCCACGCCTGCCTTGCATGCCGCAACCCTAGATTCCGAGAACAAGGTTCGACGCTCCGTTCGGAATGACATTTCTACATGGCGTGCACGGCGATTTGACTCCACTTTTCTCCCGTCAATTCTGTCTTTGAATTACCTGACGTCTACACGCAATGACAGTCTCTGCGTAGCGCGGGGGCTTGTCCCCCGCTCCGGTTGGGTTGCGCCAAGGCAAGTAAAGATGGATTCCGCGTCCCCGCGCGGGGGCGAGTTTCCACGGGAATGACGGATGGTATGCGGCTCTCCCTGTAGCGCGGGGGCTTGCTCCCCCTCCGGCGCGTAGGTAGGGAATGCAGAGCTCGGCCTTCCTCGCGGTCTTCCCTCCCTGCAGCCCGGCCGAGAGCGCGATTCTGCCAGGGCACAGCTTGAAGCCATTATCTGACCGCCCTGCCAAGCCAAGTTTCATACAGGGAACACGACTAGGCTAAGATAGGGTAGCAAGTCAAGCGTACGGCGGGGATACGGCTGTCCCCGCTGGGACGGCATGATGAGAATACAAAGCGCCGGCCAAAGAGCGCGCCCTGCCCGCCAGGCGCAAGGCATATCCACCAGCTAGGGACGGTGAGGACAAGGAGAGATTTCGCAATGGAGAAGTTGGCAATCCGCGGCGGCACGCCGGTCTGCAATCGAAAGTTTTCCGGCTGGCCGCGATCCGATGAACGGGAGCTAAAACTGTTACGCCAGGTGCTGGAGAGCAGCACGTGGGGCGGCACCGGCCATGGGCCGATGGTGATGGAGCTCAACGCGCGTTTCTGCGACTACCACGACGCCGCGTTCGGCATTCCGCTGACAAGCTGCACGGCGGGCCTCGACATCGGCCTGCGGGCATTCGACATCGGCCCCGGCGACGAGGTGATCGTCCCGGCCTTCACCTTCATGGCTACCGCCTTTGCGCCCATGTACGTCGGCGCGGACGTGGTCTTTGCCGACGTAGACGCCAACTCGCTCTGTCTCGATCCGGCTGCGGTTGAGGCAGCCGTCACGCCGCGCACGCGGGCCATCATACCCGTGCACTTTGGCGGCTATCCGGCGCAAATTGACGAGCTGGGAGCGCTCGCCAAGAAGCACGATCTCGCCGTCATCGTCGATTGCGCCCACGCCCACGGCACAGAGTGGGCCGGCAAGAAGGTGGGCGGCTGGGGCGACCTGAATTCCTACAGCTTCAACCAGGCCAAGAACATGACCTGCGGCGAAGGCGGCCTGGCCACTACCGACAACGAGGCGCTTTGGGAGCGCTGCTTCTATACCCTGGCGTGCTTCGGACGCAAGAACGGCCGCCCCTGGTACGAGCATCACGAGCTCGGCCAGGCGTATCCCATGAACGAGTTCCAAGCCGCCGTCTGCCTGCCGCAGCTTGAGCGGCTCGACGAGCACACGAAACGCCGCAACCGCAACGCGGCGTATCTCTCCAGCATGCTCTCGGAGATTCCCGGCCTCACGGTGCAGGAGCTTGCGCCGGAGGTCACACAGCACGGCTATCACATCTATCCCCTGCGCCTGGATGCCGACGAGTTCGGCGCCGACCGCGGTACTTTCCTGGAGGCCGTGCAGGCGGAGGGTGTCAGCATGTCCAGCGGCTACCCCTGGCCCCTATACGACAACCCCATGTTCGACAAGTCAGACGGCTCGGTGAAAGGGTCAATTGGCGGTTTCCGCGCGGAACCGTGCCCGGTCACGGAACAGCTCTGTCAGAGTGAGGCGGTCTGGATCGGCCAGAATACGCTCCTGGCGGAGAGAGGCGCCATGGAAGACATCGCCGCCGCGATTGCCAAGGTGCAACGCAACGTGGACCAGTTGCAGGCCGTGCTTACGTGAAGGCAAAGAATCTGAGGCGGCTACTGCGGTAGTAACGCCCTACCGAAAGAAGACTTCCGAATCCGGCGAGTTTAACGTCAATCGGCTTCGTGCAACCGTGCCCATCTGGCAGCAAGATACCGCTGCCGGTGGCGAGTTGTGAGTAGATGGGCTCTCCCCCTGGGGCCTATGGTGCACACGGCAACGCGCGCTACCCGTTTCGCGCCTGCTGCAACTGCGCCGCGGCACGAGAATACCGGCGGCTTGGCGCGCATCCCTGGGCTCCTCACCATGCGCCGGTCACGATCCTAGCGCGCTCGGTTCCCTCGCGGGAATCATGTTCTCCTTGTGCCGCGCGAGTTCCGCGTAGGTCTGGGCGTAGAGATCGGCGCGATGCTGCCGCAGTATCGTCCGGCGGTGGTCGTATCGGTTGCACCAGCTCGTCCAGCGTTCCTCGTCGAGGTCGAGTGTGGCCGTCGCGTGGCCGGCGCGGTGTCCCGTTTCAGCCAGCGTAAAGCCATTGAAGTCATAGATCGTCGCGTGGCTCTGGCGGTACCGCCACCCCAGCGGCTTATCCTGGAGAAACGTCGACGTGACCAGGTAACAGGAAGCGTCGTGGGCGCGGGTGCGCAGCATTTCCGAGCGAATGTTCTCCGTAGGCCCGGCGGCCTGCGTCGGGTGGAGGAGTACGTCCGTTCCCTGCAGCCCGTAAATCTGGCAAATCTCAGGAAACGCCTGGTCGTTGCAGATGAAGACGCCGTAGCGCACGCCGTCCACCTCGATGGGCTCGATCTCGTCCCCTGGCGTGATCGCCTTCTCTTCGTACTCGTTCTCGGTGGGCTGCACCTTGCGGTACCGCCCCACAATCTCGCCGTGCCTGCCGTAGAAGGTCGCCTGATTGTAGAGCGCGGCGCCTTCTCGCGTGAGGTTGTTCGAGACCACTGTGACGTTGTGGGGCACAGCGAATTCCAGGAAGCGCTCCGCCACCGGACCATCCTCCGTCATGGCGAGGTCAAGCGCCGCGGCAAAGCGCGCCTGCGGCGCGTGCATTCGTTGGACGTTCTGCCACTCGCTGCATCCCATCGTCTCGAACATCTCCGGTAGCAGGATCAGGTCCGGCCCGTCCGCCAGCGCCGCTTCCAGGTAGTGGAACGCCTGGTCGTAGCGCTCGGCCTGGGTCAACGCTTCGCTGCCGAGAAGAAAGGAAATCGTCGCTATTCTTACCCGCCGTGCCATAGCTGCCTCACTTTCCCAACGTGACTTACGCTAATTCCTCTGGTAGACATCCATGTCGCGGCAAAGAGCTAAGCACACATATCGCTTCGCGAGATCTTTGCGCCTTTGGGTCTCATCCTGCCCTACGGTAACTTGCAACTCTAGGCTGCCGTCACCTCGATGGATTAGTTCGTTTCTCAGCCGACGAAACTTTCTATAGGCTCTAGCGTCTGCTTTCCAGTCTGCTACACCGGCATCCTCCGCTTCACGGGCAATCGCTTCAAAGCGAGATTGAAAACCGGGCCTCCCGTTCAACCGGCATCTCTACAGTCGCTTGCTCTCGTTCTTGTCCAGCGACTTTCTCCACGTAAGCAACATCGTACATTTATGCTTTGCGTTACATGCTACGACCCTACCGCACTTGGCTCCCGCGTCGGGATCATGTTCTCCTTGTGCCGCGCGAGTTCCGCGTAGGCTTGGGCGTAGAGGTCGGCGCGATGCTGGCGCAGGATGGACCGCCGGTGGTCGTACGTGTTGCACCAGCTCGTCCAGCGTTCTTCATCCAGGTCGAGTGTGGCGGTGACGTGTCCCTCGCGGTGGCCGGTTTCCGCCAGCGTGAAGCCGTTGTAGTCGTAGATGGTGGCGTGGCTCTGGCGGTACCGCCACCCCAGCGGCTCATCCTGCAAGAATGTGGACGTCACCAGGAAACATGACGCGTCGTGGGCGCGGGTGCGCAGCATCTCCGAGCGAATGGTCTCGGTGGGGCCGGCGGCCCGTGTGGGATGCAGCAGCACGTCAGTGCCCTGCAGGCCGTAGATCTGGCAGATTTCGGGAAATGCCTGGTCGTTGCAGATGAAGACCCCGTAGCGCACGCCGTCCACTTCGATGGGCGCCAGGTCGTCGCCGGGCGCGGTCCAATTTACCTCGTATTCGATCTCCGTGGGCTGCAGCTTGCGGTAGCGGCCCACGATGTCGCCCTGCCTGCCGTAGAACGTCGCCTGGTTGTAGAGCAAGTCACCGTCGCGGGTCAGGTTATTGGAGACCACGGTCACGTTGTGCCGCGCGGCGAACTGGCAGAAGCGCTCAGCTACCGGGCCGTCCTCGGTCATGGCGAGCTCCTGCGCCGCCGCGTAGCGCGCCTGCGGATCCTTTGTTGCGCGCACGTTGTCCCACTCCACGCTGCCCGTCTTCTCAAACCTCTCCGGCAGCAAGATTAGATCGGGCCCGTCCGCCAGCGCCGCTTCCAGATAGCGGAACGCCTGTTCGTAACACGCGTCCTGCGTCACCGGTCCGTCGACCAACAAGAAGGTGATGGTGGCAATTCGCACTTGCCGTGCCATGGTTGCCTCGCTTTACTTATTGACAAACTACGTACGACTCTAACGAACTTAACCGCTCTCGGCAAGCGGCCGCAATGTGCAGCCCGGGGCTGTGATTCGCTACACGTGACGTCACGTGCGGGCTGCCTGGCACTGTGCGGCATTGGCGGTGGCGAGTCCGGCCTGCGACAGGCTCAGGCCGAACGGTCGCTGTGTCGTTCTCCGGCCTGCGACAGGCTCAGGCCGAACGGTCGCTGCATCGTCCTCCGGCCTGCGACAGGCTCGGGCCGAACCGCCGGCGTGCTCGTCGGGGTGTGGGCGGAGTTTGCGGGCAATGGCCCCGGCGGCGTGCATAGCAGGACGTGCAAGACTATACCTGGGACCGGCGCGCCGAGCGGCTTCCACACTGCGTTGAGGCGGACGTCACTACTCGCGTCTCGCTAGGCTCTCTTCCGTTGCCGTTCGTACCGGCTTGCCTCTCCGCTTCGGTCTGAGCCACCCTTCCCGTCCGTACCGGCTTGCCTCTTTCCGTTCGTACTGAGCTTGTCGAAGTATGAACGGAAAGGGCACCTGCGCTGCCACCACGTCAACACACCAGCCGCTCGCGCTGCAACATGCCTGTACTAAGCTCGTCAATGTGCTCAGCACGAACGGAAACAGCACCTGCGCTACCGCCTAAAGCACCGCCAAATGCGCGTCCTGCAAGTCCGTGAGAAACATGTGACCCGCCGCGTGGGTGATCATCAGGGGCGGTTTGCTCGCCAGCGCGACCGCTTGCGGTGTGACGCCGCAGGCCCAGAAGACGGGCACCTCACCCTCGCGCACGTCGGTGCGCGCGCCCCATTGCGGATTATCGAGGTCCGCAATCCCTATCTCCCCTGGGTCGCCGATGTGGACCGGCGCGCCGTGCACGCCGGGAAAGCGCGAGGTCGTCTGCACCGCCCGCACTACCTGCGTATGGTGAATCGGGCGCATACTGACAACCAACGGGCCTGAAAAGGCTCCCGCAGGTGTCGTGTCGCGATTTGTCACATATACGGGCACGTCGTTGCCCGCTTGCAAGTGGCGCAGCGGAATGCCGGCGGCCAGCATGGCGGACTCGAAACTAAAACTGCACCCGAGCAGAAACGAGACGAAATCATCCTGCCAGCGGTCCGTGATGTCCGTGACTTCATCCACGAGCTCGCCGTTCTCATAGACGCGGTAGCGGGGCACGTCGCTGCGAATATCCGCGCCGGGCGCCGTCTCGCGCGGCTCATAGGAACCCGGCTCCATGACCTCCAACACCGGACACGGCTGAGAATTGCGCTGGCAGAAGAGCAGGAAGTCAAACGCCAGGTCCTGCGGCACAATGGCGAGATTCGCCTGCACGAAGCCTGGCGCCAGACCCTCCGTCGTCGTGTCCCACTCTCCGGCGCGTATGAGTGCCCGCAACTCGCCCGGCTGTTTCGGTAACGCTGCCCTATCCATGTGTCTCTTCCTTGATTGCTCTCTGTGCGGTTGCATCTTGGCTCGCATTGAATTCCGGCAAAGCTAAAGGCAGTGTAACAAAACCTGCTCGGCCTGCGGTCTTGTCAGCCACGCGGCAGCGCACGTCCGCTCGGTTGCTCAGTCTTGCTCCGCGCTCCACCGCTGCAGTACGTCTACCGCCGTGAAGAGCGATTCGCACACCGCGTCAGCGGCAGACGCGTCCGCAGCGCCTTCCGGCACGGCAATGCACCGCATGCCGGCCGCTTGCGCCGACTGCACCCCGCGGGGGCTGTCTTCCAGCGCCACACAGGTCGCCGGCGCTACGCCGAGCCGCGCCGCTGCCAGCAGGTAGAGCGCAGGATTGGGCTTGCCCTCTGCGACCTCATCTCCTGTTGCCACCGCCTGGAAGAACGCGTGTATGCCGAGCACGTCCAACACCACGTCAATGTAGACCCTGTCACCAGAAGACGCCGCGGCACATCTCCAATCCCGCTTTTCCACGTACTCCAGCGCCGAGCTCAGACCCGGCTTCGGCTGCAGCCGTTCCCTAATCAGCGCAATGAGGATGTCATGGTATTGGTCCAGGAGCACGACCGGATCCTGGGTAAAGCGCCCCTGGGCGTGCCGCATGCGCAAGTTTTCTATCACCCGCTGGCCCAAGCTCTCCGCGGCATCGGTGGGATAAGTGAGAAACCCGCACTGGCGGCCGAGCTCGTGCCAGGCGGCCCGGTGCAGCGGCTCGCTGTCGGCCATGAGACCGTCTACGTCGAAGATGACGGCAGCGATTTGCAGCCGCGGCTTAGAAGTGGTCAAGGTTCCACATATAGGGATAGCCCCTTGGAAACAGCGCGTCGACTAGGGCAACATCGCCCTCTGCCACACAGGCGGGAAACTCCAGTCGCAGTTCCGCGATGCCGCGGTATCCCATCAAAAGCTGCAGCAGGTTTTGTTGGGGCAGGGTAATGGTCAGTGTCCGGCCGGCGCCGAGAGCGATCTCCGCCGTCTCGGCATCACATTCAAAGACTATTCTCCCCACTTGCTCGTCGCTCTGCCATGTCTGGACTTGCTCGCGCACACCAGCAGTCATTACCACAGCCAGCCCGGCGAGGTTGACGATCCGGCCCATGCCCCCTTGATTGTGCGAATATACGGTCTCCTGCGTATAGCCGACCGTGCGCAGCAGCGAGAGCAGCGCAGCGTCCGGCGGCAACTCCAGTTCCACCCACTCCGCGCGCCGCTCGCTGGCCTCTGCCGCCAGCGCCCCGAGCAGGCTCGGTCCCGCGGTCGCCACCCTTCTCGCTGGAACTACGATCTCGTACGCTTGCGGATGCCACTCCGAATGCTGCAGCCAGCCCTGCTCACCCAGACTGTAGCCAACAGTCTCTCCATTCTCCTCTGCGACCAGTATCCTCCGCGGCTCTTGAAACCAATCCTCAGCCTCGTTATACCAAGGCGCGAACGCCGCCTGCGATCGCCTCACAGCGCCACTTCTTGTGCCGATCTCGTCTTCGTAAAGCGCCAGAAGTTCTGCTTCCTCGCCGTCTCTCGTCGCTCGCACTGCACAGGGCCCCGGCAGGGATTCCGCTGCCGCCGTCCTTACTCGCACAGCACTCTTCCGCAGCAGAACCGTAGCGTAGCCAATTCGGTGATAGAATGCGGGGACACCAAATAAGACTGATACCAGGTAACCCTCTTCCCGCATGTAGTCAACCGTGCTATCCATCAAGGCGCGGCCATAGCCCTGGTTGCGATGCCGCGGGCTAGTCCGCACGCTTGCTATGCCTCCCATCCGCACCCAAGCTGCACCCAGCCGCATCTCACGCTTCTCAACCGTCAAGCGCGCTACCTCTTCGCCGTTAGCAACGAGCGCTATTTTACAGCGCTCGCCTTCGTCCTTGGTTCGAATCGTCGTCCCCATTGCAGGTCCTCCAGTCCCAGCCGGCTGAGACTGTCTTCGCTACCCTACCGCTCCGCATGTCTCCTTTCCCATGCTAGCACCCTTCGGCATCCCTCTGTAGCTCATGCCGGCGATCTGGTTCAACGGCGGCTTAAACGCTCAATTCGCTGCTCGACAAGCCCCGAGAGGGAACATCGCCGGACGCCTCGTCATGCAGATAAAATCAGATGAGAAGTGTGATATCTGGTGGAAGCTACAGCGGGGCCCTGAACAAAAATGACAGGATGATTTGGAGCAGACTTTCTGTCCGAAGAAAGAGTTTAATCTCAACGGTCAAAGCCATAATCATAAGGGCTGTTGATAGCGTGGAAAAGTGCCGGGATTGAAGTCGTGGAGCGGGATGTCGCGGGGGATAGATGTCGGGAAAAATCTGTTGAGAATACTCCTTAAAGGCGCGGAATGCCACTGACACCCGCGGTCGCATCTGGGGTGGGGAAAAGGGCCCTGCTTCTCCCCATGTGGAGCTGCCGATAGGTCTACAAGTTTCCCCAGAAACTGGCTGGTTATTCAGGTCGCTCGCTGCAAACGGTCAAGTTGGCAAAAGGCAGCAGAATCCGCTCAGGGCTTAGGATATCCCCATTTCGGGCAGTTTATCCACTGGATTAACGGTAGTTATCCACATAAATCACTACTTTACCGTAATCTTCCGGAAGTGCTCGCAGCCGGCAGGATTATGTAGACGCAGCGCGGCGATGGTAGGGCGGAGCGTTACGAATGCACGGATTCAGCGGTGGGGATTGCACTCTCTTCACCGCCCAAAAGCTGGTGATACTTCTCAACATACGCATTGACAGTCATCACAACAGTTGCGTGACTCCAAGTGAGCGGGGAGACGCTCAACGGCGCGTTGGAAAACGGGTGAACCTGCTCGGCGAGACAGCCGCTTTCCAGGCGGCGCTGCTCGACCCAGAGCAGGATTTCTTTGGCCGGTGCCAGGTCCTCAAGTGAAGTCGCTTTGGCAATGTACCATTCGGCGAGCCAGAGTGTGCAGATGAACCATGGGTTCCCAGGCACAACGGCGATATTGTTGCTGATTTGGTGGTAATAGTCGTTTTCGTAGCGGGCGATGCCGCCGACGTCCGTTTTAACCCACAGGCGTTCCCGGATCGTCTCCATCATCTTGACCACGAGGGGATCGTCAGGCGGGAGCATGCCGAAGTACCAGAGCGCGTAGGTAGCGCTGTCTATGGTTGGGTCGTGATGGACTGACCCATCCGGCTGTGGCGTAACCATCCGCGAAAAGAGGCCGGTGTCAGGATTGATCATGTGGGTGAGGGCGGCCTGCTTGAGTTCTTCAGCAGTGCGCCGGTAGCTGTCCGTGTAGGTTTCCTCGCCAAAGGCCTCGGTGAAATTCGCCGCGGCCCGGAGCCCGGCGTAGACCGTGGCAACGGTATGGGCGTGGACGCCGTGGCGCTCTTCCCAGAGGTCGTACGACGGCACCGGCAACCCGGTAGTCAGGTCGCGGTAGAGGCTCATGAACTGGGCGGCGGGCTTGATGAAGGACGCGTAGAACGGCTTCATGAACTCGATGTCCCAGTATTTCTCAAAGTGCTGCCACAGGGCCCAAATCACGAGCGCTGTCTCGTCTTCTTGAATCGGGTGCTGGCGGGAGCCGTCCGGCGCCGCCCACGGATGCCACGACGACCCGACGGAGCCGTCCGGGTTGTACTTATGCATCATGTAGCCTTGCGGCGTGATGGTGCGCAAGCAAAAGCTGAAGAAGCGGCGGGAAATCTCCCCATAGCCGGCGCGGCTGAGGGCATAGGCAACCAGCGCGCCGTCCCGCGGCCACATGTAGGAGTAGGTATCGCGGCCGAACTGGGCGATGTCGTTGTCGTTTGCCGCCAGGATTGCGCCCTCGTGGTCGGTCTGGGTCTGAATCGTAAGCAGGCTGCGATTGAAGAGAGCGCCGATTCCGGCCGGCAGATCGGCCAACGTAAAGCCTTCCTTCCGCACCCAATGACGCCAGTATTCCTGCGTGCGGTAGAGCACCGCTCCCGGCCCTACCTGGCGGATGTGCCGCTCAATGCCTTCCACTTCCATGGCATCTGAGCCGACTGCCATCCAGTAATAGACGGTAGCGGTCTCCCGCGCGGCTATGGTCACGCCGATCGAGCCGGTACTGTCCACAGACCCTTGCGCGATGGGATTGCCTTCCAGCCGGCCGTCTTCGGCATCGCGCCAGGTGCCCTCCAAGCCGCCCACGTTCTTCGTGCCGGTGGCGTAGGAATCCAGCCCGATGTCGGTCCCATTCATCCCGTTCATCCAGAAGAACGTCTTGCCCTTGTAATGAATGAGCGATCGGTGACGCGGGTCGTAATAGGCCGTGTCGCCAATGCTGATGCCGCCGAGGGAGAAATTGTGGTGGAAGAAGAGGCGCACCTCACGTTCGGAGTCCGTCTGGTTCTCTACGGTGATGCGCCGCAGGAACACATTGCGGCTGTAGTCGACGGCGTCATTGAGGGTAAGCCGCACCCGGAGGCGATCGTTCTGCGCGGTAACGTCGGTGACGAGCGTGTCTTCCTTATAGCGCAGCGACTTGTCCCAGGACTTGTCGTGGATCCACGCAAAGAGGCCGTCAACCCAGACCCCAAATTGGAACGGGTGACCCTGGGCATGGTCCTCTTGTCCGACGTGAGGATAGTAGACGTCTCTGATGCGGTAGTCGCTATCAAAGCAGACGAGCAAGCGTCCGTTTCCTACCGGCAAATCACGTGGCATCGCGCATACCTTCGGCATTTGACGATGTGATTACATCGCCGTCTAGAGGAATTCTGTTGTCCAGGCACTATCACCGTCGCCAGCATACCGCAACGTGGAGAGTTGCCGCCGGATACACTGCGGCGCGGGACAGATGATAGCAGTCGCTCGTCCCCAGCCTCAACGCTGCAACTCTCATTGTAACGGCCGACCCGCCACACGCAACCCGAAAGCAACACAGGCCAAGGCCGGCGCGAGCTGAGGAGGGGCGACCGTACGCGGCGGTGAAAGGGCAAGCCTGTCTCCGGTAAACAAGGAAGCGGAGGGCCTGGAGGGCGCTGGTGCGCAATCCTGCGGTTCCCGCAATTTGGCGCCATTGTCTGCAGCCGAATGGGCGGCACCCCGTGCTATCATGAGAGTCAGCTTTGGCCGCTTGTGGCACGCAAGACCTGTCAATTGTGCACGTCGATGCGCGGTTAGGGTGCAAAGATAGTCAGTTGCTGCCCAATCCCGGGCTGCCGCTCGCTGTGACCGCGAAACGAGGCGATAGGCTGCCGACCTGGGCAAGCGCAATCCGGAGAGAAGATGAGCAAGAGCGTGGAAGTTTCCGAACGCGGTGCGAGTGTGGTGCAGGGCCTCGTGGCTGCGCCCATACTGCAGACTTTGGCGGCGCATTTCTCGGAGGTCGGCTATGAGCTATACCTCGTGGGCGGCTCGGTCCGTGACGCGCTGCTGCACCGTCCGACCCACGACTTGGACCTGGCGACGGACGCGCATCCGCCGGCGATCAAGCGCCTGCTGGCGCAGGCGCGGCCGGATGCCCGCTACGACGTGGGGGAGAAATTCGGCACGATAGGCGCGACCTTTGGCGAATGGGTGGTGGAAATTACGACCTACCGCAGCGAAGAGTATGCCTTTGCCAGCCGCAAGCCCGCCGTCACCTTCGGCACGAATCTGGAAGACGACCTGTCGCGCCGCGACTTCACCATCAACGCCATCGCCCAGGAGCCGGCAACCGGCGGCATGCTCGATCCCTTTCACGGGTTGCAGGACCTGCAGCGGGGCCTCATCCGCGCCGTGGGAGATCCCGCGGAGCGGTTTCGGGAAGACCCGTTGCGAATGCTGCGCGCCGTGCGTTTTGCCGCCGAGCTCGGCTTTACCATCGATCCGGCTACGCGCGCGGCGTTGGAGGAGCAGGCCGGCGCCCTCGAGCATGTAAGCACCGAGCGCATTGCCGCCGAGATGACCCGCTTGCTGCTGGCGGACCGGCCGACGCTGGGACTTGAAGCGCTGTGCGGCAGTGGACTGGCGGCGTACGTCATGCCGGAGCTCCTGCCGCTGCGCGGCACCGGCCAGGACGGACGCCACAAGGACGTATTCGGCCATACGCTCAAGGTGGTGGAAAATGTGCCCGCCACAACCATATTGCGCTGGGCGGCGCTGCTGCACGACATCGGCAAGCCGCGCACGAAATCGGTGCAGGACGGCAAGGTGCACTTCTTCCGGCACGAGATGGTGGGCGCACGCATGGCGCGGAAGATCCTGCGGCGCCTGCGTTTCGACCGGGATAGCAGCGAGCGCATTCAACGTCTCGTAGCCGAACACCTGCGCCCCAACCTCTACACGCCGGAATGGACCGACGGCGCGGTGCGGCGCTTTCTGCGCGAGACGGAGGGGATCACGGACGACCTCTTCGCCCTCTCTCGCGCCGACATCACCAGCTACCGCCGCTCGCGCGTGGAGGCGGGCGTGGCCCGCGTCAACCACCTGGAGGCCCGCTGCCGTGAACTCCAGGCCCAGGAGGACGTGGCGAAGCTGCAAAGCCCGCTGGACGGCAACGACCTCATGACCATGTTCGACCGCGAACCGGGCCCGTGGATCAAGCCGATCAAGGACTACCTGCTGGAGCTCGTGATCGACGGCGAGTTGGCCCAGGACGATAGAGAGACGGCAACCAAGCTGGCCGAGGAATTCGCGGAGCGCAATCCCGCAGTGCTCGGCGAAGTAGTTTGCGTCGTACTAGCAATAGCGGGCCGCTGCGGATATTTGTTGGCGCATCAGCAAAGTAGGAATCACATCGCAGGACGTACACTCTTGTAGTATATTGTACATAGTAGTACGCCCAGGAGGTGAGAGATGGCTGCACGTCTTCGCAGGGTAAAGGCGTCAGAAGCGCGTCAACAGTTTAGCGGGATGCTAAAGGAGGTCTATGACCGGCAAGCCCGTGTAGTTGTCGAACGCAGCGGCATACCTGTGGCCGCCATCGTTTCGCCAGAAGACCTTGCAAATATCGAGAGAGTCGAGGCAGAGCAGCAGGAGCGACGGAGTGACGTACAAACTACCACCGTAGCGGAGATCCGGGAGATAATCCTGCCCGTGCTGCGCCGGCACGGCATCACGCGCGCCGGTCTCTTTGGGTCGATTGTGCGTGGCGAGGCCGGGCCCGAGAGCGACGTGGACGTTCTCGTTGAGCTGGAAGCGCGGGCGAGCCTGCTCGATTTCATTGGCGTCAAACTCGACTTGGAGGACGTCTTGGGACGGCGGGTTGATCTCGTCCAGTATGCTGCCATCAAGCCGGCGCTCCGCGACAGGATTCTGGGCGAAGAGATTCGGCTCGTATGAGTAAAGACCGCTCGGTCGCCGTGTACGTGCAAGACATGCTGGAGTGCATCGAAAGAGCCCAGGATTACTGCGCTGGAGTGACCGCAGGCGAATTTGAGGCGAATATCATGCTACAGGATGCGGTTTTTCGCCGTGTGGAGATCTTCGGCGAGGCCGCCAAGCATGTTCCCAGCGCACTGCGTACACGGCACCCTGACATTCCTTGGCAGAGGATCGCCGGCTTGCGGGACGTGCTCATTCACAAGTACTTTGGGATAATCGTAGAACAGGTTTGGCAGGTTGCGACCACGGAAATGCCGGCGCTGAAATCGCGGTTGCTGCAAGTGCACGCAGACGCCGAAGAAGCCGAACTAGAGCCCTCTGAATGATCAGGTGTCGAAGCAGTGCGGCAATGCTGGCGCCATCAAATGAAGGTTAATTGGTAGAGCACTGCCATGATCGCCACCCGTTCACGCGTCACACCGCCGTTCGTGCTTGCCGCCGTTGTGGCATTGGTGGCGGTGTGGGCGTTGGCTGCGTTGGCGCTGGGGAATCCCATCTTGCCCGTGCCGTGGGTGGTGGCGGAGGCCTTTGTGCGGGAGTGGACCGGCGGTCTGTGGGAGCACGTGCTTTACAGCGCCTACCGCGTGGTGTTGAGTATCATCATTGCCGTGATACTGGCGGCCCCGGCGGGCATGGCCGTGGGTCAGGCGCCGATGGTAGACCGCATTGCCAGCCCGCTCATCTATCTCATTTACCCCGTGCCGAAGATCGTGCTGCTGCCCATCATCATGCTCTTCCTGGGCGTGGGCGAAGCCTCGAAAGATCTTCATCATCAGCTTGATCCTCTATTTCCAGATTCTCGTGCTCACCCGCGATGCCGCCTATGCCGTGCGGCCGGAACTCATCCTCTCCGTACGTTCACTGGGCGCGCGCCGCCGCCACCTGCTGCGGTACGTCTACTTTCCCGCCGTGTTGCCGTCGGTACTCAGCTCGCTGCGCATCACCAGCGGCACGGCCATCGCCGTGCTCTTCTTCACGGAGACCTTTGCCACGCACAACGGCCTGGGCTACTTCATCGTCGTGCAGTCGTGGGGACGGGTGGACTATCCCGCCATGTACGCCGGCATCGTGGCCATGGCCGCGCTGGGCCTCAGCCTCTACGCCGTGATCGAATTCCTCGACCGGCGATTGTGCGCCTGGGTGCAGGCGGGCGTGTGACGTGAGGCCGGAGACTAGCTACAGGGATTGCCTGCCCCGCCGCTTCAGGGGTTTCCGATGCGGCTCCGCGCCGAATCCGTCAGGTATGTATTGACTGCGTTGACAAATCTGTTGCCGGTCCGCTCTTATAGGGCCTTGAGTGCGTCTCTTTCCGTCGCGAAAGCGGGAATCCATCTTCACCGTGCATTCGCGAGATTCCTGCGAATGACGGTCAAGAAACTGGCCGCCAGTGTTATCCCCGCATGTGCCCTATGCAAGAGTACGGTGATTCTGGCGCAACGCCTGCCCGTATCACGTACAGGGCAGAAACCCGGCACACGCGGCAAAAAGTGTATGATCACATTTTCGCCGGTAGACTACTGCTTCCTGATGGTAAAGACCTCAGCCGCCAGATAGGGTCGCATCGTCTCGACCGTATCCTCGCCACCGGGCTGCGCGTGCACCCATGCCCTCACCTCGTCTAGCACTTGAGCATACACTCCAGCGGGGATCGCCCAGTATTCCGAATGGAGCTTCAGCTTGAGGTGTTCAAGCGCCGTTGCGTAGGTGATCGCCTTCTTCCAAGCCAGATCGCGCGTGTCGATGGCGAGCGGCTCCGCGCCTTGTTCCGTAAGATATACGCCGAGTTGACTACGGTCTTTGATGCCAACGTAGAGATCGCTGTAGCCGCGCTTCTCACAACGGGCGGAGAATTCTCTTCTGACCGCATGCTTGAAGGCGCCTTTTTCATTGATATGCATGAATAGGCCGCCGTCCTTGGTCACCCGCAGCAATTCGTCTACGGCTGACTGCCAGTTGCCGACATGCTGGAAGAGCTTGGAGACGACGACCCCGTCGTAAGCACCGTCCGGGTCTGCGAGAGACCGCACGTCGGCCACTCTGAACTCCGCCGAAGCGCCGGGTGCCACCTTCTGGCGCGCGATTGCCAGCATGGCTGGCGACACGTCCACGCCTACGACGCTAAAGCCGCTCTTGATTAAAGGCAGTGACACCTGCGCCGTGCCGCAGCCGGCGTCGAGAATGCGGCCCGTTTCGGGGAAGCCGGCTTTTGCGAAAATGCGTTCGAAACACGTATGCAAGAGCCCAAAGGGAATGTTGCGCGTTGCATCATAGTGCGGCGCAACCGGTGTGTAATCAGAGGTGTCCTGAAAGCGCACTTCACGCCTTTCGCCGGCTAAAGCGCCTTGTCTGCGCTAGTGATCGCTGTGGGCGCCAAGAGTGGGGGGCAGGCCCCCGCGTTGCCACTTCTTGAAGTCGCCTGACGCGTGTGCGGAAAGAAGTGAGAGGACTCTACGGTAGGACTCCCAAAGTGGGACTAAGTCCGAATATGCGCAGGAAGAGCGGAACCACATATAAAGCGGAGGGTTCGTTTTACGGCAGGGGCACGGAAAGGATGAAGTCGCTCGCCAGTGTTCTAGAGTGAGATGATCTCGAACACTCTCCCCAATATCAGTAGGTTGAGGGCGAACAAAAGGCCAAGAACCCACCTGTGGATGCGAAACTCACTGCGCATTTCACTAGCGAGGGCGTTCACGATACCTTCGAGTCCACCCACTTTGGCTTCAATCGCAATCACTTTGCCTTCAAGCGCGGTAATCTCATTCTTAGTTTCTGCTATATCTGCTTTTGTGGCCAGGTGACCATAGCCGCCTTCCAAACGTGAAAGCCGCTCCTCTGTTGTCGCCATTGCCCTTCTCCTTCTCCCTGAACTATAGCACGAATAGCACATTTGTGCCATTCTCGATATTTCCGCTACAGTGCGAAGTTTGGGGCCATACTCGCGGGTGGATCGCGTTCGCAAGGACACTATCTTGTAACTGTTTCGCCGCCACGCACGGTAAGCACCGGCTCCCACGCGCTGCCAGCGCGTTCGTTCCCTGCGGCATCGCGGAGCGGTCGCGGTTCGTCGTCCCAGCGGAGCACGGCCAGGTCGGCACAGGCGCCGGGCGTCAGCGCGCCGATCTCGTGCTGCAGGCCAAGGAGCGCGGCGGGGCGCGACGTCACGCGGGGCCAGATGTCGGCTTCCTTCATGCCGGCGGCGCGGAGCTTGGACATCACCAGCGGCAGGTGGTGGCGCGGCGAACTGCCCACGTGGCGCACGTAGACGTCGCTTGAGATCGTATCCGGCAGAAACCCCTCGGCAATGGCGATTGCGGCGATCTCAAAGTTGAACGAATCCATGCCATGGCCGAGGTCGAAGAGAATGCCGCGCTCGCGGGCGGCCCAGACGCAGTCAAGCACGCGCCCTGCGTCCACAATGCTCCCCGCTCGCGCATGGTAGCAATACGTCACCACGTCGCCGGGGCGCAGCAGGTCGAATTGCTCTGCCAGGCACCAGTCGTCGTGGCGGCGTTGGCCGATGAGCAGGGGTTTTTGCGTGCGCTCGGCGGCCTCAAGGGCGCGGGCCATAATCTCGCGGGGATCGTTGCCGCCGCAGTTGGTGGGGCCAACGTTCAGCGCTATACCCCAGATGTTTTCGGGGTCTCCAAGCACGGTATCCACGCAGGCGTCCACGTCGACGTCGGCCGGATCGGCAAAACAGCCTGCCTCATTGGATTCACCGGAGGCCGAGAGATTGAGTGCCATGCGAATGCGGGTGCGGCTGCCGGCGATGGTCTCCGCTTTGTAGCGGGCCCAGTTGTTCGCCCCCGCGTCGCCCTGCGAGAGCAGCGTTGTGGAACCGTACGGCAGGATGTGCGTGTCGGGCTCAATGCCGTATTTGGAGCCCGAGAGCGCCGGATGCGCGTGCGCGTCAATCAAACCGGGCAGCAGAATCCCCTCGGGAAAAGACAGCGTCCGGCGTGTCGACTCCAACGGCGGCGCAGCCCCCGCCGTGCTGTCCTGCGAGGAAGCCTGCGTCTGCGACGAAGTCTGCGTCTCCGACGAAGTCTGCGTCTGCGAGGCGAGCGCAACCGCCGCGATGCGGTCGCCGCGCACCGCCACCGCTCCGGGTCCATCCCGTCCCGTGGCGGGACACAGGATACGTCCGGCGTGAATGACCAGGTCGTAGGCGGCCTCGGATGGTGCGTTCATGGTACTTCCTTAGGACTAGCGGCAGAGATGGCCTTCAGATCTATGCTAACTGAGTGTTACCCCTATCAGGCGGAATGAAACTCTACAGGCTGTGGTGTTTCCTCGCCCCGGACCTCTCCCCAGCGAGAGGGAGTGGTTTAGTCGACGTGGCGGCGAGTTCTGCGCAAGGGTTGCTCTACAGACCAACCACACAGGCTTCACACGATCGGGTCCGTGGGCTACACCATCGAGAACGGGGACCTTCCCGGCAAGCCGTGACCACGTCTTAGAGACCGGATCGACTTAATACCTGTACAGAAGCGGATTGTTTCCCTGGCACTGGCTGCCGGATTGAAATGCGGTTATGGTGCGAGGCTTGGAATATACCTTTCCCAAGCCGGTGCAAAGCACCCGTACGTGTCAACCGGTGCAGTGCGTAACCCATTCACCAAACAACAGTCACCGATGTCTCTGTATGGTGCACTCCAAGAAAAGGACGATCATCCGGCCTGCAGGCGGGATTCTGCGTGGGTCTCCCAGGGAATGGGAGAGCGAGCGCGTTGCGCGGCCGGTGGCGTCAAGCAGGCTTTCACGCGCTCCTGAGGGCCGCCAAAGCGTTGCGTTGCCGTTGCGCGCGAAGTGCGCGGCGCGCGGCTTGTGTCTAGAGCGCTAAAACCCTACGCCGAGGCTTCTTCCTTCGCGCGCTTGTGGGCCTCTACCACCTGCTCCTGGGCGCTGGCAGGCACCTGCTCGTAGCCTATGAACTCGGAAGTGAAGGTGGCGCGGCCTTGCGTGAGGGAACGCAGGTCGGTGGCGTAGCGCAGCACCTCAGCCTGGGGCACTTCCGCTTCGACCTCCATCGTGCCGGGCGACACCATGTCCATGTTGTGCACCCGGGCGCGGCGGCTCGTGAGATCGCCAATCACGTCACCCATGCGGTCTTCCGGCACGCGCACTTTCATCTGCAAGACCGGCTCCAAGAGGACGGGTTTGGCCCTATCCATAGCTTCACCCAGGGCCATGGACCCGGCAATCTGAAAGGCCAAGTCGGAGGAGTCGACCGTGTGCTCCTTGCCGTCTACAAGGGTGACGCGCAAGTCTACCACCTCGCCCGCGGCGAGCGTACCTTCTTTCATGGCTTCGCGGACGCCCTTGTGCACGGCCTCGCGGAACGGAGCCGAGATCGCGCCGCCAAAGATCTTGTCCACAAACTCGAAGCCCTCGCCCCTGCCCGTGGGCTCGATTTCGATATTGCAGACGGCGTACTGGCCGTGGCCGCCGGTCTGCCGCACAAAGCGTCCTTCCGCAGCCGCGGTGCCCATAATGGTCTCTTTGTAGGGCACTTTCACCGTTACCGTCTTCACGTCGGCGCCAAACTTACGCTTCATGCGCTCCAGCGCGACATTGATGTGGGTCTCCCCAATGCCCGAGAACAGGGTCTGACCCGTAATCTGCTGCCGTTCTACGTGCAGGCTGGGGTCTTCTTCGGTAACCCGGGCCAGCGCGCTGCTGAGCTTCTCCAGGTCTTCTTTCGAAGTCGGCTCGATGGCGGCGGTGAAGAGCCAGCGCGGGAACGTGACGGCGGGCAGCGCAAGCGGCTGCTTGCGCTCGCTCAGCGTGTGGCTGGTAAGGGTTTCGGCCAGCTTGGCCACCGCGCCCATATCCCCGGCTGCTATGTGGTCGGTATTCTCCTGTTCGCGCCCCCGCACGAAGAGCAACTGGCCGATGCGCTCCTCGCTCCCCGTATTGACGTTCCAAACACGAGAATCCGAACGAAGCGTGCCCGAATAGACACGAATGAACGACAGTTTGCCGACGTAGGGATCGGCCAGGGTCTTATAGACGAAGGCCGCCAGCGGACCCTCCGCGTCGGCTGCCAGCTCCTGCTCTTCGCCCTCCAGCGTCGCTGTCGCGGCAGCGGTTTCAGCCGGCGACGGCAGGTAGCGCACAATCGCGTCCATGAGCGCGTGCACGCCCACGTTCTTGGTGGCGGACCCGCACAGCACCGGCGTTACCTGCCCGGTGCGCACGCCTTCGTGGAGGGCTGTCTGGAGCTCGTCGGCGGAAATGTCCTCGCCTTCCAGATACTTTTCCGTCAGGTCGTCGTCGAGTTCCACCACGTTCTCGATCAGGGTCATACGGTACTCTTCCACCGTATCCGCCAGATCGTCCGGCACCGCGGCCTCGGACACTTCGTTGTCGGCATAGAGGTAGGCGGTGTCCGCGAGGACGTCAACCACGCCCTTGAAGTCGTCCTGAGACCCTATGGGGACGTGGAGCGGCGTGACGCTGTTGCCAAAGTATTCACGCAGGCTTTCCACCGTGCTGAAGTAGTCGGCGTTCTCGCGGTCCATTCGATTGACAAAGATCAGGCGCGGGAGTTCGTGGGCGGTAATGCGCTCCCACGACTCTTCAGTGCCCACTTGTACGCCGCTGGCCACGTCCACCACCAACACGGCCCCATCGGATACGTGGAGGGCGCTCGCAACCTCGCCGGAGAAGTCGGCGTAGCCCGGCGTGTCGAGCACATTGATCTTGTCATCATTCCGCTCTACGGGGACGAGCGTTAGATTGAGGGAGATCTGGCGCTTGACCTCGTCCGGATCGTAGTCTGAGACCGTGCCGCCGCTATCCACGGAACCGAGGCGATTGATCGCGCCGGTCGCGAAGAGCATCGCTTC
Organism: Chloroflexota bacterium; assembly: GCA_965220045.1. Classification (GTDB taxonomy): domain Bacteria; phylum Chloroflexota; class UBA11872; order VXOZ01; family VXOZ01; genus VXOZ01. Next base: position 3,101,999 of record OZ244803.1, on the reverse strand, counting down.
CGCGAGAGAGGTCTTGCCCGCGCCCACGTGGGAATAGAGCCCGACATTCCGAATCTTGTCCGTCGCATACGCCTTCATACGGTTTGTACCCTTGTTGGAGAAAGAGGTATAGTGCACTTAAGACTGGCATTATATACCAGAGCACAACGCCGTATCAAAGCTGATTCGGTAGCCGGGACTGCGGCCTGAGAGTACGCGCAGGCGTATTTCAAACCACGGCGAAGCGCATGGTCGTCCCCTGGTAAAGCGACTTGAGCCGCGCACCCGCCTGCACAGAGCGCATTCGTTGCCATGTTCTCTTGCCGAGTTCAATCGCATGCTCATACTTCGGCTGTAGCAAATGGCCATGTGTGCAGCGGCATTCAAGAAGATGGCTGTACTTCCGATTTGACATCCACCACAAGTGTTGAGCGAGAGCAACCGTGAAGTACTTTCGAGTAGCACTGCTCGCATTGGGGGCAATTCACGCACTGCTGACCGGGTTTACGGCCCTGGTCGGCGGCTTTGCCGATGGCGGCAGCATTGGAGAACGCGCCGTATTGATGGCCGTTCATCCGATTACGGCCGCCGCGCTGCTGTATATGGCCGCCCTGCGCACACCTGCCCGCAGTGTGTTGATGATTGGATCGGCAATAATCGCAATCAACGTGATCGCCGACGTTACGCTGGCACTTTTGATCCTGTCTGGGAATATTCGCGGCGACTGGTTGCTGCCGTTGATCTTTTCCGTGGTCCCGCTCATCGGTCTCGTCTACGCAGTGACGTTGCTCTCCCGCCGCGCGGAGTAACGCTGCCTGCTGGATGAACTCCTCAAGGCATTAATTCACTGCGCATGCGGTATTGACTGACTATTCGGCCGGTGGTGCCCGTCCAACAGTCAGTCAAAGGGCCTTCCAATTGAGAGAAAAAGAAGGGGCAATGGCACAAGTTACTGAGCTAGATAGCCCGGAAGCAATTCTCTTTGCAGGCGCGTATACCCTGCGGGACACCGCAGTGCTCCTGCGCGCAACGACTCCGCCTACCGGTAAGAATCTCGGCCTGTGGAAGCGGCGGCACGATAGGTTCATTGAGGCCAATACGCACCACGTTGCTCAATGGATTCGACGTGGCTTGGGGTGGGAAGAACCATATCGAGTGTCCAGTAGAGACCGCGTAATCACCTTTGCTGATCTCGTGCGCCTACGAATGATTGCCCTGTTTCGGTCCCGCGGAATAGCATACAAGGCCATTTTGGGGGCCGAGGACTATGTCCGGCGGCTGCGGGGAATACCACAACCTTTTCTCACAGAGGAGATGTGGACTGCACGTTCAGAAGTATTCGTGAGGTTTACTAATGAACTCATTGCGGCATCGCAGTACGGGCAACTCGCCTTTGAGGACTTGATGGCTGAATTTTTAACCCCGGCAAGTCACGGTCTGCTCTTTGCGTCAGGCGGCAAACCCGTGCAATGGCAGCCTTTTCCGGCAGTGCTCTTAGATCCAGAAATCCAGTTTGGCGCGCCTTGCATCGAAGGTACACGAGTCGAGACTCGCTCGCTTTGGTCTCTAAACCAGGCTGGCGACAGTATCGAGACGCTCGCCGGAGCATTTCAGTTGCGAAAGGAACAGGTTTCAGACGCAATTGAGTGGGAGCGGTGGCTGTCCGGGGCGTCTCAAGCCAATGCAGTTCTTTCTTGATGAAAACTTGCCGCCACAGGTAGCGCGCGCACTGGCGCTGGTGGGCTATCCGATTTCGCATCCAGCCGAACACGGCAAGCGCGGTGCAAAAGACCCCGAACTCATTACTTGGCTAGCTCAAAACCAACTCGTTTGGATCACAATAGACGATGACGCGAGAAAACGACTCATCGGTCAGATTGGTCGAGCAGGTGTCTCGGTCGTTTGGGTTCGGGGCCTCGATGGTAGAAAGAACTTCGTCACCATAAAGCAAGTCCACTTGATGTTGACAGTCAAATTGGAAGAGCTCATCGAGAAACTCATGGCAAGCAACCAACCGCTGCACTTCATGGTGTACCTAGCGGGAAAACGACCGGTCCTCAAGTCACTTCCAGCGGATACTATCCAGCATGGCAAGCCCTTGCGAGCCCGAAGAAATCGCTAGGCACTGATAGACAACCGGAAATTAGCAACGCCAACATCATATGGGTTTACGTACTTGGTCGAACGCTAGAATTACAGTTACGGAATTGCCCTAGCTGTCAGTTGCTTCTTCTTAACTCGGCCAAGTCGGCACAAGCCGCGATGGGTGCAAGAAGGCGGCAGGGCTTGGTAGGAAAACTCATCTCTCGTACCGCAGTAAATCGGTGGGACCAATGGCAGACCGGCTCGTCGGATCATTTCACACCCGCAATGCGGCGCTCCAGGCGGTGGAGGAGCTTGCCGCCTTGGGTTTCGACGTGGAGATGCTGAAGGTCGAACACCACGGATCGCGCGCCGCGCTGGTTCGTCTGGTGTTGCGCATTGCGCAGGGCGGCGTCATCGGCGCGGCGGTCGGTCTCGCGCTCGTCTTTATCGTGCCGAGCGAATTCTTGCTGCCGGTCATGGTCGTGGCCGGTGCCGCCGGCGCGTTTCTCAACGTGCGTTTGACCCGCCAGCCGGAGCTCCCGGTCGCGGTTGAGGATGCAAGCGTCCAAGCGCTGGTGGTCGTGCGAGGCGGCGACACCGAGATGGCAACGATGGTCCTTCGCAAGGAAGGCGGCACGGCCATTCAGGAAGCCGAAAACCAGAGCGTTTAGAAGTCGGACACGCTGGAACGCGTCTACTGTCCGCACGCGGCCGCCGTGCCACAGGGGAGCATGGGCAATGTAGCTCCAACCTGCAAGCGGGATGCTGCCGAATCGCTAAGGACTTCCCCTCACTCCGACCCTCCCCCCGCACAACCCGTACTGAAAGGTAATCCTTGTTCGGGTTGATGGGTTACACATTGCCCTGTTTGAGAAGTACGGGCGCTTTGGGCCGCTCGTTGTGATAGGGTTCCAATCGCGGATAGGTAGCGCCCGCGCTAGTCCTTCGCGTTTTCCGGCTCCACCTGTTCGAAAATCGCCGAGAGTTCCTCCGGTGAGGCGGCGCGCGCTTCCTCTTGCCCGCCGCTAAAGACTATTGCCACAGGGAACTCACCTGCCTCAGCAATTCCGTGGGCCTCAAGCAAGTCCGTGTCCCGCTGCCAGTCGAGCCACTGCACGATTTGGCCCGGCGTATGGATGCGCAATGCCTGCCGGAACAGCGCTTGCGCCATGGGCGCACTGTGCGCTCCAGCCACCACAATGTGTGTCGGGGCACGCAGGAGCCGATCAACCGCTTGTCCGTATGGCGCGCCGAAATGCCCGAAGTAGCGGAATGATTCAGCGTAGTTCGCGAGGGCGGTCTGAGCGATGGCGCGATAGCGATCATCACCGGTCAGATGCCAGAGCCGAATCAGAAGTTCCGCCGCGCCCGCCGTATCCGCCATCACCTCCTGGCGCTGTGCCAGCAGCCCCAACGGGGTCTGCGACTCACCCTCGCCCCAAGCCGCCGCGAGACCGGGAGCGCTATCCCAGAAGCCGCCGGTGGCAGGATCGTGATGCACGCGCAGAATGTGGGCGGCAACCGCCTGCGCGCGATCGAGGTACGCTCGTTCGCCAGTGGTTTCGTACGCCTGCGCAAAAGCGCGGGCGGCGGCGGTTTGGTCCGGCAGCCAACCCCAGCCGTAGGCGAGTACGACCAAGTCGCAGGCTCCGACCGTGTCGCAGGCTTCGGCTGAGTCACGGGTCCCGTGCCAATTGCGGGCCATGCCGCGCTCCGGGTGCCACATCGCGCCCCAGAGGTGCGACAGGACTGCCGTGGCGTGGTCGCGGTACGCGGAGTCCTCGGTTGTGCGGTAGGCGGTAAGAAATGCCTGTGCCGCCAGGGCGTTTTCCTTGGCGTGAATGACCGGGTCGACACAGGTTTCGCCAAAGGCGCTCCGTTGCGCCGCGGGCAGGCGATAGTAGTCTTCCGTGGCAAAGAAGCCGCCGGCGAAGGCCCCGGTAGTGGGATCTTCCAACTTCTCCGCCATGTACCGCAGCACGCGCGCGCCGGTCTGTGTAAAGGAGTCATCGCGAAAGACGTGGGCGGCTTCCATGTACAGCGAGACCAGCGCCGCGTTTTCCTCCAGCGTGCACTCCCGCTCCGGGTCCTCCCACTGCGCGTCGTTGGCAAAGCGGAAGAATACGCCGTCCTCGCGGTCGAAGAGGTTGCTCAGGGCCATGACGTCGAGAGAGTGCTTGACCAGGGCGGCAAGGTTGTAGTCCAGCGTGTGCTGGCACCACTCCAACGCGAAGCCCAGCGCCTCCGTGTGCGTAAACTTCGGCGCCTCGCCCAGGCCGCCGTTTACGCGGTCGAACGCGCCCCCGATGAAGCCCATGGTTTCGGCGGGGATGGCGGGCGTGAGCACGCCGTCATTGGCCTTCTCAGCAGCCTCCGCCTCCCGCCTTTTCTCTTCCAGCGCGCCGAGCTTCTCGCGGATGGTGTCGCGGTTCTGGCGATACTCTTGGGCCAGTTCCACCAGAAAGTCGCGCATCTCTTGCACGGGAATGTAGGTAGCGCCCGCCATGAGTTCGCCTTCCGGTGTGAGAAATGCGGTGGTGGGCCAGCCGCCGCGGTTGTAGCGGCGGTCGATGTCGGGCCGCGCGGCGGCATCCACCCGCACCGGGACGAAATCGGTCTTGATAAGATACTGCACCGTATCATCGGAATACGCCCGCTCGTCCATGAGATGCGACCACTGGCTCCAGGCCGTGGTGATGCACAGCAGAATGGGCCGGTTGCGGTCTTGAGCCTCGGCAAACGCCGCTGCCGACCATGGACGCCAGGGGATGTCGCAGGCGCTATTCGGGCGCGGCGAGAAACGGAATTCACTGCTATTGGATGCTCGGTTCATTAATTGCTCGCTTGCCGGCTGTTGGGACGGTCGTTTCATTATACCGAGAGGCGGCAGGTTTCAGTTTTGGCTAACACAGAGGGCGTCGCGCAAACGACGTGCCGGTAGCACAAATGCGGTGCCTCCTGCCGTTCGTGCTGAGCCTGTCGAAGTACGAACGGCGGCTTGTTGTCAACTAGCACTTGTTACCCATGCAGTGCAGACGCAGGTTTGTAACCTGCGCTACCTGAGGAAAAAGGAGCTAGGTTCGGGTCATTTCCAAGACCCAATAGTTACGGTCGCGACAAGTGAGACTTGCGCTTCACGGGCAGATTTCCAGCTTGACACCGCAACAATTCCCAAACCATACTGTGAGCGTCAATGTGCCGGCAATGTGACCAATGCCAAGTTTAGCCAGGGGCAGGGATAGTGCGCGCGCTTGAAATCGACGAACACATGCGGCAGGTCGGCACGTGGGTTGATTGGAGCCGAACCGTTGATACATTCAAGGCGGGTGAGCCGGACAGCGAGGTGCGCGGCATTGCGGTGGCGTGGCAGAGCCAATGGCCCACGCTCAAAGCCGCGCAAGCAGCGGGCTGCAACCTCTTTGTTACCCACGAGCCTACCTACTACGTGCACCGCGACGATGATCCCGGGTCTCACGCAGACGTCCACACTGCGGCGAAACGCGCCTGGCTGGTGGAAACCGATATGGTCGTTTATCGCTGCCACGACGTGTGGGACGTGATGCCGGCACACGGCATCCGCGATAGCTGGGCGCGGGGCCTCGGACTGGAGGGGCCGCCCCTGGCCGAGGATGAGCACCGCTGGTACGGCCTCTATGCGGTGCCTCGCCAGACGGTGCAGGCGTTGGCGCAAGCCTTTGCCGCCCGGCTGAGCGCTATCGGACAGGACCACGTGCAGGTGGTGGGCAACGCTACGCGCACGGTCGAGCGACTTGCGATCGGCACCGGCGCCGCCTGCCGCGTGCCCGATATGGCGCAGTTGCGGGACGATTGCGGCAATCACCCGGATGCGCTGCTGGTGACCGACGACGGCATGCGCTTCTGGGCCGACGGCAGTTGGGCGCTGGATCGCGATCTGCCGCTGCTGGTGGTGAACCACGCCACCGCCGAAGAATGGGGCATGCAGTCGCTGGCGGCATACCTGGAGACCCAGTTCCCCGGCGTACCCGTGCGCCACTTTCCCCAAGGGTGCCAATACACGAGCGTCCGCGCGGCAGGCTCTTGAGCATGCAGTTAAGGAGTATGCCTTTCCGTATCCCAAGACCGCAGTCTAGGCCCAGCAAACCCAATGCCGTCGTCTGAACCCCTCTCCCTGGAGAAGACTTTTGCGTAACCCTCGCCACAGCGAGATAGTCCCCTCTCCCTTGACGGGAGAGGGTTAGGGTGAGGGTGTTCCAACAGGGTTCGCCACGTTGAGGAACGGGCGTGCACGAGGACTAGCTGCCGCCCCGTGGGCGCAGGTTGCAAACCCGCGCTACCGGATGGAGCCGTCGGCCTGTGGCTCGAAAACTCTAATGCCGGCGTCAGTTCTCTGGGCAGTCTTTCAGGAGCGTGACTGTGGCACTGCATTGCCATGTGCCTTGACACGGTATCGCGGCTCTCACCATACTGAAAGCGCCATTGCTGTATGGAAAGATAAACCCGTCCAGCAATTTCCTTGCGGCCAATACCCTAACCCTCCGAAAGCAGAATCATGTCAAGAACCATGGAAGCGGTGGTCTGCCACGGACCCGGGGACTATCGCGTCGAAGCAGCCCCTATGCCGGTCATGCGCGATGCGTCGATGGTGTTGCGCACCGCCGCTTGCGGTATTTGCGCCAGCGACATCAAGTGCTACGACGGCGCGGGGCACTTCTGGGGCAGCGAGACCCGCAAGCCGTACGTGATAACGCCGGTCGTGCCCGGCCATGAGTTCAGCGGTTACGTGGAGTCGATCGATCCGGCCGTTGCCGACCAACACGGCTTCCAAGAGGGCGATTTGGTGGTCGTCGAGCAAATCGTGCCTTGCTGGCAGTGCCGCCACTGCACGCGCGGCAACTACTGGATGTGCCAGGTCAACTACATTTTCGGATTCAAGGGCGGCATCTGCGACGGCGGCATGGCCACGCACGTGCGCGTGCCCCGCAACGCCATCGTTCACAAGGTTCCGGACGGCCTGACTGCGGAACAGGCCGCCTACGTGGAGCCGCTGGGCTGTGCGCTGCACGCGGTGGAACGCGGCGAGATCGAGGTCGGCGATACCGTGGTGGTGGCCGGCATGGGCAACATCGGCCTCTGCATGCTGCAGGCGGCGCGGCTCTATTCACCGGGCACGCTCATCGGCATCGATCTGCATCCGCGACGCCGGGCGCTGGCAACGGATTTCGGCGCCGACGTGGTGCTGGACCCCACCGACCCCGGGGCGTTGGAGACGGTGCTCGACCTCACCGACGGCTACGGCTGCGATGTGTACATCGAGGCCACGGGCCATCCCTCCGGCGTGACCCAGGGTTTGGACATGATCCGCAAGCTCGGCACGTTTGTCGAGTTCAGCGTGTTCGGAGAGGACGTACTGGCCGACTGGACCATCATTGGCGACCGCAAGGAGATCAACATCCACGGCGCGCATCTGAGTCCCTATACCTATCCGCTCGCCATGGACCTGCTGCTGCAGGGCAAGGTGAACGTGGACCCGCTCATCAGCCACACGTTCCCCATCAGCGGGTTTGCGGACGCCATTGAAGCGGCTCACAATAACGCCGAGGGTATGAAGGTGATGATTGTGCCGGAATGAGTCTGAGTGGTGAGACAGAGATACTTCTAACCTGCTGTTCACCCTTCGACAGGCTCAGGGGGAACGGCACATAAGAGTGCGCGCGCGGTTTCCATCATAGAGGAGAATTCGGTATCGCAGGGAAGATGGATTCCGGCTTTCGCCGGAATGACGGCCCGGCCGGCCGTCATCCGTGTAGCGCGGGGGCTTGTCCCCCGCTCATAGATGTAGACTGGCACTAGCGCAGGGCTTTTACCCCGCCGGTGAGGTGAATTGCGCAGAAGAACAAGATGGATTCCGGTTTTCGCCGGAATGACGGATCGCAATTCACAACGATTTCTTACGTAGCGCGGGGGCTCGTCCCCCGCTCTTGGAAGTGGAGATTGTGTGTAGAGAACGATGGGTGATCCCAGTCGGCTAAAGGAATCTTGTCTATAGGGAAAAAGGAGAATCTATCCTATGAAAATCGCCTGTCAAGAGAACAAGGTGCCCGGAGAGACCTTTCAGGAAAAGATCGACAACCTGGCGCGCTTTGGCTTCGAGGGCGTGGAGCTGATGCACGGCGGTCTGGCGGAACGGCTGTCGGAGGTCAAGGAGGCGCTGGGCAACAGCAGCGTGCAGGCGAGTACGATCTGCACCGGCTCGGAGCACGACCTGCTGGGCGTCACCAAGGACGACCGCGCCGCGCGCATGGAGCGCTTCCGAGGTTTGCTGGCGCTGGCCGGCGAACTGGGGCTGGTGGGCGTGATTGCCGTGCCGGTGCGCGGGCGCACGCCGATCTTCCCCGATCTTTCTCCCTATCAAAGCGGCGCCGACCTGGAACGCAATCTCTACGTCGAACTGCTGCGCGAGGCTGGTGAGAGCGCCGCGCGAGAGGGCACGAACATCCTCGTGGAGCCGCTCAATCGCTATGAGACGCATTTGGCCAATACGCTGGCGGACGGCGCCGCAATCTGCGCGGCGGTTGACCATCCGAATGTGAATATCATGGCCGACTTCTTCCACATGAGCATCGAGGAAGCCGACATCGCGGCAAGCATTCGCGGCGCGGCGAAGTACGTGAAGCACGTCCATCTGGCCGACAGCAATCGCACCCAACCCGGCACCGGTCACACGGAGTTCAATTCCGGCTTTGCCGCCCTACAGGAGACCGGCTTTGACGGTTTCATGGCCTTGGAGTGCGGCATCACCGGCGATCCGGAGGAGTCCCTACCCGCCACGGCGGCGTATCTGAAGAGCTGCATGGCGTAAGGACGCAAACTAGAGAGCCCCACATTCCCTGACAAGGGGTACAGCGTTACAGAACTCTCGTCAATTAGTCCCCTCTCCCCGTGGGAGAGGGTTAGGGTGAGGGAGACTCTTAAAGAGTTCAGCCAGAATCCCAGTGGAGCCGACTGAGGTACTTAGGTGCCCGCTAGTGAGCGGAATCGACTGGCAGCGCAAGCAGACGCCTCGGCCAATCGTGCGCCAAATTGACTAATAAAAGGGGGAACCAATGAGAGTAGGGTTCGGTCAATTCAAGGACCCGTCGCCGGAATATCTGCAGTTTGCCGCGCAATACGGCGCGACGGACGTGTTACTCAACACGGCGAATCTGCCCGGCGAGAACGGTCGGTGGGAGCTCGACGACCTCGTGAATCTGCGCAAGACCATCGAGCAGTACGGCCTCAAGCTCACGGCCCTGGAAAACGTGCCGGTCGAATTCTACGACCACGTCATGCTGGGCGGTCCGCGCCGCGACGAGCAGATCGAGAACATGGTTGCCACCATCCGCAACATGGCGCGGGCGGGCATTCCCATTTTCGGTTATCACTGGATGCCGTCGCACGTCTGGCGCACCACCCCTGCCACGATTCGCTGCGGGGCCGTGGCTACGGCGTTCGACTATGCGGAGGCGCAGCAGAGGCCGCTCTCCCACGGCCGTGAGTACACCGAAGAGGAAGTTTGGGAGAACCTGGAATACTGGATTAGGCTCATCACGCCCATCGCCGAGGAGGAGGGCATCCGCCTGGGCATCCACCCCTGCGACCCGCCCATGGAGCGGCTCGGCGGCATTCCCCTGCTGTTCCGCAACTTCGCCTCCTACAAGCGCCTCATCGAAATCTACCCGTCAGACCACAACGCTATCGAGTTCTGCCAAGGGACGTTTGCCGAGATGCAGGGCGAGGATATCTACGAGATGATCCGCTACTTCGGCGAGCGCAAGAAGATCCTCTACGTCCACTTCCGCAACGTCTCAAGCCCCGTGCCGAAGTTCCAGGAGGAGTTCATCAATACCGGCTACGTGGACATGCACAAGACGATGCAGATCTACCACGAGGTGTGCTTCGACGGCTTCTTCATCGACGATCACGTGCCGCAGACCGACGGCGATTCCGCCTGGGGCCACCGCGGCCGCGCGTTTGCGAACGGCTACATTCAGGCGCTCATCGACGTGGTGACGAAAGAGGGGAGCTAGTAACTTAGAGAGTCCTGAAGGAAGACCACTGCTAGTCTTGGAAGTTCCTAGATCAGGCGTACTATCGTTGTGAAGGCGGCGTGTCAGCGTCGGAGCGGTCGCGCATGAAGTAACCCTCGAGCAATCCTTCTATACGCGCTACGCGCTGACCCAGATCCGAGACTTGTGCTTGTAAGCGCAATACAAGACCGCCAATTGCTACCGCCGCAATGACTACCGTTGCCAATGTTGCCATAAACTCGAAGTTCATTGACCACCTGCCGTGCGGTGCTACCCGGCACTGTGCGCAATTACCACAGCGGATGGCTTACCTCTACCATCTCGGCACAGCGCCCTTTTTCTCAGCGACAGGAAGTACGTGGCAGAAACACTGCTGCACGCATAGACGCCATTTGCGCTCTAACCTAGAATTGTGATGATCGGCAACTGCCCGAATGGGTTACTTTAGCGCCGCCGATGGGTTCATATGTCCGTATTGTAGCACACTTCTACAAGATGTAAATAGTCTAAGAAGCGGTACTATAGTCTAGGCGAAAGGTTGTTGCGGCATTTGGGTATGGTTTTTCATTGGTTGCAGGTGCAACTCAGTCCCATGCTGGAAGCCGGAAGTTAGGCACAAGCTCACACGCATTGGTCTTGTAAGAAGAATCGAGTGCTAACTGCGTAGATTGAGAAAAGCGCAAGTCCGAATTTCCGTTGATTTCCGTGAATTGCCTGCCATTCAACTAACAAGCTAAGGGGAGAATGTGACCATGAATTCTACTGCCTCTCAACTGCACCAGTCGTCCCTCGTCATCGATTCCCACAACGACGCCATCGTCGCCTATTTGTTGCGCAAAGGGGAGAGCATCGCCGGGCCGGATGCGCCGTCCCGCGCAGAGCCGGAGAGCATCGTGACGTTCTTGAGGGGTTCGCAGATGCCTCCCGGGCGCGAAATGCAGGTCAACCTGCCCAAGCTCCGCGCCGGCGGCATCGACGTGGTCTATTGCGCCGTGGACGTCACCCGCGTCTTGGGCAACCACTTGCTCTATGCCATGGATGCCTTTGGCTGGTTTCTGGCGGAGGTGGATGCGCATGCCGATCAGGTTGCGGTTGCGACCACGGCCCACGACATCGAATCCATCGTCGCGAGCGGCAGGGTCGCCGCCGTGCTCACCATAGAGAATTCAGAGGTCTTGGAGCGCAGTCTCTGGGTGCTGCCGGTGCTCCACCGTCTCGGCGTGCGCTCCATGACGCTCACGTGGAGCTATCGCGCGCATGCCGCCGACGGCGCGTTCGAAAACGTGACCCGCGGCGGCCTGACGCACTTCGGACGCGACCTGGTGCGCTCCATGAACGAACTCGGCATGCTCGTGGACATCTCTCACATCAGCGACCAGGGCTTCTGGGATGTCATTGACGTGACAAACGCGCCCATCATCGGCTCCCACAACGCCTGCCGCGCCCTGTGCGAGCACCCGCGCAACCTCACCGACGACCAGATTCGCGCCGTGGCGGACAACGGCGGCGTGATCGGCGTGACCTACGTCCCCGCGTTCGTGGACGAAGACCCGAACAAGCAGACGCTCGACCGGCTGCTCGACCACTTCGACCACATCGCCCAGGTAGCGGGCACGGACTGCGTCGGCCTGGGGTCGGACTTCGACGGCGGCGGTGACGTGCTCAAGGATGCCACCGTGGTACCGCAAATCACCGAGGGATTGCTGCAGCGTGGCTGGAAAGAAGACGACCTACGCAAGCTGCTGGGCCTCAATCACTTGCGCGTTTTCCGCCAGGTGTGTGGATGAAGTCGCGCACTCTTTCGCAACGGCTGTGCTAATCTGAAGATGCGTTGGGCGGTGGTGTCGGCCGGGTTGGCACGCCAAGCAAGGATTTGACCGGACGTACGGCGCAGGTTGCAAACCTGCGCTACCGGATGGGTGGTAACGTACGGGGTTGGTTGCACCGCTTGTGCGGCATCCGCGCAGCCCTTGCGACATGTGAGTGAGCGTCCGTTCATCCTTCGACCCTTCGGCGCGCTCAGGACAGGCAGGCTCGGGACGAACGGGCATTGGCAGAGTCAGATCACCGATACATCAAGACCAGCAGCCCAGATGGGCCGGCTGCCAGGTAGTTGATAGCAGGGCGGCTTTGGATAGGTTCTGCGGCAGGTGCGGGAAAAAGGGGAGAAACACAATGGAATTAGGACGCTTTCTTTCAGGCTTTGGCAGGCAATCAGACGATAGCACGGCAATGCCGGACAGCGTGCGCGAAGAGGCCGCCGACGCGTTGGACGCCCGGCCCACGGACCGCTCGCGCGTGCCGCCGGGCCAGTGGATAACCCGCGGTTGGCCGGTACTCACGTATGGATCTACGCCGAGTTTCAACCCGGATAGATGGGACCTGCGCATTGTCGGCCTGGTGGAAAACCCGCTCACCTGGGACTTCGAGACATTCATGGGTCTGCCCACCAAGAAGGTGCTCTGCGACATTCATTGCGTCACCACCTGGAGCCTGCTGGATAACGTCTTCGAGGGCGTGCCGGCCGAGTACGTGGCGGAACAGGCCAAGATACGGCCCGAGGCGACCCACGTCATCTCCCACGCCGAGCAGGGCTACACCGCCAACCTGCCGCTGGACGACTTCCTCCGCGACGACGTGCTGCTGGCATACAAGCACAACGGCGAGAATCTCGCGCTCGACCACGGCTGGCCGCTGCGTCTCATGGTGCCCCACCTCTACTTTTGGAAGAGCGCCAAATGGCTGCGGGGCCTGGAATTCGTCAACGCCGATGCCCCCGGTTTCTGGGAACAACGCGGCTATCACATGCGCGGCGATCCCTGGACCGAAGAGCGGTACGGGTAATTTCGAGGGTTAGCATGCGATATCATCAATAATGAGCAACGGTTAATCTTTGGTACGTTCTGCCGGTAGCGCAGGTTTGTAACCTGCGCCTGCTGTAGGTAACGGACACGCGTAGGCGCACGATATATCGTGCGCCTACGCGTGTCGAACGGAAACGTCACTCCTGGGGAGAGGGAGTGCCCCTGGCATCGTGCCCCTACGTGTGTCGAACGAAAATATGGGAGAAAACCCGGAAGGAACTAGAATGACGAACACGAGTTGCTCGACGGCGCTGTTCAGAGACCGGGAGCTGCCCGCGGCCTTAGACGGCATTGCCGCGGTGGGGTTTCCCCAGGTGGAACTCAACGTACGGGAGCCCCACGTCTATGGGTCGGATGCCGCCGAGGAACGCCGCCTCACCGCGTTGTTCGCCGGGCATGCAGTGAACGCGCGGACGATGCATGCGCCGGCGGGCCGTAGCATTCTGGCAACATTGGACGAGGAATGGAGGAGCGAGAGCGTCGGCGTGTTGAGCGGCTACCTGCGGCTGGCCGGCAGCCTCGGCCTCACGGAGGTGGTCATCCACCCCATACCCAATCCGAGCTTTCTGACCGACCCCGACGACCCGGCACTCGGTCAGCAGGAGCGTGACGGCATTCGCGGCACGCTGGACGCGCTCATGCCCACCATCGAACAAGCGGATTTGCGCGTGACCTTGGAAAACCTGCCCTATACTGACATGCCGCTCAACAATATGGCAGAACTGCGCGAGGTCGTGGAACCCTACCCCAGCGAACGCGTGGGTCTCATCATCGACCTGGGGCACGCCGGCAAGGTCAAGCGTGATCCGGCGGACGAAATCCGCATCGCCGGCGACCGCCTCTGCGGCACGCACATCCACGACCTCGACGCGCCCGACGGCGACGTCGACCACCATTCCCCCGCGTTGAATTCATACGATTGGGTCTCGATTCGCCAAGCCTTCGCGGACATCGGCTATGCGGGCCCCTGGACCATGGAAGTCTCCAAAACGAGCCGCGGTGAGAGCTTGGAAGAGCTGGTCGCCGAAATCAGCGTTTGGCTGGCCGGGTGGCTGTAGCAGCGTGGGTGGCAAAGCGGTGCTGTCATTCCTATAAGTGTTGAACAATTCGTTGACAAAACCCTAGTTTACTTGACAGCATTGACAGCTTATGTCGTTCCGAGCGCAGTGTCGAACCCTGTTCGCGGAATCTAGGATTCACATCGGGCATGCTTGTTAGGCTCAGCGCTTTAGATTCCTCTCTGCGCTGCGCTCCGTTCGGAATGACATCCTATCGGGACTCACCCGCAAACCGAACTACCGATTGTTGTCACCAATCCTGTCAACGCATTGCTTGACATCTACAATTCCGGTGAAAGCCGGAATCCATCTTTTTTGCGTGCCCTGGACTCCGGCTTCCGCCGGAGTGACGGGTATCAGGCCAATCGTGACCCTTGACTTACTTTCCTTGGCTGGCGATTCCTGCAGCGGCAGTTAGCGCCGTTGCCACATGGCCTCCAGCCGGTCTCGGGGTGTAAAGCCCAGCAGGCGCTGGTTCTTCTCGTTTGAGAACCGCTGGTGGGGCAGGTCGGCGTGGATGTTGAAGGCCTCGCAGCGGGAGGGGAGCGTTGCCAGGTCTACCTGCAAGCCCAGCCGGATGGCCTCGGCGGCGTCACGCCAGGAGATGGCAAAGGGATGGTTCCCGCCCTGCTCCGGCGCGTCGTGGTCGCGGAATTCATAGAAGAGAAAGCAGAGCACGTGGAGGTCGTGATTTTCCGTAATGACTTTGCAGATCTCCTGCCCCAGTCCTTTGCTGAGCGCGTAGAGGTACGTGCTGGGGTGCGACGGCACGTCGGGGTTGATGTCGTAGTCAAAGGTCGTATAGGTCTTGCCCTCTATCGTGAAGTGCGGGCCGGTGTTGATGACCCGCGGAATGCCATGCGCCACGGCGGCGCGCATCATGTTGTAGCAGCCGCGCGTGCTCACGTCGAAGGCCACCTGCCGGTCTACACGCACCACCGAACAGTTGATGATAGCGTCCATGCCCTCCGCCGCGCGCAGCACGTCTGCCGGTGCGCCAACGTCCACGCGCTGGTACTCATGGTGTGTTGCCACCGGTACAACGTCGGTTACGCGCAGCGTGTGTTCGCCCTCCAGCGCGCGGATCACGAAGGGTGCCAGGCGCGCCGCGCCGCCGAGAATCAGGACGTTCACGCTTCACCCCCTGCATGGCGTTCTCGCGGGGCATAGCCGAGCGCATCCCGCGCCTTGTCCGTGCTGAAGCGCGCACCCTGAAAGTCAGACTGAATGTGGTAGATCGCCCATGGTTCCGGCGGCGCTGCCAGCGCACGCTGAAAGGCATGCACGGCGTCAGCACGGGCCAGCCACATTGGATCGTCCGGCTGCGTGGCCGCGTCATTCGACTGTTTCATGTTTCCCAAGCGCAGGCACGTAATGGCAAGTCGCCCTTCCCGCGCAAACTCGCGGCAGACGAATTCGCCCAGATGCTGCGCCAGCACCGCCGGCTCCGCGGTAGGCCGGGGCCGCCACAGTTCGTCAACGGCCCAATCCTCATCGCACTGCACAAGCAGGCTCAGGCTGCTGGCGTAAATGCAACGCGACACCCCGGCCTCGCTCGCGGCGTGCAGCAGGTTGTACGTGCAGCGTGTGTGGTAGTCGATGAGCCGGTTTGCGCCTTGCGCGGCGTCACTGTCAGCCACCGGATTGGGGTCGGTAACGGCAGCGGCCAGGTGGATGAGCACGCCCACGCCTGCCACCAGCCGGTCGGTCGCTTCATCGTGGCCGAGTTCGCAGCGCGCAAACGGCCACTGCGCCTCCACGTCCGCAACATCCGTGAGCAGCACGGAGTGTTCCGGGGATAGCGCCTGCGCCAAGTCTTGTGCCAGCGCGGAAGCGCCTGCCGTAATCAGGATGTTCATGCCAGCGGCTTCATGTCGTCCCAGTTCGCGCCCATTTTGGCATCCACCGTCACCGGTACAGTGAGCGATACGGCGTTTTCCATGAGCGGCGCCACCAGGTCCACGCACGCGTCAATTGCCCCTTCGTCGCACTCGAAGACCAGTTCGTCATGCACCTGCAGCAGCATGTGCACCGGCAGGCCGGTGGCGGCCAGTTGATCGGCCACGTGGAGCATGGCGACCTTGATGATGTCCGCGGACGTGCCCTGCACCGGCATGTTGATGGCCATGCGCTCAGCGGCCTGGCGCACGTTGTAATTCGAGGCTTGGAGTTCGGGCAGGTAGCGGCGGCGACCCAGCACCGTTTCCACGTAGCCGTTCTCGTAGGCGAATCGCTTCGTTCGCTCCGTGTACTCCTGCACTCCAGCATGGGTCTTGAAGTAGCTGTCGATGAGTGCCGCGGCTTCCTGGAAATCGAGGTCGGTGCGCTGCTCCAGGCCGTGGGCCGTTACGCCATAGATGATGCCGAAGTTCACCGTCTTGGCCGTGCGCCGCATATCCTCCGTTACGCTGTCCAACGCTACGTCGAACAACTGAGCGGCGGTGAAGTTGTGGATGTCCTCCCCGTTGCGGAAGGCCTTGCACAGTTGTTCGTCCTGGCTGAGGTGCGCCAGCACGCGCAGGTCGATCTGCGAGTAGTCGGCGGCCAGCAAGACGTGCCCGGGAGTTCCGGCAATGAACGCCTTGCGTATCTTCCGCCCCTCTTCCGTGCGGATGGGGATATTCTGCAGGTTGGGGTCGTTCGACGATAGCCGTCCGGTGGCAGCGCCGGTCTGTTCGAATGATGTGTGAATGCGCCGCGTCAGGGGATTCACCTTCGTCGGCAGCGCGTCAAGATAGGTGGATTTGAGCTTGGTGAGTTGGCGGTAATTCAGGACGAGATCGACAATCTTGAACGAATCTCGTAACGGCTCCAAGACTGAGGAATCGGTAGAGAATCCAGTCTTGGTCTTCTTTTTCAATGGGATATTGCATTTCTCTACGAGAACATCGCCGAGTTGTTTCGGAGAATTGATCTTGAATCGCTCGCCACCTTCCTCTCCAACACCAACTTCTTCGTAGATCGCGTCCTCGATCTCAACTATTCTTTCGGCCATGTCAGTCGTAAGTTTTTCCAGCAATTCCACGTCCACCGCGATGCCCGCGAACTCCATCTGCGCGATCACCGCCGCCAGCGGCAATTCGAGCTCGTCGTGGAGCTTACGCACGTTGCGCTCGTCCATGTGCTCTTCCAGCGCTGTGCGCAGCGCCAGCAATACCTCGGCCTCGTGCGCGGCTGCCTGCGCCAGCGCGCCAGCATCGGCGGCGGCCAGCGACTTCTTGCGGTCGCGGAGATCGTCCACGCCCTCCAGCGTCGCGCCCAGCACGTCGAAGACGACTTGCTTCAGCGTGGAAGAGCGGGCGCCGACTACATTCGCAAAATAGGCGGCCAGATGGCAGTCGAACACGACGCCGTCCATGCCGATGCCGTAGGTGAGCAGCGCCAGGCACAGCGCCTTGGCATCGAACACGATCTTGGGCACGAGCGGATCGACCAGCGCCGGAGCGATGGCCGCCAGCGCCTCTGATTCCGCCAGGTCAACGTAGGCTGCTTCATTCCCGCCCCAGGCAAACGCCAGTCCCCGCAGGCGCGGCCAAGCGGGCGGATCGGGATCGAGAACGGGGAGGACGGCAACATCGCCGACGTCACGCAAGGATGCGCATAGCTCCGCAATCGCACCGGCAGCGGATAGCACCTGTGCCTGGGTTTCGGTCGTGGCCTCGCCAAAGAGCGCGGCCTGCTCGTTCTCCGCGCCGGCGGGCTGCGGCAAACGGTCGAGCAGCGAGCGGAAACTGAGCTCCCGGAAGAGCGCGATCACTTCGTCTCGATTGTAGTCGCGCAGTTCGCTCGCCGCGGGATCGAGCGCAATATCCACGTCCCGCACGATCGTCACCAATTCACGGCTCTGCGCAAGCTGCTCATCGTCCTCCGCCAGCGCCTTTTGCTGGCGCGCGGGCAACTCATGGACGTTATCGAGAATGCCCTCGATATCACGGTACTTCTGCAGGAGCGTACCGGCAGTCTTCTTGCCGATGCCGCGCACGCCGGGCACATTGTCGGAGGTATCGCCCACCAACGCTTTGAAGTCGATGACCTGGTCGGGCGTAAGCCCCTCAAAGCGCGCCGCCACCTCAGCGGGGCCGACTTCCGCCAGTTCACCGGAGCGCGGCCGCGGCACGAGCAGGTGCACCGTATCGTCAACGAGTTGATAGGTATCGGTGTCGCCGGTCACGATGAAGGTGGGTATCTGCTGCTCCGCCGCCTGGTGGGAGAGCGTGCCGAGCACGTCGTCGGCCTCATAGCCCTCCACCGCAAAGATGGGGATATTGAACGTCTCCACTACCTGCCGCACCCGTCCCATCTGCTGGTAGAGCAAGGGATCGCCCTCCGGCCGCGTTGCCTTGTAGTCGGCGAATTGCTCGTGGCGAAACGTAGGCCCGGGCAGATCGAAGGCGACGGCAACGTACTTCGGCTTGAGCTTGTCGAGAACGTAGAGGAGCGTATTCGTGAAGCCGAAGACCGCGTTGGTCGGCTCGCCGGATTCGCTGGTGAAGTCCTTGGGCACCGCGAAGAACGCGCGGTGGACGATGGAGTGTCCGTCTATGAGGACAAGCGAATCGGCGGCGGTCTTGTCTTTTGCGGGGCTCATTGTGGGCGATGTCCTAGCAATCGATTCGCCTTTGGGCGTAACTTGGTCGCAATTCCTAGCATACGCCGCCGCCTTGCCCTGGGCAAGGCGGCGAGAACCAGGAACGTCTGGGTGTTGCGAAGATTGAGTGGTGAGTTGACGGAATGTCCTGTCCAGTAGCAAAGGGTGACAGTCTATGTCATGGGTGTGTTGTAAGAGGCGAGCAGATGTGGGAATCCAGATGGGAATCGCGAGGGGCGCGTCGTCTGTCATTCCCTGTAAGTGTTGAGTAATTCGTTGACAGAATCTTCAGTCTACAAGACAGCGTTGACAGCCTATGTCATTCCGAGCGCAGCGAGGAATCTAGGGTCCACATCGAGCGTGTCAGTTAGGCTCAGCTATTTAGATTCCTCTCTGCGCTGCGCTCCGTTCGGAATGACATTCCATTAGGTCTTACTCGCAGACAGAACCACCGATTGTTTTCGCCAATTCTGTCAACGAATTACCTGACATCTACAGGGAATGACATGCCAGCGGGTTGGACGCGGTCCTGTACACTCATTTACTCTTCAGCGAATCTGTCAACAGATTGCCTGACACTTGCAGGAATGGCATGTGCAATGGTATTTGCAGCGCTGGATGTACCACTTTCTATAGGAAAACTGTCTGCGAACTATCTGACTTCAGCGCTGCGATAGGCATGGCGAGTAGGCCCGTGAAGCATTTCTGGTAGGGTATTGCATGTATGCATGCGGTAGCCCAGCTTGGCAGTAAATCCGGTCGCGGCAATATGGTCCCACACTATCGCTGACGCCGCTTGCCGGCTCCGACCAAGCGATACTGCACGCCGGGTCCGGCTGAACGATGCGTTCCAAACACTAGGAGACTCCGTGCAAGTCAGGCACTTCTTCGTCCGCAACAGCAATGCACCGGAGCTCATCGAGCTCTTTCTCGTCGCGGGTGTGGCCTCAGTGTTGGCGATTCGCGGCGCCCTGGCTGCCACCGGCTACCCGCAGTTAGGCGGCGACGGTCTGCACATTGCCCACATGCTCTGGGGCGGGCTGTTCATGACCGTCGCCCTGCTCGTGCTCTTCGCCGCGTTGGGGCATGTTGCCCAGCGGCTGGCGGCCATATTGGGGGGCATTGGCTTTGGCACGTTCATCGACGAGTTGGGCAAGTTCATCACCAGCGACAACAACTACTTCTACGAGCCCACCATCGGCCTGATCTACATCTCCTTCATCGTCATTTTTCTCGTGCTGGAGGCCTTTCGCCGGCAGGAGCCGGGGCCGAGCGAGGCGCTGGCAAATGCCTTCAATCAGCTTGAGTTGGCCGCCGGCAGACCGCTCGACGCGGCGACCAAACAGAGCACGCTTAGCCTGCTCGCGAAGTCGGACACGTCCGATCCTGTCGTCCAAGGCTTGACGGCATTTGTCCGGACCATCGAACCGCAACCGGTGCAGGACATGAGTTTCTACTTCCGCGCGCGGGACTTCGCCGTGCAACTCTACAGCCGCGTGGTGCTCTGGCGGTGGTTCCGGCCGTCTCTCATCGGAATCTTCCTCATCTTCGCTTTCGTTCAGATCGCAATGGTGTCGCTTGTCGCGGTGTTGAGTCTCTTTGAAAGCACTGCCGCGACCTTGGAGTTGGACTTCACCGGTACCGCTACGCTCTGCTCTTCCGCGGTCTCCGGCGTGCTGACATTCATCGGCATATTTCAGTTGAGGCGCTCCCGGTTGGCTGCCTACCATTGGTTTGTGCGCAGCGTGCTCGTGAGCATCTTCGTGACACAGATTTTCACCTTCCTGGAGTCCGAGTTGGCCGCGCTCTGGGGCTTTGCTATCGACATCCTGCTGTACACTGCCTTGAAGATCATGATCGAGCAGGAGCAGCGGCTGGCTGCAGAGACGGCCTCAGCCCCCGCCGCGACTGTGGCGGAAGCTTAGTGGTCTGGACTAAATCCTATTGGAGGGGCTTTGCCATGCATTTTCAAGCGAGCGAACGTGCTATCGAATACGGCCCATACGGCGCGGCGGCTTGCATAGCGCGCATGGCATATTGGACGAACGAGCGAACGTAGGCTACGAGGCAGGGAACCATGCCCGCCAGGGAAGAAACAATGCTGCGCGTACCCCGCACGAAAGCACAGGCGCAAGCGAGCTACGACAAGATGAGCCGCTCGTACGACCTCTTTGCCGGTAACTTCGAGAAGAGATTGCGGAATCTCGCCTTGGAACGGCTCGGCGTGGCAAACGGCGAGGCTGTGTTGGAGATCGGCTTCGGCACGGGACATAGCCTGGAGCGCATTGCCAAGGCGGTAGGTGCGGAAGGACGCGTGTGCGGCGTAGACCTCTCGGCGGGCATGCTTGAAGTGAGCCGCCAACGGCTCGACCGCGCGGGTCTTTCTGATCGTGTCGAATTGCACTGCGATGATGCAACGAAACTGCCCTGTGCGGATGAAGAGTTCGACGCCGCTTTCATGAGCTTCACCCTGGAACTCTTTGATACGCCGGAGATCCCGGTCGTGCTTGGTGAAATCATGCGGGTCTTGAAGCCCGGTGGCAGGTTGGGCGTGGTGAGCCTATCGCGGGAGGATGGCGCCCCGCTGATGCTGCGAATCTATGAGTGGCTGCACCAACGCCTGCCCCAGTACATCGACTGCCGGCCGATCTACGTTGAGCAGGTGCTGCAGGACGCCGGGTTCCGGATAGACCATAGCGAAAGCGAGAGCCTTTGGGGACTGCCTGCGAAGATTGCCGTTGGCGCCACGAGAACCTAGCGTGGATTCCTCAAGAAACTAGGCACGTGTTGGCGGCGCTCTCCCCACAGACCGGTGTAGCGCGGGGGCTTGTCCCCCGCTCCGGGGGGAATGTCAGCGCCAAGAGAAGATGGATTCCCGCGTCCGCGGGAATGACGGAGGACGCGTCGCTCGCGTTACCTTCTCACATTCGCTCATTTGCCCGCGCCCCTTATGCGACTGCAAGTTGCAACCACTTGATTCCGGCATTCGCCGGAATGACGAATCTTGGGCCGCAGGAGATGCGGCGTGCATCGCCGGGCTTCAGCCAAAACCTAGCCGCCGGCCGTAGGGGCACGATATATCGTGCCCCTGCGGACTTTCAGATTTATTGCCAAGCAGCTTGGGCGTCGCGAAGCAGGTCCAGGGCCGCATTCTCGTGGGCGAAGATATCGCTAATCTGCGCTTGCATGCGGGAGAAGAGGTCGTCTATCCATGCCTCGTCGCGGGGGAAGCCGGCATCTTCTTCAGGGCGCATGGCCTCCAGCTCTTTGCCGAGGCGCACAATCGTGTCCGCCTGATCGTCGCCGCCCGTCTTGATGGCCGCTTCACGGCGATCAAGCACATCGCGGGCGGCGGCGAGGGGCTCGACAGAAGGATCGAGGGAAATCTCAGCAAGCGCGCGCCACTTTGCGCCGATCGCGCGGTATTCTGCCGCGGCTTCATCCAGCGCGGGAGACCCCACAATCGCCGCGGCTTCCGTGAGAAAGTCGGCGTACATACCCCGCAGGGCAGTGCCGTCGCTGCCCTCGTGCATGATGCCTTCGTAGACTGAGACCAGACCGGAAAAGAGGCACTTCCCTTCCGCGAATACGGTGGGCCAGCCCTTGGCATTCTTGGTGTCGGTGAGCATGCGGGCCCACTTGCGCAGCGTGGGCAGCGCGAACGAGGTTGACTTGGACCCCAGGTACTCGATATTGCCTTGAATGCCGTCTTTGATAGCCGCCGGCAGGTCGATAGACTCCGGTGGAGAGAGCAGGAGGAGCCGGTTCTTGAACGAAGGAATGCGCTGGCGGGAGGCGGTGAGCGATGCGCTCGGCACCGTGAACGGCACTGCGCCCGTATCGTCGATCGTGAACCGATCTGTTGCGGGATCGTAGCCGCAGGCCGTTACAACCCAACTGAACCAACCGGTGTCATCGGGGTTGCGGTTGTAGTAGTCGAGCAGTTCGCGTTCCAACCAGAGTATGGCGGGCTTACCCGCAGCCAGGGCGTCATGCAACGTCTGGCCCGCTTTCTTCATGCCGCCGGTCTCATGAAACTCCGCCGTCACGCCGATCCGCTCGCACAGTTGCGTGACGTAACGTGCCGGATAGTTGAACTGGTGCTGCCAGCCGAACACGATGGCGGGGCGGTTGTACTCCTTGAACTCCCACAGGATGTAGCACGCGCCCAAACCGCCGCCGATGCCAAAGAGCATCGCCTCGCTGAACGGCTTGCCGGTTGCCGGGTTCTCCACGCCCAGAAAGCGCAGGCAGTTGGCAATAGTGGCAGTTTCCGGGTGAATACCGCCAAAGTGATCGTAGCCGGGGAGTACGGTCATGTCTCTATGCTCTTTCTCTGATCTACGCCTCGTTCAAAAGGGTGCAGCCCCGCGAGAGGGGTAGCGCCAAAGAGTCTGTCGTTCGAGTCTCCGAGAGGTCAACGCTTACATCAACCAATTGTCTGCTGAAACTCTGTATAGAGACTGAAGATGAACGGCCTGGCAGACACTATCTCGGTTGAAGGAATGACCAGTCGGATGTCCTCGCCTAACAAGGGAGTGCCCTGCTTGCGGTGCTGTCTGACGACAGGAGAGTAATGCGTCGTTATTTCGTGCTGTTGTGTGTCTTCTCTCCGGTAACCGCTCCAATATGGAATGAGCTCGATGTGCTTACCCGCTATGTTGTTCCAGTAGATTGGAATGCCAATGTATGACTTCCTGTTTTTTAGCGAAATCTCAACGAATTCCTTTGACGCGGCAATATCTACCATCAGGTTGCCGATGAGGTCTCCTCTGTTTCGAATCGTCCTGCGCAAACACGTGTCTGCGTTGAACCATGGGGTCCTGTTCAAAATCCACGCTCCCACGATTGCCTCCAGAAAGACCACCGCGAGTGTGCCCACATAATCGAATGGCACGAGAGTCTTCCAGAGCACGAATGGGTAGGGCCATGGAGAGAAGTGCGCAAAGCTCGTCGCGATCAAATAGGGAACTGGAAACAGGATCATTCCAGCAATGATGGACTTGAAGAGTACGTGGTATCCGGAATCGTGAGGAAGTTTGAATCGAGTATAGTTCCACTGGCGCAGAAAGAGATATCCAATGACAGTAGGATAGAGAGCTATGCCCCAGATCACTTAGTTCTCGGTTTTCTCCGGGGGGTCTTTCGAGCGAGACTTGCCTCTCAATATGGCGTCGAATTCCTCTGCCTTCCGCTGGATTTCAGGGTCATTGAGAATGTCTTCCGGGTCAAAGTAAATCCCGCCGTTCCCGTCAGCATGGAGCTTGATTGGGGAACCCTCTTTTTCTTTATCCACGAGCAGCCCCTCTCTATGTATCGGGAGTTCTCTTCATTTAGCATTATAGTGGAAAGCGAACATTGCAGACTAATCGGAAGAAACTAGATTCCTCTGCAATGCCCTTGCAGTAGTCGATGCCCTTCACGCATGCTGTCCGCAACCAACCCCAACCATGGACTTAGATACCTGCGAGGCTGTGTGTCCCAACGGCGCAACACTGTCCTTGCTCGACTACTACTATTCACTGGGCAGATGACTCCGCAATATTGCCACGCCGTTGCTGCTGGCGGACTCTCGGAATGGCCTGCCAATGCGCTGGGTTTCACCTTGATGAGCCGACGGAATCTATCACTCAGGCAATGCAGCGACCCACGCGCAGAATGCCTCGCCGCGTTCGAACTCGTGCTGGAACATGCCAAAGGACGCGCAGCCCGGTGAGAGGATGACGGCATCGCCGCTGCGGGCCAGGGCGACGGCTTGCGCGAGTGCTGAATCCATGTCTGTATAGCGTCCTGCCACGGGCAGAGGCAATGCCGCCGCCAGCCGGTCGGTGGCGCTGCCTTCCAGGAGCACGATGCCTCGAATCGCCTCTTTGTGAAGCTCCAGCGACCGCGCCAGGCCAGTGAAGTCCAGTTCTTTGTCTGCGCCGCCCAGCAGGAGGACCTTCGGTCCCGGTATCGCCTCGATGCAGGCAACGGTGGCGGTGGGCATGGTGGCGGTGGTGTCGTTGATGAAGCGGATGCCGCGCCACTCGCGCACCAGTTCCTGCCGGTGCGGCACGCCCCTGAACGTGCGCACCACGGCAGCGGCGGCAGTATCTTCCACTCCCCACGCCCGCGCTGCCGCCAGCGCCGCGGCCATGTTTTCCCGCTGGTGGGCGCCGCGTACCGCAGCCTCCGCCTCCCCGGGGATCACATCTTGGCCGGAATACCACACAACCCTGCCCGGCGCGCGGGCGCCCATCGCCCGCGTATATTCATTGTCCCGGTTGAGCACGGCCACATCGTTGGGGTCTTGGTATTGCACGTTGATCTCCTTGGCGGCGGCGTAGTCGTCCATGTCCGCATAGCGGTTCAGGTGATCGGGCAGCACGTTCGTCACCACGGCCAGCGGCGGACTGTAGGCATGCGGCACAAAGGCCTCCAGTTGCCAGCTTGATAGCTCCAGCACCACACGCGTCTCCGCCGTAATCGCCGCGAGCTGGCTCAGCATGGAGACCCGCAAATTACCCGCCGTCACGACGTGATAACCCGCGGCGTCCAGCATCTGGGAGAGCACTATCGTAGTGGTGGTCTTGCCCTTGGTGCCGGTAATCCCCGCAATGAACTCACTCGGGCACGCCTTCACAAAGAGGCTGCTTTCCATTTCAATGCGGCCGCCGGCTTCACGAGCCAACGTCAAGTACGGAGAGTCCAACGGCACGGCGGGATTGCGCAGGACAAGATCCGCCTCCCGGAAGTCCCTCTCCTCATGACGCCCCAGCACATATTGGAGCGGCAATCCATCCAATTCAGCCAAGGACGGACGCAGCGTCTCCTCATCCCGGAGGTCCGTCACGGTCACCGTCGCGCCCTGCGCCGCCAGATACTGCACCACACCCACGCCGCCGCCATGCAGACCCAGCCCCATGACCACGGCCCGGCAACCGGCAAGGCTCTCCTCGCCGGGCTTCAAGCGGTCGCTCGTACGTGATCGTTCCATGCTGTCCCCACAATGCCTGTGCCCCATGACCGCGAAGCGGGCAAGAACTCGTCTTGGCTTCCACTTAGAAGGACTCTACCCAAACTTGCACAATGGGATGGTTCAGTGCCAAGTTCCCCTCACCCCGACCCTCTCCCCAAGGAGAGGGGGCTATCTAGCTGCGTCACTGGTCTTGCAAAATTCTCCCTAGGGAGAGGGAAGCAATCCCTCATGCATGGAGAAAGGTCGTCCTGGGGCCTCAGCGCTCCTGCCTGAGCCGTCAGAATGGCTGGGCGAATCCTTTGCTACCATTGTACTATGCAGCTTCCGCCGCGCGGCGGCGATGGGACGCCGGCTGGTCTGCGCCGTTCGCTCTCTTTAACGAAACGCTTTCGCTATGGCACGCTTCTTCTTCGTCTCGATTCCCGCTGCCGGACACGTTCACCCCACGCTTCCCATCGTGCACGCGCTGATGAAGCGCGGGCACGAGGTCGGGTATGCTTCCGGACCTACCTTAAAGCAAACCGTTGCACCGCTGGTTACGCGGTTCTTTCCGGCGGGACCGGCTATGACCTCGGAAGAGGCTCTGACACGCTGGCCGGAGATGGGGCGGCTGCGCGGCAAGCAGGGGCTGGATTTCATGGCGCGTGAGGTGATGTTTCCGTTCGCCGCCACCGCTGCCCGCGAAGTACTGGACGCTATGACGTCATGGCAACCCGACGTGCTTGTATTCGATTCCTTTACCCATCTCGCCAGCATCGTGGCGGACGCCAGCGGCCTACCGTGGGCAACGACGACCGTGATCCCCGGGCTGATGGAGAGCACGGGCGCGCACCCGTTCGGGATTGGATTGCCCTATCCGCCAAGTCTTCTCCAGCGCTTCGCGACGCCGCTGTTCTGGCCGCTCCTGCGTATGGCGGCGCGCGGGCACGACCGCCAGTTCAACGCGATCAGGGCCGAATTCGGCTTGCCGCCGGTCCGCGATGGCTTCCTGCAGAGCACGCGATCTCCGTTCTTGGTGCTCGCGCTCATGCCGCCGGAGTTCGAATACCCGCGGCGCGCCTGGCCGCCCCACGTGCATTTCGTCGGCCCGTGTCTGTGGGACCGCCCGCTGGACTATGCAGTGCCGGACTGGCTGGAGGCCTTGCCAGGCGAACGTCCCCTCGTCTACGCGACCATCGGCACGGTGCAAAGTCTCTACCAGTCTGCGTTCTTTGAGACGCTTTTTGACGCGGCGCGAGGTCTTGACGCGGACGTGGTTGTCACCACGGGCGGCAACCCCTCCGATCTACCCGCGCCGCCTGGCAACGTGCGGGTGGAGCGCTACGTGCCCAACAGCATAATCATTCCCAAGGCGCAGGTCGTCGTGCACCATGGCGGCGCGAGTTCGACGATTGGCGCCATGGTGCACGGCAAGCCCGCCGTGGTAGCGCCCTTTGCGCACGACCAACCGGATAACGCCCAGCGCGTGCGATGGCTCGGCGTGGGTACGAAGGTAGACCCCTTCACAGTCTCAAGCACAGCGCTGGAGGGAGCAATAGAGGCTGCGCTTGCTTCATCCGCAATGCACGACCGCGCCGCCGCGCTTGGCAGGCAATTGCGGCAATACGACGCCGGCCAAACCGCCGCAGAACTGCTGGAGGATTTGGCGAAGACGCAAGCGCCGGTTCATCGGAAAGGGACACGGCACACGAAGCCATAGAGGCTTTCGGCCCGGCCTAGGACTCCAACGCGCCTTCCAGATACTGGCGAAAGGCCGCCGGCGCGAAGATGAGCGCGTTGATTTCCATAGAGGGCAAGCGGTACGGATCGGCAGCGCGCGTGATGTAGCGTGCAGCGTGAGGCGGCCCGCCGTCCGTCTCGTCCGCGCCGGGCACGCCGACCAGGTCCGCGTAGCGGGTCGTGCGTCCGTCCACCTGGTACTCGGCTCCGACAATCCACAAGCGCCCAAAACGGTAGCGCCGCTTCACCTCGCGTTCCGCACTGCTGCTCCAGCTCGTGCCGGTAAAGGCGAAGTCCTGGGGCGTGATGCCGAGGCGCCGCTCAATCGTCGCGTCACACTGCTCCAGCTCGGCCCGCAACTGCTCGCCGGACGAGTCTGCTTGGCTGAGCTCCGAGAGGTTGGGATGAGTAACCGTGTGCGCGCCGATCTGCCAGCCGGCTGCTGCCAGTTCACCGGCTTCCTCCCAGAGCAAGATTTCCCGTTCCGCAAAGTCCGGCACACCCGCTCGGTACATGTCGTCCATCAGTCCGGTGTTGATGAAGAGATTGGCCGTGTAGCCGTAGCCGTTCAGCACCGGGAACACCTCGTGCCGCATCGACTTCATGGGATGATCGAAGTCGAACATGATGGGACGCTCCGGCAGAGTGCCGCCATGCCAAAACCACGCCGCCAGATCGTCGTAACTGATGGACTGGAATCCTAGCTCATGCGCAATGGCAACAAGCTGCGCGAAGTGCTCCTGCGTTAAAGGATTGCGCCGGCCGGGCAATTGGTCGGTGCCGTGCGACATCGCTATCGGTATTCTCACGCGCACACGCTCCTCTGTGACGAGATTTCGCCTCGTTGCCCAGTGTACCGGACGAGTGGCAGTCCCGCCCCTCCTACCCTCGCGCTGGCTCCGGACGCCTTGCTATCGGCACAGGGGCGTGTGTTCGCAGCGATCGGCGCTGTCTTGTCCGGGGCGGCAAGCGGGTGCTACAATGCAGGCAAGTCCACAATGTCTTTACGGCCCGCTAGCTCAATTGGCAGAGCAACTGACTCTTAATCAGTGGGTTCGGGGTTCGAGTCCCTGGCGGGTCACCCAACACTCACCACAGGCGCCGTCAAATCGCGCGTCTCGCCCATCTCCCTAAGTGAGCCGTTCCATGCTCATCGATACCCACACGTACGTCGGTCATTGGGGCTTCCGCGCCCTCCCCTGGCGGGATGCCGGCGGCTTGTTGCGCGCCATGGACCGGCACGGCATCGACCAGGCGTGGGTGTCGTCGGCCAGCGCCATCCTTTACCGCAATGCCCATGCCGGCAACGATGAACTCAACGCCGAGGTAATGCAGCACCGTGATCGCCTTGTACCCTTTGCCGTGATCAATCCCACGTACGCCGACTGGGAACACGATCTCTCGGTGTGCCAGGAGGAATTCGGCTGCCGGGGCGTGCGGCTCTACCCGCCCTATCACCGGTACACCTTGGGCGACCCGGCGTGCCGGGAGCTGGTGGAGGCGGCCATTGCTCGGGACCTTGTCGTCTCTGTGCCCCACTGGGTCGAGGACGACCGCGAACGGTCGTGGCTGCTCACGCACCCCGGCATCGTGCCGGTGGCGGACATGGCAGCGCTGGCGGAAGCGCATCCCAATGGACGCTTTGTCTTTCACTATGGGCTTGGCTTTACGGAAACGGCCCTCGGTCGGCCCGCTGCCGTGCAGGCCGACTATGGCCTTGACATCGCCCGCCTTCCGGTGTTCGTGAAGGAGGAATTGCCCAAGCTCATCGCTGCCGTTGGCGCGGAACGGCTCATCTTTGGCAGCGGCATGCCCATCACGTCGGTGGAAGTGCCGCTCTATAAGCTCGAGGTGCTCGACGTGCCCGCTGCGGTCAAAGAGCAGATTCGTTGGCAGAACGCGACTCGCCTGCTCGGCGGCTAAATGAGGCGGAAAGGCTCCCTCTCCCCGTGATAAAGGGCCCCCGGGTGAGGGGTTCCGTGCCTGTCCGATTTCCTTCGTTACTGAGTACTCTCCAATTCAGTGCCAAGCTGCTGAGAATTGAACCGGATTAGCTTAAGATTCGCTGTACCGGTGCTTTGTTTGTGAGAAGTCACCAGTGGTTTGTCCTCCGGGAAGTGTGGAGTGGAACCTGTAGAGACGCTTGTCGCGTTTGTTGCCGACCTGCGGTATGAAGATCTGCCGTCAGCCACGGTAGCGGCCGTCAAGAGGCAGATCGCTGACGCGCTCGCCTGCGCGCTCGCCGGGTCCGCGGCGCCCTTGAGCGCGGAAATCGTGGCGCGGCACGTCCAATGGAGCGGCACGCCCGAGGCGACGGTCCTGGTTTACGGCCACCGCCTGCCCGCGCCCACGGCAACCTGGCTCAACGCGGCCATGATCCACGCCCACGATTTCGATGACTCGCATCGGGCCTCCAACCAGCACGTCCACGTGTCGCTGCTGCCCGCGGCGCTTGCCACTGCCGAAAGCCTGGGTAAACCGATTGCCGGACGCGATCTCATCACTGCACTGGCGGGGGCGGCAGAACTGCAGATCCGGCTCGGGCTCACCGTTTTACCCCACATGCACGTCGGCTGGCTCCCCACGGCGGTCTTTGGCGGGCTGGGCGCGGCGGCGGTGAGCGCCAAACTGCTGGGTCTATCCAAAGAGGGCATCGCGGACGCCGTGGGGTTGGCTTACGCCCAGGCACAGGGCAACCGTCAAGGGCTCCTGGAAGGCACCGTCGCCAAGCGCCTTACTCCGGCATTCAGCGCGCGGGCGGGCGTGCATGCCGCGGCGCTGGCCGCCATCGGCGTTACCGGACCGCACGCGCTTACCACGGGCGACTTTGGTCTCCACGCGCTCTTTGGCGGCGGCAGTGAAAGTAATCCTGCTCTCACGGCTGCGCTGGGCGAGCGCTTCGCCGTGGACGACATTGCGCTGAAGCCTTACCCCTGCTGCCGGGCGGCGCACCGGCCGATTGATATGGCGCTGGAAGCCAAAGCGCAGTTACAGCCCTTTGATCCTGCTGCCGTCGCCGCCGTGGACGTGTGGTTGCATCCCCGCGCGTTTGCGCTCATCGGCCAGCCGTTTCAGATGCGGCAGAACCCCCAGGTGGATGCGCAATTCAGTGCGCAGTGGACGGTCGCCCATGCGCTGCTGCACGGCGCGCCCGGGCTGGTGGAATTCGCGCCGGAAGCAGTACGCGCAGCGACTGCTGTGCGGGAACTGGCCCGGACGATCCGGGTGCACCGTCTCCCCAACGCCGATCCCGGCACGCATGAACGCCTTTCCCTCGCCCTGCAGGACGGCCGCCGGGCCGAAGTTAGCCACGCTGAAATCAAAGGCGAGCCGGGCATGCCACTGACGCGGTCTGAGCGGTTGGGTAAATTCCTCGCCTGCGCGGAGTATGCGTACCACCCTATGGGCGCCGGACCGGCAGTGGAAGTCTATCTTGAGCTCGAACGTTTGGAAGAAAGCGAGGATGTCCGCCCGCTCATCGCGGAAGTATCATCCCCATCCTGACACTTCGATGTGCCCTCGCTGCCGGAGACGGCCTGCCAATCTGCACTCACTCTGAAGACCCTTGCGCAACTTGGCCCCGAGTTAACGGCGTTACGCAAAGGTCCCTTCTAGGCGCGAGAGGCAGTGGTTTCGGCGCAAGTGATTGGGTGCTATCCTGACTATCGCGTGAATTCACAAGAGACGGCACAGGCATGTTGACGATAGGTAGGATTCCAAGCTACGGATATTCGCGATTCTGCACTGAACAAAGGAGCCTTCGATGAGCGCACTGGATGGACGACGCGCGCTAGTCACCGGCGCGGGCATTGGTATCGGGCAGGGCATTGCGCTGGAGCTTGCCCGTCAAGGAGCGGCGGTGGCGGTGCACTACTACGCCGACAGCGTAGCCGGCGGTCAGGAGACGGTGGCGGACATAGAAAAGAGCGGGGGCGTGGCCATCCCCATAGAGGCCGATCTGACAGACGTGGCGGCGTGCCGCCGGGCCGTGGACGAGGCCGCGGCGGGTCTTGGCGGTCTCGACGTGCTCATCAACAATGCCGGCGTCACCGTGGAGACACCCTTTGCGAAGACGACCGAGGCGCACTACAACCTGATGTTCGATCTCAACGTGCGGGGCTACTTCTTCTGCGCACAACAGGCGTTGCCGCACATGCTCGCACGCGGCGGGGGCAGTATCGTCAATATCTCATCCGTGCACGGCTACGCCGGCTACCCGCAGCACGTGGCGTATGCCGGCACGAAAGGCGCGGTGAACGCCCTCACCCGCACGCTGGCTATCGAACTCGCGCCCCACGGCGTCCGAGTCAATACGATTGGACCGGGACTCATCGAGGTGCCGCGCTATTTCGATAAGCCGGAATACACCACGGAGAAAGGCGCCCAACAGGTGCCGTGGGGGCGCGTGGGCCGTCCCGCCGATATTGGCACAGTAGCGGCCTTCCTGGCCTCCGACGGCGCGGACTTCGTCACCGGACAGGTGATCTACGTGGACGGCGGGACCACGGCGCAAATGGCGCTCACGCCGGTTGAATAGGGTACCGGTGCCGCAGAATGCCGTGCTGGTTTCAGTAAACCAGCACACGGGGGTCTTCAGAGGTCGCACTCAGCGCGGCATAGCTGCCATGATGTCGATGGCGCGTGCGATCTCTTCCTCGCTGTTCATGAAGGCGGTGCAGAGGCGCACGCCTTCCATGCCGTCGTGCATGAGCGCGCGGCACCAGACTTCGTTTTCATGGAGATAGGCGGCGAGGTCGGCCCCCGTTACACCCTCGACACCGTAGGCCACGATACCGGTGTGCCCCTCTCCCTCCGGTTCGTAGCAAACCACTTTCGGGTGTTTGAGCAATTCGCCGCGCAGCCAGCGTGAAAGGTGTTTGCTGCGTGCCTCGATGGCCGCGATGCCGTGGCCTTCCAGGTATTCCACGGCCACGCCGAGCCCCGCCATGGTGGGAAAGTTCACCGAGCCCATTTCCAGCCGCCGGGGATAGTCCTCCCACTCGATACCGCCGGAATCGAAGTCAATGTGCTTCGCCACGTGGCTGCCGGTCCAGGAGATATCCAGCACGTCCCGCATGCGTTCGGCCACGTAGAAGCAGCCGCTGCCGTAGGGGCCGAGCATCCACTTGTAGCCGAGCACCGCATAGAAGTCGGGATCGATGGCGTTAATGTCCACGTCGAGTTGGCCGACGGCTTGCCCGCCGTCCAGGTAGACGTACGCGCCCTGTTCCCGCGCCAGGCGGCACATCTCGGCCACTGGGAGCTCCGTACCCCGGTCCTGCACCACGTGGCTCAAGGCGACGAGCTTGGTGCGCGGGGAAAGCAGCGCCGCGAAATTGTCGAGACTCTCCTGCGGTGTCGCGCCTACCCGCATGTGGCGGATCACCGCGCCGTAGCGTTTGCGTCCGATGTTATAGAGCGGCAGCCAGAGCGCGTCGTCTTCCTCATTGCTGGTGATGATCTCGTCCCCCGGCGTCAGCGGCAGGCCGGAAACCACCAGGCTAACACTGGTGGAGACGTTGTTAACCATGGTGATCGTGTCGGTGGGCACGTTGAAAAACCGCGCCAGCGCTTCCCGCGTGCGCTGTTTGTGCAAGAAGCGTTCATCGCGGCGGCTCTGCAACCACGGTCCTTGCTCGAAGAAGAACTGCCACCGGTCCATCACTTCTTCCAGGACGGGCCGGGCGTTCATCCCTATACCCGCCATGTGCAAATAGATGCCGTGTTGCAGCGCGGGAAAGTCCTCACGAATGCGCGGAATATCCAACATGCCTGATCCTCTTCTGCTAAATTGCCGCACTACGCGCCTGGTCTCAGCGAGACGTATTGCGGACTGTTGTGATAGTCCCGTTTACATGCCGTAGCGCGGAGGGCTTGTCCCTAAGGTTGTCGCATAAAACAAAGTGGCAATGAATACCGCGCCTCACGTCCCCAGTAGCGTAGGTTTGCAACCTGCGCCCGCCTATCGGCACCTGCCATTTCCCCTCACCCCGGCCCTCTCCCCAGTGAGAGGGGGCAGAGCGCGCCCAATGAGCATACCGGTCTTAATCTTAATGCGACAACATTGGGGCTTGTCCCCCGCTTATCCGTGTCGGAGCACGGGACACGTTTGGTGCCAACCGCAATTGCCACCGGGGCAAGGCGATCGACAAATCCTGCAACGTCTCGATGTCCGGTGGCTAGCCAGATCCGCCGGGGCGGTCGTACGACGTCTGCTCGGCTACGATTTTGGTCTTAGCCAGCGCGGCCTGCATCTCATCAACCGTGAGCAGCCGCGTGGTCTTGACGGAGCTGACGTGCCCCGGTGCAATCGCGGCAATCACCGCCGCCGCAGCCGAGACGCCATCGGGAGATTCGAAAATCACCACCCCGTCGTAGTCACCAAATGCGTAGTACACTGCCACCAAGCGGCAGCCGAGACTTTCCAGCAGCGGCTCAATGGCGTCTCTCCGGTCTTCCGGATTCGCTGTCAGGTCTTTCCAGGTATCCGTTTTGTAGGAAAACTGGGACATGAACAAAGCCATCGCGCGCCATTCCTTTCTTTGTTTCCACTGTCCGCGCTCAACGTCCTTGAGAACGCACGGATTGTCGTTCTAACCAATGCAGGCCATGCCGGACAACGTCTATGGCATTTGACCTAACCCGCTGTCTGTGGACAATAGACCCTTAGCCAGCCAGGATCCGCCAGCGTGCCCTGCAAACCGTCCGCCTTTAGTATATCCCGTCGGCACCGTCATGCACCGCCTGCAGCAGCCTCAGACTGTCCACCCACCTGCATCCTTCCCGCGAATTACCTCTCATTCCCGCCAGTTGTCCGTCAATCCCGCCAGTAGTCCGTCATTCCCGCGCACGCGGGAATCCATCTTTTCTTCCACGCGCACAGATGCGGGGGACAAGCCCCCGCGCTACTGAAGACTCTCATGCGGAGCAGCATACAGTTGACCGTCAATCCCGCCAGTTGTCCGTCATTCCCGTGCACGCGGGAATCCATCTTGTCTCATCTTCCAGGCGCACAAAGGCGTGGGACAAGCCCCCGCGCTACTGAAGCCTCCAATTCGGAGCAGCATACAGTTGACCGTCACTCCCGCCAGTAGTCCGTCATTCCCGCGCACGCGGGAATCCATCTTTTCTCATTTTCTACGCGCACAGAGGCGTGGGACAAGCCCCCGCGCTACCAAAGCCTCTCATGCGGAGCAGCACAAACCGCACCACACTGCTCACCCGCGTGCGACGCTATCCGCTCAAGAAAACCTCTCAATAGCCCTGCGCAGCGCGTCGGCATTGCGCCGGTGGAAGTCCTGTTCGCGGGCGCTGACACCCGTAATCATGAGGCGCGGCATTAGCGACTCTGCCACCGGACACCACCCCCGACGGTACGGCAGCGGTTGCGACTGCGGGTCGCGGCTCACGCCGTAACCGCCGCCCAAGCTGAACACAGGGTGCAGATAGGCCGGCACGCCGACGTAGCCGAAACTGAAGTTGGCTTCCTCCGCGGCGCACGCTTCCTTGAATTCCTCCAAAGTGGGGCCGCCCGGTTGCGGTACGAAAGCTGCCACCCAGAGATGGTAGGCGTGATTGCTGTCCGGGTTCGCCTGCTGGGGCGCCAGCCAGGCACAGCCTTCCGCCGCCTGCGCATAGAGCTGGGCGCTGGCGCGGTCATCGGCCACGTAGCCGCGCGCGCGGCGCAACTGCACCCGCGCCACGGCGGCGGTCATCTCCGTCATGCGGAAATTGTGCGCAATGCGCGTCGGCGCGGCGCCGAACGTTACGATGGCGCGCACCTGTTCCGCCAGGTAGGAATCGTTCGTGACCGCGATGCCGCCGTCGCCGGTGCTCAGGTGCTTCGACGACTGGAAGCTGAAGACGCCTATGGAACCGAGCGTGCCCGCATTGCGCCTCTGATACTCGCCGAACAGCACGTGAGCGCAATCTTCGACCACTGGCAGCTTGTGGGCGTCCGCCACCGCCAGGATGCCTGCCATGTCCGCCGGTTCGCCCCAGTGATGGGTCACGATGATGGATTTGGTGCGGGGCGTGATGCGCTCGGCCAGCGAGGCGGGGTCCATGTTGTGAGTGTGCTCATCCACGTCCGCGAAGACGGGCATGGCCCCGGTATAGAGCACTGCCAGACCCCCAAAGAGTACCAACGGGTCGCACACCACCTCATCGCCGGCGCCGACACCCGCCGCCCATAGGGACGCGTGCAGCCCGCCCATGGCGGAATTGCAGGAAATCGCATGGTCCGCCCCCAGCGCCGCCGCGAACTCCTCTTCCAACGCCGCTGCCTCCGGCCCGGCGCTGAGCACGCCGGACTCCAGCACCCGCGTGACCGCTGCAATGTCCTTCGCGTCGAACACCTTCTTGCTCATTGTGCTTGCCCTCTCACGAACCTCGCACGAATTTGTGTGGATGGTCTATTGATCGTAATGTATTGGGTTCAAGGACGTTCACTCACCGCCGACTGTCGATGCCGTTTTCTTGCCCACATTATTGCAAGGCGGAAAAGCCGCTGAAGAGACAGCGCAGGACAATCAATGTAGCTCGGTGAACCTAGACTGCATTTTCTAGCTAATAGTCTCGTAATTGCCTAACCCCATGTACAATTGTCTAATGATTCAGATGCAATTATAGTTTGTTTGCGGGCAATGCCTTTAGCGTTTCTTGCTGAACTCAATTGGTGGTGAAAGAGGGAGCAAACATTGGTCACGAATGACGGAATAATTCTCGACGGAGTACTTGAGCAGCGTCAAGTGGAAGTCGATCCAGAATTAGACCCCAGTTCCTTTTTTGAGTTCTTTACTGCGGAGCAGGTACTAAAAGACTTTGATCTCTCCTACGATGAGATCGAATCAGGGCTAGTTGGTGCTGGAGGGGATGGTGGGATAGACGGGATCTTTCTCCTTATCAATGGTGATCTTGTCCAGGAGGAACCAGATTACACTCACTTGAGAAAAGACATCACAATTGATCTAATCATAATTCAGTCGAAGACTGAGGCTGGATTCAAAGAAACTCCAATTGAGCGCTTTGTTTCCGTAAGCAATGACATCTTAGATCTCTCAATTGAAACATCATCGCTATCGAGAACCTACAACGAATTCTTGCTGGAAACTATCCATCGTTTTCGGTCACTGTACCGTCAACTTGCTGCTCGATTCCCAACGCTTCGAATCTCCTACGTCTATGCATCCAAAGGTATTGACCCGCATCCCAATGTCGAACGTAAAGTTACCAGTCTTGAAGAAGTAGTGAAGAGGCACTTTCCAGACTCTCACTTCTCATTCCAGTTCTTGGGAGCGCCAGAGCTATTGCGTCTTGCTCGGCGCCGTCCGCAAAGAACATACAAACTTCAATTGGCCGAGAATCCCATTTCTTCAAATGAGCAAGTTGGATTTGTTTGCTTGGTGGGACTATTCGACTTCTTCACGTTTATCGCAGACGATTCTGGGGCACTCCAGAGGCAGATTTTCGAAGCAAATGTGCGAGACTATCAAGGTCGCACCCAAGTCAACGATGAAATCCAAGATTCACTTCGATCAAAGTCCACGGAGGACTTCTGGTGGTTGAACAACGGAGTCTCGATTCTAGCTACTAAGGCGTCTCTTGGTGCCAAGACATTGACCATAGAAGATCCTCAGATAGTAAATGGCCTTCAAACATCAACGGAGGTCTACAACTACTGCAGCAACTATGACAAGGCCAACGATGACAGAAAAATCCTGGTTCGTGTCATTGTTCCTGAAGAAGATGAAAGCCGCGATCGAATTATCAAGGCAACTAATAGTCAGACTGTCGTGCAACTGTCTTCATTAAGGGCAACGGACAGAATTCACCGTGACATAGAAGAGTACTTTCGGCCAAAAGGGCTGTTTTACGATCGGCGAAAAAACTACTATAAGAACGAAGGCAAACCTCGAGACAAGATTATTGGTATCCCATTCTTGGCACAGGCCATAATGGCAATTGTCCTCCAGCGCCCCGACAATGCTCGAGCTCGTCCCTCATCGCTACTAAAGAAGGACGACGACTACAAGAGGGTCTTTAGTCCATCGTATCCAATTGGACTGTATTATGTGTGCGCTGTGGTCATGAGGAGAGTTGAGCAATATCTGAAATTACCAAGCGCAGGGGTTCCGTCAGAACACCGAAACAATCTTCGCTTTTACGTTGCTATGCACGTAGTTGGGGGCACTGGTAAACCGCCAAAGTCGCCAAAGGATGTTGCCAGATTCGTCGTTGAGGAAGTGGACGATTCGGCGATTCGGAAGAGTCTCGGTGCCATTAAGTCCAAGTATTTTGAGCTTGGTGGCAACGATCAGATAGCCAAAGGCACAGCTCTGCTAGACGCTATTCGTAACTGCACACAGAGTTAGTGTGCGGTGATAGTGGGAAGAGCTGCCATCCTTAAGCTTCTTTGCGATTCTGTTCTATGGCATTCAGTTCACTGGACAGTCTTGGCCTTGTCAGTCTCATGGCCCAGATTTCGACACGTTCAGAGTTGAAGCATGTGGCTACACTTTCACATCATTGGCCATTAGCAAGTGCACCGTTTTGAGTAGGACAGAATCTTTCACCGAAATCTCATCCTGAGGCGCACCGTGGGGCTTGTCTGGCGTTCGTCTTGCTGAATTGGTTAGGGCATTGATTCGCCAGGACTTAGGAATCGGCAGATGTTCTGCACGCAGGCAGAAAATACGCACTGCTTGGGGCACAATCCCTTGAGCGCAGCGTAAACCCGCGTTCAGTCGCCCTATTCGACGATCACTGCTTCCTGCTGGCCGGCGCGGATGTCGCGGATTTGGTCGCGGAGCAGCGCGGCGCGCTCGAAGTCCAGATCCTTCGCCGCCTTGCGCATCTGCTTCTCCAGCTCCTTGATGAGCTTCATCGATTCCTTGGCCGAAAGCGGCTTGTGCTCCGCCTGGTAGCTGGATTCCTCTTCCGCCACGGCGCGGATCGTATCCGTGATGTCGCGGATGGCCTTATTGATGCTCTCCGGCTTGATGCCGTGCTGGTCGTTGAAGGCAAGCTGCTTGTCGCGGCGGCGGTAGGTCTCATCGATGGCCCGGCGCATGGAATCGGTGACGCTATCGGCGTAGAGGACCACGTGGCCGTGGACGTGGCGGGCGGCGCGTCCGATGGTCTGCACCAGCGAGGTCTCGCTGCGCAGGTAGCCTTCCTTGTCGGCGTCGAGGATCGCCACCAGCGAGACTTCCGGCAGGTCCAGGCCCTCTCGCAGCAGGTTGATGCCCACCACCACGTCGTAGACGCCCAGCCGCAGATCGCGCAGGATTTCCACGCGCTCGAGCGTATCGATCTCCGAGTGGAGATAGTGGACCTTGATGCCGATCTCATTGAGGTAATCGGCGAGTTGCTCGGCCATGCGTTTGGTTAGTGTCGTTACCAGCACCCGCTCGTGCCGCTCCACCCGCTGGCGGATTTGGCCGACAAGATGGTCGATTTGGCCGGTAGTTGGCTGGATTTCGATGGACGGGTCCACCAAGCCGGTGGGACGGATGATCTGCTCCACCACCTGGCTGCTCCGTTCGCGCTCGTACATGCTTGGCGTGGCGGAAACGAAGATCACCTGGTTGAGCCGCTGCTCGAGTTCCTGGAACATGAGCGGCCGGTTGTCCAGCGCGCTCGGCAGGCGAAAACCGTAGTCCACCAGCACCTGCTTGCGGGAGCGGTCGCCGGCGTACATGCCGCGCAGTTGCGGCACGGCCACGTGGGACTCGTCGATGAACATGAGGAAGTCTTTGGGGAAGTAGTCCAGCAGCGTCCACGAAGGATCCCCGGCGCTGCGGCCGTCGAGGTGGCGGCTGTAGTTCTCGATGCCCTTGCAGTGGCCGGTTTCGCGCAGCATTTCCAGATCGAAGTGCGTCCGCTGCTGCAAGCGCTGGACTTCAAGTAGCTTGCCCTCGCGTTGCAACATAGCGACGTGCTCGTCGAGCTCGGCCTCGATGCTCTTGACGGCCGCTTCGATGCGCTCCACCGGTGTCACGAAGTGGCTCGCCGGATAGATGTTGATGGCCTGGCGCTGATCGAGGATTTCGCCGGTAAGGGGATCGATCTCGATGATGCGGTCCACTTCATCGCCGAAGAAGTCAATGCGGATCGCCGTATCGCCATAGGCGGGAAAGATGTCGAGCACGTCGCCTTTCACACGGTACGTGCCGCGCTTGAAGTCGACGTTGTTACGCTCGTACTGGATGTCGTTCAAGTGGCGCAGAACATTCTGGCGGCGGTATTGCTCGCCAACGTTGAGCGTGACGACCACCTGGCCGTAATCATGCGGCGAGCCCATGCCGTAAATGCACGAGACGCTGGCGACGATGATGACGTCCGGCCGCTCCAGCAGGGAGCGCGTCGCCGAGAGCCGGAGTTTCTCCACCTCTTCATTGACGTCGGAGTCTTTCTCGATGTAGGTATCCGTGCGGGGGAGGTAGGCTTCCGGTTGGTAATAGTCGTAGTAGGAGACGAAGTACTCGACCGCGTTTTCGGGAAAGAAGTCACGAAACTCGGAAAAGAGCTGCGCGGCCAGGGTCTTGTTGGGCGCAAGGACGAGCGCGGGCTTCTGGATGGACTGGATGACCCGCGCCATGGTAAGAGTTTTGCCGGACCCGGTGACGCCGAGAAGGGTTTGGAAAGGGTAGGATTCGTGGCACCCGTCGATCAATTGGCCGATGGCTTCCGGCTGATCGCCCCGCGGCTCGAGATCGGTGACCATGTGAAACGGAGGCATGCCTTTTCTCCCAAACAGCATGTGGGGGACATTTAGGAGTGCGTGAAAGTTACCTTACAATCGAGTCAGGAAGAAGCCAGCTTGATTTACAGGCTCCAGACAATTTGGTGAAAGGTCAGCCGAGGCCTTCGGATCGTATCTTCTCCAGTAGCACTTTGGCATCCTTTGAGGCTCTTTCATTAACTAAGAAGCTGTGATCCTCAAAGCATGACTTGACACGGTCCTGGTCATTCTCGTTCAGCATTCCAAGGAGTATATGAAATAGGAGTGCGGCTGTAGGGGAGTGTTCGTCTACTGCAGCAAAGTCGTGACACAATGAAATAAGTGACCAAGTATCAATTCCAGTTGGTTTCAAGCAGATTTCTAGATCTCTACGATGTACAGGCATGCAAAAGTCCTTTACCTCATGAATTCAATAGTGGTCATGAGCTAGTTACTTCCACTCAATGTGTCACTTGGCCGCACGGTGAATCCTACCGTAACCCTGTCACCCCATCCCTAAACCATAATGCCACACTGTGTATGGAAGCAGAAATCGAATAGGAAGCTATAGTCTAGGAGATAAAATGGAAGGCGAAGTCAAGACGGACTGGGTGGCGCTTTCTTGGAAAGTGGTCATTTCCGGTGTAATTTGCATTGTACTGGTTGTTGCTATTGTCAACTCGTACAGAGAACGTAACAATTGTCCGACAGATTCAGAAAGAGTCTACATAGAAGAGGTCGATGCAGCGGTGTTATGGTTTGATGCAACCAACGCAGAATTGGACTTGCTGTTTAGGAAGGCTGCCGAAGACCCGGAGTATTACACGGATGAAAATTGGAGAGAGTCAGTTGATCACCATGCCGGAACGCTTTACCTAATCAGCTATGACCTCTCTCAGAGGTTTCCCTTGTCCCAGGAGACGGATGAACTGCAAGAGTACGTAGACAATTTCTGGGCTTACACATCTGCTGCATCTGAGCACATTCAAGATGGACTAAGAGCCAATGATCGTGGCATGCTTCTTGAAGGCAACAGGTACCGACTCGGGGCGGTAGTGGCCTCCCGAGAATACATCGATGCGACACTCATGCTGTGGCCCGAATGCTCGATTCCGATGGCAGGCTCAAAGAGCGCGCCAGACCGAGATTCTTACGGATCACGTTGACTTCCATCTCACGATGGAGGCAATCTGACCCCAGCTACATTTGGATTACTCTGAGCCGATATGCACTGATTAGCAAGACTGTGAATTTAGTACCCCAGTACATTCACAGCGCCATCAAGTGAGATAGACTTCAGTCTTGACTGAGGAGGAGGGTACTGTCAGTTGACTCTGGGATAGCCTGAAGTTTGTGTGCGCTCCTTTGTGTATGATAAGATAAAGTCCAATTCCTCTATGAAGAGAGGTGATAGTAACGTGCCCAAAATGAAGACACACAAGAGCACGCGCAAGCGCTTCAAGGTCAGCGGCACCGGCAAGCTGATGCGGCCGAAAGGGAGCATGAATCACTTGCGCCGCAAGAAGCAACCGCGCACGCTGCGCATGACGACGCATTACTTCGAGGCGCCCGACGGCGAGCGGAAGCGCGTGAAGACTCTCCTTCCCGGCGCGGGGATCAAGTAGGCGCCAATTGCCGGCGCTTGTCCTGAGCCTACCGTTCGCCCAGAGCACTTCGACAGGCTCAGTACAGGCTTGTCGAAGGGCCAATGGTTGAACCAGCGGGAGAGTGCACCTGAAACGAAACTGCAAAGCAACGACGGACGGTAGCG
Organism: Chloroflexota bacterium; assembly: GCA_965220045.1. GTDB lineage: Bacteria > Chloroflexota > UBA11872 > VXOZ01 > VXOZ01 > VXOZ01. The sequence continues at coordinate 3,060,202 of OZ244803.1, read as the reverse complement.
CGGGGAACAAGCCCCGCGGAATTGCGAAATGACCGTTGCGCGGTTCTGTTCCCCGTTTCGTTCCGGTGAGACTGTTAGCGTATTTCGGGGATAAGGAGCAGATGGATTCCCGCTTTCGCGGGAATGACGGATGAAGAGTTGTAGCGCGGGGGCTTGTCCCCCGCCATTTGCGCTGAACCCCTGCAAGCACTGTTAATTCAAGCCGGTTCCCTCTCCCTGGGGAGAGGGTTAGGGTGAGGGGGATCACCCAAAGCCACGTGAGTCGAACCACCAAGAGAAGCGTAGCCAACACGTAAAGAGCAGAAAGACCATGCCACGAGTAAAACGCGGCGTTACTTCCCACAAACGCCACAAGAAAATACTGAAGCGAGCCTCAGGCTATTGGGGCGGGCGCAGCCGCCTGTACAAGACGGCAAATGAAGCGGTGATGCGCGGCATGGCCTTTGCCTACCGCCACCGCCGCACCCGCAAGCGCGAAATGCGCCGGCTCTGGATCGTGCGCATCAACGCCGCCGCGCGCCAGAACGGGCTCTCTTACAGCGCCTTCATGCACGGCCTCCGCGAAGCCAACGTCACCCTGGACCGCAAGATCCTGGCACAACTCGCCGTGGAAGATAGCGCGGCATTTTGCGAGCTTGCGAACGTAGCCAAGGGTGCCCTGCCGGCCGCTTCGTAAGCGCATATCCGCCACCCCGTGGTGGTGAAACCTCAGGTGGACACGAGCGTTCCGGGAGGCGTGGCGCATATGCAATCAGACCTCCAAGCGCGGTTTCTCGATATCGTCCTCGGGCATGAAACCATCCGTGTGCTGGTGGAACGGTTGGCGGATCTCGATCTGCCGGACGCATATCTTGCCGCAGGTTCCCTCTGTCAGACAGTTTGGAACCATGTGAGCGGCTTCCCGCCGGGCCATGGCATCACCGACTACGATGTCCTCTACTGCGACCTTGACGACCTCAGTTGGGAGGGAGAGGACCGGATAATACGGCGCTGCGCAACGGCCTTCGCCGACCTGGGCGTCGACGTCGAAGTGCGCAATCAAGCCCGCGTCCATCTCTGGTATCCCGGAAAGTTCGGCCTTCCCCGCCAGCCGCTCCTCAGTACGAGAAGCGGCATCGATAGTTTTCTCCACTGCTGTTCCGCCCTGGGACTGCGCCAAACGCCCGGCGGCTACGACGTGTACGCCCCTTTCGGCTTTGACGATGTGTTCGGGATGGTCGTCCGTCCCAACTGTGTGGACGACCTGCCTGGTCGTTTTCTTAACCTGCCAGGGCGATATGAGGAGAAGGCCGAGCGCTGGCGCCGGACCTGGCCCGGCCTTGTTGTTGTGCCGTGGAACCCTCCAGATCGGAACTAAGGGAAGGAAACTACAGTGGAGGCTGTGGGGCATTCCCTAGGGGCTTCACTTCAAATCACCTTGGCTCGCTGGGCCGAGCACGAGCTGGGGCAACGCCCAAGTAACCCTCACCGCGCCCTACCGCTGTCGTCTTATTCTCTCGGCGCGAGAAGACTCGCCGTGTACGCGGCTATGGTAAGCTGGCCCCAAGTGACACCTGACAGAAGGCGTGCCGCATGAATTTTCGGTCTCTACTCTACGTGGTAGCGCGGCTGCTCGGCGACGTAAACGCCGTGCGGCGAGGGCGCATCGGACAGCGCATTGTGCGCCGCGTGGCCGGCAAGGCGGCCGGTCGCGCATTGCGGAAGACTCTGCGCTAGCCGAGACGCACATTACCCGATTCTTACCAACACCACCTGGTGTCTGTGTGCGTGTTGTTGCAACAGTTTACGTAGATGCTTGAAAAGCGTGTGGCGCGATGACCGCGCGGCAGCGAGGATGTGGAGTTAGCCAAGGGCCGCTTCCAAGAGGAACCTGTTCCGTTGTCCATGCGGGACGGGGGTTTTTCTTTTTTGCACGAGAGCGATAGTGACTCATGAGTCGTGTACGCAGAGTTTCAGTTTTTCGTGCCGGCACACGCTGGAAGCAGGTCGTCGCCAGTATCGCTTTGGTTGCTTTCGTTAGCGCCTGCGTGAGTGTGCCTACGTGTGGTGGGAACGGCGAGAGCGGTCAGGCGGCAGTTGCCGCGCCCACAGCCGTAGTGGAGCCCACGTCTACCCCTGTGTTGATCGCAACGATTACGGCCCCGGCGAGGGCCACCGCTACGCCGCTCCCTACGCGAACGCCTGCACCGGCTCCTGTGCCAACTGCCGAGCCTACGCCGCTACCTACACCATCTCCCTTGCCAACGGAAGTTCCGTTACCCTTGCCTTCTCCTTCCCCTCTTCCTACCGCCACGCCGTCGCCCGTCCCTGTGCCTGCGACCGCTCCTACCGTTGCGCCGACGCCTACCCCACCTCCCGCTCCACCGCCTCCGGCCACGCCTTCACCGGTGCCCGCGCCCATCGCCACGCCGCAGCGTGACTTCGACGCGCAACAATACATCGGCAAAGGGGATGAATACAACTGCGGTGACTTCGAGTACCAGTGGCAGGCCCAGGCCGTGCTGGAAGCAGACAAGTCGGACCCAAACCGGCTGGATAGAGATAAAGACGGCACCGCCTGCGAGAGCCTGAAGTAGAAACCCATTCCTTAACCAGTGCCAACGCGAACTGGACAATTCTAGTGAAGCTTACCCTAGCAAATGCTGAGGGCAATGGCAGTAACTGACAGGAGCCAGCTATGATATACAGAAGGTGTGTATTGTGTCCCGAAGAGGTGTGAAATGTCGGCGCAAAACGACAATGTCACATTGAAACTAGATGGTGTAGTGCCGTTCACAGACTTCGCCACAGCCGTTAGTGAGCTCGATGAACTGCTAAAGTCTCTTAGTTCTGAGATTACCGGCAGTCCTGCTACGGTCCAATGGAAAGTCGTCGGTCTCTCGGCCTCAAGTGCAGTAACAACGATCCAGGGAACCGCCGACGATCCGACGGACGTTTCACCGATTGTAACCGCGTATTCCTTAATTGGCCGGGCCTTACAAAATCACTCTGAGATACCCTATTCAGAAGACGTACGCCGCCGTGCCACTTCTATTGCATCTCTGCTAAGCGACGAAGTAACGGCTATTCACTTTACAACTCCTAGTGGGCAGCACATTGTTCGGGAGCCGCCTGAACGCCAGGATAGGTCAGTCGCCGTAGATTCGTTTGGGACGGTCGAAGGACGTATACGAACGCTTTCTGACCGCCAGAACCTAAAGTTCATGCTGTACGACAGTCTCTTTGACTCAGCCGTAACCTGCTTCCTTTCGTCCGAACAAGCAGACGAAGCGCGACGGCTCTGGCGGGAACGGGTAGCCGTCGAGGGGCTGGTTCGGCGCGACCCACAGACCGGCATCCCTACGCAGATTAGGAATATACGCGCAATCCATAGGATACCCTCCGCTGCACCTGGCTCTTACCGTGAGGCGCGGGGCGCTTTGCGAAATGTGGCCAATTCCTAGTAGGAGGCGGTATGGCGGTTGCACCAAGGTACGTTTACTGGGACGCCAATTGTTTTCTTCACTATATCAATGAATCAGCAGAGCACATCGATACGCTGCAGGGCATTCTCACGGAGGTAGAAAACAGCGGAGACTACAAGATTATCACGTCAACGCTCACAATCACTGAGGTCGCGCACACGGAACAAGAGCGACTAAACCGAGCCCTCGATGAGGCTGAACTTAGCAGAATAGATAGTATGTTCCTAGACGATAGCGTCGTACTACTTGTTGAGTTTAGCCAGATTATTGCACGACGCGCGCGAGACGTAATGCGAATTGGTCTGGCGAATTACCTCAGGAAGGACCCACGCGATTGCATACACCTTGCTACTGCACAGTTCATGAGCGCAGTTGAAGTCCATACCTATGACAAGTCGTTGTGGGACTACTCAGAGCATTTGGGCATTAAGGTCTGCGAACCGCACGTTCAGCAATTTGGTCTCTTCTAGCAGCCAATCAATCGCCTGCATGGAAGTCAGTGTGGCCTGAAGGCTACACAAATCCAGTGTTTGGCTAACTTGCTTCCTGCCCCTCTTGCACCGTCTTTAGCGCAGTCTGGGCGCGGCCGAGGATTTCGCCGATGTCCTCATCGGTGTGGGCCAGGGAAAAGTAGAGCTTTTCGCCGGGGTTCGTGAGGATGCCGGAGCGGAGCAGTTCTTGGGCGAAAGCGATGCGTTTGTCGTTGTCGGTCTGCAGGCAGTCGCGGTAGCTGCGCAACTCACCTTCGCCGAAGAAGACCTGGAGCAGCGGACCCGCGCCGATGGCTTGGAGCGGCTCGCCAAACTCCCGGCCGAGGTCTTCCAGCCCGCCGCGCACCTGATCGCCGATTTCCCGCAAACGCGCAAAGCTGCCTTCTTCTTGCAGCACGCCCAGGGTGGCCAGGCCGGCCACGGCACTCAGAGGATTGCCGCTGAACGTGCCGCCCATCCAGACGTAGCGCGGCGTGCCGCGAATAGCGGACGACACCACTTCCATAATTTCGGCAGACCCCGCCACCGCCGCCTGCGGATAGCCGCCGCCGAGCGCCTTGCCCAGCACTGCCAGGTCCGGTTCCACACCGTAGTACTCCTGCGCGCCGCCCCAGGCCAGGCGGAAGCCGGTGACGATTTCGTCGAATATGAGCAGCGCCCCCACCTCGTGGGCGAGGTCGCGCACCGCTGCCAAGAATCCCGGCTCCGGATTGAGAGCGCGCTGGAGCGGTTCCATGATGATGGCTGCCAGGTCGTCGCCGTGTTGGTGCACCAGGTCGCGCGTCAGGTCGAGATTATTGAATTCCGAGATGAGCACCTGCTCCTGCACCTGCGCCGGGATGCCGCTGCTGTCCGGAATGCCGTGGGGGTAATCGCTCGTGTGCGGCGGCGCGGTGCTCAAGGTGGCGTAGTCGTTGCCGCCGTGGAGCGCGCCCTCGAACTTCAGCACCTTGTTGCGTCCGGTGTAGGCCCGCGCGATGCGCACGGCGTAGAAGGTCGCTTCGGTGCCGGTGCTCACAAAGCGGATCTGCTCGGCGCACGGCACGGCATTCACCACTTTTTCCGCCAGCCTGATCGCCGGTTCGTTCAGCAGAAAGTACGTGGCGCCCTTGGCTACCTGCTCCTGCACCGCTGCCACCACCGCGGGATGGGCGTGACCGATGAGCACCGGTCCCGACCCCAGGATGCAGTCGATGTACTCTCTGCCGTTCATGTCCCACACGTGGCTGCCGCGCCCGTGGGTGACTACGATCTGATACTCGTCCGGCAACCGCCACAAGCCGGAACTGCCGCCCGGAAAGAGTTGCCGGCTGGACGCCAAGAGTTCCTGTTGTGTTTCCGCCATTGACACAGGGTTCATGGATTTGTTTCCTCTTTCCAAATTTGCCGCAAATGCCGCGTATGCGTCGAGAGATCAAAGATTGGTCAATGCACGCATTCCTTGCGCAGGTTCCATGGGGCCGAATCCCGCTGACAACCAACGATGGAGATGGCTGTGCGCCATGCCTTGCGCAAGGTATCTTACCATGCCTCCTGCCGACACCGGCTTTCCCATAGCAGGGGCGCGTGTGGGTAACGAGGGAATGGTACCCACGACATGCCGAACCACGAACTTCCGCACGGTGCAGGCTTTGCGGTTCGATGCTACGCCAGCGCCTCATCAGCGTGGGCGAACACTGACGGAATGCCGCCGGTGTGCACGAAAACGACGCGTTCGCCCTGTTTGAACGTGCCCTTGCGTACCAGGTCGATGAGGCCGGACATGGCCTTGCCGGTGTACGTCAGGTCGAGCAGGATGCCCTCGGTGCGGGCGACGGTGTGCACGGCTTCGCGGCCCGCGGCGGTGGTGACGCCGTGTCCGTCGCCATAGTACTCCTCGCGCACGTCGACTTCTTGAGGAGTCAGAGCGCAGGGGATGCCATAGTGGGCCGCCGCGTTTTGGGAGAGAGTCGCGATGCGTTCGCGCTGCGGCGGATTCTGCGGACGAATTGAAATGCCGGTGACGTGATACGGCAGCCCCAGCGCCTTGACCGCGGCGGCAATGCCGGTGTGGGTGGAGCCGGAACCGGAGGTCACGACGATGGTTGTCGGCATCTCCGGAAGGTCCTGCAATTGCTCGTGCAATTCCAGCATGCCGCTCAGGTAGCCGGCCACTGACTTGACCGCCAGTTCGGGGTACTTATTCGTGAAACGGAAAGGCCGCCTGCCTTGAGCCTCGAGTGCCTGCCACGCGTTCGTCGATGATGCTCTGCACGCCAACGTCGTCGGCGTCCGGCGCAATCTCCACGTGCGCGCCGAAGAGGTGATCGAGGAGTAAATTGCCCTGCATCTCCGCCCGGTGCCTGAGCGCTCCCAGCACCAGGTAGCACTTCAGGCCCAGTTTCGCCGCGGCCGCCGCGGTCTGCCGGCACTGGTTCGATTGCGGATACGCGCCGGTAATGATGCAGTCCGCGCCCAAAGCCAGCGCTTCGCCAAAGAGGAACTCAAGATTGCGGGTCTTGTTGCCACCCAGGGCCAGGCCGGTGAGGTCGTCGCGTTTGATGGAGATTTCGGGACCGCCGAGGTGTGCCGTGAGACGCGGGCAGAAGTCAAGCGGCGTGGGGAGATAGGCCAATTGCGCCCGCGGCAAGGCGTCAAGGGTTTGGCGAAAAGACTCCGGCGTCATTGTCGTCTGTTTCTCTATCGGCATGCGAAGCATCCTTTAGGCGCGGTATATGGCCCGCCTAACCGTACGTATTCTCGCCTCGTCGTCTCCCACAAGCGAGATGGACCCTCCCCGGGCGTTCGCGCCTGCACGATCCTTCAAGCACTGGAGGAGGCTCTTGGTAACACCTCAAAAGAGCACGCACACGCCGCGAGACCACGATTTCGTTTGCGCGTGAACGGACTAGCACGGGCCGGAGCGGCGCGGTTTCTGCGGGAGAGGCAGAGAGCATCTGATTAGTGCGTAAAACCCAGGCAGAACGACTATCCGTGGCCTGCTGAGATCGCGCATCGCATAGTCACTGGATTCCGGCCCCGTATCGTGGTACGGGGCAGGCTTTGCGCCGGAATGACGGTTTGGGAGGCACACATCCCGGTTGCGAAGCATTCCCTGTAGCGCGGGGGCTTGTCCCCCGCTCCGCACACGCTAAACCTCGCACGATGAAGATGGATTCCGCGCCCCGGCACGGGGCGAGCTTTCGCGGGAATGACGGATAATGCGCCCCTCACGTTACCCTGTTACATTCGCGCATTTGTCCGCCATGTTTAACATACAAATGACGGAACGAAGAGGTACCCCGAACAATCATAGCCGGCCCTGCCAGCAGGTGGCATGAAAGACGATGAGAGCTTCCGGGCGCGTCCGGAAGTGAGGGCCCGGATGGGCTCTACGAGGAAGTCTCCACCACAACGGCATGGAGTTCGGCTTCGATTTGCTCTAGCCGCTCCCGCACGCGGAGAGACCGTTGGTTGAACTGGTCGCGCAATTCGGCCACCTGGCGCATGCGGCCGTCCAACACGTCTACCTGCTGCTCCAGGATGTCCAACCCCTTGCGCAGCGAATCGCGCTTGGTTTCCAGGTCGGACGCCTGCTTACTCTCCTGCCGCAATAGCTTGAGCGACTCCATCGCCTCCACCACCTGCTTGATTTCACGCAGCGAAAAGCCCAACAACCGCTTGAGTTGCACAATATTCTCAAGCCGGTCGATATCCGTGTCCGAGTATAGCCGGAAGCCCCCTTCCATGCGGGAAGGTGGATCGAGCAAGCCAATTTCCTCGTAGTACCGGAGCGTGCGCGGTGTGAGTCCCAGTTGCTCCGCTACCTCACCTATCTGAAGATAGCGTTCCGCAGACATAGTCAATCCTTAGCGGTTCCCCCAATGAACGATCGCACCATCTCGGTTAGCGCCGCGCGACACTCGTGCCCCCGCCACGCAACGTTTTTGCTCGCGCCGCGCGACACTCGTGACTGCGTCGCACAACAGATTCTGCTCGCGCCGCGCAACGATATTGCTTGCGCCTTAATCATAGGGCGCAGTTTCCGTTAAAGTCAACGACCAGGCACCGATCTACGAGTCCAGTCCTCCCAGGTTGCGAAAGGGCTGGGGCAAACGCTGGATACTGCCGTCTTCAAAGCGGGCAACCAAAGGATCGCTGCCATGCAAATAGACCGGCCAGACCTTGAAGAAGTTGCCGCCGAGCAGGGCCGCGTCGCCGGCGGCGATCTGGTACACCAGCGCCCGCCGCGGGGTATCGCTGTTGTTGGGATGCGTGTAGTGCAGCAGGTTGCCGTGGTGAATCGTCATGCTGCCGGCGGGTCCTTCCAGGTCGAACAGGTTGCCGCGAGCGACGTCGGCGGCGTAGTCGTCAGCGTTGGTGCAGCGGCTCACGAATATGCCGTCCGCATCATGGTGGCTAACAGGGCCTCGCTTGTGGCTGCCGGGGATGGCTTGCAACGCGCCGTTTTGCACCGTCGTGTCGTCGAGCAAGAAGGTTACCGCGAGCACGTCGTAATTGGTCAAAGGGTGAAAGGGATAGTCCTGGTGCCAAGCCACGGCGCCTTCGCCTTTGGCGATGGGCTTCCAGTGGACCCGCGCCTGGATCAGATGCAGGTTCTCGCCGATAAGCTGCACGGATGCGCCGATGAGCGCCGGATGATGCGCGGCTTCCATGAAGGCTTCCTGCAGGAAGATCACGTCGTGAATGGCAACCGTGCGTTCCGCGCCGCCCCGCTGGAGCCGCTCCTCGTCCAGCGCAGCGGCGGCTGCGCGCAGACTCGCCAGCTCATCAGCGGAAAGCACGTTGGGGAGCACGAGATAGCCCTGCTCATAGTACGCCGCAATCTGCTCGTCGCTCAGGACCGGTTGGGCCGGGGCCGCTTGGTCTGCCATCGCGGCATCCTCCTTTCCGCGTAGTATCGTGGGGGATTGTGTGTCTGTCAAGCTTTGTAAAGTCCGGCGATTGCAAACGGCTTTGGTATACTGGGTGCAAGAACCGGCAGGAGAGGATGGCACGCCATGGCAGAGACCGTAACCGTTACCCTACGGCTCTTTGCCATGTTTCGCGAGACCCTGGGCAGCAGCACCCTCACGCAAGAGATTCCCGCCGGCACGACCGTTGGGCAGGTGCTCGACCGGCTCATTGCCGAGAATCCGGGACTGGCAGGCGCAAGAGCGGCGGTGTCGTTTTCGGTAAACCGCGCCTATGCGTCAGCGGATACGGTGCTCCACGCCGGCGACGAAGTAGCCTTCATTCCGCCGGTGAGCGGCGGCAGCCCGCTAGTCGATGCATAGTCTCTTGAAGACCCAACAACACGGAGCAGTGAATCAATGTCCATGGTAAAGGCAACGGTCGCGACTGCAGCCGAGAAGGTCGAGACCGGGCACTTCCGGATTCTCGAGCGTCCGATCACGGCTGACGAACTGATCCCCCACGTACTCACGGACGCGTACGGCGCGGTGGCGACGTTCTCCGGCACCGTGCGCAACCACGCGCGGGGCAAGCACGTCACCGGCCTCAGCTACGAGGCCTACCCGGAGATGGCGGAGGCCGAGATGCGCAAGATTGCCGTGGAAGTCTATACCCAATGGCCGGAATGCCAGGTGGCCATGCTGCACCGCATCGGCAAGCTGGAGATCGGCGAGGTCTCGGTGGCGATTGCGGTGGCAACGCCTCACCGTAAGGAGTCCTTCGAGGCCTGCGAATTTGCGATCAACCGCCTCAAGGAGACCGTGCCCATCTGGAAGAAAGAAGCCTACGCCGACGGCGAGGTGTGGGTGGAAGGCGTTTCGCCCGCCGCTGACGGCAATGGTGGTGACACTGCCTAGTCCCGCGCGGCGATACGGGCAGGCGCGGCTACTTGCCTACGGGCAGCAGATTTCAGGTCCACAGCCGACATTGACTCGGTGTTCTATGGAACCGCCACTGGAGATATCCCAAGCCAAGAACGGAGCAGATACATGGCACAAGAAGGTCCGCCGAAACGCATCCTGGTGGTTGGGGGGCCAAACCTCAACCTCTTCGGCCGCCGCCAGCCGGAGATCTACGGCACGGTGACGCTGAAACAGATACACGAACAGGTGACGAAAGAGGCCGAAAGGCTCGGGTTCGACTGCATCTGCTTTCAGTCTAACCACGAGGGCGCGCTGCTCGACTTCCTGCACGAGAACATCGACAACGCCCAGGGCGCGCTGCTGAACCCGGCCGGGCTCACCCAGTACAGCCCCTCGCTTTTCGACGCCCTGAAGGCCATGCCGTTTCCCGTGATTGAGGTGCATCTTTCCAACCTGTACGCGCGGGAGGCCTGGCGCGGCCACTCCATCATCTCCGCGGCGGCGCGCGGCGTGGTGCAGGGCTTCGGCTGGTACGGCTACATCGTGGCGCTCTACGGCCTCGTAGGGCTGATAAATGAGGTGCAGCCCGAGGTTTGAGGGTGGGTTGGCGTTCAGCTCGCCGCTTGTGGGGCACTTCTATCTTCCGGTAGCGCAGGTTTGCAACCTGCGTGCACCTATGACCCCGGTAGCGCAGGTTTGCAACCTGCGTGCTTCTATCTCCCTTGTAGCGCAGGTTTGCAACCTGCGTCTGGTGGCGGGAGACCAACGGGACACAGAGTAGATGGATTCCCGCGTGCGCGGGAATGACGGACAGAGTGAGGCTCCAGGCCCCGCTGGTAGGGGCACGATATATCGTGCCCCTACGACGATTGGGAGGGCTCTTACCGCCACACCGGGCCTTTTTCGAACATGCCGGGTTGCTGTTGGGCGCCGTCCACCGAGATATTCGTCCCGTTGACCCAACTGCCGGCAGGCGACGCCACGAACACAATCGCCCGCGCCACTTCCTCTGCCTTGCCTAACCGGCCGAGCGGATACTCCTCTACGGCAAACTTGCCGAATCCTGCTGGGTCGTCGTGTTGACGCTGCGCCCAGCCCCCACCGGGAAAGAGGATCGAGCCGGGGCTGACCGTATTCACGCGAATGTTGTCCGGCCCAAGCTCCATGGCCAGCGCGCCGCTGACAAAAACCTCCGCCGCTTTGGCGGCGCCGTACTGGCTGCCCGGGGCAGGCTTCAAACCTGAGATGGACGAAATGATGACGATAGAACCGCTGCGCCGCTGGCGCATGTGCGGCACCGCCGCGCGGGAGGTTCGCACGGCGTGGAAGAGGTTGAGGTCAAACGTGTCGAACCACTCTTCGTCAGTGGAGTCCATCAGCCCCTTGCCCACCGAGCCGCCGACGTTGTTGATGAGGATGTCAATGCCGCCCAGCGTGTCGGCGCTCGCGTCGATGAAGGCCTCTACCTCGTTTCGCTTGGTCACGTCCACGGCCCTGCCATAGACGTTCACGCCGATCGCCTGGATCTCCGCCAAAGTCTCTGCCAAGGTCTCGCTGCCGCGGGCGCAGATGGCAATGTCCGCTCCCTCTGCCGCAAACGTGAGCGCGGTGGCGCGACCGATGCCGCGACTGCCGCCGGTAACGACGGCTACTTTGCCTTTCAGGCCAAGATCCATGGTTCCCCAGTCCTTTCCGCCATAACAGCGAGATGTGCCAGACGTCAATTCGTTACGCCGGCGACGAGCCTATTCCTGTGAGTCCCTGTAGGGGCACGATATATCGTGCCCCTACAATCGGCAACCTGTGTCTACTCGGCCCGCACGCCGTTTGTATGCGGTACGGAACGGTTGATCCGTCATTCCCAAGAAGACCCGCCTCCGCACGGGGCGCGGAATCCACAATGGCTGAGTCTATCGTGCGTACCGGTTGCAGGCATCCAGGAGGCGGGGGACAAGCCCCCGCGCTACACGGAAAGCCGTTCTTATATCCGTCATTCCCGTGAAAACGGGAATCCATCTTCTCCGCGAGCCCTGGACTCCGGCTTTCGCCGGAGAGACGGATGGGCCCCTCGCCCCCTTGTGCTGTTCACCCTTCGACAGGCTCAGGGCGAACGGGAAAATGGTAGCCTGCGTCAGTCGTGCGCACCTGTTGCGGGCATCCAGGAGGCGGGGGACAAGCCCCCGCGCTACACGGAAAGCCTTTTTCAATCCGTCATTCCCGTGAAAACGGGAATCCATCTTGTCCGCGAGCCCTGGACTCCGGCTTTCGCCGGAGAGACGGACGGACCGGTCGCACGTTCAAGCCGTTCACCCTTCGACAGGCTCAGGGCGAACGGGGAGATTGGTTGCCTGCGTCAGTCGTGCGTACCGGTTGCAGGCATCCAGGAGGCGGGGGACAAGCCCCCGCGCTACACGGAAAGCCGTTCTTAATCCGTCATTCCCGTGGAAACGGGAATCCATCTTGTCCGTGTGCCCTGAACTCCGGCGAAAGCCGGAGTGACGGAATTAGCGATTACACGAGAAGCCGTTCTCGATCCGTCATTCCCGTGAAAACGGGAATCCATCTTGACCGTGTGCCCTGGACTCCGGCTTTCGCCGGAGTGACGGGTTAGACCCGCGCCCCTTGTCATCGCGTTTGACCTTCGATTGGCCTGTACGGAGTTTGTCGAACTGCGCAAAGCTTGCCCCGTACTCGATACAGCGTATCGACAAGAGAAGTGAGCGAACGGTTCAGTCACTCTATCCAATCCGCTCCAACACGGCCGCGCCCATTGCTTCCGTGCCGACCGCATGTTCACCGGCCGCGCCGCGCGCCAGGTCCGGCGTACGGAGTCCCGCCGCCAGCACGTCCTCCACGGCACTTTCGACCGCCGCCGCTTCTTTCTCCAGGCCCAGAGAATGGCGTAAGAGCATGGCGACGGAGAGGATGGCCGCCAGGGGATTTGCCTTGTCCTGACCGGCGATGTCCGGCGCCGTGCCGTGCACCGGCTCGTAGAGGCCGCGGCGTCCGCGTCCCAGGCTGGCGCTCGGCAACATGCCCAGGCTACCCGTAAGCACGGAGGCTTCATCCGAAAGGATGTCACCAAACATGTTCTCGGTCACCAGCACGTCAAACCGGCGCGGCTCGTTGATCAGGTGCATGGCGCAGGCATCCACCAGGATGTGCTCCACGGTCACGTCGGGATAGTCCGCGGCCACCTGTTCCGCGATCTCCCGCCACAGGCCGCTGCTCGCCAGCACGTTCGCTTTGTCCACCGAGGCCAGTTGCTTGCGGCGCAGGCGGGCCAGATCAAACCCCAGGCGAATGATGCGCTCCATCTCGCCGCTCGTGTACGCCAGCGTATCCTTGACCCGAATGCCCTGCTTGTTGGTGCTACGACCGCGCGGCCGGCCAAAGTAGAGCCCGCCGGTGAGTTCGCGCAGCACCAGGAGGTCGGTGCCTTCCACGATCTCGCGCTTCAACGGCGACGAGTCGACCAGCGTGGGAAACAACTTCACGGGGCGCAGATTGGCGTAGACGCGCAATTCCTTGCGCAATTGCAGCAGGCCGTATTCCGGTCGCGCTTCCGGCGGGCCTACGTCCCACTTGGGACCGCCCACCGCGCCCACGAGGGTGGCGTCGGCCTGCTTGCAGAGGGCAAGCGAGGCGTCCGGCAGGGGCGAGCCGGTGGCGTCGATGGCAATACCGCCGATGCTGCCTTCAGACACCTTAAACGTGTGCCCATATGAATCTGCGATGTGCCGGAGCACGCGCGTGCCCACGGCCACCACTTCCACACCAATCCCGTCGCCGGGCAAAACCGCAATATGCGCTCTCATGGATTACTCCACACTCTCCTTGCTGGCGGGGAAACGCATCCCCGCTACGTCATACTGGTCGTCGTTCCCGCTAATACTCGCCCCCCGCGGGGCGCGCGGACTCTATCTCTTCTGTGGTTCCCTTTGGTACATTCATGTGCTGAAGTTCAGCGACGCTCCTGGACTCCGGCACGCGCCGGATTGGCAGGTAAGCTCCACGTCGCGCGAATGTCGTTCACTCTTCGACAATCCGGAACTGAGCCTGCCGAAATGCTCAGAGCCTACTCAGTACACGATTCGTGGTTACAACCGGTTCGGGTGCGATTGGGCAGGGCGGCGTCTGCTTTCGCTTCCCCTGCAGCCAGGATGCGGGGGACAAGCCCCCGCGCTACGGCTTGCGAGGAAGGCGCCCCTTTGTTCGCCATTCCCGCGCACGCGGGAATCCATCTTCATTCCTACCATTCTAACCCTGGCCTCCGGCGCAAGACGGAGAGACGGCTAGGCTGCACGTCGCATCCGCGGAGATCACCCGACAGAGTGCCCACCACCATGCCACGTTCTCCATGGTACCCAGCGCCGTGGCAGAACGCCAGATCAGCGCGGCCGGTACCGCACCTGCTCAAAGCGATCGCAGTTCCTTGACGCACCGCACCGGCAAGTCCATCATGATGGTGGGCCGCACGACGGACCCAATCAAACGTACCCGACCCTGGGCCTCCCTATACAGATAACCTCGGCACACATACTCCCACCTTATGTCTGAAGACAAGAAGCTACGCATCATCCCCCTGGGCGGCTTGGGCGAAATTGCCAAGAACTGCATGGTGCTGGAGTACGGCGACGACGTCGTCCTCATCGACGCCGGCGTCATGTTTCCCGAAGACGAGATGCTGGGCATCGACCTGGTAATTCCCGATATCTCGTATCTGGAAGACAAGCGGGACCGCATCCAGGCCATCATCATCACCCACGGGCACGAAGACCACACCGGCTCGCTGCCCTACTTTCTGCGCTCGATCAACGCGCCCATCTACGGCACGCGACTCACGCTTGGTCTGCTGGAGGTCAAGCTCAAGGAGCACGGCCTCGAGGAACAGGTCAGACTGCGTGAGATCGCCCCCGGCGACCAGATCACGCTCGGCCCCTTCCGCTTCGAGTTCTTCCACATGTGCCACAGCATCCCCGACGGCGTGGGCATGGCCATCTATACGCCCGTCGGCCTGGTGGTGCACTCCGGCGATTTCAAATTTGACTATACGCCGGTGGACAGCGAACTCTCCGATATATGGCGGCTGGCGAAATACGCCCAGGAAGGCGTGCGGCTGCTGCTCTCCGATAGCACCCGCGCCGACAGGCCAGGCTACACGCCGTCCGAGCGGGTGATCTACGACTGCTTTGCGGAGGTCTTTTCCGAAGCGCGCGGGCGCATCATCGTAACGACGTTTGCTTCGCTGATTTCGCGCGTCCAGCAGGTGGTGGACACCGCCGACGAATTTGACCGTCTCATCTGCGTCACCGGCCGCAACATGGTGCAGAACGTAAACATGGCCATGCAGTTGGGGTACCTGGACGTGCCGGCGAACATGCTCGTGCGCCCCGACCGGCTGCATGAGTTCAACAAGGAAGAGGTCGTCATCATCACCACGGGCAGCCAGGGCGAGCCGACCTCCGCCCTGGGCCGCATCGCGAACCGCGACCACCGCCAGATCAACGTGGAAACCGACGACACCGTCATCATTTCGGCGAGCCCCATACCGGGCAATGAAGCACTGGTGGGCAAGACCATCGACAAGCTCTTTCGCCAGGGCGCGGACGTCCTCTACGACCGGGTGGCAAACGTCCATGTCTCGGGTCACGGCGCACAAGAAGAGCTCAAGACGCTCCTGAGCATTTTGCGTCCCGAAGCGTTCATTCCCATCCACGGCGGCTACCAGCACCTCATGCACCACGCGCGCCTGGCCGGCGAACTCGGCGTGGACACCGAGAACATCATCGTCGCGGAAGACGGCGACATCATCGAGCTCAGCCAGACCGACATTCGCAAAGTGGGCCGGGCGCAAGCGGGGTACGTGTATGTGGACGGCCTCGGCGTGGGCGACGTTAGCGATAGCGTCCTGCGCGACCGCCAGCACCTCTCTCAGGACGGCATCTTCATCGTGGTCGTGGCGATAGATCGGGAGACCGGGCACGTGTTCGCGGGGCCCGACATCATCTCCCGGGGTTTCATGCAGGAGGGCCTGGAAATGCTGATTGAAAAAGCCCGCGACCGCTTGTATAATAGTCTGGAAACCGATCTCGGCCCCCGCGCCGAGATTCGCCAAGTCCAAGAACGGATCCGCGATGTGGTTTCCTCGTTCCTCTATGCGGAAACCCGCCGCAGACCGATGATCCTCCCCGTTGTGACCGAAGTCTAGAAGCTATCACTTTTCTCAGCTTGCCGTGTCGATTTGTGCTTCGACAAGCTCAGCACGAACGGGTATTTCGTCTGCCCCCGTATCACGAACGAGTATTTCGTTCGTGCCCGTATCACTAACGGATATTTCGTTCGCCCCAGTATCACATAAGGGTATTTCGTTCGCCCCCGTATCACGAACGGGCATTTCGTTCGCCTCCGTATCACGTACGGGGCAGGCTCTGAGCCTGCCTGTCCTGAGCACTTCGACAGGCTCAGTACAGGCTTGTCGAAGGGTCGCAGGGCAGGTTTGCAGAGAATAGTGAGCCCATGCAATGAATGCCGGCATAGGGCTTGCCTGTACTCTGTCTCCCTTTTCGATAGATTCCTTGGCTAATCTTAGCTCTCAACCTCTTCACATATTCGTACTCGTCTCTTGCCGCTCGCCACGAGGAGTCAACTCATGGCAACCCGTCGTAGCACCGCCAAGCAGAAATCGTCTTCCAACCGCTCCGGCCTGCCGCTCCCCGCGGTGCGCCTGCCGTCGCCGTTGCGGCGCGAAGTTTTCGGCGTCCTGAACATTCTCATCGGCTTGCTTTCGGTGATTGCGCTGCTTTCGCCGAGCGGCACGGTGAGCGGCTTGTGGAACGAATTGCTCGTCTTCCTCTTTGGCTGGATGGCGCCGTTGCCCGCGCTGGCCTCCATCGTGTTGGGTGTCCAACTCATCCGGGACGGCATCACGCAGGAACGCTACGTTCGCTGGGAGACCCTGACCGCGTTGACGGTACTCGTGCTTGTTGCCACGGCCTTTGGGCAGGCGATAGCGGGCCCGCCGGAAATGGCCGTAGAGTACCCGGTGGGCGGCGCCGTCGGGCTGCAGATTCTCGCGCCGCTCACGACTGCGCTGGGATTCGCGGGCGCGGTCATTGTGCTCTTCGCCGTGCTCATCATCACTACGATCGTTTCCTTCTCAATCTCGTTGGGCCGCATTCGCGCGGTGCTGGTCGGTGTGTGGTACCTAGTGCGTCTTGCGGGGAGAGGTAGCAAGCTGCTCTTCGGGCTTGCGAGCGGCGCCTACCAGCGTAAGCGCGAAAGTGCGCCGGAGCCCGAGAAAGTCGAGAAGCCACAGCCCCGTACGCTCGCGGTGCGGGTGGCCTCGAATGTTCCTCCCGCGAATGACACCGCCAATAACGACAATGGCCGGTTGGACACGGCGACGTCGGATGCGGCCGCCGCCGCCGAAGCCACGGAAACGACGGCTGAAGGCGAACCGGCCATAACGGACGTGGCCGCAGCTACGGACGCCGACGCAGCAGACGCCCCGCCGCGCTGGCAACTGCCGCCGCCTGAGCTGCTCACGCCCGCCGCGTCTACCGAAGACGCGCAGGAAGCCACCGAGGAAATCGAGCAACGGGCGCTCATCATCGAGGAAGCATTGCGCAGCTTCAAGGTGATTGCGGAGGTTGCCGAAGCCATCCGCGGCCCCGCCGTCACCCAGTACCGCCTGACTCTGGGCCAGGGCGTAAAAGTAAGCCGCGTCGTAAACCTGGCGAACGACATGGCCTTGGCATTGGCTGCGACGAGCGTGCGTATCGAAGCGCCGGTGCCCGGCTTTCCGTTCGTCGGCATCGAGATTCCCAACCAGAACACCACCATCGTCACCATGCGGGAGTTCATGAGCGACCCCGCCTTTGCCAAGCATGAAGGCACGCTGCCGCTGGCGTTGGGCCGCGACGTTGCCAACGACGCGCGGGTCACCGACCTCGCCACCATGCCGCACCTGCTCATTGCGGGCTCCACGGGATCGGGCAAGTCGGCGTGCGTGAACGCCATCATCTGCTCGCTGCTCATGCAGCACACGCCGGAGACGCTGCGCTTCCTGGTTGTCGATCCCAAGATGGTGGAGATGATTGGCTACAGCGATATCCCGCACCTGCTGCGTCCTGTCATCACCGACCTGGACGAGGTGGTGCCGACGCTCATGTGGGCCGCCGATGAAATGACGCGGCGCTACAAGGTGCTGGCACAGGAGGGCTTCCGCAACATCCAGACTTACAACGCTGCCAAACAAGAGGCCGGTGAGGAGCCGATGCACTACCTCGTCATATTGATTGACGAGCTCGCCGACCTCATGATGACGGCGGCCGGCGACGTGGAAAAATACCTCTGCCGCCTGGCGCAGATGGCGCGTGCCGTCGGCATCCATCTCGTGGTTTCGACCCAGCGCCCGTCGGTGGACGTGCTCACGGGCCTCATCAAGGCCAACTTCCCGTGCCGCATCGCCTTTGCGGTCAGTTCGCAGGCCGATTCGCGTACGATTCTCGATGGCGCGGGCGCGGAGAAACTCATCGGCCAGGGCGACATGCTCTTTGCGCCGAAAGAGGCCACCCGCCTCACCCGTATCCAGGGCACATATGTCTACGATGACGAGATTGCCCGCATCGTGCAGTTCTGGCGTGATCAGGGCGCGCCGGAGTACGTTCCGGAAAAGTCCTTCGAGGAAGCCGTGGCCAACCACCAGGAGAACAAGGACGACGACCTGGTGCGGCAGGCAATCCGGCTGGTCTGCCAGTACGACAATGCCTCGGCGTCCTTCCTGCAGCGCCAGCTCGGCATCGGCGCGACGAAGGCGAACCGCATTCTCGATACGCTGGAGGAGCGTGGCATCGTTACCGCGCCGGAAGGCCTGGGCCGCGTGCGCCACGTGCTTGTCTCCGCCGGCGACCTGCTGGAAGAGGACGGCGAAGACCCGCCCTTTGACCTGGATGATGACGCGGAAACCGCCGACGAGAAGGACGAAGAGTTCTCCCGCTTCCCGGTGTAGCGCTGAGTGCTACGACGGAATTGCGCGGACGCGTATAATGTGGGTAGCATTAAGCGGGTCGGGTTGTCCTGATCTGACGGCATGCGCGACCCGCCGTCGTGGGAACCGGTAGAGGTTCGCTGTCGCAGCATGGAAGAGTGAGAAGCAGGTGCAATACACGCGCATTGCGGTAACCGGAATTGGGGCGGTGACCCCGTTGGGGGAAAGCGTTGCGGAGTCCTGGGAAAACCTCTGCGCGGGAGTTTCCGGCATTGATCACACCGCCGGCTTCGATGCCTCTGACTTCCCGGTACAAATCTCCGGCGAGGTAGGCGGATTCGACCCAAACCTCGTCTTCAAAGGGCTGCCCCGCCGCATCTACAATGACGCGCGCCGCCAGGACCGCACGCACCAGTATGCGCTGGCCGCGGCCTTGGAAGCCCTGGCCCAGTCCGGCTTTCCGCTGCCCTTGCCGGAAGAACTGCAATTCCGTTGCGGCGTGGTATCCGGCAACTGTCTCGGCGGTGTGACCAACGTGGAATCGGCTTCGCAGCGAACGGGGCGGGGTGAGTTCAGGACGTTTCTGCCCAGCGAAGTGTTGCGCATCATGCCCAACGCCGCCACCGCGCTCATTGCGGCGGCGTTTCACGCGCGCGGACCCAACTACACGCCCTCCGTCGCCTGCGCCACCGGCACCATTGCCATGGGCGAGGCCATGTGGATGCTGCATACCGGACGCGCCGACGTGATGGTCGCTTGCGGTTCCGACGGCGTGGTGGTGCCGACGGTGACGGCAGTCTTCGCCGCCCGCGGCGGGCCCATGAGCCGCCGCAACGATGACCCCAAACACGCCAGCCGCCCGGCCGACATCGACCGCGACGGCTTCGTGATGGGCGAAGGCGGAGCGGCCATGATTCTGGAGCGCGAAGCCGACGCCAAGGCCCGCGGCGCCCCCATCCTGGCCTATCTTGTGGGCTACGGCTGCACAAACGGCACCGGCGGGCGCACCGAACCCGACGGCGACGGCCAGGTGCAGACGATGAAGATCGCGCTGGAGATGGCAAATGTGGCGCCCTCGGATATCGGCGCCATCAACCCGCACATGACGTCAACTGTGATCGGCGACCGCGTGGAAGCGATGGCCCTGCGCGAGATGTTTGGGGACAGGCCGTTCGTCTCTGCGACCAAGTCCAGCACCGGCCACATGCTCGCGGCCGCGGGTTCGTTCGAGGCGGTTGCTTGCGTCAAGATGCTGGAGGAGCAGAAGGTCCCGGGGACGATCAATACCGAGACCATCGACCCCGACTGCGCCGGTATCAACTACGTACTTGGCGATTCGATAGACGCTCCGCTGGAATTTGTGCTCTCCAACTCCTTCGGCTTTGGCGACCACAACGCGACCCTCGTCTTCCAGCGCGCGGACTGACCGGCTGTTCGCGACTCCCCATAAGCCGGACGCCGGACAGATCTTTGGTGACCACGCCTCTCGGTGTGCCACGCGCAGGGAACGCTGAGCAGTCTCAGCTCGTAGACACGCGATCGGTTCTCTTTCCATCGAAGCCAGCGTGCAGCGACCGACGAGGAAGCGTGTATTCTCTCCTTCCAAGCCGTTGCTGCTCCACGCGTCCGTTCAAGGTACGCTAAGATCTACTTAAACTTTGTCACTCTCGCGGAGGTGGAGTATGAAGCCGCTCAACGTCGCGCCCGTGCTTGCCGAGGAATCGTTGTTTCGCATCGTGGCCGGCACGGCACAGAGCCAGGTTGGCGTTTTGATTCTTGGACCCGGCGAAAGGACCGGCGGCCTGCACGCCAGCGACCATCCGGAATCCGATCAAGTCGTCTACGTCGTCTCCGGTCACGGCGAGGCTACCGTGCGCGACCAGACCGACCCGCTCGCCCCCGGCGACGTCCTCATCATCGACGCCGGCGATCCCCACGAACTGCGCTGCACCGGCGACGAACCCCTGCGCACGCTCAACGTCTACGCACCGCCCACGTACTAGGCGGCGGTGCACAAGCAACGACCATGGCTGACGCCCATATCAAGCGGATCGTGTGCCTTGCGAACTCGCGCAAGGTGGGCGACCGTTGCATTGCGGGCAAGGAGGCCCTGGCGGACGGTCGATTCGGCGGCTGGGTACGACCCGTCAGCGACCGCGCGGACGAGGCGGTGAGCGCAGGCGAGCGGCAGTACCAAGACGGCAGCGAACCGCGTCTGCTTGACGTCATCGATCTGCCCGTGCTGACAGCGCATCCGAGAGGCCACCAAAAGGAAAACTGGCTGCTGGACCCGCAGCGTCGCTGGCGAAAAGTGCGCCGCCTCGAGGCGCAGGCACTTGCGCGGCTTGCAGATCCACCGGGACCGCTTTGGTTCAACGGTCTCAGCACCCAACACGGTCGCAATGACTGTTTGCCGGTGGCACGCGCCCTGTCGCTGGCTAGTTCGTTGCGGCTCATTCGCGTTGGTGCGCTGGAACTTGACGTAGTCGCGCCGAGAGTGGCACAGGGGAACTTCAGGCGGCGGATCAAAGCGCAATTCCGGTATGCTGGAGAAGAGTATCGGCTTTGGGTCACCGATCCCATCTATGAAGAAACCTACTTGAACCGGCCGAACGACACCTACGCGCTGGGCGATTGTTACCTGACCGTGAGCTTAGGTGAGCCGTACCAGGGGCACGCCTACAAGCTCGTCGCGGCCATCATCGAGCTTTAGCAAAGGGAAGAGTCCAAGCCCATGGCGGCGCAGCACACGCCCCATGTCGGAACGTTGTGGAGAAATGAAACGTGAGCGCAGAAAGCTGCCCGGTGGTCACCATCGGACATTCCAATCACGCGCCCGACACATTCGCAGCGCTGCTGCGGCAGCACGGCGTGAACGTGGTGGTGGACGTGCGCTCGGCGCCGTATAGCCGCTATCTACCTCATTTCAACAAGGAACACTTGGCAGAATTCTTGGAGGAAGCAGGCATTCGCTACTCCTTTCTGGGCAAAGAGCTTGGCGGCCAACCGGCGGAACGTGCCTTCTACGACGATGATGGGCGCGTGATGTATGACAAGCTGGCGGCAACTGCTGCGTTTAAGGAAGGTTTCGAGTACGTCTTGGATGCAGCAGCCGTTCATCCTTCGACGAGCTCAGGACGAACGGCTGCTGAAGGACGAACGGCTGCTGAAGGTGTTGAAGGACGAATGGCTGCTGAAGGTGCTGAAGGACGAACGGCTACTGAGTGTGTTGAAGGACGAATGGCTGCTGATCGTGTTGAAGGACGAACGGCTGCTCCCCCGGCGCAGCGCCTGGCCCTGATGTGCAGCGAGAAAGAGCCGTTGGACTGCCACCGCACGCTGTTGATCGGCCAAACGCTGGCAAAGCGCGGCGTAGCTGTGGCGCACATCCACGCCGACGGCAGTTTGGAAACGCATGGGGATGCGATGAACCGGCTACTCGATTCATTCAAATTGCCGCATAATGGCGATCTGTTCCGCTCACGGGAGGCGGTGATAGAAGACGCGGTGACACGCCAGTCGCAGCGCGTGGGCGCCCGCTGGCGCGAACCTTCCTCCCATTGACACTTGCCGTCATCACCATGGGAGTAGACCGTCAACCTCCGTCATTGCGGCGAAAGCGCGCCCCCGCGCGGGAGCGAGAAATCCAGGATGTGCGCAGAGAAGATGAATTCCGCGCATGTACGGGGCGAGCGTAAGCGGGAATGACGGTCTGGAAGCCGACCACCCCCCCAGCCGGGTCGGGGCAGGCTTTCATGCCCTTGTGCGGCCTGGTCAAGGTCATAGTGGTTACGGCGAAAGTGCGCCCCCGCGCGGGGACGAGGAATCCGGAGCGCCTACACTTGCTTAATGAGTACCGAGTTGGAGCACGCGCATTGAGAATATACACCATCGGCTTCACCAAGAAGTCGGCCTCTGATTTCTTCGAATTGCTACGAGGATCGGGTGCGCAACGCTTGGTGGACGTACGGCTGAACAATGCTTCGCAATTAGCCGGCTTTGCCAGAGGTGGAGAGGACAATCTCGCGTACCTTCTGCAGAAAATCTGCCGGATGAAGTATATTCATGCGCCGGACCTTGCCCCCACCAAGGCGCTGCTGGACGGCTACCGCGACGGCAGCATCGACTGGGAAACCTACGAAAGAGACTTCCTGACGCTGCTGGACACGCGGCGCATCCTGACTGAAGGCATTCGACCCACGGGTGCGAGGCGCATCAGTAGCAGGTTCCAGGCCACCATGGACAATAGCTGCCTCTTGTGCAGCGAGCACGAACCGGACCATTGCCACCGCCGCTTGGTGGCGGAGTACTTCAAGCGGCATTGGGGCGACGTTCAAATCGAGCACCTCATCTAAGACAAAGGGTAGAGACTCTGTTTGACCTTCTGCATGACCTCGTAGACTGGGTATTGGCCTGGGCGGAATCGCCGTTTGGCGGCTTGGCGTTGTTTGTCTTGTCGGCGGCGGAGTCCATCATCTTTCCGGTGCCGCCGGACCCGTTGTTGATTGCGTTGGGCGTTGGCAAGCCGAGCTTTGCGCTGGTGTTTGCCGCCATCTGCCTGGCCGGGTCGCTGCTGGGCGCGAGCATCGGCTACTTGATCGGCATGTGGGGCGGGCGCCCGGTGGTCGACCGCCTCTTTGCGCAGGAGAAGATTCAGTTCGTTGAAGGTAAATACCAGCGGTACGACGTGTGGGCCATTCTTATCGCAGCGCTCACGCCGATTCCCTATAAAGTGTTCACGGTCACGGCGGGCATGTTCCGGCTGCACTTCGGCCGCTTCATGCTGGCGTCGTTGGTCGGCCGCGGCGCGCGCTTCTTTGCCGTCGGTCTGCTGATTGCGCTCTTTGGCGAACCAATCAAGGACTTCATCGATCAGTATCTTGACATCCTGTTCATAGTCTTTATGGTCCTGCTTGTAGGCGGCTTCTTTGTGATCAGGTTGTTGACGCGATCGAGCAAGCCGCCAAGTGCCGGCGAGAAGGCAGTGGCAGATAAGGCCGCGCCGTAAGTGCGTTAGCGCTCTTGCTCACCGGTGTGAAACCGGGTAGATGGTTGCCTTAATCGCTGCTTGGCGTATGATGGAGACGTACGCAAGAGGGGTAATGTCGAGGGATTGTGTCCAACACTCCGGCAGAGGCCGGAGTCCAGGCGCCCCTGCACAGCGGCTGGATTCCCGCGTGCGCGGGATTGACAAGCCGCAGCGCTTGCGCCGGCGACGGCAGGGGACGCCCGCGACGCAAAGATTGGGCGAAAGGCAGCGAGTATTCTGTCATGCAGAGTTACTACGATATCCTCGGCGTCTCCGTTGATGCCGAATCGGAGGAGATCGAGGCGGCGTTTCGCAGCGCGCTCGAATCCGCCCAGACGGAAGCGGAAGCAAGCGATGCCGCCGCTGTCGCAGATAGAATGCGGGCATTGGTAGAAGCCTATCAAGTCCTCTCCAATCCCGCGTACCGGGCGGCGTACGACGTGAAACGCGCGAAAAAGGAGCCCTTCCCCGTACCCAAACCGGTTGCGGGGTCCAAGCTCTTTCGCGCGCTGAAGGCCGGCGGCTCCACCCTCGTCAAGGACGTGAAGGAACAGTACGAAAACGACCCCACCATCAAGGAAGACTTCGACCGTTCCATTCAGCTCGGTCGCAAAGTCGCCCGCGCCGCGCGCTTTCTCCGCTTCTTGCGGTAGGCCGTGCGATTTCACGCCCCTTCTCGCCAGGCGATCAACCTAAATGGCGCTTCACCTACACGGCATGCCCCGAAGCTACGAAGTCCGTGATGGCCAATACGCATAGCCCTGCCCGGGGCGGTGATTCCAGCATGCGCCAAGCCTGCCCCGTGCCTCGACACTGGGATGCAGGGGACGAGCCCCAATATTGTCGCATTAAAGTGTAGGCAGTAGGCTCATTGCGCGCGCTGCCCCCTCTCCGTGGGGAGTGTATAGACCGGGTTGATGGGTAACACTTGTTCGGGCTGATGGGTTACACCTAAAGGCATGGAGAATCTTGCAGCAGGAGGATGACCATGCCGTGGAAGGTGGAAACGCTTATGTCTGCTCGGGAAGAGTTTATCGCCCTGGCGCTGACTGACGGGGCGAACATGAGTGAGCTGTGTCGGCGCATGGGGATCAGTCGCAAGACAGGGTACAAGACGCTGCGGCGGTACGCGGAGAGTGGCGCCAACGGTCTGCAGGACCGGTCGCACCGCACGCACACGTGTCCGCACCGCACGAGCCGGGAGATGGAGGACCGCATCATCGCGCTGCGGCTGGCGCATCCGGGCAAGGGTGCCCATGTGCTGCACAGAATGTTGCAGAACCAAGGGGTCACCAACGTGCCGGCCAAGAGCACGATCCAAGCCATACTCAAGCGCTCTGGGCTCATTGATGAAACGGAAAGCGCCAAGCACACGCCCCAGGTGCGCTTTGAATATCCCGATCCCAACGCGTTGTGGCAGCTGGACTTCAAAGGGCATTTCGCCATGCAGCACGACCGCTGCCATCCGCTCACTCTCCTGGACGATCATTCTCGCTTCAACCTCGCTCTCCAAGCCTGTGCCAACCAGCAGGGAGCAACGGTGCAAGACCGCCTCACCACAGTCTTTCGCGGCTACGGCCTGCCCCAGGCCATGCTCATGGATAACGGCGCCCCCTGGGGCAACAACGCCGGACAGCCCTACACGCCCTTCACCGTCTGGCTCATGCACCTGGGCATCAACGTGCGCCACAGCCGCCCCAACCATCCCCAAACCCTCGGCAAGCTCGAACGCTTCCACCGCTCGCTGAAGAGCGAATTGCTGCAGGGCCGTACCTTCACCGACCTGGAGCACTGCCAACGCGCCTTCGACACTTGGCGTGAATTCTACAACCTGGAACGCCCCCATCATTCCCTGAACCTCGACACTCCCATCAGCCGGTACACTCCCAGTGCACGCTCCTTCCCCGAGACCCTGCCTGCCCTTGCATACAGCCCCGACGATCAGGTGCGCAGCGTCGATGTCTCCGGCCGCATCTCCTTCCAGGGCAGGAAGCTCCGTGTTGGCAGAGCCTTCACTCACAAACAGGTCGCACTGCGACCCACCCAAACAGACGGCGTCTGGAACGTGTACTTCTCAATACAACGCATAAAATCCATAGACCTCAGAGATCAAAATGTGTAACCTATCAACCCGAACACCTGTTACCTATCAGCCCAGTCTGTACAGGGGAGAGGGCCGGGGTGAGGGGAAATGGCAGTTCCCGACAGGCGGGCGCAGAGCCTGTGCTCCGTACGTGATACGGCGTTGCAAACCTGTCCTGAGCACTTCGGCAAGACCTGTGCTGAGCTTGACGAATTGCTCAGGACACGCTCTGCCGAAAGGCCTACGCTACCGGGGACGCGAGGCACGGTGTCCATTGCCACTTTGCCCGCGGGACTTTGCCCCCGCATACGACACCATTGGGGACGAGCCCCCGCGCAACGGCTTGTAAGCGAACCTCGCCCTTGCACTGCCAGGCGCCCATTAAGCGCGTCCACGCGCTACGTATCAGCAGCCATTAACGCGCTCTCCTCCGCGCCACTGAGGACGCGGAGGAGAGCGGTTAGTTTCCAAACACTGCGCTGGATTGGGATTACTTGAACTCATCCGGGCGCTCGCTCAAGACTGCGTTCGCGGCGTCTGCCGAGGCTTTCATGGCTTCCGGCACGGTCTTCTCGCCGGTATACATCGGCTCAAGTTCCGCACTGGCCGCTTTGCGCCAAGCATCTACGTCCGGTGTAATGAAGAAGTCTCGTCCGTGCTGCTGCCATTGCTCAATAATGGGGGAGAAGTCCAAGTTGGGGAAGTTCTTTTGGAATTCTCCGGTGACGCTCGCCAGGCCGGGATAGTTCTGGGTCGTCCAGAGCGTCTGCCCTTCTTCACCGGCAATAACCTTCATCACGTTCCAGGCAGCGTCCAGCACCTTGCTCAGTCCCAGAATAGACCAAGAGTTGCTGTGCACTTCTACCGTCCGCGCCGCGGGGCCGCTGGGAATGGCGGTCATGCCGAGGTCGTCGCCAATCTTCCCCACCACGTTCACGAGGGGGTACATATGGAACGAGTCCATGGCGGCAACGCCACTGCCCATCACCGAACCGCCGCCCTGAGTCCTCAATTCACTCCGCTCCTCTCCCCAGGGCACGATCTTGTGCTTGAGGATGAAGTCCACATATACCTGCGCACCCCCGATGGCTAGTTGGTCCTCACCGTACACCACGCGGTCCCGCGCCTCATTCAGCACTTGGCCGCCATTGTTGAGCATGAAAGTGCCCAAACCCACGTTGATGCCCCCGTAGCCGAAGTTGTAACCCCATTGCTCGGTCTTATCACCCGTGCGTTTGGTAAATTTGGTCGCATTCGAGATGACGTCGTCCCAGGTCCACTCGGGGTTAGGATGCTCCGTGCCCTCTTTATCGAAGATCGCTTTGTTGAAGAAGAGCAGTTCGCCGCTCACCTGGAACGGCAACGCATAGAGCTTATTCTTGAAGAGCCACGACGCCGTATCCAGGAACTCCTCACGCGCGATATTGTCCCGGGCCATCTGCTCGTCCATGGACGCAAACAGGCCACGCGCCGCGCCCACCTGCACCCAGTTGATCTGGTTGACGACAATATCGTAGGTTGTCTGGCCGCCGGCGAACTCGGTCTGCAACTTTTCCCACAAGTTGGTGCCCGGTGGGGTAATTGTCAGTGTGACGCGCTCGCCTTGCAGGACGTCGTTTGCGGCCGCCTCCATGTCGCCCAGGGTCTTGTTGCGCTCTTCACCCAGGTTATAGCAGGCCCAAATGACTTCCGTGACCTCAGCCGCCTTTGGCGCTGCCTCTTTGGCCTCCGGCTCTGCCGCCTTGGGCGCTTCTTCCGGCGCCGCTACCGGCACCGCGCCACAGGCGGCCAAGAAAGCGCCGGCCATGGTAGCGGTTCCTGCGAGAAAGCTACGTCGCGTAGCGGGAATGGCTATGCTTGTACGTTTCATCGCCTACTACCTCCAGTCGCATGACGTACGCCAACACACTACAGCGTCAGTATATCCCTTTATGCCGCAGTGTCAAGAGTATAGAGGCAATTTGAGCCGGACGTGTCAATAATGTGGTCTGAAAGTCAAGGGCCCTGCAGCCTGTTCAGTGCCATAGCGAGAGCGACCGCCACGCACCAGGCTACGGCGTATCGTCGGCGCCGTGCCGCTCGCCGTTGCCTTCGCGGATCAGCGCCATGAGGTTCTCGGCGGCTTGGGAGACGGTGATCGGGGTCTTGGCGTCCACGCCGCGCTGGCGCAACTCGCCGAACAATTCGCTGAGAATTGGCGGCGAAACATTGGCCTCCCGCAGCATGGCGTCCTGCTCAAAGAGGTCTTCCACGCAGTAGCGGCAGACGATGCCGCGCTGGCCGTCCAGCACATACACGCCGTCGGATATCGCCGGGATCAGGTCGAGGTGATGGGTAGAGATAATAAGCGTGGTGCCGCGCTCGCGGTTGAGAGTGTTGAGCAGGGCGATGAGGTCGTTGCGCGAGGCCGGATCAAGACCCTCGAACGGCTCGTCGAGCACCAGCAATTCGGGCTGCATCACCAGCGCACCCGCCAACGCTACGCGGCGCTTTTCGCCGGCCGAAAGGTAATGCGGCACTTTGTCCGCCAGGTGGGCAATGCGCAGGGTCTCCATGACGGCGTCCGTGAGCCGCGCGACTTCCTCCGCCGGCATGCCGTAATTCCGGGGTGAGAACGAAATGTCTTCCCAAACGGTCGGGGCGAGGATCTGGTACTCCACGTTTTGCAGCACTACCCCGATGCGCTGGCGGATTTTGGTGAAGTCCGCGCCGGGATCGTGCCCCAATACCTGCACGATGCCCTCGCTGGGCCGCAGCATGCCGAGCAGCAACAGGAAAAGGGTGCTTTTGCCCGCGCCGTTGGCGCCCACCACCGCCACCCGATCTCCGGGCCAAATAGCCAGGTCGCACCCGGCCAGGTCAACCTGGGTGCCGTCGGCATAGGTATGGCGGAGATTGTGGGTGTTGACGAGTGGCTGCACGGCGCTTACGCTCTCAATACAATCGCATTCGTTGCTGTCATTATAGTACGCGCGGCAATCCCTTGGAAACGGCTGTATGCAGGCGGAGGCTTGTTCCCACGGCTGGTCTTCGTACTTCCAGGTATTGCAGAAATGGACGACGACTATTGCGAAGTCAGCAGCCCGCTGCGCACCTGAATGCGTGTGATGTAGCCGCCGCCTTACATTTCAGATTTCCCTATTCTTGACGTCGACCAGTAGAAGACGGCCTGTGTTCCAGCACCATATAGTATCCCTCGACCGGATTAACCATAAGGCAACTGCATCCTATGACGCGCGAGAAAGTATATGCGGCGGTCCAAACTGTCGCCGCGGAGGAGGGCCTGCTTGCGGCCAGCGCATACGTACTTGGATTAGGCAATACGCAGGCAGTCGCCGTGGCTTTCGAAAACCTTATCCTTGATTGCTACCACAAGGCAAAGTCTATCGAACAGGTGCTTCACTTTGCCGGCGCCGGTGTGCATTATTGCCTGGCCGCTGCCCTGGCGCTCGACGGTAAGAATCCTTCCGCGGCCAAAGAACTCCGCCTCGCCGCCAAGCGCATGGCGACGAATGCCGCCTCCTTCACCTGGCCCGGCTGGGATGAACCGGGCGTGACAATCTCATCTGAACAAATGCAACAGGGCCTCATGTACGCCCGCTTCAGCGTGCGCCAACTCTGCGAACTCGATCCGACCGCCGCGCAACTGGCGTTCACGTACTGGTTCTTGGGCGCGCACCTCATGGCTCACCGGCAGTACGCTGACGCTCAAGAGGAATTTGCAGCCGCGCACAACTACAACCGAGCGCAGGGCGACGATCCGGCGGGCCGCTTGATGCTGGGAGGGTACATCGGGCTGACAAAGCTGCTCGCTGGCGATGCGGCGTGTGGAGAGTCCAAGTTTCGCACCGCGGTTACCGCCCTGCAAGCGCTGCAAGACGAGGATGCCCAGTTCTATGCCGAGCAACTCATTACCGCCCGCGCCGTCTTTGTGTCACCGGAATAGCCCTCAAACTGGCGATCCGGGCCTGGGCTACACCATGAATGCCCCCAAGTCAGCGGTATCGCTAACAGGAGAAAGCGCCGACTTCCCCTCACCCCGGCCCTCTCCCCGAGGAGAGGGAGTCTTCTTGCCTGTCGGCCCGGGTTATGCGGAGAATTCCGGGGTAAGGGGAAACCGCTCCAGCAGCGCATTCAGTCCTGCACGATGGCGCCGCACGCCACCCGGCCGCCCGCGCCGGCATCTTCGCCGTACGTATCGGGCTTCTCATGGATGATGAACGCTGAGCCGTCCTCGTCGAACAGCGAGTGGGCGAGGCCCACCGTCAGTGTTACGTCGCTCGTAAAGACATCAACGCGGACCGTGCCGTCGGCTGCCGCGTAGATGTTTGGCAAATCGCCGGCGTGGAAACCGGCTTCATGCAAGTAGCCGTGCCCCTGTGATTTGGGCGTAAAGTGGTCACCGGCCGCCGCGAAGTCCGGCGTACACGTACCCACCTCATGGATGTGGAAGCCGTGGCCGCCCGGCGTCAGTCCGCTTACGTCTGCCGCGACGATCACCCCGTGCGGTCCTTGGGTCAGCGTAACCGTGCCCATGGCGGTGCCGTCCGGCGCGGCCATCATTGCCGTAGCTGTGGCGCCCACCGCGAGCGGCGCGGCCGGCGCTTCCTGCACTTGCACGGCGCAACCGGCCGCGAGAATTAGCGCCACCCCGGCGAGTAGTATTGGAAGTACACTTCGAAAGAGACCCATCATACCCTCCTTTTGCAAATTGCACACTGTGGCACCTATGTTACAAGATAGAGTGAAGCGGTGAACCCGCAGCAGCATGGGCGCTCGTGCTGATTCTCTTGCAGCGCAGATTCGCGCGGAGCGATTCACTTGCAGGTCAAGTTCACGTAACGAGGGATCTTTCGGGACATGACGCAGAGCAGGGTCCAAGAGTCGCTTGACCTGTACGCGCATGCCGACCGCCTCATTCCCGGCAGGACGCAACTCATCAGCCGGCGGGCGAGCGGCTACGCGCATCCCATCAGCCCCATTTATACCGCCCACGCCAAGGGCTCGCGCTTCACCGACGTTGACAGTAACGAATACATCGACTGGGTGAACGCGGTGACGGCCATCATCCTCGGCCACGCTGACGACGTGGTGGACACCGCCGTCAAGGAGCAGATTGACAAAGGCAGCCTGTACAGCTTGAATAGCCCACTGGAGATCGAGCTCGCGGAGATCCTGGTGGATACCATTCCCAGCGCGGAGATGGTGCGCTACACCAAGGGCGGCGGTGAGGCCTGCGCCGTGGCCGTGCGCATCGCGCGCGGCACCACCGGCAAGGATAAGATCCTTTTCTCCGGCTACCACGGCTGGCACGACTGGTACCAATCGGCCAACTACCTCGCCGATCCGGAAACCGATGAATTTCCCTTCGCGGGCATCGAACCCATCGGCGTGCCCCGGGCGCTGGCAGGCACCGCTGTTCCCTTCACCTATGGCGATCTGGATAGCCTGGAAAGAGCATTTGCGGCACACAAGGGCGAGGTCGCGGCGGTGATGATGGAGGCGATGCGCTCTGAGCCGCCTGAACCGGGCTACCTGGAGGCGGTCAAAGCCATGTGTCACGCTCACGACGCGCTCTTCATCCTCGATGAGGTATCGTCAGGCTGGCGGCTGTCACTGGGCAGCGCGCAAGAGTGGCTCGGCGTTACGCCCGATATGTCCACGTTTGCCAAGTCCATGTCGAACGGCTACGCCATGGGCTGCGTGGTTGGTTCCCGCGAGGCCATGGAGCCGGCCGCCCGCATGTTCGTTTCGAGTTCGTATTGGAGCGAGACTGTCGGCTTGGCGGCGTCAATCGCGACCATCGGCGAACTGAAGCGGCGCGACGGTCCCGCGCGCTTCAAAGAAATCGGCGGCAAGGTGCGGGCGGCGCTGGAGCAGGCTATCGAGTCGGTTGGCGTTGCGGCTGCAGTCACCGGCGTCCACACCCTACCGACGCTCGTATTCGATCTGCCGGACCCCGGCCTGAAGAAGCCTATCGAAACGCTCTTCATCCAGGAGATGGTGAAGCGCGGCATCTTCTGTGTGACGACGTTCACGGCCACGCTCGCGCACACGGATGAGGATATCGCCCGGACTGCCGCCGCTGCGGCGGAGTCGTTGGAGATCGTGAAGCGCGCGCTTGCCGGGGAGCTCGATACGCTGCTGGAAGCCGAGACGCAGCGCGAGCCGTTTCGCCGTCTCGTACGCTAGAGCGCGCGGCAAACCCCACAGGCAGTCCGGAGCGCTGTGCGACCCCTTGCACGCACCAGTGTAAATGCGCACATAATTGAGGAGTGTCGAGTCACACGGCAGCGGGGAGGTGGCCGTATTCGTCTCTCGGTAGTCATCGTCTCGTACAACACGCGAGACCTCTTGGCGCGTTGCCTGGCGTCCATGGCCGCGGAACCACGCCCGCCGGATGAGGTGATCGTGGTGGACAATGCCTCCGCCGACGACAGCGTGGCGCTGGTGCGTAAGCAGTTTCCCCATGCGCAGGTGATTGCGAATACGGAGAACCGGGGTTTTGCCGCGGCGACCAATCAGGGCTTGCAGGCCGCGAACGGCGACTCTCTCTGCTTGCTCAACCCGGACACCGAGCTCTTCCCCGGCGCTCTGGGTGCGCTCGCTGCCTTCCTCGCAGCGCACCCGGAGGTCGGCGTGGTGGGGCCGACGCTGCTCAACGCCGACGGCACCTACCAGCACGCGGCGTTTCGGTTTCCCACGCTGCCCATGGCGCTCATTGACTTCTTTCCCTTAAATCATCGCCTGTTGGATTCCCGCCTGAACGGACGGTATCCCTTTGTGCTTTACGAACACCCCTTCGCCATGGACCATCCCCTCGGGGCGTGCATGCTGGTGCGGCGCGAGGCGTGTGCCGCGGTGGGGTTGCTGGATGAGCAATTCTTCATGTATTGCGAGGAAATCGACTGGTGCCGGCGCATCAAGCAGGCGGGCTGGGAGATCATGCACGTACCGGACGCCCGTGTCGTGCATCACGGCGGCCAGAGCACGCAACAAGCGGCCGGACGCATGTTTGTGGAGTTGCATCGCAGCCGCTTCCGCCTCTTCGCGAAGCACCATGGAAGGGGCTATCGATTGGCTGCCCGAGCCATCGTGGCGGTCGGCGTACTGTGTCAGCTCATCGCCCTGTTGCCGCGGCGGCTGCGACACATGCGCGACCGGTTCCACCAGGACCGCTGGCAGAGCCGCCTCCGCGTGCTGGCGCTCGCCCTCAAGGGCGAGAATTAACCGATGTCTCGCTCTCTCGATTCTGCGGGGGACACGCAGAAACGTCATTCCCGCGCAAGCGGGAATCCATCTTTGACCGACAAACCTACCGGCATCACCGCAGCGGTGCTCACACGCAACGTGGCAGCCGAAATCGAGTCCTGCCTCGCCGCTCTCGCCTGGACCGACAGCATCGTGGTGATAGATGACTTCAGCACGGACAATACGCGCGCGGTCAGCGAACGGAGCGGTGCGCAGGTGTACGCACGCAGGCTTGAGAGCTTTGCCGCGCAGCGCAATTTCGCCATTTCTCACGTGCAAACGCCGTGGGTACTCTTTATCGACTCGGATGAGCACGTTTCAGCGGCCTTGGCGGAAGAAATCCGCGCGGCAGTACAAGACGAAACCGTTGCCGGATACTGGATTCCACGCAAAAACCTCTTCAACGGACGCTGGGTGAAACATGCCGGGTGGGGGCCCGACTACCAGCTCAGGCTGTTTCGCGTTGCCAAAGGCCGCTATGATCCCTCCCGCTTTGCCCACGAGACCGTGCTGCTCGACGGGCCGGAAAGGCACCTTACGGAGCTGCTCACCCACTACAACTATGCGTCCGTGGGGCAATTCCTCGCCAAGCAGCGACGCTATGCGCAACTGGAGGCCCGCCGCCTCTGGCTCGACGGGCAGCGGGTCCGCTGGCGCAACTACGTGCTGCAACCCCTGCGCGCGTTTCACCGCCGCTTCATTACGTGGCGGGGCTATGCCGATGGGTGGCTGGGACTGGTATTGTGCGCGGCCATGGCCTATTTCGAATGGCGCACCTACCGGCACCTCGCCGCTTTGGAGAACGACCCCACCACGCCGGTCTGGCAAGAGTTTCGCCAACTTCCGGCAGCGACCTGCGATGTCTCCGTGGTCATTGTCTCGTACAACGTGGCCGACCTGCTCGCCAGCGCCATCGGGTCCGTGTTGGCCGACATTGCGCATGCCGGTCAGTCCGGCGAGGTCATAGTGGTGGATAACGCATCGCAGGACGACAGCGCAGAGACGGTGCGCGCGAACTTCACGAACGTGCGCCTCATCACCAACACGACGAATGAGGGTTTCGGACGCGCCGCCAACCGGGGCATGCTGGCAGCCACAGGCGAAGTGGTGGTGGTCTTGAATCCGGATGCGAGCGTCCGGACCGGCTTCTTTGCCGCCGCTCGGGACTATCTGGCGCGGGAGCCCCGGGTTGGGTTGCTCGGGCCGCACATCGTTCTGCCGGACGGCGCCACCCAGTCGTCTTGCCGCCGGACCTATTCGCTGGCTACGGCGTTCCTGGAAAGCACGCCGCTCCAGTGGTGGTTTGGCGAGACGCCTGCGCTCCAACGCTTCTACTGCCGCGACCTCGACGAGACCCACGCGGCCCATGTTGATTGGGTAGTGGGCGCCTGCCTCGTCGTGCGGCGAGCGGTGCTGCAGGCGGTCGGGGGCTTTGATCCGCGCTTTTTCATGTACTTTGAAGAGACGGATTGGTGCCGCAGGATCAGGGAAGCCGGTTGGGACGTGGCTTACGTGCCCGCGGCGGAAGTGCTGCACCATCACAGCCGGAGCGCGGACCAGGACCTGACCGCGCGCGCCCTTAATTTCCACCGCAGCCGCCATGCCTACATGGCAAAGGAACGCGGCCGCGTGGTTGCCCTGCTGCTGCGGGGGATCATCGGCCTCATGTTTGCCGTTTTCACGCTGCAGCAGGGCGCGAAGGCACTGTTGCGGCGGCAAAACCAAGAGTTGCGGCAGAGTGTCGGCGTGCTATTCCGCGTGACGGTGTGGTACCTTACCGGCCTCTCAGGGGGCGGCCGGCGTGCCGTATAATGCAGGCACGAGCATGCAGGCATGAAAGTGCAGGCGTCGAGGGGAGACCTGTTAAGCGTTGCTGGCGCGGCTTACTTTCGCCACTGATCGTGGTGTGGCCATGGGAAGCGTGTGGAAGTAGGCAGAAATGCCGTTGGTTCCCCCTCAAACCGGCATTTTCCAGAAAGCGGAGGTCGGTTGGGCCGTCGACCGGCAGTTCGTGCACCATGCTTCAGCGTCCGATGCATTGTCCGTTCCAATGTTTGACGGCCTTGTCAGTAGCCTGACCGCGGATCCCCATAGCGCGTATGCGAGTCCTCTTTATCACAGGTGAATACCCTCCGCTCCAGGGCGGCATCGCCGATTACACGGCGGCGCTCCGGGCGGAGCTTCACGCGCTCGACGTGACCAGCGAAGTGCTGACCGACGCCGCCTGCGCCAGCACTGAGCCCACCGTGCATCCTGTGGTGGGCGCCTGGAGCTTCCCCTTCTGGAGCATCGCGCGGCAGATTATCAGCGAGCGGCAGATTGACGTGGTGCACATTCAGTACCAGACCGGTGCCTTCGACTTGAAGCCCGCTATCAATCTGCTGCCCTGGTATCTCCGTCGCTCTTCACCGCGTCCGGCCATCGTGACTACGTACCACGATCTGCGAAGGCCCTATCTGTTTCCCAAGGCGGGACCGGTGCGCCGCTGGGTAACCCACATGCTGGGACGGCACAGCGATTCGCTCATCTTTACCACGCAAGCCGACCGCGAGCAGTGGGAAACTATGGCGGCGAAAGAGAAATCCGCGCAGAAGACGCCAACGCACCACGTCGGGGTTGGCTCGGCGGTGCCCGTGGTTCCCATTTCCGCAGACGAACGACAGGCGCTCCGCGCCGAGTGTGGCGTTGCGCCGGAGGCATTCTTGATAGGGTTCTTTGGCTTCGTCAATGCCACCAAGGGCCTCGATACCTTGTTCGAGGCGGTGCGCCTGTTGCGCGAGCAGGGCGTACCCGTGCAGGTGCTCATCGTCGGCGGTAGTGTGGGAGACAGCGATCCCACCAACGCCATCTATAGGGAACACTTGGAGCGTCTCATCCGCAGGCTGGATTTGGACATGGGAGACATTCTGCTCAGCACAGGCTACGTGGAGGCGGCAGAAGCCTCGCGCGCCTTGGCTACCTGCGACGCTGTGGCCCTGCCCTTTACGGACGGGGCATCGCTGCGCCGCACAAGCCTGCTGACGGCGCTGGACCACGGCCTGCCGGTGGTGACGACCATCCCCAGACAGCCGATCCCGGAATTGCAGGAGACGAACGCCCTCCTGCTCGTGCCGCCCAACGATCCACCGGCATTGAGCGATGCGCTCCGCCGTCTGCACGAGGACCGCGCGCTGGGTGTTAGCCTTGGCTCTGCTGCCAAAGCCTTTGCCCGCCAGTTCTCATGGAGCCGCATCGCCGAACACACCCTGGCGGTGTACGCCGAGGCAAGTCATCTTCGGTAGCTGCTGCGGAAGCCTAGACGCCGCTGCGCCCAATGAGAGCCCGTGGCGAATTGGGTCATGGGCGCCGATCTGTCTCCCTCTCTTTGAGGTGTGTGTGCCGAAACCTGCCCAGACTTGAGTTCGGAGGCGAGGGGCGCGCTGCCAACCCGAGCCGTTTGGTGTTACGCAGACTTCTCCACTGGGAGAGGGGTCAGGGCTCTTCGCAGTGGACTTTACAAAGGCTCCGGAATCGGGAGACATCAAATTCCCAAGGACTACCTCATTCTATGCAGTGAAGGTCCATAGGACTTGGCGACCAGAGGTAATCATAATACGATGTAGGGGAATATGCGATTAATTGAAGGACTTGGCAATGGCTAGCACTGAAGAACGGCTTAGCAGACTGGAAGGTGGATTCGAGCATCTTGCCACGAAAGCTGACATTGCTCATTTGAAAGCCGATCTCATCAAGTGGATGGTAATTGCGCTCGCAGTGTGGGGCAGCGTCCTTGTTGGCGCAATGAAACTCCTACCATGAGCAGCCATTTGCATTAGAGTGGCTGAGCATTCTATTGGATTGAAAAGAGCAGTTCCGGAAAACCAAATTCCGCAAGCATTGTTGCTGCGTCCAAAAGAGTAGGAGCGGAGAACACGCCTCGCTTCAACTCTAAAGTGGCCGCAGTTTTCGCGTGTTTGCAATCGACATCACGAGCAATCTGCTTGACCTCCGAACCCAGTTGATTGTGTCCCCCTCACCACGACTCTGTTTCTGCAGACGATCCGGAAAGTCCGTACAAACTACTCGCAGTCAGCGGACCAATTGCTGCTCGACGCCCAGCGGAATCGCCGTGATGCGCCGCAGGGCTGCTTGGTACTTGGCGCTCGTCTTCTGGATGATCTCATCGGGGAGCATCGGAGCGGGAGGTTCCATGTCCCAGCCGCTTTCACGCAGCCACTCGCGTACGAATTCCTTATCGTAGCTGGGTTGGGGGTGACCGGGTTCGTAGATGTCCGTATCCCAGTAGCGGGACGAATCCGGCGTGAACGCCTCGTCGATGAGCATGAGTTCGCCTTCGAAGTGGCCGAATTCGAACTTTGTATCCGCCACGATCAGGCCGGCCTTCAAGGCTTCGGCGCGCCCGAAGTTGTAGATTTCAAGCGATGTGGATTCGAGCTGTGCCGCGAGTTCCGTGCCTATGCGCGACGCTAAGTCCTCCCGGGAGATGTTTATATCGTGTCCGCTATCGGCCTTGGTGGCGGGTGTGAAGATGGGCTCCGGCAGTTCCACGCTCTCCAGCAGGCCCGGCGGCAGTTCGTGGCCGCAGACCTCGCCGGTGCGCACGTAGTCGCGCCAGCCGGAACCGGCCAGATAGCCCCGCACGACACACTCGGCGTCGATGCGTTCCGCCTTGTGCACCAGCATGCTGCGCCCCGCGAGCATCTCACGGTCGGCCTGTAGTTCCGCGGGATATGCCGCCACGTCGGTGGTGACGAAGTGATTGGGGAGTATGTGTCCCATGCGCCGGAACCAGAACGCGGAGAGCTGGTTGAGCACCCGGCCTTTTTCCGGGATGCCCATTGGAAACACCACGTCGAAGGCCGAAAGGCGGTCGGTGGTCACGATGAGCAAGTGCTCGCCGAGATCATATATGTCGCGCACTTTGCCGCGCGCGTAAAGCGGCACAGGAAGCGCCGTTTCCAAAACTACGTCATCCATAGTCGGGTAACCTCTCCGGTCTCGTTGCCCGCATTCAGCCTCACCCTCTACTATAAACTGTGGAGGCTGAACAGGCTTCCAAGGCGACTCGTGTAACCAGACAGGGGTGACAATGGACGTAACGAAACATCAACCCGGCATGTTCAGCTTTGCCGACCTGGGTACTCCCGATCTCGCGGCCTCTAAGCAGTTCTATACGACGTTTCTGGATTTGGAACTGTTTGAAATGCCGCTGCCCGGCGGCACGGAGTTTTGCATGCTTCGCAAGCGGGGCAAGAGCGCGTTTTCGCTGTACGCGATGCCGGACGAGATGAAGCAGATGACCGGCGGCCGGCCGGTGTGGCAAAGCTACTTCACGGTAGTCAACGCTGACGAAACATCAGCCAGAATCAAGGAACTGGGCGGTACGGTGGCGCAAGAGCCGATTGACGTCATGGACGCGGGACGGCTGCTCGTCGCGCAGGACCCCACGGGCGCCCCGTTTTCCGTGTGGCAGCCCGGTACGCAGATCGGCGCTGAGGTCTTTGGCGAGCCCGGCGCGCTGGCCTGGAACGAACTCTATACCCGCGATACGGCGGCGGCTGCGGCATTCTACACGGGTCTCTTCGGTTGGTCTGTGGAAAAGACCCAGAGCGGCGACGGCGGCGAGTATAACCTCTTCAGCCTTGGCGATAGACCGGCGGCCGGCATGATGGCGATCAGGGAGGAATGGGGCCCGATGCCGGCGAACTGGTCCATCTACCTCACCGTGGCCGATCTGGACGCCTCGCTGGAAAAACTGCAGAGCCTCGGCGGGCAGCAGATTTCACCGGCCATGGCGGTGGACGGCGTGGGACGGTTTGCCTTTATCTGCGATCCCCAAGGCGCGTATTCCACCATCATCGAGCCCGCGCCCCACGACGAGTAGGGGTTAAGAGGGCTATCGCGAGAAACCGGCGGTAGGACTGAGGCACTGCTGCCGTCCCCGTTCGTGCTGAGGGCTGCGTGAAGCCTGGGCTTCATGGAAGCCCTTCTTAAGGCACAGACGGGGATAGAACTCGGGCCCCTCACGGTTCTGCCGTAGCGCGGGGGCGTGTCCCCCGCTCTTGTCGGGATTGGAGCGAACAGGGGGCGAGGTTGGGCTGAGGGGCGAGCGAAGACCAGATGGGTTCCCGCATTCGCGGGAATGACGCCTCAGAGACGGTAGCGCGGGGGCTTGTCTCCCGCTCTTGGCGGGATAGGCGCGAACAGGGGGCGAGGTTGGGCTGAGGGGCGAGCGAAGACCAGATGGGTTCCCGCATTCGCGGGAATGACGCATCAGGGACGGTAGCGCGGGGGCGTGTCCCCCGCCGGAGCGGCGTCTATCCACATAAGCTCGCCAGGCAGATTGTCGTTACGACAGCCCCATCCGCTTGTAGGAGGCTTCGATGTTGCGCACGTGATGCCGCACGTCGAAGAGCGCGTCGATCGCCGCCTCGTCCAGGTGCGCCGTAACGCGTGGATCGCCTTTCAGCAGCGTCGCGAAGTCCGCGTCGGTCTCCCAGGCCGCGGTGGCGTGTTCCTGCACAATGGCATAGGCGCTTTGCCGGGTCAGGCCCTGGTTGATGAGCGCAAGCAGCACCGCCTCGCTGAAGACGAGGCCGCGTGTCTGGTTGAGGTTGCGTTCCATGTTTTCGGGATATACGCGCAGGTCGGCCATGACGCGCGTGAAGAGCGCGAGCATGTAATCCAGGACTATGCACGAATCCGGCAGTATGACGCGTTCGGGCGCTGAATTGGTAATGTCGCGCTCATGCCAGAGCGCCACGTTTTCCAGGGCCGTCTGGGCGTAGGACCGCAGCAAGCGGGCCAGGCCGGAAACGCGCTCGCAGCGGGCGGGATTGCGCTTGTGCGGCATGGCGGACGAACCCACGCGTCCCCGCTCGAAGGGCTCTTCTACCTCCAAGACCTCGGTGCGCTGGAGGTTGCGGATTTCGGTCGCGAATTTGTCCAGCGAGGACCCAATTACGGCCAGTGTCGTAACAAAGTCCGCATGGCGGTCGCGCTGGACGATTTGCGTTGAGGTGGGCGCTACGTCAAGGCCCAAACCGGCGCACACGCGGTCCTCAATGGCCGGCGGCACGTTGGCGTGGGTGCCCACCGCGCCGGAAATCTTGCCCACCGCCACCTGTGCCCGCGCTGCCTCCAAGCGGCGCCGGTTGCGGCGCATCTCGTCCACCCAGACGAGCAGCTTATACCCAAACGTGATCGGTTCCGCCTGCACGCCGTGAGTGCGGCCGATTTGCGGCACGTCCTTGTAGGCGACGGCTGCTTCCTCCAGCACGCCGCTCAGTTTGTCTACGCCCTCCAGCAGCACGTCGGCGGCGTCCCGCAGCCGGATGCCGGTCGCCGTATCTTCCACGTCGTAGGAGGTCAGCCCGAGATGGAGAAAGCGGCTCTCGTCCCCCAGTTGCTCCGCCACCGCCATGAGAAAGGCGTTGAGGTCGTGGTCGATCTCGCGCTCAATTTCCGCGATGCGCTCAAGTGATGGGGTGCGCGCGCGGCGCAGCTTGACCATATCTTCCGCCGGCACACTGCCGTGCTCCGCCCAGGCATCGCACACGGCAAGTTCGACTTGTAGCCACGTGGCGAACTTGCGCTCTTCAGACCAAATCATGCCCATTCTGGGACGCGTATACCGGGGAAGCATCAGCAGAACTCTCGAATCTTTGAGCAGTCACTCAAACAAAAGGGAAATTGCGGGCCCACTAGCCATTCTAGGAGAAGGGCGATGGACTGTCCAACGTCGCGACGAGCAGTGGGTTGGCATCGCGCGGCGCTTCGTGGGAGTGCAGTCTAGCTGGGAGGAAAGGCGCGGATGGGGAATTCTGCCAGACAAGGAATCATGTGGGCACGGTCTGGGGCTGAGATTCAGACAAGAGCGTGACAGGAAAAGGGTGCCAATTGGGGAGTGGCTACCGGGACTGCACTTCGACAGGCTCAGTGCGAACGGGATGTGGGGTGAGGGTTGAGGGGGACGGCACTTCGACAAGCTCAGCGCGAACGGAAACTGGGGTTGGGGATTGAAAGGGCCGCACGTCGCCCCTTCGACAAGTCTGTGCTGAGCTACTTGAATTGCTCAGGACAGGCAAGCTCAGTGCGAACGGATGCGGGGGCTAGGATGGATTGGCCTGCGCTGCGACAGGCTC
Organism: Chloroflexota bacterium; assembly: GCA_965220045.1. Lineage (GTDB taxonomy): Bacteria > Chloroflexota > UBA11872 > VXOZ01 > VXOZ01 > VXOZ01. Next base: position 3,018,932 of record OZ244803.1, on the reverse strand, counting down.
AACACGAACGGATCAATCGTCAGTTGCTAGCCGCCGGCCATGGCGGGGATCACGGAGATCTCGTCGCCGTCCGCCAGCGCGGTGTCTTTGCCCTGGAGGGTGCGCACCTCTTCAGAATTGACGTAAACATTGAGGTAGCCGGGTATGTCACCGTTCTTGTCGGCAATCTGTGAACCGATGCCGGGAAATTGCTGCTCAAGTTCTTGCAGAAGCTGCCCAACGGTCGCGGCTTCCACCTCTACCCGCGACTGGTTGCCGGTGAAACGGCGGTACGGTGTCGGTATGTAGACTTTCACTCCCATCGCAATGGGTCCTTAGCTTGTTTAAAGTCGGACTATGCACTCATTCATACTATAAGCTATGTGAATGCTGAGGCTCAACGTGGTTTGCCTGAGAGACTCGCTGAGCATATTCCGGCCGGCATAGTAGCGCGCGCAGTCTCTTGGCAGCGAACTCGCCCCGCTTGTAGTCGTTCGCTCCAATGGTGAGCTGCTAGGCAAGCAGCGCGCGGCAGCGGTAGTATGTAGCTGCATGTCGGACATGCGGTGAACAATCTGCCTACTCAGGATAGGAGACGCGCGCTATGGCGGAAGGAAACGGGCGACCCGAACTCTTCGATGTCAACGTCTCACTTGGCCCCTTACCGCAGCGGCCACCGGGATCACCCGTCGATGCCGCGAGCTTATTGGAACTGCTGGACGCGTACGACATTTCCCGGGCGTTGGTGACGCATACGGTCGCTAAGTGGCACGATCCCACAGACGGCAACGCGCGGCTGCTGCAAGCGATCGCGAACGAGCCGCGGCTCTTGCCCTGCTGGGTGGTGATGCCTGCAGCCACGGGCGAGGTGCCGCCGGAAGAGGAGCAAGTCGACCAACTGCTGGCGGCGGGCGCCCGTGCCGCGCGGCTGTGTCCAAAGACCCACCTGCTGGTCCCCGAACCGTGGGTAGTCGGGCCGCTCGCGCAGGCCCTTGCCGACAAGCGGGTGCCGGTGCTGCTCGACTTCGACAACGCCCACTACAGCGAGCCCCGGCACTGGGATTTCATCGCCTGGCTCTTGGAGGCGTTTCCCGAGCTGCCGGTGATTTTGCTGCGGCAATCGCACGCCGATTTTCGCGTGCTCTTTCCGCTCATGGACCGCTCGCCCAATCTCTACGTGGAGACGTCTTACCTGGGCGGACACAGCGCGTTGATAGAGCTTGAGGAGCGATTCGGCGCCGAGCGCTTTATCTTTGGCACCGGCTTACCCGTATTCGAACCGGCTTTGCCCATTACCACACTCTCATACGGCGGCCTGGACACCGAAGCGCGGGCGGAGATCGCCGGCAAGAGCCTGCAGCGGCTCCTTGACGGGTGTTTGGTGTAGGCGCCCCAGCGTCACCGGACTACTAAGTAGAAACGGTTTCCCGCGTGTGCGGGAATCACCGTGGCCTTGCTCAGACTGTGCAAGCGAATGGAACTTTGAAGACGACTCCGTGCCCGTCATTCCCGCGCAAGCGAACGGGATTTTGAAGACGACTCCGTGTCCGTCATTCCCGCGCAAGCGGGAATCCATCTCCTCTGCGCACACCCTGAATTCCGGACCCGAATCAGTCAATACTTCGTATCGAGTACGGGGCAGGCTTTTCGCCAGAATTGTAGATGTCAGGTAAATTGTTGACAGAATTGGTAACAACAATCGGTGGTTCTGCCTGCTATTGAGACGCAATTGGATGTCATTCCGAACGGAGCGAAGCGCAGAGAGGAATCTAAAGAGCTGAGCCTAACGAGCATGTTCAACGTGAATCCTAGATTCCGCGAACCTTGTTCGACGCTACGCTCGGAATGAGTAACTTTTCAACACGGTCAAGGAGACGGGAGATTCAGTCAACGAATTACTCAACACATACAGGAATGACGGAGGTTGGCGGTCTATTTTCATGACTATGACAAGCACGGCTCAGTCATTCCTATAGGAATCATCGATGCAAGCCTGTATCCAGGAAACAAGGAGAAATCCTCATGCCCAGTGCCGCATCCCTAACGTCCGCACAACTCGCCGCCCTGCGCGCGATTGATAGTCCCACCATTGCCAACGCCATCGAGGAATTCGACGTGCGCGACCACCGCGCGGGATACATGGATGGCTCCATCCGCTGTATCTATCCTGAACTCGGCGAGATCGTGGGCTACGCTTACACCGTCACTTTCAAGGACCGTGAGCCGGATGACCCGCCCTTGCGGCAGGCGTGGGTCGAGGCGCTGGAACACGCGCTGGAACTGCCGGCGCCGCGCATATTGGTGGCGCGGGATGCGTCTCCGGACGTGCCGGCGGCGCTCTTTGGCGAGATCATGTGCACGCTGCTTACGCGCCTCGACTTCGCGGGCGTCATAACCGACGGCACCGTACGCGACCTGAACGAGGTGCGCCAACTCGGCCTGCAATACTTCGCGTCCGGCGTGATCGTCTCACACGGCCAGGTGACGGTTGAGTCGTTCGCCACGCCCGTGATGGTCGCGGGGCTCACGGTCAGTCCCGGCGACCTGCTCCACGCCGACTGCAACGGCGTCGTGCAGATTCCGGCCGATATTGCGGCCGACGTTGCCGCCAAAGCCGAGGAAGTCCGGCAGGAAGAAGGCAAGGTCCTCGAGGCCCTCGCCAATCCGGCGTTCTCGCTGGAGGAATTCAAGCAAGCAATGCTGGGATAGGCGGCACATGGCTAAGAGAGAGCAATACGACCTTAGCGAAGAACTGCAGGACATTGCCGACGAGTTGCGGGCGATTGGGCAAACGGGCCTCTTCTATGCGCGGCGGGAGGAGAACGAATATGACATTGCCCGCTACGAGCGCGTTCTAGCGTTGACGGCGCGGCTCTTCGCGCTCACCGATACGCGCTCCGCTGAGGAGATTCTGGCGATTTACAACGGCGATATTGGCGTGCAGTCGCCGAAAGTAGCGGCGTTCGGCGCGGTATTCGACGAACAGGGCCGGGTGCTGTTGATGCAACGGGAGGACAACCGCCTCTGGGCGCTGCCGGGCGGCATGGTGGAGGTCGGTGAGACCGCGGCGCAAGCGGCGGAACGCGAAATCTGGGAGGAGACCGGCGTGTATGTGCGCGCCGAGCGTCTCATCGGCATTTACGATAACCGCGCCTACGGCGGCCGCGCGCCCTTTCAGCTTTATAACGTCGGCTTCCTGTGCGCGTATGAATCCGGTACGCCGCACCCAACTACGGAAGCTTTAGACGTGGGCTACTTCACTGAAGACGCCTTGCCCACGCTCACCCGCGGACATCGCGACCGCTTGCCCGAGATATTTGCGTGGCACCGCGGCGAGCGCACGGAGCCGCACTTCGAGCGTGAATTGACCCTGGACGGCAGGGAAGAGTAGCCAACATGCAAGACCACGCTCCACATGCTTGTGGATTGAGCTTGGCTGTGTTTGCCGGGGAACGCAGCGCCGCGCGGTGTATAATCACTCTTGATTGAATTCGATCAACGCTTACGCAAAGAAGGATTACGGAATGGCAAGCAAGCGATTCACCGTTCACGCTGGAAATCACGATCGCAATGAGTGCCCGGTCTGGGCAGACGCCGACGGGCTCGACGCGGCGGCAAGCTACGTCGTGCGCGATGATGAAACCGGAGCGGAATCTCCCGCGCAAGTCGTGCCGGGCTGTGAAGGCGCCCACCTCGTCTGGGTGGTGCCTGCTTTGGCCGCGGGGGCGTCGCGCACCTACACGGTGCAGGAGGGCGCATCGGGAGGCGGCGTGGCCGTGGCTGAAGGCGAGCACGGCGTGGACGTGCACATGGAGGGTGCGCTCTTCACCACCTATCGCTACGCTGCGCCGGTGGTGAAACCGTATCTCTACCCGGTCATCGGCCCCACCGGCGAGGGCATGACCCGCAACTACCCCATGATCCCCGACGTGCCGGGCGAGAAGCACGACCACCCCCACCACAAGTCCATCTACGTCTCCCACGGCGAGGTGAGCGGGGCCGACGTGTGGAGCGAGGTGGAAGGCCACGGCTACCAGCGGCACCTGGAGTTTCTACCGGCCTACGGCGGCTGTGGCGCGCACGTCAGCGGCCCGGTGCTGGGCGCCATCCGCTCGCGCAATGACTGGACGGGGTCCGACGACCAAAAGGTGGTGGAAGACGAGCGGCGGTTTACCTTCTACCCCTTGCCCTCCGGCGCGCGGCTCATTGACGTGGAGGTCACGTTCCGCGCCACGGCGGGGCCGGCGCACTTCGGCGATACGAAAGAAGGCGGCATCATCTCGCTGCGGGTCGCCACCAGCATGGACGCCTCCGACGACGGCCGTATGGAAAACGCCATTGGCGGCATCGGCGAAGCGGAGTGCTGGGGCAAGCGGGCGCAATGGCTCGACTATACGGGTCCGGTGAAAGGCGAGACCCTGGGATTCGCCGTCTACGACCATCCCACCAGCTTCCGGCATCCGACCTACTGGCACGCGCGCAACTACGGTCTCTTTACCGCCAACCCCTTCGGCCTGCACGACTTCTACGCCAACCCCGGCGTGGACGGCAGTCACGTGCTGCCCGAAGGCGGATTGCTGCGCTTCAAGTACCGCATCTACGTCCATGCCGGCGACACCGCCTCCGCCCAGGTCGCGCAGCGCTACCACGACTACATCACCCCGCCGGAGGTCACTGCCGCGGAGTGAGGTAGTATTCCCGCTCGTCGTTTGAGAGCCTGTGACCTGGGTGAGGTGAGCAAGCGCAACGAGTGACAATAGTCGGTGCGTCTTGGGAGATGCGCAGTCACCCTGGACGAGAGGAAGCGCGCAACTGCGGTCCGTGGGGCAGTGGGCGCCAAGCAGCCACCCGGACTCTCCCCTTCTGCGCAGGGAGACCGCCAGGCGCGAAGCTGGCGACATTGATGGGCCGAGTCGGCCATGGGCAACGCTGCCGACATGCCAGGGCTTTCCTACTTCCGGCGGGTGGAAATACTGGCCGTTCTGGAGCAGCGCGACTTTCGCTTACTTTGGGCAGCCTACATCATTAGTCACGCGGGCGACGCGGCCTACATGTTTGCCATTTCCCGGGTCATATTCGAGGACGTCGATTGGTCGGAGGGCGAGACGGCGGCCTTAACGGCCGTCATAATCCCGGTTTTCTTCATGCCGCCGCTCGCGGGCATTTTGGCGGATCGCCTGGACCGTAAGTCCCTCATGCTTTTTGCGCACGTGGTGCGCGTGCCGGTATTGGTGGCGCTCTTCGTCGTGGGACATGTTGTGGGACTTGGGTTGCTGTACGTGGCCGTAGCCGGCTTCGCGGTTACGGCAGCCGGTCGGCTCTTCTATCCGGCCCGCGCGGCGATGGTGCCGAATCTCTTGGCGAGGCACAAACTCGTTGCCGGCAACGGGGCATTGATGGCAGGAGACTACGCAATCGGCCTCGCCGGTATTGCCGTTGGCGGCTTCCTTGGTGTGGCCCTTGGCGGGCTGAATGCGCTCGGTGTCGCCGCCGCTGCGTTTGGCGTGGCCGCGCTGCTCATCTATAGGATGGAAGTGCCCGAGCGTGGTCCCAGCCAGCCAACCGTCGGCTCCGGCGTGAAACTGTATGCATGGCCGGCCAAGCTGGTTGCGATCGCAGTACGCGACATTGCGTTTACTGTGTACTTTATTTCTAAGCATCCGTTGCTGCGGGTCATCGCGATTGTCGGTGTGCTCTTTGTGGCGCTGGTCTCGTCGCCTATCGTCATCATGTTCCAACAACTTCTGAGGGAAGCCCTTGGTGCCGATGCGAGCGGATACGATTTCTTCACCGGTCTGCGGGACGTGTGGGTCTTCCTGGCGCTGCCTGCAGTGCCGTGGCTGGCAAGGCGGCTCGGCGACGGCAAGACTGGTGTGCTCGCCTTTACGGCCATGGGTGGATTGCTGGGTGTGCTCGCCGTTGTGGGGCAGCAGTGGCAGGCGTTCGCCGTTGCCGCTCTGCTCGGTATATTAATCGCCGGCATGCTGCCGCTGCACAGTATCGTGCAGGCGGAGACCCCCGATCGCTTGCGCGGACGCGTGATAGGGATTCTTGCCACATTCAACCTATTGGCTTCGCTCGGCGCAATGCTACTTCTGGCTGCTAACCTAGACCTCGTGGGAGCCGTTCCCCTTTTTCTCACTTGCGGGATCTTTGTTCTTGTTGCAGGGGCGGTCCTTTTCACCCTGAAAGAGATAAGGGAAATCCGGCTGGCCGCACCCTAGCGGGAAGGACGCAGCGGCGGGACCCGGAAGGACAACGGTGTTGCCCCTGGCGAGCATTAATTTGACTCCCGTTGTTTCACTCCTTAAAATTTTTAAGTTGGTGACGTGTTCCAGTACTAGTGCAGAAAGAAGGAGATGTGGATGAACACTAGCACCGTGTTGAGTAGCATCACTCGCCGGAAGATGCTTGGTGGCTTTGCCGTCGGGGCCGGAGCCGTGCTCGCCGCTGCGTGCGGCGCTGCCGGTACCGCCGCACCCGCCGAGGAAGCGGCCGAGGAGCAGATGGAGGAGAAGAAGGCCGAGACTATGGCTCCTAAGGCGGAGCCGGTCAACATCCTTTATCTCACCTACACGCGGCCGGCCCGTAATGAGGCCGAGCAGGCGCTCTATGGCGGATTTCAGGAAGCCAACCCTGACATCACGCTGGATATCAAGATCGTGGATGGCGGCGGCACCGGCGTGCGCCAGAACATTCCGATTCTTTTCGCTGCCGGCACCCCGGTAGGTCTCTTTGAGAACACGTGGGGTACCTGGCTGCAGTTCGTGGAAGGCGACCTGATTGCCCCGCTGACGCCGCTTATGGCGCGCGACGGCATCGATCCCTATGAGGCGTTTATTGCCGAGGGCGTGGACTTCGTCTCGAACCAGGGTGTGACGTGGGGCTTCCCCGCCAGTATGTCCGTGGACACGTGGGCCTACAACAAGAACATCTTTGACGAGGCTGGCGTGCCCTATCCGCCGTCCGACCCGGCCGACGAGAGTTGGACGATGGAAGCGTACATCGACGCCATGGAGAAGCTTACCAAGGGCACCGAGCAGTTCGGTATGCGCCGCGGTTACACCGGCTTCAACACTTTTGGCATCGGTGACGGTACCTTCTTCGGTGGCCTGGCCTGGGACGCCGAGAACAACAAGGCGACCATGAACAACGATCACTACGTCCAGGGCATCAACTTCTGGATCGACATCGTGGACAAGTTCCGCGTGATGCCGACGGGCGATGAGCATGCCGCGATCGTTGGTGGCAGGAGCGGTCACCCGTTCTTCACCACCGGCGCTTTTGGTATCTCCGTGATGTTCGTGGTACCGCCGGAAGCCAAGGAAGCCGCCTTCGACTGGGGCATTGGCGCGCTGGCGTACACCGGCGATCCGCCAAACCACTCCGGCCGCCACTACACGCACGCGGTCTTCGCGGGCAACACCGACCACATCGACCAGACGTGGGAAGTGATGAAGTGGTTCCTGGAGGGCGAGAACGGTCTCACGTACCTCGAGGTCACCGGCCACGTGGTAACGCCCATGCGGCACCTCTTCGACAAAGCTAAGACGCACTGGGAAGCCAAGTACGACGGCAAGGTGGACGGCACCACGTACTTCCTGGAGGCCCAGCACACGCCGCAGTCCGGTCACGGTATGTTGAAGTACTCCAACTTCTACGACATCCGCGACGTGCTGCAGCCGGTTTACAACAGCGTGCGCGCACGCGAGGCCTCGATCGAAGAATTCCTGCCTTTCGCAGAGAAGACCATCAACGAGGACCTCAAAGTCGAGTAGGACAGGAACCGATATCCGAACGCTTGTTTTCACGAGCATTTGGAGTAGTTCGACAAAGAAGGAGGGTCACCCAACGGGTGACCCTCCTTTGGCTTAACTTGATTCAGTCCTGCTACCTCGCGACGAGAAAGTGCCCAGGGTGCGACTAACTTAAGAGACTCAAGCCTTGTGTCAGTAACGGGCAGTCTCCGCAGGAGGCTGGGGTCTTGCTTGCCAAGGGTTGACGGGGAGCTTAGCTAAAAACCTGTTTGGGAAGCTCCAATAGCACTTTGCCAGTGTACCCCTCGTAACTCAGGTGCAGGTTGCTAAGCAGGTTTCTACCAATTAGAACCTTGCAACCGAACCCGTTTTCTTCGAGGGGCAATCCGCCGAACTCATTGCGCCAAGCACAGTTCAACTGGGGTATGTAGATGTCTGCCCTGAAGAAAGGCGTAACTCTCTTCTCGTGCGCCCCGACGAGTTCACGAGAGTCTGTCTGTTTGAGGCGTAGCCGCTCTGCAAGTTCTAGGTCAATGCAACTGAGAGTTGCGCCGGTATCCAGCAGTGCTGGCAATGGACAGGAGTCTTCGAGTTTGGTGTCAAAACCAATCATGACTTCGATCTGTGGGCCGTCTTGGACTAGGAGGTCTTTGTCCTTTGGCCCTATGTCAGCGGTGGGCAACTTTGCCTCCCCCTATGAGAGCGGAGACCGGAAGATGTTCCGGGTAGTTTCTGACTTGCCGTATCAAATAGGGGTCATCGCCAAAGGCTTCCATCGCTCCGTTGGCGGCATCGGAGTAACTGGGGTAGAAGCCAAACAGTCGCCGGTCATGGAACACCACCCACTCTCCGAAGTGTTTATCCTCTAGCTCCTTGCGCATATCATGGTACGCAGCGATGTTCTCCTCCAAAGAACCGACAGGACGTGAAGTGGTAGCCACGATCCACTCCTTTCACGATTACTCCTTTGCATCACTTTCGCTAGCATTAGCATACCATAGCTTCTAGTCGGCGTAAGGAGTTTCTTCGAGTCGCAAAGTGCGGGTTAAACGTTGATTTCTTAGCATTTGTGTAGCCTTTTGCACTGTTTAGGTGCGTTTCTGGCTAATATCGCGCGATTAGGCTTAGTCGATTGACAGGTCGGGCTATCCCTAAAGAAACTTCGCCGCTTCCCATCTACTAATTCCCAAAAACCCCCGCGCATCGACCCAAAACAACGGAACGGGATCTGGCTTGCTGCCTAGGTTTCAAGTTAAGCACACTCTTCCCGTCTGTGTGCTGATTCTCCCTCGCTGTGGCAACTTGATTGACTCTCGGGTAGCCCGGCACGTCGTCAACGAGACATAAGGGAAACCCTTAGAATGACGCCACCTCTTGGGGTAGGGTGCCCAGCCGCTGGTAGCCGTCCGCTTTCAGCACGTAGTTGATCTCCACGAGCCAGGAGGATTCCAGGGCCAAGACGTTGTTCTTTTCAAGAGTGATTCTCGGCTTCACTACCAGACTATACGGCAACAGGCTGCCGAGTTGCGGTTCCTCATGCACGACCATGACGACACCGCGTATCCACCCAACGTACTCTTAAACGTGCTTGAACCCCGCCTCGCAAGCAGCGTAGACCTTGCGCTTCATTGTGCCGGGCCGAATGAGATCCTCCATGAAAAGCTGGCGATCGCGGTGCTCCTGCCAGATGGCATAGCTCTCCTTGATGGGCGTGCCCACACAAGAGCTAAACTTCTGGTCGGAAAAGTAGCCGCCGGTCACCGCTGAGAAGTCGACGCGGTAGACGAGGCCCTCTACAATAATTACCGGCCGCGACATTGCAATGACACACTCGACACAGCCACCGCACAGTCCGGCTACGCCGGTCTTGGCAAGAAACTCCTACGCGTCTTCCACCTCCGCCAGTAGTTCGCCGCACCGGGCCGCTACGCGTTCCACAATGGCGTTGACGATCATCTCGCCAAGTTCCGGTGAGGCGTGCACGGACGGGTCTTCGCCGCCGCAGCCCTGCTCTTTCATGGTGAGGTCGGTGCGGTAGCGGCTCATGTCGGTGAGTTCCGGGTGCAGGTGCATGAAGATGGAGGTCTCCCACTTGCCCGCGTGATCGCCGGTATAGCCGAGGTCTTTCACAACCTCATATTCGGGAAACGCCCAGACCCGCACGTCGGGATGCTTGCGTTCGTACCACTCGGCCACCTCTTTGAGCCCGCGCACGTGCAGCGACCCATAGTGTCCCGTGATGATGACGATGACCTTGAAGCCCTCGTCGTCGAGCTGCTCGATGAACTCCCGCGCCAGCGTGCGCACGGTCTCGTCGCGGAACTCCAGCGTGTGCTTGAAACCGGCGTGGGGCTTCATGGTCTGAAAGCCGCACCACACCACCGGCAGCGAGATCGCGCCGGTCGCCTCGGCGCAACGGTCGGCGATGCCCTGTGCCTTCAAGGCATCTTGTCCAATTGCCATGTGGTAGCCGTGCCACTCGAATGCCCCCCACGGCAGAATGGCGATAGGCCTTTCGGCCAATTGCTGCTCAATCTCCGCCGGCAGCATGCGCTCGTATCGCATCGGTCATCCTTTCTCCGGCGCCAAATACCTGCACCCCGCACTATTCCAACGCTTCCTCGCCCACCACCTGCGCCAGGGCGGCGGGCAGACTTTCTATATCCTCTGGTGTAACTCTGTCTTTCACCCGATAGTCGGCTTTGCGCACGATCTCGCTCATCTGCTCGCGCACGGCGGCGATGCGCTTTTCTTGCACGCGCAGCAGGATTTCGGTCGCTTCGCGCGCGGGACGCGAACGCAAAGCGGTGCGCAAATGAAGCAAGCAGAGACCGTCGGAAGTCCCATAGGTCTCCTGGGCCTCCCGGTCGCCCCGTAGCGTCTCCATCAGCAGTCCCAGGTGCCTTTGCTCGGCATTGCCCTGCGCGTCGCAGCCCAGGCAGGATCCTTGCGGCGTTAGCCTTTTGCGCACGCGTCCGGCCAGACTGCTTAGAAACCCCTGCTGCTCCTTGGCCGCGCCGATCTGCTGCGCCGCTTCGCCGAGGATGTCGTAGTAGGTTAAAGCCGTGCCCAGCGGGCTGTGCTTATGGAAGAGCCGCCAGGTATGGTTGTGGCAAAAGCCCTTGGCCGCGCGCACCAACTCGCGGATCTCGATATCGTTTACGTGTTCGTAGGAATACGTTTCCAGGAAACGGTCGCCGCTGCGGATTGCCAAGCGACAGATGGGACAGCCGGTGTCCCGGATGGCCTCCATCAGTTCAAAGTATGGAGTGTGTTTATCCATAAAGTGGATGGCCCCGGTTGCAATTGGATTCAACAGAGCTTGCCGGGTAGATTGCCCGTATAGAATAGCATGGACGGAACCGCCGTACGGTAGGCAGTGGTTCTGTCATTGGTATGTTGGGGTACGGTAGGCAGTGGTTCCGTCAATGGTATGTTGAGGTACGAAAGGCATTGGTTCTGTCATTGGTATGTTGAAGTTGAGAATCCCATCGCTGCGGGCGGGACGCCCGCGTTCCCAGGTAGGGTTATTCCCGCGAAAGCGCGCCCCGGCACGGGGCGCGGAATCCATCTTTACCCCACCCCATGGACTCCGGCAGCCGCCGGAGTGACGAGGGTCGGTGGCTCATCCATCCAATGCCCAGTTCCTGGTCGGGCACGGCCAGCGGCTCTGGCATTCGCGCGGGCTACGATGCCGGGCATGACGCAGCGCACAGCCATCCCGGAGTCACGCAGCGCATAGCCCATCCCGGTGTCACGCAGCGCACAGCTATGTCGGCGCCACGCAGCGCACAGCCATTCCGTTGCCACGCAGCGCACAGCAATTCCAGAGTCACGCAGCGCACAGCTATTCCGGTGCCAAACCTGCCAACATTTCGCCTAACACGTACAATGACGTTGCGACCGTCAGCGAACCACGGTTTGAGGAGGACTACCCCGCATGCAGACGTATGAGATTGCCGTAATCGGCGGCGATGGTATCGGACCGGACGTAATCGCGGCCGGCAGACAGGTACTCGACGCCGCCGGTGACGTGACCGGCAGCTATCGGCTGAACTACACCGACTTTCCTTGGGGCTGCGAGTACTACCTGCAGCACGATCTGATGATGCCGGCCGACGCCTTGCAGACCCTGGAGCAGTTCCAGGCCATCTACCTCGGCGCGGTGGGCTACCCCACGGTGCCCGATCACGTTTCGCTGTGGGGCTTGCTGCTGCCGATACGCAAGGCCTTCCGGCAATACGTCAACCTGCGCCCGATCAAGCTGCTGCGCGGCATTGACGGTCCCCTTCGCGACAAGGGGCCGGAGGAGGTCGACTTCGTCTGCGTGCGCGAGAATACCGAGGGCGAGTACTCCGGCGTGGGCGGTCGCGTACACGTGGGCACCGACCACGAGGTGGCGTTGCAGAATATCGTCTTTACCCGCACGGCGGTGGAGCGCATCATTCGCTACGCCTTTGACTACGCCCAGTCCCACGGCCGTACCGGCGTCACGAGCATCACCAAGTCGAACGCCATGCAGTACAACATGGTCTTCTGGGACGAGGTATTCGCGCAGGTCGCGGAGGACTATCCCGGAATTGAGACGAGCAAGTACCACGTAGATGCCGCCGCAGCCCGGTTCGTGACCAGTCCTGAATCATTCGACGTCGTGGTCGCCTCGAATCTCTTTGCAGACATCCTCACCGACCTCGGGGGCGCGCTGCAGGGGAGTCTGGGACTGCCGCCGAGCGCCAACATCGACCCTACGCGGCGCTATCCGGCCATGTTCGAGCCGGTACACGGTTCCGCGCCGGACATCCACGGGCAGAACATCGCTAATCCGCTGGCCGCCATCTGGGCCGGCGCGATGATGCTGGACTTTCTCGGCGAGGAAGAAGCCGGCCAACTCGTGATGGACGCCATGGAAGCCGTAACCGCAGAAGGCGAAATCCGCACACCCGATCTCGGCGGCACGGCCACTACACAAGAGGTCGCTGACGCTGTTGTGCACGCTCTGCGAGGCAGGTGAGTCAGACTCTGTCTGACTCTTGGCAAGTGGTAGTTCAGGCGTAGCTCAAAGTGCACGTGTGTGGCGTTGGGCTACTCGAGTCGAGTGACTCAAAGTCTTACTTAGTCCCCAAACCGCGCCCGCAGTGGGCAGGACCTGGCGCGCGAGGATTGCGTTACGCCTTACCTTGGACGAGCGCGGGTGCGGGGCGGGCCGGAACGACGTGAAAGCCTGCGCACGCTAAAGCCTGTTCACGCTAAAGCGTGTGCACACTAAAGCGTGTGCACACTAAAGCGTGTGCGCGCTACTGGCCCACTCGGACGGTAACGATATCGATACCATAGTATTTGCGGTGACGCAGCAGGGAGGAATAGTGCTGCAGAATGCGCATCGAGAACTCTTGGGTGTCCTCCAACGCGGTATCTTCATTCAGATAGGCTAATTCGTCTTCGATGTTGCCCGAGATCGTGTCGTCCGCAAAGACAACGAATTCAAGCTCGGCAGATTCGCCATCCGGTTGAACTGTAGCGAGCAGCCTTCGGTTGTCGTTACCCGCTTGTTCCGCGGTGTCCTCTTCGAGGAGGGTCAGCACGACTTCTTCGCCTACCAGACACAGCCGCTTGGCAGCCGCCTCTGTCCAGCCCTGGCTTGACGCAAACTCGGCAAGAAAGCCGTCGATTTCCGGCAACGAGGCGGGCGCGAGGGCCGCCTGCAACTGCTTGCGCCGCCGTGTCAACTGCGCGAACACGGTCATACCAAGCCCTGCCGCGCTGCCAACGACGACCGCGTTGCCGATCAACACGGCGCCGGTGCCCCCCAACAAGTGGGCGAAGCTCCCGGCCGCTAGCCCCAGCACCAGCGACACCCCCGTAATTGCGAACTGTGTGGGATCGGCTTGGCCGCCGAAGGCTGTTTTCGCGCCCTCGACGAAGAGCATGCCGAAGATGATGACGTACACGGCGCTTACCACCGGGCTCGGAATGGCAACCAACAAGGCTATCACTTTGGAGAGCGGCGCGATGGCTATGGTGAAGAGACCCAGGTAGATGCCCGCGATGCGCGCCGCGACCCCGGTAAAGCTGACGTAGACGACCGTGACGGCCCAGGGAGCTGTTACCGGCAGCGTTCCCAGGAGGCCGGTCAGGAAGGTGCTCGCGCCATAGAGGTTAAGGCCGCTCTGGACTGTGCGGAGATCGACCGCCACCGGCTTGCGGTACGACCCCTGATAGATCAGCGAGAGGTCTCCCAGCGTCTTCAAGTAGGCCGTCAGGTTTACGCAGATGAAGACCGGCAGCAGCAACCAGAAGTCTCTACCCAAGTTCAGGGTAAACCCGTACCAAGTCAAGTCGGGCAGTTTAACCCAAGCCGCCTCTGCTACAAGCCGCGTGTCGTAGAAGCCCAAGGGCACCGCCACCACCAGGCCGGCGGCAACCGTAATTGGCAGAATCCAGAGGCGCCATGCCTGCGAGCCGCGGAGGTAGACCCCGGCGCCAACGCCCAATGCCACGAGGCCGGGCGCCAGAAAGACGTGCATGGCCACGCCTTCCGGCGCCACAATCGTGCGTTCCACGATGAACGGCACGGCGGAGAGCGCTACCAGCATGATCACGGCGCCGGTAACCGCCGGCGTGAATATCCGGCGCAAGGATGCGAGGCGCAGGGTCAGCGCGAACTGGATCAGCGTCGAAAAGACCACCAGGCTGGCGAGCAGGCCCGGCCCGCCCACCGTAAGCGCAAGCGCGGAGGCTGCTAGGAACGGCACGTTGAAGTTCGTAACGATCAGACGCCCGGACCCTACGTAAGGGAACCGAAATGCATGGAGGATGACGCTGATCCCGGTGAGCGCCAAACCGGAAAACATGACCCAGGCCAAGTAGTTCTCGGACTGCGCGGCGGCGCGCACGACAAGCGTCAAGAGCAAGATGACGCTGATCGTGTTGATGACGAGTATCTGGAGAGCCGCGGGAATTGCTAGCTGTGGCGGACACTCTTCTTCCGGTTCGAAACGTATGATGGCTCGTCCTTAAGCGTGTGCTCGGAGAACGGCGGCATTCAACCGGATTTTCGCACCTACGGCGATTCTGCGCGCAATGCTAGCGGAAACGTACCTCTACTCCGCCCTTGCGAAGATTTACCTTCGCCCCGGAGCCGGGCCGGGACAAACACCGGCCTACTCTCAACGCGTCCGGTACGGAGACTCGACAGAGCCGGCGGTATACCACTGCAAGTGCCGAGAGCGCTAGTTTCCTTGGGGAGTCTGCACAAATCTCCGTCACTATGTCGCAAACGGGATTCGTTCTGCGCTCTTCCTCGCCAATGACGGCATGGGTACGAGCTATTCCCTCGGCCGACTTTCGCCTTCAAGCGTCTCCCTGACAGAGCGAACCGCTCTCACGGGGCCGACTGCAGTTGTGCCAACCCGTCAACCCCAGTGAGAGAATCGCTCCGGCAACCACGAGACTCCATCTGCGATGGCCGCTTGGCGCAATCCTGCACTGGCGTGGGCCAATAGCATACCGTGTCAGATCACGGCGTACCGCAGCCACGCCAACGCCAGCCTGCTGCCGCCTGCACTATTCTATTGGGAGTAGCTCGCCGTGAAGAGCAAACCGTCGCGTAGTACCACCCACTGGTGCCGCTGGCCGAATCCCGGACCGCGCACATTCCGGAGTTCTGAAGCGTACTGCACCCAAGCGCCGTCCTCGCTGGCGGCGTTGCGCAACAACTCCTCTAGATTGACTCCGCCTAAAGTAGTCGCCCCTGTCATGTCGGCGCCCACGAGGTGCGGCACTATGGCATTCGTGAGAACTATATTGTCCTGGCTATAGATAACCAGGTACACTTCGCCCTCTACGCTGTCAGGATCGTTGTAGTGCGCAACGGTGGCCTCCAGGCCGTCCCGCTCGTAGCGTTCCAGCGCTCGCTGGACGTACGCTTCCACTTGCTCTCTGACATCTGCGGGCAGCGGATAGTAGCCTGAAGCAAATATCATACCGTCGTGCCGGACGGCGTAGCCTACTTTCGGTGCCTCCCGCAGCGTTACCGGGTGCGGCCACAAGTATTCGATCCAGTGGCCTTCTTCCGTCGCCTTGGCAATCTCCTTACCCAATTCATATCCGTCCGAACCCACGACGTCCTTGATGTCAGTGCCTATCAATCTCGGGAGCAATGGATGGATGATGTAGATGTCGTTTTCATCCATGATGAACATGTACCATTGGCCCTCGAAACTGGCGACGCTATTGTAATAGGCCTTAAGGGAATCCAGTCCGTCGCGGTCGTAGCGCTCTATGGCGCGGTTAACGTACGCCACGGTATAGTCCCGAGGATCGGCGTTGGCCCAAGCCGGCGTGACATCCTCTTCGCTGCTGGTGTAGTAGCCGGACGCGAAGATCCTCCCGTCGTGCCGGACAGCCCAGGTCACTTTGCTCTCTTCATTGCCCGTGAGCGGGTTCGGCCACAGGTATTCGATCCAGTGGCCGTCCTCCGTCGCTTGCGCGATCTCCTTGCCCAGTTCCTGCCCATCGGAACCTACCACGTCCTTGATGTCGGTCCCGATCAGGTGCGGAAAGATGGGATGCACGAGATAGATGTCGTTCTCATCCATCATGAAGAGGTAGAATTGCCCGTCCAAGCTTTCCCGGCTGTTGTAATACGCAACCGTGGCGTCCAGACCCTCGCTCTCATACCGCGCTATGGCCTTGGCAACATACTCCTTGGTGGTCTCTTCGACATTCTCTCTCAGGATGAAATGGAGCGACAAGTACAGAAGCCCGTTGCGGAGCGTCGCAAAGTACCGTGCCGGCTCCGTTTTCCCTGATCTGGGGTTGACGCTCAAAGCCTCGACCCAGGCGCCTTCCTCCGTCGCGGCCGCTATCACGCCTGCGAGTGAACCGCCCGCGGGTATCTCGTAACCAATTAGCCACTCCCGTCCGGGAATGGCGAGCAGAACGCGCGTTTCCGCATCTACCAAGATCAGGTAGCGTTCGCCTTCTATGCTCTGCCCACTGCTATAGAACTCGACCGCCTGCTCTAAACCGTTTGCTTGCAGGTAGGCCATTGCCCTTTCCACGTAATCCTTTGTCAGCGCATCGTCGTCCACCGCCGGGGCTGCCGGCGCCGGTTCTTCAGGCGCTGCGACCGGAGTGACACTGCACGCAGACATGAGTATCATGCCCAGCGCCATGAACACTATGGCCAGTGCTGTTCTACTCCATTTGAAATCCTTCATTGGTCGCCTCCCTATAAACGTTGGGCACACTTCATTGTGGACACGCTTCTTGCTCATGCACACTCCACGAGCGCCTTTACACTATATCAGCAATCAGACAATTCGCACCAAGCCGGTCTTGCCGGAAGCGCGGGTTTGCAGCCCGCGCGGGCAGGAGCCGGAATTACGTGCATGGGCCCTGCCCCCTGCGCCACAAGGGCGCCCTCCACAAAGAAAAGCACATCGGCGAGCGGTACAACTGCCGCAAGGGCTTGGGCCAAAAACGCTCGCTACTCCGAGGCACTAAAGCTCGCTACGAAAATCAGATTGTCGTGGCGCACCGCCAGCAGGTAGCGCTGGCTGAACCCGGATGCACGGGTGTTGGGCAATTGGGCCTCAAACTGGATCCAACCACCTTCCTCGGACGCGGCCGCCACCACCATCTCGCCCACGGGCACGCCCTGTGGGGTTTTCGCCACAGCAACATAATCCTTGCCTATCAATTGGGGCTGGAGTGGCTGGACGATTACTCTATTGTCCGCGTCGAGGAGACGCAAATATATGTCATTTTCGCTTATGCTCTCGCGGCTATTGTAGTGCGCGACCGTGGCGTCCAGGCCTTCTCGATCGTAGTACTCGATGGCCTGCTGGACGTACGCCTCCGTAGCCGCCCTCAGCTCAGCCACGGATGGCGCAGGATAATAGCCGGAGGCAAATATCATCCCGTCGTGCCGCACCGCGTACCCAATTTTCGGCACTTCCTTCAGCGTCACCGGATGCGGCCACAGGTATTCTATCCAATGGCCTGACTCCGTGGCCTTGGCAAACTCCTTGCCTAACTCAAATCCGTCGGAACCGACCACGTCCTTGATGTCCGTGCCGATGAGCCGCGGCAGGAATGGATGAATGATGTAAATGTCATTTACATCCATTACGAACAGGTACCACTGGCTCTCAAAGCTCGCCACGCTGTTGTAATACGCCTTCAATGAGCCCAGCCCGTCGCGGTCATACCGCTGTATGGCGCGTTGGACGTATTCCACTGTGTACTCACGGGGATCAGCGCCTACCCAAGCCGGCGTGACTGCCTCCTCACTGCCTGTGTAGTAGCCTGACGCGAAAATCTTACCGTCATGCCGCACGGCCCAGGTGACTTTGCTCTCTTCCAAGCCTGTCAGGGGGTTGGGCCACAAATACTCGATCCAGTGCCCTTCCGCGGTCGCTTGGGCGATCTCCTTCCCCAATTCTTGCCCGTCCGACCCAACGACGTCCTTGATGTCCGTGCCAATCAAGTGCGGGAAAATGGGGTGGACGAGATAGATGTCGTTCTCATCCATCATGAAAAGATAAAACTGTCCGTCCAAACTACTGCGGCTGTTGTAAAAGGCGACCGTCGCGTCCAAACCTTCGCTCTGGTACCGCGCTATGGCCTTAGCTACGTATTCCTTTGTGATTTCCTCCACATTCTCTCTCAGGATGAAGTAACCGGACATGAAGATGAGATTCTGGTGCAGGACTATGAACAGCCGCTGCGGCTCCGTCTTCCCCGAAACGGGATTGATGCCCAGGCCCTCGGCAAAGTGGCCTGCTGCCGTGGCGCGTTCGGCCTGTCCCGCATACTGTCCACCGGGTTGAAACATGGGGAGCTTGGCGCCGACCAGAAACGCGATTGGCGCCGCGTGCACAATGGTAGTCTGCGGGTCCATCAGCATGAGATAGCGCTCGCCGTCCACGCTTTCCGCACTGCTATAGAATGCGATCGTCTGCTCCAACCCGTGTTCCTGGAAGTATGCGATTGCCTCTGCCACGTAAGCTCTGGTGAGCGCGTCTTCGTCAAGTTCCACCGCGGGTTCTGCAATTGGCATCGTTACCGGTTGCACGGAGCACGCGGATATGAAGATCATGCACAGCACCATGAACGCTAGTGCCAGCGCTACGCTACTCGGTCTAAGAGCCTTCATTGGCCACCCCCTCTTTCTGTTGGGCACACTTCATTGTGGGCACGCTTCTTGCCCGATGCACACTCCACGAGTGCGTATACACCATATCAGAAATCAGGCAATTCGCACCAAGCCGGTCTTGCCGGAAGCGCGGGTTTGCAGCCTGCGCGGGCGCCCGCGGCCGCCAAGGCCGCATACGCTCCATGCCTGCCCGGCTAGCCGCGCTTCCGTTCCCAGTGTCCCCCCCTGTAAATGTCGACTAATTCGTTGACAGAATCTTCCCTCAATTTTCAGTGAATACTATCCATGTCATTCCGAGCGCAGCGAGGAATCTAGGACCCAAGGTCCGCCCAGTTCTTCGCCTCACCGCACGAGATTCCGCGCTCTTAGCGACACTTCGCTACGCTCCGTTCGGAATGACATCCTATTGGGTCTTACTCGCAGGCAGAGCCACCGATTGTTTTCACCAATTCTGTCAACGAATTACCTGACACATACAATTCTCGCCGGCTGATGTTCCAACCGGATATACTGGGAAGGGAGACCCTAACCGAAAGCGATATCCCCACATGCGCAACCTCCTGGCAGTAATCCTCGGCGTAATCGTCGCCAACGTTGTCTTCTTCCTAGGAAGCATCGCGGCGGACCGATTCTATCCCACGCCGCCGGAACTCATGGACCCCCAAACGCCCGAAGCCACGGCGCTGCGGGTGGCATCCGCTGAGACGAACGGCCTCGTGCTGGTGATACTTGCCGGCGCTCTGGGCGGCCTGGTGGGCGGCTACGTTGGGGCAAGGGCCGCGAAGGGCCGCACCTTTGCGGTTACAAGCGCCATCGGCGCGCTGCTTGCGCCGTGGGCGGTCTATTCTTTCTACGTCTTCTTTCCGGCGCGGCTGTGGTTTCCCATCGGCATGCTGGTTGCTTTTCTGGTCTCCACCTTTCTTGGTGGCGTTGCGGCGCGGCGCACCCAAGCGGAGTAGACGAAACGCCGCTGCCGTGTTTTGGCTGTGGGATTACTCATCCCAGCGGCAACCTTCGCGCACCTGACTCGTTTGCGCACTCTTCTAATGGGCCTAAGTGTCAATTGCCGCCTTGACCTATGCTCGCCTGGTCTGTGTAAAGGGCGCGGAGGTTCCGACGTCCCCGGGCGGGGTATAATCGCTTCTGAAACCCAAGCAGCATAGTTATTCACCACTGAATACGGAGACCTGAGGAGAGATTGATGGCAACGGTGCAAACGTCACAAGAGGCGCTGGATAGACTTCTGAACCGCGGCGTGGTGGATGCGGTAGTGCGCGCCGACCTGGAACGCATGCTGCGGTCCGGCAAGCCGCTGCGCATCAAGTTCGGCGTGGACCCCAGCCGCCCCGACCTGCACCTGGGCCACGCGGTGGGCTTTCGCAAAATCCGGCAGTTCCAGGAGTTGGGGCACCACGTCATCGTCATCATTGGCGACTGGACCGCCCGCATCGGCGATCCATCGGGACGCTCCGACACGCGCCAGATGCTCAGCGTGGAGGAAGTGCACGCCAACGCCCAGACGTATCTCGACCAGATGGGCACAATCGTGGACGTGGACAAGATCGAGGTGGCGTGGCAGACGTCGTGGTTCGAGGATTTCTCCCTGGAAGACGTGGTGCGCCTCTGCGCCAAGTACACCGTGAACCGCATGCTCGACCGCGATGACTTCGCCACCCGTTACAAGGGCGGACAGGCGGTCTCGGTGGTGGAATTCTTGTATCCGCTGTTGCAGGCGTATGATTCGGTGGCAATCGAGGCCGACGTGGAGCTCGGCGGCACCGACCAGTACTTCAATTTCCAGGTGGCCCGCGACATCATGCCCGCCCACGACCAGCCGCCGCAGCAGTTTCTCACCTGGCCGCTGCTCGTCGGCACCGACGGCACCCGCAAAATGAGCAAGAGCTACGACAACTACGTGGCCATCACCGACGAGCCGAACGACATGTATGGCAAGGTGATGTCGCTCTCCGACGACGTCATGCGCGATTATTTTATAACGCTAACCGATGTGCCAACACCGACAATCGAAGAGATGTTTGGGGAAATGGAGGCGGAGCGGCGCAATCCTCGCGATGTGAAGGCCCACCTCGCCCGCGAAATCGTGACCCAGTTCCACGACGCTGAATCTGCCAATGAGGCGGAGGCTGAATTCGTGCGCATGTTCCGCCAACGCGCGCTGCCCACCGATATTCCTGCAATTACTCTCGATGACGCTCTACGCGAAGCTAAGACAATCGTGGACGCCCTCATCGCCGCCAACCTTGCCCAGAGCCGCTCCGAGGCCCGCCGCCTCGTCAAACAAGGCGGCGTCCGCCTGGACAACACCCGCATCACCGACACCAACACGCCCTACACCGCCCAGCCGGGCCAGATCTTCCAAGTCGGCAAGCGCAAATTCGGCAAAGTGGCCGAAGGTAGCTGACCCCAGTTTTCTGAGGTCCCACAGCGCTGCCGAGGCGAATTGCGCGTCGCAGAGCCCATTTGGCAATTCCTTGGCTGTTTGTGGGCTCTTCGATTCTCGTCTTGAGCGCACTTAGTGGCTGATGTACCATCGAACTACCGAGACCTCCGTTAGGGGGTACAGAATCAGTGGATACGTACATGCCGTGAGTCGCCGTCTGCAGATACATCTAGAACCCGAAGTACTGCGCTGGGCGCGTGAACGAGCCCGATTAGAGCCGGATCAGCTCGCCCGCAAAGTGCAGGTGAAGCCGGAACAGGTGCTTGAATGGGAAGATTCGGGAAGAATCAGCGTTGCCCAAGCTGACCGGCTGGCCCATCACACGCACACTCCGCTTGGCTACCTCTACTTGCCGGAACCGCCCGAGGATCGTCTGCCCATACCTGACTTTCGCACGCGTCGCGACGACGAAATGCTGCGTCCCAGCCCAGATTTGCTTGAGACCGTATATCTCATGCGACGCCGCCAAGCATGGATGCGCGACGATCTCATCGAAGAAGGTAGCGATCCGCTCGACTTTGTCGGCGCCTACGCGGACAGCCAAGACCCGTACCAGGTAGCCAACGCCTTGCGTGATGCCCTTCAACTTGAGCGAGACTGGGCTTCTCGTCAATCTAACTGGGCTGACGCGCTTAGCTTTCTGCGTGAACAAGCGGACCGCGCCGGCGTGCTGGTCGTGTTTACCGGAATTGTTGGCAACAATACCCACCGCAAGCTGGACACCGATGAGTTTCAGGGCTTTGCCCTCGTTGACGAATATGCGCCGCTAGTTTTCGTGAATAGCGCTGATTTTCAGGCGGCTCAGATGTTCACGCTCGCGCACGAACTGGCACATCTCTTTGTTGGGGAATCGGCGCTCACGCGTTTTGCGCGTCTGCTGCCGCCGGATCACGCTACTGAACTGCGCTGCAACCGTATCGCCGCGGAATTCCTCGTGCCCGAGGCAGAGCTCAGGGAATACTGGCCGCACGACTCTGATTCAGTAGACCCATTTCAAGAAGTCGCCCGGCGCTTCAAGGTAAGCACGCTCGTTGCCGCCCGCCGCGCGCTGGACCTCGCTCTGATAGAGCAGGGCACGTTCTTGCGGTTATACGGGCAAATGAGAGACGAGGCGCGGCGCTCCAGTCATCAAGAGGGTCCGGGCGGAGGCAGCTTCTGGCCCACCCAAAGGTGGCGCATCGGCCCTCGTTTCGCCGCCGCCGTGGCCCGGTCGACAAAAGAAGGTCGCCTGCTATATCAAGAGGCCTACGGCCTGACCGGTCTCAATGGAGTTACCTTTGAGAGACTTCCTGAAAAGTTCGGGGTGATTCTCTAGTGAGCCGACCTCACCAAGAGCCGATCCGACGCCCGCCGCCTCATCAAACAAGGCGGCGTCCGCCTGGACAACACCCGCGTCACTGACGCCAACACCCGCCAAAGCAGGGCAGATCTTCCAAGTCGGCAGACGGAAATTGGTAATGTAACTTGAGTAATCTTGCAGAAGTCGCCTAAGGGCAAACTTGGCCAAAGCCTGGGTGTAAGGTGGCTTGTGAGCTGACTAGGGCGAGGACGGTTTTTCTGGGCTTTGCCCTGACAAGAGTTCGGCGAAAGAGAGTATTCAAAGTATGCAGATTAGAGTGTCTCTACTTGAGATAGGTGATCTGGGGGAAGTGGATGCGCTGATGAAGCGGCACAGCCGAACTCTCGGCTTTCTGCCGACTGAAGCTCTCCGTGATCATCTCGCTAGAGGAGGAGTGTTGGGGGCTAAGGTTGATAACACTCTGGTTGGTTACCTTCTCTATGCGTCTAACTCCAAACGATTTCGCATCACTCAGCTCTGTATATCGGAGGAGTTTAGGGGTAGGGGAATAGCGAAACAACTGCTTGAGAGATTAAGAATATCTGCAACTACGGAGGCGTCCATTGTCTTGAATTGTCGCCGCGATTTTCCTGCAGATGCCATGTGGCCAAAACTGGGGTTTGTACCCATAGGTGACAGGCCAGGACGCTCCACTGCCGGACATCTCTTGACACAGTGGCGTCTCGCCTTGCACTCGGATCAACAGCCGGAATTGGAGTTGTTCAAGGCCCAAGCCTCAGATGAAGCACTTGACGTCATCATCGATGCCCAGGTTTTTTTCACTTTTTTGAGCCCGATAGTAGTAAGACTGAAATCTCCAAAGCGCTGCTTGCCGACTCTCTGGTTGACTTGCTGAATATCTGCGTTACCGATGAACTGCTAATAGAGATAAACCGGAATGAAGATGCCAGTGTTAGAGATCAGAACCGAGCAAGAGTCCAGAGATTCCTGCAAATCCAAACTTCCCCGAACGTGGTAGAAGACTGCGTCACCCGATTGAAGCAAGTCTTGCCTAGCAATAATCCCAGTCAAGAGTCTGACATTAGGCACCTGGCAAAGGCTGCGGCTTCGGATGTAAACATCTTTGTCACTAGAGATCAGAGTTTGTTGAATAAGGCGCCAGCCATCGCCAAACTCGTGAATCTGCAAGTGCTGTCCCCTACCGAAGTAATCGTCCAACTGCACCAACTCTCGGAAGCGCAGTCGTATAGTCCCAACCGCGTAGCCGGTCTTCGCCTTGGCTGGCATCGCTTCAAGCAAGAAGACTTCCGGGTTTTCCCTCACGAAGCATTTCTCAATGAAGGTGAGGGGCAAAGGAAGTTTAGGCAGACTTTAAGCCAATTCTTGGGGAGTCCCAGTCTCTATACCTGTGACCTGCTGAAGGACGGCGATGACGTTGCCATTGTTCGGACCAGTAGGAATGATTCACCTAGGAAAACCAGTATACCTTTGGCTAGAGTAGCAAATTCACCAAACAGGACACTATACGGGAGATTCTTGATCGCGGACACGCTTGCCAAAGCAGTACAAATGGAACAGGACCTAGTTGAGATCAACGCAACCGCTATTTCACCGTACCTGAGGCCCGATCTCTTGGATATGGGATTTACGGCGCACCCCAACAGATTTGCAAGATTCTGCTTTTCCCATGCCCTCAGCCGCTCAGAAGCTCTTGATAGGATTACCCAGCTTTCGCCGGAAGCGGTATCTGCCTATGAAGGCATGTCAGACCTGGAATTAGAGCGGCACTGCTCGCCTCTGAGTTTAGCTGCTGAGCAAAGCTACTTTCTCGTCCCAATTCGTCCAGGCTATGCGCTTAGTTTATTTGATAGGCAGCAATCTGCTAACGATCTCATTGGGGGCGACCCTACAGTGTTGTTACGTTGGAACAACGTGTACTACCGTAAGAAGGGACAGCATAAAGTCCTCAAACCCCCTGCACGCCTTCTCTGGTACGTCAGCGATCCACAAAAACAGATCATTGCTGTGTCGCATCTCGACAGTGTTGACATTGATTCTCCTAAGAACCTCATAAGGAGATTCAGCAAGTTCGGTGTGCTTAAGTGGGAAGAACTCTATGAAATGTGTAACCGCAACACATCTGCGGAACTGATGGCATTGCAGTTTTCACACACCTTCCTCTTCAGGGAACGGATTCCACTAAGTAGGCTCAGGGCGATATACAAAGAGGAGGGGTTGAGATTTGTCCTGCGGGGACTAAAAAGAGTACCAGTGCAGATATTCCGCAGGATATATCAGATGGGATTTCCGACTCACTAAGGAATACTATGAAGCCATTATTCATGTCCCTAAAGCCGGAATATGCCAATCTGGTGTTCGAAGGACTAAAGACAGTCGAACTTCGTCGGCGTGTAGTTTCACAAGCAATGAACACTTGTGTGTTCGTCTATGTTTCCAGTCCAACAATGGAATTGCGCGGTGGATTCAGGATTGGGCAAGTGTGGTCGGGATCTCCAGAGGAAGTTTGGCGCAGTGTTTACGGTCTTGCCGCAGTAGATAGAAGTGCCTTTGATGCCTACTTTCAGGGCCAGTCAGTTGCGCACGCTTTGGAAATCAAAGATGTTTGGGAGTATAAGGTTCCGATCGGGCTAGATGCGCTGCGAAGTCTCTTTGAGAACTTTGTTGTTCCTCAGTCTTGGCGCTACGTCAAGGCTGAAGAAGAGAAGATCCTCCAGCGACTGGAACGGCGAGCAGCCAAAGTTCAGGTGGTAGCCGAATAGACTCCACCCCATGCGGTCTGCAGGACCACAAAGCCATCCTGCTTTAGAGGCCGCTTTGCGGTACGCCTTTCTGTCGGTCAGCTCCCGGGCGGAAGTCAGGTACCTCCAGCAACGCCGTGCCTTGGTCTATCGAATCGGCGGCGAGGATGGCGGGGGCGGCAGTATCCATGGCCTGGTAGACGTCGAACTCCAGGGGGGTAGTGCCGAGCACGGCGTCGCGGAAGGAGACGTGGACGTAGTAGTCGGCGTCGCCGTGACCGCTGCCGCGGGCGGCGGCCGGCGCGTCGGTGCGGGCGTGGCCCCAGTCCATCTCCGCCATATCGTGCATCTGGCCGTCCGCCAGCCACATCAGCGGCTTGCCCTTGCCGCTGCGCTTCCATTCCAGCACGCCGTTCGTGCCCGCGATGTGGAACCAGTGGTGGCCCATGCCGTGAGAGACCGGCTGCGTGAAGCCGCAGACCAGCCGCAGAATGGCGTCTTTTTCGGTCTTCATGAGCGCCGCCTGGATGTCCGGCTGGCCGATTTCGGGATGCGAGTAGCTGGGCTCCGCCGTGCTCATGGCGGTGACGTTGACCACGCGGTCGTCGAGCACCTTCAGCAGCGGGCTGAGCTCGTGGGGCAGGTAGTGGATGGGCGGCATGGTGTGCAGCCAGGTCGGCTGCGCCCTTGGTTTTTCATCTAGCTCATCCGCCGACGCGAATTCCCCTGAATCCGGGTCTTGAAAAAACTGGCGCGTGCCGTAGTAGCCGATGTACTGCCCCTCGCAGAACGTGACGCGCCCCAGCTTGCCGGACTGCACCACGTCGCGCCAGGCGTCGATGTAGCCCCAGAAGCGCGTCTGCTCGCCAAGCTGGTAGACCAGGCCCGACCGCTCCTGCGCCAGCACGATGCGCCAGCAGTCATCCAGGGTGTGCGCCGCCGGCACCTCGCAATTCACGTGCTTGCCGGCCTCCAGCGCCATGGCCGCCAGCGCGCCTTGCTCCTTGCAGCGCACCGTCACCGCCACCGCGTCCACCTGGGGATCTCCCAGCATGTCCTCATAGCTGGCGTAAGCCGTCACGCCTTGGCGGTCTTCCAGCGCGGCCAGCGCGCGCTCGTGCAACGCCTCAATCGGATCGCACAGCGCCCTGATGCGGTAACCATTGACGCGCTCGACCATGCGCAGCCAGTGTAGCCCGCGATGGCCTAGACCGACTAATCCGACGCGAATCTCATCCATGGGAAAACTCTCTTCCCTTGTCATTGGCAATCTGAAGATTATGTGCGAATTGATGACATGTTACCTCAGATAGTACACCACTCCGCCCGTTAGCTTGCGGGCATGCAGATTTCCAATCAAGGGTTTTGCTTGCGCTCCGCGGAGGCAGACATAGGCGGTAACGGCGGGAATCCCCCCTCACCCCGGCCCTCTCCCTCAGGGAGAGGGAGTCTTTTCATCAGCAGGTGGGATTTACAAAGTCTCCCCAGGGAGGGGGTCAATTCCGGTTGTGCTCCGGGTTGTGCAGAGGTCTTCCCAGGGAGAGGGAGTCTCTTTGCCGGTAGGTCTGGGCTATGGGGGCGTTTCCGCGAGTGGAAGTGCGCAGCTCTTATTCAGCGACGACCAGACTGCGGATCTGCTCGATGACGGATTCGCGCACGCCCGCGCGGCGCAGATCGTCCACGGTTGCGAAAGCGCCGTCGGCGTCGCGGGAGGCAATGATCCGGCGTGCCGTCACCTCGCCGATGCCGGGCAGCGCTTCCAGTTCCCGCTGCGTCGCGGTGTTCAGGTTGAGCGGTCTGAGAGGAGACGGACCCGTGCCCGACGCAGCCGCCTGCGCCTCATCTCCCTTAAACGGAACGTGGATGTGCATCTCGTCGCGGGTGCGGCGGGCCAGATTGATCGCCACGGGATCGGCCTCCGCCGTGAGGCCCCCTGCCCGTGCCACCACGTCGCCGATGCGCTCGCCGGACGTGGCGGCATAGACTCCCGGTTGCGCCACGGCGCCGGTGATGTACACCTTGATGTCGCGCAACTCCGTCTGCACCGGCGTAATGCTGATCGGCGCCGTGTTGCGCAGTTGCAGGGCGTAGAGTCCCAGGGCGACCGCCGTGAGCACCACCAGCATGAGCACAATGCTCAAGCGGTGCCTCTCAAGCCAATGCGGTGGTCCGGCGGGCTCGTCCGGCCCAGTTCCCTTCAGCGGCTGTTGCTCACCGTCTAGCACCGGTTAGACCTCCGGCAGGCACGTCGGATGTCTCGTTGCTTTTGCATGCGGGTTGAACTGGAGAGAGTTCGGGCAGTCGCATGGCGTGACCGGCGCGCGGTGCTCCGCAAGCGGCTGCTGCGGCGAGAAACCGCGCCGCTATCCGGCGAAGTCCCAATGGCAGAGGCTCTACACACTTCACTCCCCTGTCTCCGTATGCCCAAGAACAGTGTGTCTGCAGTTCATTGCACCACGACAAGCACGACAATTCTAGAACACATAACACTTCAGAGATAACACATATGTATTATATCCACTTTGGCCATGGTGACACATGGAGAGGTTGAGAATTCGGACCCGCCTGGAGTATGACGCGGCGTGTGTAAAGCAGTGGAAAAAGGACTTGCCTTGCAGTGGATGGGCAGACGGGAGAAGACGATATTCCGTCTAGCCGCAAGCTCGCAAGCTGAGTACTTGCCAAGCGCTAAAGAGAGAGGCCGGGGAGACGCGACAGGCGCGCATTGCAGAGAGAATTAACGGCGTGCTATTCTGCCTTGCAGAGACGCTATGGATGACCTTCCCGAACCGCGCGTAATCCAGATCACGCCTATGAGCTTCTTGCTCGGTGCGGGCGTGGTGTTGCTTGCGGTCTTCATTGCCGTCATTGCTTCACGCATTGTCAGCGTGCTGGTGCTGCTATTCCTGGGCATCCTGCTGGCGGAGTCAATTCGACCGATCGCCAATAAGCTCCAGACCTGGAAGATCCCCCGCGGCGTTGCCGTGATGATCGTCTATCTCCTGCTGGCGCTGGTGCTCACGGGGCTGGGCCTGATTCTCATCCCACCGCTTGTCGTGCAGGTGCGTGAATTAGACGACATAACCGTGAGAATCACCGACTGGGCACAAGACGCGGTCCCGCGCCTCAACCAGGCCTTGGTCGCCTATGGGGTCGAAGACGAAGTGCGCGAGCTTGGAACCACGGTTACCAGTTCCATCACCCAGCTCATCGGCACCTTGGCTGCCGTGCCTTTTCAGGTATTTGGATTCCTGTTTGGCATCGTCTCAGTGCTGGTGATCGGCTTTTTCTGGATGAGCGCCACGGACCGGTTTAACCACTCGGTAATCGCACTGCTGCCGCCAAGGCGAGCGGAGGCGGTCCGCAGCATCGCGGCCGAACTCTCACAACGTGCCGGCGGCTGGGTGCGTGGACAAGTAATCTTGATGGTCTTCATTGGCACCGTAACCTTTGTCGGCCTCTTTGTGCTGGGCGTGCCCTATCCGCTTGCCCTGGCGACGTGGGCCAGCCTGATGGAAATCATCCCCATCATCGGTCCGTTCCTGGGAGCGATACCGGCAATACTGGTGGCGTTCACGATCTCGCCCTGGATTGCACTCGCTACGGCGATCCTCTTCGTGATTGTGCAACAGCTAGAAAACAACATACTCGTTCCCAAGGTGATGGAGCGCGCGGTCGGACTGCATCCCATCTTGGTCATGGTCGGCGTGCTGGCAGGCGGCGTACTCTATGGCATTCTCGGCATCGTGATTGCGGTGCCGCTGATGGCAGCGATGCAAGTGCTGGTGATGCGTCTCTTGCTGCCGTGGCTTGTCGCTCAGATGGGTGAGGAAGCCGAACCCGCGGTGGACGAGAGCGAAGTCGTACAGCCGTCTGGCGACGGGGCGCCTATAGCTGAGAGCGATGCCGCCGAGGCCGTTTCACCCTCCGAGCCCGAAGCCTCACGCGGCTAGCGGATCTATGCCGTACTCCCGGCTGGCGGGAGCGCCACCCACGCATCTGCTGCCGCCGCCCGTTGCATGGCGTCGATCACGCGCTGCGCCGCCAAACCGTCGGCAAAGTCCGCAACGTGGTCCGTGCCGAGAATGGTGCCCACCAGCCGCGCGGCGTGATAGGCGGGGAATGCCTCGTAGGCAACGTCGAATGCGGCGGGCAGCGGCAGGGCCGCAAAGCCAATCTCCCCAGGTCTGGCAACCTCAACCGTCGGTTCGGCGCCGCGCTCTGTGGTGAATACCAAGCTGCCTTCTTCGCCGTAGACTTCCACCCGCAGCGAGTTGGAACGCCCGGCGGCCGCTTGAGTGATGTGCAATGTCACCGGCATACCGGAAGCAAGGCGCGCCACAAAGATGCCCGTATCCTCGTTGCTCACCGCGCCGCCGTCTCGTTGCGTGTTGTGCGTATAGGTGCGGCCTGCTATACTAGCAAACTCGCCGCACCACCACCGCACCAAGTCGACGGCATGGCTGCCCACGTCTCCCAGCGCCCCAGCGCCGGCAATTTCAGCATCCATACGCCACATTTTGGGGCGGTCTGCGCCATGCCGGATGTCCTGCATGTAGAGGAGTGCGACGTGAGAGATGCGCCCCACGTGCCCTTCCGCCAAGAGATGCTGGGCGTAGCGCGCCGCGCCGATTGAGCGAAAGGTGAAGTTTACGGCAGTGCGTACCCCGGCTTGCCGGACAGCCGCCGCCATCGCTTCGGCGCCCGGCAAGGTGGGCGCCAGGGGTTTCTCGCAGATGACGTGGCAGCCGCGTTGTGCCGCCTCGAGCGTCATCGGCACGTGAGCGGCGTTTGGCGTGCCGACTAAGACGATGCTCGGCTCACTCGCATCCAACATCGCTGCGTAGTCTGTGTAGATTGGTAGGTCGGGATAGTGGGCCCGCATCTCCTCGGCACGCTGTTGGCTCTGGGTGAAGGCGGCCACCACGTGCGCCTGTTCGCAGGCCAGGAGCCCGGGCAGGAGCACACGTTGCGTAAACGAACCGAGACCGGCAACCGCAAGGCGAGAAGTACTCATGGCAAGCTTACTCCGCAGATGGTGTAGGTCATTGTGCCACGTTGCGCCTGGCGCCGCTAGACGGCATTGCAAAAGTTAGAGCGAATGCCGAAGTGCCAGCTACCGTCGGCAGAGCGGGAAAAACGGTCGATTGAGCGGGGCCAATTGTTACGAGCAGAAGAAAGATAAGAGTGCGGCCATCCTTAAGGCTTTGACTGCAAATGTGCAACCTTGTGAGCAGCAAACTTAGAGAATCAACCATCGAGTTGAGAAACAGCCATTACTATAAAGATTATAGCTTGTAAATTAGAAGCTTGTTTCTAAGAATATCCTTAATAATTGGCCAAAAGCCTAAGAAGTTCCTTAGAATCGCTTCACAGTCTTGATATCCGGTGGTATGCTGGCAGAAATAAATCCTATTGCGAACCGGTGGGCGAAAAACCAAAGCAAAGAAGCTACAGCGGGACCCACCCAGCCCATACAACCAAGCTGACATCGAAGCCGCCCACGGGGCGGTCGGAAAGCAGTGAAGGAGGTACGACCCATGGCCAGAGAGCTCGACCGAAGAGTCGACCGCGTGCAGCGGTTGCAAGAGGCAAGAGATGCCCTGGCATCGCTCCTCGCTAATTCAATCGCAACCGACTTGCGGGAACGTGAGCGCGGGAGCGATGCATCGGCTGACGATGACGACTTCGTGGACCTGGCGCAGGAAGTCGCCATCCAGGAAGATCGAGAAGCGGTGCTGGATGTTTTGCGCCGTGACATGAAGGCATTTGATCAGGCCTGGCAAAAGGCCGAGGCCGGAACGTACGGCGTCTGCGAGGACTGCGGAGGCGGCATCTCGGCAGAGCGCCTGGAGTTCATGCCGGAAGCGACGCTGTGCGTCCCGTGCCAGGCCCGCCGCGAGCGCGCCTGGTTCGGTGCCCGCTAAGTAAGCGGCGCACGCTGAGTAAGCGGCGCTCGCGAAGCAGAATCTTACCTGCTGTCTCTTACCCTCTCACTCCGTAGGGAGGAGGGTGACGAAGCTGTCACCCTCCTCCTTGCTTTTTCTTTTCACCCAGTCGGCTTTCGGTCTGTGTTTACCCCGCGCGGCATACGTGAATCGCGCCTAGTCTGCCGCACGGAGTGAGAACGGCTCGCTTGCCGCGAAGGTCGGGGAGTGCAAATGCCAGGTATTTCGCTGTCGGATTTGGCAGAAAGAGCGCTGGACCTGGAGTCTCACATTCCGCTAAACAAGTCATTCCTGTAAATGTCAGGTAATTCATTGACAGACTTTATAGGAGCAATCGGGGGTTTCAACTTCAAGTATGACTATTCCGTATGTCATTCCGAACGGAGCGCAGCGGAGTGTCGAACCCTGTTCGCGGAATCTAGAGTACTGAACCCATCAAACACGCTCGACGTGAACCCTAGATTCCTCGCTGCGCTCGGAATGACATATACCGTCAACTCTGTCTAGCGAATAAGTGATTCTGTCAAAGGATTACTCAAAACTTACAGGAATGACAAGAACCGCTACATGCAAAGACTTCAAGCCTAGCCCTACTAAGTTCACTCTTTCGTGCGATTGACCAGGTAGATCCCGGCCGCCACCAAGACCGCGCCAGAGATCAGTTCGAAGCCGAGCGTTTCGCCCAAGAGCACGTTGCTCAGCACCACACCAAAGAGTGGAGTTACGAAGAAGAGCACCACCAGCCGGCTCGCGCGGTAGTGACGCAGTATCGACGTCCAGGCCACGAAGCAGAATCCCGCCACCACAAGGCCCTGGTAGAGGATCGCCGTGACGCTGGAAAGCGACACCTGGTACTCCCACCCCTGTTCGAAAATAAGACTCAGGATGAAGAACCAGGGCAGGCTGAAGAGCATCGACCAGATCAGGAGGCGGTACGGGTGAATGCTCTGCACGAGTACCTTGGTCGTCACGACCCTCAGTCCCAACAGGGCGCCGCTGGCCAGCACCACCGTATCGCCGATGAGATAGTCACGCGAGGCCAGATTCAGGCTCTCCATGTACGTCACGGTGACGCCGACGAAGGCTAGGAGAATTCCCAGCGTCTTCAGCACGGTCAGCCGGTCGCCCCGGACCATGAAGTGGGCCAGGAGAGTGGTGAAGAGCGGGTACGTGCTGTTGAGCACGATGGAACGGGATGAGGTGGTGTAGTGCGTGCCGACGTTGAGGGCGATGATCTGGATAAAGAAGATGAACGATATGTATATGAGCGGGACGAATTCGCCGGGTTCCATCCTGATTCGTACGCGCTGAAACAGTGCCCAGCCGGTGACGGCCGCGATCCCAATGATGAAGCGTAAGCCGGCCAGCATCAGTGGGGGAAAGTCTTCCAGCCCGATCTTGATGGCGACGGAGTTGCCGCCCCACAGCATCGCCAGCAGCAGCACAAGCGCGATGATGCCGGCGTCGGGGTTGCGGTTAGACTCCTGAGATGATGAGGCCATGACAGCGGACTAGCGCCGCAAACCGCAGCCGGCGCCGCGAAATGCGAGCAGTCTCAACGCCATAGACGCGGCCACGATCACGCGCTCCATCACGGTGCTTTCTAGAGTTCTCCCGCCCGGTCGAACGGCAACACTCTTGCTAGCGACAACAAAGAAGCAGCGCCTCGCAACGAGACCGGCGAATGCGCTGCTTTCTCGAGTCCTGTCAGTGCCTTGGGAGCCGACGGCCGGATTTGAACCGGCGGCCTATGGTTTACGAAACCATTGCTCTACCACTGAGCTACGTCGGCGTGGCGTTTCCCTATCCAATTGTAGCACACGCATCTTCAGTCACCGTCCGGATTTCGCCGATAGCGCGCGCGGCCCGCGGGATTGAAGCCGTTGGTTGGGGCAGCGTACAGCGCTCCCGTGAAGAGCCTGCATCATGCGTGCTGTGGTTCGGTTTTCTGAGCGCGGCGCAAGGCGGTTACGACTCATCAACGCGACGCGTAGGCGATGCGCCGCCCAGCTCTACGTCGGGGAGCAGCAACGCCGCGAGGAAACTGAAGAAGATCACCATAGTCGCAAAGGCGTACACGCGTTGCACAGCCGCGGTGATGCCGGCATTGAGCGCGGCGGCGAGTTGTGCGCCAACCTCGGTGGCACGGCTGCGCAGGATGGCTTGGATTTGGGCAGCCAACTCCGCGGTTGCCGCGTTGACGAGCGTTTCCTCTTCGGTCTGGAGGCGCGCGCGGATAGTCGCCAGCAGTTCTTCTCGCGCGGCTAGCGCGTCCGGCGGATCTGTCAACTGCGCTTTTACCTCTGGTGGGAGAAGCGGGTTCTGCAACGCAACTTCCAAGGCGGCTGCGTTGCCTTGTAGCGCTGACTCTATCTGCTGAAGCGATAGAACCAATTGCAACCGCACCTGATCGCGAACTGCATTGCGCTGCAGATGGGCCGCAAGCTCCGGCGGCAGCGCCGGGTCTGCCAGCGCGGCCTTGCGCGCGTCATCGTCTCCATTGAGCGCGGCGACGGCGCGTTGCTCCAATGCCGTATAGCGCTCCTGGACGTCGACCGCCACGCTGCCCACGTTGCCCTCTGCGCCCGGTCGCAGGCCGTCCACCTGGCCGCGCATTTCCTCGGGCAAGTGGGCCGTAGCGGTTGACGCGATGGTCGCGGCTAGCACGGTTCCCATAAGAGCGATTGACGCCGTGGACCCCAGTTGGCGCACGAACTGCAACGTGCCCGTGGCGGTCCCGAGACGGTTGCGGGGCACCGCATTCTGCACGGCCAGGGTGTAGAGCGGCAGCGACGGTCCCAAGCAGAGGCCAATCAATACGATCAAGGGCAGCACCTGCCACAGCGGCGTATCCACGTGCAGGTTGAAGGCAAAGCCGGCAAACGCAGCAATGCCGATGCAGAGCGAGGCTATGAGCGGGAGTTTGTAGCGGCCGGTGCGGCTGGCAATCTGGCCTCCCAGAATGCTGCCCACCACGACGCCCAGCACCAGCGGTGTGATGGAAAGCCCGGAATTGGTCGCTGAAAAGCCCTTCACGTGCACGAGGTAGAGTGGCAAGAAGACCATGGAGCCGAGAAACGCGCCGCCAAAGAAGAAGCTGCCCACCACCGCCCAGCGAAAGACCTTGGCGCGGAGCAGGTTGAGCTGAAACAGTGGATCGGCGCTCCGGCCCTGCCACCAGAGAAAAAGTAGCAAGCCGGCGACCGCGCAGCCAGCCAAGCCGAGTACCTGAGGCGACAGCCAGGGGTAGGAAGTGCCGGCCAAAGATAGCGCGACCACAATTGGCACCACCCATAGCGCCAGCAGCAGTACACCCAGCAAGTCGAACCGGCCGCGCTGTTCGGGCTGCAGCCTGGGCATGTACCCCAGAATGAAGATGAGGGCAACCACGCCTACGGGCACGTTGATGTAGAAGATCCAGCGCCAGGAGAGCAGGTCGGTCAGCAGTCCGCCGAGCCACGGCCCCAACACGCTGGAAATGCCGAACACGGCGCCCATCATCCCTTGTCTGCGACCTCGCTCGCGGGAGGGGAACAGGAGCGCGATCAACGTGACCGTCAAGGCGAGGATGCCGCCACCGCCGATGCCCTGCAAGGCGCGAAAGGCGATGAGCGCTTGAATACTCGGCGCCAGGCCGGAGAGCACCGATCCCGCCAGAAAGATGACCACCGCCGCCAGCAGCACCCACTTGGCAGGGAATATCTCGATCAGGCGGCCGAAAAGCGGCAGGCCGAGCACGGAGGCGAGCAGATATGCCGATACCACCCAGGCGTAGTAGTTCAGCCCGCCCAACTCATCCGTAATGCGCGGCAAAGCCGTGGTGACGATCGTCTGGTCGAGCGCGGCCAGAAAGAGCGCGATCATTATGCCGATGTAGGCCAACCGCTGCTCTTGGGTCACTACGCTCTTCCTCTGGGCTTCACACAACACGCATGGTCGCGGATGGATGCGGAGCTGCCAATACACTCACTCCAGTCTACCCCTGGCCCGCAGGCTTTGATAGCAACTCATGCGGCTATGGCGGCAACCTCCCGACAGTGACTTCGTACGCAATATTCTATCTATCAGCGTATAATGCCCGCAGACTTGGTAGCACTATCGCAACTAGTAAGGCTGCCGCCACGACATGCTAGGGTCCGTAAAACATGAGGAGCCGGCACAGCATGACCGACTGGCGTGACGAGTTTCCCGGGCTGCGCGGGCGCGCTTACCTCAATACCGCGGCGGGGTCGTGCCTGGGACGCACGGTCGCCGGCGCTTTGCAGCAGTACGTCGAACAAAAGCTGCAAGGCGCGATCACGCCCACGGAAATGCAGGAGGTCGAAGCCGATTGCCGCCAGCGTGTGGCCGAATTCATTGGCTGCAGCGCGCCGGAAATCGCGCTGCTCTCCAGCACCACCGAGTGCGTGAACGCCGTCCTATTCAGTCTGCCTTGGGAAGCGGGCGATAACATCGTCGTTACCGATCTGGAGTTTCCCAGCTCGATCATCGCCTGCCTGCATCTGGGCCGGCGTTTTGGCGTTGACGTGCGCCTGGTGCGGCATGCCGGCGGCGTGGTGACCCCGGCGGCCATTGCCGCGCACGTGGACGACCGCACGCGACTGGTGGTCATCAGCCACGTCAGCTATCGTTCGGGCTACCGGGCCGACCTCGAGGCCGTGGCAGACTGCGCCCACGCCCACGGCGCGCTGCTGCTGGTGGATGCCTCGCAATCAGTGGGGGCGGTTCCGCTGGAGGTTGGCAGCGTGGATTTCATTGCCGCCTGCACTCGCAAATGGCTGCTCGCCACACACGGGCTGGCCTTCCTCTACTGCCGCCGCGACCTTCTTGACCGGTTGCAGCCCTTCTACGCGGGATGGCGCGGCACCACGGAACCGCCGTCTGTTATCAGTACCCTCGACTACACCTTCCACGACGACGCCCGCCGCTTCGAGACCGGGCTGCTCGACTACACCGCGGTCTATGCGCTGCACGCGGCGCTGGGATTCTTGGGGCAAGTGGGGATGCCCTACATCACGGAACGGGTGCTGGACCTCTCGGGCCAGGTGCACGAGGGTTTGCGGCGGCTGGGAATTACGCCGCTGACGCCGCGCGACCCGCTACAGCGCGCGGGTATTGTCTCCTTTGAAACGCCGCACTTCCAGCAGATCGGTGACGCCCTGCACGCCGGCGGTGTCCACGTCTGGGCCAAAGAGGGACGCGTGCGCATCTCGCCGCACTTCTACAACACGGACGAGGACGTAGAGTCCTGCCTCGCGGCGCTGAAGGAGACGGTTACCGCTGGCAGCCGCTAGGGAGTTCTCTGCCATTGCGGTGTCGGATGAGAGCAGAGGGCAACCACAAGGGTTGCCCTTACATTCGACCCCGCATCCTAATTCAAGCGTAGGGGCGACCCTTGTGGTCGCCGCACCGACTAGCAGCAGCTAGGGAGTACTCTCACCAACGTTGCCAGGTGGGAGACGAGGGCAACCACGAGGGTTGCCCCTACATTCGACCCCGCATCCTAATTCAAGCGTAGGGGCGACCCTTGTGGTCGCCCGCACCGACTGGAATGCGGTGAAAACGGTCTGGCAATCTACCGTTGATCTTGATAGGTTAACGTTGTGCGAAGGCTGGGTTTGCCTGAGCGGTGGCCGGCAGGACAGGTATCTGCGAGCATGCTGCGATGCTCCTCTGCTCCATCCGCGACGCGCTGTGCCAGCACCCGCAGACGAATTTATAGCCGATCAATCCGCAGCCGTTAGCCACGATTGAAGAGAGAGCAATCACCACGTCACTCGACCGCAAGCGATTGGCCAAGCGTCCGGGCATTGTGCCGCGCGATACTGTTGCCGCAGCCGCGCGCAAGACTCTCCGCTTCCACTTCAACCGCATGCTGCGGCATGAAGCGGGCGCCATCGTCGGCAGAGACATTGAAGAATTGCACGACATGCGTGTAGCCGTGCGCCGCATGCGGGCGGCAATGCAGTTGTATCGACCGTACCTCCCCAAGCAGCACGCAGCCTATTTGCGCAAAGACCTCCGCCACCTGGGACGCGCCCTCGGACCCGTGCGGGACTACGATGTCATGCTGGCCAACTTAGAACACTACCGCGGGGAACTATCGGCGTTAGCGAACGACTCGCTCGAACCGCTCTCGCGACGGTGGGAAAAGAAGAGAGACCAGGCCCACAGCGCGATGCGAGAGTACCTGGCAAGCACACGCTACCGCGTGCTCAAACAGTGGATTGGGACGTTCCTGAATCCCGAACGCCCGCCGGCAGGCGGTAGCGATGCCAACGGTGCGGCGACCGCTGCCCAGTCTATCCCGCGTGAGCCGCTGGTCTGGGCGGAAGTGCCGGGCCTCCTCAGCATTCGCTACGAAAAGGTACTTGCCTATGGACCCTCGTTGCAGGGATCATCGCTTGAGCGGTTGCACGAATTGCGCATCGATTGCAAGCGCTTGCGCTATGCGCTGGAGTTCCTGCGGGAAGCTCTCGACGCCCAAGTGGAAGACGCAATTGACGATTTGAAAGAGGCCCAAGACCATCTCGGCGAGATGAACGATGCGTACGTGGCGAGCAAGGTGTTGCGCAAGCTCTCGGACAAATGGCAACGCTCCGCTGACAGTGCGGCTTGCCCTCCCGCAACGATGGAAGCGCTGGGCGCCTACCTGGCATACTGCGACGAGCGTGCACGGACGCTGGCCGAATCGTTTTCCGCCATGTGGGACCGTCTGACCGGGACCGCGTTTCGTGAACGCCTGCACGCAATCATGACCACGCCACCGTAACGCCGCCTGGGCCAATTCTAGTTAGATATGCTTGACGAGGAGCGTACATGACGGGAGAACGCGTCGCCGTAATTGACATCGGCTCCAATTCGGCGCGTCTGGCGCTGTTGGAGGTGTATCCCGACAGGGCGTTCAAGCTTGTTGACGAATTGCGCGAAACGCTGCGCTTGGGCGAGCAGCTCGATGCGGACGGCAACCTCACCCCGGAAGCGATAGACCGTACGCTGGAGATCTCACGCGTGCTGGCGCGCTTCTGTACAGCCCATCGC
Source organism: Chloroflexota bacterium (assembly GCA_965220045.1). Lineage (GTDB taxonomy): Bacteria > Chloroflexota > UBA11872 > VXOZ01 > VXOZ01 > VXOZ01. The sequence goes on along the minus strand of OZ244803.1, from coordinate 2,980,526 downwards.
GTGACCCACGTGATTGGGGTCGCCACCAGCGCCTTGCGGCGTGCTGGCAATGGGCCGGCAATCGTGGACCGCATCAATTCCGAGACCGGACTGCGCGTCAACATCATCTCTGGTGATGAAGAAGCTTATTACGACTACGTGGCGGCGGTGAACAGCTCCGCTGTAGACGACTGTGTCGCCGTGGACATTGGCGGCGGCAGCGTGCAGATCGTGCGCGCGCAGGAGCGTGCCGCCACACACAAGATCAGCCTTCCCCTCGGCTCCATCACGCTTACGACGGCATTCTTGAATCGTGATAAGCCGGGCAACAAGCAGCTTCGCGCCTTGGAGAAACACATCGCACGCAACCTCCGACCCCTGGACTGGCTCGATGGGCCCGGCACTGACGCCGCAAAAGCCAAGAACGGCCCTCCCAAAGACCGTGACCCTATACGAAACGCTCGCGGACTTGAGTGGAATGGCAAGCTGGTCCTCATTGGCATCGGCGGCACCGTGCGTAACATTGCCAAGATCTACCGCCGGCAGACAGGGTACCCGGTGGACCTTCTCCACGGCATGATTCTTCCCATGGATGCGGTGGAGGACATCTACGCCATGCTCCGCAAGCTGAATCTCGAGGAGCGGCGCAAGGTGCCGGGCCTTTCCACCAAACGAGCGGACATCATCGTGGCCGGAGCGGCGGTGGTGTGCGGCCTTGCCCGGACCATCGGCGCCAAGTCGCTGGTCATCAGCGGCAGGGGACTGCGTGAAGGCCTGTTCTTCAATCATGTCTTGGGCGGAGAACTAGTGGAACCGCGCGTACCCGATCCGGCGCTCTTTTCCACCACCAATCTCATGCGCTTCTACAACGTTGACGAGCCCCACGCCAACCACGTGGCCGACCTATCACTATCGCTTTTCGATCAACTGACGCCGCTGCACGGCTATGGCGACGGCGAGCGCAGGCTGCTGCGAATCGCGGCCCTTCTGCACGACGTGGGGGTTGCCGTGAATTACTACAACCACGACGAGCACGGCTTCTACCTGCTTACGCGCACGGGCATCGATGGTCTGACCCACCGCGAACTGCTGATCGTCGCCTGTCTCGTGGCAATGCACAACGGCAATGTCGGTCCACTCAAGCGCTGGCCGGACTACCGCTCGCTCTTGCGCAAAGGCGACGTGGAGGCCGTGGCAAAGCTGGGCGCAATGCTGCAACTGAGCGAGGCGCTTGACCGCAGCGAGTCGGGCCTTGTGGAATCCGTCACGTGCGCTTTCTCACCCGATCACCGCAACCTGACGCTGCTTATTACTGCCGACCCCGATGCGGTCTGCGAACTCCGCGAGACGAAGGCAATGCTTACTGACATTGCAGCAACATTTGGTGTACACTTAAAACTTGACCGCCCTCGCGGTCAGTTGCAGCGTGCTGAGACCGAAGCATTTCCGTAGGAATTGCTGATTTTATTGGCTGCGCGCGGGCACCTGAGAACCCCATTCGTATACGTGTCCCGTGCAGAATTTTGATTGAAGGGAGATGCGCCAAGTGGCACAAAAGAAGATTCGCGGCCTAGGCCTCAATAAGAAGTACCCCGGCCGCTTGATCGTGGTCGAAGGTTGCGACGGCTCCGGCAAGAGTACGCAACTCCACCTCCTGCGCGTCTGGCTGCAGTCCCAGGGCTATCCGGTAGTCTTTACCGAGTGGAACTCGTCGGCCATCGTCAAGCAGGCGACGCGGCGCGCCAAACGCAAGGAGTTGCTCACGCCCACGACGTTCAGCCTCATTCACGCGTGCGACTTTGCCGACCGCTACGAGAAAGTCATCCTGCCGCCGCTCCACGCCGGCTGTATCGTGCTGGCAGACCGTTACGTGTATACCGCCTACGCGCGGGACGTAGCGCGCGGCTGTGATCTGCAATGGGTGCGCAACACCTATCGCTTTGCCGTGCAGCCGACTATTGCCTTCTATTTCCATGCGCCGCTTGAGGTGTCGATCTCCCGCATCCTCTTCGGCCGTCCGTCGCTGAAGTACTACGAAGCAGGCATGGATACGGGCCTTTCACTGGACCCGGTGGAAAGCTTCAAACTGTTCCAGGGCAGAATCAAAGACCAGTACGACCGGATGGCGCGCCCGGAGCAGTTCGAGGTCATCGATGCGACGCGCTCTATCCATGAGACCTGGGGAGAAGTGCAAAGAGTGGTGCAAGAGAAGCTGGCGGATTACGAGCCGCCCAAGACGAACTAACTCGCTGGGACGAGCAGTCGCTCCTCAGCGCATCCAGGTGGGTGGTGGGTACGCGCGTTGCTGCCGCTGTGACCGGTACGGCCGGCAACAACGCGACGAGACCGGACATACGACAAGCCGTAAACAAGGGGATGACCAAATTTCAACCACACTTCCAAGCCGCGCGCGCTTCTACGGCTGCGGCCTGCCCTCTTTCGAAGATCTCGAACTTGGCGGCCCTCTCATCGTCATCGAAGGTTCAGACTGTTCCGGGCGCTCCACGCAAGCGGAGATGCTCAAAGAGTCTCTAGAATCAGCGGGTCACGCCGTGCTCGAGATGGGCATTCGGCGGTCCGACCTTCTGGGCAAAGCCATTTCCTCGGCAAAGCAGGGCAATCTGCTGGGCAAGACCACGCTGAGTTTACTCTATGCCACCGATCTTGCCGATCAGTTGGAAAACCGCATCGTGCCCGCCATGCAAGCCGGCTTCGTGGTGCTCGCCGACCGCTACATCTACACGCTGATGGCACGGGACCTGGCGCGCGGCGCCGACCTGAAGTGGCTGAAGCGCCTCTTTGGCATTGCGCTCGAACCGGACTTGATCATCTATCTCGATGCGGAGCCGGAAGTGCTCTTCTACCGCACGCTGGCGAAGTATGGCGAACTCAATTACTGGGAATCCGGTATGGACCTGCAAATGGGCAGCAGCATGTTCGAGAGCTTTCTCAAGTACCAGGCATCGCTGCGCAAGCACTTTCACCGGCTCGCCAAAGAGTACGGCTTCCGCATGGTAGACGCCACGCCCGGCCCGAAGAAGATTCACCGGGAGATCAGCGAGATTGTCTCCGAGTACTTGGAGAATCTCGTGCAGCAGTCACCGCGTCTCGCCCAGCCTGATGTGCAGAGCGGCAGTACCGCTAACCGGCGAGTTCGCGTAGAAGAAGGCTAACCCGCGCCTCGACTTGGTCGCGGACATCCCGCACCACGGCCAATGGCTGCCCGCTGGGGTTGGGAATACCCCAGTCCTCCACCTCTGTGATTGCCACCGGGCACGATTCGTCGATATCGCAGCCCATGGTGATGACTCTGTCTGCCCAGTCCACGAGTTCTTGTGTCAGCAGCTTGGGCGCGTGCCCAGCGAGGCTGATGCCCCGCTCGTCCATCACCTGACCGGCAATCGGATTCACCCGTTCCCCCGGCACCGTGCCCGCTGATTGCGCTTCTGCCCTGCCGTCTGCGAGGTGACGGAGAAACGCCTCCGCCATCTGGCTGCGCCCGGCATTGTGCACGCAGACGAAGAGTATGCGGTTCATTGCGGTGTTTCCTCTTATTGTGTGGGTGTTGCGTGGTTTGTGGGCAGGATATCCTGCCCACTTGGCGCGTTAGCAGATTGTGTCATTCCCTGTTAATGTCGACTAATTCGTTGACAGAATCTTCCCTCAATGATCAGTGAATACAATCCACGTCATTCCGAGCGCAGCGAGGAATCTAGTGCCAATGCAATATGTAGTTTGATGGAGCTAGGACTCCAGATTCCTCACTGCGCTGCGCTCCGTTCGGAATGACACTCCATTAGGTCTTACTCGCAGGCAGCACCACCGATTGTTGTCACCAATTCTGTCAACAAATCACCTGACACTTACAGGAATGACAGAGTATGGAAAGGTCTCCTAGCAGTTTCCGATCACCGATCAACTGACCTGTTTCGAAAGATTCAGGTCCAGCATCTTGCCGGTTACCAGGTAGATCACGCGTTCGGCGATATTGGTGGCGCGGTCGGCGGTGCGTTCCAGGTCGTGGGTCACCCAGAGCAAGTACGTCGCGCGTTGGATGCTGCGCGGGTCCTTGATCATATACAGGAGCAGTTCGTTATAGATTTGCTCGTGCAGGGCGTCCACTTCGTCGTCGGCATCGCAGACCTGCTTCGCAAGGTCGACGTCGCGGGTCACTAGTGAGTCGATGCTGCGGCGGAGCATGCTGATGGCCATGTCGGCCATGCGGGGTATGTCGATGAGCGGTTTGAGCGGCGGCTCGTCGCCCATCATGAGACTGATCTTGCCGATGCCTTCCGCGTAATCGCCCATGCGCTCCAATTCCACCGCGATATGCAGTAGAGCGATAACCCAGCGCAAGTCGCGGGCCGCGGGTTGCTGGGTGGCGAGCAGGTCGACACAGCGTTCCTCGATGACAAAGCGTTTTTCGTCAATGACGTCATCGAACGCGACGACGGCCTGCGATGCTTCCAGGTCACGCTCACGCAGCGCGTCGATAGCATGGGTGATGGCCTTTTCCACCATGCTCGCCAGTGCGAGGATGTCATCCTGGATTTCGTCAAGTTGATTCTCGATATTCGTGCGTACCATGGCACTGTTCCTTTCCACGGCTGCCCTGCATTTCCCTCAGTAACCGTACGCAATCAACTGCGCAACCCGGTCTCCAATTGCTTCACGCGGATAGCGTCAGGCCGTGCCTCGTCGCCACGGCAGTGCTAAACGCATCGTTCGCTGTTCTTGCCGCGCCTCTGGCACGTTCACCGTAGACGGCCCGGCGGGTCCAGCGACGACTACAGCGCTACCGTTAATCATACAACCTTGACACGCCTTTGCACACCCGCGCGGCGCCGCGGGCCCGCGTTTGCCGCTTACCCGTTGCTCGAGATGTACTCGATCGCCTCTGCGTAGTCGATGGACTCCTGGCCGGCTACCGCGTTGCAGAGCGGGCAGCGCCAGTAGCACGTTTCCCGCAGAATGGCCGCCGGATGCTCGATGATGTGGTCGATGACGCGGTCCTTGGTAAGTTCCACCTCAGTTTCGCAGTGCGGGCACAGCCACGTCTGCGGTTCGCCTGGTAAGATCGCTCGCAGGATTTCATCGTCAGCCCGCGTTCTCTCCGTAAGTGCTCCCTGCACCATGGGACGAATTGCCTCTCCCTCTTCTGTTCTGTGCGCCACACACGCACACTTCTTTTCGTTCATTGCTTCACTGTCCAGCATAGCGGCGGGGCATGTACAGAGCGTTAGCGCGCAGTGAATAGCGTATGAACGGGGGGTGTAGGGGCGGTTCGCGAACCGCCCTTACTTTTACCTACAGGTCATCCGGGCAACAGGTAGAGGCACGATATATCGTGCCCCTATGTTGTGTAACGTGCGGCCAATTCAATCGGCCGATTCTGCGGTCACGGCGGGGAGAACCACCGTAAAGGTCGTGCCTTGCCCTTCGGCGCTCTCGGCGTGGATTGCGCCGCCGTGGGCCTGCACGATGTGCTTGACGATCGCCAGGCCGAGGCCAAACCCCTCACTGTTGCGCGAGCGGTCCACCTTGTAGAAGCGCTCGAAGATGTGCGGCAGGTGCTTGGGGGGAATGCCGACACCCGTATCGGCTACGCGCAGGCAGACATTGCCATTCTCCTGCTGGGCAGAGAGAGAAATGCGGCCGTCTGCGGGCGTGAACTTGACGGCGTTACTCAGCAGATTGTCGATTACCTGGCGCAGCTTCCCTTCATCGCCGCGCACGGGCGGCAAGCTATCGGGTACCGCGACGTCCAGCGCAACCTTGCGCTTCTTCTTCAGCTCATCGTATTCTGCGCGCAAATCCGCGATGAGCGGATGCAGATCGAGCGGCGCGAGTTGGAGGCTGCTCTGCTCGCTCTCCAGGCGCGAGAGTTCCATCAGTTCGTTGACCATGGCGGCCATGCGGTCGATTTCGCTGTTGATGCGGCGCAGAAAGTCCTTTGCCCGCTTCTTCTCCTTCAGAGCGCCGCCCGCCAGCGACTCCGCCAGGATCTTCACCGCTGCCAGCGGGCCGCGCAACTCATGGGAGACGTTGCTCACGAATTCTCTCCTCGTCGTCTCCAATTGGCGGATGCGCGTGAGGTCGTGCATCGTCAGCAATACGCTGGCATCGTCGTGTTCGGTTAGAGGAGTGGTGATGACGCTCAGGTACCGCCGCCACTGGGGGATCTCCACTTCCCCGTGCTGCACCTCACGTCGCTCCGTGCAGCGAGCGACGAGTTGCTGCAGGTAGTGGTCGCGGATGATCTCGGTGAAGCGCCGGTCCTGGACGTCTTCACCTTCGATATTGAGGATCTGTTCGGCGGCGTGGTTCACCAATACGATCGAACCGTTGCCGTCGATGACGACGACGCCGTCCGCCATGGTATTGAGCACGGCTGTCAGCTTGCCGCGCTCCAGCGAGAGATCCCGCACGAGGTCGCGCAGGGATACCGCCATGCGGTTGAAGGCCTGTGCCAGCTCTTGGGTTTCGTCGCTGGCCTGAGCGTTTACCCGGTAGTCCAACTCGCCCGCCGCAAGCTGCCGGGCGCCCTCGGTCAGCCCCGCAATCGAATGGGTCGTCCGCGCGGCCCCGATATAGCCGATCAGCACGGCCAGCACGGTACCGGCAAGGCCTATCAGGGCGATCATTACCAGGCTGCCGTTTACGCCCCCTCCAATGTGCGCCGCCGGCGCCGCGATCCGCGCCACACCCTGCACCGTGTCGCCAACGATCACGGGAGCGGCCACGTAGATCAATTCTTCACCCGCCGCGCCATCGCGGCGCGCATTGATGCCAACGCCGGCGTCCAGCGCGCGCTCGAATTCCGGTTGCACGCCCTGGTTCGCCAGGCTCGCGGGGTCTTCCCGATTGTCAGCGAGCACCGTGCCGTCCGGAGCGATAAGGGTAACGCGCGCCTCGACATCCTCGCCCAAGTGCTCGCTCAGCGCTTGGAGCGCGCTGCCATCCTGTTGCGCGGAGAAGTACGGAGCGCTGGCGGCGGCAACCAAGCGTGCTTCATGCTGCAACCGCGTTTCGAGGTTGGTCAGGTTCGAACTACGGACAAACGTGAAGTGATAGAAGCTCACCACACCCAGCATGAGTATGATCAGCGCCGTGTAGGCCAGTGTGATGCGCCATTGTAGCGAGCGTGGAAACCTCATCCCTCAAACCGATAGCCAACGCCACGCACAGTTACTATGCGGGCCGGATCGCTGGGGTCTGCTTCGATCTTCTCGCGCAGTCGCCGCACGTGGACGTCGACCGTGCGATTGTCGCCAACCCAATCGAAGCCCCAAATGCGCTCCAGAATCTGATCGCGCGTGAAGACACGGTTCCGACCGGACATCAAGAGTGCTAACAAGCTGAATTCCTTGGGTTTGAGCGCAAGAGTTTGGTCGCCAAGATTCGCGGTGTGACTGGTAAGGTTAATTTTCAGGTCTCCGGCGCTAAGCACGGTCGCGGTATCGATGACGGGGAGGCCGTCCCCGCCCTTCCGCGAGCGGCGGCGCACGGCCTTGATGCGGGCCAGCAACTCCCGCGTGCTGAAGGGCTTGACGACGTAGTCGTCCGCTCCCAATTCCAGCCCCACGACACGGTCAACTTCCTCGCCTTTGGCCGTGAGGATGATGATCGGCGCGGACGTTTCCTGGCGAATGATGCGGCAGACTTCCAGCCCGTCGAGGACCGGCAGCATGATGTCGAGAATGATCAAATCGGGCTCTACTTCCCGCGTCAGGTCCAGCCCCTCCTCGCCATCTATGGCGCTATGCACCACATAGCCATCCTGCTCCAGGCGGTAGCGCAGTGCCTCCTGCAGATTGTCGTCGTCTTCGATGATGAGCACTTTTTCCCGTGGCAATGGCCGCTCCTCAGTTGTCATGACTCTCAAGGTGCGCCGGTGACCGGCACAGCCACCCCGGCAAGAGCCTGCCCACTCCGCCTCTATTATGTCACACGCTTACCTTGGAGAGCAGGTCCTTTTTACGCACTTCTGGGCGGCTGCAACGGCAACGGCAAGTGGTTGTAGGAGCCTGGTGCCTGCGAACACCGCGCACCGCCAAGACAGGCCCGTGCTTGACTTTGACGGGAGAGGGGAGTGCCGTCCGCGGCGCGTGTACGGGGAGACGCGCGCTACCTGTCTGCGAGAGAAGGGGAATATCGTCATAGGGTGATCGCAGAAACCACCCTATGACGATAAGGGCAAGGCCACACAACGGTAGGCCTTGGGTGGCGAGTTTGATGGTACGCCGGCTATGTTAGGGGCACGTTATCCCCGGGTGAACGCGAGATTAGGACTGTGTTGCCGGCAGACCGGCTAATCATGCGCGAGAGAAGGAACCACGCAGTCGCCGGACGAAGTGAGATCCCCATCCGTTGAGGCTCGTCTCCCGTCGAGGGCCTTAATCACCGTCACCCTGGGAACGCCGAGTGCCGGGTCCAGGTCTACGGTCGCTTCCACATTGAAAACGTCGGCCAGATGCTCCGGAGTGAGCACGTCGCTCACGCGCCCGCGTGCCCGCACGGCGCCGCGGTCGAGCAGCACCAGCCGGTCGCAATAGCGGGCGGCAAGGTTGAGGTCGTGCACGACGGCAATGGCGGTAAGCCCCTGGCTTACAAGGTCGCGAATGAGTGTGAATACCTGGAGTTGGTGTTGCACGTCGAGCCCGGCGGTGGGTTCGTCCAGTAGGAGCAGCCGCGGTTGCTGAGTGAGCGCCCGGGCCAAGAGCACGCGCTGGCGCTCGCCGGCGGAGACCTCGGTGATGAGCCGCGTGACAAACTCCTCGCTGTCCGTATTTACCATGCTCTGCTGGGCGATGGCGTGGTCCCGGGCACCCTCCGCCTCAAAGCGGCCCAGATGAGGGTTGCGCCCCATCAGGACGACTTCCAGACAGGTAAAGGCAAAGTTGAGGGTCGTGCTCTGCGGCAAGAGCGCAATGTGGCGCGCGATTTCCTGCGGCGAGCGGCCGCGCAAGTCTTCCCCATCCAGTCGCACCTGTCCGGTGGAGGGCGCGAGAAGCTGGCTGATGCACTTGAGGAGAGTCGATTTGCCGGCCCCATTTGGCCCAATCAGGCCCAACAGGCTGCCGCCCCGCACCTCCAGGGAGACGGCATCGAGCAATTGCGCCATGCCCACCGCAAAGGATATGTCGCTGGCCGCCAGCGCCGCGCCGTCAATGTGTCTAGAATTCGTCACGTCACTCACAGCACGTTGCCTTGCCGCTTGTGGCGATACAGCAGATAGAGAAAGAACGGCGCGCCGAAGAAAGCGGTAATAAGGCCCACCCGCAACTCCTGCGGACGTAAGAGCAGCCGGGACCCGAAGTCTGCCCACGTCAGCAAGATTGCTCCCGTGAGCAGGCTGGTGGGCAGCACAATCCGGTGGTCCGGGCCTACCACTAAGCGCACCATGTGCGGCACCACCAGTCCGATGAAGCCGATGATCCCGCTCACCGCCACCGCCACCGCCGTAATCAAGGCTGCCAGCGCCAGCATTATCAGCCGCACCCGCTTGACGTCGACACCCATGCTCCGGGCGGAGTCCTCGCCCAAAGCCATCAGGTTGAGGTCCCGCGCGAAGAAGAGCAACAGGAGGCTGCCGACCACGATGAAAGGCAGAATGAGCTGAACGTGGGTCCAACTGCGGGCGCCGAGACTGCCGGTGAGCCAGAAGACTATCTCGCGCATGGAATTGACGTTGGCCGTAAGAGTGAGCACCGCTGAGATGATGGAGCCGATGAAGGCTTGCACCGCGACGCCTGCGAGAATCATCGTCGTCAGCGGATCCACGCCCCGCGTCGCCGCCAGCGCGTAGACCAGCATCACCGCGGCCAGCGCGCCCATAAAGGCGAATGCCGGCGTTACCAGATAGTGCAGGCTGCGCAAGCCGAAGTGGATGGCCACCACCGCCCCCAGCGCGCCGCCCGCCGATACCCCGATGATGCCGGGATCGGCGAGGGGATTGCGGAAGATGCCCTGCATGGTCGCTCCCGCCAGCGCCAGCGCCGCCCCCACCAGGGCCGCCGTCAGGACACGCGGCAGGCGCACGTGGCTGATGATGCTCCACTGCACGTCGGTGGCCGTCGCACCAATAGGAATACCCATCTGCTGGAGGACGATGGAGGCGGTGATGCCCACGGGCACGTCCACCGCCCCAATCGCCATCGTTACCACAAAGGAAACGAAGAGCAGCAGCGCCAGCACGCCCAGCGCCAGCGCCAGCCGCAAGGCAAGCGGGGCTCTAACATCCAGTGTTCTCTGCAAAATCCTAGACAAGGTCACCGTCTTTGACGAAATCCGCGTCTCTGACAATTCCTGCACGAAAGAGAAACCTTCATGCGCCAGGTTTACATATAGTCTCGGTAGGGGCAACCACACGGGTTGCCCTCGGTGCTTTCCACCAATGACGTCCCCTCGTGCCGCCAACGACGTCTGTCGCCCTCCGCTGCACACCAATCACCCCGTACGTACGGGCGACCCTTGTGGCCGCCTTGACTTTACCGGAACGACTTGCGCCGCAACGGGCAACTACGAGGGTTGCCCCTACATGCCGCCAACGCCGCCTGTCACTCCACCAGGTCCGGATGCAGGAGTCTTGCCACATCATATACGCCTTCCACGATGTAGTGCGACACCGTGGACAAGTGGCGCGCGGGCACCGTGTGAATGCGACCGTTCTTCTTCGCGTTGACGTTCGCCAGAGCGGGGTGGTTGCTGAAATTCTCCTGCCACTTGGCATTGTCTTCCGGCGCGAATTCGTCGGTGATGATTACGTCGGGATTGAGCTCCACGATCTTTTCCAGCGAGATTTCGCCAAACGGACCATCCAGCGCTTCATCGCCGAGGTTGATGCCACCGGCGCGCTGCACGATGTCGCTAAAGGTCGAGTCCTTGCCCGCCGAACTGCCGAACGCCGTGTAGAACAGGACACGGGGTTTTGTCTCAGCCTTGGCCACCTGCGCTTCTATGGCCGCCAACCGCTCTTCCATGGCGCTAATCAACTCCTCCGCCCGCGCCTCGTCACCGGTGAGGTGGGCGACGAAACGGATGTTGTCCGCCACTTGACCGACTGAACCGAAAAGCGCCACCACCACGACCGGAATGCCGGCGTCCCGCAGCAACTTTATGTGGTCGGGATTGTTGTACGTAGCGGCCAAGACGAGGTCCGGTTCCAGGGCGATGATCTGCTCCGGATCGGACTGCACGGTGTGCTCGACCTGCCGGGCAATCTCGCTCACGTTCGTCCACATCGAGTCTCCGGCCAGATAGGTCACGCCGCGCACGCGCGCCGTGTCGACGAGCGAGAGTAGAATTTCGTCAGTTGCCAGGGTGAGCGAGACGATGCGTTGCGGCTGCTGGGGGATGGTTACTTCGTTCCCCAAGCCATCCGTGATCGTGCGCGGAAAGCCCTGGCTCTCCGCGGTGGTTGCCTCTGCCGCGGCTGGCGCCGCTTTTTCCATCTCCGGAGCGGCAACCGGTTGCACGGCGCAACCGGCCAAGAACACCGCAAGTGCGATGAGCAGACTGAATAGCGAGCGTCGGGTACGGCCTTGCGTGCGTGTACGTGAAGCCATGGACTCCCTTCCTCCTCGGGGGGATTGCAGTGCAGCGGTCCTGCCACGGCGCAGGAGAGAGCAAACGGCCGCGAGCGGCAAACAGAAAGAAGACCGTGAGGTCATTCTGAACGAGAGGGGCAATGGCGCCGGAGCGGGTCCGGCCCAACCGGCCTCCCTGGGGCGACTCGAACGCCCGACACGCAGTTTAGGAAACTGCTGCTCTATCCAACTGAGCTACAGGGAGGTATGTATAGGCATACCAGCGAATCTATGTCCATTATGCCGTAGCCACCCTATCCCTGCATGACAGAAACCACATACTATATATTGTGTAGGGGAGAGTCTAAAACACAATATATTGCTCTGTCAAGGGGAATTTGGTGCTGATATTTGGTATTTTCTTGGGTTTTACGGAACTGGCCTCAATCACTCGTCTGCGGATGGTCTGGGTGGCGATGTAGTCTGCGTGCGGCCGTTGCTTGCGCGCCGTGCCCGCAGGGTGCCGTCACTCCGGCGGAGGCCGGAGTCCAGAGTGCCGCAACGGAGAAGATGGCTTCCGTGCCACCGTGCGGTGGCGAGCTTGCGCGGGAATCACCATGGTCCCCGATTCAGGTACGGGGCAGGCTTTGCCTAGGCCACACAACACAATGTGAATTTGGGGACAACGTCTTGACCGTCATTCCCGCGCACGCGGGAATCCATCTTCTCTGCACACTCCCTGGATTCGGCGCCCCCACATGGGGGCGAGCTTTCGCTGGAATGACGGAGTCCGTAATACCATTTTCATAACAATGATGGGCAAGGGTGCCGCCCCGCACCACGTATGCGGCAGTCTACCGGCGAAACAGACGAGACGAGAGGTCAAGAAGGGAGCGAACAACGCCAACGGCGCATTCTCCCAACGAAGTGGTTGCCTTTGCCGGCTACCAGTAGCGCATGGCGTCCTCAAACATACGCGCCAGATCGTCCGCCGTTGCCTGCCGCGGCGAGAGCTTGGTGACGCGGTGTTGGGGCAGCGTGCCTTCCACCAGCGCCGGGATGTCGTCAGACGTGTACCCGACGGCGCTGAGGCCGTTTGGGACGCGGAGTTCTTGCATCAGCTCAATCAACCGGTCGGCGAGGACTTTGCCGGCGTCCTTCGGCATCACGCCAGTAACGTCCGCGCCCAGCAGTTCCGCGGCACGAGTATGCCGCGTCGGCCCCGCCGCTGCCGTAAACCGAAATACGGCGGGTGCGTTGAGCACGACCGCAAAGCCGTGAGGCACGATGGGCTGCTCGCCGGCGTAGCCTGCCGGATAGTAGTCGCGCACCATGCCGGCCACGGGGTAGGACATGCCGTGCGGCAGGTGCACGCCCGCGTTGCCGAAGCCAATTCCTGCAAACGACGCCGCCAGCAGCATCTTCTCCCGGGCTTCACGGTCGTCCGGGTCCGCCATCGCCCGCGGCAGAAACTCCGCCACCATTGTGAGCGTCTGGCCGGACCACAAGTCGCTTACGGGATTCGACCCCTGATACGCCGGACGCAAAATCGGGCGTTCGGGGTAGGGGCGCAACGTGTAAGCGATCGCCGTATAGGACTCCAAGGCATGACTCAACACGTCGCATCCCGTCGATGCCACGGCCGTCGGCGAGAGGGTGGCGGTGTTTTCCGGGTCAATGATGCCGAGCATGGGTTTCAGGTTGCGGTGGGAGATGCCGGTCTTGGCGTGCATGGCGACGAGATCGAAGATGGCCGTGCCGGTGGTCTCGCTGCCGGTGCCGGCGGTGGTTGGAATAGCAATCAGTGGCTTCAGCGGACCCGGCACCGGCAGGCCCTTACCGATGGGGGCGTTCACGTAGTCGAGGAAGTCGGCGGGATAGGTGGCGTAGAGGTTGGCCGCTTTCGCCGTATCGATCGTCGAGCCGCCGCCCACCGCGACGAAGGCGTCTACCTCCTCTTCGATGGCAAACGCGATCGCTGCCTGGAACGAAGCATCCGTCGGCTCGATCTGCACCTGATCGAAGAGCACGTGCGGCACACCGGCGTCTTCGAGCGCCGTGAGCACCGTCGCCACCGGCGGCAGTTCGCGCAACACAGGATCGGTGACCACCATCACCCGTTTGGCGCCGAGTTCCGCCAGGTCCAGACCCACTTCGCGGGTGACGCCCCAGCCAAAGCGGATGCTCGAAGCCGCCATTTCAAAAGCGATGTCTTGTTCCATTGATTTGCTCCTTAGTGTTTGCTCGTGAGCCACTTGCGCAGATTGTTCGCACCAGGGCAAATCGGCTCACTGCATGCCATGCGTGACGTTCTAAGCTGCGTTGCGGGACCGTCGTTGATTCCAGCAATAGTTGGTTGATTCTATCGCCCGACCCTTAGCGTCAGAATACTATGTTCACGCAGGCGATGCTTACAACAACCAGTAGTCCCCAGGCGGCTGCAACGGTTGGAGAATGCCAATATAGCGGCTATAATGCGCGTTGTGTTAGTGCCGCCGAAATCACACTAGAGGATGAGGAGTCCCCACCATGAAAAAAGAACCCCTACTCGGCGCGGGCATGTCCCAGCCAGCAGCGCCCTATTCCATGGCGCTACGCGTGCAGGCCAACGAGATGCTCTACATTGCCGGTCAAGGCCCGACGGCCGGCGACGGTAGTATTGTCGGCGCAGGCGACATCGAAGCCCAGGTGCGCCAGGTCTTTGCCAACATCCAGTCGCTTCTTGAGGCCGGTGGCGCGACGTTCGATAATGTGGTGTTCATGAATATGTACGTCACCGACATTCGCTTCCGCGAGACCATTACGCTGGTGCGCAACGAGATCCTCAAGCCGCCGTTCCCCGCCGCTACCATGGTCCAAATCGGCTCCCTGGCGTCCACCGACTGGCTGGTGGAGATCGACGCCATCGCCGCGCTGGACTAGAAGCCATCCCATAATTCGGATCGACGTGCCAACTCAGGCTAATACCCTACGGCACGCCAGTGCCGTAGGGCCGTAGAGCCGCCATACCGTTCATGGTTCGACAAGCTCACCACGAACGGAGGGACAAGCTAGTCCGGTTGAAAGTTACGCCATTCGCCCCCGTATCGATTGCGGGGCAGGCTCTGAGCCCGTCTGTCCTGAGCACGTTGACTAACTTAACACGGATGGATTGTCGTTCTTCCGTTCGCCCCCGTATCAAGTATGGGGCAAGCCCTGAGCACGTTTACATGCTCAGCACGAACGAATAGTTCGCATTCCCGTTCGCCCCGTATCAGGCACATGGCAAGCCCTGAGTCCGCCTGTCTTGATCACGTTGACAAGCCCAGCACGAACGGATTGTCCGTCTATCCGTTCGCCCTGAGCCTGTCGAAGGGTCGAAGGGCAGGTCTGCACAGATGCATGTCGTCAATAGATGAGTTCTCGCAATCTCGCTCCTCTCCCAGGACCGGTGACGCACTTTGGTCAATGCTGACTCAGGGACTATACTGCCCCATGAGTAAACGGCCATCGCACCACCTATCTTGGGAGAGGAGCACCCACCATGAAGAAAGAACTCGTCGTCGGCGCGGGCATGACCCAGCCGGACGTACCGTTTTCGGTCGCCATACGCGTGCAAGCCAGCGAGACGCTCTTCATCGCCGGCCAGGTGCCCACGGACGCGGACGGCAACGTGGTTGGCAAGGGCGACATCGAAGCGCAGACGCGCCATGTCTTCGGCCTTATTGAAGCCATCTTGGCAGCCGCCGGAGCGACGTTTAAGAATGTCGCTGCCCTGAACATCTACGTCACCGACATCCGCTTTCGCGAGACCATCACCAAGGTGCGCCGCGAAATCCTGGAAGCGCCCTACCCGGCCACCACCCTGGTGGAAGTCTCCAAACTTGCCTCAGAAGACTGGCTGGTAGAAATCGACGGCATAGCGGGGCTGGACTGACCGGTTCAATTCTACTTAGATAGGGACGCTGTCAACACTACGCGCTTTGAAGCAGTAGTGGGGCTGTTCTTGACCAAGCACTTGGGTTCTAGCATGCTGGACTCGCAACCATTCAAGTATCCTACGTGAGGGAAAGCGCAAATTCGGTTCCGGTAACGCGAAAAACAGTCTGCCAACGCATGAGCCGATCCTTCTCAGTCTTACCCAGAAGTTCTTTTAAGATGCTGATGTAGCACGAATTGTGTTTCGCCATTGTTTGTAGGCGCTGTTCTATAGGAGGGAGATTTAGTCTTGCCCGATAATTCGCTCATCAGCACAGAAGGACTGACGAGACCCGCAACTGTCTTAATCGAGAAGGTTTCAGATGCGGTCGGGGCGCTGTGGGTACCGAGGCAAATCCGTCGGGTCGCGCAGGCCCAAGCCGACGCGGCGATTACTTTGGCCAAAGCGGACATCGAGATCGATGAGGTTCAGCGAAGGGCTGCGCAGCGCTTTGTCGATGAGGAAACCAGGAAGCAGATAAATGTGGAAACCATATTGAATACTGCAATTCCGGATCTCAACGCGAATGCGCCGACTGAGGATGTGGAAGACGACTGGATTACGAATTTCTTCGATAAATGCAGGTCTGTTTCAGATAATGAGATGCAAATCTTGTGGTCCCGAATCCTGTCCGGTGAAGCCAATGCTCCAGGGTCATTTTCTAGGAAAACGGTCAACTTAGTAGCTGACTTAGACAGAGCGAGCGCTGAGCAATTCCACACTTTATGCAGTTTTGGATGGCAGTTCGGCGGTGTCTATGGTCCGCTCATCTTTGACTTTGGAGATCAAATTTACAAGCAACATGGGATTGGTCTCTTCTCACTTGGAGAACTAGACGCCATTGGGCTTATCCAGATAGGCATGACTACAGGATTCCAGCTACGAGGACTGCCCAAGAGGGTCACCGCAAGTTATCAAGACAGAATCGTCCAGTTGGAGCTTCCGAAGGACACGGACAATATCCTTAAAACCGGTAAAGTGCTACTGACACCATCAGGGCTGCAGTTGTCCCGCATCGTCGAGCCTGATCGGATTGATGGGTTTTTCGAGTACGTCTACGACAGTTGGACTAAGGATTCCCTTGTTCCTCCTCGAGAGATCCAAGACTTCATATAGTCGTAGTGTGGTGATTCGAGTAGTCCGCTTGCCGTTCCAGTGCGGCAACGGTGTAATCGTGTGTAAAGTGATAGGCTAGGAAAACAGCCGTTCGCTAATGCGCGCGTCGCCCTGCTACCATGTTTCAATGCTGCAGAGCACACTCTCGTGAGCCAGACCTCCGCCAGCCTTTCTCCCGGACGCCTCACCGTACTCGCGGTGATTGCGGCGGCGTGTTTGATCTCGCTCATCGGGTTCGGCATCCGGTCGAGCTTTGGGCTGTATCTGGAGCCGATTACGACGGAGCGCGGCTGGTCGCGGGAGACCTTTGCGCTGGCGCTGGCGATCCAGAACCTACTGTGGGGCATGGGCGTGCCGGTGGCGGGCGCGATTGCCGACCGGTTCGGCACTGCCAAAGTCGTCGCGCTGGGGGCGGTAGTGTATGCTGCCGGCGTGGCCGGCATGGCGCTGGCCGAAACCGGGCTCACGCTCTACCTAGTCGGCGGGATTCTGGTCGGCGTGGGCGTGGCTTTCTGCTCGTTTTCCCTGGTGCTGGCGGCCATCGCCCGCGTCATCGGTCCGGAGCGGCGCTCTTTGGCATTGGGTCTCGGTACCGCCGCGGGCTCCATGGGCCAGGTGCTCTTTTCGCCCATCAACCAGACCTTGATCGCCACCTACGGCTGGTTCGATTCCCTGCTGGTGATGTCCGTCGTGGCCTTGGTGCTGGTCCCGCTGGCGTTCAGCCTGCCGCGCGGCACGGCCGCTAAAGGCGAACCGGCATCGAATCAGGGGTTGACCGAGGCACTGGGCGAGGCGATGCGTCAGCGGAGCTACCTGCTGCTCACGGCGGGTTTCTTCGTGTGCGGGTTTCACGTGGCGTTTATTACCGCGCATTTCCCCACGTACGTGACCGATCTCGGCCTCTCGGCGCGCGCGGGGGCCTACGCGCTTTCACTTGTCGGCCTGTTCAACATCGTCGGCTCACTGCTATCGGGCGCGTTCGGCCAGCGGTACACCAAAAAGCTGGGCCTCTCGGCCATCTACTCCGGCCGAGCCTTGATCATCCTCGGACTGCTGCTCGCGCCGGCCAACGAATTGACCGTCTACCTCTTTGCGGCGGCGATGGGTCTGCTGTGGCTCTCCACGGTGCCGTTGACCACGGGGATCGTGGCGCAGATGTTCGGGCTCAAGTTCATGGCCACCCTGTTCGGCATCGTTTTCTTCAGCCATCAGGTCGGGAGCTTTCTCGGCGTATGGCTGGGCGGGTTGCTCTACGACCAGACCGGTTCCTATGACGCCATGTGGTGGGCGGGCGTCGGCTTCGGCATATTCGCCGCCCTCGTCCACCTGCCGATCAATGACGCCCCTCTCGCTCGGCTGCGCGCGGTTCAGGCCGAAGGGTAGCCGAGCACAAGCGGTCTACTGGAGTTGCTGCTGAATACGATTAAGAAATCCATTTACCTGTTGTGGTCTGCGGTCGGCCGGCTGCGTCGTCTCGGTGCGTTGACGGCTTGCACCGCGCTGGCCGTTACAGTGGTTGCCTGCACCGTTGCGGTCGACGAGAGTTCCACTGGGGACGAACGGGTGGTCGCGCTGGAGTCACAGGTCCACGCCTTGGAAGAAACAGTCGCAGCCCTAGCTAACGAGAACGCAGAACTGCGGGGCGACCTTGCGATCCTCTCCGAGCGTTTGGATGAGCAGTCGGCCCGGTTGCAGGCACTCGAAGCAACCGCCGCCAAAATGGAGTCAATACTTCCGCTCTTAGAGGAATGGACGAAAGAGAAAGACGGCAAGGCGCAGCAGCCGGAGGGTACCGTACTCGAACGGACTGCCCGTCTGGCGGAAGGGGCCGGCGGCGAGGTCTACTATCTCGAACACGCCGGGCGCGATGACCGGTCGGTCCTGGTATTGCCGCTGGAGATTGTCGACGGCAGGACCCCGCTCATCGTGTCCCTGCACGGCTTCGGCGGCAATGCCGCCGACCACAGCCGGTACTTCCCTCTTCACGAGCACGTGGTCTCGCGTGGGTTTGCATTGCTGTTGCCCAACGGCATCCCAGATAGCGCGGGCAACCGATTCTGGAATCCTACCGATGAATGCTGCGACGGCGGCAAGTCCGGCGGGGACGACGTGGCGTATCTCACCGAGCTGGTAGCACAAGCGATTGAGGTCAAGGAATTCGGGCCGGTGTACCTATTCGGGTATTCCAACGGCGGCTTCATGGCGCATCACCTGGCGTGCAAAGGTCTGCCCGGCCTGCGGGCCGTGGCGAGCCTGGCGGGAACAAGCTACGTCGCCGACTCTAGCTGCGCCGGCGCGCCGCCGGTATCCGTGCTCCACATCCACGGCACGGCGGACAGCGTGATTCTGTATGCAGGCGATGCAAGCGCGCCGGATGGCGAGGGCAAACGGGCGTTTTACCTTGGGGCAGAAGACATGGTGGCGCGCTACGGTCAGATCGCGGGCTGCGAATGGCCCGCGGATTCCCAGCCCTATGCCACCCAGGATTTCGACCAAGCCGTGCCCGGCGCCGAGACCCAAGCCTACCGCCTACAAGAGGGCTGCGCCGCGGGCATCACGATCGAGCTCTGGAGCGGCGTCGGCAGCAGCCACGCCCCCGCCTACGGCGACGCGTTCGTGGACGCCCTGCTCGCCTGGCTGCTGTCACAGGAGTAATCATCGCTCCCCTTGCTCGAACTTAGCGGTGCGGATGCACTTGCCGTCCAGGACATAGCTCGTGGCTGACGCGACCTTGTGTAGAGCGCCACCGACCGCAATGCGGTCAGTGGCGAACATGCCCATCTGGATGTGCGTGTCCAGTTCGTCGTCGAAGGTCTTTTCATAGACTGCTTCCGCCTCGGCGACGTCGTACAGCAGGACTTCCTCGACGGTGTGACCCGCCACCGTGACCGTGACCCAGCGCACGTTGACGCCGCGGATTTCGGCGGTGCGTTCCGTTACTTCGGCTGGCACGATGCCCTCCTTGCTTTGTAGACCTCATAGGATCGGATTGCGATCACAGCAGTGGAGACTCTTAGAATGTGAGAGTCTGCTATCCCGGCCTGTTCCAAGGTGAATAACCCGTCGGCTGACTTGGATTTCGGGCAGCGGAACAAAGACAGCGCCAAGCAGGGATGGGATAATGACAGTTATAGGATAGCTTTTCCGGCACTAGGAGGGACTCCGATGGCTAGACCCGAAAGTAGCAGCAGACCCTGGCTGTGGATCGGTGGTGCGATCCTCGCCGCGGCAGCGCTGGTGTTGGGCGGTTTCTGGGTATACGCGATCGTGGGGGCGGATGACATTCCGCTCTTGTTGAAGGCGGCCCTGATCGCCTTCCCGGTTGGTCTGGCCGTCTTCTTGGCCGCCGCCTTACGCGACAGAATCATCCAGAAGAAGCAAGAGGATTTCTTGGAGGTCGACAATTGATCGTAACCACGACTGACACCATCCCCGGCGCCGAAATCGTCGAGACGTTAGGCTTGGTGCGCGGCAGCACCGTACGCTCCCGGCACATCGGCAAGGACATCATGGCGGCTTTCCGCAACGTCGTCGGCGGCGAGGTAGTGGAGTACACGAAACTGCTGGCAGAGGCGCGCGAAGTGTCACTGCAGCGCATGGTCGAGAACGCAGAGCAATTGGGCGCCAATGCCATAGTGGGTACGCGATTCATCACCGCGGGCGTCGCACAAGGCTCGGCCAAAATCGTCGCCTACGGCACGGCGGTCAAGGTGACCTGACCGGCGATTACGGTACGTGACAATTGCCGCAATCCGACCGCAGGAAGAGTTCAGGTCACAGGTTCTCGATGTAGCTGTTGGGCGGTGTAATACTGAGTTGCGAGCTTATTGCTGGGAGCTGTCGCTATTAGAACCATTACGTCATGCTCTGCGGGACGGCGCACAACGCGCACCACCCTCTGTCTTACCAGAATTCATCCAGGAGTTTGTAGTACTCAATCTTGTCGGCGTCAGGGCTTGAGATCCCGTACGCCTTAGAGAACGCCAGCGCAACGTCTTCTCCGGTATTGCGTTCCAGGCTCCTGATTACCAGCGCGATGTCCTTGTAGCGGTCGGCCACGCCCGCTCTGCCCCAATCCACAAACCCGCTGACCGCGTCGCGCTCCACCAGCACGTTTGGCAGGCAGTAATCTCCGTGGGTGAAAACCAGATCCTCGCCGGCGGGCTTTTTGGAGAGCAGTTCCTCGAATAGCTCGGCGGCCGCGCGGCCGCGGCGCGTGCCGCTGAAGTCGGCTTCGTCGACGAGGCCGCTGGCGACATTGCGCCCGGCCCTTTCGATCTCCCGGTCTAGCGTCATGTCAAAAGGACAGTCGCGGATTGGTAGCGCGTGGATCGCTCGCAGTCCGGTCGCCAGTAGATGGACGACCTTCTCGTTCGGCGCTGCGCCAGTCAGGTCGGCAACGTGACGGCCGGGCACGGCAGTGAGCAACAGGTACTCGCTCCGGTCGTCCGCCTCGTACCCAACTACTCCGGGAACGGAAAGCCTGCCCTGCAACCAGTCGAGCCGCTTCTTCTCCCACAGCAACTCCAGCCGGTGGGCCCTTGGCGCAACCTTGAGATAGAGCGCCGCCTGTCCGGACCGGTCCAAATGGAAGACAGCGGACATCGACTCGCCAACCGTGATACGAGTCCAGGCTAGGCCTGCGACGAATGGCTGAAGTGGCTCAGGAACTCCGGTCATCTTTGGAATTCCGGGTCTGGTGGGAATCAAGGGACGTAGACTGTACTCATGACTGGTGGGCCTAGTATGAGTAAATTGCAGGCTCTTTGCTGGAAAGTCCTATCGTAGGGGAGTGGTCACTCTAGCCGGCATGGTTGCACCGTCACCCTGGCCCACTATCTGGAAGGCTAAGCTGGTCAGGGTGGATATGGTCGCCTTCCTTCGCCCCCAGAGCAATTCCGCCGGCGCGGCTGGTCAAGGGTATCGCATGGCTACAGTTGTCCTCCGATAGCGTAACATGAGAAACGGTTGTCAAGCGGAGTCAGGTAAACCTGTACGACCGGGCAGGAAGGTAAGCAACAGTGGGTGTGGTGGTAGCGATGGCGGCCCTTGGCACGATTGGGTTGCTGTTCGCGATTGACCCAGCCGGGGCAATCGCCGAAATCGGACTCGCTGACTTCCAGGAGATGGACCTGGCGCAGCAGGTGGCCTGGGCCTTCCGCACGCTAGGCGTCGTCATAGCGCAACTGATCATCATCGGGCTGTGGTTGAGGCTCAGGTGGCGGCCCCCGCAAGCTGGCCCGTGGCACTCGGGGACCTCGCGGCCAAGTTCAATGCCCGCGGCGGCGGTGTCTGTGCTGCAGGGCCACATGATATGGAGCCCAACGCTGCTGGCCTCCATCATCGAGATGTGCCAGCGCGGCGCGCTGCGCATCGATGCCGCCGGCACAAGGGTCGGCTTCCTCTACCGGCTTTCTCGGCAGGGACCCACACAGCATGACTGGGAGCGAACGATATGCGACAGCCTGCCGTCGCGCGCCACAACAATTGATGCGCTACGTGAAGAACTGGATAAGCACAGTGATGCAATCGGTGACCAGATCGGCGACTACCTGCAGCGCCGCGGCCTTTTCCATGACAACCCGGTGCGAGTCAGAAGGGAGAACTCCGACGACGGCAGTGATTGGTGGCTGGTCGCTAGCATCTTGACCGGTGTTGGCAGCGGGCTTTGGGCGGCTCTCTGGCTGGATCAGTGGTGGGTGAACGCCCTGATCGGCGCGGTCGCGGGTCTCGTGCACTCGTTCTTTACCTCCCAGTTGACGCTTAGGACGGGCATGCTGAAGCCAACGCCGGCGGGGGCGCATGAGATAAGCCAGTGGCTAGGCTTGAACGAGTTCCTGGCCGGACCCGGTGCGCCGGAGACCCGGGACCAGTCTGATCCCATGCTGCCCTACGCCGTCTCGTTTGGCGTGGCCCAGCCGTGGCTCAACGTTACAGCCCCGGCCCCGCCGTGGTTCGGCTCTGGTGACGATTCCTCCCTGCGGGGACCTGAGCTCGACGCGGCCTATCGGGCCTTCCTGCACGCGCCGGAGTGGTACCTGAGCGGAAGGTCAGGTGATGCGGCGAAAGCGGCTGCGCAGTGGGGCTACGAAGAGGAGATCCAACTGCTCGAGCAACTCGATCAGCTCGACCAGGATCCGCCGGCTGCCGAACAGCCGGAACGCACCCCGCACCGCGGGACCGTCGAGAGGGTTGAAAACGTTGCGATTGAGCCGGAGCCGCAGCATGATGCTCCGGCAGCCCCGGCGGAGCCGTCGCCAGCGAGGTATCAGACGCACAGGCAGGAGGGGACGGTTGAGGAAGAGAAAGGCGGCGGTTGCCTAAGCGGATGCCTTGGCGGGTGCCTCATGTGGTTGGTAAGCCTGGTGCTCATCGGGGTGGTGGTCTTGGTCGTCCTGTTCAGCCTCGACGTGGTCTCGCCGCGCGACAAACCGTGTCCTTTGGACTCCCCCGCGATCCTGGCGCCCGGGCCACTTTCGGTGGTCGGCGTGTTCAACAATGAATGCATGAAGGTCAGCGGCACGGTCGTGTACCAGGACGCCGATGAGTTGCTGGTTGACATTGACCGAGGGGAGTACGTGCAGCGGGTGAGCGTTCGCGGACCGGAAGGGGTCTTCGAGGCGATCTCCCCAGGCCGCGTGGTGACCCTGGCCGGGCGGTTCAAGGAGGAGGAGAACGGATCATACGCGATCCACTTCGTACCGGATGATGGATCGGATCGGGAGTGGTGGCAGAACCTTCGAGATAACCTCGAAGGGTTGTTTCGG
The DNA here is from genome assembly GCA_965220045.1 of Chloroflexota bacterium. Classification (GTDB taxonomy): domain Bacteria; phylum Chloroflexota; class UBA11872; order VXOZ01; family VXOZ01; genus VXOZ01. The sequence continues at coordinate 2,957,178 of OZ244803.1, read as the reverse complement.
TTGCTGTACGCGGAATAGGCATTGGTGATGGCTTCGCCACGCCGTCAAGAACCAGCTCGAATGCCTTAGACAGGCTTCCGTCGTATGCTACAGCGTAAGCGTTCGTGTCACCTTTAAGTCTCAGCAATGAACCGGCGTGCCTAAGGAGACGCAAACCCTTGCCTACAAACGCGGTCTCTCGTGGATTGCGGCAACGTCCACATCGCTGAGGGGGCGGCTATAGAGCCGCACGTTAGACAGACTGCTGCTGAAGGGGCCGATTTGACCGGTACCATTGCTGCCGTTGCCCGGCGCGCAGACAAGGCCGTTCATGGCAGCGGCTGAAGCGTTCTGACCCGCCTCCGGCCTGTCGACCGCTTCGCGCTGACCGGGTCCACCGCTCAAGATTGACTGAGCGCCGGCATCTTCCCATTGCAATGACACAACACTAGCTTTAGAGTGTATGCTAGCAGCGATTGAACCCAGAGGATCCTTTTTATAACTCCACATAAAGGAGATTCAGAAATGGGCACAATTTCCGTAAATCGGCTGGCGGGTCTCTCCCTCATCTTCGGCCCGGTAATCGCCTTCGTCTTCTTTCTCATAGAGCCGGGTGGACTACTGATAGATAACGCCAGCTTGTCGGACGCCGTTGGCACCATCACGTCCAAGAGTTCCAATTCCACACTGACCAGTGTAACCAACCTCGCGATAACCCTGGGCCTGACGCTCATCCTCTCGGGCCTCTACGCGCTCATGCGCAACGTGACCTTGCAGGGCAACGGCAAGGCGCTGGTGCAGATGGGCTACTTCATGATCCTCGTCGGACTGACCGGTTGGATCATATCCGGCGGCATTGACTTTGTTCTGGCCGATGCCCAAACCGATGACGAGATCATGGCGGTCGTTCCCGTCTTTTACACCGGCGCCGCTTTCCTCTATACCGGTGGGATCGCGCTCGGCTTTGGCGGCTTCATTTTCGCGTTGGGCCTCTCCACGAGAGACGACTTTAACCGGATTATCTCCTTGTTGGCTGCCCTTGTCAGCCTGGCCGTGATGGCCTTCTTCGCGATAGCCGTACTTTACACCGACGGTCACGACACCTTTATCTCCCTGGCCCGCAGCTTCTACGTGCTCCTGGTTGTCTGGTATGGATATCTGGGCGTGCAAATAATGAACCGACCCGATCCCGACCTGTGGCAATAGACAGAAGTTAGGATGTGCCGGCGGCCGACCTGAGAGCCCGGTTACGTTCATTCCGGATGAAGTTTGCATAGCCGATGGAAGCCGTTCGTGCCGCCGGCTGCGCGCAGCCGGCGGCACGAAGCCCCTTCAAGCCCTGAGCATGCCGGAGGGTTGAGCTATGGACGGCGAGTCGCCAGTCTTTCACGGTCCCATTCACCCTTCGTCAGGCCTGTACTGATCCTGGAGGTCGGGGCCAAACACTCTCCACGTAAAGAGATGTGACTTGGCGACCGGCGTTGCGTCCACGGTTTGCAGGCCACAGTGGTGAACTGAGCAAAACATGGCGATGACCTCAGACGAGAAAAGCGAGATCCCGCGCGAGTTCGGGGGAGCGCCCGGCGCTGGGATATTTATCATCCTCTCGCACCTATTGCTGCTCTACCTGTGGATCGCGTGGCGTTTCCACGACGGCGCCATCTTCTATCCGGCGGGAATCCCCGATCTGGGTCCGTTCTTCGCGAGAAACTGGGACCTCATCGTTGCTCATGCCATGCCGTCGTTGAGCACGTTCGCGCTCTACTTGGGGTTCCTGGTAGCGCAAGGGTTGATGGCGGCTTACTTGCCGGGATTGGAAGTCAAGGGGTTGCCGATCCCATCGCGCGGCGGCAAGCAGTTGGTCTACCGCTGCAATGGCTACACCGCCTGGTGGCTCACGTTGGCTGTCGTTGCCCTATTGCACTTCTCCGGCATCTTCCCCTTGCAGACGATTTACGAACAGTTCGGGCCGCTCATGATCGCGGCGATTCTCAGCGCCAATGCGATCGCAATTGCGGTGCACGTTGGAGCAAAGATCACAGGCAACGCCGAGCGCATGTCAGGCAATGTCCTCTACGACTTCTTCATGGGAGCGTGGCTCAACCCGCGCATCGGGGCGCTCGACCTAAAGATGTGGGCGGAGATTCGCGTGTCCTGGCTCACGCTCTTTCTGCTGACGGCCAGCGGGGTCGCGCACCAGTTCGCCGAGTACGGTACGGTGAGTGTCCCCATGATCTTCATGGCGGTCGCCCACTTCCTCTATGCCAACGCCTGCATGAAGGGAGAGGAGTGCATCCCCACCACCTGGGACATCTTCCACGAAAAGTGGGGATGGATGCTGGTCTTCTGGAACCTCGCCGGAGTCCCCTTCGTGTATTGCTTCAACTCTATGTACATCGCGTCCCGACCACCCTTCGAACTCTCGCTGCCGCACACGATATTCTGCTTTGCGCTCCTCCTCGGGGCCTACTATGTTTTCGACACCGCAAACGGCCAACGAAATCACTTCCGCATGCAGATCAACGGCTCGTACGTAAAACGAAAGACCATTCCGCAATTGCCCTGGGATACGCTCAAGAACCCGCGTTACCTGGACACCGCGGTCGGCTCCAAGCTGCTCATCGACGGCTGGTGGCGCTACGTCCGCAAGCCGCACTACACCGCGGACATCCTCATGGCGCTATCGTGGGGCCTGATCTGCGGCTTCGATAATATCCTGCCCTACTTCTATGTGACGTTCTTCGTCGTCATGATCCTTCATCGCGCGCGCCGCGATATCGCGCGCTGCAAGCGGAAATACGGCAAAGACTGGGATCGCTATACCAAAGAGGTCCCACACCTCCTCATTCCCAAGGTGTTTTAATCCGCGCCCGAGATTTACCGCCGGTTGTGCTTGGATGGCAGGATTCTGACATCTGCGGTACTTTTCGGATTGGAGAGACGGCTACCTGCAATTTCCGGCGACGCCAAATGCTGAAGGGCCTGCCCCGCAAGCCGGGCGACGGCGGCCCGAAATAGTCGCCCGGAGAGCCGCGCGTCGGCTACCGCCTGCCGAGGGCGGAGAAGCGGGACCAGCAATCAAGGGAGGTGAGTGATAATTGGGTTCAAAGCTGTCGTGGAATAAGCCTATAATGGCGCTTACGGCGGCAATTGTCCTCATGGCCACGGTAGCCTGCGGCGACAATAGAGGGCGGAATGGGGCTGCTCAGGAGGCAGCGACGGCTGCGACTGCCTATGAGACCGTCCCCGAGGAGATAGTGACTGCGGCGCGGAAGCTCCTGGCAGACGAGCTAGAGGTAGACGAAGGAGACTTCAAGCTCGAAAGCTCTGACGGAGTGGAGTGGCCGGACGCCAGCCTGGGATGTCCAAAGGAAGGCTTTACCTACGCCCAGGTCATTACTCCGGGCTACAAGCTGGTCTTCAAATACGCGGATACGTCCTACCCAGTGCATACCAACTCTGACTGCTCTCACTTGGTGATCTGTAAAGATGGGCAATGACCTTCGAGGCCGTTGCCACTCGCTGCTAGATGAAGTCTTCCGTTAAGGAATGAAATGCCTATCCCTGAATCTAAGAGAAACTCTCTGGCCACGCGAAGGCCCTCCCAGTGTGGGCACCCAGGAGGTATACCAACGTTGAAACTAGACCTGTTTGGAGCTGCAAATGCAAGTTAAGGAGTTGCACATACAAAGGTTTCGCGGATTTTCCTCCCTGCGCGTCAAACCGCAAGGGCACGTCGTCGTTATGGGTGAGCCCGGCGCGGGGCGTTCCGATCTCATTGAAGCTGTTGCCCGCGTTCTTGACGCCGACGCAAGCCGAGCAAGAAACACTACTGAACTGGATTTTTGGAACCGGAACACCTCCGAGCCAATCCAGATTTCGGTCACCCTTGGCGAACTAGGGGACGATCTCGAGCAGGAGTTCTTCGACCACTTGGAACTCTGGGACAAGGATGGGGAGAGTATTGTCGAAGAGGCTGAGGACATTGATGAAATCGATAAGGATCAATATGAGTGGGTCCTCCGGCTCGAATATAGGGCTCGGTGGCTAGTCGACGAAGAACGGTGCGAAGAGTGGGTCTACTATCCCAAGGAGTCAGAGCCTGCTTCAGATACGTATCTCCACATCAGGCGTCGAGACCTTGAGAAGTTAGGATTTAACCTTCTACGGTGGAGCGGCGGACGGATTCTCGACCTCAACCCTCGCAGCGCGTTCCGCCGGGTGATTCAGAGGGCTGAAGGTAACGAATTCGCGGAGGCTATGGCAGCCTATGTTCAGGAAGTCGGAGTGGCCGCGAAGCAATTCGCGGGTTCGGCTCAAATCATAGAAGCGCTTGATGAGGTGGTTGCGCCGCTCAGAGATCTGTTGGATATCGCCGGAACCGATTCTGCTCAGCTCTTTCAGTTTGCCCCCGAGGGTGGATCGCCGGGCGGGCTTCTTCGCTCCCTTGGGCCATCAATGGATGTCGGTGACGGGTCCGGCAGCCTGCCGGTGTGGAGACGTGGTTCATCAACCGCCTCCCTTCTCCGCATCGCTGAAGCACTGGCCCTACTATCTGGAACCAACCTTATTCTCGCTGTCGACGATCTTGGGGACGGCCTGGATGCAGCATCGTCGGCTCACATGACATCAGTCATCCGGAGCTCGTCGGGACAGGCGTGGGTGACGACCAGGACTTCCGCTGTCGCTGAGGTTTTCGAGCCACAAGAGGTCTTACGGCTCGGCAGAGACGAGACCGGTGGCCGCTTCGCCCTACAGGGCAAGCAGCCTAGGACTAAGGCAGAGAACGTAGCAGCAAAGCACTGGCATCGCATCCTACTTCCTGCCCTCAGCTACCGCTCCGTGATTGTTGTGGAAGGGCCGAACGATTTCGCGGCGCTGCACAACCTAGCGTTGCGCTTGTCAGAGGAGAAAGCCGTTGCTCTTCCAGCTACGAGGGGAGTTGCTCTTGTGAACGCCGGTTCGGGAGGTTCGGGTGGATACGCTGGTGTTTTGAAGCTGGCTGGAGCGGCGCGAGACATAGGTCTGCGGGCTGTAGGCATAGTTGATGGGGACACGCGCGAAGAAACCAATCAGCACTTGGTAAACTACAGTGTATTGGCCGATGCTATCATTCGGCTTCCCGATGGTTTCGCCATTGAAGCGGCTATCGTTGACAGCCTGCCGGATGAAGTACTTCGCCAAGCCCTTAGCGATGTTGCGATCGCGGGGGGCTTAGCGGTGCCGGATAGCCTCTACCAATTGGCAGGCTCGCAGCTTACCGACAGGGCCATCTCATTCATAAAGAGGAATTCGCTGCACGGTCCTTTCATCGACGCCCTTCCAGCTAGTCACCTTCCGCCTCAAGCTGTCGATCTGCTTACCACCGCAGTATCAATTGCAGTCGACACCCAGGACGGGCTCATTCAACTATGAGATTCGAGGACTTAGATAGTCGGCAGCGTGAGGTAGTCGACACGGTAGTCAAGTCAGATGACGCGACTTTGGTTCTTGGCAGACCAGGAACTGGCAAGACCACAACAGCGCTGTGGTCAGCCCGGACCTTCCTAGGCACTTCTGACGAGAAACCTGATCCACGCGTCCTTTTCCTAACCTTTTCCCGCACAGCCGTCAGTCAGATCATGGCCCGATCACCGGGCGTGCTCTCAGGATTTGCGGACCGAGTCGAGGTCCTGACCTTTCACGGGCTAGCCTACCGGCTGCTTAAGGTCTTTGGCAGATATGCGGGATACGGGCCAGCCCCGCCTTCGATTCAATCGGCAACCCGATATAAGCTGCTCGGTCATGATCGCAGCAAGCTTAGATATGACGACTTAATCCCTGGGGCCCTATCGATTCTGAAGGGCAGCAGCCGAGTCAGGAGACTTGTCGCCTCACGTTGGGGACTGGTGATCTGTGACGAAGCTCAAGACACCAGCACTGAACAATGGCGTCTGCTACAGATGCTTGCTTCACGGAAGATACTCTTGCTCGGCGACCCAAACCAAATGATCTACACCTTTATCAAGGGTGTTTCAAGGGAGAGGTTCCAGGAGATTCAGGGTTGGGCAGACAGGCAAATTCAACTCAACCCTCGGTCTTACCGCGACCCATCTGGAACCATTCCAGCACTGGCAGAGGCAGTTCGCCAGCGCCGCTTCGACGATGAGGCAGTCTTAGAGGCGCTTAGAACCAGCCGGTTAGAGATTCACTTCGATGTAGCCGATGACGAGCGCCAGGACTTGCTTAGCGCGGCGGTCATCGACGCCAAGGTCCGAAAGTTTCGTGATGTCGGCATCTTCGCCCACTCGAATTCCTCCGTGGCCGAGCTGGCCGAGGAGTTGAGTGAGGCGGGCATTGTCCACGACATAGTTGGCATCCCGGAGGCGCATGCAGAGGCTATGGGTTCGATGGCCACACAGTGTTTGTTTGCAGTGGGGCTGGCGACCGATGAAGGAATCCGGGAATCGTTTGGGCTGTTCCTGACTGCCGCGACTAGGCGCCGTCAGGCTCCACCGTTGGCACTGGCACTGATAGGCAAATCGGATTTGCCAGGCCCAATTGAAGACTCAGTGTCGAGTCTTGGGCGTTCCCTAACTGAAGCAGCGGATGGCACGTTGGAGGATGTTGCGATTACCGCCATGCAGTCTTGGGAGAATCTCGGTATCAGGGCCGCATGCCGTCCTTGGCGCAGGGCCGCAGCGCACTTCCGACGCCTCGTCTGGCCGCTTCGCACCAGTGTAGTGTCTGATGAGTCCGTACGGCACTTGTCTGAAATTGTCGAGGGCAGCCGTGTTAGTGCCCTAATTGACTTGGACTATTCCGAGCGTGGCAGGGTCAAGCTAATGAACTACCATCAGACCAAGGGAAGGGAAGCTGACACCGTCGTGCATGTGTTCGGTGCCGACGACTACTTCGGATCGGAGGTAGAGCCCTTTGATAACACTTCTCGGTTGCTCAACGTGGCAATCTCTCGCGCTCGCCATCGGGTGATCGTGGTGCTGCCTCCAACACCTCATCCGCTCGTCGAGCCATTCACAATCTTGAGGCAACACGTGTAATACGGCACAATTCGGTGGGAGATTCTGCTATGAAGAAGGTGCCTACCGGCCCCGGATAGACACTCACGAGCCCTCCGCCCACTAGATTTGTGGCCCATTCAGTTCAACCGCAACTGGTTCGCAGTCTTCACCCAATCCCGCAAGCGGCTGGGGATGTGGTTCCTGCCAGACTGCAGAATCCTCCCTTGACATGCAACCATATAGTTGCGTATAATATGCATGCATGCACAAAGACTTGGTTTACAAGGCGCTCGCGGACCCAACGCGTAGGTTGATGCTCGACGAGCTCTGTGAGCGCAAGGAGCAGACGCTTTACGAGCTCACGGCGCGCTTGATCATGCGGCATGAAGTCGCCATCTCCCGGCAGGCCATAGCCAAGCACATTGCCGTCTTGGAGAAAGCAGGGCTCGTAAGCTCTGAGAAGCGTGGCAAGTTTCGGGTGCTGGTCTTCAACGATGCACCGATCAGGGGTGTCATGGATCGATGGCTCAAGTAACACTATGCAAAGAAAGGGACACCGGACATGCAAATAATACTCACCGGCGTTTTCGTACGTGACCAGGACGAAGCCCTGAAGTTCTATACAGAGACCCTCGGCTTTGTGAAGAAGCATGACGTGCCTGCGGGGGAACACAAGTGGCTTACGGTCGTCTCGCCCGATGACCCGGATGGGACCGAGCTGCTGCTTGAACCCAATGAAAACCCGGTGGCACAGGCATATCAAAAAGGGCTATTCGACCAAGGCATCCCAGCGCAGTCCTTTGGCGTTACGGACATCCAGGCAGAGTATGAAAAACTGAAGTCACTGGGCGTAGTTTTCACGATGGAGCCAACAGAAATGGGCCCCGTTTCTATTGCGGTCTTTGACGACACCTGCGGCAACCTGATCCAGATGATGCAGACGTAACGACGACCGACCGTATTGGCCTGTTCGGGTCGCGGGCGCAGTCTGGCCGATCCAGGCACTTGGTGGGCTTGCCATGACTGAATTGCAAACTATTCGATGGGGATATTACCGCGCTAAGGGGGAGCAGCCAGACTTGTCGCACGCCCGGACCTGGTAGTAGGTTCCGAATGACAGCTCTAAGGAGCGGCCCAAGTCCGTGTACGAACTGATGGTCAATGGCGCACTCACCGCCGTCAGTCTATCACCAGTTCTGTATACCTCGTAGTATTAGGTAGCGCCCTCCACCCCGGCCCAGGTCACTTCGTCGTGGTCAGGAAAGACCGCAGTCTACTTCCTGACGACTCAAACGTCCTTGGGAACCGCCGGGGCGCCTAAAGCAGCATCAGACTCGGTGAAAGCCACCACCAGGTCAACTTCAAAGTCAATACATCCAAGGTGGTTGCACGCCCTTACCACGTAGTTGTAGACGCTATCTGGTTGCAGGCCCTCGTCCACAAGGCTGAGAGCGGTCACCTCGGTCGCCATTATGGCGTACTCTCCATCCACTGAATCTCTGCGCTGGCCGTCGTAATGCGTCGCGCGGCTGGCAGCGTTCCACACGACCGCGAGGGAGCCTTCGGCCCTGTCCACCACGCGCAGGTTCCGAGGGGGGAATGCGGGAGGCCACTCCGGAGTAGCCTCGAGGGTGGCCGCGGGAGCAAGGGCCTCCCCGCCTCCGGAGCAGGGACAGAAGAACCCCACGCGATCACCGCCAGAGCAATGGCTGATCTAATCCAAGCCATTCTCACACCGTTGGCGAGCACGTTGATTGGTTTCCCCAGCAAATCGGCTACCCCCTAGGCGGCGAGTGGTGGGCGGCGTATCTAGTGATCCGCGAGGTCGCGGATCGTTCGGCGACACAGGTGCCACGGCCGATTCTAAGGGGTGGCCGGGTTGTCAGAGTCGATCTCTGAGCAACCGCTACTGTTGCAGGCGGCAACCCAATAGTGATTCTCTCTCCTGCTTGGGTCAGTGTCGACATAGCTGGTCGAGGTCACGTCGGTGGCTCGCTCCCTGCAGAAGCTGGCATTGCCCCCGCTGTCGACTTTACAATACACATTGCTGCCACCATCGTCATGGTAGACGTTGTAGTAGTCCGCCCCATCCACAGGGTCCCAACTGACCCTCACTTCCGAACCTCTCCAGGCTGCGCTAACGCCGGTCGGAGAGCCGGGGGTGTCGTCTAACGAAACCGAGATGTTGAAGGATCCCACCCCTTCAAGGGCCCACACTTCAATATGGAATGTGCCTGACTCGGGTGCCGTCCATTGGCGGATGAATGGGGAATCTGAGGAGTTTGACTGGTCTATGAAACTGACCCTTGGATCAGGAGGGTCCTTGACGAGCAGCCGGATTCTCGCAAGGCCTTCCCAAGTCACCTTAATGAGGTATTTCTGTCCCATCTCGGCCTGAAATTGGAGGTAGGCGATACCTTCAGACTCACTCAGAGTCCCGCTTGCGCTGCCTCCCACCGGTACCTCTTCCCTCTGAATCTCAGGCTGGGCTGAGGCTGTCGGCTCCTCGTCAATGCAGCCAGCTTCAATCATGCGGGCCCGGACCTCCGGGTCCATGGTGGCTATGGCCTTCTCAACGGGCTCGAAATGGGGCCCAACGGTGAAGAACAACGAGATGACGAAATCATCCTCCGTCTGATCCCCCGGGTCTTTGAGGAAGTCGTCTACGGTCTCCTTGAAGATCCCCGCATAGGCAATCTGAGCGTGGTGCCATTCGGCCACTTCCCTAGGGGGCTCCAACGCACTCAACTGCTTGTTGACGAAACCCAGGCCCGCAGAGAGTTCCCTGAGGGAGTCCCCTCCTTCCCATGAGTTCACCTCCATCACAGTCTCGCCGCACACCATCGAGATGTACTCGTCAAGGGACGCTCTCAAAGTGGTTGGCAACTCGGCCTTAGGCGTAGTTGCGGAAGATTGTTCACCAGCGGTCGTTGCCGTGGTCACATCCTCTTGGACCTCTTCGTCGCCCCCACAGGCGACGAAGGCAAGGGTCAGCACAACGACCAATAGAACGGATATGGCTGGGATACAGGGCCTAGCGATGTTGTTCACAGGAAGCCTCCGACATGGTTACCTGACAGCTTTTTTGGTGCCTTGGCCAATGTAACAACGAGACTTCGCAGCAAACAAGTACCAAATGCCCCCGGTCATCCAGGGCATTTGCCCTATTTTGGGGCAGTAAGTGTTCATGGCTCGCGCGCCAAGTGCTTTACTCAGTCAACTTGCGCCGCGCCAGCGGAGGAACAGGGATACTGGAGCTCGGTCGACGATTCCTCTGCGAGCTGTTACTGTGGAGTGGCTAAGCTCAACCCTGCGGAATCACACATGTCACGGTCGCTCCGCCCATAGCGCCACTTTCTTCGACGACAAGACGGCCTCCCAATCTCTGGGCGTCCCCGTCCATGTTCGCGAAGCCGTGACCGTGCTGCGCATAGTCGCTGGGAAGCCCTATTCCGTTGTCTGACACCGACAGCCGCACCTCCTCCTTCTCACACGCTAGGTGGATCACCACCTTGCTTGCCTGGGCATGGCGGTAAGCGTTGGTGAGTGCGTTGTGAGCGATCGAGAAGAGCAGGCCCCTGGTCTCGGTGGAGAGGGACGGCTCGACACCAGTCTGTGTCAACTCGCAGGGCACAGACGTGACGTTGGTGAAATTGGCGGCGTGGGACTTCAAAGCGGAACCCAACGCACGACCCTCGTAGATGCCGCCCATATTGATGGGGTGTCTCAGCTCCCAGATGGCGGAGCGGGACAGCCGGGAGGTCGCCTCCAAGGTGGCGGCCAGCTCCGGGTTGGCTACCCCGGCCTGGGCCCTGGCAGTGTCGACTCCGAGACCGATCATGTAAGCCAACTGAGCTGTGGTATCGTGGATCGATTGGGAGAACTCGACCCGCTCACGCTGCAGTTCGCGCTCGCGTTCCACAGACTGCCTCCACCTCAATCGCTCGAACTTGGCGATGATATTGACGATAGCGGCCACCGCAAACATGACGCAAATCCGGGCGAACAGGGTCTTCTCCTCCGTCCCAGCAGTGTCAATCCGGTCCCCAATGGTCAGGCTGATGACCAGATACAGAATGGCTACAAAAGTCGCGCAGACCATCGTGAGCCGAAAAGACGTGAGAACCACCGCGTACCCGGCAAGCTGAGGGTAGTACAGCAAGTGCAAGTAATCGTGACCGAAGCCTTCGCCTGCTGCAATGGCACTCGAGAGTATGAATACATCCAGCGTTGCATTTAGGAGAATCCAGCCCCGCGTCACGGCCTTCTCCGTCGCCAGCCGGTAGTGCGTGTATCCGTTGAGCCCTACATACAGCAAGATTGCCGGCACGTAGACCGCATAGGTCTCCTGCCAATCCACAGGTCGGTACACCCACAGCACGAGACCAAAGGCGAGGATGAACCAGCGTGCCCAGACGAAAGTCCTCGCGAGGAATCTCAACCCGTCCGGGTCGCCGTCGCTGTGCTCCCAGCCCATCATGCCAATGGCACCTGCCGCCGAAGTGATCAGGTGGACGGCCCGGCTGTATCGGGAGCCTTGAGTAGTCTCCCTTTCCGAACACCGCTGATTCCTCGGGTGAATATCCCTAACTCTCCGGGTCATAGTCATCCAGCAACCCGTTCCGAGCTGCCCAAAGCACCAGACTCTGCATCGAGGTGACGCCCAACTTCTGCTGGATACCGTAGATGGCGTTTCGCACAGTCACCGGCATAATGTTTCTCTGTTCCGCTATCCGGGCATACGACATCCCCCCGGCAAAAGATACGAGTATCTCCCGCTCCCTCGCAGTCAGCCCAGCGGCATCGGCGGCATCGCCCGCCTCTGAGACACCGCGGACCGCCGCGACCACACCCCGCACAGCCTCAGCGGGCAAGCGGAACTCCCCCCGGAACACGCCTCGCAGCGTCGACAGAAGCCGTTCCCTGTCGGTTTCCTTCTGAAGATACCCGGTTGCACCAGCGGCCACCGCCTCCAGCACCGCCGTTTCCTCGTTCGCGACCGTCAGCATGACGACGCGCGTCTCGGGGGCGGAATCCATGATATCGCGACAAGCTTCCACTCCGTCCTTCCTTGGCATCATGACATCCATCACCACTATGTCTGGACACAACTCGGCCGCCGCTCTGACTGCCTCCACGCCGTCCCCCGCTACTCCCACAACCTCGAACTCACCAGACTGCTCCAGGACGTATTTCAGCCCCTCCCTCACAATGGGGTGGTCGTCTACCACCAGTACCTTGATGCGCCCGTTCGATTTCATGCCAGCTTCCTCTCTGCACGAATTCCCGAGGAGGTTGCGGATCTCACTAGTGCGCTACCCAGATGATGTTCTACGTCTTCCATAGTCCCCGTAGAACCGTTTCACTCATCCGCTGGTGCCAAAGACCCGCTCAAGAGGGCGGGAAAAGATTTAAGTCCCCCGTAGAGTTTAGCTACGAATGAGTGGGCTTGCGTAGTTCCGGTCTCTCTCTCCACAGGCGCTGTCTTGCAAAGATCGCCGCGACTTGCGTGTCGCTCAGTGCGCGGTTGTAGAGGCGCACGTCGCTCAGGCTGCCGCTGAAGGGGCCGATTTGGCCGTTGCCGATCTGGAGTGGTTCTTCGATTGAGAGGTCGTAGTCGGCGGCGTTGAAGGACGCGGATTCTGATACCAGTGCGCCGTCTATGAAGAGCCGCAAGACCCCATCTGCGCGCACTGCAGCAAGATGATGCCAGCCACCTGGGAGCGCGTGGTCGTGGGTCACGTTCTTGCCGGCCTCCAACGAGAGCACGTTGCCCGACGGCAGCGTGCCGCTGAAGAGGCGGCCCTGGTAGACCGCCATGGTATAGGCGCGGCGGTAACGCACGTCCGGCGTGGTGTCGAGCTGGCCGGTGCTCACCCAATTGCCCTCGCCGTCGTAGCGGTAGACGGAGCCCGTGGGCAGCGTGCCCCCGTAGAGCTTGCCGTTGTAGACCATCATGCCCATGACTTCCAGTTCCTCGCCCAGGCGCCCGCAATTCAGCCACGGCAGGCCGTCGTCCTGGCGGTAGACGGACCCGCTGGGCCAGACGCCGGTATGCAGCCGGCCCTGGTACGAGGCGAAGGAATAGAGCTGGGTGGAATCCGCCGCATTGCCGCGGAACGACCAGCGTTGCCCACCCTCGTAGCGAAAGACGCCGCCCACGTCGTAGCCGCTGGCGTAGAGCCCGCCTTGGAAGACGCCGAGCACCGCCACCCGCGTGCCCGGATCGCCGCACGGCAGCCAGGTCTTGCCGCCCGCATATTTGAACATGCCCGCCGAATACATCGCTGAGCCGTAGAGTTCGCCATTGTAGACCGCCAAGCCGAACACGTCCTCGGCGTCGCCAAGCTGGCCGCAGTCCACCCACTCCTGGCCGCCGGCGTAGCGGTAGACGCTGCCGCCCGGCACGCGGTTCGGCGAATTCGGCAGGCTGGAACCCTGGGCGCGATAGCAGCTTGTGGCCGCGTAGAGGTCGCCATTGAATTCCGCCAGCGTGCTGACGGCGTTGCAGCCGGCCGGCGCGCCGCAGTCTTCCCAGTCGGTGCCGCCGGCAAAGCGATACACGTGGCCGGTCTCGCCCGCCTCGCCCTCATAGGTGCCGGCATAGAGCGCGCCGTCGTGCACGGCAAGCGCCTTGATGAAAACCGCGTTGCCGGGCCGGCCGTGATTGGTCCACGCCGGTTCCAGCTTGCCGTCATCGATGCCAAAGAAGACGTTGCGCCAGTTGCTTTGGGAAGAGCCGACGCCCGCCGCCGACTGCATCCCGAAGTTCAAGCCGCGGCGCGTGGTGGAGCAGTATTTGCTCAGGATGTCGCCGGGCACGTCGGTGGTGATCCGGTCCGTTTTCACCCACGCCGCAAGCGAGAAGTCACCGGTACCGAGCGCCAGGTTTTCGTTGTGCGGCACCGTGATACCCGCGCCGCGCCCGTCGAACAAGGCCGCGCCCGGCCCACCGCCCAGCGGCAGCGGCGCCGAAAACGCGAGCCCGCCCTCGCTCCGTCCGTGATTGCCGTTGCCGGAGCGATCGTCGCAATCGCCGTCCAATACCCAATGACCCACTAAACCCGCATCGACGCTCACTTGCTATACCCTCCCACGGGCGTTTGCCCACGTCTACGCTGTCCTGCCATCGTGTTCCTTGCCCCGCCCCGCGCCTTGAATTGACAATGCACATTCCACTATACTGCCTGCGAAACGTCAGGCAGGTCTAGCCACCAGCGCCAAGGGAGTCTCGGGGTCTATGCGGTTTTCCGGCAAGCTCGTGATCATCGCCGCCGTGGCAGTAACGATACTGCTGATCAGCAACGTCATCGCCGCCAAACCTCTTTCGATCTTTGAATTGCCCTTTGAGTTCCTTGGCAGTACCAGCTACATAGTATCCATTGCCATCATCTGTTTCCCGTTGAGCTACATCATTAGCGATGTTCTCACGGAGGTATACGGCTTTCGGGTGGCGCGCGGCGTCATCTGGTTGGGCTTTGCCTGCAACCTGCTCATGGTCGTTTTCTTCTATCTCGGCGGCATCATTCCCGGCGCCGTCTTCTGGGAAGACCAGGAGGCCTACAATGCTATTCTCGGCACCACCGGCTGGGTCTTGGCGGGTTCGTTCATAGCCTACTTGATCGGCGAGTTTTCCAACGCCATGGTAATGGTCGTCCTCAAGAACCGCACGGAGGGCCGCCACCTGTGGCTCCGCACTATATCGTCCACGGTGGTCGGTCAGGGCGTCGACTCGGTTATGTTCTACGGCATTGCCTTTGGTATCTCCGGCATCTGGCCGATGATGGACGTGCTGCGCGCCATGGTCCTGGCGTGGGTCGCCAAGACGGTCTACGAAGTCGTCGCCACGCCGCTGACGTACCTGGTCGTGGGTTGGCTCAAGCGCACCGAGCGCATGGATGTCTACGACGCGCCGCACTCCCTGAACCCGTTCGGCATCTTCGGCGGCGACCCGGATACGATGGTCAACGCTGCTGAAACCGCCGAGGCGTAATCCAATCGCTGTCTATAGCGCTGGCATTTCTGGCGCTTAAGCCGAGACCTGCGCTTCCGGCCGATACCGCACCGTCACCACCGTGTGCAGGCCGCCCCGCGGCGTGTAGTCCAGGCGCACCGTCATAGTGCGGGGGGCGCACACCCGCACGAGGTCGTCGAGAATGCGGCTGGCGGCGTGCTCCTGTACAATGCCCACCTGCCGGTAGGAGAGCAGGTAGTACTTGAGCGACTTGAGCTCGATGCACTTCTCGCGCGGCACGTAGGTAATAGTCATGTCGCCGGTGTCCGGCAGCCCGGTCCACGGGCAGACCGCCGTGAACTCATGCGTGTCGATCACAATCTCAGCCGGATTGTCGGCGTAGTCATAGGGAAAGGTGAGCAGGAAGCCAGGGTCGATGGCATCCTCACCGGCGACCTCCAGTTTGATGTCCAGCGCTTCATAGCGTTCCTTGATGTCATCGAGCGATTCCGGCACCGGCAACTCCTCATTGTGCTTTCTGGGACGCAATTGGATCTGGCCTTTATTCTATTGTAATGCTATGCCGTATCTTGGCCGCAGAGGATTCCAGTAGCTACTGGCTGGGCTGCGTGACGTAAAGCAGCGGAGCCAAGTGATTTCCCATGATCATAGACGTGCACGTGCATTACCGCAGTGACGCGCAGTTGGCGCAGGCGCTGCGCCAGGCCGAGCGGCTTGAAATGGTGCTCTGCCTCAACTCCATCAACCTGGAAGGCACTACCTCGCCGCACTTTCCATCGGCAGTATTTGTGGCCGCCTGCAACGACCGCACGGCAGCGGCGGCGCGGGAGCATCCGCAGCGCGTCATTCCCTTCTGGTACCTCAATCCGGCGCACGGCGCAGCGGCTTGTGCAGAACTGCGGCAGCGGATTACGCAGCACGTGGGCCCGCAGGGCGTAAAGCTCTGGATGGCGCTCAAGGGGAACGACGTGCGATTGGGTCCCATTCTCGAGCTCTGCGCGCATTTCAAGCTGCCGGTGCTGCAGCACACGAACATTGAGGCCGGCGGCACGCTGCCAACCGAAACCACGCCGCAGGAGATGCGCGAGATGGCGCTGCGGCATCCTGACGTCACGTTTCTGTGGGGTCACGCCGGCAGCGACTACGAATACGGCGTGAAGTGCGCTCTCGGCCTGCGCAACGTGCTCATGGACCTCGGCGGCAATGAGGCCACGAACGGCTACACGGAGATGCTTGTCCGCCATATGGGCGCGAAACGGGTGGTGTACGGCAGCGATGCGACCGGCAGATCGTTCGCGTCGCAATTGGCCAAGGTGTACGGCGCGGACATCTCGCCGGTCGCGAAGGAGCAGATTCTTCACCGCAATGCCGCGGCGCTCTTTGCGCGACAAGGCTATGATGAGAGTGCTAACGGCGAATCACTGTGAGTGTGGGTGCGCTGCATGGCGCCAGGCTGGCGTGCGTGCCTAACGATGGAGCAAAGCGCGGGGGACAAGCCCCCGCGCTACGGTAAGACCGGAGAGTGTAGCGGCCAGGCTTCTAAGTCAGGAGTCTAAGTAGAGCAATTTAGGAGATTAAGTAAAACAAGCGTTTCAAGTCGTCATTCCCGCGAAAGCGGGAATCCATCTTCTCTTCGTAGTGCGATGGAGCGGCGTGGCGGTGGACAAACTTTCTCGTTACAGCAATAACCGGCGAATCTAGGGACAAGAGACCGCGCTGCGGCCCAACGACTCCTGCCGGTATCCGTAGGGGCGGTTCGCGAACCGCCCCTACCATTTGGGGCCGCTGCTAAGCGAAGTTTAGACCGGGCTGATGGGTTACACATGTTCGGGCTGATAGGTAACACAATCAAATACGGGGCTTTTGTAGTATGTATCGACCCTGTGTTGGAAGCTAGATCCACTCAATGCCCTTGTGTACACGGTTTGTCTCTCTAGGCGCAAGCTGACGAACTGAACATGAGCGTGATGTGTAGCCGGGAACGTCTCTTTCTGGCCCGCCTCAAAGAGTCCATAAGTGTCAATCAGTAAAATGTGTTACCCATGAACCCGAACAACTGGTACCTATCAGCCCAGTCTGTACACATGTAGGGGCGGTTCGCGAACCGGCCCTACCATGCGGGGCCGCTGCTAAGCGAAGTAAACGTGAAAGCGAATTGAGATGATCTACGACGTGCACGTGCACTTTCGCAGCGAGCACATGATGCGGCGCTTGCTCGCGCAGGCCGAGCGCCTCGACATGGTAATGTGCACGAACAGCATCAATCTGGAGGGCAGTTCGTCGCCCAACTTCCCTTCGCGCGCATTCGTGACCGCCTGCAACGACCGCACCCTGGGCCTGGCGCAGCAGCACCCGGAGCGCGTTATTCCCTTCTGGTACCTTAATCCGGCTCACGGTCAATATGCCTGTGACGAGCTGGAACGCCGTGTCAAGGGCCATCGCGGCCGCCAGGGAGTCAAGCTCTGGGAAGCTATCCGGGGAAACAATCCACAGGTGGACGGCATCATGCAGCTCTGCGCCGAGTATCGCCTGCCCGTGCTCCAGCACACGTTTGCGGAAGTCACCGGCAACCTGCCCACCGAAACCAGCGGCCCTGACATGCGGGAAATGGCGTTGCGGCACCCAAACGTCACCTTCTTCTTCGGCCATGCCGCCGGCGACATCGAAGTCGGCGCCAAGTGCGCCCTTGGCCTCCCCAACGTCCTCATGGACGTGGGCGGCAATGAGGCCACCAATGGCTACACGGAGATTCTCGTGAAGCACGTCGGCGCCGAGCACGTCGTCTACGGCAGCGACGCTACCGGCCGCTCGTTTGCCTCGCAACTTGCCAAGGTGTTTGGGGCGGACCTCGCGCCAGCGGAGAGAGAGCAGATTCTCTTTGGCAACGTGCAGCGCATTTTCGACCGGCAGCAAGAGTTGGACAATGCTAGTATTTGAGGCATGAGTTGGCCGCCTGCTCAAGTCAGCGGGGGAGTTCTGGACAAAGAGGAAGATGGATTCCCGCTTTCGCGGGAATGACGCTACCTGGGAACGTGGGCGTCCCGCCCGCATTGATGGGCTTCCCATCTTCGCGGCAATGACGGTCGACACGCCCCTCAAGTTGTCCTCTTGCATTCGCTCATTTGCCTACATTTTTCAATCATACAAATTACGGAGAATAACTCACTCATACTGTTAGGATGTGCGCCGGATGATTGACGCAAATGCCTTTCTCGGCGAGTGGCCGTTTCGCCGGTTGCCGTATGCCCAGCCGGAAGACCGTCTGCGCAAGATGGACGCGCTCGGCATCGAGAAGGCGGTGGTCTCGCGCCTGGAGAACGTCTTCTACAAAGACCTGCTGGTTGGCAATGAGGAGTTGCACGCCATCGTGCAGCGGTATCCCGACCGCTTCATCCCCGCCTACACTATCAACCCCGGCTTTCCCGGCTGGGAACACGACCTGGAGATCTGCATCAACGACTTCGGCATGCGCAACCTGCGCCTGCATCCGAACTATCATCAGTACAGCCGCCTCAAGGGCAACGTGCCGCGCATGGTCGAGGCCCGGGGCTATCCCAACTACCAGCAGTACCACTTCCTCGACGACCAGGCGCAGGCGCTCCTGGGCAAGGCCGAAGAGCATGACCTGGTGGTGCTGATCTCTATTGGCGTGGAAGACCCCCGTTTTGCCCACTGGCTCATGAAAGTGCCCTCCGTGACCATGATCGACGCGGCGGAGGCGGTGAACGGTTTCCCGGGCGTGCGCTTCCTCATCTGTGGGGCCGTGTTCTCTGAAGTTTCCAGTCTCTGGTCGATTGCCTACCACCGGGACAACCTCTTCTTTGAAAACTCCCGTGTGCAGGGGCCGATTGGCGACGTGGACGATCTCTGTGCGCTCATGGGCGCCGACCACCTGCTCTTCGGCTCGAACCTGCCGATCAACTACGCCGAATCGGCCAAACTCAGCATTGAGTATGCTGAGGTAGACTCTGATGTGAAGCAGGCGCTCTTCAGGGGCAACGCGGAGCGGTTGTTTGGTGCGTAGGTCTCAAGCAAGTTTGCCCAGAAGGAGGAAATGCAATGAGTTTCTGGCGCTCGTACGGCGGGCTAACCACGCTAGGTTGGATCAGTGCACTTGTCTTTGTGGCTTCCATCACGGACGCATCGCTCACCGATAGCGAACTGGCGGCCCGCATGGCCTATGGTCTTGCGGCGGTAGCGGTGATCGTCTTGGTGTTCCTTGTCGTTATGCTCAGGAGGATGAAGCAGCAAACCGAGAGCAAAGTCCAAGCATCCCAACCGATTCTCCTGGCGGACATCCAGGTCCTGGCGAAATCGAATTCAAAGTTGCTGGAGGATGCCATCGCCCTGCATGTCTCTCAGAAGGACGAGGCGGACTAACCGGCACGCTGCGTCCGTTGGCGAGTAGCACGTCGGCACTCGGTCCGGTTTCAGGTTCTCTGTGCCGCCGCCTGCCCCGCCACAGCACGAGAGCGGCGCTGGTCGCGCAAGCGAGTGAGCGACAAAAGTGTTGACGAAACACAGCGGCGAAGCATACAGTATGAACAAGTGCAGCGTTGAGTTGTAATCATGAGGAGGTGCCGGCGCCCATTCCGGTCAATACTCCGCCCGATTTGGGATCAGTTCACATCTTCCTACGATGCGCCTGAGCCGGACCCGGCGAAGTAGTGAGCCTAAAGAGTCTCGATTCTTAGTGGTGCAGATCAAGGAGAGGCTACCTATGTCCACGACGAAACTGACCCGACGCACGATTCTCGGAGGCACGCTCGGTGTTACCGGCGCCGTAGTGCTCGCCGCGTGCGGCACGGTGCAGACCGCCGCCCCGGCCGAGCAGAAAGAAGAAATGGCGCCTAAGGCCGCTGCCGAAGAGGCTCCCGCAATGGAGCATACGCCGGTCTGGGCCGTGTGGATGGGTGACGAGACCAGCCAACTGCGCTGGAACACCGCCATGGAGCTCTTTGCCGAAGAGCAACCCGAGGTCACGTGGAAGATCACGTGGGAGCACTGGAAGCGCAGCCTGCCGCCGTTGCTGGCGGCCGGAGAGGTGCCGGACATCGCGAACACCTCGTCGGCGCCCCACATTCTGGCCGACAACTGGCTGGATGCCGGCCCCATCATCGCAGCGGCCGGCATAGACACGTCTCAATATGCCGGTAGGCTCTTCGAGGCCGTAAACTGGCGTGGCAAGACGATGGGCGTGCCCACCGGCTCGAACACCACCGCGCTCTTCTATAGAGGCGACATGTTCGACGAAGCGGGCCAGAACCCACCGACGAACGAAATGTCGTGGGAAGAGACCATTGCGGTTTCCGCCGACATCGCCGGCCGCCTGAACCAGGGCGAGGAGCGCACGCGCTGGGGCATCTCCACCATGAGCTATGCTTGGAGCTACTTCCCGCTGCTCTACGCGGGCATGTTGGATACGGACGGCAACGTCATCGTGAACCGCGAGATTGCCGTGCACCTCGTGCAGTTGATCATGAAGGACTCGATAGAGAAATTCCGCGCCGCGCCCACGCGGGAAGACCTCAAGGTCGCGGAGGACTATTACGGCACTGGCGTCTTCCCCACCGGCAAAGCCGCCATGGTGCCGGGCGGCACGTTCATCTTGAAGCCCTTCCGCGAAGCGGACCCGTTCCAGTTCTCCACCGTGGAAGTGCCCTATACCGAGGTCACGGGCACCAGGGTGCGCGGCGCGTTCAACGGGCACGAGCAGATGAGCCTGCTGGCCGGCGGCGCCGAAAATCCGGATGCGCAAGCGTTCGCCATTTGGACGATGGGGGAGAAGCACCAACGCTGGATGGGCGGCGAAGGCTGGTCCGTGCCGGCGCTGAATTCGGCGGCGGACACGTTCGCCCCGCCGGCAGACGATCCGCGGCCCGCCGACCAAAGCGCGTTCGTGAAGGCAATCAGCTACGCCACCAGCTACTTCCCGCACCCGGCCTCCAGTTCGATCGCCTCCGCAGGCACCGGCCCGCTCCGCGCGTTCGTGGAGGAAGGGGCGCTCACCGCCGAGGAGACTGTCGATCTGGCCATCGACCAGATGCAGGCTGCGGTGGATGAATGGGAGAGCAACCAGTAGCCCGCAGAACGCTCTAGTGGAGAACTTCGCCTATCTTGCGCGAGAACATGGCAAGACGTCGCCGTGACCCGCGCAAGGTAGGTCCCAAGCTGCTTTCTCTCCTGGGAGTCCATCACCCATCGCTGATACGTAGGGGAGTAAGACCCCTCACCCCCGTATCATCCGATACTGTGTATCGGCGTACAGGGCAGGCTCTAACCCTCTCCCCCAGGAGAGAGAACCGGGGTCGCGCGAGCACAATTGATTCCTCGTTCCGCCCCCTCTACCCGTGGGAGAGGGTTGGGGTGAGGGCACAAACCGTAGGGGCACGATATATCGTGCCCCTACGGTTGTTAAGGTAGAGGAGTTTGATCCACGTTGCGCTATGGTGTGGGAGACTTGCACGGCACTTCCCTCCTGACGTGCTATACCGTCTTAACGCCCAGCATCCTCTATAATGATTCCCGTCCAACCTTTGGGTAGGACGATGAGCGCAGAGGACGGCAATATTCACGCAAGGATCAACCAATGAAGACCGAGCGAAATCAAGTCGCTGCGGGCACAGGCACCGCCGCACCCAAGCTGCGCAACTACGTCAACGGCGCGTGGGTGACGCCGCAGACCGAAAACTACCTGGACGTGACGAATCCGGCAAATGGCGAGACTATCGCTCAGGTGCCGCTTTCCTCCAAGGAGGATACCGACGCGGCGGTGTCGGCAGCACAGGATGCCTTTCCCGCGTGGCGCGCCACGCCGCCGTTGGAGCGCTCGCGCCTGCTCTTTGCGGTGAAAGCCCGCATGGAAGCGCGCTTCGAGGACTTTGCCCGCGCCGTCACGCAGGAGCACGGCAAGACTCTGGAGGACGCCCGCGGCTCCGTGCGCCGCGCTATCGAGAACGTGGAAGTCGCGTGCGGCATCCCCTCGCTGCTCATGGGCTACGGCCTGGAGGACGGCGCCGCCAAGGGCATCGATGAAGACGTGGTGCGCCAGCCGCTGGGCGTCTTTGCGGCGGTGTGCCCCTTCAACTTTCCGCTCATGGTGCCGTTTTGGTTCTGGCCCTACGCCGTCGCGTGCGGCAATACGTACATCATCAAGCCGTCCGAGCAGGTGCCGACGAGTATGCAGATGGTGTTCGACGAACTGGACCAGTGCGGCTTTCCTCCCGGCGTGATTAACGTCGTGAACGGCTCGAAAGAGGCTGTCGATGCCCTGCTGGACAATCCGCAGGTGCGCGGCATTTCGTTTGTCGGCTCCACGCCGACGGCCCGCTATCTCTACGCCCGCGCGGGCGAGCAGGGCAAGCGCGTGCAGGCCCAGGGCGGCGCGAAGAACGTGCTCGTGGTCATGCCCGATGCCCAGCTCGATGAGACCGTGGGCAACGTGATCAACTCGGCGTTTGGCTCCGCCGGGCAGCGCTGTTTGGCCGGTTCGGTGGTGGTGACCGTGGGCGAGGGTCACGACCGTGTGCGGGATGCCATTGTTCAGGCGGCATCAGCGCTGGCGGTCGGCAACGGCGCGGACGACGGCGTCGAGCTTGGCCCCGTCATCTCGCAGTCCTCCAAAGAGCGCATTCTCGGCTACATCGAGCGCGGTGAGGCTGAAGGCGCGGCGCTACTCCTGGACGGCCGCGAGGCTGCGGCGGCCCAGGACGCCAACGGCGCATTCGTCGGCGCAACTATCTTCGATCAGGTGCAGCCGGACATGGCCCTCTTCACCGACGAGATTTTCGGCCCGGTGCTCAGCATGCTCCACGTGGATACGCTCGACGATGCCATTACACTCATCGAGAACCAGCGCTACGGCAACGCCGCCTCCATCTTCACGCAGGATGGCGCCGCTGCCCGCGAGTTCCGCTACCGCGCCCCCACCGGCAACATCGGCATCAACGTTGGCGTGGCTGCGCCCATGGCCTACTTCCCCTTCAGCGGCGCGAAAGAGTCCTTCTTCGGCACCCTCCACGGCCAAGGCCGGGACGCGATAGACTTCTTCACCGAGCGGAAAGTGGTGATCACGCGGTGGTTTTGAGGCTATTGCGTGTGCCTCTGACCTCGTTCCCTGAAGTGATGTCATTCCGAGCGCAGCTAGGAATCTAGAACTCTCAACACACCTTCAAAGTGATTGGGAAATAGGATGGAAAGCAACGAGTGGCAAAGAGACAGCGCATAGTCCTTGACCGTAGAGCCTTCTTGCAGCTCTCAGGCGCAAGCCTCGCAGCTTGTGGGGCTGCCCTTGCCCTGAGTCGGCCCGCATACGCCGAAATAGCCGACCCGGAGAGCGGCACTCCGGAATCTTTCACCATTGCTGACTTGATCGAAAGCATCGATGATCCTGAAATAGAGAGATTTGCCAGTACCGGTACCTTGTCCCTCTGGATCGCTGGCGCCTTTGCTGCAAGCTTGTCCCGCATGCCAAACCTCCCCACCAACATTGCAGAATTCCTCAGGAGTCCGACCGTCATATCTCAGAGCGTATGGTCACGGCTTCCTGAACCAATCCTCCATGCTGGTCCAATTCACATTGTGGATGATTGGATTTACAGACAGATTTGGCACAGGCTGCCACCAACTCGCAGGGCCTATTACCATGTCGCAGGTGGGGTCTCATATCGGACCCCGCAGGAAGCATTCAACGTGTACAGAACCATTCCATTGCGAATTGTGATGGGTGGAGAGGAAGCTCTGAGCAAGTTTCACCAGAATAAGCACTGGAGTCACATTGTTCCAGATAGCAGAGGTGGGAGTAACCTTGCAAGTAATGGCATCTTCGAAAATGCTCTAGATAATATGCGCCGTGGCGATCGGCCGATGACAAAGGCAGAATTTGATCGGGCGCAACTGGCGTTGATCAGAGAAGCCGAGCAAGTGCGGCTAGATCACTTGAGCCGTGTCGAAGAGAGGCTGGCTAAGAGTCAAATCACTTCGATTCGCAGAGGGTTGAGCTCACCGGCGTTCACCCGGACGATAACTTCGGCGGCAAGGCCGATCATTCCTGGGGCAGTAGCATTTACATTGGTTGAAGTCGCAGTAGTAGTTCTAGAGGAAGGTCTGCTCTACCACGACGGTAAAATCGACCGATCCGATCTCTTTTCACGAGTGGCGGCGAGAGTTGGCAAAGATGCCTTGTTTGCTGTGGGCGTTCTCGGCATCGTGCTTGGATTAGTGATGGTTGTGCCGGCACTAGGTGCGCTCTTGACTACCTTAGCGCCGGTACTGGTGGTGATGCCGTTCTTACTTTACGGACGTCGTTTCTACGATCTCAGTACTGAGTGGCTTCAGCGCATTGGATTTGAACCTGTCATAGCAGCCTGGAATGAGACTAAGGAAATTCCGAAGCAGGCCTGGGCGCAAGCTGCCAGTTCTCTTGAGAGCTTCCAAGAAGCTGCGAGAATCGCATCTGAGAGAGCCTTGAGGAGCGCAGGCGATGCATCTGACTGGGCAATGCAGGGCATTGGGGGTTTCTCTGAGGATGCCCTCCATGGAATCGGGGACTTTTCGGATAGCGCATGGCAAGGAATTGGGGGCGCTCCCACGAGCGTTTTTCAAGGCACGAGAGGCATCACTGTGCGGACATGGCAGGGAGTGGGGGGCATCTCCGATGGTGCAATTGAGGGAATTGGAGATTTCTCTGATAGGGCCCTGCACGGAGTTGGCGACTTTTCTGAAAGAGCCTGGCAGGGCGCGGGAGAATTCTCCGATGGAGCTCTGGAGGAAATTGGAGATTTTCCTGTACGGAGTGTGGGACGTAATCGGCAGTGCCAGAACACGTGCTGAGCATTGGATTAGAGATACGGTCTTGCCATGAGCTACTGGAGGATAGGGTGTCACCAGCAGTCTTTTGCGAAATGTCTGGCCGGAGCTTTAAGGGGCACATTCAGCAAGTGACCTCGTTGCACAGCTTCTAGTCGAAATAGAAGCAATTATTCTCCTGTCGACATTGAGAATGGAAATGTTCTCGACGGTATAATCTGTCCGTGAGCCTAAAGCTTAGCTGGCTAACAGACGAAGATGGATTCCCGCTTTCGCGGGAATGACGGAACTGCAGGTTCGCTACCCACAACTAGGAGAATTAACCCAAATGCCATTGCGTGATGAACAGGCGTTGTGGTGCGTGGAGTGGGGCCGGCGCGCCACTGAGGGACGCTACTATCCGGACGGATACTCGCTCCATAGGTCATTGGCAGACGCCGAGGCGTACCAGCAGGTCAACTTGCAGCGCTCCATGGCCGCCACGCAATGGCAAGGCGAGCCGCGCGTGCTCCTGCGCAAGCCCTACCGCTGCCTGGTCCCCGATTGGCAATACCAGGAGACCCTGGCCAGCGACATCGGCGCCCATTTCAGCGGCGCCTCCCCTATGCCGCTAGCAAGAGGCGGGCTGAGGGTCTCCTAGTCTTCGAGCGCTGCCCGAAGAGTGCTGCGCCACTTCTCATGTCAAGTCACAGCACACTCAGTCGCTGCAATCGCTGCCTCTTCTTCTCCCCTTCTCCGCAAGATCGCATGAAGTTTCGCGGTTCCCCTCGACCTCGTAGAGACCCTTCTGTCCCCTCTTCCAGTGGGAAAAGGATAAAGTGAGGAGCATTGAAGCCGTTTGCAGTAGAGCTTCAGGTCCCCTCTCCTAGGGGAGAGATCACTTGAGATTTCGCTGCCTCCCTGCCAACCTCGTAGAGACCCTCTTGTCCCCTCTTCCAGTGGGGGAGGGATGGAGTGAGGAGCATTGAACCCGTTTGCGATTAGCGTTTCAGGTCCCCTCTCCTGGGGGAGAGGGTTAGGGTGAGGGCGACTCTTGGTCCCGCAATTCCCGCAGAATAGCCTCCAAGACTGCTTCAGTCTCTGACAGCACCTGATTGTTCCAGAATCTAATTACGCGAAAGCCTTGGGTCTATAGCCAGGTGGTGCGTATTGAATCTTCTTCTGTTCGAAACTGGTGTTGACCGCCATCAATCTCAATCACGAGATTTCGTTCGTAGCACAGAAAGTCAACAACGTACCTGCCTAGAGGTGCTTGTCTGCGGAACTTGCAATCGTCCAACTGGCGGCTGCGTAGTTGACGCCACAAGGTCTTTTCGGCTTCTGTTGAATTCTTGCGGAGATTTCTGGCTCTCGCGGAGTCTTGGGATACCATTTTAGTCGCCCTCACCCAAACCCTCTCCCCCGGGAGAGGGCTTTAATCAGGAATCTCATTGAGGCGCAATCAACCGCGCCGGAGAGCTGTCTACTCGCGGAGGCCCTACCAACCACAACGGGGCGGTGTGCCGCGTGAGGTCCGTCGCCCTCACCCAAACCCTCTCCCCCAGGAGAGGGCTTTAATTTGGAACACAGTGGGCGTGTGAGCCCTAGGAACATGGGCGGTTACCAGCTTGCGTTGGGAGAAGTCGCCGAGGAGCTTCCCGCAGCGCCTCAACTAAGCTGCGGCCCGATCATGCAAGTGTGTCCGCGATTCGCTGCACGACCGCTACAATACGCCGATCGCTTGTTCCGTTACGCCAGTGTGCCCGCGATGCGGATGGCTTCAGACACGACCAGGTGTTCGGCGTGGGGTTGGTAGGGGGCCGGCAGGTGGTAGAACTTGTGAGAGCGGGTCGGCTCGTAGCCGCCGTCCGCGTAGGATGCTTCCGTGCAGAGGTAGCCGATGGTGTCGTTGGAGTAGCCGAGTGTCCACGCCGCCTGGCCCACGTGGTCGGCCATGAGCGCTTCTTCGATCTGCAGTCCGACTTCCAAAAAGACCTCCGCGCCGAGTCCCACCATCCAGAGACCGCCGATTCGCAAGACCTGAATGGGGAAGTCGACCCTCGTTGGCAGCGCGCCGTCATTGCGCAAGCTTTCCAGCATCGAGCCGGTCCAGAGTTGCATGTAGTTGTCGTTTCGCGACTTTGCGCGCATGTATTCGAGCTCTGCTGCCGTGGGCGGTTCCTTTAGCGGCAGCGAAACCAACTCGTGGGCCACGCCGATTGGGTAGCCCACCACCATGGTGGCCTCGCGTGCGGCGCGGGCGGCCAGCGCGCCGACGCCGCGTCCGTGGGTATCGATCTCTTCCCCGGAACACGGATGAAAGCGCGTACCGCCCGGCGCGATCACGCGCACGCGCTGGTTGCCGGCGCAACCCTGCAAGAAGCCGACCACAGGAGCTCCCTGGTCGGCGAATTGCCGCTCCACTTCCATTCTGGCGGCGGCCACGTAGTCGCCGTTCACCACCGGCATGCGGTAGGCGTACCCGGTGGGATGGAAGGCCCCCGAGAAGAGTACGGCGACAACGGTCCCGTCGAGCCGCTCGAAACGCAGCGCGCGGATGCGCTGGTCCACGATGCCGTCGTAGTTCGGCGCTAGCTGGGCCTCGCCGTTCTCCATGCGCCGCCGGTTGATGGCAAAGGTGCCTTCCGCATCTCCCGCGCGCATTGCTACCGGCTCCAGGGCCGCGTCGGCGCGGGTGACGGCATCGGCCAGCGACTGCACCAAACTCCGGTAGTAGCCTTGATCAATTTCGTCGGGCAGGGCTTGCAGAATGGCGGGGCCGAAGTGGCTGTGCGAGGCATTTATCAGGACGTGCGCGCCGGGAATGTCGGTCTGCCGCTCCACACGCGCGCGCACGGCGTTTACCAGCGGCGCGTCCAGGCCGAGCACGTCCAGCCCGACAATCGCCACCTTGTGCCCGCCGTCGCTGAGCACCACGGCGGTAGCGTAGAGGTCGTGGTAGACGCTCTCCACCCGCAGGTCCGCCCGGCTCGATTGAAACGCGCTCCCCATAGGCGGCGTAATCGCCACCTTTGCCCCTCCGGCCAATAGTGAATCCGCCATCTGTCGCTCCTCAATCTGCGTCCGAATGCACTGCTAGTGCATCATTATACCGGCCTTCAACGAGCCGGTGTGCCTATCCAGCCATGTCAAGAGACCGCTCACCCTTCGACAGGCTCAGGGCGAACGGTGGAGGAGCCGGCTTAGGTGAACGGTCGAGAAGTCGGCTCAGGACGATCGGTGGAGGAGCCGGCACAGGGCAAGTGGTCGTGACGCCAGCAACGGGTCTGCGATGGCACAGGAGCCGAAAGCACGCACACGCGGCGCACATCCCCTGCCGGGACGCCGGCCGAGTGAATAGCACGTCCCCAGGCAACGGTGGTAGGGTTCAAAGGCCACGTTAGGCTGCACCAAAAAAAAGTGAGGCCGGACTCGCCAGTCCGGCCCCAACAATTCTCTTGTAGACGTGCTTAGCAGACGCAGCCACCTTCCTCCAGATGCACCTCAGCTACTTTCTGCGTTTCTTCCAGCAATTCTTGAATGGTGGTCTTGCCTTCTTCCAGCTCGATCCAGCCTTCCGCCCACTGCGTATCCAGCTCGGACTGGCGGACCATTTGCCGGTGGGCCACGCTCATCGCCGCCGTCTGCGCATAGACCTCGGGGTCTTCATACTCATACTGGGTGAACGGCGGAATGGACTTGTTGGCCGCGTAGCGGCTGCCACCGAGTTGCGCGATGAACGGTATGGCATCCTCCCCGATGGCGAATTTATAGAACTCCCAACCGGCATCCGGCTCCGTGGCTGACGCGCTGATCCACTTGGCGTTAATGGACTGCGCCGCCATGCGTCCGGCCGGGCCTTTCGGCAGCAGCGTGTGCTCGACCTTGAAGGGCTCCTCCTGGGTCTCGATCTGTGCTTTGATGGTGCGGGTAAAGTAAGAGCCGGTAATAAGCCCCGCAACCGTCTGTTGCGTGAAGTCCGGCTCCACATTCGGCTCTTTCCCCAGGGTCAGGCCATACGCCACCCGATGCTTGATTACCATGTCCAGCGCGTTTTGTGCGGCTTCGGCTGCCTGCTGGGTATTGATGGTCGGCGCCGAGAAGTCTTCATTCCACCACGCGCCACCCCAGGCAAAGAGATGAATCCAGAACCAACCGGTACGATTGAAGCGATAGGGCTGCGTGCCAAAGCGGGTGATGCGATTCCCCTCTGTCTTCGTCAGCTTCGTGGCCATCTCCAGCACCGCGTCCCAGTTCCAATTGCCTTCCGCCTCCAACTCGCGCGGCGATTTCAGGCCCGCCTCCGCTATGAGGTCCGCGTTGTACCAGTACTCCTTGCCATTCGTGAACCAGGCAATGCCGTAGGCCTGCCCGCCGATGCGCTCGAGGGCATATTCATGGAAGTCATCCAGGCTGACGTCCGGGTCCGCGGCCAGGAACGGGTCGAGCGGCACCAGCATCTCCGCCGTGTAAAACTGGCTGAGATAGCCAAACCAGCCGTAGTAGACATCATAGGGAACACCACTGGCAAACGCCGCCACCGCCTTCTCGGTCAGCGAGGTTGGAAAACTGCCGGATGCAATGTCAACATTGAGCTTGAGGCCGGGATGCATCTCCTCAAACGCCGCGAACATACCGTCGTAGGCGTTGTCCCATACATCGCTCTGCGTTGAAAAGTGGAGATACTTGATCTCCGTTGCCTCCTCCATCTTGGGCGCTTCCGCTTCCTTCTTCTCCGGAGCCGCGGGCGCATCTTCCATAGCAGCGGGTGCCGCGGTGCCGCATGCTGCTAGCAGCAAGGCCGCACCACCAGCCGCGCTACCGCCGAGAAACGTGCGTCGAGAAATCTGTGTACGCATGGCTAGTCCTCCCTAAACATGTACTTCAACTCTCGTACAGTCAAAGCATAGAGGGGATATTGACAAGAGTCAATACTTCATAGCGACTCGATTGTCCACTCTTCGAGTGGCGTGAATCGCCGCGTATCCAGCTCGATACCATAGCCAAAGGGGGCGTCGATGACACTGCCGGTGTCCAGCCGGCCTTTACGGACATCCAAGACCGGATAGCCGCGGTCATGGCGCCGGTAGAGCGTCGCGTGCTTGGCCAGCACGTCCGCTTGCACGTCTGCCGGGAACATGCTCAGCCCAGCGAAGTAGTGGTGGCCGTTGCGCTGGGAGTGCTCGATCCCAAGACTCGCCAGCACCGCCAGATCTTGCAACATTGACACCGGCCCGACACTGGCTAGGTCTTCACTGCTCTGCACGTAGTAGCCGCCCGGATCGTCGCGGCGGCGCTTGGCCAGCAGACAGGCGTTCGCGATGCCGCCGAATACGCCTTTACAATTCTTAAAGCTGGCGCCCACGTAGCCGCAGTCCAGCGCCTCCACCACGCTGGACAGGGCGCCGTCGGACTCATCGATGATCAAGGGTGGACGGTCAGACCAGGCAAGAAGCTCAGACTTAGCCTGTGAGCTTAAGGCCACGTCGCGCCGCAGCGGCTGCTCGACAAAGAGCAGGTGCCCCAGGAAATCATGCAGGGAAGGCTCCGCACAAATTGCCTCCCAGGCCTTGCGAAAGGGCTCCACCTCCGTGTACTGCTCGCTGCCATCCAGGGTAAAGACGTAGTAACCGGTGGTGTGCTCTTCCAATTGACTGGCGACCTGCCGGAGCCGATTGAGATCCGCGGCAGCATCGCCACCGATCATAATCTTAAAATGCGTCAGTCCATAGCAGCGAATGCTGGCCGCGAGGGACTGCGGCAGCCCGTCGGCGACCCGCTCATCTGCCGGTATCTCCTCGTCAGTTAAGGGATCGCTCAGTCCGACCGTGTGGCGCACGCTGACGCTGCGCTGTGGCTCCACAGGCAGCAACTCCGCCGGGCCGAACCCGGCAAGCTCACGGTGGATTGCGCCTAACTGAATGCCCAGAGAATTGTCACGCAGCGCGCGGGCGAACGGCGTGCCGGTGCTGCGGCAGTAGGCATCGAGCAGCGCGCGTTCCACCAAGCTCACGCCGAAACCCCAAAGCAACGGGGGATAGCCGGTGTGAGCAGCCCATGCCATCTGTTGGTCATGCAGCCGAAGCCAAAAGGCGAAGACGCTGTCGGCAGGCGGCGCCTGCTGCGCCAGGGCGCAGGCCTGGCGGATTACTGCCAGCATCTCGTCCAGATCGTCGCTAAAGGAGGTGTCGGGATACTTGGTGAACCACTTGGGGGGCAGGCCGTCCGCAGCCAGGCCCACTTCCCGCGAACCGTTGATGTCTGCCTCTACGCGCACAAAGAGATGAGGCACGGCGACCAGGGACGCAATGCCGTAGCGAAAAGGCATGCGTGTCTGCATATTGAGCACGTGCAGACCGGTTTTCCGCACAGAGATTGACATGTCGCATTCTTTCCTCACCCAGTGCCATGGTATCAACGCCCTAAGAGGGTGTACGGGAAGTCCGCAGCAGTTACCGTTCGTCCTGAGCACTTCGACAAGCTCAGCACAGGCCTGTCGAAGGGTGAATGGAATGTCCTTTCATATTCCTCTTGCAAGAGAACCGCTCGCTCTCTGCGACGCACGTGTTCGCGATTTGAGCAAACGTCAGCCTCGAGATTGTTCGGTGACTTGGGCGCAGGTGGAGTAGAAAGATGCAGCGGCGAACTCACTGCCTGCCTCAGAGACGGCAACTGCCTCATAAGCCAACTATGCCAGGCCGGCTGCGGCTTGCCAGGCCGGGTCTGCGGTAAAGCGGTCGTCGATTGAGGTGAAGTCGCGCGGATACGTCTCCAGGTGAGCCGTCGCCGGCCTCTCAGGGTCTCTACTCACCGCGAGCCGGCCTTCCTTGAAGACGTAGCGGACGTTAGTGTAATTCACCACCGCCTGAATGTCGCTGGCGGGATCGCCGGCCACCACTACCACGTCGGCGAGCTTGCCTTTCTCCAACGTACCGAGCCGGTCGTCTATATTCATGGCTTCCGCGGAGCCTTTCGTGGCTACGCCGATGGCGTCCAACGGACTAAGGCCGCAGCCCACGAACTCCTGAAGCTCGAAGCCGCTGTCCCAGATGTCCCAGGGCGGTGTGCTCGGGCAGTCGGTGCCCAGACCCATCTTTACGCCCATTTGGTGGGCCCTGCGCACGCCTTCTCGGTGGACATAGTGCGCCTCGCCCATCTTGCGCGTCTCCCACGGGCGGCCCGCACCGTACTTGATTGCCATGTTCTGCCGGGACGTAACGCGGAGCGTCGGCACGAAGTAGAGCTCGT
This sequence comes from Chloroflexota bacterium, assembly GCA_965220045.1. GTDB lineage: Bacteria > Chloroflexota > UBA11872 > VXOZ01 > VXOZ01 > VXOZ01. Next base: position 2,925,189 of record OZ244803.1, on the reverse strand, counting down.
TCTCCAGAATGCCTTGCAGAGCCTTTTCATCAATGAGCGCGCCATGGTGTATCTGATCGCAGCCCGCCTGGATCGCCATATCGAGCCCCGGCTGCGTGTGGCAATGCACCACCACGAGCCTGCCGACGCTGTGGGCCTCGTCCACCAGGGCGTCCAGCTCTTCCTGGGTGTAGTCCAGCCACCAGGTCTCTTCGTCCTCCGCCCAGAAGCCGCCGCTGGCCGCCGTCTTGATGAAGTCAGCCTTGGCCTTCACCATCTCACGCACGGCCTTGCGCACTTCCCACGGGCCGTCCGCCACCCGGCCGCGCACGTGGCCGTTGGTGCAATCCACCACCGCGCCCACAATGAGCCGGGCGCACTCCGGGAACCAGCCATTTGCAATCGCCTGGCGACAATCCGTGGAGGCGGGCGGCATGGTGCCGGCCACGTGGGCTATGGTCGTGAAACCGGCCAGGAGCGACTTGCGCAGCTTCTGCAGCGATTGGTACGGGCCGTTGAGGTGCACGTGCAGGTCCATCATGCCGGGCAGGAGACTCGCGCCCGCGACGTCGATGACCTCGGCCTCCGGCGGGATATCCACATTATTGCCCACAGCCTCGATGCGGTTATCCACAATGAGAACGGCACCGTCCACAACCGGCGGCCCGCCGTTGCCGTCAATAATCCTGCCGTTAATGAGTGCTGTCACAGCCACGGTATGCATCTCCTTATCGAATCCGAATTTCAATGCCATGTATTGAGGCTGTGCGCGGCAGTATTCGGACTACCGTTAAGCCAGAGTGGGACTATCCAACCAAGGGCCGGCAGAATTAGACGAGTCTGTATTGAATGACCCCTATGAGAATCGAGTCAGATGCCAGCCCGCCACACCAAACGACATGCTACCGCGCGTAGGAGAGCCAGGCCCGATAGCGGGCCAAAACGCACCTACGCGCGGAGGGCTTAGCGTGTGTAGAGCCTGATACGGGGAAGCAGCCGCTAGCCCATGTTGTCTGCCAGGAACTGGTTCGCGATGTCACCCGCGGTCCGGATGGCTTCCTGCGGCGTGACCTCGCCCGCAATCGCCTTATACATTTCTGCCGAGACCAGCGGCATGATGGCCCGAATGTGCGGGTGCGGGATGTCGTAGTGCATGTTCTGGCTCTGCTCGATGAACGTGGGCATCCAGCCGTTGTACTCCTCGCCCACGTAGTCCACCTCTATGTCGCCGCGCACCGGCAGCAGGAACACGAGCTTCAGGAACGCCTTCACGTTTTCGGGTTGCAAGGTGTGCGCCAGCAGTTGTATCGCCCCGTCGGACTGCGGGCTAACCGGCACTACCCAGCCGGAGAGCGAGCCAAAGCCAAGCTGCTTTTCTTTTTCCCAGGCGGGGCTGGCCGCGAGCCAGGGGATGTTCCCGTTGTCAAAGGGGCGCTTCACGTGCGTAGGCGTACGGGCATTGATCATGGCGCCGTACCCTTCGAAGTACGGTGTGGTGCCCTCGGCAGCGATCTTCTTATTGAATAGATCGGTCAAGAATTCCAGCGCTGCCAGACCGGGGTCTTCATCAAAAATGACCGACCGGCCGTCCTCAGCAAAGAACTCGCCCCCGGCCTGCCAGAGCACCGGGTTGAACCACGAGTTGAGCGTGTTCTTGCTGGTGGTCACAGTCAGACCGAACTGGTCGGAGCCATCCGCGTTCTTCTTGGTCAGTTGCCGCGCGATCTCCGCCACGTCGTCCCACAGGGTGGGCGGCTCGTTGATGCCCGCGTTCTCGAAGATGTCCTTGTTGTACAGGGGAATGTTCACGCTTTGCCGGTGGGGGAGAAAGTGCAGCACACCGTCAAAGGTGCCGGTCTCAACGATACCGGGCAGATACGCGCCCAGATCGCCAAAGTCGCCCGCCTTGGCCGCGGGGCCGAGGTCCGCCAGGAACCCCCGGTCAACGTACATCGCGACAAAGTCGAGAAAGCCCTGCATGAGCGCCGGCGGCGCGCCGGCGGCTACCGCAGCCGGGAACTTCTCGCCACGGAAATTGCCGGCCGGCTGGGACTGCACGACCACGGCTCCCGGATGCTCTTCTTGAAACGCGTCCAGCACCACCCCCGGCAGATATTGGGAGCGATAGCCCCACACGTGAAAGACACCGGTGATCCCTGCCGGTTCCTTGGGCGCGGCAGCCGCGTCACCCTCTGCCGCCTCCGGCGCCGCCATCGTCTGCACCTGTCCGCAGGCGGCGAGCACGGTCGCTCCAACGCCTAGACCCACTCCCGCCAGCATCTGTCGTCTACTCATGCGCGCCATGGTGTGGCCTCCTCCGTGTACCGATTTGTGTCCGGGCATTCGCTAGCTGTGGCGGTTGCGCCAAAGGCTTGTGTGAGAGACTTCTCGAGCAGCAAGCCCTCGGCACGCAACAATGCACTAGCGAGTTCCCTGCAATATTTCTTGTCAACGGGGGAGCGATGCAAATAGCTCCTGCCCGTCAACGCTGGAAGTATATCCCCTCTACATCGCTAAGTCAATAATCTGCACGTACAACTGCACGGACTTGGGGTGCCGCCGCCGCTTCAAAATTGCGCTTAATTCTACAGGTGGGACTATGGACTCGCTTCCTAACTGTGCGTGATGCGGCGAACCTGCATCTGAGTCAATTGCCGTATACACTCAAGAGAATTGACTGTTCACGCAATCCGTCGCAGCGGTAGGAGCGTTCAGTCTGTGGCGGCCGTTGGCAGGCGCGTTGACTCCGTCGTGCCTTTTGCTGCATAGTGTGTGATTGACTTTTCCCCTTTGTGCCACACCCCAAACGGCACCAGCAGCGGAATGAGAGGTATGCGGTCATGGTTGAATGGCTCGGTATCAGCCACCTTTTCGAGCTATCGCAAACGGAAGCGATTTTGGGGTTTCTCACCCCGCTGGCGATTTTCATTCTGTTCTTTCTGGTGCAACTCATCCTGCCGGGCCGGTGGGTTGAGGGTTACGTTACCGATAAAGAGACCGGCGAGGCCCGCAAGTACAAGCTCAACGGTCTGCTCGTGTATGCCGTCGCGTTGATCGTGTGGGCGCTTGAGCTCACCGGCATGCCGCGCGACTGGTTCTACCGTTCGGCAATCTACGCGGTGGCCGGCGGCTCGGTGGTTGCGACGATACTTGCCCTCATCGCGGTCTTCAGCCAGCCGCAGGGCGAGGTGAAGAACCCCATCGCGGCCTTCTGGCTGGGGCGGTCACAGGAGATGTCGTTTTTCAAGAACCGCCTTGACGTCAAGATGTACTTCTACGTCGTCGGCGGCACGATGCTTTCGCTCAACGCGCTCTCCGGCGCCGCGTACCACTACGGCCGCTTCGGCGCAGACTTCAATCCGGGCGTTTTTCTCTTTGCGGCGTTCGTGACGTACTACGTCGTGGACTACTTCATCTTCGAGCGCGTCCAGCTCTACACGTACGACATAATCCATGAGAGGCTGGGCTTCAAGATGTTCTGGGGCGGCATCATGGTCTACGGCTGGCTCTACATTCTGCCGCTGTGGGGCATAGCCGCGCTGCCGCATCCCGGTTTCTCAACTGCGGGGACGCTTGTCTGGCTGATCGCGGCATTTGCGTTATTCTGCGTCGGGTGGACGATTACGCGCGGCGCCAACCTGCAGAAGTACACCTTCAAACGCTGGCCCGACCGCAAGTTTCTGGGGATTTTTGAGCCGACGCACATCGTGGCCGGCGATCGCAAGATCCTGACCAGCGGTTTCTGGCGGCCCGCCCGCCACTTCAACTACCTGGGCGAAGGAATCCTCGCCTTTTCATACGGCTTGGCGTTCGGCCACTTCACCAGTCCCTGGGCGTGGACGTACTTCGTCTTCATCGTCACCATATTTACCCTGCGGCAACGCGAGGACGAAGAGGCATGCGAAGCGAAGTACGGCCCCGAAAAGTGGGCGGAGTACCAGGCGCGGGTGAAGTACCGCATCATCCCCGGTATCTATTAGGCGTTCTGCTCTCATAGCAAGCACGATTGCCCAACGGAAAGCGACTAGCGGCCATGCTTGAACGGCTTGGAATCGAGCACCTTTTCGCGCTTACCGGTACGGAAGCGCTGCTGGGGTTTTTCACCCCCGTGGCGATCTTCGTCGTGGTCTTCCTGGCGCAACTCATCCTGCCGGGCAGGCGGGTACCGGGCTATGTCATCGATCCGGCGACTGGCAAACCGCGCGCATACAAGCTGAGCGGCCTTTTGGTGTTTGCCCTCGCGCTGGTGGTGTGGGCGCTCGAACTCACCGGCATGCCCCGCGATTGGTTTTACCGGTCGGCGCCCTACGCGGTAGCCGGCGGCACAGTGGTAGCCACGATTCTTGCGCTCATCGCGGTGTTCAGCCAGCCGCGAGGCGAGGTAGAGAATCCCATCGCGGCCTTCTGGCTGGGGCGGGCGCAGGAGTTGTCGTTTTTCAACAACCGCTTCGACGTGAAGATGTATCTCTACGTCGTCGGCGGCACGATGCTGGCGCTCAACGCGCTCTCCGCCGCCGCGTATCACTACGAACGCTTCGGCGCGGACTCCAATCCGGGCGTCTTTCTCTTTGCGGCGTTCATGACATTCTACATCGCGGATTTCTTCTTCTTCGAGCGCGTCCAGCTTTATACCTACGACTTGATCCACGAGAAACTGGGCTTCAAGCTGATCTGGGGCGCTCTCATGATCTGGGGATGGCTGTACGTACTGCCAATCTGGGGCATGGCGGCACTGCCGCGCCCGGACATCGCGGCGCCGTGGACGTACGTCTTGCTCGGCGGCACGGCTGCGCTGCTCTGGATCGGCTGGGGCATTTCGCGCGGCGCAAACATGCAGAAATACACCTTCAAGCGCTGGCCGGACCGCAAATTCCTGGGGCTCATCGAACCTGAGTACATCGCGGCCGGCGACCGCAAGATCCTGTGCAACGGATTCTGGGGCCCCGCACGGCACTTCAACTACTGTGGCGAGGTGATCATCGCCCTCGGCGTTGCCCTGCTCTTCGGCCACTTCGCGAATCCCTGGGCATGGACATACTTCGTCTTCATGACGTCGTACGAAATCACGCACCAACGTGACGACGAAAAGGAATGCATCGAGAAGTACGGCGCGGAAAAGTGGGCGGAGTACCAGGCGAAGGTGAAGTACCGGATATTTCCTGGGGTCTATTGAAAGAGCTCCCTAAGTCGGCACATCATCTACATACTCCCCCATTATCTATGGCTGCAAGTCGATGAGAGCGTTGAGGCCTGGGTTTTATCTATTCGCCGAGATAGCGTAAGTTTGTCCGCATGCACGTACATCAGACACGTTGATTCGGAGCAAGACCCTCTCCTCGCAACCCTTTCGCCACTTTGCTGGAAGGAGACTACCAGCCGTGAGTTCACTATTTCCAATTCAGCCAAATCAGAAGAGGTCCCGCTAAGCGTGTCTTCTGGATAGTTCTGATTTATGGTAAACTGTATAGAGACCTCTTAGCTAGGCGCACTCTGAGAGAGGTGACGGTGAAACTCGGATCCGGCAAGTAAGGAATCGGCCCCAATGACCATTGATGTGCGACCATACAATATTTCACGTATTGTGGATGCCGACTACGCACCATTCACCGTCCAGCAGTTGAACGCATCTGGTTACCGAGTACTTTCCATAACACTACTTCAAGGTAAAGAGATTGCACCTGCACGATATGGATTCCCTAAACTGATGGCTAAGGATAGGGTCCTAATTTTGGCGGAACGGATGGACTAGTCCGCCTCAATGACTCTCAGCATTGAATCAATGTGCCTGTATTGAAGTCGGATGGTGCCGGACATCAAATGTCACTTGGCCCCGGTGCGTTAGCACCGGGGCTTTTACATTCTGTGAGGTGTCAGATTGCTAAAGTATCCTGTTGCCCGTGACATGGATTTCGGGACTATAGTCACGGTGGAGAGTAGGGAGAGGGGGCTCGCCGCGAATGTCGTCTGTGTCGCGTGTGGCGAGCGAATGATCGCACGCAAAGGCGATAGGATCTCTTGGCACTTTGCACACCGTTCCGATTCCTGTGGGGAGTCTTGGATTCACGCATACGCTAAAGAGGTCATTGCTACGCAGGGCACAATGATACGAATACCCTATGGGTTTGGTGGCAATCTATTCTTCAAGGTAGTAACCGGCAAGCCAGAGCACGCCCTAAATCCAACAACAATATGCGATGTGTTTGCATGCGGACACTATCGACTTCATGGCAACGGTGAACAACGGGTAATTAGCAATCTATGCGAGTTGGTTGTTGAGGTTGCCGTAACAAACCCCAAAGTCGGAGAATATCTAGCTCCAGACATTCCAGCAATCGAGATCACGATTGATAGAGCTATAGTTGATAGTCTTCCATTGCACCTACAGCCGGGAAAAGTCCGAGAACGTATAAAGAACGGAAGTGAAAGGAAGTGGTTATATGACCCCTTCTACTATATGCCCTATCGCAACAGGATGAAGCCTCCAAGCAACTCTGACTTAACCGTTGACTGCCACCTCTGTCAGAAGAGCTTCCAGGTTGGTCAGCAAACATGGGACAGACTTAGCACAGGACTGCCACCTCTTTGCAGAATCTGCGTAAACCTGACGAAGGAGAGTGAAAGCTGCTGAGACAGCGCCCAAAAGCCCAGGCAATACTTGCTAGAGGATACGCCAAGAGCCAGGTATAGGTAGAATTCCCTATGCACGAATTGCGGTCTGCGGAATGCCAATTCGAAGGCGGCGTCTCTCAAGGACCACTGTGCTGGAGAGGAAGTGTCAAACCGACCGATCGGAAGTGAGTTTGTCCGCAGGGCACTCAAATGAACGTTCCCCAAGGGCGTTTGTCGAGCACCTGCCGGGCGTAGCGTAGGAAGTTTCCGCCGATGATCTTTTGGATATCGTCGTCGGTGTGCCCCCTGCAGACGAGGCCGACAGTCCAGTAGGGCCAGTTCGTCCAGTCCAGCGCGCCGGGCGGCCAGGTGGGGAAGAAAGTGCGGTCGGTTCCTATGGCGACGTGGTCAATGCCGGCGACCTTGATGGCATGCTCCAGGTGGCGGTACCAGGTGTGGAAGGATTCCGGTCCGGTGCCGAGCACGTAGTCAATCGAGTAGATTGCCACCAGTCCGCCTTTCGCGACCACGGCCTTGAGCATGGCGTCGTCCGCGTTGCGGCTGACCGGACTCGTCGGCAGCGTCGCGCCGCGGGCATACGGCTGTTGAAACACCTTTTCCAGGTAGCCGCGGTTCGTTGAATCGTCGTACACGGCCCGGCACCCGGTGTGGCTGAGCAGCACCGGTTCGGTCGAGGCTTCAATCATGTCGTAGGACGACCGCTCGCCGCTGTGGGCCAGGTCCACCATGATGCCGAGTTCGTTCATGCGCCGCACCACCTGCTTGCCGAGTGGCGTCAGGCCGGTATCACGCTCCTGCAAGTACGAACTGCACAAGCCGTTCGCTTGGATGTAGGTCAGTTGGGACATGCGCACGCCGAGCGCGTAGAAGAGGTCGAGGTTCCGCAGGGGGTCTGATGTTTCCGCGAAGCAACCGACACCGGCCAGGTGAAACATCTCCCCCGGCGTCCCGCTGCGAATGCCCCGTTCAATGTCAGCCGGCTTGGTGACGCGCATGACGTCGTCGCGCTGGTCGTGGGCAAAGTTGATGCGCGACAAGCGGTCCAACGCCGCTTCAAAGGTATTCTCTTCGGGACCGGCCACGTCGCAGACACCCAAGTCCACGCCGGCGATGCGGTAGAGCGCCTGGGATTCCGCGATCCACTGCGGGTCAAAGGCCGATTCGAAGGTCTTCCGTTTGAAATGAATGGCGGCTAGGCGGCGCTGGGGTTCAACGAGTTCCAGGCCTTGCTCGGATAGCTCTTCGCGAATTGGCTCAAGGTCTTGCCGCAGCCGGTCCCCCACAATGCCGTGGGTTGAACTCAACTGCACCGATCCCTGCACGTCAGCGACGAAGCTGTTGTAGTGCAGTTCCAGCCCGCGCTCGATCTGCGCCTTTGTCGGCTTGAGTTCGTCCAGGATGACCTGGTGTCCCGCTCGGATGCGGTCAAGAGTCTCTTGCCGCACCTGGAAATCACGGGCACGCGCCAAGGGGTCGAGCCCGGTTGGGTGTTGGGAGCCTTGCGACTCAAGAGCCATGTACCGTCCTCCATCAAACCGCTGTGGGTTGCTTGCTACACCTGAGGAATGAAGCGAGCGCGCCGCAAGCGCTCTGCGGAATTAGTGCCAAACGGAAAACTAGAGCGCTCGATCTCCGCCGCCACCTGCAAATGGTCGTAGTCGACGCGGCAGTGGTGTACGCGCCAGTGCCGGCCGTCCCAGTCGACCCGCGCGTAGGCAGCGCGCACGTCGCCGTCGCACGGAAAGCCCACGGAGCCTATGGTTGCGCAGCGCCGCTCTCCTACTCTGCCTGAAGAGGCGTAGTGCAGGTGACCGGCAAGGATGAGGTCCGCTTGGGCCGAACCCAGCAACCGCTCGGCTTGCGGCTGCGGCGTGACCCGTAGCAGGCCGAAGCGGTCGGGCTGCAGGATCAGGCCTGCCCCTACGTCTGTCGGCGTGGCGTGGACGATAAGAAGGTCGTCCACGGGAGGCTCTCCACCAGGAGGAGTTATGCGATGCGAAAACGGCAGGCCTGCCAAGTAGGCGATTCCCTCGGGATCAAGCTGTTCGCGCACCCATCGCACGCCGGGATCAGGATGACATGGATCACAGACATACCGATCGGCGTTGCCGTAGACTGCCGGCGCTTTCAGACCACGAATGATGTCCAGCGTCTCTGCCGGGCGCGGGCCGTTCAGGACAAGATCACCGGCAAACACCAAGACGTCGGTGGTCTGACCGTTGAGATCATCCAGTACCGCCCGCAGAGCCGCCGCATTGCCGTGCACGTCCGCCAACACGGCTACCGTCATTGCCTGGCCTCTAGTTTTCATGCCAGATTGTCCAGCCATTGCACTCTCACTCGTCCGATAAAGCAGGTGCGCCCGAAATGCTTTGTACGCGCTCACGCCCGCATTAAGTACGGGCAGGCTGTAACCCTTTTCCCCGGTAAAAGGGGACCGAGCTTGCGCAGCCAGGACGAGTCCCCCCTCACCCTAACCCTAACCCTCTCCCATCGAGGGAGAGGGGACTGCCTCGATGCCACGAGGGTTACGCAAAGGTCTCCCCAGGAGAGGGGACAATTGAGAGCAGTTTGTTGTATCAGGGGCAGGGCAATGCTGCGCCCTCGCTCTCCCGATAGTCGGCTTCATGTCTCGCTGCTCCCCAAGTCAAGAGAGAGTGTCGGACGCTCGGTCTCTAACTCTTTGCAACCAACAGTTCGGGTTCTTCAATGTGTCGAGGAACTCTCCCGCCAAGGCAATCTTATTCCCTCTCCCAGCGGGAGAGGGTTAGGGTGAGGGAGAATTCTCGTAAACTATCCCATCCCATTGCCATTTACGCCCTTATAACGGGATCCTCCTGGGAGTAGGGTTATTGCCGATTTAGCACAAGAGACTACGCCTTGCCGCCGAGCAGTTTTAAAATATTCCCGCCCATGATTTGCGCGTAGTCGGCCTCGGGGAACTCCCAGACCTTGACCTTCGCCATTTCGGGCAGGGGCGGGTTGTAGTCGCCGCCGCCGTCCGAGCCCCAGATGAGCTTGTCCGGGCCGAGGGCGTGATACGCCTCGCGGATCATCCACGGGCCGCTGGTAAACGACGTATCGAGCCAGATGTTGTCGTGGCGTTTGGCCACGTCGAAGAAGCGCCAGTTCATATCCTGGTCGCGGCTCGAGCCCAGGTGCGGAATGATGATCTTGGACTCCGGCACGGCGTCGGCCCAGCGGTCGGGGAATTCCGGCCGGTGGGCGCAGCAGAGGAGAATAGGCAAGTCGTAATCGACACCGAGTTCCAGAATTGGGACGAAGAGCTCATCGGTGATTTCGCCTTTCACCTCGCCAAAGTGCAGCTTGATGCCGCGGAAGCCCCAGTCCTCGATGGCGCGGCACAGGACCTCCATGCCCACGGACCTTTCCTCCGGCACCATGTGGGCAAACGGGATCAGGCGGTCTTCGCGGCCGGTGATGGCCCGGCGCGTCATCTCGTTCGACTCGCGGCTGGGCAGGCAAATGCTGAACACGCACGACTTGTCGACGCCCGCCTGGTCCATGTACTTGATGGTGTCGTCCGGGTCCAATTCGCGGCGGTAGGCGTCCCCGCCCTTAATGTGCACGTGGGCATCGATGATCATGATTCTTTTCCCCAGTTAACAAGACATGGCCTTGGCAGCAACAAAGACTAGCAGCCGACCCAATCCGCATTGCAAGCGCTCGGAGCGCGCTCTTTCCCGTTACCTTTGCCACCTAGTATAGCCCCACGCGCAGGGCGCACGCGCATATGTGAAAAAGGGCACAAACTGCCGCGCAATGCTATAATGGAGTTAGCCCCCCACATCAGGCAACGAGGCGATTCCTGCCGTGTCATTGACGCACTTTAATGAGTCCGGTTTGCCCCGCATGGTAGACGTGGGCGATAAGCCGGATTCCGCGCGCGAGGCGACGGCGGAAGGCACGGTTGTAATGCTGCCGGAAACGCTGGCGCTGATCCGGCAACAGCAGGAAACGCCCCCCAGCGCCGCCGGCCCGCTTAAGAAGGGCAACGTACTTGCGGTGGCGCAAGTGGCGGGTATCATGGCGGCCAAGTCCACCTGGCAAATGATCCCCATGTGCCATCCGCTGCCGCTGAGCGGCGTGGACATGGAATTCACCCTGGACGAGGCCCAGCGTTGCGTCCGCATACAAGCCACCGTGCGCACCACCGGTAAGACGGGCGTGGAAATGGAAGCGCTCACGGCTGTGAGCGTCGCCGCCCTCACCATTTACGACATGTGCAAGGCTGTGGATAAGGGTATGCGTGTCGAGGGTGTGCGCTTGGTCGCGAAGAGCGGCGGTATGAGCGGTGACTACGCGCCTGTGGAGGCTGCCGACGCCGCGGACGATCGGTGACGGCCTAGAGGGTGCGCGCCGGGCCACACATTTGGCGATAGCGCAGACTACTCACGGGTCTTATGGTCGGAGTGAAGCCGCGCATTTTTGGGGCAAGTCCCCGTCGGTAGGAGCGCGAGCAGGATTTCGCAGTTTACAAACCTGCGCTACCGGAGACAACCAAAATGGCAAGAGACCTCAGCGCGCGCCGAACCTAACTGCAAAGGGAGACTATGGCCGATTCGCTTGACCCCAATTTGGAAGCCGTAAGCCCGGTCAATATTGAAGACCAGATGCAATCGGCGTACCTGGACTACGCCATGAGCGTCATCGTCTCGCGGGCGTTGCCGGACGTGCGCGACGGCCTGAAGCCGGTGCAGCGGCGCATTCTTCACTCCATGCAGGAACTCAACGCCCGGCCCGGTACCGCATATAAGAAGAGCGCCCGTATCGTCGGCGACACCATGGGGCGCTTCCATCCCCACAGCAACGAGCCCATCTACGACGCCATGGTGCGCATGGCGCAGACCTTCAGCATGCGCTATCCGTTGATCGACGGCCAAGGCAATTACGGCTCCGTGGACGGCGATCCCCCCGCGGCCATGCGCTACACCGAGGCGCGGCTGCATCCCTTGGCGATGGAGATGCTGGCCGACATCGAGAAGAATACCGTTGACTTCACACCCAATTTTGACGATACGCTGAAAGAACCGTCGGTCCTGCCCAGCAAAGTGCCAAACCTGCTCATCAACGGCGCCGCCGGCATTGCCGTGGGCATGGCTACCAGCATCCCGCCGCACAACTTGAGCGAAATTGTGGACGCGCTCATTTTTCTCACGGACAAGATGGCCGCGAACCAGGAAGAAGACGTGGGCGTGGAAGACCTCATGCAATTCGTCCGGGGGCCGGACTTCCCCACCGCCGGCACAATCGTCGGTACCGAGGGTATCCGCGAGGCGTACGCTACCGGCCGCGGCCGTGTCATCGTTCGTGCCAGGGCACGAATTGAGGAGATGCGGGGCAACCGGTTCCAGATTGTCGTTACGGAATTGCCGTACCAGGTCAATAAAGCGGCCATGCTCGAACGCATGGCGCAACTGGTGCGGGATAAGAAAATCGAGGGCATCAGCGAACTGCGGGATGAATCCGACCGCTCCGGCATGCGCGTCGTGATCGAACTGCGGCGAGACGCCTTCCCGCAGCAGGTGCTCAACCACCTCTACCAGCACACGGCCATGCAGTCGTCGTTCTACTGCAACATGCTGGCATTGGTGGACCAGCAACCGCGGGTGCTCAGTCTCAAAGCCCTTTTGCGCGAGTACATCCTCTTCCGACAGGAGGTCGTTACGCGGCGCACCCAGTATGAGTTGGAACGCGCCCGCGAGCGCGCCCACGTCCTGATGGGCCTGATTATCGCGCTCGACAATCTGGATGAAGTCATCGCGACGATACGCAGGTCGCGCAACGCACAGACCGCGCGCAATAACCTGCAGCGCGGCTTTGGTCTCAGCGAAAGGCAAGCGAACGCCGTGCTGTCGATGGAGTTGCGCCGCCTGGCCGCCATGGAGCGCAAGGCCATCCTCGACGAATATGAGGAAATCAAGCAGACCATCGTACGCCTGGAAACCATCCTCGGCGATATTGGCGAGGTCTACAAGATCATCAAAGAGGAACTCACGGCCCTCAAGGACAAGTTTGGCGACGAACGCCGCACCGTCATCGCCGAAGACGCCGACGCCAGCTTCTCACAGGAAGACCTGGTGCCCAAAGAGGACGTGCTCATCACGCTCACCGAGCGCGGCTACGTCAAGCGCCAGCCCGCGGGTGACTTTCAAGCCCAACGGCGCGGCGGCAAGGGCATTATCGGCATTCCCACCCGCGCCAGCGATGCCGTGCAGACGATCCTGCTGGTTGATTCCCACGACTGGATGTTCGTTGTCAGCGACCGGGGCCGCGCGTTCACGCTGCGCGCCTACGAGATTCCCGAGGGTACGCGCACGTCGCGCGGCCAGAACATGGTCAATCTCTTGCAGGGCATCACACGCAATGAACGCATCACCGCTATCGTGCCGGTGCCTTCGTTTGAAGAGGCCGACGGCGCCTTCATCACGATGGTGTCGGTCAAAGGGCAGATCAAACGCACGCGCCTGAGCGCCTTTGCCAACGCGCGCACGAACGGCGTCATCGCCATGAATGTGGCTGATGACGACTCCTTGTATTCCGCCATTCTCACCAACGGCAAACAGGAGATCATCCTCTTCACGGCGCAGGGGCTCGGCATCCGTTTCCCGGAAGCGAATATCACTGCTCACTCCCGGACCGCTGGCGGCGTGAACGGTATTTCGCTTCAAGAAGGCGATGAATTGGTGGGCATGGCGCTGGTAGAGCCTAAGAGTGACGCACTGCTCATCACCGAGCACGGCTACGGCAAACAGGTGGACATCGAGGAATTTCGTGTCCAGTCCCGTGGCGGCAAGGGCCTCATCGCCCTCAAGGTAGATGAAAAGAGCGGCCCCGTGGTCGGCGGCCGCATCGTCACGCCGGACGATGACGAAATCTGCCTGATTACGCGCAAAGGCCAGATAACGCGCGTGCCGCTGACCGAGGTCAAGCGGCTCGGCCGCCCGGCCCGGGGTGTTATCACAATGCGCATGCGCGCCGAGGAAGACACCGTGGCCGGCGTGACGTTAATTCCCAAGCCCGGCAACCGGCAGCGCGCACTCTTTGCATAGAGCCGCTCGCTATACCGCTTCCAATACCAGCCAAAAGGCGTGTTAGCCTAACCTGTTAACTCTGTACCCTGAGCGGCATGTCAAGCGCCGCGCTCGCCAGAATTGACAGATTCTCACCTTCTACGGCAATATGCGATTGAGGATGGTCTTTCCCGTGGCAAGACAGTTGTCAGTGGATGAAGACGCAATCACGTTTACGTGGGATATGCTGCCAAGTCGCCGATTAAGCCAACCTCCATTGCAAGCCGGGTGAGTAAGCAGATGAGCATAGACACCCACAAGGCGGTAAAGACGCTCAAAGGCGCAGGCTTCAGTGAGACCCAAGCGGAAGCCTTGATTGAGACGATTGGCGAAACGGATGACGCGCTGGCAACCAAAGCTGACGTTCAAGAGCTAGCGCGCAAGACTTCAGCCGACATGCAAGAACTTGCACACGCGACCTCAGCCGAATTCGCCGCCGTGCGCGCGGACTTCAAAACCGAACTGAAGGATCTGGAGTTACGGCTCGAACAACGTTTGAACCGCCAGACACTACAACTAGCGGGTTCAGCGATCGCGGCAGGCGGTGTGGTGGTAGCAATCCTGAAATGGTTCCCGTAGCGCACAAATAGACTTCCCAGAAGCCGCAAAGGTGAGAGAACAGCACCATGGCGCGAGCAAAGAGAAAGAGACGTAACACACAGAACCGGAGATCATCCAGCCGGGCGTGGCGGAAGTGGGTCATTCCCGCAGTGGTGGCGCTGTTCGTGATCGTCCTGGTCGTGCCAACCGTACTGACCGGCCTCAATCCGCTGGGCGGGCCGTCCGAGAGCAGCAGCGCGCTGCCGACGGAGGACATGGGCGAATCCCAACAGCCCGAGGCCCTGGGTGCCGGCGCGGCCGCACCGGGCTTTTCGCTGGAAGACACTGAAGGCGAGACGATTAGCCTCGAATCCTTGCAAGGCAAGCCGGTCCTCATCGCGTTCTTCGCGCCGTGGTGCCCGCACTGCCAGGACGAAGCGCCGCGTCTCAACCAGATTCATGCCGAGTACGGCGACCGCGTACATATCGTCTCTATCAGCGCGACGCCGTATGGTAAGGATTACGGCAAGAGTCAGAGCAGAGTTGCCCAGGAACCCCGCATCACTATCGACGATCTCAAGTGGTTCAAAGAGGAATTCAACGTTACCTACCCGCTGCTCTTCGACCCCAGCATTGCGGTCGGCACAGCATACCAGATTAGCTCGTTCCCCACGACCTACATTTTGGATGCCGACCACCGCATTGTGGAAATCTTCGTGGGAGGGAGACCGCTAGAGGAATTTCGATCGGCGCTGGACGGCATATTGGGCGACCAGTGACCAGATTCGATCCCTCTCATTTCACTTCTGCGTCTCGGTTAAGCATCTGACGCCAACTGAGGGGGTGACGCCGGATTCAGTGGCCGAAGTGTATAGGTTTCCGTGCACTATATTGGGTTGTGCACGGATACTAGCGCTTTTCCCGTGCACAAGCATAGGGCTTAATTGCCTGTCGATAGTTTAATGCCCCACAGTGGCACGCAAGTTGCTGGTGCCTTGTCCTCTTCTAACACTTTCTTCTCGGCTCCCCCTTACTCTGGCAGGACCGGCCGCGAACAATCTCCACCCCCGGCATGCCGGAACGGCCCGTAGTGGGAAAGAGGGCCGGTTTGCCGACGCGGACGCGCACTGCATCGCACGCGGGAAAGGCTGCCAGCAGCTCAACAGCAATCTTGGACGCCATGTGTTCCAGGAGCTTGCATGGCGTGCTCTTCACCACGGTGACGACGTGCGCGTATACGGCCCCATAGTCGATTGTGTGATCGAGGTCGTCGCTCTCGCCCGCGCGGCGCGCGTCGCATTGCAGCTCGAGGTCAAACCGCAATACTTGGGAAATGTCGCGCTCCTCCGCCGTTACACCGACGTGGGCGGCGACGCGCATGCCTTCAATGAAGACTGAGTCTCGTGCCAACTGTGGCATTCCTTCCCGCGAAGAGCATTCACTCGCTTGATGTTGCTGCCGAATCGACGCGCATTCGCTGTTTATCCATGCCCAACCCCTCAGTTAGTCCCTGTTCCACTCAGACTACGTCGCTCCGAGCCTTTGCCGCACGGCTTCGAAGAGCAGAATCCCCGCGGCCATGCCGACGTTGAGTGACTCCACGCCTCTCGCCAGCGGAATTGAGACCGCGGCCGTTTGCAGGTCCCGCGCCAGTTCGCTGGCGCCGTGCGCTTCGGCTCCCGCGATCAGCAAGGTCGGCGCAGTCCAATCGAGTGTATCGTACCGCGTGCTGCCCTGGGCCGCCGCGACGACGCGTTGTGGAAAGCCGCCCGCGACTGCGTGCACCTCTGCCGCGTCGCGGAGGCTGAGCAGCGTCGTACGGAAGTGTGCGCCCATCCCCCCGCGCAGCACCTTGGGATTGTACGGGTCCACGCTGCCGGGCCCAAACAGCACGCCGTCGGCGCCGGCCGCCGCGGCGGCGCGCACGATCATGCCCGCGTTGCCCGGGTCCTGCACGCCGTCCAGGAGCACCGCCAGCGTTGCCGCGGGCTGTAGGGTGGTTTCCTCCGGTGGCGTGCACACCGCCACCACACCCTGAGGCGTGGCCGTATCCGCCAGGACCCCAAAGACATCGGGTGCTACGTGGATGAGGGAGTGGGTGCCGTCTTCTGTGAGACTATCGAGAAAATCCCGGCTGCGCGCGTGGGAGGCGAGCAATTCGGTACAGATGAATAGCGCGGCCACGTGCCCCGCAGCGAGTGCTTCCTCCACCAAGCGCACACCCTCCACCACAAACGCCCCCTCCTTGCGCCGCTGGCGCGACGATTGCAGCAGCGCCCGCACCCGCTTTATCTGCGCGTTATCCTTGCTCATGATGTAGTGCGGAATGGTGTTCATGCAGTGTGCCTTTGCAACAGGGCTCATGGCTCCAGACGCCTATCTCCAGGCATCCCTACCGTTAGTATGGCAGATTAACTCGATTGCTTGCGGAATACGTGCCCGGGACCCGCGCGGCCGATCTTGTGAACGGCTTGGCTTGTTCGCCGTGCGAGTGGAATAACGCGCTATTCGCCTCTCTAGACTCCGGCTTGCGCCGGAGTGACGGAATGCGCGACCCGCAGTCTTCGCAAACTCGTGCGTAAGCGATCGCCAATCCTTACTGTAGCGCGGGGGCTTGTCCCCCGCTCTGGGGCGACCGTAGAATGCGTCGACTACACTGTCTTTTGTCCCCTAGACAATTCAGCTACGACCAAAGTCCAGAGAAGATGGATTCCCGTTTTCACGGGAATGACGGAAAGGACAACCATCAGCGTAGCGCGGATAATTGTCTCTCGCCGTGGATTGGGCATGGGAGCGGCGGACTGATACTTGGGCTTTCCCAATTGCGGGAACTACGTGCGGACGAAGATGGATTCCCGCGTGCGCGGGAATGACGGAAAGAACAGACATCAGCGTAGCGCGGGTGCTTGTCCCTCGCCGTGGATTGGGAATGGGAGCGGCGGACTGATCCTTGGACTTTCCCAATTGCGGGAACTACGTGGGGACGAAGATGGATTCCCGCGTGCGCGGGAATGACGGAAAGGACAACCATCAGCGTAGCGCGGGGGCTTGTCCCCCGCTCTTTGGCAGTGTGCGTGCCCGGAAGAGCGGATGGATTCCCGCCTGCGCGGGAATGACTGTCTCGCTGCCAGCGGGAATGACAGTCTAGCTGCCAGCGAGAACGACCGTCTCGTTGCCAACGGGGACGACCGTCTCGTTGCTATCGAGAATGGCCGCTTTCCTGTCGGTGTGAAGGGGTCGGTTCCTCTTCGCACGGCATGCGTTGCAACCGTGAGAGGGCCGTGCGCAACTCTCACTCGTCTGATCCGCTCAACAACCCGCGCAGCGCCGTGCATTGGGTAAGAAATGCCGGCGCGGAGCGATAGTCATGGGGGTCCTCGTGGTCGTTATCGAAAACCATGGTCGCGGCGGTCGGCGGCTGGGAGAGCACGAGCACTTGTTGGCCCAGAAAGACCGCTTCCTCGATGCTGTGCGTAACCAACACTGTGGTCAGGCCGTGTTCTTGGATGAGTTCCAGCACGACGTTCTGCAGGCGCTCGCGGGTGAGGGCATCCAGGGAATTGAACGGCTCATCCATCAGCAGGAGGTTCGGCTGGAAGACTAGCGTGCGCGCGATGGCCGTGCGTTGGCGCTGGCCGCCGGAGAGTTGGGCGGGATAGTGGTCGCGCAGAGCCGCAATGTCCAGGCGTTCCAACCAGTAGGCCACCTGCTCTTCCTGCTGCGCGCGGGGCACGCCGCGCAACTGCAAGCCGAGCCGCACGTTGTCCCACACTGTCGCCCACGGCAGCAGGCCGTAGTCTTGGAGAATTAGCCCGGTCGTGCTGCCTGGCTGGGGCTTGCCCACCGCGCTGCCATCCACTTGCACAGCGCCCGTTTGCGGCTGGCGTAATCCTGTCAGCAGGTAGAGCAGCGTGGACTTGCCGCAGCCTGAAGGGCCGATTACGGACCAAGAGTCGCCGGGCGCTACCTGCCACGAGAAGCGCTGGAAGATCGGCTGGCCCGCCCGGTAGCTGAACGTGACGTCGTGAAGCTCCGCCCGCAGCGCGGCGGTCGCGGCGTTGGTGGGAGAGTCTCCCGCCTCGTGTACGGCCTGGCGCTGCGCACTCATTGCACTGCTCCACTCGCGCTGGATGGTGTGCACACCAAAGCGCACAACTCTCAATCGTCAGAATGCGCTGCACACAACGGCGCGGATCCAGAATGGCTATGTAACCCCCAGGCTACGTAAAGCCCAAGTGCTGCTAAGCCTAGTCAGCGCGAACGGCTGCTGAGAATGTTACAACTGCGGACTAGCTGAGCGTTCGCGACGAATTGCCGGCCGGCGCCTATCCTGGCAGGAAGCGCGTATCCACGAGATTCTCGTAAGGAATGGCCTCTTGCAGCAAGCCGCGCTCCACCGCCCACTCGCCCACCGCCTCGAACTCCGCCTGCGGCACCACTGCCGCTTCAGGGAAATTGGGCACTGAAAACTTGCCGAATAGCGGCGGCGGGATGCGGCCGCGCGCTTCCATGAGGTCCTGGTAGCTGCCCGGATTGCTGTTGATGCGGTTTACGCCGGCCTCAAAGCCATTCATGAAGCCGCGCACGACGTCTTCATTATTCGCAATCACTTCGCTGCGGAACGAGAGGAGCGAGGCGCCAAACTGCGTTTCGGCATCGTCCCTGATGAGGCGCGTCCCGGCGGTGGTGATGCTCAGAGAAACAAGCGGCTCAGGCAACACGGCAGCGTCCACGTTGCCCTGGTTTATCATCTCCAGGCGCAGCGGAATGCTGGGCACCGCCAGTTTCTCGATGTCGTCGTGGCCCATGCCTACCGTGCCGAGCATGCGATCGAGCACGTACTCGATGATGGTGTTCGGCGAAATCGCGATCTGCTTGCCTTTTACGTCCTCGATCTTCTCGATGTCGGCGTCTTTCTTGGCTATGAGCGCAAAGAGCGAGAGCTGCGGAGTGGACCGCAGGATTACGCGCACGTTACGGGTGAAGTCCTGATCGCGGTTCAGGGCCGTGGCCGAGACGAAGTCGTTCAGCACGCCGTCAACCTGCTTTGAAACGTAGGCAGTGTCCCGCTCCAAGGCGCTGGAAAACGGCACCAGTTCCACTTCCAGGTTTTCCGGGAACAGCCCTTCCTGTTCGGCCACGTATACCGGCAGCATGTCAATCAGCGGCAGATCGCCGATGCGCAGCTTGGTTGGTTCTGCCGGGGCTGCCGGTGCCTCTGCCTCGTCGGTGGTCACCGTTACCTGGCCGCAGGCTGCCAGCATGGGGAGCGCAAGTGCACCGGCGGCGGCCCCCCGCAGTAAAGTTCGTCGTGTCAGCGCCAAGATCTCATCCTCCTCATTACGTGTACTTTGGGTGCAGGATACCGCACTTGTGAATACAAGCACAAATACCCTTGGAACGGGAAGACAGGCTGCGCCACTGGGAAGAATGCGGTCTCCGCAGGGCCAATCCGCTACTTGCGATATGAGGATTGCCAGCGGTGACTACAGATGGTAGCGCAGGTGCTCCGGCAGAGCGTCCGGGAAACCCAGCAGCGTGAGGGCGCGGCCCACGCTGAAGTCCACCATGTCCTGGATGTTCTTGGGGTGATTGTAGAACGTGAGCATGGGCGGCACGATGCCCACGCCCAGCCGCGCGAGCTTGAGCCACGCTTCAAGGTGAATGGCTGAAAGCGGGGTCTCGCGGGGCATAAGGACGAGCGGGCGCTTCTCCTTGAGCGTCACCTCGGCGGCACGGTGCAGCACGTTCGTGCAAACGCCGTTGGCGATTGCCGCCGCCGAACCGGTGCTGCATGGCACAATGATCATCCCCGCCGTGAGCAAGCTGCCGCTGGCTATCAACGCGGCCTCGTCGTGCACGTCGATCAGGGTCACGTTGCCTTGCTCCCGCCAGCGTACGGCGGCGTCATCCAGCGATTCGTCGAGCTCTTGCTGCCAGACCAACCGGCCGTTGTTGCTGCACGTTACGTAGAGCGGCACGCCGTGGGCCGCCAGCCAGGTGATGCAGCGCTCTGTCAGCGCAGCGCCGCTCGCGGCGGTGATACCGACGACAACGGGCAGATGCCGTGCTTGACTCATGAACGTGACAGCCTTTCACCTTATGGTGCGTGCCTGTGCCGCGCATTACTCTCTTCTCCGAGGGCAAGCCGCGGACGCACACGTGTTGTTCGCAGCGTAGCATAGGCTGCCGTTCCTGTGCACAAATCCCAGCGATTGGCCACCCGCGAAGGGCAACGATTCTGAGAGAGCGGTCTACACGGCGCAGAGTCCGCAACCGCAGCAATCTCCCTTTCCCGGGGGGAATGCGGGGGTGAGGCTGCCGCAATCGTCCTACGCGTGGTAGCACCGGAGTGGTAGAGTAACATCCAAGAACGAATTACCGACGAGAACCACGCTGGAGCAGAGAAGGGACGAGAAATATGAGTACCACTCTAGCCGCGCAGCTACCGGCCGAAAAGCAAGTGCTGCAGGACAAGCAGACCGGCGCCACCATTTGGCAATTGACCGACGCGCCCTGCGTCAATCACGCCCCGTACTTCCTCAATCCCGCCTGGGCGGGGGCCAACCACGACATGCTCATCATCGCGTCGTTCCGTGCCGGCGCGCCCAACCTTTACGGCATTCAGTTGCCGGATGGCGAACTGCGGCAACTCACGACGCGCGGCGACGTTGCGCCGTGGTCGGCGTGCGTCTCGCCCGATGGTAGCCACGTGTACTACGCCGCAACCACCCAGTTACGCGCGATCAACATCGCCACGCTGCAAGAGACAGTGCTTGCCAACTTGCCGCCGTCATCCTGGCTCGGCAATTGCTCCATCAGCCCCGACGGTTCGGAAATCCTGCTGGCGGCGCAGAAGGACGGCAAGAACATCATCCTGGCGGTGCGCACGGATGGCGGCGGCGAGCGGGTGCTCTTCGGCACCGAGCAGCTTGTAGCCCACGCGCAGTGGAGTCCCGACGGGCGCACAGTGCTGTTTTCGTCAGACCTGCCGCGCATGTGGCTGGTGGAAGCCGACGGATCCAACCCGCGCCCGCTGCGCGATCAGACCTTCGACGAGTGGATCACCCACGAGTCGTGGCTCTCCAACGACGAGATCATCTTCACCTATTGGCCTCACGCGCTGAAAGCCATCCGGCGCGACGGCAGCGGCGAACGCAATGTCGCTGAGTTCAACTGCTGGCATCCCGCGCCCCGCCGTGACAGCGCGCAGATCGTGTGCGATACCACGCTGCCCGACGTGGGACTGCAACTCATCAATCCCGCGACCGGCGCGCGGGAGACGCTCTGCTACCCGCAAGCCTCTTCGCAAGGATTTCAGTGGGGGGAACCGCTGCCGTACGAAGGCAAGACCGCTCCCGATGAGGCCTACGGACCCCAGTGGTCGCACCCTCATCCGTCGTACACTCCCGACGGCCGCGCAGTGGTCTATACGTCCGATATCACCGGTCACGCGCAGGTGTACTTGGCGTTCGTTTCAGCTTGAGCACAGCAACTTAAGTGCGAAAGGCAACCGCGGCGACTGCCCTTGGTTGCCTCTTCCTGGACTAGATTGGGATCTAGGATCCAAACGACGCTAGTAGAATACCGAGGATTGCTACCTGCAATCCCGCCGCTGCAAACACCATCGCACCAAGGCGCAAGGTAAGGTCATGGCGCAATCGCAATTCCAATTCCTGCAGGTCCGCCTTGGTGGCCAATGCGTCGCTGCTGTCTTGAGCCTGATCTATCAATGCCTGCGCCTGGGCATCGGTAAACCCTGCATCCTTGAATGCGGTGAAGGCCTTGTGAGTGTCGAATACCGCCATCGTCAGAATTCCCAGATTGAGCGGCACGGATTCTACCTACGGTCATTCTAGCACACGAAAAGAGAATTCTGACCTAGGATTCAGGGCCCGCATCGCAGGTTTCCACGCTCAGCTTCTGCAGTTTCATCAACTCGAGTGGAGAATGCACTGAGTAAGTTGGATGCTCTCGCAAGGAATGCTCACACGTGCTGGTCTACCAGGATGGCATTGCCGACCGGGTCTACTGCCACAAAGCTCTCCGGTCCGGTGGTGTCCTCGTCGGCCTCTAGCGTATATGCAGTGTGGTCCGCCTCACTCGCTTCAAAGCGCATGGACTCCCTCTCCCTTGACGGGAGAGGGTCGGGGTGAGGGTATTCTTCCTGACTTCGCAAGAGTGGCACCGGCTAACCGCCCTTGACGCGCGCGCCTTTACCGGTGCTGGTCAACCAGGATCGCGTTGCCGTCGGGATCCACCGCCACAAAGCTCTCCGGCCCGGTGGAGTCCTCGTCGGCTTCGTTTATCAGCTCGACGCCCTGCGCCTTGAGCTGTTGCTGCAATTCCCGCACGTCGGTAAAACTCTCCACCAGCTGCGCCTGCCAGTCCCACCCCGGATTGAAGGTGAGGATGTTCTGCTCAAACATCCCCTGAAACAACCCAATCGTGGTCGTGCCATTCCTGAGAATTAGCCAGTTCTGCTCCGCATCGCCGCCCACAACCTCGAACCCAAACTTCGCATAAAAGTCCCGCGAAGCCGCGATGTCCTTCACCGCCAAACTCACCGAAAACGCTCCGAGTTCCATGAAATGCTCCTGTCGAGTTCTGGACTACGTAACTTGCATTGTACTTCAAAGCGAAGTGGACTTTAGGAGGTTGTAAAGCAGTAACCCGATGAGTCCGTCATTTGTATGTTGAAGAAGGTTGGCAAATGAGGGAATGCAAGAGAACAACGTGAGGGGCGTGTCGACCATCATTCCCGCGAGCACGGATATCCAATCGATGCGGGCGGGACGCCCACGCTCCCAAGTGGCGTCTTTACCGTGCATGCGGTATACAATCGTCTCTGCGCCGTGTCAGCGCATCCGTATTGGAGGGGACGAAACCCCGCGCGATGCAGGAAAACGCGCCACCCAACCCGTCACTTGTATGCTATCGAGGGCGTACAAATGGGCGAAGGTAAGAGAGTGACGCGAGGGGCGCATCGTCCGTCATTCCCGCGAAAGCGGGAATCCATCTTTTCTTGGACCGGCCTTCTCTTGACGGCAGGCCAGCGCAAGTGACTGATCATCTCTTACCGCTCGTTCATCTCATCCCGCGAAAACTTGCGCCCAGCAGTGTCAATCGTTACCTGCAACTCGCGAATAGCCGCTATCGCCTCATCAGCCTACCGTCCACGTCCAACGTATTCCGCCAACACCGCCGAAACAGCGCATCCAGTGTCGTCCTCTCCGCCGAAGCCTTGCGCCGTGCGGCCTCAACCAATTCCTCATCAACGGCGAGAGCTATACTCTTTATTCAACAGTCTCTCAATTATGAATTCGGGTCTGCCGATCCGCACTTGCCTACTCAGCACAGCCGCCGGTTGGCAATGACAGGTTCGGAGGCGGGAAGGTTGCGAAGGATGCTGAGGACGAGGAGGCAGAGGATCAGGGGTTATTGGTTAATTCCCTCTTGGTACTGTGCAATGGGAATGCAAGTCCTTAAGATGGATTCCCGCTTTCGCGGGAATGACGGACAAGAGTTCGCACCCATAGGCAGGATTATGAGATAGGCAGGACTATGGAATTGGCAGGACTAGGAGACTTGCAGGTGCGCCTGTCGCCAACCTCAATGAGTCCTGCGCTAATCAAACTAGAAAAGCTGAAAATCGCCCTCGCGCCCTAGCACTTCGTTTTGAACAGCCTCGCCAGGTTTTCGCCCAGGATCAGACGCTTCTCCTCCTCGGTGATGGGGGACAGAAGGACGCGGCCGAGTTGGTAGGTGGCGCAGGTCCAGGGCATATCGGAGCCGTAGAGGATCTTGTTCGCGCCGGCGAGGCGCACCATTTCGGTGAAGTCGTCGCGGTAGCCGACTGATGCCGCCGTATCCAGATACACGTTCGGTTCCTCGGCGGCCACCATGACCAGGTCCATGCTCTTGCTGGGGCTGCCGCCGGCGGCGTGGGCTACGATGAAGTGGCAGCCGGGATATTCGCGGGCGATGCGGCGCAGGGTGTCCGGCGTACCCGTGCCGTGGCTGATAAGGGGCAGGCGGTGGCGGTCGGCCAGCTCGAACGCGGGCCGGTAGCCGGGGCCCTCGAAGGGGTATTGGGCCACGCCCGCGTGCATCTTGATGCCCACCGCGCCGGCATCGATGCAGCGCTGCAACTCATCGCGCACCAACTCCGCCTCGTGGGGGTCCGGCACGCCGTAGGCCAGCAATCGTCCGGGATATTGCCGCGCGGCCTCCAGGCTCATGTCGTTGCCCTCGCGCATGTCGAACATGATCGCCATGGTGGAAAACACGCACGCCTGGTCCATGCCGATGCGGTCCATGGTGGCCACCATGCCCGCGGCGTCATTGTAGGTCTGGTAGAAGTGCGGGGCGGGGCCCAAGTGGCAGTGGTTATCGATGACCAGCGTGCCGTGCAAGGGCGTGCCGTCGAGGGCTTGCTCGCGAAGCGACTGGGTGGTGGCGGTCTGAGATGCGACGCCTGCTGCCATGGCGGTTTTCCTTTTCTGCGTGATGCTGTGCGGCCTCTGCGCTGTGCTGTCCATGATTATACCTTGCCGGGCGCAAGTGACGTTCGTGCGAGATGCTCTTACTTCCATGCCTAGGCATTTGGGACCCCTCACCCTAACCCTCTCCCCCTGGAGAGGGAACCGGAGGCACGCGGAGCGTAATTGGCAATGTGATCTGCACGTCTCTCACAAAGCGGGGAACCGGGCAATTGAAAGCTCGACTTGGCCTTTTACCTTGGCGAGAGAGGGTTTCATGCGCGCCTTGGCTGAAGCCGGCAAGGTGCATGGCTATTCCCGGCCGGGCTAAGGGCGGCCCGTCGTTCCGCTCGTGGTACGATACTAGAGAGTGTTTGCCTGTTAGCCGAGCCGTCGTCGCGGCAAGAGCGATACGGTCACTTCTGGAATATTTGGGAAGAACGCATGGCATCTACGCCGGATCCGTCGAGTAAGCAACCGGTCACCGCGCGCCTGCAAGAGCGCACGCTCGATGCCGGGCAGTATGTCGCCTCGCTGCCGGAGCGGCTGGTGCGCACGGCCGCGGTGGGAGCGGGGGGTCTCGTGCACGAGACTTCAGAAGTCATCCTGCCGCCGCCCATCCGGCGCTCCCAACTCTACCAGTCAACCATTGGGCGCATGGTGCGCATAGTCGTCGAGTTCGTCGGCGGTGTTGCCGGCGAGGAAGAGGCGGATTCAATGGCGGTCAAGGACCTTGCCGTGCGTAAGCTGGCCGGCAATGCCGTGGAGCTGGCCAGCGTATTTGCGGTGGGCTGGTCGCCGTTGTGGCTGCTGGCGGCGGCTGCCGACGTTACCGGCGGCACGCGGGCGTACCTGGACGCCTTTGTCACAGAACTCAAAGATTCTCACGTGCTTCCACCGGACGCCGACGTTTCCACCGCCGACGACCTGCTGGCGGCGCTGGAGGGCACATCCGGCCAGATGGCCGACACCATCGACATTCCGCCGATGGCTCTCGCCGACATGCGGGATAGCCTGGGCCGGTTCCGGGAAAATGCGGAGAGCTTGCCCGATCCCCGCGATCTCACCCAGATCTTCACGGAAATGAATGAAGCGGCAGCGCAACAGAACCGCTCGCTGCTCGGCGTCTCGTCGCTGGTTGCCGCGGGCGCGATCCAGGCCGGCATACAGCTTGGCAACGTGCACCTCTTTTCTTTCTATCGTGATTCTTTGAGCACCATACGCACGGAGGGCGTGCCGGCCTATCTGCAGCGCATCAGCCAGCCGTATTTGGAAGCCGCCGCTAGCCACCTGCACCCGCGCAGCAGCACCCATACCCAGCGGCTGCTTGGGAGTTTTATCCGGCAATTGCGGAAGAAACGGAGGGAGAACCTCGGGCTTCCTCCCGATGAGGGTGGGGCAAGGCAAAGTGGCGCCGGCAAAAAGACCGGCGTTGGCGAGGGATAGGGCAGGAAGCGATAGTCTGCAAGGATAGGGTCACGTGCTGCTCGTAGTCGACGTAGGCAATACCAATATCGCCGTGGGGGCGTTTGTCGGCGGCGAACTGCAGAGTTCATGGCGTCTCAATACCGATATCGGCCGGACAAGTGATGAATACGGCGTGGAGATCGTCGGGTTATTGCAGCATGCGGGACTGGACGTGGACCAATGTGAGGATGTCATAGTCTCCAGCGTCGTACCGCCATTGGCCCGCGCCATCGAAAACTTGTCGAGCAAGTACCTCGGGCATACGCCTATTCTCATCGACCCGCACCGGGTGCCGGGTGTGGCGGTGGAGATCGATCGACCGGAAGAGGTCGGCGCCGACCGTGTCGTCAACACGGCTGCGGCGTTTGCCCGGCACGGCGGCCCCTGCATCGTCATCGACTTTGGTACCGCCACGACCTTCGACGTGGTTTCGGCCCAGGGTAACTACGTCGGCGGCGCCATCGCGCCGGGGTTGGGCCTCGCCACGGAGGCGCTGGTGGCGCAGGCGTCGCGGCTCTACCGCGTGGAATTCGTCCCGCCGGCAACAGTGGTGGGTAAGAGTACCATCCATGCCATGCAGTCTGGCATCATGCTTGGCTATCTCTCGCTGGTCGAAGGCATGATCCAGCGGTTTCACGACGAGATCGGCTCCTGCAAAGTAGTCGCCACCGGTGGCTTCGCCCCGCTCTTTGCCCGGCATACGGCGATCATCGATGCCGTTGATCCCAACCTGACGTTGGAAGGGCTCCGCATCATCTACGAGCGTCTGAAGTAATGTCAACCTCGGCAGCGCGAATGCTTGGATCCCTCATTCCTTCATCCGGTCCTTCTGCTGGCACTTAGTGGCGACCGGAGTTGGATAGCCTTGCTGTGCGTTGGGCTGTCGTTGCCGTTCTGCCGTTAACCTCCCGCACTTGTCTGGTTTAGAATGAGTCAAGACATGATGTCAGTTTAAGGCGACCTGGGCATGAGTGTCCTCAGAGATAAACACATTGTGCTTGGCGTTTGCGGCAGCATTGCCGCCTTTAAGGCGGTGGCGCTTGCCAGCCAGCTCACGCAGGCCGGGGCAGAGGTCACCACCATCCTCACCAAGGATGCCGCGCGGTTCGTTACACCGCTATCGTTCTCCAGCGTGACGCAGCGCCCGGCCCATTGCGATCTCTATACGCCCAATCCCGGCCAGATTTTGCATATCGCCCTGGCGGAAGCAGCCGATCTGTTCGCGGTCGTACCCGCCACCGCTAATACCATGGCGCGCCTGGCGCAGGGGCAGTCCGACGATCTCCTGGCCTGCACGTATCTCAGCACGCAGGCGCCCGTGCTGGTCGCACCCGCCATGGACGGCGGCATGTTCACCAATGCGGCCACGCAGGCGAACATCACTACGCTGCGCGAGCGCGGCGTGCACGTTGTCGAACCGCTTGAGGGCAGGGCCGCGTCGGGTCTCGTTGCCAAGGGACGCATGCCGGAGGTGGATGCGCTGATGGCCGAAATGCGCGCTGTGCTCGGAAAGGGCGGCCCATTGGCAGGTAAGACGATTATCTTGACCGCGGGCGGCACGCAGGAACCGCTTGATCCCGTGCGGTACATCGGCAATCGCTCCAGCGGCAAGATGGGTTTCGCGCTCGCCGAGGCGGCGCGGGACTGCGGCGCGCGCGTAATCATCATCACGGGCGCCGTCTCCGAGCCGCCGCCGCACGGCATGACCACGGTCTCCGCAACCACCGCCGCCGCCATGCAGGCCGCCGTCAATGAACACACGGCTCAGGCCGATGCCCTCATCATGGCAGCAGCGGTTGCCGACTACCGCCCGGAAACCACCCGCGACCAGAAAGCGAAACGCACGGGCGATCCTCTCACGGTTAACCTGGTTGAAAACGATGACATTCTTGCCCAGGTCTCGCACACACTCGTGAAGGTGGGGTTTGCCGCCGAGACCGAGGACTTGCTCGCGCACGCGGAGAAGAAGCTGACGAGCAAGAGCGCGGACATTATCGTTGCCAATGATGTTTCCCGGCCTGATAGCGGTTTCGGCACAGACACAAATGAAGTCGTGATACTGACCAAAGAACACCCGCCCGAGCCGCTGCCGGTGCTGCCAAAGGCTGACGTTGCCGCAGCGGTTCTCACGCGCGTAGCGGCCTTGGTGCGAGAGCGGTCCAAGCAGTGATGGTGGAGACATACACGGTGGTTTCTGCCGGCGTATGCTGAGTTGAAGCAAGCGCCCTTGGACGGAATCTCCATTGTTGGCGCGGAAGGCTGCGCGAAGCCTGGGCTTCGCGGAAGCCCTTGTCGAAGCACGATCCGTGTGCGGGAATCGCAGCGATGAGATCGCACGCCCGTACTTCAACAAGCTCGGTGCACACGGCGCTCGCTAGTCTTCCGCTCCTTGACCTTGAGCAGGGCGCTCAGTATAATGGCGTTATCACTACCGTAAGTAGAGGGCTAGTTTAGTGCGCGCTCTACACTGTGACGTATTAGTTGTATAGTTTCCGAGTTATCGGGAGGATTGTTACGGATGGCAACTGCGACGAGTGCCAAAATTACCCCACTAGGGGATCGTGTGGTTGTAAAGGCTCTTGAACAAGAAGAGAAGACCCGCGGCGGGATCGTACTGCCTGACACCGCCAAAGAGAAGCCCCAAGAGGGTGAGGTGGTAGCGGTAGGCGCGGGCCGCACCCTTGACAGCGGCGAGACGGTGTCGGTAGCGGTTGAGCCCGGTCAGCGCATTCTTTTTGCTAAGTATGCCGGCACCGAGGTGAAGCTGGACGACGAAGAGCTTCTGATCCTGAGTGAGAAGGACGTACTGGCAATTCTGGACTAGCCACTGGGTGCATGGCCAGAGCGGGTAGATAGGAAGCGTGCTTCCACGGGCACGGCGCCGAAGAGACAGAGATTGATAGGTGTCGTGCCGCAGCGCACAGACTATCTGCTCAGGAAACCGGGGAAAGAGCGCAGCAAGTTACCGAATTAGCGCTGGTTCCCCGGTTCTTCATTGTCCACGCTCTTGCGGTCTGCCGCCATACTTGTGTATCGTGGACAGGTGACTCTGTTCATAGAAGTCTTTCGCAATATAAATCTCAACTGTCTCCGTCGCGGGCTGCAGCAAGAATCGGGGCGCTGGCGGAGAACTTTATGCATGGCCAATGATTGGGGAGATAGCGAGTAATGCCACAACAACGCTTGCTACTGGAACCGGAAGCCCGTGAAGCGTTCAAGCGCGGGTTTGACACCATGGCGAACGTGCTGCGGGTCACGCTGGGGCCCAAGGCCCGTACCGTCGCCTTGGAGAGCATGTCGCAGCGCACCGCGCCGCCTGAAATCATGAACGACGGCGCCACCATCGCGCGCCGCATCGTCGAGTTGCCGGACCGCTTTGAGAACATGGGCGCGATGCTCATCCGCCACCTGGCGTGGCACGTCGGCGAGCAGGCTGGCGACGGCACCACCACCACCGCCGTGATCGCGCAGTCTCTTCTCGACCAATCCTACAAAGCCATGGCCGTTGGATTCAATCCCATGGCGCTGCGGCGGGGTATCGAGCGCGCGGCCAAGGTTATGCTGGACGAGATCAGCGCCTTGACCGTAACGCTCGAAACGCGTGACGAAATCAAGCGGCTGGCGAGCGTGGTCTGCCTCGATGACTACATGGGTGCCCTGATCGGCGAAATCGTCGAGACCTTGGGCCGCGACGCCATCATCGTGGTGGAAGAGTCCCGCAGCATGAACCGGGTGGACCGCGAATACGTGGAAGGGATGCAGTGGGACAAAGGGTATCTTTCGCCCTACTTCATCACCAATCCCGATCGCATGGACTGCACCATCGAGTCGCCGTTCATCATGGTGACCGACCAACAGCTCAAGCGGGCCGATCAGGTCATTCCGGCGTTGGAAGCGGTGAAGTCCGTCGGCGGCAAGAGCCTGGTCGTCTTTGCCAACCTCGTGGAAGGCGAAGCGCTCGCCACATTGGTGGTTAATAAGCAAGAAGGCGAGATTCAGACCCTCGCCATTAAGGCGCCGGGCGCCGGCAACCGCATGGTGCACATCCTCGAAGATATCGCCATCATGACCGGCGGCACCTTCATCTCGGACGACTCCGGCGACCTGACTGAAGATGTCACCGCAGCCGACCTGGGCCGCGCGCGCCGAGTCTGGTGCAACCGCGACTTCTTTACCATTGTCGGCGGCATGGGCAGCGAGGTTGCCACCCGCCGCCGCATTCAGGAAGTCAAGAAACTCATTCCCGATGAGAAGAACGAATTCGAACGCAACAAGATGCGCGAGCGCATCGGCAAGCTCAGCGGAGGCATCGCGATCCTGAAAGTCGGCGGCTTCACTGAAGCCGAAATGAAAGAGAAGAAGCTACGTGCCGACGACGCCATGCTGGCAGTGCGGGCGGCACTGGAAGAAGGCGTGGTGCCCGGCGGCGGCATTGCCTACATTCACGCCGCCAAGGCCTTGCGCAAGCTCAAGGCGAGCGACGAAGAAGAGGCCTACGGCATCAGAATGATGGCCGAGGCGGCAGAGGCGCCGCTGCGCCAGATACTGCTGAATGGCGGATACGATCCCGAAGCCATCATCGCCGAGATCTACCGTAGGCGCTACCCCACCGGCTTCGATGCCCACAACGGCAAGTTCGTGAACATGATCAAGGCGGGCATCGTGGACCCGATCAAGGTGGTGCGCGCCGCGCTCACCAAAGGGGCCAGCGGCGGCGTCATGGGCATGACCACCGAAGCCCTGATCTCCCCGGGCAAGTACGATATGAACGTGAACCCGTAGCGGCAGTAATTCACTCTCCCTCAGGGAGAGGGTTAGAGCCTGCCCCGTACTCGATGCGGGGATGAGGGCAAATCCCAGCCAGGCAGAATCGCAGATTGTGCGGCACGAGTGAAGAACGCCCCGCGCTCAGCGCGGGAGAATTCGCAAGCAGCCGAGAGTTTGGCGTGTCTTTGCGATATTCCCATACCTTGCCGGCACCCACGAGGAGCACACCGACATGAGCACACCCTGGGCGGATCGGATTGTAATCAGCCGGGTGTGGCTGGCGGGCGGAGCGGCCTTCGTGCTCTCGCTAATCGCGAATGCCATCGTGCGCATTGTGGTGAAGGCCGTCTTTCCCATTTCGCATCTCTTCGTTGCCTTGCAGGAGTGGCAGGGCATCATTTTTCTGACATTTGTTGGCGTATTGGGCGCGACTATCGTCTTTGCCATTCTGGCCCGTCTCACGAAACACGCCATCAAGGTCTTCCGCGGGCTGGCGCTCATCATTCTCTTGCTCTCTTTCATCCCGAACGTTCTCATGCTCACCACGAACGGCCCCGGCGCCACCGTCCCCGCCGTTGGGAGCCTCATGGTCATGCACATCGTGACCGCCGCCATCACCGTCTGGCTGCTCACCACCTGGCCGCGCGTGAGAATGTAGGGCTACCGCAGCCGGGACTTGTCCTGGCACTTGTAGGACACCGCCTGAAGGACTTCCACCCCTCGTTTGGGAAGCAATCGGTCTGCGCCACAAAGATGCTGCTGTGCTTGGCTAATCGACTTCATCCTCGGTAGTCTTGTATGGACACGGTTCCTACGTTTTTCCATTGAAAGAAAGAGTGGATCACATGGCTAAGCAACCGAACATCCTCCTCATCATGTCCGATCAGCAGCAGTATGCGACCGCGGGACCGGCGGCGGATGGCTGGTCGCCGCACTTGGAGCGGCTGGCCAGGGAAGGCATTTGGTTCCGGCGGGGTTACACGGTTACGACGCCGTGCGCCCCGGCGCGGGCTTCCATCGCCACCGCCGTCTATCCCCACAAGCACCACGTGCTCAACAACTGTCACGTGCCCTATGCCGTGAGTCGTGAGATCCGCGACGGTGTGCCGTCCTGGGGCCCGCTTATGAGCGACGCGGGGTACCGCATGCGCTACGCCGGCAAGGCGCACATCGGCTGGGAGCGCGGCCCGGTGGAGTACGGCTTTGATACGGAGGAGCGGGAATTCGACAAGGGCGCGTATCTGCGCGACCACCGCATTCGCACCGAGCAGCAGGGCGGGGAGGCCAAACCCAGCGCCGGCAGCGGGCCGCGGCCAGGCACGTGGGGTTTCCACGACGCGGCCGGCATCTACTGGCTGCATTACGGCGTGGAAGATAAATCGCCCGAGGCCACCCCCACAGCCATGCAGGCGGAAGCGGGCTTGCAGCAACTACGTGCTCTTGCCGACGAAGAGAGCGATAGCCCGTGGTGCCTGTGGATGAATTTCACCGGTCCCCACAATCCCTATGTAGTGCCGCGTGAATACGCAGATAGATTCGACTGGCGCGACGTGCCAGTGCCGCCGAGCTTCTATACCGATGGAGCCGCCAAGCCCGCTTACGTGCGCCGCGCGCGCGAGACGTGGTTCCGCGAAATCAACGAGGAGCATACGCGCAAGTCAATTGCGCACTATCGCGCCTATAGCTCTCTCATCGACCACTACGTCGGCGCGGTGCTGGACTTTCTGGATGAGTCGGGGCAGGCCGAGAATACGGTGGTGGTCTACACCTCCGACCACGGCGACATGATGGGCGCCCACGGCCTGTGGTTCAAGGACATCTGGCCGTACGAGGAGACCCACCGCATGCCGTATATCATGCGCTGGCCGGCGGGACTGGAAGCCGGCCAGGTCTGCGACGACTACGTGCGCACGCTCGATCTGGGGCCGACGTTCCTCGATCTGGCAGGCGCGGAGCCGCTGGCGGGGGCCCACGGCATCTCGCTCATGCCGCTGCTTACCGGCCAAGACGGGGCCGCCGACCGGCAGGAGCACCGCGAGCTTTTCCTGCAGGACCACGGCAACATCTTCTACTTCATGAACCGCACTATCTGCGACGGGCGCTACAAGTTCGTCTTCAACGGCTTTGACTACGACGAGCTCTACGACCTGCAGGAAGACCCGTACGAGACGTACAACCTGGCGGAAAACCCGCACTGCGCCGACGTGCGCGAGCGGCTGACCGACCGCCTGTGGGACTGGATGCTGCAACTTGAAGACCCCTACGCGGGCCGGCAGTACGCCGCAAACGTGATCCTGGGCCGCAGCGAGCCGCCGCCCAATCGTCCGTACCCCGCGCCGCGCCCGCAACTCTAGGGAGACCAGACATTCGGTGGTCGAGTCTGGGCTTTCGCGACCTTGACTCTTGGCCGAGTGTATTCCCATTCTTGGGAAGAAGGTCACTCAGGGACGCATGCGTATTTCAGTGTCCCTATTCCTGTAAAGTACCTTTCCCAAATGAGCAAGTCGCTCCTTGAGGGTCGGCAGTCAGGACATTCACCCTCACCCCGGCCCTCTCCCGTCAAGGGAGAGGGAATGGATTGCGGAGCCGCTCCGGTTCTCTCACTTGGCGTAGAAGACGGGGCGTGCGCAATTGACTGATCGCCATACCGCTCCGGTTCCCTCTCCTGGGGGAGAGGGTTAGGGTGAGGGGAGTTGCGCGCCTAGCAGCCAAGCGCATTTATCAGTTTCTCACACGGTCTTGTTGTACCCTCCCCTAGGAGGCATCGCCATAAAGCGAGCCCTCATCATCCGCCATGCCGCGCCGGAAACGCTGGCTGCCAACTTTACCGGAGTGCTGGAGCAGCATGGCTTTCACCTCGAGCCTCTCAACGTTTTCGAATCAGCACCTACGTTCGACCGCTTTGCACCGCCGCCGCTGGAGCAAGTGGATCTGATTGTGGTATTGGGTGGGCCGCAGTCTGCCAACGACGCTTATCCGGCCATTCACCAAGAGCGGGCCTATTTGCGCCAGGCCATGGATAGGGAAACGCCGGTGTTTGGCATCTGCCTGGGGGCGCAGCTCATGGCCACTGCCCTGGGCGGCACGGTGGTGCCGACAGGCGGCTATCAATTTGGGCTGCGCAAGCTCGACGTAACGGCTGCCGGCGACGCGGACCCGGTCTTCAGCACGCTGACCGTCCCCCTGGTGCCCACCTTGCACGGTGAGTGTTTCTCAATTCCCCACGGGGCCACGCGGCTCGCCGCAGGTTACATGCTGTGCCGCGACGGGAGCTACCGCAGAATCAACATGGCTTTCCGTTTTGGTAGTTCCTACGGGTTCCAGTTTGAGCCGCAACTAACTTTGGAGGAGTTGCAGGTGTGGAACCGGGAGCTCTCCGGCGACTACGCGCTGATGGGAGACCGCTTCGACCCCAGCGAAGAGGCCTCCCGCCACCTGCGGGAGTTCGCCCGCTACGAGCCCCACTATCGGGCGCAGATGCGCGACCTGCTGAAGGCTTTCCTGCACAACGCGGGCCTGATATAGCAGGCCGAGACCAACGCAGCCATACCTACCAGAAGTCGACTATACCCGGCTCGGTGCGGCGCTCCGTGGCCCCGCCGGCCTGGATGTGTACGATGTCATCGGTAATGACATAGCGAATATCGGCATTCGTGATTTCGCCCTTGAGCTGAGCGTAGCCGGTGCGGCCCCCGTGCGCAATCACCCCGTCGCCAAGCGGACGCTTGACAGAGACGTGCCAGTAGGGAATGTCGATCGGTCTGATCTGCGATCCAGGTATTTCCGCATAGAATTCCATGGTGCTGTACACGGGTGTCTCTATCACGGCTTTGCCGTCCTGGAGCGGGAACCTGAGCGAGCCGATCCAGGTGGTTTCAGCCGTGCTGAGGTCGGTGATCCACACCCCAAACCACGCGCCGTCAGGGTCCTGTGGCGCGGATTCGTCAGGCGCCAGCCGCACGCGATATTCGCCCGGCCCCCAGGCATAGGAACGCCGCACACCGATGAAGTCGCCCTCGTGATCAGACGACTCCGTCCAGCCGTCCTCCGGGTAGCGGGCGTTGGCGAGGTCGCGGGTCTCCCAGCGAGAGAAGATCAGTCCCTTGCCGTAGGAAAGCGCAACGTCAGGGTATTTGACGTCAGTCTGTACGCCAAAATAGAAGGGCACGCCGGAGATTCTGGTGTGGCCCAGCATCAGATAGTAGCCGTAGCCACCCCCCTGAGGCTCCACATCGTTGTGGATCGTGAACTCAAACACCAACTCCTCAAGCTCATCAAACCTCTTGCCTTCAGAGTTTTGCCAGCGAATCCAGCTCCACTGGATGTATGCCAAGTGCTCCGGCACGTCATGCAATTGGTAGAGATCGGGGCGACCCGGAATCTGCGTCGGCTGTGGTGTCGGAGGAGCCGTTTCCGAATCTGAAGCGGGCGCAGTCTGCGCGCACGATATCGCCAGCAAGACAAGAAACGTCCAACCGAGGAGACCGAAGCGCTTCATGTTCGTGGATCATTTCGCTAAGGAATTATTGGGCTCAGTGTCCCATGCGTTGGCGCGTCCCCACAAGCGCAGGGTAGACAGCGCGCGTGCCTCTATTGTATGCTGTTATGCAAGAGAAAGGAGGTGATGCCCATGGATGTAAGTTGTAAATCCAGGGCCGCCTCCGTCAGGTCTCGGTAACGAGACCACGGAGCGGCCTTAGGGATATTGAAGGAGCGCCAACGGTGCACAGGCACCGGGCGCTCCTTTTGCTATCTGCCATCCTTTAGATATGCCGCCAATAGCGGCAGAGTTAGCCGCTATCTATTGGAGCTTGGGCAGAGCCTTGATGTGTTCGTTGAGCCAAGGCTCTAACGCAGCATAGCGAAACGACCCTGTTTCAAATAACTGCATGAAGTACTCGTAGGCCACCTTGCTCTCGCAGTCAATGAAGTGCCCATTCATGCGAAGAAATGTATCAGTCACAACGAATGCAACCCGCTTGTTCCCATCCACAAACGGATGGTTATTTGCCAGGCTCTCCATCATGGCTGCTGACTCTTGCACGAGGCCGTCGTAGTAGCCAAGTTGTGGGCGCATGAGAGCAGAGGCCAGCGCGGCTTCGTCGCGCATACCGGAATCGCCACCAGATTCGGCAATCAAAGTAGCATGTATGGCGATGACTTCAGACAACGTTGGGTAGTCACGCGTCATTCTGCAAGCAACTTGACAAGTTCGCGGTTCTTCTCAAGGCTCGCTTGGAAATGGGCCATGACAGTCGCGCGCGGCTTTTCTTGTCTGCGTGATTCTATGTAATTGCGCATTGCATCTTCCAGTATGGCCTGAAAGTGTCGCCCGTCCTGTTTGGCTATGGTGCGCAGGGAAGCTAGGACTTCCGGATCAGCCTGGCTGGAAAACTTCTGCATTTTTGTGGCCATGGTTCGCATCCTCCTGTATCCATAATTGTAGCTGTTGGGAAGTAATCAAGCAATATCTTGATGAAACTGGATGCCTGTTTGAATTTCACGGATTTCCCTGTGATGATTTGAGGTAGATGATGGCCTATCTAGCACGACTTTCGCACATTCGCTTCCCGATGTATCAGTAGGGGCGGTTCGCGAACCGCCCCTACTGCTCGTTTGAGATCGCAGTACTGAAGTCAGTAAAGTACGGCACCTCTTCAAAGATGGATTCCCGCTTGCGCGGGAATGACGGAGTGGAATTACCTCGATGGAGGCGGGTAGGTCGGTTTGCTTTCGTAGGGTTCGCCGCCGGTGCGGGTGAAGAAGCCGGTGGTCTGGCTGAAGCCGGAGTCCTTGGCGTAGATTTCCATCTCCGGCGCGCGCAGGTTGCCCAGGTTGTCGCGTACTGCCGCGATGCTCGGATACGTGGCGGCGACGGTGTGTTCGTCGATACGAAAGGCGTTGGCTACCGTGCTCATGGCGTCGGTGGCGCGTTCGGCGAAGGTGTACTTGACCTTGAGCGTCACCGGGCCCTCAATCTTCAAAGGCTTGACCGTGCCGATCTTGCCCAGCGAACGCACCGCGCCCGCAGCCGCCGCCTCCGCCGCGGCTTGGGGCGTCATGGAAATGGCGCTGAAGTGGCTGGTGCCCTTCTTCACGGCCACCGTTTCGATGCCGGGCACCAGGTCTTCGGCTTCCAGGCAGGCCCAGTAGTCGCCGGTGTTGAGCACCGCCGGCACGTTGTGAATGCCCGCGAAGGCCACGAAGATGCCGATCTCGCCGACCAACAGGTCGTTCAGCCAGATGCCTTCTACCGCGCTATAAGCCCGGGTAATTGGGTGAGGCAGAATCGAGTGCCGCCAGCAGCCTTTCTCGCGGTTGCCCGCCATTTCGTGAAAGCCCACGAGCATACCGGCGTCAAAGCTCTCATCGAGCAGTTCCGTGAAGATATCGTGGCGCGGCAGGCCGTGGATGACCTGCACCGGCTTCGGCAGCTTGTGGTACTCCATGATGTGGATGGTGTTCAGCACAATCTCGCTGACGCCGTTGTCCAGCAGCGCCTCGCAGATGGCGGCGAGCTCCATGGTGGCGTATTCGCTGGCGTTCAGGTAGCCTTCGCGCCGGTTGAAGACTCCCGCCACGCCCTCCTGGTCGGCAAAGATGTAGATTTTCACGTCAAATTCACCTCACTTCTCTCCATGTAGTTGCGCTCCGGGCTAAATCCGCCTTGGCGCGGGGGAATCTCTTGCAAACCCGATCGTATCTATAGGAATGGAACCCTACAGGGCGAGCAGCCCTCGCAAGTGCGTGTTCAATTTAGGTCTCGACTCTATCCCAGTATGAGACCTCAGCCTCATTCTGCCAATCGGCCGTGAAAACCATCCTATGCCCGCATTCCCTGGGTGACTTATGTACTACCTCACCGGCCAGACAGCGTTCGCCCATGTCTCCGACCTGTACACTAGGAGTGAGCGTGGGCAGCCGCAGGACTACGCGGCGAGCAAACTGCGCGCTGTGCTGCGCTGCGACCAACTGCAGCAAGGCCGAGAGCCGCCAGGCAGCCCATGGCAGCTATGACTCGCCTACTAAGCGAGTCCCATGAGGGCAGAGGGATGCAGCGACGAATCGCCATCGTTGGTGGAGGGATATCGGGACTTGGCGCCGCCTGGGCGCTGCATCACAGCCCGGACCGCTTCGACTTTCGGCTCTACGAGGCCCACGACCGGATTGGCGGCAATGCCATTACCGCCGACATGCCGCAAGCGGACGGCAGCTCCATTCCCTTCGACATATCGGTCACCGCCTGCATCCCATCGGTCTACCACCACATGCTGTTGCTCATGGAACAGTTCGGCATTGCGCTGGTCGACACTAAGTTCAGCTACAGCGTAAAGTACCGCGGCCAGGTGTACGCTCACGACTTCGATTCCGAGATCAAGCAGCAATTGCAAGGCGAGATCGCAAAGTTTCAGCGACTCTTGCGGCGTCTCCACTGGTTTGGCGGACTGACCCGTGCCCAGTCTAAGTTCCTCAATGTTCTCAACCCCTTCAACTATCTCAGCATGGGGACGCTGCTGAACTGGGGAGCCTATTCCGGTGACTT
This sequence comes from Chloroflexota bacterium, assembly GCA_965220045.1. Classification (GTDB taxonomy): domain Bacteria; phylum Chloroflexota; class UBA11872; order VXOZ01; family VXOZ01; genus VXOZ01. The sequence continues at coordinate 2,886,688 of OZ244803.1, read as the reverse complement.
CAGATTCAAGATTCTGAAGCCGATGTTCGTCAATTTTCTCATGGCGACGAACGTGTTCGATATGCCCGCGGCGCTCTTCGCGCGGTATCTTGAGTTCTTCGACATCGAGAGCGCCACGCCCATGCAGACGTGGGACCAGGGTACGCGGCGCATTTACGAAAACCTGTCGGCAGGGTTCCAAGACAAGATCTATCTCAGCAGGCCGGTACGCAAGGTATATCGACAGGACTCCGGCGTGGTGGTCGAAGACGAGAGCGGTGAGCGGGAGGCGTTTGACGAGGTTATCTTTGCCTGCAATGCCAATCAGACGTTGATGCTCATCGACAAGCCCACGTTTCTCGAGCGGTATATTCTCTCTTCAATCCGTTACGAGAGCGAGCTCCACAACCATACCGTCGTTCACTCGGATGCTTCGGTACTGCCGGACAATGAGGTGAAGCCGCTCACAACCCGGAGCAACCACATCGAACAGTACGGCGCGCGGCCGGACAACTATGAAATCATGTACATCATGCACAACCAACAGCCGTGGGCGAATCGCTCCGACAGGCCGTGCCTGGTGACGTATAACCCCATTAGCACCATAGATGAGCAGAAGGTCGTTAAGAAGTGGTGGTTTCAGCACATCGTCCACGACGTGCGACACGTCGCATGGCTCGTCGCCATATTCCGCTTCATTCAGGGCAAGCGGCGCACGTGGCATTGCGGGGCGCATACGCTCATCAACAGCCAGGAGACGTGCCTTGTCACCGGGCTTGCCGCGGCGCGGCAGCTCGGCGCGGACTATCCGTTCGACGATCCGGCGGCCAAGCGCATGTTCAACTACTACGGCAGAGTCATGTACGGCTGGCGTTTTCGGAAGGCGTAACGGTGCACGTTCGGAGGCCCATTGCAAACCGGAAGCGCGCTTTGCGGGTCCACGGATACTCGGGACAAGCTGAAGGTGCAAAGGCACTTAGGGCAACGTCATCCGTTCGCTCTGAGCCTGTCGAAGAGCAAGCCCCTTTACCCACGCGATATGAGGATCTCGGTCAGGCCGTCGAGCCGCCGTTTTCGCTCGGCTCGGGATAAAACTGGGCACAGTAGCGCCGGAACCTGGTGATTTCGCCATCGGAACGGCACAGGCGCGGGAGGGACTGGTACCGTTTCCGGCTCCAGATTATCGCATCCTGCCGCACTTCCCATACTTGCTCAGACGCGGTAAACCTATTCATAATCGGCGCGCGCAGCCCCACCGGGAGAAATCCCAGACCCGCGAGCCACCGCTTCGGTTTGCGTATCTCCCGCATTTGCGAGGCCAGCGTCATCTCTACGAGTGCGCCGTCGATAGGCGTCGCCAGTACCCACAGGCGCACGTCCATGCCGATTGAGTGTTCGCGAATGTTTACTAAGGAATAGCCCAGCCCATAGACTTGGGTGCTAAGGGTGAGATCGAACGTGAGTTTCGCGACTTTCGCAATCGACCGCGTGGACTTGAAGTTGAAGCCGCTTCGAAGACAGGGGCCGTCCACAGACACCGGCTCGGTGCGCTCCACGCTGCCAAAGCCGTGAACGTAGCGCAGATGCGCCATGTCCACTGCATTCTCCGATGTCTCCTGCGGATGGCCGGCAAAGCGCACTTTCCGGATATCGAGGTCGCACCAGTCCTCTTCGTCGAAGCCATCCGTGGGTAAGTGCCATTGCGGTTCTCGTCCATCAATGCCCCACCACGCGAAGATCATGCCCACGATCTCCTGCGTAGCAAATACCCGCAAGCCGGTGTACCTTGGCGCCGGGGCATACGGCGTGGCTACGCAGGTGCCGGTGGCATCGAACTCATACCCATGGAAGGGACAAACCAGCCGGCCTTCGCGCACCGTTCCCCCGGCGGCGGGGCTCAAGTCGGAGCCCAGGTGCGGGCAGTATGCTTCTGCGACACAGATTTGCCCGCTCTCGTCACAATAGGCAACGATGTGCTCGCCCATCCAGGTCAACTGTATGAGCTTATCCTTCTCTATAGCCTTACGGCTTGCGACGAAGTACCAGCCTTCCGGAAATGGCGAAGGTATGGCCGCAGTCGCGAGCGTCGGGGGGGAGGTTTGCATAATCCTAATCCGAGCACGCTAAATTGAGGATTGACATGTGAGTGTCTGTCGGATAGTGTACACTTCATGATATCATATGCTGTGTACATTCCATACTGCTGTTAGGTTAAACTTAGCGAGAGATTCACTCCTCTTTCCCTGAATTCACCCTACCTATTGCGCGTGAAGCCACGCCAACACGTACCACTGGTTCGATGCGACAAGGCGAACTGGGCGATCCTGACCCTCGGAGGCAGTGCAGATGACAATCGCACCCGAACGTGTAACCACCCATGAGCTGACGTTGCCGCAAGAACTAGTCCTGATGCTCCTCAATGAGGAGACCGGCTACTTTCGCCAGGTGGTCGGCTGGGACTTGAATTGCGCCATCATTGGCGCAGTGCTGGCGGAACTCTCGATCAGAGACCGCATTGACACGGATATGGAGTCTCTCAAGCTGCTGGACACGACGCCGACGGAAAACCCAGTCTTGGACCCAATCCTGGAGAAAATCGCCGAGGAGCCCGTCGAACACGAAGTACAGTATTGGATTGAAAGGCTTGTCTTCCGGGCGCCGGCAATTGTAGACCAGATTCTGAATGACTTGGTTGAATTGAGAATCTTGGACTATCACGATGGCGAGTTTTGGACTCTAGCGCGCAGGACTTGGCAAACGGAAGTGTACGCCGGCACTCAGGAGGGTACTGCGGTTGAGTTCGTCAAGACGCGTGTGAGCAAAGCGATCTTCGACAAAGAGATTCCCAGTCCGAGGGACGTGATCATTATCGCCCTGCTCAATACGTGCGACGTTTTGCGCTTCATCTTTCAACTCGATGAAGACTCGGAGGAGCGTATCCAGACGATCTGTAGGATGGAGTTGATCGGCCGCTCCATCGCCGAGGCGGTCGCTAATAACTTTGCCGGAGGCTTGCTGCAGCGTTCCGCATTTGCCAAACCGATCCCGACGGTCCCGTTGCGTAAATTGCTGCTGAATCCGCATCTTCACACCGGCAACGTGGCCGCATTGTTTGCGGATCTTGCGCAAGAGCATGGCCCAGTGTTCAAGATAAGCCCGCCGTTTTCGAAGCCCATGATCTTCCTGGCTGGGCCCCGCACGAACCGCTGGGCGCATCGGCATGGGCGCATGTACCTGAGGGCCAGGGACTACTTCCAGGATTTCGAGAGAGTCTATGGCGCGTCTGGATTCTTACCTGCGTTGGATGGCGCCGATCATTTTCGCCTGCGCAAGTCCCTGGCGCCGGCGTATTCTCGCTCGAGACTGGATGGGCGGCTGGATGATCTCTACCATCATGTCCGAGCGCAAATGGCGAACTGGAAGGTTGGAGATTCCTTCTCCGCGGTGAAGATGTGCCGGAGATTGGCGATTACGGAACTCTCGCAGCTCATTATTAACGTTGATTCGCAGGACGTCGTCGACGGTCTCATCGAGTACAAGGAGCGAGTGCTGAACGTTCACGTCCTGAAGATCATGCCAAAATTCATGCTGCATACCCCGGGCATGAAACGTCGGGAGAGGAACGCCCGCGTGTTGGCGGACCGGATCCAGAGTTCACATACGCCCGCCCAGCGGGCTGGGTGCCCTCGGGATCTTGCGGATGACCTCCTTAGCCTGCACGCAAGCGACCCGCAGTTCCTCCCGGAATCGAATTTGCGTTTCGCTCTTTCCATGGCGTTACTGGCTGGAGTCTACGCTGGCGATACGCTAGGTTTCGCGGTTTACGCCATGGCCTCGCAACCTGAGTTCTACGACCGAATCCGGAGTGAAGCCGATGCCCTGTTCGCAAACGGCGATCCGGATCGAGAGGACCTCACCGCATCCGCGATTGACGTAACGCGCCGGTTTATAATGGAGTGCATGCGTCTGTACGCGGTCGTCCCGATGTCTATACGCAACGTCATGAATGCGTGTGTAGTGGAGGGTTGCGAACTTCCCGTAGGGGAAAGGATCCATATCGCTTCGACCGCCTCGCATTTCATGGAAGACATCTTTCCAGATCCCTTCTCATTCGACATAGACCGCTACTTGCCCCCGCGCAATGAGCATCTCAGTCCCGGGTACGCCCCGTACGGGCTGGGCACTCACATGTGTCTTGGCACCCGGTGGATGAACCTGCAAGTGGCTGTCAATCTGCTGATGCTCGCGCATTACTTCACCCTCGAGGTCTCTCCCGCGAATTACAAGCTCCGGATCAACCCGTTTCCGGGGCTGTCGCCAAGCAAGAAGCTAAAATTCGTCATTGCCGAGCAGCGGCGTAAGCTACCCGCCTGAGGGCCATTGCCTCTCATCTAACTCTGTGCATCCGAGATGACAGGGAGCCCGGTAAGCACTGGACTCGGTTGGTTGTTCTAGCTCGTACGACTGCGAGCTTTTTCGACCAGCCTGTAGCGGCAAATCGGATTTCGGGAAGGGGGGCTTCTCCCTCAATTGTGCCGCACTATACATTGTGGCAAGGGAAATGACGCTCACGGCGCCCCCAAGTCCCGGTAGCGCGGATTGGGCCAGTCTGAGCTTGCCGCAGGGCCCGATCTGGGCTTGGCGTAGCGCCCGGCGCCACTTTCCGCGACGGCTAGTGCGGTTGTAGCGCCGGCTTGTAGGGGCTTTCTCATTTGCCGTCTATGATCAGGCGGGTTTTTCTACGCGTAGCGTTGATGCACGGCCTCGATCTCCAGGTCGAGTTCGTCTGCCCAGCGCTTCACCTTGGAGCGCAGCCGGACGTTCTGGTAGGCTCCCCAGACCGTCATGGCGGGCGGAACCACCAGGATGGAGACGATTAGCGAGTAGAGGATGGTGATTGAAGCCACGATGGCGAACTGCTGGAAAGCAAGCAGCGGCGACGCGACTAGCGCGCCGATGCCGAGCGCCGTCGTCAGCGCGGAGCCCAGCAGCGCCGAGCCGGTGGTTGACAGCGTCCGGATTGCCGCTTGCTCCGGATCACGTCCGCGGGCGTACTCCTCGCGATAGCGATGAATCACGTGGATGGTGTAGTCAACTCCAATACCTACCGAGAGCGCTGTGATAATCGAGGTGATGAGTGAATACGGAATACCCAGCAGCGCCATGGTGCCCAGCACCGAGATCAGCACGAGCACAACCGGGCTCACCGCGATGACGGACAGCGCCGGCTGGCGCACCGTCACCCAGAAGAAGAGCGCCAGCACCCCGAGCGCCACCGCGATGGTCGTAGTAATTGCCTCTGCCTGCCCTTCTGTGATAGCTTCCGTGATTGTGATACCAATGATACCCTCGGATGTTGCTACGATAGCGTTGTCATCACCGAGCCAGAGGTCCTCTAGGGACTCTTGAATCAGTTTCGCCTGAGTGGTGTCGCCCGAATAGGCCGGGAACTGAAGCAGCATTGCGTCAGCGCCGGCCGGATCGTTAACCAGAAGATACGCGAGCGTCGGGTCCTGCGCTTGGAGCCTATCGAGGACTTCCTGCATCAACCCGGAGTCAAGTCGCACGCCCGCTGAGGCTTCCTGGAAAAGGGCGGCAAGCGCAGGATCGTATTTGTCGCCGGGCTCGCCGCTGTCGTGTATCCAGTCGCGCAGAAGTAGCTCATACGACGCCTGAATGGGTCCCACCGCCGCGGCTGGGCGGCTCTCTTCGTCCTCGAAGGCGGCCGTGAGATCGCGCAGGTTGAGCAGTGTGCGGGTCTCAGTGGCATCGGCCCTCACGAGTACACTGACTATCTCCGTTGAGCCGCCAATAGCCGCATCGATGGTGTCCAGGTCCGTCAGCAAGCTGCCCCCTCTGGGCAAGATGTCGCGGATGTTGAATTCCGTATTGAGTCCCGTGGCCGCGTACCCGAGTCCAATCGTCACCACAGCCACGACAATGAGGTAGGGCGCCGGCGCACGCGTAACACTCCTACCCAGCAGTGCCGCCAATCCCTCGATACCGGGCAACGCCGTCGCTACCAGGCGCGGCGGCTTCAGTTTGCCCCGGGCTTCGCGCCGCCGGTCGATGATCGTCCGGCCGGCCGGGACCAGCGTCAGCATCACGATGAGGGTCATGCCCACGCCCAGCCCCGCGATGACGCCGGAGTCACCAACGATCGCTATCGGGGAAAAAAGGCTCGCGAACAGGCTCGCGATCGTCGTGACCGCGGCCAGCACCAGCGGGATGGTTACGTTGCGGAGTCCCACGCGGGCGGCCACCGCCACCGGCGCGCCTTGATGCCGCTGCTCGCGGTAGTGCGAGGTTATCTGAATCGCATAGTCCACCGTGAGGCTGATCACGATGATCGGCACCATCGACGAAAGTCCGCTCGGAGGGCCGATGACACCCAGCGCGTACGGACCGAGCCAACCTTCCACCCCGACGATCCACATGAGCGAAATGAAGAGCCCGGCCAGTGTGAGCAGCAGATCAGACAGCGTGCGCAAGAATAGTAGGATGAGCCCCGCGATGAGCAAGAGCGCCACTCCTACCAACGGCCCCATGCCTTCCTGCGTCGCTCTCTTGTACTCATCCTCGACCACTGTTGGCGATACGCTACTCACCTGCAGCGACCCCTCAGATCCGGCTGCAAGCTCGTCTATTCTGCGTTCCGCGTCGGCAATGCGCTCATCACCCGTGTCCCGCAGGCGAACAATGGCGATAGCCACCTCTGTTCCATCCGTGTCGGTGCCAGTCAGGGCGTCAAGCGCTGCCTGAATCTCGGGTGGGCCGCGGGCAGCGTTGATCTGCTCCTGGGTGATGGACGATACGTTGTCCGTTTGGAGCACAGCATTAATGAGCAACACGGGCGCGATGAGGGGATCGACCGGCGCGAAGAGTTCCTTGACGGCAGGATCGGCCACGATTTCGTTGATCAGGGCATCCATCTGCGAGAGGCCGTCAGGCGTCAGCGCATCGCCGCGGAAGAGAAGCGTTACCACACTGGCTTTGCCGGTCTCGCCAAAGAGCGCATCGATCTCAGCTATGGCTTCGGCAACGGTACTCCTTGAGGGAAGGATCGCCTCATCTCCGAGAGGCGGCGCGCGGCGTACTGCTCCAGCAGTCAGGAAGATCGTGATATTGAGAATGACAAAGATCGTGATCCACGGGCGTGCCGTAATAAGCCGGCTCATCCTACCGAGCAAATTCTCCATTGCAATTCTCCCAGCCTGAATAATCCCCGCGACGTTGCGGAAACCGCCACTCTACGCTAACCCCGATATCCGTTGCTACCATACGTCAAACCGTGATCGCTTCCTCACGGTCTGGCAGCGGCCCACCCGGTGTCTACACTATCAGATGTAGGCGCCCAAACCGCGTGCCAATTTCAGCGAGCTACCTGAACGCAACTCGGGTCCTCCGGGGCCTATGCCTCACACTCTCCTCAGCGGACAATAGCAACTTTAACACCCGTCCTGAACGTGGTTCCTGGATAAAGGCATTACCTAATTCCGACTTACTCGCTCAAAGTAGTTGCAGGGAATGACATTGAGCGGTCCCAAGCGGCGTTCTACCTCATCTAACAGCAAATTTATCCCAATATTGTCGCACGCCGCGTGGGCGATGCGTACAATCGCCACCCCCGCCGCCTGGGCCGTCTGGGCTTGGGCAGGCGAGCAGCCAATTTGTACCACGGTGTTCACACCCGCCTTGCCCAACAAGGTAAATGCGTCCGGCGGCAGGCCGTATCCGCCGCCAAACTTGAGCAGCATGCGCCCGGCCGGCCACTTCGCTTCTCCACTCATCACACGCGGCTCAGCGCCGATGTATGCGGAACTCTGCACTTCGGGAATTGCCATCAGGGCGCGTACCACGTCGCCGACCGTCCGTGGTTGCGCCGCTTCCACCACCGGCCGCACGCCTTCGCCGATATAGTAGTCCGCCGGCGTGTGAATGCAGGCCAGCGGGAAGCCGAGCAGCTTTGCCATGTCCGGCCCCATGCGGGCCGTATCCTCGAGAGCCTGCTCTTTCTCCCCAATATACCGGTTGATGCACGCCTCGGCGTCCGCGCGCGGTACGCCTTCACCCGCTAGGAAATCGATGGCAACCGGCATGAAATCATGCACGAGCGAAATGGCAACACCAATGCTGTTGGTGTGGTGGGCAATGACGGCATCGATCTTGGTACCTTTGCTGCGCAGCCGTTCGGCCAACAGGAGTTCGTCAAGGCCGATGTTGATGCCCAGGAGAATCGTCTCAAGCTCGACATCCTCGGGGCCGTTGACAATGCGTACGTCGCCGAATGGATTGCGGAAGCGTTCCTGGTCGTAGTAGGGCTTCTTCCAAGCGGGCAGGTCAGCATACTCCGCCCGCCGCTGCGCAAGTTGCTGTTGGAGCGCCGCTTCCCCACGCACGTCAAGCGCCATGCCGAGTTGGATTGATGTCTCGTAAAGCTCTCGCAAAGTCATGGTGGCATTCTTCGTTTCGACAGCTTGCACCTATTGTAGCGTATTGGCAAATTGAATTCGAAACCAATGTGCATACATCAATTTCCAATGTCAGCACAAGCGGCTCGGTCCACAAACTGCTCTAGAGATTCGCGTTCCAGGCAATCGTGGCTGCCAGAGGGGGCTACTGCGGGCCGGACGCTTGCAGGTAAGGAATCTATCAAGTACTGACTCGGGCCGGAGGATCGGCAACCTCACTTTCTCGGCCAACGCAAACAGGCTGTATCGAACGGAGTCGCATGGTAATATGGGGCTGTATTCAGCGGGGGAGTCTGATGCTATGCAACTTGCAAACCAGTACTCGTATGTCTTCATCTCGGCCTTCGTTGTGACCGGCACAATCATAGCGGCCGCTTTGTGGTTTCCGGGGACGGTTGGTCTGCTGGCAATCCTACTCTTGTTGTCCGGTCTGATTGCGATTGGTTCAGTCTTTCGGTTTGACGATGACGATGCCAGTAGGACACCGCCGGATGCTCTGATCGGTAGGGGGCTGCCGGTGCTGTTAGCTGTGTACTCCAATTTCTGAGCGGGGTGCCTGGTGGCACGCCCCATCGTCGATGGGATAGAACGCGACCTTGGCGACGCGGTGCGGGTCATCCGGCTGAACCGGCACACGCCGGCCGGCGGCGCGATTACGGCCCGCCTGGGCTTGCGCTTGGTGCCGGGACTCATTGTTTTTGACGGGCAAGGAGGCGAACGGCTGCGCAAGGATGGCGGTGTGGTCAATCGGAAGTCCTTGCTGACTGCTCTAGAAGAGGGATAGACGAGTCGTCCCTACCGCTTTTCGAAAACTCCCGAGGCTTGGCACTATCGCAGTGCCAAGCCAACTGCGATTTTCGTTGTGCCGCTCAGCGGCCCGCTGAGTTGAATATTCGTCCCGCGCTATACTGTAGGGAAACTTTCCCTTGCCCTGGAGGAGCATGTCGTGAGCAAGCAAACGTTGCTGCCGCCGTTGCAGTCCGAAGCAGAACTCATGGCGCAGATGACCGCGCCCACGCCGGAAGCGTGTGCGGCGGTGCAGGCGCTGGACGGCGACGTCATGGTGCTGGGTGTGGCGGGCAAGATGGGCCCGACGCTCGCGGAACTCCTGGTGCGCGCGGGCGCGAAACGGGTGATAGGCGTGTCGCGCTTTTCCTCGCCGGAGTCACGGCGCTACCTGGATAGCGTGGGCGTGGAGACAGTCGCCTGCGACTTGCTCGATGACGAAAGCGTCGCCAAGCTGCCGGACGCGCCGTATCTCTTTCTGCTCGCGGGCTTCAAGTTCGGGTCCAGCGGTGCGCCCTCCTTGAACTGGGCCATGAATACGCTCGTGCCGGCGAAGCTCATGGAGCGGTTTCCCCATTCAAACATGGTCTACGTCTCATCCGGCAACGTCTATCGCTTTATGCCGGTGGACGGCAGCGGCGCGGATGAGGCCGCACCGTTGGGGCCAGTAGGAGAGTATGCAGAATCCCGCCTGGGCGGCGAGAGACTAGTGGAGTATTATGCGGAAAAGAACAATACGCCTACACTCATCGTGCGCCTCTTCTACGCCACCGAACTCCGCTACGGTATCATTTTGGACATTGCCACCAAGGTGAAAGACCAAACGCCAATCGATCTCTCGATGGGCTACGCCAACCAGATCTGGCAGGGCGACGCCTGCGACATGCTCGCCCGCTCATTCCCGCTCTGCGCCAGCCCGGCCGACGTGATCAACCTGACCGGCACGGAAACCCTGTCCGTTCGCGAGGTTGCCGAGGCGCTGGGCGAACGTCTGGGTGTGGCGCCAAACTTCACCGGGGAAGCGGAAGCAACGGCGCTGCTCGGCGATGCAACACGCTATGTGGATACCTTCGGCGCGCCCCGTGTAACGGCAGAGCAGATCATCGACTGGGTCGCCTGGTGGGTGAAGCACGAAGGTTCGACGCTCGGCAAGCCGACGAAGTACGAGAGCCGGACGGGGAATTTCTAACTCCCGCAGGTCTGGCTAGAGACGGTCAATCTGAACTGTTGATTGGATGCGTAGGGGCACGATATATCGTGCCCCTACGATTCTCTAGAGACGTGTCGCGATGTGCTCCAGTTTCCCGGTAGCGCAGGTTTGTAACCTGCGCCTGGGAGGATCGAGCCAAACCCCCATTTTTTCTCGCGCAGCCGCATTGGAGAATGCGCCCTTACGTGCCAAGAACGGGGGACAAGCCCCCGCGCTACGTTAAGACTGCCTTCCTGGGAGACCTGGCACCATAACGACGCCAATAGCAGGGCAGGGGCACGATATATCGTGCCCCTACAGCGCTTGACCCAGCCGAACGCAGAGAGGGTCATTCAAGCCATCCTCCCGTGCAAAGACGGGCGGGGGGAAAGCGCGCCGATCCGGCCCGACACCAAACTGCCTAGCAGAACTGCCGTAGGATCTTCCAAAGTACAGGGACTGTCCGCTGCGACCTCACAGCAATCCACGCTCCGGTAGCGCAGGTTTGTAACCTGCGCCTGGGAGGATCAAGCCTCAAATACATTTGTTCTCATGCAGCCTCACTGTAGAATGCGGCCTTACGTGCGAAGAGCGGGGGACAAGCCCCCGCGCTACGTTAAGAGACTGCCCCCTGGGAGACCGGCCACCATAGCGACGCCAATAGCAGCGTAGGGGCACGATATATCGTGCCCCTACCTCTCTCCCATCGCTAGCGCTTTTGCAGAGCTGCGCGGAGGCGCTCGGCGACGATTTCCGCTTCACCGGGCTGGAGGGTCATGGGGCTGATGAGAATGCCTTCTTCATTCAGCCGCACGTCAATCGAGGGCTCGCCTTCCCGCAGGGCGCGGGCAACGTTGGCGGACTGCGTATTGCTGTCGCTCCCGAATCTGATTTGCGCGTGGGGTACGATATCCCAACTGGCGCCTTCATCCTGGCGGCGCACTTCTCCGACTACGCCTTCCAGACCGTCTGCGGCCGCGGCCACCGAACGCATCTGCGCTTCCCAACCGTCAAGCTCCGCGGCCTCGTCTTGCGCCAGGTAGATTTCCAATGCCGCCAGCAGACCCATGATTTCTTCTTTGCCCACCTTCATGCCGCGCCCTACCGCGCTCTGGGGACTGCCGTTCAACCGCGCCGCTTCCACGAGATCGGGTCTTCCCAGCACCAGTCCCGTGGCCTGCGGGCCGCGAATGCCCTTGCCGCCACTGAAGATGACGAGATCGGCCCCCAGGCTCACAATCTCCGTGAGGTTGGAACGGGGCGGCAGTTGCGCGGCAGCGTCAACGACCACCGGCACGCCCCGCTCATGTGCACCGGCAATGACCTCAACCAATTGTTGCTTGGACTGCTTGCCCAGAAAGTGCACCACCGCCGCCGTGCGCTCGGTGATGGCGCCAATCAATTCCTCTGAAGTCACCCCTGCGCTCGTGCCGGCGGCTACCAGCACACCGCCAACGACCCGGAAGCCCTGGTGCACGTACGTGTGCTCGTCCACGTAGCTGATGACGAACTCATTCTTGCCGCTCGGTACTTCCGGCACCGCACGGATCAGGTCCGTGTCCGTACCGGTCAAGCAGGCCGCAGCCGCCACCAGCATGCCGCTGGCGGCGCCACAAGCGACAAACGCGGCCGGAACGTCGATGGTCTCCGCAATCCACTTGCCCGCTTTTTCGTGCAGTTCATCAAGTCCCACAAAGCTCCGTGAGGCTTGCGCCATGGCCTCCACCACCGGCTCCGGCATCAGGCTGCCGCCCAGCGTTGTCACCGTCCCGCTGGCGTTGATGAACGTGCCGACTTTGATGTCATCGTAAGTAATCATGTGCTACTCCTCTTGCTGCTGCGAGCCCCTTCGGATCGAAAAGAGCTATTGAAGTTTGAGCGACCAACCGGTAGCCGCCGACAAGTGCCCTAGTTAATTCGTGCTTGTCCTTGCCCCCAAGAGGCGGGGGACAAGCCCCCGCGCTACAGTCCGTAAACAACGCGTGATCTTGTGCTGCAAACTCACAGTGATCGAGTGCACACTCTTATATGCGGTACAGCTTCTCGGCATTACCTAAAAAAAGGGCCACCTGCTCCTCCCGGCTAAAGCCGCTGATGATTTCCGTGTACGCCTCAACCTGATTATTGTACGTGCTCCAGAGCCAGTCCACCGGCCAGTTGGTGCCGAAGATGCAGCGGTCCACGCCGAACGTCTCGATGGACGCGAGCACCCAGCGCCGGATGCTGTCCACGGTCCAGGTCTGGTCGCTCATGCCCAGGCCGGAGATCTTCCAGCGGATATTTTCGCACGTAGCCGCAAGCTCCATGCCGCTTTTCCAATCAGCAAAGTACGCGTCCGTGCGCTCCTCGGGCAGTCCCGTGTGGTCGACCACAATCGTTACGTTGGGAAACGCGTTGGCCAAGTCCCGGAGCTTCCCCATGTCCGGCCAAGTCACGGCGATGCTGGACACAAGATTGTACTTTTCCAACAGGGCGAATCCCCGGTGGAAGTCGGGCGCAACTAAGTAATCACCGTGGGAAAAGTCCCGTATGCCGCGCATGTTGGGCGACTGGCAATGACGCTCCAGCACGGCCTCCACGCCGGGATCGCGCAGATCGGCGTGGGCCACAATGGCATGGGGAAAGCCGGTGCGGTCCGCGGCCTCCTGCAGCCACACCGTTTCCGTAACCGGGTCCGGGCTGCCGATGGCGGCCTGCACGTGGATGGCCTTGACGACGTTGGCGCTGCGGGTCTCGGCGATGTAGTCCTCGGCGAGATAGTTGCGTTCGGCCAGCCGCTGGATCTGCTCACCTAGCACCGGATGCGGCACACCGGGCTGCCAGTGGCCGTACACAAGCTCCGGGTGTTGCATGTCGTAGAAGTGGACGTGCGCGTCGACGAATTCCAGCTTGTCCATAGAGGAATTCTCCCCCTCAGAAGACCTTTGCGTAACCTCTACCCTCTCTGGGGACAAGGTCAAGAATGGGAGTGTAATGGATTGACATAGTGCTGTCTTTAGTTACAGTGGCCCCTCTGGATTCCGGCTTTCGCCGGAATGACGGAGTTTCGCAACGGTCTCCTCAGGGAGAGGGGATCATATGCAGAGCCGATCACTTCTCAACCCTAACCGGAAACGACACGAGCGCAGGGAAACGGAATCAGCGCAAGGAATCGACCCTCACGGCCTGGCCGGTTGCCGCTGACCGGTAGCCCGCGTCCAGGAACTCCACCACCCGCGCGCCCACCTCGCCGGGGGCGTGGTTCTCGCCCTCACCCAGTATGACGTCGACAAGCCCCCGCGCCGGCAGGTGCGCAGGATAGGCTTCATCTTCAGTAAGATCCGCAAACTCGTCGGCGGTGCCGTCGTTGTACTGGGCCTCCAGGCGGCCTCCGGCGATGTCCTGACGCAGCACGCCCTTGCTGCCGGTGTACACAAACCCCTGGTCGAGCCGCTGATGCGGGCGCATGGCGCCGGTGGACGCCATGGTTCCCGTGGCCCCATTGTCGAGCCGGAAACTATACGCGTTGACCAGGTCCACAGCCAAGTCGTAGTTCTCCATGTAGGCAAAGACCTCCACCGCCCGCCGGCCGGTGACCCAGAGCGCCATGCCCATGGGGTGCGTCACCTGCACGTGGCCCTGCCCGCCGCCGGCAATCTTGGGGTCCGAGTAGGTATCCGGCGAAGGACCCGTCACTGGAAAGCCAAACGCCTCGGCGTAGTCCTGGGGATTGCCGCGCAGGTACGACTCCACCCAGGAGGTGAATATGCCCGACACCATCTGCAATTCGCCGATTTTGCCCGATTGCACGATCTCGCGGGCCGCTTGCGCATGGCTCGTGAATTGAAACGTATAGCCTACCATGAGGTGCAGCTGGTTCGCCTTTGCGCGCGCCACCAGGTCCCAGGCGTCGGCGGCAGTGAGGGTCATGGGCTTCTCGACGAACACATGGACGCCGGCATCCAACGCATCGCGGGCCGCCTCGTAGTGGTAGGCGTGCTGGACGGCGATGACGACACCGTCAACCCCTGACGCCAGCAGGTCTTGATGGCTAGCGTAGGTGTTGGGAATGTCGTAATAGTCGGCAGCGGTTTTGGCCTTTTCCGGCTTGACGTCAGCCACGCCGACGAGGTCCGCCTTGTCGTACGTCTTCAGGCTGGGGATGTGATGCTGGGTCGCCCACCAGCCCGCGCCGATGACGCCGATTCTTGCCTTCGCCATGGCCTTGCCTTCATGTGCTTACGCTAGAGATCGAGAAAACGCTCGTGCAAATAGACCTGTGCGGCTTGCCGCTACCTGAAGCGCTGCCCTTACCGCCAAAGTGCATTGGCAGAATGGTACTCAATCAGTTTCCTTAGCAAGGTGCGACAGCCGCTTAGTATCGCAATGTTTAAGGCGGTCGTTCCTACGAAGACCTGCCGTATCGCACTCTACGTCACTACCAGAATAAGCGGCGGCGTGACAGTCAGTCCCTTGCCGTGCATGCAGGTATCTTACCACGTTGATTAGGTAGCAACGGTGGACGGTCAGAGCGTCGAAATGTCAAGTGCTATACTTGGATAAGCTATGCGGCGTACACAGTGAGTTAGCAGAATCGCAGGTACGCATATGCCCATGCAGAGCGTCACTTCAGACTTATTTCTCAGCAAGTTCAACCCGCTCGAACGCATCCTGTTTGCAGACGATTTCGACACCGGCATGTGCGGTTGGAGTGAGTTGATTGGCAACTACGAAGGCAGTCTGGATACCATCTTGCCGCCCTTCCGCGATCTGCGTCCGCCCATGCTCAGCAGCGCCACGATGTGGGACACGGGCACGGCGGGAGCGCTCTCCGGCACGTACTCGCTCAAGCTTGCCACCCGCGCCCGGGCCGGGCATCTGGCAGTGGCCGTCAAGCGCGCCACGTGGCGCAAGCGGGGCCGCGTCCAAGTGGAGTGCTTCTTCGCGGTCAAGCCCGAACCCAGCGCGCTGACTTTGGGCGACCACGACGTCGGTGCATTTGGTGTGTTCTTCGATTTGCAGGATAGCGAGCAGCGCGCCATGCCCCACCTGCGCTACTGCAACGTCGCAGACGGCGCGCCGCGCTACCAGTGGCAATACCGCGACGACCTGCCCTCGCGGCATGTGGTCGGCGACAGTGGCGAGATAAAGTCGTTCTTTCACCTGGACCCGCACGGCTGGAAGGACATACCCAATGCGCAGCAGCGCCTGTGCTACAACGAACTACCGACGAAATTCAACTGGCACTACCTGCGGTTTAACTGCGATCTGCGCACCATGAATTACGCGGAACTCCAGTGCAACGACCACACGTTCGACCTGACCGATCTGTCTCCCATACGCGCTCCGACCGATGCCGATCTGTGGTGTATGCTGAACACCGCCTTCTTCGTGGAGACCGCCACCCATAGACGGGCCTTCCTTTACCTGGATTCAATTGTGGTCTCGCTGGAAGAATAGAAACAGCAACGTGCGGCGGTGCAATATGCTGCTGCTCTGCGCGGTTGGGTAATAGCACTGTAGCGCGGGGGCTTGTCCCCCGCTCTTGGCCGGGGTGCAGCGTCTTCGGAACGAATATGCCGGCGAGCCGGCCGGAGGCGCAGGTTACAAACCTGCGCTACCGGAATGGAAGGGCGAGTTGCATTGTGCCAAATGCCATCGCAGCCGGAAGTGGCAGGACATGCAAGTAATTGAAAGTGGCGCGAATTATCGGTCTTGCATAAAAGATGGATTCCCGCGTGCGCGGGAATGACGACCAAATGTGATTCGGGAATGACGATTCAATGTTAATAACGTAGGGGCACGATATATCGTGCCCCTACGTTGCAGAATTCAATTCCACAGGACTCTAATCTGATGTCAAGACAGGTCTATACCGCCGTCGTCGAACGCAACGCCACCTGGGAAGGCGTCTATGCGACCGAGCCTTACGAGGTAGGTTGGGCGGCTGAGGCACTCGTTTTCATCCGCTGCCTAGAGGGAGGCGTTGCTGGCCGCAGCGCCGCAGTGCAGATCTCGCCCGACGGCATCAATTGGCTTGATGAAGGCACGCATATTCCGCTCCCTGGGCAAACAGACGCACTCACGTCGGCGCGCGTGACCCACTTTGGCAACTGGCTGCGGCTCGCGGGCAAACTCTCGCCCGGCCAGACTTGCACGGTGATGGTGTACTTCGTGCTCAAGGATTAGGGCTTGCTGTTCGGAGCAGCCAGCCGTACCCGGTCAATTCCACACAATACGACTTGGGTGCCAATTGCAGTTTTGAGAAGAGTTGCGCACAATTCCTTGGACGGGAGTGCTTCGACAGGCTCAGCACGAACGGTTCGTCGCTTCTTCCGTTCGCAGTTTTGCACGGGTACCTACTGCGACTTGAGATGTGTTGCGCGCAATTCCGCGGTACTGAATGCTTCGACAGGGACTGCCGCGTAGCCTCTGCTTCGCGCAGTCCAAAGCACGAATTGTTCATCGAGCCATCCATTCGCAAATGAGCTCGAGTACCTATTGGAACTCTGAGAATTGCTGCGCGCAACCCCTTGGATGGGAGTGCTTCGACAGGCTCAGCACGAACGGTTCGTCGCTTCTTCCGTTCACAGTTTTGCACGAGTACCTACTGCGACTTGAGATGTGTTGCGCGCAATTCCGCGGTACGGAGTGCTTCGACAGGCTCAGCACGAACGGTTCGTCGCTTCTTCCGATCGCAGCGCACCCCCGCTCGCCCCCGTATCACGAACATCCAAACTCGGAGCCTGTCGAATGCTGGACAAGGAGAGAGTGCTACACCTGCGCACAGCGCTCTCGCTATTGCTCTGCACCGTTGTATTCTTCAGTCTTCGCGAGACTGCGGAGTTGGGTGAGATATTCTTCCTTGGAGAGCGGCGGTTTGGTCTCTTCCATTACGCGCTGCGCCGTTTCCGCGCCGTTTGACAGCAGGTCGACGGCCGTTTGCGCCATGAGCTTGGCCGGGTTGATGATGGCGTGGTTCGGGTCGGCAAGCAGGAAGTCGTTGCCGTGGCCGGTCCCCGTCGCGCCGCCGGCGGCGGGATGGATCGCCCGCACCACGTGCATCACGTCGCCCATATCGGTGGAGCCGGTGCCGTGGTCGCGCGACTTGATGTTCTCATCTCCCACCAGCGCCACCGCATTCTCGCGGTAGAGATCGGCGAGCGGCGTATGGTGAATCATGGGAAAGTAACCGGGAAACGTCTCGATGTGCACAGTGGCGCCGGTCGCCAGCGCCCCCGCTTTGAGCGCGCGCTGCACCTTTTCGTTCGCTTCCAGCATGGCCTCCATGGTCTTGCCGCGCACCTTGCCTTCCATCTGCACGAGGGCGGGGATGACGTTATTCACCTCGCCGCCGCGCTTGATGATGAAGTGCGCGCGCACGGTGTCCTCTTCTTTGAACGTCTCTCGCTGGAATTGAATTGCCGTAAAAGCGAGGGTTGCTGCATTCAGCGCATTGATGCCTCTATGCGGCGAGCCCGCGGCGTGGGCTGCACGGCCGTGGTAGGTCACGTGCTTGGCAACCGTGCCGTTGCTGGTGCCGGTCATGCAGACGATGCCATCTTCGGCGTTGCTGGTGGTGTGCACCATCATGGCAAAGTCCACGTCATCGAACGCGCCCAAGCGAATGAACTCCGGCTTGCCGCCCAGAAACTCGATTGTGCCCTTATCGCGTAACGACTGCCGAAAGCCCACTTCCACATACTCTTCCGCCGGGACGGCAATGAAGACAAGCTTGCCGCAGAGTTTCTCAAGCACTCCCGACTGCGTTAAGCCCATGGCGGCGCCGAGCATGGAGGCAATCTGGTTGTTGTGGCCGCACGCGTGGGCGGCGCCAGTATCGGGGTTCGCGTGGGGGTGATCGGGCACCGGCAGCGCGTCCAATTCACCCATGATTGCTACAGTCGGACCCGGTCGTCCGGTGTCGAGTTCGGCCCTCACGCCCGTGACCGCGATGCCCGTTTCGTGGGGAATGTCGAGCCGGTTCAACCACTCGTCCACCACCCCGGCGGTCTCAAACTCCTTGTACCCCGTCTCCGGATGCCCCAGGATGCGTGCGGCAATGCCGGTGATCGCGCCAAACTCGGCGTTTATCGTCTCGCTCACGCTTTGCTTGAGTTGCGCCGGGGCGGCGCCATTGGTTCCTGCCATCGTGTTGCTCCTAAATATTGCAAGGGAAGTTACTCATAGCTGCACCACTTGCTTGTGATGCATTTGCCTTGGGAGCCTGTTCGGCACCCAGTTCCGCTCCAACTCACGCCTCTATCCGAATTGCCCTCGGAAAGATGGATTCCGCGCCCCCGCGCGGGGGCGAGCTTTCGCGGGAATGACGGGTTAATAGGACGACGGTATCCAAGTCGCGCGCTAGAACTATTGCCGGTACGCTCAATGCTTTCCGCAATTATATACGCGCGGGCGACAGGATGCGCGGAATCGTGGAAGAAGCGCGGGGCATGATGCCGATGCGGGGCGAACCGCCGGTGTCCTGAAGTGCTGAAGCCAGCGCGTCCGCTATTGTCGGCGCGGGCTCAAGGTGGAGTTTGCGTGCCTGTGCGGGCGGAATGCCGCTGGAGACCAGATACGTGCGCGCTCTCAGCAGGCTGCGGGCAAAGAGGAACGCCTTGTGCGCGCCCATGCGGAAGCCCACTGCCTCAAACCGCGCTATGACATCCTGCGGGGTTTCGGCTGCCGCCATCCACGCCTCGTAGAGGTCGTCGCCCGCCCCTTCGCGGCACTCAGCCGCCAGTATAACGCTGCCGCCGGGCCGTACCAACTCGCAAGCATGCGCCAACGCCTTCTGCGCCTGGTAGAGATTGATGTCTTTGGGATAGCCCCCCGGTGAGGCGATGACGACGTCCATGGGATAGGGCACAGCCGTCTCGCACACTTCCTGCACCAGCGGCACTGCCGCCGCGAGCACGTCGTGTGGGTCGCCTGCAAAGACACGCACCAACTCATTCGCGGTGTTGAGGACGACATTTACTACGATGTCAATCGGCAGGAAGTCAGTGAGCTCATCGATGTCTGCGCGCACCGGGTTGCCGTCGTAGACGCCCAGCTTTGCCGCCGGCTCGCTGAGCATGGAATGGTTCGCGGTAATGGTCTCGCTCCCCGCCAGACCGATGAAGGCGCCCTTGCAGCCGCCGGTATAGCCGACGAATTGATGGGGGTCGATCATGCCGAAAATGATGCGCGTGTCCGCCTCGGCAAAGACCCGATTGATGACCACCGGCGTACCGCGGCTGGTCTCCCCGAGGCGCACAAGCTGGGCGGGGTCGTCGTAGACATGGGAAGTGACGCGGTAGCGTTGGGCAATGTCAGGACCCACCAGCTTGGAGAATTCAGCCGGGGTCGCCGGACGGTGGTTGCCAGTACCCACGATGATGCTGATGTCTCCTTCGTCGACGCCTCTTGCATGCAACTCCGCCAGCAGCGGCGGCAGAATGACGTCATTGGGTACCGGACGCGTGGCGTCGCTGATGGTGATGGCAGTCCGGCCGGGCCGCTGAAGCAGTCCCTTGTCTATGGCCCCTGCAAGCGCCGCCGCGACTTCAGCCGCGGGATCGGTGACTCCGGCGATGGCGCACGGTTCTATCACGGTCACGTGTGCCGCCTCCGGTAGCCCGATCGAAAGGGCACCGGACCCGAACTTTACTGTATAGTCTGCTAACGCCTTGTCCATGAGTGCCTTTGACCTAGCGCCTGACTGGCTTACCTCATAGTGCGCCTGCGGTCGGCCAAGGGCGGCAAATTACCTTACCAGACTACAAGCGGCACGTGACAATCCTATGCGCGGCTCCGCCGAACGTCAATTGTTACCCACTCGAGAGAGGCAATTGGAAGCCCAGAGGACACCTCCCCGCTTTGATTCCGGAGTGGGGAGTCAATCTACTTCGCCATTTCATCGGGTAACGTGGACTTGATTTGGGCAGCCGTGGCGCTAGGCGTCCGGCAGCCAATCGAAGTCAGCGCGCCGGTTGGAGGAGAGCGAGAAGAACGGCAGTTCCGGCTCCGCGCCGTCGCGGTACCAGAGGAAGCCGTCCCACTTGTACGTGGTCCAGCCGTGCTCGACCGGCCCCGGAATGAGCGTGGAAAGGTGATTATTGCGCAGCACGAGACCGCAGAAACGATAGAGACCGAGCGGCAGCATTTCCTCGATCCAGTCGGGCCCGATCTTCACCTTGTCGGCATTCACACCGGCAACTACGTTCAATTCCTCCAGGGCGTTGTCCCGCCAGGCGTCGTGGATCTCCAGCACGCTCAGCGGCACGCCGCCGCGCTCGACATGGGAATCGGTATCGGCGTCGTGCATCACCCACTTTTCGTACTCAGTGTTCCAGAGCTCCGCCACGAAGTGCCCGTTGGTGTGCAGGGTCGGCTCGGCGGACATCACCCAGAGGCGCGCCGGCCAGCCCAGCGCCAGGGCGCACTGCGACAAGACTACCGCATAGTGCGTACAGTAAGCGTCGGGTTGGGGCGCACCGTGGCCGCGGTCGGCGCGCATCCACGCGAGAATGGTGGGCGCGTCCCACGGGCAGCAGCGGCGAAATTCATGCGGCGCGCGATGCACCCACTGCACCGCTACCCAAGCCCGCAGCGCCAGCGTCTGCTCCCACAGGGTTTCACCATCCGCGATGATCTCGACAAGCCGTTCCTGCTCGCGCAGAATACCCAGCTTTGGTTCCGCCGGATCCTGGTGGGTGAAGGTGTAAGAAGGTGAGATTTTGCTCTCAGCGCGAGTCAGCTTGCCCACGGGACTGGTCTCGTCAGGATTGGCGTCTTTGGGCAGCAGGGCCGCGCCCCGCAGAACAGGCGTCGCGCTGCCGTCGCCGGAGCGCAGCTCCGCCTGCCACTGCATACATGGGCCAACTGAAGCTGGTAACTCGGCTGCCCCAAATTCGTCGTTCCCGGCCGATTCCTGTCCCGTATCGGTGTCGGGTTGGGAATCTGTGTCTTCATCTGAATTTGCAGCGGCATTCACCACGACGCGCCAAACCGCATTCTCCATGTCTTGCAGCGTGCCGGTGCGGTAACGCACGACGACTCTCGTGCCAGCCGGCGTGACGGCGTGCCAGTGCAGCACGAGGGTGGCGGACGGAAACAGCGTTGCCACGTTGAGTATGGAACTCGTGATCACCCCCCGCGCCGGATGCTCCCGTACCCGAAGGCGGACCACGTATTCGCCGGACAGAGCGCCTTCCAAACCGAGACCCGCAGCGTTCCAGGTCAGGCCGCCGTCCGCGCTCTTGCGGCTGTACGCACCGGGAGCGTTGGTGTCGACGGCGAGTATCCAGGCATTGGCAGCGGGGCTCTCGCAGGCAAAGCGGACGGAATTCTGCCCGGGCCGCAGGTGTTGACGCGGTAGCCGCATGTGGTGCCAGGAGAATTCCCCGGCGAGCGGCGTACCGGGCCCGATGGATTGCGTGTGGCCGTTGACGGTTACCAATAGCGGCCACCGGTTGTCCCGCTCCTCGCGGGCGTAGAAATAGCAGTCGGCCCCTTGAGGCAAGGTTTCTCCCAGATCAAATGACACCTGGGCCTGGACATGTTGAAAGAGCTCCTCGCCGTGCTGGGTAGAGAACGCCCCGGGCTCATGGGTGATGAGATGACTCGCGGCGAGCCGCAACCCACCGCCGTCATCGATGGCGATGCCGTTGTCCCTGCCGCACGTTTCCCAGTCCGCCGGATCAGACCAAATCAGCACGTTCGCTTGCTCCTTTGGTTGTCTCACTGGTTCCGGTTCATCTTGGGTCGGGTCTGCCGGGCACACATACACAGAGTACACCAGGGGAATAGACGGGATCACTACTACCGTCCCGTTCAGGCCGATGTGTACGATACGCTACCGGGGAGATCGATTCTTGGAGAAGATGGATTCCGCGCCCCCATGCGGGTGCGAGCTTTCGCGGAAATCACCATGGCCTTGCTAGGCTGTGTTGACTGTTCAAGAGCCAGCTCGTCATTGCCTTGAAGGAAGCTGCAACCAGGCCCGTCATTGGTATGTTGAAAAGAGGTAGGCAAATGGGCGAATGCAAGAGGGTAACGTGAGAGGCGTGTCGACGGTCATTCCCGCGAACACGGGAATCCCATCGATGCGGGCGTCCCGCCCGCGTTCCCAGGGAGCGTCATTCCCGTGCACGCGGGAATCCATCTCCTCTGCGCTGTGACAGCGCATCCGTTCACTGAAAACAAAACCCCCGCGGGACGCCCGCGTTCCCAGGGAGCGTCATTCCCGTGTACGCGGGAACCCAACTCCTCTGCGCCGTGTCAGCGCATCCGTACACTGAGGACAAACCCCCGCGGGACGCCCGCGTTCCCAGGGAGCGTCATTCCCGTGCAGGCGGGAACCCATCTCCTCTGCGCTGTGTCAGCGCATCCGTACACTGAGGGCAAAACCCCCGCGGGACGCCCGCGTTCCCAGGGAGCGTCATTCCCGTGCAGGCGGGAACCCATCTCCTCTGCGCTGTGTCAGCGCATCCGTTCACTGAGGACAAGAACCCTGCGCGACGCAGTGAAGTGCGCCACCCAACCCGTCATAACCATGAAAATAGGCTAACATACCGTTCGCCCCAAGCCTGCCTGCCCTGAGACTGTCGAAGGATCGAAGGGCGAACGGCGGAGGTGATTAACAAAATTCGACACACCGATCTCTCCGTTCGTACTGAGCCTGTCGCAGTGCTCAGAGCCTGCCCCGTACCGGATACGGGGGCGAAGGTATAATCGCCTATTCCCATAGAAATGACGATTAAGTGCGCGGACATTCACGTCTCTGCACTTCCCGCCTCGACGCGGTTTCGTCGCCCAGACTACCGCTTGTACGTCCTCCAACGAACCAGTACAGTACAGAGGACAAAGTGGAATCCACAAGGAGATGAGTAGGTGGCGGTTGCTTCAATTTCGGAAATCGAAGAGGCCATCAAGGCCCAGCCGGTCATCGACACCCACGAGCACACGTTCTCCGAGGCAGACCGGCGGCAGCGGTCGCTCGATCTCCTCTCTACCGAAATGCACCACTACGTGGGCAGCGACCTCGTCTCCGCGGGGATGACGCCTGTCGAGCAGGCGCGGATGTACGATCAGGGCCTTGACCCTGCCGAACGTTGGGACATCTTTCAGCGCTATTGGCAGTTTGCCAAGACCACCGGCTACGCCAAGGCGTTACACATCGCGTGCCGCGACCTCTTCGGGTTTGATGAGCTTATGTCCGCCGCGCCCTCTCTGGAGGGCTACCAAAGCGTCAACGAGCAACTGACCGCCTCGCAACAACACGAGGCCTGGTACCGGCACATCCTGCAGGAACGCGGGAACATCGTGCTGGCGATCCCCGACGTGCAGTCCACGCAGGTGGACAAGACCATATTCGCGCCGGCCATGCGCTTTGATTCTTTCATAAGCGTGGGCAGCCGCGCTGGCGTGGCTGAATTAGAAAGCCAGACCGGCCAGAGTATCTACGATTTGGACGATCTCGTTTCCGCTTTGGGCGCGGCCTATGCCAAGGCCAAGACTGAGGGCATGGTCACCGTGAAGAGCGGCTTGGCGTACCGGCGCATTTTGCAGTACGATAACGTGCCGCGCGCCGATGCGGAGCGGATTTTCGCGCAGGTGGTGGCAGGCACCAGGACGCAGGGCGATGGTAAGACCCAAGACGGCTTGACATTCACCGAGTGCAAACCGCTGCAGGACTACATGATGCACCAGGTGGTGCGGCTTTGCATCGAGCACGGCATTCCCATGCAGATCCATACCGGCCTCCACGCCGGCAACGGTAACATCATTACGAATAGCAACCCGACTCATCTCGTGAACCTCTTCATCCAGTATCCGCAAGCGCGTTTCGACATCTTCCACGCCGGCTATCCCTACCAAAGCGAACTCGCCACGCTGGGAAAAAACTTCCAAAACGTCTACGTCGACCTCTGCTGGGTGCACATCATCAGCCCGTACGTGGCGCGCGCGACGCTGCACGAATGGCTGGAAACCATTCCCCACAACAAGATCTTCGGCTTTGGCGGCGACTACGGGCCGGTGGAACTGGCGTACGGCCACAGCGTGATGGCGCGGGAGAACATCGCGCGCGTGCTGAGCGAAAAAGTGGAGGAAGGGCTCTATTCGGTAGACCAGGCAAAGATTGTCGGTGCCCGGCTGCTCCACGACAATGCCAATGAGTTCTTTGGGCTCGGGCAGGAGAATCTTTGCCTGTAACGCAGTAGGCTCCGCAGCCGAGGGCAAGTCGTACAAGTGGAAGTAAGAGCTCATGCCGTTCTCTCCGTTCGTGCTGAGCTTGTCGAAGTATGAACGGAGAGAACGGCGTCCAGGTACTAAAACCTGCTCTTCCAGCCGTTCACCCTTCGACAGGCTCAGGGCGAACGGCTTGGGCCGGGATTACTCTGGCGCCATTCAAGCCAAGCCTCGGCGCTAGCGCTAGGGTTTGAAAATGAAAGAAGTGTTTCGACGTGAAAGAGCAGACCACCAACGGACAAGGTGCGGACGGCGGCGCGCAAGACCGGCCCAACGTACTATTCATCATGGCCGACCAGATGCGCTGGGACGTGCTGAGTTGCGCGGGGCATCCAATTTGCCGCACGCCGGTGCTCGACGCCATGGCGGCCCGCGGCGTGCGCTTTGCGAATTTCTACACCGCCGCCCCGACATGCACCCCCGCCCGTTACTCGATCTTCAGCGGACGGCACGTCCACGTCCATAACGGCTGGAGCAACGGGTGGCCGACGCAGGATGGCGAGATTTTCCTGCCCTCCATCCTGAAGCACTATGGCTACGCCACGGCCATCGCCGGCAAGCTGCATTTCGCGCCACGGGAAGAAGCGTTCGGCTTCGATGATTTTCGCTCGTTCCGCGCCGAGGGCCCGACGCCGGAACGCGGCTACGACGCCTATATGACCCGGAAGTACGGCGACTACACGCGGGATAGGATCGAAGAAGGCACGGGAGGCAAGGGCGTGGGACGCTTCGCCGATCCGCCCGAAGACTACGATACGGCGTGGATTACGCGGCAGTCCTTGGAGGCGCTCGATGGGCTTATAGACAGCGGCAAGCCGTGGTTCCTCTTTGCCAGCTATCACGATCCCCATTCGCCCTTCGTCGAGCCGGAACCGTACTTCTCCATGTACGATCGCGAGTCTATTCCGCTGCGTGAGATTCCGCCCGAAATACGCCGGCTGCGCCGGGACGCGCGGGGCACCCAGGAACGCGCCCACGTGATCGACGATCCGGAGGTAGTGCAAGCGATAACGGCGATCTACTACGCCTCCACCACGCACGTGGACCACGACATCGGCCTTCTCCTGGCCGCACTGGATGCACGCGGCTTGGCAGACAACACCATTGTCATCTTCCTTTCCGATCACGGCGACATGATGGGCGATCGCGGCCGCATGAATAAGCAGGTGATGTACGAAGGCGCGGCGCACGTGCCGCTCGTGATGCACGTCCCAGCGTCCATTCACCCGTCATTGACGCCGGGTCGCGTGGTTGACGAAATTGCCGGCCAGGTAGACATACTGCCAACCTTGCTCGAACTCTGCGGTCTCCCGGTTCCGGAGGGCGTGCAGGGCAAGAGCCTGGTGCCGCTGTGCGCCGGCAACGCCGCCGGGTGGCCCAATGAGGCGTTCGCGGCGGTGCGGGCGGCGCCGTTCGTACGCCAGGAAGCGTATAAGGTCGGCAAGAAGCGGATGCTGCGCACGCCCGAATACAAGTTGATCGACTACGGCGCGGACTTCCGCATGCAGTGGGAGCTCTTCAATATGGCCGAGGACTCCGCGGAAGTGCACAACCTGGCCGACGACCCGGCCCACCGTTCGGTCTTGAACGCGCTGGCGGCGCGGCTGGATGAATGGCAGGCCGATGAGCCTTCACCGGTACGCGTGCCCGGCATGCCGACACCGAGCTATGCGTACGTGCCGGCGGAACGCCGGGCGGAAATGAGCGCGGCCTGGGAGGCGAACATGCGCCGCTCGGCAGCGCGGCGCTGGTCGTAGTAGGCGGAATGGGAGTCCAGATTTCGAGTAGCAAGTGGACTATGTTGGTATCCGGGTTCAAGGCGATGGGCGGATGCGTTGAATTCGCTTGCGCACCAGAGGCAAGAATCCGCATTGGTCCAAACGAGGAGTGGCATCGTGAGTGAACAGTCCGGCAATGGGCATGGCGAGCATAACGGCGAGCAGCAGCCGAACGTGCTTATCATCATGGTGGACCAGATGCGGTGGGACCTGCTCAGTTGCGCGGGCCATCCCGTTTGCCGGACGCCGGTGCTCGACGGCCTGGCCGCGCGCGGCGTGCGCTTTGCGAACTTCTATAGCGCCGCCCCCATCTGCACCCCGGCGCGTTACTCGGTGTTCAACGGCCGCCACGTGCCCGTACACGAGGGCAGTTGGAACGGCCTGCCCACACGGGACGGCGAGGTTTTCTTGCCGTCCATCATGCAGCATTACGGCTACGCGACCGCTATTGCCGGCAAGCTGCATTTCGATCCCAAAGAAGACGCATTTGGCTTCGAGGACTTCCGCACGTTTCGCGCCGAAGGCCCCACGCCGGAACGCGGCTACGAGGCATACATGAAGGGCAAGTACGGCGAACTGAAGCGGGACAGAATTCAAGAGGGCACGTGCCCCTGGCCGGACGACCCTCATGGACGCGGGGTAGGGCTCTTCGCCGATCCGCCGGAAGACATCGACACGAGTTGGATCACACGGCAAACGCTTGAGGCGCTGGACCTGCTGGAGCAGAGCGGCAAGCCGTGGTTTCTCTTTTCGAGTTACCACGACCCGCACTCGCCCTTTGTCGAGCCGGAACCGTACTACTCGATGTACGATCGCGAGTCCATTACGCTGCCCGACATTCCGCCCGGAATAGGCGCGCTGCGCCGGGATGCCCGCGGCACGCAGGAAGTGAATCACTTGATCGACGATCCGGCAATGCTGCGCGAAATCACGGCAATCTACTATGCCGCGACGACCCACGTGGACCACGACATCGGCATTGTCCTGGCCGAACTCGACCGGCGCGGCCTGACGGACAACACCATCATCATGTTCATGTCGGATCACGGCGACATGATGGGCGACCATGGCCGCATGTACAAGCAAGTCATGTACGAGGGCGCGGCGCACGTGCCGCTGATCGTGCAGGCGCCCGATTCCTTCCTGCCTGGCTTGGCCCCCGGACGCGTGGTAGACGAAATAACCGGGCACGTCGACATCGTGCCCACCGTGCTCGACCTCTGCGGCCTGCCGGTTCCGGAGGGTGTGCAGGGCCGGAGTCTCGCGCCTTTGTGCGCCGGGGATAGCGCGGGCTGGCCGAATGAGGCGTTTTCGTGGATGCTCGGCGTACCGTACACGCGCCAGGAAGCGTACATGCTGGGCACCCAGCGCATGCTGCGCACGCCTGAGTACAAATTGATCGACTACGGGGCAGACTTTCAGATGCGTTGGGAGCTCTTTGACATGCTGGAAGACCCCGGGGAGATGCGCAATCTGGTTGACGACCCGGCACACGCTTCCGTCTTGAACGCATTGGCGGCGCGGCTCGACGCGTGGGAAGCCGAAGAGCCGCCGCTGATCCGGATCCCCGGCATGGCGACACCCGGCTATGCGTATCTCTCCAAGGAGCGGCGGGCAGAATTCACCGCAGCGTGGGATGCCGGTCTGCGCCGCCAGGCGAGATGGCGCTGGCCGGAGACTTCGAAGAGAGCGCAGTAAGGAGGCAGAGCGGCTCCATCAGATCATCAAATCCCGTCACTAGACAATCTAATTCCGTCACTCCGGCGAAAGCCGGAGTCCAGGAGTAGGGGAAGATGGATTCCGGCTTCCGCCGGAATGACGAGTGGAGTGCATTTTGCGTAACTAACATTGTCGATCCGTCAAGTTACGCTTACGGTGGCCAGTTAAGACAGTGCCGGTTCCGGACATACTTATGTCGAGATCTGGCTACAGTAGTTTTGTGAATTGAGAAGGAGACCCTATGCGCGCCCTGTACGCAAACAATCGTGGCGAGACGTTTCTTAAAGAAGTTGAAGAGCCCACGCTTGGCGAATCCGGCGTCCTGATAGAGACGATTGCCTCGGTATTGGGAACGGGATCGGAAGTTGGCGGTATAGCCAAGGCGCGTCGTGCCCGGCAAGACGGGACTGAACCCGGCGCCGTCAGCGAGCGACCCATGAGTTACCA
Source organism: Chloroflexota bacterium (assembly GCA_965220045.1). GTDB lineage: Bacteria > Chloroflexota > UBA11872 > VXOZ01 > VXOZ01 > VXOZ01. Next base: position 2,858,102 of record OZ244803.1, on the reverse strand, counting down.
GTCAGCCGGGCGCGTGGTGGAAGTAACACCCGACCTCAAGTCGCACATTGCGCCGGGAGACCGGGTGGTGGCGGTCGGTGGCGGCTTTGCGCCCCATGCCGAGAGAGCGTTTGTAATCAGGCATAGCTTCGCCAAGATTCCGGATAACTTGGACACGGCGGAAGCCGCCACGGCCAACATCGGTCTCACAGCCCTGCACGCCCTGCGCCGCGCGCAATTCCTGCCGGGCGAAACGGCGGCGGTGATCGGCCTGGGGCTCGTAGGCCAGATGATCGCACAGATGGTGCGGATGATGGGCGGTCAGGCCATCGGCATCGACATAATCCCCTCTCGTTTGGATAAGGCGCGTGAGTTGGGCATCGAGTTAGCGTTGGCGGGCAGTGCGGATGAACTGGCGGCGGCGGTGGCCGATCACACGTGCGGGCTGGGCGTGGACGCCTCGTTTGTGGCCGCCGGCGGCGGGCCCGTGCCGGGACGCTTGGGGGTGCGCTTGGTGCGGCACAGCGGACGGGTGATGATGATTGGCGGTCTCGTACCCGATTTCACGGTGGGGCACCCCGATGCCAACCCCCACACGAAGGAAATCGACATCCGCTGGGTGTTTGGACGTGGACCCGGCAGCCGCGACCAGGATTACTTAAATGCGCGCACGGACTACCCAAATCGTTTCGTCCAATGGGACCAGGAGCGCAACCTCTACGCGTTGCTGGGGATGCAGGCTTCCGGTCAAATCAACGTCGGCCCGCTGCTCACGCACCGCTTCCCCTTTGCGGAAGCGCCTAAAGCGGTGGACATCCTCATCGACCATCCCGACGAGGCCCTGGCGGTCGTGCTGGACTATTGAGGCGTGGTACGGCAGTTGGCGTTTCGCGGAGCAAGCGAGACTAGAAATCCTCGCCGTTCGCCCCCGTATCAGGTACGGGGCAGGCTCTGAGCCCGTCGAAGGGCCGTCGTGCCGTTCATGGTTCGACAGGCTCACCACGAACGGGGAGACTGTCTGTCCGGTGCAAAGATACACCGTTCGCCCTGAGCCCGTCGAAGGGCCGTCGTAGCGATCATGGTTCGACAGGCTCACCACGAACGGATTCGCGTCTCTTGTACAAGCTCTCCCCGAGGCAACAAGCCTTCCCCAGAACAGCTAGCTCGCCCCAGGACAACTAAATCGCCCCAAAACGACAAGCTCACTTCAATACACGTCACTCAATTTTCAGTGAGCCAACCCATTTCGCGGCGTGGTGGTAGCGCTTAATCGAGCAAGATGAGCAGCCATACCGTTGCCGCCATGACGAGCGAGACCAGCACGGCCGCCGCGGCCATGTCCTTGGCTTTGCGGGAGAGCTCGTGGTGCTCGGTGCCGATGCGGTCGACGGTGGTCTCAATCGCGGCGTTCAGGAGTTCGGTGAGGAGTATGAGGAGCAACGCGCCGATCATGAGGGCGCGCTCGACGCCGTTCTCGCCCAGCCAGATTGCGACCGGACTCATGACGACCAGTATAAGAATTTCCTGGCGAATGGACACCTGGCTGCGGAAAGCGTCGCGCAAGCCTGCGAGGGCGTACTTTGTCGCCTGCAGCAAGCGAAGAATGTTGAACTCGCTGAGCATTACAAGGAGGACTCACTCCTGCCGCCAAGAAGATTGTTCGGTACGCCCTGCGGGCCGCCCGCGTGCCGCAATTCCTGAAAGCTCGTGCCTTGCGCCCTTGAGAGCAGGAGACCGGTCCGGGCGCAATATCGACCAATGCGCCGCTCTGCTCAGCCCCATTCTCTCAATTCTCACTCGTTGCCGACAGCGTAGCTCCGCTCTCTGTCCGGCAGCGTGACCGGCTTGCCGAGCGCGTCCGCCATGGCGCGGATGTGGTAGGGCAGCATGCCGCAGCAGCCGCCGATGAAGTCGATGCCGATGCCCGCCGCTTCCTTGGCGTATTCCGCCGCGACGAAGCGCGAGAGCACGCGCGGTTCCACGGTCGTCCAGAGGCCCGGCACGACGATTTCGCGGTTGTACACCGCGCCGGGTTCCAGTTCGTAGGCCGTAGGCTGTACGCACACCGGTATGTCCACGGCCGCGCGCACTTGCCGCGCCAGGGGTAGGAGAGTGTGGGGCGGACGGTGACAGTTGATGCCCACCACGTCGGCGCCGTTGTCCGCGAGGCGCCGCGCGCCTTCCGCCGGTGAGAGGCCGTCGCGAGTGACGTCGTACTCCTGATAGGTCAGCGTGACGACCGCTGGAATTCCCGCTTGCTTGACGAAAGGAATGGCTACGCTTGCTTCCTCAACCGTGTGGAAGGTCTCGATGATGAAGAGGTCTACGCCGGCAGCGAGCTGCTGGCCGACGCGCCGGTCGAAAAAGGCCGCAACCTCGCGGCGGTCCGCGGCGGAAAGCTGCGGCCGGCGTTTGCCGAAATAGGGACTGAGCGTACCGGCCACGTAGCGGCCCGGTCCGGCGGCTTCACGCGCCAGTTCCACGGCCGTGCGGTGCAATTCCGCTTCTCTGTCAATCGCGCCAACGCCCCAGGTCACGGCCTGCAAGACTTCAGCTCCCGCCCGCGCGAACTCGCGGTGGAGTTCCAGGACGCCGTCGGGGTGATCGAGCACCGCCAACGGCACGCCATTTCTATAGCTGCCCAAACAACGGCGCTCAAGTTCCAGAAAGTAGCCGCCGTCACCGAGCACCGGCCCTTGTTGCAAACGGTTCAGAAAGTCTTGTGGCAAGGCAGTTCCTGCGTCTTCCCAAGAGTTTGATTTCCTCTAGGGTACTCGTGTCCCGATCAGAACGCTAGAGGAGGTAGGAATTTAGAGGGTACACCACGAATGCCACATCAGGGAGTGGCGCCCGCTTGAGTTTGCGTCGGGAGCATGGTCGGACACCGGCGCCGCTAGATTGAGACGACGGGTCTTGCGTGGTAGCGTAGACACCAAACGCCATATGTGTGACTGCCGTCCCGCCGTGTCGCTTGCGGGAAGATTCAGCGGGATATGGTCTCGCCGAAGCGACGAGTTCACTCTTGCAGACTCAACGCAAGGTTCAAGAAACTCTAGCGCACCCCGAACGCCCCACACATAGCGGGAGACTTCCATATGACCGAACCACTGCTGGCTGCCTTTGCGGAAATTGACATAACCCCTGCCATAGAGACAACGCAGAACGGCAAGCGGAGGCGGCGGAGCTTTACGGTGCACGATCCGCTCATGGCGCGGCTGTGTGTGCTGCGGCAGGGCGCAGAGACGGCGGTCTTGGCCGGAATTGACGTTTTCGAGCTGGGCGGCGACTTCGAGGAGCGGGTCAGTGCGCACCTGGCTGGGACGGGGATCGGCAGCGATTCACTGCTCTTCTCACCCTCGCACGTGGGCATGTCGCCAATCTCGCACTACGGCGCGTACATCATCGTCTTCGCGCAGGACCTCATCATCAACGACTTTGAGGCGGAGTGCGCGGAGCGCATCGCGGCCGGCATTCGCCATGCGTTGGAATCCCTTACGCCTGTTCGTGTCGCGGCGGGCGTCGGGCATGCTCCCGGCATCGCGCGCAATCGCCGCTGGCTCACGCCGGAAGGCGCCGTGGAGATGGTGGGCCTCAGTTCGCCACTGCCCACAGATTCCAATTGGATTGAGCAAGACGTCGACGATGCGGTGCGCGTCATGCGCTTTGATACCATCGCGGGAGAGCAACTCGGCGCGCTGGTGAATTTCGGTTGCCATGCGCTCTGCTCGGACGATCGCTACGGCGACCTAACCGCGGACTATCCGCAGCACGTCGCGGCGGTATTCCGCAAAACCGCCGGCATCCCCATTGTCTTTACCCAGGGGAGCATCGGCCAGCAAATTCCGACGGAAGCGGTTGGCGTCCGTTCGGCCCGCCGCATCGGCCGCGCTCTTGGCGCGCAGGCGCTCTACACATTTGAGCAGATCGCTCCAAAGCAGACACCCGAGCTAGCAATTCACCGCGCCCAGGCCAGCGTGCCGGTCCGGCGCGTAGCCGAGGAGGCCGCGGAAATGCGGTCTGATCTTCGCAACTCGCGGGCCCGATATCGCCGGTATCTCTTCGAACGGTTCCACGAGAACACCTGTCTCACATATCCCATCCGGGCAATCACGCTGGGAGACGATATTGCGCTGGTCGCGCTCCCTGGCGAAATCTTTCAGGAAACGGTGACCGCGATACAGGAGGCGTCACCCTTTTTGCACACCATCGTGCTCAGCCGGGCCGCGCGCGACGTTGGCTACGTGCCGGTACCCGACGCGTTTGCGCAGGGCGGCATGGAACCCGCGCTCACGTCGCTCACGTCGGAGTCCGAGCCGGTAATTCGCCGGAGCGCCATCGAGCACCTGCGGCGCTGCAAAGAGGCGGCGCCGGCCTGAAGCAGGGGTCGAGGCGTGTGATACGTCTGTGGGGACTATCCTGGTAGTACCTCTGTCACTCAATCCGTCGCGAGTTCACCAAGAGGCTCAGACTAAAAGCAAAGCTGCGGGCCTACCGGCCCGCAGCTTTAATGCCCTCATGCCCTGCTGGGTAAAGGGCTGCCACTTTGCTTTTTTGGCACGCTGCTGGTTACGGCGAGCCCTGCGGGCTCACACGTAGCAGCGATGGGAGTGGACTACCAAGAACGCGATCGATTGAATTCGCGTGGCCGACGCTCGCCGCGTGGGCGTGCCTGGTTGACGTTTAGCGCGCGACCGCCCATGTCCTTCTGGTTCAGGGCGCTGATTGCCGCCTCGGCTTCAGCCTGGGATGGCATCTCAACAAAGCCAAAGCCGCGTGAGCGACCGGTGTCACGATCCAAGATGACGGAGGCCGAAGCGACCTCGCCATACTCTTCAAACAACGTTCGCAATTCTTCATCCGTCGTCGAATAGGGAAGGTTCCCTACGTAAATATTCACAGTCGATTCCTTTTCTCAGACTGCCGCCTGACGCCGCCGGTCAGCAGACCCAAATGCATATTCAAAACAAAAAAACTCGCGGTGCATTCTGTGCACCCCGTATCCTGCACGGCGTTGCTGGTGCGCAACACTTTGGAGAGAATAACCGCCACACTAACTAACGTAGCCGTGAGACGCTCCCAGCGATGCGCTAACACTTATCTGCGGTGTTAATTCTCCTTTCCCACAAACACGCCTGGAAAGGTAAGCGGACACTAAGCCTCTACGAAAGTTCGCAACCGGGCGACGCACAAGGGCGAGACCGCAGACACATCCTCTTCGCGTTCAATCTAGTACCGACGCACTACCAGGCCAACTACCACAATGCCTCTACTTTACCATCTTTTGCGGGTTTTGCAAGTGTGCTTTGGTAGGAGAGACTGTGTCAATGCGCACTATCAGGTCGGGAATTCGCATTGAGAATGTGGAGAAGTCCCGCAATGGCGCGCCTGTCAAGACCTTGCCGTAGCGGTACCCCGGCGCTTCCCCCTTGTAGACCTCACGGTATTGCCGCGACCCCAGTGGCTTTTCGAGTATGTTTCTGTCTTGCCGTCGCAAGCCGGGATGGGGTCTCAACTGCGCGGGGGGTTTAGGCCTCATTCTCCTTGAGGTATTCAATCGCGCCGCGCACCATGCCGAAGCGGCCCTCGCCGACCTTGGCGAGGCGCACGTCGCCCTGGCGGTCGATAAGATACAGGGTCGGCCAGGCGCGGTTGCCGAACGACCGCCAAATCTTGAAGTCGTTGTCGATGGCGACGGGATACGGCAGGCCAAGCCGGTCTACGGCCTTGCGCACGTTGTCGACGACCTTCTCGTGGCTGAATTCGGGCGTATGGATGCTAATCAGCGTGAAGCGATCGTCCGCGTAGGAATTATGTATATCCACCAGACCGGGGATATCGTTCAGGCAGTTAATTCAGCCGTAGGTCCAGAAGGCTAACCCAACCGCCGATTTCCCCTTGAATCCCGCGAGTGTGAGCGGCTCCGAGTTGATCCACGTCGTGTCAATGAGCTCCGGCGCTTTGCCGAGCACGGGGAGATCGCTGACGTCAACAGTTGCGACGCCGGTGCTTTGCTGCCCGACCAGCGACTGGCCGCATGCGCTCAGTCCAACGGCCGCGGCGCCACTAGCCAAACCGTAGAGCAGATTTCGTCTGCGCATTGTCAAACTCCTCCTAGAGGTCACGCAACACTTTGTTTCGCAACAACGCTATCCGTGAATGTCTCTCCTTCAACCCGCCTGCCCTTCGACAGGCTCAGAGCGAACGGATTGGGTGTTCACCCTTCGACGGGCTCGGGGCGAACGGACTGTGTGTTCCCTTTTCGACAGGCTCAGAGCCTGCCCCGTACCTGATACGGGGGCGAACGGGCCGTGTGTTCACCCTTCGACAGGCTCAGGGCGAACGGATTAAGCGCTCACACTTCAATCAGTTCATTCAGGCTTTCTTTGGGCCAGAACTGCTGATTGACGCCGCAATTTGGGTATGCACCGATCAGCATGATTTCAGATTACAGGGATAGGAAGTCAACGGAAAGTACGCGGGGCGACAATTCGCCCAAAGACAAGCAATTCCCGGGCCAAAAGGCTATTCGATGGACCCCCTGAAGGGCACAGCCGGGGCCTAGCCCGCCACCACGTTTACCAAACGCCCGGGCACGTACTTCACCAGCTTTACCTCTTTGCCATCCAAGAACTGCTGTACACGCTCGCTTTCCAGCGCCAACGCGCGGGCGCCTTCCTCATCCAGCGAGACACTGGCCTCGACGGTGTCGCGCACCTTGCCATTCACCTGGACGACCAGCGTAAACGTCTCTTCCTGGATCAGATCCTCATCGAATTCCGGCCACTTCTGCTGGTGGATGGAGTATTCATGCCCCCAGCGTTCCCAGATTTCCTCCGCCATGTGCGGCGCGACCGGCGCCAGCACAATCAGAAACTGCTCCATGGCCTGCTTCCAGGTCTCCGTAGCCGCCAGTTCCGGCGAGTAGACCTTGTAGAGCCAGTTCGTGAACTCCATGAAGTAGGCAACCATGGTGTTGAACTTCATGGTGTCGATGTCCTCACCGGCGCGTTGGATGACGAGATTGATCCAGCGCGTCAACTCCGGCTCGGCCTCCGCAACGGGCATGGGTTCGCTGCCCTGCTCGACCCGGCCCAGCAGCATGTTCCACACGCGCACCAGCCAGCGGCGCGCACCGGGAATACCCTCGGTGTTCCAGCTAATGTTCTGGTCGAAGGGGCCCATGAAGAGCTCATACACCCGCAGCGCGTCGACGCCGTACATCTCCACCATTTCATCCGGGCCGATGACGTTGCCGCGACTCTTGGACATTCTGGTTCCGTCCGGCGCCAGGACGACGCCCTGATGCCGCAGTTTCGCAAACGGCTCGTTGAAGTCGATGAGCATGGCGTCCTTGATGACCTTCGTCCAGAAGCGCGCGTAGATCAGGTGCATGGTGGCGTGTTCGGCGCCGCCGACGTACAGGTCCACCGGCAGCCAGTGGCGCGCCTTGTCCAGGCCGAACGGTAACTCGTCGTTCTGCGGGTCGGCAAAGCGCAGGAAGTACCACGATGAGCACGCGAAGGTATCCATCGTATCCGTCTCGCGCTCGGCGGGGCCGCCGCAGTCGGGGCACGTGGTGGCGACAAACGAACCCACCTTGGCCAGCGGCGAACGCCCGTCGCCCGTCGGTTGAAAGTCGTCGATTTCGGGCAGCAGCACCGGCAACTGGGGTGTGGGCATCTCCACCCACCCGCACTTCGGGCACTTGATCATGGGAATGGGCGCGCCCCAGTAGCGCTGGCGCGAGATCAGCCAATCGCGCATGCGGAATTGCACCTTGTGTCCGCCCAGGTCGCGCTCATGCAGCCACTGCGTGATGTTGTCTCCGCCTAAAGCGGATGTTTCACCATCAAACGCGCCGGAGTTGACCAGAGTGCCCTCGCCCTCGTAGGCGTCGGATACGTCCCAGTCCACGTCGTCCGGCGGCTGCACGACCACGCGCACATCCAAGCCGAACTTCTGCGCAAACTCGAAGTCGCGCTGGTCGTGGGCGGGCACGGCCATGATGGCACCGGTACCGTAGGTTACGAGCACGTAGTCGGCAATCCAGATGGGAATGTGCTCGTCGTTCACCGGATTGATGGCGTAGGAACCGGTGAAGACGCCGGTTTTCTCGCGCTCGGCGGACTGGCGCTCGGTCTCCTCCGTGCGCGCGGCGGCGGCCACGTAGCGGTCCACGGCCTCTTTCTGCTCCGGCTTCGTGAGCTTGTCCACCAGTTCGTGCTCCGGCGCCAGCACCATGAAGGTAGCGCCGAACAGCGTATCCGCGCGCGTGGTGAAGACCCGCAATTCGTCACCGAATTCCGTCAGGAAGACGGCCTCCGTGCCCTCGCTGCGGCCAATCCAGTTGCGCTGCATCTCCTTGGTGGATTCCGGCCAGTCGATCTTCTCCAGGTCATCAATCAAGCGGTCGGCGTACTTCGTGATATTGAAATACCATTGCTCCAGACTCTTCTTCTCTACCAAAGAGTCGCAGCGCCAGCAGCGGCCGTCGTGAACTTGTTCGTTGGCCAAAATGGTCTGGCAGGACGGGCACCACCACTGTTGGCCCTTGGCCTTGTACGCCAGGCCGCGGCGGTGGATCAACAGAAAGAGCCACTGCGTAAACTTGTAGTATTCCGGCGAACTGGAGTCGATCTCGCGGTCCCAATCAAACGAGCAACCGATCAGGTCGAGCTGGCGTTTGTAATTGGCGGTATTCTGGTCCACGGTCAGCCGGGGCGCGATGCCCGTATCCCGGGCGCGGTTCTCAGCGGGCAGACCGAACGCGTCCCAGCCCATGGGATGCAGCACGTTATAGCCGCGCATACGCATCTGGCGGGAAATCACGTCCGTGGGAATATAGTTGTGGCAGTGACCGACGGAGAGGCCGTCACCCGAAGGATAGGGGAAGAAGTCGAGACAATAGAAGGTCTTGCGGCTGTCCTCGCTGTCTTCGGTCTTGTAGAGCTTGGTCTCGCGCCACCGCGCCTGCCAGTCCTGCTCGAATTCCTGGGGCTGGTAGTCCTCTGAGACCTTCTTTTCCTCCACCGGCGCGGCTGCGGCCGCGACATCCTCTCCAGCACCTGCCACGGCAGCCTCAGGTGCGGCGGCATCCGCTGATGCGCCCGCAGGTGTCTCTACCTCACTTGTCGTTTCTTGCTTCACAGCCGTCGACTCCGTCCCAGTCTCCGACTCCGACCTTGTCGTAGTCTCCGACCTGGTCGTAGTCTCCGGCTCTTCCGGTTGGCTCATGTTCCTTAACGCCTCCGCGTCCCGAGAATGTCAAGTGGTGTGATTCTGCAGTCCAGTAAGGCCCATTGTAGCATAGAGAACGCTCTTCACCCGCGTGCCGAAGCCGATTTGGCGCGGCCGGAGCGTTGAATAGATGCATAGCCGCCGGGCGGTTGCGTAGTGGGATGAAGGAGCCGTGCCGGTTTATCTCATTGGCTGGGCGCAGGTTGCAAACGTGTCCTGAGTACTTCGGCAGGCTCAGCACAGGCTCTGCCGAAGGGCCTGCGCTACCGGGGCCGGTTCCGGGAGCCATTGCCGAACCATGAGACCAGTGTTTTGGAAAACTCCATTTGCTTAGCCCCTCAAGATGGTACTCTACTATCAAACTTGGCTTGAATACTGCAAAACGAGGAGTGGTAAACCATGGGCGCAGCGCCGCAGATCACGCGCATTGTCGTAGTACATTACGGGCACGAAATCGAGAACCTTACGCTGGAAGACGCGTATGGCTTTGACATGGTGTACCAAGAGGGTGCTCGGCTCGCGGGCGGCGGTAGCATTCTGATGGTCGAGACCGACGCGGGCGTGCGCAGCGAAGTCCCCGGCGGCATCGACAGCCGCACGGCCAACTATCTGCTGGGGCGCAATCCGCTCGAACGCGAGATCATCTGGCAAGACCTCAAACGTCTCTTTCGCGGCAGCACCTCCACGCCGCCCGGCGACCACGACGTGGCCCTGTGGGACATCGCCGGCAAGCTGGCCGGTGTGCCGATTTCTGCGCTCCTTGGCGGCTGGCGCACGCGCCTGCCCTGCTACGCCAGCACGTACCACGGCGATGAGAACGGCGGCCTGAGCACGCCGGAAGACTACGGTGAGTTTGCCCTGCACTGCAAGGAGGAATACGGCTATCCGGCATTCAAGATCCACGGCTGGATCGGCGCGCCGATTACGCGCGAGGTGGCGGCGGTGCTCGCCATCCGTGATGCCGTAGGTGATGACATGGATATCATGCTCGATCCCGCGGGAGCGTTCGGCACGTTTGACGACGTGCTGAAAGTCGGCCGCGCTTGCGACGAAGCGCAGTATTTCTGGTATGAAGATGCCTTCCGCGGCGGCGGCGTTTCCCAATTTGTCCACGCCAAAATGCGCCAGTTCATCAAGACGCCGCTGCTCATGGGCGAGCACATCCGCGGCCTGGAAACCAAGGCCGACGCCATTCACGCCGGGGCCGTTGACTACCTGCGCGCCGGCAGTGGACGTGACGGCGGCATTACGGGTGTGATGAAGCTGGCCGTGCTGGCGGAAGCCTACGGGCTGGACGTGGAATTGCACGGCGGCGGTTTGGCCCACCGTCACTGCATGGCGGCCATTCGCAACACGAACTACTACGAACTCGGCCTGGTACACCCCAACGTGAAACACACCAAAGCGCCCATCTACGCCGACCCGAAGTGGCGTGACGAACTGTACTCAGTGGATGCCGAGGGCTGCGTGGCCGTGCCCGACGGACCGGGTATCGGCGTGGAACTTGACTGGGACTTCATCAACGCCAACAAGACCGGCGAGACGGTGTACGAATAACCGCGCTGCGCCCCAACGCGACGGATCGCCGGGGTCTAACGCAGGAGATTGGGGCAAGATGGTTGCCGGCAGCAGTGGTGGTCTACCCGGTGGGACCGGCTGGCGCTGCCTCGCTGCCCTATGAGTGACAGCAAAATGCAAGCGGCCACTGTCGAGAGCGCACTACCATCTCCGGTAGCGCAGGCCCTTCGGCAGAGCCTGTGCTGAGCCTGCCGAAGTACTCAGGACACGTTTGCAACCTGCGGTGTGGGGTGAAGGGTGAGTTCTACGCAGTGAGCGGAGCAAGAGCCTTTGCACGCGGCGTCGGTACATGGTCAAAGGCGCGGCAAACCGGCTGCCGCAGGGTAGCAAGTGTTTACATTGACGTGGTGAAATAGGGTAAGGCTCGGCACGCACGGGGAGGATGAGGCATGAGAACACCGAAACCGGTTCTCTTGTTCTGCATGGTGTGGGCGCTCGTGCTTGTCGGTTGTGACCTACGAGGCGCGCCCGCGCCGGAGGCGCAGCCGCCTGTTTTGGATTATTCCTGGGTAGCCACGACACCGTGGTCGGAATTGGCCGGACACTACGACCGCCACAACGCCTTCATCTATAAGAACTACTACGAGCGTCAGAAGGGCTATGCGAGCGGCGAGATTCCGGTTCTCCTGTCCAATGCGTACACGAGCCACCCGCTCGCCTACTACACGCTAAAAAGGGAAGATGTGGAGCGCGCTGCGTCCGGTGATGCAACCACGACCGCGGCGAATACGGCGGCGCTGCACTTCAAGCGCGGGCTGACGTATTACGACCTCGGCGACTTCGACGGCGCTATTTCCGAGTTCAGCCGCGCCATCCAGCTCGACGACCGCCACGCGCGCGCCTACGCGTTCCGCGCGCTATCATACGGCTACACTGGCAGCACTGCCCGGGCACAGTCCGATCTGCAGAACGCCATCCGCCTGAAGGCCGACCCCAAACTCATCGCCGAAGTGCGCCGGGCGCTCCAGCAGGAGGAGTAGGACCCGTTACACGTGGCGGTTCAAGCCGGCGAGACCGCAGCCACCGGAGACTCTCGTCGTGAGAAGCGCGCGGCCTGCCCGGCCAGGCATTGCCACCAATCTCTCGGCACCTACGATGCCTTCTTCGCCGCCCGCTCCCACGAACTCTCCCTCCTCACCGCCGACGCCTATCTGGCTAACGCCTAGAGCTTAGACATCCCCATCCTATTCATCTGCGTGGGGTGAGGCGGCACGGTTTTGCCTGAGGAACTTGCACTATAGGTACGTCTCTACAGCCATTTGGTGACAGTAAATGCTGACGATTATCCAATGGAGCCTCGCGGGACTAGCCACAGTAATCGGGAATCCCAAATGGATATACTGGTGTTAACAGTGTTGAGTGATGCACGTACTTGCCGACTTTTCAAATACCACTCTTAGAAGGACATGGGTAGCAGGCATGACCTATACTAGCCAAATCAACCGGCTCAGCAAGGAAATTGCAGACCTTCAACAGGCAGAAGCACGAGAGTTCAAGAAAGAAGCTGATCTAATAGCGAAGATTAATCGGTCAAATGAATCACTGGCCCGGACCGGAAGCCGGTCTATGGCTCAGAGCAAGTTGAGAGAAATTGAGCGGGCCAGCAAAGACCTTGCTGCAGTGAAGAAGAAACGCGCAGACATCTCCAGCAAGATCGCAGACAGGTCCAAGAACCTGCGCACCTATCAAGAACGGCAATTGCGTGATGAGGAAAGGGAACGTAAGAATAGCGATGATAGGCAGAAACGGCTAACTCGGGATCGCGAGGCACATGAAAAACGGATCACACGCGACATTCTGGGTTACGCAAGGTTGCCGCTCAATTCGGTCTTGGATGCCCGTGAAGAAGATAGCTATGACTTTTTTGTTGCCCACGCAAGTGAGGACAAAGAGGACTTCGTTCACGCTTTGGTGGAAGCGCTTCAATCTAAAGGAGCGAGGGTCTGGTACGACGATTTTTCACTAAGGGTTGGTGACAGCCTGCGCCGTAGCATAGACCGAGGGCTGGCAAGCTCCCGCTTTGGCGTAGTGATATTGTCTGAACACTTCTTTAGCAAAGGATGGCCGCAAAGAGAGTTGAATGGCCTCTATGTGATCGAAAACCAAGGACCTGCCCGAATCTTGCCGATCTGGCACAAAGTTTCCAAAGATGAGGTTGCTCGATTCAGCCCAACCTTGGCGGATAGGGTAGCGCTGAATACATCGCTAAAGAGCGCCGACGAGATAGCAGTCGAACTGCGAAAGCTAATCGACTGAACCGGCTTCCTTCTCCGACAGGATTCTTGGCGATGTGTATCGTATGAGGCAGCATCACAGTGGCGGCATCCGGTCTGCGGCTTTACTGATGGTCAGTCAACAAGGTATGGATTGAACCCATTCAAATGGTACGTAGAGGCTGGAAGGAGGTGGTGGCACGTTGTCGCCGCGTCAAACAGAGACTTCGTAGAGTCTTGATCCTAGCACGGGCAAAGACGCGGCTGCGTGCATGGCCATTCTTCACGGCCGCGGTATTGGTCAGCGTGTGGCTAACCATCCAATACTGGAGCTGGCTAAGCGACGATCTCTGGATTTGGTTGGGTGCTTCACAGAGTGGGGAAGAATGGCAGGAAACTAACTCTACGATGCTTCGCAATGTCGGGTTGTTGATTGCGGGAGTAATCGCCTTGCCGCTTGCCGTGTGGCGAAGCATCGTGGCCCAGCGACAGTCCGGAACTGCACAACAGGGTCTATTGAACGACCGCTACCAACAAGGCGCCGAAATGCTTGGCAACGACGTTCTTTCGGTGCGTTTAGGTGGCATTTACGCACTACAACGTCTAGCAGAAGAGCATCCGAAGCAGTACCACGTTCAGATTATGCGTCTCTTCTGTGCTTTTGTGCGCCATCCAACTAGGGACTCGAGGCTTAAGTCGGAGCCGAGAGGCATTGAGCTAAGTCCGACGATGACTCAGGATGTCATGGCTAGGTATCAGACATCCCTCGAGGCATTGGGGCTAGCTGATTCGGATTCGCAAGTGCGGGAGGACGTAAAGGCTGTCATGGAGGCAGTCCGTGTCCGGGGACGGTCGAGTATCGTGCTCGAACCGAGTGTGGGCTATAGGTTGGACTTGCGCTTCGCCGACATCCCAGGAATTGAACTTTGGGATGCGGATCTTTCTCGTGTTGAACTTCAAGGTGTAAACCTTTCCGGTACCTGGCTCACGAGAGCGAATCTATCCTATGCAAATCTTGGGGCAGCGAACCTGACTGGTGCTTGGTTGGTGAAAGCGAATCTGAACTCTGCAGGATTAGTGTTGGCAAACCTTTCTAATACAAATCTCATTGGAGCTGACTTGTCCAAAGCAAGGCTCATGGGAGCGGACCTGACCAACGCCTACTTTGGAGGACCGGGCCCACCCAGCTCGCACTCTAGAATGAGCCTAATTAGCTCGAATTTCGAGGGAGCGATTCTATCCGGCGCGGACCTTCGGGACGTGAAGAATCTAACACAAGAGCAGTTAGATGGAGCGCGTGCCGACCCCAAGATCCCCCCCAGTCTAGTAGGTGCGGTTGATCCGAGAACAGGCAAACCGCTAGAGTGGCGCGGCAAAGCGCTTGACGAAGAGACTTAGACGGTCAATCGGCCTAGAAAACCCAATGCTTAATTGCATGACCTTCAGAGTCTAGCCTCACTCCAGACATTCGGCGTAGACTCAATCGGTTCTTTGGCAGGCTTCATGGATCACCACGGTATTGTTGTGGAACCAGACTTGGGGTTCAGAGTAGCTGAATAGTTGGCGGGTTTCATTGGTTTGCAGGTTGTAGGCGAACACTCCGTTGTGGTGCGAACGGTGTCAGCATCGTACACTTTCTTGGCCTAACTGACGAACCAGACCACTTAGTCTTCCGGCATCTTGGGCACGCATTATGTAGATCCTACCCGTAATAGAGTTAGAGGGTAGCTAGACGACTTGGCCGAATCCTGTCAACCTGCTAGTCTCTGTGAACGCCTTAAGCGCAAAAGCACGCTGGGTTGCAGCGTGCTTCCTCAAGAGTGCTTTTGCGTTGTGTGGTGGCGGGGGTGAGACTCGAACTCACAACCTAGGGCTTATGAGTCCCCCGCTCTGCCTTTGAGCTACCCCGCCAAGTGCGCCTGCGCCAACCTTTTACCTCGGCAACGTGTCATCGCCACTATCGTGCACCCTCACCCCGGCCCTCTCCCTCAGGGAGAGGGTGCGGATTTGGAGCCTGAGTGTGCGCGACTAACGCTGACAAGTGCTGCATTACCGCTGCGGATGCCGGCGCAATGGCGATCGCCGGCACACGGTCCGGTAACGCCGGACGCAGACAAGTGGGCCCACCTGGATTCGAACCAGGGACCTTCTCCTTATGAGGGAGCAGCTCTAACCGCTGAGCTATGGGCCCCGGCCGCGCCGAACAAGGTCAAACGCTGGCCTCACCTGCATTATACGGAGGCATTCGCGCGAGCGTCAATTGCGGCAGGTATCGTATCTGAGCTGTTTGGTTTAGAGATCGGATGAACGGACTGACGTGGCATAGTGCGCGCTCACGCGCAACGCCGGTCCCTGGTCGGCCATTCTGAAGCGTCCCGCACAGCCTGAGGACGAATTCCACGAAGTAGAATCTCGAGGATACGAATTCCAGTTACCGTGAACGGTGTTTGACACTGTGCTCGGAGAGACAAGGCGGTACTCGAATGACAGGACTCGTGACCCCATGCCGAGATCAGTCTGCATCGGCTACGTCCGGCGGGGAGGAATGCGCCGAGCGACGACCCGCGCGTGCGGCCCTACGACCAGTGAACGCGTGCATGGTACTATGCTGCCAATGCGCCGGTTCAGAACGCGCAGTGCATTGACGACACAGGTACCTACCAGGCACACCAATCCGCAAAGAAGAAGGGAAGACCGTTCGATGGCTCGGTTTCTGACGGAAGAGAACGTGCGGCAGTTGCTACCGATGGACGAGGCGCTGGAGCAGGTGGAGGCCTGCTTTCATGCCTTGGGCACGGGTCAGGCGCGCAACCAGCCGCGTCGCCGCATCCGCTTGCCCGGCGGCATGATGCACGTCATGTCGGCCGGCGACGGGGGTCTCGGCGTCTTTGGGCACAAGGTCTATACCACCACGCGGCAGGGCGCAAAGTTCCTGGTCACGCTCTACAGCACCGAGGACGGACGGCCGCTCGCCGTATTGGAGGCCGGGCTGCTCGGGGCCATACGGACGGGGGCTGCCAGCGGCATTGCCACCAAGCACCTGGCGAATCCTGACGCGGCGGTGCTCGGGGTGCTTGGCACCGGCCGGCAAGCGCCGACGCAGATCCAGGCGATCTGCGCGGTGCGACCCATTGAGCGGGTGCTCGTCTATAGCCGCAATGCGGAGCGGCGGGAGGCGTTTGCGCAAGAAATGGCGGCGTCTTTAGGGATCGCGGTTGAGGCGGCGGGCAGCGCGCAGGCAGCCATCGAGCCTGCCGACGTGGTGGCGGCCATCACCGATAGCAAGCAGCCGGTGCTGGCGGGCGCGTGGCTCAGACCCGGTGCGCACGTCAACGCCGCCGGCAACAACATGCTCGTGGAGCAGGAGGTGGATACCGAGGTCCTCCGGCGCGCCTGGCTCATCACCACCGATTCCCTGGAGGGGGCCAAGATCGAGTGCGGCGATCTGCTGGCGGCAGTGGAGCCCGGCATCGTGCAGTGGGAAGACGTGATCGAGATCGGCCAGGTGGTGGCGGGACGGCATCCGGTCAACCGCCCGCTCGACGCGATCACGGTCTATGAATCACAGGGCATCGCCGCGGAAGACCTCTACGCTGCCGTTCACGTGCTGCGCCAAGCCGAAGCACAAGGAATTGGCGAAGAATTGCCGTTCTAACACCGGGCTCGGGTGGCCCGATCGGCCTCAATACGAGGCAAGCGGCCCCAGTTAATCGACTCCTGGCAGAGTACGCTGTTTTGCCACATGCACGCTGCCTTTTGACTGCTGCGTTCGCGCCTCCCCGCCAAACAGACGCGTACATACTTGCCTCCGCCTAACCGGTCGCCAAGACTGGCAGGTAGCAGGGGGATTGCGGAGAAGATGGATTCCCGCTTTCGCGGGAATGACGCTCCCTGGGAACGTGGGCGTCCCGCCCGCATTGATGGGATTCCCACCTTCGCGGGAATGACGGACAAGGCGCTTCTGGCTCAATACGCGAACATCGCACACTAGCCTGCCTATTCAACATGCAAGTGGCGATTTCCAGGCAGTATAGCGGGGGCTTGTCCCCCGCTATTCGCTGCACTTGGTGCAGATCTCCTTGAGGGAGATACTCGCCACGCACGCTCCTTACAGCAAGGGCTAGTCCGGAGAAGATGGATTCCGCGCCCCTGTGCGGGGGCGAGCTTTCGCGGGAATGACGGAAAAGGCGCTTCTGGCTCAATGCGCGAACATCGCTCACTTGCCTGCCTAATTCAACATGCAAATGACGGAATGCGTGGCCTGGCCGCTGTAGCGCGGGGGCTTGACCCCCGCTCCTTGCCCTGTATGTTGCGCGTCAACTTGGGCGGGGCGCCTGTAACGCAGGCTCTGTTCTGTGCACCCTTAGCAGTCCCTTTCAGAGCCCCAGTTCGTCGGAAATCCCTTGCAGCGCCGTCAGGTTGATGGCGGCGAAATCCGGCAGCGTGAAGCCGATGCCGCTGCAGGTCTCGATCTCCTCGCGTTTGGCGGATGCGGCAAACGCCTTTTCCTTATACTTGCGCATGACGAATTTCGGTGTGACCGACGCGAGCTTCTTATCGGGACGCACCAGTGCGCAGGCGATGATGAGACCGGAGAGGTTATCGCAGGCGTAGAGGGCTTTGTCCATGAGGCTTTCGCGCGGGACGCCGTGTTCGTCGCTGTGGGCCTGAACGGCGTGGATCACCCTAGGATCGCAGTTGCGCTCTTGCAGCAGCTTGGCCATGAGCACCGTATGCTGGGCCGGGTCTTTCTCGGTGGCTTCATAGTCGGCGTCGTGCATCAGGCCCGCCAGGCCCCAGAGGTCTTCATCCTCGCCAAAGTGCCGCGCCATCTCGCGCATGCAGGCTTCCACCGCCAGGCAGTGCTTCACGAGATTCTTGTTCTTGAGTAGTTCGTGGACGAGTTCCATGCCTTCTTCACGCGTCATCGTTAGCTCCTGTCAGGAAATTCGCACTCCGCTACTTGCTCGATGTCCGGTTCAGGATATTGTAGTGCGCCAACTACCCGCAATGGCCGTAGCGCACGACACGTCTCGATTGCAGTGTAGCAGGAGAACCGTGCAATCGCAGCAAACCGCGAGCGCGCTGCCCACCGCTCAAGGTATTCGACCTGCAAGCCTGGGTACGCAAAATGCGGAGGGGTTTCCGTACACTGCGAGAGGAAAAGGACACCCAAGCCAAGCCCTCAACTGGATTGATTCCGCCAGTCGTTCTACAGTGAAGAGGTAGGCACTGCGCGCGCGAAGGGAGGATTGGGTATGGATTCGAAAAGATTGTTGAAGTTTCCCCGCCGTTTTCTCTGGCAGAAGACGCTCCTCGTCCCGCTGGCGGCGGTGCTGGCGGCATGTAGCGGCCTGGGACGGAAAGAGTCAGAGCCGCCACCATCGTCTACACAGGCGTCAGCCGCACCACGGTCATCTAGCGCAAGTGCGCCGGCGAAGCAGCCATCAGGCCAATCAGCGGATGCGGTTCAAGAGACGCCCTCAGTCACGCTACCGGCCACACCGGCGTGCGCAGATGACGACGACCCCACACCATCGCAAACAGCGGGCCCGTTCTACACGCCCAATACGCCGTTGCGCACTTCATTGCTTGAAACCGGCCTGGCCGGAACGCGGCTGCTCCTCTCCGGTCAGGTGCTCTCTACAAAATGCACGCCCATTGCGGGCGCGCTGTTAGACTTCTGGCACACCAACGACGCCGGTGACTACGACAACGAGGGCTATACCTTTCGCGGCCACCAGTTTGCCGACGATGCAGGGCGCTTTACGCTCGAGACCATCGTGCCCGGCGTCTATCCCGGGCGCACGCGCCACATCCACGTGCGCGTGCAAGCGCCGAACCAACCGATCCTCACCACCCAACTCTACTTCCCCGGCGAATCCGGCAACCAGGGCGACGGCATCTTCGATCCCGCGCTGCTCGTAACCCTGGAGGATGCTGCCAACGGCAAAGCGGCCCAGTTCACCTTCGTGCTGGACGTGCCTTAGCTGTCGGCTGGCCCGCTGCGCCTGGGGGGCACCTGCGGTGGTGGCGGGAGACTCCCTCTGCCTCAGCAGATACCACTGCCAAACCTGCGTCCCAGGCACTGGACACACACACACTCTCTCTCTCTCTCTGCGAACCCCTCTCGTGTGGCTACGTCTAGGCCACGATAGGTGCTCCCTCTCCCTTGATGGATACCTTTGCGAAACCTTCGCCACAGCGAGATAGTCCCCTCTCCCTTGACGGGAGAGGGTTAGAGCCTGCCCCGTACGCCGATACACAGTATCGGATGATACGGGGGTGAGGGTGAATCTTCGTCGCCGGGCAGGCGATTCGCGTTAATTCAATCGCAATCGCCCGGCGTCTTTTCAGCAGCGGACTAGCGTCCCAGGGAATTACGGCAATCTCCCGACGTTTTACGCACAGCTTTCAGTAGTGCAAAGAGCCGGCGGATAGCGGTGCTATACTGTAATGAAGTGATCCAGCAGCGAGTATTCCAGTCAACAGCGGGACAAAGGAGTCGCCGGATGGTCGGTCGGATAGTCACGGGTATCGTCCTCCTCATGGCGGCGGCCGCGCTTGTCGGATGCAACACGGCATCCACGACCACGCAGACGGACGAGTCGCCGCTCGCCTCTCTGCCAAGCTTGGAAGATATCTCCAGGGAGGCGGAGCCCGGCCTCTATACCCAGGCGTTCGTGGCGGAGGCGATACGGCGCTACGACGCCGAGGGCCGTGAAGCCACCCTCGCCTATTACAACTCCCCTGAGAGCGTGGACGGCGAATGGTACCTCTTCATCATTGGTGAGGACGCCGAGGTGCTGGCGCACGCTGCCATACCGGAAAACGTCGGCTTGTTTGTCAAGAAACCGCTGGGCGTTGACGCGAACGGTTACGACTTCGGCACGGACATGCTGGCCGCCACCGAGGAAGGGCGCTGGGTGAGCTACGTCTACGAGAATCCGGCCAGAGGCAACTTTCTGGAAACCAAGCACGCGTGGGTAATCAAACACGACGGCCTGATCTTCGCCTCCGGCTGGTATCAGGTAGACCGGTACGACGCGCCGCCGCAGCAAAGACCGCCGACCGACCCGAACAAAGTGATTGCGCAGCTAGTGGGCCGTTGAGGCCGGTTGTGCCGGCGTGGGAATCGCCCACTGAGGTAGTGTCGTGCGCTTGTCGCTCTGGTAACCGGAATAGGCAATTGCGGCAAGCAGACGGTGCATTGTTCTACCCGGTTGGGATCGCTCACTGATTTGCGGCGCGGTACGAGGGTTCGATTCCAGTGCGGCACGCCGAAGATAGCCTCCGTATTTGATTCCTACCCCAATAGGGCCCGCTAAAGTGCGAATAGGAGATAGCACCGTGGTAGGCAAAACGACCAAGAAGCCGAAAGAGGCCGCCAAGAAGCCGTTACCCAGGTCACCTGACGGCAAGGTAGCCCTGCTATCCGGCGGCAATCCGCAGATCGCCAAGGCCGACGGCGATGCGCCCGTGCAGAAGTACATCAAGTACATGCCGGGTTGGAAAAGCGACGTAGGACGCCGCCTCGACGCCGTCATCGAACGCGAGGTGCCCAACGTGCAAAAGTGCGTGCGCTGGAATTCGCCCTTCTACGGCGTGGAGGGCATGGGCTGGTTCCTGAATGTCCACGTCATGACCCGCTACGTGAAGGTGACCTTTTTCAAAGGCTCGATGATGCCGTCCGCTCCGCCGGGCTCCGGCAAGGACCCGGAAGCGCGCTGGTACGATATCTACGAGGATCAATTCGACGAGGAGCAGTTTGCGGATTGGGTGCGGCAGGCGGCGGCGATTCCCGGCTGGGACCTGCGGTGATTCGTGACGGATTTTTCCGGATAGCCGACCGTATAGGATCCGCCTGCTAAGGCAATGAATCCATCGGTAGATGGTAGCTCCGACAACGGTGCTTCAGAGCTAAAGCCTGCATAAATGGTGCTGCAAAGAGAGTCCCGCCGAAATAAGAGTATCCAGCCCTCGACTGACTTGAAAATACACGGCATCTGTTTCATTATGCCGTACACTATCTCTTCAGCAATTGAACCGTTTTTTCATTGGCAAGTTTCAAGAGGCTTTGAATGCCCCTACAACGTTACTCAGTAAGCAACCACCCAATTGAATTACTGCTTGCCTGGATCAAAGCTAGCACTATAGCAATTCCTGAAATCCAACGCCCCTTTGTATGGAATGCGGCAAAGGTGCGAGACTTCATCGATTCGCTCTACAACGGCTATCCCGTTGGATACTTAATAGTCTGGCTGAGCCCAGATGTACGCCTAAAGGATGGCACTCGGTCCACTCCCGGCAAGCAGATCCTGATAGACGGACAGCAGCGTGTTATGGCTCTTTTGGCAGCATTGCTCGGTGAGGAAGTTATCGACAAGTCCTACCAGCGAACGCGTATTTCCATTGCCTTTCACCCTGTCAAAGAGCAATTCGAAGTAACAAACGCCGCCAATCGCCGCGACCCGGAATGGATATCGGACATTGCTGCCGTCTTTGCTCCTGATACGAGCATTCGGAAATTGGTAAACGAATACTGCAAGGGGAATCCGAGTCTCGATGATGATGTAATCGATAATCGCATAGAACACCTTCGAGGAATCAAGCACAACACCCTCGGTATTATTGAGTTAAATGCTGATCTGGAGTTAGAGACTGTTGCGGAGATCTTTCAGCGCATCAACTCTCAAGGTGTACCTCTGAACGCAGCGGACTTTGCAATGTCCAAAATGGGTGCTACCGAGCAGTATGGAGGTCACCAGCTACGCAAGTGCATAGACTATTTTTGTCACCTGGCAGTTGCGCCGGAGGCATTTAGTAATCTTGAAAATGACGATGGCTTTGCCGACACGGAGTATTTTCAAGCTATGAAGTGGCTGAAGAATGAGAAAGAGGATCTTTACGACCCCACATACACCGACATGCTGCGTGTAGCTTTTACATCGGAATTCAAACGAGGACGACTGGAAGACTTGGTAGCACTGCTTTCAGGGCGAAACTTTGAGACCCGAACATTCGAAGAAGCTATAGCGGAGGATTCGTTTTTGAGGCTCGGAAGAGGAGTCCGCCGCTTCATGAACGAAACAAACTTCAAGAAGCTTGTAATGATTATTCAGTCTGCGGGCTTTGTGGATGCTTCTCTTGTTAGATCCCAAAACACCCTCAATTTTGCTTACATTCTCTACTTAACACTTCGATCGATGGAAGAGGCCCCCGAGCAAATTGAAAAGCTGGTACGTCGATGGTTTGTCATGTCAATATTGACGGGAAGATATACGGGATCCCCAGAAACCGCATTCGGAGTCGACATTCGAATCATAAATGCGCAGGGAGCGAGACGCTACCTTGAGACGATTGAGCAAGGGGAGCTATCGGACGCTTTCTGGGATGTGGGTTTGCCGCAGCAGATGAATACTTCAGTGGCAAGTAGCCCATACTTCAATGTGTTTCTTGCAAGTCAGGTAAAGGGAAACGACAAGGGTTTCTTATCGCGGGACATAACCGTTCAAAACCTGCTCCAAGGTCAGTGGCATGTTCATCACGTTTTCCCACGGGCCTACTTGAAGAGCCATGGCATCCGTCAAGGAAGTTACAATCAGATTGCCAATTACGTGATAATGCAGAGCGAGATTAATATCGCTGTCGGCGCCCAGCCGCCCGCCGTCTACTTTTCAGCCCTCCGGGAACAATGTGAGAACGGCGAAACCCAGTTTGGTGGGATTGATGATACTGGCCAATTGGAAGAGAATCTAACATCCCACTGCATACCGGATGGAATGGAAAACTTTAACGTGGGGGACTACGAAGGATTCTTGCAACAGCGAAGGGCACTCATGGCTGCTAAGATGCGGGACTACTATAGGGCACTATAGTGCTATGCCCGTTGACCAAGATTTGGTCAATGGCGCTAAACCCTTAAGCGAATAGTGGGAAGCGGCTTTGATTCCCTGAGGGATTCGCGCTAGAGATGAGGTTCGAATCGTTTCGCGACCAGCTTGAAGCGGCGTTCGACCAGTTTGCGCAGCGGCCGGCGTTGACGTATCAGGACGCGACCTGGACGTATGCCGAGTTGGACGCGCGCACGCGGGCGGCGGCGGCGCATTTGCGGGAGAAGGGCTTGCGGGCCGGCGAGCGGGTAATTCTCTATACGGCGGACAAGCGCGCGCTGCTGCTGGCGCATTTGGGCGCGATCCGGGCCGGCGGTGTCTCGCTGCCGCTGAACTCGAAGTTTACGCCGCGTGAGATGGAGTACTACGCTCGGGATAGCGGCGCGGCGCTGGCGGTGGGCAGTGACGGCGAATTGCCGGTGTTGCAGGCGCTGATGGACGATGAAGAGACGCCGCTCAGAGGCGTGCTGCACGCCGATGAGTTTCTGAACCTGGAGCCGCAGCCCACGGCCTCGCTACCGGACTCGACGAAAGACGATTGGGCGCTGCTGCTCTACTCGTCCGGCACCACCGGCCAGCCGAAAGGCGTGGTGCACACCCATGCCAATCTTGGCGCGGCGGTGCGGTCGCTCGCCGAATGCTGGGCATTCGCGCCGGACGATGTGCTCGTGAACGTGCTGCCGTTCTTCCACATTCACGGGCTTTCGTTTGCCAGCCACGTGAATTTCCTTACCGGCGCCCACATGCTGATGGCCGACCAGTTCCACCCCATCCGCACGCTGGACCTCATCGACCGCGCCACCGTCTTCATGGCCATTCCGCCTATGTATTACCAGTTCCTGGGGCGGCCGGAGTTTCGCGCACATGCGGAGAAGTGGTCGTACGTGCGGCTCTTCACGTGCGGTTCCGCGCCGATTCGTCCTGAAGTGCTGCCGGAGTTGGAAGGTATTTTGAAGAGTCCGCTCATAAACCGGTACGGCATGACCGAGAGCCACGTCATTGCCAGCCTGCCCATCAATACGCCCAGTGTGCAGGGCTCGGTGGGGCTGCCGCTGGACGGCATCGAGATGACCATGGTCGAGGACGGCTCCACCACCAAGGACGGCCATGCCGTGGGCGAGGTGCACGTGAAAGGCCCGGTGATCTTCGACCACTACCTCAACCGGCCGGAAGCCACCGCCGAGGCGTTCGCCCATGAGGGCTTTTTCGCCACCGGCGATCTTGGTTTTGTGGACCCGCAGGGCTACCTGACCCTCATCGGGAGAAAAGTCGACCTCATCATCACCAAGGGCTTCAACGTCTACCCGCCCATGGTCGAGCGCGTCCTCAACGATTGCCCCGGCGTGAAGGAATCCGCCGTGTTCGGCCTGCCCGACGACCTGCGCGGCGAGAAGGTGGTGGCCGTAGTGGTGAAAGATCCCGCTGCGGACACCGAGGCCACGCCCCGCAATATTCGCGACTTCTGCCGCGAGCGCGCCGTGGACTACCAGGTGCCGAGCGACGTTCACTTCGTCGACGAACTTCCCCGCAATACTATGGGCAAGGTGCTGAAACGCGAGCTTAAGGACGGCCTGCTGGCGGATGCCGGTGGCAAGGGTTGACTGCAGGTCCTGAATGACGGAGTGAGCAGGCATCAACGTAGCGCGGGGGCTTGTCCCCCGCTCCGTCAAATGGAGAGTGTGTAGCCCAAAACTCGTCTCACCTCTGGTGTTTGTACTCCTTGCACGGAGACGATGGATTCCCGCTTTCGCGGGAATGACGGATTGAAATACCAAGTGACAATAGATAGCCGTAGCGCGGGGGCTTGTCCCCCGCTCATTTCTTTACAGGCTTGATGCCAAGGCGGGAGTTGTCACCCTCTACCCTCCATTGGCCACGCAGGCTACACTAGAAAGGTGGCCTTGCGGCTGATACTGTACTGTGGCACCACGGAAGATGGATTCCTGCTTTCGCGGGAATGACGAGCCGAGTTGTACGGTAAGGGAATAGAGACTGGGCAATCTAACCGGCTCAATGACCGTCACTCCGGCGAAAGCCGGGGTCCAGGGTTTTTGCGTGGGTGGAGTGTATCGGAGATGTAGGGCAAGTAGTTTCCACTGTTGAAGAGGCAGATGGATTCCCGCTTTCGCGGGAATGACGGATAAGATAGATTGCCACGATGAATCGACCTAGGGTCGGATATTGAGCGGCAACATTTCATCTGAAGATGGATTCCCGCTTGCGCGGGAATGACGAGCCGAGTTGTACGGAAGTGAAATAGAGACTGGGCAATCTAACCGGCTCAATGACCGTCACTCCGGCGAAAGCCGGAGTCCAGAGCTTGCGTGGGTGGAGTGTGTCGGAGTTGTAGGATAGGTAGATTCCACTGTTGAAGAGGCAGATGGATTCCCGCTTTCGCGGGAATGACGGATCTAGAGGCTCACCAATCTGGAATAGCAATTCCACTGTAACGACCCGATCAATAGGACTTGCACCACTGACGAATCTCATGAATCCCAAGACCCTCGAACTTCTCGAATTCCCCAAGATCCGCGCCCAGCTTGTGGAGCAGGCGCACTTTTCCGCCAGTAAAGCGTTGGCGGAAGAACTTACGCCCGCCACCGAACCGGCGGCGGTGGAGCGTCTCCTCACGGAGACCGCCGAGGCGCGCGAACTGCTGCGCCTGCATCCCAACTTCACCATCGGCCCCGCCCACGACGTGCGCAGTCTCGCGGACTACGCCGCGCGCGGCGGTGTGTTGGATGCATCAGCCCTGCTTGCGGTATCCGACACGGTACGCAGCGGCCGCATGACGCGGGAGATGCTCGTGCGGCGCACCGAGGCGTTTCCGTTGCTCAGTCAACTGGCGCGGCAGATCATGAAGTGCGACCCCTTGCAGGGCGCCATCGAGCAGGCGATTGGGCCGGACGCGGATGTGCTCGATAGCGCCAGTCCCTTGCTGCGCTCGCTGCGCCTCGAGGTGCGGGCGGTCCACAACCAACTGCTCGACCGCATGCAAGCCCTCGTGCGCACGCCTGAATATCTCACCAACCTGCAGGACCCGATCGTCACGCTGCGTTCGGACCGCTACGTCCTGCCGGTGAAAGCCGAGTTTCGCAGCCGCGTCAAAGGCATTGTGCATGACGAGTCCGCCAGCGGCGCGACGGTTTTCATAGAGCCGCTGGACGTGGTGGAGATCAACAACCGCTGGCGGAGCGCCCAACGCGAGGAACAGCGGGAAGTGGACCGCATCCTGCGCGCCCTCTCTACGGAGGTAGGGGTATACCAGCAGGAACTCACCGACAACGTCGGGACGCTCGCCGCCATAGACATCATCCTGGCCAAGGGGCGCTACGCGGAGACGATCAAGGCCGAGCAGCCAGCGGTTGTATCTGGGTACAATTTTTCCTTCCGCAAGGCCAAGCACCCGCTGCTCACGGGCGAGGTGGTGCCCATCGACGTTTACCTGGGTCAAGACCCCCACCGGGAGCGGGCGCAACCGTATTACGTGCTCGTCATCACCGGGCCGAATACCGGCGGCAAGACCGTGGCGCTGAAGACTGTTGGGCTGCTCACGCTCATGGGGCAGTGCGGGCTGCATCTGCCGGCGGCGATTGGCTCGCGGCTGGCGGTGTTTGCGCAGGTGCACGCCGACATCGGCGATGAACAGAGCATCGAGCAAAGTCTCTCCACCTTTTCATCGCACTTGTCGAAGATCATCCCCATCCTCGACGAGGCTGACGAGCGCTCGCTCGTGCTCTTCGACGAGCTCGGCGCAGGCACCGATCCCCAGGAAGGTTCGGCGTTGGCCCAGGCGATTCTCCTGTATCTGCGGGACAAAGTCGTTCCCACCGTGGCCACGAGCCACTTCTCCGCGGTGAAGGCGCTGGCGCATGTGGAAGAATCAATGCAGAACGCCAGCGTCGAATTCGACGTGGAGCGGTTGGCGCCAACCTACGTGCTCTCTATTGGCACACCCGGCACGAGCCATGCGCTCCAGATAGCCGGGCGGCTCGGCCTCAATCCCGCCATCGCCGCGAAGGCCGAGGCGCGGTATAGTCCGACCGAGCAGGCGGTGGACGCGTTGATGGTCTCACTGCGCGACGAAACGGAGCAACTCAAGGCGGAGCGGGAGCACCTGGCCCAGGACCGCACGTCTGTGGAAGAACAGCGTGACGCGCTGGCCGTTCGTGTGCGAGAGATGGAGGAAGCGTTAGCAGAGCAGAAAGTCGCCGCCTGGAATGAGGCCACCCAGGAAGCGGGCGAATTGCTGCAGCAGATTGAAGCGCTGGTGCGGCAGGCAAAGATGTTCGCCGCGCCGATGGACACCAACCGCAAGCTCCTGGAGCACGCCGCGGCGCAGGCCCGCGAGCGCCGGCGGGAGATGCGGACGGCAGCGCGGGAAAAGCTCGAGTCGCCGGAACCGCAAGCGCTCGCCGTGGGGGACGCCGTGCGTGTGCGCGGGTGGGACATGCCCGGCGAGGTGCTCGCCGCGCCCGATGGGCGTGACCTGGTGGCAGTGCAGGTGGGTCAGATCAAGACCCGGGTCCCCCTGGAGGAGATTACGGCGGTCGAGCGCCAACAGCACGCTGCCGAGCCGCCAGCGCAACAGCGTATTACCGTGCCGTCCGCGCCGGTGGTACCGATCGAAATAGATATCCGCGGCAATCGTGCCGAGGAAAGCTTTGGCACCGTTGACCGCTATCTCGACCAAGCGCTCCACGGCGGCTTGAAGAGCGTGCGCATCATTCACGGCAAGGGCACCGGCGCGTTGCGCACTGCCATTCACGAGATGCTGCGTGGGCATCCCCTGGTGCGAAAGTTTCGCACCGCCCCGGCGCGCGAAGGCGGGGATGGCGCTACCGTTGTGGAACTGGCGCAGTAGGGGCTGTCCGACAGGCAACGCCTATCTGGTGTTGCCGCTGACTGCAAGGTTCGTGCCCAGGCGCTGAACACCTTTTCCAGGCAAGAATGTACCCTCGGGCCCCAGAGGCGGGGGACAAGCCCCCGCGCTACGGGGAGATGACCAAGCGCGACCGTGCGGTGCACGCGCAATTCAATGGTGTGCTGAACACCTAGTCGAAGCAAGAATGTGCCTTCGGCGCCAGAGGCGGGGGACAAGCCCCCGCGCTACGTGGAGAAAACGAAGCGCAACCGTGCGGTGCACGCGCAGTTCAATGGTGCGCCGAACACCTAGTCCAAGGAAGAATGTGCCCCCGGCGCCGGAGGCGAGGGACAAGCCCCCGCGCTACGTGGAGAAGACGAAGCGCAACCGTGCATTGCACGCATAGCGCAACAGTGCGCTGTGCAAACAACCAAAACTTGCGCTGCAAACGCATGCCAACAGAATCTAGGCACTTAAATACAGCATCCGTTCGTCCTGAGCCCGTCGAAGGATGAACGGATGCCGGCGTGTAGGCGGTCAGTCGTTTTTTCTAACTGTTACGCGCGAGTCGTACCTTCAGTAAAGTCCAATTACTGGGCCTGGCGGTGGCACGCGAATTCACATCGATGCACCGACCCCATGCGCGGTGAAATTACCATGGCGCAGGCACGGTCCCAGAGACGCGAATAACTAAAACGTGCTGTAGAGATGCCGCCGCAACATACCGTTAATGGGCAGGCGGCGGTTCTATGAGTGGAGGAGGGAATCCGATGGACGGCTACTGCACGAAAATTTCGAAATTTACGTCTTCATCACGGCCGAGCAGACGTTGCGCAGTGCGCCGCAGATAGGTCACGCTCTCATGCCCGAGCAGCGTCCCAATGACCGACCCCAGGAGCAAGCCGCACAACGCTCCCAGAGCAACACCCCAAACGAACTGGCCTTCTTCTGCGAGTTTCATTCTGATCATCGTACCGTCCCCCTTTACGCCGGAGCGGAAAGGCCTGGCAGCCGCGTGTAATCTCTCGATCCTCGTCGTGCCCGCTTACCGGCACGCGGAACTACTGCACTCGGAGAATGGTCGTCGCTTGCGACCACAGGCGTTCCAGATGGTAGTACTCGCGCATGTCGCTCGAAAAGACGTGAACCATCACGTCGCCATAGTCGAGCACCACCCAGCCACCTTCACCCTTGCCTTCGCTGCGTAACGGAGACTCGCCGCGCGCGTCCAGGTCGCGTTCGATGTGCTCCACGATTGCGCGCAATTGCGGTGTCGATTCTGCCGAACACAGCACAAAGAAGTCGGCCACAACAGTCTGACGCCGAATGTCGAGCAACGCTATATCAGCGCCGCCGTGTTCGGCCATAATATCGACTGCAAGCTTTGCCTTCTCTAAGCCTTCCATCGGCATAATTATAGCACACCCCCCTAGCGCCGGAACCACCGGCTGCCCATTTCTTAGGTTTTTCCAATCCCGGCAAACCGTGAGGCCGCCGGCCGACGGCAGGAATTTGCGCCCATTGTCACAGTGCGTGCGGGCGCAATATGAAGGCGCAAAACCGCGAAATCACGCTTTTCGCCACGGTCATGTTTCCTCGTCTACGCCGTGTGGTCGGTAGAGGTTGTTTGTCTCTATGTACTCGGCCACTTGCGGTGGTGTCAAGTGGCGAATGTCCGTTCCCTGAGCCACCCGCTCTCTGATTTCGCTCGCGGAAACGTCAACAGCCGGCATTTCCTGGAGCGTGATGCGTTCGCGTGCTGCCGGCGAGAGTTGCGCCAAGGCGGCTTCCGTCGCGCATCCCGCTCCAGGACGGGTGAAAGCGACGAGCGGGACCGCCTGCAGGAGCTGCTCCGGCGCCCGCCACTGCGGCAGTTCGGCAAGTTGGTCGGCGCCGATGAGAAAGACAAAGCAGTCAGCAGGCGACCCGCGCCGGAGCACCGCTACGGTTTCCACCGCAAAGCTTGGCGCGGGACGCTCAACGTCAATGGTAGAGAGCGCGAAAGCGGGGTTATCGGCAATTGCCAGGCGCACCATCGCGACCCGGTGGCCGGTGGATGCCCGTGCGGTAGGTTT
This sequence comes from Chloroflexota bacterium, assembly GCA_965220045.1. Lineage (GTDB taxonomy): Bacteria > Chloroflexota > UBA11872 > VXOZ01 > VXOZ01 > VXOZ01. Next base: position 2,828,263 of record OZ244803.1, on the reverse strand, counting down.
GAGCGGGGAACGATTGGCCGGCACGAAGAGCACGCGGTCTAGCCGCTGCCTTTGGCGCACCTCCTTGGCAGCAATCAAGTGCCCGTAGTGAATGGGATCGAACGTGCCGCCAAATATGCCGATGCGCATCGATGGATGTGCCGGTCTCGTGATGTCTACAAGGCCAATGTTCACGCCGGTGGCAGCGCCGCCGGCGTGAACTCTGTGCATTTGCTTTCAAGCATCGCTACTTGAGAGACGGGTAGCCCTGATGGTGTCCCTTAGTTGTCGCAGAACGGCAGACCAAGTTGATCGAGGTCGCTGTATTCCACGTTGCGCAGCGCAGCCGGTATGCACCCGGTCAATAGATTCCCACTGAGATCGAGCTTCTTGAGCGAGCTGAGGTTGCCCAGCCAGGCGGGTATCGAACCGCTCAGTTGGTTTTCGCCCAAGTCCAGCGCCTGCAGATTGACGAGATTGCCAAGCTCAGCCGGAATGCTGCCGGAAAGCTGGTTCTCGTCCAGGTCCAGCCACTCCAGGTTTGTCAGATTGCCCAGGGTGGCGGGGATGCTGCCCGTCAGCCGGTTCTCGTTCAGGTCTAACTCGCGCAGGCTGATCAGATTGCCCAATTCCGGCGGTATGCTGCCGGTGAACTGGTTTTCGTCGATGTCCAGTTCACGCAGATTGGAGAGATTGCCAAGCGTCGCCGGCAACTCGCCCGAAAGCTGGTTATGGCGCATATCCAAGGACCGCAGGTTCGCCAGATTGCCGAGTTCAGCCGGAATGCTGCCGGTAAGCTGATTGTTCCAGAGGCCGAGTTCCTGCAGGTTGCGGAGCTTGCTCAGCTCGACCGGAATGCTGCCTGTCAGCCGGTTGTGGCCCAGGTCCAATACCGTCAGGTTGCCGAGGTCGCCCAACGCCGCCGGGATGCCGCCGGCCAGGTGGTTGTGGGAGAGATCGAGTTTGCCCAGACTCGAGAGACTACCCAGCGCGGCAGGTATCTCCCCGCTCAACTGGTTATCGCTCAAGTTCAGGACTTCCAGCTTGCCGGGGTTGCTGAGGGAAGCGGGAATGCTGCCCTTCAGTTGGTTGGATGCCAACGACAACGTTTCCAGGTGGAGCAGGTTACCCAACTCCACGGGGATTTCGCCGGTAAGTTTGTTGTTGGCAAGCCTGAAGGTCCGGACAAAGGCGAGATTTGCCAATTCCACCGGTATCTCGCCGGTCAGTTGATTGTCGGAGAGATTGAAGTCGCGCAGGTGGACGAGTTGGCCCAACTCAGCCGGAATGCTGCCGGTGAGTTGGTTGCCGCTGAGAACCAGGTAAGCAATGAAAGGGATGCCGCCCAGCTCCGGTGGGATGGGACCGGTCAGTTGGTTGCCGCCCAGGCCCAGCGCCCAGAGATTCTTCAGGTTGCCCAGTTCCACCGGTATCTCGCCGGTCAGGAAGTTATTGTCCAACCACAAGGCTTCCAGGTTGGTGAGGTTGCCCAACTCAACCGGAATCTCACCGGTCAGGAAGTTATTGTCGAGGTCTACGTCACTCAACTCAGTGAGATTGCCCAACTCCGGCGGAATGGAGCCGGTGAGCTGGTTGTTCCAGAGCACCAGGGTGCTCAGGTTGGAGAGGTTGCCAATCTCCGCGGGAATTTCGCCCGTCAGTCGATTGAAAGAGATGTGAATGGTCTGCAGCTCGGGGAGCGTGGTCAGTTCGATCGGAAGCTCTCCGGACAGTTGGTTGAAGGAGAGCACCATCGATGTCAGGCTAGTAAGATTGCCGAACTCCGCCGGAATCGCGCCGGATAGCCGGTTGTAGTGGAGCGAAAGCGAACGCAAGTCAGCAAGATTTCCCAACTCCACGGGCAATTCCCCGGACAAACCGTTCCGTGAGAGGTTCAACGACCGCAAGCTGGATAGGGTACCCAACTCTGCGGGGATCGCGCCGCTCAGCGAGTTGCGCGAGAAGTTGATTGATTGCAGATGCGGAAGGTCGCCGAGCTCCGCGGGCAGCGTGCCGCGCAGTCCGTGTTCGGACAGACTAAGGGAAGTTACCCGCATGATTGAGTTGAGGCGGACACCGTCCCACTCGCTCACGTCGAGGTCGTCGGCCCAGTTCAGCGCGGTACCGTCACCGACTAACGAGTCGCGAATTGCCAGCAGCGTGGCGTACTCATTTTCCGCGCAGTACGGCAAGCCAAGCTGCTCGACATCGCCATAGGAGAGGTTGCGAAATTCGTCCGGTAGGCAGCCTGTAAATTGGTTGCCGCGCAAGGTGACCCAATCCAGATTGCTGAGCTCGCCCAGTTCCAGGGGAATCTCACCGGTGAGGCTGTTGCCGGAAAGCCACAGCCGCTCCAGGCCGGTAAGATTGGCCAGCGCCGCCGGGATGGTTCCCTGCAAATCGAGATCCCTGAGGTCCAACCGGGTCACCCGCTTGGATTCAGGGTCGATAGTAAGCCCGACCCATTCGGCCATGGGAGTCTCCGGCCCCCAATTAAATCCCTCGCCGCCTTCGCCGCGCAGCGCGTTCGCTAGTCCTTCGGTCTGCAGAGTCGCGCAATCATCAGTATCGATTGCGTCGGTGCACGTTTCATAGTCTGCGGCGGTAAACAAGAAAACACCGCTCAGGCAGAGCAGTAGCGCCCACTTGCCTACCGTCAATTGTCGACCGCATAGCCGAAGCGCATGCGTGGGATACGAAAGAAGCCGCTGAAACATCATTGTTCTCCTTAGCGACTAGGGGATGTATATCGCGTGTGAACCAGGGTCAGGCGTGGGGAATATGCCGAATCGTCACCGACCTAGAAGCGGCGGCGGGATTGCAGCTTGCGCTGCAGCCGGTCGATGAGACTTGGCGTGCTGTCCTGCATCTCCCGGCCCCGCCACATCGGCGTAGCCCGTTTCCGGTTGCCGCGGATGGCAAGAAACAGCGCGGCGCCAAAGCAGAACGCGGCGGCTATGCCGAGCAGGGGCGCCGCCAGCGGAAAAGTGAGCCTCAGCACGTTACCGAGCACAAGCCCGCCAAGTCCCAGCAAGAGCAGTGTCCCACTGGGGCCAAAGCGATCAAGAGCGGCGAAAAGGGCGCGTTGCAGCGACGGAGGCGCACGGCGAACACGCTGCTTTTCTGCCGGCACGTAGACTTCAATGCCGTCTAGCAGCCGCCGCACCTCTTGCTCGTCACGTTTGGACATTCCCTGCGGCATAGCACGTTTCCCTTGAGATTTCCCTATTCATTATTCGGCAACAGGCGCATCACGTCAATTCTGCCGGCACTATCTTTCGGTCTGGCCGCGGGCGATGCGGTTGGTAATGTACCATACTGCCAACCACACCAAGCCGCCAATACCCAATACGAGCCCCAGGATCAACGCGTTCTCCCACTCCCAATTAAAGGCAAGACGGACAATGAGCAGGGAGGGGACGAGCCAGGCCACGATCTTGAGGCTGCGGGAGAGCCGGGTGCGGAATTCCACCCAGAGCACCAGCGCCAGGACGAGCGCCGTGAGGAGCAGAAAGAGTACCCGCATTATTCACTGTACCCCCGCAGCGTATCAAACGGTCCTGACGGGTATGTGCCGCGCAGCATGCGCAGGGTGTCCAGGCCTTTCTGCGAATCGCTGGCCAAGCGCTCCGGTAAGGAGTTGGCAACGCGCTGCTTGAAGAGCCAGTAGAGGAACTCCTTCCATTCGGTGAGCGTCATGACTCCGTTGACCGTGCGTTCACGCTCTGCGTTGAAGTCCCGTAGGAGTTCGTGCTCTTTCTTGCCGTACAACCGTGTGTAGGGACTCTCCGGGTCGCGCGTGTCGCGGGTGAGGCCGTAGTTCGTCGCTTTCAGGATCTCGTCTTCCACCGCGTGCAGGAGCACCTCTTCAAGGGTTACGCCGTAGAAGTAATTGAGGTACGAACGGTACTTCTCCGCACCGAGCAGATGGGCAAACTCCCTGTCTGTATACGTGAACGGCGGTCGCGCATAGAAGAAGAGCGCGCCATATTCCTCCGGCGGCAGGAGGTGCCGCATATCCCAGCTAATGCGCTCCATGACGAGCAGCAAATCCAGCGCTTCACCCGCGATCAGGTAGCGAAAGTAGCGTCCGCCATAGCACTCTTCGCCGCGACTCCAGAGATGAACGGACTCTAAGAGCGCTTTATACCAGTGCTCACCCTCTCCCAGCCCTTCCGCGAATGCGCGCACAGCGGGAGTCTGGTCCGAAGTGAGAGCGGAGTCGACCTGTGGTTGTGAAACGACGGTTGGCATCGCAACTGTCCTGAGCGAAGTTTCGCGCTTGCCCACACGCCCATTATACTCGTGACGAAAAGGGAATGCCTACTATGTTGCTGCCGCATGCTCGTCAATGGGTCTGGGCAGGATTTTAGTCTCGCGGTCACCGCGATAGCGATTGGCCGCATTTTCGCTTTTGCGCCGAGGCTGGCGCCCCAGCGCAGCGCCGGTCGTGTCGATCTGCCCGTGTGGGCCGCGGAATGGGGATTTCTCTGTCCTCATCTTGCCTGTGACGCCTCCCCGCGCACAACCCGTCCCACGATCATTGGCGGCGAGCAGTTGGGGAGAGACATGCAAAGTTGCTATCATAAAGAGTGGATTCGTCACGGCGCGTTCTTCTCGGCACAAGCGAATTCCGATTTGCGTTAGAGTAGCGTGACGGTTCAGCATCGATCGCAGGCATCAAGGAAAAGAAAAGTCGGTGGCGGTTTATCGTCTGGACTATACGAATGCGGGAAGTGACGCTCAGCGTATCACGGTAAACGGCGATACGGTTGTGCATCGCATCCCGCCCGGCGGCAAGAAGTCGGTGCCCATGGAGATCGATGACGCCGTAGTCATCCTAGAGTTGACCGGCGATGACGACGCGGCGCCGTTGTTTACCGGTACCGTCATCGGGCAGTCCGGCGGCATCTTCCTGGAGTTGCGTCCTGCCGACGACCCCGTGGCCGATCCTCAGCGCATCCGGTTGCAGACCCGCCGCCGCTTGCTGTAACGAGGCCGATCTGGTGGCCGCTTGCGCCATGCCAGGCGCCTTGCAGCCGGATTCTTGGCCTCCCGCATTGGTTCTGCTTTCTCTTGTCTTGTCGTGCCCACCCGAAGTTCCCGCGCCGCACCTTCCATTCGGTCACTTCCCATCGTTCTCTTCCGGGCGACCTTCGAATCGACCAAGCCGCGCCTGCCGGACCTCTTTCACCGACAGCAGTACTATTGCCGAGAAGACGACGACAATGCCGGTGATGAGGTAGATTGGCCTTGCACCCATAGCATCGATGAGGAAGCCCCCCAAGAGCGCAGTAAGCGGTGCGAACGCGACATTGAGCACGGCGAGATTGGCAACCACCTTCCCGCGCAGGTGATCGGGAGTCTCCGCTTGCAGCAGGCTCTGCATTGGGAGGACCCCGGCCGTTAAGAATCCCAGCAAAACGGCAACGGCAAACACGTGCCAAAGCTGTCCCGCAACCGCGAGTCCCGCTACCAAGACGCCCATGAAGGCAAGCGCCGCTGCGCTGAGCTTGCCGTCGCCAATCTTTCTTGCCAGCCATGGCGCCGCCGGCAATGCCAGGAGGATGGCAGCGGACTCAATGCCGCCGAACAGACCGAATGATTCCGGGCCCGCGTCCAGCGCTCGGTCGAAGTACACCGGCAGCAAGGCTCCCATCGCCGGATAGTGAAACGCATTGAGCACCACGCCTGCCACGGCCATGGCACGAATCAGGGGATGCTTGAGTATGAACGAAGCCGAAAGCAATATGTCAGACTTTGTAGTGGTCAGCAGATGCGCCAGCTTGGCGACTCGCGCAGTGGCTGTACCCGTTGGGCGCTGCATGCCGGTCTGCGGGGGCGCCTGAATGCGGCCTATCAACACTGCCGCGACACCATACGTAACAAGCACACCGCCGAGCGCATTCAGGCCGCCAATGGCGGCAAAGAGAAACCCCGCTGCGGCTGTACCTCCGATCCTGATTGCCTGCATCCCTGCCGCCAAAGCGGCATTGCCCGCGACCAATTCGTCTTTCGGCAAGAGGTTGGGGAGCAGCGCCACGCGGGCCGGAAAGAAGAATACCCCTGCCGCGGTGAGCAAGAAACCGGCAGCCGCAAAGTGTACCGTGTCCAAGGACGTCAGGCGTCCGGCTACGATGAGGAGTGCCAGTACGGCTGCCCGCGCCACGTGGGAGAGCAGCATGAGCGACTTGCGGTTCAACCGGTCTGCCAACACGCCCGCCACCGGCCCCAGTACGATGATCGGAAGGCCCGCGGCGGCGCTCGTTATGCCCACGGCGGTCGCAGTCCCGATTTCCTGCAAGACCAGCCAGGGGAGGGCCACCCAGTAGACGGCATCGCCAACACCGCTAACGATCTCCGCCAAGAAGATGAAGCGAAAGTCGCGGTGACCCAGCACAGTGAGAATTTCCGCGCGCCGGACGCGTGCGAGGAGAGGCAGGTTCATGGCCTAGTCTTCGGCCGCTTGGGGCTGCTCGTGCCTTTGAAGTGAACCCTACCATGGTCACACAGGAGACGACGCGTGGCTATAGGCGTGGGCGCCTTTCATTTGAAAACTGAGAGGCCTTGGGCAAGTCCCGTGGTGTGGATGAATCCGCCTGGAATGCGGATTATGCCGCAGGTGTTGCCGGAAGACACCGGGAAACTAGCAGGCGACTACGTCCGGTTAGCGATAGCGTCCGGCAGGTCGGCGGCGCTCGCGGCGACATTGCGGCAAGCATACGCACTGAAGGCTGTTCTCGGAGTTACACCCGAGAGGACGGCGATGAATGCCGTACCGGCGCGTTGTGCGGTCTCGGCATCGGTGACGCTATCGCCAACGTAGCAGGTCGCTGGCGGCACGCTGCCCAAAGCTGCCATTGCCGTGAACAACCCTTCGGGATTGGGCTTGGCCGCGATGACGTCTTCTCTCCCGACGATTACGTCGAATTCGGCGCGCAAGTCCTCGCGTTCCAATACCTGCTCAATGCGATAGCGGAACTTCGAGGAGACTACGCCCAGCGCAAGCCCACGCCGCCTGAGGGCTTGCAGCGCCGCGGCGACGCCCGGGAAGACCACGGTGCGGTCCGCCATAACGGCGTCCGCTTCTTGGATAAAGAGACGATCAAACGTCTTGCTGTAAGCCGCAAACCGGTCGGACGGGACATTCCCCCTGGCAAGTTGCACAAAGGTCTCCTTGAGCGACAGACCGATAGTCCGGCGAATGGCGTCGGGCTCCGCCGTGGGCAAATCAAGGGCCCGCAAGGCAGCATTCGCGCAGGCTATCACGGCGGGCGAGGAATCCGCCAGCGTGTAATCGAAGTCGAGGAGGACCGTCTGTAGGTTAGTCTGACCCACCAGTCTCAACCAGCTCCTGTATCCGGCGTACTGCCAACGCAACACGTAGCAGCAATCTGCAACAGACGGTAGGGCCGGGTCAAGTCGGAACGTGGGTCTGCCAAGGACTGGCTACGATGCGGGCGTGGGCGTAGCCTGCACGGACTGGAGTTGCATGCGGATGGCGTCGTGGGTGTCCGCGGCGGCTTGGTGGGCGGAGGATTGACCGGTGAGGACGGGGAAGACGAGCGAAGCCAGGATGACAAAAGCGAGCCACTCCGGCGCGTCGGCGTCGATATACTGGCTCTGCTCCATGCTCTCGACCAACACTGTCGAATCATTGACCGTAAGCGTTTGGTGCACGGCACGAAGCGTTTCCGCGCTCGTGCGTTTCGCCGGCATACTGAGGATCAAACCCGCCGCCGTTGTCAGCGAGTCCAGCACATCGTAGGCCGCGTCCGCATGGTTGCTCTCTTCGGCAATTCCGGCCATGTGTTCCGCCATCCCCCACGTTGCCGCAGCGTCGCCGCGCGGCATCTCGACGAGTTCCAAGGACGCGCGGCCGGCGCCGCGCCAGTACACCTCGGCGTTGACCATGCCGCCCATCATGGCGATCTGGCCGGAAAGCATCATGTCACGCGCCTTATCCGTAAGGCTGATGGTGAGGTTGTTGGTGCCGTAGTCAACGACATCGAGAGGAGGCGCAACCTCATGGTGCAGGATTAAATTGGCCTGAAACTGCAGGGCCTCGATAACGCCGTCATGCGTGACGTCCCAATTGCGGTCTTGAAAGAGCGTGCTCCCTTCTTGCCATGCCATGGCGAAGAATGGTGGGATCAAGGGCGCCTGCAACGCACCCCACACACGGATCGTGGCCGCCGGGTCATTGAGCGACTGCGCCAAAGTTAAGAAATCCTGCCAGCTCCATTTGTCTGCCGGCAGGGGCGTATTCGACGAAGCAAAAAGCGCCGGGTTGTACAGCAGTGTACAAACCGACGCCGCAAGCGGGAGAGCATGCGGCGTGCCGCGGAATGACCCGCTTCTAAGAATGTGCGGCCAATAGCTATCGGTGGAGAATTCGATGTCGCGCCGCGTAAACTCCGTTAGATCGCGCGTTACCGCCTGTTCTGCCAACGTGGGCAGTGCGAACTGGTCCATCCATACGAGGTCGGGTCTCGTGCCCGTGGCTACCAGTGCGGTGACGGCCTCGGAATATGTCTGGCCGCCGGTAGGACGCAGGGGGACCGGCTTGACCGTATGCTGTCCGGCGAAGGTCTCCTCCTCCAGCACTGCAGTCATTTCTCTGGTCGCGCTGCCGGAGGCATCGGGCATGAGCAGCGTGAGTGTCGTGGGAACGGAAGCGGGTGTAGCAGACGTCCCGGCGGTCACATCCGAATCTTCATCGTCGGAAGAGAACGGGCCGCAGGCGGCAACGACGGCGGGAACAAGGGCTGCAGCCAGAAGCAGACGTCGTCGCGTCATAGCAAAGTTTCCTTCAAGGATTCTGGAGAGACGTGCGACGAAAAAGAAGCCCTCTTGAGACCAACGAAGCTCGCGCGGGACTTTTCCCGCACGCCACCACTCTCAAACATAGACGTGGACATCTTTCGTCTTACCCTACGTTCGTGCCGACGACGCCACGCACCGGCAGACTAGTGCTACCTTCTAGAATGCTACACAAAGCTGGGAATTTCCTGAGATTCTCCCGCCCCGGACTGAATGTGCCGGTACACGGGGGAGTGCCGGCCTTACTCCCTCAGCAAGCTGGAAATCCCACAGACGACCTCTTGTCCCGGTTTGGCGCCCTGATGCCATAGCAAGAATCCTAGCACGTTCGTCGCTGCCGGTGAGGCGAAACGGCGGTATTCAGACCTCCCGGGCGGCAATGTCTTCGCGGAAGTACGCGCTTTCGAACTCGACGCGACGAATGTTGTCGTAAGCACGGGCGCGTGCCGCGGGGACGTTGGCGGCTTGGCCGACCGTCATGAGCACCCGGCCGCCTGCGGTGACAACAGAATGGTCGACGAGATCTGTTCCCGCGTGAAAGAGCAATACGTCTTCATCCAGCGCATCGAGACCCGCTATGGGATAGCCGGTGGTGTAGGCGCCGGGATAGCCGCCGGACGCGACCACCACACCGCACGTGGCGGCGGGATCCCACGTGACATCTAACTCCGCGAGTCGCCCCTCCACCGCGGCCTGAAACACCGCCACCAGATCGGCCTGCAAACGCGGCAGAATGAGCTGGGCTTCGGGATCGCCGAGGCGCACGTTGAACTCTACGATGCGCGGTCCGTCGTTGGTCAGCATGAGCTGGCCGTAGAGCACGCCGACGTAGGGATGCCCTGCCTGCGCCATGAGCGTGATGGTGCGCTCCATGATCTCGTGGTGGATGTAGTCCAGGGTTTCGGGGTCCACGAACGGGGCGGGTGAATAGCCGCCCATGCCGCCGGTGTTTGGACCGGCATCGCCGTCGTAGGCGCGTTTATAGTCACAGGCCGTAACGAGCGGTGTGATGTCGGCGCCGTCCGCGAAGGTGAAAACCGAAATCTCCATGCCGCGGAGGCACTCCTCGATCACGATGCTGTCGCCGGATGCGCCGAACGCCCGGTCTGACATGATGGTGTCGAGCGCTTGCCGTGCTTCATCACGCGTGGAGCACACGAATACGCCTTTACCTGCGGTCAAGCCGTCGGGTTTTAGAACGATTGGGAAGGACGCTTGCTCCAGATAAGCCGCCGCGTCGTCCCGCTCAGTAAAGATGGCAAAGTCGGCCGTGGGCAGCCCGTGCCGTTGCATGAAGTCCTTGGACCAGACCTTGCTCCATTCCAGTTTGGCCGCCGCTTGCGTGGGACCAAAAGCGGTCTGGCCGGAGGCTTGCAGGGCATCAACTGCGCCCAACGCCAGGGGATCATCCTGGGCCACTACCGTGAGGTCGATGGCATTCTCTTGTACCCATGCGACCAGCGAGTCTATGTCGGTGGCAGCTATGGGGACATTCTCGCCCAGCGCCGCCGTGCCGGCATTGCCCGGCGCGACGAAGAGTGTCGGCTCAAGCGGGCTTTGGGCGCACTTCCACGCGATCGCGTGTTCGCGTCCGCCGCCGCCGACAATCAGGATGCGCATCGATAGGTTACTCCAACGCTAACAGTCCGGCGCGAAAGTCGATGGTCAGTCGCGTATCTCGCAAGAAATCCAAGCCCAGCACGCCGTCTATGGCGGCGCGCGATGGCAGCGTGTGGCAGAGAATGCGCATGTTAGTCGCCGCTTTCCCAAGCGCCTCGATCTTCTCCACACTCAGCATGGGAACGGATAGTGTGCCACTGCCGGTCGTGATGCGCGCCAATTCTCCCGGCGTCGCAGGATCATATCCCAGAGATTGCGCTACTTCCCTGCTCACGATTGTCCGCGTAGCGCCGGTATCAAGAACGAGATCGATGGTCTCACGTTTGTCACGACTATGTATCCGGGCCGGAACGATGATCAGATGACCGCGCGGATTGAACGGAAAGCTCATATTAGGAATTCGACATCATCCGGAAATGCGCCGAAGAAGTGCACCGCGATTTCACTGGGCTCACGGCCTTCCTCTCGCAGTCGCCACAGGGCCTCATAGACGGCAACACGGTCCTCGTCGTGCGCGAGCACAACGCCGCGTATCACCTCATTCATCGGCGTGAGTTCGGGCTCGCCTATCAGCACCCACTCCCCGTCGAATGCCGCTTCCATTTCGGCGTAGGTCATTACAGTTGCTTGCGTCTTCATGTCGCATGTGCCTCCCCGGTGGATTCACTTAAATGCTACCAGATAGTCCGTTGCACTGGGTGTCTACTGCTCTCCCGTCCCGGCAGGAACGCAATCACCTCTGCCGCCTATGAGGCTGATGGAGCGCTGTGCTCGCAAGCGGTGTGGCCGGCTTTGAAACGGCCGCTGACTCTGCGCATGCCGCTTTGCTATACTTTGCCACACGGAGGGACCCAACCCGCCGGGCGCGCTACTCGCGGGCAAGGACGGAGTTGGCCGCTGTAGCGCCATGCCGTTCAAGAACCCTCGCGCCATTTATTTACTATCCGGGAGAAGGGCTACTCATGTTTTTCCAGCGTAGATTGCGCGCGTTTGTAGCGGCGATGGTTGCCGTCTTCTTTCTCGTTGGCTGCGCGCAGGTAGCGCCGGCTTCCACGAAGAAGACCATTGTCTTCAACGATCTCAACTGGGACAGCGTCCGGGTGCAGACCCGCATTGCGCAGTACATCGTCGAGAAGGGCTACGGCTATCCCACCCGCGCTGTCGCCGGGTCGACGCTGCCGTTGTTCGCGAGTCTCAGGCAAGGCGACAGCCACGTGAGCATGGAGATCTGGCTTCCCAATCTGAGCGAGGTTTGGGAGGAGGCGGAAGCCGCGGGCCAAGTGGTGGCAGTGGGTGAAAGCGTGAGCGGCATCTGGCAATCGGCGTTCATGATTCCGGCGTATGTGCAGGCAGCCCACCCGGATCTAGACAGCGTCGCGGACCTGAAAGAGGAACAGTTTCAGAAGCTGTTTGTCACCGAGGAGACCAACGGCAGGGCCAGACTGGTTACGTGCCCGCCGGGGTGGGCTTGTGAAGCCGTGAACGCGATCAAAGTCGCGAGCTACGGTCTCTCCGACCACGTGCACATCATTGTTCCTGAAACTGAAGCGGCGTTGAACGATGAAGTGTTCGCGCTCTACGCAGCCGGGAAGCCCTGGCTCGGCTACCTTTCCAGCGACATGCCGGCGGCGCTCAAGCTGGACATGGTGGCACTGGAAGAAGATGCTTACAGCGACGAGTGCTGGGCCACCACCAAGACCTGCGCCTATGAAGCCGTGACGGCGCTAATCGCGGTGCGTCCCGAGCTGCTGACCGCCGTGCCTGAGGTGGTGGCGCTGCTGCGCAAGTGGGACTTCACCCTGGAACGCTACCAAGAGCTAGCGGTCTGGCGCATCGATAGCGAGGCCAGTATCGAAGAGGCCGCCATCTGGTGGCTCAACCACAACGCAGACGTCTGGAACGAATGGGTCACCGCGGAGGCCGCCGCTGCCATCCAAGCGGCGCTTGACGCCGGTGAAACCGCCACCGGCTGGCCGACGGAGTAAATCGACTGCGTCGCAGACTTCGACTTTGTCGCAGACTTCGACCTTGTCGCAGGATCTGATCTTGGCTATTTGCACTGCCACGGCGCTCTCCTCCTCTGGCAAAACGCCACTCATTCACCCCACAACATGCCGGTGCACGCGACAGGCGCGCGGCAGTAAGGCGTTGACATCGAGATGTGTTGTCGCTATAAATAGGACAGCATAGCGTTTCGCATCCCATAGGGAAGGAAATCGTCATGAGCAAGAATACCGTAGTGGGGGAGCGCATTACTCGTCGCGGCTTCATGCTTGGCGCAACCGCGCTCGGCGTGGGCGTGCTCGCGGCGGCGTGCGGTCAGGCCGCACCGGCCATGGATGAAGAGATGGCGCCGGAGCAGAAGGAAGAGGCGCAGGCTGAGGCCGAGGCCCCGGCCGGCCCCCAGGGCGAGGCGCTCTACTGGCACCGCGGCTTCTTTGACTTCGAGCCGTGGGCCAAGGAGTTCGCAGAGCAGAATCCCGGCCTGACCCTCAATGCCGTGGGTGAAGCCGACCGCCTGAATAAGTTTGTCGCGGCGGTAGCGGCGGGCAGCCCGCCCGATGCCGTTGACGTGGGCGACTGGCAGACGGTAGAGCTCGGCGTCACGGACATTTCGCAGCCCTTGAACAACTATTACAAGGCATCGGGCGTGCTCGATCTCTCCGAGTTTTGGCCGAGCGTGCTGAGCTATCTCACCGATGCGCCCACGGGCAACATGTACGGCGCGCCCTACGCGCCGGACCTCCGCGTCATGTACATCCACGGGGATACGTATCTCGAAGTAGGTCTGGACCCGGAGAATCCGCCGACGTCATGGTCCGATTTTGACACGGCCATCATTCAGACCACCAAGTTCGACGGCGAAACGCTCGTGCGCGCCGGGTGCCCGCCCTTCTGGGGCAGCGGCGGCACCGGCCTGTGGCTGCTCCTGCTCTGGCAGTTGGGCGGCGACGTGATGGCACCGGACTGGTCGGAGGTGACTATCAACAGTTCCGAGGCCGTGCGCGCTCTCGACTGGCTGAAGAACATCCACGAAGTGCAGGGTGGCTGGGACGCCATCGCCCAATTGCGCGGCGACGGCCTCCACCGCAACAGCCATCTGGCCGAGGCCCGCGCGGTGCACTACTACGCAACCTTTGCCGAGCGCGGCCAGTGGTTCAAGGAAAACGCGCCCGACTTGAACTTCGGCTTCACGCCGTGGCCCAAGCCGGAGGGCGGCAAGGATGCCAACCTGGGCGGCAACCACACCGCCACGTTCGCCATCAACGCGCCTAACCCGGACGCGATGTTCAGTTGGGTGGAGTACTTCTTAAGCGCGGACACGAACCTGCGCTTCGCCAAGCAGTACGACCGCGTGCCGGTGCGCGAGGCCAGCACGTCTTCGCAAGAGTACACGGAGAACGATCCGTTCCGCGAGCTGATTGCGCAGCAAATGCCGTTCCGCCACTTCTACTACTCCGGTCCCGGCGCCACGGAAGCGCGCAGACATGCCATAGGCTTCGTGCCGGACGTGATGGCGGGCAACATCACCGCGCCGGAGGCGTTGGAAGCCGCTGAGAAGGGGATCATTGAACTGCTCGCCGGCTGGAACGAACGGCTGGGTCGGTAGCAACCGGCAGAAAATCTGACAGCGTTAAGCAAAGAGGGAGGGGAATCTGTTTCCCCTCCCTTTATTGTATGGACTGTCTATCTTTTCCAGTGCGGTACCTGTTCAACTCACGATGAGTATACGGGACTGAAAGCCAACTAGAACCGCCCGTTACGCACCGCAAAGTGGGTGGGCTTACCGTGGGCCGGCATGGCGCGTTCGATCCAGTCTGCCGTCCAGTCGATCATCGTCTCCAGCGGCACGATGGGGCGGCCGAAAAGCTGCTGCGCCTGTGCCGTACTGTTGATCCAGGCGGTTTCGGCTTCTCTGCCGTCAAACCGCGGCGTTCTGTTGAACCGCTCGCCGAAGGCGTGGGCCAACGTGCGAATGCTCGTAGCCTCCGGCCCGCCGATGTTCAGCGGACTCGTCGGCGTGGTGCAGTGCAGCAGCGTGCGCAGGGCTTGGCTGCTGGCGTCGCCCTGCCAGATGACGTTCACGTGCCCCATGGTTAGCGGTACCGGTTCACCGGCGCGCACCCAGTTAGCCACGTCGTGCAGCACGCCGTAGCGCATGTCGATGGCGTAGTTGAGGCGGAGGAGACGTCCGGGCGTGCCGTGTTGCTGCGAGAAGTATTGAAAGCTGCGCTCTCGACCCACGCAGGAGTTGGCATACTCGCCCACCGGCTCCGGCGGCACGGCTTCATCCCAGCCCGGCCCGGCTAACGGCGCGTAAGGGTACACACAGAGCGTGGAGAACGCCACGATGCGGGATTGCGCAAACGTCTCGGCCACGATTGCCGGCACATGGGTATTCATGGCCCACGTGAAAGCGGGATCCTCCGTCGTGCCAAACTTCCTGCCCGCCATGAAGATGACGTTTTGGAGCCGGGGTAATTCGTTCACCGCTGCGCGGTCCAGAAGATCGCAGGCCATTGTCTCAATGCCCCAAGATTCCAGGCGCGTCCGCACGTCCGGGTCGCTGAAACGCGCCACGCCGACAATGCGTTTCGCGGGTGCGGCGCGTTTGGCCAGCCGTGCCAACGTCGGCCCCACTTTGCCGCCGACACCGAGGATGAGAATATCGCCGTTGACACGCCGCAGGTCGTCAATCAGCGGCTGGCTGGGTCGTGACAGCAGCTCTTCCAGGGCGATTACAGTGGGAAAGTGGTTTGGGAGAGAGGTGAAATCTAGCAAAACCGGAGGTTCCTACTTGTGGGCAATGCAGTCGAGTTTCAACGATTTGCAAGGACTTTTGTCTGTGCTGACTTGGTTCGGTAGTCTTCGGGAAGGAGGATGCCAGTCCCTTGCCGAAGCTCAAGACACCACCCTTCGACAGGCTCAGGGTGAACGGATGTGCTGTGCTTGAAAGGTTACTGGATGCGCTTTGCTTGAAATCTGATACAGGCCGTTCGTGCTGAGCTTGTCGAAGTATGAACGGCCGGCCCACCCCCAGTCTAACAAGAAGCCGCGTGTCTTAGAGAAACCGACAAGAGTCGGTCTGGAGAATGCCGATAACGGCACAAGCCAACTGGCACTCTTGTGGCCTTTGCCAAGCTGCAAATCAAACAACTGACAGGACGTCCGTCACTTCGGCGAATAGCTTGCCCCGTACTCGAAACGAAGTATCGACTGATTCGGGGCCGGAGTCCAAGAGACACGACAAAGATAGATTCCCGCGAAAGCGGGAATGACGGATCGGTGTGTTCCTCTCGACGGATTGATGTGTCATTTTCCTTGTAGCGCGGGGGCTTGTCCCCCGTTCCGTCCACTGGAGGGAGTGTAGCCCGGGACTCGCCTCACCTCTGGCGTATGTACTCGATGCGCGGAGAAGATGGATTCCCGCTTTCGCGGGAATGACGGATCGGTGTGTTCCCTATCGACGGATTGAATGGTCATTCTTCTTGTAGCGCGGGGGCTTGTCCCCCGCTCTGTCCATGGGAGGGAGTGTAGCCCGGGACTCGTCTCACCACTGTTGTATGTACTGGTTACGTGGAGAAGATGGATTCCCGCTTTCGCGGGAATGACGGATAGGTGTGTTCCTCTCGACGAGTTGAAGGGTCATTTTCCTTGTAGCGCGGGGGCTTGTCCCCCGTTCCGTCCATGGGAAGGTGTGTAGCCCAGGACTCGTTTCACCTCTGGCGTATGTTACTCGTTGCGGGGAGAAGATGGATTCCCGCTTTCGCGGGAATGACGGATCGGTGTGTTCCTTATCGACGGATGCAAGGGGCATTCTTCTTGTAGCGCGGGGGCTTGTCCCCCGTTCCGTCCATGGGAAGGTGTGTAGCCCAGGACTCGTCTCACCACTGGCGAATGAACTCGTTGGGCGGAGAAGATGGATTCCCGCGAAAGCGGGAATGACGAGACAATCGGGCCCTTGACGAGACAATCGGGCTCTTTCGATCATCACAATTGGGATTTGAAGCCAAACTGTGCCCTCTGTCCGTCCGCCATTGCCCTTCGCTGCGCCGTTTGTGCCAATGGCAAATCAGTATACCATGTACTCTGACAATCTCAGCGCTAGCAAGGAGCGACGGCAGTGAAGCGGGTGATGTTCGACGATCTCTATACGTGGTCGGTCTTCAATGAAGAGAAGCAGTTCGATTTCAACGGCTTCCTCTGGGTGCGGGAAGAGGGCAATGTCCTCATCGATCCGGTGCCGATGAGCGCCGGTGACATCAAGCAAATGGATGAGCTCGGTGGCGCGGCTCTCATCGTCCTGACCAACCGCGACCACGAGCGCGACGCCGTAGCCTTCAAAGAACACACCGGCGCCCGGATTGTGGCGCACGAGGCCGACGCGCCGCTTTTCGAGCTCGCCGTAGACCGTACCGTCACCGATGGTGAGGAAATCAGGCCCGATCTGCGGGTATTGCACCTGGCGCACGGCAAGAGCCCCGGCGAGATCGCGCTGCTCTGGCGCAACAACAGCGTGGCCTTCATCGGCGATTACGTGTGGGGCCATCCCGTGGGTTCGCTGACGCTCGGCGCGGAACCTGCCGTTTCCGACCCGGCAAAAGCGGCGCTGCAACTCCGTAAGCTGCTTGCCATACCCCAGCTCGATGCGCTCCTGCTCGGCGACGGCCACTCGATCCTGAGCGGCGCCCGCGACGCGCTCATCGCCATGCTTGAAGCGCGCACGGATATCTACATCAACCGCGTCAACCTGGATGAGATTGAGTGGTGGGAAACGCGGCAGGCACCCGGCGACTTTGGCTATGATTTCAAGAACATCGATCCCCTTATCGGCGCGCGCCATCTTGGTTACCAGGTCATTCGCCTCGACCCTGGCAGGAAGGCGTTTCCGCTCCACTTCCATCACTTTGAGGAAGAACTCGGCGTGGTGCTGGAGGGCGCTTGTACCATGCGGACGTCCCGCGGCAACGTGGCCCTGCGCCAGGGCGACTTCATCGCCTTTCCACCCGGACCCAGCGGCGACCACACGTACATGAACGAAGGCACGGCACCGTGCACGCTGCTGCTTCTGAGCAACGTGGTGCCGAGTGATGTCAGCGAATACCCCGACTCCAACAAGGTGAACTTGCGCGGCGTGCACCGCATCTACCACAAGGAAAAGGCCGTGGACTACTGGGACCGGGAGGACTGACAAAGAGGGCTCGCTGATCCTGGACGAAACGGCAGCAAGGAAGCAGCCAAGCAATGCCGCCCCATGGTTCTTCGGCAGCGGTAAGCCGGTTTACGCGGGAGGTTAGCGCTGTGTCATGGGGTGTAGTACGGTATACGGAGATAGTTCACCACGCACAAACAGCAAGGAACGAAGGGCTATGGCGGCTCCGGCGGAAGTTCGATTCGGCATCGCGGGCATGGACCACTGGTACGCGGGCTTTGCGGCATTGCGGGGGATAGCAGGGCATGACCGCGCGGTGGTGACGGCGGCGGCGCACCGCAAGAAGGCGTATCTGGATTCAATCGCCAGCGAATATGACATTCCCTTTACGACTGATGATTACTATGCCATCGTGCGGCGGGATGACGTGGACGTGGTCGTGGCGGCGTGTACAACCGGAGAGGCCCCGGCGCTCTGCGAGGAAGCGGCCGGCCACGGCAAGCACATCATCTGCGTCAAGCCCATGGCGCCCACGTTGGATGCCGCCGATGGGGTGGTCGCGGCGGTAGAGCAGGCCGGAGTTGGGTTCTATCCGCTGGAGGCCATTCAAACGAGCGGCGGCGCGGCGCAACAGTACGCCCAATGGCTGCAGGAAGGCCGGATTGGTCGGCCCATCAGCGCGACGTCCATCCGGCGCGGCGGCCTGCCCACCCAGGAGTGGCCCGGCGTGCACGTGGCGCGCACCTGGTGGTTGGACGCCAGCCAAGCCCCCGGCGGCGGCTGGATCGACCACTCGATCTACGACATTCACATGCTGCGCAGACTGCTGGATGCTGAGGTTGTGCGCGTGAGCGGCGCCGCCGCGAACCTTGTCCACCAAGACATTCCGCTAGAGGACTACGGCGTGGCGACTCTTACGTTTGACAACGGCGTGGTGGCGACGTTGGAGGTCACATGGTCCAGCGGCCCGCAGTCCGGCATGCACGCCTTCCATCTCGTCGGCACGGAGGGGCAGATCGCCACCGACGGCATCTCCGGCAAGCTGGCGGTGCGGGGCAACTTTGCGCCCTGGCAGGGATGGGTAATCTCTGACGCGGTGCGGGATGCGGGCGCAGGCAGCATTGGCGCGATGGTGGATTTCGTGCAGAATGGCACGCCGCTGCCGGCCACGGTCGCGGACGGACGGACAAACCTGGCGGTCTGCCTCGCCTTCTACGCGGCCGCGAGCCAAGACCGGGTCGTGACGTTGCCGTAACGCGCGACGACTGCCCCTGCGGTCGCTCGCTTCAGTGACGCCGATGGCCTCGCGCGTCTGCTAAAGAGGGTATGCTCAGCATTGCCAGCGCGAATCGATGGCGCATATCACACCGCTCCCCACCGGAGTCGCATCACCCCTTTTCCCAGGCCGCGTCTTGCCTCCTCTCCCCGTGGGAGAGGGCCGGAGTAACGGGCCGGGCTTGGGAGTGCAAGGCTCTCTTGCAATTCGGTGAGGAAGAGTGCAATGGGTGACGGCGCCCGCTGTCCGCGCCCTGGTGGGTATTCGTCACGCGGCCCGGCACGTTCGAGACTCGACGTACCAAAAATGTCACGCACGGTTGATTTATGGGCACAGTCATCGCGATAGCCAATCAAAAGGGCGGGGTGGGCAAAACGACCACCGCCGTGAATCTGGCGGCTTATCTTGCTCTGCATCGGCAGGACGTGTTGCTCGTGGACTTGGATCCCCAGGCCAATACGACCGGCGGTCTGGGCATCGCCAAGCAAGATCCCAGCATCTATCACGCGCTGCGGGGTAGCGAAGCAGCGCGGGACCTCATTGTTCCGGTGGAAAACGCGCCCAATCTCTCGTTATTGCCGTCGAGTCCGGCGCTGGCGGGACTGGAAGCGGAAGCGGCAGAGCTGGCTGAACGCGAATTCCTGCTGCGCGCGGCGCTTGAGCCGGTGAAGGACGAGTACGCTTTTCTCCTGATTGACTGTCCGCCGTCGCTCGGCATGCTGACGGTGAACGGCCTTTGCGCTGCCGACGAGGTGGTTGTTCCGGTACAGTGTGAGTACCTGGCATTGGAGGGACTGGCGCAGTTGCTCGATACTATCAGGCGAGTGCGCAGCGGTCTTCACTCCGCGCTGGGTAGAGTGCGTATTCTCATGACCATGTACGATACGCGCACCCGCCTGGCGGAGCAGGTGCGGGACGAGGTGCTCGCGCACTTTCCGGGACAGGTGTTCGAGACTGTGATCGTCCGCAACGTGCGCCTGGCAGAAGCGCCCAGTCACGGACAGACCATACTGGCATACGACCCCTTCTCGAAAGGGGCTGAAGGCTATCGCCTCCTGGCGGAGGAAGTATTAGCCAGCACTTAGAAAAAGCATTAGCCAGCACTTGGGAAGAAAAATGTCATTTCGAGCGCAAGCGAGAAATCTAGTGTATTGGGGGTAGTTTTCTCACTGCTTGGCAGAAGTTCATACGGGAAAGATGGATTCCGGCATTCGCCGAAATGACGAATGAGAGAGGAAGGGCTGGCTACCGGCCTGTAACGCGGTTCGAGGCGGACTTTCCGCCGGATTGACGGTTTGAGAGGAGATAGGCAGAAGTGTCGCGTAGAGGTGGCTTAGGACGGGGACTTGAGGCGTTACTACCGGAGTCGGGACTACAAGACATCCCGGTCGAGCGCATTCGCCCGAATCCCCTGCAACCCCGGCAGACGTTTGCTGAAGAGGAGTTGGCAGAACTCGCCCGGTCCATCCGCGAGCACGGCATCCTGCAGCCGGTGGTCGTCAGCCGCCAACCGGAGGAGGGAACGTATCTGCTGATCGTGGGCGAACGTCGCTGGCGGGCGGCCCAACAGGCGGGGCTTGCCACCATTCCGGCGCTCATCAGACCCACCGGCAGCCGTGAAGCGCTGGAAATCGCGCTTGTCGAAAACCTCCAGCGGACGAGCCTCTCGCCACTGGAAACGGCCGAGGCGTATGCCGCGCTTATCAGCGAGTTCGGCATCACCCAGGAGCAGGTGGCGGCACGCGTCGGCAAGAGCCGCTCGGCGGTGGCAAATACGCTGCGCTTGCTTAATCTCGCCAATGCCGTCAAAGAGGCCCTGGCAGCGGACACGATCAGCGAAGGCCACGCGCGCGCCCTGCTGCGACTCTCGCCTGAGATGCAGGTCTACGCCCTGGCTGAAGTGGTGAAACGGGGTCTCAACGTGCGGCAAACCGAGCAACTCGTGAAAAAGCTGCTTGCCTCGCCGCGCCCCGCTACACCCAAACCGCCGGATGCCCGCAGCGCCGAGTGGGAAGACCTGCTCCGCAATTCCCTCGCCACGAAAGTGGAAATCAAGCGCCGCGGCAAACAGGGCACGGTGCGCATCCACTTCTATTCGGATGAGGAACTTGAGGGTCTGGTTGACCGGCTGCTGGAGGAAGAGGCGTAAGGGTAGGCGCTTACCGCAAACGTCATCGCAAGGAAGGGAGCGGGAACCGGAGCCACGACGCATCCACTTGCTTCCGCTCCCTGCTCCCTTTCCCGGCGGAGACTCTTGCATGACAAGGTCCAGTGGGCAAGGAGGTACCCCCTCTCCTTTGGGAGAGGGCTGGGGTGAGGGGATTCCTTGCTGTTCTAATCGTATGACATGTACAGTCAATACATAACAGCAGCAGACTGACTGGTGTTTAGAACAGATTCACCCTCACCCCCGTATCATCCGATACTGTGGATCGGCGTACGGGGCAGGCTCTAACCCTCTCCCGTCAAGGGAGAGGGGACTACCTCGCTGCCGCGTGGGTTACACAAAGGTCTCTGTCAAGGGAGAGGAGACTACCTCGCTGTGGCGAGGGATTCGCAAAGGTCTCCCGCGGAAGAGGGCTGGGGTGAGGGTGCAATGTGGTCGCAATAACATTCTTGGCAAGGAACACGGCACTCCCATTACCTTACATTTCCGGTAGCGCAGGTTTGTAACCTGCGTCTGCTGTAAAGTCAACTCTTCGTGCACCTGCTTCAATCAGTGAAAATGCCAATACCACGCCTTGTGCTGCTGGCGTGATCGTAGTTCCGTGTGCTCCGGTGGGGCAAGCCCCCGCGCTACTTTGCTGAAACAGCATTGGGGTGAGGGTGAATCCCCCGGCGCGGCCGCGATAAAAAAGACAGCGGCACGTACTGGGACTGTTCCACCGCGCGGGCGCAGGTTGCAAACCTGCGCCTACCGAAGAGGTGGATTCACTGCGCCTCCCGCGCTAACCATCTCCCCTGCTGCTCGCAGGAGTACTGGGCCGCGCCGGCGGTTTCAACACCCGCCAGGCTAAGAGCACGGCCAGCAGGATTGCCGGCACGAACGCCCACTGGAAGGCTTGCAGTCCCGTTTCCAATCCAAAGACGTCGGCGACGGCGCCGAGCGGCGTGCCAACCAGCAGGCCGAGCGTATAGATGGATGCTTGCACGAGGGAGAGGCAGGAGGCGCGCTGGGCCGAAACGAGGCGGCGGTTGAGGCTCTCCTGCATTAGCGGATGGAGCAAGCCGATCATCACGTAGATGCCGAGCATGCCCATAATGACGATTGCCCGGTGCGGCGCGTTTACCAATACCACGAGGGACACCATGCCGACTACGCCCAGCGACAACAGCGCGGCGCGCTCGCTGCCCCACAGCAAGGTCCGTATCCGGGCCGAGCCGAGCATGAATGCCGACATCACCGCGTAGAACAGGGCATAGATGAAGCCAAGATCCGCGGCAGAGAAGCCCAGCGACGTGAGGTAGGGTCCGCCAAAGGGACGCTCAGACAAGAAGTAGGTGCGCATCAGCACCACGTAGGCCACCACGAGGCCAACCAGCTCAGGGTTGTGCGTGATGGTCTGTACCGTAGCCCTGAGGTGGCGGAAGTAGGCGCGCGCTTGATCGCCGAATGCCACGGGCCGTGCAGATGAGGGCCGGTCGCGTTCGATAGCGGGTTCAACGAACCAGAGTGCGATGCTGGCCGCCGTTATCAGGGAGGCGGCGCTTGCCCAGAACGGTCCCGTCAAGCCGGTCTGGCTTGCAACGACCCCGGTGATGAGCGTACCGCCGACCATACTGATGTTCTCTATGGCCAGGGCCCGTCCCAAAAGGGTCTGCACCCGCCCCTCCAGTCCCGCGCCTTTGATGGAATCGTAGAAGAGCGCCATGTCAGCGCCGGAGGCAAAGGCCGCGCCCACGCCCACGAGGATAAAGCCGAGCACGAAAACGAAATAATCAACGGCAAATATGAGAGTAACGACGCCCCCGCAACCGACCAGAGCCCCCACGAAGATGCTCCACTTGCGGCTGAAGCGGTCGGCGAAGAGGCCGGTGGGCAACTCGGACGCGATGCTGGAGAGATTGAGCGTGGCCATGAGGATCATGAAGCCGGTAAGGGAAATGCCGCGGTCGATGAAATAGATGGCGAAGATCGGCAGCAGCGTTCCCCAGCGCACGCCCCAGGCTACTTTCAACAGATAGAACTTCCACACGTTGCGCTCAAGGCTGCGCGTGTATGCGGACTCTGCGTTGATTTCTACTGCATCGAGCATGCGAAAACCACCTACGTCGGCACTTGAGGGCCGGCTGCGTTGCCTAGAGAGTCACATGCCGGCGTGCTGTCCGCGGAGCGCGCCCCTGCACGGGGCTGAGGGTACTCCGCTTATCTTAGGCAGGTATGTGCGCGGCAGTCTAGATCGGCTCGTGCGGGTTGGTCTGGGTTGAGGAAAGCCCAGTCGCGGAACGGCGCCCCGGAGGCGGAGGCGGCTCAGCCAGGGCGTCCTGCTGCGCCCAACGGAAAAAGACGATCGCCAGGGGCAGCAGCATGTACAGGCCGCCGCCCATCCACATGATAAGACCGCCGATGCGCTGGTCGTCCAGAGCGGTGAAGTCCGTGCCCTCGCGCGGCAGGAGATAGGCGGTGTAGAGCACTTGGCCGGAAACCGTAATGAGAACGCCAACGAGCTTGAGCCCGGCCGTGGCGAAAAAGATATAGAGCAGGCGGCGCGGCGCCGAAAGGCGGGCGCGAAACGGCCAGGAGTCGACCACGTTCCACCAGAAGAAAATAGCCGGCCAGAAGAATAACGTGTGTTCGAGCAGGTGTACAAAGTCGTCATTCACCGCCGCGGAATACAATTGCGGCACGTGCCAGAGCCACAGTGTTGCCAGAAACAAGCCGAGTGCGACGTGAGAATGCAACAGTGTTTGCGTAATGCGGCGCATGACGCGGTTGCGCGCCACAGTGACGAAAACTGGCCGTTGCAGAAAGGGCGGCGCGCCCCGCAGCACCATCACCACCGGCGCTCCGACCAGCAGCAGAGGCGGGGCGATCAGCATCAGCAAGAGATGCTGGATCATGTGCATGGTGAAATACTGCTCAGAGAGCGTATCCACCGGCCCGATGAGGGAAATCAGTATCAGGGCGATACCCGAGCCGAAGGAGAGCCTGCGCCATGCTGAAGGAGTGGAGCGGCCGAGCCGATGTGCCCGTGTTACGCCGATCGCGTAGAAGAGGCTAATAATACCGCAACTTGCCCCAACCGCGAGGTATGTAATGCCAGTCGTTAGGGCGGCGACCATTATCCCGAGCGGAAGCCGAAGAGCACCATGAGCGCAATCAGCAGGAGTATCTCAATCGTCAAGCCAAAGAAGAAGAAGCCGGAGAAGAGCTTGCTGTCGTAGCGCAGGTGCATGTAGTACGCGACGACGAGGCCGAACTTCATGCCCGCCAACACCAGCAGCAACGGGATCAGCAAGGCAAACGGAATGTCCACGTAGTACGTGGCGACTTCCATGATTGTCAGAACAGTGAGGATGATGGCGATGCGGACATAGTGCCCAGTGGTGGCGTGGGCCTCATCGGTGTGGGCTGCTTCCGTGCTCATGCTCTCCTCCTCACGGTTCGGCTATGAAGCTGCCGGCGACAGAAAAGCTCTCCAGCTCTTGCCCGGCGGGGGACAAGCCCCTGCGCTACAAGGATACGTCCCCGCAGCTTGGCGTGTCGCATACAGCGCTACGTAGGGATCAAGTAGATCAATGTAAAAATGATAATCCAGACTATATCAACAAAGTGCCAGTACAGGCCGCCCAGTTCGACGTCGAGCGGCTTCACTTTGCCGAAGTAACTCAGCACCAGGAGCGACACCAGCCACACGACACCGACGCCGACGTGCGTGCCGTGAAAGCCGGTGAGCACATAGAATGTCGTGCCGAAGAGATTGGTGGTAAGCCCCAAGCCATGGTGTACGAATTCATAGAATTCGTACACTTGAAAGCCGAGGAAGCCGGTGCCGAGCACGGCGGTCATCAGCAGCCAGAAGCGACCCTTTTTCAACTCACTTTTTTTGCGTTCTTCGTCCGCGCCGGCAGCCGCCGCTCTTTCGAAACCGGCCAGCGCCAGCACCATCGCCAAGCTGCTCATGAGCAGCACAAACGTGCTGACCGAAGTGAGCGGAATGTTGAGAATCTCATCGGGATACGGGCCAACGATACTCTTGCCGCGGTAAACGAGGTAAGTAGTGATCAAGGAACCAAAGAAAATACACTCTGAGCCGAGAAAGGCCCACATGAGGATCTTGCGGTGGTTCAGTCCCGTGGACGTTGGATGCTCTTCATGCGCCTCGTGGGCGAGTGCTGCATCGCTCATTCAGAGATTCTCCTAAAGCTGGCCCTCGATTGGCCTTGCTGTGTTCCGGCATTTCATCATCGCCCTCACCCTTGCCCTCTCCCCCGGGAGAGGGGACAGGATGGAGGCTTAGTCTTCAGTTCGGACTTCCTTGCCTTCGGTTGGGCTTCCTAGCCTTGGTTGGACTTCCTGGCCCTATGTGTATTGGAACTTAGGCCCAAGTCACGTTTACCCGGCATATGTACTAGTGTTCGTCAGGCGGCGTGGACGCGGGTTCCAGCGACCACGCATAGATCGCAACTATCGTCCAGGCCACGCCGAAAATCGCGACGAGAATGTGAATCATCAGTCCCGCCGCCGCAATCGTCAGTCCGGCGCCAACCAGGAGCGGCCAGTATGACGGGTCCGGCATGTGGACATCGTGCTCTTCGTCTTCTTCCGCATGCTCCGCAACGGCCGCACTGGTCTTGCTGAGTTCCGCCGCACTGCCGTGGCCGTCGCCGTACTTGTCGTACCACACCTGGTCGCGGTGGGTGATGGTGGGAATCTCATCGAAGTTGTGCTCCGGAGGCGGACTGGGAATGGCCCACTCCAGCGTGCGCGCGTCCCAAGGGTCGTTGCCGGCTGGCTCGCCCTTGATGTAGCTCGTGACGAGGTTGTGGAGGAATACCAACACCGACAGGCCGATGCCAAACGCGCTTATAGAGATGAACATGTTCCAGAATTCCCAGCCCATGCCGGCGGCATACGTGCTGACGCGCCGCGGCATGCCGTCCAGACCTACGAAATGCATGGGGAAGAAGGTCAGATTCATGAACGTGAACATTAGCCAAAAGTGCAATTTGCCAATCTTCTCGCTCATCATGCGCCCGGTGATCTTGGGGAACCAGTAGTAGATGCCGCCCATCAGGGCCAGGATGAGACCGCCAAAGAGGACGTAGTGGAAATGGCCGACCACAAAATAACCGTCCTGGAAGTGCAGGTCCAGCGGCACGGCTGCCAGCATCGGGCCGGTGAGGCCGCCGATGAGGAACGTCGTCAAGAATCCCAGCGCAAAGAGCATGGGAACCGTCAGGCGTATCCTGCCGCCAAAGCAGGTGGCCACCCAGTTGAACATCTTGATGCCGGTGGGAATGGCGATGAGCATCGTGGAACCGGCGAATGCGGCGTCGGCAATGGTGCCCATGCCGGTGGTGAACATGTGGTGTGCCCACACGCTGAAGCCCAGGAAACCGATGGCCACCGCGGCAAATACCATCGCGCTATAGCCAAAGATCGGCTTGCGGGAAAATGTGGGCAGGATCTCGGATGCAATACCGAACCCCGGCAGAACAAGAATATACACCTCCGGATGTCCGAAGACCCAGAAGAGGTGCTGCCAGAGCATTGGGTCGCCGCCTTCGGCCACCTCGTAGAAGTTCGTGCCAAACAGGCGGTCGAACTCCAGGAAGATAAGCGCGGCCGTGATGGCGGGAAAGGCGAAGATGATCAGGAATGACGTAACGAAGGTCATCCACACGAACACCGGCATCCGCATGAGGGTCATGCCCGGTGCCCGCAGATTGATAATCGTAATGATGAAATTGAGCGCGGCGGCAACTGACGCGACACCGAGCACCAACAGGCCTAGACCCCAGAAGTCGATACTGAGCCCAGGCGAATATTCTTTGGACGTCAAGTTGGCGTAGCCGAACCAGCCGCCGTCGGGCGCCTGCCCGAACAAGAAGCTGCTGTGCATGAGCAAGCTGCCGCCGAGAAACGTCCAGTAACTGAAGGCGTTGAGACGCGGGAACGCCACGTCGCGGGCGCCAATCATAAGCGGGATGAGAAAGTTGAAGAACGCCGCCGCCATGGGCATAGCGACCATGAAGACCATGGCCGTGCCGTGCATGGTGAACAGTTGGTTGTACAGATCGGGGTTGAGGATCTGACCGTCCGGCGTCGCGAGCTGCAGCCGGATGAGCAGCGCTTCAAACCCGGCAACCATGAAATAGATGAGCGACGTGACAAAATAGAGCACGCCGATGCGCTTATGGTCGATGGTAGTTATCCAACTCCAGATCGCCGCACCGGTGGAAACGCGTTCCTGTGCGCGTACGTCTGTTACTGTTGCCATGCCGACACTCCTCGTTGCACAGACGCGGTGATACCCGTATTTCCCGCGCGTCTACGCGGTACCGTCCATCCCAATAGTACAGTGTTTGTGAGCATTTTCACAATCTTTTCGCGGCTATCTCAGCGCTCGAATGTACGCCGTGAGCAAGCGTATATCTTCACCCGTCAACTCAATCGGCAGAATCATCTTGTTCCCCGGTTTGAGTCCCTCGGGATCGCTCAACCAGTTCGTCACATCCGCCGTCGTGTTTTCCAGGATGCCGCCGGCGATATAGGTGCGGCTGGCAACGTGCGTAAGGTCCGGCCCGATCGTACCGATGGCATCCGTACCCCGAATCGTATGGCACGTGACGCAGGCGCGGCTAATGAAGAGCTTCGCGCCCTCGGCGGCATCGCCGGTCATCTCCGCAGCGGGCTCTCGCTGTTTATCCAACCACTTATTGAATGCGGCCTCGGATTCCACAACCACGTGGAACCGCATCTGCGCGTGGGCCGTGCCGCAGTATTCGGCGCATTGCGCCGCGTAGAGTCCTTCCTCGGTTGGCGTGAACCAGATCGTGTTCGTGGACCCCGGCATCAGGTCGCGTTTCCCCATAAGGCGCGGCACCCAGAACGAGTGAATGACGTCATTGGACTCCAGTTCGAAATAGACGGCTCGGTCGATTGGAATGTGAATCTCGTTGGCAGTTATTACGTCATGGTCGGGATAGTGTATTTCCCACCACCATTGATGGCCGACAACGCGGACGCGCAGGGCGTCTTCCGGTGGATCGGCCTCGATAATTGCCATGGCTTGGTACGTCAGAATTAGCATGATGACGACGACAATCGACGGTGCGAGCGTCCAGGCAATCTCCAACCGCGTATTGCCGTGGACTTGCGGCGGGATGCTGTCGTCATCTTCACGTACGCGGAAGCGAAATACGGAGTAAACAAGCAGGCCCTGGACCAGAATGAAAATGACAATCGCCAGCCACGTCAGCGGTGCATAGAGATCAGTGATGACCTGATTGTTATCTGACCGGGGAAAGAGCGTGGTTTGCGGTGTATCCACCGCGCCGCAACCCGCCAGAACCACAGCGGCCAGGGCCCCGACGACGACCAGCCCGGCTACGCGCATGAAGCGCCTGCCGAGGGAATGCTCCGGTGCGTGCATGCTACGCTGCCTCCTGTAGGCGAAATGCCTTTTGCATGGCGCCCGCCCGTGTCCCGGAGGTCGCAGTCCTGCCTAAGTCTCTGAGATTTGGGAAGAATAAGCACCGGACTCCAATCCAGTGCCGGCTTGCCTCAGCCATGTCTGTCGCTCGCTCCTTGTAAGCGAAGTTGTAAGCGCGAGGGCTTGTGCTATTGCTTGTCAGCGTAGTTACAGCGGCAGATGCCCTGCAACTCTCGCTCGTGCCCTCACAGTATAAACCGTGTGAAAGTAGACACAAAGTACACTCACACTATTCTAGCCACTCGCTTCACTTGCTACAAGTCGAGAGAGTGCGGCAATTGGAGAATTTTCCCTCGTCTTCATTTTCGTTTTCTTGTTGGACCCGCTGGCTACCGTTCTATGCTGTTCCAGGCACTCTGCCCCCGTGTCCAGAGGAGCAGCCATAGCAAGCCAATACAGTATGCTCCGGCGACGTCGCTCGGCCAATGCACGCCCAGATACACCCGGGAGATGCCGACGAGCACAATCATGAGGAGCATACAGGCAGTACCGACCCTGCGCGGCCAAGGTTGCCGGACGTTTTGCCAGATGAATAAGGCAAGGAAGCCATAGAATATGGTAAAAGACTGCGCGTGGCCGCTGGGAAAGGCAAAAGAGTCCACACCCAACTCAGCCAGGCGCTCAGCGCCCAACTCTGGCCGCGGACGCTCGATGAGGGCCTTGAGCGCTTGATTGAAAAGGTGTCCGGTAAGCGCCGCGGCTCCCAGGACGACCGCGTGTTGCCGCCAACCGAGCGCCCAGAGCAACACGACAACCGCTACCGTGGTGGGCGCCGCGATGCGGAACCACCCGATGGCGCTCACACCGTGTAAGACCGGATCGAGCAACGGCAATTGCCACGATTGGATGGCTGCGCCCAGCGGGACATCAAGGGAATACGGCTCTCCCTGCAACGCGAGGACGCTCAGGACGACCGCGACCACGAGGAGCGCGAGTTCCGCTCCCCACGGGCGCACCTTGACGTAGAAACGGAAAAATGCAAGCAGCGCTTCACCCACTGCCGGACTCCCGCGGCGGCACGTGCTCCGCTCGCTCGGCCGCTTCAGCCTCCAACGCGGCGGCTTTATCTTCCTGGCCGGTCTTGAGGTAGTAGGCGATCTTCTTCTGGTCGATGAAGTTCTGGTTGTAGGCTATCCAGTCGCGATGATAGGTCTCATTGACCATGCGGTCCATGATCGCCTGCCAGTCGGCGTCGTTTAGCCACGCCATGCAGGGCACAAGCAACGCCGCCCAGGCCGTGGTCAAGAGTAGCCCGGCGAGCAGTGTGGGAATGAGCGCCTGCAGTAACGTCGCAATTGTGAACATGCCGCGAAGGTTTGCCGCAAAGCTGGAGTCAGTGCCCGCGACGACCGTTTCGGTAAACAATAGGCCGAGCGGTAGGCAGAGCAGGAGAAGAACCGCGGCCCCGGCGACAAGGCCGAAGTCATTGCGCCGGCTCACGCGCTGATTGGCAAGTGCGGCCGCCGCACCCGCCATACTCAGGTAAACCACGGCGCCGCAGGCCAGCCAGAGGAATGCGCCGGAATACCACGATATCCAACGACTGAGGAGAAGCGCGGCGAGCCACAGCAACAGCGGCAGGCCCGTGCCGGCGAGCAAGCCGCTCAGGGCGACACGCCAGGCCGTCGAATACTCAAGCTGGATGCGGTGCCGCAGGTAATCGTACACTCAGGAGTGCTTCCACGCTTTTTCGTTGTGCGCCTACTTGCGCCAGGCTGCCGTTGCGCAGAGGGTGGCCGCAATCCACACGTCCCGCGCTGTGCCGGATCAAGACGCGCGCCTCGTCGATGCTGGGTAAGGACTAGGCTTTGCTCAGCAGATTGCGCAGTGTATCACCCTGATCCCGGAGCCAGTCATGGATGATGTTGATGTCGGTACCCATGCAGAAGTGGGTCACCCCCATGTCGAGGAAACGCTGGGCCTGCTCGACGGAGTTGATTTCCGCGCGGGGCGGAATGCCTTTCGCCAGGCACGTCTCGAACACCTTCTTTTCGGCGGCTTTCACGTCGGGATGCTGGAACTCACCGGCGCGGCCGATATTCATGGCGTAGTCGGCGGGGCCCCACTGCACCATGTCGACGCCCTTGACCTCCAAGAACTCATCCAGTTGCTCAACCGCCGATTCTCTTTCGATCATCAGCGCCACCACGATGTCGTCGAGCGCCTGGGGGTAATCCGGTCCGGCGCCATACGACATGTACCACGCCCGGCGCATGGCCACGCCGTGAATGCCGCGTGCCTCCGGCGTATCCGCCCGCACGGCGCGCACGCACTCTTCGGCGTCCGCTACGGTGCGGCTATCGGCAAAGAGCACACTCTGGAAGCCGGCGCCGATGGCGCGCTGCGCCAGAAAGCTGCGGGGCGCCTGGTCGACCTTGATCATGGTCGAGAGATTGTGCAGCTCCGCCGCCCGGCAGAAGTTCTCCAGGTCGTGCAGGTTGAACGGCGCATATTCGGCAACGAACTCGACGTAATCATAGATGCCGGTCAAGCCTATCACCTCGATCATTCCGGGCCACGTGGTATGCACGTGCGTCGCCAGGGTCGGCTCTCCAGCGTTGAGTTTTTCGCGAATCCTATTCGGTTGCATAGGTATCCTCCGGGTTGAGAGCGCACGGGCAACACGAAAACGTCCCGCGCTCGTGCCAGTATACTGCACAAATGCGGGACTGCCAAAACTCTTCTCGGTGAGAGGTTAAGGAGTGAAGCCGGCTACGCAATCTAGGCGTTCAGAAAGAGTGCCAGGAGAACTCCTTGAATTGTCACGATCAGGGCGACCGCGGCAATCAGCATTGCGCCCAGGCGAATCGTCATGCGTTGTTCCACCGACTCGAACTGTGCATCCACAGCATCGAAGCGCGCATCTACTGTTCCAAACCGCGCATCTACCGCATCAAACCGCGCATCCACACGCAGTTCCAATTCGCGCAGGTCGGCCTTGGTGGTTTGTTCCAATGCTAGCAATTCGGCTTTGAGGGACTGCTCCAATGCTAGCATATCGGCTTTGAGGGCCTGCTCTAATGCTTGCATATCGGCTCTGACGGCTTGCAGGTCCGCTTTGGTAGCCATGTCCGCTATGTCGGCTTTCGTAGCCAGGGAATCGCCGGATTCGCTCAGCGTCTCGATCAGGGTTTGCGCTTGAGTCTCCGTGAAGCCCCCGGCCGCGAGCGCGATGTATGCCTTGTGGGTGTCAGAGATTGCCATCGGTCGTTGCTCCTTGCCGTCTATCTCCCCAGCGAATGATGCGTTTGCGCAAGCTCCAGCAAGCCAAGACACTACCTAATGCACGGTGAGCATGCGCTCGAGAGAGACGACCGCCCAGTGCGCCACATCGGGATCGACGCTCACCTGGTTCGTTACCTTGTCTTCCAAGAGGTCTTCCATCACCCACGCGACGTAAGCGGGGTGGATGCGGTACATCGTGGAGCAGGGGCAGACGATGGGATCGAGGCAGAAGATCTTCTTATCGGGATTTTCGGCGGCCATGCGATTGACCATGTTGATCTCGGTGCCCACCGACCATGCGGTACCGGCAGGGGCTTCGGTAATGGTCTTGAGAATGAACTCGGTGGAGCCGTTGTAGTCGGCGGCCTGCACGACCTCCATAGGGCACTCCGGATGGACGATCACGTTCACGTCAGGGTGCTGCCGGCGGGCGAATTCCACCTGCTTCACCGTGAAGCGCGTGTGGACCGAGCACCACCCTTTCCAGAGGATAACTCTTGCCTGGCTTACGTCCGCTGCCGTATTCCCGCCGAGCACCGGTTCCGCTGGGTCCCAGACGACCATCTCGTCGAGCGGAATGCCGAATTTCAGGCCCGTGTTCCTTCCCAAGTGTTGGTCGGGGAAGAAGAGGATCTTCTCGCCGCGTTCCATCGCCCACTCATAGACGGCGGCGGCATTGGAAGAGGTGCACACGATGCCGCCATGGGCGCCGCAAAAGGCTTTGAGCGCGGCGGTGGAGTTCATATACGTAACCGGCACGATAGATTCGCCGACCGCCTCTGTAAGTTGCTCCCAGCACTCCACGATATCGTCGATATCGGCCATGTCAGCCATGGAACAGCCGGCGGTTGGATTGGGCAAGATAACGGACTGGTGGGGCGCCGTAAGAATGTCGGCGCTCTCCGCCATGAAGTGTACGCCGCAAAAGATGATGAACTCGGAGTCGCGGCGGTTCGCGGCAAAGGTGGCGAGCTTATAGGAATCTCCGCGCAAGTCTGCGTATTTGATGACCTCGTCCCGCTGGTAGTGGTGCCCAAGGATGAGCACCCGCTCGCCGAGTTTCTGCCGGACGGCAGCGATCCGTTGATCCAACTCCTCAGCCGGCAACTGCAGGTAGTGCTTCGGAATCGGCTCGTTCTCGCGGCCGGCATTGCGCCGGCTGCGCAGCAGAAGCCGGTGTATCCGCCGGTATTCGCGCGGGTCTAGCGCGTCCGCCGTGGCTGCCATGCGTGCCTTGTCCCTCTTTCCCCTCTGCGGGAACGCCGCTCTCAGTCCAACGAAAGAGTACTCGCCGCAGCTTTAACTAGATTATACACTACCGCACTGGGAATTCAGCCACAATAGCCGCGCTTCGCAACGGTGGGATTCTTGCGCGTGACGGAGGGGCGAGTAGCCAGAGAAGACGTCACGCCTAGCTCCAAGACTCGCGGCTCATGCCAAGCGCGACTACTCGGTGGGAGCACTAAGGCTAGAGGACTGCCCCATCAATCCAAGGGCAGCTCGCGAAGACACTCGCGGCCTTAGGGAAAGTGCTATGGGCCTAAACCACTTGGGGACTGGAGCCTGCTTGTCACGCTCTTAACGCAAGACAGCCGGGGCGCGTTAGCCGGCCGACTGAATGGCAGCCTTTGACTTCTGAATCTCCTTGTCTGCCCAACGCATCAACTCCAAGCCTTGCACCACGACTTCAAGCTGATCCACTTCGAAGAGATTCGTCATGGCCTGCAAGCGCTCGCGGCGGATGCGCCAAAACCCTTCCATTGCCTGGTGGCCCTTTGCAGTCAGACTACAAATCACGACCCTCCGATCGCTGGTGTCCCAGGCGCGGTCCACAAGCTCCTTTTCCACGAGGCGGTCAACCACAGTAGTCGTGGCAGAAAGCGCTCGGCCGAGAAATGAAGCGATATTTCCCATGCGGAGCGGACCGGATCGCTCCAGCAGCACAAGAGTCTTGATCTGGGGAATGGTCATGTCCAGGCCTTTCCACTCGTCAAGGCCGCAAGTGTGCATCTGGCGATTCAGGTATTCCACGGCTTCTATGAATCGATGCGTCAGTTCAGCCTTCCCATCGTTTCGCACGGCTCACCACCCTCTTCTTGGGACATCTTTGTTCTGCGGAACGGCATCGTTCCATTTCGATTGCATGATACCAGATAATACGCTTCTGCATAGAGTCTCATATAAAGATAGAGAAACACCGCGCTACCTTACCGCAAGCGTCCTTAAGATACGGGTCCTGACAGGCGGTACCGTGTCCAACACACCGGCGCTTTCTCCATGGACACTCTCGTGCAGCACACCTCGGAGAGAAGGCTGGTGCGCATTCTCCCAGGGCGGCGACCACTGCGTGATTCTACCGGAATCGTAAGGACTCCCTCCCACGTCCCGGGAGAGGAAGTCCCACTTGCCTGCATGTGGGTGATGTGAGAATCTCCAAGGCGGGGGAGAGAACTCTCTTGATGTGGGCAGGCTTAGGCTAGGGTCGCCAATGATCCTCGGCCCGCTGGAGGGACGGAACACACCGGCATCCGGCGTGCCGCAGCGGGCGGGGTCTGAGGTCTCCACAGTGGACGCCTGCCTTGAGCGCGGTCCCTCGCTTACCACGAACTCGGGTCGCCATTCTGTCTTCTCGGCCACATGTTTGCGGAGCGACCGGCTTCGTGCTACGCTCAGCGGGTCGAACGAACTGGCCGGGTGTGCAGTAAGTTTTGCCAAATTCGTAACTGTGACAAGGCGCCCGGAAGTGCCTGGACTCTCTGCGGCGATTCTTCTCAATTCGACCGGCACCAAGCCTGCCTGAGGTCTATCCCGGAATGAACTCCGGGAACCGGAGAGCCGGCGGCCCACAACGGTAATGCACTCCGCTAGGCACTTATCCGTCATGTCTATGCAACTCCCATCCGCCATCCGCCAAGCCCTCGCCGACAATGCCAATCCAGAGAAGGCGACGGGCATGCGGGCGTACATGAAGTCGGCGATGCCGTATCGCGGCGTGCAGACGCCGATGCGCCGCAAGCTCGTCCGCGCCGCACTGCGTGCCCATCCGCTCACCACAAGGGACGACTGGCTCGCTGCCGTGCTTGAACTCTGGCGCAATGCCGCTTACCGCGAGGAGCGGTATGCCGCCCAGGACGTGACCGGCGCGCCGCAGTTTCGCGGCTATCGCGATCTGGACACCCTGCCGCTCTATGAGGAGATGGTCGTCAGCGGCGCGTGGTGGGACCTGGTGGACGACGTGGCAACCCATAAACTGCGCGAATTGGTGGACAATCATCCGGCGGCGATGGCAGCCGAGATGCGCGCATGGAGTACCGATGCCGACCTTTGGAAGCGCCGCTCGTCCATCATCTGTCAGGTTAAGCGCAAGGAGGCGACCGACCTGGCCCTCCTCTTCGACTGCATCGAACCCAACCTCGCCGACCCCGATTTCTTCATTCGAAAAGCCATCGGTTGGGCGCTACGCGATCTGGCGTGGACCGACCTGTTGACGGTTGAGGACTACGTAGCCCGCCACGCCGACCGTCTCAGCACTCTCTCCAAGCGCGAGGCCCTGAAGAATGCCGAAACC
Organism: Chloroflexota bacterium; assembly: GCA_965220045.1. GTDB lineage: Bacteria > Chloroflexota > UBA11872 > VXOZ01 > VXOZ01 > VXOZ01. The sequence goes on along the minus strand of OZ244803.1, from coordinate 2,792,960 downwards.
ATCCGCGCCGGGAGACCGCGCTGATGCCCGCCTGCACAGTCCGCACACGGTGTGCCACCGGCAGTAATCGCCATAGACGCGGGTCGCCGCAGTTGTTGAGGCAGCCAACGCCGTTGCTGTCAAGCCTTCTGTGCTCGGTCTAGCCACCGTTTTCGAGGAACAAACCGGTTCAGACCTGATAAACTCAATCAACATAGTTGACTTAATTGACTCGTGAAGTTAATATAAGCGTGTTTGAACATCGTCTATGCTTGTTTTCATGGACATAGTTGTCGCAGGAGGGATTAACCGATGCGAAATGGACTATCACGCCGGAGACTGTTGCAAATTGCCGGACTTACTGCCGGGGGCGCGCTGCTCGCCAGCGCCTGCGGCCAGGTAACTACCCAAGAGGCGGCTGAGCCGGAAGGGCCATTGGCATACGCCAATCCACAACTCTTGGTCGAGACTGATTGGCTGGCGGAGAATCTCGGCAATGCGAACCTGCGCATCATCGACGTGCGCTCCCCCGAGGACTACGCCGCCGGCCACGTGAAGAATGCCATCAACCTGCACTCGCGGACTTTCATCGATCCCGAAGCTGATGTGGGCGGCATCTTGATCCCGCCGGAGAAGCTCGCCGAATTGGTTGGCGCCGCGGGCATCGGCAACGAGCAGGAGGTCGTCGTCTACGGCGTTGGCAACATCCTGTGGGCCACCCGCGTTTTCTGGGCCCTGGAACTCTATGGGCACAAGAATGTGAAAGTGCTCAACGGCGGCTTTGCCAAGTGGCTCGAAGAAGAGCGCGAGACCACCACCGACGTGCCGTCGTTCCCGGCGGCCACGTTCACAGTGGAATTCGATCCGTTTCTGCTTGGCACCTTTGATGAGGTGCAGGCCGCCAGCGAGGGCCAGGAGAACACCGTAATCCTGGATAACCGCTCTCCGGGCGAATACGCCGGACGTGACGTGCGCGCCGACCGCGGCGGACACATTCCCGGCGCTATCAACCAGGACTGGGTCGTGTACCTCAGAGGCACCGACGCCCGCACCTTCAAGACGGCAGATGAGCTGACAGAGCTCTTCAATGCCGCCGGCATTACGGAGGACACCACAGTCTATGCCCACTGCCAGACGGCAGTACGTTCGTCCGTGGCCTACTTTGTGGCACGGCTGCTGGGCTACAACAACGTCCAGAACTACGACGGCGCATGGGCCGAGTGGGGCAACCGCGAGGATACCAAGATCAACACCGGCTCCAACCCGTAGGCGAATTTGCCACACGGTCCCGGGAGATTTCGAAGGGACGCACGTCGCCGCGTGGGTCCCTTCCTTCTTTTGATAGGCAAGGTTTCTGAAACCTTCGCAGCGCTTTGGTCTATCCGACCCATTGAATCGCTCGGTTGGAAAGGCCTCCGGCGCCTTGCCACGTACGGACGACTGTGCCCTTTGCTGCTTGCCGGGAACTGTCAGAGACCTCTATTGCCTGACGCAAAGCCGTGGCTACCGGCTCAGGCCCCACTCTCTCCATCCATTCTGCGCCCAGTTTTAGGGAGCGATATCCATACACTAGGATACACACCAGAGTGAGCGGCCACGTCAATACGCTTAAAACGGGGATAAACGTGGGAATTGCAATTGTCAGCCCCACGATTATCCCAGCGATGACCGCACCAACGGCTGCCCGCTTTAGCAGACGTCTCCACACACGCGATTGGAGTTCGGCCTTTCTCATCTCCCCGTCATAGTAGCGCAAGCCATCCTCCATCACGGCAAAGACACTTTCCACCACCGACGTAACGAGCGCTGCCGGAACCATGACTGTGGCCGTCAACTCTACCGCTTGACGTAATCCCTCCATTTGCAAGGCCTGCTGCGCCCCACCCAACTCTTCGCTCGTCATCATCTCAGCGCCACGCGCCCGGTTAACGTCTCCATCTTCGAAAATGCCATTGCTGGCGCTGTCGCTGCCTCCTCTACTGTGCGCTACAATATGGCTCCATTCTTTGCCTTCAAGGAAGGTTATCACCGCTTCCGGGCCAGCCATGCGTATATGATGTGGAATCGTCTCCCACACCGCCTCCGCTCCCGCCAAGTCACGATACTCGCCGCGCATACCCGCGCGCCGGAAATCGATGATGAGATCGCTTGGCAGAGAACTAAAGTCGAGATTGCTTTGCCAAGTTTTCGCATTCAGTCCTGCTATGCCGATCGGCAACGTTCCCGTTCCTACATGTTTCTGCGCATCGGTGATCTTTGCCGACTTCATAGGGCGTTCGCTCTTGAATTCAGGCGTGTCCTCGCCCTTGGTCGCAGCAGACCTGTGCAAATGAACTTCATCCGTGCTAGGGATGCCATAGGCGCTGCGAATCGCGGCAGTCACTGGTCGACGAAGGACGGACTGTACGCTGCGTATCACTAAACCACCTCACTTCGGAATTGTCACTCTCGACTTATACTTTTGCGCAGAATTATACTATATGTTGTACCATTGTTCAAGTTAAAGTACAACAATCCCCTCTTAGTTCCTGCTCGTTTTCCTGATTTCTTGCTTTTAATCTGAGCAGCGAGTCCTTCGAGTTCTGACAAAGTGTCCAAGAAAGAAAACCGTTGACGCTACTATGTGTCGACTTCATAGCCCGAGCCGAGCTACAATGCAGCCTCTTATCGCCTTAATGTAGCGCGGTGGGCATCGCATAGTATCTCGGTCCGGCCCAGAATTCCAAGCGCTTCGCATGGGTAGACCCAACTCACGCTTTACCTTCGCAATGCAGCATGTCTTTACCGAGGAGGGTTGAATGCCAAGTTCTCGAGCAACGCACTCCTGGATTTCCTTATATGTCGGAATTGAACTCACGATGTACTTCCTTTTTCAATACTATCTCTGCTGTCACCGTCACGAAAAAACACGAATCTATTGAGAAGTGGATGGTAAACGACCTAAGAAGTACTTGTGGAGCAAAGGGGTGGAGGTTGGCGAGATAAGTACAAACCTACAATGACCAATGCTTAAAAACTTCAGATGAACTTCCCACGTCCCTGAATCGGCAGCGTCATTACCACTTCTTCGCCGTGGCAGAGGTGGTAGACGTCATGGACGGCAATGGTCGTGTCGCCGTGCATGGGCAGGAGTTCCACCGGGTCGCCGGGGCGGATCGGGTGGCTGGTGTCGTCCAGGCGGATGCAGGCGTTTTCCTCGCCTTGGCGGTAGAATTCGCAGTCCGGAATGCTGAGCACTTGCGGCATGCCGAACTCATTGGTCAGCGATTTCATGCCCACGTCCACCACCACGCGCTCCAGCGTGGGACGGCTGATCACGGTGCAGATCACGGAGAGCGCGCAGCGGAATTCGGGCTTCAGCGGCCGGTAGCGGCCGTCCATGAAGATGTAGGACCCCGGCTGCAGCTCAGTGATGCCGGGATAATTGCCGGTCAGGTCATAGGTGCCGGTTCCCGCGGCGGAGACCGTTGGCACGGGGATGCCGTGGTCTCGGATGAGTTCGGCAGTGCCTACCAGTCTGCCTTGGTCCGCGTGGACCATCTCCTTGCGTTCTGCCGGGTCCTCGATGAACATGCAATGGCCCTCGTAGCCCATTACCCCGGCGAAGACCACGTTTTCCAACTCCATGATGCCCCGCGCCAGTTCCAGCGTCGGCTCGCCGGGAGCGGTGCCGCAGCGGAGCGAGCCGCTATCCACCTCGATGAGCAGATGGAGCGTGCTACCCATATCCATGGCGGCGCGGGCGGCCGCCGCGGCGCATGGCAAACTATCTACCGCCAGCGTGATCTTGGCGTAATGCGCCAGCGCCGCCAGTTGGCGCAGCTTGCGCGGGTCGGCGATCTCGTTGGTGACGAGGATGTCTTTGACGCCGCCTTGCACCATGACCTCGGCTTCACTGAGTTTCGCCACACAGATCCCCACCGCGCCCCGTTCCATCTGCATGTGCGCAAAGAAGGGGTTCTTGTGGGTTTTGGCGTGAGGGCGCAGGTCCACGCCGGCGCCGTCGGCGAAGTCTTGCATGAGACGCACATTGTGGCCGACGGCCGCCATGTCGATGCAAAGCGCCGGGGTTGGGAGATCGAATTTGTTCACGGTGAGATTGCTCCAATGGGTCTGTTGATTAGTAATAGTTTCCAGCGCCCCCGCCATGTATGTGTAATTGACGAGAAGACCGAACGGAGGCGAGCGCATGACTATCCGCGCTCCGCCGCATCCGATTGCCCTGCGACCCTTCGACCCTTCGACACGCTCAGGGCAGGCAGGCTCGGGACAGGCAGGCTCAGGGCGAACGGACGCAACCTGCGTTTCCGCGGTTCTAAGTATATAACCGTCCGCTTCCGCTTGGAACAACGGCTCTCCTGAATGTGATCGAGCAAGACGGTGAATTGGGGGCTCTCATCTTGCTCACCACGGCAAAGTTAATCGACCAAGTGCGGTATACTCCTAACATCTCAAGCTACTGCTAACGCAGCAAGACTAGCCAGAAGCATCGCGGAGGTGAGAACGCACTATGGTTATCGATGTCCACACGCACACATGTCGTGGGCGATGGAGTATGGGCAACGCCATCACCATGTCGGCTGACCAGATGGTCAACCGCATGGACAAGATGGGCGTGGATATGTCGGTATTGCTGCCGCTGGAAAGCCCGGAGTCCTTCCCGGAGTACTTCCTGACGGCGGAAGCCCTGGAAGATTGGAAGAAGTACCCGGAGCGGTTCATCCCGTTTGGCGTCATCGATCCACGCAACTCCGTGAACAAACGCATGCTGCTGGAACGAATGGTTGCGAAGGGCATCATGGGCTTCGGCGAGCATAAGAACGGCCTGCCGATTGACGATCCCCGCGCCATCGAGCTTTTTTCTCTGGCAGGCGAGTTCGATCTGCCGGTGATGCTGCACCTGGACCTGAATCTCTGCACCGATGAGGACGGCCAGCCAGGCATGGAGCGCGTGCTCAAAGAGTGCCCAAATACGGTCTTCATGGGCCACGGCCCGGCGTGGTGGGCGGAGATTTCCGCGGACTTCAAGCGCGCCAGCAGGATCGGCTATCCACCGGGCAAGGTCACCCCCGGCGGCAGCACGGAACGGCTGCTGCAGGAATACCCCAATATGTACGGCGACCTGTCGGCCGGCTCCGGCTACAATGCCATCTCCCGCGATCTCGACTTCACCGAAGGCTTCATCCAGCGCAACTGGCAGAAGCTCATGCTCGGCACCGACTATCTCCACCCCTGGCAACCACTGCCGCAGGTGGAATTCCTGCGCAACTTCCCCATGAGCGACGAGCAGCGCGAGGCCATCATGGGCGGCACGGCGGAGAAGGTCATCTTAAAGGAAAAGCACCTGCATACCAAGACATGATAGGTCTATTCCTGCATCCACCAGATGGGTAGTCCGGTCCGTCACTCCGGCGGAGGCCGGAGTCCAGTTGAGAGGCAAGAGTGAGGTTTCGCGCTGGACTTGAAACGGCTCAACAGTCGGAGCGCGCGGCAAAGATGGATTCCGCGCCCCCGCGCGGGGGCGAGCTTTCGCGGGAATGACGGATTGAAAAGCACCGTAGGGGCACGATATATCGTGCCCCTACGGTCAGTGCAGCATTGTGTGCAGGATAGCGAGAACTCCCTAGAATGTATTTGAAAGACTAGAGGTTCTGTACTATGCTGAATCATAGCAATTCCAGGGTTGCCTTCATAGCAATTCTGGGGTTGCCCGTTTAAGGGCCAGTTTTCGAAGAGGGACAATCAATCAGCCCGTAGATTTGAGTGAAGTGGCACCGAATGCTGACAGTTAGGAGAATCAGATCATGGCAACAAAAGTCGAACGCTTGGCCGTGGATGGCGGCGCGCCGGTCCGCACTGCCCCTTTGGAGACCGGTTATCCCGGCGCGCGCCTCATTGGAGAAGAGGAACGAGAACTCGTTCTAGAGGTATTGGACCGGCGAGCGCCCTTCCGCTTCTACGGCGTGAACGAGCCGGACAAAGTTGCGGCATTGGAGCGCGAGGCGGCCCGCATGATGGGCACGTCGTACGCGCTGGGTGTCACTTCCGGCACCGCCGCTCTCAAAGTCGGCTTGAAAGCCCTCGACATTGCGCCCGGCGATGAGGTGATTGTTCCCGCGCTCACGTTCATCGCCTCTCCCGGCACCGTGGCCGCCCATCAGGCCATCCCGGTGTTTGCCGACGTCAACGAGTCGCTCACCCTTGATCCCCACGACATCGAGAATCGCATCACGTCCCGCACCCGCGCCATCATGCCGGTGCACACGAGCGGCGTGGCCGCCGAGATGGACACCATCATGGACATCGCGCGGCGGCACAACTTGCGTGTGATAGAGGACTGCGCCCAGTCGGCCGGGACGGCTTACAAGGATAAGCCCATCGGCGCGTGGGGCGACGTGGGCGGGTTCAGCCTGCAGGTGAACAAGATCATCACCGCCGGCGAGGGCGGTTTTGTGACCACCAGCGATGCGGCCATGTTCGAGCGGGCGGTACGGTACCACGACCACGGCAACTACCGCTTTGGGCGCATGACTATCGAGACGAGCGCCCCCGACGACACGATGGGCGATCTGACCGCCTATCCGCCGGGGCAGCTCGATGCTTTCCCGGGCGAGGTCTACCGCATGGGCGAATTGGCCGGGGCGCTGGCGCTGGCGCAGCTTCGCAAGCTGCCGGGCATCATCGACCATATGCGGCACGCCCACGACACGATCAAGCGCGGAGTCGCAGGCTTGCCCGGCGTGACGTTGCGCCACCTGCCCGATCCCAACGGTGTGGCCGGCGTCGCCTTTGGTCTCTTGCTAGACGATCCCGCGAACACCGGCCCCTTTACAAAGGCGCTGCGCGCCGAAGGCATCCCGGCGCGGCACGTCTACGGCGGCAAGCCCGTCTACACCATCGAGGCTTTGCAGAATTACCGGCCCGCGGTCGGGGAACTGACGCAAGACTACGGCCCCGGCCTCTGCCCGCGCACGGAAGCGATCATGGCTCGCGCCATCCTCATCGGCATCGGGCCGGGCTACACGGATGAGGACTGCGCCGACGTGGTGCAAGCGCTGTGGAAGGTTGCCACCCAGGTGTTGGTCTAAAGCCAGGCTTAGCCGCAATAGCCGAGGAACCCGTCATTCCGGTGAAAACCGAAATGACGGGAAATGCAAAGGTATCCGTTGGGAGATGGCTAACGTGTGGTGGGCTTTTCCGGTCCCCTCTCGCAGAGCCCATTCCCGTTCCCTATCGCAAAGCCCATTCCGGCTCCCTCTCGCAGGGCCCATTCCGGTCCCCTCTCCTTGGGATGTACAGACTGGGCTGATAGGTAACAGGTGTTCGGGTTGATAGGTTACACATTTTGATCTCTGAGGTCTATGGATTTTATGCGTTGTATTGAGAAGTACACGTTCCAGACGCCGTCTGTTTGGGTGGGTCGCAGTGCGACCTGTTTGTGAGTGAAGGCTCTGCCAACACGGAGCTTCCTGCCCTGGAAGGAGATGCGGCCGGAGACATCGACGCTGCGCACCTGATCGTCGGGGCTGTATGCAAGGGCAGGCAGGGTCTCGGGGAAGGAGCGTGCACTGGGAGTGTACCGGCTGATGGGAGTGTCGAGGTTCAGGGAATGATGGGGGCGTTCCAGGTTGTAGAATTCACGCCAAGTGTCGAAGGCGCGTTGGCAGTGCTCCAGGTCGGTGAAGGTACGGCCCTGCAGCAATTCGCTCTTCAGCGAGCGGTGGAAGCGTTCGAGCTTGCCGAGGGTTTGGGGATGGTTGGGGCGGCTGTGGCGCACGTTGATGCCCAGGTGCATGAGCCAGACGGTGAAGGGCGTGTAGGGCTGTCCGGCGTTGTTGCCCCAGGGGGCGCCGTTATCCATGAGCATGGCCTGGGGCAGGCCGTAGCCGCGAAAGACTGTGGTGAGGCGGTCTTGCACCGTTGCTCCCTGCTGGTTGGCACAGGCTTGGAGAGCGAGGTTGAAGCGAGAATGATCGTCCAGGAGAGTGAGCGGATGGCAGCGGTCGTGCTGCATGGCGAAATGCCCTTTGAAGTCCAGCTGCCACAACGCGTTGGGATCGGGATATTCAAAGCGCACCTGGGGCGTGTGCTTGGCGCTTTCCGTTTCATCAATGAGCCCAGAGCGCTTGAGTATGGCTTGGATCGTGCTCTTGGCCGGCACGTTGGTGACCCCTTGGTTCTGCAACATTCTGTGCAGCACATGGGCACCCTTGCCCGGATGCGCCAGCCGCAGCGCGATGATGCGGTCCTCCATCTCCCGGCTCGTGCGGTGCGGACACGTGTGCGTGCGGTGCGACCGGTCCTGCAGACCGTTGGCGCCACTCTCCGCGTACCGCCGCAGCGTCTTGTACCCTGTCTTGCGACTGATCCCCATGCGCCGACACAGCTCACTCATGTTCGCCCCGTCAGTCAGCGCCAGGGCGATAAACTCTTCCCGAGCAGACATAAGCGTTTCCACCTTCCACGGCATGGTCATCCTCCTGCTGCAAGATTCTCCATGCCTTTAGGTGTAACCCATCAGCCCGAACAAGTGTTACCCATCAACCCGGTCTATACAGGGAGAGGGTTAGGGTGAGGGGGTCTTTGGCACTTCCGGAATTGGAAAGTACGTAGGGGCACGATATATCGTGCCCCTACGTTGGTTTCGCAGGAAGCTTAAGATGGATTCCCGTTTTCACGGGAATGACGGAGCAGCGTCAGGAATGACGGCATAGAATCGGGAACGACGGAACAGAATCTTCACGGGAATGATGGAACAGAATATTCACGAGAATGACGAAATATAATCCTTATCGCGGAATAGAATCCCTACCGCATTATTGAGCAACGTGCCCAACCCTCACTCTCCTGCGGCGGCGCTAGCTGCTTACCGCTGCCCTCTCACGGCCCGGCATTCACCTGCTCCGGCCGGCCGCTTTCCAACGACCGCAACCCCGCGGCGAGCGCAGCCACCGTTTTCGCGCCTTCCAGGGCATCCACCAGCGGCGTCGCGCCGCTGCGGATGCAGTCCACCAGGTGGGTCAATTCGTCCAGCACCGGATGGCCGATGGTGCGCCGGAACGGCAACGTCTGCGGGCCGGCCAGGCCTTCCACGCCCCAATTCAGCCAGACTTGCGCTTCCATCTCCAACGTATTGGTGAGCATGGTGCCTTCCGCGCCGTAGGCGTTGAAATTCACCACGTGCCCCGGCACGCGGCGAATGGCGGACGTCTCCCACACTTTGCCGAGACAGCCGTTCGCAAACTTGAGAATACTGATGTAGGTGTCCGGCAAGGGGAATTCCGGCGCGCTGGCGCACTTATTGGCGTAGAGCGTGATTTCCGCCACGTCGCCCGCTACCCAGCGTACGAGGTCCATGGGATGCACACCGCCGCCGTACCAGGCGTTCTGGGGATTGACCGGGTCTTTGCGCCAGGGTGTGCGTTGGTAGACATTACGCATGTCGTGGATGTAATCGCTTTCCACAAAGAAGAGTTCGCCCAGCCGCCCTTCCTCCACGAATTGGTGGATGGCTGCGAACTGCGGCACGAAGCGGTTGACATTCCCCACGGCAAAGCGCACGTCGGCCTCTTTAACCCGTCGCACCAGGTCCCACGCATGCGGCTCGCTGGTGGTCATGGGTTTCTCGCACAGGATGTGCTTGCCGTGGGCGAGGGCGGCGAGGCAGTGCTCGTAGTGCAGGTGGTCGGGTGTGCAGACCGAGACCACGTCTACGTCGTCGCGGCTCACGGCTGCTTCCACGTCGTTGGTGGTCACGATGCCCTCGAATTCCTGCCGCGCCTGCGCCAACCGCTCCTCGCTGATATCGCACAGCATCACCAGCCGCACACCCGGGATCTGTCGGTATGCGTTCATGTGACTGCGGCCCACGCCAAAGCCTATGACTGCTACGCCCAGTTCATCCATGATCGCACCTGCTTTCTGGTTGCTGCCGGTTTGTTAGGAGTATATACGCAGTTGAGTGTAAAGGCTTGTTCTGCGCTTGCGATTCTGTGTTTGGAGAGATTCTTGGGAAGATTGCCATGGGGACGAGGACGCAGGTTACGAACCCGCGCTACTGGGGACGCAGGTTGCAAACGTGTGCTGCCGGGGATGCAGGTAACAAACGTGCGCTACCGGGGACGCAGGTTACAAACCTGCGCTACCGGAGTTTCTCGCGCGGCACAAGTCCGGCGGGTTGCAAACGGGCATAGGTCTTGCAGCGGTTAGGAGTCGCTCTCGTCTTCCGCTTGACCCGGCAGTTCCCGCATTTTCCATACCGGCGTGAGCAGCAGCCAGAGCACGGCGGCGAGTTCGCCCCCGGCGGCAATAAAGAGAGTGGGGCGCATGCCAATGGTCTCGCCAAGAAAGCCGCCAATGAGCGCGCCGACCGGTATCAACCCCATCCCGAGGGTATTCATGACGCCGTGCATGCGCCCCTGGAGGGATTGCGGCGTGGCCGCCATCTGCAGGCTGTCCTGGGCGATACCGTAGATCGTGGCGCCGATGCCGAAGATAAAGCTCGCCACAGTGAGCACAACAACAATGGCAATGACCGATCCGCCAACGAGCGGCGTCGCCAAGTCGCTGAGTCCCGCCAGCACGACGCCGATCACGATGGCGCGACCGATGCCCAGCCAGGCAATAAGCCGTTCCGCCACGACTGCGCCCGCCATGAAGCCCACGCTGCCCACCGAGAACATGATGCCAAAGGTCACAGGGTTTAGCCCGAGGTCCTTGCTGACGTAGAGCAGCCATACGGCTTCGAACATGGAATTGAAGACGGCAATGCCACCCACCACGCCCGCGATAGCCAGCAGCACCCGGTTCCGCACCACAAAGTCCACGCCCTGAAAGGCCTCGCGCAAGAAGGCATCGCCACCTTCGGAGGGTTCCGGTTCGGGTTCCGGGGCACGCATTGACTGGATTGCCAAGGCGGATACGACAAAGGTCACGGCATCCACGACGAGCGCAATGGGCGCCGTGAACAGTTGGACGAGAATGCCGCCTATACCCGGAGCGACAACCTCTGACGCTGAGCGGCCGATGGCGAGCTTGCTGTTCGCTTCCACCAACTCCTCACGCGCAACCAGCGAAGGCAACATCGAGCGGCTGGCAACACCGAAGACCAACGTCAGCACGCCGAGACCCAGTGCGATGGCGTAGAGGATTTCCATGCGCAGCACGCCCAGTACCGCCAAGCCCGGAATCGCGAGCAGCAAGAGGGCGCGGCCGTAGTCGGTGGCGATCAGGAGGGGACGTTTCTTGCGGCGATCCACCCAGACGCCCGCGCCCAGTCCGAACACCAGCGCCGGGGCGGTGCCCATCGCCATGAGGATGCCCATCTGGGCCGGCGTCGCGTCCAACACCAACACCGCGGTAAGCGGCAGCGCCAGAAACGTGATTTGAGAGCCGAAGCGGGAAACGGTCGCGCCGACCCACAACTTCATGAAGTCGGGGTGCCGCCAGAGACCGGTAAAGCGGAAGAACATCGGCGAACGGCTGTGATCTAGGCGCAGCAGGGACTGTGAGTAGCCCCCAGAAAAGGAGCCCCTTCCTGTGTGCTGCGGCGTTGGAGAAACTCACCTGTATAATACAATTGTACCATATGCGTGTACTGTTCGCATTCTTGCGAATTGCGTAGCGGAGGCATTCTCCGGAAGTCGGGGAAGAGCCTCACTGCACGGGCAAGCGGATGCTTGAAGCGGAGCGTCCCTACCGCGGCAGATGGGCGCTGGGAACGGAGAGTTCCTCGTTCTGGGCGTCGAGTGACGCTGGGGGAGAGAGTACGGTGTCGTCCGTGTCGATGGGCAGGGGCTCCTGGTCGCCTTCCAGATGTACCTGCTTGCCGGCGCGTACGAAGGCCGCGAAGAGGGGATGGGGGCGGTTGGGACGCGACCTGAATTCCGGATGGAACTGGCAACCCACGAAAAAGGGATGGTCGCTGTGTTCCAAGATCTCCGCCAAGCCCCCTTCCGGCCAGATGCCGCTCACCCGGAGGCCATGCTCTGCCAAGACGTCCTTATAGCGGTCATTGAGTTCCCAGCGATGGCGGTGCCGCTCGTGCACCAGCGGCACGCCATAGGCGGCAGCGGCGACCGTTCCCGGTTCGAGGGCACACGGGTACGCGCCCAGGCGCATGGTGCCGCCCTTCTGCGTGATGCCGCGCTGGCTCTCCATCTGGTCGATCACCGGATGCGGCGTGTCGGGATCGAACTCCGTACTATTGGCCCGCTCGCCTATCACGGCGCGGGCAAACTCGATGACGGCGACCTGTAGGCCGAGGCACAATCCGAGGTAGGGTATCCGGTTCTCGCGCGCATAGCGCGCCGCCATGATCTTCCCTTCAATGCCCCGGGGCCCAAAGCCGCCGGGCACCAGAATGCCGCGCACATCGGAGAGGTGCGCTTCGGGTCCGTCGGCTTCCACGTCCTCGGCGTTCACCCATTTCAGATTGAGGTTCGCCTGGTTGGCTGCGCAGGCATGCCGCAGCGCCTCGGTAACGCTGAGGTAGGCGTCCGGCAACTGGGTGTATTTGCCAACGATGGCAATCTCCAACGGGGCGTGGTTGCTCGTAACGTGCTCTACGATCTCTTCCCACAGGGAAAGATCCGGTTCCTGCGCCGGTAGGCGGAGGGCCCGCACCAGCAAGTCGCCTAGACCGATACTCTCCAGGTACATCGGCACCTGGTATATGGATGAGAAGGTAACCAGCGGAATCACGGCCGGTTCGTCCACGTCGCAGAAGAGGGCGATTTTCTCGCGCAGATCGGGTGTCATTTCGTAGTCGGAACGGCATATGATCATTTCCGGCTGGATGCCGAGCCGCCGCAGTTCCTGCACGCTGTGCTGGGTGGGTTTTGTCTTTAGCTCGCCGGTAGAACCAATGTACGGCAGCAGGGTCACGTGGATGTAGAAGACGTTCTCGCGTCCGAGGATGCGGCGCAGTTGGCGAATGCTCTCGATAAAGGGCAGGCCCTCGATGTCGCCCACCGTGCCGCCCACTTCTACGATGACGACGTCGGCTTTGGATGCTTCCCCGACCCGCAGGATGCGCTCGCGAATCTCGGTCGTAATGTGGGGGATCATCTGCACGGTGCCGCCCAGATAGTCGCCGCGCCGCTCTTTCTCGATTACGTGCTCGAAGACCTGGCCCGCGGTCACGTTGCTCTCACGGGTCAGGGGTTCATCGATGAAGCGCTCGTAGTGGCCGAGGTCGAGGTCGGTTTCCGCGCCGTCGTCGGTCACGAAAACCTCGCCGTGCTGATACGGGCTCATGGTGCCGGGATCGACGTTGATGTAAGGATCGAGCTTTTGAATGGAGACACGGATACCCCGGCTCTTGAGCAGCCGCCCAATAGCCGCGACGGTCACCCCCTTGCCGACAGAAGAGACTACTCCGCCGGTTACGAAGATGTGCTTGGCAACGTGCCCCGAATCTGTCATGCGTTCGCTCACTTCACAGGAACTTTCTCGCGTCGCACCTGCGCGCGGCACTCCAGAATCGCCAACGTATTTTGCCCAATGCCACCCTTACGTCGCGTGTTGAAAGTAGCCGCAGGTTCCGGGAGCTTGGAGCCCAACTCATGCGCCAGTCGGTCTAGCGTGTGGAAGCGGTCGTCGGGCACATCCGGCAGGCTATAGTACATGGGTATCAGCACCTTGGGCTCTAGCTCGCTCGCAAGGTCCGACACTGCCTGGACGCCGATGCGATCGGGTCCTCCCACAGGCAAGAGCAGTACATCGATGTCGCCAAGGCTCTCGATTTGAGTAGCGGACGGCGCTTGCCAGGGCAGGCCCAGGTGACAGACTGCGAGACCTTCCAGCTCAAACACAAATGCCGTCACAGGCGACTGCGTCGAAGTCGGCGACTGGGTCAGAGTCTGCGACTGGGTCGAATTCTGCGACGGCGTCGGGGTCGGGGGCTGCTCCCGGCTCTGCATGGGGACACCCATGACGAAGATGCCGCCTATTTCGTACTCACCCGGACCGGTGAGCAGCAGGCTGTGGTCATCGCGGGTAACAACCGTGTCGTCGCAGAGCGTGGGATCGCTGATCGCAACGATGGAGCCGTTGAGCTTGGGTAAGCGAAGTGCGGGGGTGGGCGGATACGGGTCGGTGATTACCGTCCCAAGCTGGCTGCGCAAGCGGAAACACCCGTTGCCGTACCAGGAAATCTCCACGCCAAACTGCACTCCGGGGCTAGTGGGAAAAAGTCAAAGTGGATAGGGTCCTGAAAAGCTACAAGCATTCTACCACAGGGTCAGACGAGGCGAAAGCGGATTCACGCACATGGACAGTCTTGCCCCTTGCGCCGGATCAGCTCACGACTCTTCCAGCAAACGGACTACTGCGCGTTTCTTCAGGCGCCGTGCATACTGCAAGGGAGTTTCCTCGTCCCGGGATTGCAACGCACAATTCGGCGCATATGACAGCAACAGCACGACGAGTTGCCGGTTCTTTGCAACCGCGTGGTGAAGCGGCGTCTTGCCCGACCAATCCTGACAGTTTGGATCAGCCCCGTTATCTAAAAGCAAACGCGCCAGGGCGGCATCGCCATGCATCACGGCCCGGTGGAGCACCGTGCCGCCGTGATGCCCGCCGGCAACGTTCGCGCTCGCGCCGTGGGCAAGCAATAGCTGCGCGATCGGCACGTTTGCCTTTCCGCGGTGATGCTCGGCGCAGAGGGCCAGGGCCGTGTGGCCGTTGTGGTTCCCGGCGTCGACAGGCACGTCTTGTGCCAGCAGAAACTCCACGGATGCATGGTTGCCCGCAATCACCGCCGCGTGCAACGGCGTGATGCGCCAGCGGCCGCCTGCCGCCGTCGGATTGCGCAGGCCCGGATTCGCGGTCAGCATCTCCTGCAGCAGAGGGAGGTCGCCGCTGGCCGCGGCGTGGTGTACCGATGGCTGCAGGCCTAGTGAGACCAAATAGCGAAGAATTGCATAGTGGCCGCTATAGGCCGCCGCATCCAGCAGAGTCCGGCCGTGATAGTTGTGTTCCGGATCCGCGCCGAGGGCAATCAACTGCTTCACACGCTCGAGGCAGCCGGTGCCGATGGCCGTGCCAAGCGGCACGTGGCCGTGCGAATTCGCTGCGTTGACGATGCCGGGGTCCGCATCGGCAATCTGTGCGACCCGGCTCACTTCACCCGCCTCGATGGCTTCAATTAGCTGTTTTCGCAACGCTCGCCGGCTCATCGGGGCTTCCCTGCTTTCAGTGCCTCGGCCGGATTCGCTCCAGCCGCGGACCGGCACGTGCCCTTCCGAGAGTCGGCCGGCCTTTCACTATAATTGTAGCCAGCGACCGGACCGGATGAAGGCTATCTTGCCTCGAGGAGAAACAATGACATACGAGAGTGTGCTCATCGTGTCTCACACGCACGAAATTCGATTAATTCCTCGTCCTGCTTATAGTCGGCACTTTCCTTTGGCTGGGTTTGGCTGCTTCTGACGCACTGTATGAACAGTACCAGGTCTGGATGGGCTTGTTTGTCGCATTCGTACTGCTCACTCTTGCTTTGGAAGTGTTGCTCAAGCTGATTGCGGTGGCGCCGCGGGGAGATCGGAATTTCAGGGATTCCTGAAACGTGTTTGACTCCCTTGTAACCGCTTCCATCATTGGTGATATAGGTTCCTTTGAGATTACCGCCGAATTCGCGACAGTCATCCTCGTCGTGCGCCTGCTGCGCCTGCTCCAAGAAATGACGAACGTCAAGGCAATGCGCCAAATTCTGACGACGATGCTTCGCGCCAATCCGGACATGACACACATCCTGATCCTGCTGTGAATCGTGATCTGTAACTTTGCCCTCTGCGGCCACGGTCTCTACAAAGATCACGACCCGGAACACTGGGGAAGTTTGGGCGAATCCGTGCTGTCGCTCTTTCAGGTGGTGACACTGGTTGGCTGGTCCGAAATCATGCAAGCTGCTCTGGCAGCTGTAGATGTCAGGTAATTTGCTGACAGAATTGGTGACCACAATCGGTGGTTCTGCATGCTATTGAGACCTAATAGGATGTCATTCCGAACGGAGAGCAGTGCAGAGAGGAATCTAAAGAGCTGAGCCTAACGAGCATGTTCAACGTGAATCCTAGATTCCTCGCTGCGCTCGGAATTGTAAATGTTGACTAATTCGTTGACAGATTTTGCAGAGCTTGAAGAGGCGTATGCCCCTTCAGGCCTTGGTGTGGTCTTTCCGTGTTGTAGTACAGGAGGTATTGCATCAGTTCATCCTGGAACTCCGTCAGGTTTTCGAACGTCGTGCCTTCGATCAGGTCGTCGTTCAGGGTCCGCCAGAAGCGTTCCACCTTGCCGTTGGTCTGGGGTCGGTAGGGCCGGGTGTAGCGGTGTTTGATGCCGAGCTCCAGCAGCATGCGCTCGAAGGGATGCTGCGCCGGTTTCGTGCGTGCCGCCACCTCAGGACCGTTGTCCGTGAGGATGGCATCGAACTGGATGCCGTACTCAACGTTGAGCAGGTTGATGCTCTTGAGCGCGGCGAACATGACGCTGAGGCTCTTGAGGTCAGGCACCACCTCAGCCCAAGCCAGACGGGTGCAGGCATCGAGCACGGAGACCAGGTAGTAACGCTGGGAGCTGTCCAGGAGCAGGTCGCGGCTGAGGTAATGGCAGTCCAGATGCCCCAGTTCGCCCGCGCGGGTCTTGATGATGGTGCGCTTGGCTTGTTTCATGGCCGGTTTCAGGCGGTTCAGCCCATGGCGCTTGCTAATGGCGTAGATGGTCGAGGGTGACGGCGTGTGCGCTTTGAGTACCGGTTTGAGTATGGCACAGATCTCATAGCGGTTGATACCCTTGCGGCGCTGCTCCAGCACCTTCTGCTCGATGTAGGGCAAGGTGCGGCGGCTCTTCCACTTGGGACCGCGCTTGCGCGGCAGTAGGGCGTCGTCGCTGCGCGTCTGACAAAAACGGTTGTAGTACTTGGCGAAGGTCTGGCGACTGGTACCATGGAACGCATAGAAGTCCTGCAGGTAGCGGAACTGGGGATGCTGCTTGGACTTGACCCGTTCGTACTCGGCGATGAGGAAACGCCACTTCTGCATGAGGTTCCGTTCAATGGTCTTGTCACTACTATTATCCCGCATCAGTTGCCTCCAGATCTGATGATTGACACTCATCAATGTTCTACCAGATCTGTCAACGAATTACCTGACACTTACAGGAATGACGTGACCTTTCAGCACGGTCAAGTGGACGGGAGATTCTGTCAACGAATTACTCAACACATACAATTGCCGTAACGTCCATCGGGGCAAATCTGTCTATAGCCGTTGTGGTAAGCACCATGGACGAAGTGAAGCGAGAACCCCAGCGCACGCTGGGATCCCCCGCGACGAGGGATCAACTACTGGATGAATTGCACGCGACCCAAGCTTCTCTGCGGCGCGTTGAAGATGCCCTGCAACGCCCGCCCGAGTAGAAGACCGCTGGGCTGTTCGATGCCTCAGTCCGCCTGCGTAAACCAGATCGGGCTGCTCCACGCGCGCTGGCGGTTGGTTTGGTAAAGGCGCAGGTAGTAGTAGACGAACGGGCGGTCATTGGGGAACGTGGGCGCAAAGGCAACTGCGGATAGGTCGGCGGTGTCGGTCCACTCGTCTTCCCACACGTCGGTTTGCGGGTCGGCGCTGAAGACCACCTCATTGTTGCGGATGACCTCCACCCTCGTGATTGTCGCCGTGCCTGCCGCGCGCATGCGCAAGCGGCGCGGCCCAACCGCACTCAGGTCGGCGGATAGATCGCTGCCCATGAGCCTGTCGTCAAGGGTGAAGTCCAGCAGAATGCGGTCGCCGGTGGTGGCGTAGCAGCGGCGGTCGTAGAGTGCCTGCCAGATGGCCTCGCGCGTCAGTTCCGGCGCCACCACGCAGGCGAGCCCGTTGCCGTCGTTCACGTGAAAGCTGCCTTGGTTGGCCAGACCGTAGTGACTGTCCGTGCCGCCCACAAAGCCGAGGCGGTGTCCCATCGCCAAGGCGGCCTGTACGCTGAGCGGCCCGGACTCTTCCGCAATGTCCCACATGGAACAGATTTCGACCAGCCGTTGATAGCGGTCGTTGCGGAAGCGCCAGTCGGCGCCGCCCATGGACTTGGGATGGTGGGGCACGGTGAGCGCCTCCAGTCCCCGGCCGGCCATGTCTTGCCAGAGCGCATCCGGGTCGCGGTGTTGGCCTTGGTACCAATAGTGGAACGGGCCGCTAACACCCCGGTAGTAGATGTTCTTGTGTCCGCTGCCGCCAATGCCGCCCCACTCGAAGCTAACGAGCGTGACGAATCTGCCGGGGTCGTTGCAGCGGTTGCAGTCGGCGACGAGATCCTGCCAGATGTCGTCAGTCACCTCGAAGCGCCAGTTGTAGTGATTCGCAGGCGCACAGAAGTCGAGTCCGGCGACATCGCGGCCCCAACCAAAGAACTCCTCCGTGGTGCCCGTGCCCATGCTGTGCCACATCTGGCTGTGCATCTCGCCGAAATAGACGCCGCGGTCCGACAGGAAGCCGACACCGGTGGGATTGCTCTTGCCGGAAATGCCCGCTATGGGATCGAAAACGCTGAGCGTGTGTACGCCGCTCGTCTTGGCGGTGACGGCAAGGGTCTGTCCCAAGGGCTGCGCCGCAGTGTCTAATGCGATGCGTTCGGCTGTCGCCACGCCCTCCGGCGCGAACACCTGTGCCTCGCCGGCATAGTTCGTCGCGGGATTGAAGCTATAGATATCCACCGGCAGCACGCGCACGTCGAAAGACTCACCCGGCTGTACCACGGCGGGCGCAAAGACGCGAAACCGGTCGGCCTCGCCCGCGCCCACCACCTTCACGGTGGGGAAGTTGGCAATTTGCCGGTACTCTCCGCTGCCGTCCGCGTCGACGCCGATGCTGAATACGGCGGTCTGGGCGAACTTCTGTGCCTGCAGCAGATTGCCGTCAGGCGCGCCCATAGTGATCTGCACTTCGTCTCCCGCCTGCAGTGTGCCGGCTTGCACCACCACATCGAGCAGATCGAGATGGCGTCCATAGGAGACGGCAAGGGCGAGTTGCACGCCGGCGTTCGTACACGTCACGTCAGCAAACGCGCCATAGCCCGCGCGGTTTTGGTCGCGGCTAACGAGCGTATTTACACCCCGGCGGTAGCAGTTGCCCAAATGGCAGTCCCAGCAATCCGGGATTTCCACGGTGATATGGGCGCCTGCGGGCAGGACCAGACCCGGCCCCGCCGTCAGTGTGATGACAAACGTATGTCCGCTGGCCGCCTCGACCTCGTCCGGTGTGATGGCAGCCCGCATGTCGACCGGCGGCAGGAACTGCCACGTCCGGGTGATACCCCGCATCCATTCGCTGGAGTCGTCAAAGACGCGCGGCTGCGGGCCGTCTGGATGTCCGCTGAGTTGCGTTGACATGGGCGTACCTGCTCCTCAATATGTTGACTACATCCAGAATTTGGACCTTGCCGCGGCGGTCGTGAAATTTTAGAGACCTCAACTCGCTGCCGCGTGATAACAAGGGTTTGAGCCAAAGTCCTGCTCTCCGCGGTGTGGGCTAAAGGAGAAACTCCTCCCTCACACCTGCCGCCGCTGGCTGCTGCCGGATGTTCCTGCCTGCAGTATACTGTCCGCAGTTGACGCCGTGCATCCGCAGATAGCATGGATGCGCAGCGCGAGACACAGTGCGCGACTTCGGCGAGACTTCGCGTGAACCGGACTGAGCCTGGCGCCGCGGCGCACTTGGTTGCAGGGCCGCGGCCTGGAGAATAGCTGGCAATCCACCGGTCGCTAGAAGTCCAACGAGACTTTTGTCATGGGTGAGTGTCACCGGCGGCGCAGGTTACAAACCTGCGCTATCCATCAATCCAGAGTAGTTTGGCCACTAGCATGCCGACATAAGTTTATAAGAGTTCTTTGCCCGATTGGAGGAATCTTTGTGCGCTCACTGGCTGCCCTACTCTTCACCGCTATCGCCATCTTCGCACTCGCAAGTTGCGGTGGCTATGCCGTGTCCACGTGTCCGGAGGGCACCGACGCCTTTGCCGAATACCAGCTTTACTTTGGCCGCAGCAGCGGCGGCACGGAGGTGGTGAGCGATGAAGCTTGGGCGGAGTTTCTAGCCGATACGGTGACACCGCGATTCCCAGACGGCCTGACCGTCGTTGACGGGGCCGGCCAGTGGCGGGGCTCTGACGGCGTCGTGCAACGCGAGCGCTCCAAGGTGCTCATCATCCTAACCTCGCCGGGCGAGGAAGGAATGCGTCTCACCGACGAGATCTCGCAGGAGTACGAGACGCGGTTCAACCAAGAAACCGTGCTGCGCGTGGTGCGCAACGCGTGCGTATCGTTCTCCTGAGACGGATCGCAGCGTGCTGTGCTCATTTAATGGCGCATGCCGGGCGGACAAGATTGCTTCTTGCCGCGCATTCTCCTTACTCCAAGCCAAGCAACTGCGTATCGCAGTTCTTTTCAGAGCCGCCAACCTCCTTGGCACAGACATGCGTCCACATGCGGCATGACAACATGGCTCGCGATCACTTGCGCTCCCTTTGCCGTTTGTCCACAATGAGAGCAACCATGCGCTTGTCATTACCCGATCAATCCCGCAGCAAAGTGAGGAGAGACTGCCCATGCAGACCGTGGAGCAAGAGCAACTTGCCATAGAAGGCGGCCCCAGGACCGTCGACTACAAGTTTCCCACCAACAGCGACATCAGCGGTCGCATGTTCGGCGATGAAGAGATCGCCGAACTGACGGAAGTGATCCGGTCCGGCAACCTGAACGTCCTCGGCGGCCCCAAGGTTACGCAGTTCGAGGACGAGTGGAAGAAGACGTTTGGCGTCAAGCATGCCGTCACCAGCACTTCCGGCACCTCAGCGCTGCACGTGGGCGTACTGGCGGTGGGCCCCAACCCGGGTGACGAGATCATCGTCGCGCCAATCACGGACATTGGCAGCATCATCGCCATACTCTACCAGCTCGCTGTGCCGGTCTTTGCCGACGTGGATCCGATCTCCGGCATCATCACCGCTGAGACCATCGAGCCCTGCATTACCGAGCGCACCGTTGCCATTATGGTGGTGCACTTGCAGGGCAACGCGGCGGTCATGGACCCCATCGTGGAGTTGGCCCGCAAGCATAACCTGCTGGTGATCGAGGACTGCTCTCAGGCGCACATGGCGGCGTATAACGGCCGTTACGCCGGCACCATCGGCGACATCGGCTGCTACTCCTTCCAGCAGAGCAAGCACATGACCACCGGCGACGGCGGCATGACGGTGACGAACAACGACTACCTGGGTGAGCGCATCATGCTGGCGCACAACAAGGGCCGCGGCCGCAGCGGGCGCGAAAATCAGCCGCCCTTCCTTGCGCCCAACTACCGCATGACGGAACTGCAAGGGGCCGTCGGCCTGGCGCAATTGCGCAAGCTGCCGACCATTACGGGCCTGCGCACGAAGTGGGGCAACATGCTGAGCGACCTGGTCGAAGACGTGCCCGGCATCATCCCGCCGCGCGCGCCGACACCGGAAAGCACCCACGTCTTCTGGAATTGGTGCCCCATTGCGAAGCTGGAAGAACTGAGTGTCGGCTTGGACGACTTGTCGCAGGCCTTTGCCCATGAGGGCGTCGGCTTTGGCGCCGGCTACACGCGCACGCCCATCTATGAATATGACGTGCTCAAGAACCGTCGCTTCTTTGGCGAATCGGCGTTTCCGCTCCTGGATCCCGCCAGCGGCCGCGACGTGCGCTATTACACCGGCATGTGCCCGGAGGCCGAAGGCATCCTGAAGCGCATGCTCGTGCGGCACGTCAACGAGAAGTGCACCGAGGAAATGATCCACGACATGGCGCGCGCCATCCGCAAGGTGTTCACCCACTACGCGAAGTAGGACACAACGGTGTGAGCGCGTATTTCAGGAGCCGATAGCTGCGATTGCGCAGCTTGGGTTGGACGCGCTGAATTGACGCACAACCGAGAAGTCCACCTTGCAGAAATTCGAGGACTGCACTCCAAAGACCTGCACTTGAACCGAATCAGCCTCTTCTCCCTGGAGCGACGGTAGGAGTGTACCTCTCGCCGCGTGTCTGCGCTGCTGCGGCGAGACGAATAAGGAGGCGGCGCAGCGACCGCACGGTGGAGTGGGAGCACGCAGATGACCCTGCGCGAACTGTACGAAACTGCCATTGAAATCGGCCGCGAGGTTGACCCACGAGGGCGTGAGGCGCTCGACCGCCAACTTGAGCAGCGCCGACAGGAGTTCGCCGCGCTGCCGGCATGGCGCCAGCCCTACTACGACCAGGAGCGCTTCAAGAATCCCTACGGCGACGTGCGCATTGTGAATGGCCCCGCAGACACCGAGCTCGATTCGGTCATGTTGGGGATCAACATCTGGACGCAAGAGCTGCTGCTGGCCGATCACCTGCGCAGCAGCGGCACGCGGGTGGACGCCGTCATTTCTCACCATACGAACAGCATTGGCGTACCGGCCGACACGCTGGTGTATGATTCGGTGCCGTATCTCGTGGATCTGCTCGAAGGTGCAGGGGTCTCACGTGCAGACGCCGTACCGCACATCGAAAACATGATGACCGATCGCTGGCTCAATGCCGAAGACTTCAACCGTATCGGCAAAGACACGGCGAAGCTGTTGGGACTGCCGCTGGCGTGCATACATACGCCGGCCGACTTTCACCACGGCCAGGGCGTGCGGGGTGCCATCAAAGCTGCGAATGCCAAGACCGTCGGGGACGTGGTGGAGGCGCTGCTGGCCTTGCCGGAGTTTCAGGGTGCGGCGCGCATCGGCGCGATCCCGCGCATCATGGCGGGTGATGCCGACCAGCCTGCGGGCCGGATTTTCCACCAGGACGGTGGTGGCTGGCTCTTCCCGGTGGAGGTGATCCCCTTGCTCAAGGATGCCGGTGTCGGCACCTTCGTTACGATTGGCTGCTCGACCGCACACCAGCGCAAGGCGGAGGAGCTCGGCATGGGGTGGGTGCGCATGCCTCACAATGCGTGCGACAACGTCGGTCTGAATCTACTGCTCGATAAGGTGGAGCAGCGCCTCGGCCCCCTGAACGTCATTCCGTGCAACTACTTCGAGCGCATCAAGCGTAACTAGCTTGTCCGCTCTTGGCGTGACAGTGTTTGCCATGGTGAAGAACGCAGCAACCCGTCAATCCCGCGAAAGCGGGAATCCATACTAGCAAGTCCGCTTTTGGCGTGGCGGTGTTTGCCGCAGTGAAGAACGCAACAACCCGTCATTCCCGCGAAAGCGGGAATCCATCTTAATCTTCGCAGATAGACTCCCGCTTTCGCGGGAGTGACGACTGGAAGTATCGCAGCGCATGTACGGAAGCATAGGAATAGTGTCGTGACTTTGCGCGAAATGTATGAGACCTCCATCGCAATTGGCCGGGAGTTGGACCCGCGCGGCCAGGCGACCATAGAGCGCCAGTTGCAGCAGCGGAGCGACGAGTATGCCGCGTTGCCCGCCTGGCAGCAGGAGATTTACGACAAGGAACGCTTTCGCAATCCTTACGGTGACGTGCGGATATCCAACGGGCCGGACAATACGCCCATCCGCACCGCGTTGGTCGGCATCAACCTGCACGTGCAAGAGTTGCTGCTTGGCGCGCAGCTTGCTGCCAAAGGTACAAAGATTGATGCCTTTATCTCACATCACACCAACAGCGTCGGCATCTCCGCCTCGCTCGTCGCGGACTTCATGGAGATAAACGCGGACTATCTCGTGTGGGAAGGGGTGCCGGCAGATGAGGCCCGCGCGTGCATTTTCGACTTTATGGCCCAGCGTCTGCGCGAGCATGAGGATGTGCACCGCATTGGGCCCGATACGGCTAAGCTGCTCGGGTATCCATTGGCCTGCATCCACACGCCGGTAGATTTGGCGCACCGCCAATACCTGAATGCACTCTTTGCCCGGGAGCGGCCGCGGACGGTAGGCGACGTGGTTGAGCTCATGCTAACGATTCCTGAAATGCAAGAAGCCGCGCAAATCGGCGCGGTACCCCGCATAATGGTGGGCGACGCGGCGCAGCCCGTCGGCCGCATTCATGCCAAGTTCGCCGGCGGCTATGCCTACCCACCGACCGCTTTTCCTCTGCTGGCGCAGGCGGGAGTGAATACTGTGGTTCAAGTTTCGGCGGGGGCGGCAAGCGTGGCCGCTTGCCAGGAGCACGGAATCGCTCTGGTGCGCCTGCCCCACTACGCCACCGACAACATCGGCCAAAACCTGCTGCTCGATGAAGTAATGCGCCGCTTGGGACCGTTTGAAGTGATTCCCTGTAACTACTTCGGGCGTGTGGACCGGGCGGGACATCTTGCCGAGTTGCTAGCGGCAGGGCCAATCATCAGGTCACTGAGGCACTGAGCAAGTAGGCGCCGGGCCATCGAAAGCGGAGAACCGCAAACACCCGCCACACGGCGGGTGTTGTTCACTCCAAAGGGATGCCGGCTGTTGAGCAGTGTCTAGGCTCTGTTGACATTTGATGTCATTCCTGTAAATGTTGACTAATTCGTTGACAGATTTTGCAGAGCTTGAAGAGGCGTATTCCCCTTCAGGCCTTGGTGTGGTCTTTCCGTGTTGTAGTACAGGAGGTATTGCATCAGTTCGTTTTGGAACTCCGTCAGGTTCTCGAACGTCGTGCCTTCGATCAGGTCGTCGTTCAGGGTCCGCCAGAAGCGTTCGATCTTGCCGTTGGTCTGGGGTCGGTAGGGCCGGGTGTAGCGGTGTTTGATGCCGAGCTCCAGCAGCATGCGCTCGAAGGGATGCTGCGCCGGTTTCGTGCGTGCCGCCACCTCAGGACCGTTATCGGTGAGGATGGCTTCGAACTGGATGCCGTACTCAACGTTGAGCAGGTTGATGCTCTTGAGCGCGGCGAACATGACGCTGAGGCTCTTGAGGTCAGGCACCACTTCAGCCCAGGCCAGACGGGTGCAGGCATCGAGCACGGAGACCAGGTAGTAGCGCTGGGAGCTGTCCAGGAGCAGGTCGCGGCTGAGGTAATGGCAGTCCAGATGCCCCAGTTCGCCCGCGCGGGTCTTGATGATGGTGCGCTTGGCTTGTTTCATGGCCGGTTTCAGGCGGTTGAGCCCATGGCGCTTGCTAATGGCGTAGATGGTGGAGGGTGAGGGTGTGTGCGCTTTGAGTACCGGTTTGAGTATGGCACAGATCTCATAGCGGTTGATACCCTTGCGGCGCTGCTCCAGCACCTTCTGCTCGATGTAGGGCAAGGTGCGGCGGCTCTTCCACTTGGGACCGCGCTTGCGCGGCAGCAGGGCGTCATCGCTGCGCGTCTGACAGAAACGGTTGTAGTACTTGGCGAAGGTCTGGCGACTGGTACCATGGAACGCATAGAAGTCCTGCAGGAAGCGGAACTGGGGATGCTGCTTGGCCTTGACCCGTTCGTACTCGGCGATGAGGAAACGCCACTTCTGCATGAGGTTCCGTTCAATGGTCTTGTCACTACTATTATCCCGCATCAGTTGCCTCCAGATCTGGTGATTGACACTCATCAATGTTCTACCAGATCTGTCAACGAATTACCTGACACTTACAATTCCGAGCGAAAGCGAGGAATCTCAAGTGTTTGTGCGGGATTCACGGTTGTTTTGCTCCGCAGCGTGGGAGAAAAGGCCTGTGACAAAGACAATCCTTGCGCGCACGGTCACTCGCTCCCCCTCGCAGCAGGACAATCTGCGCAGCGTGAAGATGGATTCCCGCTTGCGCGGGAATGACGGCGAAATGTCAACACTACCTAGGGTCTCTTGCCCGATTTCTTCCTCAGCCCCGCTGCGCGTCAGCTCTCGCGCGCAGCGGACCAGCCGGTAGCGACGTCATCGAACACTTCCGTCGCCTTTGCGGATGGCTTGGCCGTAAGCAACGTGACAAGCACGGCAACGGGGATGGTGATGATGAAGCCCGGTGTGGCCGGCTGGATGTCCATGATGCCGCCGGGGCCGCCGGAAAAGTAGCCCCAAATCGAGGCAACCACCGTGCCGGTGAGCAGGGACGTGAGTGCTCCCCAATAGTTGAAGCGGCGCCAGTAGAGCGCGAGCAAGAGTAGGGGTCCGAAGGCCGCGCCCATGCCGCCCCACGCGTATGAGACCAGATTGAACACGGAATCGGGGTTGAAGATGGAAAGCAATGCCGCGATTACGCCGACCACGACCAGCAGAAAGCGGCCCAGCCACACGCGCGCAAACGCGCCGAGCACATAAACGTACCGTTTGGCGTAGGCATACCTTCGGACAAGCGGCAGGTCGTCGGTGGCGATCGCTGAAGCCAAGAGCAACTGGGAGTCCGCCGTGCTCATTACGGCGGCGATCACCGCCGACAGCAGGACCCCCGCTACGATGGGCGGGAAGAAGACGGTCGCGGCGACGAGGTAGAGGCGCTCCGGATCGGCGGTGACCTCATCGAGCCTCCCAACCTCGCCAAGGGCCGGCAGAGCCACGAGCCCCAGCAAGAGACCAAACAAGAATATGAGCGTTGCCCACAGTGTGCCGATGTCGCGGCTGGGCCGTATGCGCTGTTCGCTATCCACGGCCATGAAGCGCTGCAAGACGCGCAACGAGCCGAAGGCCCCCAACCCCCAGCCGGCTGTCGAGAGCATGAAGGTGAGGGTGACGCCCTTGCCGGATGCGTCGGTGAAAGGGTTCCAGAAGCCGGCGGCCGTACCCTCCAGGCCCTGAAAGGGCTCGGCGGTGAGGAATAGCAGCGTGATTGGCAGGATGATGAAGCCGGCCAGCATGATAATGGCCTGGAAGACGTCCGTGCGGGAAACGGCGAGAAAACCGCCGATGAAGGTATACGATGCGACGGCCACGAGCGTCACCAGGACACCCACAATGCCTTCGAGGCCGAATACCGTATTCAGCAGCTTGGATCCGGCGATCAAGCCGGAGCTAATGTAGAAGATGATGAAGAAGAGGGCTATCGCGGCGGAAAGCGTGCGCAGCACGCCGCTCTTGTCCTCAAAGCGATTCTCGAAAAACTCGGGAAAGGTAAGGGAGTTCTCCGTCGCGATGGTGTACCGGCGCAACCGCTTTGCATAAATGGTCCACGTCAACCAGAAACCCAGGACGATGCTGAATACCGTCCAGAATTCCACGGCGCCGTTCATGAATGCCAGCGCCGGGAAGACGAGCATGGTCCACCCGCTGGTGGATGACGAACTGGAACTCAAGGCCGAGGTGAAGCTGCCGACCTTGCGGCCGGCGAGTACGTAGTCCGACATCTCCTGCATCTGGCGGGTGCGAAGCACCGCGATGCCGATGAGCGCCGCAAAGTACGCCAGGAAGACGATGAGTACCCACGCAGTCAACATGCAACGTGCATCCTCTTTGACGCTCCCACTGCCGTAGCGTTCAGAGTACTAGCTACAGCAGGCCGTGTAAACTCTTCACTACGTCGTCCGCGAAGCATCCTGATGGCAAAGAAACGTCAGACAAAGGCTATGCGGTATTGGGCAAATCACGTTTGCCAACCTGCGATTGAAGCGCACGCCGCAAGCGGGTCGGCAATCCAGAAACAGTGGGTTCCATCGCATCAAGCCCATAGCCGAGAAACTGGTATACTCCTCACGTAAAGTAAGCCAAAGACTCTATCCATATTCAGGAGGTTGTCCACCGTGGGCATGCTCATTCTCACCCAGCCGGGTAACCGCGCGAATACTTATGGGCCGTATACCGCTGCAGTGCTGAAGGCGGAGGGTTTTGCGGACTTTGACGTGCAGCCCATCGGCCAGGATTCGCTGGCGCGGCTCGAAGCGTATGATGCCGTGATCGTCACGCCCTGTCTGCCGCGCCGTGCCTACGTGGACCGGCTGGCAGCCTATGTGAAGGGGGGCGGACGCCTCATCGCGCTGCGGCCCTCGCGGCTGCTGACGGAGGCATTGGGTCTGGCGCCTACGGATACCGTGGCCTTTCCGGCCTATGTGCGTCCGTTGCCGGATAATGCCATCAGCGCGGGCGTGCCGCATGAGTCCGTTCAGACGCATCTGCCCGTCGACAACTACGAACCGCTGCAACTGCCGGAAGGCACCCGCGAAGTCGCGCGGGTCTACCTGGATGCCGAGGTCGAAACGTCCTATCCCGCCGTCCTGCACGTGCCGCTCGGCAAAGGACAGGCAGTAGTCTTTGGCTACGATCTCGCCCAGGCCGTGGCGCTGATACGCCAAGGCAATCCGGTCCATCACGGCTGGCGCACCCTTGGCTTCGGTAATCCCTACCGCCCCAACGATGCGTTTGCCGGCCACATCGACCCGCGCCGCATGCACCTGCCGCAGGCGGACATCCACGCCATGCTGCTTGGCAACGCCATTAATGCCATCGCCAAGCATCCACAGCCGCGCCTGTGGTACTACGACACGCCGGAGACTAAGAGCACGGTGGTGCTGGATTCCGACGACGACTACTCGCCGCTGGAAGCCTTCGAAGCGCTGATGAATTCTGTGGAGGCCCACAACGGCCACATCACCATCTACCTCATGCTTGGGCCTTCCAAGTACACCATTGCGACGCCGGAGCGGGTAGAGGGCTGGCGCGCTCGCGGCCACTCATTCGGCATTCATCACAACGCCTTCGATCCGCAGTACGTCAATGAAGAACAAGACGCCGTGATGGAAGAGATCGTGCGTCGCGATACCGGCTATTTCCGGGAGCACTACGGCGGCGAAACGGTCATTGCCAACCGCAATCACTGCCTCGGCTGGAAAGGCTACGTGGACCTTGCGCGCGTCTATGAAGACGTGGGCGTGGTGCTGGATACGAACCTGTTGAGCATCCGCCACCAGTGGCTGCAGTACACGAACGGCTCCGGGCATCCCGGCAAGTTCGTGGATACCGACGGTGAAATCATCGAAGTCTTCCAGCAACTCACCCAAGCCTACGACGACGCCTCCGTGAAAGCCCAGCTCTCATCGAACCCCGTGGGTGAAGCGAAGGCGACGCGCCAGGGGATGATAGATAAGAAGGAACGCTATTTCAGTCCGCTGACAATGCTCTCTCACCCGGTTTCTTTCTATACGTACAGCAGTGCCTATCAGAACCAGTGCTGGGACTATGCAAACGAGCTTGGATTGCCCATCTTGAGCGCGTTTGAGTGGGCGGACTTTGTGCGCGCGCGCGACCGGGCGCAGGTTTCGCAAAGCGCGTGGAATGACGGCAGCTTTTCCTGCACGGTCACCGGCAGCTCTCCCAGCGGCAGCTTTACACTCATGGTGCCGCAGCAGAACGGTGAGACTCCGCACGCCACGGTGGATGGTGAAGCCGTGGACGTGTCGCTGCAAGATGCTTACGGCTACACCTATGCCCTGGTGCCGGTGCCTATCAGCAGCAACGGAGCCGAAGCGCGGCAGGTTGTCGTGCAATCGTGATAGACTCGTCGAGACAGAATCCTATTGAGTGGCAATAATTCTGGCTAAGAGTTGCAGTGAAGTGAGGAGTTTTCGATGGAATTGACAAGTGAAGAGAGAAACCTGCTGGAGCATGGCAAGCGGCAGTTTCCGTTTCCGATCCTTGGCGGGTGGTACACGCAAGCAGAGGTAGACGCGATTAACGCCAGCTTGCAGGAGAGCATGGACTGGCGCATCGGCTTTCACGGGCCGGAAATTGCCCAGTTCGAGCAAGAGTTCGCGGAATACTGCGACGTGAAGCACGCGCTTGCGGTGAATTCGTGCGGTACCGGCTTGGACGCTGCGATCCATGCCCTGCAACTCGGTCCCGACGATGAGGTCATCGTGCCGGGCATCACGTTTAAGGCGACGTCGCATTGCGTGATGGGTGTCGGCGCTAAGGTAGTGCTGGCGGAGATCGATCCGGCGACGTTCAACATCGACCCCAACGACGTCGAGCGCTGCATGACGCCGAATACCCGCGCGATCCTGGCAGTCCACAACAACGGCCTCTCCGCCGACGTGGACGCCTTGGAAGACGTCGCCCAGCGGCATCCGCATCCCGTGCACGGCCCGCCTCCGGTGCTTTGCGACGCGGCCCGCGCCGTCGGCGCCGGCTACAAGGGCACCAAGGTCGGCAAGAAGGGCGCCATGAACATCTTCAGCTTCCAGACCAGCAAGAACATGACGACGCTGGGCGAAGGCGGCATGGTAACAACAGATGATGACGACTACGCCACGTTCGTGAACAGCATGCGCTCGTTTGGCAGCGCGCTGGACGGCTGGGGCACCAACTTCCGCATGACGAAATTGCAGGCGGTGGCGGGTTCGATCCAAGTCACACGGCTCGACGAAATGAATGAGGCGCGGCGGCAGCGCGTGGCCGACTTTGTGGAATTGATCGAGGACATTCCCGGCCTGATCTTCCCCATCGAGCCGGAGGGCTACCACCACGTGTGGTACGGCTATACGCTCATGTTCGAACAGGATTGGGCCGGCGACCCGCGCGACAAGTTTGCGGACCGCCTTATCGGCCATCACGGCGTCGGCACGTGGATCATGAACGCCTCCTTGCCGGACTACGTCGGTTACATGGTGCGCATGGGGCACAGTCCGGACGACGTGCCGGTTTCCACGGATGCCGGCCGGCGGCTTTTCTGCCCGGCCATCCATCCGCTCATGACCGACGAGGACCTGCGCTACGTGGCGGCGGCCATCAAGGAGAGCATGAACACCGTGGCATCCGACATGCGCCTGCCGGTGGCGGTGGGCTAGGCGCACGAGCGCACTACGCGCAGGTCATGGGACGTTCGCTTGCGGGCCGTAGCCGCACGAGCTCAGCCACTGAAGCTGGATGTGGCAGCATTCAAGGCAAGTCTGCGTGGATACTGTCAAAGGAGTGCTGCGTTCAAGTATCTGGAGACGTGATCGGCAAACAAGGTCCAAGGGAATCAGCGCCTACGGCGGCACGAGTACACAATCACAGTGGTATTCCGATATCGCCCGATGGCTTTGGTCGTTGCCATCCAACGCGACAGATGTGCAGCAAGATCGACTCGTCATAGCAATCGAATCTGGGACAGGAAGCTCATGACTGCAGAACAAGAAGGCAATCTCTGCGCCAAACGCGCCGAAATCTCCGATGAAG
Organism: Chloroflexota bacterium; assembly: GCA_965220045.1. GTDB lineage: Bacteria > Chloroflexota > UBA11872 > VXOZ01 > VXOZ01 > VXOZ01. The sequence goes on along the minus strand of OZ244803.1, from coordinate 2,761,953 downwards.
TCGGAGAGGATTGCGACTGGGACGAGTACGAAGATGAGATTGCGAGCGCTGCAGCGTTTGCCTCCCTCAGTGAATCGGAGATGAATAGACGGGCTTGGGAGTCGGATGACGGGCATTAGCGGCAATTTGCGAGGATGAACGGGCTCTGCCGCAGTGATTGAAACGAATCAATTCTACATTTGCTAAGGGAATAATCAGCTATGAAGAAAGCAATCGTTCACCCGCTGCGCTTTGTGGTGGGGCCGGGAGTTGTTGGCGACGTTGGCGCGCATGCCGCGGCGTTGGGCAGCAAAGCGTTTATCGTCGGCGGCGGACGGGCCGTGGCGGCCATCCAGGATACCGTCACCGGCGCGCTCGACGAGCACGGCATTCCGTACCACGTCGAGCACGGTAGCCATGTCGACAAGAAGCGCCCGGAAGTGGATGCCCTCGTGGCAATGGGCAAAGAGTATGGCGCGGACGTGGTCATCGGCGCGGGTGGCGGGCGCGTGGTGGATGCCGCCAAGGCCATCGCGCACGAAATGGGCGCCTGGCTCATCAGCTTGCCGACGGTGGCATCGACCAACGCGACGGCGACCTTCAGTGCCAGCATCGAGGGCGACGCCGACCGCAACGTGTGGTACGTCGGCCCGCATACGGTGATTGCCGACACGCGCATCATTGCCCAGGGCGGCGGGCGCTGGCTGGCGGCCGGAATGGCCGATGCGCTGCCCACGTGGACGGGCGGCCGCATCGCGCGCGAACTCCGGCAGAACAGCGGCACCGAACGTATGCTCGGCTTCGACAATGTCTTTCCCACCGGCGCGGCTATCGCCATCGCGGAATGGACGTATGACACGATCCTCGGCTACGGCGCATCGGCCTACGAGGCCTGCGAGCGCGGCGTGGCCACGGAAGCGGTGGACAAGGTGGTCGAAGCGATTGTCTACGGCGGCGGCGTGGCCGGACCGGCCTGTGGCGTGGTGGGCGGCGAGCACGGCCTGCACCCCGGATTCTCGAAGCATGCTACGAACGAAGGCGTGCACGGCGAGCAAGTGGCGTTCGGCATACTCATTTCAGTTGCGCTCATGCAGCAGGGCGAAGCCGAGGTACGCAAGCTGATCCGCTTCAACCAGTCGGTCAACCTGCCCTCGACATTTGCTGACTTCGGCGTGCAAAACGCGGACCGTGGCGTGGTACGCGAAATCGCGGAGGAAATCTTGGGGCCGGGCGGCACAAGCACCTTCGGTTTGTGGTACGAGGTGGACGTGGATTTGCTGACCGACGTGATGGTGGACGTGGACCGCATGGCGCAGGAGGAGAAGTGCTGTTAGCTAGTTGTCAATGGATACGCCAATGCGGTAGGGCGGGGACACAAGGATTTGAGAGTGAAGGAGGTTCCCCCTCACCCTAACCCTCTCCCCCAGGGAGAGGGAACCGGAGCACAGCTCTTGATAGTGTAGCTCTTGGGGGTTTGGCTCTTGGGATGTAGCGCTGGGCCTTGTGCCCCGCCGGCGTGGAATGGTGGGGATGAAACAGGCGGCCAGGCTTGTCACTCCGGCGAAAGCCGGAGTCCAGGTTTGCTGCGAAGATGGATTCCGGCTTTCGCCGGAATGACGAAACTCAACCCTTTTGTGTTTTGCTTCGTTTCAATTGGACTGACTAGACGTTCGGTAAGCTTGTGAACGTAAATGGGAAACGACTCTTGGCGAAATGCTCCACATGAGTATCTAAACGAGAGATGATCTCCTGAAGATGTAAAGGATCGAGATTCATGGCAGGTAAACCGCTCTACGTCATCTTTACGCAGGACTGCGAACAGCTCATGGACGATTCCATTCACGGCGGGCCGGATGAATGGAGCATCAGCGAACGGTCGGTTACGAGTTTCGCGGATGCGCTGGAAGAGAACGGTCTCAGTGCGACACTTTTCATCGTGGCGCAGACGGCGGCGGCCCAGCCCTCCCTGTATTGGGATCTTGAGAAGCGCGGCTTTGAGCTCGGCCTGCACATCCATCCGCAGGATACCCGCCTCGGCTATGCCGACTATCTCGGCGGATTCACGTTCGAAGAGCAGGTGGACATGTTCGACTCCGTCGCCGACCAGTGGGCCGACGCTATCGGCAAGAGGCCGACCACTTTCAGGGGCGGCAACTTTTCGGCAAACGACAACACCTATCCCGCGTTGGTCGCCACGGGCTTCACCCACGGCAGCGTTTCGTCGCCGGGCCGCCAGTATGATCTGGCCAAGGCGGTGTGGCAGGGCGCCGTGCCCTTCGCCCACTACGCCCATAAGGCGAACCGCCTCTTTGCCGGCGATCTTGACTTCTACGAAATTCCGCTAACCTGCGACCAGGTGCGCCGCCGCGCTCCCCATCTCCCCATGGAACTCCGCATCGAGGGCGGCGACGGCGCTTCCCACCGGCAGACCATTCGCCAAGCCTGGGCGGACATGGCGGAATACCCAGACGACGCCCCCAGAATCATCATGCCCTTCACCCACAATACGCACTTCTACGAAGACGCAACCAGCGAAAAGCGGCAGGCGTTCGATGCCATCGTGGATGAAATCAACATCATTGCCGATGAAGAGGGCTACGAGGTTGTTGGGGGCACTATCGGGAGCGTGTACGCGGCGGTGGAAGGGATACGCAATTAGCCCTCTCGGCCATTAGTTGATGGTGAGTTGCTGCGGGCTGCAGCACTCTGAAGCGGTCAAGAAACGGCGGCACATATCGAAAGAGTACAGTTGCATTGAGGAGGCATTTTCCATGCGACAAGTGGTTCAGTCAGGCACGCCCCGCGAGATGGGACTCCAGCATGGCGCGGCGTTTGCGGACATAATTCCCGCGGCGGTGAAGCGGTTTGCGCTGGACCGGGGCTGGGATGATGCCCACGGGAGACGCGTGCTGCGGCAGGTCGAGCGCAACCTGGACAGAGTGTTCCCCGAGTCGCTGGAGGAACTTCACGCCATCGCGGAAGCGGCCAACGTAAACTTTGACGATCTCTTTGCCTACAACGCCTGCCAGGAGATCAGCCGCTCGCGCGTAGAATGCACGAATGTCGCCTTGGCGGATACGCCCCAGGGCACTATTCATTTCAAGTCCAACGATGTGGATGCGGACATGAAGCAGTTTCACGTCCTGCAGGAGTTGCGCCCCGACCGCGGGCACGCCTATGTCGGAGTGACCTACGTCGGCACCACCTGGCTGAATGCGGGTGTGAACGAGGCGGGTCTCACCTACGGCGGGAGCAGTATTCCGAACAACGACAGCGATTGGGACGGCATTCCCACCAATACGGTGCTGCGTTACCTCTTGCAGTTCGCCGATTCCGTTGATGCCGTGGCCGACTTGGTGGCGCGCACGCCCATCATGAACCACGGCACCAACATGATGTTTACGGATCCCAGCGGCGCGGCTATCGTGGTGGAGCGCTCGCCGACGCGTATGGCCGTGCGGCGCATGGATAGCCACACCATTTGGAATACAAACCACTACTTGACCGACGACATGCAGGCCGTGCTTAAGAACGACGGCGGCCCGGCCGCGCAGAACAGCCGTGACCGCTTCACGGTGCTCGAGCGTCTGACGGCGGAGCAGCCCCACTCGCTGGAGCAGCTTATGCGGATTGCGCGTACCCACACGGAACCCGCCAATATCTGCCGGCATGATGCGTTGGCGCAGAGCATCATGGGCTACATCATGATTGCGCGGGAGCGCAGCCTCCTCGTGAGCTACGGCTATCCCTGTGAGAATGAATTTGAGGCGTATACGTTTACGCAGACTCCGGCAGCGGCGGTGTCTTGACCTCCGGCGTGTGCAAGAAGCGACAACAGGTGACTCTCGCTATTGGTCAGACTGATGATGGGGCCGAGAGGTTGAGTTGTCCCTAACAATCCGTCACTCCGGCGAAAGCCGGAGTCTAGGGTGGGGACTCAAACAAAGTACTCCTACCCCATAGACCAGTCGGGGCCGAAGGCCAGAAAATCAACGGAGATGGATTCCCGCTTTCGCGGGAATGACGATTCTACAGACAACGATTCATGACATGACACTCACACTCGACGATTACCGCTATATTGGCACCGAGCTTGGTCGCTATATTGCCGAGCACGTGCCCGGTCTTGATACCGCTGTCTACTGCAAGCATCACCTGGGCACGCTGACGCCCGGTTTCAGCGATCACGACTTGCGCTCAGTGGCGGACGCCCCCGACGCCGAGACCTGGCTGGCAATCAGCCGCGCGGGCGGCGAGTCGTATGTGGAATTGCTGGAAGAGGCGCCGCACTACGCCCGCATTTTGGAGCACCCGCCAGGATTCATCTGTTCTCCGCGTGAGGCGCGGCAGCTTCTACCACTCATGGGCGAAGTGCGCGACTGGCACCGCATCGGCGGCGCGGCGAATGCGCTCGATGACGTGCTGGCGGCGCAGGAGCCGCCATTCACCCAAGCCCAGCAGCACGAGGCCTGCGGCAAGTTCAACATCTATCTGGTCCCGCGCGCGGAGCAGTTCGATCCGCCCATCAACCTGCTGCCCGAGTACCTGCCGTATTATCCCGTGTACGGCGCGCTGTCCCACTGGTTCCTGCCGGCGGCCAAGCTGGCGTGCGGCCTGCTGCGCAACGCGTGGGTGCCTACCAAACCGGCGGCGCTCAAGGTATTGCCTGAAGTGGTAGACAACCGGGAGCTACTGGATAGGCTGAACGCCATCGTCGCGGCGGACTACCGCGTGGAGATGTCGGACGAAGAGTGCGCCGCCATTGCTGACGAGCTCTTACAGATCGTCTACGAATTGCGAGACCTGGTGACGGCGTTCTGTCAACAATTGCCCGAGCAAGACTCCGTTCAGGCGGCACGACAGCAACGACTACGCTATGCGTTGCAGGCGCTGGCGGGCATACGCGGGCGCTTCGGCATTGCCGTCTTCTTCCGGCACGCCCGCCCGGATCTCTTCGACGGCGAGTGGCTGCGCATGCATCTCGGCGAAGAGATAGAGGCTCTGAGCACGCAATTCTTCAAGGCTTTGGTGGATGACGGCGGCGCGGACGCTAGATCAGTCTTGAAGAATCTGGAGGGTGTTCTCAGTCCGGCAGCAAACCGCATCGTCACCGGACTCTACGACGCCATCACGCCCCACGAAGACATGAACAATGACCGGCTCGATGCGCTGATGGGTGTCTGGCCCGAATATGCGGCCCTGATCGAAGAGGAGTATAGGGCGAGGATTGCGCCCCTGTGGCACGAGGCCTAAGCCGGGCCTGCGGGACGGCCCGCGCTTTCGATTAGGAATAGAACGCCAGCGACTCTTCCCCACGGCATCAGATTCAAATCGTTCCTACGCGGTTGCAGCGACACACAGCGAGTGCAGCGTTGCTGTAGAGTTCTCCCTACCAGCCACTCCGGCTGACTGAAAGCCGGTTTCTCCGACCATCTACAGTCCGGCTGCGCCGCTCTTGGGGCAGTGAACTCTACGGCCACGTGCCGGCCAGGGCGCGCTTCAGCGTATCGCCCCGCATACCGCAACGCAGCGCCTCCAGCGCGAGTATGTCCTCCGGCGGAATATTGCCCAGGTTGACGTTGGGGCCGAATTCGAGTATAAGCCACTGCTGCTGATTCTTGATGGGCGCTTCCCAAATGAGGTCTTCCACGTTGTTGATGCCGCCCAGGATCTCCTCCACCATCTCGGTCTGCACGTCACCGCTGCTATCGAAAATGCCAACGCCGTGGCCGGACTCCCGCGCTTCCACGATCACTTTGTTAGCTCCCTGCGCGAGATCGGCGGCAATCTGCTCGTGCATGATGGTCGTCTCGATTGCGTCCTTGGGGTCTTTCTTCCCCACCTCGGTGAGCACTTTGAAACCGGTGTCCTTGGCGCGTTTGACAATGTCGCTGCGCGTGGCGGCGTCCATCTCGATGGTGCCGTCGGAGACCTCGATGGTATTGAACCCTAGTTCCCGGGCACGCGAAATGTACTCGGCCGTCTTGCCCTGCGCTACGGCCGCTTCCAGAAACGTGCCGCCGGGGTAGATGTCTACGCCGGCGTCCTGGACAAGCGCGATCTTCTGCCGCAGCACGTCTTCCTCATAGAACGCCGAGGTACCGAACGTGAGCTTGAGCGAATCAATGACGTGCGCCGCCATCTGCATCAGATCGGCGGTGGCGTGCATGCCCAACCCCTTATCGAGCACCATCGTATAGCCGGTAGCGCGCGGCTTCTGGGTAACACGCGCCTGCACCGGCGGATCGACAATTCCTTCCCAAGCCTGTGGCATCGTTTGTTTACTCCTCATTTCCAAAGCTAGGCACTTATCGATTCGATCATCTCACACCAAAAAAGAGGCGAACAGTTCCCTCTCCTGGGGGAGAGGGCTAGAGCCTGCCCCGTACCCGATACGAAGTATCGACTGATTCGGGGGTGAGGGCGAGGGTCAGGGGGAAACCAAATGGCGCGCACTAGTCGCCATCCTAGAGTCACCGCGCCTTGCGTCCCCGGTGGCGCAGGTTTCAAACTTGCGCCACTTGCCAAAACTGCTAATCTCTCCTCCCTACCTAAAGCCCTTCCATGCAATTGTGCGTACCGGCCAGGATGTCCTTGGCACGGACGACCAAGTCAGTATGCTCGTGTACCAAGCGGTTCATGCCCTCGAGACGTTTGGCCGCGATGTCCGGCGCATCGGTGCCGGGTAACGGGATACGGTCGTACAGCAAGCCCGTACCGCCAATCTTCTCCGAAGCGTTGTCGAACAGCAGCTTGACCATTTTGGGACCCGGCTGCACGTCGGAGACGACGGCAGTCTCGCGACCTGATTCGATTTTGGGGAAGAGCAGCGAGAGGCGCGGGTTGATGAGTTCGTCCGCCTCCGGCGCAACCGCCGCCAGGTCTACGGCCAGCTTATGCCCCCAGACGTTGGCGACGTCAGGCAGATCTAGCCCCAGCCGCTCCGCCGCGTCAGGAAAGTCATAGACAAAGCTGCCCAGGCGAATGTTGTCCACCAGCGAGCCCTTGTGAAAGACCACGTCGCTGCCGCGAAACTCCAAGTGCGTCATTTCCGTGCTGAAGACTTGGTAGCCGCGCCGCAGTCCCTCCAGCAAGAAGACCGTCTTGCCCGCGCCCGCCCCGCCAACTACGAGCATCAGTTCGTTCTGCTCAGGCAGGTACAGGGCGGAGGCATGGAAGCTGAAGATGCCGTGGCGGCGCTCCAGCACCGCCAGCGCAAAGCGGAAGAACAGCCCCAGATTGCCAAAGAGCGAGCAGCGCCGGTCCGAGCACGCCGCCTCCAGAGAGGTAAAGTCCGCTACGGCAAGAACCTCGTCATCACCTACCTGCACTGACGGTGCCGCATCGGGTAGGTCCAATACGAACATGCGCGCGTCCAACGGCTCTGCATAGGGAATCTCCGGCACCGCCAGCACATTGGTCACCAGTGACTGGATCACCGCGCGGCTCTCGAAAAACTCCGGGTTAGCAATGAGGTCGCGGTTATTGGAAACCAGCCCAATCCGCGCCCGCAAGAACCGCACCGCGCGCCGGGCAAGGCCACCGTCCTCAGTCTCTATGGCCAAGGAGGAACTGGTAGACGCAGCTTGCTCGACATTCATGTACGTGGATTCTCCTCTGCGCACGCGGCAGGCCGGAGCGGCTAGCCAACTAGACGCGCATGCATTGCTCTCCGGTAGCGCAGGTTTGCAACCTGCGCCCAACCGGCGCAGCAGTTGCATACAGTGCTGCCACTCTAGCACGGCACCAACACTCATTCAAGGAAATGAAAGCTGCCACCGACCGAAGAATTTGCCTCAAATTCGCGCTAGAGAATGAGAGATTACATCGAGGCAGATGAATGGATGTCGCTTGCCGATACACACATCGCCAATTCTGCTTCGTGGCCACTCGCAACGCTAGAACCTCGTGCGGTACACTGGAAGGGCAGTCTATGCGCGACCTTTTCATTGCCATTAACCTACTCGAACGCTAGCCATGCGCCTTGCCGTCCTCGCCGATATTCACGGCAACATCCATGCCCTTGAGGCTGTCCTAGCCGATCTCCATCTGCAACTGCCCGACATGGTCGTGGTGTTGGGGGATAGCATTGTGAAGTTTCCGTACAATCGCGCCGTGTTGGACGCGTTGGATGACCTTCCCCACGCGGGCGTTGCCGGGAACATGGAACGGGGCTTGCAGAGGCTGCTTGGCGACGAGTGCGTCGAGATCTCGCAATACGACACCGGCGAGGGTGTGCGCTATCTCAAGCGACAGGCCGTCGCGCAGATCGGCGTGGAGCGCGTGGCGCGGTTTCGCGAGCTACCCTCCGAGCGGTCTCTTTCCCTGATCGAGGATGCGGATACAATCCTCTGTCATGGCTCCCCCGGTAGTCTCACCAAGTCGATCTATCCCGCGCCCGACGCCGTGCCGCCCGGCCCCGACCAGCCGAGCACGTCCGACGACGAACTCCACGCCAAGCTCCAGGACGTGTCAGCCCGCCTCGTCCTGTGCGCTCACAGCCACCGGCGGGTGGAACGCCGCTATAATGGAATATTGGTGGTCAACCCCGGTGCGGTGGGCCACACCTACGAGCGCAAGCATGACGCCCGCGCGTGTTATGCGGTCTTGACGCACACCGGCGGCGACTGGGACGTGGAATTCCGCTTTGTGCCCTTCGACGGCGAGGGCGCCGTGCGGGAGATGCTGTCAGCCGTGCCGCCGGAGGCCGGCAGCGCGCGCCGTTATTTGGAACGCATTGCGGAGTACGTGGTCTAGCGGCCTTGCGCAGATAGACTCTTGCAAATCGCGCGCGCGGTTTGCCCTGAATGACTCCTCGGAGCGCGGGGGCTTGTCCCCCGCTCTTGGCCAGACACGTCGAAACGTAAAGGCTTGTCCATTGGCTGCGTTCAAGACCCACTAGACAGAGAAGATGGATTCCGCGCCCCCCTGCGGGGGCGAGCGTGCGCGGGAATGACGGATCACGAGGGTTTAACCTCCGTTTCTGAAACCCAATAGCAAACACACCTTTAGGCAAGGCACCCCGCATGCCCGTTACCCGTATCATCACCGACCTCGCAGAGGCACGCCGGACTGTGCTCAGGCGCACGCCGTTGGGCAGCGAAGAGATCCCCGCGCCGGTGGCGGCGCGCATTCAGGAGGTCTTTGGCGCCGCGCTGAACCCCGGTGAGGTCGTGGACCGCATCCTGGCGGACGTGCAGGCCGAAGGGGACGCGGCTCTTGGTCGGTACATCGCGCACTTCGACGGCGTCGTGCCCGAGCCATTGGAAGTTTCCGACGCGGAAATCAAGGCCGCCGTGCGTGAAGTTGACGACACTCTGCTGGACGTGCTGCGTCTCGCCGATACCCGCATCGCCGCGTACCACGAGCGCCAACGGCGCAACTCCTGGATGGATTTTGAATCTGGTCTTGGCGAGATGGTGCGTCCGCTCCAGCGGGTCGGCATCTACTCGCCCGGCACTGAGCGGGTCTATCCTTCGTCGGTGCTCATGTCAGTCGTGCCGGCACGTGTGGCGGGCGTGGAAGAGATCATCCTTGCGACCCCGTGCCGCGCTGACGGCAGTGTGCATCCGCTCAAACTGGCCGCCGCGGCCGTGGCAGGCGTGCATCGGGTTTTCAAGATCAGCGGCGCGCAGGCCGTCGGCGCACTCGCCTTCGGCACCGCGCAAGTGCCAAGGGTGGACAAGATCCTCGGCCCGGGCAATATCTTTGTGATTTTGGCGAAGCAGCGGGTCTATGGACAGGTGGGCATCGACCAACTGCCCGGTCCTACCGAAACCCTCATTGTGGCCGACGCCCACGCCGATCCGGCAGAAGCGGCCGCCGACCTGCTCGCCCAGGCCGAGCATGACTTTCTGGCCACGCCCCTCTTGATAACGGATTCCAAGGAACTTGCCAGACATGTGGAGAAGGAACTAGCGGTGCAACTGGCAGCGTTGCCGCGTCAGGAGGAGGCCGCCTATTCGCTGTTGCACAACGGCGGCATCGTGGTGGTGGACGATTTGGAAACGGCAGTAGACCTGGCCGGGGAGTACGCGCCGGAGCATCTCTGTCTGCTCACTCGTGACCCGTGGCAGTGGGTGGGGAGAGTCCGCAATGCCGGGGGCATCTTCGTCGGCAGCGCGTCGCCGGAAGTGCTGGGCGACTACATCGCCGGACCCAGCCACGTCATGCCGGTGGGAGGCACGGCGCGCTTCTCGTCTCCCATTACCGTGCAAGAATTCTATAAGAGCACCAGCGTCGTTGCGCTCGACCCCAATACGGCCGCCGCCATCGCCGAACCCGCCGCCGTGCTGGCTGAGGCGGAAGGCTTTTTCGCCCATGCCCGGGCGGCGCGCAGACGTGCCCAACAACAATAGACCTCCAATGTGGTAGGGGCACGATATATTGTGCCCCTACGTGGAGTGCGTTAGTACGATTTTCCTCCTTCAAGGCGCGGCAACTTGTGGCTGTCCCTGCAGAGTACGTATCATAGGTAAAGGTCAAGACAACCGCCAGGCAAGAGAAACGAGGCATCCCATGCGCGTGATTACCCTCAAACCCCAACCGCTCACGGATGAGAGCTTTGCGCCGTTCGGCAGAATTTTGAATTTGGACCGCCGCGAGATCGTCTGCACGGACGGTGTACTCACCGCCCGCATCACGCATGCGCCGGTGCGCGATCTCAGCGCCGAACAGCCGCACTTCCTCAACCGCCACATGGAGGAGACACAAGTCTTCGTGCCGCTGGGCGGCAAGGACGGCCTCTTCTTCGTGGGACCTCCCAGCGAGACGCCGGAGTCTTTTGATCCCGCAACGACAGCGCTCTTTCACTTTCCGGGCGATAAGGCGATCCAGATGCACGTCGGCACCTGGCACGTTGCGCCTTTCGCCGTGTCCGAACCCATTGATTACATCAACATCCAGGGCGATAAAGTGCGCGAGTATACCGATGGGTACGACTTTAGAGAGCGGGATGACCTGGTGTTTCAGTTTGATTTGGGCTAAGTGAGCAGGGAGTAGAATCCGTCATTCCCGCGAAAGCTCGCCCCCGCGCGGGGGCGGGGAATCCATCTTCTCAGCAGACCGGCCGCGCCCAATAGACTGAGATTAGTGGTCGCATACGTTGTGAGGTCTTGGATCGATCCCTATGCCGGCAATTCTAGTTGCTTAATGAGCCTAGAGTTGCAAACGAACACTCTAGATTCCTCGCTACACTCGGAATGACACCGCATACCGCCATGTTCAAGACCGAACGACTCTTCGGCATCTGCACGGAAAACCTTCCGAAGAAAGTACTGCAATGACACGCACGGGACAACACGCACGGCAAACGCAAGAAACCAACGTCACCGTGACGATCAATCTCGACGGCAACGGCGCGGCGGATGTGAATACCGGCATCGGCATGCTCGACCACATGCTGAATCAGCTATGCACGCATGGGCTCTTCGATCTGGACGTGCAGGCCACCGGCGACCTGGAAGTCGATTCGCATCACACCGTGGAAGATGTGGCGATTTGCCTGGGCCGCGCGTTGGATGCCGCCTTGGGCGACAAAGCCGGCATCGCCCGCATGGGCTGGGCCATCGTGCCGATGGATGAAGCCCTGGCGCTGGTTTCCGTGGACCTGAGCGGCCGCGGCGCCGCCGTGGTAGACGTGCCGTTCACCGGGTACAAGCTCGGTACCTTGCAGACTGAGATGATCGGCCACTTCCTGGATTCGTTCGCCATGCAGGGGGGAGTCACGCTCCACGCGCGCCTGCTGGCCGGAGCAAACGACCACCACAAGGCCGAGGCCGTCTTCAAAGCCCTCGCCCGCGCACTGTCCCAGGCCGTCCAGACCGACCCCCGCCGCCAACAAACCGTGCCCAGCAGCAAGGGATCACTGGAATAGATGCGGTGGATACGCCTTACCCGGAACCGCTGCCCAGCACGCTTCTGCCCCGTGAGCCGGTAGCTAAGCGCTGGTTGCGGCGCGGGATCTTGCGGGCGCTGGGGTTCTTGCGTCCGTATCGCTTTCCGGCTTCTCACTTGGACCGCATTCTGGTCATTCGGCCCGATCACATTGGCGACGTGCTGCTTATCACGCCGGCGCTACGCCTGCTGCGCCGGGCGTTTCCCGAGAGCGAGATAACGGCCCTGGTGGGTCCGTGGTCGGAAGCGGTGCTGGCGCACAATCCGCACATTGACCGTATCCAGACCTGCCGCTTTCCGGGCTATGATCGCAGCCAACCGCAGCAGGGCGTGCGGGCGTATATGCAGTTGCGGCGCGAAGCCGCGCGCTTGCAGGCTGAAGAATACCAGCTTGCTCTCAACCTGCGGACCGACTTCTGGTGGGGCGCGGCGCTCGCCGCGTTTGCCGGTATCCCGTACGTCTGGGGGTTCGATTCGCCGGAGTGTGCGCCGTTTCTCACGCACGCGCAGCCGGTACAGGACGGCGAACATCAAGCTGCGTCTAACCTGCGCTTGGTCCAGGCCGCAGCCGTCATCGGCGCAGAGGTAGAAGACGTCCCTACGCACCTGCACGTCGGCTTCACGCGAGAAGATGAGGGGTCGGCAAATACCATTCTGCGCACAGTCGCCATGCCTGATCACGCGAGACTCATTGCCATTCACCCCGGTTCCGGCGCGCCTATCAAGAATTGGTCGCCGGCGGGCTGGCACGCCGTTGGCAACGACCTGGCGGCAGATGATCGCACGTACTACCTCGTCACGTCGGGGCCAACAGAACAAGCACTGGCGCGGAAGGTCGTCGCCGGCCTGCCCCAAGACCGCACCTTCATGGCAGGAGAAACTTCAATCGGCGTGCTGGCGGCGCTCTATGCGCGTTGCGCCCTGGTGATGGGGCCCGATTCCGGCCCGTTGCACCTCGCGGTTGCCGTGGGCACGCCCAGCGTAACGCTGTATGGCGCCAGCGATCCCGTACGGTTTGGGCCCTGGGGACCCGCGGAGCGGCATCGCACGGTGGTGTCGTCTATCCCCTGCCGTCACTGCGGGCACCTCTCCTTGCCTGCTAATGCACTGCCGCACCACCCGTGCATGCAGTTCATAGAACCGGCAGCGGTGACGGCAGTGGCGCAAGAGTTGCTGTCGCAGACCGTCGAGAGCGTCACCCCATGAGCGCGCGGCTCAAGCACATCGCTCGCCGTACCGCCGGTGCCGTGTTGTGGCTGTTCTGCGGCTTGCTGGCCGCTATTGCCCGGTTCCGGTACGGCCGGCAGGAGTACCAGCCCGAAAACACCGAACGCATTCTCATCATCCGGCTCGATCTCATCGGTGATCTGCTCTTTTCCGTCCCGGCAATTCGCAATGCGCGGCAGCGGTTTCCGCGTGCACAACTGGATGTGCTGGTGACGCCGAGCACGGCCCCACTGCTGGCCGACTGTCCCTATGTTGACCGCGTCTTTACCTTGGATGCGCACGCGCTTACCCATCTTCCGGGAGTTCTCTCGGTCGGTCAGTGGCGGCAGGCGTGGCGGGTCGTCCGTGGCTTGCGCGACCGCCGCTACGATCTCTGCTTTAGTCTGTACGGAGTACCGGCAGCAACCGTGAGCCTGCTGACCGGAGCCGCGCAGCGGGCGGGTTTTGCGGACGAAGCGCCGCGCGGCAGCTTCAACCTGCTGGCGGTTGGCAGCCGCCTGCCCCAGGACCGTCACGAAGTGCACTGTTCTCTGGCCGTGGCGCAGGCGGCCGGCGTTCTTGCCACACCGGACCAAATGGAAGCCTGGGTGAATGCAGGTGATCGTGCGTGGGCGAATGACGTGCTGTCAGCAGATGAGGATGCCCAGTGGGTAGCCTGCGGTCACGGCGCGCGTAACGGCTATGCGAAGGTCTGGCCGCAGCGTCATTGGGTCAACTTGATCAACCGACTCCACCAAGCGGGCTATCGCGCCGTCCTGGTGGGAGGTCCGGATGAGGTTGAGGTGGCGGCAGCAATTGCAGAGTCATGCGACACGCCGCCGCTCGTGCTCACCGGCAAGACGACCCTGGGGCAGCTTGCCGCGGTGCTGGCGCAATGCACCCTTATGGTCGGCAGCGATAGCGGGCCGTTGCATCTCGCCGTGGCGCTGGGCACGCGCGTTGTCGGCTTGTACGGGCCGACCAATTGGACGCGGTATGGCCCGTTCGGCCAACCGTACGCCGTGCGGCGGCATCCCATATTCTGCAGTCCCTGCTACCGCCCGGAGACCGGCCAACCTGCCTCCTGCCGCTACGGTACGGTGGAGTGCATGGAAAAGCTGGGGCCGGAACAGGTGCTCGCAGGCATGCATCCTGCAAAGGAAGATGCGGGGCAGTAGAATAGGTGCTGGGTGTACATTAAGAGTGCGCAGACTGGGCCGACTCAGCCATGCTTGGTGCACGTAGCGAAGCAACTCCAAGCATGAGATGAGGGGTTGGCCGCGTCGGATGTCTACAGGCCGGGCGATTCGCAAAACGGCATCGCATGGTGTCGGGCACAGGTTGCAAACCTGTGCTACCGGAGACGAAGGTGTGGCGCCTGGCCTCGAGAGACCTCCGATTAGGCGCACTCCTTGTAGCGCGGGGGCTTGTCCCCCGCCTCTTGAGGCAAAGGCGGATGCCGTGTAGGGCGTCTGTCGGACGGGTTTCAGGGTAGCGGAAACGTTCGATTGCAGGCACAGGTTTCAAACCTGTGCTACCGGAACAAGGTACGCATGCTTAGACTCTCAACTAGTGCAGTCGGATGCAATCCTTGTGGCGCTGGGGCTTGTCCCCCGCCTCTTGGGGCAAGAGAATCGTTAGGACTTCGTCCACAACAAATCACTGAATTGTGCAACGGACACCATTGAACCAAAGGAGAGAATTGCACTATGCGCGCAGCAGTCATTGGCATGCGGCACGGACACGTCAGCGAATTCATCCGGGCCGTTAATGAAAACGAGGCGCTCACGCTCGTCGGCATTGCGGAAGACGACCCGATGGTACGGGAAAAGGTGGAAGCCGAGCACAGCGTGCCGGTATATGCGGATTTCGGCCAGCTCCTCGAGCGAGAGCAACCCCAGGTGGTGGGCGTGGTTACGACGAATTCAACAAAATACCGGGCGTTGACCGCCTGTCTCGATCTGGGCATCCACGCCATCGCCGACAAGCCGCTGCTCACCGAGATGGAGCAACTCAAGCAGGTGCGGGCGGCCCACGGCAAGGGCAAGGCGCGGCTTTCGATGATGCTCAGCCAGCGATTCTCCGCTGCCCACCGGGCCTTGAAAGCGCGGGTGGATGCGGGTGACTTTGGCGAAATCGTGCACATGTACGGCTTTGGCCCGCACCGGCTGCGCCCCGAAACCCGCAATCCCTGGGAGCTGGACGCGGCGCAGAACGGCGGCGTGCTGGTGGACTTGGGCGTGCACTACTTTGATTCGCTGCGCTGGTTCTCGGGTCAGGAGCCGG
Organism: Chloroflexota bacterium; assembly: GCA_965220045.1. Classification (GTDB taxonomy): domain Bacteria; phylum Chloroflexota; class UBA11872; order VXOZ01; family VXOZ01; genus VXOZ01. The sequence goes on along the minus strand of OZ244803.1, from coordinate 2,746,587 downwards.
TGCGCGTGGCGGCCCTGCAGGGCAACACGCGCTTTCCCGATCTGCCGCAACTCTACGACCACGCCCACGCGCTCATGGACTTTGACGGCGGCATGAAGGGCATCGTCGTCGCCGACTGGCTCACGCCCGAGGCCGCGCCCTACCACGGCGACTACCGGCTCTACATTACCGGCACGCGCGGCACGGCGGAGATTGCGACGGCGGGTACCCTGGAGGCCTCCGGCCCGAACAAGCAAGGCGGCGTGCGGGTGGTGCTGGACGACAAGGCACCCTTCGATCTGGAAGTTCCGCCGCTGCAGCACACGCCAACCAGCGACTTCCTGGACGCTCTGGTCAACGACCGCGAACCGTACGCCAGCGCCGAGGAAGTCCTGCGCACGATGGAAGTGACGCTGCACGCCAAAGCTGCGGCGGTGAGCGGCGAGTGGGTAAGCATACCGGCAAAGTGAGAGTAGGATTCTCGTCGATGATTTGACTCTCGCTCAGGGAATTGACCTTCTTACGCATTGCCATTGTATTCATTCGATCCTGTAAGTATTGAGAGTTTCGTTGACAGAAATGGGAAAATGAGCGGTGGGTCTCGCTTGCATACGTCCACAACACATGTCATTCCTGTAGATGTCAGGTAATTCGTTGACAGAATTGGTGACAACAAGCGGTGGTTCTGCCTGCGAGTAAGACCTAATGGTATGTCATTCCGAACGGAGCGCAGCGGAGTGAGGAATCTCGTGTGCTGGGGCTAATGACTGCCTAGAGCATGGCACTAGATTCCGCGAACCTTGTTCGACGCTGCGCTCGGAATTGTAAATGTCAGGTAATTCGTCAACTGAATTGGTGACAATCGGTGGTTTTGCCTGCAATTAAGACCCAATAGGATGTCATTCCGAACGGAGCGTAGCGAAGTGAGGAATCTAGAGTCTATAGCCAATCCAACTCCGAGCAACTCGGACCCTAGATTCCTCGCTGCGCTCGGAATGACATGGACTCCCAGCGCTTTCTAGTGGACAGGAGATTCTGTCAACGAATTAGTCAACATCTACAATTCCGAGCGTGGCGTCGAACAGGATTCGCGGAATCTAAAGCGTGTGTAGGCACTTTTCTGTCGCTTTGCTCCAAGGCGCGACAAAGAGAGCGGTTGAAACCGGAGTACCAAAGTCATGACTGCGCAAGACCACCCGCCGCGGCGTCCATTGGCAAGGCGTGAAGATAGATTTCCGCGAAAACAGAAATCACCTTGGCCTTGCCCAGGCCGCACAAGGGAATGAAGATGTCGGCTAACGTCGTGGCAGTCATTCCAGCGAACGCGCGGTTGGGAAACCGAGGGATCCAGCCTGTATCCGGAGAAGATGGATTCCCGTTTGCACGGGAATGACGGATTGTCTGCACCTTGGCATTTGGTTCATTTAACAATTTAGCTAACAGTTCAACAAATCCCAATGCTCAGAGGAGGAGAGAGGCCCATGCGTATCACCGCAGTAGACACCTTCATCATGTGGGGAGAGCCGCGCAACTGGGTCTTCGTGAAGATCTCCACCGACGAGCCGGAGCTTTGCGGCTGGGGCGAGGCCACCCTGGAGGGCAAGGACGCCACGGTGCGCACCTGCATCGGGCAGCTTGGCGAGTCGCTCATCGGCAAGGACCCGCTGGAGACCGAGCGGCTCTGGCAATCGCTCTACAAGGACGGCTTCTGGAAGGGCGGGGTGGTCATCAACACCGCTATTGCCGGTATAGACCAAGCCCTGTGGGACATCAAGGGCAAGCATTACGGCGCGCCGGTGTACCACCTGCTCGGCGGGCCCGCCCGCGACCGCATCCGGCTGTATACCCACGTTGGCATCTATGAAGCCGACCGCATCGCGCGGGAGGCGGCGCAGCTCGTGGGCGCCGGCTTCACCGCCCTCAAGACCGGCGCGTGGGCCACGGATGAACCCATGGGCGACCACCAGGCCGCGGCGCTCCTGGGCGAGCGCATCGCCATCCTGCGCCAGGCTGTCGGGCGCGACGTGGACATCATGATCGACAACCACGGCAAGAGCCGTCCGGCCCAGGCCGTGCGCCAATTGCACGCCGTCAAAGATAGCCGCATCACATTCTTCGAGGAGCCGGTGCCGCCGGACAACATCGAGGCGTTTCGGCCCGTACGCGAGACCGCCCGCGAGCTCGGCATCGACCTGGCCACCGGCGAGCGCTACTTCACCAAGTGGCAGTTTGCGCCGCTGCTGGCAGGCCAGTACGTGGACGTGATCCAGCCGGACCTCTGCCACGCGGGCGGCATTACCGAGGTCAAGAAGATCGCCGCGCTCGCCGAGGTGCACCACGTGCTCGTGGCGCCGCACAACCCCATGGGGCCGGTCTCCACGGCCGCCGCGGCCCACATCGGTATGAGCGTCCCCAACTTCCACCTGCTGGAATACGTCTCCAGCCAGCCCTACCGCGACCGGGTGCTCAAGGAGCCGTGGCAGATCAAGGACGGCTACCTCCACGTGCCCGAACGACCGGGCCTCGGCGTCGACCTGGACGAAGACGTCATCGCCGCCAACCCGCCCCGCAGCTTCTACTACTTCAAGAATCTCCGCGACGACACCGGCGCGGTGATTGATATTTGACGGAATAGTTGGTCGTTGCCAAACGCACTTGTACGGCTGCACTCGGTCGGGTTTGCTAGATTGAAGTGCGTTGAGGGCGTCTACCGAACTTCCCTAAGGTCGAATGATGCAGTATGAACTGATTAGATTGGGCAATAAGGGCAGAGCCGTAGTGGGTATCTTGAGATGCCTAGCACTTGCCCTTGCAGCATGCGCTCTTGTTGCATGTGCTTCTACCCCTTCGGAGTCGGCTCAATTCCCCAAATTGGTTGACGAACCTGGAAGTCTGCTGTGGCGTTACGAGTTTGGTGGTGCAGTGCGATCCGCACCGAAAGTTGCTCATGGCGTTGTCTACTTTGGCTCATACGATGGCTACGTGTACGCGCTGCAAGCTGCTACCGGGAAATTACTGTGGCGATTCAGGACAGGAGACGACGTATCTTCTTCCCCCGCGGTTGTTGATGGCACCGTGTACATTGGTTCGCTCGATGACCACGTGTACGCACTCAATGCTTCGACAGGGGAACTGCTTTGGCGTTTTCTCACGGAGGGTGACGTATACTCTTCGCCAACGGTGGTTAACGGCGTAGTCTATGTTGGATCAAGCGACAGGCACTTGTATGCGCTTGATGCCGCGACCGGTGACCTGCGCTGGCGCTACAAGACCGCGGCAGAGGTTCTCGGCTCGCCATCAGTGGCGGATGGTGCCGTTTATGTAATTCCTAATGACGGTTTCATTTACGCCTTGGACGCTGAAACCGGAGAATTCAAGTGGGGCAGAGCGGTTACGAAAGTCTATTGGCAGGCGTGGGTTCCTTCTCCACTGGTAGTCGGCAGAGTGGTCTATGTCAGCCAGCGCCACTATGGGCTTTCAGCGCTCGATGCTACAACCGGAAAGGAACTCTGGGACTTTACAGCCAAGGATCTTGTGCCTGCGATACCTTTATTTCATGAAGGTGTGGTACTTGCCAGCTCATATCGGGGCCACGCGTATGCACTCGCAGCCGAGACCGGCGAGCTTCTTTGGCGTACCCAGGTGAGTCAAAGAGAATCGATCTCTTTGGCAGTGAGTGATGGTGTGTTCTTTGTCGGTGGGAGGAGTGGCTCTATCAACGCACTGGATGCTGCTGACGGTAAACTCCTTTGGCGCTTCCAGATCGGCTACAAAATCCACTCCTCCCCAGAGGTAGTTGACGGTGTGGCCTATGTGGGTGCGGACGACGGCCATGTCTATGCGCTCGATGCCGGCACCGGAGATGTCATTTGGCGCTATGCTACTGGTTCCGATATCCCGTCCACTGTGGCGGAATGGCAGAACATAGTTCACTTTGCCTTACCCAATGGTTACCTATACGCAATAGATGCTGCGAATGGAACACCACATTGGCGCTTCAAGATGGACGGGCATCCTACGATGGCTCCACAGACGAGTGATGGCGGTGTGGTCTTCGCCAGTTCGATGGACGGCCACGTCTATGCATTGGACGCCACGGCAGGGAAACTGCTATGGAAGCTAAGAACGAGAGGGCCGGAAACCTTCGTGGCACTGGACCACGAGGTCGTTTACGTAAGTTCCGTTGGTTCGGATGTCTTCGATGGCCGTCTCGTCGCAATGGATAGTAGAAGTGGGGAAGTGCTATGGAACTTTGACATGAAGGGTCGAGGGTACTTTACACCACCTGCGGTTGGAGGTGATTTGGTCTACGTAATTACCTACCTTGGGGACTTGCTTGCGATAGATTCCACAACAGGACAGATCCGGTGGCAGCAGCAGGTGTCCAACACGGATGGGTTCTCTCCCGTGGTCAGTGATGGCGTGCTCTATGTGACAGGATGGTTTGGGGATGTGTATGCACTGGAGGCAGCGACCGGTAAAAGGATTTGGAACATCCGAATCGACCTAGAGTCGACCCTTCCTTCAAGAAAGGGGAAACTTGCTAGCGGTCTCAAGTCGGATCCGGAGTTCCCTAAGGTTCTTACGACCCCGGTTGTCTATGAAGATGTCGTTTACCTTACTTCCTCATTTGGCGACGTGTTTGCTCTGAACGCTGCCAACGGCGCAGAATTGTGGCGGTCTCAGATTGGTGGCTATTCGGAACCTCATTTGTTCAATTTGGTTACGCCGAGGGTCGTTGAGGGTGTATTGTACGCCGTATCGCAAATCGGTACCCTCCACGCGCTCGATGCCTTGACCGGCAAAGCCTATTGGCACTATGAGGCAGGGGGCAATGCGTTCTTTTCGCCGACTGTTAGCCAAGGCGTCATCTATGTCACCACTGTAGAGAATCCCCCGACCTTTAGACGGTCTAATGGCATTGCGCACGCTCTCTTGCTTTCGCATCGAAGACTCAAAGCAAACTGAAACTGCTCAGCCGCTAAGAAGTGAATGAAGTCGTAGGTTTTCCGGATTGGCCGGATGCGAACGTCGTATGGCCTCTTCACTGACTATCTGCTATGTCGCGGTCAACGGTGGCTCTCGAGTTGGACATGCCCACGCCCTCAAAGCACTTACCGCGGGCGTGCTAGGGTACTGTTTGGCACCAGGAGAATCGGTGAGTTCACCTACAGTGACTTGGGGCGATGAGTTTGTCGGCGCCGATTACGGCTAGGTGTACGTGCAGCTTGCCTCGGAATAGAGGAACTAACTGGGCCTTTGTAGTACCTTCGGAGACTGCATGCAGCAAACCACACGATGTGAATTAGCGGAGTTTAAACGTACAGGAACGGCAAGCTATGCCTTATAGCAGGCGACTTCCTGCTCCTGGCCTTTGTGTTCCAGGGGTGGGTGGTCGTTGGTTTCGCAGTAGTCGTCGGCGATAGGGCAGCGCGGGTAGAAGCGGCATTGGGCCGGGGGGTTGATGAGCGTGGTGACGCCGCCCTTGATCTTCACCGGTTCACGCGCCATCGTGGGATCAGGCACCGGTACTGCCGAGAGCAACGCCTGGGTGTAGGGATGTTGCGGGCTGCGCAGGATCTCCTCCGTGTCGCCGATTTCGACGATCTTGCCGAGGTACATCACCGCAATGCGGCTGCACATGTACCGCGCCACCGCCAGATCGTGGGTGATGTAGAGATACCCAATACCCAGTCCGGTCGCCAGGTCTGCCATGAGACGCATCACGCCGGTCCGCACCGAGACGTCGAGCATCGAGGTTGGCTCATCGGCCACGACGAACGACGGTTCGACGATGAGGGCCCTTGCGATAGCGACCCGCTGGCGCTGGCCGCCGGAAAGTTCATGCGGGTAGCGGAAGAGAAACGTGCGCGGCGGCGTGAGACCGACGAGCGCGAGCATCTCCATTACGCGGTCGAGGCGATCCACCAGAGTGCCGATGTCCTGCACTTGCAAGGGTTCGGCGACGGTATCGAAAATCGTGCGCCGGGGGTTCATCGATTCGTAAGGGTCTTGGAAGATCATCTGCGCGTGTTTTCTGAATTCCTTCAGCGGCTTGCCGCGCAGCGTCGCGATGTCCGTTGGTTCGCCGGCACCGTCGTCAAAGATCACATGACCGTCGCTGGGGTCTATCAGGCGCACCAGCATCTTGCCGGTGGTGGTCTTGCCGCACCCCGATTCGCCGACCAGCCCCAGGCTTTCACCTCTCCCCAGCGTGAAGTTGACGTCGTCTACCGCGTGAATGAAGCGCTCGTTGCGCCTGAAACGTGAGGAGCCGGCGGGAAAGTGCTTGCGCAGGCCCTCGACTTGGAGCAAGGGACGGTCCGCGTTGGAGGCGGTCGGTTGTGGGGCTGCCGCCATTGCCTCAGTCCTCCGGTGGATTCCAGCAGTCGGCCCAATGCTCGCCGCGGCGGACCGTGGGCGGCTCCTGCTCGGCGCACACGTCAGTCGCGAACGGGCAGCGCGGATGGAAGTGGCAACCGCTTGGCAAGTCCAGCGGGTTCGGCGGCTCGCCGCCCAGCGTTGCTAGTTCGTGTTTCTCGCCCGTTACGCTGGGGAACGCCGACATCAATGCCCGCGTATAGGGATGGATGGGCTTATTGAACACTTCCTCAGCCGTGCCGTATTCCACTATCTTGCCCGCATACATCACGGCGACGACGTCGCTCACCTCGGCAATGACGGCCATATCGTGGGAAATGTAGAGCATGCTCATGTTTAGCTCTTTACGGATGTTCCCGAATTCACGCAGAATGTGGTCCTGTACGATCACATCGAGGGCCGTGGTCGGCTCGTCCGCAATGATGAGGTCCGGTTCACACGCCAGCGCCATGGCGATGATGGCGCGCTGTTTCATGCCGCCGCTGTATTCGTGGGGATAGCGCTGGATGAAGTTGGGGGAGAGGTTCACAAGCTTGTAGAGCTCGCCCACGCGTTCCACCATGTCTGGGCGGGCCGCATTGCTGTGTTGTTCCAAAGCCTCGATGATCTGGTCGCCGACCCGGTACACCGGATCCAGGGCGTTCATGGCGGACTGGAAGACCATGGCAATGCGGTTCCAGCGGTACTTGCGCATCTCTTCATCGGAGAGCGACACCAGGTCTACGCCGTCCAGCAGCACCTTGCCCCGCAATATCTGGGCATTCTCCGGCTGGAGCCTTAAGAGCGCCAGGGCGAGTGACGACTTACCGCAGCCGGATTCACCCACCAGTCCCAGCGATTGCCCTCTTTCCAACGAGAGCGAAACGCCGTCAACCGCGCACACCTCACCTGCGCGCGTGTGGTAATGCATCGTGAGGTCTTCGACGGCTAGCAGTGGGAAACCGCTCATAGGCGCCGCAACCTCGGGTTGACGATCTCATCCATGGCGCGTCCCACGAGGTAGAACGACGTGCACAGCAGCGTGATGGATAGACTGGCCGGGAATATGAGCCACCAGTATTCACCGACCTGCAGCAAATAGCCAGCCGCTTCGGTGGTGTGGATCATCAGGCCCCAGCTCATGCGCACGTCCAGGAGACCCAGGAAGCTCAGGATCGCTTCCGAAAAGATGGCGCCGGTGACCGTGAACATCATGTAGAGGAACGAGAGCGGCAGGAGGTTGGGGACTATGTGGATGAATATGATGTGCAGCGGCCCGCCGCCGGCGGCGCGCGCGGCCTCGATATACGGCTTGACTACCACGGACAGCGCCTGGGACTTCAGCAGAATGCTCGCGCCGCCAAAGCCGGAAAGAATGCCGATGATGAGTGCCAACTCAAAGTGTTCTACCCCGATGAGTGCGCTCAAGACGATGAGGATGCTGATTCCCGGCATCATGACCATGAGGTCGGCGAATCGCATCAATATCGTGTCAATGATCCCGCCGTAGTACGCGGCAATCGCCCCGACGGTCGTGCCGATGGTGACGGTGACGACGGCGGCAAGCAGCCCCAGCAGGAATTCGGTCCGCGCGCTGTGCATGAGCTGGCTGAGGACATCCCGGCCCAGGGGATCGGTGCCGAGCAGATGCTTCCAACTGGGCGGCGCGGGTTGGCGGGTCTCATCAAACGCGTAGCCGACCACGGGATCGTAGACTCGCTCCTCCCACACGGTGTTCATCAGGATCGGATGAGCCAGGGCGAGCACCAGATAGAAGATGATGATCACGAGGCCGATCACGCCGATGCGCGTGCCGAGAAAGAGCGACCAGTTCTCGCGCAGGCTCCGCATGGCCAGCGTGAGCCGCACCTTCCGGATCGAGGGCGCTGCGCTTTGGGGAGCAACGTCTACAGCCACTAGTACCTAATCCTTGGATCCAAGAAGACATAAATCACGTCCACCGCCAGGTGGGCGAGCAGGACGAAAATGCCGACAAAGACGAACGCACCGACCGCCAGGGGCAGGTCTTCCGCTACCGCCGCCGACACCAGCGTTTGCCCCATGCCGGGCCACGAGAAGACCGACTCGATGATGACGCCGCCGTCCACGGCAAATGCCAAGCTGAAGACGAGGCTGGTCACCACCGGCAGCAAAGCGTTCCGCGCCACGTGTTTATCGCGCACGGCTTTTTCCGGCAGGCCCTTGGCACGGGCCGCCAGCACGAAGTCCTCGCGCATCGTCTCCAACATGCTGTTGCGCGTGAGCAGCATGGTGCCGGCAAAGCTGATGAGGGTCAGCGTGAGCACCGGCAAGACCATGTGCTTGACGATATCCCAGGCATACTGACCGTGGCCAGTCAGCCGCCAGGCTCCGAGCATCACGCCCACGCTCACCACGATGCTGCCGAGTTGGATGAGCCGCGCTCCCCCGATACGGAGCCGCGTCGTAATGACAAAGACCACGAATACGACAATGGAAAGCGCCAGCGCCGTGAGCATCATACGGCCGAACAGCGTATTCGCCTCAATCGGGGCTTCCCGCCACAGCACGGGATCGAGGAACTTGCCGATGGGGAACCACCCTGCCTTGAAGGCGAAGAGCCAGATCATCATGAGCGCGAACCAGGGCGTGAAGACCGTGTACAGCGTCACGCCGCCAATGGTGGTGGCATACTCGGTCCAGCCGCCGCGTTTCCAGGCAATGATCTTGCCCAACATGAAGCCAAGATAGAAGGAAAAGACCGTTGCGGTAAAGAAGAGCGCAACAGTGCGCGGCAGGCGCTCGAGAATAACATCGGCGACGCTGCGGGGATAGTGGCTGAAGGAAACGCCGAAGCTGCCGGTAAAGACGTTCCTGACATAGACGAGAAACTGCTTCCACAGCGGCTCGTTGAGGCCGAACTGGTTTTGCAGTCTCTCCCGGGCATCCGGCGGCAGCTCGGGATTCATCGCGTACACGTTGCTGATATCGCCCGGCTGCGCGTTGACGATGAAAAAGACAATGCAGATGAAGGCGAATAGCGTCAGCAGGATTTGAATGGACCTACTGAGCAGATAGGAAGCCATTCGCGGGCACCACCCCTTTGTGATTGACTATTGCGCCTTATTATTCACACTCGCGGGACTGGCGTCAAACTATCTAAAGGGATTGAGAGTATGAGGAACCCAAGTCACTTTCGCCTATCCATGAAAAAGAGGTAAACCGCTGGATTTGGCTTGGTATCAATATCACCGTGGGGACTCATGCCGCGTCTCGCCTACACCAAACGGCGTCCCATTGCCAGCGTCGCACTCCTGCGCGTGGCGAAAATACGCACGTCTCATTGGCGCTTATGTAAGACGTTGTACAAGACGCAGTGCGAATCCGGCGTTAAAGATGGAGTTAAAGCAAGGACGGCGCCGGGCGTCTACAACGCCCGGCGCCGCCTCGTTCAAGTTCGCAGGTTTGCGCGTTGCTACTTGATGACGACTGATTGCTGCATGCCGTTCACGCCCTCAATGCCACCCAGGACCTCCGTGTAGGGGAACTGGATACTGCCAGGCCGGTACGAGTCCAGCTTGGGAATGGTGAACAGCGTCACGTAGGGCAGGTCTTCGGCAAGAAATTCCTGCAACTGGAAGACCTTATCACGCGCGCCCTCGATGGTGGTCTCGGAGAGCAGACCGAACGAGATTGAGTCGTAATCCTCGTTGGCGTAACCGCCCCAGTTGTAACCGCCTTCATTCTCCGGCGCGTGGCGGCCGTTGAAGAAGGTCTCCAAGTAGTCTGGGAAGAGGCTCAGGCTCCAGCCCAGGATCCACATATCCAGATCTTCTTGCACGGTCTCGCTGAACAGCACGCCCACGATGACGTTGAAGCCGGTCAGGTTGGCGCGCACCGGAATGCCGATGTCGGTCAACCAGCGCTCGATCCAGATGGCGAACGTGGCCCGCAACGGGTCATAGCCCGCGCTGGGAGCGATGATTGTCAAAGCCGGCACTTCCGAGCCGTCGGGCATTTTCAGGCCTTTGCCCGCCTTGGCGACGAAGTTGCCGTCTTCGCTCATCTCCGGCTCTTCCTCATAGGTGAAGCCGGCGCTCTTCAGCAGTTCGACGGCCTGCTGCAGCCGCTCGGCTCTATCCAGGCCTTGGCCGAGGCTGGGCGTATTGGCGTTGAACCACGCCGCGTTGCCGGAAGGCACCATGGAATAAGCGGGGATGGCCGCGCCCTGCAGCACGGTCTGCGTGACGAATTCTTTATCGATCATGATCGCCACGGCTTGCCGGAACTCGCGGATGCTCATGGGCTCCTTGCGCACGTTGAAACCCAGGTAGAACATGCCGTTATCCAGGTTGGTGACGATTTCCAGGTCGCCCGAAGCCTGGATGCGCTCGCGGAAGCCTTTCTCCAGCCCCAGGGGGTTGAAGACGTAGTCAATGTCGCCGTTGGTCAGGGCCAGAATGGCGGCATCCTGGTTGCCGTAGATGCTGAAGAGGGTGGACTCCACGTGGGGTCCGACCGTATACTCCAGCTCCTTGTCACCGCCGGCCTCGCCGAAGTACGTGGCCGTGTAGCCCAGGCGCTCATTCACTTCCTGCAAGACGCCGCTGGCGTACCGCGTGATGACGGAGCCGGTGGCGTAGTAGTTGTCGGCTCGGGAGTTCTCGAAGAAAGCGCCCGGCTCCCACTTGCCGAACGTGAAGCCGCCCAGCGTGGGATCGTTGTCCGGCACGTGCGCCATGAGCGCCTCGATCTGCGCTTCCGGCTCGCCGGCTTTCTTGGCCTCTTCAACCACGGGAGCCCAGTAATGCTCCGGCAGAATCGGCATGAAGGCGAGGCCGAATTGCCACACGCTCAGGCCGGGTGTCTGCGGGTTGCCCTCAGCGTCGGTCGACTTGAAGAAGATTTTAATGCGGTGACTGTCGATGGCTTCGATGCGATCGAGGAAGGCGGGGTCCACGACGGCGCCAAAGTTGCCGCTAATACCCAAGTCGAGCACGGTTTGCGCCGTGAAGATGACGTCGTCTGCCGTCAACTCCTCGCCGTCACTCCACATGATGCCCGCTCTAATGGGCACCTCGGTGGTCCAGTATTCCGTGCCGTCGACGGTCTCCTTCGTCAGGTCCGTTGGGAAGTCAGCCGCCAGGCCGGGAACCCACTCGAACGTCTGGTCCGAGTAGCCATACAGCGTGCCGGTCCAGCCGCCCAGGACGTACTGCGTCCACACGGAGCCGCCGGGGCCGCCGTAGTAGTTCCAGTAATTGCGCGAAATGGGCTCTTCGAAGATGCCCATGCGGTAGACCTGCGGGGCCATCTCCTCCGGCGCTTCCACCGCTTCCTCTGCCACCGCCGCTTCCGGCTCGGCAGCCGGCGGCTCCTGCGCGCAGGCGGCAAGCGCCAAGCCTACAAAGATAGCGACCAGGAAAACGGCCGCTCTCATCCACAATGATCGAAACACCGTGTTACCTCCCTTGCGTGACTATCCCTATTGCAGCCCTTCTCACTGAACTGAACCGCACGCATGCAAACACTTTTCTTAAGGTCGCTCCACCCGTTCTGGCGCGCGGGAAAACCCCCATTGCAAGAAGCCGCTGCAGTTACACGATTTGAGTCCCTAGTGTACACCCTCCGCAACCTTCGTCAAGTTTGGGAAAAGCAACATGGTCAAGGGCTCGACCAGGTAGAAGAGGACGGACACAGGGCACCGCTTAGGCAGCTATCCCTGGCGGGAAACTATGCCGGGATTGGTGTAGACGTTCACCAAAACTATCCAGTTGGTTGCGGCAAAGCTGGTAGCGTTTGGGTTTATGGGCTAATGGTAGACTTTGCGACTTCGGTTGTGGAAGAACGCAAGCAAGAGCATCACACTTGTCAATTTTAGTGCGTGAACGCTACGAAAGCACCACACCGCATGTCTCGCTGCGGTTACCCATGCACTTCCAATCGCTTGTCAGTACCGCTGAACGACCTAGCCCAGTAAGGCCGCCAGCGCCTCTTGGGCGGCGCACTCTTTGGCATAGATTTGCAAGATGCGCTCCTTAAGTTCCGCCCGGAGGTCGGCGCTTGCGGCGTCGGAGAGCGGGAAGTCCTGGCTCATGACTTGCTCCAGGGCGGTGAGTTGGGTCCAAATGCCCTTGACTTCCTCCGTGGCGGCAGCGCCTTGGCTGAGAAATAGCTCTTCCCGGCGGGCGAGCAGTTCCTTGGCTTCGCGGAAGGGCGCCACGCTGTCCGGCAGCGCCGCGTCGGCGAGTTCGCTCCACAAGCGGCCGAGATCGGCGTACGCCTCCGCGAGCGGCAGAAAGGAATCATCCTCCAGCGCTGCGGCGGCCTCGCTGAAGAACGCGGCGTAGAGCGGCCGCATCAAGCCGCCGCCGGTGTGGTAGTGCTCGACAAAGTCGTAGACCGAGCGCAGCCCTTGTAGGAGTCTGTGCCCGGGGGGAAAGACCTGCTCCCAGCTATCTTTGCCGCTGCTGCCGTGAATGCGGCCGGCCCAGGTCTTGAAGGCCTCCAGCGTGAAGTTCTTCATGCGCTGGTTCTGCAGGCCGTCGCGGCACGCCTGGATGCCCGCCTGTACAGCCTCACGCAGGTCGAAGTCCTGCTGGGAACCGCTCACTGTCAGCACGCGGTTCTTCTGCTTCTTGATACGCGCGCGGGCTTCCGCCAAGTCGCTGAGGGGAATGGCGATCGGTTTATCGGTAAGGTCGCCAATCAGCGCCTCGTCAGCCGTCAGGTTATATACCGTAATGACATGGTAGCCGCCGCCGGCATAGAAACTCGGTATGCCCCGGTAGGCCAAGAGCGCCATTTCCACCCAGGCGATGGCGCAGCCCGTTGCCTCGACCGCCTCGGCCAATTGCGTGGCGGCCTTCTTCTTGCCGCCGGATTCGAGGACGGTCGGTGTTACCCCAAAGCGCAGACTAGCGTCGTGCACGTAGGCGTCGCTCTCGTGCCAGCGGTGCCGTCCGGCCACGTAGAAGCTGGCAAAGTCCTCGGCGGCGTAGTAGAAGTGGAATACGCCCGCGCCTATTCCCCCGGCGATGCCGAACACCATGGCCTCCGTGAAGAAGTCGCCGGTCGCGGGATTCGTGATGCCCGCGTGGGCCAACGCCGTGCGCAGTGCCGTCGTCTCTGGATGGGCGCCGGGAAAGTGGGGAGATTCTGACAAGGTAGTATCGCTTTCTGTGCGGGCTGCCAGTACGTGGCGGCGGGCGGTGGTGTAGCTTTCGCCGGTTTTCGCCATGCGGCTGCGAACGAGCTGCTTGAAGTGCTTCTGCTGTGTCATGTGGAAACTCTTTCTCATTGGGAGAAAAGCCACGGCCCTGCGCGCTCCGGCTTCTCAACTATGAGAAACGTCCCGACATCTCGGCGGCCGCAAGCAGGGCCACAAGCATTCCCGAGGACACGCATCCCCTTTACTCTCGCCATTGCCGGATAGCGCAGGTACCCGGTCAGAGAGTCCGGCGCGGGATTCGCCATATTCGATGGTAGCGCAGGGCATGGCCGGCTACAAGCCCTCGCGGCACATTTAGCAAAGGAGTTGTCGGTGAGGATTAGAGCCAGGCGCTCGGCAACACTCTTTCACCCCTCCGTACAGCGCTGACCGAGCACAACGCTTGATCAGACATCTCTTAACGGGTAACGGGCCCGCGCGTCTAATCGCCGTGCTGTGCGCACACTTCCTGGTAGCCTTCGCTCTGTTCTACCCACTCATCGATCCGTCCCGCAAGCCATAGCCTCAGAACAGAGTTCATCCACCGCTCGTTTGCTGTCGGATTGCGCTTGCCGCGCGCGCCAAACTTCTCGTGCCACCACTTCGCCTGAGCGCTGAACGCCAGCGTTTCTTCTTCGAAGCACTGCTCCGTGGTAAAGTCCCTAAAGTCCTGACCGGGCCGAGCGTGGTACAGCTCATGCACCAGCACGGACACGCGCATGTATTGACTGGCGTCGCGGAGAGAGTCGTCGAGCAAGATTCGGCCGCGGTTTACGTCATAGAGGCCCAGCACGTTCTTCACGTGTACGCGGCTCAAGTCCTCAAAGCCAAGGTAATGGACATTGGAACGTAGGTAGGCTGCGTAGAGGTTTTCGCCAAATTCCGTGGTACGCATGAGCCGAAGCGCTGATTCCAGCTGAGGGTCGACGAATTGTTCCGGCTCGGGAATAGGCGGCAGCGTGCCGTATTGCGCGCACCACTCACGGTACGCCGCAGACGACAGCACCGACGTTTCCAGGGTTTGGTCGCGGTAGCTCCGCGCATGGAAGTTGAGCAAACGCTCCGTTGCCGTATTCGGATCGCGCAAGCCCTCTTGGCCATAGCGCGAAAGCCACCAGCGCGCCATAGCGCCTTCGGCGTCAACCACCTCGTTCAGACAGTCTGCACCGGAGCGCCAGCGCTCGCTTTGCGGGCCGCGGCGCTTGCTATTGACCGCCAGCACCGTCTCCCAGGCGATGAGGGCGGCGAGCACGTCGGCACTCTCGTTGCGCAGAGCCGCATCGACGACGATCTCGTTGCGCGGCGGGTCATGGTAGCGGGACGTCCAACCTTTCGGCGCTGTGCCAAACGTCACGCTGGGCGCTGCTTCCGTGAACCAGGCGTAGATTGTCCGGCCGAGCGACGTTGCCTGAAGCGCCTGCAATGCCCGGCCGAGGCGGGGATCTATCCGTTGGGTAGGAGTTGGCGAGGGCGATGGGATCGGTGTCGGCGTTGGGGGTGGGATGGGAGTTGGCGTTGGCGTTGCGACGCCGCCACCCGGCGCGTAGTCGTACTCCCACGGGAAGCGCTCGGTGTTCAGCCGCTGCTGCAGTCCGTTGGGGCCGTTGATCCAGGTGCGGTAGCCGTCCGTGAATGCGGTCCAGTTGTCCTGCTTGCGCCAGACCAGAAGCCCACCGGTGGTGCGCTGCACACTGTCGCCGTTGGCGCTGTGATGTTCGTTCTCAAGGCATTCGCCCACGGTCTCGTGGCCGACGAGGTCCCGCAGCGTCTTGAAGCCCAGCACGAACTGGCAGTCCACGCTTGCGCCGATGGAGGTGGCGGTTAGTAACGCCAGGCCAAGGCCCAGCACGAGTATTGCGACGAGTCTCTTCACGCCGTGTTTGCCCCTACTCTGCGGTCAGTCTCCGCGCGGGTTCTGGCGAATGGGTCACATTCTTCATTGTACGCCCTGCCGCCACTGGTGCAGCATCTCCGCGCCCACGGTGCCTTCGAAGACGTGGCCTTTATCAAACTGGTGCACGGCGAGATTCTCCGGTTGCCCGGAGGCGGCGTAGGCGTTGCGGATGCGGGCGAGGCCGCGCTCGGCCCACTCGTGGGGGATGAGCTTATCCTGCAGGCCCCACTCGATAGTCATCTGGCGGGGCGCGATAAGCGAGAAGATCTCGGGCGTGTCGCCGTAGAGCAACAGGCTGGGAATGAGTTGCGATCCGCACTGGTGCAGGTTCTGGTAGCGCTCCTGGTACATGTTCAGGCAGCCGGAAGGCACGCAGGCCCTGATGCGGTCGTCCATGGCGCTGATCAGCATTGTCATGCGCCCGCCGTAGGAAAGACCCGCCGCGGCGAGCTTCTCGGCATCTACGTAGGGTAGCGACTGCAGCACGTCCAACGCCGCGTGCAGGTCGCAGAGCTGATAGCCGACCACGGTGCGGCCCAGCAGCGTCGCGGCCATGTAGTTGCGGCAGCAGTAGTCGGGCTTGGGATCAGGGTAGTGCGGCTGGCGCTCGCCAAAGCCGCGCAGGTCGGGCGCGAGCACCACGTAGCCCTGCTCGGCAAAGCGGCGGCCGAAGTCGTACTGCAGGCGTTCCACCTCGTCGGTACGCTCCGGCGTGTCCTTGATGCCGACCACGCTGTCTTTGCCGAAGCGCCCGTGGCCGTGCAAACAGAGGATCGCGGCTGTTGGCTGCGCGGCGGATACGCCTTTGGGTACCAGGAGATAGGCCGGCACCCAGACTGCTGCCTCGGTCTGGTAGCGCAGCTTGTGGCGGATGTAGGCGCCGCAGTCAACTTCCTCCTCGTACTCGACCACGAGGGCGGCGCGCTCCGGCAGGATGCCCAGCAGGCTCAGCACTTTGGCGCGGAAGCGCTCCTGCCAGTCGCGGAGCTCCTCAGGCGTGGAGCCGGTGAAGAGCATTGTCGGCTCCGCTTCATCGATGTGTTGGGAGAGGTCGTATTCGAAGGCGAGCGGGCGCATGGCGGTTGATACCTCCTATTTACGGGAAGGTTGGTAAATACAAAGGTGTGTCTCACTAAAGTATAGATGCTCGCCCGCGCATGAATAAAAGTGTGCGTTGACCCTGGACATGGGAGTGCGGGCCGGGTTCTTGACGTAGGGGCACGACATGTCGTGCCCCTACTCTTGCGGCGGAAATGGAGACCCCTTCACCCCGCGATTCAAGAGGAAGATGGATTCCCGCTTGCGCGGGAATGACAGTCCTTTGGATGAACAATCTTAAACAACGACGGATGAACTATCTGAAACGACGACCTGTCAGGCCAAAGGCGGTTTCTCTTCCGCCGGTTCGGTGATGTTCGTGGGGGTGGGGCGCGCGCCGAAATCGCGCCAGCCCCAGTCCAGGTGGATGCGCGGCAGGTCGAACTCGTAGTACCAGCGAATACTCACCGGCCAGCCGTCGTCGGCGTAGTAGGCGTAGAACAAGGCCGAGCGGCCGGGCGCTTCATCGAGCAGTTTCACCGGAGTCAGGTCTCGGAACAGCGCCGGGTCTTCCTCTATTTCCAGGTATTCCAGGAGCGCGGCCTCATATTGCTCCGCCCCATTCGGCCGCAATTGCGTTAGGTCAACGGGCTCGTGGGCGTTCCACAGCGGCTGGTTCGGATCGGGCGCAGCACTGCCGTCGGCACAGTGAACCCAGACCGGCGTGCTCCAGGCATATTCGCCATCCGTCTGGCGGAGGCGTACATAATAGGCGCCTGCGCGCAGGGGTTGCGTGTCGGTGTAGCCGATTGACGAGTCAAGTTCACCGGGAAACCAGGAAATCAAGCAGCGGTCGCCGCGAATCACGTCCATCCGCTCGATTGGCGCACAGCCGTGCGCGACAATGCGCAGATCCACGTCTCCGGACGACGTGACAAAACTGCCGGCCGGTTCCCCATTCGCGCTCACGTCCAGGATGATGCGCGCGCCGGTGGTGGCAAACGTACGCCGGTCCCGGATCGCCTGCCAGATTGCTTCTCGTTCGCAGGCTGCCGCGTAGACCCCGGCCACCTGGCCGCTGCCAAACGCCGTATCGCGGATGTTGAGTTCATGGTTGAAGCGACCCCGGAAGCAGTGAGCCGACATGGGCGCGCCAAGCGTCGGCAGGTGCACGTCGCTCGAACCAATCACCGCCGGATGGTAGCCGTGGCGGAGCGCGCGCTGCAGCACCCACTCGAACGCCCCGTGCCCGCTCGTGACCTCCAGCAGCGGCGCTTCCTCGGTGGGATAGGCGGTCCAGTTGGGTGGGCCGCCGCCAATGTGGGCTTCCAACAACACGTCAGCACGGTCGCCGTACGTAGCCATCACGTCGTCCATGGATGCTTTCATGGGCAGATGAGTGGCTTCATGTGCATGAAAGACGACGTTGCGGTCACCGCCGGTGCCCGGATGCGCCTCATAGGCCAGGAATGGTACGTACGTGCCCGGCTCGTCATTGGCATGGTAGGCCGCTTGGTGCGCCTGCCAGACCTCGGGCCGGACTGCGTCATCGGGCGCGGACATCGGCCCCGGCGAACAGAAGTCCAGGCGACCCACCTGCCGCGCCTGCTCGTGCCGCCGGGCGGGATGTACCTTGAAGTTCGGCTCGCTCATCAGCGCCAGCGTCGTGTCGCCCCAGCTATGGCAATGCAATTCACCCCACAAGAGACGTCGCTCCGGCGCGGTCTCGCAGAGGACAGGATTGCTCAGCGCCTGCAAGCCGCTTTCTTCGTCTATAGCAGAGAGACGATAGAGGCCGGGTGACGTTAGGCGCACGTCATCGATGACGAGAATTCCCTGTTCCCGTGCGGTGAACGTGACTGCCGGCGGAAGCCCGGCGTATGCCGAACCGGCGTCGGAGAAGGCCACCGTACCCCGGTACCGGTCGCACACATTGCGATGCCGGTCGAAGGCCACCAGGTGAAGGGCAAAGGGTTCATCGGGCGCGACCACGGAGGGGCCGAGGACACGCAGCTTGTCCGGCTGGGGCTCAGCCGTAATCCGGATGCTCGCCGGGCTGCACGCCAGCGTGCGGTAGGATCCCGCGCCGGTACGGTCAACGGCCATGACGAAACGGCCTAGCGTCGTGGAGTCGTAGACCTCACTGCCGGCGCCGCCTTGCCGCCGGTCGCCGATCCGCAGCGTAAAGCGGTCGCCCGGCGCGAGTGCGCCATCAGTCACGAGCACCTGGGCAAAGCTCGGCCGGTGGGACTGGTTGAGGGAATTCACCACCAGACGCAAGGGCGTCCCCGTGTGGGACTCCAGCGTAACGTAGTCGCGCCCGCGCGGATTGTAATCCTGCACACGGTGCCCGAGCAGAAAGCCGTGACGCTGGAACAGGAAGCCGCCGCCAACCTGCACGGCATCCCGGACGGTTACGGTAAGCTCCCAGGTCCCTACTCTGCCAGCGGGCAGAGTGAGCGCTAAGCCCCGGTCTACGGCGCCGTCAACACCGTGGAAGGCAACGTCGCACCGGTCCGGTTCGGCGCCGGATTCAGGTTGGACTTCGATCGATACCCACTTTGCATCAACCCGTGCCACGGTGCGCCTCCCCTTTCAGCAGACTATGCCGCCCGCCGCGCAGCTTTTCAACACCGCACGCAAGCGCAAATCCGTTCTCTCCGCTCAACTGCGAAACAGAAACGAACCAAGCCGGTGTGCCCAGAAACCGACCACCCGCCCAGGGAGCTGGCAAGTCCACCAGCAATTGGAGCCGACGAAGGGATTCGAACCCATAGCCTGCGGTTTACAAAACCGCTGCTCTGCCATTGAGCTACGTCGGCGGATTCTGCAGCATACGGCCGCAGTCATGATTTGAGGACCGCACATCCGGCCTCAGTGCCGCCCTGATGGGTGCCCTTAAATTATAGGTGCGGCGCAAAAAGAGGGTCAAGCATGCAAAACCGCGTTTGCGTCTCCGGTCGCTGCATGCGATCGGTCTGATGCTGCAAGCCATTCTGCGGCGTAGCTGAAGCGACAAAGGCGTGCGCTCTGGCCTTTAAGGCGTATGATAGAAGAAGAAAGGTTGCAGATATGTATGGAGTCGTCGGCTACCTCGACCGCGGCGGCGACGGCTATGCGCCAATCGGTGACATTGCCATGAAGATGCTGCGTTCGCTCTCGCCATACGCGCCGGATTCTACCGGGGCGGCGTTCTTCGTGCCGGAGACGTACGGCCAGTTCTTGGTGGCGGTGAAGATGGAAGGCGACGACGTGCGCACGCTGAGCGGGCGCGTGGTGCGGCGGGTGGGCCGCAAGGCCAAAGTCGTGAAGTCGCGCATGGTGGGTCATGCCCTGCAACTCGTCCTCGACAGGGTCGAAGATATTCATGGGATAGTAAGCATCATCGAGAGCGTTAGCGAAGGCGGTGACGTCGAGTGTTTCAGTGTCGGCCGCCGTCTCAGCATCGTCAAGGACGTCGGCTCAATCGAGCATCTTGAAGCGGAATACAATCTCTCTGCGATACGGGGCACCCACATGATCGGCCAAGCGCGCCTGGCCACGGAAAGTCGCGTCGACGTAAGCCATTCGCAGCCGTTCTGGGCGCGGCCGCGGCCAGACATGGCGGTGGCGCATGCGGGGCAAGTCACCAACTACCACAAGCTCCGCCGGAAGTTCGAGTCTAAGGGACAGCGCTTCTTCACCACGAATGACGCGGAGGTGATTGGCGCCTTCCTGGCGATGGAGATGGATCAGGGAGCCTCGCTGGAAGATGCGATGCGCGCCTCGCTTGACGTGCTCGATGGCACCTATGCCTTTGTCGCGGCAACCGACAAGGAACTCGGCGCGGCCAAGGACTTCATGGGTGCGCGGCCGCTCGTCATCGCCGAAACCGATGAATTTGTCGTCGTCAGCTCAGAAGCCGCCGCGATCTGCGAGGGGCTGGAGCAAGAATTGGCGACGTGGGAGCCTGACGCCAAAGAAGTGCACGTGTGGCGCGCCCGGACCCACGTGCCCTTAGAATCCCCTGAATAGATCGCCAAATCCTGAATAGGCATCATGTTCTTCATTGAAGCGGTCGATCGTTCCACGCGAGAAGTGAACCAGCTCATCCGCCACGCGATCGAGCAGGGGGAGCACGACATTCACGTCTACGATCCCCGGGGGCGGCACAGTCTCGGCGTGGCGTTGTTTCAACCCGTGCATCTCATATTCGAGGGGAGCGTCGGCTACTATTGCGGAGCAATGGGCGACGGTCCGACGGTGGAGATTCACGGCAGCGCCGGGTGGAGTACCGGCGAAGGCCTCCAAAGCGGCAGTGTCGTCGTGCGCGGCAATGCGGGCAATGCCACGGGCGCCGCGCTGCACGGCGGCATAGTCTGCGTGCACGGCAATGCGGCCGCCCGCACCGGCATCGGCATGGTTGGTGGTATGGTGGTGATAGGGGGCAACGTCGGGTTTATGAGCGGGTTCATGATGCATGACGGGGACCTGATCGTCTGCGGAAACGCGAGTCAGCGCCTGGGACACGGTATGTACGGCGGCCGCATCTACGTGGCCGGTGCGGTGGGGCAACTCGGCGAGGGCGTGGCGGAGTCCGCGCTAACGGAAGATGAGCGCGCGCGCGTCGATGGGATCGTCGCCACGGCGGGTCTCGCCCACGCGCGGCCGTTCCGCAAGTTCACGGCCAGCTCCGCAGCCGGTGGCATGGCTAACGCGGCAGGCGGCGGTACGGACGGTTGCGCAGGCAAAACTGCCACGGATGACAGTCCACGTTGGGAAGGCTAGCTCGGGAAATGGAGTCGCAGGCGAACAGGAATGCTGGATCCGATCCCGCTCAGGTAGCGGCCCCGGAGGCAGAGTCCAGCGCTGCGGGAAACGGCCGCGTAGCGCGGGCGGTTCGGTCGCGGGCGTTTCCTACGTTCGATGATCTCACTTTGATTCCGTGCGCGCTCAGCCGCGTGCCGTTGGAAGCCTTCTACGAGCAGTGCACGACCGCCACGACCCTGGGGACGCGGTTTGCGGGGGAGCCGCTGGTGCTCAGCACGCCGGTGACGATCGCCGGCATGGGCGCCAAACTGCTGTCGCCGGTGGTGCGGGCGGCGCTCGCGTACGGTTCGGCCCACGCCGGCATTGTCTACACCACCGGGTATGGCGGCATGCTGGCGGAGGAGCGAGAATTCGCCGGAATGCTTTCCTACGAAGTGCTGCCGAGCCGCGTTGACTTCAATCCGCGTCACATGCTCCAGGCCGACGTGATCGAGCTCGTGAGCGTGCGCGGCCTTAGTCCAAGTATCGGCATGCCGTCTCGTTTAGACAGGGATGGAGCGCGGTCCGCGGGGACACTGCCGGAAACGGCGTATTCCCGCCTCTCACACGCGCCGACGCGGCACCCGGACTGGGTCGGATCGGACGACCTCCCCAAGAAGGTGGAAGAGCTGCGGGAGGCCACAGACTGGCGCGTGCCCATCATTGTCAAGATCAGCGCCGCGCACGTCTATGACGACGTGCTATTGGCGGCCAAAGCCGGCGCGGACATCATCACGGTGGAGGGCATGGAAGCCGGCGCTTCCACCGGTCCGGCAGTCCTGAACCAGAACACGGGTGTTCCCGGTATCGCGGCGGTGTGCCAGGCCCGGCGCGCGTTGGAAGAGTTGGGTCTTGAAGACGAGGTCGGCTTGATCCTCTGCGGCGGCATCCGCAGCGGTGCCGATGTAGCCAAGGCGCTGGCCTTGGGCGTAGACGCCGTCTCCATCGGCACCGCCGCGCTGGTCTCGCTGGAACCGTGGTCGCGGGACGTCACGGCGCAATTCGAACAAGATGGATCACCCGAACACGTTGACGACGCTGCCGCCGATGATGAAGAGCGCGCTGCCATGACCCGGGGGGCAATGGCGGAGATCCCCGGATTTGAGGAAGCGGCGCTGCGCCTGGCGAACTTCATTGCCACGTTGACGCAGGAAATTCAATTGCTCGCGCGTGCGTGCGGCAAAGCAAACGTCCATGACCTGGAAGTTGAAGACCTGCGGGCCCTCAGCCTCGAGGCCTCGCTTATTGCCAACGTGCCGCTGGTCGGCATGGATACGGTTGTCGGGCGCTGACGAGGCCGGCGAGCGGTAGACCGGTTTTATGCGCGGCCCTGCGAGACTACTCACTTTGCAATTAACGGTCTGAATTCTATGTCCGCAACGTCCACCGAACCCCAGCCGGACAACCGCACAATCGAGAGGCGCGTGACGAAATTCGTCAACCGCGTCTCCCCGCGTGAGGTCGATCCTCTCACCGTGAGGAAGTATCTCCGGCGGTTGGTCACGCTGGTGCTGTGGCCGTCCATCGATATCATCGTTACGATCTTTTCGAACTATCTCATCCTGCGCTACAATGGCTTCGTCGCCACAACCGCCACCATCCTGGTGATGATCGTCCTGAACGGCGCGTTGCTCTACTTGCTCCTGCTCGAACTCGATCTCTCCGATTGGATTCGCGCCAAGACGGCTCGCCTGGAGAAGATTCGCAGATTTGTCGAGGCTACGGAGAGACGGCGCAACCTGGTCGTCCTCCTGGTCTACACCCTCTCCGGCCCCACGATGGCCGGCGTGCCGCTCATCTGGCTTATGGGCATTACGGGCAAGCGCGCGTATACGCTCGTCGTTGTCGGCACCACGCTCAACGGCATCTTCTGGGTGGGCGCGATCTATAGCAGCATCTGGGCCGTCCTGCGGGAGCTTTTCTCATTCAATATGCCCTTTTAAGCGACGGTCCAATGTTTCGCACTCCAGGCAGTCTTCCTATAGGAATCTGATCGACTCCGGCGCCTCCTGCGGCACGGCCATTGCGGCCTCCGAGCGCGGGTTAGCGGGTCTGCGCCCCATGGACCGGGAGCAAGGCGGGCATTCAAGAGCGCTCCGCCGCGCTCAAACCTTGCCAATCACCTCCCTATTCGCCATACCCACAGTAGAATCCCCTTGAAAGCTATTGACTATTGGTTAAATCCATAGCAATATCTTCAATATGGTTAAGTCCGTCAAACTTTCAAGACGGGAGGAAGAGCGATGGCGACGACCGTTACCCGCAGAAGATTGTTCGCAACCGCCGGTGTCATGAGTGGAGGGCTCGTGCTCGCCGCGTGCGGAGCGGTGCCCGCGGCCGCGCCCACGACTGAAGGCGATGCGCCTGCGGCAGAAGAGTCCGCACCGGCCCCAGCGGAGCCGGTGACTATCAGCTTTTGGGCCGCCAGCGTCTTCGCTACCCCGGACCACCCGGCCGCCAACATTGTAGAGCGGTTTCGCGAACAAAACCCGGCCATCAACGTCGAAGTCCAGCCCATCCCCGTAGGCTTGCGCGCCAGGGAGAAATTCATCACTGCGGCTGCGGCCGGATCGCCGCCTGAGGTCTTCTACATGGACCGCTACCTGGCCGGTCAATTCTCCGCGGCGGGGTTTCTGGCCGACCTCACTCCGCGTGTGAATGCAACCAGCACCTTCGTGTGGGAGGACTTTTGGCCGAAGCTCCGCGAGGATGTGACGTGGAAGGGCAAGGTCTACGCCGTGCCATTGCATTGCGACGGCCGTGCGTTCCATTGGAATAAAGAGCACTTCATCGAAATCGGCCTGGACCCCGAGGAGCCGGTGGGCACCTGGGACGAGTTGGAGTCCGCGGCCTCGCGGCTCTACAAGACCAGCGGCGACGCGGTGGAGCGCATTGGGTTCACACCGACGTTCGGCAATCCGCCGCACTTTTTGCAGTGGTACATCTGGTTCTGGCAACTCGGCGGCGAGTACCTGACGCCCGACAACCGCAAGCCGAACTTCAACAACGATGCCGGTATCAACGCACTCAAGTTCATGCTGGGCTTGCTGGACTTGCAAGGCGGTCTGGAGGGCATTACCGCGGCGCTGGGCAACGCGAATCCCGCACAGAACGATCACTTTACCGTGGGCCGTGTCTCCATGATGGTCCATAACGGTACCAGCACCACGCGGCGCTACCAAAACTGGGGCGCGTCTGTGACCTGGGGCGTGGGCGGTCTGCCGATTCCTGAGGGCGGGCTGCGGACGAACTACCTAGGCGGCTGGTCGATCGCTATGCCGCAAGTCGGCGGGCACCAAGACCAGGCATTCCGCTTCATCGAGCATCTCATGACCAAAGAGAGCCAGCTTGCGTGGACGGATGCGCTCGGTCTCGTTCCGGCGCTGGAATCCATCGCGCGATCCGACGAGTTTCTAAGCTCCTCGCCCCATGCCATACCTGTCATGGATGAAATTAAGGTAGCCAAGTGGGTGCCGGTGATTCCCGGTAACGATGAAATCCTCGGAATTGATAGAAGAGCGTGGGTAAACGCTTCCACGCGCGCGGTGACGCCGGAAGAGGCGATGGCGCAGAAAGAAGCGGAAGTGCAGGCCGTCCTGGATAAGTGGGCTGAATCTCTGTAGTGGTTTCAGCACGCTAGTATAGATGGGTAGCGAAGGTTTGCATGCTGCGGTAGCGAAGGTCTGTAACCTGGGGTAGTGCAGGTTTGTAACCTGCGGCGGCGAAGGTGAGCAACCTGGGGGTAGCATAGGTCTGTAACCTGCGGCAGCGAGGGTCTGTAACCTGGGGTAGCGTAGGTTTGTAACCTGCGCGGTTTCCCGCATAGCGCACACGCGCGCCCGTCAATGCAGTGTTGTTGAGGTGAGGGAATCACTCCCTGCGGAGACCTTTGCGTAACCCTCGCCGCAGCGAGGTAGTCCCCTCTCTCACGAGGGAGAGGGTTAGAGCCTGCCCCGTACGCCGATACACAGTATCGGATGATACGGGGGTGAGGGTGAAAACACTGCAAAGCAGACGAGTTATGAGCGTTTTGGAACGATTGCACATAGGTTCCTCAGTTTGAGGGGCTAGGCAAACCAGAACGCCCTCACCCCGGCCCTCTCCCCCAGGAGAGGGGGTAAGACTTGCCCCTATAGCCGCAGTTGCAAGGGGGGTCTCCTAGCGGGGCCAAGGCCTATTTATTTTAAGCCATGACATTGGGAAATTGACTGCATGACGTAGGGACATTTGCCCACGTGACGTAGGGGCACGATATATCGTGCCCCTACCTTCGAAAACAGAGGCTGACGCAAACGTCGCGCAGGCTGCCGTGGGGCGGCCCTGGGACGAAGAACGGTAGTTGGTCCACGTAAAGGATAGTGCTCTTCCATGAATATCATCGTCATCTGCACCGATAGTCTCCGCGCCGACCACACCAGCCTGGACCCGCTCTGTTACGACTACCACGGCACGAAGGTGGCAACGCCCAACCTGGAGCGCCTCGCCGCCGACGGCACGGCTTTCTTGCACGCCTACGCCGACAGCATGCCCACGGTGCCGGCGCGGACGGTCTTCTGGACAGGCCGCACGCACTTTCCGTTCCGTCCCTGGCAGCCCTTTAAGCTGGACGACTACCTGCTAGCGGAAGTCCTCTGGGACAAAGGCTATACCTCGGCGCTCATCACCGATACCTTCCACCTGCACAAGCCGGTCTTCAATTGCGGCCGCGGGTTTAGCACGGTTGAATTCGTGCGCGGCAACTCAACTGACCCGTGGGTGACGGAGGATGTGCCGGTAGACCTCAGCCGCTGGCACCGGCTGCGGGGCGACGACACTGACGCGCTCTGGGAAGAGTACTACGTGCAGTACCTGCGCAACCGCGCTCATTTCAAGGTCGAGGAAGACTTCTTCACGCCGCAGGTGACGAAAGTCGCCATGCAGTGGCTGGACCGCGCGGTGAAGGAGAAAGGCGTGCGCGACAAGATCTTCCTGTGGGTGGACTACTTCGACCCCCACGAGCCGTGGGACCCGCCGGAACCTTTCTGGTCCATGTACAAGACCCCCGGCTACAGCGGCCAGGAGCTCATCGATCCGGTGCCGGGAATGGTAGAGGGCTACATCACGCCGGCGGAACTCCAACGCACGATGGAACTTTACGCGGGTAAAGTAACGTACGTGGACAAATGGGTGGGCATTCTGCTCGACCACATTCGTGATCTGGGCATCTACGACGATACCCTGATCATGTGGACGAGCGACCACGGCGAGCCGTTCGGCGAGCACGGCATCGTGCGCAAGGCGCGTCCGTGGAACTACGAGGAACTCGTGCGCGTGCCCTGGGTGCTCAAGCTGCCGGCGGAAATGCGGGCATCCATGCCGGAGCCGCCGCCGCGCGTGGAGGCGCTGGTGCAGCACACCGACCTTATGCCGACGGTGTTGGACGCGCTGGACATTGCCACGCCGCTGCCGTTGGCGTACATCGCGCCGCAAACCGCCGGCACTTTCCCGCAAGATTTGGTGGTGGGACGCAAGGACGTAGCGATGCACGGCGTCAGCGTGCTGCCGTTGCTGCGCGGGGAGGCGGCGAGCGTGCGCGATTACGCCTATTCGGGCCACTACCAGGGCTGCTGGTCAATCCAAAACCACGAGTGGCGCTACCTCTATTTCCTCAATGGGCTGGAACGGACAGAACCCGAACTCTACCACCGGCCCGATGATCCCTACGACCAGCAAAACGTGCTGGCTGAGCACGCCGACGTGGGCGACGCTTTGGAATTGGAATTGCGCCGCTACGTCCAGCGGATCACGGAGGACTAGCGCGCAGGCGCGGTGTTTGGCCGGAGAGACCGGCCTGTGTACGCGTCTTGAGGTCACAGTGCGGCGAATCGTGGGAAACACGAGAAGAAAGGAGTAAGAGCAGCCGCTCGCGTCTTAGCGACACCATGCATAGGGTGTGTGGATTCCATAGCGGTGCAAACCAGTGCGTGTTCCTAACGCCTCGCTGGAGACACTTTTGAGCAAGCATTAAGGAGACGACCATGAGCATCAAGACCAGTCGAAGAGCAGTCTTACGCGGCGCCGTGCTGACCGGAGCGGTCGGCCTTCTGGCGGCGTGCGGCACCGCCGTGGTGCCCACGGAGACGATGGAAGAGAAGCCCGCGGCGGAGCCTGCTCCCACGGAGGCGCCCGCGCCGGAGCCGTACACGATCACGATCTTCACCGTCCCCTTCTGGACTCTCAGCGAAGGGCTGGGGGGCGAGGTCGTGGCGGAGTTCGAGGAGCAGAACCCCGGGCTTACGGTTGACCCGACCATTCCCGAGGGCAACCGCGTCACCAAGCTACAGGCCGCCATGGCCGCCGGCAGCGGCCCGGACATCGGACAATCCGGCTCGTGGCAGGCCCAGACCCTCGCCGCCTTGGAAATCGGGCAACCGCTCGATCCCTTCATGGCCGCGTCGGACGTGGTGCGCAAGGAGGACATCTGGCCGTCGCTGCAGCGCGATCTCACCTGGCAGGGCCAAATCCAGGGCATGCCGTTCGGTCCGGACGTGCGGCCGGTTTTCATGAATGACAACGTCTATCTAGAGAACGGCGTGGACGTAGAGAACCCACCGGAAAGCTGGGAAGAGCTTGAGGCCGTGATCCCCAAGCTCACGCGCGTCAGCGGGGATACGACCGAGCTGGTTGCGTTCGCGCCCCTCTGGCAGATCAACAGCATCTGGATGGTGCCCATGTGGCAGTTGGGCGGCGAGACGCTCAGCGATGATGGGAGCAAAGTGACTATCAATACACCGGAGGGCATCGAGGGTCTGCGCTGGCTCATGAAGATCTACGAAATGCAGGGCGGCTGGCAGGCGCTTGAAGACTTCCGCAAGGATACCCGTCCGCACTTGCTCTTCTACGACGGGCACGTGGCCAATCTCTACTGGCCGAGTACCCTCCACGGCCTCATGAAACGGACGGTGCCGGACGTGCAATATCACGTGGCCCATTGGCCCAAGCCGCCGGACGGCCGCCACATGACCTACGGCGGGTGCCACACCTGGATCCTGACCACCCAGAGCGAGCAGCCGGAGAACGCCTGGAAGTTCCTGGAGCACTTCGGCAGCGGCGACGTGAACGTCCGTTGGTCACACACATTCAACACCTTGCCGATCCGGCCGGACGTTTCCCGCCAAGAGGCGTACCACCAGAACGATCCTTTCTTGCAGATTGCGGTGGAGATGATGGAGAACCGGCGTTTCGTCATCCCCGCACCCGGCGCGCCCCAGATGCTTGGGGCTACGCTCAGGGTGGTGCCGACCGCGCTTGGCGGCGAGAAGACCATCGAGGAGACGCTGCGGGATACCGAGGTAGAGCTTCAGACCATCATGGATACGTTCCTCAGCAACCTGGGCGGCTAGGAACGCATGTGCCGGAAGTGTGCGGCGATCACAAACTGCGCGTAGCGTGACGCGCAGGCGCCTTGGCAAAGAGTCCACATAAACCCGCAAGTCGGCGAGAGCGCGGCGGATGGGCGAACGGTTTATCGAATGATCTTCGCCTGTCCGCCGCGCTTGCGCGGCTCGCGGCTCGAGCCGATGCTACAATCGACCTCAAGAGAAC
This sequence comes from Chloroflexota bacterium, assembly GCA_965220045.1. Taxonomy (GTDB): domain Bacteria; phylum Chloroflexota; class UBA11872; order VXOZ01; family VXOZ01; genus VXOZ01. The sequence continues at coordinate 2,717,755 of OZ244803.1, read as the reverse complement.
GGCTCCGGCGGACGCGACGTGCGGCAACTTTGGCGCGTCTTGCCGCACGCGCTCAATTCACTTCGGTTTTGTCAAGGAGTTTGCGTATGTCTAAAGATTCCACCGCCCAACGTCCAAATCTGCTCTTCATCATTTCCGATCAACACAATCCCATGGTCACCGGCTGCTACGGCGATCCGGTGGTGCAGACGCCGCACCTGGACCGTCTTGCTGAAGGCGGTGTGGTGCTGGACAACCTCTACTGCACCGCGCCGCTTTGCGTGCCCGCACGCATGTCGTACATGACGGGGCAGTACCCCACCGACATCGAGACCTGGGACAACCGCCACATCCTCGATCACGGCATTCCCACGTTTGCCCACGCCCTGGGCGCCGCCGGCTATCGTCCGAAGCTCATTGGACGCATGCACTTCGTGGGCGCGGACCAACACCACGGCTTTGCCGAACGCCTTGGCGGCGACGCCACCCCCAATTATCCCGGCGGCACCGGCATAGACCTGGGCATGCTGGGCAGCGGCACGGCTGGCCCTTACCACGTGGCCCTGGAACGTTCCGGCGCCGGCCAGAGCGGCTACGAGGTGATTGACGAGGATACCACCGCCGCAACGGTGGACGCGCTCAACCGCTTCGGCTGGCAGCGGCGGGCAGGCGTGCTCAAAGAGCCCTTCTGCCTGACGGTGGGCTATTTGCTGCCGCACCAGCCGTACGTGGCGCGCAAACCGGACTACGACCGCTACTGGGGCAAGGTGCCGCCGCCCACCCACCCGGAACCGCCCAGCGACCCGCATCCCTACATCGGCTGGTGGCGGGAGCAGTGCGGTCTGGACAAGGCAACCGAGGACGAAATCATGCGCTCCCGCACGGCCTACTGGGCGCTGGTGGACCGCATGGACGCCATGATCGGGCAGATTCTCGCTGCCCTGGAGGCCAACGGTTTGGCCGACAAAACCTTGGTCATCTATACCTCGGACCACGGCGACCAAGTGGGCGAGCACGGCCTTTGGTTCAAGCAGACATTCTATGAGGGGTCTATCCGCATACCGGCCATACTTTCCTGGCCCGGCAAGCTGCCGGCGGGCACGCGCTTTGCGCAGGCGGCGAGCACGGTGGACGTGGTCGCCACCATGGTGGACGCAATGGGCGCGGAGCCGCTGCCGCAGGGGCGGGGCGAGTCGCTGCTGCCGGCGCTGCGCGGTGAAGATGCGCACTGGAAAGACCTGGCGCTGGCCGAATACGCACCCCACGGCCGTTTTCAGCGCATGGTGCGGCGCGGCCCTTGGAAGTTGAATTACTACCTGGGTGAGCCGACCCAACTCTTCAATTTGGCCGATGACCCCATGGAGACCACCGACCTGGCCGCCGATCCGCAGTACCGGCACATTCAGGAGCAACTGCTGCCGGAGGTGCACAAGGACTGGAACCCCGATCGCATCGCCCACCGCCTGCGGCAAAAGGCCGCCGATTTAGAGCTCATGGTGCGGTGGACCCGTCACGTGCGCCCGCCGGAGCCCTACCACTGGCCGCTGACCGGCGAAATGAACTGGCTGGACGACTACGACGGCCCGGACAAGGACACGCGCACGTTTGCCGATCCGCTGTAGTGCGCACCCGTAGGGGCACGATATATCGTGCCCCTACGGGTGTATGAACGCTTGCCCCTGCGGTTGTGGCGCGTGGGCCGTGATAGCGCATTCTCTGTTAACGGGCATCCTAGACCTCTCACTCCGTTCGGGGTGACATTTGGGTTCTTCATTTGCTGTGAGTGGTGCGCACTAAGATGTCTTGGCAATTGGCGAAAGCCCATGCTATACTACCTGCGCCAACGCAGGTATGGCACCAGAGGGTGTGTGGTAAACTGTTTGGCATATCAATGCGTGGATTCTTAGTGCGGTTCCGTACGAAGGAGGAGACCGATGGAAGCAAGATTGACACGCAGAATGCTTATCGGCACGGCGGGCGCGTTTAGCGGCGCGGCCCTGTTTGCCGCCTGCGCCACGGGAGGCGCCATGGCCCCGGCGGACGATGCTCCGGCCGATGATGACATGGGCGAAGCGAAGTCCGAAGAGATGATGGGCCCCTCCGAAGTCAAGTTCTGGACGTACCAGGACTTCTTGTTGGAAGGCCACATTGGCAACGATCTTCTGCTCGAGTTCCAGGAAGCGAATCCCGACGTCGACCTGGCGCTCACGCCGACGCATATCGGCAGCGGCAGCAAAGAGAAGCTCATTACCGCGGCAGCGGCCGGCGCTCCGCCGGACGTCTTCTACATGGACCGCTATTTGGCGGGCCAGCTTTCCGCACCGGGGTTCCTCTTGAACCTGAACGAACACATCAAGGCGACGGCGGCGTTTAGCTGGGACGACATCTGGCCCAAGCTGCGGGATGACTGCACGTGGAAGGGCAACATCTACGGTGTTGGACTGCATACTGACGCCCGCACGTACATGTTTAACGTAGACCACTTCATAGAAGCGGGCATCGATCCGGAAAGTCCGCCCGCCACTTGGGACGAGCTGGAATCGGCGACGCTGAAGCTCCACAAAGCGGGACAAGACGGCGTGATCGAGCGGCTCGGCTACTCCACCGGCCCTCCAGGCAATCCGCCGGTCGGCTTGCAGTGGTACATCCACTTCTGGCAGCAGGGCGGCGAATATCTCTCGCCCGACAACAAGACGGTCAACTTTGACAATGACATGGGCGTAACCGCGCTCAAGTTCATGATCAACATGGTCGACCTGTGCGGCGGCAACGTGCGGATCGATGAATTCCTGGGCCAGCAGCGGCCCGACCGCAACGATGCCTTCACCACCGGTGGCGTCTCGCAGATGATCGGCGGTCACTGGTATGCCGCCACGTATCGCAAGGCGTGGGAATCGGCAATCAACTTCAAGTCGGCGCCCATGCCGCTGCCGCCGGATGGCATAGCAACCAACTACCAGGGTGGCTGGGCACTGGCACAGCCCCAGGGCGCTGCTAATGCCGATGGCGGCTTCTCCCTCATCGAGTTCTTCCTGGGTGGGGACGTCAACCTGCGCTGGTCAATTGGCGCCGGTGACTACATTCCCGCGCTGCAATCAGCTTCATTCGGCGGTTACCTGGAGCAGGTGCCTGAGGCTGAGGCGTACCTGGCAGAATTGGAGCTCGCCAAGTGGGTGCCGGTTATCCCCGGTAACGATGAGATCATCGGCATCAACATCGATATTTGGTTCAGGGCCTACGCCAAGGAGATCACGCCCGAAGAGGCCAACAAGGAGCACGCCGAGCGTGTGCAAGAGGTCCTCAATAAGTGGGCGGACCAACTCTAGAAAGATTGAATGTGTGGTGCGGTAGTAGCGTACGAACGTTAGGCTAGACCGCCGCCAACATTGATAAGAGCTTGGTACTGTGCCGTTCACCCGGAATATAGTTCTGGGTGAGCGGCATGGTGATTCTTAAGGGCGCGCTATTTGGTTGATCAAGCTAAAGAGCGGTGGATGAGCCCTAGCGCTACGAATGGCAGGGCGGATTCTTGCCCTGCTTTACAGATAGCTTCTTATGTCCGTCATTCCCGCGAAAGCGGGAATCCATCTTCTCTTGGGTTGCTGTAAAGACCAATGTGACTCCTTGGCAAGCTAAGACAATACTTGACTTCAAAACGTGGTGCCTATGCTGCAAATGGGTCTTTCTTTGTCAGTTTGGTAAGAATTTTACCCTCGCATGAAATCGCCCTGCGTCTACAAACTTGCGAATAACCCCAATGGCACCCTTTACATCGGTGTAATATCCAACCTCGTCCAGCGGGTGTGGCAGCATAAGAATGATAGGTTGAGGGGTTTACGAAGCAGTACGGTGTTCACAGGTTAGTCTGGTATGAATTGCATGAGACTATGTAAAGCGCTACTTGCAGGGAGAAGGCATTCAAGTAGTGGAACCGGGCGTGGAAGATTGAGTTGATCGAGAAGGCTAATCCAAAATGGGCGGACTTGTACGACGAATTCATCTAAGATGGATTCCGCGCCCCCAAGCGGGGGCGAGCTTTCGCGGGAATGACGGATAAGAGGCGGCGCGAGGCGCGGCATAGAATTCTCAACTCTCTCGGGAGAGAATTGGTGTAGATTTCTGGGATAGCCGGCGCGCCTCAATGCGAGAGCGAAGGGCACAAAGCATGGCAGGAAAGCAGCTACGGTCTGCAAGCGCTCTTGGGCAGGTTCCGCACCACGGCCCAAACTCGATGAGGTCAGACGGTCAAGGCCCTTGCTCTCAGCCCGCCGTGGCGATTATCCACTGGTTGCCGCAGGGGTCGAGGACGCGGGCCATGCGGTCGCCATATTCCTCGTCGGAAGGTTCGGCCAGTGACGTCGCGCCCGCTTCAACCGCTTGGGCATGGATGCTGTCCACATCCCCAACGTAAAGGTGTAGCAGCGATGTGGTGGCAGGAAAGTCCGGCGGGAAAGCATCGGCCACCATCAGCACAGCGCCATCGATCGCGACCTCGGCATGACCGATACCGCCTTGGGGCATGGGGACGCGCAGACGCTCAACGGCGCCAAAGGCACCTGCCAAGAAGTCAAGATAGCCGGCAGCGCCTTCGACAAGAAGATACGGGGTAACGGCCGTGTAGCCATCGGGAATTGAATCGTTATTGGACACTGTGCCTCCTCTCGCGTTGGGCTCATCATGGACTCAAGGAAAGCTATATTCCTGGTTTTAATTGTAACGCGGGATGGCTTGCGGGGTGAGACCGCCATCTTCGCGGAGCCTTCGTAGTAGTCCAGAGATGGGATTGCCGCACTATCGGCCCGGAGGAGGGCCATAGAGAACGTACTCCGGTCGACAGAGATCACCCGTCGGCGGCTAAACCGACCAACAGGACGTTCCAATGTTGGTGTAGAGGCACAAGGAAAGTGGAATCGGTCGTGGAAGATTGAGTTGATCGAGAAGGCCAATCCACAATGGGCGGACGTGTACGACGAAGTCATTTAAGATGGATTCCCGCTTTCGCGGGAATGACGGATAAGAGTTGTCGCCGCGTACAGTAGGGTCACGCCTAGGCAATGCCACTGTTCCGGCAAGCGAGCAATAGGCTATTAGGCCGTTCACCCGAAGGTTGTCTTTGGATGAACGGCATGGCGCAACTGTCGACGGAACGATTTGCATACCAGGAAGAGTTGAAGTGGACCAGCCGCTCATGTAGGAAATGGAATGAGGCGGACATGCCTGCGATACTGCCTAGTGCTAGTCTTGTCTGTCATTCCCGCGAAAGCGGGAATCCATCTTGTCTCTGGGTGGGGCGCTGGCCCTCAACAAAAAGGAGTGATTCGCCGATAAGCGAAGTACTGGCAACCCCATTGTCACATGTCAACGTTAAGAACTAGCGGAAGCACACTTGAAGAGACCACCGTAATGAAAACACCATGTGTCTACATACTTGCAAATAACCCCAAAGGCACCCTCTACATCGGCGTGACCTCGAACCTCGCTCAGAGGGTCTGGCAACACAAGAATGGCCTTGTGGAGGGATTTACAAAGGAATACGGTGTCCACAGGCTAGTTTGGTACGAGGCACATGAGACTATGGAGAGCGCCATCAGGAGGGAGAAGGCGCTGAAGAAGTGGAACCGGGCGTGGAAGATTGAGTTGATCGAGAAGACTAATCCACAGTGGGCGGACGTGTACGACGAAGTCATTTAAGATGGATTCCCGCTTTCGCGGGAATGACGGATAATGCGCCCAGACGACGGATGGTACATTCTGATGACGGATGGTGAGCCCCGACTACGGGATGTGTGTGCAAGAGATGGTTATTGCTCCCACGTGGCGGGTGATGCGCCTCTCACGTCACCCGCTCACATGCGGCCATGTGCACGCTCTTCCGCACCATAGACATGACGAATTGAACGTCAGGCTACTCAGCATAGGTTAGTATTTGGAGGCAACTCTTGGTCGACCCGTCCTTTGAAGCCACCATACACCTGCCCGCCCTCGGTTCGGTGCGGTTCTACCGCTTGCGTACGACCGACGCCGACCTGCTTTACACGTTCTTCCAGATGCTCGGCAAGCAGACGCGCGCTTGGTTTCGCCCGCATACCCCGTGGACGTATGCAGTGGCCCAGGACCTTGCCGCCAAGTCTGAAGACCCCGACTTTATCCGGTTTCTCGTGCTCGTGGAAAGAGACGGAACGGAAGAGCCGGCCGGGTATGGATTCTTTGAGAACCTGCAGTCCACCCGGCCGGTGCTTGGCATCGCGGTGGCCGACGCCTATCAGGAAAAGGGGCTCGGCCAGGCGATCATGCAGCACCTGAAGGATGTTGCACGTCAATTGGGCAAGAGGTGTATCATTCTCACTGTAGACGGCGATAACGTGAGGGCGCAGCACGTCTACGCCAAGATGGGCTTCACTATGACGCGGTTGATACCGGGGAGTTCGCACAACGCCCGCGAGATGGAGTGTGAACTGTAGTTGATCGCGTATTGCTTGAGATTAAAGGTATGCCTCCCCACCCCTAGATTCCGGCTTCCGCCGGAATGACGGAACCAAGGTAGGCTTTCGCCGGAATGATGAACCAAACGCCGCGATAGCGAATAGATTGCGTGCACGCTCCGAATCTATAGAAGGAGAGTAGAGGTTCCATGGCAATCAAGACGTGGCCGGCGGAGGTCAATAGCGTCCGCAAGGCAGCAGTCGTTCCTCTGGACGAGGTTACGCTGCCGGAGGAGATCTTCCTTGTGCCGGGCGCGCACCTCGACTTCGGTTGGTGCGCGGGCATTTCCGAGTGCCTCGCCTATGCCGACGAGCTCATCAGGAGTTCCATCGACGCCATTACCGGCCCGGAACCGGACTACCGCTTCACGGTGGAATATGCCGCCTTTCTGCGCCATTTCCTTGCACGCTTCCCGGAGTACCTGCCCACGGTGAAGCAGCTTATCAAGGAACGCAGGCTCGAGACGACCGCAGCCATGGTCGGCTACATGGAGGATGCGCTCGACGGTGAAGTCATGGTGCGCGAGATCGAGCACGCCAAGCGCTTCGCCCGCGACGTGCTGGAGTGCGACCTACCCACCGCCCAGCACTCCGACCTGCCGGGTCACACGCCGCAGACGCCCCAATTGCTCGCCAAAGCCGGAGTAAAGTATTTCTCTTACTCAAGGTTCCGCCCGTATGCGCCGGTGCACTGGTGGCAGGCGCCGGACGGCTCGCGAGTGCTGGCGGCCAACCACATGAACGGCTATGGGTGGGCGTTCATGCTCACCAACCCAGAGGTCGGCTGGTTGCGCGACTACGAAGGCGAAGACCCTGAAGTGCAGTCGATAGCGGAGGCGATGCGCATCTGGCCGCTGCCCGTGCTGCTCATGGTGGGTCAGTCCGACCTGCGTCCGCCGATACCGGAAGACCTGGTCGCCAGAGCCAAGCAACTCACCGATGAAGGCACGCTGAACTTTACTTTCTCCACGATTACGGGCTTCTTCGAAGCCGCCGAGCGCACCGGCAAGCTGGACGATCTGCCGGTCTATGGCGGTCAATCGCCGTATGCCTTCTATGGGTTGCACGCAGTGGCGCCAAAGGTTTACCTGGAAGCGCGCCACGCGGAGAACGCCCTCGCCGCCGCGGAGAAGCTCTCTGCCGTTCGCGGTCTGCTGGGCTTAGGCGCGTACCCCCGCGCTGAACTCGACCCCGCCTGGGAAGACCTCTTTAACTGTCATGACCACAATCTTGGGGGCAGACACGGCGAACTCAACAACGACGTGCGCCTCAAGACCGCCGTGCACGCCCGCATGATCGGCCAGGAAATCGCGCGCGAAGCGAACAACCAGTTTGCCACCCACGTCAACTATGCGCCGCCCAGCGACGCAGCGTGTACGCTGCTCGTCAGCAACCCGCTCAATTGGGACCGCTCGGACGTGGTAGAAGACTACATGGAGTTTCCCGGCGACAACGTGTCGGGCATTCGCATCACCGACGGGCAGGGCAACGAGATGCCGTGCCAGGTCATCAAGACCCAGAATGCCAGCCAGGACCGCGCCGATGCCGCGCGTATTCGCCGCTCGCGGGTGGACTTCGCCTTTCTGGCCAAGGACGTGCCGTCGCTCGGATTCAAGACGTTTTACCTGGAGCCGCGGTTTGGCGACGGCGACCAAGCCACCCGGCGCGGCATCGGCGAGCGCGTGGTGGAGAACGATCACTTCCGTCTAGACGTCACCGGCGGCGTGGTGAAAAGCTTGCAGTGGAAAAAGGCCGACGGCTCTAGCGTGGAACTCGCTGCCGAGGCCGACCACAACTTCAACGAGGTCGTGGTGCTGGAAGACCTGCGCTTCGACCTGGAAGACTCTCTGGACGAGCAGGCCATGAAGTTCGCAACGACCGATGAGGCGCTGGCCGTACAGGCCGCAGGCGAAGACTGGCTGGCGGATACGAACTTTACCGGCCGGGAGTGGCGGGCGAGCGACGGCCCCACCCAGGTGCAATGGGTGGAGCGCGGGCCAATCTGGACGACGGTCAGCCTACGCAGCCACGTGTTGGGCGCGCCGATCACGCAGCAAATCCGCCTGCACAACCAGGAACCACGCGTGGACCTCACCACCTCAATCGACTGGAAGGGCGCCAAGAACACGCAAGTGCGCATCGCGCTGCCATTCAATGTCGCGGATGGCGAGGTCACCTATGAAGTGCCCTTTGGCAACGTGGTGTTCGGCAAGGACGAGATGCCGAACACCTATCGCGGCGACGGCGCGCGCTGGGTGCAGAAGTGGCTGGACGTGTCGAACGAGGAATACGGGGTCACGCTGGGCACGGGCAACTGCGTGCACGCCATCCACGGCACGACGATCTATCCCACACCGCTGCGCACCGCCTATTCCTGCGGCACGCCGTTCTTCGAGTACCCGAATCTCGGTGTGCACACCTTTCACGCCACGCTGGTGCCGCATGCGGGCGATTGGCGCGGCGCGCATGCGGAGCGTGTCGGCTGGCAGCACTGGAACCCGCTGCAAACCGCCAAACTGGCCACGGCCAGGCCGATGCAGCCGTTCGCGGGCAGGACGTTCCTGAGTGATGAAGAGAGCTTCGTGCGCGCCGACGCGGAAAATGTCGTGATTACGACCGTGCAGGAGCACCCGGACCGTCCGGGCAACTGGCTGCTGCGCCTCTTCGAGGCCCACGGCGAGGACACAACGGTTTCGCTCCAACTCCCACGGGAGGTGGTGGCAGCCTGGGTTACAAACCTTATGGGCGATCTGGAAACGGAGCTTGCGGTCGCCGGCAGCACGGTAACGGTGCCCTTAGGCGGCTACGCAATTGAAACGATTGCCGTTGCTTTTGCCGCGCAATAGCGCATGAGGCCGGCAACAGAAGCGTAGCCTTAGCACCACCTTTCTTCCACGTTCCCGCTCTGTATCGCGGCAGGCGACGGATTCTGGGCTGCGCAGGGAAGTGTTGGCTTGCATCCAACTTCGCACTGCTGACGCCCGCGAGACCGGGCGCCGGGCGATCTCCGGCACCCTACCCTTGCCGAAGGATTGTCCAGCGTCGTATTCTAGGCGCAACAGTGTCGTCAATTATCCGGCAAAGCGCGAGGAGAACAGAGTCTCATGGCAATCAAGACGTGGCCCGCGGAGGTCAACAGCGTCCGCAAGGCAACCGTAGTCCCTTTCGATGAGGTTAAATTGCCGGAGGAAATCTTCATTGTCCCCGGGGCGCACCTCGACTTTGGCTGGTGCGCAGGCATCTCCGAGTGTCTCGCCTATGCCGATGAGCTTATCAAAGGCTCCATCGACGCCATTACCGGCCCGGTGCCGGACTACCGGTTCACGGTAGAATACGCCGCGTTCTTGCGCCACTTTCTCACGCGCTTTCCGGAGTATCTGCCCACGGTGAAGCAGCTTGTCAAAGAGCGCAAGCTCGAGACCACCGCCGCCATGGTTGGCTACATGGAGGACATACTCGACGGCGAACTCATGGTGCGCGAGATCGTGCACGCCAAACGCTTCGCCCGCGACGTGCTGGAGTGCGACCTACCCACCGCCCAGCACTCCGACCTGCCGGGTCACACGCCGCAGACGCCCCAATTGCTTGCCAAAGCCGGTGTGAAGTACTTCTCGTACACGAGATTCCGCCCGTATTCGCCTGTTCATTGGTGGGAAGCGCCCGACGGTTCGCGGGTGCTGGCGGCCAACCACATGAATAACTACGGCTGGGCCTTCTTGCTCACCAACCCTGAACTCGGCTGGTTGCCAGAATATGAGGGTGATGAGCCGGAAGTGTACTCCATTTCGGAGGCCATGCGTCTTTGGCCCTTGCCCGTGCTGCTCATGATGGGCCAGTCCGATCTGCGGCCGCCGATTCCGGAGGATATGGTTGCCAAGGCCAAGGAACTGACGGCGGAAGGCAAGCTGAATTTCACGTTCTCGACAATTACGGGTTTCTTTGAAGCCGCCGAACGCACCGGCATGGTGGACGATCTGCCCGTCTACGGCGGTCATTTCCCGTACGCTTTCTACTGCATTCCGGCCTTCGCCCCGCGCATCTACCTGGAGGCCCGCCATGCCGAGAATGCGCTGGCGAGTGCGGAGAAGCTCTCCGCCATTCGCGGCTTGTTGGGCTTGGGCGCGTATCCGCGCGCTGAGCTCGATCCCGCCTGGGAAGACCTGTATAACTGCCATGACCACAACGTCGGGGGCAGGCATGGAGAGTTGAACGACGACGTGCGCTACAAGACCGCCGTGCATGCCCGCATGGTGGGTATGGAGGTTGCGCGCGAGGCCAACAACCAGTTTGCCACCCACGTCAACTACGCGCCGCCCAGCGAAGAGGCACGCACGCTGCTTGTCAGCAATCCCCTCAACTGGGACCGCTCGGACGTAGTGGTGGACTACATGGAGTTTGGCGGCGACAACGTGACCGGCATTCGCATCACCGACGGCCAGGGCAACGAGATGCCGTGCCAGGTGCTCGAGGCGCAGAACGCCGGCGACAACCGCGTAGATGCTGCCGGTATGCAATATTCACGGGTGGACTTCGCGTTTCTCGCCAAGGACGTGCCCTCGCTGGGCATCAAGGCCTTCTATCTGGAGCCCAGGGTCGGCGCCAGCGACCAGAATACGCGCCGCATGACCATGGAGCACGTGGTGGAAAACGACCACTTCCGGTTGGACGTCACCGATGGTGTGGTGAAGAGTTTGCGGTGGAAGAAGGCCGACGGCTCGAGCGTGGAACTCGCCGCCGAGGCCGACCACTATTTCAATGAAGTTGTGGTGATCGAGGACCTGCGCTTTGACTTGGAGGACTCCCAGGACGAGCAGGCCATGAAGGTGCCCACGACCGATGAGGCGCTGGAGGTGCAGGCCAGAGGCGAGGACTGGCTGGCCGGCACGAACTTCACCGGCCGCGAATGGCGCGCCAGCGACGGGCCCACGCAGGTGCAGTGGGTTGAGCGCGGACCCATCTGGACAACCGTCTGCCTGCGCAGCCACGTACTGGAAGCGCCTATCGTGCAGGAGATCCGCTTGCACAACCACGAGCCACGCGTGGACCTCACAACCACGATCGATTGGAACGGCTCCAAGAACACGCAGGTGCGCTTGGCGCTGCCGTACAACGTGCCGGGCGGCGAGGTCACGTATGAAGTGCCGTACGCCAACGTGGTCTTCGGCAAAGGCGAAGTGCCGAATACGTATCGCGGCGACGGCTCGCGTTGGGTGCAGAAGTGGCTGGACGTATCAAACGACGACTTCGGCGTCACGCTGGGCACGAGTAATTGCGTGCACGCCATCAAGGGCACCAGCATCTATCCGACGCTCATCCGCACGGCGTACTCCTGCGGCACACCGTTCTTCGAATACCCGAACCTCGGCGTGCACACCTACCACGCCACGCTGGTACCGCATGAGGGAGACTGGCGGGGCGCCAACGCTGAGCGCGTCGGCTGGCAGCACTGGAACCCGCTGCAGACGGCCAAGCTGGCCACCGCCGCGCCCATGCAGCCGTTCGCGGGCAATACGTTCCTGAGTGATGAAGAGAGCTTCGTGCGCACGGATGCCGACAACGTGGTGATCACCACCATCCAGGAGCATCCGGACCGCCCAGGCAACTGGATGTTGCGTCTCTTTGAGGCCCACGGCGAGGACACCACGGTTGCGCTGCGGCTCCCGCGCGAGGTGGAAGCGGCGTGGGTGACCGACCTCATGGGCGGCCTGGAGACCGAACTTGCGACTTCCGGCAACACGGTTACGGTGCCGCTGGGCGGTTACGTGATTGAGACGATAGCCGTGGACTTCACAAGCTAGCCGGCCTGCTCGGTTGCACTCCGGGATGGATGTGAAATGAGGAGGGGAGTGCGGGGTTGCACTCTCCTCCTTTCTTCATTTCGTGCGTGGAGCTTCACGGCGACACTAAAGTCTAATCTCCGAGTTCGGATCTGAGAGCGCCGCATCCGTTCGCCCTGAGCCTGTCGAAGGGTGGACGGATGCTCGTTGGCGTCCGGCGAACGGATGCTCATGGGTGACGAGCGAACGGAGGTTCTTCGGTGCACGGCGCCTGGATGCTCATTGGTATCCGGCGAATGGACGTTCTTTGGTGTTCGGCAGACGAATGCTCTCTTGTGTCCGCCGCATGGATAGCTCATCGCACGCAGACAGCGAAACAAGCCTCACGCTTGTCTGAGCGGCTGCCAGCGCAGGTACGTCAGCGTGCGCCACAGCCATTCCACCGGGCCAAACTGGAAACGGCCCATCCACCAGACGCTGAGTGGAATCTGGGCCGTGAAGATGGCCAGAGTGAAGAGGATGCCAATGGCCGGGCCAATCTGCCCAAAGAGGCCGAAGCCGTAGCCATAGAAGATGGTCGTGGCAACGAGCGATTGCAGTAGATAGTTGGTCAAGGCCATGCGCCCCACGGCGGCCAGGGGCCCGAGGCGGGCGCGCCAGGCGTCGTGCTGGACAAGCAGCGTGATCGCCGCTACGTAACTCATTGCCAGCGCCGGGGCGCCCACGGTCTGGCCGATTACGGCGACCAAACTTTGCCAGTCGGGCTCGCTTTGATTCGCTCCCTCCATGGCAATGACATAGACCAAGTTGCCGATGACTCCGACCGGTAATGCCCACCAGAGGACTTTGCGAAACAGGGGGAGGTGGCTGGCGATGTCGCGAAAGATGCCGCGGCGTCCGGCGTAGAGACCCAGGAGAAACATGGCCAGGACGTTGAAGGCCAGTAAGATTACAAAGGTGTACATAAAGCCGAGGTCGCTCAGCCGTTGCCGGGTGATCTCCGCAAATGATCCCGTGGCAAAGACGCGTCCTGCTTCCTCGGCGGCGGCGCGCATATTGGCCTCAGTTTCGGCAAAGTCCCGGCTCACTTCCGCCGCGGCCTCCGGCGAGAGCTGGGCGAGCGCCACCAGGCCGGTGAACGCGGCGATTAGCAGTATCGTCACGGAAAGCATGACGCCGCACCAAATGAGCAACGTGCGCGGTGCACGACGGCGAAACAAGAGCAGCAAGACTGCCCCCATCACGGCGTAGAGGACCAGGATGTCGCCTGTCCAGATGAAGATGGCATGCGCCAGGCCGATCAGGAGCAAGATGAATAAGCGCCGCAGGTAGAACGGCACAAAGCGGGTGCCCCGCGCCTCGGCGCGCTGTATTTGCAGCGCGAAGCCAAGGCCGAAAAGGAACGAGAAGAGCGAGTAGAATTTGCCTTCGGCGAGGAACCGGATTCCCCATTCCGCAAGTCGGTCGACGACCGACGTCCACTCTTTAGGACCGAAAAACACCTGCTGCACCGGGTGGCTGAAGAGCTCCATGTTCACGAGTAGAATACCCAGCAGCGCAAAGCCACGCAGGATGTCTATGACCTCAATGCGCTCTGCACGCGCTACCGGCCCCGCACGCGGCGCGGCGGCGCCCTCACTCTGGCTTTCAGTGCTCATAGGTGGTGAGAGCCTTGCTTCTCCCCGGCAATCATCTGAGCCTCATCGCATTGCACGTCATTATGCGCGTTCTTGTGGTTCACTTACAAGCGGACGGTATGCCGGCGGATGGGCAGCTTTTGCGCGTTCTGGGTCTGCCCTCCGCTTAACCGGCCTCTGCGCGGTCTCCGCCAAGGTGACATAAGAAAGACTGGTACGGCCCTGCCGCGTAATCGGACTAGTGGAGTGATTGTCCAGGATTGCCCGCGCCAAGAGTGAGGAGCATGACGATCAGGCGCACAAATGGTGCCGCGGGGGCCGGCATCCGGCACAGGCTCCCGCGCCAGGGCGATGCGACTATGCCGTTCGCTCCGCGGAGGTCGACTGGCGAACCGCTACCTCTACGGCGCTTCCGTTACTGCGTTCCATGGCGGTAGAGAGTCTGAATGGCTGGGGGCGCAGATACGTCAGTGTGCGCCACAGCCACTCCACCGGCCCGTACTGGAAGTGCCGCAGCCACCATACGCTGAGCGGGATTTGCAGGCCGTAGATGGCTACCGTGATGAGAAGTCCTAGGCCGGGCCCTACTTGTCCGAAGAGACCAAAACCGTAGCCATAGAAGAGCGTGGTCGCGATGAGCGATTGCATGAGGTAGTTCGTCAAGGCCATGCGCCCAACCGCCGCCAGCGGTCCCAGCCGCGCCCGCCAGGCAGCGTGCTGCAACAGCAACGTGAGCCCGGCGATATAACCCAGCGCAAGCACCGGCGCGCCGAGGGTGCGCGCAGGGTCGGCCAGGATATCCAACCACGTCGGCAACGCAAACTCCGGTCCGTGGCTTACCACCGCGTGGGCGAAACTGCTGCTCAACCCAAGTGCACAGCCCCACCAGAATATTTTCCTTAACAGCGGCGCGTGCGCCCGGATGTTGCGAAAAATGCCGCGGCGGCCGGCGTAGAGGCCGAGCAGGAACATGGCAAAGGCGTTGAATGCGAGAAAAATGGCGACACTGTACATCAAGCGCAGATCGCTCAGGCGTTGCGCCGTGATTTCGGCGAAGGATCCTGTAGCGTAGATGACGTCGGCCTTAGCTGCTTCGGCGCGCAGCCCCGCGTCCGATGCGGCATAGCTCGCGCTAACCTCGGCGGCGCCGGCCGGCGTGAGCTTGGCGAGCATGGCCAGTCCGCTCAAGCCGGCGGGCAGCAAGACCGCTATTGCCAGAAAGACTCCCGCCCACACGAGAAGAGTGTGTGGCGAGCGCTTGCGGAAGAAGAGCAGGAGGATTGCTCCCAGGACGGCATAGAGCACCAGAATGTCACCCACCCACACGAATACCGCATGGGCCAGACCAATGAGCAAGAGGATGGACAACCGCCGCGCATAGAGCGGCAGACACGGAGTGCCGCGCTCTTCAGCGCGCTGAAACTGCAGCGCGAATCCCAGACCGAAGAGGAATGAGAAGATCGGATAGAACTTCGATTCAGCGAAGATTTGAATTCCCAAGGCGGCAATGCGATCGAGCAGCGCGCCTACCTCGCCATACCCGGTGAGCAACTCCTGCACTGGGTGGCTAAAGAGATGCAAATTGACGAGCAATATACCAAAGAGCGCAAACCCGCGCAGGATGTCGATAGTCTGAATACGTTCCGAAAGCGCTACCGGCTGCACTCGCTCGACGGAAGGGTGGTCCACGGCTTGCCTGCCACTGTTCATTCGATGTCACACGCTCCCACTACATGCAGTACACAGCCAGCGACTGGTCACGCGCACTATGCGCGCCAATACCATCGCTCTCGTCGTTCCTTGCGCGTCCTGCGCTGGCCCCGATGGGAATGAGCCGTTGGCGAAGCCGCCCTCTCCGGACTGTGCCCTCGCATGGAAACTGAACCAACGGCTTTATTTGGTATGATTCAGTGAAAGGCTGCGCAGAGTTCTTACCGTCCGGATGTCTTGGTGATGTCTCCGTGTTCAGGTCGGCAGGCTGGCCATCGCGCAGTCAGTCGCGGCGAGCAAGTTAGGGGAAGACTCTACCACAATCATCGAAGCACGCACTTGAAAGAAACGCAAAGACCGCGCCTGCATCCATAGTTGAAGAGGCGTTGGCACAATATTAACCCCAAAATGTGAAGTAAGTGTGAATTTCATGGAGCAAAGAACAAGGAGTCCCTTGAAGATGGATATTGAAGTCAAGCCACGGGCGGTACCGAAGGAAGTGGACGTCCTCCTGAAGGGTATGGCGGCGGACCTGCCGCCGGCCGCGGCGGCCATGATGCTGGCGAACACAGCGAATCGCGCTGTAGCGGTGCTGCATAAACTGGCGCGGGAGCAGGGCAAGGCGAGCAAGGGCCAACCCAACTGGGGTCGCTGGGCGAGCCTGACGAATGTGTCGCGCGACGCCGTCTTGCGCACCGCAACATGCCGGGATACCGCCACCAAACTGTACCAGCAGGACAGTGAGGGCGAGTCAGGCGGCTGAACTGGGTATTCTAGTGGTTGCTGCCGCATCGTGCGGTCGCAGTCCGGCGAACGGTGAGGAGACTCGCCGCTCATTGGACGCGGGTCGTCCACGCCGTTTGATCAGAGCTTGCCTGTCCTGAGCTTGCCGAAGGGCCGGTGGATGAGCGGCATGGTAACCACAAGTGAACAGCTTGAGAACCACACTTGAGAGCCACACCCGAGATCCACACATGAGAACCTAGCTTAATGTTCACGCCTGAGAAGCAAACTTGAGAACCAAACTGGAGATCCATACTGGTGAAGCCCAAACTCCCCAATCCGTTCGTGCTGAGCTTGTCGAAGTATGAACGGATTGGGAGTTGCCACCAGGCGCGATTGGGACTTCCCAATTGTGAGAGCAACACTGGGATGCACTCGCTCCAGGCCGGCAGATTATGGCGGTTGCTACCCGCACAGTGAGGGAATTGCCCCAATACGCGCGCCTGTCACAGGCATCTCTGTGGCGGAATTGGTATAATGGGCGCAATGAACGTGTAATGTCGTCACGAATTGGTGAAGAGAGCCGAGGAGACGGGGAAATTGCCGAAGAAACGTGCAGATGTAAAGCGGGCCCGTAGACAGGAACAGCGGCGCTTGCGCAATCGCGCCGTGCGCGGCAGCTTGAAGACGTATAACCGCCGGGCTTCCGATGCGATTGCGGAGGGCGACCAGGACACCGCGCAGGAAGCCGTGGCGTTGGCCTGCGCCCGCTACGACCGTGCCGCCCGCAAAGGTGTCATTCACACGAACAACGCCGCCCGGCATAAGTCTCAGCTTACGCGCCGGTTCAATCAGGCGTTCAGCGCGGTTAGCTAGAGCCTCTGTGCCGCTGCCGGATCAGCGGCAAACCGCGAGTTTCACCCCCTTCAATCCGCCAGAGAAGGGGGTTGTTTCATGTGTTCGATGTCTTGCCAGACCATTGGACTGGCCTGTTGAGCAGTGACGCTTCGTGCTCATTGCCCAAAGAACGGTGAACAGCAGGACTCGCCATTCCCGCGAAAGCTCGTCCCGTGCCGGGGCGCGAAATCTATCTTCATCGTCCGAGGTTTAGAGTGTGCGGAGCGGGGGACAAGCCCCCGCGCTACAGGGAATGCTTCACAGCCGGGATGTGTGCCTCCCAAATCGTCATTCCCGCGCACGCGGGAATCCATCTTCTCTTTCGCCCGCGCCTATTCGACCAGGTGGGTTTAGGTCAAAGACGTTCAGGACTTCAACTCCATAGTCGATTAAGGGCAGCAATCTCCCTTGGCTCCCTGTCCTGGACTCCGGCTTTCGCCGGAGGGACAGGCCGCCGACCTCTCTTTTTCTCCACCAAGCTGCGTGGTGGGATTTTGGCGGAGAACCCGATTTCGCGTGACCTACTGCCATGCGCCTTTGACTAATCCCTCGGCTCACTGCCTGATGCATCGGGAAATGCCTGAATCCTCAATGTACTGGCATCCCACCACTGCAAGGCATGGGCGCGCCGGTGTGTTCTCTACTACCGGCTGGCAATCGAACACAGTCCCACGACTAATAGGTCCAGCGCGGTTGCCGGATCGATCTTGCTCCGCTTGACGGCAAAGTCGGTGCGAGCGATGTGGGTGTGCATGGCAGTCAGTTGGTTCACGCTGAACCGGCGCGCCTGGGAAATCACGCGATTGACGGCGCGGGGCGGAGCGCGTGTGAGGCCGATCGCCCGTGCCACGGCGGCCGGTGACTGCTCCGTTTGCAAGGCGTGTTTCGCCTTGAGAACAAGGCGGAACTGGCGGGCAATCATCACGAGCACGTAACCGGGTTCCTGGTTCGGCAAGTCGTGCAGCAGGGCCAGCGCTTGCCGCCTTTTACCGTCCGCTACCGCGTCGGCAAAGGCGAAGATGTTCGACTCCCGCGATTGCGGCACGAGCAGGTGCACGTCTTCTTCGCTGATCGTGCCCGTGCGGTTGCGATAGTGGGCTAACTTGGTGAGTTCTTGCTCAATCGCGTCGCGGTCCGGCAGCACCGCCGCCAGGTGCTCCGCCGCGCGATGGGTAATGCTGCAGCCGAAGCGCGGCGCGTTTTCTTCAATCCACGAGACTTGCGGCCGGCCTCGGCGCTGGTCGGCGGTATCCACAGTAGCACCGGGGATGCCCCGCAAGGCCTTGGTGAGCGCGGTGGTCTCTCTGCCGCGCGGCAAGGCGTGATCGGCCAACACCAGCGCGCAGTGCTCGGGCACGTGTGGTAGATACGCCAGGAGCCCTTCACGCAGCGGTTTTTCCTTGAGACACCGGCTCAACAAGCCCCGCACGACGACGAGCTTCGTGCCACCCAGGAACGGCAAGGTGCCGCAATGCACCTGCAGCGTCTCTATGTCGATCACGTCTCCATCCAGCACCGCGCGGTTGAGATCGGCAATCCCTTCGCCTTCCTGCGTGAGCTTGGCGGTCTCTGTCTCGACCGTACCTTTGCTGTGGCCGATGAAGCAGCGGATCATCGCAGTTTGCTTCCCGATTTGGTGTCTTGCGAATTACGTATCATGCCTATGTCTCTCATCCAGGCCCGTATTCTACTGTCATTCCTGTAAGTGTTGAGTAATTCGTTGACGAAATCTCCAGTCTACTTGAGAGCGTTGACAGCCGATGTCATTCCGAGCGCAGCGAGGAATCTAGGGCCCAAGGTCTGCCCAGTTACTAGCCTTGCCACACGAGATTCCGCGCTCTTAGCGACACTACGCTACGCTCCGTTCGCAATGACATCCATCTAGTTCTTACTCGCAGGCAGAACCACCGATTGTTGTCACCAATTCTGTCATCGAATTACCTGACACTTTCAACCCGAGCGCAGCGTCGAACCCTGTTCGCGGAATCTAGGGCCCCAACTCTTCGCCACACCTTGGAATCTGATGGTCACAGATTGATCAGCCGGCTATAGACTCAACGTGCCCAGCGCAAAAGGGTCACTGCTTTCTCGAGAACCAATCAACAACCAGGCGCGGAAGGTCCGCCAGGTCGGCAACGGTACGTGCCGCGACTACCTGCGCCGAGCCTACGCGGTTGAGCCAGATTGCTTCCCAACCGGCCTGCAGAGCCCCGCGCACGTCGTTCTCAGGGTTGTCGCCGATGAAGAGCAATTTATCCGGTTGCAGGCCCAACTCCTCGGCGCTGCGCTCGAAAATCTGCCTTCCGGGTTTTGCCACGCCCACGTCACCCGATACGACTACGGAATCGAAGTACCCGGCGATACCCGTCTGCTCCAGCTTTTGCCGCTGTTGGTCGCTATCCCCGTTGGTAATCAGACCCAGAGGATACGCGGCAAGTGCGTCGAGACAGGGTCTGACGTCAGGATAGAGCGACCAGCTTTCCTCGTACAAATTCAGGTAACTGTCGAAGATTTCGCTCACTTCCTGTTCCGTCAGCGCCTGTCCTGCGACTCCGGAATCGTCTTGCAATGCCATGACCTGCTGCACCCTCCAGACGCGTTGCTCGGCAAAGGTCAGGTCCCCCTGCACGTAGCGTTGCCAGCCGCGCTCCCCAGCCTCATGCCACGCAGCGGCAAACGCGGGAAAGTCAAGCCAGCGTCGTCCCGCGCCCTCTCCGGTCGAAAGCGTGGGATGGAGTTTGGCCAGGGCCTTGTACTCGGCGCCGTCATGGTCGAGCAAGGTGCCGTCCAGGTCGAATGCGATTCCACGAATCATTGCAGTCCTTCAATTCATGACGTGCGAAAGAGCTTTATGGTAATTCGTCGCCAGATACGGCGACACGAAACGGGACAGACCGTAATTCATGCATACTAGTCATTGCCAAAACCATACAATGGTGAGAGACTCTTGCTCAATGAAGCGATAGAGTCAGTCTTTCTTACAAGAATGCAAGTCTGCTTTCGGAGGTATTCCGTGATCACCTTAAACGGCAATTCGGCTCTAGTATACCTGACGACACACATGCCCCCGCCGCATTGGGCGCTGCTGGAGCGGGAACTCTTGCGCGCGCAGGAAGAAGCGTGCGCGGCGTTCTATGCCAAGTATTTTGACGAACGGGGCTACCTGCTCTGCATTCCCCGTTGGGGCGGCAACGACGGCCCGGATGACGCCGGCGAAAACCTGCTCAACTGGCCCATGCTCCACGCGCTCGGGGCGTCTGATAGCGTCCTGGCCATGTACAAGCACGGCTGGGACGGCCACTTGCAGCAGTATACCGAGGCCAAGACCGAGTACGTGCCCATGGCCCGCGAAGGCATGTACTACAAGGAATTCTCCGTGATGTTCGATTGGATGCATCATGGCGAGTGGATTTCGCCCTTCATCCTGGAGCCGCTGAGCAATCCTGCCGACGCCCTTTACGAGCAGCGCATCCGGCGCTATGCCGGCTTCTACATGGATGAAGACCCTCAAGCGCCCAATTACGACCCGGAACATAACGTCATTCGCAGCATGTTCAACGGCAGCCGGGGCCCCATGCTGCGCAAGTCCACCGCGCTGGATTGGGCGGGCGACCCCATCGAGGTGGCGGGGCGCTTTGACGCCAAGCACGGCGAAAACAGCTTTGCCCAAATGCTCGACCACTTCCGCGACTACAACGACGTGGCCGGCGATCACCCGCTGAACCTAAGTGTGACAACGGTAGCCCTCACCGCCTATGCCCTCACCGGCGAAGCCAAGTACCGCGATTGGATCCTGCGCTACGTGGACGGTTGGGTGGGGCATACCCAGGCGAACAACGGCATCATTCCCACAAATATCGGGCTGGACGGCACCATTGGCGGCGCCTGCGACGGCAAGTGGTACGGCGGCGTCTACGGTTGGGGTTTCTCCGTCATCGATCACAACACCGGCAATCTCGCGCACCGGCCGGCATGGCAGCAGCGCGCGGTCTACGGCTTCGGCAACGCACTGCTTCTCACGGGCGACCAGAGTTACCTAGGCGTCTGGCGGGACATGCTCGATGCCGTGAACGCCAATGCGAAGGACGACGACGGCACGCCCACGTACCCCCACATGTATGGTGACACGTACGGTGAAGAAGACTGGTACGACTTCCGGCCGGAGCCCTTCGCCGCCGGCGCGCACGAAATGTATTACTTGTCCATGGACCCGCAGGACTTAGACCGCGCGCCGCACGACCCGTGGCACGACTTCCTGGCCGGTAAGAATCCCGGTTATCCGGTGGAGGCGCTGCAACGCGACCACGCCGTGGTGCGGGACCGCATCGAGAAGATGCGACAGGATACCACCACGCCGGATACGCGCCTTTCCGACGACATGAACCACATCAACCCGGCGACCATCGATGCGCTAACCCGGCTCACTCTCGGCGGCTTCCCCACAGGACGCGACGGCGGGCCGCTGTTGTGCCGCCTGCGCTATTTTGATCCCGCCCGCCGCCGCGCCGGACTGCCGGGGGATGTCGCCGCCTTGGTGGACCACCTGACGGCCGCCGAAGTCGGCGTGACGCTCGTGAACCTTAACCCTGTGCAAGAACGCACCCTCATCGTGCAGGGCGGCGCTTACGCCGAGCACCAGTTCATCAGCGCCACCGCCGGCGGGATCACGACGGAAGTCAACGGACCACACCTCGTCGTGCGCCTCGCGCCCGGGGCCGGCGAACGCATCACGCTCACCATGCAGCGCTACGCCAACCAGCCGACGCTCGCGTTCCCCTGGGTGTGAAGGTCGACCCGACACCGTTGGAATGACACTCACAGCCTTCGCCACGCGCTAGTTCTCAGCAGCGTGACCCCAGGTAGACGCGTCGCTGACAACCTCTTCTCATGTAACTCGGACTCTCTCCCGTCTGGGGTCTGCGGTGGCTGTCACCTGCTTGGACCGGACAGGCTGCCGGGCCTTCTGGATGCTCGCTTGACAGAGTGGATCAACCGTACTAGAATATAGTTACGATACCGTAGCGTATAGTATCCAGGAGGTGTCCCATGCGTGATCGAAGCGCGAGTACGTACCAGAGACGTTGGTGGATACTCGGCTTACTAGCCATGAGCCTGCTCATCATCGGCTTGGACAACACCATTCTCAACGTCGCCATCCCCACCTTGCAGCGCGAATTCGATGCGGCGGCGACAGAATTGCAGTGGATGGTAGACGCGTACATCCTCGTGTTTGCCGGTCTGTTGCTTACCATGGGATCGCTGGGTGACCGGTTCGGACGTAAGCGGGCGCTTCAGCTTGGCCTCATCGTATTTGGCGCTTCGAGTCTCTTTGCGGCCTATGCCGAGTCCGTTGAACAGCTCATTGCCGCGCGGGCAATCATGGGCGTGGGCGGGGCCCTCATCATGCCCTCCACGCTGTCCATCCTCATCGATGTGTTTCCCAGAGAGGAGCGCGGCCGGGCGATAAGCATCTGGGCAGGCGTAGCCGGCATGGGCATCGGCCTTGGCCCCCTGACCGGGGGCCTCCTCCTCGAGAACTTCTGGTGGGGGTCCATATTCTTGATCAATATCCCCATCGCGGTACTTGCTCTCGCTGGCGGGCTCTTTGTCATCCCTGAGAGCCGCGATCCGCATCCCGTACCGGTGGATATTTTGGGCGCTGTGCTCTCCATCGCCGCGATAACTGCCCTGGTATTCGCCATCATCGAGGCGCCCGCGCGCGGCTGGACGGATAATCTTGTATTGGCGAGCTTTGCGGCTGGCGGACTATTGGCAATCGCGTTTATCATTTGGGAGATCAAGACCGACCATCCAATGCTAAACCTTGCGTTCTTTCGCAACCTGCGCTTCTCCGCGGGAGCGGGGGCCATCGCGATCACGTTCTTTGCCATGTTCGGCATGGTGTTCGGGCTGACGCAGTATTTGCAGTTCGTGCAGGGGTATACGGCGCTGGAAGCTGGCATTCGGTTGGTGCCGATCGCCTTGGGTGTAGTGATAGGAGCGGGGAACAGCCATCGCCTGGTCGCAAAATTGGGCACCGACAGGGTCGTGACACTCGGCCTGCTGTTGGTGACCACTGCATTAGTGTCGCTAGCGTTCTGGCAGCCCGACACTCCGTATTGGGTCGTTGGCACAACGCTCTTTGTGCTTGCCATCGGCATGGGCAACACCATGGCGCCGTCTACCGACGCGGTAATGGGAGCGATTCCGGAGGCTAACGCCGGTGTAGCCTCTGCCATGAATGATGTTACACGCCAGGTGGCAGGGGCGTTGGGCGTGGCGGTTATTGGATCGGCAATAAATACCGTATATGGCCGCAGGATGGAAGACGCAGTCGCCGGCTTGCCGCCGGAAGCCGCTGAAGCCGCCAGCGATTCGATCGGTATGGCAGCCAGAATTGCCGCGATGGTGCCCGCCAACGTGGGCGGCACGTTGCTCGACGCGGCGAGGTCAGCCTTTACCGATGCTCTGAGCTTGGCGGTGCTCATATCGGCCTGCGCGGCTCTGGCGGGTGCGGTTCTCATCGCCCGGTTCATGCCGCGCCATCACCTTGCAGACAATTCAGTAGTACCTGAAGCAGTAAATCCTCACCCGCAAGATGCCGGTGCGGTGACGGCAAAATGATTCCACCCAGTGAGAAAACACCGCAAGGCGAAGCAAAGTCCGGCCGGCCGCGCGACCCCGAGGTCGACCGGGCAATCTTGCAGGCCACGCTCCGCGTGCTCACGGATCAAGGCTATGCCGGCACGTCCATCGAGCGCGTCGCGGCAGAGGCCGGGGTCGGCAAGACCGCCATCTACCGGCGCTATGCATCCAAAGCGGAATTAACCGCTGCGGCTTTAGCGTCTCAGCGGGACGCCTGGGGGCCGCCGCCGGACACAGGCAGCGCGCGCAACGATATGATCGAAATGCTGGCACAGGCCCAAGTAGCGTTTGAGCGAGGGCCTCTCTGGCCCATGCTGGGAGCGTTGCTCGTAGAGGAGCGGCGCAATCCTGAGTTGTTCGAGCTATTTCGCGAGCGCATCATCCGGCCCCGCAAAGATGACGGGATGAAGGTGCTGCGGCGCGGTGTGACACGTGGTGAAATTCGGAAGGACGCCAATCTCGAGGCCGCACTCCATGCGATGGTTGGGTCGGTGCTGGCAGGGCACGTCTTAGGTGTTCCGGTCTCTCGGCAACAGATCGAGGAGACAATCGCAGTAGTCTGGGGAGGATTGGCGGGCGACGCGGGAGAGTAATTTTTGCGGGCTTGACATACGCTCTCGGGAGCGGAGAGCACATCACCCACACCATGCAGCGCTACGCCAGTCTACCGACGCTGAGTTCTCGGGTGGGTATAGGTGTCTGGTAGCGATAGGGAGTCGGTCCGTTCGTCCTGGGTTTGCCTGTCCTGAGCCAGTCGCAGGGCCGATGGATGAACGGACTGCGGGGCGAAACTCGACCGACGCCGTTCTATGCGGGCGAGGTCTCGCTGCTGCTGAGCAGTTCCGCTACGCGGTTCTTCACCTTGCCGGTCACGTCCATGGCCACAGTCCGGTGTGCCAGGAGGAGGGCGTTCGTCATGGCCTTTGCGCTGGAGCGGCCGTGGGCGATGACGACAGCGTTATTGAGGCCCACCAGGGGCGCGCCGCCGTATTCTTCGTAATCCATGCGCGCACGAACGGCGTTGAAGGCCGGTCGCGCCAGCACAGCGCCGAGCATATTGCGGGGATTGGCGCGTAGCTCCGTCCTCAGCAGCGTGCTGATGTGTTCGGCGGCGCCTTCCAGGGTCTTAAGGGCGACATTTCCCGTAAACCCGTCGCAGGCCACCACGTCCACAGCATCAGATAGGATCTGGCGCCCTTCGATGTTGCCGACGAAGTTGAGCGGCGCTTCTTCCAGGAGCGGGTACGCCGCCAGGGAAAGTTCATTGCCCTTGCTGGGCTCTTCGCCGATGGAGAGCAAGCCGACCTTGGGGTTCTCGACCCCGTACACCTGCTCGGAATAGATGCTGCCCATGAGGCCGAACTGTTGAAGTTGCAGCGGCTTGCAGTCGGCATTCGCTCCCATGTCGATGAGCAGCGTCGGGTGCGACGTGCGGGCAGGAATCAGCGCGATGAGCGCCGGGCGGCTGATACCGGAAATGCGCCCAAACGTCATGAGCGCCGCCGCCATGGTTGCCCCGCTGTGGCCGGCGCTGACCAGTGCCTGCCCTTCCCCTTGTTTCACCAGGTCGCAGGCAATGCGTATGGAAGATTCCGGACGTTGGCGCACGGCGGTGGCGTGGTCGTGCATAGTGATTACGTCCGGAGCGTGGCGAATCGTTAGCGGGAGTCCGGCGGCGTCGTGCTTGCGCACTTCCGCTTCCAGCGCGTCGTGTCGTCCGACCAGGACGATGGGGTAGTTGGAGGAACGCGTGGCCCGGACCGCTCCGGCGACGATCGCCTGCGGGGCGTGGTCGCCGCCCATTGCGTCGAGCACAATTGCCAAGCGGAACTCTCCTTCGCGGAAACCTTACCCCCGACCGTTGGCACTATTATACTACTAGGCAACGCTTGGACGAACCGGGTGTGGCGGAGCGTTGCAGGCCTTTGGCCGAAGAGGTTGACTAAGCTTGGCGTGGATCTGTTTTGGGACGTGGATCTCCGTTCATGGTTCGACTAGCCTGTACTGAGCCTGTCGAAGTGCTCACCACGAACGGAGAGATCGCCATGAATGGAGATTCACGCAGGCAGTATTGTTCGCATGGCCCTGGATAGGGCTGCTTCAGGAGCGCACAGTGCATGATCGACAGTCAGTGAGCACGAGCAGCCGCGGCGACTTGCTCTCCGCATCGCTTCTACGGCAGACGTGCCTTGCGCTCTGGTTGCTGGCCTGCGCCCCCGTGCTGGGGGCTGGGTGCGCATCCGGGCACACGACACTCGTCGTCTACGCCGCGTCCTCGCTCACCGAGGCATTCACGGCAATCGGCGCGGAGTTTGAGGAGCGCCATGCCGGAGTGCGCGTCACATTCAATTTTGCCGGCTCGCAGGCGTTAGCCACCCAAATCGAGCACGGGGCAGGCGCGGACCTGTTCGCTTCCGCAGATGCCGTAGACATGGACCGTTTGCAGGAGAACGGACTACTGGCCGCGGATCCCGTAGTCTTTTCGGAGAACCGTCTCGTTGTGGCGGTGCCGGCGGCGAATCCCGCCGAACTCAGCAACCTACTGGACCTGGCTCGTCCGGGCGTGCGCATCATCGTGGGACAGGAAAACGTGCCAATCGGCCGCTTTACGCGCCAGGTACTCGCTAACCTGAGCGCCGACGCCGCGTACGGCAGCGCTTTCCAGGAAGCCGTGCTCGCCAACGTGCGCTCGGAGGAGCTCAACGTCCGCCAAGTACTCGCCAAGGTGGCGCTCGGTGAGGCGGACGCGGGGTTCGTCTACGTGAGCGACGTGTCCGGGTCATCTGCTACGGTGAAGACTTTGGAAATACCGGAACACGCCAACGTAACGGCAGAATACCCGATCGCGCTGCTGGCTTCCGCCAAAGAGGAAGCGCTTGCACGCCGCTTTATGGAATTTCTCCGTTCTGAAATCGCACGGGACATCTTGCGGCAGGCGGGTCTGCAGCCGGAAAGTTCGCTATGAACCGCTCGCCTTCCACTCCGTCATTCCCGCGCAAGCGGGAATCCATCCCCGCTCACCGCAAGGGAGGCGATACCGGTCTGCGCTCGCTCTTTCTAGTGCCAACGCTTCTCTTCGCCGTATTCGTGGCGCTGCCGTTGTTGGCATTGCTCGTGCGCGCCGCTATGTCGGGTGACCTCTTCCTGCAGCTCACGCAGCCCATCGTGCTGAGCGCGTTGCGACTGAGCGCGCTAACGAGTGTGGCATCGCTCCTCATCATTGTGCTGGTGGGCACGCCCACCGCCTACCTGCTCGCCCGCAGTTCGTTTCCCGGCAAGCGGATCCTCGATGTGCTCATCGACGTGCCCCTGGCGCTGCCGCCGGTGGTGGTCGGTGTCGCGCTATTGCTCGTCTTTGGCCGCCTGGGCGTGGTCGGACAGTGGCTTCACCCGCTCGGCATTGAGATTGCCTTTACGACGCTCGCGGTCGTGCTGGCGCAGATATTCGTCGCCGCGCCTTTCTACGTGCGCTCTGCCAAAATCGGCTTTGGCCGCGTCGACCCGGAGCTGGAGGAAATTGCCGTAACGCTGGGCGCATCCACCTGGCAGACGCTGCGCTACGTCACGGTGCCGCTGGCCTGGCCCGCGCTGGTGGGCGGGGCCGTGCTCAGTTGGGCGCGGGCGCTGGGCGAATTTGGCGCCACCATCATGTTCGCCGGAAACTTCACCGGCCGCACGCAGACCATGCCCCTGGCAATCATGACGGCCTTGGAATCCGACCTCCAGACCGCCATTGTCCTGGCGACACTGCTGGTGCTCGCGACGTTTGTGGCGCTATTTCTGTTGCGTTGGATCAGCAGACGCTTCGGGGACGTGTGGTGAGCGTGAAAGGCTCACCGCTCTAGCGCACAATGCTCTGTCCAGAGTTTTCATCCTTAAGACAGAATGGTAATGGAAAACCTAGTGGTTGAACGCTACCGTAATGATGATCAGTAGCGCATAGGACGCTGCCCGTTCACACAGCAAGACTGCGCAGGTTACGCGCACGTCCCGTGCGAACCTACGCTACCGGCAACCGTACCAGTGTGTCGCACCGCTAGGTACTCTTGGGCGGCCGATTTGGGACCATTCAAGCCGGGTCATGTTGATAGACAATAGAATGCCCTGTGAGACCTTGTCGGAGAGGGTAAGGGATTTGTGGCTGGGGTTGGTGCATACTGGATAACAGCAAGGCATAATCCTAAGTATGCCTTGCTATAATGTAGTTAGCATTATGTCTGACTATAATGTAAGGGACAGGCTACCGTGATGAAGAGGAGATCTCCATATGTTGGAATCCAGCGTAACCACCAAGGGCCAGACCACCCTCCCCAAGGACGTCAGGGACTCGCTAGCAGTTAAAGCGGGAGATAAGGTTCGCTACGTCATCTTGGACGAGGGAGTGTTGATACTGCCAATACGGTCTACCAGCCGCCTGTTTCGTAATTTGAGGTACGAAGGCCCTGTCGTGAGTCTGGAAGACATGGATCGTGCCATCGCAGAGGGAGCCACTGAAGGATGACCTCCATCGACACGAACGTCATCATCCGCTACCTCGTCGGCGACGATGCTGCGCAGGCGGAGGCGGCGCGCGCCTTGCTGGACGGGTTGACCCCTGATGAGCCAGGATTCATATGCCTGGAGGTCGTGATTGAGATCGCCTGGGTGCTGGAGAGAAGCTACGGCTTCGCGCGGGCCCAGGTCGCTAAGGCATTGATGGACATGACGGCTTCGGACAGCCTCCTTGTCGAGAATCCAGATGACGTGGCTGTAGCCGCGCACCTCTTTCGCCAAGGCGGAGTCGGCTTTTCAAACCTCATGATCCTTTCAGCGGCCGGGCGGGCGGGAGCCACGCCTCTCTACACCTTCGACCGCAGACTTGCCCGGATGGAGGGAGTTGTGCTGGTAGGAGACAGTACAGGAGATGCCTCATTGTGAAGGACTCACAGAAGCCCGATCACGCGAGCCTCGCCAGCATTTTCAGCCGTCTGCACGACGGACGTACCCCGAAAGCACGCGGGCGCTGAGCCTGCTCCGTACTCGATACAGCGTATCGAACGATACAGGGTTGCAAACCTGCGCTACCCTTAACCAATAGTGAGTCCTTGGGTCTAAGGTCTAGAGTAGGAGCAGAGTGAGGTTACAATCGCCGCGGCTAGGGGTCTCGTGTGCGCAGTAAGCGTAGAGAGGAAGCACTGATGGCAGCAGATAGCATATCAATTACGTGGCTGGGCCACGCCGCGTTCAGCATCACGACGCCGGATAATAAGGTCGTGCTCGTCGACCCATTCCTTGAGGGCAATCCGGCGTGCCCGGAAAATCTCAAGAAACCCGATAATGTAGACGCCATCCTTATCACGCACGGCCATGGCGACCACTTGGGGGATGTGGTGTCCATAGCGCGTCGCGCCGAGCCGGAAGCCGTGGTCACGACCGCGGATATTGCGCATTGGCTGGGACAGCAGGGCGTAGAGAATGTCGTCGGCATGAACAAGGGCGGCACGATTCACGCGGCGGATCTCGCCGTGATGATGGTGCACGCCGAACATACCAGCACCATCATGGATGGCGATACACTGGTACCGGCAGGAGAGAGTGTCGGTTACGTGGTCACGTTTTCAAATGGCTTGAAGCTCTACGCGGCCGGAGACACGGCGCTCTTTGGAGACATGGCCTTGATCGGCCGCCGCTATCGGCCTGACGTAGCTCTTCTACCCATCGGCGACCACTTCACCATGGGGCCGGACGACGCCGCGGAGGCCTGCCGGCTGCTGGGCGTAAAGCGCGTGATCCCGTGTCACTACGGCACTTTTCCGCTTCTCACCGGCACCCCGGACGCCTTTACCGCCGCCGCCCGGGACATCAGCGGTTTGGAAATCACCGTCCTGCAGCCGGGGGAGACGATCTCTCTATAAAGACTCCCGCCATTAACCCAGGCTACAAGCGAGAGTGTACCCTTCCCTGATAGAAGACCGTAACGTGGTCGGGAAAAGCGCTACAGAGCTTGGTCCCGCAGGAGAGGTTGTTCCCTCTCCCTGGGGCGACCATGAGATAGCCCGCGCCGGCAGATGGCAAGACCCCCTCACCCCGGCCCTCTCCCCAGGGAGAGGGAGCAGAGTGAAGAGTCAAGCGAACGTGGCGCGGCTCCGATTCCCTCTCCTGGGGGAGAGAGCAGAGTGAAGAGCCAAGCGAACGCGGCGCGGCTCCGATTCCCTCTCCTGGGAGAGAGGCCAGAGTGAGGAGCCAAGCGAACGCGCCGCGGTTCCAATTCCCTCTCCTGGGGAGAGGGTTAGGGTGAGGGGAAAATCCTCGTCGTTCCACCAGACTTGCGCACCCGCGTCAGTCCCCTCACGCAAGGGCCAGCCATAGCGCTAAAGAGACAGCCTCGATACCGTTCACAGGGTCCGTTGAGGATTTGCGCTACAGATCCAGATAGTCCTTCAGCTTCTGGCTGCGGGCCGGGTGGCGCAGTTTGCGCAGGGCCTTGGCCTCGATCTGGCGGATGCGTTCGCGGGTGACGTTGAACTCGCGGCCCACCTCTTCCAGCGTACGCGTGCGGCCGTCTTCCAGGCCGAAGCGCAGCCGCAGCACCTTGCGCTCGCGATCGGAGAGCGAGTTGAGCACCGCCTCCACCTGTTCCCGCAGCATCTGGTATGATGCCGCATCTGCCGGCGACATCGTAGACTCATCGGGGATGAATTCGCCCAGATGGCTGTCTTCTTCCTCGCCGATGGGTGTCTCCAGGCTCACGGGCTCCTGCGAGACCTTGATGATTTCGCGCACCTTGGTCTCCGGAATGCCCATTTCGCCGCCGATCTCCTGCGAGGTCGGCTCGCGCCCTTTTTCCTGCACGAGGCGGCGGGAGATGCGCACCAGCTTGTTAATGGTCTCCACCATGTGCACGGGAATGCGAATGGTGCGCGCCTGGTCGGCGATGGAGCGCGTGATGGCTTGCCGGATCCACCAGGTGGCGTAGGTGCTGAACTTGAAGCCCTTGCGGTAGTCAAACTTCTCCACCGCGCGGATGAGCCCGATGTTGCCTTCCTGGATCAGGTCCAGCAGCGACATGCCGCGGCCCACGTATTTCTTCGCCATGCTCACCACGAGACGCAGGTTCGCCTCGGTCAAGCGTTTGCGCGCCTCGATGCCGACCACGACTTCGCGATCGAGTCGCCGCAACTCCTCCAGGCTCATGCCGTCGCGGTCCTGCAGCTTCTCTTCGGCAAAGATTCGCTTCTCCATCTGCTTGGCCAGCATGACTTCCTGCGCGGCAGTAAGCAGCGGCACGCGCCCTATCTCGCGCAGATAGGTCCGCACCGGATCGTCGAGCGTGCCGGGCTCCTCCTCGGTCTTGGCCGACTTGAGGGCGGCGCGTTCCAGGGCCACCATCTCAGGGATGCTTGGGGAGGCTGCTTCCTCTTCGTCGTCGCGACTGTCAACTTCCTTAGCCGGCAGCACCTCCAGCCCGAGCTCGGAAAACAACGTGAAGAGTTCTTCCGCTTCTTCGCTGTCGGCCTCGATATCCGGGAACGCCTCCAGCAACTCTTCCTGCGTCAGGTGCCCGCGCCGCTTGCCGCGATTGACGAGTTTGCGAATGTCCTCCTCGGTGATCTCAAGCTCGGTCGCTTCGGTGGCGTTAGGCTGTGCCGCAGCAACCTTAGCCGCATCTTTCTTCGCTTTTGCTTGCGACTTGGGCTTGTCTTGAACTGCGGTTTCCTTCTGGGCGATGGTTCCGTTCTGCGCGGCTACTTCTTTTTCAACGACAGTGTCGCTTGCTTTCGCTGCCATCTCTCCTCCTTCACAGGCATTCCTGTGCAGCATGTGCGGAGTTGAAACTTCCCTCGGCCAGAGCCGTTCCGCGACGGCTATGGCGTTCGAATGAAACTCGTTTGCTCCAATGCGCGATTGACTTGACGTAATTGCTCGCCAATTCTCCGTATCTCCTGCCGGATTTGCGACCCAAGCGACCTGTTCTCTTCAGGGCGCTCACTAGCCAGGAGCAGTTGGAGGTCCTCATATTCCTCCTGAACGTTGCGCCGCTTGAGCCGCAAGGCGGCGGCGGCTACCGTTGGTCGCAGGTACTCTTCGTCTATGCGCGGTTCCGCGCCGCGTTCACCGCGCAACCGGCCGAGCAAGTCCGATACATCTTCTCCGGCTGATAATTCTAGCGAGTTGGACCCATTGCTCTGCGCAGCTGCCAAATACTCATACGCTTGCCGGTGAAGCACGTGGCGGAAGTCGTCCGCATCGATGAATTCCGTTGCCAGCCCGTACGCATTGGGATGCACTATGAGCAGACCTAAGAGATATTGTTCAAGTCCATCTCCCGCCTGTTCTTTGCCATTGCCGGAAGGCTGCTCTGCACCGCCTTGACCCCTGGGCGACGCCTGCCGTCGCCGCGTATGCCGCGCGTGCATGAGGTTCACCAGCACTTCGCTTTGGACGCCGAGGTCAAGCACCTGTGCCAGGCGCTTGAGATATTGTTGGCGCGCCACGGGATCGCTGATATCGTTGATGAGCGGAGCCAGCGCTTCCACGGCCCTCCGCTTGCCCTGGGTGCTGCTGAGGTCATGCTGTTGCGCCATGAGGCGAAAGGCATAGTCCACGAAAGGCACGGCAGTGTCGATGCAGTCCTGCCAGGCGCCGTTACCCTCGCGGAGCACTTGGTCCGGATCTTTGCCTTCCGGCAACACCGCGATGCGGATGTCCGCTTCCAGCGTGCTTTCCAGTCGCATGACGTCCCCGACGGATACCCGCGTCGCAACGCGGTCGAAGGCCCGGCGCGCCACTTCCAGCCCGCGCATAGTGGCGGCGCTGCCGGCGGCATCAGGGTCGAGCGCCAGGACGAGGTTCGTAGTAAGGTTCTTCACCGACTTTACGTGTTTTTCCGTGAGGGCCGTCCCCATGCTCGCCACGACGTTCGTCTCGCCGTGCTGATGCGCCATCATGACGTCCGTGTAGCCTTCCACGATGATGCACTGCTTGCGCTCGCGCATTGACTGCTGGGCGAGGTCCAGACCGTAGAGCAGGCCGCTCTTGTCGAAGATGGGCGTCTGCGGCGTGTTCAGGTACTTCGGCTGAATCTCGGCGCTAAGTGTGCGTGCGCCAAAGCCGCAGAAGCGGCCACGCGCGTCACGGATGGGAAACATGATGCGGCCGCGAAAACGGTCGTACGGTCCGCGATTGCCCTCGGTGAGCAGCCCGGCAGCCGTCAGGTCTTCCGGCGAGAAGCCCAGTTGTATGAGTTGCGTGCGGACGGTATCGAAGCGGTTGGGAGCATACCCCAGCATGAAGCGCGCGATATTCTCCTGCGTGATGCCGCGTTCGGCCAGATACTCTCGCGCCCGCGCCGCTTCTGACGATTCTGTAAGCAGGCGATGGTAAAGCTGTGCCGCTTCCAGATTGATCTGGGCGAGAATCTGATTGCGGCTGCGCTGGCGTTCCTCCTGGCGCGAGAGCGTGATACCGGCCTCGCGGGCAAGAGATTCTACCGCTTCAACAAAAGAAGCCTGCTCGCGCTCCATGACAAAGGAGATGACATCGCCGCCTCTGCCGCAACCAAAACAGCGCCACGTGCCGCGCTCGGGAAAGACGAAGAACGACGGGGTCTTCTCTTCATGAAATGGGCACAGACCCTTAAGGTACCGGCCGCTTTGCTGCAGCCGTACCGCCGCGTTCACAACGTCCACCAGTGGGACTTGTGCCTTTACGTCTTCAACCGGTAACGTTCGTCTTGCCGTGGACGCCATGCGCCAGTCGGTACCTTCCTCGAATTCTCTCGTCAGCCGCCAGCGCGGCTGAGCGGCACTGCCGGCTCAAATCTGCGAGCACAAGCACTCCGGCACCGGCGTGCGTCTGGGGTGTTCCCTACACGAACCCCGCGACCGCTCCGCTCGCCTGCCAGTGTTTACGCAACCACCCAGTTTCTGCGCCGCCAAACGCCTTGGCCGGCGACTCCGTGCGCGCGGCATACTGCTTCCAGTATACCATACAAATGGGCCAAATGGGATTGTCAAGAGGTTAACTTGAGCATTTCACTCGCGCTTTTGCCCACCGGCCCTTGCCAACACACATGCCCCCCAATCACGTGACGATCTGATTGCATGATCCGCACGGTCCGGCTTGCCGTGTATGCCGCTGATTGGTTGCAGTCATCCAATTCCGGCGCTATGCACACTTTCACAGCGCGCTCGAACACGCCGCCCGACAGCCGGTGCCGTCGCTATGATATGCTCACGTTGAGCGACTGCGGCGCTGTCCTTTCTCGCGGTCAATACTCCGCGCGCGGCGCGCATGTGGCAGAACGGCGCTTCAAGGAGTGTAGAGAGACCATGATAACACTGGGTGTAATCGGGTGCGGCAATATGGCGGGAAACCATTTGCGCAATGCGGTGGTAATGGATGGTATTCGTCTGCACGGCTATGCCGATGTTTTCCCGGAGGCTGCCACGGGGTTTCTCAATGAATACGGCGGCGCGTATGCCACGGCGGACGCAAAGAAGATACTCGCTGACGACGCCATCGACGCCGTGCTGATTTCAACACACCACGATACGCACGTGACCCTCGGCCTGGCGGCGGCGGCAGCGGGCAAACACATTCTCATGGAAAAACCCATGTCCATGACCGTGCCCCAATGCGATGCGCTGGTGGAGGCCGTGGAGCAGGCCGGCGTACGCTTGATGACGGGCTTCAAACTGCGTTTTGCGCCGCTGATTCAGGAGACTAAGCGTCTGGTGCCGGCGCCGTTCCTGCTCGTAGGGCAGATGATGTGCAACCGCTGGCCCGATACGAGTTGGGCGGCCGATCCGGTGAAAGGCGGCGGCAATATTCTCTCCCAGGGCTGCCATACGTTCGATCTCATTTGCTATCTGGCGGGCGCGGAGCCGGTGGAGGTCTTTGCCGCGGGCGGCAACTACACGCATGAGGACAAAACCTATCCCGACAACCTGGCTGGAATAATTCGCTTTGACAGCGGCGCTGCGGCGAGCATCATCCAAGGCGACGCCGCCGATTCGACTGCGGTCTCGAAGTTCTTCTTTGAGGTCTTCGACAACGGCACGTGTGTGCAACTCTACGACCGCTTGCACCGGGCGACGGTCTCCGGCGCAAACGTGCAAGACCCCGGCGAGCGCCATGCTCCCGACGACGCCGATCCAGAAGGACTCCAACAAGAATTGGCGGAATTTATAGACTGCTTAAACTCAGGCGAGCCCTGGCGCATCGGCGCCGACCAGCATGCGGGACGACGGGCCACGGCCCTGGCGCATGCCTTCTTCGCGGCCATCGAGACCGGCCGGCCGCAAGAGATTTGAGTATAGGCAGAATGAGGCATTCGTCCTGGCGTTACCGTTGCGAGTGTCTTGGTCGTTGGCGGATTGGTACATTGCGGCTATGTTTAGGTGCCAAAGTCCGGCTTCGATTCAAAATGTGAAGTCTTCAACGAGATGGCTTCTACATGCGACAAGAGAGTGACGTGTTTCGGTTGCAGGGACTGAAAGGTGAGAAGAAAGATGCCGATTGATTTTCATCAGCACATCATGGTGCCGACGGACCACGACGCCGGCAATCCGCGCATTGGCGAGCACGTGGTGGCGCACATCGAGGCCCACGGCGGCGGCAAGGCGGTGGTGCTGCCGCTGGCGAAGGGCAACAGCACGGCCATGGCCAAGGAGAAGTGGGGCGTGGAGCAGACGGCCATGCGCACCGACTACGCGCTGCAGGCCTACGACCGCTTTCCCGATACCATCATTCCCTTCTGTCACGTAGATCCCCTGCGGCCCGACGCGTTGGATGAGATTCAGCGGTTCCATGAATTGGGGTGTATGGGCTTTGGCGAGCACAAGGTGCGGCTGCCGGTGGACCACCCGGATAGCATGGACATCTACGAGCTCTGCGGCAAGCTGGGCTGGGTGGTGCTCCTGCACTTCGAGTACCGCAACTACAACTACAACTTCGAGGTCTTCGACCAGGTGCTGGAGGCGTTCCCGGATGTCACATTCGTGGCGCACGCGCAGGCGTGGTGGGCAAACGTGAGCGCGGAAGTGCCCCGCGATTGGAAGGCCGAGGGCTACACCAGCTACCCGCCGGGTCCGGTGGTGCGTGGCGGCTTGTCCGACCAGTGGCTGTCCAAGTACCCGAACCTCTACGGCGACATGTCAGCCGGTTCGGGTCTGAACGCCATTTCCCGCGATCCGGAATTCGGCGCGGAGTTTGTGAACCGCCACTGGAAGCAATTGCTGTGGGCCACCGACTGCCACTGCCTGGATGGCAAGGGCAACTGGGAAGGCATGGGATCCCGCCCGTGCTTCGCCTCGCAGACGCTGCCTCTGCTGAAAGAGTATTGCGACTCGGACGAAAAGTACCACGCGATCACGCAGGGCAACGCCGAGCGCGTGCTGGGACTGTAGGCAAAGCGGCCCTTCTTGGTCATAAGCGATTCAATGCGCACGCGATCTCGTCTGCTGCCTGCGCAGAGCAAGACATTGACCAACCCTTAGGTCGCTGCAGCGAAGAGACACTGACCCGATCGTACTGAGCTTGTCGAAGTATGAACGGGTCAGCGCTTTTATGTCTCGGATGTTCGCTTTAGGCGATTTCCCAGTCAGAAACGACGGAGCGCGGTTTGCCTTGGCCTTGATCCTTTTCGCAGAGTTTCTTACTTTTCGCGCACGACAGTGAAGTCAATCTCCAGCCGGATCTCGTCAACCACGCTCAGCACTATAGCCACGCGCGGCTTCTCCAAGGCAAACTGCTCAAACGTGATCTGCGTCTTGGCGCTGCCCGTCGATTCGCTGGCGCCGGCTTGAATGACTGTTTCCCAGGTCACCTCGCGGGTCTGATCTTTGACCGTGAAGTCGCCCACCATCTGCACGGTCACCTCCCCGGAGGTCGGCAGCGGCCAGGGCAGTCCCTGAATCGATTTCACCACAAACGTGGCAGTCGGAAACTGGCTCGTCTGCAGGGTGTTGCGCCGCACGTAGCCGTCACGGCGGGAAGAGTCGCTGGTAAGGCTGTCCATGCCGACGACGATTTGTGATTGATCGCTCACCACATTGCCGTCCGCGTCGAAGACGATAGCGCCGGTGACGTCCATGGTCTCGCCGATGGCATCAACGGGAGAGGCAACGTTGGCGAGCCGTTCGTTTATCAGGTAACGGGCGGTTGAGCGCGCGGGATCGATAGTGAAGACGATATTGGCGGGATCTGCGCTATCCTTTTGCTCTGGAGCCGCCGTTGCCTCCGGTTCCGCCGTCGCGGCGGGCGCTTCAGTTGCCGCCGGTGCTGCAGTCGGATCGGGTTCCGCCGGCTCGTCGCCGCCGCAGGCGACCAGCCCAAGTGTCAATGCGAGTATGAGCGCTAGTAGAAGAAATCTCCGCATGCCTGGCTCCTTCCCCTCTGATT
Source organism: Chloroflexota bacterium (assembly GCA_965220045.1). GTDB lineage: Bacteria > Chloroflexota > UBA11872 > VXOZ01 > VXOZ01 > VXOZ01. Next base: position 2,680,522 of record OZ244803.1, on the reverse strand, counting down.
CAGGTCGAATGTCGATGATAATCTTATCTATTATATGCGTTCAGACTTAGTGAAGCCTGAGAATGCGGCCAGGAACCTCGCTAACTTGCGATGAATAACGCGTGGAGAGGTCACAGTTTCCAGGTGGTATTTGCCGGTAGGCATTGGTACGATAGCACGTAGCGTCTTTACGACAGCGACGGCACGAGAGCGCTTGAACAACAACCGAGAAGGAGCTTCGACCAGTGATGAGTCCTGCGGAACTGCGTGAACGTTTGCGCACCGTGATCCCGTTTCCCGTAACCCCGTTTTACGACGATTACTCGCTTGACCTTGACGGACTGCGCCGCAACGTTGACTTCCTGGCGCGGGAGGGTTCCCCCGCAGTGCTGGCGGCGGGCGGCACCGGCGAGTTCTTTTCCTTGACGTTTACCGAGTGGAAGGCTGTGGTTGCCGCCACTGCCGAGGCGGCAGACGGCCGCTGCCTCATGCTGGCGGGCGTCGGCATAAATCCGGCTGTGGCCGCGGAGCAGGCGCAGTTTGCCGAGAGCGCCGGCGTGGACGGTCTGCTCATGATGCCGCCGCACTACGGCGAGGCCAGCGACGAGGGCTTCTACCAGTATTACAAAGCCATCGCGGATTCCACCAACCTGGGCGTGTTCCCCTACGCCCGCGATCACGCCAAGCTCGGCCCGCAGTTGGTCGACCGCCTGGCGGAGGTGCCCAACATCGTGGCTTTCAAGGACGGCCAGGGCGACGTGCGCATGTTCCAGCGCATTCGCTCGTACGTGGGCGACAAGCTGCTCTGGCTGGCGGGCGTCGGCGACGATTTGGTGCACGCGTACTTTGCGGCCGGCGCTGAAGGCTATACCTCCAGCAACGCCAACTACAATCCCAAGTCGTCTATCGAGGCGCTGGAACTGGCGCGGGCGGGCAAGTTCAGCGAACTCCAGGCCAAGATCGAGCAGGAAACGCTGCCGATCTATGACATCCGCTACAAGGTGCGCGGCTATGAGGTCACGGTGATGAAGGAAGTCATGATGGCTATCGGCCTGGCCGGCGGACCCGTCCGCCCGCCGCTGGCGGAGCTCTCACCGGACGACAAAGCCGCTGTGCACGCCGCAGTCGAGAAGATTGGACTGCGGGAGACTGTCGCCGCCCACGTGTGAGGCTGGCGCAAAAGGTGAATACCCGGAGTCGTGGTGGTGCGGCTGTTCAAGGGCATGCTGGGCCTCACCCTGGAGACTGAGCCCGGTAGGACCAAAGTGAAGGACGCGGCTTGTGTAGGGGCACGATATATCGTGCCCCTACTCTATTGCGCCGGATACAAAGTGCCAATGAAATGCGAATGTTGTGCTGGTCTCGCAAGGTGAAAGAGGAAGATGGATTCCCGCTTTCGCGGGAATGACGGAAGAGAAGACGTCGTCTCAGCCACTATCTCACTTGAAAACTCCCGACAGCGCTGCCGGGACTTACGTTACTTTGAGCATAGCGCTGCTATCGACAGTCACCGAGCATAGTGTTGCCATCGACTGTCATTGAGCATAGCGCTGCCACCGACTGTCATTGAGCATAGCGTTGCCACCGACTGTCATTGAGCATAGCGTTGCCATCGGCTGTCATTTCGAGCGCAGCGAGAAATCTAGAATAGGCCAAAGCGCCGGTATGGTCGCCCAGTTTCTCCCACTTCTCGCCTACCAATGCGCAAGCCTAGGCGTAGCGCGGGGGATTGTCCCCCGTCACTTGGGACCTTTGCACGCGGACAGAAAGAGAAGATGGATTCCCGCTTTCGCGGGAATGACGGATAAGAAGACGTCCTCTCAGCAACCATCTCACTTGAAATTCGCGGCAGCGCTGCCGGGACTTACGTTACTTTGAGCGTAGCGCTGCCACCGACTGTCATTTCGAGCGCAGCGAGAAATCTAGAATAGGCCAAAGCGCCGGTATGGTCGCCCAGTTTCTCCCACTTCTCGCCTACTAATGCGCAAGCCTAAGCGTAGCGCGGGGGCTTGTCCCCCGCCTCTTGGGACGATTTGCGCGCGGGCAGCAGTAAGAGAAGATGGATTCCCGCTTTCGCGGGAATGACGGAAGGCGCGGCCCGCGAGGTACCTAGTCTCACTCGGTCACGTGTAGGTTAATCTCAACATTTGAATGGCGGAAGGCGCTACGCCTTTACCATGGATTCTTGAGAGGGATTCTCTCACGCGCCCAGCAACAGGCTTGTCAGAGTATCTTTAGCGTTGCTCCACGCGGTAGATTGTCACCCGTTCGTTGCGGTAGACCTCTGTAATACCGAAGTCCCCCATCAGGTCGAATTTCTGCAGGCCGGGCCCTTGGTAGTAGGCGCGTTCCAGGTCTCCCAGGTAGATGTAGTCCACGTCGTATTGCCGCAGCAGGCGCAGGGCCAGGTCGAAATCGGCGGTCTCGTAGATGGTCTGGATGTCCAGCTTGCGTTGCTCGATCATGGGCAGGTATTCCCAGCGTTGGAGCCACTGGTGGGAATCCCAGCCGAGCACGGCGGGCAAGCCGGTGTGAATAGCGACGCGCGCCCCCCACCGGAAATACGGAATCGTCGCTTCCAACATCGTCGGCGTGCCCTCAACGTTGTCTTGCAGCCAGCGAATTGCTTCCAGGTCCCACTTGAGGGGAATCTCGCGGTCTTGATCGGTGATCACGGCCTGCTCCATAAACGCGGTACCATCCAACGTCACGAGGCCCGGCACCAGCCGCTGTTCGGCGCGGTCGGGAATCGCGGACACCGTATAGATTAGGGCGAGCGCGACGAGCAGGGCTCCCACCGGCAAGGCGGTGCGCCGCAACCGTGCCTGCTGCCACAAGTACGGCAGGGAAGCGGCAGCAACGAGCGCCATTAGACACCACGCTTGAAGATAGAACTTGAAGATGGTGTTCATGCGGCCCACGTCGCCGTCGATGGCGAAGAACTCGGGGAAGATTCCCAGCAGCATCGCAAGCGCGACCATCCCGGCAAGCAGGCGGGTGGGCTTTGTTGCCTGCGGGCGCAGCGCCACCATTAGCGCCAACAAAACGCCGAATTGGAGCATGAGTACGATCGGGCGCTGCCACAGGACGCTGGCAAGCACCAGTTGCAGCACGGCCAGAACTCCGATGAGGCGGATGTCATAGACAGTGCGTGATCGAAGGAGCTCCCGCGCCAGAAAAACCCCCACAAAGAAGAGCGGCACGCCGTGGATGACGAGGTACTGCCACAGCGGCGTTTGGTCCTCTATGCCCCGGGCGCCGAAGAAGAAGGATTGGTAGTGGTCGATGTAAGGGCCGAAGGCGACGCGTCCCACCAAAAACAAGACAGTTGCCGCCACCCCCAAGCGCACCCAGGCCGGAATGTCGAGGCGCAGGAGGCCGCGGCGCTCCACCACGACGACCGCTCCACCCAGGAGCAGCGCGTACGTGGGATAGTCCCACGTATTGGCAGTGCGGAGGAATCCCAGCACAAAGCCGGCCAGCAGCAGGAGCGACAGCGTGGGAGAACGCAGAAGCGGTCGCAACCACGCGACTAAAGGCGGGCTGGTATCGTCCGCTCTCGCAATGGCGTCGCGTCGATAACTCAGAACAAACGCCAAGGCAAGCACCGGCATAACCATGGTAAAGGGCAGCGCCAGCACATGTGGATGGAGGTCGCCGTAGAGAAAGCTGAAGAACGGGAACTCGTGGATTGCGCCCTCGATCAAGCGCGTGCTGTGCCAGTAATCAAAGCCCGGCGCCGGTTCTCCCCGCAATATGTTGCCAAGCGCTTGCCCCAGCCACGGGAGGCCGGAGGGCAGGTAGTCCGGCAAAGCCGGGCCTCGCAGCCGCTGGAACCACTGTACGGCACCGTCCAAATTCCCTACCACCGCTACCAGCACCACCCCGCCGACGCCTGCGAGCAGCCGCATACTGTGCGAAGCGTGACGCCAGACCGTGCTGCCAAAGGTATAGACATTCGCGGCGAGCAAGGCCGCCACCAGCGGCACCACCAGGTTGTATGCCACCGACGGCACGATACCGAGCAGGCGAATCAGCGTAGCGAACACCTGATGCCCCATGTAGTAGTAGTTGATGTAACCACCTGCAAACCACGGGTCAAACGGGGGATAGTGGACGGCCTTGATGAGCGCGTTCATGTGGGCAAAATCCATCGGCTTCTCGCCGCCATACCATTGATGCCATAGATCGGGGTTGGTGAGGCGCACCCACAGGAAGAAGAGAAAGCTGACGGTAAAGACCGCCTCGCTCAGCAGGAGTTCCGTACGCTGCTTCTTCACGAATTGCACAAACTGCCCCCACGTGCGGCTGAGCACGAAGGCGCTGGCGAGTCCGACCAGCGCGAGGGCAAGCCACGTGGTAGCGCGGCCGGCCGCCAATATGCCGGCACTTGCCAACAGCCAGGGAAGGTACGCGATGATGAGCAGGCCGAGGCTCTTTGCCAGCAGATAGCCCTGGTCGGGCACCATTGGCAAGATGCGCCACAGTAGCGGCCACGTAATCAAACCTAGCATCAGAACCGCCAGCCACCAGAACAGCCACGGCGCGGCGTTGACGATGCTGTCGCGGTCGAAGTAGACCGCCCACGTACCGGTGTTCTTGAGGTCTGCCTGTGCTTCCTCCGTAAGCAATAGGCCGTTATAGACCAGTTGTCCCGGCGGGAGGGTTTGGGGCAGTGTCGTGAGATGCGGCTCCAGCAGTTCCCGCACTTTCTCCGGACTATAGGCCGCGGTCTTCTCGAAGATGTGGACTGTCGGATGGTCGAAGACGATGAATTGCTCTTCCGCCCCGCTATCGTTGATTTCCCAGCCGAAGAGATTTGGGTAATTCGTGATCGTTTGCACCGGCGCAAAACCCAGCGCACCTGCAAAGAGCTCGTCGTAATACTGCGAGGTCATGGGGTAACGCAAGGGCAATTGCCGGATGACGCCGTGGGTGCGGTGGCTGCTGACGACGATATAGTCGGTTTGCGTCAGCGCCTGGATGAATTGCGTTAGTTTATCCGGCGTATCCGGGTTGAACACGGGAAGCTGCACATACTGGTACCGATGCGGGGCATAGTCGTGTCCGGGCAGCCGCAGCGGCAGGGCGTCATCCCAGTGCTCCGCCGCCAGCACGGCGCCGGCCGGCACGTTTGCATAGAGCCACTCGCTTGCGCGCACGCGCGCCACGGGCTCCGTGTAGATGCGCGTATAGGCGAAGGCCCACGCGAACGTGCTCAGCAGCACGAGGGCGGCGAGGGCCGGGCCGGTATAGGGCAATAGGCGCGCAAGGGACGAATGTCCCCTCACCCCCGTATCAGGTACGGGGCGGGCTCTAACCCTCTCCCCCAGGGAGAGGGGACTATCCCCTGCGGCGAGCGGACTTTCCTCTAGGGACAAGGAACTTTCCCCCAAAGAGAGGGGACGTTCGAGATCCGCGAGAGGTGGGGGTTGTGTCGAATCAAGAGTACGCTCGCGTCTCCGCGTGAGGAAGTGGCGCGCCTGTAGTAGAAAGTGCTGTAGCCGGGCAATCATATTCTCTCTATAGATCTGATAGGCCAGCCAGCAGAGAAAGACGCCGCCGAGCACGGCAAAGGCGGGATAGATGGGCAGAAAGTAGCGTCCGGGCTTGGCGAATTGCAGGGCCTGGTAGCCGTAGAGGGCAATTACCCAGGCGACGAGAGGCGCGAAAGCCAGCTTGCCGTCTCGCGCCAAGCGCCAGATGCCCCAGAGTAGCCCCATCCACGCGACGCCTGCCAGCGCCCAGCCCATCTCCCAGCGAAACATCTGTTCGATGGGGAAGAGCGCGTAATCGGTCGTAGCCCAACTGTACGAGGGAGGAAAGTCCGCCTCTCCACCTGCCAGGTAGCGCAGCGTCTCGATGTCCTGCGTATAGCGTGGATTGAGCCGTGGGTCCCAGGGGGCCGCGGAGGCAAAGACGTAAGGCAGGCAGAGGCGGAGCGTCGCATACACCAGCGCGCCGCCTAGAAGCAGATGGCCCCCCAGGCGCGTCAGCAGGCGACCGGTAACGGCCAGGTCCGGCGGTTGCGTCAGCCGCCAAGCCCGCAGGAAGAAGGCAACGCCGATGGGCACTGCCAGTGTCGCGACGCCCAGCTTGCTCGACAGGGCGAGCCCGGCAACGATGCTGACGCCGGCAATATCGTACCAGCGGCCCTCTTCTTGCCAACGAAGCGCGAACCAGAGCGCAAACGTCGCAAAGAACGTAACCCACGTGTCGGAAGTGTAGAAGTGGGCCTGCTGGATTGCCTGCACGGCGCACGCATAGAGAGCGGCCGCGAGCGCGCCGCCCCAGGGACCGCTCAGCCGGCGCGCAATGAGAAAGACCAGCAGGATCGTCAGTACGTCGAGCGAGGCCGTCAAGAAGCGGCCGACGAGATGGATGCCGTCGTAGGCAGCCCTATCGACTGTTTCGGCCGCAAACTTCGTGACAAAAAGGGGTAGCGTGCCGTAGACGAAGGAGCCGATGCCCTGATTGTAAGGATTGAGCGGGGAAGTCTCCGTATCGAAATACTGTGCCAGGGACTCCGGCCACTGGATCTGCTCCGTCGTGATCGTGATATGGCGCTCATCCGGATGGAGGTGGGTGCTTGAATCCCAATCTAGGCCGGTGAACCGAAACCACGCGCCGACGAGCAGCGCCAGTCCCAGGAGCAACCACGGTCCGTACGTGCGCGCCAAAGCGAAGTTCAAGGGCGATGCGTGCTGCCCTTTTGTCAGGCCGGCTTCGTCCGGTGCGCCGGTGGCATCTGCAGCCGTGTCAGGATGACTCATACTGCCTTCAACTCTTGGCTGGATTCTTGAGCGGCATGTGCCAGCTCCAAGGCGCGGTCATCGTGGGCGATGCAATTGGTGCGGTAGAGTTCCTCGTGTAGGTCTACGGTGCGTTCATAGTTGAAGACGCGTTCAATGTCCTCGCGCGGCTTCGTGTAGCGGCCGGGTTCTTCGAGAACTGCCAGCAATGCCTCCGCCATTGCCGCACTGTCTCCAGGCGGCGCAATGCGTCCCATGCCGGTGAGGCCCACGGCTTGGCGGCAACCCGGGATATCGGTGGCAACGACCGGCGTGCCGCAGAGCATGGCCTCAACTTGCACGATGCCGAATGACTCCATGGGGCTTGTGCTCGGCAACACCAACACGTCGCAGGCCGCGTAGAAGCTGGCGAGATCTCTCCCGGCCTGGTGTCCGAGCAGAACGACGTGATCACCACATTCCTCTAGTTGCGGATGCAGACGCTCGTAGTAGTCTTCGCCGACGACGTTGCCGTACTCCCCCGCGATCACGACCCGAGCCTGCGGCATGCGCTGCCGCACGGTAGCCAGGGCAGCGAAAAGCACGTGAAGTCCCTTCTGCTCGGCAAAACGCCCCGCAAACCCGATGAGCGTCCCTTCTAGTACGTGCTGCTCGCGAAAAGCAACCACGTCTGCCTCCGTCGCGTTGGCAACCGTTACCGGAGGGTGGATTACCAGAGTCTTATCGAGATGGTTGGAGAGCAGGTACGAGTGCCGGGCGAAATCCCATGTATAGGAACACAGCCAGTCGGCTTTGCGCGCCGCCAAGCGCTGCATCAGATTGACCGCAGTGCTCGCAAGCCGGTTCATGAGGCCGGTCGGCAAATGGAGGTCGGTGTGGGCGGTGAGGATGAGCGGTCTGCGCCCACGATTCATGATGGCCGCGTAAGCGGATTCCAAGTACGGGAGGTGGACGTGAACCACGTCGTGGGTCTGCAGGTAATTGCGCAGGACCCGAAAGAACGCGGGCATCACCGGCCCTTTGCTGACACGCAGGAGCACCGGCAACCGAATGATGCGTACCCCGTCCAGCACGCCATCCTCGCTCAGCCCCGGCTCATGGCAGGAGGTCAGCACGGTCACGCTGTGCCCGCGCTGCACCAGGCCACGGGCGACACGGTGCATGTAGGCGGTTATCCCGCTGCTGTGCGGCAAGTAGTACGTTGTGAGATACAGAATGCGCATCGCGTTCTCTCTAGCGCCGGTCGTCCTTGGATGCGTGAAGTACGGGCAACTGCAGAGCTGCGACAGCACACAAGACTGTGCGCGCGGTTGGGTTGGGAGAGTGCAAGGCGTGAAACACTCGCGCGATCACACGAGGAAATTCGACAGATGAGCGGCATGCGACAGATAGTATGTATGCTACTACTAATCAGCCCGCATCGCTACGCCTGGGTACGGAGAAGGCAGACCGCATCGCAAGCGGGAATCTCCCCTGTGCCACAGCGCGTTGCCCGCTGAATACAGGAATACGATGGAATTGCAGAGGGCACTGGCAACACCGCACCGCACTGCAAGACGCCTAGCGGCTTGCCCACCATGAAGACTTCCTTAGACAATTCTATTGCCGGGCTCTTGGAGCGGGAACTTGATCCCGCCTTTGCCGCGAGAGCCGCGCTCATCCTGCGCCACCTGCAGTCGGCTGCGGGCGGTAGCGTGCTCGACGTCGGCTGCGGGCGGGGTTTCTATGTCAAGGCCATCCGCACGCTTTACCCCCAGGTTAATGTGGTCGGAGTTGATTTTAGTGCTGAATACCTTGCCGCGGCGCAGGCGCGGACTTCCGGGTCGACTGCGGACTTTGCGCGTGCCGATGCTTGTGCGCTGCCCTTCCCCGCCGGCTCTTTCGAGGCCGTGGTCTGTTCTGAGGTGCTGGAGCACATCGAGGATGACGCCGCCAGCTTGGCGGAGATCTATCGTGTGCTGGCAGATGACGGACTGCTGCTCCTCTCCGTGCCGCACCAGCGGTACCCGCTGCTGTGGGACCCCTTGAATTGGATCTTGGAGCGTGCCTTCGGCACGCACATACCCGCGCATATCTGGTGGCTCGCCGGCATCTGGGCGGACCACCAGCGGCTCTATACCGCCGCGGGCATTGCCCGGAGGGTCAAGTCTGCCGGATTTGACCTGGACGAATTGTGGTTCACGACGCCGCGATGCCTGCCGTTCGCCCACTTCTTGCTCTACGGCATTGGCAAGAACATCGTGGAGCGGGGACTTTGTCCGGCGTGCGACCGCTTTGGGGAAGCGCCAGGAAGCGGGCCGTTGGCGACGTGGGGGCGACGCCTGCTCTACGCGTTTGAGGACCCGCGGCCAATTCGGACTGACGAGACTGCAACCGTGGGCATTGTGATCAAGGCGCGCAAACGACGGCGTAGGACGGCGGTGGAGGTAGGCAGGTAGGCGCCAGATTCGGCAAGTCTAGGGGAAGTGATTCGGCTTGCGCAGCACACCAATGCATCTGCTAGCTGAATTGGAATTCCCTCGGTTAGCCGGCCTCTAAGGGCGTGTCCGTCTTTGTGGCACTACGTGGTATTTGACTAGACAGGATCAGGCTCAAGCTGCCGCTCCCTGATCGTCCCCACTTCGAGCTTCCCATAGCGCTTCAGCAAGGTGAATTCCAGCTCCACGCCGCCGTGGCGGGGTGTGGTCCAGCGCATGACGTAGGTGCCGGGCTCCAGAGTACCCTGCCAGGTAGCCAGCGTGGCTTCCTCATCGACTGCCAGTCGCTCAACCGGCTGCTGCAAGAAACGAGCGAGCAACTGTTCCGCGCTGTTGAAGACCTCACCGCGGCCGTCGATCCCCTCTTCAGCGGTGAACAACCGACTGCCGGAATTCCGCACCACAATGGCAATGTGCGTATTTTCAGCGGAGTCCAGGCGCACGCTGCCGCTGAACGTCAGGCGCTGGCCTGCCTCCTCACCAAACGAACATCCGGCAAGGAGCACGCAAATGACAGCAAGAACACCCAGGAGCGCGAGATAGCGTTTCGTGGAGTGTCTGTCCTGCACCGGGTGTGCCTCTCCCTTGGGTTCGTCGTGACGTTGTTGCGCCGCGAGGAGCGCTATCGTGTCAGCCTGTTACGAGCGGCAGCAGTTCCTGGCTGAGATCGCGCGGGCCAATGACGGCGAGCTTGGCGGCGCTCGTTGAAAAGACGCGTCCCGCAACACGCTGAATGTCGTTTACGGTCACCGCCTCGATGCGGGCGACGGCCTCGTCGGGCGTGATGAGTTCTCCGTGCAGGAGTTCGCGCACGCCGCCCCAGCCGGCCACGCTCTGCGTGCTCTCCAAGCCGAGCAGGAGATGTCCTTTAGTGAATTCCTTGGCTTTGCGTAGCTCCGTCTCCGGCACGGGTTCGCTCAGGCCGTTCACCTGCTCCATGATGCAGCGCAGAGCATCTGCCGCGTTATCCGGATCGACGCCGCCATAGATGGTGAAGATGCCGGTATCGAGATGGTGGCGTGGATACGATCCCACACTATAGGCCAAGCCGCGCTTCTCGCGGACTTCCAGAAAGAGCCGCGAACTCATGCCTTCCCCCAGCACCGCATTCATGAGGCCCTGCGCGTAGCGGTCTTCGTCGAACATGGAAAGGCCTGGGAAGGAGAGCAGTATGCTCATCTGCTCCACGGACTCCCGCGCTTCGCCGATGGCTACCGGTTCAGCGCCGTTCTCATTCCAGGGCAGATACTCTCCCGGCGCGCCGTTTGTCCAGGCGCTGTAGAGGCGCTCAGCATCGGACACCACTTGCTCGTGGGTGATGTTGCCCGCCACCGCCAGCACGGTATTTGCCGGGCTGTACATGCGGCCGCGGTAGTCGTGGATCATCTCCGGCGTGATGCCCTGGACGGTCTCCGGGCTGCCGCCAATGTCCCGTCCCAGTGGGTGCTCCGGCCAGCATATCTGATCGCTGAGAATGCTCACCCAACTGCGGGGATCGTCATGATACATCCGCAGTTCTTCCAGGATCACGCCCTGCTCGCGCTTCAGTTCCTCGTGGTCCAAGAGCGGGTTCAGGAAGATGTCGGCGAGCAACTCCATCGCCACCGTGTAGTGCGGCTGGGCGACGCGGCACCAGTAGTCCACGATTTCCTTGTCGGTGCTCGCGTTCATAGAGCCGCCCACACCCTCGATGGATTCGCTGACAATCTGCGCCGAGGGGAAGTCCGTGCTGCCCTTGAACAGCATGTGCTCAAACACATGGGCGATGCCGGCCTCCGGGTCGTGTTCGTAGCGCGATCCGGCGCGCACGAGCACAATTACCGATACCGAGCGCGTGTGGGGGAGTGTGGCAGTGACAACACGCATGCCGTTGGCCAAGGCAGTCTTCTCAAACATCGATTGGCTGTCCTTCTAATCTAGATTTGTCTCGTGGAATTGTGCGCGGACGTGCACACTGCTTGTGCACGGACTGGCACGCTGTTAGTGCACGGACTCGCGCTCTGTTGCGACCTTATTCAACTCCCATTGTACTCTACCGGATGATGCGACACGTGGCGCGATGTTCGCCCGGCTGCTCGCCTGTTTTTGTGCAGCGCACCGGCTGCGCGGTTTCTTTACACTCCGTTTTCAATCATGCTATCGTGGGAACTGGACGATACTGCAATAATTGAAGTAAAGCAAACGCGTTTTGGGCGGCGTGGCAAGACGCACTGCAAGGGCTACTGACTGCGGTTTCCCGATAGGCGGAGACTCTTGCATATAGGTGGCCGAAGCGTCACATCCTGCCCCCTCTCCCTGTGGGAGAGGGTTGGGGTGAGGGGATACGGAGCCCCTCCGGCCCGATGCCAATGACAGTGCGGCGCAACCAAGCGACTTGCACAGAGGCGCTTTGCTCAGCAGAGAATTCTAGACAAACCAGAGTACTGAAAGAGGCGGTATGACATGGCTGTGAATGGAGCCCCACGAACCGACGACCTGGTCAACGCGCTGCGCGTCGTGCAAGACCCGGACCTGCACAAGGACATCGTCTCGCTGAACATGGTGCGGGAGATGACGTTTGAGAAGGGCACGGCGGCGTTTCAATTGGTGTTGACCACCCCCGCCTGCCCCATGAAGGAGCACCTGGAGAACGAGTGCCGCAAGGCGCTGCTAGGCGTGCCCGGCGTGCAGGCCGTGGAGATCGACACCCGGTCTGAGGTTGCCAAGCGCATGGCGCCGGAATCGGCGGACTTCCTGACGGGTGTGAAGAACGTCCTCTTTGTCGCCAGCGGCAAGGGCGGCGTGGGCAAGTCCACGACCGCCGTGAACCTCGCCATCGCGCTGGCGCAGTCCGGCGCGGAAGTGGGGCTGCTCGACGCCGACGTGTACGGGCCGAATATCCCTATGATGATGGGTTCGCACGCGCAACTGCGCGGCGCGGGCAATAAAGTCGTCCCCGCCGAGGCCTACGGCATTACGCTCATGTCCGCCGGGTTTGTCATCAAGCCGGAACAGGCCATGATCTGGCGCGGGCCCATCGTCCACCGCTTGCTCACCCAGTTTCTCGGCGACGTGCACTGGGGCGAGCGCGACTACCTGGTGGTCGACCTGCCGCCCGGCACCGGCGACGCGCCGCTCAGCCTGGCGCAGTCCATCCCCGGCGCGGGCGCGGTGATCGTCTGCACGCCGCAGGACGTGGCCCTGTCCGATGCGCGCAAAGCCATCGGCATGTTCCAGCAACTGCGCGTGCCGATCCTGGGCATCGTGGAGAACATGAGCTACTTCCTCTGTCCCCACTGCGACGAGCGCACGGAGATATTCAGCCACGGCGGCGCGCGCGAAGCTGCGGAAGCCATGGGCGTGCCCTTCCTCGGCGAGGTGCCCCTGAACGTCGCCATCCGCGAGGGCGGCGACAGCGGCAAACCCATCACCGCTACCGAACCCGACTCATCCCTAGCCGCCGTCTACCGCGACGTGGCAGGCGCAGTCGCCCAACAGATCAGCATCGCCGGCCAAGACGGCATCGTGATCAACTAGCCTCACGGATACTGCTCGACCACACTTAAGTGGGAGAAGTCTCCTAACACTTGAGACTTGGCTGCGTTCACCGATCGCACTGGCTAGTCTGCTTTGGACGAAAGCCGGAATCTGGTCTGTAAACTCTTGTCTTCCACTGAGATTCTTAGCTAACTTGCTGTGTTGTTTGATGATTGAATAAGCCCGCGTATCGTAGATTAGCCGCAAGCTATCTCTGCCACGATATTGCTTGACAGGGACGATTTGTTCAACACATACTGTTGAAGATTTCTTGCCTAATCTGTAGACACGTAGCTTACCAGCGCAACTAGAATCAGAGGTGCACTAGAAGGAAGGGCCAAAGACACGAGGTCAGTTAGACAGAATGGACAAACTAACCTCTGAAAGACGAAGCGAATTAATGGCTCAGGTTCGAAGTAAGGACACGGGCCCCGAGGTCGCAGTGCGGAAAGTCCTTCATGCCAAGGGCATCAGGTTTAGACTCCACAGAACTGACTTACCAGGTAAGCCTGACATAGTAATTCCGAGGCGACGAATGGTGATCTTTGTGCATGGTTGTTTCTGGCATGGTCATGTCGGTTGTCCCAAAGGCAGACTGCCAAAATCTAACTTGGAGTATTGGAAGCCTAAGATAGTGGCCAATAGGAAGAGGGATGAGGAAAACACATTGAAACTTAGAGCAATGGGCTGGGCCGTCTTGACCATCTGGCAATGCGAAATCAAAGATCTGCAGTCCTTCTCGGCGGTACTCGACGATGTGCTAGGAAGAGATCGCACCGAGCAGGGGTAACAAATTTGGAATTGATGGAGAGTTCTGTGACGGCTACACAGGAAGTAGTATCTGCTTTACCAACTAAGGCGCTCTTCGTTGATATGCTGACGAAGGACATTAGTCTTCCTTCTGCAATTATGGATCTAATTGATAACTGTGTCGACGGAGCCCTGCGAGTTCGGGGAAAAGACTCCCTTGGGGGCCTAGTAGTCAACCTAACTGTCAATGACAGAGAATTCCAAATCAAAGACAATTGCGGCGGAATACCTTTGGACATTGCCCGAAACTACGTCTTCAGGATTGGCCGACCACCAGATGCGCCATCCGTTGAGGGCTCTGTAGGTCTGTTCGGAGTTGGTATGAAGCGAGCTCTGTTTAAGCTGGGACGTAGATTTGAGGTCTATTCAAGGTCAAATGGGGATTCCTTTAGCGTGAAGGTCGATGTCGATTCGTGGCAAAAGGAAGAAGAGTGGGAATTCCCACTCAATGTCGAGAGTGGCGCTGAGATCGACTCCAAGAGAGAGTCTGGAACGAGTATAAGGGTCTTGCAGCTAAGTACCGGAGTATCATCCCAATTTGGGTTGCCCTCATTCACTTCCAAATTGCTGAGCGAGATCAGTGCCAGGCATCAGACTTACTTGGAACGCGGACTAACAATCACAGTTAACGAAGAAACCGTCGTGGCCACCATGGTCAAATTCGGATACATCCCAAACCGCCTGCACCCCGCCTATGAGGAAATGCGCATCAATAATGTAACCGTAAAGTTGTTCAGTGGCATTGGTGAAGGGGGCCCGCCAGCGCGAAACGAGGCCGGATGGTATGTCTATTGCAATGGGCGCATGGTCGTAAGAGCTGATCAGACGGAACTAACCGGATGGGGTACGTTTGGTACGAACCGTATACCAAGATATCACCACCAGTTCGCTAGATTCAGGGGATGTGCATTCTTCAATAGTGTGGATCCTTCAAAGTTGCCTTGGAATACAACAAAAGATGGCTTGGATGTTGAGGCAGAACTTTACCGAACAGTGAGGCTCCGAATGGCCTCACATATGCGTCCTGTGATTACTTTTCTGAACCGCCTCGATGCCGAACTTGACCAGCCGGACGAGGACAAGAGAGTCTTGGGAGCGATGTTGGATGAGGCGGATTACGTGATTCCAGCGTCAATACCCAAATTAGATTCCGGTAGGAAGTTCTTCTTTGAGTCTCCAACTCCAAAAGCAATCCCCGCCCTGAATACGAGGATTTCGTTTTCTCGCCCAAGAAGTGCAGTTGATGCTGTCAAGCGTTGTTTGAGAGTGAGGACCAATAGAGAGGTCGGCGAGAGGACGTTCGACTGGTACCTGGAGAACGAATGTGAAGATGGTGAGTGAGACCCCTAGTTACCAGAAGATAAACTATACCCTCAGACCTGCAAAGAACATCGAAAGGAAGATGATCGCTGAAGCGTGCAGTTTATTGGGATCATTCCAGCCAGTTCAGGGGTATAGGTACATTGGCTTCGGCTCGCCATTCTTTAGTGACTTTCGATTGTTTCACCGGATCTTGGGTTTCAAAGAGATGATCAACATTGAGGCAGAGTTGTCTGACCAAGATCGGTTCGAGTTCAATAAGCCTTTTCATTGCATTGAGATGATTTATGGAAGAGCATCGGAAGTATTATCAACCCTGCAGTGGAGCGGCTTGCCGACAGTGGTTTGGCTAGACTATGACAGCCAGTTGAGCATGGAGATGTTGGATGACATAGGTTACCTAACTGCGGAGTTAGAAATATGGAGTCTGTTGTTGATTACGGTTAGGTCAAAGGCACTGGACTTTGGTGAAGAATCCGAGAAACTGGCGGCTTTGAAAGGAGAATTCGGATACAGCCTACCCCCTGGCATAGGGCAAAAGGAATTGGCTCAAACCCGATTCTCCACGACGCTGCGTAGCATCATAAATGGCAGAATTGCTGAGGTCATGGTAGAGAGGAACGCGGCTTTGCCCCGTGGAGACCGGCTAGGGTACCGGCAAATCTTCAACTTTGTCTACGATGATGGTACTCCAATGCTCACGCTGGGTGGAGTAGTGAGCCGTGAGTCAGATCGAGACCGGCTTGACAGTTGCGGTTTTGATTCATTGGAATACTGTCGTACGGAATCGGACCCCTACGAAATCAGAGTTCCTAACTTGACTTTCAAGGAGCAGCGTCACTTAGACGCTCAGTTGCCTGGCTGTAATCCACAATCGCCTGGAGTACCGGCAAGAGATTTGGAGGCGTATGGGCGAGTTTATAGATATTTCCCAACATTTACCGAGATAGAGTTGTAACCATTGCATCCTAGAATTAGGCCCCGGGACATTCACTCTCTTTGGTTGCTGATGAGGGAAACTGCCACTCGAGATAATCTTGGACTTCATTCAGAATCCCGTGTGTCGCTAGGCACGAGTGACTGCGAAGCGACGGCTCGCCTTCTTACCATCGGTGTGTCAATGGGACTGATAAGAGTCCCATCTCGCCCAATGGAACTAACTGCCCATGGACAGGCTTTTGCTGGTGCAATCCACTGGAGATTGTGGAGGGTACCGGATGTACTTAGGGAGCGATTTAAAGACTTGGAAATCGAGGCCTCGTTCTTGGGAGGGGAGTCTTGGGAAGAGCGCGCGGGCGTGATCGACTTGTTTGGGGGTGCAGGTGGGTTTTCTCTGGCATTTGAATCTGCTGGTTTTGCTGTCAGAGCGACTGTTGACAACGACCCCATTGCATGTACTGCATTTGCGCGCAACTTTCCTTACTGCAATGTAGTTGCCAAGGACGTGAATGATCTTGCCAGCAAGTCACGGACTGCCTTGCAGGCATCGCTTGGTCAAGAATTCGATGGAATTGCCGGGGTTATCGGAAGCCCTCCATGCCAAGGGTTTTCCAACATTGGTGAGAAACTGCGAGACGATCCCAGGAACGAACTGGCCCACAGATTCATCGACGTTGTTCTGAAGATTCATCCCCTCTTTTTTGTTCTTGAAAACGTCCCCACCCTGCAGTTATTTGGAACTCGCCCGAGCTTCGAAACCTTCCTCATGCGCCTCAATAGGGCCTCAGGCGCACAGGCTCTGGCGATCATCAATACACTCCCCACCCCCGACGATTCAAAGGCAAGTAGGACAATTCAAGCAAGAAAGCGGTTATTGAGCCATTGCATACAGGAAGCAAGAGACGTGATCGATGCTTCTTTGCTAAGCGTGGAAGAATGTGGCAATTTAGGTAAGATTTCAGCAATAGGAGTCCGGGCAATCTCAGAATCTATCCTCTCCGCTTTGCCCCAAGCATATAGCAATGACTTGATACCAGTAGTTCGTTCCTGTCTGCCGAAGTGCAAAATTGCACTTGCAACCATAGCGATTTCATTGAGCGCTGAGAGTTTGATTCATCGCAAAGTCTTAAGTGGGAAGGACTGTCTCTCTCTTGTAGAGGATCTTGCATGCCAAGTAGAGGGAAACATCCACATTAGAACTGCTGCAGAGGGAATCATAAGGGAGTATGCGTCGCTGCCTGAACCAGAGGAATACCGAGGAATGTCGATAGGCCCGAGTCTAAGTAGGCTCATTGTTCAGGCTTCTGAAAAGTACGATGTTAACCGGCCAGTGGTATTGAACTCGGCACACTACGGAGCACCTCAGAATAGGCAGAGGCTATTCCTAATCGGTGTACGCAAGGACTTCCTTGGGGGAAAGGATCGCGATTCTCATCGACGAGAATTCTGGGATATTTGGTCGAAATGTCTAAACCGTAATCTCGCGCCCGCTAGTACTGCAGCTGACGCTCTCGGGGACTTGCCAAATGTGGACGATTACCAAGACTTAAAGGACTCTGATTTCTTGAGAGCGGACCAGCTAGCAAGAATTCGAAGCAACTTAGCTGCAATCCTACGACTCGACGAGCAAGACTATAGTGATCAGTCTTTGCCGCGTCTAGATTGGAATCCTTATTGGCTGGACGGATGTAAGCGAACGATCCATTCCAAGTCCGTCATCAAAAGACTCAAGACAATTGGTGAGGGAAAGAGAGATAAGACCAGTCGGAGGTCTCGCCTACATCGCAACTTTCCCTCCCAAACATTGAGAGCCGGAACTTTGCAGGACAAGGGATCCCACACTGCAGTTAGGCCAATCCACTTTGAGCATGATCGCGTGATTACTGTTCGAGAAGGAGCACGCCTTATGGGTTATCCTGACTGGATGACATTTCACGGCACCAACTGGCACGGATCGAGATTAGTTGGAAACGGAGTCCCAATCAAGCTTGGCTACGCGATTGCAGCCTCTATTCGGGACTCTCTATTCTCTCGAAGACTTGAGGATTCAGGGTCATCATAGCCAAGCAAGTGAGGACATCGCTGTTTCGAAACCCGCTGAATTGATTAATCTGTCTTGAGTTCCCCAATTGTCCTTTACCCAAGTACCGCCCTTTCACCGTTTTCTTCCTTCCGACGACTTACTAAGCCCACCTAACTCGCGCCGGATTTGCCGAGGAACACGTGCGTAAGGATATCGGAGTCGCGGATGGCGTTGGGGGTGCCGGTGAAGACGATGCGGCCTTTGTCGAGGACGTAGGCGCGGTTGACGATGTCGAGCACGCCTTTGATGTTGTGCTCGACAATCATGATGGTCGTCTTGAGTTCGTCGCTGATCTCTGAGACCTTTTCAAAGACCTCATTGACCACAATAGGCGCGAGGCCGAGGGTGGGTTCATCGAGCAGGAGCACATCGGGAGCGGCCATGAGGCCCCGGCCCAGGGCGAGCATCTGCTGCTGTCCGCCGGACATTGCGCTCGCCATGTCGTCGCGTTTGCTCTCCAGGATGGGGAAGATGCGCATCACTCCCTCCAGGCGGCGTTGCTTTTCCGCCTTGTCCTTCAGGTGCAGGCAGCCCATCTCCAGGTTTTCCTCGATGGAGAGATGCGTGAAGACGCGCCGGCCTTGCGGCACGAACGCAATGCCTTCCTTCACGATCTCGTGAGTGGCAGCGGCGAGCGGGGCTTTGCGCCAGATGACCTCACCGGCCACAACGGGCGCAAGCCCCATGATGGCTTTGAGCACTGTGGACTTGCCCGCGCCGTTGGGGCCCATCACGGCGACCACTTCGCCGCGGCGCACGCCCAGCGAGACGTCGTTGAGCGCTACCACGGCTCCGTAGTGCACAGAGATGCCGGCAAGCTCGAGAATCGGGCCGTCGTGGACGGCCTGCCCTTGTGTGCCATCACCAGAGGGAGGCTGGTTGGGGTCTTGCGTTCCGCTTGTCTCTTCCGGTGTGTTCATTTGGATTACTTTAGATACAATCCTTCTCCGACTTTTCGCCCTCACCCCCGTATCGAGTACGGGGCAGACTCTAACCCTCTCCCCCGGGAGAGGGGATAAGAATGACCGTTGTAACTCGAGCTGGCTCCTACCGGCCCTGTCTCGCTGGGAGAGGAAACAGGAGCGGAACCTGAGCGTCACTTGGCGCCAAACGCCGCTGACTGCGGGCGGATGCCGGCGCCAGTCGTTTGCCGATGCCCCTCACCCCGGCCCTCTCCCACGGGGAGAGGGTGCAGAAACGGGAGTTTGGAAAAGCACGCGCGCGTTCCAACTGACAAGATCAAGCATTTGCAAGCGTTGCCATGATTGGCTGTTACACCCCCAAGTAGGCCTTTATGACCTTAGGTTCGCTCAGGACCTCATCAACCTCGCCTTCTGCTAAAAGGCTGCCGCTATCCAGTACAATCAAGTGATCGGAAAGCTCGCGCACGATGTCCATATTGTGTGAAATAAAGACGATGGTGTCGCCTTGTTCCCGCATGCGGTTCAGAATCTCTTTCACTTTCACCACCATTTCGGGAAAGAGTCCGGCGAAAGGCTCGTCGAAGAGATAGATGTTCGCCTCCATGGCCATGGCGCGGCCGATTTCCAGTAGCTTGCGCTGTCCGTAGGACAGGTTTTCCGCCAGGGCGTCCCGCTTGTCCCAGAGGCCGACGTTTTCCAAAATCCCCCGCGCCCGGTCTCGTTGCATGGGATTCACACGCTCCATCAGGGCGGGAAAGAGCCGCCGCTTCGTCAAGACCACCAGGATGTTGTCCCATACGCTGACCTGGTCGAAGAGCCGCACTTCCTGAAACGTGCGGGTCAGGCCATGTTCCGGATTCTCGTGGGCCTTTACAACTCTTAGTGTGGTGCCTTCTAAGACGACCATGCCGCCGTCGAGAGGCAGCACGCCGCTGAGCAGGTTCACCAGCGTGGATTTGCCCGACCCATTCGGTCCGACGATGCTGGTCAAGCCTCGCTTCGGGATGGAGATGGATAGCCTCCGCACGGCCTTCACCGCGCCAAAGTGCTTGGATATGTCATCCGTCTGTATGGCGTAGGGATCGTCGACTTTCTCAGCGCCGGGTCTCATAGCTTGTACCTCCCCACTAGTCCTTGTGGCCGGAAGAGCATCAAGAGCACCAATAGGATGCCCAGCACGACGAGCCGGGCATGACCGACGTAGATCGTAGGCAAGAACGGTAGAAAGCGCATGCCCTCTTCGAGCAATACAAAGGCCATTGCGCCCAGGAGGGAGCCCCAGATGGTAGCCAGCCCACCGAGGATGACAATGGCAACGAGGAGCATTGATTCCAAGAGGATGAACGAGTTCGGGTCGACAAAGCTCGTCCAACTGGCGAACAGTCCGCCGGCCAGACCCGCCATCATGGCCGAGATAGTCCAGACTGCCAATTTGAAATGGGTAGTCTGGTAGCCGAAGACCGCGATGGCCTGCTCGTCCTCGCGGATCGCAGTGAGCACGCGCCCAAACGACGAAGTCACAATGAACCACGAAAGCAGCACGACAATGCCGAGAATGGCCAAGGCGAACACGAGAAACTCTAGCTCGCCGTCCAGCATCCATCCTCCGACCGCGGGCCGCGGCACCTCGTGTATGCCGAACGCGCCGCGGGTAAGACCGCGCCAGTTCAAAAAGACATTGAAGCTGATGATGGCAAAACCAAAGGACACAAGGACATAGATGTCGTCCCGGAACCGGTTGAAGACCACGCCGACGACGAGCGCGATCACGCCGGCAAGCAGCACTCCCAGCGGCAGCGCGAAAAAGAAAGGCCAACCGAACGTCGGGATGGCTTCCGTACGCAGTTGCTCGTACTCAGCATTCGAGGTGAGAATTGCCACCGTATAGGCACCAATGCCAAAGAAGCCGACGTGACCCACCGAGAGCAGACCCGTGAAGCCCACAACGAGATTGAGGCTGACGGTGAGGATCGCCCAGATGGCGAAGACCGTGCCAATGGCAATGGCGAACCCGACGCCCTTCCACAGCATGAAGCCGAGCGCCCAACCAATGATGAGCAAATTGGCCCATAGTTCCAAGTTCGTCCTGGCTGCCGCCAGGAGGGCTTGGGGACTACGCGGGCTTGGGTCGGGCGATGTGTGGCCCTGTACATTTGTCTGCATGCGCGGCTATTTCCTCGGTAAGAGTCCTTTGGGCCAAAACGAAAGGAACAGGATGAGAAGAACAAACGAAATGACGTCGCGCCATTCGCCCGCCAAGTCCCAAATGCCGAACTGCTCGATCATGCCCAGCACGAAGCCGCCAACAATGGCGCCGTTCAGATTGCCAATGCCGCCGACGACGGAGGCTATCCAGCCTTTCAGGAGGAGCAGCAATCCCATGCGGGGCTGAATGGCAGTGTCGTGGCCGCTCAAGATTCCCGCCATGGCGGCGTACATCGCGCCAATGAAGAAGACAACGGCGATTACGGTCGTGGTGTTGATGCCCACTACCTTTGAGACCTCTTCATCGTCGCCAATGGCGCGGACCGCCTTGCCGAACGACGTGCGCTTGAGGACGAACAGCAACAGCAGGAAACCCACCACGGCAACGCCGATAGTGAAAACGTTGAAGCCCTTGATGGTCGCCCCGGCGAGAGTCCACGGTGCGTTGCCCAACGCCTCCGGCAGCGGGCGGGGAGTACTTTCGAAGACGATGCTCGTGAGCGCAGTGATAGCGAGTAAGATACCGAGAGACGCAACCAGCATGATCAGTGGTGACTGCGACCGCGCCCGCATGTACACGTACAGGCCGCGATAGAAGGCAAGTCCTACCACCCCGGCCAGAAAGCAGGAGACTCCCCAACTCAAGTAGAGCTTGGCGTCGGGCGCATTGGCGATGAGATAGGCGCAGTACGATCCCAGGGCTACCGTCACCGCGCCGGTGCTGACAACCAGTCCCTGTAGGACGCGGCCCGAAAAGACGCTCTGATAGGCTTGGTACAGAATCCAGGTCGCAAGTGCCGCGAAGCCGAGGGCGATCACGGGGCTGAGGATGACATGCAAATCTCTTGGATTCGTGAGCACGAAGCCCGTGTAGATTCCTGCCCCGGCAGCCAGTACGCCGCCACTGCCAAACAGGATGGGACGACGGACTCGTGAGCGGAAGCGGGGATACATGCTCTCATAGAGCGCCCAGGCGACGACTCCGGCGGTAACGGCGGCGAAGAGGGCGTTCACGACGACGCTGTTTACCGCGTACAAGCCGCCAAGCGTCTCCTGAGACCGCAGGTAGAAAACGCCGTACGCGCCCAACGCCGCGGCTGCGCCGTAATAGAGATCGAAGTACCAGACAGTGCTGTAGACGAGCGTGAATCCGATGGCAAGCAGCGCGTAGACCGCCCCTACGGACAAGCCATTGAAGGCAAACTGGATGGCCTGCTCCGGCGACTGGCTGATTTTCCAGCCCACGTAAACCGCCGCCGCCGCAGTCAGTGCGATCGCGAGCGTATTGCTTAGGTCAATGCGACGTGCAAGCAAGCGATTTTCCCCAATTGGACTCTGATCCCACACGCCCGGCGACTGAGACCGGCGTACACACTCCGACCGGCAAGGCGCCCGCCTCTACTCGGTCGGCGGGCTGCCCAAGACGGTGTAACCGTGATTCTCCGGTGTTCTCTCATCAACCGGCAAGACCTCAACGACCCACCTGGAAAGGCCCACCACTTCACCGTCGGCGTCGAAGCTGTAATTGTCGCCTATCGCGCCGCTCCACGTTATGTTGTACAGGCAGTCGCGGAAGCCGTCGGCGTCCTGGTCGTCGCCGGTTTGCTTGAGACACTCGGCAGCGATGTACACGTTGTCGTAGGCCGATCCGAGGTGCCACGGCAGCGTGATGTAGTCATAGCGTTCCCGGAAGTTTGCCAGCACCTCCTGGGCTTTCGCATTGTCGGGGTGCAAGTCTGCCGTGATCGCCTTCATGCCGGTGGCGCTCTCACCGGCTATTTCGAGCGCTGTGGTGCCTACGGAGATCGTCTCGGCATAGATAGGCCCGGTATAGCCCAGCTCTCGCGCCTGCTTGATAATGACTCCGGCCGCAATCTCGGACTGCGGCGCCAGATGGAGCGCATCGGGTTCGGCGTCGAACAGTTTGCTCAATTGGGTGCGGAAGTCGGTAACGTCGGACGAGTAGGACTCCTGAGACACCACCTGGCCGCCCCGCTTTGTGAATTGAGCGACCGTGGTGCGGCGCACGCCCTCGGCGTAGTCGGTAGCCTCGGTGATGGTGGCCAATTTGCGGACGCCATCCTCCCACAGCAGGTTGCCGGTGCCGGTGCCGACTTCGACGTCACTGATCTGGGTGCGAAAGATGTAGTCGCCCGCGTTGGCAATGTCCGGGTTGCTGGCCAAACCGGAGAAGAGGATGACCCCATCAGCTTCCGCCAGCGGGGCGACGCCGAGCATGGCGCCGCTGCAGGAGGTGCCGAGGATGATCTTCACGCCGTCAACGTCGGTCAGCTTCCTATAGGCGGAGACCGCTTCCTTGGCGCTGCACTGGGAGTCTTCCAAAACGAATTCCAGCCGGCGGCCGTTGATGCCGCCGGCGGCATTGATCTCGTCCAGGGCCATCTGCTTGGCGCGCACGGCCACGTTGCCGTAGGTCTCGCCCGCGCCCGTGAGTGACTCCATCACGCCAATTCTGAAGGGTGGCTGCTCGCCCTCACCCGCTGCCTGCTCTGCCACGCCGTCGCCGCAAGCGAGGACAAGAGAGCACAGCAGCGCTAGGGCAACAAGAAAGACTAACCGGCTCACCGGTACGTGAAGCATGGCACAAAGTCCTTTACGAAAGTGCGCTAAGGCTGCTCATCTGAGCTGGTATGTGCCCTGCTCTATTCTGACGGCGCGCTGCCCAAGACCTTGTAGCCTTGGTTCTCCGGAGTGCGCTCGGCTACGGGCAGGACTTCCACCACCACGTTGGTGAGGCCGACGACTTCGCCGTTTTCGTCGAAGTGATAATTCTCGCCGATAGCGCCGGTCCAGGTGATGTTGTACAGGCAATCGCGCATGCCGTCAGCGTCCTGATCGTCGTCGGTCTGCTTGAGGCACTCGGCCGTGATGTGGACAGTGTCATAGCCTGAGCCGAGAAACCACGCCAGCGTGACATAGTCATAGCGCGCGCGGAAATTCGCCAACACCTCCTGGCCCTTGGCGTTGTTTGGGGAGATGTCCGCCAGGATTGCTTTCGTGCCCGCGGCGGCATCGCCGGCGATTTCAAGCGCCGTGGCTCCCACCGGCACGATGTCGGCGTAGATCTGGCCCTCAAAACCCAACTCGCGCACCTGCTTGATGATGGTACCGCCCGTAAACTCAGACTGTGCGGCCACAAGCAAGGCATCCGGGTTTTCGCCAATCAGCTTGGTGAGTTGTGTCCTGAAATCTGTGGTATCCGAACCGTAGCGTTCTTCCGCTACCACCGTGCCGCCGCGCTTTTCGAATTGCGCAACGGAGGTGCGGCGCACGCCCTCGGCGTAGTCGGTGGTCTCAGAGATGGTCGCCAAGTTGCGCACACCGTCGGCCCACATGACGTTGCCGGCGTCAACGCCCAGGAGGGCGTCGCTCAAGGCGGTGCGGAAGATGTAGTCGCCGGCATTCGCAATGTCCGGGTTGGTCGCCAGGCCGGAGAACAAGATCACGCCGTCGGCTTCAGCCAGCGGCGCAGCGCCGAGCATGGCACCGCTGCATGAGGTGCCGAGGATAATCTTGACGCCGTCCACGTCGGTGAGCTTGTTATAGGCGGTGATGGCGTCCTGCGCGGAGCACTTGGAGTCCTCGATGATGAGCTCGATCATGCGGCCGTTGATGCCGCCGGCCGCGTTGATCTCGTCCACGGCCATCTGCTTCGCTTGTACAGACACGTTGCCGTACGTCTCACCCGGGCCGGTGAGCGATTCCATCACGCCAATGCGAAATGGCGGTTTCGCCGCCTCCGCCATCTCTTCCTCGGCGTCCGGTGCGGCATCGCCGCCGCAGGCAATCACGAGGGACGCCAGCAGCGCCAGTGCTGCCAGCAGAATGAACCTCTTCCACGCTACGAGTCCCATGGCAATCTCCTCTCTGAGAATGCAAATGGCGGCCATATTAGCTGCTACTGTAGCAGCTTCCCGTCAATCCGGCAAGTGTCGAGAGGGCGGCACTCAGGTGCTATTGGTTTGCGCAGTGTCTGCATTGCAGTCGACGCGGTGTTGTGACATGCTTGGGACAATACCAGCCCTCGGCTACCTGGCTTTGATTGCGGAGTATTTGGGCAGCCGATTTGAGGATAGAGAACGATGGATAGCTTTCGTGTAGCCGCGGTTTCGCTGTGCAGCCAGCCGGCGTCGCCGCGGGAGAATCTCGAGCATCATGCCGCGTGGGTGGAGCGTGCGAAGGCGGACAACCCCGATCTCATTTGCTTTCCGGAGCTTGGTCTGAGCGGCTATGCCATCACATCGGCCATTTGGGAGGCGTCCGAACCGGTGCCGGGGCCGTCCACGGAGGCGCTCGTTGATCTGGCGCGGGAGCACAATGTCATGCTGGCCGCCGGCATCGCCGAGAACGACAACGACATTGTCTACAACACCTATGTCATCGTCGGGCCGGAGGGGTATATCGGCAAGTCGCGGAAGATACACATACCGCCGGCTGAGGTCGGCTACTGGCGCGGCGGCGGGATTCCGCCGGTAATCGACATCGGCGTTGCCAGGGTCGGTGTGAACATCTGCTTCGACAACTGGTTGCCGGAGTCGAGCCGCATGGTGGCGCTGCAAGGGGCCGAGGTCATTCTGGCCCCGTACGTTTGGTCGGTGGGCGACTGGGGCAATCCGCCGGACCACGCCAGCCGCAACCGGGCCTGGAAGGACTATGCCGGCCGCACTTTTCCCGCGCGCGCCATTGATAACGGCATATTTCTCGTCGCGGTCAACGCCTGCGGGCCGCCGCCCACCGGCGCGAGCACACACTTCAGCAACCCCATGGCTGTGGTCTACAATCCCCTGGGACAACTGGTGGCGACCTCGCCGGACAACGCCGGTGACGAGGTGATGGTGACCGCCGATCTCGATAGGCAACTCCTCGCCGAACGCCGCTCGCAGGGCGTCTTCCATCCCCGCTTCCGTAGGCCGGAACTCTACGGCCTGCTGGCAGAAGGCGACATCGGGCCGCAAGACCCGCAATGACCGGGGTGTACCCTTGCCCAGTGGCGCATGCCAGCCCTGGGTGTTAACCGGCCCGGGACGCAAACTTGCAATGGTCGCTCTCCGGTAGCGCAGGTTTGTAACCTGCATCCGATGCATGCCTGCAAATTGTGCAGGAACGATTCCCATTCCGGCAAAGGCACAATATACCTGAGGAAATGCGCACTAAGGTTTATTGCACCAAAGGTGACGCAGGGGTCTTTTCCCCGGCAGTATGAGCGGCATAGGGCGACCTCACTCACGTTGTTGTAACCGGAAGACGGGCGCAAGTGGACTGTCCATCCGGCGGACGCAGGTTGCAAACCTGCGCTACCAAAAGAGTGTGGCGCTCCGCAACATCGTCAGCTGCCACGGTGGTTGATGAAACAGCATTGAGAACAATCCCCCCGCGCTTCCATTGATAGAAGCCGCTCATGATGAGGCGAGTCAAACAGCTCACATCGTGGCGGCAACGTCAGTTCGGCGTCTGATAGTCCTGCCGCTTGCTATACTAGAGGCTACAATCACCAAGGCAGGACTCCCTCCATGAATCGCCCCGTCGGGATCGAGACCGAGTTCGGCATGCTCTGCGCGAGCGACCCGCAAACGGTTGACTTTGCCTATGAGGCAGCGATGCTTGTGCGCAGCGCGCCGCTGGCCGGCTGCTTCCGCGGGTGGGACTATGCGGCCGAGAACCCGCGCGTCGACCTGCGCGGCAAACGGGTCAAGCGCCTGGACCACGACCCCCACGACCTTCGCGGCAATACCGCCAAGAGCCGTAATCTCTCCAGGGAAGACCTCCTCGCCGATACCGTGCTCGCCAACGGCGCGCGCTTCTACAACGACCACAACCATCCCGAATACTGCACCGACGCGTGTCTCTCGCTGCATGACCTCGTTGCCCAGGACAAAGCGGGTGAGCGCATTGTGTTGCGCGCGCAGCAGGCACGCAATGCCGCTGTCGGGCAGGCGACGCATGTGCAATTGGTAAAGAATAACTCCGACTATCACGGGCGGAGCTACGGCTGCCACGAGAATTACCTGGTGAGCCGCGCCGTGCCGCTGAATTACGTGATTGCGGCTTGTATCCCCTTTTTCGCTACCCGTCAGATCTACGCGGGCGCGGGCAAGGCGGCGTTCGAGACGGCGACGAGCCGTTCCGGCGGCTTTCAGATCAGCCAGCGGGCGGACTTCTTCGAGACCGAGATTGGCATCAATACGACGACGCAGCGCCCAATCTTCAATACACGGGACGAACCGCACGCGAATCCTCAGAAATACCGCCGTCTGCACGTCATCATCGGCGATGCCAATTGCTCCGAATACGCCACGGCCTTGCGCGTTGGCGCTACCGCCTTGATGCTCGATCTCGTTGCAGAGCAGGCCGTGCCTCGCCTGGAATTGCGGCACCCTGTGCAGGCATTGAAAACAGTCTCGCGCGATCTCGCTATGCAGCAGCCGCTTGAAATGACTAACGGCAAGTCCAGGCGCGCTATCGACATCCAGCGCCAGTATTGGGAGTCAGCGCAACGCTACCGCGACCGCGACGAGGAGACTGATTGGGTGCTGGACGAATGGGATACTGTGCTCGACCTTCTCGATGTGAACGCAACAAAGCTACGCGACCGGCTGGACTGGGTAGCAAAACTCGCGCTCTTTGCCCAGGTCAGCGGTGACGACTCCATCAACTGGGATGATCCGGCGGTGCTGCGGCTCGATCTTGCGTACCACATGGTTGATCCTGCCGTGAGCCTCTACCATATGCTGACTCGCGCCGGAAAGATGCGGCGGGTCGTGACGGATGCGGCCATTGACTGCGCGGAAACCACGGCGCCCGCAGGCACACGGGCCACAGTGCGCGCCGCCTGCCTCGCCAAGTTCGCGCCACACATTACGGAAATGGAATGGGGCTCCGTTACGTTCCAGCACAACGGGACGCCCTTCACGCTGAATCTGGCCGAACTGTCAGGGGCGACGGTAGAGAGGCAGCAACAACTCGTCGATGCGTGCCAGACCGTCGCAGAGCTCTACCAAGCAGTGCAAGAAGGAGGCGGCGCGTGACGTGGTATGCTGGGATCAGACTGCAAGCAGGCAAGTGCACAGGTGAAGCGTTGGTACAGGCCATCCCAAACACTCACCGTTCGTTCGTAGCGGGTACCGAGGCGCCCACGGAGACGCCGACGGAAGCGCCGGACAAGACCGAAGCTGACGACCTGGACGAAGAGATCAAGCGCATCATCCGTGAGGTGCCCGATCCCACGCCGCAACCCGGCGGGGAGTAGCCGAAACCCTTCGTCTATGGCTGCATGTGAGCCACGCGCGGGAGCTAAAAACGACGGTCGGTTTGTTGACAGTCATTACCATTGAAATAGCACGACGGACTCCGTCATTCCCGCGAAAGCGGGAATCTATCTTCGTCACGCCCACCCTGGATTCCGCGCCCCCGCGCGGGGGCGAGCTTGCGCGGGACTGCTGGAAAGGCGCTGCTGTGCACGAGAGGTATCCGGGAGACACAGGTTTGAAACCTGTGCGATCCGCATGATTGAGCGGCCACAAGGGTTGCCCCGACACGGTACTGCTGCGGACGAAGAGGATGGGTGAAGGGGTCCCCGCCCCGTATCAAGTACAGGGCAGGCTTTGCGCGGGAGTCACCATGGCCTTGCCATGCCACTCAGGGAATGCAAAAGGCGGACGGCTTCCTGAATGTCATTCCGGTTTTCGCCGGAATCTAGGACGCGTGCGATGAAGATGGATTCCCGCTCGCGCGGGAATGACGGAGGTCGGCTTTCTATTTTCATGCTTTGACGACGGGGCGTCTCTCACGCGAGGCTACCCCGTGCTACGATACAGCGCGCTGGCTATTTTCACGGCAATGACTGCTAGGTGTGTTGATAGTCCGCAGGCATCATATTCAGGGGATGCGGTAGTAGCCGCATGCTTCTTTGGAATTGCAGCATGGAAGACGCACTGTTCGGCACTGAAATCGAATACGGTTGCGTGGGGGATATGCAGCCGGTACGGGCGGCCCTCCTGGTGAAGGACGCCATCTTTCGCGGGTGTCGCCACGGTCTCATCGACCCGCCCCCGCGCGAATGGGGCGAGGTACCGGGCAACGGCGGCTTTCTCTTCAATGGCGGCCGCATGTACCTGGACCTCGGCCACCTTGAGCACGCCACTGCCGAATGCCGCACGCTGACCGACATCGTCGCCCACGAGCGCGCCGGGGAAACCATCATCAACCAGGCGGTGAAAGCCGCCGACCTCACATCGCAGGCGTACTTCGTCAAGAACAATACCGACTACTTCGGCCACACCTTCGGCTACCACGAAAACTACTGTATCCGGCAGAGCCCCTACGACAGCAATCTGGTAGACGGTATGCTGCCGTTTCTCGTCACACGGCAGATCTACACGGGAGCCGGCTGCCTGTTGCCGCGCGGCGACGACACGCCGGCCGCGTTTGCGCTCTCCCAGCGGGCCCAATTCGTGACGATAGACGTAAGTCACCGCGTGCGCTTTGGCGGCAGGCCGATCATCAATCTACGGGACGAACCCCTGGCGGGGCGGCAGTTCCGCCGTTTGCACGTGATCGTCGGCGACGTCAATCGTTCTGAATATGCGACGGCGCTAAAGATTGGCACGACCGCCTTGGTAGCGCAACTGCTCGAGCAGGGCTGGAGCCCGCAATTTGTGCTCGCCGATCCCGTGCGCGACCTGCGCCGCATTGCCGCTACGACCGGCGGTCGTTGGACCGTGGGCACGGAGGACGATCAGTACATCCCCGCCATCGACGTCCAACGCAACTATCTCCGTGAGGCGGCGCAGCGCTTCAGCGGACGTGACGCGGATACGGAATGGACCCTGGAGAACTGGGAATGGGTGTTGGACGAACTTGAGCGGGACCCGGCAAAGCTCGACGGCTACCTGGATTGGGTTACGAAACATGAACAGATCAAACGCTATGCCGGTAGCGGCACTGCATGGACCGACCCGGACCTCATCAAACTCGACCTTTCTTACCACCAGATCGACCCGTCGATCAGTCTCTTCGACGTGCTGGCAAAGCGGCACCGGCACCTCTACTGGGCGGAAGGCGACGCCGTCTACACGGCGGAGTCGCAAGCGCCGATAGATACCCGCGCCCACGGGCGCGGCGTGGTCTTGCGCTCGCTGGCCGCCGCCGGCGCGGATACGGCCATACCCTGGCAAGACCTGCGCTCGAACCTGGAAAACCTCATGTGGGACCGCCGGTATTTCTTCCTGGCCTATGATTACGTTGACGACTGGCAGGACGTGGCCGCGAACAATAGCTGGGACGTCATCCCTTACGTGCTGGACTGGAAAGCCATCGCCGTGCACGGCCGGGTGCTGGAAATGCCCGATCCCTTTGACACGTACGACGACGAGGCACAGCGCTTCGGAGATAGTATTCCTGGGATATTCGAGGAAGAGGCAGAAATCTGATCGCGGCGGTCAGATTATTCAATTCGCACCCTTGCCGTTCGTACTTCGACAAGCTCAGCACGAACGGCAAGGGTGGAGTATCCCGCCGCCTGGGTATGTAGCGCGGGGGCCTGTACACTGCTGGCTCAGCTTGGAGGTTGCAGAACCGGCCCGTGGCCGGCGAGGCAAAGAAACCAAGGCCTTGCGTACACGTTGCTGACCTTTTCTGAGCCAGTCGAAGGACCTGCGCCAACCGGATGTCGCCCTGCCCGTGTAGCGCGGGGGCTTGTCCCCCGCTCCGATTTTGTGCCGGAAACCCACGGTTAGGCTGCAGCAACCTAATTGCTGCAACAAGATTGCCCAATTCTCTTCGCCAAATGTTGTAGGGGCACGGCATGCCGTGCCCCTACGTTCATGAACGAGATTGGTGCGGTGAACCGGCTACGACTTACTCCGCCACGTCGTGCCTTCAGGCGAATCTTCCAGGGCGATGCCCAATTCTGCCAGTTCGTCCCGCACTTTGTCCGCCAGCGCAAACTGCTTCTCCTTGCGCAGGTCGGACCGCAACTCCACAAGCAGATCGATGAACCCGGCGGCGTCGCCGTCGCCGGTCGCCATTTCGGCTTCCAGCACTTCCTGCAGGTCGATGCCCAAGACGTCGGCCAGGGTCACCAGCGTCTCCTGGGCGTTCTGCAAGGTGGATGGCTGCGCTTCAGCCCCCAAGCGGTTGATCTCGCGCACGAGTTCGTAGAGCTGTCCCAGCGCGCCGGCGGAGTTGAAGTCGCCATCCATGGCGCCGAAGAAGCCGGCTCTGGCCTGCGCGGTAGTCTGTGCCAGCGCGGCGTCCGTACGGTCACCGCCGCCAGGCTGCACGCGCAAGGCGCCGGTCAAGCGCGCCATGCCGGCTCGCGCTTGTTCGAGACTGTCCGGTGAATAGGTGAGCGGGGAACGATAGTGCACGGAGAGCAGGTAGAGCCGCAGCACCGGCCCGCTGTATTCTTCAAGAATGTCTTCGATTGTGATGAAGTTGCCGAGTGAATGCGCCATCTTCTGGCCGTTGATCGTCAGCAGACCGGTATGGAGCCAGTACTTGGTGAAAGGGCTCTTCTCCGTAAACGCCTCGCTCTGCGCAATTTCGTTCTCGTGGTGGGGAAAGATAAGATCTGCGCCGCCGCCGTGGATGTCGATCTGTTCGCCGAGCGTCTCATAGATCATCGTGCTGCACTCGATGTGCCAGCCGGGACGGCCCTGGCCCCAGGGGCTTTGCCACCAGGGTTCGCCGGGCTTTGCAGGCTTCCACAGGGCAAAATCGCGCGGGTCGCGTTTGCCCGGCTCATCGTCTACCCGCCCGGAAGCGCCCGCTTGAATGCCACTGTCCTCTGTGCGCGTGGAGAGCGCGCCGTACGCCGCAAAGCCTGGGACCGAGAAATACACCGCTTCCTCGGCGGTGTACGCCGCCCCTTTCTCAATCAGACCCTCGATCATGGCAATGATCTGGGGCAAGGTCTCTGTGACCTTGGGAAACGTGTGCGCCCGCAGGACGTTGAGATTGCCCATCACCGCATCGTAGGCGTCCGTATACATCTGCGCGACTTCGTCCGGCGTCACGCCCTCGCGTTCCGCCGCCGCGATGATCTTATCGTCAACGTCGGTGATGTTCTGCACGTGCTGGACTTCAAAGCCCTGATACGTCAGGTAGCGCCGGATCATGTCCATCGCCACGAAGAGTCGCGCATGACCGATGTGCGGTTCGCGCTTTGGCGTCATGCCGCAGACGTACATCTTGACGTTCTTGCCGTCGAGGGGCGTGAACGGCTCTCGCTGGCCGCCAAGTGTGTTGGATATGCTAAGCGTCACGGCATCGCTCCAGCGTCTCCTCGTGCTCTGCCGGCGCTCCGCCATTCTCGAAGCGCGCCAGCCGCGTCTCCAAGTCCACGACACGTTTCTGCAAGGCGTAGAGCGCCTCCGCCATGGGATCCGGCTGCACCACGCGCGCGCTTTCGCCGGTGTGCGGGTCGCGCATGGCCACCACGTGCCCGGGTACGCCGACCACAGTCGCGTGGGCCGGCACGTCGTTCAGGACGACCGCCCCGGCGCCTATCACGCATTCTTCTCCCACAGTTACCGGACCCAGAATCTTCGCGCCCGCGCCCACGATGACGTTGTCCCCCAAGGTGGGATGGCGCTTGCCCGTATGGAGCGTCTGCGCGCCCAGGGTAACGCCTTGGTACAGTGTTACGTCTCTGCCGATTTCCGCGGTCTCACCGATGACCACGCCCATGCCGTGGTCGATGAAGAGACCGGGGCCGAGCTTTGCCCCGGGATGGATCTCGATGCCGGTGAGAAAGCGGGCGAAATGGGAGAGAACGCGCGGCACGACCGGCACGTCCAGTTGCCACAGCGTGTGGGTAAGGCGATAGAACCAGATGGCGTGCACGCCCGGATAGGCCAAGATGATTTCAATTACGTTGCGTGCGGCGGGATCACGCTCAAGCGTTACGCGAATGTCCTGCCGCAGCGTGCGGAGAATGCTCATAGCGAAACTTCCCTCGTCTCAATACTGCGCATGAGTAGTCGTTGGATTGCGCTCTTGCGGCGGACAGCCTGCGCGCAATCGCCGGGGCCCCTACCGGGGCGGAATACACGCGCAGTCTTGCAGCGAGGGATCGTGCATGAGCAGCGCCACGGCGTGCGCCGCGATGCCGCGACCGGCGCCGATGGCGTCCAGTCCTTCGGTCGTGGTTGCTTTAATGCCTACATTCACGGTTTCTACCCCCAGCGAACGAGCAATGGTAGCTTGCATCTCCGGCATGAAGCTCGCGAGCTTGGGTGTTTGCGCCAAGACTGTACTATCTACGTTGACGATGCGCCATTGCCTTTCAGCCAGTAGCTTAAGCACATTGTCCAACAATTGCAAGCTATTTGCACCCTCGTATTGCGGATCGTCTGCCGGAAACTGCCGTCCGATGTCGGGCAAACCCGCGGCGCCAAGCAGGGCATCGATGATGGCGTGCACCAAGACGTCGGCGTCGGAGTGACCGGCAAGACCCTGCCCATGGGGCACGCGCACGCCGCCGATGACGAGGGGACAATCGGGTGCGAGCCGGTGAACGTCATAGCCAATGCCGATACGCAGCGCGGGAGTCACAGGCGGTTGGGCAGCCGTTTCACTTTCCTCGCGGGCCGCAGGCGGTGTATCCGTCGGCGCTGCCTCCATTACGAATCTCCATCGCTCTGCTCCGCCCGCCACTGGGCAAATGCCAAGTCCGTTGGCGTGGTGATTTTCATGTTACCATAATCCCCCGGCACCACATGGACCGGCGCGCCAATTGACTCCACCACCGCCGCATCGTCGGTGAATCTGGCCAGATCTCCCTTCTGTGCGGCATACGCGCGCTCGAGCAACTCTCGCGAAAACACCTGCGGCGTTTGCACAGCCTGCAAGGATTCGCGGGGCAGTGTCTCGCAGGCACGATCGTTAGGCCCGACGCGCCGGATGGTGTCGGCACAGGGTATGCCCGGAATCGCTGCGCCGTGTTGTTGCGCCGCGGCCAGTGTGCGGTCGATGAGCGCCTGAGTTGCAAAGGGCCGCGCAGCATCATGCACGGCCACACAGGCGGCCGGAGTGCCGTGCAACGCGTGGAGACCGTTGGCTACTGAGTGGCTCCGGCTCGCGCCTCCGGGGCAGATCGCGCTGACCTTCCGCCAACCGCGCTCCCGGGCAAGGTCTTGGCAATGTGCAACTCGCTCTTCTGCCACAACGAGAATGACTGCTGCGACGGATGCCGCTGCTTCGAAGACTTCCACGGTCGCGGCGATGACCGGCCGCCCGCCGAGCGGCGCATAGAGCTTGTCGTGCCCGTGCATGCGGCTGCTGCGGCCGCCGCCGACGATGATCGCCGCCAGACTGCTTACAGTCACAGGCCCAGTTCTCCTCCAAGGCGGAAACGTCGGCTATGTTGAATTGTATGCCCGGAAATTAGTTCGTATCTGCTGTGGCAATAGCAAGCAAGCCGGTGAGTCATTACCATGAAATCAGCACGAGAGACTCCGTCATTCCCGCGAAAGCGGGAATCCATCTGTTTGACAGCATCTGTACACTAACCCAAGCGGGAAGCTAGCACTACCCAGAACCGCAAACGTCTCAACGGTAGAGCACATTCCGGCAATGCATTCGCAGTCGAGCGCCTTAGATTTCTCGCTGCGCTCGAAATGACAAGAGTGCCGAAAGGGCTTTGCTTGTGCTCACATTGAACCATAGGCTCTAGTCTGATCACCGGCGGGCAGCAGCTTCTTCCGTACCTTCACGCGCACCCCCGCCTTTCCCTACACGACTCTTCGGCGGAGTTTTGCCCAGAGCAAGACGAATAGCCTGCCGCACGCTCTCGGCGCGCGTAAGGTCGGGGCTGACATCGCCAAGCCCGCCGCATTTGCTCGAGCGCGGCAAGAGCACCCGGCCATACCCGCGCCGCACCGCCTCGACTATGCGTTCTTCCAGCTTGAAGACACTGCGCAGTTCGCCCGCGAGCCCAACTTCACCAATCGCAACCAGATCGCTCGGCAGCGCCACGTCTGCGACACTCGACGCGATCGCGAGACAGACTGCCAGATCAACCGCCGGTTCGTCCAATTCCAGGCCGCCGACCACATTTACATAAACATCCTGGTCGGCCAGGCGCAGGCCCGCTCGCTTGGTGAGAACAGCGATCAGCATGTGCAAGCGGCTCTGGTCGAAGCCGTTCGCCATGCGGCGCGGCACCGCGAGCGGGCTGTACGTCACCAGAGCTTGTACTTCCACGAGGAGCGGCCGCGATCCCTCCAGCGGCACGGCAATGGCAGACCCCGGATTCGGCTCGCGTTCCGCCAGAAAAGCCGCCGAAGGATTTGAGACTTCAACAAGCCCCCGCTCCTGCATGGCGAAGATGCCCACTTCGTTCGTGGAGCCAAAGCGATTCTTGGTGGCTTTGAGGATGCGGTAGTTGTGGTGTTGGTCCCCGGCCAAGGCGAGCACAGTGTCCACCATGTGCTCCAGCGTCTTCGGTCCGGCTACGTTGCCTTCCTTGGTCACGTGGCCGACGAGGAAGAGCGTGACCCCGGTCTGCTTGGCGAGTTGTACCAACTGAGAAGCGCACTCCCGCACCTGCCCGATACTGCCCGGCACCCCGGTGAGTTCCGCGCTTTCCAGCGTTTGAATGGAGTCGATGATGACAAGTCCGGGGCGCACATGGGCAACGGCATCCAGTATATCTTCCAGGCCGACCTCGGCGAGGACATAGAGATCCTGCGGCTCGAGACCGAGCCGCGTCGCCCGCAGGCGAATCTGCGCCGCGCTTTCTTCTCCCGATACGTAGAGCACCGGCCGGTCTGCGTCTGCCAAACCCAGCGCGAACTGAAGTAAGAGCGTGGACTTGCCGATGCCGGGGTCGCCGGAAAGCAGCACGGCGCTCCCCGGCACCAGCCCGCCGCCCAACACGCGGTGGAGTTCGCCGATAGGCACCGGCACGCGCATGAGGTCGCTGGGTGGGATGTCCTGCAGCTTCTGTGCTTGCGATACCGCGGCAGATGCACGGCGTCCCGACCGTGAAGCCCCGGCGGCGCTCTCGCGCTGCACACTCTCAACCAGACTGTTCCACGTCTGGCAGGAGGGGCACTGTCCGGCCCACTTGGGGGATTCGTGGCTGCACTGCTGACAGACGAATACGGTCTTAGTCTTGCTCACCGGTTGCCTTCTCCGCGGTCACACACTCGTGTGCCCGGCTGTCTCCACGCCTGCCTGTAGCCTTACCTACGCGTACATTGTAGCGAATGCGGCTCCACCTCACTCCCAGCCGCATTAACGCCAACAGCCCAGCTTGCGCCGGGCTGTACTCTTGAATCAAGAAGGCAAGTTGTCCGGATTAGGTCTGCTCCACCAACACCCGCACTTCCAGCCGCAGTTCTTCCCCGTCGCGTTCCACCGTGATGGTGTCTCCGGCGTGGAATTTCTCCGCCAGCAGGCCTTCAGCCAGTTCGTTTTCAATCAGGTTCTGGATAACCCGGCGCAGCGGTCGGGCGCCGTTATCGGGGTCGTAGCCTTGCTCCACCAGCAGTTCTTTCGCGTCGTCGGTCACTTCCAGCGAAATCTCCTGCTCGGTAAGCCGTGCCTGAACCTCGGCAAGCTGGATGTCAACGATGTTGATGATGTCCTCTTTCGACAGATGCCGGAAGACGACCACGCTATCCACGCGATTGAGGAACTCGGGCCGGAATGTCTTCTTGATTTCCGCCATCACCCGTTCCCGCATCTCCTTGTAGAATTGTCCTTCCGTGCGAAGGTCTTCGGACTCCAACCTAAAGCCGACCGCGGCGTCGCGCTTGATAAGATGGGCGCCGACGTTCGAGGTCATGATGAGGATCGTATTGCGGAAGTCCACCGTGCGGCCCTTGCCGTCGGTGAGACGCCCATCTTCCATGATCTGGAGCAATACGTTGAAGACATCGGGGTGGGCTTTCTCGATTTCGTCCAAGAGCACCACGGAATAGCTGCGCCGCCGCACCGCTTCGGTGAGTTGGCCGCCTTCCTCATAGCCCACGTAGCCCGGCGGCGCGCCGACCAGGCGTGAGATCGTGTGCTTTTCCATGTATTCCGACATGTCGAGTCGCACCATGGCATCGCTGCTGCCGAACATGAATTCAGCCAGCGCCCGGGCGAGGTAGGTCTTGCCGGAACCGGTGGGGCCGACGAAGATAAACGAGCCGATGGGCCGTTTGGGGTCTTTGAGACCGGCGCGCGCCCGCCGCACGGCCTTGGAGACGTTGCTGATGGCCTCTTCCTGGCTCACCACTTTCTCGTGGAGGTTTTCTTCCATGTGGAGCAGCCGTTCCGACTCCTCTTGGGCGATGCGCGTCACCGGAATGCCCGTCCACATGGAGACCACCGTCGCCACGTCTTCTTTGGTCACTTCCGGCCATTTCTCTTCCGTATTCGGCCAGTCGGATTCGAGGTCTTCGATCTTCTTGCGCAGTTCCGCTTCTTTTTCGCCGAGACCCACCGCCTCATCGTACTGGCGGCTCTCGATGGCGTCTTCTTTTTCGCGCACGATGCCGTCGAGGTCCTTCACGGCGTTGCGTAGCGCATTCGAGGTATTCGCCTGCTGGATGCGCACGCGGGAAGCCGCCTCATCAATCAAGTCGATTGCCTTGTCCGGCAGGAAGCGGTCCGTCACGTAGCGGCCGGACATTTCCGCCGCCACCTTGACGGCTTCGTCGATGATGTGCACTTTATGGTGTTCTTCGTAGCGCTCCTTGACGCCCTGGAGCACGGCGATCGTCTCCTCGATGTCGAGTTCGCGCACGTGCACGGGCTGGAAGCGGCGCTCCAAGGCCGCGTCGCGCTCGATGTACTTGCGATACTCGTCCAGCGTGGTCGCGCCAATGCATTGCAGTTCGCCCCGCGACAGCGCTGGCTTGAGGATGTTGGCAGCATCCACCGCGCCTTCCGCCGCCCCTGCGCCAACGAGCGTATGGAGCTCGTCGATAAACAGCATGCAATCGCCGGAACCGCGAATCTCTTCGAGAATCTTCTTGAGGCGTTCCTCGAACTCGCCGCGATACTTCGTGCCGGCGACGAGAGCCCCGATGTCGAGGGTAAGCAGACGTTTCCCAAGCAAGGTCTCGGGCACGTCTCCCGACACGACCCGCTGCGCCAACCCTTCCACGATTGCCGTCTTGCCGACGCCGGGTTCGCCGATGAGGGCCGGATTGTTCTTCGTGCGGCGGGAGAG
Source organism: Chloroflexota bacterium (assembly GCA_965220045.1). Taxonomy (GTDB): domain Bacteria; phylum Chloroflexota; class UBA11872; order VXOZ01; family VXOZ01; genus VXOZ01. Next base: position 2,642,327 of record OZ244803.1, on the reverse strand, counting down.
GATTTGTACCACACGTTCGATTTCTTGCTGGCGTCCGATGACGGGATCGAGTTTCTCGCTGCGTGCCGCGGCGGTGAGGTCGATGCCCATCTGGTCGATGAGGGGCGTACGCGAGGAAGACTGGCGGCCGCTGCTTTCTTGCGTCATACGCGAAGGCTGCTGGCTCACCGACTGGATAACTTTCTGCCGGACTTTTTCCAGGCTCACACCCAAGCTCTCCAGCACGCCGGCGGCAATGCCTTCGCCTTCTCGCACCAGACCCAACAGCAGGTGTTCCGTGCCGATATAGTTATGGCCGAGACGCCGCGCCTCTTCTGCGGCGAGTTCGATTACTTTCTTGGCCCGCGGCGTCAGGCTGATGTCACCCACGTTGACGCGCTCGCCGCGGCCAATGATAAACTCCACCGCGCTGCGCACTTTCGTAAGGTCGACGCCCATGTCGTAGAGCACCTTGGCGGCGATGCCCTCGCCTTCGCGCACGAGGCCCAGCAAGAGATGCTCGGTGCCGATGTAGTTATGGTTGAAGCGGCGCGCTTCTTCTTGCGCAAGCATGAGGACCCGCTTCGCTCGATCGGTATATTTATCGAACAAGGGACTCACGAGGCTTCTCCTTGGCTTACCGCTTGACTAACCTGTTGCCGCACGCGTTGCACATCCACGCCGAGGCCCTGTAACTCACCTGCCGCAAACCCCTTGCCTTCGCGGGCGAGGCCGAGGAGCAAATGCCCGGTGCCGATTTCGCTGTGACCCAACCGGCGCGCCTCGTCTGCCGCAAGCCCAAACGCCTTCTGGGCGCCCGGCGACAGGCTCAATCTTCCTTCTTTGGCTTCCTTCTCTGCCTGACCCTCTTGGCTTCGAGCTACAGTGAATTCTATTGCACTGCGAACTCTCGCCTGGCCCACTCCCAAGCCGGAGAGGACTTGCGCGCCCGTGCACTTGCCGTCGCGCACGAGACCGAGGAGCACGTGCTCTGTACCGATGTAGCCGTGCCCCATCAGGCGGGATTCTTCAGCAGCATGCTCGATTGCTTTCTTCCCCCGCTCGGTTAGATTGATGTTGCCAACGACACTTTGTTTGCCTCGTGCTGTGACGTTTTCCACGCCAGCGCGCGCTTTGGCCGCATCAACGTCCATGCTGGACAGGATCTTGGCCGCTACACACTGCTCTTCGCGCACCAAGCCGAGCAACAGGTGCTCCGTGCCGATATAGTCATGGTTGAGCTTGCGAGATTCTTCATGCGCAAACATAAGCGCCCGCTTGGCTCGTTCCGTATATCTATCGAACAGCGGACTCACGACAACTCTCCCCGGCTCCATTGCCGCAGTCTTCTTTGCAGAAGTCCGCAAGCTGTGTGCGTCGCGTATCGTCACCTGGAGGCAGCGACACAAGGCCTGCCTCTCTGCCTTAGTGTCTCTCTAGTTGTCTCCGGCCTCACCCTCCGGCACCGCCCCAGTATGCTCCAGCTCCTCGTCGGCGGCTGAATCTTCTTCCTCCGCTTGCGCCAGCAAATGCCCCAGCTTTTCTTCCAGGTCTATGGGAGACAGCCGCATGCGGTGGCGTTGCGGGTCGGCGCTGAGCACGCGGAAAGTGAGTTCTTGCCCCTCATCCAGAAGGTCACGGCCTTCCGGCGTCATTTCGGAGTTGTGCGCCAGGCCTTCGATGCCGTCCTCGACGCGGACGAACGCTCCAAAGGGAGCAATTTTGATGATAATCCCGGGCACCTCAATGCCCACCGGATAGCGCGCCTCGATGCCTTCCCAGGGGTCTTTCTGCGTGCGTTTGATCGAGAGGCCGATTTTCTTGCTCTCGTGGTCCAGGCTGAGGACGCAGACCTCCACCTTTTCGCCGACACCGAGCACCTCGCTCGGGTCTTCGACCCGGCTCCAGGATATCTCCGATATGTGCACCAGTCCGTCGGCGCCTCCCAGGTCGACGAACGCGCCAAAGCTGCACAGGTTGCTCACGACGCCTTCGCGCGTCTGGCCAACTTCGAGTTCTTGGAGCAACTGTTCGCGCTGCTGCGCGCGCATCTCGCGCTCCGCCAGACGTTCTGAAAGAATGAGGCGGTTGCGGCGGCGGTCCACTTCGATAATTTTCAGCTTGAGTTCGCGCCCGATAAGCTCGGAGAGGCGTGCCAAGAGGTCTTCCTCACTCGCGTCGCGATTCGGCGGCCGTTCCAGGGAGACGAGCTGGGAACTCGGCACGAAGCCGCGCAGACCGATGTCGACGATGACGCCGCCTTTATTGGCGTCGATAACGGAAGTCTCCAGGATTTCGCCCTTGTGGTAACGCTCTTCGATTTCCCGCCAGGCGCGCTCTGCCATGGCACGTCGAATCGAGAGGAGCGCGTGCCCCTCGGCAGTTTCCGGATTAACTACGTACACCAGCACTTTTTCACCAACGCTCATGTCGAGCGCTTCATCCATGCGCGCAAGTTCCCTGCCGGAGACGATGCCTTCTGCCTTGAGGCCGATATCCACCATTATCTCGTCGTCGGCGGCTTGCACCACGATTCCCTCAACCACGTCGCCGCGCCGTACCGTGCGTATGGAACTCTCAATCTCCCCCAACAGGGCTTCCATCGTCAGCGGTTCTTCAGTCGTCGGTGATTCTTGCACTGGTTACCTCTACTCTTCCCACGATTTACTTTGCCGGGCAAAGCGGATCAAAGCCCACGTATTCACTGTGGTCTGGCACCATTATAGGCATTGTCAGACTGAAAAGTAAAGAACGGAGTGGGCTCCTATTCGTCTATTCGCCCATCTGGTATGCTGTGAATACACAGCCACTACGGAGGAGAACTGCGCATGTCGATGAAGATGCTGCGGCAAATGCAGCAAAAGATGACGAAGGTCCAGGAAGAACTGGAAAGGGAGACCGTGGAGAGCACGGCAGGTGGTGGCGCGGTGAAGGTCGTGATGACCGGCCACCAGAAAGTGCATGCCATTGAAATTCTCCCAGACGTCTTAGAGTCAACTGTCACTCCGGAGGGTGAGGTTGACGAGGAAGGCGTTGCCATGCTGCAGGACCTCCTGGTCGCCGCTGTCAACGATGCCGTGGGCAAGTCGCAAGAGCTTGCGGGCCGCCGCCTTTCCGCGGTCACGGGCGGCATGAACATCCCCGGCCTGACCTAGGTCTCACCGACCTCTCAAGCAAGGAGACACCAAAGCGATGGCGCGGATGAGCCTGCCCGCACCCGTAGCGCGGCTCATCGAGGAGCTATCCCGGTTGCCCGGCATCGGCCCGCGTACAGCGCAACGTCTCGCCTTCTACCTCCTCCGCTCATCACCGGACCTGGCGCGCAATCTCTCTGCCGCCTTGGTCAACCTACGCGCCCACACGGTGTGGTGTTCCCGGTGCTACAATCTGAGCGAGGACGATCCCTGCCCCATCTGCCAGGACCCGGACCGCGACCAAAACCGCATCTGCGTCGTCGAGGAGCCGCTCGATCTGCTGGCTATCGAGCGTACCGGTCTCTATGCGGGTCTCTACCATGTGCTCCACGGCTCACTGTCGCCGCTCGAAGGCCGCAACGTGGAAGACGTGAAGATTGCCGAACTTGTGGAACGGCTGCAGGCGCAACCGGTTGAGGAGTTGATTCTCGCGATGGACGCCGACCACGAGGGCGACACGACGGCGAGCTACGTGGCGCAGGTCGCGGCAACGCACGCTTCCCGCATTACGCGGCTCGCGCGCGGCTTGCCCACCGGCGCGGACCTCGAATACGCCGACGAGAGCACCATCGCGAGCGCCTTGCAGGGCCGCCAGGATAGCGCCTAAACAATGCCGCGCCGTGACCCCGACCGCGTATGGGAACTTGTGCGCCGCTATCAGTCGCTTGCCGACCGTTGCCCTCAGCTCGAACTGTGTGAAATCGGCGAAGTGGAGCGCTTTGGCCTCCGTTTTCCCATTCTGGCCGGCGTGATTGGGGATGGCCCGCGCAGCGCAATCATCGTCGCCGGCACGCATGGTGACGAAATCGCGGGCCCTCTTGGTTTGCTGGAATTCTGGGAAGCGCAGGCAGACCATGCCTTCATTACGGATACGCGCATTCTCTTCCTGCCCCTCATCAATCCGTTTGGCTTTGCGCGCGGCATCCGCGGCAACGGCGCCGTCGACCTCAACCGCCACTTCGAACGCCCTACCGCCCAGCCTGAGAATAAGATCGTCCTGGATTTTCTCGGGCGACAGCAGGCGGACCTGCTTGTTTCCCTGCACGAGGACGTGAGCTCCCAGTGCTTCTACATGTATGAAAGCGGGGTGCGCGACCGCGCGCTCTTTGCGCGTATCGTCGCTGATGACGTCGCCCTCTTAGATGCTATCGAGTCTCGCGGCTATCCTGTGTGCGGCGGCGACCACGTGGACGGCAACTACAACCGCAGCGGCCTGGTGGTGTCCAATCCCGGTTCCGTGCGTACCAGCCGCTCCGGCGCTTTGGAACCGACCCTCCTGCGGCATGGGGTCATCCGGCGCGTCGTGGGTTTCGAAACGCCGGGACGGCAACCCTTGTCCGACCGCATCCATCAGCAGCAGATTGCGCTCCGGCACGTGCTGCGCTCGTTTCTCATCTAGCCATCCGGCACGGGTATTGCGTGGCGCTTTGCCATTGAGATGTGCGCGCCCTGCAACCGTGTGGCTGGGAGTGGCCGGCGGCGATGCTAGTGGCCCTCGCCCCAACCCGTTCCCGTGGGAAGAGACGGCCTCTTGCGCAGTCCGGCATGGGTTGAGAGGATGGCTTCCACTTAAAGCAAAACAGCGCCTTCGCAGGCGCTTGGGGGCTTACTTTTCACGATGAGTACGAGCGGAGAATCTCTGGAGGCGACGAGCGGAATCGAACCGCTGTATAAGGGTTTTGCAGACCCTCGCCTTACCACTTGGCTACGTCGCCACATACCGCCGGGAGCATGTGCTCAGGTTACTTTGAGTATAGTCTTGGGTGCCCAAAGTGTCAAAAGTAAAATCATGCTATCCTGCCCCTGAGCGCTATGCGCGCGGCTCTGCCAGGCAGTTTGCAAACGGACCGGACCGGCTCCATTTCTCTTTCACTTGTGACCCCGCATGGAGGAGCGTGAGATGTGCTTGGCAGCCGGCCTGAATCGTACAAGGGACTACTCTGGGGAGTAGGCGGCTATCGTGCAGAATTGGTACCAGCGGTTACAGTTCGACCGGCTCATCGTGCTGAGCGTCATTGCGACGGCCGGCGTGCTGTTCACGACCCGGGCGACCATGCCGCTCCTGGCGGTAGCCGTTGTCGTGCTGCTCGGTGTCGTCATAGCGGCGTCGCGCCAGATCATTGGGGCCAGGCGCCAAGACTTCGCGTGGATGCTGGCGCCCCTCTTGCTTACGCTTGCGAGCGCGCTCTTCTGGCGCACCATTCCCGATGAACGCGCAACGCTGGTTGGGAGCGGCATATTCGGCATCCTGTTTTTCGTAGCGATTGTGGACTATCACCGGAGCCGTTTTGGCAGCGGCGCGCGTTCCTACACGTGGCCCAACCAGGCAATCGCCTACCTTGCCCTGTTCATGCTCTTTGTCACGCTCGATACGTGGAACCTCAATATCTTCCTCCACGCAGCGCTTGCCGCCTTCGCCGCCCATGCCGCGAGTGTGTCGGTGCTTTTTCGCGAGGGATTGCCGGGTTCCGCCTGGCAAACGTACAGCTTGCTGACGGCAGTAATCGTAGGCGAGATCACGTGGGCGCTGGAATACTGGCCGCTGCCGACCTTTCAGGAGGCGCTCGCCCTCCTGTTGCATGTTCACGTGATGCTGGGACTGATGCGCGCGCATCACGCCGGAAAACTCGGTTTCGCGGTGGTGTTGGAGTACGGCGCTGTCGGCGCTATTGCCGTGGCGCTTCTGCTTTGGACAGAATTGAGCCCGTTGGGTTGAGGTGCGGCCGCATCTCGCCTACCGCGACGCCGGCCGTATTGTAGACGTGTGCAGTGTGCAGTTCGCGCAGCCGGTCGCGCTGGTCGGCGCTGATCAACCGCAGCTCCGCCAGTAGTTCCGGCACCAGGACGGGATGCGCCCGCGCGCTGCCGTCTTCTATTCTGACGGCAATGCCCCAGCCCTGGGAGAGCGCGCCCGCGCAAAAGAGTCCCTCCGCTCCGCTCTTAGACACGATGTTATCGCCCGCCACGCGCATGAGATTCGTCGTGAAGCCGCCAGTGCCGTCCACCATTTCAGGGTGCGCACGCATGGCGCGCGAAATATGCTGGATTGCGGCTTCACGGTCAGGTGGGACGGCGGTGGGTCCAGCCAGCACGGCGAAAGCGCGGGCAATGTGCCGGAGCGGAATGGCAAAGACTGGCGCGTTGCATCCATCTACGGCCACATAGACGTCTTCCGGCGCGAGACCGGCCATTTCAGCCAAGACGCGGCGAAGGCGCACTTGTACCGGATGGGACGGCGCGGTGTACCCCTCGGTTTGCCAGCCTTCGTGCCGGCAGAGGGTAAGCATGCTGGCGTGCTTGCCGGAACAGTTGTTGTGAATTTTGCGCGGGCTTTCACCGTCCCGGATAAGCGCCGCCGCACTTGGGCCGTGGCCGGGCGCGTGCGTGCCGCAGGCGAGCGCTCCCTCGTCCAGCCCGATCTTCCGCAAGACACTCTGGACGGCAGCAACGTGAAACGGCTCACCCGAGTGTGATGCGCACATGACCGCGATCTCGCGATCGGTGAATCCGAAGTGCGCCGGGGCGCCGCTCTCCACCATGGCGAGCGCTTGGATCGGCTTCGCGGACGAGCGCAGAAACGTAACGCGCTCCGGCTCGCCGGCAGCGTATAGGATGTTTCCCGCCGAGTCGACGACCGCGGCGTGGGCACGATGTGCGCTTTCGACAATGTCCCCGCGGGTCACTTCAATCTGTAATGGTTCAGGCATTAATCGCTCCTAAGTCCTTTTCAGCACGTGCCAGCGTACCATAGAATGGCGGTAGCGTGGCTGCGGGCACATACGGCTGTAAGTGGCGTGGCAACGATGCCGGACGGTTTCCTGTGAGACCTTTTGATAGTAAAGAAGGGAAGGTTGCAACCATGGGACGTCTCAATATCGCATTGATCGGCGCGGGACGGCGGGGCGGAGGCGCTCACGCTCCGGTTATTGGCGCCCTGGATGACGTATTCAACTTTGTGGCGGTATGCGACGCAAAAGAGGAACGGGCGCAAGAGGTGGCGGCCCGCTATGGTTGTAAGGCGTATACGTCCGTGCGCGACCTCATCAAGAACGAAACGCTCGATATTGCCGACATCGTTGTGCCCGGCGACGCGCATCACGCCCTGAGCTGTTTCTTCTCTTCGCACGGCGTCCACCAGATCGTCGAGACACCCATCGCCGTCACCCTGCCCTTGGCCGATCTCATGATTGAGACCGCGCGGCAGAACGGCGTCAAGCTGGAAGTGGCGGAGAACTATCACCGTCAGCCGCTCATGCGCCTGCGGCAGGCGGTCATTGATTCCGGCGCCATCGGCGCGGTTAGCCGCATCTATCGCATCTTCGAGGAGGGCGGTTTCCACGGCATGAGCATTCTGCGCCTCTGGGCAGGCGCGGACCCCACGGGCATCATGGGCATATCGCATACCAGCCCGGTCGTTCCCATTATCGACCACAGGCTGCGGCACCATGCGGACGAACGGCTCTCGATTGGCATCATTGAATTTGCCAACGGGGTAGCAGCGCTGTCCGCCTACTCCAATGTCATCCATGCGCGGTCGCTGGGTCGCGGCGCGTTTCGATTCTCGCAGATTGACGGTACGCACGGCGCTATTGTGGGCGATGAAGTCCACACTGTTGCCGCTGACGCCCTGCAGTCTGGCGCTCAGAGCACGCCGGTTCTGCCACAGCGGATGACGAGCGAGAGAAACGGGATAGAGATTCTCGAACGTCTTGAAGTGCCCCTTACCGATCGGATCGTAACCTGGGAAAACCCCTTTAGCCGTTACCCTTTGACCGAGGATCAAGTGCAAGTGGCCGACGAATTGATCAGCATTGCTGCGGCAGTGCGCGAGAATGCCGAGCCGGCCTACGGCGCGCCGGCCGCGCGGCTCGATCAGGAGATGGACATCGCGAGTTTAGAATCCGGGGAGAAGGACCGCACGACTATCTCCCTGCCTCTGCAGCAGCCTACCCAACACGAAGAGCGAATTCATGAGAGTTTCATGGAAAAATATGGTTGCGGGCCCACGGACGTAGACCGGCTTGTGGACACGTTCTTCCATCGCAACTGAGCCGGAATCCAGTCTCTTGGATGACAAGCAACAAAAAAATACTTTTGCCGGTACGTGAACCTAAGAATGCGAAAGGATTGCGCAATGAAACAGCCGGTCGTCATTTCGTGGGATGAAGCGCGCAAGCGCGTGCACGAACGGGGCTTCTCTTTGCCGTTCGTGGGCGAGCAGGCCGGCGCCGAGGTGCTGAGCCTCCATCTCTCTTCGATCAACCCGGGCGAGGCGGCCCACCCACCCCACGAGCATGAGGGCGAAGAGATCATGTTTCTGATCGCGGGCAGCGGCATGGCAACCCTTGGCGAGGAAGAGCACCCCATGGAGGCTATGGCCGCGCTCTTTGCGCCGGAAGGAACCCGCCACGGCCTGCGCAACAATGGTGAGTTCCCAATTACGTACTTGGTGATCCGCACAAGCGCATAGAGGCCGCGTCTCTCACAGGCCGGCTTTGGTCTCAAGTGGAGGGCTAGGGCTGCACATGTGTGCCCCGAGAAGAGGGTTGGGAAGAGAGCATTCTCGTGTAGGCCGTAGCCTTTTCCTCGCGGTGCCCACCGTGCATGCCGGGGAAACCACTCGAAGAATCCTGACTTGCCGAGAAACCTCGATTAGAATTGTAGACGTCAGGTGATTATTCGACAGGATTTCCTGCCCACAAAACAGCGTGGACTGCTATTGTCGCTCCTGCATGTGTTGAGTAATTCGTTGACAGACTCTTCCCTCAATTGTCAGTGAATACAATCCATGTCATTCCGAGCGCAGCGAGGAATCTAGGACCCACGGTCCGGCTAGTTCCTCGCCTCACCACACAAGATTCCTCACTGCGCTGCGCTCCGTTCGGATTGTAAATGTTGACTAATTCGTTGACAGATTTTGCAGAGCTTGAAGAGGCGTATGCCCCTTCAGGCCTTGGTGTGGTCTTTCCGTGTTGTAGTACAGGAGGTATTGCATCAGTTCGTTTTGGAACTCCGTCAGGTTCTCGAACGTCGTGCCTTCGATCAGGTCGTCGTTCAGGGTCCGCCAGAAGCGTTCGATCTTGCCGTTGGTCTGGGGTCGGTAGGGCCGGGTGTAGCGGTGTTTGATGCCGAGCTCCAGCAGCATGCGCTCGAAGGGATGCTGCGCCGGTTTCGTGCGTGCCGCCACCTCAGGACCGTTATCGGTGAGGATGGCTTCGAACTGGATGCCGTACTCAACGTTGAGCAGGTTGATGCTCTTGAGCGCGGCGAACATGACGCTGAGGCTCTTGAGGTCAGGCACCACTTCAGCCCAAGCCAGACGGGTGCAGGCATCGAGCACGGAGACCAGGTAGTAGCGCTGGGAGCTGTCCAGGAGCAGGTCGCGGCTGAGGTAATGGCAGTCCAGATGCCCCAGTTCGCCCGCGCGGGTCTTGATGATGGTGCGCTTGGCTTGTTTCATGGCCGGTTTCAGACGGTTGAGCCCATGGCGCTTGCTAATGGCGTAGATGGTCGAGGGTGAGGGTGTGTGCGCTTTGAGTACCGGTTTGAGTATGGCACAGATCTCATAGCGGTTGATACCCTTGCGGCGCTGCTCCAGCACCTTCTGCTCGATGTAGGGCAAGGTGCGGCGGCTCTTCCACTTGGGGCCGCGCTTGCGCGGCAGCAGGGCGTCGTCGCTGCGCAGTTGCAGAAAACGGTTGTAGTACTTGGCGAAGGTCTGGCGACTGGTACCATGGAACGCATAGAAGTCCTGCAGGAAGCGGAACTGGGGATGCTGCTTGGCCTTGACCCGTTCGTACTCGGCGATGAGGAAACGCCACTTCTGCATGAGGTTCCGTTCAATGGTCTTGTCACTACTATTATCCCGCATCAGTTGCCTCCAGATCTGGTGATTGACACTCATCAATGTTCTACCAGATCTGTCAACGAATTACCTGACACTTACAGGAATGACATCCTATTGGGTCTTACTTGCAGGCAGAACCACCGATAGTTGTCATCAATTCTGTCAACGAATTTCTCAACACATACAAACATGACCTAACTACTCCGCCCAGGCGGCTGTATACAGAATCCTTCCAATTCGTAAGAAGGGAGCTATGGCCGTCCTCGAATTCCAATCTGAGGTTTGTCGCGGTATTTGCGCGATCGGCCCGCATCCTCCTGCGCGAGCGAAACTGCCCGCCAAGTGGGCCGCTCCTAAAGCGGCGGCTTTCAAAGCAATAGGCGGCATTGGCAGCCTCCTCCTGTGGCGCCAAGGCGGCCCCAACTGCTTTGACCGCTGAATCAGCGGAGTGCTATAGTGAATCAAGATGAAGGAAAGAAGGATATTGCTGGATGCCAAAGAGAACCTATCAACCGAAAGTGCGGCGCCGGTTGCGGAAGCACGGATTTCGTGCGCGCATGGCCACGCGGGCAGGGCGGCGGATCATAAAGCATAGACGAGACAAGCAGCGCACGCGTCTTACTGTCTAAGCCTGCCCGACCTTCTTAATCCTTTCCGTTCAGGCGCGCAATTTGGGCGCGCCCCAGCGTGGGAACACTTGAGCGAGAGCCGATGCGGCACGGATCCTACGTGCAGGCTCTCCATGAGGATAGAACCAAACGGAGAAGATCAAGAAACAACGTGATTTTGCTGCCGTTCTGGCACACGGCAAAGCGTGGTCTGCGTCTGCGATGAAGTCGGCGCAGACTATCAGACTTATCGCCAGGCCGAATCGCCTCACGATCAGCCGCTGTGGTTTCATCACATCGAAACGTCTGGGGAATGCGGTAACCCGAAACCGTGTCCGCAGGCGGCTGCGCGAGTCTGTGCGCTTTCACTATCCCCACCTGCGGCCTGGCATGGACTTGGTTTTCGTTGCTCGGCGGGGGGCGGTCAGAGTCTCTTTTTGGGAACTGGATCGGCACGTGACCGCGGTGCTCAAGCAAGCGGACCTGTTGCCTGGTGAGTACAGACCGGACCGGCCGTAAGTTTCGGAGGCACGGCCTTGAAAGAGGCGGGAATTGGGAGAGTGCTATACGTGTCCGTTGGCAAATCGGTTGCACTTCGCCTCATTCAGGTGTACCGGCTGGCGCTTTCACCGCTGCTGCCGCCGAGTTGCCGCTACGCGCCGACTTGTTCGGAGTATTGCTACGACGCGATTGCGGAGTACGGTTTGCTTCGGGGCGGCTGGCTCGGCATCAAGCGCATCGCGCGCTGCCACCCGTTCCATCCCGGCGGCGTCGATCCCGTACCGGAAATCGCTGGTGAAGACGGCGCGGCCGGCGGCCCTTCCAGGCGCGCGTAGGGGGCATTTGGACTCAGTGAGGCGGCGCGAGGCTCACGCGGAAGCGATGAATTGGCCGCGCGCGGCTCTTGGCGGCTCTGCAGGACGACGGCAGCGTTAGAGCGCGTTGGTTTAGGAAGAGAAAACGGTCCCAGTGGAATTTTTCAGCACTCTTTGGAACGATTATCTCGTCGGTGGTCTGCAGAGCGGCTTGCTCGCACTCAACGACCTAACCGGCAGCTTCGGCATTGCCATCATCCTCTTCACCATAATCGTCCGCCTCGTGCTCTTTCCCCTCAGTGTCACGAGTCTCCGGTCGTCGCGCCGGATGCAGTTGCTGTCGCCGCGCCTGAAGGAGTTGCAGCGGCAACATAAGGGCGACCGCCAAGCCATGGCGCAGGCGCAGATGGATCTCTACAAGCAGCACGGCGTCAATCCGCTCATGGGGTGCTTGCCCCAGCTCGCGCAGTTGCCCGTGCTTTTCGCGCTCTACTGGGCCATCATCGGCGTGACCAATGACGAAGTCACGAAAGCCGGCCTGGAGATGGCGTTTCTGTGGCTTGCCGACTTGTCCGTGCCGGACGTCTGGCTGCCGCCGGGTGTGGACCTGCCGTTCAAGCTGCCCGGCGCGTTGGCGCTCACCGCAGGCGCCACCCAGTGGGTGGTGCAACGCATGTTGATGAACCGCATGACCAACGACCCGCAGCAGCAGATGATCCAAAACGTGATGCAATTCATGCCCATCATGATTGTATTCTTCGCCATGCAGTTTCCCGCGGGACTTGCCTTATACTGGGTGGTATCGAACATTTTCAGCATCGGCCAACAGTGGGTCATCATGCGGGACAAGAGTTTAGAGAGACCGCTCGCTGCCCCGGCCGCCGCACCGGCAGCCACCAAGGCAGAGAATGGTAAGGAGGCACAAGCGCCGCCCGCTGCGCCGGCTACCACTGAGAAGAAGCGTGAAAAGAAGCCGCAAGCGCCCGCTAAAACATCTGAGGGTGAAGCGCAGGCGCGCCCCGGCGGACTCTTGGGTGGGTTATCATTTGGGGGAATGAAGCGAACGGCCATACCTGAGCTTACTGAGACGACTCTACAAGAACTCGGCCTGGATAACGCCGACGACCAGGGAAACGGTGCGCCAAAACCGGCGCCCAATTCTGGCAAATCAAGGTCGCGCAAGAGGGAGAAGAGAAAAGGTGGCGGAAAGCGTTGAAGCAACCGGCAAGACAGTTGAAGATGCGATTCAAAACGCCCTCGCGGAACTCGGCGCCTCTCGCGATGCGGTAACAGTCCGGGTTATCAGTGCCGGCACCGGCGGTCTATTTGGCATTGGCGGAGAGGAAACTCGTGTTCTCGTGGAACTAAAACCTGAAGGCGCCCCTGACGAAGCTGAAGCGGACGAAACCGCGGAGGAATCTGCCGTTCCTGAGCCGGCGCCGGAAGAACCGGACCTGCCGCTTGCCGAGGAGCAGCTCAACGATGCAACGGAATTGCTCCGCGAGTTCTTTCACCATCTCGGCAGCGAGGTCACCGTGGAGGTGACCGGCACCGACCCGCTCCGGCTCAACGTCTCCGGTGAGGGCGCCGACACCTTCGTCGGTAAGCGGGGAACGACGCTGCGCTCGATACAGTTCCTCTTCAACCTCATGTTGACGAAACAACTCGGCGAGCACGATCTCGTGGTGGTTGACATTGACGGTTACCGCCAGCGACGGGAAGAGTTGCTCACCGGCATGGCCCGCCGCCTGGCGGACCTCGTCCGCGAGAACGGCAAGGCAATCACGTTAGAGGCGATGCCGCCCCACGAACGGCGCATCATCCACCTCACCCTCGCTGAGGACGACGACGTCGCGACGCACTCCACTGGGACGGGCGACGAGCGGCGTGTCGTCATCGAAATGCAGACGGCGGAAGGCGCGGCGGAAGAGTAGCCCCTCGGTCTCTTCCGCAACCACAGCGAGATCTCTGCACAACGCCGTCACTCCTGGTGGCTGAGGCGAACGCGCGTATCGCCGGCGGCGAAACGGTGCAGATGCCCGTTGCTTGTGCGCAGGCAGAGGTAGCCGTTGCGGTCGAGCTCTTCCGCGACACCACTGTAAACTGTCCCACTGACCGTGATGTCTACAGGCTTCCCTAGCAGGTAGGATCCGGCGCGCCAGGCTTGCCACACCTCCTCCGGCGCCGCCAGCCACCGATCATACCACTGCTGCAACGACCGGAGGCACTCGTTGAGGAGCGCTTCCCGCGAGACGTGCCGCCCCAATGCGTCTGAGACTGTGGCCGCCGGCTGGTCGAGTGGGAGGTCAGCCGCGGGAAAGTTCACGTTCAGCCCCGCGCCGACCACCACGCCGTCCACCGCCGTCTCGGCAAGCAGCCCCCCGAGCTTTTTGCCCTCCACCACGAGGTCGTTGGGCCACTTGATCGCCGCCCGGATTCCCGTAACGCGCTGGGTAGCTTCTTGCAGCGCCAGCGCCAGCGGCCACAGCACGTGCAGCCACTGGTCGCGCGCCAGCGTCGGCCGCAGGAGAACGGAGAAGAGCAGACAGGTATAGGGAGGCGCTTGCCAAGTGCGGCCCTGCCGGCCCCGTCCGGCGCTCTGGGCATCGGCTACGACAACTACCCCAGGGTCGGCATCTGCCCGTGCGAGGTCGTGGCAGACCTCCATCGTCGAATCGACCTTCTCGCGATAGATCACGCCGCAGCCGATGTGCTGGTGCCGCACCGCCTGGGCCACTTCCCGCCAGCGCAAGGGTTCCTCTTTAATCACCTGTTGTCTATCTCCCGATTGTCGCGCTCTCTCATGCTATAGTGAGACCCATGATAGAACGTGGCGCTGTGTTCTCCAACCAATTCCACGCCCGCCAGCGCTTCTCCCTGCGACGCTGGCGCATGCTCGGCTTCGTCGGCATGCTCAGCGTCCTTCTGGTGGCCTGGTTTCTGCCGCCCCTGTGGGCGCTGCTAGCGTTAGGTGGAGTCGCCGGGACCTTGGCCGTCTTCCTCCATCCGGCCGTGGGTGTGGGCATGCTTCTCTTCACCGTGCCGTTTGGCAGCGTGCGTACTATCAGCTTGCCTGACAGCGTAGACATAACGATCAACGAGCCACTCGTGGCGCTCATCGGCCTTTCCTGGCTCGCGGGCATGATTGCGGGGCGGTGGCGCGCGCCCGCGCTGCCTACGCTGACCATCCCCATCGTCATCGTTCTGATCCCCATGGTCCTCTCTTTGCTGGCGGCAGAGAGCCTGCTGCTGAGCCTCAAAGAGATCAGCAAGTGGTCGGAGTTGCTTGTCATCTATCTTGTCACCGCTACCACGGTGCGGAGCCGCCGGGTGCTGGCGGCATTGGTGGGTGTCCTGTTGCTGGCCGCGCTGGTGGAAGTCGGGATCGGCCTGCTCCAGGTTGCTTTCCGCATCGGCCCGCCGCACTTTCTCGCGGGTGGCATCTTGATGCGGGCGCACGGCACGTTTGGGCAACCTAACCCGTACGGCGGTTACTTGGCGCTCGTGTTGCCCATTGCCGTAGCTATCGCGTTGCTTGCGCCGCGGCCTGCCCTGCGCTTGGTCGGCTGGGGCGTGGCCCTGGCAATCGGGTGCGGCATATTGGTCAGCCTCTCTCGGGGCGCGTGGCTTGGGACGCTGGCTGCGCTGAGCCTGGTCTGGCTGCTCGAGAGCCAGCGCAATCGGCTGCGCGCCGTTGCGCTGGCATACGCTGGATTGACGGGATCCCTGATTGTGCTCGTATTGGGCGTGGTGCCGGAGGCCATACTCTCCCGGGTAACCGACCTGTACGTCTACGGCACACGCTTGGTGCAGGAGTTGCGCGCCGGTCCCAACCCCGACAATTGGGCAATCCTGGAGAGAGTCTCGCAGTGGTATGCCGGCTGGCAGATGTTCGCTGAAAACCCCTATCTTGGCGTGGGCATTGGCAACTACCCCAGAGCATACGAGACGTATGCGCTCCCCGGCTGGCCGACCGGCGTGGGCCACGCTCACAATTACTACCTCAATCTGGCGGCCGAAGGTGGGTTGCTAACCTTCAGTGCGTTCTTGCTCTTCTTGGTAATCGTGTGGCGTGTGGCCGCGCGCGCTTCGCGGCGGTCGCCGGATGCTTGGGGACGCGTGCTGGCGCTGGGATTGATGGGAAGCGTGGCCGCCTTCTCCGCCCACAGCCTCGTGGACAGCCTTTTCGTACACAGTATTGGCATCCTGCTGGGGATACTCTTCGGGCTGCTCTCGGCAATGGAAGCCATAGGACCGGAGAAGGAACATGCGACCAACCCCAAGGGGGCAGTGAGGACGACGCAACCCCTTGCGGATGGGGCCGCTACCTAAAGGCACACGGGTTGGGATTGGCACGAGCGGTGATGCGCAGAACCCGGCGTCGGGCCACCTGTTAGTGTGCGCTGGGCTCGCCCTAGGAATTCCCTCGCGTAACTCTAGCAGCAGCGAAGAGATTCATTCTCCCTTGACGGAATCTCTTGCCTAACCCGCGCGGCAGCGAGGCAGTTCTTTCTCCCTCAACGGAGACCTTTGCATAACTAGGTCCAAAGGGCAAGAAGATACCCCCTCTCCTTGGGGAGAGGGCCGGGGTGAGGGGATTTCTTGCTGTTCTAATCGTATGACTTGTACAGGCAATACATATCAGAGTCAAACTTACTGGCGTTCACAGCAGATTCACCCTCACCCTAACCCTCTCCCGTCAAGGGAGAGGGGACTACCTCGCTGTGGCGAGGGTTACGCAAAGATCTCCTCGACGGGAGAGGGGTTTCCACTCGCCTGCATGCGATTTATTGGGAGGTCTTCCTAGCGGGCAGCAGTTGGTAAAGAGAACCCGCGCCTAGTTCCGCAGTCGTTCCAACGCCTCTTCGGCCTGTGCGCGCATGTCATCCGATGCGGGTATGGCGAGCACGCGGTTGAAATCGTCTATGGCCTTCTGCTTCTCGCCCTGCTTTTCATAGATTTCTCCCCGCTGCAGCAGCGCCTGCGCCAGGCCGGGATCGACTTCCAATGCGCTGTCGAGGTCGCGCAGTGCCTGCGTATTGTTGTTCTGAGCGGCGAGAATCGCCGCGCGCGTCACGAGGTAGCGCGGGTCGCCCTGGCCGAGATCGATGGCGCGATTGGCATCGTCGAGGGCTTGCGGAAGCTGACCCATGGCGCGGTGCACCTCAGCGCGCGCCGCATACGGCTCCGGACTCTGCGGCGTGATGTTCACGGCCTGTTGCAGGTCCACCAAGGCGTCGTCATAGCGCTCCATTTCTTGGAAGATGCCCGCCCGCGCAACATAAGGCTGGGGTTGGTCCGGCGCGAGCTTGACCGCTTCGCTCAGGTCAGCGAGCGCAGCCTCCAAGTCGCCCTGGACCTGCTGGATCAAGCCGCGCACGTAAAAGGCTTCGGCATACTCAGGGCTGATCTCGACTGCTTTCGTCAAATCGTCAATCGCACCGACGTAGTCATTGCGGGTCAGGCGGAGACTGGCGCGACGAAAATAGAGCTCCGGCTCGTTGGGCCGCAGTTGAATGGCGGTGCTAACGTCCGCCAGGGCCTCATCCAGGCGGTTCTGCGCATAGTAGATGGAAGCGCGCGCCAAGTACGCTTCCACGAAGCTCGGGTCGAGTTCAATTAGCCGCGTAAGGTCTTCCAGCGCGCCCTGGAGATTGCCGATGTTGAGGAAAATGCCCGCCCGGAAGAAGATGTGGCTGGCGTCGCTGGGATCACGTTCGATCGAGCGGTCCATGTCCCGCAGTGCGCTGGCGATGTCGCCCAATTGCGCGTGCACGATGGCGCGCTGATGGAATACGTGGGAGTCATCGGGGTATCTGTCGACGCCCTCGTTGTAAATATCCATGGCCGATTCCAGGTCGCCCTTTTGCAGGGCTTCCTGTCCTTGCGCCAAGAGCTCCTGGAGACCGGCCTCGTCGCCGGATGAAATGAAGGGAAGGCTCGGCACGCAAGCGCTGAGTGTCAGCGTCAAGACCACACCTGCCAGAGCTAACTGCCACCACCGCCATACGCCCATGGGTATTTTCACTCGCTTTCCGTCTGCGGACTGCATTAATTTCATTCTAACACCCGCAAGGCGTCAGTGGGCTTGGTACGGCCGCGGCCAGGCAGGTTGCGCAGGCCCGGCATCTGGTCTGGGACCCGAAGCGATGGCGCATGCTGGGGCATTCGCTCGGGTGCCCAGTCTGGCCCTGAACCTGGGATTCAGTGGTGCGGCGCGCCGCCTGCATGCGCGAGCATATATCGCCTGTGCAAGGAAGTAGCCCGGCACCATTGTATGTGTCTATGCAATGAGAAGATCCGTTCATCCTTCGACTAGCTCAGGACGAACGGATCAGCATCTAGCTCAGGATGAACGGATCAACATCTTGCTCAAGACGAATGGACCAACATACGCGACTTACTCTAGGGATGGTTCGACTCCCATCCTTGTGAGAGCACTGCTCTCACGCCAAAGAGTACAGTCATTGCGGGCGCCGTGACACTCTTTGGAGCTTCAGTTAGCCGCTCACCGGATTGCGCAGCGTGCCGAGCCGCTCGATAGTCGCCTCAATGACGTCGCCGTCTTTGAGGGAGACACCGGCTGCCTCGCCCACTCCCGCCGGGGTGCCGGTGGAAATAACGTCCCCGGGCACCAACGTGATAATGCGCGTGAGGTACTCGATCAATTCAAAGCAGTTGAAGATCATCTGGCCGGTGTTGCCGCGCTGCCGCTCGACGCCGTTGACGCTGAGCGACATGGCGAGATTGTGGGGATCGGGAATCTCGTCCGCAGTGGCGATGTACGGTCCCATGGGGCCGTGGGTGTCGAACCACTTGCCGTTGAGCCAGTCGAAGAAGTCGTCCATCTCGCGTTCTTCGCGCGCCCACGGCAAATTCATTTCCCGTGACGAGATGTCGTTGAATATCGTGTACCCGGCGATGTAGTCGGGCGCGTCGGCGGCGGAAATGTCGCGGCCGGTCTTGCCGATGACGGCGGCAAGCTCCAGTTCCCAGTCCACGTGGGACGACATCTCCCACAACCGCACCGGCTGGTCCTGCCCCACGAGCACCGAATTGGGCTTCCAGAAATAGCGCGGCGTCTGGTGCGACTTTTCCGGGGGTTCGCCGCCGCCCTCGCGAATGTGGTCGGCGAAATTGCCGGCCAGGCAGATTATCTTATCGGGGCGCGTAATCGGCGGCAGAAGCTGCACGTCGCCGGCGGCATGGGCATAGGTCGCACCGCCGCCCTGCTCTTGCACGAACGCCAAGACGCGGCGGGCTTGCCCCAAACCGACGTCGCCGAGTTCTAGCAGTGCCTTGACCTCATTAGGCAACTTCGCTCCGGCCGCGCCGGCCTGGGCCGTGAAGGCGTCAGCCGCATCCTGCAAGTCGTAGACCTGGTCGCCGTCGAGCAGACCCGCGCGCGGGCCGCTATCGATTGCGTAGGTGACGAGCTTCATGTGATTCTCCTTATTCTTTCGTAATGTCAGTTTCCATCTATACCATACAGAGACAGCGCGCAACGTGCACCCGGCTGACTGTCATGCACTGCCATTGCCTTGCCCCTGTTTTGTACCGTGCTTACCCGCCCAGTATACTGACAGGCAAGTCTATGGAATACGCAGTGAGGGTGAGGTGATGATATCGTGAATCCAATCCGCTGTGCCGTGCTCGGTACCGGGCATTCGCATGCCTTGGGCAAGCTCAACGTGCTCCGTAACTTTCCCGAATGGGAACTGGTCGGCGTCTGCGAGCCGGACGATAGCTGGCGTCAGCAGCGGCAGCAGGAGGATAGCTGGCAGGGCCTCACGTGGCTGGAGGAAGCGGAAGTCCTCGACGACCCTACCATTCAGATGATTTGCGTTGAGAGCGAAGTGCCGCAGTTGCTGCCGCTGGGCGAAAAGGCCATCGCCGCCGGCAAGCATATCCATCTCGACAAACCGGCGGGCATGGACCTCCCCCGGTGGCGCGCGCTGCTCGACAAGGCCGCGCAACAGGACTGCATCATCCAGATGGGCTACATGTTCCGCTACAATCCCGGTTTCAACCTGGTGCGGCAGGCGGTGAGCGAGGGCTGGCTGGGCGACGTGCATTACGTGCGCGGCGGCATCAATTCCGCCAGCGATCCCGCATCCCGCGAACGGTTGTCACACTATCCCGGCGGCATCATGCTCGAATTGGGCTGTCACCTGCTCGACATGATCACGCTCATCATGGGCCGGCCGGACAAGGTCACGCCTTTCCTGCGCGAGGATGGGCAGTTTGACGTCACAATGCAGGACAATACTGTCGCCGTATTGGAATATGGCCAAGCGGTCGGCATCATCGAAAGTTCGTTGCTGGAGCAGGGCTCGCAGGACCGGCGGCACTTCGCCGTGTGCGGCAGCGAGGGCAGCATCGTCCTGACGCCGCTCGAACCACCGTCTGGACGCCTCTTTCTCAATGAGCCCCGCGGCGGCTACCAGGCCGGCTGGCAGGACGTGCCGTTCGAAAACATCCCGCGCTATGAGGATGACCTCATCGAGCTCGCGGCTTGTATTCGCGGCGAGATGGACTTCCCCTATTCCAAGGAACACGACTTCATCACGCAGGAGACGGTGTTGCGGGCGTGTGGGGCGGCGGGGTAGATCACATTGGGGAATTGTCGATTGACGGCCAATGCTATCCGGGCAGACCTGGTGGTTCAGGCTGCAATTGCCGTTCGTGCTGAGCCTGTCGAAGTATGAACGGCAATTGCTTTCGCGCAGTAGAGGTTTGTCCGCGCACTCTTCGCACAAGAAGGAGTTCTCCGTGAGCACCCGAACAGACATTCACGTCGAAATCACACCCTGGAAGTACGACGCCCAGTTCGTCTACTCCATGACCTACGACGAAGGCACCATCGACGCCATTTGCAACTCGTTTCCCATCCATGAGGAGCACGACATTCCGGGGCATGTCTGCACCGTGAGCGGGCACCTGGGACAGCAACGCCTGGTGCGCGGCACCTCCATGCGCGAGGTCTTTTATATGAACCAAGAACAGTTGCGATTCCTTATAGACAAAGGCTGGACAATCAGCAGTCACTCCCACACCCACGTGCCCACGGACCAGGACGGCATCGACCTCGATTTGGAAGTGCGCCTGAGCAAGTGGGAGTTGGAGAAAGCCACCGGCGCACCGGTGCGGCTCTTTGCCTACTGGGGCAACCTGCGCATTGCAGATAGGATCCTGCCCGTGGCGAAAGATGCGGGCTACCAGGGCATGCTCAGCATCGGCAATCCCTGGAATACGTCCGACTACGACGTGTGGGACATCATGCGCCACACCATCGGGCGCGACATGGAGAGATGGCTCGAAGAGCCGACGGTCTCTATTTACCGTCACTCGCGCGACGCTTTCCTGAATGAGCTCACCCAAGAAAACACGCGCGGGAACTGGCTCGTGGATATCTCCCACATCGTGGTGGACCGCCTGCCCGCGGCCAACGGCCCCGGCCTTTGGAACCGCTGTATGACGCCGGCCATCCTGGACGCGCGCCTGCGCGAAGTGCGCGCCCTGTGGGGCAACGACCTCTGGGCAACGGTGCCGGAAGACGTGGTGGAGTATACGCTCCTGCGTCGCGCTGCGTCGGTGACGATTGCGGCTAATGGCTCCGACCGCGTGACGTGTACCGTGAACCTGAACGGTCTCCGCGACGACGTCACCGCCCGCGAACTGACCTTCCGCGCAGAGACGCCGTGGCGCAACGCGACGGTCAACGGCGGCTCTATTTCATCTCAGATGAAAGACGGCGCCTTGACCTGGACCGCGGCGGTCGAGGATGGCACGGAGTTTGTGCTCAGCGCAAGTACGTAGGGGCACGATATATCGTGCCCCTACGTAGTTGAAATGGCGCTGGCAAGACCCCTCATTCCTGCGTTAGATTGCCTCGGCACGGGGCGCGGACACCATCTTAGTCGCCCTTTGTGTTGGGCATCCGGAGCGGGGGACAAGCCCCCGCGCTACACGGACTAAGCTAGGCGAATCGACAAGAAACCCAATCCGTTCGCCCTGAGCCGCGTCGAAGGGTGAACGGATTGGGCCCTGGGACTTGTCACGGGAATCCGCTCCACCCCCGTTCATGCTTCGACAAGGGGTTCGTGCAGCCCTCAGCAAGAACAGTGAGGAGGCAAACGGTTTGGAGACCGCCGGAGAGAAATCGACCGGTAGGTAGGAGAGCCCTTTAGAGTGACATCCTACCGTGCTTAAATCTTCTCCGCGGCTCTTGCCATACTGAACGCCCGTTGTACTTTGGCCACGGCGTCGACGATCTGCTGCATGTCCGCCTCGTTCGCCAGCAGGACGCTTTGCGGCAGCCAGACACCTTCTTCGTGGGCGATGCGGTCGGTAACCGGCAATGGACGGTCGAGGGGATCGTCGTTGCGGCCCAGTTTCTGCAGGATGTCGCGCACGGAGTTCTTGACGGCGTTCTGTTCGTGGCAGGGCCAATCGTAGCCGGGCGAGCAGGGAATGCCCTCTGCGCTCAACGCCTTGATGAAAGAAGCGCGGTCGTTGCCGCCAAAGGCGGCTTTGTCGTACCGCAGCATATACAGGTGGTGGGCGTGGCCGGTCACCTCGGGCGGGCGGTGTTGCGGCGTGATGCCGGGAATCTCGGCTAGGTGAGTGTCGAGGTAGCGCGCATTGGCTTCTCGCGTTGCCATCTGCTCGGGCACGCGGGTGAGTTGTGACCGCAGCAGCGCGCCGTGAAACTCGCTCAGGCGGTAGTTCCAACCCAGACGTTCATGCTGGTACCAGGCCCCCTCCCGCAGGCGACCCACGTTCATCACCGACCACGTCAACTCGGCAAGCTCCTGGTCGTTCGTGCAAATCGCGCCGCCTTCCCCGCAATTCAGGTTCTTGCTCGACTGAAAGCTAAAGCTGCCGAGATCGCCGACGCCGCCCACATCCTGGTCGCGCCACGAGGCGCCATGGGCCTGGGCCGCGTCTTCCAGCACGCGCAGGTTGTGCTTCTGTGCCACCGCCAGAATGCCGTCCATGTCCGGCGGTTGGCCGGCGATGTGCACCGGGATGATGGCTTTGGTGCGCGGGGTGATGGCAGCCTCCACCGAGGCGGGATCGAGTTCGAACGTAGCGGGGTCAATGTCGGCGAACACCGGAATCGCGCCCAAGAAGAGCGGCGCGGCGGGCGTGGCGACAAACGTGTACGACGGACAGATCACCTCGTCGCCGTACTCCACGTCCAGCACCCGCAGGCCGAGCTCCAAGGCGCATGTTCCATTGACCAAGGCAATGCAGTACTTCGTGCCCTGAAAGGCAGCGAATTCCTCTTCAAATGCGACGACCTGTGAGCCGGAATTACGCCCCCACACGCCGGAGCGCAACGCCTCGAGCATTGCTTTTTCATCCACACCGTCCCACACCGGCCAGGTGGGAAACGGCGCGGTCCGCACCGGGGCGCCGCCGTCGCGGGCAAGCTTCTCAGTCATGGAAATCGCTCCCTCTTTACCAACAGTACATCTGTAATAGGGTCTCTTTTGAGCTCGCGAACGGGTCACGCGAGTGCGCACCCACGGCGTTTCTCAAGCCAGGTCCCGCTAAATTGCCATCCCTTCATGTAGGGGCACGATTTATCGTGCCCCTACGGGTTTTCACTCACGCATGTATGAGGCCAAGTGAATGGCAGAGCCTCAAGCTTGAGCCCGAGCCATTTATTCGGTTCCAGTCCGTTCCCTCTCCCCGCGGGAGAGGGTCAGGGCGAGGGGAATCTGCTGCCTCCCCAGTAGATTATACGCCGCTCAGCGCACGCTCACACCGCGTATCGCCAGCGTGAATTCGCCGCGCGGCTGACTCTCGGCAAGGTGCGCCAGTATCTCCGTGATTGTGCCGCGCAGCACCTCTTCATGCATTTTCGTTAGTTCGCGCGCCACCACGATTTCGCGGTCGCCCAGGCACGCGAGGCATGTTTCGAGATCCTCAACCAGCCGGTAGGGTGAGGCGTAGATCACGAGTGTGAAAGGCAAGTCGGCAACGCTCGCCAAGAGTCGCTTGCGGCGCGACGGCCGTCCCGGCAAGAAACCCAAGAAGCAGAACATGCTCCCCGGAAACCCGGCGATAGACACGGCAGCCGCGGCTGCGGTCGGCCCCGGCACCGCAATAACCGGAAATCCCTTTTCCACGGCTGCGGCAATCAGGGGTTGTCCCGGATCGGCAATGCCGGGCGTACCGGCGTCCGTGACGAGGGCCACGTTCTTGCCATCCTCCAGGTCGCGGAGAATCCGCTCCAAGCGGACGGTACCGCTATGGGCGTGGAAGCTGGTGAGCGGCGTATGAATGTCCAGATGCGTGAGCAGCTTGCGCGTGTGGCGTGTGTCTTCGGCGGCGATCAGGTCCGCTTCGCGCAGAATGCGCACCGCGCGCAGGGTAATGTCCTCAAGATTGCCTATGGGCGTTGCCACCACGTAGAGGAGTCCGCTCATTGCTGCCGATTACGCCTTTCTCACTATCGCCTTGCAGTCGAAATGGGGCAGATTGGCCGAAGAACACCCTCACCCTAACCCTCTCCCTCGAGGGAGAGGGGATACTCGGCACTACTTCGGGATTCGCCAACTGTTTTCCCATACAAAAGAACGAACTCAGCGTCCCCAGTCGCGGGGATAGCGGAAGTCGCGCTCAATGGTACGTTGGGAGAGCTTGGCGATGATGGGTGGACGGCGCTTGTATTGCATGGACTGCACGACGCGTGTCACCTGCCTCACAAAATCCTGCTCGAACCCTGCGGCGATCAGCTCCTCCGGGCGGTAGCGCTCGTCTACCAGCAGGTACAGCAGGTGATCGACGTCTTCATACGCAAACCCCAGCTCGCCCTCATCGGATTGACCCGGCCAGAGGTCGGCGCTCGGCGGTTTTTCTATGATTGCCTCCGGGATCGCCAGGTGTCGCGACAATTGCCGTACCTGGGTCTTGTAAAGATCGCCGATCGGATTGACCGCGCTCGCCATATCGCCGTGCAGCGTGCTGTAGCCCAAGAGCAGTTCCGTCTTGTTGCTCGTGCCCAGCGGCAGGCTGTCGAATGCGACCGACTGGTCGTAGAGGACGATCATGCGCGCCCGCGCCATCACGTTGCCGCGCCGCTTCACGTCCATATCGGCAAATTCGGCAAAGTACGGGTCAACCAATGGCGTAATGTCCAACAGACTTGCCGAAATTCCCAAAGCCTCCACTACGGCTTCGGCGTCGCTGCGGCTGTCGGGGTTCGAGGCGCGGTACGGCAATAGCAGCGCCAGTACGTTTTCCGGCCCCAGGGCGCCGGCGGCCAGGTAGGCGGAGAGCGCGGAATCGATGCCGCCGGAGAGATTCAATACTGCCCGCGTAAAGCCGAATTTGTGCACCTCGTTGCGGATGAAACTATGGAGAATCTCCACGGTGAGCGGCAGGTTGAGTTCCAGCGCGCTCCGCGCTTTGCGGATCAGGTCTGTACGCGACTCTCGCTTCATTCGTACCGCTCGCGATAGATGCGGCGCCATTCACGATACGTGAGGTCCAGCCGTTCGTCGCGCAATAGAGGCAAGAGCGACCGCTGGCGGCGCAAGGCGTTGGCGGAAATATCCGCCGTGACCAGCGTTTCCTCGAAATACGGAGCGCGCGCGACCACGGTGCCGTCCGGGCCGACGATCTCCGAACCGCCCCAGAAGTTGACGCCGTCTTCATAGCCCACGCGGTTGCAGTACGCCACAAAGCTCGTAAACATGCGGGCGTAGAGGCTATTGAGGTTGTGCCACGTTTCCGCACTGCGCAGGTCTTGCGATTCGCCGGACACGCCGCGACCGGGACCGCTGGAAATACCCAGGATGAGGTCCGCCCCGTCGGCGTGGACAACACTTACCGCTGAAGGGTGCCAGAAATCCTCGCAGATCAATGCCCCGCAGCGGCCGAAGCGCGTGTCGTAGGCGCGCAGGTGCTCACCGGCCGCGAGGTAGCGGCCTTCGTCGAACATGCCGTAGGTTGCCAGGTACACCTTGCGGTGGACGTGGTGCACCTGCCCGGCCTCCAGGTACACGCCGCTATTGTAGAAGCGCTGGTCGGCGGACTCTTCCACCATGCCGATGAGAAGGCTCAGGCGTTCGCTGGCGGCAAGGAGCGGCGTGAGACGGGGGTCGTCCAGCCGGCACGCCGTCTCCGCTACGAGGTCTTCCAGGTAGTAGCCGTGGAGTGAGAGCTCAGGAAAAACAAGCAGGTCGACGGCTTGCGCCTCCGCCTCGGCAATGACGTCCAAATGTTTCTGAATGTTGCGCTCAACATCGCCGAGATGTGGATTAATCTGCGCCAGGCCGATGCGGAGTGACTTGAGCGGACTCTTCGTGCGTTCGGGAAGCATGGTGCGCCGTTGGTTCTCTGCCTCGTTGTTACATGACTTAGATGAATTGCGCGGAAAGTCCACCATCATTGTAGCGAGCCCAGAGCCTTGGGGCTAGTGATCAGGTTATTGACTGCAAGTATGGAAGAAGGCTCGCTTTGGCAAGGAAGATCACATAGACAATGGTCGTATGCTTGTTACTATTCCTCAATATCCGTCAGACTGCGAAACAGCAGACGGCAGGGGTAAATTGCATGGCTTTGGCCGTGCGTCTCTTGTTACGCAAAGGTTGATGTGAGATATGCTCGACCACCCAAAGACTGAGCCACCGCATAGCAAGCCCAATAGCGGGACTGTCGTAGGATTGCTGCCTTGCTGTACACTGTCACTATTAGAAGCAAAGCGAAGGAGCGCATCATGGGAGTTCTTGACAAAGAGATTGCCGCATATGAGAAGATGCGCGATTGCTTGGAGCGTGAGCACATGCACAAGTGGGTAGTCATTTACGGGGAAGACCTCTCGGGATCCTACGATGACTTTCAGGATGCTGCTGCCGATGCTACAAGGCGGTTTGGTCGGGGACCTTATCTCATTCGGCAAGTGGGAGCTCCTCCAGCGACCTTGCCCGCTTCTGTTATGTTCAGGCCCGTAACCTATGCCGACAACTAGGATAGGTTTCAAAGACTTAGAAACTTGGTCTGGTCAAGACCAATTGATTGCGTTTGGGCCAACTTTGCGCGTTCAGATTGGGTTTGATCCCAGTTACCACCCCGATCGTTCATCCTCACCCAACTTACCTGAGTTGGAGTTGCCCGCATTGGTAGATACAGGTGCGACGGAGAGTTGCATTGACTCTGCGCTTGCCCGGAAACTGCAACTGCCAGCAGTTGATACGAGTCGAATCGCTGGGATACAAGGAGCAAGTGAAACCGTTGTCTATTTGGCGCAAATCTATGTGCCGGCCTTAGACTACACAATCTTTGGAAGGTTCTCTGGCGTTCACCTAGTGTCTGGCGGCCAGCCTCACTCCGCGCTCCTTGGGAGGTCTTTCCTTCGAAACTTCATTTTGACGTATGAAGGTAGAACCGGAGAGGTGGTGATTGGCAACGATGTTGAGCCGTTAACACGCGCTCAATAGATTGGCTTGCGATCACCCATGACTGTACGCTTGCGCAAGCTTGCAACGAAACTTCTGTACTGGATAGCATTGACGGCAAGTCTCTTTAGTAGTCGATTTTGGAGGGGTTAGTGGAGTTGGAAAGGGTAACCTGCACATGACAGCCACGTATCGTGTCGGCATCGTCGGCTTAGGACGCGTGGCCGGCAGCATTCAGGACGAAGTAGCCGGCTACGCGGGACGCATGCTGCTGCCGTATTCGCACACGCATGCCTATGCCGCGGTGCCGCAGACGCGCGTTTGTGCGGTCGCCGACGTCGATCCACAGAAGACTGCGGCGTATGTGGAGCAGTGGCAGCCGGCATTCGGGACAATCGCGGCCTACACCTCATACGAGGAGATGCTGCAGCGCGAAGATCTCGACATCGTGAGCGTCTGCACGCACGCGCCGTTGCATGCGCCGGTAACGCAGGCGGCGGCGGAAGCGGGCGTAAAGGCGGTTTTCTGCGAGAAGGCTATCGCCACCAGTCTTGCGGAAGCCGACGCGATGGTGGCTACGTGCGACGAGCGCAATGTCAAACTCGTGATCAACCACACCCGGCGTTGGGACCCCTACTATGAGACCGCGCTAGCGCTGATTCAAGACGGCCGCATCGGCAACGTGCGCACCATTGCGGCGCATTTCGCCGGCGTGCTCGTACATACGGGCATCCATTGGCTGGATGTGATGTTGATGTTCAGCCAGAGCGCCGCCGCCTGGGTGGCGGGCAATCTTGCGCCAGGCGCCGACGTTGCCATGGATGCCGGCGGCACCGCCGCCGTGGGTTTTCACAACGGCGTGATGGGCTTCATTGACGGTCAGAGCGGCCCGGTCTTCGAGATTGACGTCATCGGCACTGCCGGACGCCTGCGCCTCAGCAGCAGCGATGCGGAGTTCTTCACGTTCGATTCTTCCACCCGCACCATGGTCAAGCGGCCGTTTCCATTGGTTGCGTATCCGCGCAGCGGCATGCAGGGAGCCGTTGAGGAGATTGTCCGCTGCATCGAGGAAGACTGTCCCAGCCGCTCCGACGGCCGGGTCGGGCGAGCGGCTCTCGAACTGGCGCTGGCGGTGTATGCGTCCCATGCCTCCAACGGCGCGCGGGTGCCATTGCCGCTGGCGGAACGTGACCGCGTGGTCATTTCCCGCTGACGCTCCGCCGTGAGATCCTTGCTACCGCCGGTATTCCCATTGCCCCAGAGCCGCTATGATTCGGCGGTGCACAGCAGGCGTTTCCGCTATCATGATGCTATGCGCCGGATCATGGCGCTGATTGAGTCCACACACGAGATTACATTCGAAAACGAGTGACTAAACACCAAGGATTGTGGGAATGGTACGAACTGAGCAGAGCGCCGCACTATTCGCCGAGGCCGAGGCGTATGCGCCCGGCGGCGTGCACACGTCGATCCGCAACATAGAGCCCCGGCTGGTATTCAACCGCGCGGAGGGCGCCCGCATCTGGGACGTAGATGGCAACGAGTATCTCGACTACCACGCTGCCTTTGGACCTTTCATCCTCGGCCACGTGCATCCCTTGGTGGTGCAGCGCGTCGAGGATGCACTATGGGAGACCGACCTCTACGGCGTGGGCGCCACGCCGCAGGAAATCGCGCTGGCTGGAAAAGTCGTCGAGCACGTGCCGTCCATCGAGCAAGTGCTCTTCACTAATGCCGGTTCCGAAGCGACGTTTCACGCGCTGCGGGTCGCTCGCGCGCACACCGGCCGTGAGAAGATCATAAAATTCCAAGGCTGCTACCACGGCTGGCATGACGCCGTGCTGCGCAACGTCATCAGCGCGCCGGACATGATTGGCGGGCGCGACCTGCTCTCCGCGGGCATGATGGCAGAGACCGCCGATGCCACCCTCATCTGCACATTCAACGATGCCGGCGAGGTGGAGGACACGATACTGGCTAACGAAGGCGAGATTGCCGCGATTATCGTGGAACCCATTCCCCACAATATCGGCTGCGTGCGCCCGCTCCCCGGCTTTTTGGAGGCATTGCGTGAACTGAGCGACGCCCACGGCATCGTACTTATCTTTGACGAAGTTATCACCGGCTTTCGCCACGGTCTCGGCGGCTATCAGAGCGTCGCAGGTGTCACGCCGGACGTCACCACACTGGGCAAGGCCATTGCCAACGGCTTTCCGCTGGCGGCCGTCGGCGGCAAGCGGGAGATTATGTCGCGCTTCAACACCGCCCCCGGCGGCGATACGTTCTTCGCCGGCACGTATAACGGCCACGCGGTCGGCACCGCGGCTGCACTGGCTACCATCGAGATAATGGAGACGCAGGACGTGCACAAGGAAGTCTTTCGTCTCGGCGACCGCATACGCGCGGGCTTGACGGATGTCATGGAAGGCGCCGGCATTCCCGCCAACGTTGAGGGCTTCGGGTCGGTGTTCGTCACGTATTTCATGGATGGCCCCGCGCGCAACTTTACCGACCTCTTGCAGAACGATGCTGACTTCTTCGTGCGCTACCGGCAGGAATGCGTCAAGCGCGGCGTCTTCAAGCTGCCGATGAACATCAAGCGCAACCACGTCAGTTTCGCGCATACGGATGCCGACATCGACCGGACCCTGCAAGTGGCGGAAGACGCCATCCACACGCTCTTGCGCCAAGGTGTGCGGCCGGAGCCAAACGCAGCGCTCGCAGTACTATAAGCCGATGGGTGGAGAGGCGTGCGGCGAATCCCTCCGCACTCAGTCTCCCTTACCCTGGGGTGAGGGGAAGTCTTCACCGGCTAAGCTCAATTCGGTGACTTCGACAAAGTCGGTGACTGCGACGAAGTCAGCGTCTGCGACAAAGTCGGCGACTGCGACGAAACCGGCGTGTCCGTTAGAGTTCCATTAAGCCTGCTCCGTAACCCAATGAGCGGATCTCCCGAGGATGCGGGCGCGTCCGACGCGCTCGCGGCACCATTGACGAACGCAGTCTGTCTTCAGCGAGGAGGAGTATTGTGACCAGCGCAGACGATACCTATAAACCACTACCAATCACCGACATCGCGAGCCGTCTCGACCTTGAATCCGATGAATTCAGCAGCTATGGCCCGCTCATGGGGAAGATACGCACCCAGGTACTTGAGCGGCTGGCCGACAAGCCGGATGGCAAGCTGGTCCTCGTTACCGCCATCTCACCCACCGCGGCGGGTGAGGGCAAGACCACGGTCACCGTCGGCCTCGCGCAGACGCTTTTCAACATGGGATTGAACGCCCTCTCATGCACGCGTGAGCCTTCATTGGGCCCGGTTTTTGGCATCAAAGGCGGCGCGACCGGCGGCGGCAAAGCGACGTTGGAGCCTTCGCTGGAGATAAATCTTCACTTCACCGGCGACTTTCACGCCATCACCTCCGCGCACAATCTCCTCGCCGCGATGCTCGACAACCACCTCCATCAAGGCAATGCGCTTGGCATCGATCCCCGCCGCGTGACCTGGCGGCGGACCATCGACATGAACGACCGCGCCTTGCGCAATGTCGTCCTCGGTCTCGGCGGCAGATCGGAGGGTGTGCCCAGGGAGAGTGGCTTCGACATCACCCCCGCTTCCGAGATCATGGCGATTCTTTGCCTCTCCAGCGACCTCGCCGATCTCAAGGCACGGTTGGGCCGCATCGTCGTCGGCGAGACCTTCGAGCGCGCGCCGGTCACGGCCGCCGACCTGAACGCTCACACCGCCATGACGATCCTGCTGCGCGAGGCGATACACCCCAATCTCGTCCAGAATATGGCCGGGGGCCCGGCCATCGTCCACGGCGGTCCGTTTGGCAACATCGCCCACGGCTGCAACTCCATCATCGCCACGCGCGTCGGCCTTAAACTTGCCGACTACGTGGTGACGGAGGCGGGGTTCGGCACGGATCTCGGCGCGGAGAAATTCTTCAACATCAAGTGCCGGCGCGCGGGGCTGAGCCCCGACGCCGTCGTGCTCGTTGCCACGGTGCGCGCGCTCAAGCTCCACGGCGGCGTGCGCCCCGCCGACTTGGACATTGAAGACACCGCCGCCCTCGAAGCCGGTCTCGTCAACTTGCAGAAGCACATCGAGAACATCAAGAAGTTTGGCTTGGATGTTGTGGTCGCGCTCAACCGCTTCCCCACCGATACCGCCAATGACATGCGCACGGTCGCGGAGTTCTGTAGGGCTGAAGGCGTGCCGGTAGCGGAAACGGACGTTTTTGCCGGGGGCATCGCTGGCGGCAAGGCATTGGCGGAAGCCGTGCTGGGCCTGCTTGAAACGGAGAGGGAAGACAGATTCGCTCTGCTCTATCCCGACGACTTGCCCCTGAAAGACAAGATTGCTACGGTCGCCCGCGAGATCTACGGCGCGGCGCGAGTTACCTATGCGCCGGCGGCCAACCGCACGTTGCGGCAACTCCAGCGCAGTGAGCACAAGAGTCTCCCCATCTGCATGGCCAAGACCCAGTCATCGTTTTCCGATAATCCGCGTCTGCTTGGGAGGCCCTCGAACTTTAGCATCACGGTACGCCAGGTGAAGCTGTCTGCCGGCGCGGGTTTCATCGTGCCTTTGACCGGCGACATCATGACGCTGCCGGGTCTACCTGCAGTACCGGCGGCGGACGGCATGACCATCGACGATGCGGGGAACGTGGGCGGGCTCAGCTAAATCCGGTGCTGGAAGAGCGTGCCCAAGGCGCCGCAACACCGCTATCGGATGATTAGCGTCTCGGTCCTCGCCGCATGAGACGCGGCAGGAGCATTGCCAGCGCCAGCAGCCAGCCAACCAGGCTTACGACGACGCCAATCTGAAACCACCGCGGTTGGTATGTAAACACGACCGTATGTTCGCCTGAGGGCAGCAGCACGCCGCGCAACGCTACGTTCACGCGATGGATTTCCCGTGGACTGCCGTTGACGGTTGCCGTCCAGCCGGGGAAATACGAGTCGGACAACACGAGCAATCCCGGTTGCGACGTGGTGGCTTGGATCTCAACCCGTCGTGGGGACTCGGATACTATGGTCGCGGTCACCGGTTCGCCGGTGCCCCCGATAAGCTCCGGAATCGGTCGATCCACGAGGGCCTGCCTTGCCACATCGATTGTGCGCAGCCGCAGGGGATTTTCATCGACTACGGCTTCGAACACTACAAATGTCCTCGGCAAGAGCTCCCGGTTCTCAAAGAGCCAAGGGCCATCCTGGCGCGCCTGGCCGATCAACTCCCACCCAGGCCCCGGTTCGCTCTGCTCGTGATCGGCAACGAGATAGCGGACGTTCAGCAAGCCCCAAAGCCGTGCATCCAGTTGCAGGTCCTCCACGAGTGACAGACTCATGTGCGGCGGTATATCCGGGTCGTTCAGCAACGCGCCGCGGAGGACGGCATAATCCTCACTCGGCAGAATCCCGCCATCGTGGCCGTCCGCATTGGCCATGCCCAAGGGGAGATTGACATTGGGGCGAAATTCCTCGTTGTACCTGTCATACGTGAGAGCGCGCTGCGCCCAGGCATCTGAAAGCGATTCCTGGAGCTCTGCTTTGCGCTCCTCTTCACTTTCTAAGGGGAAGTGCTCTGCCGCGATGCTTACATAGCGGGCATCGGTCCAGTGTTGAGAGAGCTGCTGCGTTGTTACCGATTGCTCGTAGATCTCCGCGGGAAACGCCTGATTGAATTCCAGCGGACGGGAGGCAAAGAAGAGGTCAGCCACTACTACCGCGCCGACCAGAATGTAGGCGAGCATATTCGCCAAGCCGTGGTGGAGCAGCAGCAGGATGGTAGTGTACGTCACCGCGGCAATGGTTGCCCAATACACGATCACTTGGGAATCTGGCAATGCTTGTTGGCCGCCAATGAGGTATAAGCGGCCGACGAAGGCGATAAACAGCAGCGAAGCAAGAACGGTGCCGGTGAGCAGCACCAAAGAGAGCCGCCGCCGTTCCTCCGGACGCAGGTCGTCCCGGAGACGGTCCGCGCCATATGCCGCCAGCGCCGCAAGGCTGAAGCTGACCAGGAAGAGCCAGCGAGCCGGTGCACGAAAGAGCGAAAAGCCCGGCATTACCGTATGCAAGAGTTCGAACAGTGGTGTAGCCGTGCCCAATGCCAAGACGAGGGAAATAGACGCCAGAACAAGAAAGAACGGTATCCAGCGCTCGCGCGTAATCTGCATCAGACCAAAGAATGCCAGGATTGCGCCGGCCACGCCTATGTAGGCGATGGCTTCCAGGCCGGGCTGGGCCCAGTAGCGAGGCAAGAGCGACAACAGCACCTCGTCCCAATTGACGGCCAGGGCCGCAGATGCTTCCAGCGTCAGACCGCCGCGCCGGTAGGAATGGCCCACCGCTTCCAATGTCGGCAAGAGTTGGGCCGCGCTCAGTATGCCCCCGATGATGACAAAGAAAGCGGGAACAACCAGCGGCCACCAACGCGAGGATTGCCCGTTCGGTGAAAAGAGCGCCGCGTATGCGCAGAAAAGACCCACCACAATGATGGCGTAATAGAACTCTTGCGTATGTCCGGCAGTAAAGCAGAAGGCGGTCGCAATACCTCCCACAAGCAGCCACGAAGGTGACGGCGGCATGCTGGCGCGCTTGGCACACAGCAAGAGCCAAGGGAGCCAGACCGCCGTGTGCAGTTGATTGACCTGTCCGACGTGCGACAGCATGAACCCACCCAGACCGAAACACAGGCTGCCAAACCAGGCGGCAAAGACGGTGGTTCCCAACCCATAGCGCAAGAACAAGTACATGCCGGCAAGCGCCCACCAGACATGGAGCAAGACACTCCACGTCAGCGCTGCGGGAAAAGAGAAGAGCACAAAGAGAGCGTCCGGCGGGTAGAGGATGCCGGCCTGTATGTTCGCGAGCAGAGGGGTGCCCAGGTACAGGAGAGGGTTCCACAGGGGAATCTCGCCTTGACTGATCAACTCGCGAATGTAGGCCTTGTAAGGGTGGAAGAACATGACCAAGTCGGCGCTGCCGATGACGCCCAGCCCGAATACGGACTTCCAGAAGAAGGCGAGCGCCAGGAGCAAGAAGCTGCCCAAGGCGACAAAGTCGATGAGAATCGGTTGTCGTTGTTCTACAGTCATGTGCTTTTGTAGGCGATGGCCGCGTGCGGGCAATACCGTTGCAGACAGCCGAGAGTAGGTAAGAGCTTACGTTCTGCGCGAGTCAATAGTCTCCGAGGAGCGTCGTCCATAGTGCTGCGCGTGTGCCGCAGAGGCCGCATGTGTTGCAATTGCTATCCTGCGCGCGCCCAAACCTAATCCGCCAGGATTCCGCGCCAAGTGCCGGCCCCATCCCGTGGGATCAACCGGCTGAACAACAAGAGAAGCCTACTGCGAAGTAGCGCACCGTAATCTCAGACAAGGCGGCGCGGTACCCTCAGTCTAGACAATACTACAGAGCAAGGCATGGGGTCACCACGCCGCTTCATACACGGCCAGGACTTCCTCGGGACTGAAACTGCGTACGTTGTTATCCAAGAGGCGGCGGACCTTGCCGGCCTCTGCCGCCAGCGCGGGTAACGTCGCCTTTTGCACGCCATAGTCGGCGAGCCGTGGCGGTGTCTGCAGGGCTCGCAGCAATGTACGCACCTCATCCAGCACGCGATTGGCGCGCGCTTGGTCGGTGGGCGCTGTAAGGTCGTCGCAGAGCGCCGCGTAAGACTCCGGGAAAGCGGCTATGTTTCGTTGCAGGACGTGCGGCAAGAGGATGGCGTTGGCGATGCCGTGGGGCACACTAGTGCGACCGCCGAGGGGATAGGCGAGGGCATGTATGGCGCCGGCCCCGGCGTTGGCCACGGCAATTCCGGCATACAGAGCTGCCCGAGCCATTTTGCTGCGCGCCTCCAAGTCCACACCATCAGCCAGGACGCGGGGTAGCCACGCCATGATGAGGTGGTACGCTTCGCGTGAATAGATGCGGCTCATGGGGCTTGCCCGTCGCGCCGTAAACGACTCAATCGCATGCGTGAGCGCGTCCAATCCACTGGCAATGGTGATCCCTTTCGGTAGGCTGCGGGTGAACGTAGGGTCGACTAAGGACACCACCGGATGGGCGTAGCTCCCCGCGAGGCGGCACTTGCGCCCTTGAAACGCCACGATAGCTCCCGCCGTAGCCTCCGCGCCTGAGCCTGCCGTGGTGGGCAGGAGAAAGAGCGGCAGTCCAGGGTCGATCTTGTCGTCTTCTCGATCGATAAAGCTCTCAAGCGTCTCCGAACAGGAGGCAAATCCCGCCACAATCTTTGCGCTATCGAGCACACTCCCGCCGCCGAGACCCACCACCGCCGTAGCTCGCTCGCGTACGGCGAATGACCGGCAGCGCTCGACATCGTCGAGGTGGGGTTCCGGCGGAATGTCTTGAAAGCAAACAACGTCGCTCCCGGCGGCAGTCAATGCGTTCTCGACGGTCGCTGCTACACCGGCAGCGACAAGGCCGGGATCGGTAATCAGCAGAATTCGTGCGGTTGAGCGGGCGCGCACGAGCGCGGGGAGTTGGCGATAGACTTCCGGCCCAAAGTGGATGTCCTGCGGAATCCGAAAGGAGAATACCTGAGACACACGTGAATCCCCTTGATTGCGCACCCCGGTCCGGACGGACCGTGCTCAATATTGTAGCACAATGTGCGTATGCCGAGTGACTAGTCAACGCATGCTATCCAACGAGACGCATGATGTCTCGATAGGTAATCAGCACGGTGAGCGTAAGCAGGATGATGATCCCCGCAAAGTTGATGGCGGCCTCGCGCTTGGGATCTATTGGCCGGCCCCGAACCATCTCCACGACGGTAAACACAAAACGCGCACCGTCGAGACCGGGAAAGGGCAGCAGGTTGATGATTGCCAGATTGATGCTCAAGAAGCCCGTGAACGTGAGCAGTTGGGAGATGCCGGAACGGGCCACTTGTCCGGTCAGCGACGCAATGCCCACCGGCCCCAGGATGTCCCCCTCCTCGGTGCCTTGAATCAGGCTGGCAACGCCTATTCCAATGATGGCGAACATCTCGCCGGTACGCAGAATGCCGCGCCACGCCGCTTCCCAGGGCCAGTAGCGCTTGATCGTGTGCTCTGGCAGCAAGACGACGCCGACGGCCAGGCGCTCGACCTGTGGGTTGTACTCGGGTGTCACGCGTATCGTCTGCCGGCTGCCCTCTCGCTCGATGGAGAGACGCAATGGCGTGCCTTCCTGAGTGTTGCCGATTTGCTCCCGCACCAGCGTCATCGAAGTAATGGCAAGGTCATTGATGGCGAGAATACGGTCGCCGGCCAGCAGACCGGCTGCTGCCGCGGGGCTCTCCGGCACCACCTCCTGAACCAGGATGCGGCCGGTATACTGAGGCTCGCCAAGCATGAAGGCGCAGGCGAAGAGCAGCGGGGCGATCAGCACGTTCATTGCAACGCCGGCCAGAATCACCACTACGCGCTCCTCCGGGCGCTTGCTCATGAAGCTGCCCGGCTCCGCGCCACCGAATTCGCCAAACATGCGCACAAAGCCGCCCAGCGGCAGCAAATTGAGCGAATAGAGGGTCTCGCCAATGCGTCGCGAGACGAGGCGCGGCGGCCAACCAATGCCGAACTCCACCACACGGATGCCGACGCGTCGCGCCGCTACGAAGTGACCGATCTCATGGGCAAGTATGAGCAGAGAAAGGACGAATACGAATGCGAGAATCGTGGTTAGCATCCGAACCTCTTCCGCACAGAAATGCCTCTTCTTTGGTTTTGTCTCACTGGTCCCACTCTTCCATAACGAGTCTCACGGTTACCCCGAGGGATTCGTCAATTCGGCGCCCACGGCGGCCCAATGTCCTCTCTTCTTTACGATCCGGCCCTGTATCACGCACGGGAGCTGCCTTTCACCGTAGTTGTCGTGAAGTCTGACGTGCTCTCCAGCAGCCGCTGCCGCGTCTCCCCGGCAACGGCGAGCACGTGGTCGAGCGACTCCACCGGCGTGCTCGCATGCGCGTCCAACGCCTGCGCTATCAGGCGGGGAATATCGAGAAAGCCGATAGCGTCTTGCAAAAAGAGCTCGACGGCTACCTCGTCGGCCGCGCAGAGCACCGCCGGCGCTGTGCCGCCCGTTTCCGCAGCCTGGCGGGCCAACGCTAAGCAGGGAAAGCGCGTGACATCGGGCTCATGGAATTCCAGATCCGTTACCCTCGTGAAATCAAGTCCGCCCCAGTGCGTCGGAAACCGCTCCGGATAGCTCAGCGCATGCTGGATGGGTAAACGCATATCGGGATGGCTCAACTGGGCCTTCACCGCGCCATCCGCGAACTCCACGAGCGCATGCACAATGCTCTGCGGGTGGATGATCGCCTCGATCTTTGCATACGGCAGCGCGAACAACCAGTGCGCCTCGATGATCTCAAGGCCCTTATTGAGCAGCGTGGCAGAATCGATGGTTATCTTGGCGCCCATTGACCACGTGGGATGCTGCAAGGCTTGCTGCGGCGTGACCGCCGCGAGTTCCCGGTCCGAGGCCGTACGGAAGGGGCCGCCGGAAGCGGCCAATATGATGCGTCGAATGGCGCCGTTGTCCTCTCCGTGCAGGCACTGCCAGATGGCGCTATGCTCACTGTCGGTCGGCAACACGGCAGCGCCATGTGCGGCAGCCGCTTTCATGACGAGGTCTCCCGCCATGACGAGTGTTTCCTTGTTCGCTAGCGCTACGTCCTGTCCCCGCTCCAGCGCCGCCAGGGTCGCCCGCGCGCCGACCATGCCCGGCGTTCCCACCACGGTTACGTCGGCATCAATCGCACCAACGAGTTGCTCGATGCCGGCGTCTCCCGCATAGACACGCGTCCCTTCTCCCATGAGGCGTGCCACGCTGCCGTCAAGGCAATAGGCCGCCTCCGGCTGAAACTCGGCAATTTGCGCCGCGAGGGTGCCTACGTCGCTACCGGCGGCCAAGCCAACGACGTTTAGTCTCTCCGGATTCGCGCGAATCACATCGAGGGTCTGTTTGCCGATTGACCCGGTGGAGCCCAGCACCACGACACGCTTGATCACAGGCGGCTTCTCATCTTGCCAGGGGATGCACGTTTACCTCTATCTCCATTATAGGCGAGCGGCGGGTTGGCGAATGGGCGCTTGCCGTCGGTCGATGGAGCGGCCGCCAGGTGTCTGCAGGCCGGTTGGCATCCAGCAGCGCGCACTCTCAATTGCGTTTGGCGCGTGTCATCGCTTTACACTCGCCAGACGGCGGTAAGAAACGCAGGTTACAAACCTGCGCTACCGAGGAATACCACACGTCTGAGGCTGGGAGCGACCCTACCTGGAGACTTGCCCTGCCTTGCGGTGCGCCCAAAAGCCATAGAGGCGTGACGAGTCCTGCCCCCTACGTTCCACCGAGGGCGATTAAAACTGCCGGAGCAACCAGCGCGACGACACTTGTCGGCATCGCGCCGGTCATGCGGCATGCTGTCTCGTGAGAGGGAGCGGGTCAGGACCTACCGGATCTGGCATCTTTCCTAATTGAACACCCGCGGGTATCATAGTAAACGACGCGCACACGCACCGGAGAGGAGAGCATTCGTGAAAGAAGGCTTGCACGCTGCCTTTACGGCGGTAGACATCACTCCAGACCAGAATCGAGGAAGCGCCAACGGCAACGGCAAAGAGCGCAGCTATCCGGTTTACGATCCCCTCAGAGCGCGGATTCTGCTGCTGCAGGATGGCGCCAACACCGCCGCAATCGTGGCGGTAGACAGTTTTGAACTTGGCATCGGTTTTGACGCGAAAGTTGCCGCAGCCTTGCAAGATCGCGGCATTGCGCCGTTCCCCACGCTCTTCTGCCCGTCGCACATCGGCTCCACGCCCATCTCCAACTATGGCGCGTACATCATGATCTTCGCCCAAGACCTCATCATCGAGAATTACGAGGACGAGATCTGCTCGCGTATCGCCGAGGGCATTCAGGAAGCTTTTGAAATGCTCGTGCCAGTGCGGATGGCCTCGCGCGGGGGGCACGCGCCGGATGTGTGCTACAACCGCCGGTTTATCAAGCCAGACGGCACGGTGCACATGGTCTTCAACCGCCAGGAATCGCCGCCGGAACCGGAATGGGTCGAGCAGGGGAAAGACGACGAGGTGAGCGTGCTCCGCTTTGACTACGTTGGACGGCGAGGCCATTGGCGCGTTCATCAACTTTGGTTGCCATGCGCTCTGCTCAACGGACAAGTACGGCGGCATCTCCGCCGACTATCCCTCGCTATGTGGCGGATGTATTCGGCGAGGTTGCGGGACTGCCCGTTGTCTTTGCCCAAGGCGGATTGGGCGACGTGGTGCCGATTGAGCGGGATGGCTTGGCGGCCCGCCGCGTGGGCCGCTCTGTGGGCGCGCAAGCGCTCTATGTCTTTGAGCAAATCCAGCCTGACAGCACGCCGGCCATGGGCACGCACGTGCACGAAGTCGAGATTCCGGCGCGCAGGATACCGGAAGAGCCGGAAGAGATGCGCTTCAACTTCAAGGCCATGCACAATCGCTACCACCGCTTTCCTCTACGAGTGGTACGAGCAGAACCCCTCAATCCGATATCCGATCAAGGTGGTCACGCTGGGCGACACGGCGCTCGTGCACATGCCGGGCGAATTGTTCCATGACACAGCGCTGGCCATCAAGGGGGCCTCGCCCTTCCGGCATACCGTCGTCATCAGCCGCCCAACGCGGGAAGTCGCCTACGTGCCCACGCCTGAGGCCTTCGACCAAGGCGGCATGGAGCCCAATCTCGCGGCCATCGCGCCTTCCAGCGAGCCGTTGATCCGGCAAGCCGCCATCGATTTGCTGGCCGGTTTGCGTGAGCCGGTGGCGGTCTGAGGCTCCGCACACTCTCCTTGCACCAGGGCCCTTGGGTGGCCTGTGCAGGCACAAGACAAACTCCCTCTCCCCGAGGAGACCTTTGCGTAACCCTCGTGGCAGCGAGGCAGTCCCCTCTCCCTCGAGGGAGAGGGTTAGGGTGAGGGTGAATCCTGGAAGTGAGGCACCTTTCCAGCCCAATGTCTACCAATTGGCAGGGTTACGCAAAGCCTGTTCCGCGCCACCATTGTCAATGCGGAAATCCGGAGTGGGCGCGACGAAGATGGACTCCCGCTTTCGCGGGAGTGACGGAATCCGACGTCTCAATTGCATGAGTGCCTCGCGATCAAGGAGCATACCTGAATGGGAAATCTAGCCCTTACCGGGGGATCCCCCGCGATTGAATCACCGCTGGGTGTCTCGTGGCCGGTCTTTGGCGGGGAAGAACAGGAGTTGCTGCAAGGCGTCTTGGAGAGCGGCATCTGGTGGCGGGGCGGCTACAAGGATCAGGACGACTCCCAGGTGGGACGGTTCGAGCGCGACTTTGCCGCCTTCCAAGACGCCACGTACGGCATCGCAGTCGCGAATGGCACGGTGGCGTTGGAAGCCGCATTGCGCGCCGTTGGTGTAGAGGCGGGAGATGAAGTCATCATTCCCGCCGTTACTTTTGTGGCGACCGCCTCCGCCGTGCTGCAAGCCAACGCCATTCCCATCTTTGTAGACTGCGACCCGCGCAATTACACAATCGATCCGCAGGCCGTTGAGGCCGCCATTACGCCAAAGACGCGGGCCGTCATGCCCGTGGACTATGGCGGCATGCCGTGCGATATGGACGCGCTGCAAGCCATCGCCAACAGTCACGATATCGCCATCGTCTCTGACTGCGCGCACTCTCACGGCTCCCAGTGGAAGGGCGTCGGCACCGGCGCCATCGGCGACTGTGGCGGGTTCAGCTTTCAGATGGGCAAGACGCTCACCACCGGCGAAGGCGGCATGGTGCTGACCAACAAAGAGGCGGTGGCGCAGCATGCCTCGTCGTTCCACAATATCGGACGCTATCCGGGACGCCCCTTCTACGAGCACCACATCCCGTCCACGAATCTGCGCATGACCGAGTGGCAGGGTGCCATTGGCAACGCGCAACTTGCCCGTCTGGAGGCGCAGACGGCTACCCGCGAGGGCAACGTGAAGTACCTATCTGAGCAACTGGCGCAGATCGATGGTTTCGCGCCCATCTACCGCGATCCCCGCGTGACCCGCTGGGGGTTCTACTTCTGGCACTTCAAGTACCATGGCGCGCAGTTCGCCGACATTACGCGCGATACGGTCATGGCGGCCCTGAACGCCGAAGGGCTGCGTGTGCATACCGGCCACACCCAGCCGGTGTATCGGAATCCAATCTTTCAAGAGATGAATTTCGGCCGCACCGGGCACCCCTTCACGTGTTCGTTCTACGGCAAGGAGATCGACTATCGCGCGGTATACCTGCCGGAAACGGAACGCATCTACGCGGAGGAGGCGCTGTGCCTGCCCCACGCGACGTTCCTGGGGCCGCGAAGCGACATGGACCGCATCCTCGACGTCCTGCACAAGCTGGCAAACAGT
Organism: Chloroflexota bacterium; assembly: GCA_965220045.1. Lineage (GTDB taxonomy): Bacteria > Chloroflexota > UBA11872 > VXOZ01 > VXOZ01 > VXOZ01. Next base: position 2,601,048 of record OZ244803.1, on the reverse strand, counting down.
CAAGATGAGCTCCGCGCTTGGGAACGCGAGAAGCACGCCGAGGCCGCGTCTGCCTAGGAAGCATGCGGCGGTTCTATTGGGATCGCGTTACGCGAACTGGCGCGCTTGTGTGGTGCGGCGCATGCCGAAGCGTCTTGTCTTCTCGATAGTCTGAAAAAGAGCTGCCACCGGGAAGTCTTGAGCATGTCACTCCGAACGCAGTGAGGAGTCTAGGATGGCTCCTAAGAAGCCGTGAGGTAGCGGGTGGAGGATTCTAGATTTCTCGCTGCGCTCGAAATGACAGTTAGACTGGTGGGTGCGTTGCGTGGACCAGTTGACAGACCTACGTGCAGGACGCCCAAACCGTGTCATTCCGAACGCAGTGAGGAATCTAGAATGCCACTTCTAATGTTGTGAGGTAGCGGGTGGAGCACCCTAGATTTCTCGCTGCGCTTGAAATGACAGTGGGGAACGCCACTCTTGGCATCGCGGCATCAGCAGAGTGAGTCTTGCCAGACCATCTAGTCTGTGGCGGTAGCGAGGACCGTGCCGCTTGCGCTACTATGCCAAGCGCCGAACTGCGTAGCTAACCCCTGAGGCGCCCGCGCCGAAGGATTTTACGCCAAGGAGCATAATCACTATGGCTTCACAGCCGTTAGCCATCGACATCGAAACGACGCATCAGGAGTGGGACGGCTTCGTGCCGGCGATTCAGGAGTACCTGAAAGGCCGGGCAAGGGATGAAGAAGAGCTAAAGGCTTTTCCGGGCCAGTTGGCGCTCTATCCGGGCGCCGCGAAAATCGTCGCCATCGGCATGTGGCGGCCCGGCGAGCAGAGCGGCGGCGTGCTCGTGAATAACCCTGCCGGCGGGCGGGATTGGCATGAAATTCACGACGGCGCGCGGGTGTTCCAAGGCAGCGAGGGGGAGATTCTCGAGCAGTTCTGGCAGCTCGTTCCGCAGTTTGGCACGATTGTCACCTACAACGGACGTGGCTTCGACTGCCCCATTCTCATGCTGCGCTCCGCGGTCAACGGTGTCCGCTCCACCCGCAATCTCATGCCCTATCGCTATAGCTTCCAGCAGCATTGCGATTTGATGGAAGTGCTGAGCTTCCACCGCGCCATCGCGCCGTACAGCTTTCAGTTCTGGTGCCACCAATTCGGCATCGACGACCCTAAGGAGGGCCTCACCGGCAGCTCAGTTCCCAAGGCGTTTGCCGATGGCAGGTTTGACGACATCGCCAGCTATTGTCTCAGGGACGCCCGTGCCACGGCGGAACTTTACGAGCGCCTGCTGCCTATGATTGAGAGCATGGAGACGAATACCCGAGGCTAGGGTGTGTCGTATCCGCCTGGCGGGTACGAAAGGCCGGCTACTCGTGGTTGAACATTACTGCAATTATGGTTGGTTGCGCGTAGGACGCTGCCAGGCAGCACGGCAAGACCGCGCAGGTTGCAAACCTACGCTACCGGCGCTCTCCCATCAAACAAACGTAGCGCACTGTTAGCGCTCGGCGGCCGCCCCGGCAAGACCGCGCAAGTTACAAACCTACGCTACCGGCGACTCTCCCATCGAACAAACGTAACGCGCTGTTAGCGCTCGACGGCCACGCTGGCGGCCGCCAGCACGCCTACCAGTTCCACAGCCGGCGCCTCACCATCTCCCAGCACGTGCGACGCAGCGAGAATCTCAATGCCGACAAGCACCTCTCCAGGGCCGATGTCAAGGGCGACATCTTCATTCAGTCGCAGCGTGCGGCACTCCTGCCTGCCCTCGATGAGGCGGATGTAGAGCGCGTCTGCCTCGGGGTCATAGCTGATTTTCATTGGCTAAACCTGACCGCTGCATACTCTCTCCTCTACACGGACAGTGTACTCTTCTTCCGCACGGCGGCAGACTGGGTGTCTCCCTGCCGGTACTCCACCACCTCCGCTTCGGCGATTCCCTGCCCTACGAGTGACTCCACGTCTAAGACCGCTTCGGCGTCGCGAATCCCTTTGAGGTCGGTGTGGATCGAGGGATTGGAGGGCACAAACAGCGCGCAGCAATCCTGGTCGGGCTGGATAGAAATGGCGTACGTGCCGATCCGTTCGGCTTCGTCGGCGATCTCCTGCTTGTCCATGCCGACGAGCGGACGCAGGACAAGCTGCGTGGCGGCGTCCTCGACGGCGGTAAGGTTTTCAAGGGTCTGTGAGGCTACCTGGCCCAGGCTGTCTCCGGTGACCAGCGCTTGCGCGCCATGCCGTTTGCCCAGCGCTTCCGCGATGCGCACCATGAAGCGGCGGTAGAGCACTACCCGGTAGGGAGCCGGACAGGCCACCACAATGCGGCGCTGGATCTCGCCCAGAGGCACCAGATAGAGCATGGTATCGCCCTGGAATCCATCGATAATTGCGGTCAACTCCCGGGCTTTTTCCTGGGAGGCGCTGTTGAGAAACGGGAACGAGTGAAAGTGCACGAGGACGGCGTGGGAGCCGCGCTTCAGCAGGCGGCACGCGGCAACCGGCGAGTCAATCCCGCCGGAGAGCAGCACGGTGACCGGCGCGCTGCAGCCCACCGGCAGTCCGCCGGGGCCGCGCTCCTTATTGAAGAAGAACAGCGCAAACTGCGGCAGCACCTCGACGTAAATCGTCATGTCCGGCGCGCTCAGGTTCACGCCTGTTCCGCTGGCGGCTTGTACGGCTGCGCCCAGCTTGACCGCGATCTCCCGGGACGAGAGTGGCAGATCCTTGAACGCGCGCCGCGCGCGCACGGCAAAGGTTGCGAACTCTCCCGCTTCCGGCAGCCGCGCCAATACGCCCCGCACCAGCGTTGCAAGCTCCGGCTGCACTGCATACGCCCTGGCGAAGTTGACGACGCCGAAGACACGGGCGATGCTTTCCTTCAAGGGCTCCCAGGGCGCATCGGGCTCCAGCCATAGGAGGGTGCGCCCACTGGCGCGCTCAATCTCTTTCACACCCAGCCCGGTCGTGGCCCGCCGCAGATTCTGCTCAAGCGTGCTGAGAAAGAACGGACGATTGCGGCCTTTCAGACCCACCTCGTGATAGTGCACCACCACGCAGGGGCGCATGCGCGGCTGACCCGCCGGCATCGATGGCTGTCTATCAAGGTCGATGTTCTCTGTGGACGTTGTCATTGATCGTGCAACACACCTGGATTCTGAAGGGGGGCATTCTTGCGGGACTGCGATGCGGCCATCCAATTCAATGGGGCCTGCGAGCAGCACCGGCTTCACGATACCACAGCCGTTCCGCCGGCCAACGACCGCCAAGCCCCAGGCGCAATCGGGCGTTCTGATTTCGACGGATTTACAATAAAGCAGGGCAATAGCGACCCGAGGTTGAGGCGCTAGCCTCAATTGCCTCAGGATGGGGCCTGAATGACCGCCTAGCGAAAACAAGACGGGAAGAGAGACCGCATGCTGCAAGGCCAACCGCTCACGATCGCCGCATTGCTCAGGACCTTCTCGCGTCCGATTAGCCTGACATGGTTGCTCATGCTGTGCGAGACGGCGCTCACAGCGCTGATCCCTCTGCTCATCGGCTTTGCCATCGACGGCCTCCTCGCCGCTGACATGACCGCGCTGCTGCAACTTTCTGTAGTCCTGGCTGTTCTAATCGTCGTGAGCGTCAGCCGCCGTCTCTATGATACGCGGGTCTACGGCACCATCGCCGTGGAGTTGGGCAAGGCGCTGACGGAGCGCTCGGCAGCCGCGCCGGTGTCGACAGTTAACGCCCGCCTGGAAATGAGCCGCGAACTCGTCAAGTTTCTGGAAGAGGAGGCGCCGGCGGTATTGGCTTCCGTCATCCAGCTCGCCGTCGCGTTGATAGTGCTCTTTGCCTTCCATCCGTTCTTGTTCGGAGCCACCTGCGCGGCAACCGTGCTCATGATCGTGTTCTACGCGCTCTCGCACCGGCGGTTCTACCGCTTGAACGCCGAGTACAACCAGCAGACGGAGCAGCAAGTCCGCATTTTGGAGACAGCGCGGCCCGAGGGCATTCTGTCCCACTTGAACAAGATACGGCGGGTCGGGATCAGATTGTCGGACACCGAGGCCTACGTCTACGGCGCCATCTACACCGCGATGCTCGGCCTCATTCTCTTCAATCTCTGGTTTGCGGCAACGCACATGGAAGTCACCGTCGGCAGGATATTTTCCATCATCAGCTACTCATGGGAGTTTGTGGAATCCGCATTGGTACTGCCGGTTGCTCTGCAGAGTTGGTCGCGGCTATCGGAGATAATGCATCGCATAAACCAGAATCCCGGCTCGGACTAGTGCGAGATTCTTTGCCCCGTCCATGGATAGCCTCTAGTGCGCTCAAAGGGTCAACCGGAATTCCGGGAGTTCCTATGCGCCGCACACTACCGATGGTGTGCATAGACGCGCGCCCTTTAGCCCTGTGCTAACCTCTTTTCAAGAGAGTTTTTCGTACGAACAATGCGAGGAATTCGCGGCATGGGTCACTTCTACGCAGCGTGGCGCCCAGCGGCCCAATACTTCACAAGCGGCCTCTCAATTATCCGACCCCACACCGGCGTTTACGGGCGGCTTACCGCGCTCTACGTTTCACCGGCGTTGCTCGTAGCGGTACTGACCGTGCTCATACGCGAACCCAATGCGTGGCAGCACGCGCTGCTCTATTTCTTGCGCTCACTGACCGTCGTCCTCGGCACGCTCGTCGTTATGGTGATGGTGGCATACCACGCGCAAGGCCGAGAGCTAAGCATCGTCCAAGCGACCCGGCTGGGGTTGCACTGGGTGTTTCGCTATCTGTGGACGAATGCCCATACCAGCCTTATCTTCTGGATTCCGGTTACTGCGCTGACATGGATTCACGCACGACAGGAATCGCTTGTCCCGTTGTCAGACGGCATGCAGCCCCTGGCAAACGGCGGTTGGTGGCTGGTGACCGGTGGGATTGGACTGGCAATTCACACGCGCACAATGCTGGCGCCCTTCTTTGCCGTGCACGGCGATGTGCCGGGAACACTGGCTACCGTGGAATCCTGGCGGGTAAGCGGCCGTTCCTTCTGGGTGTGCTTGAGCACGTTGGTGCTCGCCAGCGCGCCCATCGCCCTGCCGCTCGCTCTGGTGGGCGGCGGGCTATTGGTTGTCCTGCCGGCCACTCTCCGGGCCATGCTCTTCATCGCACTGCCGGACCTCATTTGGGCCGCCATCCAGCTCATCCGACCATTGCTCATTCCGGCAGTCTACGTTCTCTACAAGGACTCTAGTGGAGAGAAAGATGGTGGCAGGCAGGCAGGAGACTCGCCGGCGACCGCTCCGATACTTGCTCGTCCGCTGCTGGCTCTCACGCGACCCCTCCCTCATTTTGGCCGCTGGGACTAGGCCGCGCCGCCCGCAATGGCGCCAATAAAGGCTAGTTGCCTATGGGGTCGGTCACTTGTCCAAAGAGGTCGTGGAGACGTTTGCGGTCCGCTTCCGGCAGCGTGGGATCATCGAGGGCGCGCAGATTGCTTTCGAAGTGTTCCGGATTGGCGGTGCCGCTCAGCACGGTGCTCACAGCGGGATGCATGGCGGTAAACTTGTAGGCAGCGCTCGGTACGGAGTCCACGTTGCCGTGAATTAACCAGTCCAATGGGCCCTTTTCGGGCAGCGCGTCTGCCGCGACGAGGCCGCGCTGCTTGAGGTCGGCAACTGTCTCTTCCAAGCGTTCCCCCACGGCGAGCACGCGCCGCACGGCAAACATGATGAAGACCCCAACGTTGTGCTCCAGACACTGCGGGTAAACGAGGCGGTCGGCGCTCTGATTCAGCATGTTGTACCCCACCATGGCGGTAGCGAAGTGGTCGTCCCGCAGCGCCATCTGCAGCGTCTCGTGGGCTCCATCTTCGCCGTACTGCTCGGTGATGCCGATCCAGCGGCACTTGCCCTGGTCCCGCAGTTTCAGCACCGTTGGGAGCAGTTGTTCCATCACGGCACCATAGAGATTGGGCCGCACTCCGTGAAACTGCAGAATCTCCACCGAGTCCGTACGCAAGCGCGTGAGGCTGCGGTCTACCGACGCGATGACGTCGTCCGGCGTGACGACCTCTCCATCCTTCTCGGGGGTGAATTTCGTTGCCAGGTAGTAGCGGTCCCGCGGCACGCCTTGCAGGGCCCGGCCGAGGATTGCTTCACTGTCGCGATACCCTGCGGCGGTGTCGAAGAGGTTGACCCCTACGTCGAGCGCCCGCCGCACGAGGCGGTGAATGTCGGCCTCAGGCACACCGGTGCTTTGTCCGAAATTGCTTGGGCCGCCAGTACCCATGCTCAACAACGAAACGCGCAGACCGGTGCGTCCCAAGGTGCGGTAAAGCATCAGGATTCTCCTCTCTCGACAGTATGGGCTCTCAGCGCATATTATACGAGAAGGTGATATAATTCGCCTCTGCGATTATAGTGTGCGTGGATTGGACTGCACGCGTGTTCGCTCACTGGAGGTCATTCTCTACTGATGCCATGCCTCATGCCCGGTTGCGCCGCCAGACGATAGGGCGCGTAGAGCGGGCGGACTTACCACTCCTCTCCCAAGCGGCAGGCAGAACATCGGCGTGCTGTGCATGTGGGCACACCCGTATGCCGTAGTCCGGCTTACTTCGTAGAGACCGTCGTAGGGACTTTGCCTTGCGGCGCAAGCGATTGGACGCACACATTCGCGCTGAAGGGTACTTAATTCTGGGCGCTCCCATAGCGCGTTGGCCGTAGGCTGGTGGCGCTCGCAGATACGAGGAGTCTTGATTAGTGCAACGCCGTGACCTACTTGCGGGCGCTCTCGCGGGAATGCTTGCGCCGTTGCTTATCGCCTGCGGCGACGACCGTTCGGGCGGGACATTGCGTATGCAAATGCCCCTGCCGGACGACCTTGACCCGGCGACGCTGCAATCGGACTTGGACGCGCAACTCGCAGTCCATGTGTACAGCGGCCTCGTGACGCTGAATGCCGATGGCGAGCCGATTCCCGACCTGTCGCAACGCTGGTCGCTTTCGGCGGATGGCCGCACGTATCAACTCCCTTTGCGACCGGGTCTGCGCTATCACAATGGAGAGCAACTGACCGCAGAGCACATCAAGGATACGTGGGAGCATCTGCTTGATCCCCAGTTCGATTCCCCGCACGCCCAGCTCTTCCTCGGCAAGATCGCGGGTGTAGCCCCGTACCGCAATAAGATTGCCACTGGCATCAGCGGAATTCGTGCGGTCAACACGCGCACCCTTGAGATTGACCTGACCGAGCCCGACATCGCTTTTCCAGCGAAGCTGACGCATCCGACGACCTATGTCCAAGCCCCATCCGGGATGCGGGACGGCGCGTCGCCGCTGGGCAGCGGTCCATTTGCCGTGGTTGACTGGGTCCCCGGCAGAGTCTTGACCCTGGTGCGCAGCGAGGAATATTACGGATTTGAGCCCCTCCTGGACCGCATTGAGATCTTTGGTGGGGTCGATGCGCAGTCTCTCGACCGCTATGCCGGTGACGCTTTGGACATCCTGTACGTTGGCGCCAACGACATCGCGGCAGTCCTTGACAGGAATAATCCTTTACATAAAGAAGTAATAGTCCATGACGCCCTCGAGATGACCTTCCTGGCTATGAACAACCGCCTACCGCCCTTCGATGACGAAGGCGTGCGCCAAGCCTTTGCGCTGGCAATTGACCGTGCCGCCATTGTCGAGCAGGTATTCGCTCAAACTGTGGGCAGGGCGACCACACTGCTGCCGCCTTCGCTGGCGCGCAACGGCGACGCGGAGACGGTGGAATTCGATATCTCCAAAGCGCGGCAGACCTTGGCCGACTCTCGCTACGGTGACGCAAGCAACATCCCGGAGCTGTCGTTCGTCGTTCCGGGTACCCGGGGCCCCGTGCCTCCTACCGTCGTTGCGCTGATCAATATGATGCAGCAGCATCTTGGCGTCGAAATACGCATTCAGCGCGAGGCGTGGTCCACGTTTGTCGAGAACCTGGAGCGGCGGGACAATCCCTACCAACTCTTTCTCTTTACCTGGCACGCCGACTATCCTGACCCGGAAGCCGTGCTCGACCCGCTCTTTCGTTCGAACAGCGTTTCAAACTACAGTGGATACCGCAGCCCGGAAGTGGACGCGCTCCTGCTGCAAGCCAGCGGCGAGCACGACAGCGACCGTCGCAAACAGACGATTGCGGAAATCGAACATCGTATCGCGGCGGAAACGCCCGTGACTCCCCTGTGGCATGGCAAGTCATACGTCCTCGTCAAACCCTGGGTGCGAGATGTTCAGCTTTCCGCGACGGCCCGGCCCTGGTTGAACCGAGTCTACCGAGACTCGTAATCGCAGCCGGTGACGCGATCCGATAGGCACCGGAACTACGGTACCCACGGTCGAGCCTTCACCATGCTCCGCGATGCAATCAGGAATGCAGGCAAATTGAGCGAGGATTTGCGTAAATGCCCTTGCATATAGGCTGTTGCTGTGGTATTCTCTGATTGAGTGTAGTAGTGCGCCAAATCCTTAATCGGAGCGGGGGACCCAGCAATTGGGGTGAACCGCAGTCGTGCGGAGGGTGACTCTTTCCACCCTAACCCGGCAGCTAACCTCGTAGGCGATAGAAAGAGCTTTTGGCTGGTTCAGCCAAGGGGCTCTTTTGTTGTTAATGGAACGCACACGCAACACAGTTTCCTCCGCAGGCAATCAGCCTGCGTCTCTTGGCCTGCTCCCAGTCCCTGCGGAGCTATGCCATTCTCAAAGTCCGAAAGTCTCAATGCACGGCGGATTGGTGAATCTGCTGTCCTCCTGAATGCTCCTCCTGTTCGCACCACCCCACACCGGCCCTTTCCCCCAAGGGCCGGTGTCGGTTTAAGGGCGGGCCCTGTGATGGCCTCGCAAGGCGCATGCCGCCGCCATTCGTCACGATGGAGCTGTCTTGCCCGGGCAGATGCACGACCGGCGCGCGTGTCTCACGCCGTCTGATATACAGCCGGACGAATACTATGGTCCTAGTCCGTGCCTGCGCAGGGGACGAATGAATGCGGACTGACTATGGACCGGCCGATGACGACTGTAGACGAATCTGAGGAGTGTTGATTATCTCCGGTACCGGTCGGATTGGTGACAAACCCATCAAGAGAGAGGTTTCTTGCCGCAACGCCATGGCCGGTTCGGCGTATACTGTGTTTAAGCGTAGTTGCAGTTTTCACGACCCGCCTATGCGCTCGTGGAGCATTGACTACGACGCGGAAAAGCTGGAAGTGGTCTCGATTCGTTGCCGTGAGATTGCAATGGCTGTCGCGGCGGCGGGCGTCACATCGACAGCTTGGGGTTGTCGCGCGGCGCTCCTTGACGAATGCCTTTAGCTGAAAGGGTAGTTAGACCCCCACATGTCGCTGAAGTCTCCGTCGTTGCCATCCTTGACAGTCTCCCTTGTATTACCTGCTCTCAACGAGGCAGACAACATTGCCGCTACCATCGAAGACTGTGTGCAAACCCTGCGGCGGGTCACGCGAGAATACGAGGTCATCGTAGTCGACAACGACAGTACTGATGGCACCGCGGCCATCGTCCGTGATATCCAGGCCGAGAATGACCGCATTCAGCTCGTTCATCAGCCCGTGCGCGGCTATGGCTCTGCCATATGGACGGGGCTGCGAGCTGCCCAATGGGAGATTGTGGGCTGGCGCGACTCCGACACGCAGTATCGCACGGCCGACATTGTGCCCATGCTGAAGGCCTTGGATACGAACGACGTCGTCGTGGGCCACCGGGTGCAGCGCAGGGATCCCCACCACCGCCTGCTGTTCGCGTTTCTCTGGAACCTGCTGAATCGCGTCCTCTTTGGTTTCGTGGTCCACGATATGGACTGCGGGTGCAAGATCTTCCGGCGTGAGGTGGTAGACACTCTGGATATCAAGGCGGCGGGCGCGGTGTTCAACGTTGAGTTTCTCGTGCAGGCCAAGCGCGCCGGTTTCCGGGTCGGCGAAGTCTCTATCAGCCACATGCCGCGCCACGCCGGGGAAAACACCGGCGGCAGCCTGCGCGTAATCCTGCGCGCCGCCCGGGAAGTGCTGAAACTGCGCTGGCGCCTCTTGCGCGAGCCGCGGCCAAGACGGAACTGAACGGTGGGTTCCCCTAAGTGCAGCTGCAGCGAACTCTCACTGTTTACGCCAAATTCCAGTCGAGCGGACGAAGGCCCCGTGCTGACAGTCCTCTGGGAAAACACGCCCACAGACCCCGCGCTAGAGGCATTGCTCCACCGTGTGTTTTCCACGGCCTGCGGCTTTACTAAGACAGACTTGTCGATTGAAGTTTCCGTAATGCTTACGAATGACGTCCGCCTGCGAGAACTCAATCACACCTATCGTAAAGTTGACGCATCGACAGACGTACTATCATTCCCTCAGCGCCAGGATCCGGCCGAGGGTGCAGGATTCACACTTGCGCCTTGGGCGGGGGAAGCGTATCTAGGGGACATCGCCATATCCGTACCGCGCGTGAAAGCCCAAGCGGCGGCTTTGGGTCATTGCGAGGAGCGCGAACTTGCCTATCTCTTTGTCCACGGGTTCCTGCACTTGCTTGGACACGTCCACGCTGACGAGACGGCATACAGGCAAATGCGCGAGCAAGAAGAATCTATACTATTAGCCGCTCAATTGCCGCGTCAGACTTGCGAGACAGCACGAGACTATCCTGACCCACCAAACTGCTAATCTTCATCCTGCCACTCGAGCTGAACCTTTAGACCGTTCAGGTTCTGCCAAGGAATCAGCTTTTCATGCTGTAGTCGGCCCACCACAATTCCTGGTGCGATGCCTAGGTCTGCAGCAAGTCGACGTACGGCTACATTGCTGAACCGCGGCGTTAGTGAGAATTGCTCCCACTGAGTGGGAGGTATAAGGAAGTCACTTGCCCATTGATCGGCTTCTGCTTCAGAGTCTGTGTTCTTGCCCCGATTAGAATCGACATAGATGTGTTTCTTACTATGCAATAGAATGTGGGCCGCCTCATGAAAGAAGCTAAACCAAAAGTGGTCGTCAGACTTGTGGCGCGCACTCAGTTGAATGAGGGCCTTGCGAGGGGAGAGCCATCTCGCGGCGCCACTTACCGCCATCTTCGATAACGGCTTTACACAGACAAGCGCCACTCCCGTAACGCTGCAGAGGTTGGTGGCTTCCGCCAACGCTGTGTCAAAAGGTTGCTGCGTGAGTTCACGGATGCGTCTGAGGGCTCTCCTGAATTCAGTTCTATTAAACTGACCGCAATCTTGCTCTACGGCTGAGAGTTCGCCCAGCCGGAGCCATGTTGCCAATACAGCCGGATCGCTTTGAAAACTTGGTGAATGTCGATATGCGACACTCATTGCTCCATACTCGGTTTGCCAAGCATCAACTGAAGCAACACCAAAGAATGCGAGTAGTCTTGGTATGGCTTCCAAGTCTGATGACGGCTCTTCCACACCGAGACGATGTGCAAGCTCCTTAACCGGAAAGGACTGCGACCACGCTATGTGTGCAGTCGCCCGGTCGGCCTCAGCATTCTGAACCTTGTGAAGCCTGTAGTCTGCTTCAACCCCTAGCCAAACAGTCGCGTCCAGGCCCAGGACCTTCTCAAACTGCAGTGCGGTTACAGGGGTAAGCGGGGCTTTGCCAGCGATGATCTCACTGATGTGTTTGGATGAGCGGCCGCATCGGCGCGCAAACTCGGCCTGAGAGATGCTCCGAGTCTCAAGGTACTCTTCCAGAATCCAGCCTGGAGGCACCGCATAGTCCGGTTTGTATTGGTTGGCTGGCGTATTCATTTTCCTCACCCTTTGGTTAATGGTAGTCAGCCACTTCCAGAATTGTTACCGCTGTCACGCGATTTAGATCAATCCCACCATCATCATTAGTAGGAATTGGCTCATTGGCCGGTATGAAAACTAGCCTACGGGAACGGTCCAGATCAACTGCGAATTGTCCTCTTCGCCCTCCACTCAGTTGATGCCTTCGTTCCGGTGGTGTAGGGGGAACCATTGCTAGTGTCCGCGCGCTGCGGAGGACTGCCAGGCGCAGCATAATCTTCTTTGCCAACCGATCACCGTGTGCTTTAGTTAGCTCCCTTTGAGAATTGAACGTGCGTGCAAGGGATCGTGAGCGGAAGACTATTTCCACACTTGTATCCTAATTCATTACCATATAGGTAACACTATAAGACACAATCTTGAGAAAGTCCACACTTGAGGGAGCCCGGCCTGCCTAACGCTAGCCCACCACTTGGCTGCAACACATGCAACCGCACAAATAGCTTGAATTGAGACTAGATCGCTTTGCTCTACTCCGGATACCAGGCCGGATTGTACCGCCGGGCGTAGAATCGCGTTGCCTTGGTCAAGTCCAGGTCGGCGATGAGCAAGTCCTCTTTGCCGTAGGGGACGTGCGCCAGCAGGTTGCCCTGGGGGTCGATGAGGCTGGTAGCCGAGTTCTGATAGCGCATGGCCTGGTTGACGCTGGCAAAGTAGATTCCGTTCTCTGCGGCACGGCACTGCATGGCCTTTTCGTAGAACGACTCGCCCCACGTTGTAATTGTCTTACCGCGCTTGTCGCTGCCGGTAACCTGGGGTTGAAAGACGATGCGGGCGCCGCGCACGGCCGGCCAGCGCACCGTTTCCGGGTACCGCCAGCCTTCGTGGCAGATGGTGATGCCAAACACCGTTCCCGCGGTGCGAAAGATGCGTCGCCTACCATCGGGCACGTAGTTGCGCGATTCGCCGCCCGGCGTGATCTGGTTCTTCGTCTGATACCCCAGCACGCGGCCGGCGGCGGAAATTACGATGGCGCGATTCTCCAAGCCCAGTTCACTCACCCACTCCAAGCCGACAATAGCTGCCACCCGGTGTGTACGGCAGGACGCGCGCAATCGCCGAAGCGCCTCCTCCATGGCGGCTTGGTTCACCGGCGGCAGGTCGAAGCTTCCGCCGCGCAGTCCGGGCAGATAGGCCTCTGGGAAGCAAACGATAGCAACCTGCTCGGCCGCGCACCGCGCAAGGACGCCGTCGATCTTCTCCGCGCCGTGCAGCACGGAGTCCGGCTGTCTTAGCGCTGCCAGGCCCACACGGATCGTTTTCATGCGAATTTCCTACACCTGGAATCGGTTGTCGTGCGCTTGCCATTGCAGGCTCGGGCACCGGAATGCTCGGCGCGGTGCACGGCTGCTTCCACCTTTCCGGTAGCGCAGGTCTGCAACCTGCGCTACTACTGCAAGGTCTCGCTGTGGCACTCTCAGCATTTGGGGCCAAGCGCCTGCAATCCTTGTTCAGGCGGTGACAAGCGCTTGCGCTACGGCGCGTTGATGGGTCTCAATGCCGCACTGCAAGAGCCATTGGGCGAGCCCCCATGCTTAGAACGGCGCGCCGTTCGTCTGCCCCTGCTCCTGCATGTCCTCAAACGCGAAGTACTGGTTCAAGAAGCGCAGCGTCACCGTACCCGTGGGTCCATTGCGGTGCTTGGCCAAGATGATGTCCGCCTCGCCTTTGCGCGGGGTGTCTTCGTCATAGAGTTCATCGCGGTAGACGAACATGACGAGATCTGAGTCCTGTTCCAAGGCGCCGGATTCACGCAGATCGGAAAGCATGGGCCGGTGGTTCTCGCGCTGCTCTACGGCGCGCGAAAGCTGGGAGAGGGCGATTACCGGAATGTTCAGTTCGCGTGCGAGCGCCTTGAGGGAGCGGGAAATGTCGGATATTTCCTGCACCCGGTTATCGCCGCCGCGGCGGCCTTGAATGAGCTGCAGATAGTCCACGATGAGCAGGCCGATGTTCGCTCTGGCTTGGAGCCGCCGCGCTTTCGTGCGCAGGTCCATGGCGTTGAGAAAGCCGCTGTCGTCAACGTAGATGGGCGCTTCCGTCAGCGCCCCGACCATGCTACCAAGCTCTTCCCACTCTCTTTCGGTCAGTTCGCCGAGGCGGAGGCGGTGAGAGTCGACACGGGCCAGCATGCACAGGAACCGCTGCGCGAGTTGCTCCGCCGACATCTCCAAACTGAAGATGCCCACGGGGACTTGGGGTTCCAAGATTGCAAGGCTGCTGGCGATGTTCAGCGCCAGGGTCGTTTTACCCGTGGAGGGCCGACCGGCAATGATGATCAGGTCCGAGCGCTGCAGGCCGGCGGTAAGGCGGTCCAACCCCTTGAAGCCCGACCGGATACCGGGCACTGCCTGCTCGCCTTCGCGTGCACCCGTCAGCTTTTCCCAATACTCGTCCACGATTGGGCGGATGTGTACGAAGTCCTGGTCGGCGGCGTGACGCGCCAGGCTGAAGAGCACCTGCTCCGCGCGGTCCAACGCCTCATCCACTTCAAGCTGGGTGTCGTAGCCAATGGCCGCGATTTCACCGGCGGCGCTGATGATACGCCGCATGACCGCACAGCGCTCGACGATGTGGCCGTAGTGTTCGGCGTGCACTGACGTCGGCGTGACATTCAGGAGAGATGCGATATACGTCTCGCCGCCGACCTCATCGATGAGTGACATGCGACTCAATTCATCGCAAATGGTCACGAAGTCCGCAGGCTCGCGGCGTTCATAGAGCGTAAGCACGGCGCGGAAGATGTGCTGGTGCGCCTCGCGATAGAAGTCCTCGGGCTGCAAGAACTGCGCTACGCGCTCGATTCCCTCGGCATCGATGAGCATGCTGCCCAGCACGGCTTGCTCCGCTTCGATGTTCTGCGGCGGCAGGCGTTCCAGGTTTGAATTTGTGGCATATTCGGTCGCCACTTACACTTCCTCTTTTTGCACGTCCACCGAAATGGCTGCTTCCACGGCGTGTCCGAGCTTGATGGAAACGGTATACGTGCCCAGGTCGCGGATCGGTTGCTCAATTTCCAAGGTATGCCGATCGATTTCAATGTCCTTCTGTGCCATGATCGCCTCTGCGATCTGCTGTCCGGTCACGGAACCGTATAGCCGGTCCTGTTCGCCGGCGCGCGCCGTAACCACGATGGTTGCGCCGCTCAGCTTGGCCGCCGTATCCATCGCCTCTTGCCGTTCCGTCGCAGTGCGCCGCACAATGGCCGCTTTCTGTTCCTCCCACAGGCGCTCGGCGCCTTTGGTGGCTTTTTGCGCAAAGCCGCGGGGGATGAGGAAGTTGCGCGCATGGCCGTCGGCAACATCCTTCACCTCGCCGGCCTGGCCGAGGTCCGGCACGTTCTTCAGCAAAACGACACGCATAGATTGCACTCCTTAAGTTCTCTGGTGTTGTACGGCTATACTACTGGCTCATGCACCCTGCCTCAAGGCGAAATCACGCTCTCGCGCGGGAGACCTGCTCACATCCCCTTCAAGACAGCCTGATGAACTCCAAGTATGTGGAAAACCTTGTGTAAACTTCGTCGGCAACAGTGGAAAACCTCTGCCAGGCTGGGGGAAACTCCGGGGAGAGAGGACTGTGGCGTCGCTACAGCCATTTTCCGGCATTTTGGCGAAATAACGAAGGATTCTTCAAGTTGACAATGGGCAAAGTGACGCGCAAGCTAGGAATAGATTTCTCTTACCATTTTAACACTATTTCTCATTCCCTAATGGCCCTATCTCCAGAGCAATCAGACCTCACCGTCGCAGCCTACATTGCCAGGTTTCTCCGTCAGCAGGGGATCCAACGGTTTTGGGGAGTCACCGGCGGTGAGAACGTCGATCTCATTAACTCCTGCTACGCGGAACAGATCGATTTCCAGCTTGTTCACCATGAAAACTCTGCTGCATTCCTCGCCCAGAACACGGCCTTCCTCACCGGCGCTCCGTCAGTCTTCCTGACCACGCTTGGCCCCGGCGCCACGAACATCATCAATGCCGTGGCCGACGCGTACCTGGCGCGGCTCCCGCTCATCGTCGTAACCGCCGATTTCGAAGATCCCACCGTGGAATTCGCCACCCACCAGAATGCGCCGTTGCTGGAGCTCTTGCGGCCCATCACCAAGTGGAATGCCCGCCTGACGCCAGCCAACGCAGCGGAGGCGCTGGCCTATGCATGGGCGGTGGCAGCACAGGGACGACCCGGCCCGGTGCACTTGGCCTTACCGGCGGCGGTAGCGCGGCAGACGATGGATGCCCCCCCGTTGCAAGCCTCCGCCCGGCCCACAGGCATCCTGGATGCGGCCCCATTGCCGCACACGGCGCACGCGCGCCTGACCACCTGTGACGCGCCGGTGATCGTCCTGGGACTGGAGACGAACCACCGGCTCTCGCAAGAGTCAATTGTGGTGCTGGCGGAACAATGGGGGGCTCCGGTGGTCAACATGCCCATGAGCAAGGGCATGTTTCCTGAAGATCACCCGCTTTTTGCCGGCATTCACAGCGTGTACGGATATGCGCTGGTGGATGAGTTCCTCGACCAGGCGGATTGTATTCTGGCGATCGGGTTAGACGGCTCGGACTTCATCCATCCCTGGCAGACCGAAGCCACCACGATTGCGATCCACCCCCATACCGAGGTGGATTCTGCTTTCGGCGCCGACTTCGTGCTCGTGGGCGACCTGGACGCCACCGTGCGCATGCTTACGCCTGAACTCTCCCATCAGGGAGACTGGGGACCGCGTGCCGCGGCAGCGTGTCGGGCGAGAATTCAGCAACGACTGGCTCCGAAAAACGCGGACAACAGCAGCGAGAACTCGACACGGTCGCCAGTTGCGCCGCAGGCCGTGCTCTCAGCACTCCGCGATCTGACGCCGCCGGAGACGCTGTTCGCGTGCGACGTGGGCTCGCACAAGCTGCTGTCGTGCCAAGTATGGCAGAGCACACAGCCGCAGACGTTTCTCGTCTCCAACGGCCTCTCCACTATGGGCTTTGGCGTGCCGGCGGCCCTGGCCGCCAAGCTCTGCGCGCCCGAACGTCCGGTAGTTTGCGTCACCGGCGACGGCGGTTTGCTGATGTATGCCGGCGAATTGGAGACCGTCAAGCGCCTGGCGCCGGAGAGCGCTGCGCCATTTGTCATTGTCGTTTTCGTCGATTCCACGTTGGCGCTCATCCGCATGAAGTCTGAAGAGCGCGGCTACGAAGGGCGTGAAAACGACTTTGGGTACACTGACTATGCAAAGCTGGCCGCTGCCTTCGACTTGCCCGCCATTCACATACAGCACGAAGACGAATGTGCCGCCAAGCTCCGGGAAGCGCTGGCTCTGAACCAACCGGCGCTGGTGGCCGTTGCAATAGACGTTGACGAATACCGCCATATGGGCGGCTGAACCAACATCTTAGAGAGAGGTGCATGCCATGGCTACCGTACACCGACACGAACCGAGCATCTACTATTACACCTTCGGTCCGAACGAACCGGCCTTGCACATCAATGCCGGTGACCGCGTCATTGTGCAGACGGTGGATGCCGGCCACTGGGACCGCAATGGCGACGTCCTCCCGGATGACAAGCGGTTCACCCGTCCCGATACCGAATATCGACAGGCAAATCCCCAGGTCGGCCCCTACTACGTGGAGGAGGCCGAGGTGGGCGACATCCTGTGCGTCCGCATTCACCGCGTTGACCTGAACCGTGATTGGGCGTTTTCGCGCTATAACCCCGGCTTTGGCAACATGGGCGTGGAGGACTACCCGGGCGGGCCGACGGGACTCAACGAGCCGCTGCCACAGAAGTACTACCACTGGGAAATCGACCTCGAGAGCCAGCAGGCGTCGTTGGACCTGCCGGAAAGTAAGGTCGGCAGCATCACGATTCCCTGCCACCCCTTCCTCGGCTGCATTGGCGTGGCGCCGCGCTTTGGCGAGCATATCAGCACGCTCTCGTCCGCCAACCACGGCGGTAACATGGACTGCGTGGAGACCGGCCCCGGCACCACCGTCTATCTGCCGGTGTTTGTTAAGGGCGCGTATCTGCAATTTGCCGACGTCCACGCCGCGCAAGGCGACGGTGAACTCTGCGGCGTGGCCCTGGAGACCTGTGCGGAGGTAGAAGTGGAAGTCGAGGTGCGCAAGAGCCGTGAACCTATCTACTGGCCGCGCTTCGAGAATGATGAGTGGATTATGGTCGCGGCCAACACGCGCCCGCTCATGGACGCCTACAAGATCGCCCACGTCGAACTCATCCGCTGGCTTGCCAGCGATTACGGCTTTGATCTATGGGATGCCTTCCAGGTGGTCTCCCAGGTGGGCCGCACCCGTGTTGGCAACGTGGTGGATCCGAACTTCACGGTGGTCGCGAAGTTTCCCAAGCAGTACCTGCCGTAGCCTTCCCGAGTAAGAAAACTCCACACCGCAACGCCTAATGGTATGCTTGAATTAGAGGTGTCTCACGTTGCAGGTGTTGGCTGAGAGGGAATGAGCCTCCGTTATGACGGATGAGGATCGGGTGCGCTTGCGCCACATGGTTGATGCTTCAAAGAAGGCAATAGCCTTGGTTTCCGATGTCTCTTTGGAGCAGTACACTGCGGTAGAGAACTTTGTCTTGCGCGCCGCCACGGAGCGGTTCTTAGAGATTGTCGGCGAGGCGGCGCACCATGTGTCAGGCGAACTCAAGGCGAGGCATCCAGACGTCCCGTGGCAGCAAATCGCTGGTATGCGCAACCACCTGATCCATGGGTATATGACTACTAGTGATCGGATCGTCTGGAGTGCTGCCGTAGAACACGCACCGCGTCTTCTCGCACAGCTAGAGCAAATACTGGAAAACTAGCCATGATTCCCACGAGAGGATACGTGCTGGCAGAACTCTATAGAGTCCGCACGATGCTGCGGTCATTCGGCGTGCGGCGCATTGGGGTCTTTGGCTCCGTGGGCCGCAACGCCGCGAGCGCCGAAAGCGACATTGACATCCTGGTCGACTTTCCGCCTGGCAGGATAAGTCTAGAGAGCTTTTTTGGCCTCCAGGATTTCTTGGAAGACCTTTTCCAGCGAAAGGTAGATGTGATCACGGAGTGCGGGCTGAAACCCTACTCCCGCGACCTAGTGATGCGGGACGCAGTCTTTCTCGAGGGACTGCATGAGACAGATTCAAAAGCGGAGGAATCTCTTTCGCGTGCCTAGGTCTGTCTGCTTTTGCATGGGGATCCAGCGAATAGCATTAGACCACAATGTTTCACCTTTTGGGCGCTAGGCGCACACTATGACCTTCGACCTTCTCATTCGCAACGGCCGTGTCATCGACGGGCTCGGCAATCCGTGGTTTCGTGCCGACGTGGGCATTACCCAAGGCCGCATTGCCGCCGTCGGGCGCTTGGAATCTTCTACCGCAGAGTCCGAAATCGATGCCAAGAGAAAAATAGTCTGCCCCGGCTTTATTGACGTCCATAATCACTCCGATCTGATCCTCCTGCGCGAGCCGGACCACACCCCCAAAGTCGCGCAGGGCATTACCACGGAGATTCTCGGTTCCGACGGCATCGGCTATGCGCCCATGTCGCCCAGGCACCTGCGCGAGACCGCACAGCTCTACCAAGCCATCAACGGCGGGCTGCCGGAGGACGTCGAGCCGTGGCAGACCATTCCCGAGTACCTCGACCGTTTCGACGGCAAAGTAGCCGTCAATGTTGCCTTCCAGGTGCCGCACAATGCCCTCCGGTTGGCCGTACTTGGCTGGGAGAATTCCCCCGCTCACGAGGACGACCTCACGCAGATGGCGCGGCTGGCCGCGGAAGCCATGGAGCAAGGCTGCGTGGGTTTTGCCACCGGCCTCTCCTACCACCCGCACGTATTTTGCGGGCTGGAAGAACTCGTGGCCATCAGTAAGGCCGTTGCCGCGTACGGCGGGGTGTACAACACCCACATGCGCTACCATCTCGGCGATCAGTTTCTGGATCCGGTGCACGAAACGCTGGACGTGGCGCGCCAGGCCGACATACCGGTACACATCGCCCACTATCTCATCTCCGGCGTGGACACCTGGGGGCTGAGCAGCCAGCGGCTGGCGCTGGTGGACTCAGGCCGCGCCGAGGGGCTGGACGTGACATTCGATGCCTACTGCTATCCCGCCGGCTCCACCACCGGCATGTTCGTGCTGCCGCTCTGGATGGGCGCTGACGGGCCGCAGGCCATGCTGAAGCGTGTGCGCTCGCCCAACGTCATGGCGCAAATCCTCGATGAGATCCAAGGGCGCGAGCGAGATTTTTACGCCCGCATGCAGATTACGCACATCGGCCCGGAAGAGTATAGCGACTGGGAAGGGAGACGGCTGGCGGACGTGGCGGATGAAGTGGGCGAGGCCCCGGACGCGCTCTTGCTGCGCCTGCTCGATGAAACCGCGTTGGAACTCGGCTTCACTTTTCACTTTGGCAATGAGGCCGACGTTCAGGCCATCATCCAACACCCCGCTCACATTGGCTCCACCGATGCCATCATGATGGGCAGTTCGCCGCATCCCCGCGCTTACGGCACCTACCCGCGCTTCCTCGGCCATTACACCCGCGAGCTTGGTCTCTTCACGCTGGAAGACGCCATTCGCCGCTTTACCGGCTTCCCGGCGCAGCGCTTTGGCCTATCCGACCGCGGCATCATCCGCACCGGCATGGCCGCCGACGTCGTGGTCTTCGATCCCGCCACCGTCATTGACCGGTCCACCTTCGAGGACCCGCGCCAATACCCCGTAGGCATCGAGCACGTGCTCGTCAACGGCACACCCGTCATCGCAGACAGCGCCCCCACCGGCGCCCGCCCCGGCCGGGCCTTGCAGCGTGGCTAGCTAAGTAGCGGCCCATGCAGCATCGCCAGAGTTTTTCTGCAGACTGCTGGCGCAGAGCGTCTCACGGCGCTTCCAAACCATGTTTGCGATACTAAGCTCAATGCACAGGTAGACAACCGGCTAAAAGCCAAAGAAGCTGCCTAGAGTCTTCGCTATGTTACCCAACACCCCACCAACGCTACCAAGCGCCGAACCAATTACCCCATTGGCCCCGAACACGGCTTCCACGCTTGCCGCAACTCCCTCGCCAACCGCGCCGCTTATGTCACAAGGGAAATCATTGAGTTCGCAAACGGTTATCGCCATCAAGTTGTCGAGATTGGCTACCAAGTCCTCCACTGCGCCACCGGTCAATCGATTGTCGTGCAGAGCAAGGACTCTCAGTTCGGAGAGGTTGCCCAGTTCCGCTGGTATCTCCCCATCGAGTTCGTTTTCGTGGAGGAAGAGGACAAGCAGTTTATCAAGATTGCCAAGCGATGCAGGGATATTGCCGCTCAACTGGTTGCTGTTCAGAGCAAGGATTTCCAAATCAGAGAGGTTTCCCAGTTCCGCGGGTATCGGGCCACTCAACTGGTTAGCCTGCAGCTCCAACTGTGTGAGGATTGGGAGACTGCCCAACTCGGCCGGTATCGACCCGTTCAATTGATTGTTATACAGGTGAAGCCTTCGCAGGCGGGAAAGCCGGCCAACTTCAGCGGGGACTTCTCCAGTCAACTGGTTTTGACTGATGTCCAAGATCAACAATCTGGATAGACTGCCAATCTCCTGCGGTATCGCCCCGGCAATGTCGTTTTCGCCCAACCAAAGGTGAATTAACTGGGTAAGACCGCCAAGCTCCGCCGGTAAAGCCCCGCTCAGATGGTTCTTGTCCAGATGCAATCGCTCCAGTTGCGCCAGGTTACCCAGTTCTCGCGGTATCTCACCTGTCAACAAGTGTCTAGAGAGATCGAGCTCCTTTAGGTTGGTGAGCTTGCCAAGTTCAGGTGGAATCTTGCCGCTTAGCCCCTCGCCATTCGCAGCTCGCCACTTATTCCCCCGCAAATTCAACTCTTCGAGATTGAGGAGGTTGCCTATTGCCGCCGGAATCTGCCCGCTCAGTCGATTATTCGAAAGGTCGAGCACCCGCAGCTCGGCGAGATTGCCGATTTCAGCGGGAATCTCTCCACTGAGTTCGATTCCGCCCAGATTCAGCTCTGTTACTCGACCGTCTCTGTCAGAGTCCACTCCGTACCAACTGCTAAGCGGCTCATCGCTCAACCAGTTGCGGTCTCTTTGCCAGTTCGCACCGTCCAAGGCGTTATACAGCGCTACGAGAGCGTCCCTATCCGTGCTGGCCGTGGACACTGGCACGGGAGTAGGAGACTGTGCCGTTGCGGCTGGGGCGGTTGGCGCGGGTGCCGGCGTAGGTGTCGGGGCTGCTGCAGTTCTGGCTCCCGGCGTGGCCGTAGGCGCCCGGGCGGGAGCAGTCGTGCGCCCTTCAATGCTCACCGGGGGGTTGCGGCCATCGATCTTCGAGCACCCTCCCTGGTTGCATGCCGCGACCCAATAGTAGAGGTTTGTGTATCTGGCGTTTGGGTTGGCATGCAAGAAGGTGGTCTCGGTTACATTTGACGCTAATTCCTCACACGTCCGTCCGACAAATCGCAACTCGCAACCGGCGGAATTGTGGTGGAGCACTCTATAGTAGTCCGCGCCATCCACCGCGTCCCAATTCAGGCGTATCCCGGAACCCTCCACGGCGTATTGTACGTTTGCCGGTGTGGCCGGGGGCGCTTCAGTCGGCTGAGCGGCATCATATTCAAATTCGGAGCAGCCCTCTTGGTTGCAGGCTACTACCCAATAGAAATTCTTCTCGGGCTCCCGGGGCATATGGACAAATGATGTTCCATCTACGCGGGAAGCCAATTCATCGCAATACTTGGGATTGCCGTTTTCATCCAATGTACAGCCTACCGGCGCAAAGTCGTCGTAGTAGACCTTGTAGTAGTCTGCTCCGGCAACCGCATCCCAAGAAACGCGGATCGCCGTTCCCTCCCAGGCGTACCTGGCGTTCGCGGGAGTATCGGGCCTGGGGTCGATGCGCACGGTGATGGTAAACGTGCCCGTACTATCATCCGGGCTTCCCCACACTTGCACGTAAAACGTATCGGAAACCGGCGCTTGCCAAGCCCTGGTAATTGTCGCTCTACCTTCGGCATAGACTAGATCGATAACTCGGTACGAATCCGACCAGGGCACATTGAGGGCAAAATCGGGCAAGGTGCCTTTGACTACTTCGATCAGAAAGCGCTCACCCTGCTGCGCCGCAAACGTAAAGCGCACGGGCTGTCCCGGACTGTCCACTGCCGCCTCTGTAGTCTCGCCCAATGTGAGCTTAGGAACGCTTGGCGCCTCGGCATACTCGCCTTCGATGCAGTCTGCCGCAATCAGCTTGTCGCGAGCGTCCGGCGCCATGTCTCTCAGCGCCGCATCAATCGCAGGCTGGTACTGGAGACCGGTAGGGAACAGGACGTTTAGCAGGAATTCGTCCGAAGCCACGGCATCCATTGGGGCGGAGTAATCATCCGTTGCCTGCTTCACCGCCCGCTGATACGCCAGGACGGCGTGATGCCAGGCGGCGACTGCCGCAGGTGGTTCCACGGCTTCGAGGCGCCGTATGCCTTCCCCGAACAAGTCCGAAATGTCACGATACGTGAAATCTGCTTCCTCTGCTTCAGCCCCATCAAACGACCATCCTCTACAAGCATCGGTGTATTCGTCCAACGAAACGCGCGCGGCTACCGGGGACGGAGTTGGTGCGACTCGTTCTTCCCTTGGTACCGCGGTCGGGCTGGGCACATCTCTTGCGGGCGCCACAGTCGCCGCCGGCTGCTCATCCTCGGGCTCGTCATCCCCTCCGCAGGCCGATAGCATGAGCGCAGCCGCGCAAACCAAGATGCCAACCAACACTAGCCTGTGTAGTACCGGCTTTTGCTTGTTCACTATTGCCTCCCTTGCGCCATACTGAGTCTGTCTACTTCCGCGCCTTCTTACACACTTGAGTGCGGCAGCTTTAGTTGGTGAAGTCCAAACCGCTCTCCGCAATGCAGATTAGGCCCACTGGGTACAGCGCTTGGTGAGCTCTGCTTTTTCTTGCATCCTCTCCCCGCTGCCCAACATTCGGCTTCCACCTTGGGGTCACTAAGTAGATTTGCGTCCAGCAAGAACCAAACTAACAGAGAGGGACGCTCTTTCACCCATTTGGCCTATAGACATGTGAGGTCCGCGCGATTCAACTGAACACCAGATTTGATTGTGTCGCTTGCTTGCAACTGATCCCTGCGGCGCATCTTCCGGGCCCGCAGCCGGCCACTTACCTGTGGGCCTGTTTATCACAGTGCGCAAGAGATTGCTGCTCCCAGAAGTCGCTGAACTCTCAGGCGGACCATCTGGAAGGCGCGGAGGCCCATTGTTGAACAACTTTAATCTATTATAGATAAAACATGCAAATAAACGGTCAGTTAGTAGCTGTTTGTGCTAACGCATTTGTATTATGTGAGGGTTTTGTTTAATTTCTCGAAGACTCCAGGATGCCACTCAATGTGCCGGAATCAAACAAAGCAGTATCATTGGGACGGTCACCCCTTGAGCGAGATTTTGGCAAGGCACGAGCAGAGTTCACATGGGAAGGTTCAGAGTTGCGGACGCCGGCCCCACATTCCAGGCGGATGGGCTAACCAAGAGCCTCGGTAAGACTGCCTCAGTCAGCAGCCACACGATCGCGCCAATTGAGAGGCAGTGTTTCGGCTTGTCCGACCGCGGCATCATCCGCACCGGCATGGCCGCCGATGTCGTGGTTTTCGATCCCGCGACCGTCATTGACCGGTCCACCTTCGAGGACCCGCGCCAATTCCCCGTGGGCATCGAGCACGTGCTCGTCAACGGCACGCCCGTGATCGCAGACAGCGCCCCCACCGGCGCCCGTCCCGGCCGGGCCTTGCGGCGGGGATAGTCCTTTTCCCGACTGACGACTTCTGTGTGACGCCCCGCTGACTAGAAGTCATCTCATTGTGCAGTTCGACGCGCCAACTCGCGCTGCGACAAGGGATATGCGACGCCCACTCAGCACGAACAGATCCTCAGCTATTCCGTTCACCCCCGTATCAAGTACGGGGTAGGCTCTGAGCCTGTCGAAGGGCGAACGTCTACAGAGCAGTGCACCTGTGAGACGCGTTCTATGCTTGTCGCAGTCCGTGCGGCGAGCGCCTGCACTCTTTACCGTTCCCACCATCGTGTGCGCTCCCCGAATTTGACACACAGCGCCGGCACGCCCCGCGCCCATACGTGCCGTGTACTCCAACGGCACGGCCTCCTCATAGTCCCTTGCTTGAAACTCTGTATGCACTTTACTCAACAATAATCTGCGTTAAATGCCTATTTGTCTCAAAGCTTGTGGTAATTGTTAAGTATTACGTTGCATTTGTCAAAAAGGTGCGCTATACTCTGCAGAAGGTATAGAATTCTAAACATGCGGTTAGGAGGTCAGCAAAACCGCTGCAATCCGGATCAGACGTGAATCCAGCCAATTGCGCTTTCGCATCTTCAGATACACGAGTGGAGGGAAACCTTAATGGACGGTAACCCGGTGATCCAAACCGAAGGGCTCACCAAGCGGTTTGGGAAGATCGTTGCCGTAGACGATCTTTCATTGACCGTGCCGCGCGGTCATGTCTTCGGTCTGCTCGGCCCGAACGGCTCCGGCAAGACCACGACCATGGGCATGATTTTGGGCCTGACGCGGCCGACGGCGGGCAGCTTTCGCCTCTTTGGCGAACAAGGCAACCATCAAGCGGCTCTGCGCCGTGTCGGCGCCATCGTCGAAACTCCCACATTCTACCCGTACCTCTCCGGTCGCCAGAATCTCGCCTACTTCCAGGGCATTCTGGGACGGGGAAGGTCGCAGGAACTCGACGACCTGCTGGGCAAAGTAGGCTTGGCCGATCGGGGTGATGACCGCTTCCATACTTACTCGCTCGGCATGAAACAGCGTCTGGGACTCGCCTACGCGTTGTTGGGCGATCCCGAGTTGCTCTTTCTCGACGAGCCCACCAACGGCATGGACCCCGCCGGCATGGCCGAGATACGCGAACTCATCCGCAGCCTCGGGACGGAAGACCGCACGGTTTTCCTCTCCAGCCACTTGCTCAATGAAGTCGAGCAGGTGTGTGACAGCGTGGTGATTCTTTCCAATGGCAAGTTGATTGCCCAGGGCAGCGTGGCAGAACTGCTGCAAGGTCGCGGACAGGTGCGCCTGAGTACGACCGACAACGCTCAAGCAGTGACGGTCCTGGCAGCTTTGGAGTGGGTCGATGAGGTAAAGACCGAAAACGGCACGGTTGTCGTCACCGCGCCGCCGGAGCGTGCGGCGGAATTGAGCGCAGCCTTGAGCCGATCAGACATCCACTTGACCCAGATGACATCCGGCCAAGCATCCTTGGAGAGCTATTTCCTGGAGATCACCGCCGCGGAGGAAGGAGAAGAAGCCAAATGATTGCTCACGTCTTGCGACTCAGTGTTTGGGAATGGCAGAAGCTCCGCCGCCGCATGGTGCCGTGGCTCCTGCTGGCAATCGTCGTTGTCCTGATGCAAGTGGCGGTATGGGGCGCATACGCCGTGTACCGCACTGAGCCCTTCTCGCCGACAAGCAGCGTCGCTATTTCAAATGACGAAAACGACGAAACCATACTCGAAGCGTCCTGGAGGTGCAAGGACGTGCGGGATGGACGCATTCCGCCGGAGGTGGAGGAACTCGCTGAAGAAGATCGCGAGCGCGCGCTCGCCAGTGTGGAGGGATTCCGCGAAACGTGCGAAGGCTACGAGGAGTTCCGCACGTTCACCAGCAACGCCGTTTTGCTGCCGAATAGCATCCTCTTGGGCTTCACACTGTTGCAGGGAACGCTGTTCATCCTCGTCAGTATCTTGGGCGCGGCGGCGCTGGGGAGTGAATACGGTTGGGGCACCCTGCGCACGGTGTTGACGAAAGGTACGGGCCGCTGGCAGTTCCTGACGGCAAAGTTCATCGCGCTCATGTTCACGGCGCTGCTTGGACTGCTCATCGCCTCGGCCACAGTGGCGTTGAGCAGCGTCTTAATTGGCGTTTTCGGATTGGAAACCGAGTCGCTGCAGGGGACGGTGGAGTGGATCGAGGTCCCGCTGAAGATCGGCACCTTGCTCTATAGCTTCCTCCCGTACGTGATGCTGGCGCTCCTCGCCACGGCCTTGACCTCGTCTACGGCTGCGGGCATCACGACCTTCGTGGTCTACTACCTGATCGAGGCGACGATCTTTCCGGCCCTGAATAACTTCAAGTGGTTCCAGCAGGCCTCCGAATACCTGCTCAGCCCGAATGCCACGGCCCTGCTCGAAACGAGCTACGGGGAAGTTTCCATCACGATTGGGGAGAACAGCGAAGCGGCGCAGCCGGACGTACTGCACGCAATCATCGTCTTGACGGCGTACACGCTCGTCTTCGGCGTGCTGACGTATTGGCTCTTCCAACGCCGGGACATTACCGGCGCGAAAGGCGGCTGACCGGCCTGCAGTTGATCATATCCACATTGACTACGGGCTTGGGCGTCCTGGATCTGGTAGGCGCAGGTCGAAAACCTGCGCCTACCGCATTCTCCTTAGCGCGGTTCAACCACTCTCTATGGTCATCCGGTGGATAGCGCTCAGGAGGCGTCATACACGACTCTTCCTTCGGCTAGCGCCGGCTTGATAACCAGCGCGTGGCTATCCTTGTACCGCTCGAAATCTGCCGGAGAGACCATCACTGCGTCTACGGCTGCGCCGACGCCGTGCAGTTTGCGGTATATCTGTCCCATCAGTTTTCGTGAATGGCCGCCTTGCCGGATGATGAGGAGATCGACGTCACTGTTGGGACCCATCTCGCCGCGAGCGGCCGAGCCAAACAGGATAATCCTCTCCGGTTGGGCCGCCTCGACAATTCTCCCAATGATGTCGTCCAGTAATGCCTGTTCAAGTGTCATGTGAAATTCTAACTGCAGGGGAGTAAGCCTTGGCCAACTCACTCTTAGATAGGAATTCAGTCGAAGTATGAAGCATGTAGATATGCGTCAAATAGCCTACTGTCAGAAACATACCACGCAATGGGACTCTATCCAAGTGGGCCCAAATCCGGCCAGACGCTGCTGTACGCGTATGGTACTATGCTTCTCGTAAAGAGGTGCGCGCGTAGCCATTGCGGGACCTGAGGCGAACGTGCTTGGAAGGCGCGCAGGGGCCTGGTGGGCGATGTATAGTAACGCGCCCAATGTGGTCGGCTGCGTGGTTTTCAAAGCGCTGCGTGGTTGTCAAAGCACTGTGCTCGCGAAAGCAGATCACAAGTCGAGATTGCACTTTCACGTATAGCCAGCTTGCAACAGTTTCAGAATGCCGCGCGCTTCGCAGCACAGCAAACAATTGATTAGGAGAGGCACAGTGAGTACCAACCGAGACTGGTGGCCGAATCAACTAAACCTGAAGGCCCTGCGCCAGGATTCTCCCCTTTCCGATCCGATGGACGAGGACTTCGACTACGCAGAGGCGTTCAGCAGCCTCGACGTGGAGGCATTGAAGCGGGACATCGATGCGGTGATGACCACGTCGCAAGACTGGTGGCCGGCCGATTACGGTCACTATGGGCCGCTCTTCATCCGCATGACGTGGCACGCCGCCGGTACGTACCGCATCAGCGACGGCCGCGGCGGCGGCGGCGCGGGCTACCAGCGCTTCGCGCCCCTCAATAGCTGGCCCGACAACGCGAACCTGGACAAGGCGCGCCGCTTGCTCTGGCCGATTAAACAAAAGTATGGCCGCAGTATCTCCTGGGCCGACTTGATCATCTATGCCGGCAACTGCGCGCTTGAATCCATGGGGTTCAAGACCCTTGGTTTCGGCTTTGGGCGTCCGGACGTCTGGGAAGCCGACGAGACGTACTGGGGCTCTGAGAAGATCTGGCTTGACGACGAGCGCCACGACGGGGAGGGCGAACTCCAGGGACCCTTGGCCGCCGACCACATGGGCCTGATCTACGTGAATCCCGAAGGGCCGAACGGCAACCCGGACCCCCTTGCCGCGGCGAAGTTCATTCGCCAGACGTTCAGCCGCATGGCGATGAACGACGAGGAGACGGTAGCGCTCATTGCCGGCGGACATACGTTCGGCAAGGCGCATGGGGCTATGGGTGACGACGGAGTCGGTCCCGAACCGGAAGGCGCGGGCATCGAGGAGCAAGGCCTGGGCTGGAAAAACGACGCCGGCAGCGGCAAAGGCGTGGACACCTTCACCAGCGGCCTGGAAGGCGCGTGGACCGATAACCCGGTGAAATGGGACAACAATTTCTTCGAGAATCTGCACGAGCACGAGTGGGAGTTGACCAAGAGCCCGGCGGGCAAGTGGCAGTACACTCCCAAGAACGCGTCGGCGGTGGCCACCGTGCCGGATGCGCACGATCCATCCAAGATGCATGCTCCCATGATGCTGACCACGGACCTCTCACTGAAAGTGGACCCGGATTACGCGCCGATCGCGCAGCGTTTCCTGGAGAATCAAGGGGAACTGGAAGACGCGTTTGCGCGGGCGTGGTTCAAGCTGATTCACCGCGACATGGGGCCGCGCAGCCGGTATCTCGGGCCCCTGGTGCCTGCAGAGTCGTTGTTGTGGCAAGATCCGGTTCCCGAAGTGGATCACCCGTTGATCGAGGAGCAGGACGTCGCGGCACTCAAAGCGCAGGTGCTCGCTTCGGGATTGTCCGTTTCTCAAGTGGTCTCAACTGCCTGGGCGTCGGCGGCATCGTTCCGCGGCACCGACAAGCGTGGCGGCGCGAACGGCGCGCGCATTCGCCTGGCGCCGCAAAAGGATTGGGCGGTCAACAACCCAGCCGAACTCGCAAAGGTGCTGCAAGCGCTGGAGCGGATCCAAGCGGATTTCAACGGCGGGCAGACCGGCGGCAAGCAAGTCTCCCTGGCCGACCTCATCGTCCTGGCCGGGTGCGCCGGCGTCGAGCAGGCCGCCAGGAATGCCGGCCATGAGGTGCAGGTGCCATTTGCGCCGGGACGCACGGACGCCGCGCAGCAATGGACCGACGTTGAGTCGTTTGCCGTGCTCGAACCCACCGCGGACGGGTTCCGCAACTACCTCCAGAACGGTCACCAAGAGCCAGCGGAGGAACTGCTGGTGGAACGGGCGTACCTGCTCACGCTCACTGCCCCTGAGATGGCAGTGCTCGTCGGCGGCCTGCGAGTCTTGGACGCGAACACGGGACAATCCCAACACGGCGTTTTCACCGACCGGCCGGGCACGCTGACCAACGACTTCTTCGTGAACCTGCTCGACATGGACACCGCGTGGCACGTGTCGCCCGAATCTGATGAAGTCTTCGAGGGACACGACCGCCACACCGGCGACCTCAAGTGGACCGGTACCCGGGTGGACCTGGTCTTCGGTTCAAACTCCGAACTACGCTCCTACGCTGAGGTCTACGGCAGCGACGACGCGCAAGCAATGTTCGTCCGCGACTTCGTGAGCGCGTGGGATAAGGTGATGAACCTCGACCGCTTCGACCTGGCGTGATTGCGCTGGTGATTGCGAGGGTCGGTTTTTTGTGCACAGCTTAGGGACTTCGTCAACGCCAACCTGTTGACTTTAGTCCCTATTGTCTCGGTTTGGGACGGCCGTGGCAGGTTTCCGGGATTCGCTAAAACGGGCTTGTTTCTGAGACTTGCCACGCGCATGGCAGTAGTCGATGGTTGCCATGGATTGAGGCCGACCGAGAGAATCGCCTCGGGTAGCGCAGTCCCTTCGACAGGCTCAGGACAGGTCTGCAACCTGCTCCTAGTTCTGTTTGGCTCCGGAAGCCGAATTCAGAAAGAACCTTTGTGGGAACTCTTTGTCTCTTAGGCAATGCGACCCAAGCCGACCCCTCGCTCTAACACGAACCAAAAGATCATACTCCCAGTTCTCGCCACCCCTCTCAGCAGAAAATCCCTTGCTCCCATAGTCGAACCTTCAACTTCAAGCTCTATAATGGAATGAACTATCAGAGCTTTGGAGGCATTGGGGTTTTCCTGGAACTCCGTTCGCCCACTGACTGCGAGCAAGTCGTCTCAGCGAATCACACGGACACCCCCTGTACAGAGACAGGCCCCGGTCAAATGGCCAATATACTTGATACCATCACCGAGCTTAAGAGAGAACTCGACGGCCTGCGACCCTTGCCGCCAGACGTCCTCGCTCAGGTTGAGCAGAAGCTGCGCCTGGAGTCGAATTACCACTCTAATGCCATCGAGGGCAATACGCTCACCCTCGGTGAGACGCGCAGTCTGATCCTGCACGGCCTAACGGCCCAGGGCAAACCCTTGCGCGACCACGTGGATATTCAGGGTCACGATAGCGCGGTCAAGGCGATTGAGGCCGCGGTAAAGGACAACCAAGAACTCAACGAGGTCTTCATACGTAATCTCCACCGGGTGGTGCTGAAAGAGCCCTACAAAACGAAGGCAGAGACGCCGGATGGAATGCTGGTAGACCGTACGATTTCGCTGGGTGAGTACAAGACCGTACCGAACAATGTCAGGACAGCCACCGGCGAGACCTATTTCTTCTCGCCCCCTGCGCAGGTGAAGCAGGCAATGGGTGACCTCATTGACTGGTATCGGGCTAGAGAAAGTGAAGCCGAGCACCCCATCGTCATCGCGGCTACATTCCACTACCGCTTTGTGCGCATCCACCCTTTCGACGACGGCAACGGGCGCATGGCTCGCCTATTGATGCACATGATCCTCATCAAGCACGGTTACACGGTGGCGATGATTCAACGTGAAAGCCGAGACGAATATCTGAGCAAGCTGGAGCAAACTGACAAGACCGAGGACCTGACGGAGTTCATCAACTACATTGCAGAGTGCTGCGAATACGCGCTCAACCTTTACCTAAAGGCCGCCTACGGGGATCCCATAGACGACATCGATGGCATCGACAAAGAGATTGCCCTCTTCAAGCAATCGCTTGTCAGTACGATGGATCAGGGATTTGCCGCGCGGACATTTGTGGAATCCGTCTTGAGTCCTTTCTACGAATTCTGTGCAGCCAAGACCTGGCTCCTTTCGGATGTATTCGCCATCACCTATGCAGAGGTTCAATGCAAAGGAACTGACGCAGAGGGCAACGTAATTCCGCGCCAGAGTGTTGCAATCCATGAGGATACAGCTAGCTTTCGATCTTTGCTGTACCCAGAAGCCCTAGCGGACCATGCTGGCTCACTGTCCACCAAAATTACGTTCCGCTTGCAGAGTTTCCGGGGTGGGCAAAGCGCGAACAACATAATACGCATTGCAAACAAAACTGATGCCAACCAGTGCGCGTGGAGTTTCCTCAGTGACACGCCACCCTTGCAGCGGGAGTATCGCGGCCGAGACTTGGACGAACTCAAGAGATACTTCAACCAATTGTTACGGGAGATGATGAAAGCTCTTGACCATACACTGCCATGATTGTGGCTGTATATGGAATCCCGAAAAAAGTAAGCTGTGGCGGGACGGAATTCGTCGTGTCACCTTTCCCAAAGGGCCATGATCGGCTTGTTCGCGAGGATTCTGAGGTGAAGAAGCTAGGCAGTGTTGACATTTTATGTCATTCCGAGCGCAGCGAGGAATCTAAATCGTAGCGCGGGGGCTTGTCCCCCACTTGGGACAGCGTGCGTTAGTGCGGAAGGGATGGATTCCCGCTTTCGCGGGAATGACAGCCAGGTTGCTGTCTACTTTAGGGCAATGGCGAATTGGTTCTTGAAAAGTCAACACAACCTAGACTCCTCAGGTGCCCTTGTTTCACAAGTACTGAAACTGAGATCTCACTGACGCGACGTGGCTAACAGACACCACTTGCATGGATTGCTCGTTGCCATAGCGACCAGCTGGCTCACGCGCGGCTACAACACGTGAATGATGACGTCTGAATCGACACGTGTTCCTGCCTGGCCCGTGATTTGCTTAGCCTACGGCGGGTGTGCCTTTACAAGGAGATGCCATCTATTTCCATGTCTCCCGCACGCCCTATCTGCATGCAACGGCGCGGGATTCCAGCACAGTCACAGTCCGGTCGCGTGATCAGAGACTTCGTCTATGTGTGAACAATAGAGTTCTCAGGAGTATTCGGACGATGGGTATTCTTCCTGACATTCTCTCCCGGTTGTGGTAGCATGCTTTGCAAATTGGGGGCACTTCGCGGCTGCTAGTAGTGTGAAAACTGTGATTGTCGTCCGCAGGGCGTGAGCAGTTTGCCGATGTGAAGCGTAGTGGATGTGGTTCCGCTCCGCTGGGGTGGGTAGCTCAGAGTGACGTACAACCTTCAAAAACTTCGTGGGGAC
This sequence comes from Chloroflexota bacterium, assembly GCA_965220045.1. Taxonomy (GTDB): domain Bacteria; phylum Chloroflexota; class UBA11872; order VXOZ01; family VXOZ01; genus VXOZ01. The sequence continues at coordinate 2,568,038 of OZ244803.1, read as the reverse complement.
GTCTTTGGCGGCATCACCGCCGCGGTGGTGGGCTTGCCGGTATCGCTGGCCTTCGGCGTGGCGTCCGGCTTGGGTGCGCTGGCGGGGATCTACGGCGCAATTGCCGTCGGGTTCTTCGCGGCAGTCTTTGGGGGCACGAAGTCGCAGATTTCCGGCCCCACCGGGCCCATGGCGGTGGCCATGGCCGTCATCGTCACCACCCACGCGGACACGCTTCCCGAAGCCTTCACCATCGTCATCATGGCGGGCCTGCTGCAGATTGCGCTCGGCGTGATGCGGATCGGCCGTTTCGTGGCCTTCACGCCGTACTCAGTAATTTCCGGTTTCATGTCCGGCATCGGCATTATCATCATGCTGTTGCAGACTCTGCCGTTCCTTGGTGCGGCGGGCGCCACGGGCGGGCCGCTGGGGGCCGTGCGGGCGTGGCCGAGTGCCATCAGCAATGTGAATTTCAGCGCGCTCGCCATCGCCGCCGTGACCCTCGTGGTGGGCATACTTTGGCCCCAGCAACTGCGCAGATACTTTCCTCCCACCTTGGCGGCGCTCGTCGCCGGCACGCTGCTGGGTGTGCTGTGGCTGACCAATGTGCCGGTAATTGGAGAGGTGCCGACAGGTCTCCCGCAGATCGAGATGCCGGCTTTTTCGGCCGGGATTCTCGTAAGGGCCATCGAGCCCGCCCTGATCCTCGCCCTGCTCGGCTCCATCGATAGTCTGCTTACTTCCCTGATCGCCGACGCCATGACCCGCACCCGGCATAACCCGAATCGTGAGCTGATCGGCCAGGGCATTGGCAACGCCATCGCCGGCCTGATTGGCGGCCTGCCCGGCGCGGGCGCTACCATGGGCACGGTCGTAAACATCCGCGCCGGCGGGCAGACGCAGGTTTCCGGCGCGCTGCGGGCGGCGATCCTGCTGGCCCTCGTATTGGGCCTCGGCAAATATGTGGAAGCTATCCCCCACGCGGTGCTCGCCGGCATTCTCATGAAGGTCGGCTGGGACATCATAGACTGGCGGTTTATCACGCGCCTGCACCGCGTGCAGCGCGAGCATCTGCTGGTGATGGTGATTACGCTGGGTCTCACGGTCTTCGTCGACCTGGTTACAGCGGTCGCTATCGGCCTCATCGCCGCCGGTATGGCCAGCGCGCGTCAGTTCGAGCGTCTTGAGTTGGACAGAGTTGTCTCGGTGCCCCTGCTGGACCTGAGCTTCTTTGGCAGTGAGGAGACCGATGAGGAAAGGGATGCTTTCTCGGCCCGCGTCGGCCTGGTGGCGCTCAGAGGCAGCTTCTCCGTTGCCTCGTCCAATAAGCTCATCAATACGATCAGCATCGACATTCGCGATCACGAGGTGGTCATTCTCGACTTCACCGACACCGTCTACATCGACGACAGCGCCGCGCTGGTGGTCGAGCAGATGATCGATAGCGCTATCGCGGAAGACACCGAATACATCATCATGGGCCTCACCGGCCCGCCCGCCTTTGCCCTGCGGGCGCTCAACGTCTTGCAGCGCGTGCCCGCCGATCAGTTCGCAAAAGACCTCGACGAGGCCAAGGATATCGCGCAACGGCTACTAGACCGGTAACACTGCGGCTCAGCCACGCGCCGCCACCAGCGCCGATACTGACACACCTGCGCGATCAACCGCTCCAGAGACACGGTGCGGCGCGAGGTTCAGCCGCGCAAGAATTTCTAAGCCACTACTGTGAAACGCCCAGTCTCCGTAGTGTCACGCATCGTTCGTTGCATTTGCGCCGAATACCCGCCTCTGGCTACAATTCGAAATACTTGGCAAGCCTTTGCGGCGCTTTGGGACGCCAAGACGTTCCTCCGGCGTTCAAATTGCCTATCGAAGTCTCTTCCTGCGACTGGCCGAATAGAACTCACTGCGGTTTAGGAGTTGACGCGCGATGAGGAAATTCTGCACCTTCACACTTCTGGCGGTTCTCATGGTGGTGCTCGTAGGCTGCGGCGACGGCCCGCAGGAGATCCTCTATCTTGACAAGGAGTGTCCGTCAGAGATAAAGGCAGGTGACGGCGCGTCACAGGCAGACACCATAGACCCCACCCTTCAGCCCGATAGCTACATCGCCGTCGTGCCGAAGACGCTCCGCCGGGGTTACAGCGAACAAATCTCAGTTTCCCTCTTCAACGGCGACCGACCCGCCGCCGGGGACGTGACGGTCTCGCTCCTGCGTGGCGGCACCGTGGTGCAAGCCGTTGCGGCCGCAGTGGTAGGCACGGCGAACGTGGCGCTGCCGGTACCGCTACACGGCGGCGGGAGTCACGAAGTCCGGGTGCGGGTTGATGGTGTACAGGAAGTTAGCAGTGCGCGCGTCGAGGTCGTAGACGGTCTGCTCCTCTTCGTCGAAACGGACAAGCCCATCTACCAACCCGGCCAAACCGTCCACGTCCGTCTGATGACTCTGGACGCGGCCCTCAAACCCTGGCCCTCAGCGGCAACCATCGAATTCCAGGACGCCAAAGGCACCAAAGTCTTTCGCAAAGAGGTCGAGACCGACGATTACGGCATGGTGACGCTCGACGTGCCGCTCTCGGTTGAGCCGAACCTGGGCGTCTGGAAGCTCACCGCGTTCGCGGGCGACCAACGGACCCAACTCGACGTGCGCGTGGAGCGCTACGTGCTGCCCAAGTATGAAGTTGGAATCACCACCGCGAGCGATTGGATACTGGCGAGCGATCCGATTACCGGCACGGTTACGGGCGAGTATGCGTTCGGCAAGCCGGTGGTGGGCGAGGTTGAAATCATTGCCTCGCGGTACGTCGGGCAGTGGGAAGAGTACGCCCGCTTTAGCGGCCCAATTGACGGTGAGGCTGAATTTGAGTTGCCGCCGGTGCGCTTCGTGGCGGGTGTCCCCCAGGCCGGCGGCCAAGGCAACGTCCAACTCGACGTGACCATCCGCGAGCAGAGCACCGGCTACGAGCAGCAGACGTCGAAACTACTCACCGTGAGCGCAGCGCCCGCGACGCTTAGGGTAATTCCGGAAAGCCGCATTTTGAAGCCCTGCCTGCCCATGAGCTATCTCATCGTTGCCCAGGAGCCTGACGGCACGCCGGTGGACGCCGACGTGAGTGTCACGATCACGTACTTGAACCAGGCATTTCAGGAAGCCCTGACGGAGACCCTTGAAGTCGCTACCGCGGACGGCAAAGCCGTTGTTCGGGTGACTGCCCCCGCGTATGCCGCCGCGCTCACGCTGCAGGCGCAAAGTGGGGATTCGTACACGTCGCTTGCTTTAGAGGCGGGCCACTCGCCTACCGACACCTTCATTCACGTGGAGCAGGTGACCGCGGGCAACATTGCGGTGGGCGACACCGTGCAGTTCCGTGTCCACTCCACGCGTGAGGCGCGCAACTTCTACTACGAAGTCCTCTCCAGAGGCGCGGTGGTCTTCACGGACGTGAGTTCCAGCCCCGATATCTCATTCACGGCAACGGAGCTCATGGCGCCGTCGTCACGCATTCTGGTCTATCAGATTCTGCCGAACAATGAGATCGCCGCCGACTACCTGCCCTTTAGCGTGGAGGCGGCGTATGCCCACGACGTGGAGGTCGGCTTCAGCGCGGCAGAGGTGCGGCCGGGCGACCCGGTGGACGTGAATGTCCAAACGCAAGGCGCATCGCGCGTGGGGCTCGTAGCCGTGGACAGATCGGTATTCATTCTGGCCGAGAACCGGCTCAATCTCCAGCAGGTTTTCAACGAGTTGGAACGGCTCTACCAGCAACCGCAGGTGGAACTTCACGAGACGTATATCGCCGATACTATCGACACGCGGGGCGCTCTTGAGACGTTTGCTGCCGCGGGGACGGTCGTTTTGACCAACAAAGACGTACCGGCAAGCGAGCAATTGATTCGTCCGCCACCGCCGCCAACGCTTGAGGACTTTCTCAACGCCGTGATCATGGGTTTTGCCGCCGGAGGGGCAGGCATGGTGGTGGCGGAGGCAGAAGCGATGGAAGCTGCTCCCGCGGCTGAGATGCTGGAACGGGCTGCACCTGAAAGTCTCGCGGAAGTCCAGCGCGTGCGCCAGTTCTTCCCCGAGACGTGGATTTGGCAGGACGTCCATACCGACGCGGACGGCCGCGCCGTGTTGCCGGTAGAAGCGCCCGACAGCATCACCACGTGGGTGCTGCGCGGCGTCGGTATGTCGAAAGAACACGGTTTGGGCATGGGCGAGAGCACGTTGCGCGTCTTTCAGCCGTTCTTCCTGACCGTGGACCTGCCGGTCTCGGCAATACGGGGCGAAGAACTACCGGTCAAGATTGCGCTTTTCAATTACCGTGAGAATGCTCAGGAGTTCTTTGTGGAGATCGAGAAAGCCGAGTGGTACGACCTGCTCGACGAACCGCTCAAGACCGTTACGGTCGGTGCCAAAGACATCGGCGGGGTAGAGTTCATGGTCCGCCCCACAGGGCTTGGGAACAACCCCATCAAGATCACGGCCCGCAGCACCGAGACCGCCGACGCCGTCATCAGGAACCTGCGGGTGGAGCCTGAGGGCATCCCGGTTGAGGTCGTCGGCAACCATCTCCTGTCGGGCGTCTTCCGGCACGAATTTCTGCCCTACCTGCCGCCCGACGCCATCGCGGGTTCCGGCCGCGCGTACGTGGCTCTCACCGGCAGCCTGATGACCCAGAGCATCGAGGGTCTCGATCAACTGCTGCAGATGCCGTTTGGCTGCGGCGAGCAGAATATGATTCTCTTCGCGCCAAACGTGTTCGTCACGCGGTACCTGAAGGAGACCGATCAACTCAAGCCCGAAATCATGGCTAAAGCCGAACACCTCATGCTGGTCGGCTATCAGCGCGAGATGACGTACCAGCGACGCGACGGCAGCTTCTCCGCCTTCGGCGACAGCGATGCCGAGGGCAGCCTGTGGCTAACGGCGTTCGTGCTCAAGACGTTTGCCGAGTCGCAAGAGATTATCTACGTCGACCCGGCAGTGCTTGAAGCCGCGGCGTATTGGATAGCAGAACACCAGCTCAGTGACGGCTCGTTCGAGAACGTCGGCTTCCTCCACCACCAAGAGTTATTGGGCGGTCTGCACGGGCGCGATGCCCTGACGGCCTACGTGGCGATAGCTCTCTTGGAAGCCGGTCCCGGCGTCGGAGCTTCTTACGGGGCCCTGCCTGCGATCCAATACTTGGAAGGCAGGCTGGAGGGCATAGAGGATCCCTATACCATGGCGATTGTCGCGTATGCGCTGGCAATTGCCGATAGCGCGCTGGCAGCAGAGGCCCACGCCACGCTCATGACCATGGCTGAAGAGGACGCCAACGGCGCGCTCTACTGGCCCGGCGGCAGCGGCTTCCAGAGCGCCGCCATCGAGACGACGGGCTATGCCCTGCTGGCGCTTATGGCGAACGACGATCTGGCCAACGCGTCGCAAGCGGCCAAGTGGCTTGCCATGCAGCGGAATGCCTACGGCGGGTTCGGCTCCACGCAGGATACGGTTGTCAGCCTGCAAGCGCTCGCGGCGTATTCGACTAGGGTGCGCGCCGACGTGGAATTGACCGTTACCATGGCAAGCGGCGACTGGCGTAAAGAGGTGCGCATTACGCCGGAAAACGCCGACGTGCTGCAAATCGTGCAGGTGCCGCTTGGTAGCGAGCTGGTCATCACTTCCGAGGGCAGGGGCACGGTGGTTCTGCAATCGGTCCTGCGTTACAACGTGCCCGACCGCGAAACCGAGATACCGGACGTGTTCGAGATCACCGTGGACTACGGCACCGAGAGCGTGGAGGTTGACGACCTCATCACGGTGAACACCAGCGTCACCTTCAACCCGCCGGAGGAGATCGAGGCCGGCATGGTGGTGCTGGACATCGCCGTACCCACGGGCTTCGAGCCGGTGCGCGAGACGGTGGCGGCCCTCATCGAAGCAGACCCCTTGTTCAAGCGGTTCGAGATCGCCGGCCGCAAGGTGATTCTCTACATCGACAACTTGCAGGCCGGTCAGACCCTCGCCTTTGCCTTCCAGGCGCGCGCCAAGTACCCCGTGCGCGCGAAAGAGGTCGTCTCCCAGGTGTACTCCTACTACCGGCCGGAGCAGCGCGGCGAGACGCTGGGTGGCGCGCTGACCGTGACCGAGTAGGAAACCTTTGCGTAACTTTGGACAAAGGGCGCGGATTGTTCCCTCTCCCTGGGGAGAGGGTCGGGGTGAGGGGGTCCTATTGCTTACTCTTTGTCATCTCGCTAAGAACGGTACGTATCAGCACTTAACGTATGAGAATGCCACCAAGACTCGGCAGAATCACCCTCACCCTAGCCCTCTCCCTCGAGGGAGAGGGAATACATTCGCTTCGTTTGAGGGTTATGCAAAGGACTCCTTGACGGGAGAGGGGGTGCCTCCTAATCCGCAGGGCTAAGCTATGCAAAGTTCTCCGAGAAGGGCGACTGGCAAGCAAAGTGAGAATTCGCGTACGAGAAGCCGTTTCTGGGGACGCCGCTGCCATTGCGCGGGTGCACGTGGATACGTGGCGCACCGCTTACGCTGGCATACTGCCGGACGAATTCCTGGCCGGCCTGCAGTATGCCAATAGCGAAGCGGTTTGGAGCGCTGCCATGGCGGCTGGCCGTCCGGATGCCAGCTTGCTGGTAGCTGAGACCGCCCAGGGTGAGGTCGTCGGCTTTGCGTATGGAGCGCCGGAGCGGGAAGGCGACCCGACATACCGTGGGGAGATCTTCGCTATCTACGTCTTGCAGGCATACCAGGGCCAGGGGGCCGGTCGCCGTCTCTTCACCACTGCGGCGCGGCGTCTGCGCAAGGCGGGATTCGACGCCTTCTTGTTGTGGGTACTGAAGGATAACACCTCGGCGCGCCGGTTCTATGAGTCGTTGGGCGGGACGTATCTCACTGAAAAGACCATCACCATCGGCGAAACGGACCTTATCGAGGTGTCCTACGGTTGGCGGGACATTGCCGACTTAACCGGTGAAGCGTAGGAATCGCAATCCGGCTTACCGGAGTATGGGCAGGTCCTCATTAGCCACGCCGTTGTAACGCTGCCAAGCCTGCAATTGCCGGAATTCCCGATTCTCGCGCTGAGACCAAGGCTGAAGCCAGAGTGCAGCGGCAGAGCCAATAGCGCATACGATGGGCGTCACAAGTCCAGGTACCACAGGAGTTGTACTTCATCGGGGTACTCCGGATATGCTCCAGGGTATACGGCTCCGAGATAGCAGCCCTGCTTCGCGTAGAACGTGCAGGCCGGCACGTTGGTATTCTGCGTCTCTACCTTGAGTTGCCGGCAACCCTTGGCGCGCGCCCACGCGGCGGCACTTTCAAAAAGTCGCTGACCCACACCCCTGCGGCGGTGGTCCGGATGTACGCGCAGGTCCCAAAGCACCGCTAAGTCGTCGCGCTCCTCCAGCATGTTCACACCGGGCGTGTTCCAGGCGACGACAGCGCCGCCAAGTCGTGCCGAGTCCCGTAGGGCTGCCAGGACTACCCAATTGGTGAGATCCCATTGCTGCGCCCACCGCAGCGGGCGTTCACCGCCTGCGTCGTAGTCCTTCACGTACGGGTGTTTCACGCGCTCCTCGGTCAGTCTCCAAGTGGATTCTCCCGGTACATGTGCAGCCACCTGGTACTTGGACTCAACCGTGAACGCAATGGGTATCTCTCCGTAGCTGCTTAACCGGTCGGCGGACTGTTCGACAATCTGAATTGCCATCGCTAAGCCGGGCCTGTCAGGCAAGGTAACTTACGGAGGCGTAACGAGACGCCAACTAACTGCGCCAAGTGCGAACAGAGCGAACGTCCCTGGACGGAGCCTCTAGCGCGAACCCTCAACGGTCACCGTAATGATGTCCAGGCCGTGGTACTTCTGATGCCGGACAGAGGACGCGTAGTGCCAGAGCAGGCGGAAGGAGACTTCGCGCTCGTCGGGCATCGGCGGCAGTTCGTTGAGATAGACGAGATGGTCTTCCAGGTTCTCGCCTTCCAGAGAGGTAACGAACTCAAGCTCTGCCGTATCGCCCTCCACTCGCGCAATGAGGGTCAGTTGCCGGCCCGCGCTGTCTGCCGGGTCCGCGCCACTCTCTTGCAGCAGAATGGCCAGCGTCTCTTCACCCGCGGAAGTGAGCCGTTCCGCCGAAGCGTCATTCCAGCCGCGGTTGGCCGCAACGGCGAGTAGCATTTGCTCGATCTTGGGCAACGCGCCGCTCTCCAGGTCCGTTTGCAGCCGCCTGCGCCGTGGGCGGGTGAGCTCGATGAAGATCATGACGATGATGGCAACAATAGCCCCCGCCGTCATGCCGTTGCTGAGCAGCACGCCTATGAAGCCTTCACCCAGAATATCGTGGAAGATCCAGCCGCTTTGAAAGCCCGCGCCGATCCAGAATGCCAAGCCGACAACGATCGCTTTGCGGTGGTCCATGCCGTCATTGATGACGATCCGCATACCTTGCACGAAGAGCAAGACGACGAGCACGGTAATATAGGCCGCTGCCACGGGGGGCGGAATAGCGATGAGCAAGGCGGCAACTTTGGGGAAGAACGCCAAGATGACGAAAACCACGCCGATGACGACACCCACGCGCCGCGCGGCGACACCGGTAACCTCGGCCAGAGAGATGCTGGAGGAGTAGGTGGTGTTCGGCACGGTGCCCAGGAGTCCGGACAGCAGATTGCCCACGCCGTCGGCATTGAGCGCGCCTTGCACGACGCGAAAGTCCGTGGCACGCGGATTGCGGCGGGAGACGCGCTGGATTGCCACGCCGTCGCCGATGGTCTCGATGGCGCCCACCAGGGTGACCACGATGAAGGCGGGCAGAAGCGCCCAGAACTCGATGCCGGGCGTCACGTCAAACCCCGGCCACCCGTCGAAAGGTATGCCGACCCACGGCGCGTCCAGCACTGGCTGGAACTCGTAGATGCCGTACGGGATAGACACGATGCAGCCCGCGGCAATGGCGATGATCGGCGACCACAGCCGCCAGGCCGGCGGCGCGCGCACTACCATGGCCGCCACAATCACTATCGTAACCAGGGCTGCCACCGGTGCGGCAGTCGGCGGTGATCCCTCGGGCACGTCGCTGAGCGTATCAAAGACGATGGGCATCACCGTGGCCGCGATCAACATGATCACGGTGCCGGTGACTATCGGTGTGAATATGCGGCGCAGCCAAGAGAGACGCGCCGCCAAGAGAAACTGGAAGAGCGCTGAAATGACGATGAGGCTCGCCATGGTCGCCGGTCCGGCCAACTCGAGCGCCGCCGCGCAGACGGCAATGAACGCCCCCGACGTGCCCATCATGAGCACGTGGCCCGACCCAAACCGCCCGACACGCACGGCCTGCAACACGGTCGTTGAGCCGCTGATGAGCAAGGCGGCGAATACGGCCCAGGCCAAGAATTCCACAGACTGCCCGGCAATCCGCGAAACGATGACGACGGTCAGGACGACCGGCGCCAGGATCAGAATCGCCGCTTGAATGCCGGAGCCAATGGTAACTAAGCGGGGAGGATTCTCATCCGGTTCATAGCGGACGTTCTCGTTGACGTTTACTGCAGCCATTGATCGCCTCACTTGCCTTAGCTTGTCAACTAGCGGTTTTGTTCAGAAGTCGTAGGTATCACCGGAACAGAGCGAAGTGCAGAAAACAAGGGGGTTCCGGTGACCGTCGACCCTCAGAATCCAACACATACGCCCAGTGGTACATTAAGTCCCATCTGACAAATAGGTCCCGTAGGACCCAGCCTTGAGCTAGACCTAGATATTGTCCGCGTACGGCCAAATCTTAACGACTATGCTAGCAAGCCTTGCGCTTCGCTCTCTAATCCTGTCCTCATTCCAAATCTCTGGAGGACTTTCTAGTAGCTCCCAGTTGAGTCGCAAGGTAGTATGACTCCTTAGAGCTTCCACTTTCTTGGGCCACGCGGCGTTAGAGAGAAATGCATTCAGCTTTCCTGAAACAAGGGTGAGATTCCCAATCTCCTTGATGGCTTGGTTGCGAACGCTTGTCTCCTCCTCTCCGTCTTTACCGACTGGCAAAGGCCAATACCTATGCCATGACTCAGGCATGATGTGTTCTCTTGTCAATGTCTCTTGGCCCAGAGCTTCGGTCTTGTCACTCCTTAGATAGGACTCTATGGCTTCTAAGACCATAGTTTGCCTTCCAATAGTACCCCGGAATGGCACTCCGACTAAATTCTCCAATAGCATAGTGTCATTAGGCCATATGCGATTATCGACGGTTTGACCCCTTAGGAAATCGACAATCACCTCATCTGCACCTATGGATTTGTTTGTATCTATTCTCACCAAGAGTTCGACAAATAGCCTGTTGAGCCCTTGGGTTGAAACACCACAGAGCATCCGCCGCACCAGATAACTTTCGAGCGCCCGTGCACTCCTCCTCCGTATGTCATCAGCGATATCCATGGTATAGAGCCAAATTAGAAGTGGTATTGCAACACCAATTCCCATCGTCTTTACGCGGCGCAAGAATGTTTCGATTCCAGGTATCCTCACCTCTTCCAAGTCTTGATAGACTTGCCCTGCACTTCTAATGTTCTTGGCAACTTCATCTATTGGTAAGTTATTAGCTTCCAAGAGCTTGTTGAACTCCGAAGACACACTGTCAGCGTTGACCTCCTTACGAGCCCGCATAACCACCCAGTAATTCAAGAAGCGGTCAAGATGAATACGGCTCAACCTACCTTCATATGTACTACTGCGCCACCACTCATTTCGATCAAATAAACCCCAAAGCTCCGTTGCCCTAGCCGCATCATCTATTACATTTGCCTCATACATTACCGTGTTCTTTACGTGGTCCGACTCTTTCAATGGTTCAGCCCTTGCATTGAGGACCGAAAAAATGAAATGAGGCCTTTCGCCTTGATCAAGATCTACCGTGGCCACTTGAAGATACTTGGTTAGTGTGGTTTCAAGTGCGCTGGATCTCTCATCTCTCTTTGCAGGTTGTTCGTTCAGCCACTTTGTTATTTCTATACAAAAGTACTGATAGGCTTTACCTATTGAGCGCAAAGGTCTGTTAGGGTCACTAAGTCCTCTGATAACATCCTGAAAAGAGTGCAGGTCGCTAACGTTGGACTGGCGGACCTTAGTGTCGCTATCGGGTTCGACGCTCTGTTCTTGCCTGTAATTCAATGTCAGCTTAGACATCCGACTAGCTCTATTAGAATCGTCCAGGTTCTGAAATGACTCTTGGGCTGCCCTAATCAGCAGTTGCAATGTGGTGAGTCGTTGCTGACCGTCAACAACTATTCGCTTGACAACTCGACCTGACTCCGCGCTTTGCAACTGAAGTACTATTGCCCCCATGAAGTGCGGTGGGATACTCTCTCCTGGTTTGGCTTCAAGGAGCTTTTCAGCAATGCGCTTTGCATCGCCCCAAAGTGGTTGCCACTGCTTTTCCTCTGTCCAAGCGTAAGGCCGCTGAAACACAGGTATTCTATATGAAACTTGATCAGCAAAAAGACGATTCAGACACTGAATCTCCGCGTTCATCCCAACCCCCTACTGCACAGAAACCCATTTCCTGATCAACTCAAATTGATCAAGCACAACAAACCACAAGTCTTTTCGTGTAGATGACTCAAATGTACTTCCTTTGTTTCAAACGAATTCTACTTGCGCGAAATTGAAGAAGCAGCCAGAGCCAAATTCAAGAAGCTCCGAGACTCGAGCACCAGTCTTGTCCACCGTACTCGTTGATCAAAGGGTGGGCGTGACAGGACTCAAACCTGCGACCTCTTTGCTGGGTGCTCCGGCTGTAGAGTGCTGATTGGGCCGTGCCGGCCCTACCCAGCGCAGTGACCAAACTCGACCGTCGAATTCGGTGACTTTCTCACTGCGCAGACACAGGTGCTCTTCTTGCGTCCACTCACGGCCTCGTTGGCCGCATAGTCTGCTGCAAGCCTGAGTCTTGGAGGCGTAGTAGGGAGAGCCAACACTACATTCAAGTTGACGTTGCCGGAATGGCCGGCGCAAGGATCACGGCGAGGGCAAGAATGCAGCCTAGGCTCCCGGTGGGCGGTAGGTCACCGTTTTTGCGCAGGCTTCGTCGATTTCCTCGGGAGTAATCAACTGAACGGTGGTGATGCTGAGGGCGCCTCCAGCGCCTATTGACAATGATACCGCAGAGGCGGTCGCGGTATCCGGCAACTCGAAGGTCAAGTACAGGTCAGTCCCGCCGAAAGCGTAGTAGAAGGACTCCAGCGTCCCTCCCTGCTCAGTGGCTATGTCATCAAAGACCTGCCGGCGCGAACTGCCTCCCTCCTTCAACAAACCCCGCAGACCCTCGGCAGTGTAATTGGCTTGGAAGAGGTACTTAGGCATGGTGCTCATCTCCTACACATAGTGTCTGTCCCGTAGATTTCGGCATCAATGTCGTATCCTCGCTGATACGACGGGGTCAGCAGTTGCCGGCATAGCAGCACTGCGCCATCACTTCGGCCCTTTCTCACTCCACCTCCTATCTGAACCTCGAAGTGAAGGATCTGTTTACCGTCAAGTATGGTGGGCGTGACAGGACTCGAACCTGTGACCTCACGGATGTGAACCGTGCGCTCTAACCAGCTGAGCTACACGCCCGAGGTAGAGTGAATCGACCTTGCCAGCCTGTTCCTGGCTAAATCCGCCGCCTTGACTACGCTGGAAAGACCGGCAAATATCCGTAAGTATAGGGCGGAGATTCCGCTGCTGTCAAGCAAGCTGCCGCGCGCATTGCGCCCACTTGGTACACGTTTGCGCTACCTAAGAATTCGATTAGCAAGAGCTGTGAATCGGCGTAGAACAGCTAGGCGCGTATACTGAATTCAGCATAGAATTAAGGTGTAGTACGAACATCCGGCCGGCTTCGCCGGGTATGAGCACCACACGATGCCGCCGAAAAGACACCGCAAGCGGGAGGATTCGCATGCGACGCTTCACCCGTACACCCTATTATCGCGGCCCCGACGACCCTGAACGCGGAGAACTGAGAGGCACCCTGCGGTTGGGCGAGACGGTCGTTATCGAAACGGTCGGCGGCCACGACCAGGACCTAAAGATCGAGGGCGGGCTTAGGCCCGGCGCTGTCATGGAAGTCGGCACGCCGCGCTACTCGCGCCCGGGCGGGCCCTTCTATATCGAGGGCATCGAGCCTGGCGACTGGGTGTCAATCGAAATCCTGGATATGGAATGCGGCCCCTACGGCTTCTACCGCAACGGCGGTCCTATCTGGGGCAGCGTGCGCCTCATCGCGCCGGTACGCGACGGGCTGGTGCACTTCCCGCCGGACTTCGTGGTGCCCGAACGCCCCATGGTGGGCGTGGTGATGCTGGAATCGGTGGACCCGTATGAAATCGACCACGGTGGCAACATGGACTTCAATTCAACGCGCCCCGGCAGCACCGTGCACATCCGCGCGCAGAAAGCCGGCGGCTTGTTGACTCTTGCCGACGCCCACGCGCGCATGTCCGACGGCGAACTCACCGGCACTGGCGTGGAGATCGACACTGCCGTCACGGTTCGCGTCGACCGCTCGCCGGGCTTCTCGACGTCCAGCCCCGTAGTGGAAACGACCAATGTCGTAGAGAGCGCGGAGGAATACCTCACCGCCGGTCAGGGCCGCACCTGGACGGACGCGGTGCGCGCGGCATGGGCGGACATGGTGGGCCTCATCGCCGACCGCTACGACACGACCACCGAGCACGCCAATCTCATCGTCGGCACCATCGGCGACGCCCGCCCCGGCTATTCCGCCGGTGACATGAACCACCGGGGCAGACCGACAGAGAGCGCGTATGTCACGTGCCAGATTGCGGTCACAAAGGAGCTGCGGCGCACGGGCAAACCGTTCAGGGCGTAGACGAGAAGCGCTGAATAGAGCTAAGGTGGCTCTTCATCCGCTTGGGACGCTTTGGCTGTCTTCTGCTGCTCGCCCCGCTGTTGTCCCGGCCGCTGCCCGGTCCGCAGGGGGCGCGCGGCGCGCGCAGTGGTCCCTAGCCCCTCCGGCTGGTTCCGCGCAGCACCCAGCCCAGCACGGCTACCACCACAGCTATGAGGAGCGCGAAGCTCAGCCAGGGCGGAATCCAATCCCACAAAGAGCTTGCGGCGGGCGTGGCCGCATCAGTCGCCGCGTTCTCCGCGCCAAACCGCTCGATCCGGTCACTGGCTTGACGCCGGGGTTCGATAGTTCCCGCTGCAGGCACTTGGCCCTCGCCAAGCGCCTCAACGCCTGCTTGCACCAACTTTAACTGCCGTGTGCCGCCGCAGGGATGCGTGGTTTCACCGTCATACGAGATGACCAGCCACTCCTGTCCCACGTAGAATTCCACTCCGCAACTGCCGCTCCACCATGCCGTTTCTATGAACATGGTGGCAAAAGCCGGACCCTTCCACACCGTGTAGACTTCGAATTCTACTAAGACATAGCCGCTGAACAGAGTGGGCTCTCTATGCGTGCCGCTGCCGCCATGTACGGCGACGACTTTTCCGGAAAACACTTTGGCAGCCTGTGCCATTGCCTGAGCCGGAGTGGGGAAGTCCCCGCACGAGCAGGCATGCGCCTGAGCCGTACTCAATAGGAAGCAGATGCCGAGCAAGAGCACAATTGTGGCGACACGCAATTCGCGCATTGCTTTCACAGTCTCCCAGTATTGACTTTGTCGCCCCGTACCGGGGCCTGGCACGCGGCAGGATGTTGCATCCCGATAGGTGTTCAACTCGCTTTGATAAAGTCCGCTACCTTCTCCGCCATCGCGATCACCGTATGGTTGAGGTTCGCCCGCACGGTGTCGGGCATGATCGACGCGTCGCAGATGCGGAGTCCCTCCATGCCGTGCACCTTGCCGTATTGGTCAACCACGGCGAGCGGGTCGCTCGCGGTCCCCATTTTGCAGGTGCTTGAGACGTGGTGGGCGGTGATTACCTCGTGCCGCATCCATGAGTCCAGGGCCGCGTCATCGTGCAGGACCTCGTCCGCTGGCGCGACGCGCTCGGTGACTATCTCAGCAAACGCCGCATTGGTGAATAGCTCGGCGCACGTCCTGATACTCTCACGGAGCCGCGACCGATCAAAGGGGTCGTCGAGCAGATTGAAGTCGAGATACGGTGGCTGGTGCGGGTCGTCGGATTGGAGACGGAGTTCGCCTTCACTCACGGCCAAGTAGAGGCACTGGCTTACCCCGATGCCAATCGGGTTCAGATGGTCGAAACCCCGCATGGGCCGTAAAGCCGCGTAGTTGCCCATGTAGACGACCAGGTCATTCTCGTAGGGCGAACCGGTGGCCGTGTGCCGCAACGTGACCACGCCGGTTGCAATCTGATCGGTGTACAGGCGGTAACCTGGACGCGTGCGCCAGGCCATGGGCACGTCCGGGTGGTCGCGGAGATTGCGGCCGACGCCGGGGAGGTCCTGCACGATGGGTATGCCCAACTGCCGCAGTTGCGCCGCGGGCCCGATACCGGACAGCCCGAGAATGTGCGGCGAGCCGATTGCGCCGGCTGAGAGGATGATTTCGTCTCCATAGACGGAGGACGTCCCATCACTGCTGATAAAGTCCAGTCCTACCGCCCGCTTGCCCTGAACGATGATCCAGTGGACAAGGCAGCGGGGTCTGATTGTCAGGTTCGGACGCGAACGCGCGGGGTTAAGGTAGGCAAGGGCCGTGCTCATCCGCGTGCGGCCCGCGATGTTGAACGCCAGCGGACCTACACCGGTCGCACCGGGGAGATTGTGGTCGGGGCAGTCGGGGAAACCGGCGTCGCGGCAGGCCTGGTAGAACGCGTGCTGCTGCGGCCCCCACTCGCCAGGTGTAAAGCGGTGGAAATACATGGGTCCGTCGCCGCCGTGGACATCACTTTGGAAGTCTGCGTCTGCTTCCAGCTTCTTCTGGTAGGGCAAGACCTTGGCATATTCCCAGGCGTCATTGCCCCAGGACGACCACCGCTCGAAGTCCTCCGGCATTGCCCGCAAGAACTGCGCGTCGTTGATGGCGCTGGAGCCACCGGTGACCTTGCCGCGCGGTACATCTATCTCGGCCTCGTCCGTGGCCCGCGCGCGAAACTGCCACGCGTGCTCGGATTCCCAGACGTTGGCATTTACCCCGAAAACGTACGCCAACGGGTCCGGCATCCCCTCCATGTGGGGAAAGTCCGCCCCGGCCTCGAGGAGCAACACCGACCGGTGCGGGTCTTCGGTCAACCGGGCCGCTAGGACCGCGCCTGCCGATCCCGCGCCAACGATAATGTGATCGTATCTCTTACTCATGGATTCGCGATGGGTGTGTACAAGCGTAATTGTCGTGTGGAACGGCCTTGACTCGCGGCGAACGGTGCGGCCGCCGTTCGCCGGCGGATAGGTAAGCCGGCAGGGAGAGCATATTCCTCATTCCAACTCACCGAGGCAAGCTCGGGTAGGCATGGGGTCGGAAGACAATGCATCTAGTCACGCAATTCCAGTCGCGGCTGCAGCAGACGTTCCGGCACGTTGGTTTCATGCATGAAGTCCACCAAGAATCGATGGAGTTCTCGAGCTTCGTTCCGATGCGATCCGATAAGGTTATCTTGCTGATGGGGATCGGAATTCAGGTTGTAGAGTTCCGATAGTCCGGCTGCCGGGCTGTAGAGCAGGCTCCACTCTCCCGCCGTGATGGTGGTTACGGGATAAGCGGAAAGTGTGCGCAGCAGGCTGTCTACGGAATGCACCGGATCGCCGGGGTTGGCAAAGGGGATGCTGCTAACGACGTAGTCTCGTCCCGGCAGTGCGAAATCTCGCATCTGGGAAACAAGGGACCGGCCTTGCACGTAGGCCGGAATCTCGACGTTCAACAGCTCGAGGACGGTCGGCATGACGTCGATGGCGGAACTGAGGCCCGTGTAGACTCCCGGACGTACGCCCGGAACGGAAATCAGGAGCGGCAAGTGGACCAGCTCCTCGTAGAGCGGTGAATGAGTCCACGTTGAGCCCGGCTCGCCATAGGGCCGCAGGCTCCCGTCCGGGTACATGTCACCGCTCATCTTGCCGAACAGGCCGCCATGCTCCCCAAAGCAGAAGCCGTGGTCGGTCGTGAAGATGACGGCGGTCGAATCTGTAAGGCCCATGTTTTCAACTGACCGCAGCAAGAATCCCAGCCACGTATCGACCATGGTGACTTCTCCGCAATAGGTGGCGTGGCCTTTGCGGACCTGCTCCGCCGTGTACCCGGGCGCGTCATGCCAATTGCCATACAGCGGCAGCACCAACTCGCCGTCATAACCGGGCCAGTAGAGCTCCGTATAGTAGGCCGGCGCATCCCACGGTTCATGCGGGTCCCAGGTGTCGATGTAAAGGAAGAAGTCCTCTTTGTAGTGTTGCTCCAGCCACTGCATAGCGGTCATGAACGTGCGTGGGGCATTGTGGTCCGCTTCGTGTCGCCAGGCCTCACGGACGTCGAGCGCTTCATTGTGGTAGCCGGGCTGGGGAACGAGGGACCACATCGTATCCTGGCCCCTGTTCATGAAAAAGGACTGAAAGCCCCGGTCGTAATTCATGCCGTCTCGCAGGTAATAGGGGGTATCCACTGACGCCGCCGTATGGTAGCCGTGCGCCGCCAGCATTTCCGCGATGGTGTTCACGCCCGCCGGCAAGGGTTCCCACCCCATGAAGGACATTGTCCAACGTCCCGTGTGGTGGTCGGCGCGCGTGGGCATGGTGGGAAAGCCGGCGGCATAGTGGCCGTCGAACCTGATCGACCGGGCCGCCAGCGCGTCGAGAGACGGCGTGCGAATTCTCGGATTGCCGTAGGCGCCGATGTGGTCCCTGCGAAAAGTATCGGCAACAATCCAGATGACATTCATCGCTGCGCTCCCCTGATGTGCTTGCGACAAATGTACCATAGGCCGCGAACGACCGGCTGATTCTTGTCCTGTTGGCTTCTCGTCTTACGCGACCGCGCCGCCCCACGCCCAACCGGACTGCACGAAGGGGACGACAATCGCGGTGCGCCCCTGCGCCCGGAGGCGGTCTGCGAGCGTGCGGGCCGCGACCTCGTCGCGGTAGACAGCATAGACCGTCGGGCCGCTGCCGGTGACGTGGGCGTGTGGCGCGCCCGCTGCCAGCAGTGCCGCTTGCGCCGCCGCGATTGTGGGCGCGAGCGTGCGGGCAGGGCGCGCGAGCGCGTTATGCCAGCGGGTCTGCGATAGGAGTACGCTATGTTGTGCGGCCGCCACGGTGTCGGCGGTGACGACGCCTGAGGTGTAGTCCGCTGGAGTTACAGCCCCGTAAACCGCGGCGGTCTTGAGCGCGTTCATCAGAGGTATGAGTACCACCCAGTGCGGCGGCAGCGGCGGTAGGGGCGTGATGCGTTCGCCGCGGCCGGTGGCAAGCGCGGTGCCGCCGGTGAGAAAGAACGGCACATCCGAGCCGAGCTGAGCCGCTAGTCGTTGTTGGTCCTGCAGGGAAAGCTGCAAATTCCACAGCCGGTTGAGGGCAATGATCGTCCCTGCCGCATCACTGCTGCCGCCGCCCATGCCGGCCGCGACCGGGATGCGTTTCTCCAGGTGGAGCGCGGCACCGGCGCGCACACCACACTCGGATTGCAGCAGCCGCGCGGCCCGATACACGAGATTATCCGGCGCGGCCAGCGCGGGGTCGGCGCACGTAAAGTGAGAGTTCCTCTGCCGCCGCAACCTCCAGCCGGTCGGCCAACCCGACGGTCTGCATCACCGAGCGGACCGCATGGTAGCCGTCGGCGCGCTTGCCCAGATATTTCCAGGGTCAGGTTGATCTTGGCGTAGCAATTGATGACCACGATTGTCCCGATCTCATCCGCGAGTGCAAGTCCAGCTTAGAGCACGACAGGGATGTCATGTACGCTGCCAAACCTGTTGCTTGGTACACAACGACTTTGGAAGTGATTCTACTGGAGTGGGCGTCTCGGCCGAACGCCCGCTCCAGGAAAGCGAGGCGCCGTTCACGCTACGACAAGCTCAGCGCGAACGGTTGAGTACGCTTCGGCAAGTTCAGCGCGAACGGTTGGGTACGCTTCGACAGGCTCAGCGCGAACGGTTGGGTACGCTTCGACAAGCTCAGCGCGAACGGTTGGGTACGCTTCGACAGGCTCAGCGCGAGCGGTCGAATACGCTACGATAAGCTCAGCGCGAGCGGACTTCACGGCTGCGCGGGAACACTCCCAGTATCAGCCGCCCAAATGCTGCGCTCTCTACTGCAATGTCTCCAGGTATGCTACGAGGTCGGCGGCTTCTTGGGGCGTGAGCGGCTGCGATGCCATGAGGGTGCGGGGCTTGACTTGCTGGGGGCTCGTGATCCAACGCCACAGGTTTTCCGGCGTGTTCTCAAGCTCACCGATGAGCACGGGCCGCTGCGTGCGGTTGCCGATGCCGTCGAGTTCAGGACCCGCGCTGCCGCCCTCGCCACCGATCGAATGGCAGGCGGTGCATCCCTTGCTCGCAAAGAGCTCCCGGCCTACAGCGGCGTCGCCTGCGGCGAGAATGCCCGGCGGCACGGTTGGGAGCGGCCTGCTGTCAATTCGTGAACCATCCGGTCGCGCGGAAAAGGGACCGGGTGAATCCCAGGGCGAACAGGCGGCGCTCAGTATCACGGTGAAGGCGGCGACAAGCAGGACTGCCCCGTGGCGCGCAGGCCTAGGCATCAGGAGTCCCCTTGTCAGGCTCGTATTGCAAGGTCCGCGGCGTGGTCCGGTGCGCAGGCTATTTTAGCGTTTGGAGATATGCCACCAGGTCGGCGGCCTCTTGCTCGGTAAGAGGCTGGGGCGCCATTTCCGTTCCCGGCTTGATCTTTTGCGGGAACTGCACCCAGCGCCAGATGTTCTCAGGAGTGTTAGGGATGCCTGCCGCGCCCTCGTCACCCGCTGCCAGCGTCGGGCGCGCTGCGGGATCGCCAATGCCGGCGAGCAAGGGACCGATGGTGCCGCCGGGGCCATCTTCTTCAACCTGATGACAGGCTACGCATCCCTTATCCTCGAATAGCTTCATGCCGTCCTCGGCATTGCCCCGGCTCAGGTCTACCGTAACCTCGATGCAGTCCGGCATTGGTTCGCAGGCTTCTTCCTTGGCGGTACCAGAATCTGCGACGGCGACTGTCTCGGGCGTTGGTTCTTCATCCCAACTCCAGGCCGCTTTCTCTTCACCACCACAGGCGCTAATCAGTACTAACGAAAGCGCAATCGCGACGAGCGCCACGGGAACGCGCAAACCCCACCGCATTAAGAGCAACTCCTTCTTGCGACAAGCAACAATAGCCAAGTAACGTCCATATTGGTTCCATACAGGATGGGTGAAATTCATCACCCAACCCACGACTCTAGCATAGCAAAGGGCTGCTGTCATGTTTGCTTTGCCGCCGACGCCGTCCATCATTTATCATGCGAGGGCATTCAGCAGTAGCTTTGCCACGTTGATCTCAGATGCGGGCAATCGCCGCGCAGCGCCCGAGTGAACGCGGGAGCAGGCGGCTGCCCTGCGGGTGTCTTGAGACGTGGTACCAAAATACCATCCTGGGGTTGGACTACCAGTATTGGTCAACAGATGAACAAGGATCCCTACAGGCAGGTGCAAAAGCAGTTCGGCCGGGCGGCTGAAGCCTACACCATGAGCCCGGCCTTTGCTGAGGGCGAGGACTTAGGCTGGCTGGTGGAGCAGGCCGGGGCCGAACCCCACGCCTCCGCGCTTGATATCGGCACCGGCGCGGGCCATGCCGCTTTTGCGCTGGCGCCCTGTACGGAGAACATCATTGGTCTTGACATAACGCCCCAGATGGTTGAGGCGGCCGGCCGCAACGCGAGCGACCGCGGCATTGCAAACTATCACGCCGTCGTTGGCAATGCCGAACACCTGCCTTTTCCCGACGCGAGTTTTTCTTTGGTAGTCTGTCGCTACACGGGTCACCATTTCCACAACCCCGCGCGCGTGGTACAGGAAGTGACCCGCGCGCTGACGCCGGGCGGTCGCTTGCTGGTTGTCGACAATACGTCGCCGGACGATCCCGACGCGGACCGCTGGATAAATACTGTGGAAGTGCTGCGCGATCCTTCGCACGTGCGAGAGTGGAGCCAGGGTGAGTGGCAGGGGTACTTTCATCAGGCGGGGCTGGATTTCGCTGTGACGCATACCTGGCTAAAAATGCTGGAATTCGACGATTGGGTCGCCCGCCAGCAGACGCCGCCCGACGCGGTGGCCGAGTTGCGAGCGCTGTTTGCCGCCGCCCCGGACGCCATACGCGAGGAGTTCGCAATCGAGTCGGACCGGTTTGGCTTACTTACCCGCCTGATGGTGGGAAGAAAACAATGAGCGGGACAGCGCGCACTATGTTCCAGCCGTGGAGAGCAGTTTACCGACACGCAAATCGGAATTCTTCCATTTACGACTAACCGGAGGCGCGATTATTGCTAACCGGAGGCGCTATGTGACCCCCTCTCCCTCGAGGGAGAGGGCCGGGGTGAGGGTGGGTATTCGTCAATGCGGCCCATCTCGGTAGGCTTGCGAGAGTTACGTATGCCTCTCCAGTGGTCGTGTTAATCGTACCGCCAACTTGCGCGAAAGTAAGGAATCAAAGGATGTATACAGTCATATGATCCGTGTGGGCGTGATTGGCTGCGGCGCAATTTCCCATTCGCATCTCCGCAGCTACGCCAAGAGCGGGCGGTCGCAGATCGTGGCCGTGGCCGATCCCATTCAGGCCGTGCCGGAGGCGCGCGCGCAAGAATATGGCGCGAGAGCCTATAAAGACTACGCGGACATGCTGCGTAACGAAGACCTGCATGCGGTTAGTATCTGCACGCCGCCGCCCTCGCACCGCGCAATCACCGAGCAAGCGGCCGCGCGCGGTCTGCACGTGCTCTGCGAAAAGCCGCTGGCGATGAGTGTGGCTGAAGGCGAAGCCATGGTCGCTGCCGCCAAGCGCGGCAACGTCCATCTGCTGACCGCATTCTGCAACCGATTCTATACGCCCATCGCCAAAGCCAAAGAGTGGATCGATACCGGAAAGCTGGGCCCCCTGCATCATCTCCGCCTCCGGTTCGCGGGCGTTGAACTCATGGCCGGCACCTGGCTGGCGGATCCCGCCCAAGGCGGCGGCATCCTCTGGGAGACCGCCCCGCACTACGTTGACCTCTTTCGCTATTTGGTGGGAGAGATGAAGGAGATTTACGCCAAGGGCGGCACCCTCGCGCAGGACATTCCCGGCACCGATACCGTCGTCTTCATGGCAGAGAGCGTGGATGGCGTGGTGGGCACCCTGGAGGGAAGCTGGTCGTCGCCGCACACGGAGAAGCGCGTGGAAGTCTACGGTGAACGCGGCGCCATTGTCATCGACTTTCTCTCCGGGCGGAGCCGCTTCAGCCTGGACCACGTCACCGAGCGCGTCGAGACAGACGTCGGCGGCCACGACCGCTACTATATGGAGGTCAGTCACTTTCTCGACTGCGTAGAAGGCAACACGGCGCCCATCGTCACCGGCGAGGACGGTGTGGAAGCGATGCGGCTCATCGAGGCCGCCCGGCAGTCAATCGAATCAGGCCTTCCGGTAAGCACGGTGCTAGAGTGTGGGTAGTGTCTCCGTTCGTGGGCTTCTGCACTGTGCGGGCACTCACACGGCCCGCTCTTGCAACGGCGAAACGAGAGTTTGCGGCCGCGTACATCCCTATGGGAACTGAATTCGAGAGGATCGATCAGGGCTGCGTGCAATGAAATCTCGGCTGGAAATCAGGCGCAACTACGACCGCGAGTGCGTGAAGCTCAAGATCTGGTACGTGCATCACCTACTCCAGACCGAGCAGCGGCCTTTCGAGGAACTCATCGCCGCGCGCGCCGACATCTACCGGCGTACCCACCTCTGGGACGGCAAACACCATCCCGCCAACGGCCATTCCGATCCGGAGTGGAACGTGCTCGTGGCTGGGCTGAAGGACCTATTCCACCGGCATCGCGACGACGAGAACACGCAGGCGCTGGAAGATGCCGCCTACGCGCTGCTGCTGCCTACTATGGAAGAACGCCTGGCTGGCGAACGCACCGGTGACCTTTGGGAGGGAGCCGGCCAGATAATCCCGCACACCCCCTATGGCTGCTTTAGCCGCGACTACGCGGAGGACCGCGTGCATCTGCACTTCACGAACGTGCTGCAGCCAAAATCCCCTTTCTGGGACATGCCTGCCCTGACGCGGTCGCTGCTGAAGCTCCTGGTCGATCTGGAACACGACCGGCCGGACATCCGGCGGGTGCAGTGCGGCAGTTGGATCAACAACTTCCCGCCGTTTCGGTCGCTCTTTCCCCCGGAGTGGCGCGACGACGGCAAACGGTATACCCCAGGTTACACCTACGGCTGGTGGGGACAGTTCATGACCCACACCGGCGACTTCCACTATCGCAACGCCGCCCGCTTCCGCGCCAGCGGCACATTTCCCTTTCCCAGCCTGATTTGCTTCGCAGATCGCGACTGCGTCCGCGCGCATGTGGAAAAGCTGCTGGCGGAGTATGGTGAATAGGGTTCGATCTCGTCGCACCTATCTCGCTATTCTGCGCCCCCCTGGTTATTCGACATGCGAAAGGGGCGTTTCGGATTCAGGCCCGCCATACGAACGAAACGGGCATGATGTTCCATCAATAGCCGATGAGGGCGTAGACGAGGTTTAGGAGCTCAAACGGGCTGAAGTGCTTGTGAAGCGTGCGATCCGGATGAACAAGGACTTCAGGCGGTAAGGCGTCTAATCCCGTGGGGTCTGTTAGCAAAATGACGGGCACGTGGGTTAGAGCCGGATCGCGCTTGAGCTTCTGATATATTGTTTTCGCGCCGATGGGATCGAGGTCGACATCCAGAATTACGAGGTCCAAGCTCTCGTATTTCGCCACAGTGCGCAACTCCGCTAAGGCCGACGCCTCCACCACGCTCGTGCGCTTGTTTTCCACGGCGGCGCGCACGAGCGACCGCAGGTGCCACGCTGCGGCAACGATAGCGATCGTCTTATTGCGCCCTTTTGTCTCAGGGGGCACGTGGGGTTGCGGCGCGATGGCGTCAGTCATTCAGGGTCTTCCTAATCGCTACACGAGCGGCGTATAGCGTATACAGCTTGAGCAGAATTGAATTGGGTGACGTTGAGTCGGTTTGCGCCGGGCCTCCTCCAGCGCACCGCATACCGATTGTGCTTCGACAGGCTCAGCACGAACGGGATGGATCCAGGCTAATCGTTGTGCTTCGACGGGCTCAGCACGAACGGGATGAATCCATGGCGAATCGTAGTGCTTCGACAGGCTCAGCGCGAACGGGATGGATCCAGGCGCATCGTTGTGCTTTGACAGGCTCAGCACGAACGGGATGGGTCCAGGCGCATCGTTGTGCTTCGACAGGCTCAGCACGAACGGGATGGATCCAGGCGCATCGTTGTGCTTCGACGGGCTCACCACGAACGGGATAGGCTGTAGCGTGCCACTGATCTTCTTGCGGCGGCCAGAGGCCACTTACTCCTGCGGTCATTGTTCCCTCTTGCTGTCTCGTACTTCCCGCCGATTTCCAATATTGTAACCTAGTTGTGTCACTGCTAAGGATCACCCGCCGCAGGAAGGACTCTGCATCCTGTAAGTTTGCGAGCGCATATACATGTGTCAACTTTCGGACTCTAGGGAGATACGCAAGTGGGCTTGAGGGACCTAGCCGGTGAGAAAGTGTACGTTGGGTATCGCTACTCGTGCAAGTAAAACTCAAAGATGTAAGCTATAATTGGATGTTGGCGCACGGTTGGTGACGCAGACTGCCACATTTGGAGGCGAGTGGATGGCGGAAAATTCGGGCGCATACGCATTTGATCTCGACCGGTTCTTCCCGGAAGACGTATTCTGGCGCATTACGGACGTCCGGGTGGACAAGCCGGAAGTCGTGGCGCTGGAGCAGCGCTCGCGCAAGCGCCGCACGCACCTTGCGCCTGACGGCAAGCTCGTCATCTTGGCGGCGGACCACCCCGCCCGCATGTCCACCGCCACGCCTTCCGATTCCCTCGGCATGACCAACCGGCACGCGTATTTGGGGCGGGTGTTGCGGGCGCTGGTGGGCGGCCTCATTGACGGCCTGATGGCGACGCCTGACGTCTTGGACGACGTCTTTATCGTCAACCACCTGGTCAAGCAGGGCGGCGGCCCCAGCTTCCTGGACGGCAAAGTGCTGCTGGGTTCCATGAACCGCTCCGGCCTGGCGGGCACGTCGTTCGAGATGGACGACGACATGAGTGCCTATTCCGCGGATGGAATCGCCGAGGCAAACTTGGACGGGGCCAAGGTGCTGTGGCGTCTCGACCCGAACGAGGCTGGGTCCGGCAGGACTCTGATGTATATAGCGGATGCCGTTAGCGAACTCAGCGCGATGGGCCTGCCGAGCTTCTTGGAACCGCTCCCGGTTAAGAAAACCGAGAGTGGCTATCAGCCCATAAAAGACCCCATCGAATTGCTCAAGCAGATTGGCGTGCTTGCCGGTCTGGGCGGCAATACCGCCCGCACGTGGCTGAAGATTCCCGTGTGCGAAGACTACGGACGCGTTGTGCGGGCCACCACCATGCCGCTGCTGATGCTCGGTGGGGCGTCCCACGACAATCCCGAACCGACCATTCGCGAGTTTGCCCGCGGTTTGGGCGGCGGTCCCAACGTGCGTGGTGCCATGGTAGGCCGCAACGTAATCTACCCGGGTCAGGATGACCCCCTGGCCGTCGGCAACGTCATCAGTGAGATCATCCACGACGGCATCGCTGCCGATGAAGCGCTGGGCAGACTATCCTTGTATCGCGATCAGAACATACATCTGCTGACTGAATATGCGCTTGCCTAACGTGAGAGAAGCGGAGAACTCCAATGCCTGACACCTTGCGCGGCAATCTGGCTGTCGGCCAATCGGGTGGTCCCACCGCCGTCATCAACGCGTCCCTCGTGGGTATCTTGCATGAGGCGAGCAACCATGCTGCCATCGAGAACGTCTACGGCTTGCGGCACGGCGTGGAGGGTCTGCTCAAGGAAGACCTGATGGACCTCGGTGGGGTCGGCGCCGCGGAACTGGATCGCATCAAGCAGACGCCGGCGGCCGCTTTGGGCTCCTGTCGCCGCAAGCTGCGTCCGGACGACTACGTGCGCATTCTCGAGGTTTTCCGCGCGCAGAACATCCGCTATTTCTTCTACAACGGCGGCAACGATTCGATGGATACCAGCCAGCGCATCGCCGACCTGGCCGAACGGGAAGGCTATGAACTGCGCGTGATTGGCGTGCCAAAGACGATCGATAACGACCTCTTGTACACCGACCACTGCCCGGGTTACGGCAGCGCGGCCCGCTATTGCGCGCTATCGGTCCGCGACATGGGGCGTGACGTGGAAGCGATGGCCGGCTATGACCGCGTTGCCATCTACGAGAGCATGGGCCGCCACGCCGGCTGGCTCGCAGCGGCAAGCTGCCTGGGCAAGGAGAACCCCATCGACCCGCCGCACCTCGTCTACGTGCCGGAGATACCGTTCAGCGAGGACCGTTTTCTGGATGACATTTCGCGCTGCTTCGTCGAGTTCGGCTTTGCCACGGTGACGGTTGCCGAGATGCTGACAACGGCGGACGGCGACATTGTGGGACTCTCGGAGGCTACGGTAAACTCCGATTCCTTCGGCCACATCATCGTGGCTGGGTGCGCAAACTACCTGGCGCGGCAGGTGCGCGAGCGCCTCGGGCTCAAGGCGCGGGCAAATCGACCCGGCACGTTGCAGCGGTCGTCTATGGTTACGGCCTCCGCGGTTGACCGCGAGGAGGCCTACATGGTCGGTCGGGCGGCGGTGCGGGAAGCCGTGGGCGGCGCCAGCGGTGTCATGGTCACGCTTGGAGCGGACGAGCAACGACCCCTACCAATGCACGACCGGCACGGCGCCCTTGGGAGCGGTGGCCAACGCCGAAAGCCTGATGCCGCGGGCGTACATGAATAAGGACGGCAACATGCCGTCAGAAGAGTTCGAAGCGTATGCCCGTCCCCTAATCGGTGACCCGCTGCCGCCTGTCGGCCGCATTGAGTATCGCGCTGTCGAGCAACGGGCGACTGTAGCGACCTGACAGGATGCCCGGATGCGGCGGACTCTTCACTTGTGCTTCTTGTAGTAGTCGCTTGAAAGTTGCGTAGAAGAGATATCCGTTCGTCCTGAGCCTGTCGAAGGACAAGCGGAACAGTATTGGTAATGGATTCACGTTCCGCGCCCAATCGTATTGGATTGCTCAGACCCTTGAACGAATTTGTCGTTGCTGCCTTCTCACCCGCTCTCGGCACCGGTTGCTGCTGTTAGTGCATTTTCTCAGCCGCCGGTTGAGTGCTGGGCAATCGAGTAAAGGAGCCATTTGACTCGTGTGGTCCGTGCCGCAAGCACTCGCAACGCTTACGCTCATCGCCTATGCGGGAGTAGCCGTTTGGGTCATCGCGGCGGTTGGGGGGCGTGTTTTCTCCCTCGATGTGCCCGGACGCTGGCCCGGCGTAGAGCGCTTGTGGACGCAGTGTCAGGACTCCGCCCTTGGCATCGCGTGCATGGTGGCGCTCATTGCGACCCTCGGCAGTCTCTACCTCTCTGAAATCGCCAACTATCCGCCCTGTACGCTGTGCTGGTTGCAGCGCATCGCCATGTATCCGCTGGTGGCAATTTTGGGCATAGGCGCGCTGCGTGAGGACCACGCCGTGGGTTGGTATGCGCTGCCGTTAGCCGGCATCGGCGCGGCGCTGGCCTTCTATCACACGCTGGTGCAGCGCGTGCCCGCGTTGGATCAGGCAACAAGCTGCAGCGCGCAGGCCCCGTGCAACGCCATGTGGGTGCACGAATTCGGCTTTGTCTCCATTCCTGTGATGGCGCTCGGCGCATTCTTGCTGATTGGCGTGCTTTTGCTCGTTGACGCGACCTCCTTGGCCGGTGAAGATGTAGAGGATTGACGTGTGTGCCGCGGACGCTGTCGCAGGTTCGTTCGCTGCGGCAAGCGCGGCCAAAGCGGCTGGTTTGTCCGCCGCGCGGGCATAAGGTACCATGAGGAATGGCGCATCACGCCGGTGATGCCGGAGTACGGACTTTCTGCTAAACTGACGGCTTGGTTTAGCTTGTGTTGAGGGAGGCGACGATGCCAGTCACAGCCGTGGTTGGAGCCCAGTGGGGTGACGAGGGCAAGGGACGCGTGGTGGATTTCATGGCCTCGCAGGCCCATATGGTAATTCGTTACCAGGGCGGGGATAACGCGGGTCATACGGTCGTCAACAACCATGGCAAGTTTGCGTTGCATCTGTTCCCCTGTGGGGTCTTCTACCCGCACGTCCACAACGTGCTTGGCACGGGCATGGCCGTCAATCCGCAGTCTTTCCTATCGGAAATGCAGACGCTCAACGACGCCGGTCTGGAGACTCCGCCGAGCCGTTTGCACATCTCGGAGCGGGCGCAGGTGGTGATGCCGTATCACGTGCTCTTCGACGGTCTCGAGGAAGAGGCGCGCGGCAAGGACGCCCAAGGCACCACGAAGCGCGGTATTGGTCCCTGCTATACGGACAAGGCGGCGCGGGTCGGCATACGCATGGGCGATCTTGTCGATCCGGAACACCTGCGCACATACCTGCGCCACGTGATGGACGTGAAGAATCGCGTGCTCACACGTGTCTTCGACCACGATCCACTGTCGTATGACGATGTGCTGGAACAGGCGCTGGCGTGGGGCAGGCAACTCGCGCCATATATCAAGAATACGCACCCCTTGGTCCAGCAGGCCTTGCGGGAAGACAAGACGATACTCTTGGAAGGCCAGCTTGGCGCGCTGCGCGACATCGATTGGGGGATCTATCCCTACGTCACGTCGTCATCGCCGATAGCGGGCGGCAGCGCCACCGGCGCCGGCGTGCCGCCGCATCAGATCACCAACATCATCGGCGTCGTCAAGGCGTATACCACGGCGGTGGGCGAGGGTCCGGTGCCTACCGATATTGACGGTGAAATGGGTGAGACCTTGCGTGAAGTGGGCGAGGAATACGGCGCCACGACCGGGCGGCCCCGCCGCTGCGGCTGGTTCGATGCGGTCGCCGTGCGCTATGCCGCCGAATTGTGCGGCTTTTCATCGATCGCCGTCACGAAGATTGACGTGCTCGACCAACTCCCGACGCTCAAGCTCTGCGTGGCCTACGACGTGGACGGCACGCGCTATGAGACGGTGCCGGATACGCGCCTGATGGCGCGCGCACAGCCGATCTACGAGGAATTGCCCGGCTGGCAGGAGTCGACGACTGAGGCGCGCGCGTGGCACGACTTGCCGCCCAACGCCCAGGCGTACCTGCAGCGCATTAGCGAGCTGGCGGGCGGTATGAGTATCTTCATGGTCGGCGTCGGCCCGCACCGCAACGATACGCTGATCGTGGACGGTCAGCATTACGAAGTGGCGTAGCACAAGAATGCCGCCTGTGCCTTCAATGGAAGGCACGAGCGGATTGCGCTAAATCAGATTGGACGTAGCGAATCTGGGGAAGATTCACCCTCACCCCGGCCCTCTCCCTCGAGGGAGAGGGGGTCTAAAGGCACCAAACTTCACAGGGCAAAGGTCGGTTATAGGCGCAAGGCGGAATGTGAAACGTGAGAGAGCAGTAGGAGGTTGATTTGAGATGGCAGCGCAGGAAGCGATTGGCTTTGGCGTGATTGGCGCGGGAGGCATTGCCGGCTCCCATACACAGGCAATCAAGGACGCCGCCGGAGCGGATTTGATCGGTATCGCCGACATGGAGCCGCAGTTTGCGGTGGGCCTCGCGGAAAAGCATGGCGTTACGGCCTATGGCTCCGTGGCGGATCTGCTCGCCGATGACGCCATTCAGGTGGTGAACATCTGCACGCCCACCGGCACCCATGCCGAGTTGGGCATTCAGGCGGCGGAGGCCGGCAAGCACGTCATTTGCGAAAAGCCCCTGGACGTCACCCTGGAGAAGGCGGACGCCCTTATCGCGGCGTGCCGCGAGCATGACGTCAAGCTGATGGCGATTTTCCAGTCCCGGTTGCATCCGCTCTACGCCAAGGTGAAAGAGACTATCGCGTCCGGCCGCTTGGGCCGCGTCTTCTACGCCGACGTGCAGCTCTATTGGCTGCGCACGGCGGAGTACTTTTCCGGCGGCGGCCCGGTGAGTTGGCGCGGCACCTACAAGTTCGACGGCGGCGGCGCGTCCATGAACCAGGGCATTCACAGCATCGATCTCCTCCAATGGATCATGGGCCCGGTGGATTCTCTGACCGCTCAACTCGGCACCTTTACCCACGCCATCGAGACGGAAGACCTGGCCGTGGTGAACGCCCGCTTCGCGAACGGCTCGTTCGGCAACATGGTCTTCACCACCTCGGCCTATCCGGGGCTCGACCATAACTTCCACTTCTTTGGCGAAAAAGGCAGCATCTGCCTGACGAACGCCGGTGTCGTTACCTGGCGCATCCAGGGCGACCGGGAGGAAGAGGAAGAGCAGGAGATGAAGTCCGGTTATTCAGCGCGCATGACCGCGGCCGCCGACCCGACGGTGAAAGGCTGGAACGGCCACCAGGTGCAGGTGGAAGACATGGTGCAGGCCATCCACGAGGGCCGCCCGCCCGCCATTACCGGTGAAGAGGCCCGCCACGCACTGGAGATCGCCGTCGGCATCCAGAAGGCCGGCAAGATCTCACCCGCGCCGGTGAACTTCCCGCTGGACTAGACCGCAACCTACAAGAGAATGAGCAATGGAGGGCTAGCGCAAGCGCAGCCCTCCTTTTTTCTCCGCTGGTGGTTCTTGATTTAGGTTTCAGAGTTATCGTGCGGAGAGCGGGATCTCACGCCTGTCCGCGCATATTGGTAAGCGTTCATTTTGGACCTTGTTTGCCGACGAGTTCGATAGCTCCCATGTGGCGCAGGCAGTAGGCGATCTTCTGTCCTTGGCCGCGGCGCACGCCAAGGCGCGCGGCAATGTCGCTGCTGGTGAAGGGTTCTGCGAGCGTTGCCGGCAGGAGCACGGCGAAGTCCGCCGGGCCATGAAAGCAGTGTTGGCGCTCCACGCCGACGAGTTTTTGGTCGTGGATGCTCCAGCCGCGCCGCCGCCAACTGCCGCGGCCGTCCTGTTGGCGCGTTTCTTCCACCGCGACGAGCAGCACTTTCAACGCAAAGCGCGGGTGGGCAACGAGGTGCGGGATGCTCACAAGCTCATCGAAGACATCGAGCAGCGTGCCGCGCTTCGGTGAGCGGCGGCGGCTGAGCACGGTGGCGCCGTCGCGGTCGAGCCGCACGATCCACTTCCGTGCTGGAATGGGATGCACGAGGCGCACGGAATGCTGTTGCAATAGCGTGGCGAGCTTACGCTTCAGGGCGGAGAAGTTCCGCGTCTGGATCTCGATGAGCTCGTTGCCACGCACCAGGTCTACTACGTAGCCGTCCACCGGCTGCTCGGCAAGGTCGCCTGGCGCGGCATACCAGTCCTTGAGCGCCGCGTGCAAGGACTTTTCCTGATATGTGCCGATAGCTGGCGAGGGTGAGACTGTCATGCAGCGCTTGACCTGAAATTGTGTTAGTTCACTCAGTGCCGGCGCTCTCGCGCGGCAACAGTTGAATAACTACCAGTCCTCGAAGGAATTGCCGGCTGTACCATTGTCCGTCATTCCCGCGGAAGCGGGAATCTATCTTCTCTGTTGCAGGCGCTGTTGTTCCGAGCGTGGCGCGGCGACTCGCAGTCTTCTTCACCAGAAAGCTGGCGAGATCCCTGCAAGAATTACACTGGAGTAGATGGGGATGAGTGGCAAATTACCTTCGATTCCTCACTGTGCTCGGTACTGTTCGTGTCAGGTAGTTCTTTGACAGATTTGGGCCTTGAGGAAAGGTGAAAACCATCAGGGATACTACCGTAAGTGTGTGTACAACACTGCGGTAGCTTTGCGTCGACATGAGTCAGACCATGTGTCCGTCACTCCGGCGGAGGCTGGAGTCCAGGGCACGCGGAGAAGATGGATTCTGTGCCCCCGCGCGGGGGCGGCCTTTCGCGGGAATGACGGAAAGAGCCGTGCTCTAGGCCTGGTAAGATCGTGCCGGCAACAGACTCTGTCAACGAATTACTCAACACTTACCGATGTGACGGCAGCAAGCAAGTATCTCTGTCACATCCCAACGCCTGGTGAGCGTTCGAATTCTCAATTCAAGACGATGATGTAGTTGCGGCAGACTATTGGTCCTTTTACTGAACGAATGACGCCAGCACCGCGTCCCAGGCCGTTTCCGAGGCGAGCATGCTCAGGACGTACTCATTCAGCCCCTCATTTTGCGGGATCTCGTTGGTGGTTACGGCGTAGAGCACGTCGCCGTCTGAAATCGTATGCAGCGGCTCAATGGCCCGCGCCATGGACGTGTGCACGTGGCGGGCAAGCTGGCGCAGCGACCAGCCTCCTAGAATCTGGTTCGTCACTACGACCGTGAGGGTCGTGTTGCCCGGTGGGGGCGGCGCCGGCAAGCCCGCGTCAGCCACGCGCGGCCGTTCGCCCGTCTGCGGGTTCAGCGAGCCGCGCACCACGCGGCCGTCGCGGTCGACGATAGCGCCCACGGCGTTCACGACCGTGAAAACGGCCGCCTTTACGCCGTTGACTTCACGAAAGGCGCCGCCCTGACCGGCGTGCTCGCTCCGGTAGGGCTTCTGCAGCCACTTGCCCACCGTCGCCGAGCGGCCCGCTCCCTGGGGCCCGAGCGGAAAGATCCCCGGTTGCGCCGCCTCTAGCGCCGCCCGCCCCAGGGCTGCGTCCGGATAGATGGCGTTGTCGCGGGGGCCGAAATCGTAGATGATAGCGCCGGAAACCAGGGCGATGTTGCTCCAGTGGGGCGAGTAGGCGCGCTGCGCCAGCAACTCCGCCGCCACACCCGTAGCCGCTTCCAGGCCGTAGAACGAGCCGCCGGCCAGGCAAATGGCGTCCAGTTTGCCTTCGCCGTTTTGCAGCGGTTCGGTGTAGAGCGTTGCGTGGGCGCCGCCCCGAATGTCCACGGCGGCCACGGCGCTATGGCCGAATTTGAACACTGTGCAGCCCGTGGGACCCTCCGCGTACTCGGCAACGCCGATGGCGAGCCCGGGGAGGTCGAACGTGAGACGCGGGCCGCGAATCGCGGTCTGCGGCACAAGCGCCAGCGCATCATTCGAGAGCGGCGGTTCCTTGGCGTTCTTATCTGACATGGTTCTTCCTTTGCCTATGTCCAGTCGCGCCCTGAGGCAGCGTGGGCGCTGTTCGGCGCATTGCGGTTAGACCGCGCACCGTTGTTCACTGCACCGCAAACCGCTCCGGCGCGAACGGTTCCAGCGGCGCCAGGTCGCCATCCCGTATGGCGTTGCCCATGAGTCGGGCGGTAATGGGGGCGAGCAGGATGCCGTTGCGGTGGTGGCCGGCGGCGACCCACAGGCCCGGCCGGTGCGTGACCGGTCCCAGCAGCGGCAGGCCGTCGGATGGCGTGGGCCGCAAGCCGACGCCGAGGTGGTGCACACGCGTGTCCGCGAGGCTGGGGGCGAGCCGCTGCAGAATCTTAACCAGAAACGCCACGCCCGCAACGGTGTTTTCGCGCTCGAAACCGGCGTCTTCTTCGGTAGCGCCCACAACGATGCGGCCGTCCTGCTTGGGCGCCAGGTAGCCGCCCGCGCCAAAGACGACGCGCCGCAGCGGGCGGTCGTACGTCTCCAGCACCATTACCTGGCCGCGGGTCGGCTGCAACGGCACGTTGACGCCCAAGAGGTCGCCTAGGGCGCGGCTCCAGGCTCCGGCGGCAACGACGGTGTGGTTGGCGTGCACCGGCCCGGTGGCAGTCCGCACCCCGGTGACGGCAGCGCCGCGGGTGAGGAAACCATGCACCGGTGTGTGCTCGTGAATCGTGACACCTTGAGCGACGGCTGCCAGCGTCAGCACGTGCATGAGTTGCGGCGCGTACACGTGGGCGTCATCCTTGAAGAGTACAGCGCCGCGCGCCTCTCCGTTGACCAGCGGTTCTTCGCGGCGCAAGGCGCCGGTGTCCAGCCAGGCGACTCGCTCACCGCGCGCGGCCAGTGATCTGGCCTGGGCGCTGACAAAGTCCGTTTGCTTTTCGCCAAATACGACCTTGAGCGCGCCGGAACGCGTGTAAGTGGCATCCAGACCGGTGGCGGCTTCGAGCTCAACCGCAAAGTCGGGGTACAGCTTGGCGGATTGAACGAATAGATTGAGAATGTGGTCGTCGTGGTTGCCCTCCACGCCTGATCCGAGAATACCGGCCGCGGCGATGCGCGCCTGGCCGCCGACGCGCTCCTTCTCGAAGACGGCGACCTGCATACCGGTCTTCGCCAAAGTGTAGGCGAGCGCGCAGCCGATGATGCCACCGCCGACGATGGCTACGTCAGTTGTCGTGGGCATCGCGTCCCGATTCCTTGGTTTCCCGTGGCAATGGCTTCTGAGTTGCCGGGGCTGAGAGTCGTGCTTCTTTCGTGGTGGAATACAGCATAGACCAATTCTGATGGCTGCCGCCGCCGACCATGCGGACGATCTCCACCACGTCGCCGTCGTGCAAAACGACGCCGGCGTGGTCGGCGCGGCGGACGACTTCGTTGTTCACCGCGACGGCGACGAACCGGGCCGGTACGTCGTGCGCTGCCAGATAGGCAGCCAGCACCGTCCCTGCGGCCACCACGCGGTCTTCCCCATTCACTCTGATGCGGATGTCCGGAGTCTCGGAGTGCGTATCTTCTGTGTGGGAAAGAGGTGGTTCCGCCGTCATCGTGGCCGCACCTGTGGGCGTGCCGCCAGGGCTCGCGTGAGCGCTTGTGCGGCCTCCGACGTGTCGGGTGCGTCGAGCAGGGCGCTGATCACGGCCACGCCGTGAGCGCCGGCGGCCATGACGGTGGGCGCGTTTTGCGTCGAGATGCCGCCCACGCCGATGACGGGAATGTCGACTGCCGCCGCCACGTTGCGCACGAGCTCAGGCCCGGCCGGGGCGCGCCCCGGCTTGGAGGCCGTCGCGTACAGAGTCCCAACGTGGACGAAGTCCGCGCCTTCCTGTTGGCATTGCAGGGCGCCCGTGACGTCATGCACCGAACAGCCGATCAGCTTGTCTTCACCCAGCAAGCGGCGCGCCGCCGCGACCGGCAGGCCGTCCTCCGGCAAGTGCACCCCATCCGCACCGACGGCGAGCGCTACGTCTATCACGGTCGTTGACCATGAAAGAGCGCGCGCTCCGCGGTCAAATGCCGCAATTGCTGCGCAAGAGTGTAGAGATCCTTGGCGGCGGATTCTTTCTCGCGCAACTGTACGACGTGTACGCCGCCCTCCATGCCTTCCCGGACACGCTGCACCAGGGTGCTCGCCAGCGGATTACGCGTATGCAGCGGAAAGACCGGACGCAGCGCAGGGCCTGTTTCCTGCGGGGCAATGTGCTTGGGCGCCCCCAGGCGCGTAATCAGCGTAAGACACGGATAGGGCAGTTGCGGTTTCATGCAGCGTGGGAATTGGCGTGCTAGGCGTGCACCACGCCCGCTACCGGACTGCTCGGGCTGGCGAACTTCTGTTGCGCGATACGGCCGGCTTGATAAGCCTTGCGGCCGGCCTCGACGCCGAGACGGAAGCCTTCCGCCATCAACACCGGGTCGGCGGCGCGGGCGATCGCCGTGTTGATCAGCACGGCGTCCGCGCCGATTTCCAGCGACTGTGCGGCTTCGGACGGCACGCCGAGCCCGGCGTCCACGACCACGGGCACGTTGGCCTGCTCGACGATGAGTTCAATCTCTTCCCGCGTAAAGATGCCTTGACCGGAGCCGATGGGCGAGCCGAGGGGCATCACGGTCGCGCAGCCCACGTCTTCCAAGCGCCGCGCCAGAATGGGATCGGCGTGGATGTACGGCAGCACGATAAACCCGTCCTTCACGAGCGCTTCGGCGGCCAGCAGCGTGTCCACGGGGTCCGGCAGGAGCGAATCCGGGTCCGGCTGTACTTCGAGTTTGACCCAGTTGGAACCGGTCAGTTCGCGCGCCAGCTTGGAGGTAACGATGGCCTCGTCCGCGTTGCGGGCGCCGGCGGTGTTCGGCAAGATCGTGTAGCGCTCCCAGTCGATGTGGTCGAGGATGGTCTTTGCCTGCGGGTTGCTGAGATCGAGACGGCGAATGGCGACCGTGATGATTTCGGCCCCGGACGCCTCGATAGCGGCAATCATTTCGTCGGGCGTCCGGTACTTTCCCGTGCCGATCATCAGCCGGGAATTGAATTGCTTGCCCGCGATTTCAAGCGTGTCAGTCATTTGTGTTCCTTTAGCCAATGGTGCGCAGAGCCGAGAGCGTGTTTGTCCTGTTGGCCCTCACTGTACACAACACGGAAACCGCTTCATAGATGGCAAGCGGTTTGCGGCAAGGTCTTCGTATGCCGCCGCTACCTTCCGCCGGAATCCCTCAGTTTGCCGGCATCCTTCAGTTCCCTGGCGTCTTCCCGATCAAGCTTCAAGGGCCGCCTTGCCCGCAGGCACAGGCTCTCAGCCGTGTATCAGCCCTCGTAGCGGGGAGTTTCGCGCGCCGGCAAGACGGATTCAGTATACCATGCCTGCAGGCCGGCAACGGGTACGCTTAGAATGAGGTGGAGTGCGGCGTGGGCACACCCGACTACTCCAGCGAACAGGCCTTGCCGAGCAACCACGAGGCATTTGCTTGCAGCGGTCAGTAGATCCAAAGAAGGGGAGCAAATCGCATGGACACAGTAAATATTGGCTTTATTGGTACAGGAAACAATGCCCGCTCGCACGCGCGCGGGCTGGCAGGCGTGCCGCAGGCGCGGATCGTGGCGGCGGCCGATGTGAACGCAGCGGCCGTGGGCGACTTCGCTGCCGCCCACAACGTGGGGGAAACGTGCGCGGACTATCGCGCCGTGCTGGAGAATCCAGCGGTGCACGCTGTCATCATCAGTCTGCCCCATGCGCTCCACGCTGAAGTCGCGATTGCCGCGGCCCGGGCCGGCAAGCACGTGCTCTGCGAGAAGCCGCTGGGGATAAGCGTGGCGGAGTGCGACGACATGATCGCCGCGTGCCGGGAGGCCGGCGTAAACCTCATGGTGGGCCACACGCACCGCTTCATCGCAGAGCACATGCGGGCGCAGGAATTGCTGCAGGCCGGGGAAATTGGGGAGGTGCTGCACATCCACGACTCGATAATCGGAGCCACCCGCCATAAGGACATGGGCTGGCGCGGCGTGCGGGCGCAGGCGGGCGGTGGCGTCTTCATGGACAATGGCGTGCACAGCGCCGACCGGCTGCGCTGGTGGATGGGCGCGGAAGTGACGGCGATTACGGCCCGCGTCGGCCACTACGGCGCCCGCACCGAAGGCGAGGACCACGGTGTGGCCTATCTCGAGTTCGCCAATGGCGCGACGGCGACGATGGAAATCTCGTTGATCGCGGCCCCGGTATTGGGTCGCTGCCGCGCCGAGGTGACGGGTGCCGACGGCGCTTTGGAGGTCGCGACGTGGCGGCACCTCAGGGTAACCACGGCGGAGGCAGAGGACTGGGAGACCTTCACCTTTCCGCAGAATCGCAGCCAGTTCGTGCGGGAGGATGGCGAGTTCGTGGCGAGCATTGTGGAAGCGCGCGAGCCGCTCGTCACCGGCGAGGACGGCAAGCGCGCCGTCGCTATCGTGCAGGGGATCTACCAGGCGTCGGCAAGCGGCGCCACCGTGCGCCTTGACGCCTAAGCGCCTGGACCTCGGGTAACGCGCTCTTGCACGCGCGCCTTCACGCCTCGTGATCAGCCGTAGCGCGGGGGCTTGTCCCCCGCCGGAGTAAAAAGAAACGGACACGCAAAGGATTGACCTTACTGCGACGCAGAGCCTGCCCCGTACGCGATACGGGATTGCAAACCTGCGCTACCAAGGTACTGGGGCGCGGCGTTATTCTTCATGCAGTTTAGTGCGACAGCATTAGGGCTTTTCCCCCGCCTCCTGGCGCGCAACGGCTGACTTTAGTCCAAGCACGCCATCTCAGGCCGGGTGTTTTGAAGAGGCCTAAGAGAGGTCGCCCAGTAGAGAGGTCGCACAAGAAGAGAATGTCCGTTCGTCCTGAGCCTGTCGAAGGATGAACGGACACTCTCTTCAGACACCCTCCAAAGAACAGGCCTCGCGCCGCAATGAGCAAACGCTGGTCGCACGCATGAGTTCCTCGGCAGCGCCGCTACCGCTTCGCCAGCATCTGCCCCACGGCACAGGCGTCGCAGCGTTTCTCCCGGCACCAGTTGTGGTAGATGTGCAGCAGCCCTTGCTGCCGGGCGGCGTTCAGGGTTACGTAGCGGGGCGGCAGCGCGAACACGTCGTCGCGCATGCTCCGCGTGAGGCGGTTCAGGCCGCCGCCCGGCGCGCGGCGAAAGAGGGTGACGGCCCAGTCCGCCAGACCGGTAGCGCCGGTGTGCGCGCCGTAGGCGCACACAAACGGCAGGACGACGTTTATTAATATCTCGCGCACTCGCTCCGTGCCGACGAGGCTCTGCGGGGCGCCCCGCAGCGGGATTCCAAAGTCGCAGTGGCTGGCCCAATAGGGCGAGCGTGCCGCCGGCAGCGCGAATGCTGCCTGCACGTGTCGCAGCACCCGCGTCCAATCAGCAGAGTCCGCTAATTCCAGGCAGGCGTGCAGCGGTCCGGTTGCGGCAAGCCGGGCACAGAGGTGTCCTGCCGCCGCCACGCGCCGCGCGGGTGCGTTCACCGGGCGCACGCCCCGGCGCACCCACGCTGTGTTCGGCACCACCGCTTCCAAGTGAAATTGTTGCCATAGCCCTTCAAGCCGCTGCACATGCGCCCGCTCGGCAACGGTAGGGGCACGATTTATCGTGCCCCTACGACGAGAGGGGGCTTGGCGTTGAGAGGGCAGCAGACCCGCGGCGCCGAGGAAGAGGGCCTCACCGTACGGCCCCGCGTCGGCCTTGCTCCCCAGGAGCGCTGCGACAACGGACCACGGCAAGCCCGCGCTGAGTTGGCGAAACGGGGCGCGGTTCTGGCTGTAGCCGAGCGCATCGAGGAGGGCGGCATACAGGGCTTGCTCGGGCCCGTGGTGCTCAATCGCCGCGAGCATCAGTTCCACCTTCTTCCGGAGGCGGCGTTCGCCCAAAGTCGCGAACAACATGCCGGCCGTCATGGGATCACACTTGGTGTGGAGTTCCGCGCACGGCTGAAAGGAGGGCAACGCCTGGGCCGCGTACTCTTCCGGTATGCCGTAGGGAAAGTGCGGCTGCAGCGCCAGCGTGCGCAACGGCCCGCGGTCAATGGGCCCGTCGTCTTCCCACACCACGTGGAGCATCACGTTGTGATAGGCCGGATCGGGGGCATGGCCGTGGGTGTGCCACGCAGACGTGACCGTATGCACTTCAATATGGCCGTGCCGCACCCTGCGGCCGTCCAGCGCGATGATGGCGTCGCGAAAATCCGGCCCCGGCCCCAGATTCCGCCGCCCGGGATAGACCACCTGAATCTGCTCGCCGGCCGTGGTGCGCAGGAGCGTGGCGCCCCAGGGACACGCCTGCCAGAGCTGGGCAACATCCTCTTCGCGCAGGGTTTCGACCGGGGCAACCGGGGGTAGGGCAGTGCTCATCGAGGATTCTCGTCTTTATAGCCAAAACTATCCGGCAGAGCCACTATACCATGAGTCGCGAAATACTCTCACATGTCGCGTTAAAGCAAGCGTGATTGGCATGGGACCGGACTGCGGTGGGTATCCGGGGTGAGCGTAAGACTCTTGAGTCTGGTTTCAAAGTGAAGAGTAATGCACGCGGAGAGGTGCGTGGCGGGAAGGCCCGGTTAAATGAACGCACGCGCGAGTTTCCCCACGCGTGCGTTTTTCGCAAAACTCGTTGCGGTGCCGGCAGACTAGAAGTCGACCACCGAGTTCTCCAGCGCCTCGTCCAGCGCCTGTTGCACCTGCGCGTTGCCGTCCGCAAGCGCTTCGGGTACGGTCACTTCACGCTTCCAGATGGAACTGGCCATGCGCACGTGGATGCCGATGATCTTGCGGCCGCCGGGAGCGCTGACCACCCACTGGGCGCCGTCCATCTCGCGGGCGCCTTGGATGCGCAACGGGTCGCCCTGGGTGAATTCTTCACTCTGGGCCACCGAGCGCCGCGCCGGCAGGCTGTCGCGCACGTCGTTGAAGCGACGGTCGTTGGGCTCCAGGAAGAGCCACTCGAGGAACTTGAACGCGCCGTCGGGATTATTGGAACCCTCGGGCATGAGGTGCGCGCCGCCGCCGCGATACGCCGCGGGCGAGCCGCCCTCCGCCACCGGATAGGTGTCCACGCCGACGGTGATCTTGGCGAAGGCCTCCTCATACTGCTCGAACCGGGTGATATTCATCACGTCGGTCCACATGGCGCAGCGGCCGGTGGAGAAGAGGTGCTGATGCCGCTCGTCGCCCTTGAAGGCGTTCATGGCGTCCAGGCCGCCCTGCAGGTCGAAGAAACGCAGGGTCAGATTGAAAGCGGTCTCCATCGTCTCGTTGTCGATGGTGGACGTGAGCTCATCGTCGCTGAGCAAGCGACCGCCCTGCTGCCAGAACGGCACCAGCCACCAGACGAGCGAGCTGTTGCCGTACCAGAAGCCGAGACGCTCAATGTTGTCGCCGTCCTTCTTCAGCGTCTTCGAAATCGCCGCGTCGAGTTCGTCCCAATTCGCCGGCCCACTATCCGGATCGAGACCTACCTCCACGAATACGTCTTTATTGTAGAAATAGGTAAAGACCGTGGGGGCCCACGGCAGGCCGAACCAGTGGCCGCGATACGTCGAGTCGAAGACGACGCGCGGGTAGTAGTCGTCCGCGTCAATCACCGTCGACGCCTTGACGTAATTCGTGATGTCGGCGGCGATGCCGCGCACGCCGAAGTCCTTCGGCAGATAAGCGTCAATGTACGAGATGTCGGGCGGGATGCCGCCGGCTACCACCGTGGGCAGCTTGTTGATGGTGTCACCGTACGTGGTGACGATGACGTTGACGCTCTCATCCGGATTGGCTTCGTGAAATTCGGCGACGATTTCCTCGCCAATGCCTTGGACCCAGTTACTGCCGCCCATGTCGATGGCCCAGAAGTTGACAGGCAACTTCTCCATCATCGCCCCATCGTCCGCCTGCTTCATCTCTTCGTCGGCCGCAGGGGCATCACCCGCTGCGGGCGCCATGCCTCCCTGCGCGCACGCGGCAAAGAGTACCGCGCCTGCCGCGGCCCCCGTGCCCGCGAGCATGCGCCGCCGCGTCATGTGGAAATCAGTACGACTCTTCATAGGAACCGATACCTCCTGCCTGGTAGGCATTATCCCAAACAACCGTTACGGCTCTGCCAGGACCCAGGGCAACCGATTCGCCGGCATCCCGAATCGCTTCCAGAGAAGCCTCCGTTTGCCCTGTGACTCACGGCAGACTTGAAAGGAATTCTAGCCCGCTCACGCACGTGTTGTCAAGGGTATTCGCCTTGTGCCAGCGCTCCCCGCAGCCCCTCGTTCGCTGGGCCGGCAAGAATCCAGACGGCTAGGAAAGGCGGTGCAGCGCCGCGACTTCCGCCGCGCTCAGGGCGCGGCCGTGCACGCGCACGTCGGCCAAGCTGCCGTTGAAGTGGTCGTGCTGGCCGAACCCGATGCGCAAGGGTTGACTAGTCGCAATATTGGCGGGAATGTGCGCGGCGTTGTCGGATGCGGCCACCTGCGTGCCATCAACGTAGAGCCTGAGCCGGTCCGCTTCCCGCACGGCGGCCACGTGGCGCCAACCGGCAGCGAGGGCATGGTCGTACGTCACGTTGGCGCCGGCCTCCGTTGCATACACCCGTCCCGACGGCAGCGTGCCGCCGAAGAGCCTGCCTTGATGGATCGCCATCGACCACACCCGCCGGTATTTTACGTCCGGCGTGGTATCCAGTTGTCCCGTGTTCGTCCACGTCCTGCCGCCCTCGTAGCGGTAGACGTTCGCCAGCGGCAGCGTGCCCGCGTAGAGCTTGCCGTTGTACGCCGCCATGGCCATGACTTCCTTTTCGTCTTCCAGGCGGCCCACGTCCTCCCAGGTGTTATGGCCGTCCCAGCGGAAGACCGTGCCGTTGGGCCACGTGCCGACGTAGAGTTCGCCCCGGTAGGTGGCAAAGGAATAGACCTGGGTGACCCCCTCCTGGAAGCCGCAAGGAGTCCAGTCAGTGCCGCCGTCGTAGCGGAAGACGCCGCCGCCCTCGTTGCCGGCCCCGTAGAGGTGCCCTTTGAAGACGGTGAGGGACATCATGCGGCGGCCGGGTGTTCCGCAATACGCCCACTCTTGTCCGCCGAGATAACGAAAGACTCCCTGGCTATAGAGCGGAATGGCGTAGAGTTCGCCGTTGTACACGGCCATGCCGGCGATGGATTCCGCCCCTTCCAGGCGGCCGCAGAATTCCCACGTAGCGTCTCCCCGGTAGCGATAAATGGCGCCGCCGGGATGCTTGTTCGGTGAATCCTCCAGGGCGGAACCGCCGGCCCGGTAGCAGGAGGTACCGGCATACAGGTCGCCCCGGTACACCGCCAGCGAGGCCACGGTATTGCTGGCATCGGGACTGCCGCAGTCCTCCCAGGTCTGGCCGCCCGCGTAGCGGTACATGTGTCCGGACTCGTCCGCGCCCCACTCGAAGGTACCGGTGTAGAGGTCGCCGTTGTAGACGGCCAGGGAGTAAACGCGTAGGTTGTTGCCGGGCCGGCCGCGGTCCACCCACGCCGGTTCCCGCGTGCCGTCGTCGATGCCGAAGTGCAGATTGCGGTGGTGGGACTGCGCGGCGGTGACACCGGCGTAGTTCAGAGTGCCGAAGTTCAGGCCAGAGCGAGTCGTTGGATCGTACTTGCTCAGGATGTCGCCGTGTAGGTTGGCGCCGTCAGGCGGCAACTCCACCCAGGCGGAGAGTGTGAAATCACCACCGCCAAGCGCCAGTGAATCGCTATTAGGCACTTCCACACAGGCGGCACGCCCGTCAAAATGCGCCGCCCCGTAGGCACTGCCGTCGCGGCCCACCGCCGCCAGATCGGCGCCGCGATTGATGCCGTGATTACTGTTGCCGGAGGAATCTTGGCAGTCGCCATTGAACTTCCAGAGTGCCAGCAGACCCGTATCGATGTTCATAGGATGCACGCTTTCTTCATTCTTTATGGACGATGTCTTGTCCGTATCAAAGCTCTCCAAGCAATTGTTGGCGGTTGAGAAGTCTTTGGGCGACATTGTACCCCAAGGCAGCAATGCGGACGGCAGGGCGTTACGTACCGCGTTGAGCACACGCTCACTTCAGGCCTAGTCTTTGCAGCCTCGTCCACCGCCGCGCCCACGTCAGCGCCGCGCTGGCGGCCACCGCCATGGTACCGGCGATGGTATTGAACAGGATGTCGACCGGATCGAACACCCGGTTGGGCAGCAGCCACTGGATGCCCTCGTCAAGCGCGCCTAACGCTACCGTAATGAGGATGGCGAGCACAGGCGGCAGGGGCACGCGGCGGCCCTGGCTCTTGCGTTCGCTGAGCGCCTCATAGATGAGCACGCCAATGATGCTGTACTCGATGAGGTGGGAGCGCTCGGTGGGAATGGTCATGCGCGTAAGTACGAGCAAGTACGCGGTCGCAACGCCGACGGCCACCGCCACTTCCGCCCCGCCGGGCCGCACCTTCAAGCCCTGCGTCAGGATGGTCAAACCCACCAGCAACATGCAGAGCAGGAAGAGGCCGACGGTGAAGTCCAGCAAGCCCCGTTCTTCCAGCACCTGGGCCCACTGTTGCGCCAGACCGAGCGTGGCGTAGATGGCCGCCATAACGAGCACCACCCACAGCCAGAGGCGGCGTTCACGCTTGGAGGAAAAGAGAGTCATGGTTTATTGACTATCCGGTGCATAGAGTGAGCTTATCGAGAAAAACAACGAAACACTCTTGGATGGAGACAACTGTACTGTTCGTCATTCCGGCGAAAGCCGGAATCCAGGGGGCGGGGTGGGTCTGCCCGGGTAGCGAAGAGTAGAAGCCGGTTTCTTCACTTAAACATAATAGCGCGCCGGAGAGACTTAGTCTCTCCAGCGCGTCTTGATATCGCAGTCTACGTCCGCGTCAATGAGGGAGCAGGCTCAATAGAAGAGATACTCCCTACCGCGCAAACGCGAGTTTGGCCGGTTGACGAGCAACCGATCCTGCGCCGCTAGAGCAACCTGGTAGTCCGTGCTGCTTACTCCAACGGCAGCTTGACCGGCTCGCCGCCCAGGCCCGCCGACCGCTCCGCCGCGAAGATGACCTCGTCGATCTTCAGCGCGTCGTGGATATCCACTTCCGGCTTCTTGTTGTTCAGGATGCAGTCAATGACGTGGTCCGTCTGCGGCTGGAAGGGGTGGTGGGAGACCTCCGGCGTATCCGGCATGATGGTCTCGAACGTCGCCCAGTCGGTCTGCTCGGTCATGCGCTCGCCGATGAGGGTCTCCGAGTGGAACTTATTCCCCACCAACGTGCCGCGGTCGCCGTGCAGGCGCACGTTGAACGAATAGGGGTTGTTGCCCTCCAGGATGCAGCCCACCTTGCCGATGCGGCCGTCCTTGTAGCTGATCACACTGAGCACGGTGCCTTCCCAGTCGAACGTCTTGGTGAAGTTGCCCCAGTGGCCCACCACGTGGTCGACCTCGCCGGGCATGAACTGCAGCAACGCGTCCACGGCGTGACAGCCGGCCGCCGCCAGCGCGGAACCGCCCTGCTCGCGGGTCTTCACCCAGG
Source organism: Chloroflexota bacterium (assembly GCA_965220045.1). Lineage (GTDB taxonomy): Bacteria > Chloroflexota > UBA11872 > VXOZ01 > VXOZ01 > VXOZ01. Next base: position 2,523,339 of record OZ244803.1, on the reverse strand, counting down.
GATAGCCGACATACCACTGCGGCCAGTTGGCGCTAAAGTAGTCGCACTCGCCGTAGAAGATGTTGCCGAAAGCATTGGCCTTGATGAGCTTGTGCACGATGAGGAAGTAAGGGCTCCAGTGGAGCTCGAAGCCCTCACAGGCCACCACGCCGGCCTTGTCCACCGCCGCCGCGATGGATTTCAGGCCTTCCCAAGTCAACGAGGCGGGCTTCTCGATGAGCAGGTGGTTGCCGGCTTCCGCGCCCGCTATCGCTTGGTCCACGTGCTTCTCGTTGGTAGAGCAGATGAAGATGACGTCCAGGTTGTCCTGCTTCAGCATCTGCTCGTAGTCGTTGTAGCAGTGGGCGTTGCTGAGCCCGTGCTCTTCCTTGGCGTTCTGGGCGTTCTCCAGGCTGCCGCTGCAGAGCCCGACCACCTCGGTGTGCGGATTGGTGACCAGGGTGCCAATGTGCTGGTGCGAGACCCAGCCGATGCCGACCACACCGACCCCCAGCTTGCCATCGTCTGTCATCGCAAGTCCTCCCAGAGTTTCACTAAAACGTCTTACAATTCGTGGCTACAGTACAGCGTATTCGCGGCTCGCTGTCAAGGTGGACAGGGCAGAAGCGGGTGCGTTGGCTCGCACACGGGAAGCGTCACGCTGCTTGGTGGGCGTCACCGCCTTGGATGAGTCCGGGACGCTCCACTGCCGGTAGCGCAGGTTTGCAACCTGCGCCCAATTGACGCGGGAAAGGGCAACCCGGTGGATTGCCCTTTCTGTTAGCAACGCTCCGTTGGGAACAACACCCCTGACCACACCGTGGCCGCGCTCCCAATGACGGTGTGCTCCGCCTAGAAATCCAGCACCGAGTTGGCGAGCGTCTCGTCCAGGACGATCTGGGTCTGCTCGTTGGTCTCGGCGATAGCTTCCTGGATGGTCTTTTCGCCCTGGTAGATGGTGCGCGGCAGCGCCACGTGCAGGCCGAGGATCTGGATGCCGCCGGGGGCGGTCACCACCCAGTGCGCGCCGGCCATCTCGATTGCGGCCTGCAAGCGCAGCGGGTCGTCCTTGGTCCACTCGGGGCTGTTCGCGATGGCCTGCTGCACCGGGATGCGCCCCTTCTCATCGTTGAAGCGCAACTCTTGCGGCGTATCGTAGAGCCACTCCAGGAACGCGAACGCGCCTTCAGGATTGGCCGAAGCGTTCGGCAGCACCTTGGAACCGCCGCCGCCGTAGGTGGCGGGCGTGCCGCCGGGCGGGATCGGCTCCACCGCCAGGCCGTAGCTGAGCGCCGCGAAGCCCTCGCGGTAGTCCGGGAAGTTCGGGATGTCGTAGATCTCGAAATACATCGCCAGCTTGCTGTCGATGAAGATCTGCTGCGGGCGGCCTTCACCCCGGAACTCCTGGATGGCGTCGTAGCCGTCCTGGGCTTCGTACATGCGCAGCGTATGTTCGAAGGCGTTCACCATCAGCTCGTTGTCCATGGTGGACGTGCTGTCGTCGGCTGACGTCAGGTTGCCGCCCTGCTGCCAGTAGGGAATCATCCAACCTGCCAGCGCCCCGCCGCTGCCCCACAACGGCACAAAACCGAGACGGGCAATATTGCCGCCGTCTTTCTTGAAGGTCAGATTGATGGCTTCGTGGAAATCATCCCACGAGGCGGGCGGGTTTTCGGGATCCAGGCCCACTTCGAGCAGCGCGTCGTTGTTGAGGAACAAGGTGCGCACGTCCGCCGACCACGGCAGGCCGAAGTGGTGGCCGCGGTAGGTGACGTCATTGAGGATGCGCTCCCACATGTCGGCGGTATTGATGATGGAGGACATCTTGACCATGTCCGTGATGTCGCGCACGACGCCGTTCACCGCCATGGTCTTGGGAATGTAGCGGTCCTGGAACGCCATATCGGGCGCCGCGCCGCCGGCTACCGCCGCGGGCAGGGTGTCGCGATTGTCCCTGCCGGACTTGGGAACGGTGGTGACGTTGTAGGCCTCGAAGGTCTCGTTGAACTCCGCCACGAGCTCCGCGCCGATCTCCTCGTTGAAGGAACCCCACGAAGACGTGAGCGACCAGTAGACGACCTCTTTCGCCTCCATGGGCGCCGCGGGTTTTTCCTCTTCCTTGGCCTCCGGCGCGGCTTCCTTGGGCGCCTCTTCCATGGGCGCCGCGGCTGTGCCGCAGGCGGCCAGCAGGACCGCACTGCCCGCAAAGCCGATACCGGTACCGAGTAATCGCCGTCTTGAGGTACGCATGGTTGGCCTCCTCTGCGCAACTGCGTAAACAGGCTGCGTCGCCGTCTCTTCCCTATACGTAAGGGAGAGAATATGTATCAGTATATTCTTTATCAGGTTTGTGGCAATATGGCAAGTGCAACTACGTAGCCTTGCTTCCAACGCAAAAGGTGAGTGGTTGCCCGGCAAGTGAGACCTGTGCCACAATCCCTCTGTGCGTAGGAGGACTTCGGAAGTGGTTGCAATGGCCTACAATTCTCCGATCAACGCTAGCGGCGCGGCGGCACCGCTGCCGCGGCTATGGGCATTGGGGAGGACGTAGCAACCGCGCTCTACAGAAGAGGGTTTTTGGGACCTCCCACACTGTGGGAGGTCTTTTGTTTTTTGTTGCTTATTCAGCTTGGGCGTTCTTGAGGAAAGGAGAAGGTCGTGAATGAATACTCGTCTGCAACCTATGGAGACCGCATCGCCGGCGTGTACGATGAATTCTATAAACCGGCCAACGTAGCGGTACGCGTCGACATGCTCGCAGAGCTGGCGGCAGGCGGCCGGGCGCTGGAACTGGGGATTGGTACGGGGACGTTCGCGCTGCCACTGGCGGCGCGCGGCGTCGAGGTGCACGGGATCAAGGCTTCTACAGCGATGGTGGATGAACTCCGCGCCAAGGCAGGCGGCGAGGCGCTGCCGGTGATTGTCGGAGATATGGCAGATGTTGCGGTGGCAGGTACCTACAAACTCGTCTTCGTCACTAACAACACCTTCCTCATGCTCACAAGCCAGGAGGAGCAAGTCCGGTGCTTCGCAAACGTCGCGTCCCATCTGGACGAGTGCGGCGTTTTTCTGGTGCACGCCTTTGTCCCGGACGTTGCCCGCTACGATGAAAACCAACACCTGCGGGCTAGCCTGCCAGATCTGAAGTCTGTGCGGCTGGATGTATCGATCCACGACGCCGTAAACCAACTCATTGAATTTCGCCACTTGCATCTCACGGAAGGCGGCATCCGCATGAATCCCGGTCGACTACGCTACGTGTGGCCGTCGGAGTTGGACTTGATGGCGCGCCTGGCCGGCCTCCGTCTCCGCCAGCGGTGGGGCGACTGGCAACGCGCGCCGTTTACGTCACAGAGTGGCGCCCACGTGTCCGTCTACGAAAAGGCGGGGCTGGGAGGTTGACTGCATAGGGGCTACATCCTGAAATGCCGGGACATGGTTAAAGACCCCGTCAAGGCGGCTGATCGCATGGCAATTGGGCTTAGTCAAGACTTCTGGAGCATGGCCATGAACGCAAGCTGCGACTATGTTAGTCGTGGTAGCTGGCGACTGCGGGATGCGCAAATGGGTAGGGGCACGATATATCGTGCCCCTACGTGATATCAGGGATTGCGTCGATTGTGTTCGGAGACGGTGAAATCCTGCGATATTGCTGTCGAGCCGGCCATATTCAGCGGAGGACGCGCCGGGTAGGTATGGGCGCGAACGCATGATGGGAGACGGTGAGTGTGGGTGGCGCTGGATCGCATGGCCTGACGAGTCCGCAACTTACCACATTGCATCTACTCATAGAGTCTTCGCGTTGCAGTATCATAGGGTCAATGCGAAGCCGTCATTACTGAGTGAAAGGAAGGCGCTCTATGCTCGATCTTGCCATCATCGGACTCAGTCCGCAGCATCCGCGTTCATTCTCAGAATTGATCAACAAAGAGAATCCGAACGGAGAAGGCCTGAACGGGGTCGCACGCATCTCCATGCTCTGGGACCGCGACCGCGCGGCGGCGGAAGAGTTTGTGGCCGAGCACGGGTTGGATATGGTGCTCGACGAGCCGACCGCGGCCATCGGCAAGGCCGACGGCGTGCTCGTGCTCGAAGACCCCGGCGACACCCACCTGGAACTGGCGCGACCGTACCTGGAGGCCGGCGTGCCGACGTTTGTGGATAAACCCTTTGCGCTGGGCATCGACCACGCCAAGGAGATGGTGCGGCTGGCGCAGGCGCACAACACGCCGCTCATGTCGTCGTCGGCGCTCCGCTACGCCCGTGAGGTCATAGACTTCAAGGCACAGGAAAAGGAGCTGGTGGGCGAGACGCGCGTCGCCGTGGCCACCGGGCCGAATGAACTGGTCTACTACGGCATCCACGCGGCGGAACTCTTCTACACGGTCATGGGGCCCGGCATCGACTGGGTGCGCAACGAGTACACCGACGAATACGATCTCGTCCACGTGCGCTACGCCGACGGCCGCGCGGTCACCATGCAGATCATCCGCACGGCGCGCTACGGCTTCCTGCTAAACGTGTACGGCACGGAAGGAACCGCTGAGATTTCCGTGCGCGACGCCAGCTTTTTCTACGCCGAGCAGATGCGCAATGTGGTGCGCATGATCCAGACTCGCGAGAATCCCATTCCCCACGAGGAAATGCTGGAGATCATCGGCATGTTGGTGGCGGCAAAGCAGTCCGGCGAGACCGGCGAGCGGGTGGATCTGTCGTCAGTGCTCTAACGCAACTGGATCGCCTCGTCAAGGATGGGGTTTGCAGTTTACGGTGAGAGGCGGGGAACAAGCCCCCGCGCAAGGCAGTCGGAGGTGGCAAGTTGACCGTCATTCCCGCGCAGGCGGGAATCCATCGTGGCCGCGCGAGCTCCCCGCAAGCGCGTGCGGAACAAGCCCGGGCGGAATGGCAGGGCGATAGAGAAGCTCGCTGCGCGGGAAACGCAGAGGCGGGGGCAAGTCCTCCCGCAACGCAGTTGGAGGTGGCAGGTTGACCGTCATTCCTGTAAATGTTGACTAATTCGTTGACAGATTTTGCAGAGCTTGAAGAGGCGTATGCCCCTTCAGGCCTTGGTGTGGTCTTTCCGTGTTGTAGTACAGGAGGTATTGCATCAGTTCGTTTTGGAACTCCGTCAGGTTCTCGAACGTCGTGCCTTCGATCAGGTCGTCGTTCAGGGTCCGCCAGAAGCGTTCGATCTTGCCGTTGGTCTGGGGTCGGTAGGGCCGGGTGTAGCGGTGTTTGATGCCGAGCTCCAGCAGCATGCGCTCGAAGGGATGCTGCGCCGGTTTCGTGCGTGCCGCCACCTCAGGACCGTTATCGGTGAGGATGGCTTCGAACTGGATGCCGTACTCAACGTTGAGCAGGTTGATGCTCTTGAGCGCGGCGAACATGACGCTGAGGCTCTTGAGGTCAGGCACCACTTCAGCCCAAGCCAGACGGGTGCAGGCATCGAGCACGGAGACCAGGTAGTAGCGCTGGGAGCTGTCCAGGAGCAGGTCGCGGCTGAGGTAATGGCAGTCCAGATGCCCCAGTTCGCCCGCGCGGGTCTTGATGATGGTGCGCTTGGCTTGTTTCATGGCCGGTTTCAGACGGTTGAGCCCATGGCGCTTGCTAATGGCGTAGATGGTCGAGGGTGAGGGTGTGTGCGCTTTGAGTACCGGTTTGAGTATGGCACAGATCTCATAGCGGTTGATACCCTTGCGGCGCTGCTCCAGCACCTTCTGCTCGATGTAGGGCAAGGTGCGGCGGCTCTTCCACTTGGGGCCGCGCTTGCGCGGCAGCAGGGCGTCGTCGCTGCGCAGTTGCAGAAAACGGTTGTAGTACTTGGCGAAGGTCTGGCGACTGGTACCATGGAACGCATAGAAGTCCTGCAGGAAGCGGAACTGGGGATGCTGCTTGGCCTTGACCCGTTCGTACTCGGCGATGAGGAAACGCCACTTCTGCATGAGGTTCCGTTCAATGGTCTTGTCACTACTATTATCCCGCATCAGTTGCCTCCAGATCTGGTGATTGACACTCATCAATGTTCTACCAGATCTGTCAACGAATTACCTGACACTTACAATTCCCGCGCAGGCGGGAATCCATCTTGGCCGCGTGTGCTCCCCGGCGCGTACGAGTGGGAACAAGCCCGGGCGGAAGGGCAGGGTGATAGAGAATCCCGCTGCGCGGGAAACGCAGAAGCGGGGGACAAGCCCCCGCGCAACGATGGAGCAAAGACCATTGGGGCAAGCGGTAGCACAGGTTTGTAACCTGTGCTCAAGTCCACGGATTGGCGCAATTGTCCCGCATCACAGTAGGATTGCGCAGGTTGCAAACCTACGCTACCTTTGGCATAGCCGGTCGATGTGGATTCCTCGAACCAACTACGCACGTGCACGCAGTCTGCATAAGGAGCAACAATCAATGCGAATTGTAGATGTTCACGTCATTCCAATCGCCATAGGCGATCCCCCGTTGCGCAATTCCTGGGGCGTGCACGAGCCGGTCGCGCTGCGCTCGATCGTGCGGCTTGAGACCGACGACGGCTGCGTGGGCTGGGGCGAGACGTACGGCGGCGAGGAGATTCTCGGGAAGCTGCAAGGCGCCGCCAAGGTCGTGATCGGCCAGGATCCGGCGCAGTTCAACCGCACGCGCATTCTCGTCAATAGTCCGGGCGTCTTTGCCGCCTATGAGACCGCCATGCTCGATCTGCTCGGCAAGGAGACCGGGCGGCCGGTCTGCGACGTGCTCGGCGGCAAGGTCCGCGATGCCGTGGACTACTCGGCGTATCTCTTCTACAAGTACGACGGCGACGACGACTGGGGCGAGGCCATGAGCCCGGAGCAGCTTGTGGCGCAGGCGGTGACGTTCGTGGAGCGCTACGGCTTTCAAACGCTCAAGCTCAAAGGCGGGGTTCTGCCCCCCGCAGAGGAAGCGGAGACCATGCTCCAGCTCCGCAACCGCTTCCCCGATCACGAGTTGCGCATCGACCCCAATGCTATCTGGTCGGTGGAGACGAGCATTCGCTTCGCAAGCTGGGTGGAAGACCTGGACCTGGAGTATCTGGAGGACCCGGCGCCGGACCTGGCGGGCATGGCGGCGGTGGCGCAGGCCACGCCTATTCCGCTCTCGACGAACATGGTCGTCACGGCCTTTCCGCACATTGCGCCGGCCGTCGCGATGGACGCCGTGCAGGTGGTGCTGGGCGACCACCACCACTGGGGCGGCATGCTGGCATCACTGCAAATGGCGAAGATCTGCGAGACCTTCCGGCTCGGCGTTTCGCAACACAGCAATAGCCACACCGGCATCTCGCTGGCGGCAATGACCCACTGGGCGGCCGCGGCCCCGAATCTCATCTACGCCTCGGATACGCACTATCCGTGGAATGAGGAGGACGACATTGTGGCCGGCGCGCCGCTGCAATTCGTCGACGGGGCGTTTCCCGTGCCGGAGGACCCGGGGCTGGGCGTGGAGGTGGACGACGACCGCTTGCAGGGGGCCCACGAGCGCTACCTGCAGAACCAGGCGGCAGGCAGAGACGACGTGAGTGCCATGCAGGAGCGCGACCCGAGTTGGCTGCCCATGCGGCCGCGTTGGTAGCGCAACCGTTCCTGTCGGCTTAGATGCGTGGGCGGTGCACAGGCAGCCTACGTCCGAATCCTACGGCTACTGGTCGGTTCCAGCACGCTGCGGCTGGATACTGCAGCACGCCATCGCTACTGGGGCGAATCGGGGAACACGCCGAGCGCTAACGCAATCTCACGTGACTCATCGCCGCGCAGCACGGTCAACCTCAGTGTATCTCCCGGCTTGCGGCGCGACAGGATGCGGTAGAGTGTGCTCTCGTCTACAAGCTCTTCATTGTCCGCCGCGGTGATGATGTCCTGCGGTGCGAGACCGGCCTTAGCGGCGGGACTCCCTGCTTCCACCTGCAGGATCACGGCGCCCGCAACGTTGGGCAGTCCGTCTTGCGCCGCGAAAATGGGGTTGTTGTAAACCAGGCCCACCCCAAGGTACGGATGCTCGACTCTGCCGGTGTCGATGATCTGCTGCGTGAGCGGCTTGGCGGTATCGATGGCGATTGCAAAGCCGATGCCTTGCGCCTGCAACCCAGGCCTGACGAGACCGGCGCCAAGCGTGTTGATGCCGATGACGCGTCCGGCCAGGTCAATCAGCGGTCCGCCGGAATTACCGGGATTGATCGCCGCGTCGGTTTGTATGAGGTCGAAGAGGAACGTCTCGTCGGGGCGCGCGGTGCGGCCGACGGCGCTCACCACGCCGACCGTTACCGTCGGGCCGCCGGGCAAGCCGAGGGCGTTGCCGATCGCGATTACCCACTGCCCAATTGCCAGGTCTTGCGAGGTTCCCAGTGGGACAACCGGGAGATCGTTGCCTGTGATCTTGATGACTGCCAGATCGGTGCGGGGGTCGCGGCCGACGGTTTCCGCCCGAAACAACCGTCCGTCCGGCAGGGAGACGGTAAGCCGCTCGGCGTCGGCGACAACGTGATCATTGGTGATGATGTGCCCGGCAGCATCGATGATGAACCCGGAGCCTGTTCCCAAAGGCACCAGCAGCGGATCGCCGTTGGGCCCTTGCCGGGTCTGCTCGTTCGCTACCTGCACCACCGCCGGCCGCACCTGGCTTACGACGTCCTGCACGATGGTACGAATGTCTCCTGTGGCGTCAAACTCCGGCCGGGTAACGACGGATGCGGCCTGGCTCGCAGCCGAGGTAGCCCCTGCCGATGATGGCGTATTCTCCGTAGTCGCCGTGCTGCACCCACCAACGAGAAGCACCAGGGCGAGCAGGAGTACACCAATGGGGTTTTGGTATCGCGAGTTGCCCACATTGCACCTCCAGCGCCGTGGAAAGTAGAAGCCGTGTGATTCCATTATCCGCGGACAATCTGAAAGAGCTCTGAGACAGGCGCGTTATCTATCTGCCGCTATGTGTCTGCGTTGACAGCGCCGGGCTCGATGCCCCATGCTAAGGCAAAAGCGACCATTCAAATGCACGTACCGGAAACGATAACCGGCCAAGCAATGGGAGAAGATTCTCCCCGCAGAATGGCTGGAGAGGAGCACCCGACACATGGCTAACGACAAGTTTCGCGTCTGTATCGTTGGTACCGGCGCGCGGGGCAATGCCCATGCCAAGGCCTGGACCGCATCCGGCGATGCGGAGGTCGTCGCCGTGGTTGATGTTCTCGAAGATCGCGCGCAGGAGCTGGCAGCGGCGTACGATGCGCCGCATGTCTTCACAGACTATCGCGACGCGGTGGGGCGCGACGACGTCGACGTGGTCTCCGTCTGCACGCCGGCGTTCTACCACGAAGAGGTGACGATCTTTGCCGCTGAGCACGGCAAGCACATGCTCAGCGAAAAGCCGATTGCCATGCGGCTGGATCAGGCCGACCGCATGATTGCCGCGCTGGAGGCAGCCGGGGTCGTCTACGTGCTCAATTACCAAAGCCGCTTTGGCGATGGGCCCGCGGCGGTCCGCCAGTGCATACGCGACCGGGCCCTGGGCAGTCCTGTCATGTTCCGCATGCACTCGGCCGCCCACATCCGGCCCAAGCTGGCCATGCACGACATGGACCGGGGCAACGGCGGCCCGCTCAACGACTTCATGACGCATTACTTCGACTACTGGCGCTGGCTCACCGGCACGGACCCGGTGCGGGTGAGCGCCCACGGCTTTACGTTTGCGAAGGACCGGCCGGAAATCGCTCACTTCAAGAACAAAGCGCCGGATACGGCCACGGTGGCGCTTGAGTACGGCAGCGGCGATCTGGCCGCGTTCAGCATCTCATGGGGTCTGCCGCCGGGCGTGCAACCGGCCGGGCGGATGGATGATATTCTTGGTCCGCAGGGCGCACTGGCGCCCACGCGTCCCCGCGACAGCTTCACAATTCTCAGAGAGGGTGGAGCGGTCGAGGAATTCGGACCGTTTGGCGGTGACAGCCAAGTGCTCTTGACCCAGCATGCGATTCGCGCCATCCGGGGCGAAGAGCCGGTGCAAGCCAGCGCGGCAGATGGGCGCATCGCACTGGCCGTTACCTGGGCGATCTACGAGTCGCTGGAGCAGCACGGCAAAGCGGTGGACATTGTCCTATAGGATGGACTTGCCTCCATTCGCAGACTGTCGCGCAGTCCGGTGCCGAGTTGTCGCTGCACTTGCTTTGTGCGGAAGGCGGGAGACAAGCCTCCGCGCGGCGCAGTGTGATGTGCCATCCAATTCGTCATCTGTATGTTAAAAAAGGGCAGGCAAATAAGCGGACGAAAGAGGTTTACGTGAGAGGCGCGTTGGCCGTCAATTCCGGGTGCGCGGGAATCTCATCGATGCGGGCGGGACGCCCGCGCTCCTAAGGGAGTGGTGTTTCGCGTCTGTCGTTGCGCACGGCCGGATTTCGCATAGATATACTACCCCGTATTCGCTCAACATCCGTTCAACATCCGTACAACATTCGTACAATCAACCAACAAACGAAACAGGCGCATGGCCGCAACTGACAACCCCGCTTCACGCTCCCCTCTTTCGGAACACCGCTACCTCAAGCCGCTCATTCTTTTTCTGACGATCTTTTTTCTCAACGCCACCTTCGGCGCGCCCGGTCGTACGCTCTTTCCCGTGTACGTGGAGAAAGTCCTCGGCGGATCGCCTATTCTGACGTCTACGCTTTTCTCAATCCAGAACCTCATTCGCATTGTCGTTCTCTTCGCCAGCGGCTTGCTGGCGGATCGTGTGGGGGCGAAATACATACTCCTACTGGGCATGACGGCAGTGAGCATCGGCGGGCTCATGTTCATGGTGTCCGACACGAGGCTGCTCGTCTTACTGTCCCTTCTGTACGGCGCGCTCTTCACGCTGCGCACCACCTCCTCCCGCGCGTATCTCGCGCTGGTGGCGCCGTTGGGGAGCATGGGCCTTATGGGGGCCCTCTACTTCACCGGCCCGACACTTGGCAGCGCACTGGGCAACGCGGCGGCAGGCCCCATTGCCGATCAATTCAGCTTCCGCACCTTGGGCATCGCGATGTTGGTGGGAAACCTGCTGCTGGTGTTCTTCGGTCTGCTCTTCCTGCCGCAGATCCGTTTGGAGCAGGTCCAGAATACGTCGGCGTGGGAAATGCTGAGGTCCTACCAAGTCCTATGGAAGCGTCCGCTCATCTTGCGCCTCATCGGCATCCGCTTCTTGCCCACATGGTGGCTCGGCACGAGTTCGGTGTTGCTGCCCTTGCTCATCTTTCGCCTGACGGAGTCGGTAACGGCGGTTGCCTTGTATGCGACCGTCATTTCGGTAGTAACCGGGTCCACCGGGCTCTTCGTCGGGTGGCTCTCCGATCGCATCGGCAGGGCCATACCGGTAATTGCGAGCAGTCTCACGCTTGCGCTGGGCCCGCTGGTCTGCGCGCTGTTTGTGGACAATGCGCTGCTGCTGGCCGCGTCAGCCATCTTTACGAGCCTGGGTGGCCAATGGCTCGCCTCGCTCATGCCGTCGCTCGTGCGCGTCTCCGGTGCGGGACACGAGCAGGGGCGACTTACCGCCATTACCGAGGCGGCGTGGACGTTTGGCAATCTGGGCGGCACGATGGCAGCAGGCATTCTGATCGGCCTGGCAACGCCCATCCCCTTCGTGCTGGCCGGCGCGCTCAACTTCGGCACGGTGCTGTTGGCCCTGCAGGCCGCCCGCATTCTGCGGGGTACTGACATCCACAACGCAGGGTGACGCCCCCTGCGCACTCCGTGTCACCGGCGGCTTTGAGGCGGCGTGCGCCGGTCTCACGAGTTATCCAAGGGCTGCAATAGCCGGTTTTTCACTTAAAGTGGTTGACAATTTAGCAATTTCCTCCAACAATGAAGTCAGAGGATATATTCTTCTTAGTACTGCTGCCCCATGGCAGCCGAAGGCGGGAGGTCGAGTACACGGTTACATGTTGGTGAGCAGGCACTCCTGCTCAATGCGCGTAGTGCCTGCGGCTCTGGCGACGTGTGCGCAGTACCTCGCCTCAAAAGGAGGTAGCGACCATGTTGAACGCGCAAACGACATTGCGGCAAGGCTGGCTGGCGCGAGCAGTCCTCTCCGGTTTTGTTGCCACCATACTCATGATTATTGCTGCCGTGGTCGCGTACGGCATTGCCTTCGCGCTGGCAAACATCGAGCCCTCCGCGCAGTCGGGCGCCCAGACGTACTCGATGTGGTTCAAGGGGCTGACCGACAACATCGTGGTCGAATACACCACCGATGTCTTCTACGCGGCAGTCGCCATCCATCTGGCCATCGGCTTGGGCTTCGCCCTCCTTTACGCGTACTTCTTCGAGCCGCGCCTTCCAGGTCCGGACGTTGGTCGCGGTCTGGCGTTTGCCTTCATCCCGTGGGTGCTCTCGTTGGTGGTATTCTTGCCCCTCGTCGGCGCCGGATTTCTCGGGTTGGGCTTGGGTGCGGGCTTCTTGCCAATCCTCGGCAACCTGATTCTGCATATCGTGTATGGGGCCACACTGGGGCTGATCTACGGCTCATTCGGTGACACGGTTGACGCGGAGAATCCCGAGCTAGCTCAAGCAACCGCCACCGACGCCGCAGCCATGGGCTCGTCGGAACGCATGGCGGCGCGGGGCATCGTGGGCGGCATCGCCGTGGGCGCCGTCGTCGGACTCGTTGCCGCGTTCATCGCCGGTATTAGTGGTTCCGCGGAAATGATGAACCTGCCGCTGGCGGCATTCGTCGTCGTCTCCGCAGTGATTGGCGGCACGGTCGGCGCCTTGATTGGTTCGCTGGTGGGATTGGAGCAGTCCACCGCCTGAGTGAGGGGTCTTACTATCTTGTTCGGCCACTCTTCCAGCGTGATACTCAAGAGTTCGTTCGTCTTGCGCTCGCGGTAGACCCGGATTTCGACGACGTCGCCGGGCTGCTTGTTGGCGTCGAGATACTCGCTCAGGTCGGTCAGGTTTCGGATTGTGCGGTCGTCAATGCCAACGATAATGTCGCCGTTGGCGCCGGTCTTGAACGTCTTGGTAGCATCGGATTCCATGGTGAGCGTGGAGCCGGGTAGAAGGCTATAGACGATGACGCCGAAATCAACGGGCAGACCGCAGTGCGCGGCGAGTTGCGGCGTTATGCTGGCGCCGTAGACGGGGAGCCAGGCGTGCTTCGGCGTAATGCCTGCCCGCAGATCGGGCAATATTGCTTTGACACGGTCTATGGGCAGCGCCAAGGCGACACCGGCAAAGTTGGTCGATTGGATTGCCGTATTGATGCCGACGACCTCGCCCCGCAGTAAGTCGATGAGCGGCCCGCCCGAACTCCCACGGTTGATTGCGGCACTGAATTGGATCATGCCCGTAATGGTACGGCCGGAAAAGGCGTAAGGGCGATTCAGGCCGCTCACAATCCCCGTGGTGAGGGTGTTCTGGTAGGTGAAGTATTGGCTGCCGATCGCTATCACTTCATCGCCTACCTCTACGGCAGCGGATGAGCCAAGGGGAGCGACTACCAGCTTATCCAGCAGGGCGTCACTGACTTTGAGCAATGCGACATCGGAACCGGGGTCGGAGCCGATGATTCGCGCCGTGCCCTGCGTCACCTCATCACTGAGCGTGACCTGGATACTCCTGGCATCTTTTATCACGTGATAGTTCGTGAGAATATGGCCGGCTTCATCGATCACGAAGCCGGATCCGGCCTCGCTGTACGGCTGACCGATGCCGACGTTGCCTGACGCCGTCGATATCCGTACGACACTGCCCGTGAGGCGGTCAAACACGGCCTTTACTCGATTCTCAATCACTTCCGCGACTACAGGCGTCGGCGCCGGCTCGGCGGTTGGCCCGACAGTGGGCTCGGGCGTCGGTTCGGCAGTAGGCGCGACTGTGGGAACGGCGGTCGCCGCGGCGGTAGGCGCGACGGTGGGAAGCGGAACGATGGGTTGTCGTTCGCCGCTCGCGGTGGCGTCCGTCGTTGGCGAGGCGCCAACGCCGGTCGTGGCAGTCCCCGGACCATCCAAGAGCCGCGAGACGCCAATCACCGTGAGAGTCGTGCCGACCGCTACGACGAGCAGAATAGTGACAATCGCGCCGGGTACCATAATCCTGCTCCGCCATGACCGCTTGCCGCCGCCCAGCGGGTCGTACGGCCTATTGCGCACCGTTCCCCTCCTGCGGCAGGCGGACGGTGAACGTGCTGCCCTCTCCCGGAACGCTTGCAACGGTCAGCGTGCCGCCATGCTGCGCCACCACGTCGTGGGCAAAGGGCAGTCCCAGACCATGGCCGTGGCTGGCGTCGGCAGTGCGGTAGAAGCGGGTGAAAACGTGCGGCAACTCGTCCGGCATGATGCCGGGCCCGGTATCGGCAACCGTGATAGTCGCGTCCGATCCGGCGCAATGGAGCGCTACCGTCACCGTGCCTCCTACGGGTGTGCTTTCACAGGCGTTGTCCACCAGAGCCGCCAGCGCGTCCTCCAAGCTCCGGCGGTCGCCGGAGAGGCGCGGCGTGCAGACCAACTGGCGCGTAATCTCGAGTGATTCGCCGTGCTGCTCCCGCCGCTCTTCGCAAATGGCATAGAGCAGCGGCGCCAGGGCAATTTCCTCGCGCTGTAATTCCAGCCCTTCCTGTGTCCCCACGTAGAGCGGGAGATGGTGGACCCAACGCTCCAGGGCCTCCGTCTGTGACTCCAGCCAGACGACCACGTCGTCATAGGCTGACATCCACCCGCGCGGTTCGGTTTTGAGGAAACTCTGCAGTGAGGTCACTGGCCCGTCCGGTTCCAGGTCGCTGGGGTCGCGGGGCCGCAACTCCGTGCGCAGGTAGTCATTGAGATTGCGCTGTTGCACGATGAGCCGCGCGAGTTGCCTCTGTACGTAGCCCGTGCATTGGACGCGAAACCCGGACGCCTCGCCGGCGGTGGCTTCAGCGAGCGCCGTGCGGTCCAGCAGATTGTTGAGGCTTTGCACGAGCCAACGGGGTTCCTGGAGGTGTCCCGGCGGTACGAGACGCGCGTCATCCTCGCCGAAGGCGCGAATGCGGGCCGTGGCGCTTGCCACGTCCTCGATCGGCTTGGCGGCAATATGCGCGAGCAGCAACCCCACACCGACCGCAAGCAACAGGCTGACGCCGGTACCCGCGAGAAGAACAACGCGCAAGTACGTTAACGTCTGTTCCACGGGAGCCAGCGGCCGCGCAATCTGCAGGATACCTTGCGCTTGTGCGGGCAGTTGCAGCGGCAGTGAGTAGACGCGAAACTGCGTTCCGGCGTGTGCCACAGTTTCATAGATAAGCGACTGCGGCCACGCGCCGCCGGTGCCATAGTCGCTGCCGTCCAGCGGCTCGGTGAGATTGCCAACCGACTGGGCAAGCACGCGGCCGTCGGTGTCAACGACCCGAAAGATCGAGCCGGATGGCGCGACGGCTTCGAACGGTGTCGCGGAGACGGGCAGCGTATTTCCAGCAAGTGGGGAGTCTCTTGAGGTGAGGAAGTAATCCCGCAATTGCTGACCTTCAGCAGCCAGGCCGCGATCGAGCTGCCTATGCAGACTGAAGGCAAGCACGACATACGTTGCGATGCCCAACAGAATGAGGGCAATGGCAAGTACGGTCGTCGACACCACGGCAATATACAGCCGCGTGGACATGGTGCGCCTTCCTCCATATAAACTCCGATGCGCAGCCCTGCGCCGCCTCAATTAAACCTACCACAGCGGTTTGTGCAGGGTAAGCTGGTATGGCCATATTCATGCCCGGGCTTTTGCTTCGACAGTGAGCGTACCCTCTCCGGGATGGAGAATTTTGCGTAACCTTTGTCACAGCGATGAAGTCCCCTCTCCCTTGACGGGAGAGTGTTAGGGTGAGGGTGAATCTGCTCTGAACGCAAGTTAGTCTGGCTCTGCTATGTATTGACTGTAGATATTTTACGATTGAAACCCTAAGGAGTCCCCTCACCCCAGCCCTCTCCCCTGTACAGACTGGGCTGATAGGTAACAGGTGTTCGGGTTGATAGGTTACACATTTTGATCTCTGAGGTCTATGGATTTTATGCGTTGTATTGAGAAGTACACGTTCCAGACGCCGTCTGTTTGGGTGGGTCGCAGTGCGACCTGTTTGTGAGTGAAGGCTCTGCCAACACGGAGCTTCCTGCCCTGGAAGGAGATGCGGCCGGAGACATCGACGCTGCGCACCTGATCGTCGGGGCTGTATGCAAGGGCAGGCAGGGTCTCGGGGAAGGAGCGTGCACTGGGAGTGTACCGGCTGATGGGAGTGTCGAGGTTCAGGGAATGATGGGGGCGTTCCAGGTTGTAGAATTCACGCCAAGTGTCGAAGGCGCGTTGGCAGTGCTCCAGGTCGGTGAAGGTACGGCCCTGCAGCAATTCGCTCTTCAGCGAGCGGTGGAAGCGTTCGAGCTTGCCGAGGGTTTGGGGATGGTTGGGGCGGCTGTGGCGCACGTTGATGCCCAGGTGCATGAGCCAGACGGTGAAGGGCGTGTAGGGCTGTCCGGCGTTGTTGCCCCAGGGGGCGCCGTTATCCATGAGCATGGCCTGGGGCAGGCCGTAGCCGCGAAAGACTGTGGTGAGGCGGTCTTGCACCGTTGCTCCCTGCTGGTTGGCACAGGCTTGGAGAGCGAGGTTGAAGCGAGAATGATCGTCCAGGAGAGTGAGCGGATGGCAGCGGTCGTGCTGCATGGCGAAATGCCCTTTGAAGTCCAGCTGCCACAACGCGTTGGGATCGGGATATTCAAAGCGCACCTGGGGCGTGTGCTTGGCGCTTTCCGTTTCATCAATGAGCCCAGAGCGCTTGAGTATGGCTTGGATCGTGCTCTTGGCCGGCACGTTGGTGACCCCTTGGTTCTGCAACATTCTGTGCAGCACATGGGCACCCTTGCCCGGATGCGCCAGCCGCAGCGCGATGATGCGGTCCTCCATCTCCCGGCTCGTGCGGTGCGGACACGTGTGCGTGCGGTGCGACCGGTCCTGCAGACCGTTGGC
Source organism: Chloroflexota bacterium (assembly GCA_965220045.1). GTDB lineage: Bacteria > Chloroflexota > UBA11872 > VXOZ01 > VXOZ01 > VXOZ01. The sequence goes on along the minus strand of OZ244803.1, from coordinate 2,506,402 downwards.
GCCACTCTCCGCGTACCGCCGCAGCGTCTTGTACCCTGTCTTGCGACTGATCCCCATGCGCCGACACAGCTCACTCATGTTCGCCCCGTCAGTCAGCGCCAGGGCGATAAACTCTTCCCGAGCAGACATAAGCGTTTCCACCTTCCACGGCATGGTCATCCTCCTGCTGCAAGATTCTCCATGCCTTTAGGTGTAACCCATCAGCCCGAACAAGTGTTACCCATCAACCCGGTCTATACATCCCCAAGGAGAGGGGGTACCTCCTTGCCCTCTAGACCTAGTTGTGCAGAGGTCTCCGGGATGAAAGGTGTACCGTGCTAGAATAAGTACACCTCGCGATGGCCGGTCTCACTCAATCCCAGGAAAACGCACGCAAATGCCCCCTGCCGGACCTCACTCCCGCCCTTCTCTTGGCTTGGATAGTGCCACTATCGATGCCGTCTTCGGCCCCAACGGGCTGCTCGTGGAGGCCGGCTGGGAGCACCGCGCGGGTCAGCAAACAATGGCAAGCGCCGTGGGCAGGTCGCTCGCGAAGCGGCGCCACCTGGTGGTGGAGGCGGGCACCGGTGTGGGAAAGAGTCTCGCCTACCTCATTCCGGCGGTCTTGGCGCGGCGTGAAGACCCCGACTGCGGGCCGATTGTCATCTCCACCGCGACCAAAGTGCTCCAAGACCAGCTCTTCTACAAGGACGTACCGGCCGTGCAGGAGTTTCTGGCCCCGTTTGGAGTTACATTCGACGCCATTGTCGCCAAGGGTCTGGGAAACTACGCCTGCAAGCTCAAGCTCGATGAGGCCACCGGCAGCTTGATACCGCCGGAAGGACTGGCAGGCATGGTGGAGTGGCTTGGAGAGACGACGACCGGCGACGTGGATGAACTTCGCTTCGGCCTCTCGACCGAGCTCCGCGAGCGCACAATCGCCACCGACGTGGACTGCATCCGACAGAGCTGCGGCTTCTACAAAGACCGGTCGTGCTGGTATTTCGCAATGCGCGAGCGGTTGAAGGAAGCGGACGTTATCATCTGCAACCACGCGCTGCTCTGCCTGAGCACGCTGGCTGAGATCCTGCCGCCGCATGCTTTCCTCATCATCGATGAAGCGCACCAATTGGAAAACTTCGCCTATTCGGCGTTCACCGATACCATCACGCCGCGCAGTTTCACCCGCCTCATTCCCGATGAACCAAGTCTGGAGAGTTTGCGCGCTGCGCTGCAGCAAGGCGTTGCGACGTGTTGGGAGCAGTTTACGGCCTTGCTGTTGAAGCAGGGCCGCGGCGACTGGGGCAGCCGGCAAGTTGCGGTGCCGGAGACGCTGGAGTTCGAGGCCGGGCCGGTCACGAGTGCGCTCAATCGCTACTATCAGGCCCTCAAAGAGCGTCTGCCGCAGATGCCGAGCGAGGAGGAAGAGGCGAAGCTGCAGAAGCGCATCGAGCAGGTGGAAAGCGTGATCGGCCGGATGGAACGCTTCTGCGCGCCCACGCTGCAGGGCGAGCTCCGCTACGTCGAGGAAGGGCGGAATAGCATCCAGTTGCACTATACGCCCATTGACGTTTCCGAGCACCTGGCCCGGGTTGTTGGCAGGACGCAAGCAACGGTCTACACGTCGGCGACGTTGGCGGTGGGCGGTAACATGAGGTTTTTTGCCTCGCGCGTGGGTGCCCGCGACTACCGGGAGGTCACCTGCGAGAGCCCCTTTATCTTCCAGGAACAGGCGCTCATCTGGGCACCGCGGCCGCGGGACCTTCCCGCGCCGCCCTCCCGCTGGGAAGGCGAGGACGCGCACGTCTACCTGGCGGCAGTGGTGGATTGCTTGGAACACTTGGTGCGGGCCTCGCAGGGCCGCGCCTTCTTGCTCTTCACCAGCTACCGGGCGCTTGAGCACTGCTACCAGGCAATCTCGCGGCGCGTGGGTGACGACTTGCTCTGCCTGCGCCAGGGCGAGATGCCGCGCCGGGAATTGCTGCGGGTCTTTCAGGAGAACGGCAACGCGATTCTCTGCGCTACGAAGTCGTTCTGGCAGGGCGTGGACGTGCCGGGCGAGGCGCTCTCCGTCGTTGCCATCGACCGGCTGCCATTCTCGGCGCCGTCACCCTTGTCGCAAGCGCGGTTGGACGCGGTAACGAGGGCCGGCGGCAACTGGTTCCGCGACCTGATGCTGCCGGAAGCCATCATCGATCTCAAGCAGGGCTTTGGACGCCTAATCCGCAGCCCGGCGGACAGCGGTGTGATGGTGCTGCTCGACGCGCGGATTCACACGAAATTCTACGGACGCCTCATTCTCGACTCGCTGCCGCCGGCCCGCCGGGCACAGGAATTCAGTGATGTGGAACGGTTCTTTCACTAACGGCAACCCGGGCCCTTAGGGGATTTAGAGCGGAGCGGTCCGTGAAGCGACGGTTCCACCTGAGCGTTTAGTGTCATCCGTTCGCCCCCGTATCCCGTACGGGGCAGGCTCGGAGCGAACGGCACTGCGACAAGCTCAGTACGAACGGCACTTCGACAAGTTCAGGGCGAATGGCACTTCGACAGGCTCAGTGCGAACGGTATTACGACAGGCTCAGTGCGAACGGCACTTCGACAGGCTCAGTGCGAACGGCGCATCGACAAGCTCAGCGCGAACGGCACTTCGACAAGCTCAGTGCGAACGGTACTCGACAAGCTCAGCGCGAGCGGCGCTTCGACAGGCTCAGCGCGAACGGTACTGCGACGCGCTCAGCGCGAACGGGGTCTCGCAACTATGGCAGTTCGGGAATTTGCGGCATGTGCCGCTGCGCCCACGTGGCGATTTCCTGAGTGAGCAGGCGTTCGACGCCGAGTTCACCCTTGCGCTCAGCGAGGAACGTACCGAATGCGCGGAGCTGCAGTTGTTCAAGCGCGTTCGGTTCCAGCGGCACGTCTTCGGCTTTCTCCAAGACCTCGATGATGTGGAAGCCGAACGGTGACTGAATCGGATCGCTGATCTGTCCCGGCTCCAGCGCAAAGGCGGCCGCCTCAAAGGTGGGAGTCATGACGCCCTTGGGGAACCAGCCCAACTCGCCGCCCGTATCTTTCGTGCCGGGGTCGAGTGACATTTCCGCAGCCAGTTCGGCGAAGTCCTCGCCGTCATCCAGGCGCTCCTTCGCCAGTGTGGCGTCTTCCGCAGTCGTGACAAGAATGTGACGGGCGCGGACCTGCGCGCTGCTCGCGGGCACGGCGGCGATAGTTTCCTGCTCGAGGCGTTGGCGCCACCAAGCGTCCTGGACGCGCTGCTCGAAGATCTCTCGTGTCATACCCGTGGCGGCGAGATAGGCTTCTATACGGGCATCCTGGGCAGGCGTGGGCGTGGGCACGAGCGGGGTCGGCGTAACCGGCTCAGGGGTGGGCGTCGGCGTGGGCGGCACCGGTGTGGGAGTGAGCGCGGCAGTTGCCGTAGCCGCGATACTTGCCCGCATCAGCAAGATGTCAGACTGCCGGATCTCGTCGTCCGCGGTCAAGGGCTGGACTTCGAGGATTTCCGATGGTGGTGGAGGGATGAGCGCGACGATTTGGTTGCGCACCTCCGTTTCACTTACTTCATTCAAATACGCGGTGGTGGCCTCCACCCGCTCCGCGTCAGTGTAGGTATAGCCGCGCGCGGCAGCTTCTTGGCGCACGATCAAGTTCTCGATCATCTGTTCCAGCGTGAAGCTGGGCAGGAACTGCAGTTGCTGTTCCTGTTGGGAAAGGAGCCGGCTGGCACCGTTGCTTAGATTCGCCGGGCTATCTACCTCTTCACTGACGAGCTTGGGTAGTACCAGTTGGATTTGACGGGTCAAGAACACGCGGTGCGCGAGCTCGGTGCCCAAGGCCGTGGCAAACTCATTCGCGCGGATATTGGTGTCAGCCACCCGTGCCACCGTCGCGCGGGCCTGAATGACGTACTCGCTGAGGTAGGCGTAGAGCAGAATGCCGACGATGAGAGCGGCCACGAGGCCCGCGCCCGCCGCCACCGCCCGCCGCATCAACGAGTCTCTTTCACGCCGCGAGAGATGCGCGCCCCAGCCGAATATCCACGGCTCCCCTTCTTCCGCCGGATGTTCCAGCGGACGGGCGATGATGCGCTGACCGCGCCGGCTTGACGGGCCGGATTTTCTACGTGGCATGGAAAGGCCTTGGTGTGTGGTTGCTAAAACAGAATGAAGTGGCGGACGCGCGCCCTGACGCTGTCACCGGGCATCGCTTCCCACTCCAACGCAGTGCGGCATTGCCGCTTGCGAACGAATGACGTGCGCTAGGCCGGACGCCGGGCGCTAGACCATGTCCGCTACAGCCAATGGCGGCGGGACACGTTGTGTGAGCCGGCGGCATAGCCTCATTCACGATTGGCGGACGCTGCTGCGCGTTCGGCATGGAGCGCTGCGACGCGGGGCGGCGCCGGCCGACCGTTTACCGTGTGCGCGCATGCTCGGGCGTGTACGGCAGGAGGGCCACGGTCCGGGCGCGCTTAATCGCGACGGCAAGGCGGCGCTGGTGCTTGGCGCATGTGCCGCTCTGCCGGTGCCCCAAGATCTTCTCCCGGTCGTCCAGGTAGTTCCACAGGAGGTCGAGGTTCTTGTAGTCGATGACCTTGATGGCGTTACCGCAGAAATAGCACGAGCGGCGGCGGCGGGGCCCGCGACCGCCCGGTCCTCGCCGGCGCTGCCCGCCGAAACGACCTCCACCTCCGCCACCAAACCGTCCCGGCGGCCTGCCTCGTGAGCTTCCTCCTCGATCATACATCGGTTTTCCCCAATCCAGAATGTGCTTATTGATTTCAGATTCGTATTACCGGCCGGCGCTAAAAGGGAAGATCATCGGGATTGATGGTCTCTTCCGCTTCCGCGGGTGCGCCGGCGTCTTCCATGGGCTCGCCGGACATCCCCTGGTCCCGGCGCGAGCCGAGCATTTGCATTTCAAAGGCGGTAACGGCTAAGTTTGCGCGTTCCTGTCCGTCCTGGCCGGTGTAAGTATCCAGCCGTATACGTCCTTCGATGTAGACCTGTCTGCCTTTAGCAAGATAATTCGCGCAGGTCTCCGCGAGCCGGTTCCACGCCGTCACGCGAAACCATTCGGTCTCTTCCTGCTGTTCGCCGTCGCGACCGCTCCAGCGCCGGCTCACCGCCAGTGAAAAGTTACACACCGGCGTCCCGCTGGACGTGTAGCGCAATTCAGGGTCGCGCCCCAAATGTCCGATGAGTATTACTTTGTTGAGTCCGGCCATGGCTACGCCTCCTCGCCCTCGGAGACGGCTACAGGCTCCGGTTCGGGCTCCCGGTCCGGCGTAAGCGGTGGCAGACCCTCGGCGCGCACGGTGAGATAGCGGAGTATGGATTCCGAAATCAGAAAAAGGCTCTCTAGGTCGCGCACGAGCGTTGGCGAGTCGGCCTTGAAGTGCCAGAGCACGTAGTGGCCGTCATTGAGGTGCTTGATGGGGTACGCGAGTCGCTTGCGACCCCACGTCTGCTGGGCAATGACTTCACCACCATGATCGGTGATGGTGGAGACGATGCGACCGGTGAGGGTCGCGAGGGAATCGGGGTCGATCTCCGGGTGGAAGATAACGACGAGTTCGTAGGGACGCATGCAGTTAAGTCCTTCCTTTGGGTTTGCCTCCGGTCCTGCAACTCGGCTCGGTGAACTCTCTTCCGAGCCGGCTATTGCCGGAAGCAGAAAGGTTTTTGTTGTGGTGCCGAGGACCGGAGTCGAACCGGCACGAGCGTTAAAGCTCCTGGGAGTTTAAGTCCCATGCGTCTTCCATTTCGCCACCTCGGCTCGTTAGACGCATTCTGCAGATCTATCCTGCAGGTGCACTTTACACTGCGGGCGAACTTTGGTCACTCCCAAGCAGGGACACAGGTCCTTGACTACCTTTTCACATTATATGTTGCTCCGCTGCGGCGCTGCAACCACGATTGCGGCTCCAATGGGAATCCACTGATCTTGCTTGGAAATGATCTCTTTTGTAAGTTTCAAGAGCAAGCATCCGTTCATCCTTCGACAGGCTCAGGACGAACGGATGCTGGATTTTCTCGCAGTCGGTGTCCGCTAGATTTGCACCTGTACCCGGACGAGTTCGGCATACGTGCCGGTGGAGTCCAGGAGTTCGTCGTGGGTGCCTTGCTGGGCGACGCGCCCGTCGTCGAGAACGATGATCTTGTCCGCGTCGCGTACGGTTGAGAGGCGGTGGGCGATGACAAGGGTGGTGCGGCCCTCCATCAACTCAGCGATGGCCGCGCGCACCTCGCGTTCGTTCTCTGTGTCCAGGTGGGACGTGGCCTCATCCAGGATGAGAATCGGCGCTTGCTTGAGCAGGGCCCGGGCAATTGCCAGCCGCTGGCGCTGGCCGCCGGAAATAGACGTGCCCCGTTCGCCGACGACGGAGTCGTATCCGCGCGGAAACGTCTGGATAAACTCATGGGCGCTGGCCATTTTGGCTGCTTTCTCGATCTCCGCATCGGTGGCATCCGGCCGCGCCAGGCGCAGGTTCTCCCGGATGCTCAGGTTGAAGAGATAGATGTCCTGGGACACGAGGGAGATGCGGCTGCGCAGGTCGTCCAACTCAAAGCCGCGAATATCGTGGCCGCCGAACGTGATCCTGCCCCGTTGCGGGTCCCAGAAGCGCATGAGCAAGTGCGCCACGGTGGTCTTGCCCGCGCCGGACGGTCCCACCAGGGCGACAGTCTGACCGGCTTCTACCGCAAAGGAAACGCTGCTCAGGGCCTGCGGCTCGCCGGGACCGTAGTTGAACCACACATCGTCAAATTGCACGGCGGGAACTGCGGCCGATTCAGGCGAGACCCCGTGCCCGTCATCTACCGGCACCGGTTCGTCCTGCACGGCAAAAACGCGGCGGCCGGAACCGAAGGCGTTTGCCAACTCCTTAACTATGCGGGCGATCTCGGCCACTGGCGTAAAGCACGTGAGCGCGAGCATCGTCGCTACCGGCAGCGCCGCCGCCCCCATGAGCCCTTCATTCACGAGATACGCGCCCAGTATGAGCACGACCAGCGCGCCGACCGCCTGGATGCCCTCGATGGCGCCTTGCTGGAAACCGAGTTGCTTGCCGTACCGGACCTGCAAGCCCGTGAGCGCGTCGCTCTTGTCGTGGATTTCCTGCAAGCGCCGGCCGTCCTGCGAGAAGACCACGACCTCGCGCAGCCCCTGCACACTGTCCGCCATGTGCGCGTTGACCTCGCCAAGCTCCGCGCGCAGGCGGTTGCCCAGCCGGTCGGTGTGCCTGCCGATGTAGTGGGGGCTCAAGCCGACCAGGATGAGGAACGGCACCAGGGATAGCGCGAGCAGCCACGACATGTTGAGCAAGAACGCCAGGGCGACCAGCGGCACCATGATGGCGACCAGAATAGGGCCGGCGGCATGGGCGAAAAACGACTCGACCGTCTCAATGTCCGATGTAACCAGGCTGGTGAGGTCGCCGCTGCGGCGGCTGTACATGTAGGCGGGCGCGAGGCGGTCCAGGGTGTCGAAGAGCTTGATGCGCATATCGGCCAGAATGCGGTAGGCCATGTCATGCGAAATCCAGGCCTCTATCCACGTAAAGAGCGCCACCGTAACCGCCAGGGCCAGAACGATAGGAATCAACGGGCCTAGCCCGCCGTCTGTCGCTACACGGCCGGCCAGCATAGCGCTGGCAACACCGAGCGCGATTGTGGCTCCGGCCTTGACCAAGCCGCTGCCAACGGTGATGGCGAATTCCAGCCACTCCGGCCGAATGAGCCGCATGAGGCGGCTGCTCGTTTCCCACGCACCGATCGACACCGGTTCGATGGGCTTGGCGTGACCGGCGCTGCGCAGGAAGTGTCCGTCGCTGGCCGGCTCGTCGTTGGATGCAGGCTCCTCGCGAGAGCGCTCGACTCCGGCCAGCGCGTCGGTCTCCAACGTGTTTCCATTCGTCGCGCCGGCTGCAAACGCCTCCGCAGGGCCTGTGGCTGCCGGCTGCCGCGACTGCGCCGCCACGAGACGCGCATAAACGCCGTCGTGCGCCATGAGGTCGGCGTGTGAGCCGCGCTCGACGCAGGCGCCTTGGTCCAGCACGATGATTTGATCGGCACCGGCCACAGTGGAGAGGCGATGCGCAATGACAATTGTCGTCCGGTTGCGCATGAGACGCTCCAGCGCCTCTTGGATCACCGCTTCGTTGCCGCTGTCCACGTGGGAGGTGGCCTCGTCGAGTATGAGGATGGGCGCGTCTTTGAGAATGGCCCGCGCGATGGCCAAGCGCTGCCGCTGGCCGCCTGAGAGTTTTTGGCCCCGCTCGCCGATGATCGTGTGGTAGCCGGAAAGGAGTCGCGGGATGAATTCGTGGGCGTTCGCCGCTTGCGCCGCCGCCAGCACTTCCGCATCGGTGGCCTCGGGGCGGGCGAGCCGGATGTTTTCCAACACCGTGCCGTGGAAGAGATACGTGTCCTGGGCAACGATGGAGACCTGCCGTCGCAGGGCATCCAGCGGGATGTCGCGCAGATCGTGACCGCCGAGCAGAATGCGACCTGACTGGGGGTCGAAGAAGCGCAACAGCAGATTCGTGACCGTCGTCTTGCCCGCGCCGGAAGGGCCCACGATGCCGAGCGTGCTGCCGGCCGGCACGGTAAAGGAAACATCTTCCAGGGCCGGACGGTCGCCCTGCTCGTAGGTGAAGGTTGTACTTTCGAATCCTACGCTGGGTTCCAGCGTGGCTTCATCCACGACGGTCGCGGCCGCGCTATCATCCGTAGCAGCGCGGTCGGCAGCGTCCAAGACCTCAGGCTTCTCATCGAGGAGGGAGAACATGCCAATCGCCGATGAGGTGCCGAGCAGGCCCGTGTGGTAGAGCTGGTTGAGCTCGCGCAGCGGCCGAAAAATCTCCACGCCCAAGAAGAGCACAATCATCAGTGGGGTCAGTTCCAGCGTGCCCTGATCGACGCGAATTGCGCCCCAGGCGAGTACCAATGCGGCGCCAAGACTCATGAAGAGCATGCTTACGCCGCCGGAGGCAATGTTTATGCCGAGCACCTTCATGGTCTGCGTCGAGAGCGCCCGCGCCCGGTCGGCCAGCATGCGGCCCCACTCGGTGCTGCGTCCGAAGATCTTCAGGGTGGCAAGCCCCTGGATGGCGTCGATGAAGTCCGCGCTCAATTCGCGGTTCGCTTGCCAGCGTCCGCCGCTGGCGCGGTACGTGGCGCGTCGGAAGAACGTCGGCGCCACATAGGTGAGCACAGCGAATGCCAGGAAGATGACAGCGGACTGCCAGTCGAGGATCGTCATAAAGATGAGAATGCCGACCGGGGCGACACCTGCCACCACAAGCTGCGGCAGATAGCGGCCGAAGAATGTCTCAAGCTGCTCCACCGAGTCCACGGCCTTTACCACTACTTCACCGGTGCGCTGCTTCTGCGTAAAGCCCGGCCCGAGCCGCAGCAAGTGGCTGTAGAGGGCGGTGCGGAGCTTGACTTTCATCTTGGCCGCCGTCTCATGGGCAATAAACTGCTGCGCCATGGTGAAGACAATGCGCAGCATCGGCAGCGCGAGCACGCCGAGCAAAATAAGGAGAATCTCCATGAATGGCTGCTGCTCGAATACCATGGCTACCGCGGTGCCGGAGAGGGAAAGGCGTGCTACGCCGGTGGTCACAGCTCCTAAACCGAAGAGCGCAGCCAAGACAATCCGGCCGCGCATACCTTTGGTGAGGCTGGCAAGCCGCCAACTGGTGCTTACGGAGTCTGTTTTTGGTGCCGTCGCCATGCGCTACCTCGATGCGTGCTCTAAGATGCCTGCGAAGTATTGAGAATAGTTCCTAATAATGGAGACCCTACTATACCACGATTTACAGGGTCGCACAAGCCGGTTGCTCAAGGCCGCAGTGCATATGCGATTATAGTTGACAAGCCTCACCATGGTAGAGTGCAATAGCTAAGGTAGTAGTAGCATTGCGGCTGTGACCGCACCCGCCGAGCGTCGTATCATCAAGCGGATGTGAATCTCAGTTGCCAGCGAGGCACGATGATGTCCGATCTCCCCACGGTACCCAATTACTTCCGATACTGCCCACGCTGCGGCGAAACGCTGTCGTTGCGGCCCGACGGCGGGCGCCAGCGCGCGTCTTGCCCGTCATGCGGCTTCATCCACTTCAGTACGTTCTCGCTTGGAGTGGGCGGCATCGTGGTGCGCGACAACAAGGTGCTTTTCATCCGGCGCGGGCAAGATCCGGGCAAAGGCCGCTGGACCATCCCGGGAGGGTACGTGGAGCAGGACGAGCCTTTTGAGGTAGCGGTGGTACGCGAGGTGTGGGAAGAGACCGGCGTCCAAAGCGAAGTGCAGGGACTGCTGGCCGCCCGCAACAGTCTTCACGAGCGCGATAGCAACGTCTATATCGTCTTTACCCTCAGAGACCTGGGGGGCGGTCCGGAATGCGACGGCGAGGAGGTGGATCGCGCTGAATTCCTGGCGCAACACGAGTATGAGGCGCTCGAGGAATTGGCGCCGGTCAGCAAGTACTTCGCGCAAATGGCGCTGGAGACTCCAGCCGCGCCTCTCACGGCTTCGTCATTCGCGGGTCAAACCAGCGGCTATGCGTACTCGATGTTCGACATCGCCGGCTTCAATCCCCACGCGCTTGACCTGGATTGAGCGAGGCTGCTGTGCATACTTCGCGCAGGCCAATTGGAACACTCGGCTGCTAAACCGGTCTAGAACTCATCTCATAAATGCATAGTTCTGCGCAGACTTTCCCTTCGACAGGCTCAGAGCCTGCCCCGTACGTGATACGGGGGCGAACGGGAAAACGATAATCGGTTGGTGCTGAGTGGGCCTCGCAAAGCCCCTGTCGAAGCGCAAAACGGCATGTCGAACTATTAGTGAGATAGCTTCTAGCCCCGTCGACGGAGTTCCGCTCTGAGGCGGGCGAGTTCAGCTTCGGCTTCCAGACGCGCCTGGCGCTCCGCTTCCGCTTGAGCTTCGGCGTCGAGACGGGCCTGCGCGTGGGTATTCGCGCGGGCTTCGGCCACTTCGCGCTTGCCTATCGTCTTGCCGGTCTCAGGGTCGAGCGCGTCGAATTCCCGGCCGTCCCAGCAGAACACCACGTCCAACAACGCGCTGTACCCTCGGACCGCACCCTCTGCCCCAGTCTCCAACCCGTACGGGGCGTAATTGCCGTCGACCAACCGCTCCCCGGCCAGCGGCTGACCGTACAACGTGCCGCCGGTTGGGTCCAGCCGCCAATACTCCGCAATCCCCGACCGCTCATATAGCTCCCGCTTTGCTCCCAGATCGCGGTTGGCAGTGCTCTTGGATGCTACCTCCATTACGAAGTCCGGCGGCTTCCCTACCTCCCAGATCCAGTAATTGGGCAGATTCTCGTAAATGCCCTTCACGTCAACGCCGAAAGCAATATAGCAGTCGGGAGCGACCCGCTGGTTGCCGTTTTCAGGATTGTAGAAGACAAAGCCGCCGCTGGAGACGAACACGTCGGGAGAGTCCTCGTAGCGTTCGGCGAGCAGATAGGCGATACGGCGTATGAACGGGTCTTGCAGCAGGCCGTCCTCGATGGGTTCCGGGTCCTCATAGAAGATGTCCGGCAGGGTCCGTACTTTCCAGGCGTTGGTCATCGTTCTCGTCACTGCCATGGGTGATCCTCCAGCAGCGGGTCGTTAGATTGGCAGCGCCCCCGCCCTAAGCACAGCGGACTGGCGCTGCCTCGTCGCGTTAGCCGGCCACAACCCGGTCGACTTCCAGGGTTACGTCCGGAAACGCCTGCGGCGAGATACTTTCGCCAGGACCAGCATACCGCACCGTGCCGTATGCGCCCGATTCGGGTTCGGTGTAGGATTCGATACGACGATTCTCCCGGGTGACAATCCACACTTCCGGGATGCCGGCGCGGCCGTAAGCGGACAGTTTGGGGCCGCGGTCGTAGTCTGCTGAGGTATCTGCGACCTCGATCAGGAGCAGCACGTCGGCCGGGCCGGGGTGGCCTCCCTCGTAGAAGTCGTCCCGCCAGCGCAGCAGCATCACGTCCGGCTGCGGTTCGCTGCGGTAGTTCAGCCGCGTTGGGCCCTGGACGCGCACAACTGCGCGCCCCTGCAATCGAGGCGGCAGCAAATTGGTGAATCGGTCTACGCAGGCCGCGTGCCAGTCTCCAATTGGGGGCATGACGATGAGGTCTCCCTCCAGCAGTTCAACCCGATCGTTTTCGGCCAGGATGCCGATGCCGGCCATGGCGTAGTATTCGGCCACGGTGAAGCGGCGGCGGGTCGGCGCGAGCACGGGCAGAGCGGCGGTAATGGCCATGGCTATTCTCTCAACCCCCTCTCAACGTCATGCTACGTTCTTCGTTGCGCTGCGGTGCCGGTGTGCAGCGCCCGCAGCCGTTCTTACTACGACACACTTCCTACGTTACCCAGTAAAACGGAGACAGTCCAGCCTCAAACCAAGCCCGTCCGCTCAGTTCCCTCGCTGCGGCCGGTCGGTGCGCACGTCGCGCTGGACGCCCACCACGCCGTTGACGCGTTCGATCTTGGCCATGAGATCGGCGAGCCGGCCTACGCCGGTTACTTCCACGGTGAACCGGATGGTCGCCGAACCGCCGTCGGTGTGGACGCTCGCGGCGCTAATGTTGAATTTCTCTTCGGTCACCACGGCGCTGATGTCGCGGAGGAGCCCCGGCCGGTCCACGCACTCGGCGCGCAAGGCAACCGGGTAGAGGGCCTGTTGCCTGCTGGTACGCGACCAGGAAACATCCACCAGCGTGCCGGGCGGCCCATCTTGCCCCAAACGGCGGCAGTCTGTGCGGTGGACTTCCACACTACCGTCCACCACATAGCCTTTGATCTTGTCGCTGGCCTGCGGGCTGCAGCACTGCGCCAAGAGCAGCGGCAGGTTCCGGGCGTCGTGGCAGATCACCTGATCGCCCCAATTCACCGGCACCAGGCGTTCCTTGTCTTTCACGCTGTGCACGTTGCGGCAGTCCCGCCGGTGCACGGTGACGCCGCGCCCGCGCGTGATATAGCCGACGATGTGATCGCCGGGCAGCGGCTTGCAGCACGTCGCAAGACGCGTGAGCATGTTCCCCTCGCCCATTACCTGCACCGTGCCCGTAGTTTTGTCCGCGGGCGGCTCAGTGGGCAGAATGTCCGGTTCGATTGTGGAGGGAGCAGCTTCCTCGCCGGAGCGGCTCAAGTTTGCGACCACTTGCCGCGTGGAAATGGCGCCGTAGCCGATGGCCGCAAAGAGGTCTTCCGCCGTGTTGATGGTGAATGACTTGCAGAGCGTGCGGAAGCGCGCCTCATCCACGCTATTCAGGTCGCCCTGTCCCAAACGCCGGATCTCTCTATCCAGCATGTCCTTGCCGCGGGCGACGTTCTCCGCTCGTTCCTGTTTCTTGAACCACTGGCGGATGCGCTCACGGGTGTGTCTGCTCTTGACGATGTTGATCCAGTCGCGGCTGGGGCCTTTTGGCGACTTGCTTGTCTGGATGTCAACCACGTCGCCGTTCTGCAACTCGGTATCGAGCGGCTTGATCTGACCGTTGATCTTGGCGCCGAGGCAGCGGTGGCCGACGTCGGTATGAATGCGGTAGGCAAAGTCGATGGGCGTCGAGCCGGCCGGGAGGTCCTTCACGTCACCGCGCGGCGTGAACACGAAGACCTGGTCCTCGAAGATGTCGGCTTTGACGGTTTCGACGAACTCGCGCGCGCTGGAAAGCTCTTCCTGCCACGTCAGCAACTGCCGCAGCCAGGCGAGGCGTTCCTCCACGTTGCCGCCCCGTTCTCCCTCCTTGTAGCGCCAATGCGCCGCGACGCCGAGCTCGGCTTCCTGGTGCATGTGCTGCGTGCGCAGTTGCACTTCCACCGGCTGGCCGCGCGGCCCAATCACGGCGGTGTGCAACGAGCGGTAGTTGTTCGACTTGGGCACTGAGATGTAGTCGTCAAACTGGCCCGGAATCGGCTTCCACAGTGTATGCACCAGTCCAAGCGCCGCGTAGCACTGCTGCACCGTGCTGACGATCACGCGCACGCCAATAAGGTCGTAGATCTCCTGGATGCCGACGCCTTTGCGCCGCATCTTGAACCACGTACTCGTGATGTGTTTTGGTCTGCCGCTCACCTCACCTTGAATGCCGGCGCGCGCGAGTTCATGGGTAAGAACTTGCAGGGCCTCTTGCAGGATTTCGTCCTGCGCAAGTGAGCTTTCCGTCAAGGTGGCTTCGATCTGCCGGTACACATCCGGATGGAGGATGGCAAAGGCCGCATCTTCCAACTGCCACTTCCAGTGACCCATGCCCAGTTGATTGGCGAGCGGGGCGTAGATGTCGAGGGTTTCCTGGGCCTTGCGACGCTGGCGCTCCGGCTCCACGTATGCAAGCGTGCGCATGTTGTGCAGGCGGTCCGCGAGTTTGACGATCACTACGCGAATGTCCCGCGCCATGGCCAGGAACATCTTGCGGAGGTTTTCGGCCTGGGTGTCTTCCAGGTTCAGGAAGTCGAGTTGGGTAAGCTTGGTGACGCCGTCCACAAGCTGGGCCACGTCATCGCCAAACTCCGACCGTATGTCGTCGAGGGTTGCGTCGGTGTCTTCCACGCAGTCGTGGAGCAAGCCGGCGCAAACAGTGCTGGCGTCCATGCGAATCTCGGACAGCAAGAGCGCGGTGCAGAGCGGGTGCTGCGCAAAGGGTTCGCCGGACTTGCGCACCTGTCCCTCGTGGGCGCGCTCAGCGAACGCATGGGCCCGGCGAATGCGGTTGAGTTCTTGCGCGCGGGAGTCGGGCTGCTCGCCCACATAGGGTGCTACCGCCGCAAGCAACTCTTCGACCGTGCGCAATTGCGTCTCATCGGGTGACGTGGCGGAGTGTGCCAGTGCCATCGGATAGCCCTATTGTGTGTCACTCGCCATTCGAACCTGGGTCGGAACCGGCTACTCGCATGTCTTGGAGGACAAACTCAAGCCGAGAGAATCCGCCCCACGTGTTCTCTTGCAACGAATATACCACATCGATTGAATGTCCCTGGCTCAGGCCGCGGGCGCGGTCTGCCATGTGGAAGCCAATGCCCGTAATTGACGTGCCGTTCAGCGCGAATGTCGTTTTGAGGTGATTCGTGCCGACCGTGCGCACACCACCCAACGTGAGGTCCCGGCTGAGAAAGCGCGGTTCCGGATTGCTCGCGCCAAAGGGCGCCAGGACGTTGATCTGCTCGAGAATGCCGAGGCTCATTTCCTCAGCCGTGACCGGACAGTCAATCTCGAGGCGTGGCTGCAAGTCCGCCAGATCCAGCAATTGTCGGGCGTCGGCTTGCAGTGCATCCCGCAAGGCGGCGCGCCGGTCCGCCGCCACGGCAAAGCCCGCGGCGCGCGGGTGCCCGCCGTGCCGCTGCATGAGATCGCCCCGCGCGGCGAGCGCAGCGGCGATGTCGAACTCCGCGATACTGCGGCAGGAGCCTACGGCGTCCGTGTCGCCGACGGCGACGGCCAGGGTTGGCTTGCCCAGTTCCTCGGCCAGCCTCCCTGCTACCAGTCCAATGATGCCGGCAGGCCAGTCATAGCCTTCCACCCACAGCAACGCCTCGCTCTGTTGGGCCGGCGCCACTTGCCGCTGGGCTTCCGTGAGCAGGCGCTTCGTCTCGCCCTGACGTTCTTGGTTGAGTTGCTGCAACTGCCAGGCTAAGGCCTTGGCGTGGGGAAGGTCTTTGGAGGTCAGGAGATCGTAGGCCAGGCCCGGATGCGCCATCCTTCCCGCCGCGTTCAGCCGCGGGGCCAGGGCGAAGCCAATGCTCCGGCTGTTCACCGTTGCCGGGTCCACGCCTGCCACCTGCATGAGCGCGGTCAAGCCGGCGTGGGTGGTGTTCTGCAGCGCCGCAAGTCCTGCTGTGACAATGGCACGGTTCTCGCCCCGCAGCGGTACCACGTCCGCGACCGTCGCCAGGGCGGCAAACGCGCTTAGTTCGGAATAAGGGGGGCTGTCCGCATCGCGGACCAAACCCACGGTGGAGAGAAGCGCGCACGCCAGTTTGTACGCCAGACCGGCCCCGCAGAGCTCCCGAAAAGGGTACTGGCAGTCGTGTTGCCACGGATTGATGACGGCATGTGCCGCCGGCAATTCCTGCGGGGGCTGGTGGTGGTCCGTGACAATCACGTCCATGCCCCGCTCGTTCGCCAATGCTACCGGACCGACCGCGCTGATGCCGCAATCAACGGTAATGAGAAGATCGACCCCTTCCGCGGCCAGCTCCGCTATCGTCTTGTCCGTTAGTCCGTAGCCATCCGTGACGCGGTGCGGCAGGCGGACAACGACCCGTGCGCCAATCTGTTCCAGCGCTTCACGCATAATCGCGGTGGCGGCGATGCCGTCCGTATCATAGTCCCCAAAGACTCCGATACACTCACGCTTGCGGACCGCGTTCAGAATGCGATCGACGGCTGCAGGCATACCCTTAAGGAGTAGCGGGTCATTCTCGCGGGCGTCATCACCCTGGAGAAACCCCTGGATTCTCTCAGGAGTGGTGTAGCCGCGATTGTAGAGCAGTTGGACAACAACCGGATGGTGCGACGGGAACGAAGCGACAAGCGGATTGGGCGCGGGCGATGCTACCTGCCAGCGGTAGCGGGGAGTAAGCATGTGTCGACCTTAAGGACTGTCAATCAGTGAATGGGTTGACTGTATTATACCACGCGGTGATGCCGCACCAAGACGGTGTGGTTTGCTCAAGACTCGTGAGCGCACGGGAGGGCCGGTTTCTGGCTGAGGACTGTGACGACTTGGGTCGCTAGTCCCGGCGCGCGTCCCTTCCGTGCCTTGCCGCCACGGTGTAGACGTAGGCTGGAGGGTAGTCACGCACAATTCAACTATGCTATTGTCCCCGTAAAGAACGCGACACTCCAGAGACTGTTATGGCTGCTAATTTCCGCCGGTGTTGAAAGGCGAGTGATGCAACGGATCGCGCGTGAGCACTATACGTACAGTTTCGACAAAGACGTGCCGGCCATCGCCGAAATCGAGTCCGGCAACCGCCTCACGTTCGAAACACACGACTCTTCCACCGGACGCATCAAGCGCCGCGAAGACCTGGACTACTACCTTTCCGTCCGCAAGACGCGCGAGTCGAATCCGGCGTGCGGTCCGGTCACCGTGCGCGGCGCCATGCCGGGCGATGGGCTTAACGTCCGAATAGAAGAAATCAAACTCGTGCCGCCGGGCATTCTGCGCTTTACGCCGGGGTTCGGCATCCTGAACGATGCCGCGGATGCGCCGGCAATTGTCATAGTGGACGTGCAGGGCGATACGCTCGCTCTGGACAACGGCATTCGCCTGCCGACGCGCCCGATGGTCGGCGTGGTAGGCACCGCCCTGCCGGATCGAGTGGTCTATACCGCCGATCCCGATATCAACGGCAGTAACATGGACTGCAACAGCATTGCCGAGGGCACGGTGGTGCACCTGCCGGTGTGGGTTCCGGGAGCGCTGTTCGGACTGGGCGACGTGCACGCGTCCATGGGTGATGCGGAATCCACCGGCGGTGCAATCGAGATTTCTGCCGACGTCACCGTGCAGATCGACGTCGTCAAAAACGCCGGCTGGCACAAGGTGTGGTGGGAGACGGACACGTCGTGGATTACCTACGGGCACGGTGAGAATCTCGAGATAGCCACCCGTGAAGCCGTGAAAGAAATGGCGGCGCATCTCTCCCGGGAGCTGGAGATTCCCTTCCATGAGGGCTTCATGCTCATCAGCGCCTATGGCGACGTGCGCATCGGCCAGGCCGCGAACTGCGGCCTTGACGTAACGTCGTGGGTAGAGTTTCCTAAAATAGCCTGAGTAAACAGTGCGATTCTTGTCACGATGACGTGAAGTCCTGTCACGATGACGTGAAGTCCCGTCGCGATGACGTGGAGGATGCCATGGACGAGCAAAAGCCCCCGGACGAAAACGACAATGAAGATCAGCCGATTCGCGACCCGCGTCTATCAAACTCGGATGACGTAGAGTCGCGGCGCAAGTCCGACCGCGAGCGGACGATCGGCATCGCCGTGGTTGCCGTCATCGCGGTGGTCGCGGTGTTTGCCTTCATCATCTATCCCCGCTTCTTGCAGCCGCTCCAGCAGCAGACGGTTGCCAATATGCGCGGCGGCACGGAAGTAGCGGCGCAGGAGCACTTCCAACGCTCGATTGAGTATATCAACGAGTACGACTTCAATAGCGCCATGCGGGAGTTGGATAGCGCCGTAGAATTGGATGGCGAGAATCCGCAATACCGCTTGCTCCGCGCCCTGGTGGCAGTGCAACTCGACCGCTACAGCAAAGCACTGGAAGACCTGGATACGCTCATCGAAGCCGACCCCAGCATGGTGGACGCCTACGGCATGCGCGCCAACGTCTATCTGCTGCAGGAAGACTACGAGAAAGCCCTGGAAGACGCCAGCTACGCCATCTCTCTGGATCCCGAGACCGCTCACCGCTACCTGACCCGGGCGAAGGTATACCAGGGCATGGGCGAATATGAAAAGGCGCTGGAGGACGCCGACGACGCGATCCTCCTGGATCCGGCAAACCCCGAGGCCTACCGTGTGCGGGCGTACTTGGGCATCAAGGTCGGTGCCTGCATAGACGCCTTGGCGGACGCCAACGTGGTTACCCAGATGGTGCCGGACTACTCGGGTGCTTATCTCGCCCGCATTGCCGTCTATCTTGCGCTTGAGCAATATGAGAACGCCATCACCGATGCCACCCGCGAAATCAACATGGCGCCGGAGGGCAGTTTTGGGTACAACGCGCGCGCGTGGGCCTACGCCAAGGCGGGCGAGTATGAAAAGGCCCTGGAAGACGCGAATAGGTCAATTGAAATCGATGACGAGTGCGCCGAGTGCTACGACACCCGCTCGCTGGCGCAACTTGGCTTGGGGAACCTCAACGAGGCGGAATCCGACGCGGATAGGGCCCTGCAACTGAGCGACCATGCCAGCTGGGCCTACGTGGGCCGCGCCAAGGTCTTCCTGGCCAAGAACCGGCTCGACGCGGCACTGGCAGACGCCAACGCGGCGGCGGAAAGCAGCCCGAATGAACGCGACGTGTTCAGCGTTCGCGCCCAGATCTACCGCGCCATGGGCCGCACCAGCGAAGCCAACCGCGACGAGGCCCGCAAAGAAGCGCTCTCCTGCTGAGCTAGCGGTCGCGCGAGCTACTCTCCGCAGGGCTCTTGAATGTGAAGTCCGCCATCTGTCTGACTCAGCCGAGGATGGCGCGTGCGGTAAACTTCAGGGTGCTTCGCGTACGGGCAGGGGATTGGGACTGGCTACAGGGTGTTCAGAACAGTTCGTTGAGCGCCTCTTGGGGAGTGAGCGCGCGGATTGGCGACCGTGCGTAGTCCTTGACGTTCCGCGTGACGATGTGCCGCGCCCCGCACGCACGGGCGGCAGCCACTTGCATGGCGTCCTCGAAGTCGGCCATCGGCAACGCGGCGGCATAGCGGATGCCTGCGGTGTCAGTCGTAGCCACCGCGACAAAGCGCGTGAGTTCCACAATGAAATCACGCGCGTTCACGCCTCCCAGCGCGGGGGCAACGAGGTAGTAGAAGTTCGCTACAGAGTGCCAGGCGATGAAGGCCGCCTCCGCGCCATGCTCGATCCGGTCCACAAGTTGCGCGGCTGGGTCGGCGTGCGGACGCCTATCAAGGGCCACGTCTATGAGCACGTCGGTGTCAAGGAGTATCATTCCAGATACTTCTTGGCCAGCGCCGCGTAGCGCGGGTCATCATCACGTTCCGCCGCCTGAAACTTGCCGCGCCAGCGCGAGGAGAAGGACGGAGTGTCCTCCCCCGCCATTTCCCGGAGCGATTGCTCAATCAGCGACGAAAGTGATACGCCGCGGGCGCGGGCATACCGTTTGGCCGCCGGCAGGAGTTCGGCGTCCACGGTGATCGTGAGTTTTTGCTTCATCCCGGCTTGTCGCCTCCTAATCAGTATACTAACACTTTATTCAAGTATACGTATTCTGGAAGAGATGTGCAAGGTATCGAAAACTGGTAACTACTTGCCGTGGGAGTGCTGACAGCAATTTCAGCCTGATGATGCGCCGGCTCTCACGCGGGAAAATGCTGAGCCTGCCCTCGCCGGAGTACCGCGTGCGATCCCGTGTCCCCCTGTCTACTTCAGCCCAGCGGCACCTACCGCAAGTCGAGGATCTTCTCGACCTCACCGACGTCGTTGGGGGCGGGAACCACGTCTCTTGCCACGTCCAGCGCGACTTGGGGGTCTTTGAGGCCATGGCCGGTGAGCACACAGACGATGCGGTCGGTGGGTTTGACCTCGCCGGCGGCGGCCAGCTTGAGGATGCCGGCCACGGAGGCGGCTGACGCCGGTTCGGCAAAGACGCCTTCACCCTCCGCCAGGAGCTTGTAGGCGTCCAGGATTTCGGGATCGCTCACCGTGTCGATCAGGCCCCCGGATTCATCGCGCGCACGCACGGCGCGTTGCCAGTTGGCGGGGTTGCCGATGCGCAGCGCCGAGGCCACGGTGTCGGGATTCTCAATCGGACGGTTTTCCACGATGGCCGCCGCGCCAGCGGCTTCAAAGCCCCACATGCGCGGGAGGTGGGTCGTACGCCCCGCCCGGTGGTATTCCCGGAAGCCCATCCAGTAGCTTGTGATGTTGCCCGCGTTGCCGACCGGGATTGCGAGAATGTCCGGCGCGTCGCCGAGCACGTCGCTGCACTCGAACGCGGCCGTCTTCTGCCCCTGCAGCCGGTACGGGTTGATGGAGTTGACCACCGTGATTGGGTTGCGGGCCGTAATCTCACGCACGATGCGCAACGCATCGTCGAACGTGCCTTCCAATGCGATGACCACCGCGCCGTAGATCAGGGCCTGGGCGAGCTTGCCCAGGGCGATCTTGCCCGCGGATACCACGACCACCGCTTTGATCTGCGCGGCGGCGGCGTAGGCGGCAGCGGCGGCGCTCGTATTGCCGGTGGAGGCGCACATAATGGCCTCGGCGCCTTCTTCCAATGCCTTGGCGACGGCCATCACCATGCCGCGGTCCTTGAAGGAGCCGGTGGGGTTGCAGCCTTCCAGCTTCAGCCAGAGTTCGGCGCACCCGACCTGTTTCTCCAGGGCGTGGGCGCGCACAAGCGGCGTGAAGCCCTCGCCGCGGCTGATGAGCGGCGTCCGGCCCGTTACCGGCAGAAACTCGCGATAATGCGCCAGCAGGTTCCGACCCGCAGGCACTGTGTTGCTCACAATAGGACCATCCTTGAGACCTGTTTCCGATTCCACCGGGCCACCCTCTGCCGCAACGGACGCTGCGGTAGTGTCACGTCAAACGTCCACTTTCACCGTCTCGCAGCCCTGCCCCACGCTCACACAGGCTCGTCCACGTCCACAATGCGCAGGAAGCCCGCGACTCTGGTTACCACGTCCAGCGCCGCAATGTCTTGCACGGCGGCCTGCATGGCTCGCTCATACGCGTGGTGCGTAGTGAACACCAGTTCGGCGGTCTTGTTGACCGGGTCCGCCTCTTTTTGAATCACGGAAGCGATACTAATGCTGTGCGCGCCGCAGACTGTCGCGATCTTGGCTAGCACTCCCGGTTGATCGGCGGCCCACAAGCGAAAGTAGAAGCGCGTTTCGACTTCGTCCAGTGGTTTCAGCGACTTGCAGGCATCGATGCTATAGGGAATGCGGTTGGTCACACCGCTGATGATGTTATGCGCCACGTCAATCACGTCGGCAACGATGGCGCTGGCCGTCGGCTCCGAGCCCGCTCCCCGGCCGTAGAACATCACATTGCCCACCAGGTCGCCTACAACGTACACAGCATTATACACGCCGTCCACGCTGGCAAGCGGCGCGGACTGCGGCACCAAGGCGGGATGGACCGCGGCCTCATACTGCCCGTTGTCCTGTCGCGCCAGCGCCAGCAACTTGATCACATAACCGAGATCCTGCGCGTAGCGGAAGTCCGCCGGCTCGAGCTGCATGATGCCTTCGTGGTAGATGGCTGCGGGATCGACCTGGGTGCGGAAGGCGAGCGACGTGAGAATGGCGAGTTTGTAGGCGGCGTCGATCCCCTCCACGTCTTTCGTCGGATCGGCTTCGGCAAAGCCCAGGCGTTGGGCTTCGGCCAGGACGTCCGCCAGCGCGGCTCCTTCCCGCGACATGCGCGTCAAGATATAGTTCGTGGTGCCGTTGATAATGGCGTAAATTTCGTGAATTTCATTGGCGACCAGGTCGGAGCGAAACGAGCCAATGAGCGGAATGCCGCCGCCGACACTCGCTTCGAAATAGACGTCCACGTTTTGCTCGCTGGCAAGACGGAGGAGTTCCGGTCCATGGTTTGCCATCACGTCTTTGTTGCCCGTGACCAGATGCTTGCCAGCCTGAATGGCCTGCTTGGCATACGCATACGCCGGATCCACGCCGCCAATCAACTCGATCACGATGTGAATGGACGGGTCGTCCAGAATCGCGCTCGGGTCCGTGGTCAACAAGCCGGATTCGACGTCAATGCCACGGGCCTTTTCCCGGTCTCGCACGAGGACTTTCTTCACGCGCAGGTCTCGGCCCGTTTCCTTGGCGAGCACGCGCGCCTTTTCATGGATGATGCGCAAGACGCCGCTGCCCACCACGCCGAGACCCATCAGTCCAATGTTTATGGTCTTGTCGTCATTCACCTATTGCTTTGCTCCTTAGCCGAGGGCGCCTACGCACTGACTTCCTTTGCTATCCAATCCCAGGTCTATGCAGGAACGCATGCAGGCCATAGCTCGCGTTCTCTATACTTCATTCTAGGTTTGGCCCAGGCGCAAGACGAAGAACAGGGCCACGTCTTGCGTCGGGTAGTACCGGTCATTGTAGCCGCTGAAGAGAAAACCGTTCTTGTGCAGGAATTGAATCGCGGGGTAGTTTCGCGATTGCACGTCCATGCACAGCCCCTGCAAGTGGTTGTGCCTAGCCCAATTCAAGCTCGTGCGCAGCAGGGCGGAGCCAACTCCGCGCCGCCGCAGATCGGGTCGGACGACGATGCTTTGCACCAGGCCGGTGCCGAGCCGCTTGGGCGAAAGCATGTCCAGGTAGCCAACAACCACGCCTTCTTCTTCCGCCACCAGGAAGAGGTCGCCGTTTCTCCAGTCGGCGTGCAAGTCATCGGCGTCGAGGGGCGGCTGCAACGTGAGGACGCGCGGCAAGCGTCGCACGGAAAAGCCGGAAAGCTGGCGCTTGCCTTCCCAACGAGTCTCCATTGCCCACACGGATTGGGTCTGGTAGGAAGCATCGAGTCGTGTGCAAGCGTCAATATCGTTGCGCTCGGCGCGGCGTACACGCATGCGGGGGCCTAGGTGGTGAGCTTCACGTAGAGGTAGCTGAGCACAATGCGGAGAATGGCGGCCGTTGGGATGGCCAGCAGCATTCCGGAAATACCGAAAAGCGCTCCTCCGGACAGGATAGCAAAAAGCGTCAGCACCGGGTTGAGTTGCACGTACCGCCCAACCACGTTCGGGATGATGAGATAGTCTTCGATATGGCGGAGCACGGTGTACATGAGCGCGACGATTACCGCGTACACCACAGGCGACCAGCCGAACGGACTGGGGTAGACCAGGGCAAGCAGCACAGCCGGTGTCGCCGCCAAGACGGGCCCGATAAAGGGAATCAATTCCAAGAAGCCCGCCGCCGGCGCCAGGACGAGGGCGTAAGGCACGCCCAAGATCCTCAGGCCGATATACGTTGCCACCGACATGATCACTACCAGCATCAACTGTCCGCGGATGAACCGGCCGACCATGCGGTCGATCTGACCGCCTACCATCGAAACTTCCTGGCGGTACGGCGCGGGCACCATGCGGCGCGCCCAGATGCCAAAGCGGTTTGATTCCAGGAGCAAGTAGAAGGTGGCAAAGAGACACAGCAGGAACTTGAGCGCTAGCTCAACGACGTGGAGGGCGATTTCCAGCGCGGCATCGATCATCTGGGACGTGGCCGAATCCAGCGCGCCGGCCAGCAGTTCGCCGGAGGTGCCGATGACTTCTTCCAGCCCAAAGAGGTCTACCTGGGCGTATGTCGCGATCGTGCTCTCCAGGTTCGCCACGATACTCGGCAGGCTGCGCCGCAGACCCTCCAACTCACGGCTGAGCGGCGGGTAACCGAACGTAAAGAGCAACACGATGCCACCGAAGAAGAACCCCATGAGGATGAGTGTCACCCAGAAGCGATGGAGCCGCGTGTGCTTGCAGAGCCACGTCACTATTGGGGCCAGGAGATACGCCAGCGCGCCCGCCCAAATGAACGGCCAAATGATCGCGCGCACCCCGTATACAAAGAAGACCGCGAGCGCAAACAACCCGATAGCGACCACGGCCTTGGTGCGCGGCGAAAAGCGCACGCTGGGATGCTGCGGCAGCGGAGCGCCGTCCGGTTCTTCCACTGCAGGGGTTTCGTCAATCTCCGAAGGAGTCGTTACGCCGCTCATTGCATCCTGTCACTCATTGCCGGAACCGACTTAGACCATCCTATTAACTATGACACAGGCGGCAAGGAAACGCACCTAATCGCGCTGGAAACGGCTCGTGAGAAGGAGACTTACGGGCGCATCGTCGGCTTAAAGCGGTTGACGAATGCTTAATTTTCGCTTAGAATTAAGGACGTATGCTCTTTACAGGAACCGCGTATCAGCTTGGGTGAGGAGGGATCGGATGGCGAGTAGTACCGATGTGGATTCTGTCCTTCGAATATATACCACCTATCTCGCAAATCAAAGGCGGCTTTCGCGAACGGAAACAGGCAGGCGCATCCAGTGGCTTAAGGAATTCGGCCGTTGCATGTGTGCCCGCAAGACCATTTATGAGATTTCGGTACGAGACGTAGTCATCTATTTTGCAGAGTGGGCTGAGAAGTTTGAAGACCCCGACGAATGGTACGACCGCTATAAAGTCCTCGAACGCTTTTTCGATGATCTCGTAGACATGCAAGTTCTTGAAACAAACCAAATCAAAGGCATTTACGACGACACCGATATTGAGCCCGATCTCACTGAAGACGCGGGTCCGGCAGAGTCCCTTTCGCCGGTGAACTGGATGCGGCAGGACCATCCCCTCTACTAAGTCCTGTGCTCCGGTAATTCGAGTATGGCATTCGATAGCAATACCGCAGGCTCTCACCCATTCCTTGCTCCGCCCTGCCTGATAGCTCGGCAGGGCAACTTACTGCATTTCCCTCTCCTCCGCGGTTTGTTGCGACCCGTTGCCGAAGCCGCTCCTTGGCGGAGGTAGACCGGTACGTAGGGCAAAGAACAGCTTGGCCGGCCACTTTTCCTTTTGGGTCGGCCCGTTTGCCGCAGTCTTCACTTTAGCTCCCTATCCCAGCTTGGTAGAATGCCGTGGACAGATGCGTGAGTCTTCCTGGCGGCGGAACCGCTTATGCTCAACGCGGTCTCGGTTTTGCGGTAGACGCGCGAATTCTTCCAACGAAGCAGCCTGGACATGACTTTAGAAGGATTGACGCATGTCAGCGCTCTGTTTTGGCGCCGGTGAGAAGATCGTCTGCATAGGCGACAGTATCACCGACTGCGGGAGACGTACCGAGGAATATGGACCGCACGGCCGGGGCTACGTCAGTCTGGTGCGGGCCCTGCTGCACGCACGGTATCCGGCGCACGGGCTGACCATTATCAATAAGGGCATTGGCGGCAACACCATTCGGGATCTGGCGGCGCGCTGGCAGCAAGACGTGCTTGCCGAAGAGCCGGACTGGCTCTCGGTGAAGATTGGCATCAACGACGTGGGGCGGCTGATCTTGGGTCTGATGGCGGACCACGTTCCGCTTGACGAATACGAAGCGACGTACCGAACTCTTCTGCAGCAGACCCCTGCGGCTGCCAACGGCAAGCTGATTCTGATGGAGCCGTACGTCATCGAGCCGCCGGTACAGGGCGATCCGGCAGCGGCTGCAGGTATGAGCTTGGCGGAAGTTCAAGAGCAATATGGCGCATTGCGCGGCAGTGGCGTGCAGGAGAGCGCGGTCCTCGATGCGGGACGAATCTACTTCCGCGCGTACATCGATGGGTACATTGCGGTTGTGCACCGCCTCGCTGTGGAATTCGATGCGATTCTCGTTCGCACCCAAGCTGCTCTTGACAAGGCGATGGAAGGCCAGCCGCCGGCGGTGTGGGCCGCGGATCGCATCCATCCCGATCTGCCGGGCCATGCCGTGATCGCGCGCGCGTTCCTGGCGGCGGTGGGCTATGGCGACGTGTGATGCGGAGTGACGGAACAAGCACGGTTCTTGAATGTGAGTAGCAAACGTGGAGAATTGCGCGGGGCAAAAGGCAGTCCTATGCCATGGACTACTCGTCGCGCAATGACACAAATGGATAACAGGGGGAGCGGCGTATGAATACGAAGCTGCGGGTGGGTATCGTCGGGTTAGGCGGCAATGGCGGTCGATTCCTTGATGCGTACGCGACAAATTCACGGGCAGAGGTTGCCGCCGTCTGTGACGTGCGCGACGATCATCGCCACGCGCTGCAAGAGAAGTATGGGGTCTCAAGCGGCTATGCCGACATTGCGGAGTTGCTGCGCCGCGACGACATAGACCTCGTCTCAATCCACGCGCCTGACGACCTCCATGCGCCGTTCACGCTGGCAGCGCTCTACGCCGGCAAGCACGTGTTCGTGGAAAAGCCCATGGCCACGTCTGTGGAAGACTGCCTCCGCATGGTAGAACGCGCCGACGCTGCCGCGACGCGAGTGGCAGTCGGACACGTGCTGCGCACGCGGCCGCACTTTCGCATGGTCAAGGAGATGGTGGACGAGGGAGAACTGGGTGCGATCTATGCGATGCGCTCGCACTATCTAACCGCCGCAATGCATAAGAGCACCGGCTTCATAGACACAGCGAACAGGAGCTATTCCCATTCGATGCTCACCATGGGCGTGCACCCGGTTGACTTGATGCGCTGGTACGGCGGCGATATCGTCGAGGTGCAGGCTATGGAAAACCAGGGCATTGCGATGCCCGGCAATCCCCGGGACGAGTCGGTTACGGCGCTCTATCGTTTCGCGTCCGGCGCTACGGGCAGCATCACGGTCTGCTGGGCGTCGAATTATGCATTTGACTCCTTCTACGGCCTGGAACTCCACGGTAGCGAGGCCAGCGTGGTCTGGGACAAGATCCATCGCAAAGGCGCGTTCAAGGCCGTGCCTCTGCCGCCGCCACCGGAGACGACGCGGCCCGGCTATGCCGCCGAGGTAGACAGTGTGGTCGACAGCCTTCTGGATGACACGCCCCTTTTCTGCGACGTCCACGAGGGCGCGCGCAGCGCAATTGCGTGCTTGAAGGCCGTCGAGGCAGCGGAAGCAGGTACAGCGCTGGAAGTGCCAAATCCTTAGCGCTGCGTCTTCATTTGCAGAGTTGCCAGACCCGCAATAGTTCGCTGTGATATAAGTATAGTAGTTACTTCAATTACAGATTGCGACGTTAGCGGGACACAATTACCAAGTGCGTGGAGCAAGACCAGTGGCAAGGTTGGATACCCACGAAGCGGTCAAGCTCCTGCAAAGTGCGGGACTTGACGAAGAGAAGGCTGAAGCGATTGTGCGCGTGGTGGGCGTTGGACAAGACGCCTTGGCAACCAAAGTAGATTTGGAAGCACTGACGCGGACAACGAAGGCCGACCTAGAAGCGCTGTCGCTAGCGAACAAAGCCGATCTGGAAGCGCATTCTCAATTGATGAGGGCCGATTTGGCAGCCTTGGCACAGACGATGGAGTCCGATCTGGAAGCCTTGGCACAGACGACGAAGTCCGATCTGGCGGCACATTCCCTGTCTACGAAAGCCGACCTGGTAGCACTGGCCCAAAAGACGAAAGCCGATCTTGAGGCGCTTGAGTTGCGCTTGCGCCATGACCTGACGCTGCGCCTGGGGGCGATGGTTTTTGCGGCCGCGGGCGTGCAGGTGGCGATTGTCGGTTTCCTGCTTGCACAATTCCTGCCCTAGTAGCAGGAGAGAGCCGCGCGCTACGGTGCGGGGAGACCGCGTGGTTGCGGTCATTTCCACGGATAGATTCGTCAGAAGGCTTACGCAGGTTTAATTGCTGCACAACCGGATGAATACAGGTGGCACCGCTGCGCTAAGTGCTGGTCTTCCCGCCGCCACCTACAACTTTGCGCGTGGGCACGCGCCCCGCTCCAATCGCTGGAGCGCCGGATAGTCTTACATCGCGTTTGCGCACTGAGACCAATTTGAAAGAGCCCGGAGAGCACTTGGCACTCCGGGCTCTTTGCTTGTTGACTAACTCTCGTCAGACGACACGGGCAACCCTCAACCTACAGGTTGGCGGCGTTCCAATCGTCCACGATCACCTGGCAGTCTTCCTCAGCCTTTTCCAAAGCCTGGGCGGCAGTGGTTGCCTCTTCGTTCCACCACGGGCTCATGGCTTCGCCGTAGGCGCCCCGCAGCTCACCGTATTGGGGATGCGGGAAGTACGGCTTGGCGTAATCGGCCGCTCGGGCGAAAGCGAGCAGGTTTGCCGGGTCCGGTGAATCCTCCGTCGGCACGAAGACCTCCTCGGCAATCGAGTTGATCGCCGGGATGATGTTGCCCTGGCCGCCGGTCCAGCTCAGGTGCTCCGGTCCTACGAGGAAAGAGAGGAAATTGGCAGCGCCTTCCAGCTTCTGGGTGGTGGCTACCGTGAAGATCTCCTCGATGCCGAAGAACGCGCCTTTGCCTTCCTCGCCGCCGCCAACCGCCGTCGGCTGCTCGACAATGTCGAAGTCCACGCCGGCCTCATGGCGCCGGATCGGCTCCAAGCCCCACGTGCCGTACACGGCCATGGCGACCTTACCGTTGGCAAACGAATTGAAGAACTGCGCGTCCTCCTGGCGGTTGTAGTCCTCGGGGCGTGGGCCGACTTCGTACTTGGCCCAGTTGTCACGCCACCATTGGACCGACTCGAGTCCGAGCGGGCCGTTTACTGTCACCTCGGTGCCGGAATCGTCCATGAAGCCCTGGTACATGCCCGCGATCCAGTAGGCAACGTAGTGTACGGTCGCCACGCCCCAGATCTTCTCATCGGACGTGCTCAGGCTAGTCGACACCTGCTGGGCGGCAGCAAGACGGTCATCGAACGTGTCGCTATCCTGCGGATAGGGCACGCCCGCTCTGTCGAAGAGCTCCTTGTTGTAGAACCACGCCGTGGTGTTGATGCCGATGGGGGCCGCGATCAACTTGCCCTGCCACGTAAGACCGTTCACCAGCGTCTGGTTGAGCTGGCTCATGTCGTAACCCATGCCCTTCAGGAGCACGTTGGCATCGTACAGAATACCGGCAAAGGGATGAATGCCCACGCCGAACCAGCCCAAGTCGGGGGCCGCGCCGCCCGCCACCGTGGCGAGGAGCTTGGTTCTGGGGTTGCCGCCAAAGGAGCCGGCAACGTCCATGGTGTTGACATGCACACCGGTTTCTTTAGCGTTGTAGGTCTCGATGAT
Source organism: Chloroflexota bacterium (assembly GCA_965220045.1). Taxonomy (GTDB): domain Bacteria; phylum Chloroflexota; class UBA11872; order VXOZ01; family VXOZ01; genus VXOZ01. The sequence continues at coordinate 2,476,953 of OZ244803.1, read as the reverse complement.
CCACTCCAGCCAGCGGCTTTTGCCGGAAGAATAGTGGGGCCACAGGAAGGTGATTTCCGTGGTCTCCGTCATCGCTGGCTTTTCAGCCTCCGCGGCCATCTCGCCGTCAGCCGGGGCCGCAGGGGCCATGCCGGCCTGAGCGCAGGCCGCCAGCAACGCCGATCCGCCGACCAGCGCGGCGCCGCCCCGCAGGAATTGGCTGCGTGAAAGTTGCTTTTCGCTAAGCATGCAAGACCTCCTCTTAGGGTCTAGGGTACACTTGCTCTCCGCCGTCTCGATTGAACAAACTACTCATTCCGTAGCATACCTACTATAGCACAGGAAGCGCTGAATCGGTACTATCCTGGCGCATGCTGGCACACTCGCCAATTTGCACTCGCCGGCGTGTTTCTACTAGAGCGGCAGAGTGATATCCCCGCCTTGTTCCGCCGACATAAACGTCGCCAGACACACTTCCAAAGCGCGGCGGCCGTCGTGACCGTCGGGCATGGGTGTGGAGCCGGTGCGCGCAGATTCGTAGAACGCAGCAAGTTGGTTGGTCATGCCCACGCTGCTGGGTTCGGTTTCGATTTCCTCGCGCTTGCCGTCGTGGGTTACCAAAGTCGGCCCGGAGTGCCGATTGATGTGAATGGCGCCCTTGGTGCCGGCCAGGCCAAAGTTCGACGCCCCCGCCGGATATATCTGGCTGCTGTGCAGGGAACCGATAGCGCCGTTTTCATAGTTCAGCGTCGTAATGAAAGTATCCTCGACGTTGGTATTGGCAAACGTGCCGAACGTGGCGTTGCCGTGCACGGAAGCCACCGGGCCGCCCATCCAAAGGAGCAGGTCGAGTTCATGCACCGACGACGACCACGTGCCGCCGACCGTTTCGCGCTTCAGCCGCCACTCGCCCACGCCAAACGGGGGCCTGCCGCTCAGGCGTGTCGACCACGCCAGCTTCAGGTCGCCGATGTCGCCGTTTTCCAGCCGCTTGTGCACCTCGACGTAGATCGGCCAGTACCGCATCACGAAGCCCAGCATCAGGGGCACGCCCGCCTTATCGGCGGCGGCGATCATGGCGTCGCAGTCGTCGAGTTGCAGCGCCATGGGCTTTTCGCAAAAGATGGCGACGCCGGCTTCCGCCGCGTCGACGCAGATTTCCCGGTGCGTAAAGGTGGGGGTTACAACCAAGACCGCATCGAGCCCTTCTGCCAGGAGATCGCGGTGGTCGGTGAACGCCTTTACTCCGTGCTCATCCGCCACCGCTTGGGCGGACTCCTCGTGCACATCTACCACGCCAACCAGTTCGATGTCGTCCATTTCGTGCGAAATCTTGGCCTCGCTCGGGCCCAGACCGCCGCAGCCTACCACTCCGGTGCGTAACGTGCTTGCCATAGCAGACACTCCTTATGGCTCTCGGGCACAAAACACATGCCCTTGCTTGGCGCGAATTTGGACACCATGATAGCAGGTAGCAGAGCCGTTGGGAAAGACACCGCAACGAGGATGAACGAGGATGGCTGTATGCCCCCTGGTTGCTGCCGCGGTTAGGCGATTATCGGTACAATGTAGCCACAATCCTCTTGTCGTCTACTAGGAGCGAAACATGGCTCAGAAGTATCGCGTTGGCATCATCGGTTGCGGTTGGATGGGCAAGTCGCATGCGCAGGCGTATGCGGAGTTGAACAACGTGCAGATGGTGGCGGCGTCCGACATCCATCCCAAGGCACTGGCGGAACTGCAAGCGGAACATGACATTGCCGGCGGCTACGACGACTACCACGACATGCTGGCCAAAGAAGAGCTGGACATCGTCAGCGTGTGTTCCTGGCCGGGGCTGCATGCCCCCATGTCGATCGCCGCTGCCGAAGCCAAGGTGCCCGGCATCATCTGCGAGAAGCCCATGGCGCGCACGCTTGGCGAGGCGGACGCCATGATTGCCGCCGCCGAGGAGCACGGCTCCAAGCTCGTGATCGGCCACCAGGGCCGCTTTCGCACGCAGACGAACGCGATACGCAGTCTCATTCAGGATGGCGCCATCGGCCGCGTGGAGTTTCTCTACATCCAGCAGAATGGGGGCTTGTCCAACAGTTCCATACATAACGTAGACTATGCGCGTTACATCCTGGGCGACCCCAAGGTAGAGTGGGTGATGGGCTCGGTGGAACGGCGCACCGACCGCTACGAACGGGCCCAGCGCATCGAAGACCGCGCCCAGGCCCTCATCGGTTTTGCGGGCGGTGTGCGCGGCGTTTTGGAATCCGATATTGGTGATGACCGGCGCGTGCAACCCTGCATCGTCTATGGCTCTCACGGCAGCATCTTCCCGGTGAGCAATGGCATACGGCTGCTCGACTCCAATGGAACCAGGGAAATCTCGTTCAAGGAACCAAATGCCCAGGCCCTACAGGCGAAAGAGCTGATCGAGTGGATCGAAGGACGGCGCGAGCACCGGGGCCATGCGCAAAACGGCCGCCAAGCCCTGGAAGTGCTGCTGGCGATCTCGGCATCAACGTACACGCGAGGGATCGTCAATTTCCCGCTGGAAATCACGGATTACCCTCTCGACTTGGCTATCGATGAGGGCGTCCTGCCGGTCGAACAGCCGGGGGCCTACGATATCCGCGGCTATCTGGTGCGAACGGACTGAGCGGAGTAGACTGTGACCAAGAAATCGATAAGGGAGCGGCCCGGCGCTTCAACGATGCCCGGGTAGAAAGGTGTCCTGCTCTCCGGTAGCGCAGGTTTGTAACCTGCGCCTCTGCACAGGTCAAATTGGGAAGACGCTGTACCGGGGACTTTTCCGATATCGGGCGTCTTGTGGAAGCAGTGTTTGGCTGTGAAGTCAAGAAGCGGGGGACAAGCCCCCGCGCTACAGGTACCGAAGTGGGCGCAGATTGGTAGCGCAGGTTTGTAACCGGCTGCGCCGCTGTAGAGGTCAAATTGGGAAGACGCTGTTCCGGGGACTTTCCCAATATCATGCATCTTGTCGAAGCAGTGTTTGTCCGTGAAGCCAAGAAGCGAGCGACATGCCCCCGCGTTACAGCTACCGAATTGGACGCAGATTAGTAGCGCAGGTTTGAAACCTGCGCCTCTGCAAAGGTCAGATTGGGAGGACGCTATACCGGGGACTTTCCCGATATCGGGCGTCTTGTCGAAGCAGTGTTTGTCCGTGAAGTCAAGAAGCGGGGGACAAGCCCCCGCGCTACAGCTACCGAAGTGGACGCAGATTGGTAGCGCAGGTTTGTAACCTGCGCAATGCGGCGGACCCGTCGGTGAACGTGTGACCGCATGTACTGATTCACGAACGCAATTGCTGAAACCTACGAATACGGCAAAGGAGCACCACGATGGCTATACAGAGCGCACACGTCTTGTCCCAGGATGAATTGGCGGCGAAACTGGCGGAGCAACCCCGCGTCGAGTTGGGCACGTTTCCCACGCCGTTGGATGCTTGTCCCCGGCTCTCTGAGGCCGTAGACGGGCCGCCCATTTACATAAAGCGCGACGACCTCACCGGGCTGGCGCTCGGCGGCAACAAGACTCGCAACCTCGAGTTTCAGATTGGTTCGGCGGTGGCCCAGGGCTGCGACAGTGTGGTGGCCGGAGCCGATACGCAGTCCAACCAGTGCCGCCAAGCTTCCGCAGCCTGTGCCAAGGTAGGGCTTGATTGCTTTCTCGTGTTATCCGGCGGCCTCCACAACGAGGTGCAAGGCAACCTGCTGCTCGATCACATCTTCGGCGCCAACGTCACGGTGCTGGAAGACGTCGGTATCGACGGTTTGCAGGCGCGCATCGACCCCATCGAGGCGGAGTTGCGGGCGCAGGGCAGAAAGCCCTACCGTATCACGAGCATGTACCCCGAACCGGCGCTGCGGGCCATGTGCGGCTACTTGAGCTGCGCGCTGGAACTCTCTACCCAGCTAGACTCGCTTCCCAAGCCGCCGAGCACTATCTTCATCACTTCCGGCTCAGGCACGACCCACGCGGGCTTCGCCGCCGGCATCAAGGTGCTCGGGTTGCCGATAAAAGTGGTTGGCATCACGATCAAAGAGCCCGCCGACGAACAGCGCGAGACCGTGGCCGCGCGCTCGCAGAGGCTGGCGGAACAGCTTGACATTCCGTGCGGTCTCACGGCGGACGAGGTCCACGTCTCCGGCGACTACCTGGGTGCGGGCTACGGTGCGGTGACCGATGCAGGCATGGAAGCCATCCGGCTCACCGCCCAGCTTGAGGGTATTCTGCTTGAGCCCGTCTACACGGGTAAGACGATGTCCGGCGTCATCGGCATGGCGCGCAACGGCGATCTGCCCGCCGATCAGCCGGTGATCATGGTCCACACCGGCGGCATACCGGCGCTCTTTGCCTATCACGAAGAGATCATGGCTGCGCTCTGAGCGGCGTGCCTGCGTGGAATATCTGAGACGGGGGCATGGGATGCTCGCGCGGGGGAATGTAAGCTGAGTGGCGGCTGTCGATTGTTGCCGGCCTAACCCGCCGTGCCATCTTTGCGGCTGTGGAGAAGGATCAGGTTGCCGTCCGGGTCGGCGATGCCGGCCGCGTAGCAGGTGTCCTGTTCGCCGGGCTCCAGGACCACGTCCACGCCCTGAGCGCGCAACTCTTCCACGGCTTGCTCCACATCATCAACTGCAATGGCGATGGCGCCGCCGCCAACCTCCCCGCTCGGGCTCTCGCTCTCGTGGCCGGCCCGCAGCGCAAGCACCGCGGGCGCGTCACCAACCACGAACTCCACCCACCTCGGACCCATCCAACCGTTGAGCGTCAGGCCCAACGTGTTTGCGTAGAAGTCGGCGCTCTTGTTGATATCACTGACGGTATAGCCGAAGAAATCGATGCCTCTCGGTTTCATCAGTCTCTCCATATTGATCTGAATAGAACGCATTTCACGAGTGTACGCTCAGGGCAGACCTGCTCTATGACAGGCTTGTATTGGGCTTGCCAAAGTGAACCGGGCGAACGGAAGAGTGAGAAGTCCGTTCGTGCTGTCAATCCCCGCGCTCCTGTGCTTCCTTCTGACAGTGCCAGCCCTTACAGTCTTGATTAGAGGCACAACTCTATGTCAGTATATGGCTGACAGTAAGTACACCGCTACGGCGGGGAGATCGCAAAATCTGCAACTCTCTTCAGTTGTAGGCGCAAGACAAAGGGAGGAATTCCGATCATGCGTTACCTGCAATCGATGAAGGTCACACGGCGTACTGCGCTCGCGGGTGTGGGGGCGAGTGCGCTCGGCGCAGTCGTAGCCGCAGCCTGCGGCCAGGCGGCCGTGATGACGGAAGAAGCGCCCAAGGCAGAGGCTAAGGAAGAGGCGCCGCAGGCCGAGCCCACGGCAGAGCCGCAGGCCGAAACGGTGACGATTTCCATGATCTCGGCAGAGAAGCCGACCACGCGACCGGTGCTGGAGCCAATTCTCGCCGACTTTTCGGATGAAATGCCCAACATCGCGATCGACCTGGTGCCCTCCGGTGGCTGGGGCGAGGTGCGGACGAAATTCTACGCGGCGCAGGCGGCCGGCGACCCCATCAATATCATGGAGAACGGCTGGAGCGCGGTCCTCACCACCTATGAGACCGGCGTGACGATTGATCTCGCGCCGTTGTTTTCCCGGGACAAGATTGATACGGCTGCTACCTTTGCCGCCCCGGCCATCAACATGTGGACCGTGGAAGGCAGAATCCTGGGTATGCCCATCACCATGTCGGTGGATGCAACGGCCTACAACGTTGAGATCTTCGAGGCGGCCGGTATCAATCCGCTGCCCGTAGATTTGAACGATACCGACTGGAACATGGAGACTTTCCTGGACCTTTCAAATCAGCTTACTAATGAAGACCGCACGCAGTTCGGCCACGGCGGCGGTATTACGTGTTCCAACGGCGGCGGTATCGGCACCGGCACCTTCTGGGGTGTGGGACCGTGGGATTCGGAGGAGAAGCGCGCAACCATCGATACGCCTGAGTTCATCGGCGCGCTGGAATGGTGGCGCGACTTCGGCGACAAGCACCGCGTGACGCCAAATGCGGACGAGCGCGCGGCGGCGATGGGCGGCCAAAGCGGCAACGTCTTCATGTCCGGCAAGGTGGCCATGCAACTTACGTGCACGTCGTTCCGCGATGCGCCCTTTACGTGGGCGCTGGCGACCATGCCGTACTCCGGCGAGGGGCCGAGCCAGTCAGGCCGCACGTGGACGCATCCGCTGCAGATGGCCGACGACGGCGCCGACAACAACGATCTGGCATGGGAGCTCTTCAAGTGGCTCCTCAAGCCGGAGAACGGCGGTCGCTATCCGCCTTCCGCCGGCCACGTCGTTTCGCCGCTGTTGGACGACAACGCATCCACGCTGGCGCAAGAGGGCTACAAGAACAGCCTGGGCGTTGATCCGAGAGCGTTCCTGCTCCACTCGCGCACGACGAAGCCGGCCGGCTGGGGTCTGTGGACCTTCACCGAGTATGGCGACATCTCCGGCGACATCAACGGTCAATACCGCGAATTCCTCGCCGGCAATCTCACCGGCGCGGAGTACGCCCGCTGGGCGGCCGATCTCATTAACGCGACACTCGGCGACAAGTAAAGGGCTGCCGCGGCAGTTGCGATGCCGCAGCGTGCTGGTTCTCGACACACCTCTCGACGAGTGGTTTGTGAGGTACCGGCCAGATGGCAATCGGTCAACCCGTAGGGGCACGATATATCGTGCCCCTACTCATTGGTCACAAAGCCGACCTGAAGATCACGAAACCAACACGAAGGTCACGAAACGGATCCGAAGCCTTTGCGAAACCGATACGTAGCGTTCGCGAAATCGATAGCTTCATTCTCTAACCGATTGCTTCATTCACTAACCGAAAGCTACATTATCTCTGTATTGGCAGCGTCTTTCCGTCATTCCCTCGAAAGGTCGCCCCCGCACGGGGGCGCGGAATCCATCTTTGGCAAAGGCTTCGTCGCATGACGGCTGGACGTCGCAGCCAATCTCGCTGGCAATTGCCATTTCTGTTAGAGTTTCTTCCCAATCTATCTTCGGAGGGCAGCTCTAGGCTCTGTTGACATTTGATGTCATTCCGAGCGAAAGCAAGGAATCTCAAGCGTTTGTGCGAGATTCACGGTTGCTTTGCTCCGCAGCGTGGTAGTAAAAGTCTGTGACAAAGACAATCCTTCCGCGCACGGTCAAACGCTCCTCCTCGCAGCAGGACAATCTGCGCAGCGTGAAGATGGATTCCCGCGCAAGCGGGAGTGACGGCGAATTGTCAACACTACTTAGCCATTCCTCTCTCGAAATACAGAATTCGCAAGCGTAGAAGCGGCAGTGAAGAAGGTGCCCTGTAGTGGCAACTCTCCAAGCAAGTGATCTCAAGGTTGGCGCCGGCGCCGAGCGCATCAACCCGCCGCTCGGCGTGCCCCTGCCGCTGGCGTACAGCGGCGGCGGCGAGCCGGTCGCGGTCGCAGGACGCCACGACGACTGTTGGGCGCGGGCAATCGTGCTGGAGCAGGGGGAAACCAGGCTGGCAATCGTCTCGGTAGACATCTGCACCATGCGCGACGATCAGTACAGAGAAATCGTCGCGCGCATTGCCGCGCGTTGCCAAATTCCGGCCGAAAGTGTGCTGATTGGGTGCACCCACAATCACTCGAATAACTCGCTGCTGGAGCCCTTTGACGCACCGCATTCGCCCTGGCAGGAGACGTTGAACGACTTGATTGTTTCGGCTGTCTTTCGGGCGCGGCACTGTTTGCAGCCGGTAGCGCGAATCCGCTACGCCACGGCGAAGCACAAAGGCGTAGCGTACAACCGGCGGGTAGTGCTTCCCAATGTCGTCTGCATGTTGATCGGCGCGGAACCGAGTTGGGAGTCTATAGTCGAGCGGCTGGCCGGCGCACTGGGCGCGACTAGACAGCGATTGGGGCTGACGCACGAACCCATCGCAGCGGAGGGCACGGTTGACGATGCCCTGCGGCTTCTGACACTTGAAAGCGGTGAGGGTGAGACACTCGCCAGCATCGTGAGCGCCGCGTGCCACCCGGTTACCCATAGCTTTGCCGACCGGCATACCTGCGCCGACTATCCCGGGCTTCTTGTAAGGCTAACTGAGCGTGAACTGGGTGGAAAGGCGCTCTTTCTCCAAGGCTGCAGCGGCGACGTACGGCCGCGCTATCGCGAACCCACCTATGCTGAAGTTGAGCGCGTGGGTGCGCTGCTTGGCAGTGCTTTGCGGAAAGCGGCAAGCGCGCTCGAGGAAGTCAAAGGCCCGCATGTCATTGGCACCGTAGAACGACAGGTGGAACTGCCGCTGAAGCCCTACCAGTCGCGCGAAAAACAGCGCGCACGGCTCGCTGCGCTTGAGGAAGCGCTGCGCAATTTGGCACAGACACCGGCCGCAAACGCGATCGAATTACGGAAACGGTGGGCCATCTACCAGGAATGCGCGTTTCTGCGCTATCAGTTGAAATGGGGCGATCTGGAAACCCGCCAGGAAGACTTGAAGCGCGAGCGCGTGCCGGTTACATTGCAGGCGCTGCGGCTGGGCGGCATACTGCTGTTCACTTTACCAGCCGAGGTATTCGCGGAGACGGGCATTCAGCTCGCCGCCTGGGCCGCGGAACAGGGTTGGGACGGCAGCATTGTCTCTACCTGCACCAACGGCTACGTCAACTACATTCCGCCGCGTGCGGAGGCGGAGCGGGGCGGTTTTGAGCCCAGTTGCACCATGCTCGCGCCGGCCGCGTGCGCGTTGATGGTCGATTCCCTGCAGGCTCTAGGGCGGCAGGTTGTTGAAAGAACCGGCACGGAATTGCGATAGCGCTGCCTGGGCTGAGGACACACCGCTTTACGGGATAGAGCGAGAGAGGTCCGACCGGACGTTTACCCGCCCAATAAACAGAAGAGCGCCCCCAGCGGGCGCTCTTTCAATTGCTCGTCATCGAAACGGTTGGCGAGCGGTAGGTAGACTTGAACTCGCTACGTTGCCATGCCGGGATAAGGACGCGTACGCGGCTTTTTCGTACCCCCGTCGCCGTCGGACGGCGGTGACGTCGGTTGCTGGTCTTCGTCTTCTACCAGCGTGCTGGCCGCCTGCGTGTCCACGTCGTCGGTGGGCTCCGGCTTCTCCACGAAGAAATCGCTGAATGCCTTGCCGTCGAACGTCTCCACTTCCATCAACGTATCGGCAATCTCCACCAGTTTCTCTTTGTGCTGGGTGAGCAGACCCGACGCCCTATCGTGGGCCTCTTGGATCAGGCCTTCCACCTCGCCGTCGATATCCTGGGCTACCGCCTCGCTATAGTTGCGCTGCTCCTGGATGTCGCGGCCCAGGAAGATCAACTCCTCTTTGCGGCCGAAAGCCCGCGGACCGAGCTTTTCGCTCATGCCGTATTCCATCACCATGCGCCGCGCCAGGCTCGTTGCCATCTCGATATCGTTGGAGGCGCCGGTCGTCATTTCGCCAAAGATGAGCACCTCGGCCGCGTAGCCGCCAAGGGCAAAGGCCATTTGCTGCCGGAACTGCGAGCGCGTCCAGAGGTGGCGGTCTTCCGGCGGCAGGACACGCGTGTACCCGCCGGCGCGCCCGCGCGCTATGATGGAGATCTTATGTACCGGGTCCACGTCGGGCAACAATTGCGCTACGAGCGCGTGGCCCACTTCGTGGTACGCCGTCACCTTCTTCTCGCGTTCGCTGATGATGCGGCTGCGACGTTCCGGCCCGGCAAGGACGCGCTCAACTGCCTCTTCAACCTCTGCTTGGCTGATGGCCTTCTTGTTGCGCCGCGCGGCCAGGAGTGCCGCCTCGTTAAGGAGGTTTTTCAAGTCGGCGCCGGAGAATCCCGGAGTCTGGCGGGCGATGGTTTCCAAGTCCATGTCTTCAGCCAGCGGCTTGTCTTTGCTGTACAGGTGCAAAATGTGCTCGCGGCCCTTCACGTCGGGGCTGTCGAGGACCACCTGCCGGTCAAAGCGGCCCGGCCGCAGGAGCGCGGGATCGAGCACGTCGGGGCGGTTCGTGGCCGCCAAGACGATGACACTGGTATTGCTCTCGAAGCCGTCCATCTCGACCAGGATTTGATTGAGCGTTTGCTCACGCTCATCGTGGCTGCCGCCGAGGCCCGCGCCGCGCTGCCGTCCCACGGCGTCGATTTCGTCAACAAAGACGATGCAGGGCGCATTGCGCTTGGCTTGGTCGAAGAGGTCGCGCACGCGGGAAGCGCCGACGCCCACGAACATTTCGACGAATTCCGAACCGCTGATGCTGAAGAAGGGCACGCCCGCCTCACCGGCCACGGCCCGTGATATGTGGGTCTTGCCGGTGCCGGGCGGGCCGACGAGCAGCACGCCCTTGGGGATTTGCGCCCCCAAGGCTTGGAAGCGCTCCGGATACTTGAGAAATGCCACAACCTCTTGGAGCTCTTCTTTCGCTTCCTCCACGCCCGCCACTTCCGCAAACGTGATGGTTGGCTTGTTGCTCTTGAAGACTCGCGCCTTGCTCTTGCCGAATGAGAGGGCTTGGTTATTCGTGCCCTGCGCCTGGCGCATCATGAGCAGCAAGATGCCGCCAAAGATGAGTATGGGGAGGAATGTGCCGAGTATGGGGAGAAGATTGCTGAACTGGCTGGGCTCGCGCACCGTTACCTTGATCTTGTCGTAAGGCACTCCGTCGTCACGCAATGCCTCGAGGATGTCCATCTGATCGGTTTTGCGCGCGGTGATGCGCCTATCTTCGATCTCGGCTACCAGATGGTTGTCCGTTACGATAACGCTCGGATACTGTTCATTCAGCGCCGCGTCCTGCACGGTAGCCATGAATTCAGTCAGAGAGACTGTCGTATTCTCGCGGGGCTCATTAGCAAACAGGGTAAAGATGATAGCCAGAATCGCAACGGTAATGACCAGGTAGACAAAACCGTTCTTCAGCCACTTACTATCCACAATATACTTCCTACGTTGGATGCCAATTCAGTGCGAATCGCGACGCCGTCTGCTGCCTTGTCAGTACGCTCATTATACCATACAGTCCCGCGCGCCAAACGCATGCACATCTAAGCGCTGTGGTCAATCCGCCAACGCACTGTAATGGGTCGAGTCGTGGGTGTCGCTCCGCCAGCGAAATAGACATTCGTCGCAGAAAGCCCGCATTTTGCGTCCGGGCGCCCCAATGCCTGTGAAATACCAGGTCCGGCGCCAGTGCTGCTGGGGCCGGCGGCGGCGCAAATCTGGTGAGGCTTCTCCCGGATTCCCTCACGTTTATCGCGTGAGGCGCGCTGCTTTGGGAAAGTCTTGGTAGAGCGCACTTACGAAGAAGGCACGGCGCTTGGGCTCTCAACCGCTTCCTCGCCATCCATGCCGGCAGTCACGCCGGTGGTGTAGAGTTCCGCGTAGAAGCCCTGTGCCGCCAGCAAATCGTCATGCGCGCCGCGTTCCACGATCTTGCCGTCGCGCAGCACGAGAATGTTGTCGGCATTCTTGATGGTAGAGAGGCGGTGGGCGATCACGAAGGCCGTGCGCCCTTCCAGGAGGGTTGCCAGGGCGCGCTGGATGAGGATCTCCGTATGGGCGTCCACACTGCTGGTGGCTTCATCGAGGATGAGGATGTGCGGATCGATGAGCAGCGCGCGGGCGAAGCAGATCAACTGCCGTTGTCCCACGGAGAGCCGCCCGCCGCGCTCCATCACCGGCGTATTGTAGCCGTCCGGCAGCCGCTTGATGAAGCCGTCGATGCCTACGGCTTGCGCGGCTGCCTCGACCTCCTCCATGCTGGCATCGGGCTTGCCGTAGCGAATGTTCTCCAGAATCGTGCCGGAAAAGAGGAAGCTATCCTGCAGCACCATGCCGACCTGGCTGCGCAGCGAACGGATCTGCACGTCGCGCAGATCGTGGCCGTCGATTGCGATCCGCCCTTCTTGTACGTCATAGAAGCGCATAAGGAGGTTGACGATGGACGTCTTGCCCGCGCCGGTGGGGCCTACGAGCGCGATGGTCTCACCGGGCTTGGCCTCCAGATTGATGTCCAAGAGCACCGGCTGATCGGGGTCGTAGCCAAACGTCACGTCCTCGAAGCGCACGTGGCCGTTCACCGCCGGTAGCGCGAAGGCGTCCGGCTTGTCAACGATCTCCGGATCGGTGTCGAGAAGCTGGAAGATGCGCTCTCCACCCGCCATGGCCTGTTGGAGGTTGGTGTACCATTGCGACATTTCGCGAATGGGCATGAAGAATTGCTGGACGTATGACAAGAAGGCTACCAGCACGCCGACGCTGATCGCGTCGTTGATCACGCGGTAGCCGCCGTAGACGATGACGATGCCGATGGCCAGCGCCGTGACTAATTCAACGGCCGGGGGAAATGCCGCCATCACGCGCGCCGCGCGCATTGACGCATCCAAGTTTTCGCGGTTCGTGCCTTGAAACTGCCGGTAATTTAGGTCTTCCCGTGTAAATGACTGGGCAACGCGGACACCGCTGATGTTCTCCTGCAGATTTGCGTACACCATCCCCACTCGATGGCGCACTTCCCGGTAGCGCTGGCGGGCCTGACCGCTGAAGACTCTCGTTATGAGGTACATGATTGGCATGACGACAAACGTGACCAGCGAGAGCGCAGGGTCCAGCAGCAACATGGCGCCCAGGATGAGCACAAGCACGAGGAAGTCGGCGACCAGCGTCATGGAACCTTGGGAAAATGCGTTGTTGAGCGCGTTGACGTCGCTGGTCACGCGGGCAATGATGACGCCGATTTCATTGCTATCGAGGTAGCGAAACGAGAGTTTTTGCAGGTGCTCTACGACGCGCACGCGCAACGTGTGGAGCATGCGCTGCGAAATTGCCGCAATCATGGCGCCGTGGGTATACGAGGACACGCCCATCACGACCAGGCTCAGCAGATAGAGGACAGCCGCAAACGCCAAGAGGCGTGGGTCTTTTTTATCAATGCCGTCATCGATGGCGATCTTGATCAAGAGCGGCCCCGCCATGGTGGCGCAGGATGTCACCACGACGAGAAAGATAGCTACCACCAGTTGTCCCACGTGGGGCTTCAGAAATGGCAACATGCGGCGCACGACGTCTTGGTCGAACGCCTTCGCGTCGGGGTCAATCTCCACACTATCGCCGCCGCCGCCCCAACTGCTGCCGCGAGAGCCGAAGCTGCCCCGGGAACTGAAACCGCCACGGGAGCTGAAGCCCCCCATGTCAAAGCCGCCGCTGATCATCTACCGTTACTCCCGCCTGCTTCCCCACCGTCAACGCCAACGAGCGCGCCCTGCGGAGAGTTGCCGGCCGCTTGGGCCGCCTGTTGCCGTGCTATGTGCTCCTCCTGCTCCTGCAGTTGGTACACGTACATGTCACGGTACAGGCCCTCTTGGGTAACCAGCGCTTCGTGTGTGCCGCGCTGCACGATGCGTCCTTCATCGAGCACGATGATCTCATTGGCCTCGCGCACGCTGGAGACGCGTTGCGCGATGATGAAGGTCGTGCGCCCGCGCATGAGGGCCTTCAGCGCGATCTGCAGCGCCGCTTCCGTGCGGGTGTCTACCGCCGAGGTGGATTCGTCGAGGACGAGCACCCGGGGATCGAGCAGCAGGGCCCGGGCGATCGCCACGCGCTGTTTCTGACCGCCGGAAAGCGTTACGCCGCGCTCGCCGACGTGCGTGTCGTAGCCCTCCGGCAATTCACTGATGAACTCATGCGCCTGCGCCGCCTTTGCCGCCGCAATCACGCCCTCTTCGGTTGCGTCCGGACGCCCGTAGGAGATGTTCTCACGTATGGATGCCGCGAAGAGGAAAGTCTCCTGCGCTACGAGGCCGATGTGCTGGCGCAACGCGCGAAAAGTAAGATCGCGGATATCGTAGCCGTCCAGTGTGATCTTGCCCGCGGATACGTCGTAGAAGCGGGGCAGCAGGTTGATGATGGTGCTCTTGCCCGACCCGGTGCTCCCGACGATGCCGACCACCTCTCCGGCCTTGGCCTCGATGTGGATGTCATTCAGGACGGGCAGTCCGCTGGCAGTATAGGAAACTCCCTCAAATCTGACGTTGCCTGCTACGGTGGCTACATCGATGGCGTCGGGCTTCTCTTCGATTTCCGATTGCGTGTCGAGGATTTCGAAGATGCGTTCTCCGGCCGCAATCGCGCGGGCGTATGTGTTGATCGTCATGCCCAACATGCGGATCGGTCGTTGCAGCAACATCAGGTAGGCGCTAAAGGCGACGAGGGTCCCCAGGCTCATGCCGCCTGCTATCACTTGCAGCCCGCCGTACCAGACCACGGCGGCGGTGCCGATGCCCGCGATGAACTGCAGCAGTGGATTACGCATGGCAAAGAGTTCCATCGTGCGCGACGTTGCCACCGCCAGTTTGTCGCTCCGAAACAGGAATTTCTCCGTCTCGCGGTCTTCCTGGGCAAATGCCCGCACCACGCGCATGCCGGAAAGGTCCTCCTGCAGGACGGTGCTAAGCTCCGCGGTCTCCTGTTGCACCAGGCTGAACATCGGCCGCAACTGGCGCGCGAAGAACAGTGCGATGACGAACAGCACCGGCATCGTGGCAAGCGAGAGCAGGGCCAGTTGCCAGTTTGTCAGTACCAGGACCGCCAGCACCGCCACGAAGGTCAACAGCATCAGGGCCCCGTTTATGAGGCCTTGAGAAACGAAGAAGCGGATCTGCTCCACGTCGCTCGTGGCGCGCGACATGAGCTGTCCGGTCTGCGAACGATCGTGGTAGGCAAATGAAAGGCGCTGGTATTGATTGAAGATGCGGTTGCGCAGGTCGAAGCACACGCGCTGCGAGAGGTATTCGGCAAGAAAGACCTGGGAAAACGTGAAGATGCCCTTGACGAGCGTTGCGGCCAGAATGAAACCGGCGAAGAGGAAGAGTATCTCAACGGGGTCGAGGGAGAACAACGTTTCCGCGCTCGCCGCCGCCGCGCCTTCCCCATCGGCTTGTTCTTGCTCACCGCCCAGCGCCTCGTCCACGACGCCGCCGATCAAGCGCGGTATGACCAGGCTCAGGAGGGTGGTGCACATCAAGGCGCTATACGCCAGAAACGCAAGCTTTCGATAGCGCCACGTATAGAAGAAGAGCCGCCGCAACGTATCCATGGCCGGCTACTCTTCACCTCCGTTTCTCAAGTCTGCGTCGTGGCGCGGTGAGTACTCCTATCTGAGTAGTGACTCACGGTCTGTACGCCTAACCCGCACGTTTACGTTAATGTGCATGCTAGCACGCGTTTCCCTCGTCGGTCAAACGATCATCGTTGCGCGTTCTCGCCCGTGGCCGTGGGACGGTGAGAGCGGGAATCTCATGTGTGGAGTGGCTGTTCGATGGGGACTGGTATCAGGCCGGTCTCTTGGGCAGTTCTCCACTTGAAGGCTAAAGCGACTAGCCCTGGCACTTGGGGCAGAAATGGGTGCCGCGCTGCGCCACGACGATGCGCTCGATGGGCGCGCCACAACTCAGACAGGGCTCACCCGTGCGCCGGTAGACCTTGAGGTGTTGGCGGTAGCGGCCGGGTTTGCCTTCGGCATCGCTGTAAACGGCGTCAAAGGTTGTGCCCCCGTGTGCAATGGCCGAGCGCAGGATGTCCCGTGTAGTTTCCAGAAGTGCGGCGACCTGTGACGCGGAGAGCGAATCGGCCGGCGCGCGGGGATGCAGCTTGCAGGCAAACAGGATTTCGTCCACGTAGATGTTGCCGAGACCGGCGATGAAATTCTGATTGAGCAATAGGGACTTCAAGGACGTGGTGCGGCGGCCGAGGCGTTCTTGCAGCGCGTCAACAGTCAAGTGAGGATCGAAGGGCTCCGGCCCAAGCGGCGCGAGAAGCTCAGCCAAGCGGTCGCCATCCACCAGCCAGATGCGGCCGAAGCGCCGCACGTCGTGGAAGCAGAGCACGTGCCCCGATGTAAGATTCCATTGCGCGCGCAGATAGCGCATGTCCTCCACGGGCTTTGTGAGTTTCAGGCGGCCGCTCATGCGCAGGTGCACGACGAGATTGAGGGTGCCGAGGGCGAAGACCAGATATTTTGCCCGGCGGCTGATGGCGGCGATGCGCTGTCCCGGCAGCAATGCAGCGATGGCGTCGGGGGCGGGTTCCGCCACGGCATGGGGATCGAGCAAGGGCACCGCGCCAATTGCGTCGCCGACAAGATGCGGTACCAGGCTGCGGCGAATGGTCTCGACTTCGGGAAGCTCAGGCACGGTTAGCCCATTACCTTTTCACCTTGCTTGTTTGGTACGCTCTGCTCCCCTGCCGAGACTCTTGCACAAACTCAGACGTCAGCTAACACATGCTCCCTCTTCCTGGGGAGAGGGCTGGGGTGAGGGGAGAAACGGCTCTGTTCTAGCCCCAAATGCAAAGGCTTGACACGGTTACGCAAGAAATCCCCTTTGGGGACAAGCAGGCGAAACGCGGCGTGCATGCAGGTGGGCAGCGGCACGCTGTCTACTCCTGCTTGCGCAGGGATTCGCCGGTAAGGCGTAGCTCTCCCGGCACAATCTCGACGTTCGTTACGCGTATCCCGTACTCCGTCCTGAACCATGGATCGAGCTTTTCATTCACCTCAGCGGTGGCCTCCGCGATGTACCACGCCGGCACGGAGAAGATGCCAAATTTCCCTTTTACACTGTCGACCTCTATTCTGCCGGTGCGTACGACAAGGTTCCCGGTCACTTGGATCGTGGCGCTAAATGGGCGCACAATCCGACCTCGAATTGTGAAGGCGTCCTGTTCGAAGACAAGCACAACGTCCGTTACTTCCCCTTCATCGTCACTTGCCGCGATTGCTTCTCTGACTTTCGGGGTCAATTCCTGGTCGGTAATGGTTAACATAAACTGCCCCGGCGCTGGGGAGGGACACAAGAGCGCAGGCATCGCAAGCGCTTCCATTTGCGGCGGCAGGCAAGAAACCCACGTCGTCGGCGCTGGCGACTCCGCCACCTGCGTCGTGCTAGGGGTCGCTTGTGGTGTTTCTCTGGTCTCCGGCGCTTGTAACTCGCCGCCGCACTGCGCGAGGAGCAGCAGGCACGCGAGGACGGCTACCCCTTTAACCTGTGACCGCATCCGCCCCATAGCGCAGCACCTTGGTTCACGGCATTACGTCGTCATTAACCCATGGTACAGAATTCACCGGCGTTCGTGTTTGGAAGCGCAACGCCGGCTCCTGCCGCTGGCTCGGCGCTGAAAGGTGGCAGGCACCGCGCGGCGGCGTGGAGGTATGGGCTGCTCACTTGCCGGTAGCGTCTTAATGGTAGGGTCCCGCCTAGCAGTCAGAATGCGGGCACTACCTTTCGAGCCGCTCGCCGGTAACGATGATCTTGCCCGGCAGGATCTCGACACTCTCGATGCGCAGCCCTTGCGTTTCGCCGACGTTCTCATCGAGAAACTCGTTGGCGAGCCCGCTCAGTTGATCCCGCAGGGCATTCGGCATGGTGAAGGTGCCCAGTTTTGCCTCGGTGAACTCGATCTGCACAGTCTCCTCGCCGACGACAAAGTGTCCGCGTGTCTGGATGTTGGCGCGGAAGGGTGTTGTGATCGTGCCGCTGGCCACAAAGGCATCCTGTTCGAACGTAACGACCAGATTGGACACCGGCGGATTGTCGAGGGAAGCGGTGAGCTCGCCCAACAACGCTGTCAGATCGCTATCAGAGACCTCAATTGTGAAGGGGCCGGCTTCGTCCGCCTGATCGATGGCGTCCTCGGCGCGCTTGATTGCCGCGGACTGCTCTGAATCCGCTTCGATTGCCGCTGTTTCTTCTGGGACAGGTGTACCGGCCGCGCCGGCGTCGCCGCTGGCTTCCTGTGTTGCTGCGGAGTCTCGGACGACCGTAGTGGTGGGCGTAGGCGCCGTACTCTGACCGAAGAGCCTACTCAGTCCCGGTACTTCCACAACGCCAGTCCCCGCAACCAGGATCACGCCCAAGAGGATGAGAAGTAAGAACAGCGTAAAGAAGAATACAGCCAGCGCCTTATAGAATTGCCACAGGCAGCCCATGAGTGTCATCCGTGTTCTTAGGCGGTCGTTCTCTCCATGGTACAATACCGGCGGCGCCGGACAATTCTGGATTTCTGCCGGTATCAGTACACGGCGGAGCGTGCGGCACCGCGCCTGCAGTGGGCGTCTTTGTGCCGGCGTTCGGGGAAAGCGCACCGGGACCAGGCTGGTTTCAACCGTCTAGCCTTATTCAAGACCGGGCCTACTACATCGGGACGGAAGGTCGCCGATCCGGCTCAGGGGCTGCTCTTGGGCTTATGTAAAGATTTGCCCTAGTACGAAAGTTGCTATGCCAATGCAGTGCCCCGACAAGCCTGGCGCAACGTGGGACGAGTGCTCTCCGGCTATGCGGCGTTTGGAGCGAGCCCGTCTCGCTGATCCATGCACGCCGTCGTTGACGCTCCCCGAGTGGGAGCTTCTGCAGGCGTTCGGGCTCGGCACGCTGGCTGCCGTGCGCCAGCGGCTGGATGAGCGGGCCATGCTTGCCGCGTATGATGGGGCGCCGAGCGCGCTCTCGGAATTTACGACCGAGCGCCTGCCGGTACCTGCGGTGCGGGAGCCTGTCCCAAACCGAAATCACGAGCAATCCCAGCCGGAGCATGTTGACTTCCTGGAGACCAGATTGGACTTTGATCCGGAAAGACTGCAAGTAACGATGCAGTGTACGGAGAAGAGGCACGTGCGTAAGCAGGCAGCGGGCACGGTGCCGAGCAATGACCCTGTGAAACGTTACTACGCCGTAACGTTCGACGTGCGCGACGGCGGCGTCATCCTGCGGGAGTGCGGTGGGTTCCCTCAATCTACCGGCAAGCGCTTTGGAAGCAGCGTAACTGTGCGAGAATTCGTTCCCCAGTCAGCGAGATGAGGCGCCTGGTGAAACACGGTGGTGAGTCAGAGATCACCGGTCACAATGACGGGCGGGCGCTTCAAGATTCTGTGCTATGCGTGCGCCGCGCTTGGCTACTCTCGACTGGCGCAACCGTGCCCGCTCGTTCTCCCGGCTGCTGCTTCACATGACTGAATTCCAAGTGCTTCTCCTCACCGGCGGCTTGGTGACGTTCTTCGCGGCTACCGTCGCGGGCTTGGCCGGGTTTGGCTACGGTCTTGTCAGTGTGCCCTTGCTGCTACTCGTGCTGCCGCCGCGCGTCGTGGTGCCTGCCGTCACGACGCACATCTTCCTGGTCTCTCTGTTCATACTCTTGGAGGTCATTCGGAAGGTTGACCTCCGGCGCATCTGGCCGTTGATGGCGACCGGCCTCATTGGTCTGCCGCTTGGCGTCTACGTGCTGCTTGCCCTGAGCGAAGGCGCGCTCAAGACCATCATTGGCGCTGTGATCGTGTTCTTCGCGGTGGCGTTGCTGCTGGGCGTCAACCTGGAGATCAAGAATGAAAAGCTAGCGCTTGCGCCGGTTGGTATTGCGAGCGGGTTGCTTGCCTCGGGCATTGCCATGGCCGGGCCGCCCGTCATCCTCTTCTTCTCCAACCAAGGCATGCTGAAGCAGGTCTTTCGCGCGAACCTGGCCGCGTATTTCGTATTTCTCAACGCCATCACTATTCCTGCCCATGCGGCGAGCGGTCTATTCACCGGAGAGGTCGCGCGGTATGCGCTGCTGTTCTTGCCTTCGCTCGCTGCCGGCATGGTTTTGGGGATCTTGCTCTCGCGCAAGGTGCCGGAGGAGTACTTCAAACGCCTGGTCTTGGTGATCGTGCTCTGCACCGGACTGCTTTCGATTACCTCGGGCGTGGGAATTCTGTAGAACCCATCCCGGAAATATATCGCTCAGTAAAAACTCGCCCTTCGTCAAGCTCAGGGCGAACGGCAAGTAAGAGATCCGGTCGTGCCGGGCCTGTTGAATCGCAAGTGGCATGACGATTCGAGACGGTAGGCCCCGTCTAGGCGAAGCCGGTTTGGCGGAGCGTCTCCATGATCGCCTCCCAGCGTTTGGGATAGCTGGGATGACTCATGTGCGGTTCGAAGCCGAGTTTCAGATAGATGTGTATCGCAGGGAGACGCACGTCGTCGGTGAGGAGTTGCACCGACTGCAAGCCGCGCTCGCGGAAGCGGTGCAAGACCGCCAGTGAGAGCCAGATGCCAAGACCCTGGCCGCGATGGTCCGGATGCACGCAGACCATATGGACGGTGCCGCGCTCAGGCGGATTATTCTCTTCGTGAAACGCCGTGGCGGTTCCGACTGCTTTTTCGCCGTGGACGGCAAAGAACATGCCCCCCGGATCGAATCCCGGTGCTGCGATGATGTTCTCACGGCACGCCTCCACGGTCCAACGCGAGTTCATGGCTACCCCCACAAGTTCCGTCCAAAGGACTTCGTCATCGGGTTGATAGGAGCGGATGCGGTAGGGTGCCGGCACCTGCAGCGGGGGGAGATCGTCCAAGTGCGGGCGTACCATAACCAACTGTGGATTTGGGCGGCTCACTGCGCTACTCCTTTGGCTGCGCTGCAGTCGGATCGTTAAAGATGGTTCCGCCCCAGGTGTCCACGGTTGGCCTGCTCCACGGGGTGGGAATATTCCGATAGGGGCGCTTGCGCAGTTCTTCCTCATCCAATTCGATGCCCAAGCCCGGCGCGTCCGGGATGCGTAACGTGCCGTCCGGCTGCAGGACTTCCAGCGAATCTTTGACGATGTCCTGGCGCCACGGGCAGCCGAACAAGAAAGACTCGAGGATGAGCACGTTGGGAATGCAGCCGACCGCCTGCAAGGTCGCCGCCATCGCCACTGGACCGTAGGGGTTGTGGGGCGCAACCGGGACGTCGTAGGTCTCGGCCCAGGCCGCGATCTTCTTTGCCTCCAGGATGCCGCCGGTGTGGCTGATGTCGGGCTGGATGATGTCGAGAATCTGCTGCTCGATGTACTCGCGAAAGCCCCAGCGGGTGAAGAAGCGCTCGCCCGCCGCGATGGGCATGCCGATCTGTGCCCGCGCCAGCTTGGCATACGCGGCAGGATTGTCCGGCCGCAGCGGCTCCTCGTAGAAGAACGGACGGTAAGGGCGCAGGGCTTCAGCTGCCGCGATCGCGCTCGTGACGTTGAGGCGACCGTGAACCTCAATGCAGAGGTCGATGCCATCGCCCACCGCTTCGCGCACCGATGCCACGCTGGCTGCCGCTTCCTTGATTTCCCGCTCTGAAGCCGTGATCCACGCGGTAAAAGGGTCCCACTTCAGTGCGGTGTAGCCTTGCGCCACCACCGCTTGCGCTGCCGTGGCAAATTCGTCCGGTGTGCTAGCGCCCTCAAACCAGCCATTGGCATACACGCGGATCCGGTCGCGGCAGGGGCCGCCGAGCAACGCGTGCACCGGCAGACCGGCGTCCTTGCCTTTGATATCCCAACACGCCTGTTCCAAGGCGCTGATGGCGGTGTTGTAGACCGGTCCGGTGCCGCCGTACTCGCCGCGGTGCAGCAGTTGCAGACTTGATTCAATGTGCCGCGGGTCCTCGCCGATGAGTACTGCGCCGAGTTCTTTGATCGCAGTAGCCGCGGTGTGTTCTTTCCACGCCAGCGGCGCTTCGCCCCAGCCGTGGAGACCGGTATCCGTGGTGACTTTGGCAAAGACCCAATTCCACCACTGGCCGTCGACAATGAATGTCTGGATATCCTTGATCTTCATCTGGCTATGGTACTTGCGCCTTGTGGTACGTGCGTATGAAGTCGGCGAGGTTCTGCGTGATTACTTCCAGGAAGGCTTTGCCTTTTTCGGCAGTAGCCAAAGTCGGGTCTCCCGACACGCCGGTCGTGCCCGGATCGAAGACCGGCCAGAAGTAGACGGGCCCGCCCGTGGGCATGCGCGTGGGCGGGACGCTCAGGTCCTTCACCGCCGTGTTCATGTCCACGTGTTCCTGCCGGAGGTACAGCATAATCGAGGTCTCGATCTCGCATGCATGGCCGACCTTCTTACGGTCGCCCTCGACCATGGCCGCCAGTTCCGCCGCCGCCAAATCCCAGTACGTCGCGGCGGCGATTTCGATGCCCTCGGCGCCGAGCTTGAGCGTGGTGGACTTGAGCGTCTGGTCGTTGCCGCCGTGGCCGTTCAGCACCAGGATGTGCCGGAAGCCGTGCTGCCACATGCAGGTGACGACCTCGCGTATCACTTGAGAGAATGTGTCGACGGAGAGCGTGAGGGTGCCCGTGAAGTGCATATGGTGCGGCGAAACTCCCGTCCAAATGGGCGGGGCCACGAGCACGGGAATCTCTTGTAGGAGCGTCTGCGCCGCGGACAGCGCAACCGCCTCCGCAATGAAGATGTCCGTATCCACGGGCAAGTGACGGCCGTGCTGCTCGATTGACCCGACCGGCAGTATTACGACGGCGCCGTGGTCGCGCATTTCCGCGATTTCTTCCCGCCGCATGTGTTGCCAAACGTATCTTTCCATGGTCTTCTCCTTCGCTTCCGGCGCGTTTGTTGCTTTGCCGTGAAGCTATTCCATGTTTCTTCGCCAGTCCCGCGCGGAACCAAACCGAAGACTTCCCGTCCGCACAGGAGTGGCCTCCGTTAGCGCAGGATTGCAACCTGCGCCTGCCCCGAGACCCCCAGCTCTGTGGGTGTGGTGGCTTACGCTAATTCTTCCCGCGCCTCGGTCCGTTCCGTCATTGCCATGAAAACAAACCGCCAACCTTCGTCATTCCCGCGCAAGCGCCCCGCGCGGGGGCGAGGAATCCAGGACGGGCGCAGAAAAGATGGAATTCCGCGTGCGCGGGAATGACGGACAAGGAGGCGACTTCTCATTTTCGTGCGCTCGCGTTCTCTATTTCTTTGTGCGCTTCTTTAGTGCGCTTGCGCTCGTTCTTCGCGCGCTCGTGCGGCTTGAGCAATGCCTGCCCGTATCAAGTAAGGGCGAGTTTCCATCCGTTTCCCGCCAATCGCTCGCCCTCAAATGCGGGGGATACGTCCCGCGTCACTTTAGATTTCTCGCTCCGATCTCAGTGACATAAGGAGTAAATGCTATGTGTCTGTTCCGGTAGCGTTGACGTCAAAGAGTGGCTCCACCTGGCGCGGAGTACGGTTGGATCAGTTTGGCTGTGCTCAGTGTTGACAGCACATCGTCACCGCGATACTCGACCGTTCTCGAATCGATCTTCCTGCAGGCGTTGCCGTCAAAGTAGATACGGTCGACAAGATCCGTGCTGTTGTAACGAACGCGCACCGTAACCGGCGGACTGACTATGTAGGGCGTGAGTTCACTCACGCGCGCCACGGCGCTGCGGGCATTCTCTTGCAGCAGATCTCGCGCCCGCTTCGGTGACAGCATGCGCGCCGCATGGCGACCGATGGCCTGTTTCACCTGGGCGGTTTCAACGGCGCCAAGGAGAGCGCGGGCCTCGGCGCAGGCCTTATCGTCGCCGGTGACCAGGCCGACCGGCACGCCGTGCGCCCCGGCGAGGGCGGCATCGATCATGATTTCGCCCGCTGGCAGGCCGTTGATGAGAATGTCCTGATAGGAGGCCGAACTCATGGTGTGGTCGCGCACGGCGTTTGCAGTGCCGGACATGGCATGGTAACCCACCAACAGCATGACGTCGGCATCTTCCAAGAAGGGAAACCGCTCCTGGTGGGCGCCGCCCATGATGTATTCGGCGGCGGAGTGGAGTTCTTCATAGATGAAGTTGAAGCCTGAAGAGTGGGCGTCGACCACAAGCACGTCGTCGGCGCCGGCCTCCAGCGCACCGGCAATCACGGCGTTCGTATCTCTCACTAACTGACGGCGCGCTTCCTGATAGAATAGCTTGCCGTGCCCAAGCTGCTCAGGAAGAATGACACCGCTGATCCCTTCCATGTCAACGGCAATGTACGTCTTCATCAGACTGCTTCTTTCTTGGCTTGCATCATGTCACATGGGGCCGGATGCCCGCGGCTCGGAACAAGAGTGCGCTCCCACCAGCGGCACGACGCGGATTTGTGTAACACTGTTTCGCTGCGCGATCGCCGTCGCCGCGAGGGCTAAAATGAATACTTCGACCTGCGCCGGGTTAGCAAGAACCGATATCACGGGCTCGTTCAATTCCCGACACGCGGCAACTAGCAAAAACCCGTGTGACGCCGGCGAAGCCGGAACGATTCACGCCATTATAGGCACGCGAGCGTGTATCCGTAAACGTGATGTTGTCGCAAGCTGACATGCCTTGGAAACTATGGTACTCTCAGAAGGCACGAGTCTTCCGCGCGCCCCCCAAAATAAGCGTCAGCTCGGGGATAAGGGATGTTTCTTCCAGGGCGCGCTTTGCGTACATTCTCGACTGCTATGCAGTGAAATCTGACCATTCTGGCGGTCAAACCACGGTGAAGAGGAGAGTTATCTCACGATGCGATGGATGAAACGGGCGCGTCAGGTTACTGGGGCGCTGGCCCTGTTGGTGTTGCTATTGGTTCCTACGATAGCAACCGTCAGCGCGCAGGAAACCACGACCTTTACCTCGGCGGAGGTCACCAAGAACTTTTTCGATACGACGCTTGAGCACAATATCCCGAACCTCCGCGTCATCCGGAATGGGCAAGTGTACGAAGTAAACTTCCTCGATCACTACAATGCTACCGGCGGGCTGACCCGCTGGGGCTTTCCCACCTCAGAGGTGGTTGAGGAGGAGCCCGGCAACCTCTCCCAGTATTATCAACGCGGCGTGGTCGACTGGCACTGGCGCATTGACCTTGGGCGCTACGTCATGGAGCGCCGGTTGGCGTGGGACTTCTTTGGCGGCGGCTCCGGCGGCAGCGTCGACCTCGGCGTCGAGCCGGGACGTTTCAATCCTCATCCGGGCGAAGAACTCGGGCCGTGGGGCCATAAGGTCTCCGACTTCTCGATTGAAGGCATTTACACGGGATTCAAGAGCTTCTTCGATTCGCTGGGCGGTGTGGACGCCTTTGGTTTTCCCAAGACCGACGCGCGCATTGACAATCGCTCCGCCGGCACGCTGTTCATCGAGGCGGCGGACCCTGGTTTCATTCGCCAGTACTTTCAGTCAGCCGTGTTCGAACACCATCGCGGGGACCCGGAACCGGTGAAGCTCCGGCTGCTCGGCGACGACCTCCGCAATCTCAACTATCCGAAGTTCAGTTGGCGGACCTATGCGGCGTTCCGGCCGTCAACCGCACTCAATGCCGGGCAGCAATACTCTGTGCCGCGTGTCGTACACCGGTTCACGTCGGACGGCAGGCCGGTGACCCCCGACACAAGGCCTGTTCCCCAGCCGGAG
This sequence comes from Chloroflexota bacterium, assembly GCA_965220045.1. Lineage (GTDB taxonomy): Bacteria > Chloroflexota > UBA11872 > VXOZ01 > VXOZ01 > VXOZ01. The sequence continues at coordinate 2,451,787 of OZ244803.1, read as the reverse complement.
TCAACGGCTGGACCCACAACCACACCGGTTCCCGGTACGACCCCGGCGCCTACAGCTACGGCGGTACCCACACAGCCTCCGGTTACACCGGCGCGGACGAGCGTCTGGTTCGGTACGGCTACGAAGGGTCTTGCCCACTATGACGGCACAGACTGGGATACGACTCGTGCTTTCAAGGATCCTCTCCCGAGCGACGAGATTAATGACATCTTTGTCAGTACAGATGGGTCGAAGTGGATTGCGACCGAAGAAGGTCTCTTGTGGTTGAAAGGCTCTTCCTGGGTGCCTTTCACCACGAGTGCATCGGGCTTCGCCGGAAACGAAGTCACGGCCGTGCACACTGTGGGTAACTTGGTCTGGATCGGCACGGACGGAGACGGCGCTTCCTTTGGTCGCATTTCGGGCACTTCCATAAGATGGGAGACTTTGGACAGGAGTAACTCCGATATCCCGTCCGATGTCGTCCGAGACGTGCTGATAATCGGCGAGCAGCTCAACCGGGTGTGGCTGGCCACCAACAATGGTGTTGCGATTTACAATAACGGCACTTGGCAGGTGTTCCAAAATGAACTTGCTAGCGTGGACACCACGAGTCTAGCGGTTGATCTGTCCGGCAATGTATGGGTCGGCACGAATGGCAACGGTGTCAGCGTTTTCAATGGTGTGACGTGGATTAACTATCACAGGACCAATTCTGACATCACCAACGATACGATTCGCCATATCACTGTAAGCCGCCCGGATGGAAGAGTCTGGCTGGCTACCCAAAACGGGGTCAGCGTGTACGATGGCACCAACTGGGCAAACTACAATCGATTTACCTCGGGCATTGCAAGCAATGACGTCTATGACATTGCCATTGATTCACAAGGTCGTGCCTGGGCGGCTACTGATGACGGCGCCAGTGTCTTTGCCAGTGGAGTCTGGAAGTCGTTCCAGACCGCAAATTCTGACATTCATGACGATTCACTCCGCGCCGTCGAAGTGGAATGAGCGCTGGCTGCGTTCAATTGCAGCGCAACAGCGTAGCAGAGACATGAACAACGACCGCACTGGCGACACTCCCGCTAGTGCGGTCGTTCTTTAATAGGAATGTGCTAGGGGCGGTGCATCGCGCATAAAGACGCTAGCGTCTCTTGGAAACCGCGCGCCGTCTACGAACACTGGCGAGTTACCGTCCTACTCCTGCACAGGGAGGGCGCGGCGCAATGTGCATGGCGGATTCTGCTATGCTGAATCCATGCGAGACCCAATTCGACACGTCAAAGCGCTTGCGTTCGCGGTAACGGTCTTTCTGATCACCTCGTTTGCCGTCACGCAAGTCAATCCGCAGCTCTTCCCTTTCATGCCGTATATCTGGCCCTATGTTACCGGGGGCACGTTGAGCTATACCGGCACTGATCTCGAAAGCGGTCCCGCGCCAGCATTCACTCTCCGAGACCACCGAGACGCGGCGGTATCCCTGGCCGACCAGCAAGGCAAGGTGGTATTGCTCACGTTTCTCGATCCGCTGTGCACGGACAATTGCCTGATTCTCGCCCAGGAGATTGCGGCTGCGTACGATGAGCTAGGGTTAGATGCCCAAGACCTCGTTGTCTTGGCGATCAATATCAATCCTGGCGAACAGAGCCAGGCGGCGATGCAGACCTTTCTGCAGAGTCAGGGACTCGACGAGAGCCCGGCTTGGCATTTTCTAAGTGGAGAGTGGGAGGCGGTGACAGAAGTCGTCGGCGCTTACTATGTGTCGGCCGGCGAGCCGAAGCCAAGCAAGCCCGGCGAGGTGTTGCACCAAGACGTGGTGTTCTTGATCGATAGAGACGGCGCATTGCGGGTGCTGATTACCTATCCGACGCCGGTGGGCACGGCGTTGAGCGACATCCTTGTAGAACGCGTGCTGGAATTGCGGTAGGAGGCACCGTATGCGTGCCTAACCCGCAAAGAGTTGCCCTTCGACAGGCTCAGGGCGAACGGAGGGGTGGGTGCACTGCGAGAGGCTCGGGGCGAACGAGATTGCGACTGGCTCTCGACCGACATAGAGGGAACGGCGCGGGCGGTGCCCCTTCGACGGGCTCAGGGCGAACGGAGGGGTGAGTGCCCTGCGACAGGCTCGGAGCGAACAAGATGGCGACTGGCTCTCGACTGACACGGGGGGAACGGCGCGGGCGGTGCCCTGCGACAGGCTCGGGGCGAATGAGATTGCGACTGGCTCTCGACTGACACGGGGCGAACGGCGTGGGCGGTGCCCCTTCGACGGGCTCAGGGCGAACGGCGGAGTGAGTGCCCTTTGACAGGCTCTGGGGGGACGGCTTGATCTGAGCGGGATTCGCAATTGCCTTGTCGAACCGGGCTGCGGCAAGTCGAACAATACTACGGGGTAGAATCTTGCTTCTCGATGCGCTCTACCACGTACTGCGGCTGGGGTTCGTCTTCCTTGCCGCACGAGCTGGGAAACGTGAGCATTCGCTCGGAAGCCTCGCGCACGTCCACCCGGTAGGATCCGGCATGTGAAGAATTGGGCGCCGAGTAGGTGAGGGTCACGGTAGCCCGGCCTTCATTGGCATCGTCCCCTTTGACTTCACTCTTCACGCGATACGTCGCCCACGGCCAGTCTTCCGCCAGCAGCACGGCATGCTCCGCGGCTTGCTCCAGCGGGGACAGCCTGCTCCACCCTCGATACTGTCCTTCCAGGTCCCCAAATGAGCCTTCCCGCGCGATGAAGTTGGGCAAGGACTCGGCGGTCAGGTAGGCGTAGTAGCGACCCTCAGGAAAGTCAAGCAGCGTTGGCGCCATGCGATGTCCCCCAAGGTGGCTGCACCGCCACACGCGCAGCGCATCGGGCTGGGAGCTCGCATACTTCTCGCGCAGTTCGCGGTAGATTGCGAAGCCAAACGTCGCGCAGCAACGGTCGCGGCTACCATGGTTGCAAACCAGGATTTCGCGAATGTGGTCGGTAGCCTGTTCGTAGGCAGCGAACTGCTGAAGGTCGCGATTGTAAGTCAGCGCCTCCACGAGTTCCGCTAAACGCTCCGGAGGCACGAGATACTCCCGCTTCGCGTAGGTTGGCGACTGCCCGTCGCCGTGCGCATAGCTGATGAGTCGGGTGAGGCCGACCTGCGAGTATGCCGGATCGGGAATGATGCCGGTGACGCGCGGTTCGATCCCATCGCGGGCCGCGCGTTCGATTACTTCCCGAACGTCAGTGGGAAACGTTGTGGAATCCGTTACTTCCCGCGCCCAGGGGACCTCGCACTCGATAACCAGGTGCGTGAGGTACGTCGGCGCTGTGCCGATTGGATGAAAGCCTGCCGCCTGCGCTACCCGCGAACAGAAGGCTGTGTCTGTTTGACTTACTACCATTGTTCCTCTCTACGGCTGCCTGTAGTGCGGTGGGCACGGTTCACATAGGCTTCCACCATAGTTGCGCACAACCCAACCAGTGCCGAGCGTAAGCCGGCCCGATGCCCCAATGCCGGCCGATCTAACAATCGTCCGGCCCGCCTATGCTCCCCATGCAGATTGTCGGCTCGCGGACACATCCCGCCGTTTCCCCATGCTACACTAGCAAGGTGTAGACCGTAGAGCAAAGCGGTACTGAGGAATGCGCCGCGTGTGATCACACTCGACCTGCTTCGCGTCGCACTCCGATGGGTGCACCTGACTGCGGCGGTGGTGTGGATCGGCGGGACGTTCTTCTACCTCTTGGTGCTGCGACCCTCGGTGAAGAGCGCGGACGTGGCGTCCGGCTGGGACAGCCTGCGCCTAGGGATAGAGCGGCGGTTCCATGAAATCGTGCAGCTTTGCATTTTGACGTTTTTCATCTCCGGCGGGATTCTGACGTACGACCGGCTTACTTCCGTAAATCCGGGGTTGGATTACATAGCCGTGCTCGTGCTTAAGGTACTATTGGTACTGTGGATGGTCTACATTTCCGGCGGGCTGCGCCGGTCCAGTGCCCGCAAGCCGATAGGCGCGCAAGGGCGGGAAGTTTCCGCGGCGCAAGGCATGCTGGGACGGCTGCGTTCGCCGGTAGTGCAGGTTGCGGTTATTGGCAGTGTTGTGTTGTTGCTGGCTGACGTGCTCAAGGTGATTGCGGAAATCGCCTTGCGTTCTCCCTAGAATTTGGATAACCGGCTCTATGGCAAATGAAGTTGCGCTGCCACGCGCGGATGGCAAAGGCCGCCGCTCCTTTGACATTAAGATTATTGTCGGCGGCGCCATTATCCTGCTGGCGGTGGCGTACCTCGTGGTGGCTGCATTACCCTCGGGCACGGCGTATTACATCACCGTGAGCGAGTTGGCGGACATGGGCGAACGCGCGCAGACCCAGCAGACCCGTGTCTCGGGGAATGTGGTGCCCGGTTCGATTGTACGGGGGGCGGAAACACAGGAAGTGCGCTTCCTAGTTGAAGATGAGAGCGGCAGGCTGACCGTGGCATACAGTGGCGTTGTACCCGACATCTTTGCCGATAATGTTCAAGTCGTCGTGGAAGGAACGCAGAGCGAAGACGGCGTCTTTCAGGCGCACACGCTCTTGGCAAAGTGTCCGTCACGCTTTGAGGAAGCAGCCCCGGCCGGAAAAGACTACGCCCAACCCGGTTAAGAAGCAGGTGTATGTGCTCAGTTGTGGGCCTTTGCGTCTGGCAGAATAGCGAGAAAACGCGGCCGCTCATCCCGCATATCGGGATGGGCGGTATCTTTGTCTAGTACAGGATGTATCATGCGCCGGTGGAGACCTTTGCGTAACCCTCGCCGCAGGAGGCAGTCCCCTCTCCCTTGATGGGAGAGGGTTAGAGCCTGCCCCGTACGCCGATACACAGTATCGGATGATACGGGGGTGAGGGTGAATCTGCCCCGAACGCCACTCGGTTTATAATCAGTTTGGCTCTAATGTATTGACTGTACGTATCTTGCGATTAGAACAAGCAAGGAATCCCCTCACCCCGGCCCTCTCCCCGAGGAGAGGGTGTAACGCCTTGCCCTCGGGGCCCAGTTATGCAAAGGTCTCCGGTGGGAGAACATGTGGCGATGCGCAAGAGAGGATTGAGCGCGGTGCCGCAAATTGCCTTAGCCGGGGCAAATTCGGGGAACCGCAATAACTGCGAAAGTGTCGACGTGGCAGGCGATATAAGCGAAACTCCTGGGCAGTGTGAGTAAGGCACGATGACGGCAAATGTAGGTACGGCATTCCTCTTCATCGCGTTCTTGGCGGCGCTCTACAGCGCTGTTGCCGCCGTGCTGGGCGCGCGGCTGCGCGTGCCGGAGTTGGTCGTGAGCGCGCGCAACGCCGTGGTCGCCGTGGCCGCGTTGGTGGTGCTCGCGGCGCTGACCCTCATGTATGCGTTCGTCACGCATGACTTCAGCCTGAAGTATGTGGTTGCGCAGTCGACGCGTTCGCAGCCGTGGCCCTATCTATTCAGCGGCTTCTACGGCGGTCAGGCCGGGTCGTTGCTTTATTGGTCCCTGACCCTGGCCTTGCTTGCAACTGCCGTTGTCCTGATCCACTTCCGCGCCGACCGGCAGCTCATTCCTTACGTCATCACCGTGCTCATGGCCATCGAGTCGTTCATACTCATGGTCCTCAACTTCATTTCGTCGCCTTTCGAGACGATATCGCCGGTACCGCCCGACGGTCGGGGGCTCAACCCGCTGCTCCAGGACCCGGGCATGCTGGTGCATCCCCCCATGCTGCTCGCCGGGTACGTGAGCGTGTCTATCCCCTTTGCTTTCGCCTTGGCCGCATTGATTACGGGACAGGTGGATAGCCGCTGGCTTAAGGCAACGCGCCACTGGGCGCTGCTGGCCTGGCTGTTTCTTTCGCTCGGCAACCTGCTCGGCGCGTGGTGGGCGTACCACGTCCTCGGTTGGGGCGGCTATTGGGGTTGGGATCCGGTAGAAAACGCCGCCATCATGCCCTGGTTCGCCATGACGGCCTACGTGCATTCTGTCCTCGTTCAAGAGCGGCGCGGCATGCTGAAGGTCTGGAACATGGTGCTCATCATCGTGGCATTCAATCTCGCTATCTTCGGGACGTTTGTGGTGCGCAGCGGCATACTTTCCTCTGTCCACTCGTTTGCGGTCTCCGAGATCGGTCCGTATTTCTTCGGCTTCCTGGCGGTGAGCCTGATCGTCTCACTGACGCTATTGCTGCTGCGCCTGCCGCAACTGCGCGACGAGCACAACTTCGACTCCATGCTGTCGCGCGAGGCTTCATTCCTCTTTAACAACCTCCTCTTCGTTTCAGTCATCGTTGTGACGTTTCTCGGCGTGATTTTCCCCCTGCTCTCGGAAGCGCTCCAGGGGACTAAAATCAACGTCGGCGCGCCGTTCTACCAGCAAGTCAACGGGCCGCTGCTCTTGGCGATCGTGGCTCTCATGGGCTTGGGCATGCTCGTGCCGTGGCGGCGCGGCGCAGTACGCGCGCTCATGCGCGGGCTGCGCACCACGGTCGGTGTTGCCGCGCTCATTACGCTGGTGGCCGTTGTGCTGGGGGCGCGCTCTCCGTGGACCATACTCAGCGTCGCGGCTTGTGCATTTGCGTTGGTCGTGGCCATGCGTGAATTCCATCGCACCGCCCTCGCCCTCATGCGCGCGCAGCAGACGCACTATCCCGCCGCGTTACTCGCGGTCTTCCGGTACAACCGCCGCCGCTATGGCGGCTACCTTGTCCACGTGGGCGTGGCGATCATGGGCATCGCCATCATCGGATCTTCTTTCTTCCAAACGGAGCGCTCGGTGAGCATGCGCCCCGGGCAGAGCGTGGAAGTCGGTCAGTACACGGTGGCCTACCAAGGACTCACGACGTGGAACGAGCCGGGGAAGCAGCGCACCATCGCGTCGCTGCTCGTACGCAATGACAGACAGTCATTTGAGGTAGCGCCGCAAAAGGTGATCTATGCAAACTGGGAAGAGCAGCCGATCAGCGAGGTCGTGATCAAGACGGTCTATCCGCAACTGGACGACGTGTACATCGTGATGGCTGCCTTCGGTCAAGACGGCGCGGCGAGCTTTCACATATTCGTGAATCCGCTCGTCGCTTTCCTCTGGCTTGGCGGCGCGCTGCTCGTGATCGGCGGCCTCATATCCTGGTGGCCCGAGGCGGCGCCGGTGACTGTGGACGCGCGCACCGGCCGTTTGGCGCCGGGCACGGTCACGTCGTAGGGAGCAACCGGGATGCAGTACTTTGGCACATGCGGAGAGCGAGCGCGCGGGCCTGGGCTTGCAATAGGAGCCAAACGGCGTCTCAACTTACCTAGGCCGGCAGTGGCAAGAGCACGCTCAGTGGCGGTCCTGGCAGCGTTCGCGTTCGCAGTGGTGCTGTATCAGCTTGGCGCTCACCCCATCGGCGCACAAGCCATTGACGAACAGACTGTCGCCATCGCCAAGCAGCTCAAGTGTCCGGTCTGCCAGAACATCCCGGTGGCGTACTCTCAGTCGCAATTGGCAGAGGAGATGCGCGAGGTAATCCGCGAAAAGGTGGCGCAGGGGGAGAGCGAGGAAGCGATCATCCAGTACTTCGTCGACCGCTACGGCGAGGACGTCTTGCTGGAACCGCGACGAGAAGGCTTCAGTCTCTTATTGTGGGTGAGTTCGATCGGTGTCCTGATATTTGGTGCGGCTGTCGTTGGTGTTGTGCTCTGGAACTGGAGCCAAAGCCGACCGGCGGCGGTCCCTGCAGCGGATGAAGCGACCGACGCTCCCGCGCCGACCGCAGGCAAGCTGGAGCAAGTCTTCGAGGAGGAATTCGCGCGTTACAAGCAAGGCAAGCGCGCATGAGCATTGTCGTGTTTGGCGGTGTGTTCGGCGCGGCCGTTCTCTGCTGGATTCTGTGGCCGCTTGTCGGACGCAAAGGGGCGGCTGCCGCACACGGGCAGGAGAACGTACGGGACGATGTCGCGGAGCGTACGCTGCTGCTCTTTCAAGAGCTTGAGGAAATAGACCTGGAGCACGAGCAGGGCGATCTCACCGCAGAAGAGTACGCCGCTCTGCGGGAGACTCAGAAGCAGCGCGTCCTCGCCCTGCTGCAAGCCAGACAACGCGACGCCGCTGCGCTTGACGCAGCCAAAGAGCATGGCGATTCAGACGCGCTCAGCGACGCGATCGAGGCGGAGATCCTGCGGATACGCGCGCGGCGTCGCGGGCAAGTGGGAAGAACCGGCCGAACTGGACGCCGAGCCAGAGTCTACTCTCACTGAGCGGCGGGGCCTCCACTGGTTGTGGATCGGTGTGCCCGCTCTCCTCGTGCTCCTCGCGTTTGGCGCGATCTTTCAGCTCTATCGCGCTTCCTCGCGCACGCTCACGGAGCAGACGCCGATAGCGCAGATCGACATAACCGCGCTCGTGGGGTTTGCCTATGTCGCTCCCGATCAGGTACTGCTGGCAAATGCGAACGGGCTGCTGGAGAGCCGCGATGGGGGGCGGACATGGACGGAAAACCCGCTGGACGTCGTACCCGCCGCACTTGCAGCAGCGCCCGCCGGTGAAGGAATCGCGTACGTTTTCGCGGAAGACAGCGTGCACGTGACAGCGGATGCCGGCCGCACGTGGCAGACTGTCACGGACACGTTGCCGGGCACCGACGTTCTGGCGGCGGCGGTCAATCCCTACGTGCCGACGGAAATCTACGCGAGCTTTGCGGATGCCGGCTTGCAGCGCTCCCGTGATGAGGGACGGAGTTGGGAACCGGTTGGTACGCCGGATGACGACGCCGTGGTGGCAATCCTCGTGGGCGGGGTGCCGCCGCTCCTTTATATTGCCGTAGAATCGGGAAGAGTCCAGGTGAGCAGCGACGAGGGCGCAACCTGGCGCGCGGCGAGCGGAGCCGTAACGATGGCACTACGGGGACCCGTCCGCGCCCTCGCCGGCGCGGCGGACGCTAGCGTGCTCTACGCGGCGGCCCATACCGGTCTCTACCTGTCGACGGCAGCCGGGCAGACCTGGGTAGATCTGCCCCTGCGTAAGCCGCTCGTCGCGGTCGCAGCCGACCCGACAACCGACCGCACCGTGCTCGCCGTGACGGAGACAGGCGAGGTGTACCGCAGCACGGACGGCGGCATCGCATGGAGAAACGAGCAGTGAAAAGGGCACCACATCCGCCTATAGAGCGCTGCGTGGATATGCCGTCGTTCCCGCAAAAGGGGATACACATCCGAGAGTCATTTCCGTCGCTACCGCGAATGGGAAAACTCATCCGAGAGCCATCCCCGTCACTCCCACAAATGGGGAAACACATCCGAAAGACCTCCCCGTCGTTCCCGCGAAATCCAGAACCCAAAGCGGAGCAGGATCCGTCATTCCCGCGCAAGCGGGAATCCATCTTCTCTTCCACTGCGGGAGACGTGGCTGCTCAAGGCCCTAAGGCTTGCACCAACTCCCTGACCCCAATACGCATAGCCTTGTCCTTGCTCTTTGCCTTTCTCTTCAGTCTCCTCACAACCGCTCCGCTCGCGGCGGCAGACGGCGTCATCACCGGCACGGTCGTCAACGGCACAGAGGGCGGCGGTATCCCCGCGGACGTAGCCGTAACCCTCTATTTCCTGCGCGACGGCAACATCTTGGAGCAGCGCACTCAGGTGACTGACGCTGAAGGCGCGTATCGTTTCGCAGACCTCCCTACGGACACAGGGCTGAGCTTCGTGGCGGTCGCCGCCTATGTGCAGGTGCCGTACAACACACCGGAGGTGCGCTTTGCCGAGAGCGCTGAGATTCAAGCGCCGCCGCTCATCGTGTATGAGGCCAGCCAGGATGTGAGTGTGGTCCGGGTGATCACGGACGTCATGATCATCGCGCCCGGAGAGGAGCAGAGCGGCATGCTCGCCGTCATCGAGGTTGTGCGGCTCGCGAATCAGAGCGACCGCACCTTTCTTGCCACCGGCGGTGCGGGGAGTGGAGCGCCCATGGACCGGGTGTTGCGCTTTGCCCTCCCCGCGAATGCCCAGGACCTTACCATGATCAGCGGCCTCAACGCGGATAGCGTCGTGCAGATCGATCGCGGTTTCGGCGTCTTCATGCCGCTGTTGCCGGGCGAGCGTGAAGTAGCGTTTGGGTACCAGGTACCGTATGGCGGCAGTTCCCTTGATTTGGTCAAGCGGACGGTCTATCCGACGGACAACTTCGCGGTCCTGGCGCTGGAAGAGCACAATTTGCGCATAGACTCCGCAGACTTGACCGTGCAAGCCACACCGATCGGCGACCGCCGTTATGTGGTGGGGTCGGCTGAAGCGCTGTCAGCGCGCGCGGACGTAAGGGTCAGGATTGAAGGTTTGCCCACGCCGTCGCTCCAGGTGCGGCTTGAGCGGTTATTCGAGCAAGTGCGCGGCACGCAGGCAAGCCTCTTTGTGCTGCTTGGCGTGGTGCTGGTCTTGCCTTTACTCTATGCGGCGTACCGCATGCGCGGCGGACTGCGCCGCAGGGCTGCGCCTGCGGCGCCAATAGCACCCACCACCCCCGATGCTGGTGAGAGCTTGCTCCTGGCTATCGCCCAACTCGATGATGACTTTGCGGCGGGAAGCCTGGCTGAAGACGAATACCGGCGCCAACGCGCAGCGTTGAAGCAGCGCTTGATGGAATTCCACCAGGAAGAGGGTGGCGATCCCCGTAATGAGTGACGCTGGAATAGCCGATACGTGCCCTGCCCTCGAAGCCCAGGGTCTCGCCAAGCGCTACGGCGCCCAGGTTGCGTTGGACAAAGTAACCCTCTCTTTGGGCCGCAATGAGCGGCTCGGTGTGCTTGGACCCAACGGCGCCGGCAAAACCACGCTCATTGCCATCCTGGCGACGCTCTTGCGACCGTCGGCCGGTACGCTGCGTATCATGGGCAACGACAGTATAGAAACGCCAAACGACGTGCGCCGCCACGTCGGTGTTGTCGCCCACCGGACGTTCCTCTACGAGGAGCTTTCCGCCCGCGAAAACTTGCTGTTCTACGGCCGCCTCTATGGGGTGCCGGACCTCGTGGCGCGGGTTGAGACGCTACTGAGACTCGTGGACATCTACCCGCGCCGCCACGAGCAGATTGGAAACCTGTCGCGGGGCATGCAGCAGCGCGTGGCCCTGGCGCGGGCCCTTGTCCATGATCCCGCCGTGCTGTTGCTGGACGAACCGGATACCGGCTTGGACCAGGAACATCTCGATCTGCTCGCGTCTCTCGTCCAAGGCCGCGCCATTCCGCAGCGGACAGTCGTGCTTACCACGCACAACCTGGAGCGTGCTTTGGCGTTGTGCGACCGCGTTGTAGTGCTCGCGCGGGGAGAACCGGTCTATGCAGCCGAGAGCTCGACCCTCGATCACACGCAACTGCAGCAGGCCTACCGCCGGCTAGCGGGAGCGGCGCGATGAACCGGGCCTTACACCAAGTCTATGCGGTGGTGCACAAAGACCTCTTGGTAGAGATGCGCGCGCGGGACTTGCTGGTTTTGATGCTCACCTTTGCCATTCTGTCACTCGTTATCTTCAACTTGGCCCTCGACCTGCGCGGGCCCGTGGTGCGGGAGGTTGGACCGGGATTGCTGTGGCTGACCATCGCCTTTGCCGCCATGCTGGGCATGGGGCGCACCTTTGTGCGGGAACATGAGCGAGGGACGTTGCCGGGCTTGCTGCTCGCGCCTATCGACCGGGGCACGCTCTACATTGGCAAGCTGGTAGCGAACCTGCTCTTTCTGTTCATCATGGAGGCGGTGACATTGCCCATGTTCGCGCTGCTCTTCAATCTGCCGGTGCTGCGGCCGTCCGTGCTTCTCATTACAGTGCTGGGTACACTGGGATTTGCCATTCTCGGAACCATGTTCTCCGCCATGGCGGCCTTGAGCCGGGCGCGCGAAGCATTGCTGCCGCTCCTGCTCTTGCCCACGACCGTGCCTGTGCTCATCGGCGCCGTAAAGGCGACAAGTGAGGCCATCAGCGGCGCCGGGGGCGGGCCGCCATGGATCGGCCTGCTCATCGCCTTTGACGTGATTTTCCTGACCCTTGCATATTTGTTGTTTGAGCACGTCGTTGAAGGATGAGAATACTAGAATTGTCTGAGAGAGTAGGAAGAGCGAATCTTAGGCCCAACTACCGGAATTGTTAAGCTTGCTTAATGCGTGCGCGTGTACCTTAATGGGAGGGAAGAGAAATGAGGGATTCAGACGGCGAGAGTTGTGCTCTATGGACATGGGTCACTCTGAACCGTTGGTAAGTAATGGTGCGTCTGGGGATCTGCCTAGCGAGGCGCGCGGGCAGTCGTACCCATACCGGACTGAGTAAGACACAAGGGCGTTCTAGGAGAGGATTTCGATGATGGCGAGCAAGAACGAGGCTGGCGGGCGGCGTTGGATGGATGATGTGCTTGGCGTTGCCACGCTGCTTGGCATGGTAGGGGCGCTGTGGCTCATCTTCATCTACACGCCGGTCGAGTTAGTCCAGGGCGCAGTGCAGAAGGTGTTCTACATTCATCTTGCCTCCATCTGGAATGCGTACTTGAGCTTCTTCCTCGTCTTCGTGGCGAGCATTCTCTATCTCCGGCGTCCAAGCCCGCGCAAAGACCGCATCGCGCGCGTGTGGGCGGAAATTGGCGTGGTATTCACTACCATTACGCTCATCAGCGGCGCGATCTGGGGCAAACCGATCTGGGGCACGTATTGGAGTTGGGACCCGCGCCTTACCGCGACGCTATTGCTTTGGATCATCTACGTGGTCTATCTCATGCTGCGCGGCTTTGTCGGCGACCCCGAACGCGGTCGGCGTTACGCCGCGGTGATTGGCATCATCGGCTTCATCGACGTGCCGATTGTCCACATGTCAGTCCGCTGGTGGCGCACACTCCATCCTGACCCCATTGTTGCCCGGGCGGATGGGCCGGACCTGCCCATGAGCATGTGGTATACGGTGCTCTATTGCAGTGTGGCATTTACGCTCCTGGCGCTATTCCTGGTGCGCCAGCGGCTGCAAATCGACGAATTACGGGAAACATTGGTTGGATTGCGTACCCAGGCGAGATGAAGTGAAAGGCAGGCAACTGAATGGACACGATACAGAACTTCGACTACCTCTTTGCGGCGTTCGCAATTCTGTGGATCATAGTCTTCGGCTATTTCTTCTTCCTCACGCGGCAGCTTGCCGACTTACGGCGGGAGGTCAACGCTTTGCGCGAGGAACGTGAAAACCAAGACGGCGCGTCGTCCACAGATCCAGACTCTTAGGGGCGCGGCGTCGCAGTATGGGCCGAGAAGCTCTCCAGGCGTGGGGCAGTTACCGCGTCCGTTGACCAGCGCTCAATTGGCAGTTTCCTGGGTGCGTGTTATCCTATAAATACTGAAGTAATGGAGCACTTCGAGGATCTGAGCGGGTTGAAATGACGCAAGACGGGCGATGTACTACGGTTGAAACCGGAAGCCAAACGGCCAATGCCGGAAGCCAAACGGCTGAAGTTGGAAGTCAGTCGGCAGAGGCGGAAAGCGGAGAGGATTCTCCTCTTGGACGTTCTGCCGCGCTCAATGCGGTCGCTGAAGGTGACGCCCGCGCGCGCAGCCTGGCCCTGAATGAGAGCGTGCCCGCCAGCGGCTTGTTTGGCGAGGCCGATCGACCCCTCGTAGAGGGGTCGCGCGCGTCATGGCGCATTGCGCCGGAACCGTTCTCAATCACTCCCCAAAGCTACCAGCGGCTGCAGCAGTTGGGAAACCAGTTGCTGGCATTCTATGGCGCCGCGAATCGCCTCTACAAGCGCAGCGTGCGCGGCACCATCCCCGCCTTCTTCCACGAGTACCTCGACCTTGGGAAGAGTGAGACCGTCATCGACTACGGGCGGATGAACCGCTTTCGCCGCGACCTGCCCGGCGTGATCCGGCCGGACTTGCTCTTGACGAGGGACGGCGTAAAGGCCGCCGAGCTTGATTCCATCCCCGGCGGCATCGGCCTCACCGGCAGTATGCAGCAGCACTATAGCGGCCTGGGCTTTGACATGGTCGGCGGCGCGAACGGCATGGCAGAGGGCTTTGCCGCCATGATCCGCGATCGCGCGGCATCAGACAACCCGCAGCTTGCTATCGCCGTTTCCGATGAATCCAATGACTATCGTCCCGAAATGCAGTGGGTCTCCGACCAGTTGGGCAAGCTGGGCATGCACAGCGCGTGCGCCAAGCCTGAAGCCATCGAACTACATGGCAATGGGCTCATGCTCGATGGGGAGCCGGTGGATACGCTCTACCGCTTCTTTGAACTCTTCGATCTGAAGAACATCCCGAATTACGACGTCCTGCTGTACGCCGTCCGCAAGCAGCTTGTCACCATGACCCCGCCGGTGAAGGCATATCTCGAGGAAAAGCTGCTCTTTGCGCTCTTCCACCATCCCGTGCTGGCGGAATACTGGGTGCAAGAGATGGGCAAAAGCGATTTTGCCGCCCTGAAGCAAGTCATCCCAGAGACTTGGATACTGGACCCGCGGCCTTTGCCGCCGCAAGCGGTCGTGCCGGGATTGGAAGTCGCAAAGCGACCGATAACGCATTGGGAACAGCTCAAGGGACTGGGTCAAGCCGACCGGCGGCTTGTCATAAAGCCATCCGGTTTTGCCCCGACCGCCTGGGGCAGCCGCGGCGTGACCATCGGCCACGACCGGCCCGAGTCGGAGTGGGATGACGCCGTGCAGTCTGCGCTGGACGCATTCTCGACAACGCCCCACGCCTTACAGAAGTTCCATCACGGCAACCGCTACGGGACGCGCTACTATGACTTTGCACAGGACACGGTGCGCAGGATGCACGGTAGGGTGCGCATGAGCCCGTACTACTTCGTTGTGAATGATGAGACGCAGCTTGCGGGCATTCTGGTGACAGTTGTACCGGCGGACAAGAAGCTCATTCATGGCATGGTGGACGCCGTGATGGTGCCCGCGGCCATCAGTGAAGACGGCGTAGACCTTGACCTGTAATGTGTTGCTCGGAAGCATTGCCAAATCGGAAGCAATGCCAAATACGTAGGCTCTCCGTTTGTCCCCTCTCCCTTAGGGAGAGGGCTAGGGTGAGGATTTGGAGCAAGACTGAATTGACGAGGAACTCGCAGGGGGATTTGGAGAAGGAGCCGCAATGGCGATTTCGCAAACACAAGTGAAACGGAACAAAGAAGAGTGGCAGGAGCTGCTGGCGGCGGGCATTAACCGGCCCGAGAAACTCATTGACGAGCTTGGCGAGCGGCTCGGTTTGGATGATGAGACTGCGGCCAGCCTGCACAAGAATTTCCCCGTACGCATCAATCCCTATTACCTCGGCCTGATTGAAGAGATCAACGACCCCATCTGGCGGCAGGCCATTCCCGACGAGATGGAGCTCGACCACAGCGATTCCATGACCACCATGGACCCGCTGGCGGAGGATATGGACGCGCCGGTACCCTATCTGACGCATCGCTATCCCGACCGGGTGCTCATGGTGGTGCAGTTGCAGTGCGCCATGTACTGCCGCTTCTGCACGCGCCGCCGAGAGGTGGGCAGCCGCAATGCCGTGAAAAAGGAGGACTGGGACCGGCAAATCGAGTATATTGCGACCCACCCTGAGGTGCGCGACGTCATCATCTCCGGCGGCGATCCGTTTATGCTGCTCGACCACCAGATCGACTACATCCTCAAGGGCCTGCGGGCGATTCCGCACATGGAGATCGTCCGGCTCGACTCCCGCATGCCGGTTACGTTGCCCCAGCGGGTGACGGAAAACCTCTGCGAGATTATCCAGCGGTACCATCCGGTTTATCTGAACACGCACTTCAACCACCCGCGTGAGATCACGCCGGAATCCAGCCGCGCGTGCGAACTCATGAACGACCACGGCATTCCGGTCGGCAACCAGAGTGTGCTGCTGCGCGGTGTGAATGACGATCCTGAGACCATGAAGGAGCTTGTGCAGGGCCTGCTCAAGATTCGCGTGAAGCCGTACTACCTTTACCAGGCGGACTTGGTCACCGGCACCAGCCACTTCCGCACCGCCGTGGAAAAGGGCTTGGAGATCATCAAGGCTATCCAGGGCCACACCAGCGGCATGGCCGTGCCGCACTACGTCATCGACGCGCCCCAGGGCGGCGGCAAGATTCCCGTCACGCCGGACTTCATCCAGGAGATTACGGAGAGCGAGATCGTCCTCAAGAACTACGAGGGCAAGGTCTACCGCTATCCGATTGACTCCGAAGTGCCGAACGCACGGGAAGCCACAGCGCCTCAGGCGCAAACGAACGGCAAGGGAAACGGCAGCGCCACTGCCTAGGTTCTTGACGAACGCCCCTTGGCATGGGCACTCTTGCCTCCCACAGTCTCTTAAGACCCTTCCAGATTAGTACATGCCCCGTGAATTCTCCTCTACGCATTGCCGCCGTCGGACTGGAGCATGACGAGATCTATCGCGTGCTCGACCGGCTGCGCCAACACAGTGCGGCGGAATTGGTAGCCATCGCTGAACGCAGCGGGCGCCTGCGCATGGCGGCGGCAGGACGGTACCGCGTGCCGGTCTTCCCGCGCCTCACGCCGCTCTTGGCGGAGACTGCCGTAGATGCCGTCCTGGTGGCTACGGCGAACGGCGACAAGGCGGCCGCTATCCAGGAAGCCCTACGCGCCGGCAAGCATGTGATCGCCCATGCGCCGCTCGCGGTCTCCGTCGAGCAATTTGACGCCGTTGCCCAGGCCCAAGCTGCTTCCGGCACGGCGTTGCTCTCGCTGCAGCCGCTGCGTTTCATGCTGGCCTACGTGCGCTTGCGTGAACTGATTGCCGCGGGACAGCTCGGCGCCGTCAACCAGGCGGTGGTCATCAATTCACAGCAGATCGCGGCCACGCCCCGCACCCAGGCTTTCTTTGCGACGAAAACGCACGGCGGTGTGCTGACCAATCTGGCCGTCCATGACCTCGACGCGCTCCGGTGGCTCGGTGGCGACGTAGCCGTGGAGTATGCCGCGACCCGGTGCATCGGCGTATCAGAACACCCTGATTTTGAAGATTCGGGCATTGTCCGCTGCGGTTTTGCCGGGGGCGGCGAGGGTGTGGTGATATGCAACTGGCTCGCGCCGGAGGCGAGCGCGCCCTTCCGCGAACTAACCGTCATTGGCACTGCAGGCACAGCCTGGATCAGCGGGAGCAAACTCCAGGTCTGGGGCGGAGCGATGCCGGAGACTCTGCCCGCTGGAGGGGTCTTCGCCTACGGTGAACTTGGGCGTACCCTGTCACCGGCGGCTGCCGGCGCCGCCGCTGTAGACGCATTCGCGGCCATGGTCGACGGCGCTCTCGCGACATTTGGCGACACCGCTGCGCGCCACGCGGCCACGGCCGATGCGCTCAATACGATGCGCGCGGCCGTGCAGGCTCAGCACATGGCTTGGCAGGAGCGAGTGTGACTTGGCTACGGTGGATCCGGATACGCCAACTTTTCTCGCCATCGGCCATGCCGCCCGGGACATCGTACCCGCTGGCTGGCGCTGGGGCGGCACCGTAACCTATGCGGCGCTGCTTGCGCGGGCCTGGGGTGTGCGCGCCGGCGTGCTTACGTCGTTAGCGCCGGAAGACGCGGACAGCTACCGAGGCCTGCTTGGCGATGACGTGCTCCTGCACGTGGTGCCGTCACCCGTGACGACGACGATGGAGAACATCTATTCGGATGCGGGACGCCAACAACTGCTCCACGCCAAGGCCACGCGCATCGAGCCGCGCCATGTCCCGTCGGCGTGGCGCAACGCACCAACTGTGCTGGTAGGACCGATTATTTCCGAAACTTCCACCCGCATGGGAGGGCACTTCCCCGCCGGGACGCTTGCCGGCATGGCAATTCAGGGCCGGCTGCGCTCGCACCAGCAGGGCCGGATCTACACGCGACGCTGGACTCGCGCCGAGCATGAATTCCCGTCGTACAGCGTCATCTTTTTTTCGGATGAGGACGTGGGCGGCAGCGAATC
Source organism: Chloroflexota bacterium (assembly GCA_965220045.1). Taxonomy (GTDB): domain Bacteria; phylum Chloroflexota; class UBA11872; order VXOZ01; family VXOZ01; genus VXOZ01. Next base: position 2,433,894 of record OZ244803.1, on the reverse strand, counting down.
CCTGATCAGATACTACACCGCGCAGACCCCGCTGGCGGTGATGACCCAAGGCGACGGCGGGGCAACGCTGTTCGATCGCGGCCACGCCACGCGATTCCCCGTCGCGCCTGCAACGCCGGTGGACCTCACCGGCGCGGGCGATATCTTTGCCGCTGCCTTTCTTCTTGCTTTTGGCCGAACCGGCGACCCGAGCGTCGCGTGCCGCTATGCCAATGCCGCGTCGGCGTGTAGCATCGAGCACGACGGCGCGAGCGGGGTTCCTGCGCTTGAGCAGGTAGAAGCGCGGTTGCGGCTTGCGCTAGGGTGACTGTCGAATCACGCCGCTCTCCATCCCCGGTAGCGCAGGTTTGTAACCCCGTATCACGTACGGGGCAGGCTCTGCGCCTGCTGAAGGGTCAATCCCAATGGCATATTCCCACTATGTGACAGTGTTTGCCAAGAGCCCTCTCTTACTTGATCCGGCGGTAACAAGCCCCGCGCTACAATGCAGTGAGACTTCGAGAGGCAATTGAAGAAGGTAAGTTAGACACTCTTACAACGCGAGCGGCCCAGCGCGGACGTTTCTCCACTAAATCATGAGCGCAGGTTGCAAACCTGCGCTACTGGAATAGGCAGTAGAATAGAATTGTGTGTGTAGGGACTCTGCACAAGATTCATCAAAGGACACACCCCTTTGACCATTGACGTAGCTACGCTCACCGCTTTGCGGCGGGAATTCACCGACACCATCGTCGGCGGGCGGATACAGCGCGTGCTGCATCCGGACAATCTTGCCGTGGCCTTCGAGGTCTACGCACGGGGCGAGACGTGGTGGCTCATTATCAATGCCGCGCCGCAAGCACCGCGGGTCTATCTTACGCGGGAGCGGCCGGCGCGTATGGACGACAACGTCACGCCGCTGCTGCTTCTGCTGCGCAAGTACGTGCGGAACGGACGCCTCATCGCGGTGGAGCAGCCGCCGTGGGAGCGGGTCTTGCAGTTCACTGTGCACGCGCGGGTGGACGACAACATCGTGGAGACGAATCTCATCGCCGAGATCATGGGGCGCACGAGCAACCTGGTGCTGGTGGATGCCGACGGCGTGGTGCTCGAGAGCATGAAGCGGGTTGATGCTTCGATCAATCGCTACCGGCAGGTGCTGCCCAAGCAGCCGTATGTCCCGCCGCCGCCGCTCCAGAGGCCAGATCCTTTCTCCGCTCAAGCCACGCAATTGGAAGCCGCCGCCCAGGAGAATCCGAAACAGCTCGCCTGGCGTGTGTTCATGGGGCAGACCAGCGGCTGCGGGCCGCTGCTGGCGCGTGAAACGGTTTTCCGCGCCATAGGCGCAGTGGAGACATCAGCAGGGGACGCGGCGTGGCCGGATGTGCTCGGCGCGGCGCAGGGCACTTTCACACAGGTTGCGAACGGTGAACTCACCCCATGCCTGGCACGGGGTGAAGACGGTACTGCAGCCGCCTACGCGCCGTACGCATTGACCATGTTTGCACAGCGCGAGTCTCTCGACTCCATGAGCGCGGCCATTGAGCAGTTCTACCGCGAGCAGGGCAGCGCGCCGCAGCGGCAGACGCGCGATTTGGGCCAGAAGCCGCTGCAGACGGCCCTGCGGGAGCGCATGGACCAGCTCCGGCAGCGGCGGCGCGCTCTCGAGCGCCAGCAGGCCGATGCCGCCGATGCGGAGGAGTGGCGGCGCAAAGGCGATTTGGTCCTGGCGTATGGCTATAGTGTCTCACCGGGTAGCGATTCCATTGAAGCGGATGGTGAGACCATCAAGATCGATCCGCAAGAATCCGTCGCAGCCAATGCCGACACGTACTTTGCTGCCTACAAGCGTAAGAAGCGGGCCCAGGAAGAGGTGCCGGCGCTGTTGCGCAAAGCAAACAACGAGTATGCCTATTGCGAACAGATGGAAGCCCTGCTGGCGGCCTCGGAGACGCCAACCGACGTGCGCGCGGTGCGCGATGAGTTGCGCGAGCAGGGCATCTTCGGTGGCGGTCCCGATGGCAAGAGTGAGAAGTCTCAGGGGAAACGCGGGCGAGGAAAGCGCGGCAAGGCTGCCGATCAGGGTGCGCAGCCGGTCTCGGCGTGGCTCGAAGGCGTGCAGGTGCTCGTGGGCCGCAGCGGCGCGCAGAACGACGCCGCCCTGCGGCTCGCCGATGCCGACGACCTCTGGCTCCACGCACGCAACGTGCCCGGCGCGCATACCCTCCTGCGCTCCGGCGGCCGCGACGTGCCGGAAGCAGTCATCAGCCAGGCGGCGCAAATCGCCGCTTACTACAGCAAGCTGCGCGAGTCTACGAGCGCTGAAGTGGATGTTACCCGCCGCCGCTACGTCCGCCGCATCCCCCGCTCACCCCCCGGCCTCGTCACCTACCGCAACGAGTACACCATCCGCGTGAAGCCCGCGGCCATACCGCAGTCGGAGCCGTGACACCTGATCTGAAATGTCTCCCGTTTCTTGCTAGACTTGATTTTTTCCGTTCGCCCTGAGCCTGTCGAAGGGTAAAGGGTTGATGGGAAGCACGTACTCTTAGGGATTATTGGCGACTGCTGCCAACAACTCGAGTTGCCTATGTGAACGATCGGCCACAATTGTGCTTTGGTCAAAAACAGCCCTGTTGAAATCGCAGACATCTTTTGGTTCCAACACATACCTTATCTCACTCTGATCGTGGATGAAGCACACAGCAACATCGTGAGCGAGCGCCAAGATTAACTCGGTCCCTGGATCCCTCAAGTGAGGCAAGTGCCCGGAAATCCGTATGACCGGGTTGCTTCCTATTATGAGTCCAGCCCGCCCTTTCGGTACAACTGCAACCCACAGCTTCATTCGCCTGAGTGTCGGTAAGAGCTCATTCACCATTAGTTCATCTTGCTCTTGGAGGCTGCGCGGCCAAGCCTCATTCCAGATGAACTCTCTCATTTCTTCGAAGTCAATTGGCTTTGCGTCTGGTATATTCATGCAGTCTCTATATCGTCGCCGCAAATCCTCCGAGTCTAGGAGTCTTGGCATCATGCGCTCACAAACATCGGGCAACCGTCGCCAGAGCGTCATAGAGAACCAGTCCCAGGTCTGTCTTTCGCCGGATGTCAAAGACGGCAGCATTCCATTCCGAGCATTCTCAACGATCTTGCAGACGACTGAATCGGCATCACTTTCAAGCTCGGAGAAAAACTCCTCGGTAGAGAAGTCTTTCGTGCCATATAGATCTGTGAAAGTGTACAAGTGCTTCTTGACGAAGAGAGTCCTTGGTGTCTGCCTCCTCACGCCTTTCTCTGGTGCATCCCTCTGATAGAAAGAAAGCTGATCATCTTCATCCACAAAGTGCTTGAGCAGCATTTGTGGAATGTAATGCTGACGTTTTGGTTTACTCACAAATTCAATATCCTTCACTCAAATCAAGCTAGGTGACGCAATAGTGTACAGAAGCGCTATTCCTGCTTTCAAGAGACTCCCATTGTCGAACAAGGCCCCTATCATGGGCATTCTCTGCTGTGAACCAGGTTCCCATTAAGCTTGGCCGCAAACCTGACCACCTGTGATCATCTGCCAGTCATTGAAGTCGAAGGACTTGTTCCAGGAATACAGTTCCCTATCTGTGAACTCTGGCTTGACCGTGCAATAGATATTTCTACGGAACTGTGTGCCCGCAGCCCCCAGGTTCGCATAGCGCTCGGCGAAATCAGCAGCGATTGTGTGCCCAAGCTCCCGGTACTTTCCGCACAAGAGACTACCGGACCTCCATATTGCAGATAAGCGGCTCACGCGCCTCCTCACTGCACTGGAATTTGGCGGTACGTCCCAGAGCTCTGCCAAATGCGTAGCTATCAGCCACTCGATGTCGCCTGAACTTGGACACTTTGGCTGAGTTTCCCGCTGAATTGGTTTGACTTGATCCGGCGGCTCTATGCCAAGTTCCGCATACACCGCTTCTGGTAGCAAGAGCAGGCCACTTTGCACAAAAACGAGAGTTGCTCCAAAGAGGAGCATGAATAGAACAACTGTAGTCAGTAGAATCCTACGCACAGAGATTTGCCGTCCCAAAGACCAACGAGTTCAATTCGCCAAGACTGCAACAGGCAGTGTTCGCCCCATTTAGAATGCCCTATATCTAGGCTAGCACGGGGCAGTCATGCGGCAGTTACGTCTGGACTAGGAATGTCCACAATTCCTGCGTGGCTCCCAGTTTAGGTGCTTATCGAGAAACGCAAAGGTACCCGTGCTTTCGATCATGTGGCCGCCGTCGAAGTAGTAGATTTCGGCGCGGTCGGGGATCTTCAGGTCGGCGTACCGGCGTTGGACGCGGGCATATTCGTAGGCGCACCATTCGTCGGAGGCCACGCCGTCGCGGTGGCCGCGCTCTACCATGAAGGGACGCGGGGCCATGAGATAGGCCATCTCGGCGTAGTTGAAAGTCTGGCCCAGGTTAAACTCTTGCATCTCCCACTCGTGGTTGAACATGTAGCCCGAAAAGTAGTCGGTGCTCGCGCACTTGCGCGCCCACTCGTTGAAGTCGCCGGAGCAAATCGAGAGCGCGTACTGGGTCAGCACCGTCGGAATACGCATGGCCGCTTTGCCGCCGTAGGAAAGGCCGTAGAATCCGATGCGGTCGGGATCGACGAACGGCAGCGAGGAGAGCCAGCGGAGTTGCTGCTCGTGCTGCGCAATGGCAAAAGTAAACAGCGTCCACCCCAGCGGATTGGCCTTGCGCTGAAGCGTGCGGAACTCGTGGTAGCCGATGTAGGGGTTCTGCGGCGCGTACGTGATGTAGCCGCGCTCGGCCAGCCGCGCGGCAAAGGCATGGTACGGGCCTTCTTCCTCCCTAATGACGTCTTCCGGACGGCCTTCCAATCCATGCTGGCAGACCACCACCGGCCGCTGCTCGCCGGGCGGAATGTCTTTGGGCACCAGCAGGATGCCGTGGGCAAAGATATCTGGATGAACATCCAGCGTCACCTCGTAGCCATCCCAGGCGTCGCTCTGGCCGTACGGACGGCTTTTCGCGTTGAACGGCAGGCTGGGGTCGGGGCAACGTCCAATGAGGTCTTCCCAGAAGCGTTTTCGATAGACGGCGTTGGTCGCTTCCCAAGCTTCCAGAGAAGAGGTATCGGCCTCCGACCAGAAGTCCTCTCTCGTGCGCCACGCGAGCTCCAGGCGCTGCTGCACGTGGGTCACGATCTGGTTGAACTGCCGCTCCATGCGGGCGGCTGGGTCGAAGCCGGCGCGGGCATCAAGTGGCGATGTCGCTGTTGTCGCGCCGCTTGTTTCCACACCTAAGCCATGCAGCAAGGCCGTCAAGGCAGCGTCCGAGCCCGGCCCTAGGTCCGCCGCGGGCGGTTCGACGAGCACGAGACTAGCGGAGGAGTCGTGCGCGGCATAGGCCGGTTGGGCGCGGGCTACTTCGGCGTGGACTTCTGTTAACGGTGCGGGTTCGATCTTGCCGGGGGCGCCAACCCGCCCGCGCACACGTTCAAGATCGGTAATGGGCGGCAGGCCGCAGATGGTAGGCGAGGCAGTTGCCTCTATGATCAGGGGGCGCGGCGCGACCATGGCAGCCAGTTCGGCGTCGCTAAATCCCCGCAGCAGCCGCCAGACATTGCGATAGAGCGGCTCTTGCCACATTTGGGTGCGGTTACGGAAGTACCCGCTCACGCCGACCGCCGCGATCCGCTCATCCAGCGCGCCGCTGTAGAGCGCCAGCAGGCCGCCCTCGCCATAGCCGAACACCGCCACCGGCACGTTTTCCGGTACCGGTTGCGCGGCAAAGAAATCCACGAGTCCCAAGAGCTTCTGCACCTCGTAGCCGATGACGTGGCGTCCCATCTCGCAGGCCATGCGGTAGATGTACTCGCGGTGGGGCTGGTCGGTCATGCGAATTGCCGGGTTCCCCGACCACGTGTGCTCGCGGTCGATGAGCAAGGGCACCACGACCTGACACCCCATTTCCACCAAACGGCGCGCGAACTGCTGTTCCGGCTCCAAGCCGGGCGCAAGGCCTGCCAGCATTTCCGGCGTCTGATCGGCATCGGGCACCGCAATCACGTGGGCGAGGGGAGGCTGTTTGGGCCGCAGCAGCAGACCTTCACCATCAACACCGTCCAGCACCGGCCAGCGAATGGCGTGAATGTCGTACGTGCGAGTCGCGGCGACGCGAAAGGGATCGGTGGTCGAGCACACGAACTCCAGGGCCGAGACCGGCTTGCGTGCGTCTATGACGCCGATATTGCGGGCGAATTCCTGGCGTTTGGCGCTGACCCGAGCTGTCAGTATTTCGGCTGAAGCCGCCAGCGACCGTAAGGATTCTTCCGCTTCGCTATCGGCAGCGGCGAGTTCGCGGTCCAAGTAGCGGTGAATACCGGCGATCATCTGTGCGGCGACGTCGCCTTCTATTGCGAGCGCGGCTGTTCCCTGCAGACGGGATGAATCACTTTCGAGTAGGCTCATGGCAGTGGCAATCCTTTATTGCTGCACGCATTCAATAGCACAGTAGCGCGGGAGTACGCTGGGGCGCAACCAAAGTGGGGCTTGGCAGTACCTTCGTGAAGACTGAGACCGCTAGTCTTTGCGCCGGCGGCAGCCACTGTATAATCTGATGCAGCGCAAGGCAGCAGTCACACGAGGAAGTTCAATTAGCGTATGCGCGGAAACCCCTCAATAGACATTGCCATCGTCGGGGGCGGCATCGTCGGCCTTTCCACGGCGCGCACTTTGGCCCAACAGCACAGCGGGCTCGCCATCACGATCTTCGAGAAGGAAGCCGACGTCGCCCAGCATCAGACCGGACACAACAGCGGTGTCATTCATTCCGGCATTTACTATAGACCGGGCTCGCAGCGGGCCCGCATGGCCGTGCAGGGGTCCGAGCGCATGGTTGCCTTTTGCGAAGAATACGGCATCCCTTACGACCGCTGCGGCAAAGTAATCGTGGCGACTGCGGACTCGCAGTTGCCCGCGCTGGGAGAACTGGCGCGCCGCGCGCAGGCCAACGGTGTACCGGGTGTGCGCATGATCGGCCCTGAAGAGCTTAGGGAATTGGAGCCCTACGCCACCGGCATCCGTGCCATCCACGTACCGAGCGCGGGTATCGTCAACTACAGTCTCGTTGCTCAGGCCTATCGCAAGCTTTTTGAGGATGCAGGGGGCAGCATTTGCACCGGGGCAGAGGTGACTGCCATTGCCCAGGAATCCAACGGCTTGCGGCTGGAGACTACTCAGGGAGACTTCCTGAGCAAACACGTGATAACGTGCGGCGGACTGTACGCCGACCGCGTCAGCATGGCTGCCGGTCTGAAGCCGGATGTAAAGGTCGCGCCCTTTCGGGGCGAGTATTCCGAACTCGTGCCGGAAAAGCGCTGCCTCGTGCGGAATCTCATCTATCCCGTAGCCAATCCCGCTTTTCCGTTTCTTGGCGTGCACTTTACCCGACGCATCAACGGCGCAATCGAGGTGGGACCGAATGCCGTGCTGGCGTTCCGCCGCCAGGGCTACCGCTGGCGTGACGTAAACGCCGGCGATATGTTGGACATCCTAGGCTACGTGGGGTTCTGGCGCATGGCAGCGCGCTACTGGCGCACGGGCTTGGGCGAAATGTACCGTTCACTGTATAAAGGCGCGATGGTCAAAGAGCTGCAGAAGCTCGTGCCCGACGTCACCGGCCAGGACCTGGTGCGGGCGGGCTCCGGCGTGCGGGCGCAGGCGCTGGACCGGCAGGGGAAATTGGTGGAGGACTTTCACATTGTGCAAGCAGCGCGCATGATCCACGTGCTCAACGCGCCGTCTCCGGCGGCGACGGCCTCGCTGAGCATAGGCGCCGCCGTGGCGGACATGGCGGGGCAATGGCTAGCGCCACACTCGTGAGTTGACAGGGGCATTGGGTGACCGTTCTCAGTTGCCCTGCGCGCTGATTGCTAATCCCTATTGACCTCAAACTGAATGACAAGGACGGGCGGCGCCTTGGTGAGGCAGGGCCAATGATCTTGCCTGAGCACCCATTTTGGGTGCAATTGCATTGCCGCCCACGCGGCGGAGACGGTATACTGTTCTAGATAGCCAACGGGCCTGCACGAGGAATTTGCGTGCGAGGCTTGATATTGTGTGTAAAGCAGCAGCGAGCCTTATCGCTCGTAGGCACAGGAGTGCAGAAGGGGTCGCGAACGAATGGCCGTGGCGAGTCTAAAGGATCTGTTTGACGCGGGCGTGCACTTTGGGCATCCGACTAACCGGTGGAATCCCAAGATGAAGCCCTTTATCTACATGGCGAGAAGCAAGATCCATATCATCGATCTTGAAAAGAGCGCAAGCGGACTGCAGGAAGCCTGCGACTTTGCCCGCGATCTCGCGCTGGACAACCGGGAAGTTTTGTTTGTCGGCACCAAGAGACAGGCGCAGGAAATTGTGGAGCAAGAGGCATCGCGTGTCGGGATGCCGTTCGTAAACCAGCGATGGCTGGGAGGCATGCTGACAAACTATGCCACCATCAGCCAGCGTCTGGCGAAGATGAAAGAGATGGAATCCGAGCAGGCGAATGACGCCTGGCAGAGCTACTCCAAAAAGGAAGTAGGCCGTCTGCAGGACCGCTTGGCGAAGCTCCAGCGCTTCCTCAACGGCATCCGGGATATGCACCGGCTTCCTTCCGCCCTCTACGTCGTCGATACCGTCCGCGAGCACATTGCGGTGGCGGAGGCGCAGAAACTCGGCATTCCTGTTATCGCGTTGCTCGACACGAATTGCGATCCCGATCAGGTGGAATACTCCATACCCGGCAATGACGACGCGATCAAGTCGATTCGCCTCATCACGCGCCTCATTGCCGATGCCGTTCGCAGCGGGCAGGAATTGCGCGCGGCTCAGGCCTCCGAGGCAGAGGCCGCTAACGCGGTGGAGGCGGTGGCAGCCGATCCGGACGCCGAGCCGGAAGGTGAACCTGAGGAAGCTACCGCTGAAGACGATGCCGGCTAGGCCGCTGAACTAAGAATGCTATCAGGCAGAGGGAGTTAGATTCCAACAAATGGCAACGGTGACAATTACGGACATTAAGTCGCTGCGCGAGGAAACCGGCGCAGGGATTATGGACTGCAAGCGGGCCTTGGAAGACGCGGACGGAGACCACGCAGCCGCTAAGAAGCTGCTGGACGAGCAAGGACTCGCGAAAGCGGAGAAACGCGCGGATAAGGAGGCCTCCCAGGGCTTGGTGCACTCGTATATCCACGGTGATGGGCGCGTCGGCGTCTTGGTGGAAGTGAACTGCGAAACGGACTTTGTGGCACGCACGGATGAATTCCAGCATCTCGTGCACGAAATTGCCTTGCATATTGCCGGCATGGGCCCGGAATTCGTGAGCGAAGGGGAGTTGCCGGAAGACTACGAGGGCAACCCGGAGGAGACCGTGTTGCTGGCGCAGCCGTTCGTGCGTGATCCGTCGCTTACCGTTGCCGACCTTGTCAAGCAATCCATTGCCAAGACCGGCGAGAATATCGTCGTGCGGCGCTTCTGCCGCTACGAACGGGGCCTGTAGAGCGGCTGAACTCCGAGTGCCCTTTCTGAATAGGCGTCGGCAACCCGGCTCTGTACGAGCAAAGAGGATGTATGGCAAAGCTACGCTATAGGCGCGTGTTGCTCAAGATCGGCGGCGAGGCGCTTATGGGCAAAGGGAAGGGCGAGTATGGCATAGACCTGGCAATCGCGCGCGACATCGCCAAGCAGATTGCCTCCGCTCGCCGCCTCGGCGTTCAGATTGGCGTTGTCATCGGCGGGGGCAATATCTGGCGGGGCGAACTGGCAGCCGACCAGGGCATGGACCGCGCGACTGCCGACTACATGGGCATGTTGGCGACGGTCATAAACGCGCTGGCTCTCCAGGATGCCGTGGCGCGTGAAGGCTTGGACGCCCGCGTGCAGACGGCAATCGAAATGCGTGAAGTTGCCGAACCGTATATCCGGGCGCGCGCCATCGACCATTTGGAGCAGGACCGCGTCGTCATCTTCAGCGCGGGTACGGGCAATCCCTTCTTCACTACCGACACGGCGGGCGCCCTGCGCGCCATGGAGATAAACGCGGAAATCCTGATAAAGGCCACGAAGGTTGACGGGGCGTATGAAAGCGATCCCATCGTCAATCCGGACGCCAGGAAATTCGATTACCTTACATACCTAGACGCGCTGAATATGGGCCTTAAGGTGATGGATAGCACCGCGATTTCATTGTGTATGGAAAATGACCTGCCCATTGCGGTATTCAAACTGGAGAATGCCGGAGCATTGGAAAGGTTGCTGCAAGGGGAACCAGTTGGGACCTTGATAGGAGAGAGGGACGATGCTGGAGCCGATTCTTGAAGACACAGAAATCACCATGGGACTGGCGACAGAGTCGCTGCAGCGGGACATTGCCCGCATTCGCACCGGCAGAGCGTCCACTGCGCTTGTCGAGGAAATAGCTGTCGAATACTACGGGACGGAATTGCCCCTCAATCAAGTAGCCACCATTCTTGTTCCCGAACCGCGGCTCATCGTCATTCAGCCGTGGGACAAGCAGTCCATTCCGGCAATCGAACGGGCGATACTAAAGTCGGAACTCGGCATCACCCCCACGAATGACGGCACCGTGATTCGCATAGCCTTGCCGCAACCCACGGCGGAACGGCGGCAAGAGCTCGCCAAGATGGTGCGGCAGAGAGCCGAAGAAGCGCGCGTCGCCATCCGCAATGGCCGCCGGTCGGCTCAAGAGTCCTTGCGCAAAGAGGAGAAAAACAGCGGCGTCTCCAAGGATGATGTCCGCCGTGCTCAAGCCGAATTGCAGAAGTTGACCGATGCCGAAATTGAGCGTGTCGATACTGTGCTTGCCGAAAAAGAAGAAGAGATTCTAACCATCTGACGATGGACCCAACACCGTCCAAATCACTGAAGGCTGCACCCCAAGAGGCGGAGGAACTTCCTCCACTTCCCACAATCCCCGTGCACGTCGGCATCGTGATGGACGGCAACGGCCGTTGGGCGGCGCAACGCGGACTGCCGCGCTTGGAAGGGCATCGCGCCGGAGCGCGTTGTGTGCGCGAAGTTGCCGAGGCTGCGGTAGACTTCGGCGTTAAGGTTCTCACTCTTTTTGCCTTTTCAACGGAAAACTGGGCGCGTCCCGAGCAGGAAGTCAGCGGGCTCATGACCTTGCTGGAAGAGACGATAGAGCGCGAACAGGGCGCGATCGTTGAAAACCAGATTCAAGTTCGCTCCATCGGTCGTCGCGACGCCGTGCCGTCTACGCTGCAGGTCGCCATCGATCAGCTTGAGATCGCAACGCGTGAGAATGACCGGCTTACGATAAACTTCGCCTTCAACTATGGCGGACGCAGCGAGATTGTCGATGCCGTGCGCGAAATCGTGGCAGCCGGAGTGCCTGCCGCCCGTATTTCGGAAGAGACTATTGCCCAGCACCTCTATACCCGTAATCTGCCCGACCCGGACCTGGTCATACGAACTGCGGGAGAAATGCGGCTTTCCAATTTCCTGCTGTGGCAGGCCGCTTACGCCGAATACTATGCCGCACAAGTGTTCTGGCCGGACTTTGGGCGCGAAGAGTTTTACGCCGCTCTTGCCAACTACAGCCGCCGCGAGCGCAAGTTTGGCGGCCTCGCCCGTAGCGACGACTCCGCTATTGGCGAAGGCCCCGCTGTAAGCGACGGCCTAGTCACCAGCCGGAATGGCAAAGCGAAGCAATAAGCGCGGCGGGACGAGCCGCGCAGCGCAACGCACCGCCTGGCAGGATCTCTCGATCCGCGGCCTCTCGGCAGTAGTCTATGCCCCACTCCTGCTGGCCCTGGCCTACTTTGGCAATCCCTGGCTGCTGATAGGGATGCTTGTCCTGGGCGGGCTCGCACTGTGGGAATACGTCAGTCTCGTCCGCGGCATGGGACTCGGCGTGCACCGGATTACGGCCGGTGCGCTCGCCCTCGGCTTCTTCCTCTGGCCCTATAGCTTGATCTGGGCGGGCTATGCCGAACTGGTGATACTCCCGCCGCTCTTCTTTACGGTGATCGTGCTGTGCTCGCTTTGGGTGCTGTTGCTGCCCCGGGCCGACAGTCACGCCCAGACATTCACCGGATGGGGCATGGCGGTGGCGGGCGCGATGTATGTGGGGTGGCTGCTGGGCCACACCGTCGCGCTGCGCGACTACATCTACGTGCGCGGAGAGTTGTGGCTGATCTTTGCCTTGGTCGTCACGTGGGCCTATGACACGGGGGCGTATCTCGTTGGTCGGGGCATCGGCAAGCGCCGCATTTTCCAGCACCTAAGCGCAGGCAAGACCCTGGAAGGCACAATTGGCGGCGCATTCATCGCGGTTACGGTTGCCGCCCTTTACGCGCAATTCACCCCATTCCCGCTTAGCCCGATCTTGGCTGGCCTCATAGGTCTGGCCACCGCGCTGGTTGCGCAACTTGGCGACCTGGTGGAATCGCTCCTCAAGCGCGGGGGCGACGTGAAAGAATCCGGTACGCTAATCCCCGGCCACGGCGGCGTCTTGGACCGGATAGACAGCCTGCTCTTCACCGGCCCTTTCATGTTCTACGTGGCTCTGATCTGGGCCAGCCTGCAATTGGGAGCACAATAGGGGCACCTCGCTTACTCCCCAACTGCCATTTCCACCACCGGTTGGCCGTCTTCCTCTACCCACACGCCGCAGGGGCCGCCCCGCTCGCTGTTGCCAAGTGCTACCACGCTGCCGTCCATGCGCAACACCGGATGGTAGTACTTGGAGACTTTCTCCGCGCTGCCCATGATGTAGTGGCCGATGAGTGAGCGGCGAAAACGGTCGGTGGTCGTATTCGGAAAGCTGCCGTGAATGAGCTGGCCGTTGAAGAAGAGCACGTCACCGGCATCCATGAGCACTGGCACGGTCCCCACCTGTTCCGGCAGCGGCACCGTGACGTCTGTAAAGCTCTGTGCGGTGTCCGCCTCCTCCGTGCACAGCTCCGGCAACGTGTGACTGCCGGGCACCACCTGCAGGCAACCGTTCGCCTCGTCGCAGTCGTCGAGCGCGAGCCAGGCCGCCATGCACGTGCCGGGTTGCACCTGCAAGTAGAACTGGTCCTGGTGCAAGGCTTGTCCGCGCGCTCCCGGCGGTTTGAAGTAAATCATGGTCTGCACCGCGAAGGGGTCGGCTCCCAACAGCGTCGCCAGGCCCTCCCGAAAGCGCGGGTCCAGAATCCACTGCAGGCTGAGGTCGTCCCAGCGGTGCATGTGGATCATGCGGGGAAACCGCTTTAGCGGGTCGGCGGACGGGTCTCCGTTTGGCGCTTCCACACCGGCGGAGTCGCCCTTGTATGTCCCGCTCTGCCGCAAGTACATGTAGTGGTCGGTAAGCGCCGCTACTTCGTCCGGCGGAAACAAGCCGCGCGCAATGACGTAGCCTTGCTGGTCAAAGGTGTCTTTGAAATTCTGATCAAACATCACAACGCCCCTTCCGGTATCGCTAGACCGTTACGCTGTTGTGGAAGCCGTTTGCCGTGTGGGGGATACCGCACGTGCAGACCCAAGAGAGTTCTCTATCGCAGAACTCTAAGTGGGTTTGGCATCATTTTACTGCTTGAAGTGTACACCTTTCGCATGTCGTAGGCCATCTCTACATCAAGAGGAGGCATTGGCATGCCGCATGCTGCATGTCCTCCCAGGACGACGTACAATGGGAGCGAAGAAGACAGCGAGGCACTCGTGGAATCGTAGGGAGTCTGACATTCATGGTACGCCAACCGGCTGAGTACCGCCTGGTGTGGGGAGACCTGCACATTCATTCGTACTTTTCGTCGTGCTACTGGGGAGATGAAACGCTTCCCGACGGCTTCGACGGCTCGCCCGCCGATTGTTACCGTTACGCCCGCGACGTGGCGGGCATGGACTTTGGCGCGGTGACCGATCATACGTGGTCGGGCAACGGCAGGATGCTGGTGGAAGACGAATGGGCGGAGATTCTGGATGCCAACCGGCAGTACCACGAGCCGGGCCGATTTGTGAGTGTCCCGGCGTATGAGTGGAATGCGCCCAAAGACCGGCAGTGGGGACACCGCAACACCATCTTCAACCATGATGAGCCGCCCATCCTGCAGAGTGGTGCGGAGGTAACAGAGCTTTCCCAACTCTGGCAACAGTTGGCTGCGTTGCCGTATGACTCTCTCAGCATCCCGCATCACCTCGCCCGCGACGCCACGCCGTATGACTGGTCGCAGCACCACGCCCACTGGGAGCCGGTGGTGGAGATCACCTCGCTCTGGGGCAATTATGAGTACCAGGGCAACCCGCACGAGTGCGATCCCAACTGGTCGCCGAGCGCCACCGGCAGTTTTCTCCAAGACGGTCTCGCGCAGGCCAGCCGTGTCGGCGTCATCGGCGGCGGCGATAACCACACCGGTCACGCCGGCGGCCACTACTTTCATTCAGACAACCCAAATGCCGCGAACTCTAAACGACTGGCGCGCCTGAGCCGCCTGCGCATGAACGCACTGGGCACGGGTCTTGGCGGCCTCTACGTTAAAGAGTTTTCCCGGGAGGGCATCTTCGAGGCACTGCGCGCCCGGCGCTGTATCGCGGCCTCCGGTCGCAAGATTGGGCTCTGGACGGAGACCAACGGCTTGCCGATGGGTGCTGAAGGTCCCGCCATCGATGAATCCCCGCGCACAGTGGCCTATAGCGTCTCCGGCAATGAGCGCATAAAATCGATTACGCTCGTCCGCAACGGCGTGGACGTGAAGCGCTTCTATGCCGACGACTACTACCACGAAGGTGTCTTGGAAGACGCCGATCCGCTTGAAAGGTTGCAGAAGATCTCCCCCAGCGTCAGCAACGGCGACGGCGAGAATTGGGTCTATTACTACGTACGCGTCGTCCAGGAGGACGGCCGCACGGCGTGGTCAAGCCCGGTGTGGTTTCCCGTGGCTTCTTGAATAGAACTGCCCGCAGCGCCAACGACCATGCGCGCAGCGTCTTTAATCCATTCGCACTGAGCGATTCGGCGGGCTCAGTACAGGACTGTCGACGTGCGTACCGCTGCTGGATGCCAGCCGCTCCAATGCAACAGTTCATGGTTGCAATCTCTCGCTTGGCGCAACGAAATTGCTCATTCTTGCGCTTTTCTGCGTAGGTTGTTGCCGAGAATCACGCGGCGTAGAATGGTGGTGAGACTTGCCTTTCTCAAGCGCCCGCCGGCAGTTGGGTGTGTGCCGGACCCATGAGTGGATTGCAGCGTAGACCGCACCGAGGGAACGCTCCATGGCAGAAACACCACCGCAAGACCCGGAAAACGAAGCCACGTCGGTCTTTTCGCCGGTGCGCAGCTTGGTGATGCCCGCGTTGGACCTTCCCGAGCACTTCTCGTATGACACCAGACTGAAGATGGACGGCCTGGAGTTTCTGGCTCACCTGCCGGAAGCCAAGTTTCCGGTAGCGTTTCTCGATCCGCAATACCGCGGTCTGCTGGACAAGATGTCCTACGGCAACGAAGGGCGCAGCAGAAATCGCGGACGCTCCTCGATGCGGCAAATGGACGAGGAGAAGATAACCTCTTTCGTCCGCGGTATCGACCGCGCACTCATGCCCAGCGGGCACTTGTTTCTGTGGATAGATAAGTTTCACCTCTGCACCGGCTTTTCCAACTGGCTTGCGGATACGAAGCTCGCAGTGGTCGACCTGGTTACGTGGGATAAGGGCCGCATTGGCATGGGCTACCGCACGCGGCGGAAGAGCGAGCATTTGGTGGTCTTGCAGAAGACGCCGCGCCGCGCGAAGGGAGTCTGGAAGATACACAATATTCCCGACGTGTGGGAAGAGACGGTCACTCGTGATGCAAAGACGCACCAAAAGCCGGTAGAACTGCAAGGGGCCCTCATCGCGGCGGTTACTAATCCGGGCGACGTGGTGATCGATCCGGCGGCGGGGAGTTTTTCGGTCATGGAAGCCTGCCGCCAGCGCAATCGGGTCTTTCTCGGTTGCGACATTGAGGGGTAGGGAGAGAGGCAGCGCGCACGGTCGCATTTGTGGTCCCGTGTACCAGCCAGGGTAGGTACGCACGTGCAAGTCTTGATTGGCATCATCGCCTTGCCGGGAACGACGCTCGTCTTCGTCCCCGGCATCATACTGTGGCTCACTGCATCGGAAAATGCGCTGGCATCACCACCGGGACCTGTGCAGCCGGAATTCTGGATCAGTCTGTTATTGTCCGGAATCGGCTTGCTGCTCGTGCTCTGGACGGCCGGACTATTCAAGGCGTTAGGCAGGGGCACGCCGGCGCCGTGGGATCCGCCCACGAAACTGGTAGTATCCGGTCCGTACCGCCACGTGCGCAATCCGATGATTACCGGTGTACTCCTTATTCTGGCGGGCGAGGCGGTGTTCTTTGGCTCATGGCCGTTGGTCGGTTGGCTCCTAGTGTTCTTTCTCATCCACTTGCTTTATCTCTTGAGGGTCGAGGAGCCGGGCCTTGAACGCCGGTATGGAGAGGACTATCAAACATATAGGGCACACGTGCCGCGCTGGATTCCCAGACCGCGGCCGTGGGACGGAACACTGAATTGACCACAATCAATGCCATGAGGAGAGGCTACAGACAATGAGCTCAGAATCGATTCGTGTCGGCATCATCGGCGCGGGAGCAAATACCCGCAGCAAACACATCCCCGGCCTGCAGGCCATCGAGGGCGTGGAGATTGTCAGCGTCTGCAACCGCAGCCCGGAGTCCAGCGCGCGTGCCGCGGAGCAATTTGGCATTGCCACGACATATGACAATTGGAATGAACTGGTCGACGCGCCGGACACCAACGCCATCGTCATCGGCACGTGGCCGTATCTGCACTGCCAGGCCACGCTGGCGGCGCTGGCCGCTGGCAAACACGTGCTGTGCGAGGCCCGCATGGCCATGAACGCCGGTGAATCCTGGGAGATGTACGCCGCGGCTCAGGCGAATCCACACCTCGTCGTACAAATCGTGCCGTCACCCATGACGCTGCGGGTAGATGCGACGCTGAGACGCCTGCTCGCCGAAGGCTATGTGGGTGATTTGCTCGCTATCGAGGTGCGCGTGGGCGGCGACTTCCTGGATGCCGGCGCCCCGCTGCACTGGCGGCAGGACTTCGACCTGAGCGGCTTCAACATCATGAGCATGGGCATCTGGTACGAGGCCGTCCTGCGCTGGGTCGGCGAGGCCACCCGCGTGCAAGCCATGGGCAAGATTTTTGCGCGAACGCGCGCGGATGAAACGGGAACCTTGCGTACGGTGCGCGTGCCTGAACACGTGGACGTGGTGGCCGACATGGCCTGCGGCGCGCAACTGCACATGCAAGTCTCGAGTGTGACCGGCCTTGCGGGCGCGCCGGAAGCCTTTCTCTTTGGCAGCGAGGGTACCTTGCGCTACTGCGAGAATGTCCTCTACGGCGGCAGGCGGGACGATACTGCTCTGGAGGAAATTCCCATCCCGGACCATGAAGCCGGCGGCTGGCGGGTGGAAGAGGAGTTCGTCAACGCCATACGCGGCTTGGAGAAGATCACGCACACGCCACCGGAAGCTGGCGTGAAGTACATGGAATTCACGGAAGCGGTCACGCGCAGTATGCAGACCGGACAGGCGATAGCCCTGCCGCTCTAATGCATGGAGGAGTTGCCTTTGCTAGCGGAGCCAGTGTAGCGCGGGGGGTTGTCCCCCGCCTTTCTTGGAATACAGGCCTAGCTTAAGAAGAGAGGATGGATTCCCGCTTTCGCGGGAATGACGGGTGGGGCTGCCACTCTCTGCGTAGCGCGGGGGCTTGTCCCCCGCTCTTCACGCCACGGCGGCGTGTCCGGCGGCAAATGACATAAACCATCGGCTGCGCAGCGAGCCGGATCACAGTATCCCGTGGCGCTCGAAGACCGTGCGCATCTTCTCGCCGGCGGCAAGTTCCGCGCGCACGGTGTTTTCCCCTCGCACCTTCTCCTCGGCGGGCTGCAGAACCGCCTCAATGTGCTGGTGGGGGATCACCACCACGCCGTCGTATTCGGCCAAGATGTAGTCGCCGGGATGCACCAGCACCCCGCCGCACGTGATCGGCACATTGTGGGCGATGGCTTCGGTCCGGCCGGCGGCGTCGGCGGCGCAGAACGCCGTGGCAAAGACCGGATACGGCTTGGCGATGATCATTCCGCTGTCGCGCACCGGGCCGTCGATCACCGCCCCGGTGGCCCCCCGCGCCTGGGCGCAGGTGGAAAAGAGTTCGCCAAAGAGCGCGCACGGCGGCGCGTCTCCCAATGAGCCGACATACACTTCTCCCGCTTGCAAGCTGTCCATGGCCTCGATCTCCATGTAGTGATACTCCTCCTGCGAGGGAACGCGCTCCGCCGGACGGAAGTGTATCGGGTGGGCGCGCCCCACGATCCGCGCGTCGGGATAGAGCGGCCGCACCCGCGGCGCCATCACCTGGTGCCTTAAGCCGAGGGCATCGAGCGCGTCGGAAATCACGGCTACGTAGACGTGCTGCAGGCGTTCGAGATAGAGATCATCGGAGGACGCATCTGACATTACGCACTAGCTCCCTCTGGCATCTGGTAGGTGTGGTGTCTTTCGCCTATCATAGCCTGACCGCAAACCGCTCGTACGGAGTCCAATCGACCAGAATTGGTTTCCACTGCGTACGTGGTCCGTCTGACCTGGACACGGCGACAAGCGCCGCTCAGGTGCTGACGATGTGCACGGCACCGGCGAAGCAAGCAGCCGCGCGCAGTCTATAGAGACAGGGTCTCGCCTTTTCGCGCCGACTCTCGCGCGATGAGCACGGCGCGGGTGGAGTCGATGGCATCTTGGGTGGTGGCGATGGTGGGTGTTTGGCCCCGGATGCGGCGCACCAGGTCCTGGCCGCTGGAATCCGGACGGTTGCGGCCGAACTGCACATGCGTGCGCGGCTCGTTGTGGCGCCAGTAGAGCAGGTCGCTGAAATGGAGGCTGCGCACTTCGGCGGCGCCTTCCGTGCCCGTGAGGAAGAAGCGGCAGTCCCAGGGCGTGTTGCGGGGCGTCAGCCAGTCCGCCTCGATGGTAGCGACAATGCCGGAATCCAGCGCAAACATGGCGTGCGCCACGTCGTTGAAGCCCGGATACTCGTGCCAGCGGCGCTGCATGTGATGGGCCGTGACGGACTCCACCGCAGCGCCTGTGTACCAGCGGGCGAGGTCAATGTCGTGAATCATGAGGTCCACGATGGGGCCGCCTTCCTTGCTCTCCTCCAGCATCCAGGGCTCGCGCTCGGCCAGGGCGAACTCATGGGGCCGCGTGGCGACACAGCCGGCGATTTCACCCAGATAGCCGGAGTCGACCAATTCCTTGAGTCGCACGAACGGCGGACCAAAGCGTTCGGTGACCATCATCTGCAATGCGGACGTGCTGGACTCCAGGGCCTGCTCGACCCGCGCCAGGTCTTCCAGTTCGATGACCATCGGCTTATCGACGAGCACGTGCACGTTGCGCGCCAGGCAGGACAGAATTGCGCCGGCTTTCTCGTGGTGCGCGTTGCAAATTGTGGCAAGGTCGGGCCGCAGCGCGTCCAGCATCTCGTCATGGTCGGCGTAGATGGGCACGTCGTATTGCTGGGCGACTTCGGCGCGTCGTTCCGGATCGCTTTCGGCAATGCCGACAAGTTCGGTGTCGCCCGCGGCAAGAATCTCCTGTATCGATCCGGGGCCGTGGATGTGAATGCCGATGGCGGCAAAACGCAGGATCATGTCTATCTCCATCTTCTGTTGCGTGCGACGACTCGCCAATCTCGGAGCGGGGGACAAGCCCCCGCGGTACACGGAAAAGCTTCACTCAACTCGTCATTCCCGCGAAAGTTCGCCCCTGAAAGAGGAGCGGGAATCCATCTTAATCTTTAGCAGCACAAGGCGCCCTTCGCGCTGGCGCGATAATGCCGCAGTGGCGGTGGGCGAAGCGGCAGCACCTACGCACTGTTTACGGTGAGTTCCCAAGAGCGGGGGGCAAGCCCCCGCGCTACACGGAGCGCCGCATTCTATCCGTCATTCCCGTGGAAACGGGAATCCATCTTTTCTAGATTTGGCGCAACCCGATCGGAGCGGAGGACAAGCCTCCGCGCTACACGGATGAGGGCCCTTTCCTACCGTCTCTCTCGCAAGCGCCGGCATATACTCACACTTCAGTTGCATTCCCTGGACTCCCGCACTCGCCGGAGTAACGGGCAGGCCCCCTCACTACACGGAGCGCCGCATTCTATCCGTCATTCCCGTGGAAACGGGAATCCATCCTCTCGATTTGGCGCAACCCGACCGGAGCGGAGGACAAGCCCCCGCGCTACACGGAAAGGGGGCCCTCTCCTTCCATCTCTCCTGCAAACGCGGCCTTCGCTCCTTCTTCAATCGCACACCCTGGACTCCGGCCTGTGCCGGAGTGACGGCAGATTTCCCACGCTCCCCTCCGGTAGCGCAGGTTTGTAACCTGCGCCGCATCCGCGCCCGTAGCCGCCCCAGAGCGCGCCCGCAGCCGTCCTCGTGCCCGCTACCGCGCCGCAGGCTGCCGCGGCTTGACCGCGCGTCCCTCGGCAATTGACTCGTAGGCCGCTTCCACGAGATATAACGTGCGCAGATTGTCGGCGCCGCTGTTCATGGGCTCGCGGTCTTCCTGGATGGCGGCAAAGAGTTCGGCCATCGGACCCACCATAGCGTCCGGTATCCACTTACCTTGCAATTCGGGGCTTATCCACTCATCTCCGTACCGATTGCTACGGTAGGCCAACGTATCCTCACGTCCGTAGGGAAAGTTGTAGAAAACGCCAAGATCGCCTTTGGCCACACCTTCCGTGCCCTCAAAGCGGTAGGTGGCATGGGTATCGTCATCCCAGATGCCGGCGTGGTTGAGCAGCAGGCCGCGGGCGCCGCCGGGCCAGGCCAGCGTAATGATGGCCGACGTCTCGCCCTTGATGCGCTCGTCACCGGCGTGGAAGCCGTCGGCAAAGAGCCATTCCGGCTCGCCCAGGATGAAGCGCACGATATCGAGAAAGTGAATGGCGTCCTCGACGATCAGTACGCGGGGACGGCCCCACAGCCAGGGCCACAACTCCCAGCGCAAGGGCCCGACGCGATCGATCTGCACATAGGTCAAGTCGCCCAGGTCGCCGCGCTGCTTGAGGGCATATACCGACCGGAAGGCTTGGTCCCAGCGGCCGTTCTGGTTGACGGCAAAACGCACACCGGCATCGGCCGCTTCTCGCACCATGGATTCCGCTTTGTCAATGTCATAGGTCAGCGGCTTCTGGCAGAGCACGTGTTTGCCGGCGGCAATGGCCGCATCCACCAGCGGCGGATGGGTGATGGTGGGCGTCGCTATGTCCACCACGTCAACGCTTGGCGATTCCAGGAGCGCTTCCAGTGAAGGAAATGCCGCCGTCTCGAAGTCCGCCGCCAAAGCCTCTGCTTTGGGCGCATCCTCATCGTAGACACCCGCTACGGTGAATCCCGCGCTGTGGTAGGCCGGCAGGTGTCCGGCACGGGCGATGCTGCCCGCACCTACCACACCGATACCGTAGTCGCGCTTGGCTGGGAGGTGCGGCAGGTAGTCAAGCGGCTCCGAGTCAGGTGGCATAGTCATGTCCTTTGGGTTGCATCATGGCACGGGCGTAACGCTGTGCACGTAGCCGCCGTCCACGCAGAGGATCTGTCCGGTGATGTAGTCCGCCTGCGGCGATGCGAGATAGACGACAGCGCCGGCAATATCCTCGGCCCTGCCCATGCGAGCGCGGGGGGCGCGGCGAATCCACGCGTCCTCCCCCTGCGGCGAGGCCGGCCAGCCCGGTGTAGAGACCGCGCCCGCCGCGATGCAATTGACCGTGATCCCTTGCGGGCCGAATTCCACGGCCAGGGCTTGCGTCAGTGTATTCAGCGCGCCCTTGGCTACAGTGTAAGCGGTCGTGCGGCGTTGGAACACCAGGCTGTGCGAAGAACTGATGTTGACGATACGGCCTCCGTTTTGCTGCACCTGGCCTGCCGGCTGCTGTGCAAGCATCATCTGCAATGCTGCCTGTGTGCAGTGTACGACGCCTTCCAGATTTACCGCAAAGACCTGCCGCCAGGCGTCGAGGGGATAGTCGGCGAACGATCCCTGGTGACCAATGCCGATGGCGGCGTTGTTGACGAGGATATCGAGCTTGCCGAACCGCGCCTCTAACTCACGAAACATCTGAATAACTGCTGACCGGTCGCTCACGTCGGCTTGGAGTGGAAGCGCATTCCGTCCGGCGGCAGCGATTGCCTCACAGGTGGCTTCCACGCCCTCCCGATCGGTATGGTAATTCACGCCCACGTCCGCCCCGGCGTTCGCAAGGGCGACGGCGATGGCTTTACCGATGCCTTTGGAGGCGCCGGTCACCAAGGCGACGGATCCAGCCAGCACCATTGTGCCCCCCTTCTCCACGCATAGCTCTGAGGGGTGTGAGACGAGTTACCTGCCAGTTGCCGTTCATGGTTCGATCCTGCGGCGAAGCTCAGGACAGACAGGCGCACCACCGACGAAAGACAGAGGAACATCTGGAAACACATCTCAAAAGAGCCAGCATCCGTTCGTCTTGAGCTTGTCGAAAGATGAAGGGATGCTCTTTTCTCCGCGTACAAAGACAGTTCGGCGCCTCCCCCGGTCGGACGCAGGTTGCAAACCTGCGCTACCTGACGAGGTTTTGCCGCAATTGTGCCGACAGAACGAACTTCCTGATGCCACGCTGGCAAACATCTCACAAGATCCAACATCCGTTCGTCTTGAGCTTGTCGAAAGATGAAGGGATGCTCGTTTCACCGCGTACTAGGACAATTCGGCGCCATCCTCGGTCGGACGCAGGTTGCAAACCTGCGCTACCGGAGGAGAATTCGCCGCAATTTGAGCCGACAGCACGATCTTTCTGACGCCACGCTGGCAAACATCTTAAAGGAGCCAGCATCCGTTCGTCTTCAGCTTGTCGAAAGATGAAATGGATGCTCTTTTCACCGCGTACTAAGACAATTCGGCGCCATCCTCGGTCGGACGCAGGTTACAAACCTGCGCTACCGGAGGAGAGCTCGCCGTAACTGAGCCGACAATACGATTTCCTGACGCCACGCTTCCCCTGAAACCTTGTACTAGGGCAATTTAGCTTCTTCCTCGGTCAGACGCAGGTAGCAAACCTGCGCTACCGGAGAAGTCGCCGCAACTGTGCCAACAATACGTGCACTTTGAGGCCACGCTGCCCCTAAATCCTTCTCCAATCAGCCCAGTCTTCTATTGATGTGCTGCGTGTTCTAAAGCCAGTGGGCGAACGGCCACAGGGTGGCGGATCGCGTAAATGTGGCGTCGAGCAAGGTATCTGTCTCTTCAATGGGATCGTGGCCGTAGCGCCGCAGGAATTCGGCTTCGATCTGTTCTTCCAATGCGGTTGGCTCGGTTAGGGGTAACTCGACCCAGGTATTGCCCCGGTCGGCGCTCTCCCGCACCGCCAGACAGAGTTCGTAGTCGCGCACCCCTTCCGCCACGCCGTACTGGGGCTTCTTTCCTGTTGTGATTGCTGTGTGGAAGCTGGTTAGGATGTCCGCTTTGGCCGCGTCATCTTGCGTGCCGATGCCGTACTGCGCATAGGGATTCTTCCACGCCACCGGCGGGTCGGTGGCCACGGAGAGGGATTCAAGCACTTGAGCGCCGTTTCGCTCCGTAAAGTGCTCACGGATTGGAAGAGTAGGCGACCGGCCGTCCAGGTATTGGACGAGCACGTCACGGGATAGGTTGCCCTTCGTCCCCTCAATCTCCCAGCCGGTAGGAAAAGAAATGTGGCTGGATGGGAAGACGCGGGGCGGCTTTTCATAGAGGCACGCCACGCCGTTGGCGAATTCGATGACGCCGGAATCCCATTTGAGCGAGTTTTCCGGCTCGCCGCCGTAGGCGACGTAGGGCTCGGTTGGCACCTCGCCGCAGTAGCCGAGCACGCGCGCGGCCGGCGCGTCAATCAGAGCGCGAATACCGCTAAAGCCGTGGTATTGCCCCGTCTGGTACCAGAGCCGGGCGTGGGTGACCTCGCCCAGCAGTCCGGCATCGATAATCTTGCGCTTCAACCGTTCTCTGGGCCAGAGCCACACCTGTTCGGCCACTTCCCAGAGCACGCCGTTTTCCCGGCAGGTCTCCGCAATGGCGGCGGCGTGGCGGCGTGTCAGCGCCACCGGAATCTCCGTGATGATATGGCAGCCGCGGCGGGCGGCGGTGAGCGCCATAACGATGTGGGAGTCTTTCGGGGTCAGGCTGAGCACGACGTCCGGCTGCTCGTTGGCAAAGAGCGCGCGCACGTCGGCGTATTTTCCCGGCACGCTGTAACGGGCGCCTACCTCCGCCAAAACATCGGGGCTGCGGTCGCAGATGGCGGCAAGTTCGTAATGGTCGGCGAGCCGCGCGATCGTATCCAAGAAATGCCGCGCCCGCGAGCCGGTGTCTGCGCCGACGCCGAGTACGGCAATGCGGAGTTTGCGTAGCATCATCCCTCGCACTTCATCCACGTGACACGGTGTACGTTCGTATTAGTCAATTACCCTAAGCGTCATTCCGGCGGAAGCCGGAATCCAGGGGACGGGGAGCTTATACCTCTTCATTGACGACGCTTGGGATAGTTCCGGCACTCTTTCAACGTTGGATTGTTCTACTGTGTCACCCTCACCCTAGCCCTCTCCCTCAGGGAGAGGGGACAGGATCGAAATCTTCGTTTTCTGCAATACACATCTGGAAACCGGACTAGCTTGTCTCTGCAAGAAACGTGTCATAGCATTGCAGCGGCTGTGAGAGGTCTTCATCAAGTGCCGTGACCACCAGCCGCGCCCGCGCCGTGCGCATGACCCCCGGCTCTAACTGGCCGCCAAACAGCGACAAGTAGAGCGGGTTGTGCTTGTGGAAGCGGTCCCGAGCATCGGGGCTGTCGTAGCCGCTGGAGACGGCAAAGCAGTCCTCGGGGCGTGACATGAGCACGGCGGCCACCTGCTGCTGGCGGTCAGCCTGGAAGCAAACGGGCAGCTTGTACCGCCGCACCGGCGAGAAGCGGGCAATATCCCGCCACCGGCCGTCCACACTCACGCCGACGGCGTCCTCATCACGCGGATAGGCCAGCACGCCGCCGCGAAAGATTGGGTTCACGACCACGGAGGCAAGCTCCGGCTCGTCGGCAAAGCGGCCCGGTTCGTCCTCCAGCTCAAACCGGTCGCGCGCCAAATAGACGTGCGGCACGAGCACGGGGTCAAAGTAGCACGCCAGCAGAGCCTCGAAGTCGCGCGCGCTCGCGTTTGGCGTGACGGTGACGGTCATGTCGACCGTTGCCGGTTCTAGGATGGCGTAGCGGATCGAGACCTCAGGATGTCCGGGATCTTGCAGTGCCCAGCGCAGGGTCACGCTGTTGTCGTCCGCCTCCACGTGGCGCTCGCCCTGGCGGGGATTGCCGAGATCGCTGTCCATGCCGGTAGCTCCATCCGCCGGGTGGTGCATGAAGCGGTAGAGGTTGAGGATTGCGTAGAGCGGATGCACAAACTCGATGCCGGTGGACTTGTGCACGAGGTGGGTGAGTCCGTGATGCGGAAACTCATTGCCGGGGCGCAACGTGCCCTGTATCTCCGCCGTCTCGAAAGCATAGACCTTTTCTTCGGATTGGTAGTCCAGGGTGGCCATCAGCTTGGATTTCCTTTCGCGGTAAGAGGTGCTTGAAGGTGCGCTTCTCACAGCACTGGGTGCATTTACACTAGCACACTCTATTGGCGAGACCCTATGGGATCACGCAGATTTCCCGAAGGGACGGGGAGGGGGCACCCAGCAGCGCGCGCTCGGTTGGGTCTCATGTCCCTCCTAGCGGAGTACTTTCCAGCTCATTTTGCGCGCGTCACATGCCTATCTGAGGCTACGAGAACGAAATCCGTAGCCTCAGATAGTCGCCCCTCAACCCTGCGGTCAGGGATGAGCCAAGTATGCAAAACCCGTGCTTGCGGGCTAAGACATTGCGGCGTCGAAGATTGCGTTAGTCTCCGCCGCCATATTCTGCAGGCCTTCCTCCACGCTGACAGCGCCGGAGAAGATTTGTGGATTCCATGCTCCCATGGGTCCTAGCATTTCTCCCCAAGAGACGACGTCATGCGTCGGCAGATTCGTCGTCCACTGGAACATCTCAAACGCGGCGATGCGGTTGGCAGGCCCGTCGGTTACCTCCGGATCGTAGTAGAGCTGCGCGGAGTCATCGCGGGCCGGCCGCAGCACGTCCGCCCGCGCCAGGATGTCCTGGGAGTCCTTCGTCATCATGTTGGCGAAGACACCCCACGCCTGATCGGGGGACTTGGAGTTGGTATTCATGCACCAGCCGACGATGTTGGTGGTGCCGCCAGGATTGCCCGTATTGGGCGATGCGGCCACGTAGCCGTAGTCCCAGGTGAAACCGGAGCCGGGCCACGCTTCGTTCAAGAACTTCACGTTGTTCGATGCAGCCGTCCAGAGAATAACCTGGCCGCTGCCGAAGAGCGCGAAGCGCCCGCCGCGGCCAGCCATGCCCTGGCTCAGGTCGGCGATCTGCTCCCGCGTCGGCGACACGCGATGCTTCAATGCCAAGTCCACACAGAAATGCCACGCCTCAATCGATTCTGGTGAGTCAATGACGCAGCGCAAATCGTCGTCCAGAAAATCGCCGCCGTTGGCCCGCACGTAGTTCAGCCAACCCTGCTCGAGAGCATCGGGCGCGAACGCGCCGTAGCGTGTGACATTGTCTCCCTCGCGCTCCGTGAGCTTGACGGCGTACTCCTGTAGAAGGTCCCAGTTCCAGTCGGTGCCAAGCTCGGACGGTATTGCAAAGCCGCCCTCGTTGACGGCGTCCTCATTGAAGAGCGTGATGATGCTCGTCATCATGCCGGGCACGCCGAACATCTTCTCGCCCTTGTAGGTGTAGAAGTCGATGCCGGTCTTCCAGGCGTTGGCGGCGAAATCCTGGGCGATGGGATCGGCCTTGAACTGCGCGGTGATGTCGGCGGGAATTTCCTTGTTCGACCACGCGAAGTAGTTGACGCTGTTCATCAAGTAGATGTCCGGGCCCGTGCCACCGACGAAGGCCGCCTGCAAATTGTCCCAATAGCCGGAGACCGCTTCCGCGGACACGCTGACATTGGGATTGGCTTCCGAATAGTTCGCGCCCATCTGCTCGACGGACGCCACTGGGTCCGGCCACCAGACCCAGACTTTGATCTCGGCGGCCTCGGCCTGGGGTTGCTCGGCGGGTTTTTCCGCTTCTGCCTCAGCCGGCGCATCCTCGGCCGGCATGGCCGTGCCCGCCTGTCCGCACGCGGCGAGCAGGGCGGCAGTTAGCGCCGCACCGCCGCCCGCGAGAATTTGGCGGCGTGACGGTTGTAGTTGAAGGGAACGATCATTTTTATCCACGATACAGCTTTCTCCTTTTCTGGAAAGAGTCTTCTCTGTACGGGGTCAATCCACGTTCGCGACACCACGGTACCGCACCTGATGCCTGCTCCGTGGACGTGATCTCCTTTCCCAAAGCGTTGCCAAACGATGATATTGTAGCAATGATATTGCGCAGTAGCGAGGTTGTCAACCGGTTTTAACCAAAAGAGAGTGTCCGCCGGATACAGCCCAGAGGGCGATCCCCTGCGCACCGTGGAGACGACGGGAGGCGCTGACGATTACCAGCGGAGAGCGCGTCCACCCAGTATTGGGCTTTGGGCAAGCCAGCAAGCTGTGGAGGCTTGCCTTGCCTCCACAGCTTGCTGGCTCAGTTGGAGCTATTTGGCAGACTCTGCGGAGCGCGCGGTCAGGTGCGCGGCCAGCGGGCGGTGAGCGGCGGCATGGCGGGGAAGGGAGCATGCGGCGCGGTCTGGTACCAATACGCCACCGAGGCGATGTCGTCGGTGAGGGGCTCGAATTTCTTATTCAGCCACCAGCCGAGGGCCTGCACCGTTACTTTCAGGTCCTGCTTGAAGCGTATGGGATCCAGAATGTGCCAACGGTACATACCGTGCAGCGGCACTTCCACCGGGTCTTGCTTGTACAGCGGATAGCCGAGAAAGGGCGTGGAGTACGTCCGGTCGCCAAAATTCCATGCGCCGCCAAAGTAGTCTTCCGTGCCCGTGCCGCAGATGGTCGGATGGTCGGTGTCGCCGTCCATGTAGAACTTCACCTCGCCCTCGCCCCACCAGCCGTTGGAAAACTGCGACCACGCGATGAAGGTGCCGACGTATTGGCCCTGGCCCGATACGCTGTCGAGCAACACGTGCTCGGGATACTCGCGGGTGGTCATGGACCGCCGCCACTGGGCGTGGAAGTAAGCCGCGTTCTCCGGCACCGGGGCCAAGGCGTAGGTGATCTGATAGTAAAATCCGGGAATCTCTTCCCAGTAGTCATTCTCGATCGTGATGCGCGCGCTGCGGCGGAAGGGCATGGGCCAGTAGGAGTTGAAGCCGCCCGTGGGGTTCACGGCGATTGGCAGGGAGTTAACGTCGTACCGCAGGGCGTGGCCGTTGCAGAAGAAGTCGCCCAGCGGCACCTCCACGGAGGGATTCTCTTCCCCGTCCCAGTAGATGCGTAAGACTGTGCTGCGGTAGGCCTGGGGGCGGACGGTGAGCCAAATGTGCTGGATGGTGCCCGGCCCTTCGATTTCGGCGAGAGTCGTGGTGGATTGCGCGGGCAACTCGATCTTGGGCCGCACTTTCCAGCCCGGCCCCAGCAGTGAAGCCGCGCTGTTCTCGTCGGGCACGGCCTTGGCCCCGCCCCCGCGCTCACCGTTAGGATTTTCCGCAGTAATCGAGCGCGTCTCGGCATCCGAAAGCAGCGCGATGTTGTGGAGGCCCGTTTGCAGTCCGTCAAACATGGTTTGCATCCCTCTTCTCTGGTTAGGCAATCTCGAGCGCTGGCGTGTTCACCAAGACTCTAGCACGAAGAGGCACGAGACGATCCGCCATGTGCGCGCGCGGCAAGAGACTCTCTCAATACGCGTTAATTCGCGACCTTCAGAATAGGATGGACTCCCGCTTTCGCGGGAGTGACGATTGACGGTCTACGACGAATGACGGACAACCTGGAATAAGCGCGGAATCCGTCATTCCCGCGCAGGCGGGAATCCATCTTTTCTGTATTTCTGAACGTCAGCCCGAACTCGTCCTTGCCTACTTGGTATCAAAGAGCGGGGGACGAGCCCCCGCGCTACAAAGACGAGGGCCTGACTGTATGACAATTCCGTGCTGAGCCTGTGCCGTGCTTGTTAGAGGCCGGAGTGTAACATCCAAGACTGGATGGACTCCCGCTTCCGCGGGAGTGGCGATTGACGGTCTACGACGATTACGACGATTGACGGTTTACCTGGAATAAGCGCGCGATCCGTCATTCCCGCGCACGCGGGAATCCATCTTTTTGAAATTCTGAACGCCAGATCGAACCCACCCTTGCCCTCTTGGTATCAAAGAGCGGGGGACAAGCCCCCGCGCTACAAAGACGAGGGCCTAGCTGTGTGACAATTCCGTGCTGAGCCTGTGCCGTGCATGCTACAGGCCGGAGCTTAACCTCCAAGACTGGATGGACTCCCGCTTTCGCGGGAGTGACGATTAAAACATCGCTTGGATTACCCGCTACGTCCGTCATTCCCGCGCACGCGGGAATCCATCTTCTCTTCGCCAATGAGCTATAGAGCCAACGACCTATAGATCTCGGCCAATGAGTTCTCGCTCTCGTGGCATTGACGACTTAAAGGCCACATCAGCCATCCAGGAGGATAATCTTCCTATGGCGATATACCGACTCGCTCAAGCGGCGCCGCCCAGGCGCAGGGGAAATCAGGATTGCTCTCATGCCAACGACGTTAGCAACTCCAACGCCGTTGTTTCCATGGCTTGCGCCGTGCCGGGGCCGCCGATGGCCGAGCGTGACGGCCAGGTTTCGTACGCGCCTAGCGCGAGTTGCTCGTCAGTGGCAACGTACCCAAGATAGTTATCTGCCAGACTCATGACGAACTGCGGCCTGAATGGGGAGCCTGTTTTCACGGCCAGGCCAATTTCCACGAAGATCTCGCCGGGCAGGGCGGCAAAGCCGGCCGGACCCACGCGCAGCGCCTGCACCGTCGAGGTGAGGGTCTTGGGCATGGTGTGCAGCACCTTGATCTCGCGGGCGTAGGCCGGTGCCCAGCCGGGATAGATCGGCTGGCCGGTGACCGCTGAGAACGGCCCCTCGGAGTACTCATAGTCACCGCTCAGCACCTTGTCCGCAATTGCCACGTCTTCATCCGTCGTTTGCTTGCGAGCAAACGCAAACTCGCAAACCGCCGCGCCCAGAGCCACCTCGTCATGCATGTTCATGAGCTGGATTTCGGTCAGGGCATGTCCCGCCAGCACCGTAGCCATGCACGCCGCCTGGGCGTGGCCACGGTGGGGCCAGGGCTTGAACACATTCGTGTTATTGATGTTGCCGGAAGCGCCGTTGAAGAGCAGTCCCACGGTTTGGGGGCCAAGCAAGTGCTGGATCGCGCGGAAGAAGTGCCCGAAATAGTCGGCGGAGATTTCCGCGCCCGTATCTGTGCCGACGTAGTGCAAGGCGTAGTTCCCCAATACGGCAAGCGGCTCACCGGCGCTGCTTTCGACATAACAGAGCGTGAATTCCGGATCGGTCGTGCCGGCGGGCCGCATGACGTCCGGGTTGCCGACGCCGGGGTTGAAGTGCACCTGCCCGTTGCGCATGTGGTAGCGGCGATTGAAGACGATGCGCGGTTCCGCCACGCTGGCAAAGCCGATGCGGGCCGGCTGGAGACGCTGCACGGCAAGCTCGACCGCGTCGGCCATCTTGCGCGTAGCCCAGGCGGTGTAGTCGGTTTGCTCTTCCATGAAGCCGGCGCTCACCGTGGCAGGGGCGGAATGGGTATGCGTGGCAGCGATGAGCACGTGGTCGGGCGGAACCCGGGACTGCTCGGCAATACGCTCCTTCACTTCACCCATCATGCGGCCCGGCATCATGGTGAGGTCACAGAGCACGAACGCTAGCCGCCGCGCGCCGTCGTCGAGAACCAGCGCTTTCGCCAGGAGTTCGTCGTGGACGGAGTCCGCCAGCGTCACGTCGCGGAACGCGCCGCGCATGGGTATGCCCAACCAAGGCGTTATATTGGCAGTTGCCGCGCCTGCCTGCAGTTGTTCAGCCATGTCGTACTTCCTTCGCACTTGCCACAATCACGTGGCGACAAGCGTTTCAAGGGCATCGCAAACGGAGGCGGCACCGGAGCCAAGCACTCGCCTGCTCCCCGTCGCCGCCGTCTCGTACAGCCAGGAGTAGGATACCACGGATGCCGGAATGTCCGACCTCAAGACAGAAAGGGCCGGGTGCCGGCTGCGCCCCGTATAGCAGCAGGTCTGCAGGTTTGGTAATCTGGAAGAAAGGGGAGCCGCACAGCGGCAACCGATCAATTCCTGAGAGTACCAATCGGAAATGCGCGGACAGGCATTGTCTGAGTGACATGCTGGAGGGCTAGGCCCAAGGTGTGACGGAAAGGACAAGTGAGGCGAATGGCAACTTCCTACCACGATGTCATCGTTATTGGCGCGGGACCGGCGGGACTGTGCGCCGGGCTGTACACGGCGCGGGCGCGGCTGGACACCGTCATCCTGGAGAAGATGGCCCCCGGCGGGCAGCTCATCAATACGTCTTTGATTGAAGACTACCCCGGATTCGAATCCATCGACGCCGCCGATCTCATCCAGAAGATGGTCTCGCACACCCAGGCATTCGGCGCGCAGATACTGACTACCGAGGTTTCTGAGGTGTTCTCGGACGGCTGGCAGAAGGTGGTGCGCACGGCGGACGGCGACGAGTACCGCGCCGGGGCTGTGATCATCTCATCCGGCGGTTCGCCGACGCCGTTGAATATCCCGGGCGAGTTCGAATATGCGGGTCGAGGAGTCTCGTATTGCGCCGTATGCGACGGCGCTTTCTTCCGCGACCGCGTAATTACGGTGGTCGGCGGCGGCGACTCGGCGGTGGAGGAAGGCCTTTTTCTCACCCGCTTCGCCAGCAAGCTCTATCTGGTGCATCGGCGGGACAAACTGCGCGCCCAGCAGATCATTCAAGAGCGCTTCATGGCGGCGCCAAATACCGAGATTATCTGGGATACGGTGGCGGACGAGATCGTCGGCGACGACGGCGCGGTTACCGGCATGCGCCTGCGCAATGTGAAGACGGGCGAGGAATGGGTCCACGAGACCGGCGGCGTTTTCATCTTCATCGGATTCGATCCCAACACCGACTTTATCAAGGATGCGGTGGAGCGCGACGAGAACGGCTACCTCATCGCCGGATTGCACATGGAAACAGACGTGCCGGGGCTCTTTATCGCCGGTGACGTGCGCACGCAGTTGACGAAGCAGATAACGACTGCGGTGGGCGACGCCACGACGGCGGCGGTAGCAGCGACGCACTATCTGGAAGATCTCTACGCCACCGTGCCGCGACCGGAGACGGCGGTTTCGGAGGTTTCTGCCTGAATCCGTTGCATAGATGCACTTAGAAGAATGTAATTCGGCGTTCAGCGTGAGCCACGCGAATTACTGCCGCAGGTGCCACGATATTGGGCAAAGTGACCCCGGCGCGGGGAGCGGTCTATAATAGAACGCGTCGCTTGCGAGCACAGCGACATAAAACGGCGAGATTGAGCGACAACAGAAGGCCGGCTCGCCGGCGTACTGCAAGTGAGCCTGTCCTCAGGAGCGACGAAGAGGGCCGTAGTGGCTTTTAGCCAGGGGCACTGACTGCTATGGCGCCGGAGTATACGGTACGGTCTTAGACAACAAAGAATTGAAGACAACACTTACAGCCTGAAGACCCAGGGTATTCAAGGAGAGTTATATGCTCATACCGTATGTCATTGAGACGACGAACCGCGGCGAACGCGGCATGGATATTTTTTCCCGGCTGCTGCGGGATAGGATCATATTCCTGGGCACACCCGTAGACGATGGCGTGGCGAACAGTATCATCGCCCAAATGCTCCTGCTTTCGAGTGAAGACAGCGAAGCGGATATTGGTTTGTACATCAATTCACCCGGCGGCAGCGTACACTCGGGACTGGCGATCTACGACGCCATGCAGTACATCAAGAGCGACGTGGCAACGTATTGTATGGGCCTATCGGCAAGTATTGCGGCGCTCTTGCTCGCCGGCGGCACGGCGGGCAAACGGTATTCGCTACCCAATTCCCGCATGCTGATCCATCAGCCGTGGACGCAGGCGTCACGTCCCCTGCAGGCCACGGACCTGGAAATCGAGGCCCGCGAAATCCTGCGCACCCGCAACCAGGTGAACTCCATCATCGCCCTGCACACCGGGCAAGACCTCGACAAAATCGAGCGCGACAGCGAGCGCGACTTTTGGATGGACGCCGATGAGGCGAAGGAATACGGGCTAATTGATGACGTCCTGCCGGCTGCTGTCAAGGCACCGGAGACCGACGGGGTAGCGAGCAGGTAGAGCGAATGCCAAGCGCGTGAACACGAAGGAGACCACCATTGCCAAGTCGTCGTGACCCTCGGGGCCAGTACCGTTGCTCGTTCTGCAATAAGGCGCAAGAAGAAGTGCGCCGGCTCATTTCGGGGCAGAACGGCGTATACATTTGCGATGAGTGCGTTGACCTCTGTCGAGAGCTCATCCACGAGGAACAGGCCTCTTCCAATCAGCGGAAAGGGAGCGCCGGGCCGGCTCGACTCCTCAGCCCCAAGGAAATCCACGAGTTTCTGAATCAATACGTGGTGGGCCAAGAGCACGCGAAGAAGGTGCTGGCGGTTGCGGTCTACAACCATTACAAACGTGTGGCGAGCGGCGAAGACGGCGACAAC
Organism: Chloroflexota bacterium; assembly: GCA_965220045.1. GTDB lineage: Bacteria > Chloroflexota > UBA11872 > VXOZ01 > VXOZ01 > VXOZ01. The sequence continues at coordinate 2,400,056 of OZ244803.1, read as the reverse complement.
GTCGAATTGGGCAAGAGCAATGTGCTCCTAATCGGGCCGACCGGCTGCGGCAAGACGCTGCTCGCGCGCACGCTGGCGCGCATTCTCGGCGTGCCCTTCTGCATCGCCGACGCCACGTCGCTGACCGAGGCCGGCTACGTGGGCGAGGACGTGGAGAACATCTTGCTCCGGCTCATTCAGGCGGCGGACTACGATACCGCTGCTGCCGAGCGGGGCATCGTCTTCATTGACGAGATCGACAAGATTGCGCGCAAAGCGGATAATCCGTCGATCACGCGGGATGTTTCCGGTGAGGGCGTGCAGCAAGCCCTGCTCAAGATCATCGAGGGCACGGTAGCCAACGTGCCGCCGCAGGGCGGACGCAAACATCCGCACCAAGAGTTCATCCAGATCGATACCACCGATATTCTCTTTGTCTGCGGGGGCGCGTTCGAGGGTTTGAATGAGGTAATCGCGAAACGCGTCGGCAGTAACCGCCGTGTCGGGTTCGGCGCCATGAACGACGCGGAACGGGCGGAAGAAGAGAAGAATCTCCTGCGCCAGATCTCGCCGGACGATCTGCTCAAGTATGGTCTGATTCCTGAGTTCGTCGGCCGCCTACCCGTGACGGTGGCCCTGGATGCGCTCACGCACGACGAGTTGATCCAAGTGCTTACCGAGCCGCGGGATGCGCCGGTGCGCCAGTACCAACACCTCTTCGCGATCGATGACGTTGAGCTCGTCTTTCAGGACGATGCCCTGGAAGAAGCCGCGCAAATGGCGCAGAATCTTCAGACGGGCGCCCGCGCTTTACAGACGATCATGGAAGAAGCGCTGCTTGACGTGATGTACGATTTGCCGTCCCGCAATGACATTCGCGAGGTCATCGTGACCGCCGATGTCATAGCCAAACGCGCTCAGCCAATGCTGGTTGCCTCTGAGGCCAAGCGTGCCGCCCCCACCGGTGACTCGGATGCCACGTTGCTCGATGAGGACACATCGGCGACCGCTTAAGGCTCGTTGAGCCCAGTCTGCCACTTCCTGAACGCTCGCCCCCGTGCTGGAGAGCGGAATCCAACCGCCGCAACCCCTCAGGATACCGGCGGCCGGTGTGACACAGAATCGTGCCGCAGCTCTACCCCAAGCCGCCGTTGTGTAATTCGCGTCTCGGCTCAGTCGCGCTGTTGACTGTAGGAGACTACCCGGCCATTGAGCGGCTGTGTGGGCCGGGCGTTGTCAGGATAGAGCGCCGCAAAGCGCTCAATCTGCGCCGGCGAAACCTCTACGAGATCTCTGAGGACGTACCAGCGGACATCTTCGCTGCAGGGCGGCGTGGTCAGCGAGCCCATGTAGCTAAAGTAGGAAATGTCAGCGGGCAGCAGCTCTTCGGCATTGACTGTGGCCCCGGCGACGAGACGCTTTTCGTCTGTCCCCGCAGGCATGTTCGCCCACACCTGATCCAGGCCCCGGTTGTGGCGGCCTGAAGTTAGCAAGACGCCAACAACCGCAAGCCCCCCAGCGGCGTCTTGGTGGACCAAGTGCAATTCCATAGCGGTGGGCTGTCCGCTCACCGTGTGCTCGCTCAACCGGTGAAAGTGGAATTGCACCAATGCAAACTCTTTCCCACCGTCAATCAGGGTGCTTCCAGGCGCGTAGTTCACCTGGATTGTGTGACCGTTGTTCACAATCTCCAGAGGTACAGCCGCATAGCGAAACTCCAACTCGTGCGGCAGAACGTCGGGAGCATCAGCCAGGTCAATAGGCGACTGTGACTCGCCCAGCTTGCACGCCGCGAAGGCTGGGGAGAGGTCGCCCCACTGCGCCGGGCCAATATCGCCGGTATAGCCCCAATTCACCGTGTGGTCTTCGTCATCTCCATCAGATGTCGCTTGCGGCGCCTCAATAGACTCGGTCTCTGCTCTCTCTCCACCAACCTGTGCCATATCACAAGCTGAGAGAGCAACCAAGCCGCCCGTTACGGCTCCGGCGCTCAGCACCGATCGGCGCGCCACATTCATGGGATTACTCCACCTTTGTTTCTACTATCGGAAACCTACCTCAACACGGCCTGCTTGGATCTGCTTGCGCGCAGCTAGTCTGCGGTCCGTACGCGAGTCTACGTTGTCAGCACAATTGTACTCGACCTGGCGTGCTTCCTCTTGGTAGGCAGGCATCTTGTCTCCACATTGTCACAGGCGCTTGGCCTACAACGGAGCCGACATTCTGCGCGGCGGAGGGGCGGCTTGGGGCCCGCCTTCCTCCTGTTGACGCAGGGTAGGCATCGCGAAGGAGAGTGCCAGGATAAACACGAGGATTATGCCGCCCGCAATGCTGACGACTTGCGGCGCGCTCCAGCGGTCAACCAGGATTCCCATTGGCAGCCCGGCGAACATCATGAGCGAAAACGTCATCATGTAAATGCTCATCACCCGGCCGTAGTACGCCTGGTCGGTCTGCAGCATCACCAGTGTGTTGTTCAGGGACATGTAGGCATTTGCCGTAAGACCGACCAGCCCAACCAGCACGAGGCTCAGGGGAAGCCAAGTGGTGTTGGCGAAGAGCAAGAGCGAGATACCGAATGCCCCGCCGAAGACGGTCTGCAGCAACTTTGCGCGCTGGCTCGCCGCAAGGTAGGCGACCAGCAGTGAACCCAGCAGACCGCCCGTGCCGGAGGCCGCGTTCAGAAAGCCAAGCCAGCGCGCGTCGACGCCGAGGACGTCCGCCTGGAACACGGGCAGCAACGTCTGGTAGGGCCGGCCAAGCAGAATCGGCACGAAGGCCAGCGCTAGGAGCAGCAGCAACGTGCGTTCGGTTAGCACGTACTTGAAGCCGTCCAACATCTGCGCAGAGAATCTGCCGGGCTTCGCTTTGCTGCCGCCGTCGATGCCTTTGGGTAGCCGCAAAATGAAGAACGCCGCGGCGCCATAGCACAACGCCGCTATATCGAAGGCCCCGGCTATGCCTAGCCAGGGGGTGACAATGACAATCCCTGCGACGGATGGCCCCACGATTGTCATCATGTTCCGGCCTGAGTTGTTGAGCGCGATGGCGTTGCCGAGCCGCTCGCGTCCCACCAACGCCGGAATCAGCGAGGAACGCGTGGGCATGCCCAGCGAAAACGCGATCCCCTGCATGAAGCCAAACACGATCAGATGCCATATGGCAATCAAGCCCGTGTGGATGAGGAGCGCCAGCAGTCCGGCGACTACGAGCATGAAGAGTTGCGAGCCGAGCAAGAGCTGGCGCTTGTCGACACGGTCGGCCAATACACCGGCAACGGGCGAGAAGAAGAGCATCGGCAGACCCGTAGCGAAGCCTACCAGCCCAAGGATGCCGGCGGACCCGCTGATGTCGTACGCCAGAAACCCACGGGAAATCAAGGCAATCTGCAAACCGCCAAACGAGACGAGCATGCTCAACCACATGTCGCGGAAGGCGGGGACCGCTAGCGCGTCAAAGGTCTGTGTGATGAAGTGCAGCCCTGGTTTGCCATTGCCAGCGTCGGCGGAGTGAGCGTCAGCGCCCGGACCCTCCTCTTGGCGTGTCGTTTCTTCGTTTTTCAGTTCACGAGGCTCCCCTCAAAGGACCGTGACTGGGCCTGACGCTCATCGTGTACCGCTCTCACTGCTCATGTTCAGAGTCGGCTATGCTCGCCTCACTGCTTTCTTACGTACACGTTAACGTGCATTCTAAGCAGTGGTAGGCCGTTGTGCAAATTGAGGACTGCGCTCCAGGGAGGCCAACAGGAAGGTTGGCTGCCGGATGTTCCCCGAATGGGACTGCATGGAAAGGGCGGCGACGTATCAGGGCGCGGCTCATGCCCACGCAAAGTCTCTGGCTTAGCCGGAAGGAGGCGCAGAAGGCGCTTTTGCGTCCTGGCGCCGGTCGAGTGTGGCCTTGACGCCAAGCTCCCGGGAAAGCTGCAGGAAGCGCGCGACTTCCCGCAGGCTGAGGATGCCCGCCACGTCGGTGCGGTCCATTACAATCACGTGCTGTGCCTCGTGCTCCTCGAAGAGGTCCATGGCATGCAGGATGGAGTCGTCCGGCGCCACGGTGACAAGAGGGGATGGGGTCATGGAGGCAAAGACGGTTTGCTGCGACCAGGCGTGCTGCGGCACCTGCCGCACGTCGTCTACCGAGATGATGCCGATCACGCGGCCGCCCAGCATCACCGGCAGAGCGCGCAGCCCATCGTGCAAGAGCAGCGCCAGCACGACACGGTCAATCGTCTCATCGGGACGAACCTCTTCGGGCTTGGCGCGCATGAGGCGCGACACGGGAATTTGACGGAGCGCCTCCTCTTGAGTCACGTTCCGGCGATTAGCCGCCGCGGCGCCATTCAAGAACCAGCCGATGAAGACGAGCCACACGCCGCCAAGAAAACTGCCGTTGAAGACGATGAAGATGCCGAGCGCGATGAAGCCGAACGCGAAGACCTGCCCGACGAGCGACGCAATGGTAGTCCCCTTGCGCATGCTGCCGGTGATAGCCCAGACTATGGCACGGAAAACTCTGCCGCCGTCCAGCGGAAAACCGGGCAGCAGGTTGAAGACGGCCAAGACGGCGTTCATGCCGCCCAAGAAGAAGGCGAGTCTCTGTGCGGGCATTTCTGCCGGTAAGGCGCTGCTCAGGCCGAAGAAGACGACGGCGAGGAGCAGGCTGCTGGCGGGTCCTACCACGGCAATGAGGAATTCGTCGCTCGGCTTCTTTGGCTCCGACTTGAGCGCAGCCGCCCCGCCGAATATGAAGAGCGTGATGCTATCTACCTTCAGGCCGCGGGAGAGCGCCATGAACGAATGGGCAAACTCGTGAAAGAGCACCGAGGCAAAGAGCAACAGCGCGGCGGCGCTCCCCGCCAGCCAGAAGTTGAGCTCGGACCAGCCGGGATAGCCAAACGGGTAGAGTCCGCGGCCCAGCGACCAGGCTACGAGAATGAACGCCAGGAACCACGTATAGTGGAGCCGCACCGTGATTCCCGCCAGCCGAAAGAGCGTCAACGCCCCTTGGTTCATCCCCTGCCTGCCTCAATTGTATTGCTTCCCTTATTTCCACTGTACAGCAAACTTAGGGTACAGCGTAGCGATTTGGGAGAAGACGACTCCTGCCGGAGCGGCAGCCGCATTCCGGCACGGAGAACAGAACGCCGCAGGCGATCCCGGCAAAGCCGGGCTTGGTAGGTAGTCTGGGCGGGGCTCGTAGTTGGACAACACCGCAATTGTGGGTAGGTGTAGGCGACGCGCTGCCGGTAAGGCGGGTAGACCGCGCAGGTTGCAAACCTACGCTACCGTTGTTCCTATTCGCCACTGCGAACCCGCTGGACCGCTAGAGCTGTGCGAGCAGGTTGGCCATCTCGATGGCAGCCAGGGCGGCGTCGAAGCCCTTGTTGCCGAGCTTGGTGCCGGAGCGTTCCATGGCTTGTTCCAGGGTTTCCGCCGCGATGAGGCCGTTGATGACGGGGATGGAGTGGGTGAGGGCGACCTGGGCGATGCCGCTGGCCGCGCCGTCCGCGACGTGTTCGAAATGCACCGTAGCGCCGCGGATGACGACCCCGAGGCAGATGATGGCGCTATATGAGCCTTTCGCGGCGAGGCGTTGGGCCGCAATGGGGATCTCCAGCGAGCCGGGCACGCGCACGACGTCGATGGCGTCGTCGGACACCCCGTGGCGGGTTAGTCCGTCTACTGCACCGTCGACGAGCCGGTCGACGAAGAGTTCATTGAAGCGCGCCGCCACGATGGCAAAGCGGTGGTTGCCGCCGGCGAGCGTGCCTTCGAGTGTCCGTGCCACAGGTGCCTTTACTCCGGGTCGTGAGCCGCAAACGAGAGATCGTGCCCCAGTCTATCACGTTTCGTTTGCAGATAACGCAAATTCTCGCTGTTCGGCTGCACGTTCAGGGGCACCCGTTCGACTAGCTCCAGGCCGTAGATGCTGAGCGCCGCCGCCTTGATGGGGCTATTGGTGAGCAGCCGCACCTTGGAAGCGCCGAGGTCCTTGAGCACCTGGCAGCCAAAGCCGTAGTTGCGTTGGTCCGCGCCGAGGCCGAGGCGATGGTTCGCTTCCACGGTGTCCAGGCCGCCATCCTGCAATTCATAGGCCCGCATCTTGTTCATGAGCCCGATGCCGCGGCCTTCTTGGTTCAGATAGAGAATGACGCCGGTGCCTGCGTCCTGCACCATCTGCATGGCAAGGCGCAGTTGCATGCCGCAATCGCAGCGCAGCGAACCGAGCGCATCACCCGTGGCGCACTGCGAGTGCACGCGCACGAGCACCGGCTCTTCCGGCGTAATCGTGCCGACGACAAGCGCAATGCCTTCCTGCCTGTCGGCGGTGCTCTTGTAGGCCAGCGCGGTGAATTCTCCGCACTCAGTGGGTATCCGGCTGCGCGCCACGCAGTTCGCTATGGATTCCGTGCGGTAACGGTATTCGATGAGGTCGGCGATGCTAATGATCTTGATTCCGTGTTTGCGCGCGAACTCTTTGAGCTGCGGCAGGCGCATCATCGTGCCGTCTTCGTCCATGATCTCGCAGACCACGGCACCCGGATACAGACCGGCGAGCTTGGCGAGGTCTATGCTGGCTTCCGTATGGCCGGCGCGGACGAGGACGCCCCCATCGCAGGCGCGCAAGGGGAACGTATGCCCGGGCATGATCAGGTCGTTCGGCGTGGTACTGGGGTTCACCAAGGCTTTGATGGTCGTGGCGCGATCTGAAGCGGAAATTCCGCTGGCGACGCCGTGCCGCGACTCCACCGAAACGGTGAAAGCCGTACCGTACATGGTGTCGTTATTCGATACCATGAGCGGGATGCGCAGTTCGTCCAACCGCTGGCCGGTGAGAGGCGTGCAGATGAGACCACGGCCGAACTTCGCCATGAAGTTGATCTTTTCGGACGAAATCTTCTCCGCGGCAATGCAGAGATCGCCTTCATTCTCACGGTCTATGTCATCGATGATGATGACAAAGCTGCCGCGGCGGTAATCTTCGATGGCCTCTTCGATCGTTGCCAGTGGCATGCGCATGGCCTCTCTGCTAATTTATCCAGTGTTTGAGTCGTTGCAGGGCGGTCGAATTCACTTTGCCGCTAGTAAGTATTCTGAATGCGGGCACCACGTCGCGCTAAGGCGTCAAGACTCACGGCAATCAGGGCAAGCGTAGTGCTCTCACCTTGTGATTCCTATCGCGGTATCAATTCCAGCATTGCGATGATCGCCACGCCCGCTGCTACGAGGCCACCCATGCGTAGCGTCAGTTCATGCTTTAGTCTCAGCTCCAGCTCTCGCAAATCGGATTTCGTTGCCAGCGCGCCATACCCTTCGCTACCCACTTCCAGCAAGGCTTTGGCTTGGCGCTCCGTGAAGCCCGCTTCAATTAGGACCTCGAACGCCTTGTGGGTGTCAAAAACTGCCATCAGTCATGCACTCCCGCCACGATGCTGAAATCATTGCTATTCCTGAGTCAGTTGCAGTAAGCGCTCAACGTACTTCGCAAACAGATCCACTTCCAAGTTCACGCGGGCGCTAACCGGTTTGCGCGTAAGGTTCGTGTGTTCCTGAGTATATTGTACCAGGGAAACCGCAAATGACCGCGCACTTACCTCAAAAACGGTAAGACTGACGCCATCCACCGCAATAGAACCCTTCTCAATAAGATAGCGGAGCACCTCCGGCGGCGCTGCGAAGCGCATCACCACCGAATCGCCGGCTGCAGTCTGCTCGAGGATGGTACCGGTGCCGTCCACGTGCCCCTGCACTATGTGTCCGCCCAGGCTATCGCCCGCGCGCAATGCAGGTTCCAGGTTTACCAGATCACCTGGGGTCAGATCGCCGAGGTTGGTGCGAGAAAGGGTCTCAGGGGTAAGTTGGAACGCAAACGCGGGTGGTGTGAGTGTTGCCACCGTAAGGCACGTACCGTTTACGGCAACGCTTTCGCCAAGGCAAAGGGTATCAGCCAGCTCCGGCGCTCTGATATCCAGCCGCGCCCCATCAGCCGTTGCCGCGACGTGGGTAACGGTGCCCAGCGCTTTGATGATTCCGGTGAACATGGTGGCTCCCTACCTGCTTTCTGTTGATTATAGCGCTGTGGGAATCCCCAGAGTGCGGAGTCCGCTAGCGCTCACCACCATTGAGATAGGCGGTGAGAAGCACGTCGGAGCCGATGCGCCTGACCGACGAGAAGTGAAAGCCTCGCGTTGCCGTGAGTGCCGGTTGGTGGCGGCCCGCAAGCAGGGCTGGTAAATCGTCTCTGCCAACGAGGAGAGGGGCCACGAAGAGCAGGAGCTTCTGCACACGATGGGCATTCAGGAAGGCTCCGGCCAGGGTGGGGCCTCCTTCCAAGAGCACTGATCGCACTCCCTCCGCCCCGAGCTGCTGCAGAAAGGCGAGCAGGTCAACGCCCCCGTCTCTGGCCGGCAGCGACCAAACGGCCGCCTCTTGGGCGCGAAGCGCTTGCAGCCGCTCTGCAGGAGCGGATTCCGAGGTGACTACCGTGGTCCGGCCGGGGAGATCGGGCTGCAAAACGGTGGCATCCAGCGGCGTTCTGCCGCGACTATCGAGGATGAAGCGCCGGGGATGGTGTACGTCGTCTCGCGGCAACCGGGTCGTCAAGCGCGGGTCATCGGCAATGACGGTATCAGCCCCTACGACGATAGCGTCGCTGCGGTCGCGCAATTCGTGTACAAGAGTGCGTGCCGCTTTGCCGGTCAGGTACGGCATATTGCTTTTGCCTGTCGCCACCTTGCCGTCGGCGCTCATGGCCATCTTCAGGGTAACGAACGGCAACCCGATACGGATGCTATACAGATAGGCCTCGTGACATTGCCGCGCCTGCGCTTCATGTACGCCAGTGCTCACTTGAATACCGGCTGCGCGGAGTCGTGCCACGCCCTTGCCGTTGACCTGAGGATGGGGGTCGAGAACGCCGATGCGCACGCGGCGGATGCCCGCGGCAATGATAGCCTCCGTGCAAGGCGGTGTGCGTCCCTGAAAGGCACAAGGCTCCAGCGTTACGTAGAGGTCGGCGCCTTGGGCGTCATCGCCCGCTTGGTTGAGTGCCACGATCTCTGCGTGTGCTTGGCCGGGCGGCTGTGTGGCGCCCTCACCGACAATTACCCCATCCCGCGCGACAACGGCGCCGACCGCGGGGTTGGGGGAGGTGCGCCCTTGTGCCTGCGCTGCCAACGCGAGAGCGCGTGTCATGAAGTCGGTGGGCATATGGCTAGCTTGCACCGAAAGTCGGGCTGAATCTAATACTCGTGCAAATTGCCGGTTTGGAAGGGGATGCGGCCAAATTCACACCACGGCCATCGCGCGTAACTGCGTTACGATGCCGGGCAAGAGTTCCAGCACGTGCTCGATCTCAGCCGGCGTATTGCGGTGACCGACGCTTAAACGCAGGGCGCCCCGGGCGCGGTGCACCGGAACACCCATCGCCTGCAGCACGTGCGAAGGCTCCAATGAAGTGGCGGAGCAAGCGGAACCGGCGGAGGCGCAGACTTCCTGCATGTCGAGATTGAGCAGAACGCTCTCGCCCTCAATATTCGCGAACGTCACACTGGCTATGTGCGGCAGCCGCTGCGTAAGATGACCCGTGGGCTCCGCTATGTCAATACTCTCACAGATGCCGCCGAGCAGGCGATCCCGCAGCGCCCGGCAATGCGCGTTGCGTTCCTCACGATTCTCTTGAGACAGCATGAGCGCCTTCGCCATGCCGACGGCGTAGGGGACGTTTTCCGTGCCGGAGCGCCGGTTGCGTTCCTGTCCGCCCCCTTGTACCAGGGGAATGAGCGGCGTACCGCGCCGTGCATAGAGTGCGCCGATGCCCTTCGGACCGTAGAACTTGTGGGCCGCGATTGACATAAGGTCAAGGTCGAGCTCTTCTGCGTCCAGTTCCATACAACCGGCGGCCTGCACGGCGTCGGTGTGCACGACGATGTCTTCTTTCAGTTCCCGCGCCACCGCGATCGCTTCTTGCAGCGGTTGCACGGTGCCGACCTCATTGTTGGCGATCATCATGCTGAGCAGGATGGTGTCGGGTCGCACGGTCTCCCGCAACGCGTCCAGGTCAACCACGCCGTAACGGTCTACCGGAAGATACGAAACTGCAAAGCCTTCCCTCTCCAGTCTGTGGCAGGTATGCAACACCGCGTGGTGCTCGATTTGGGTGGTAATGATGTGCCGGCCCTCATCTTGGCGGGCGTACGCCACGCCTTTCAGGGCCAGATTCGCACCCTCGCTGCCGCTGCCGGTGAAGACAATCTCGTTGGGACTGCACAGAAAGACATCGGCAATGTCCTCCCGCGCTTCTTCCAACGCCTGCTTGGCCTGGCGCGCGATGCTGTAGATGCCCGACGGGTTGCCCCATTGCTCCGTGAGATAGGGCAGCATGGCGTCAAGCACGGCCGGATCTACCGGCGTGGTCGCGGCGTGGTCCAAAAAGATCAAGTCGCTCATAGCTTTTGCTCCTCACGTCCGAGGAGAATTTCCTGTCGGTCTACTCCGTGCGCCAATGGCCTACTTGCTGGCACTCTGCTACGTGTGGGCCAAAGACGCGAAGCGGCTCGTTCTACCCTTCGTTTTTCAAGTATAGTTGCCGGGCTCTGCCGTTGCCAAGAGGGTGAGTGGGAATTGGGAAGGGCAACTGGCCGCGCGCAAGACTATGCCTAACAGCGTCCCAATTGCTATTTTCTTGCTGGAAATAGAGAGTTCCTGCGGCGCTAGATGCCGGCAACGTCCCGCCGTCGAAAGATGAGCAGGCCGATCAAGAGGAAGACGAGGCTGGCGCCTAGGAGCACGCCGGAATTCTGGAAGGAGAGGTCTTCCTTCAGGATTGCCAGCGGTTCGAAGTAGTTGAACGGCCCCAGGATGCGATAGTCGTAGAGGCCCTCGACAATGTCCGTTATGGCGTCGAAGAAGTACGCGCCCACGGCAAAGACGGCCCCAATGACTCCGGCCAAGCGGCGTGACGGGAGCGTGGCTGAAAGGAAAAGCGAAAAGCAATAGAAGAGCGCGCCCATGCCGAACGTGTTGAGGAGAATAACGGCAAGGCGGTCGAGCGCCAACGTGGCTCCTTCTACGAATTGCGTGCTCGCGTAGAGCACCACACCAATAATCAAGAGAACCAATACAATGCTCAAGAGCGTCGCAATCGCCTTGTGCAGCACCACTTGACTGCGCGAGATGGGAAGAGAAAGCAGCGTATCCATGGTGCCCCGCTCTTCCTCGCCGCGCAGGGCGCCGGTACCCTCGATGATGGCAAAGATGGCGAGAATCAACGGCAGGATGATCAGGTACTGCGAAACCAGATAGCCGTCGAACTCGGTCAATGAGAGCACGCCGCCGGTGAAGGCCTTATAGGCATCCGGCATGTTCTCCATTGCCTCCTCCAGATCCGCGCCGGCCTCTGCGAATGTGGGATATATCGCGACAATGAGTAACGCCAGCGCACCAAGGCCAAGCCCGTAGGCCAGAATGGGGATGCGCTGATCGCGCAGAGTCTTAAGCAGAAGATTCCGCAGCATCGCTTTCCTCTCGGGTGTCGTAATACTGGAGAAAGATGTCTTCGAGGCGTCGTTCCTGATACTCGATGTCCACCACGGTGTAGCGCGCCGCTTCTATAAGCGCTCCGGCCAGGTTGTCTTGCACAAGCGCAATCACGGTTGTGCCTTGCTGAGATTCCTTTTGCACGCCGGACAAACCGGTAAGAAAGTCCGCATGCGGCGGTTCGGCGAACTCCAAGCGCAGTCGGCGCACGTGCTTCTCTTGGAGAGCTTCCAGCGTATCGCTGAGGATGAGCGTGCCGTCGCGGATCACGCCCACCCGGTCGCAGATGCGTTCCACCTCGTCCAGATAGTGACTGGAGAAGAAGACCGTACCGCCTTGCGCGCGGTACTCATCCAGAATGCCGTATAGTTCCTGCTGCATGAGCGGATCGAGCCCGCTGGTGGCTTCATCGAAGAGGACCAAGTCCGGCCGGTGCATCAGAGCCTGCAACACGCCGAGTTTCTGCTTGTTGCCCCGCGAGAGTGTGCCGATGCGCCGGTTGAGCTCCGCGCTCAAGCGCTCAGCCAGTTCATGCACGTACGTCATATCCGAAACGCCGCGCACCGCGCCGAAGTACCGCAGCAACTGTCGTCCCGTCATATTGTCGTACATGCGCAATTCGCCGGGCAGAAAGCCGGTACGGGCACGAATGGCCTTCGACTGACTGCCAACGTCCATGCCGAGGACGGTTGCAGAACCGCGCGACGGCCGGATGAGGTCGAGGAGCAAGCGGACAGTGGTCGTTTTCCCTGCGCCGTTGGGGCCGACAAAGCCGTAGATTTCGCCGCGGCGCACGTCGAGATCAAGGTCCACCACGCCGCGACTCTTGCCGTAGTACTTGGTTAGCTGGCGTGATTCAATTGCCAGTTCTGTAGCCAATGTTTCTACCCTCGATGTCTGCGATCGCTGTCATAGACAGGCGCGACCACTAATGAATACCTTCCCTTAAGGAAACTATACCACTTTGCTGGACATAAACGAAAGCTCTAAGCGCAGCATTTGGCCGCCGAATTGTCCGCTCGTGGCTGCGAGAATCTGCCTTGTAGGAGAGACGGTGCCGGGCGTTTGCGCGCGGTTCTTAGGCGCTTCTCAGGCTACGCGAGTAGAATAGTACGCGACTTGACCGCTCAGACAGCAGATGGGAGCTCCAGACGACAGCAGTTGATTTCACGTTGGTTCGCACGCTTGAAACGGAGGTTCGCGCATGGGAACAATGGATAAGAGAGCATGGATCGGTTTTGCGGCGTTTGCGGTCGGTGTGCTCGTACTGCTTCTCGTGATCTTTGCGTCTGTGCGGGATGCGGGCCAGCAGTTTCTCAATCTCTTCCGTGTGCAAGAGGTGCAGACCGTACAGCTTACGCAAGAATTCTTGGATTCACTGCCGGAGCCGGACGCCGAGCTCATCCAGTGGGTAGAAGAGCCGCCGGACGATGTCGAGCCGCGCGAGGTTTCGCTGGCCGAAGCGGAGGAGGTCCTGGGATTCGCTTTGGTGCAACTCACCGGACTGCCCGACAGTCTGCAGACTGACCCCGAAATCAGGGTCACCGATGAAATGCAGGCCGCATTCACGCTCGATTTGCCGGTGGCGCGCAACTACATTTGGGCGCTCGGCGGCGACGGAGCGATACTTCCCGACAATCTTGAAGGCGCGGTGTTCCGCGTGACCATGCCCCAAGTGGGGATGCTCTTCTATGCAGACAAGGAAGACTCCGAGCGGGGCGTTCGCTATATGCAGACGACCAGCCCGACGCTGGGAGTGCCCGACGACATAGACATGGAAGCTATTCGCGCAGGGTTGCTGGAGTTGGAGATTCTCCCTCCTGAGTTGGCGGCTCAATTGCGGGCGGTCGAAGACTGGGAGAGCACACTGCTCCTGCCGCTGGTGGAAGGCATGTCGGAGGAGATTAGCGTCGGCAACGCGACCGGGGTGCGGTTCTTCGGCCTGGATGACGACGATCGCATGCTTGTTTGGGTCGATGGGGGTCGCATTCACGTCTTGAGCACAAACATGCCCGCTCTTGATTTGGCGGCGCTGGCGGAGAGCGTCAAGTAGGCTTGGCGGCTGCCGCAAGCAAGGATGGAATACGCCGCACTGACGCTAGTTAGTCAGTGCGGCGGTTTGCCGTTCTGAAGTCGTGCTCGCTTGTTCCCCGTTGTAGAGACTTCCTTGGGGGTGTCTTCCTTAACCCTGCCTGATCCGGTTCTCCTTCTCGATGCTTAGAATCCGCGGGCGCTGGGCGTGGGAGACGGCTAATGACTCTTTACTTTGGGGACAGCGATTCTCTCGGTCGCAGACCCTTGACGTGGACTCAGGATGCGAGACTGGAAGGCATTAGGGTACGCTAAATGTGATGTATAGCAACACAGAATAATACTGGGGAGGTCTATATGGAGTACGAAATCCTGCATCGTCCGTCCTACGCGTTAGTCAACTTACAACTAACTGCCGGTGAGAGCGTCAGCGCAGAAGCCGGGGCGATGGTGAGCATGTCCGACGGTATCGAGATTGAAACCAGCATGCGGGGCGGGCTTTTGGGCGGCTTGCGGCGCAAGTTCCTCGGCGGCGAATCGTTTTTCATTAACACGTTCAGCGCGTCGCAGAATGGCGAGGTGAACTTTGCGCCGAGCCTGCCCGGCGACATCTATGCGGTGGAGCTCAACAACGAAGTCATCTTTGCGCAGTCGGGCTCATTTATCGCGTCCACAGCCGGTATCGAAGTGGACACGTCGTGGGGCGGCGCCAAGACATTCTTCTCCGGTGAAGGCCTCTTTCTCCTCAGAATCAGCGGCAGCGGTACCGTGTTTCTCTCGAGCTACGGCGCCATCCACGAAATCATGCTGGAGGCCGGGCAGTCCTACACCGTCGATACGGGTCACATGGTCTCATTCGCCGAGGGAGTCGGCTATAACGTGCGGCGCGTGGGAGGCTTGAAGTCAACGTTCTTCAGCGGTGAGGGTCTCGTGGTCGAATTGACCGGACCCGGCACGATTACGATTCAATCCCGCAGCACCGATGCTTTTCTCGCCTGGCTCATACCGCACTTGCCGAGCAGGGACTCGGGGTAAGGCTATCGTGCAGCGCCGGAAACCACTTCTTGCCTAAGGATAGTTCCGGCGCTCACGGCGGCTAGGCTGCCATCTCAAACGGTGGCCTCCACGAGGCGGGTGTGCGTAAGGTCCGCGCTTGTTGCCGGTCGTGCCTGAGAGGGCAATACCGTCGCAATGGCTACCGTCTCGCCGTCAAGAGCTGTGAACTCCACGACGAATGCATTGCCGCCACGATGAACATGCACAACGGCTCCTACGTCTCCTGGCTGCAACTTCTCCTGGCCGTTGCCTTTTACGGCGTCAGTGAGGACGATTTGCTCGTGTTCCTTGAGCTTCGTGGAGATTAATACAGCCTCCCGGTGTTACTGCCTGAATTAGCAGTGCCGCGGCTCTTGATTCCTCGGCCTCGCTCGGAACGACATAAATCTCAACAGAGAATCGTTGTTACGAAGTCTCACCATTTTCCGCGTTCCAGGCTCGGCTGCCTTTGACGTGCAGGTAGTGTGCGCCGGCTTCGATCCAGGCCTCGCGGTAGGCGTAGAGCGTTTGCTCGTTGTTGCCCGCGACGGAGCGTACCTCTTCCGCAGTCCGGTGGAGCCACGGCACGTTGTCGGCAACTTCCTCCGGACGCTCTAAGAGAAATTGGCGCATCTCCGCCAGCTTGGCGAGGCCGCCGGGCACGTCCGGGCCGGTAATCTCCTGCATCTGCTGCGCCACGGCCATAAGGGCGTCGGCGGCTTCCTTGTACACGTCCCAGCGGCGGTGCATGCGCTCCATCATGTGTTGGATGTCGTCGAGAAGTTCGGTGATGTGCGCGACGTCGCTGCCCACCCGCGCGGGTTCTTCTTCCTCGATGCGCTTCAGTTCATCGATGCTGCCGCACACGTCGGTATAGTGGGTCTGGCGCGCGGCGCCGCCCTCCGACATGTCCGGCACGAACTGGTTGCCGCCGGCCCAGCGCACGCGCGGCAACTCCATCATGCCGCCATCCTCGAAATAGACAAGCGGCGGCTGATTGTGGCCGGCCTCTTCGATGTGAGCGCGGCCGAGCGCGATCTTCTCCAGGATCTTTTCGCGATGGGGCGAAGGCGGCAGCCAACGTTCGTCGATATCGCCCGCAGCTACTCTCTCTTGAACCTGACTCATTGTATGTGCTCCTTTTATGGTGTGATGGCAGGCGCGCCGGATGGGATGATCGAGATTGCGCGACCCCCGCATCAACCGCTTTACCCTTCATTTGCACCTAGTATACTACGCCTATGGATGTCGTCATTCCCGAACTCCAGCCCACACCTGAGCGTCGCCCCTCGGTGATGAAGGCCCACGATGTTACGCTTCGCGGAGCGACGTTGACCTTGCGTCCGATGGGCGAAGGCGACTGGGACGTGCTCCTCCGGTGGAACAACGATCCCGTCGTGATGGCGTTGGCTGACCATAACCCATTCGAGGAAACGACTCTGGCAGACTTGCAGACCATTTACCGTTGGATATCCACGCACGCCTTCTGTTTCATCATGGAAGTGGATGGCGTTCCCATCGGTGAGTGTTGGCTCCAGCAGATGAACCTGCAGCGCATCGTGGCGCAGTTTCCCAAGCAAGACCTGCGCCGCATCGATCTCATGATTGGCGAGAAGGAGCTATGGGGACGCGGCTACGGCACGGAGGCTATCAGGCTGCTTGTGGACTTTGGATTTCAAGACGAGCGCGCCGACGCCATATTCGCGCCCGTCATGGCGGATAACCACCGCAGCCAGCGGGCTTTCCAAAAAAACGGGTTCACCTGCCACGCCCGCATTCAGGAACCAGATGGCAGGGTCAACACCGATCTGGTCGTGTGGCGGAAAGAGCGGACTCTGCTCTAGAGCTTGACATAGCTTTGATGGGCTGCAACTAAGTCAAGCATTCCTACGATTGAATTGGCGTGTAACACCAGTTACATCGGAACGAAACTTCAGCATTTGTTGGCTTACGCCGTAGTCTTTGCAAGCCCGCTGACTTGATGCCTGGCGACGCTTTATGTGTGCAAGTGCATCTCGGGGAAGTAGCAGAGTGGCCGAAAGCCAATTGGCTTCTTCCTCCGCTGTGGGACTATACCCCCTAAGTGCAAGTTCTCCATCACCTACAAAGAACACAGTGCTTGGCCTGTGCCCAAGAATTAGATGGGCGAGTTCATGCATCAGGTCACTTGAATAGCGTCCTCCACGATGGCAAGGGTTTACTATTATCGCATCCCGACCAAACGCAGACACGGTGATGGCAGACCATGAATCCGCATCAATTTCGGTCAGTTGGCGGAAATCTCCAGGTGGGAGACCTAGTTCAGATATTGGCAAGACCAACACACCGAGATGGCTTGCAAGATCCTCCGCTGACAGTGGGTCAATAGTCTTCAGGCCAAGTTCAAAACGCAAAGATCTGGAGATTTCCTCGCATCTAGATTTGAATCCCCTCTCCATCCCGTCACCCTGAAATCTCGCCAAGCAAGTGCTGGGCCCGAACAATCGCATTAGCTAGCGCCTTGGCAGTATCTGGATCGATTTCACGCTCTGCCTTGAGATGAGCCGCTGCTGTGGTTAGTTGTATTTCGCTTGGAGGCTTGGGAGGGACTTCTAACACGGACGATGGATCGATTTTAAGCCACCGACATAGTTTTCCAAATGTGTGGAGATCGGGCATTTTACCAGATTCGATCCTAGACAGGGTGGGAGCGCTAACCCCGATCTTGGACGCAGTCGCTCGGAGACCGTGCCCCCCTCTCTTTTCACGGACGATGGTACCGAGATTCCTGAGAGTCACATTAGCCATTGCCCTACTCCGTAAAATTAGTGCAAAAAAGTATTGCACTCGTAACACTTGATGTGCTATCCTTACAGCATCGACTGTGAAACTTTTTCTCACAAGTGATGCTAGTGAAATCGGCGCTAAAAGTCAAACACAAAGGATTGAGGCCAACAACTGGTAAGCATTGTTGGAAATCCCGCGCATCAAACTGTGGGAATTCGAACAATCTTGGTTATATCAATGTTCCTACTTGGCATCGGAAAACCCTACACATGAGTATAGTTTGAGCAGATTAGATTGGAATGAGAATGGGCGGCGACGAAACATTTCACATCCTAACGTTGGACGGCGGTGGAGCCAGAGGTATCTATGCTGCCCAAGTTCTTGCCAAGTTGGAAGAGTCTTTTGAAGTGAATGTGCAGGATTGCTTCGACCTCATCGTGGGCACCAGCACGGGAGCAATTATAGCGGGAGCGGCCGCAACAGGAATCAAGATGGCGGAAGTTGCTGGGCTGTTCGAGTGCAATTCAGCGCATGTGTTCCAGAGTAGCTTGCTCCGCTGGCCCTTATTCCAAAGCAAGTACGCGAGTGGGCCGCTCGCCCAGTTGGTAAGAGATATCATACCGGACGTTACCCTTGGGGAAATTCCAACACCTCTAATGATAACAAGCTCTGATATTTCCACTGGTAACGTTCACGTTTTCAAGTCTCGGTATCTAGGGGAACTAGGTGAACCGTACGTCCGAGACGGCGTTGTCCTATTGAGCGATGCCATCTTAGCATCCTGTTCCGCTCCTGCATACTTCGATCCTGCTTACGTTGGCAGCAACCTCCTTGCAGACGGCGGTCTATGGGCCAACAACCCTTCAATCATCGCTCTAGTAGAAGCAGTCTCGAAGTTCGGACAGTCAATTGGGCAAGTACGCATCCTCTCCGTCGGTACTGGCCACTCCAGCAGCTTCTATGGAAGCAATAGGTTTTGGGGCCTTTTGACTGGGTGGGGCCGCCAAAAGCTGGTCTCGTATGTCTTGGGTCTGCAATCGCAGGCCTCGGCGAACATGTCCAAGTTGCTACTCGGGGACAGATACTTTCGGTTGGACCCTGAGATTGAGAACTGGGACTTGGACGACATTGGGCACTTGGACAACCTAAAGTCCTTGGCTGACCGGGACTTTACACACAATAGTAGTCAAGTAAGGGAATTCTTGAGGAGGAACTGATGGCAAAGAGAACTGAAGACTTCAACAGATTTATCTCGGATCACGTAAACCTTAACCAAGGTAGACTTGACAAGCTTAATGGGCACGTTGCGTCAGTGACCAACTACCTCAGCCTACATCTTGAAGGTTACCTGAGTGTTGAGCGCCAAGGCTCCTATGCGCTTCGCACGATTATCAAGCCACATAACAACCACGAATATGACGCCGATTTGCTGTTGTTCGTGGTCTATGATGATACAAAGTCACCTCGTGACTATATCGATGCGATTTACCAATGCCTTAGGGATCATGAAACCTATGCAGGCAAGGCACACAGGAAAACCAGGTGTGTGGTCGTTGACTATGTAAGCGACTTCCATCTGGATATTGTGCCATGCATATCCTATGGGACTGACCAGTTCATCTGCAATAGAGTAGAGGACACACTTGAGATTACGGATGGAACCGGGTTTCGAGACTGGTTCAATCGCAAGAACAAGGTCACGAATGGAAACCTCAAGCTCGTGACACGACTCTTGAAGCACCTAAGGGATCACAAGCAAACCTTCACCGCGCCTTCGATTCTTTTGACGACGTTGATCGGTAACGCCGTCTATGATTGGGAAGACGATTCAAACTTCAAGACAGTTCCAGACACTTTGGTGACTGTGAGCAGGCGCATAAACGATATTCTGCAATCGTCGACCACGATGCCTACGGTTGCGAACCCAGTTCTACCGCAAGAGGACTTTACACGTCACTGGGATGAGACCAAGTACCTTAACTTTAGAGATAAGTTCAATCGGTATACAGAGCTAATTGGCCAAGCCTACGAGGAAGATGATCCACAAAAGAGCCTGCAACTGTGGCGCCAGTTGTTCGGTGAAAACTTCGGTTCGGGGAGTCCAAGAAAAACACAGGCCAGAGCTGCTGCCTCGTCTGTAACAGTCAGTCCTAGGAAGCCCTATGCTAGGGACAATGCGAGTATGCCAAAGGATAGTGTAAACAGAAGGCATTCAGGGGGCATCAACATATCCGACTCCGATCTCGAATGGCTTGCAAGTGACTTTCCTGGTCTACGCTTTAACCCAGCCAAACGGGAGATTTACGGCGAACTCTCGTTTTGCGCCGCGTACAACGAAGAATCGGGGAAGCTCTGGATTGGTGATGACATTGAGAACAGAAGCAAGTCTCACTTTCTTTGCGATACATTTTCAATTAGTGTTGAATTGGACGCGATCGATGCCAACGGATGGCCCACAGTTCGTGAGGTTGGAGGGCGACACCTAAGGATAGCGGACAAGGAGAGGGTTGAGCAAATTGACCTTCACTTTTTCCCTGATGGTCGGTGTTGTTTGGGAATAAACCTCGGTATAGAGCATAAAACGACTATCGAGCGATTTGTACAAGAACTGCTCATCCCGTTCCTCTACCGGTTATCATTTGTGGATGCATATGGTATTGATGCTGCGAGGAGCGAATTATGGGGCGAATACTCCCACGGGGACGAAGGGTTGTGGCAGCATGCCGATGATGTCATTCACATAGGTAGGAAAAATCCCGGAAGGAATGACCCTTGTCCATGTGGAAGTGGTAAGAAGTATAAGCGGTGCCATCTCCAAGAGGTTGAAGCTGTTAAGGTTGCGCAATCAGGCGTGCCGACGGATTTCTTCGGCCCAGAGCTAGTTGTCTAGCTTGCGATACTCTACGTTGCTTTGTCCAGCGCCGCCATCACGCTGATGCCAGTACCTTCGCTGACGACCCCAATGATCCAAAGAGGCTCGCTGGCAGCACTGAACGCGCTTTCGAGATTGGCTTGCACTTGGGGAGGTACAGCGGCGAGGAGACCCCCGCTGGTCTGGGGATCGAACAGCAGCGCGGCGAGGGCGGGTGGGACGTCTTCGTCCAGCGTGAGCAGCCCTTCTGCTTCGAGATGGGCGCGGTTGCGGTCCAATCCGCCCGGTGTCACGTCGTCTTGCGCATAGTCCAACGCGCCGGAGAGGAGCGGGACGGCCTGCGCGTTGATAGCAAACCGCACGTTGCCGTGGCGCGCCATTTCCATGGCGTGGCCGAGCAGACCATAGCCGGTTACGTCGGTGCAGGCGTGGACGGTCAATTGCTGCAGCACCCGCGCGGCCCCGGCGTTGAGCCGGCACATGCTGGCGGTCGCTTCTGCGAGATGTGCAGGGCTGACGCAATCGCGTTTGTGGGCCGTGGTGATCACACCGGTGCCGATGGGTTTCGTGAGGGCCAGCAGGTCGCCCGGTTGCGCGCCGGCCTTGGTGAAGATGCGGTCGGGGTGGACCTGTCCCGTCACTGCCAGTCCGTACTTGGGTTCCTCGTCCGTCACCGTATGCCCGCCGGCAATCGCCGCGCCGGCCTCGATCACCTTGTCCGCGCCACCCTCGAAAATGCGGCCCAGGATTTCCAGGTCAAGGTCATCGGGAAAGCCGGCCAGGTTCAGGGCAAAGAGGGGCTCACCTCCCATGGCATACACGTCGCTCAGGGCGTTAGCAGCCGCGATCTGGCCGTAGGCATAGGGATCGTCTACGACCGGGGGGAAGAAGTCCGCCGTGCTGATGATGGCCTGCTCGTCACTGATGCGATAGACGGCGGCATCGTCGGGCGCGGTGAGGCCCACCAGCAGATTGCTATTGGCTTGTGAGGGAAAGGCGCGCAGCACCTGCGCGAGCTCGGCGGGGCCGAGTTTCCCCGCTCACCCCGCGCAGGAGGCGAGACTGGTCAACTTTACCGGTGATGACATTTGGTCGTCCTTGAGTCTATGGGAGATTCCCACGAATTGGAGGCTGCAGCAGAGTCGATTGTCGAAGCTCGTCCTGGAACTCTTCCTGCACACGGAGCGCACAGTCCGTTCGGCCTGAGCCTGTCGAAGGCCGGAGAGATGTGCAGAAGTGGGATTGAATGTGCGCTCGTTGATGCCGCCGTTCATGCTTCGACAAGCTCAGCACGAACGGCTGGTATGGCTCAGCACGTGCGGCTGGGATAGCTTGCACGTGCGGCTGGGATAGCTTGCACGAACGGCTGGGATGGCTGGCACGATCGGCTGGTATGGCTTGCACGAATGGCTGGGATAGCTTGCACGAACGGTTTGTATTACAGTTGCACACACCCTTTCAGTATAGCGACTCCGCATTAAGGCCAAGCGCGAAGTTCTCAGCTAAAATCCCGCCAGGAGTACTGCGCTTGGAAGCCAAGCTCACGCTTTGCCTTGGCGTTCGTGATGCCGGACTCCGTGCCGGTGAGATGTGCCGCCATGTCGCCAATGCCCGGATAGGCGAGCGGCGCGGCTTCGGCCAGTGGCACTGAGCAAAAGGCGTCATCGGCCACAATGTAGTAGGCTCCCTGCACGGCGGACTCCGTTTCCAAGGCCAAGCGGAATCCCACCGCCAAGTCGCGCACGTCCGCATAGCCCCAAATGCCCCAGCAGTATGCATTGGGGTTGGCGTCCAGCGCTGCCAGCCGATTGGGCCACGTCTCCGGCAAAACAACGTGCGACGGGCGGATGGACACCGCGGGAATGCCGGTGCGGCGATGGACCATGTCCACAATGTCTTCGCCCACGACCTTGGAGAGACCGTACGGGTCCTGCGGCAGGTCGGGGTGCTTCTCGTCCAAAGGCAGGTAGTGCGGCGCAAAGTCGCGGTAACGGAAACCCATGCCGAGCACGTTGATGCTGCTCGTCGCGACGATCTTCTTGAGCCCCAGAGTAGCGGCAGCTTCGCACACATTGTAGGTGCCCATCACATTCGTGCGGAAGACCAGCGCGTTGGCATGGGTACCGGGCGCGGGGATGGCGGAGAGGTGCACCACGGCCTCGGCCGGGGCAAGCAATTCGAAAATCGTGCCCTCGTCTTCATGGTCGCCGAGACGATAGCGGACCCCGGGCTCCGGTTCCGGCGGTGCCACACGATCAAAGGAAACGACCTCGTGCCCATGTTGCAGGAGTTCCCTTACGACGTACCGTCCAATGCCGCCGCTGCCGCCTGTTACTACTACTTTCATGGCGTAATCCTCCTAATTGGGTGTCCGAGGTTCGTGCATGGCGCATTTGATGTGTCGTCCGGCTCCGACCATGCTCCGAAGTGTCTACTTCTTCATTGCGCAGGCTGCTGCTCCAGTGTTTCCACCGTCACTCTGGGCCTCATCTAACCATAACCGTTTTGGGTCCCAGGCCCTCATTTGTCGCCCCAACGGCGGGAGCGATGCGGCTTGATCTCGCTGGTCAGACTCAAAGCAATTGCACGAGTTCCCAAAGAAATCGGATGGAAACACATGCAACGCTATCGAACCCAGAGCCAGCCCAAGCGCATAAACGTGGCGGCGGTTGACTGCCGTATCCACGTTAGTATAGCTTGAGATACGTAGAACGGGTCCTCAGTGACGTTCGACATTGAATTTCACCATTGGCACAAGCCGATTGGGCGACTGGCAGAGGCAAACGGCAAGGGCGTCCTTCCCGGCAAGAGCGAGAGAGAGGAATCCTCATGAGTACGATTGCCATCGTTACTGACAGCACGAGCGACCTCGATCCCACGATAGCTGCCGAGCAGCACATCACTTTGGTGCCCGCACACGTACGCTTTGGTGATGTCGACTACAAGGATGGTGTGGACATAACGGGCGAGAAGTTCTATGCGATGCTTGCGGAGGCGCAGGAATTGCCGCAGACCTCGCAACCCTCGGTAGGGGAGTTTGTGGAAGTCTATAAGCAGCTCGCGCAAGACCATGAGCACATCGTTTCGCTGCACGTCTCCGGCAAGCTGAGCGGCACCATGCAGTCGGCGTTGACGGCCACGCAACAGATGCAAGAGGAGTCCTCTTGCAAGATTCACGTTGTCGACACGCAATCGGCTTCATTGGGCCTGGCGTACATGGCGCTGGAGGCCGCGCGGTTGGTTGGAGAGGACGAAGAGCCGGACCGCATCGTAAATCACGTCAAGTATGTTGCTGACCTCATGCACGTCGCCTTTACGCCCGAAACCCTGGAGTACCTGCGGCGGGGCGGGCGCTTGGGAGCGGCGTCGCATCTCTTGGGCTCTCTGCTGCGAATCAAGCCGGTGCTCATCCTCAAAGATGGCGCCGTTGAAGTCCTTGACAAAGTGCGCACCCGCTCACGCGTGCTCGAACGCTTGGTGCAGTATGTGGAGAGCGTGGCAGGTCCGGAAGGTTCGCTGACTCATTTGGGTGTTATGCATGCAAATGCGCCAGAGTTTGCCGAAGAGGTACAGCAAGCAATACTCGAGCGGGTCTCGGCGGGGAGCGTGATCAACGGCACGTTCGGACCGGCCATCGGCACGCATGCAGGGCCCGGTGCCGTCGGCATTACATTTCACAAGGAGTAAGCCTCATCCATGCGGGAACGCATCGAAGACGCGCTGAAGCAGCATGCGGCAGACTATGTAGAAATCCGCATCGAAGAGACCAGGACCACCGGCATTACTTACCGCGGCAAAGACCTGGAAGAAGTGGGTACCACCACGCAACTCGGTGGTAATGTTCGCGCGGCGGTAAACGGCGGCTGGGGCTTCGTTTCATTCAACAGGATTGCCGATTTGCGGGACAAGGTGTCCCAAGCGGTCAGCCAGGCCCGCCTGGTGGGTAACGAGAAGACCGAACTCGTGGATGTGCCGCCGGTGCAGGACGTGGTACACGTTGCCATGCAACGCGATCCGGCTGCAGTATCGCTGGCAGAGAAGAAACAGCTCATGGACTCGTATGTGGAGGAGATCTGGCGGACGCCGAAGATCCAGACCTCCACGGTGGGTTACGGCGACGGTTACCGCAAGCAATACTTTGGCAACTCGACGGGTACGTACATCGAGCAGGAGCGAGGGCGCGTCTACGCCCGCTTTGGCGTTGTCGCCCGCGACAACGCCAATGTGCAGCAGTCCCGGGCCGGCTTTGCCAGCAGCGAGGACTACGGCGTGGTTGAAGACCGCCATCAGGACGTGCGGGAAGCTGCCGAGAAGGCCGTGGCCATGCTGGATGCGCAACCGCCAAAGGGCGGTGAGTTCATGGTAATCCTGGACTCAACCTTGGCCGGTGTCTTTGCGCACGAAGCGTTTGGGCATCTCTCAGAAGCCGACCACGTGTACGAGAATGACAAGCTGCGCGAGATCATGGTCTTGGGGCGCACGTTTGGCGGCAAGTTTCTCAATATCACCGACAGCGGCCAAGTACCGGGTCTCACCGGCTCTTTCGCATACGATGACGAGGGAGTGCCCACGGGCAAGCAGTATCTTATCCGCGAAGGCGAACTGGTGGGACGGCTGCACTCGCGCGAGACCGCCGGCAAGATGAACGAAGCTCCCACTGGCAACGCTCGTGCCCAGAGCTATAGCGTGCCGCCGCTGGTGCGCATGCGCAATACGGCCATCGAGCCGGGGGAAACTCCGCTCGAGGAAATGCTGGCTGACGTGAAAGACGGCGTCTACTGCAAGAATTGGTACGGCGGCCAGACCAGCATGGAGATGTTCACGTTCTCCTGTATGGAGGCCTATGCCATTCGGGACGGCAAGTTGGCCGAGCCGTTGCGGGGCGTGAATCTCTCGGGCAATGTCTTCACGACGCTGGAAAACATCGTCGCCGTCGGCAACGACTTTGCCTGGGACTCGGCGGGCGGCACGTGCGGCAAGGGCGGGCAGTCGGCGCCGGTGGGCGATGGCAGTCCCCACGTGCTCATTAGCAAGTGCCTGGTAGGGGGTCAGTAGTCGTATGATTGAGGAACTACTGGAAAGAGCAAGAAAGACGGCCGAGGTAGCCGAAGTCCTCTTTCACGAGTCCACCGAGTTGCCCGTCTCTTTTGAAGCCAACCGGATGAAGTCGATCAATGCGCGCGAGTCGAGCGGCATGGCCCTGCGCATCATCAAGGACGGCCGCATCGGGCTGGGCTATTCGACAAAGCTGAGCGAGCCGGGCGACCTGGACGCGCTCGTGGAGAGCGCGGTGGAGTCCGCCCAATTCGGCGCAACCGCGCAATTCACGCTGCCAAGTACCTATACCGCGAACGGCGTAACCATCTTCGATCCTGCGATTGAGGCGCTTACGTTGGACAGCCTCGTGGCGCTTGGCACCGAAGCGCTGGATTTGCTACGCAGCCACGATGGGGATTTCTTGTGCGACGTCGGCGCGTCCAAGCGCGTCAGCAACGTGCGGTTGCTCAATTCGCATGGCGGCGGCACCGAGTACCGGAAATCCGTCGTGTCTCTTGGGGCCAGCATCAATCTGACCCGGGGCGAGGACATCCTGGACGTGTGGCACTTCGCGCTTTCGTGCCGTGCCGCGCTGGAACCGCAGGCCGTGGCCCAGCGCATCATCCGGCGTGTGGAAGACGCCCGTGACCAAGGGACCGTTCAGACGAAGCACATGCCGGTGCTTTTCACCCCGCAAGGCCTCGGTTCCACGCTCATGGTGCCGCTCCGGCAGGCCTTTAGCGGCAAGACCGTCTTGGAAGGTGCATCTCCCTTGAGCGACAAACTGGGTGAGCAGGTCTTTGACGAGAAGCTGAGTGTCTACGACGACGGCACCATTGATTACGCCGTAGGCTCTTCACCGACTGACGATGAGGGCATTCCCCTGCGGCGCACGCCCTTGGTGGAGAATGGCTATGTCCGCACGTTTATCTACGATTTGCAGACGGCAGGTCTCGCCGGCGCGCAACCGACCGGCAATGGCGAACGTTCGCCAAACTCGCTGCCCGCGCCCGGTTATCACAATGTAGTGGTGGCGCCAGGCGGCGGTGGGAGTCTGGATGAGCTGATTGGCGGCATCGACGAGGGCATTTTGGTCGAATACACCATGGGCGCTTCCATGGGCAATCTCTTCTCCGGTGACTTCTCCGGCAACGTGCATCTGGGCTACAAGATCGAGAATGGCAAGCTGGCCGGCCGCGTAAAGGACACCATGGTGGCCGGCAATTCCTACGAGGCGCTCAAGCATATCGCCGCTATTGGCAGCGAGCCGGAGTGGGTGGGCGGCAGTTTCTACGCTCCGCCCATATTGGTTGCGGACCTCAGCGTGAGCACACGCGAGGGCTAACCGCGCTTAGGCTCAGAAGTTGTCACATCGTTGAGCCAGCGTGCTTTTGCCGTGCAAACCAATCGTTTGGGAATACGCCGTAGCGCGGGGGCTTGTCCCCCGCTTCCTTTGAGCGGAAGTGAGCAGCCGCCTCGTTCCTGCGCATAGTATTAATTGATGTCGGATTTGAGCCATGATGGAATATAAGGGCTATAGTGCAGCGGTGAGCTTTGATGACGACGCGGGTGTCTTTCATGGTGAAGTAGTAGATACACGCGATGTAATCGTCTTCGAGGGCGATTCTGTGGCGCAGCTTGAGAAGGAGTTTCAGCACTCTGTTGACGACTATCTGGCCGTCTGTGCTGAGCGGGGCAGGGTGCCAGACCGGCCTTTTTCGGGTCGCGTTCCACTGCGCTTGAAGCCCGAGATTCATCGCGCAGCCACTGCGGCGGCACGAGCGGAAGGCAAGAGTCTCAATGCGTGGCTTGCCGAGGCGATAGAAAGAGCGGCAACAGTATAGGCAGTTTTTTGATCTCAAACTCTAGACAAGAGGGTAACGTGCGCCTATCTAGGAGATGCTATTGATGAGTGCAAATTCAAGAAGTGACCTATCGCGTGGCAATTTCCTTGATAGGGTATTTGGTCTTAGCGAAGAGGTAGCGGTCGTAGGCGGCGGCACGGGAGTCCTGGGCGGTGTAATTGCCGAGTATCTGGGCAAGGCCGGAGCGAAGGTCGCGGTCCTGGGACGCAATCAAGCAGAAGGTCAACGCAGGGTTGACGCCATCACGGACGCGGGAGGCGAGGCGATCTTCGTGGCCTATGTTGCCACCGACGCAGAATCGGTGGCGGAGGCCCACGGGCAGGTGCGCGACGCGTTCGGTACGGTGACGGTAGCGGTGAATGCAGTCGGGGGCAACCAGCCGTCGGCGGTCGTTAATGCGGACCAAGCCTTTGAGGAACTCACGTTGGAGGCGGTACGCGAGAATCTTGATCTCAACCTCACCTCGGCGTGGCTGGCCTGCCAGGAGTTCGGTCCGGCGATGCTCGCGAACGGACGGGGCAGCGTCATAAACATCGGTTCCATGGCCGGCGGCGAGCGTCCGCTTTCCCGGGTGCCGGTGTACGCCATCGCGAAGTCGGGAGTGGCAACGCTCACGTACTTCCTCGCCCGGGAGTGGCAAGGCGTGGTGCGGGTCAACATGATCGTCCCGGGGTTTTTCGAGACCACGCAGAATCGCTCTTTGCTGCGCGAGCCGGATGGCAGCCTGAGCGAGCGCGGCCAACAGATCGTGGCCCACACGCCCAGCGGCCGCTTTGGCGAGCCCGACGAACTTGGCGGCGCTGCGGTCTACCTCGCATCCAAGGCAAGCGCGTTCACAACCGGGCTTGCATTCGTAATTGACGGCGGCTTCTCGGTGCAGTCGATCTAACCGGGCGCCTTGAGGCACTCCACGCAGCACCGGGTTCTTGCATGCCGCTGGAAGCCCGTTCCATTCCGTGCAGAGTGAGTGTCGCCCCGTTCTCTCTCGAGAACTGAGACTGCGAAGATCGCCCACGGAGCCCCGCATGGGATTGGATTGCGCATTGACGGCAGATTCCTTGCTTGCCTATAATCAGATTGTGGAAGCAACCCACGCCGAAGTGGCGGAATTGGAAGACGCGCTAGCTTGAGGGGCTAGTGGGCATTGCGCTCGTAAGGGTTCGAGTCCCTTCTTCGGCACCCTGATTATTGAAAAGAAGCCGCACTTGCGGCTTCTTCTCGTTTGGGGGAGATTTCGCAGTTGCGGCCTTAGCTAGCGCGACGTAAAGAGCAGGCGTCCGCAGCTATCGCAATAGACGATCTCTTGGTTCTGCTGGGTGCGGCGCAGTTGCGTGTCGGGGAGCGCGATGTGGCAGAACGTGCAGCGGCCCTGGGAAACCGGCACCAGGACCTGGCCGCCAAGGCTTCTGCGCAAAGACTCGTACGTGGCGACAAGAACGGATTCATTACTGCCCACCAGAGCGGCGCGTTCTTGTTCTTGGGCGGGGATTGCGCGCCGGAGTTCTTGAAGCCGGGCGCCGAATTCCTTCTGTTTGGTGGCAAAGGCGGCTTCGAGTGACGCGAGGTGTTCCTGTTGTTCCTGCCGTGCCGTTTCGGCTTCTTCGGCAATGACCATGGCTTGCAGGGCGCTCTCTTCGCGCGCAGACCGCTGCTGCATGAGTTGGGCGATGTCCGCTTGCAACGCCTCCAGTTCTCGCGAGCTTACGACACTGCCGCTGTAAAGGCGTTGCGACTTTCGTTCGACTTCGTCAGTGAGGGTCGCCAGCGTGAGTTCGGCGTCGCGCAGCGCGGCGCTTGCTTTCTCCTGCGACTTCGTTAAGGACGCGAGCGTGCGCCGCGCCGCTTCGACTTCACCGCTATCGGCGAGAGCAGCTTCGATTTGCTCGACTTCAGCGCGGAGCCCGTCTAACTGGAGGTCTACGTCTTGGAGTTCCTGCAGCCGTCCGAACGCAAGAGGAGCCATGCCTCAAGTCCTCTGGTGAATCTCCGGTATTCGAGTCATTATACAATTCTCATCACCCGTAGAGTGTGCTATGCTCTTGTGCAGTAGGTGGGGCTGGGCTAGTTTTGCCGCCGGAGAGCGGGGAGACTAGAGGGCCCGAGAAACGTTAAGGGCAGCAATAGACGGAAGAGTAGCGTATACACGTAGACTTCAAGAATAAGAGGGTGCTGTCACAAGGGCGTCCCGCGTGGAGTCGGGCGACTTGTGATAATTGTATTGTTGGCATACCATTGGAATGCTACGCCCAATTAGCGCGGGCATCCAGTCACGATAATTCGCTCTGTAAGCCGACGGCGCCGCATTCGAGAGTACAGGAGGGATCATGAGACGGCTGAAGTTGCCATTCATTTATCGGATTTCAATCGCCAGTATCGTTTTGCTCGTCACGGCGGCAGCCTGCGGCGTAGAAGAGTCTGATGGGGAGCGAATTGTTCCCACACCGAATCCGAATATCGTTGCCACAGCACAGGCCCGGGCCATCACCGAGGCGGAAGAGTCCCGGCGTGACTTGCCGCTCCTCATGGTCATTGATGAAATGGCGGGCAACGCCGAGGTCAACGTGGCTCTGAATTCCGATAAGGGATCCATTTTCGTCAACGGTCGCCGCATGCCTTCACCCACGACATTCGGGGGCAATACGTTTGTCGTTTGGATTGGCAACGAACAAAACGGGACCATCGTGTACGAAAACGGCGGCGCACTCATTTCCGATGTCTCGCGTGTCGCCACACTGTGGACCTACACCACCTTCGATGCAGTCAAGGCGATCTACGTAACGGCAGAAGAGCACGCCATGGTAGATCGACCTTCGGTTGCCATCGAGGATGCGCCTCTGCGGCTTATCCTGGCGCGGCCGATGATGATGCGCCCGGGGCAGCTATTCCGGTTTCAGCCAACGGAGCTTACCGGTGATGTCAGCACTGTGGTGAGGGTTGGCGTAAACGGCGGATTGTCGATTACGTTTGCCGGGCTCAAGCAGCCGCGTGACTATGGCGATAAGTTTCTCATTCTGTGGGTGCTGGATACGTTGAGCGAAGATCCGTTGACGTATAACGGCTCGTGGCTCACCGTGACACCGAATGGCGATTCCCAGATCGTCATGACGGCACCGCCCGAAACCAAGGGGATGCGGCAGTACAATCGTTTGCTCATTACCGCTGAGAATCTTACCAGCGTAAGGGGGCCGAACGATGAACTGGTCATCTTCACGTTGGATAACGAGACGCCGTTCTGGGAGACTCTCTAGCCAACACGCATCTGCGGTAATTGGGGAAACGAGCGCGGTCTCGCGTGCGCATGTGGTGTAGTTGGGATGCCCATAGTGAATTGCTGCCGGTTGTGTGAACCTGCGCTCCGGGGGCCGGAGTTGCAGGAGCGTTCGTTGCCAAGCACGCGAGTGCATTGAGGAGAGACCATGGCAGACTTGCCTCGCATGGTTCACGTGCGTCAAAGCTTCTCCACCGATCAGATCGATGATCTCGTGGCTTCGATTCGTCACGAGCTAGCGCGCGTTGGCCTGGAGAAGGTCGTTGCTCCCGGTATGGAGGTCGCCATTACGGCAGGTAGCCGGGGCATCACGCGCATTCCGGAGATTATTCGCACGGTGGCTGAAGCCGTGACCGCTGCCGGCGCAACCCCATTCATCGTGCCGTCCATGGGCAGCCACGGCGGCGCGATTGCCGAGGGGCAGGCTGCCGTGCTGCGGGACTACGGCATCACCGAGGAGACCACGGGAGCGGAGGTCCGCGCCACGATGGACGTGGCGAACCTCGGCACCACAGCCAACGGCGCCACGGTCTACTTCGATCGCAATGCCTACAATGCGGACGCCGTGATTGTAGTGGCCCGCGTGAAGCCGCACACCAGCTTCCGTGGCCCGGTGGAGAGCGGCCTCTGCAAGATGATAACGGTGGGTCTCGGCAAGCAGCGGGGCGCCGAGCAGATGCACGCCCATGGCTTGGCGGAGACCATCCCGCAGGCTGCCGCTGTCGCCATCGAGAAGTCTAACATCGTCCTGGGACTTGGTGTGGTCGAAAATGGATACGACCAGCCCCACACCATCAGGGCGGCGCTGGCCGACGACATCTACGAGACGGACAGGGAACTGCAGACCCTTTCCAAGACTCTGTTGCCCCGCGTGCCGTTCGACGAACTCGATCTCCTCATCGTCGACATGATGGGAAAGAACATCTCCGGCGCGGGCATGGATCCGAACGTCATTGGGCTCAACCGTGGCATGACTATGGACCGCCATCCCAACTACAAACGGGTGCTCGTGCGCGATTTGACGCCGGAATCTCACGGCAATTCAGTGGGCATCGGCCATGCCGACTTTGTGACGAAACGCCTGGCCGACAAGATCAACTACTACGATCTCTACATGAACGCCCTCACCGCCAATAACCCGGCCGTGGCCAAGATTCCCATCACACTGGAAAACGACAAGGTTGCCATCGAGACGGCTTTCAAGTCCGCCTGCACAGATGTGGCGGAGCCCCGCGTCGTCCGCATCTACAGCACGCTCCATCTGGAATACTTGCTCTTTTCCGAGGCATTGATACCGGCAGCGCGTGAGAACCCGCACCTGGAGATCCTCGACACGCCGTATGCGTGGGAATTCGACGCTGCGGGCAATCTGGTAGAGGCCGGGCTGCTCCATCAGCCCCAGAGCGCGTGAGCGACGTGAATCTCTAGAACGGCCTACATATCCGTCATTCCCGCGAAAGCGGGAATCCATCTTCGTCGCGCACACCCTGAATTCCTGTCCCCTTCCTTCAAACGTAGGCAAGAATACAGCCCCATGGCGGCGGACCCCAACGCCAAGCATCCGGTCAGACCGCAGTGGATTTCCCTGCAATCGACATGACGGCGGTCGTTTTCCAAGTCGAAACGCCCGGTTGCGGCAGGCGGCATGGTACACTTAAAGAGCAGACGGGGATGAGTGGATTCGACAGGGTTGGGAGGCCTGGAACTGCGAGCCGAGGTGCTATCACCCTCGTAAAACAGGTAGCAACTTTCTTAAGTGCCAATAAGCACAATTTTGCTCTCGCAGCCTAAATAGCGCTGTGACGTCCACCTGCTCTTCCTCCGGTGAGCGCAGCTTGGGCGACCTATCAGCCGGTGTGCCGCGGTCTTTGCGGATAATGTCCGCCGCCTTCGACGACCGCGAAAGACAAATGAAGGCTAGTTTCCAGAGGTTTTCGTCCGCTCGTGCTCTGGGAATGACACCCAAAAGCTGACTACGCTCGTAGAGGTTACAGGAAGAACAGCTTTGGACGGGGAGTTCGACTCTCCCCCATCTCCACCACAAACACCGCCTTCTTACGGGCGGCGGCAAATGTGACTGCCGCGGCTCTCGCCCAGTCCAAGCTACAGTTAGGCTGTTTTGGCTTGGCTTGGCTTGCGACCAATCTTGACGATTGGACAGGAAGCTGGAAACCTCATCACGGTTGTGCTGCTTTACATAGGCGGCGCGGAGCGGTTGGCGCAGGCCTATATGCTATAATGCGAATGCGCTGCGCCAAAGGGAGTGCGCAATTCGCAGGGAATTGAGAAAGAGAGCGATAGCGTGATAACGGTAACGAACGCGGCGGCGACGGAGCTGCAGCGGCTCATGACGGATAACGACTTGGCGGACGCCAAGCTGCGCATTTTTGTGCAGAGCGAGTGCGGCTGCGGCAAGGTGAACTTCGGCATGGGGTTCGACCAGGAAGTGGAAGACAACGACCAGGTGGTAGATACCGCCGGTGTCGGCGTGGTGATGGACCCGCAGGCGTTTGCGGCGCTGGACGGCGCGTCGGTGGAATACGTGAATGAAGGCGCGCGCCGGGGCTTCAAGATAAGCGGTGTCGAAACCGGCGGCTGAGGCGGCGGCTAAGAGAGAGCCCGTGTTGGCTCTCACCAAGGCAAGTGACGGACTGAGAGGAGCATTCTGCTCTTCCTGATTGCACAGGGAAGTGGAGTGCTCCTTTTGTTTTGCCCTTTATACCAGCGTCTGCGATTGCGATCCTGCGCATACGGCAATGCTTTGCGCAATAGATCGACTGCATAGGACGAGTAGCATATCCGCATGAAACAGGTCACGATTTACACCGATGGCGCGTGCATAGGGAATCCGGGCCTTGGCGGCTATGGCGCCGTGATACTGTTCGGGCAGTATCGCAAGGAGATTTCAGGCGGATATTGCAAGACGACGAATAACCGCATGGAAATCCTGGCCGCCATTCGCGCCTTGGAAGCACTTACCGAACCCTGCGAGGTGACACTGCACACCGATTCCGAATACGTCGTGAACGCGATAGAGAAGGGCTGGGCGGAGAGGTGGCGCGCGCAGGGGTGGAAACGCGGCAAGCAGGGAAAGGCCGCTAATCCCGATCTCTGGGGACGGCTGCTCGACCTCACTTCTACCCACCATGTGACCTTCAAGTGGGTACGCGGGCATGCAGGGAATGTGGAAAACGAACGCTGCGATAGGCTGGCAAGCAGGGCGGCGCGCGGGGAGAAGCTGTGTGTGGACGAGGGGTACGAATGCCCTGCGCCGTTGCCGGAAGCGTAAATGGGGAAGACGGCGCAGGTTTGTAACCTGCGCTACCCAGGGATGGCGGTGCGGGCCACCGCCAGCGCGCGTCGGCGCGTGGGGTGGCTATCGTACGTTGGCGGAGATACTCCTCAACCAAGCGTTGCGCTTAGGAAAGAAAACCCGCCTCTCACGTGTGGGAGAGTGGCGGCGACGGGCGAAGGTTACAAACCTGCGCTACCGGAGATGGCGGTGCGAGACCGCAAGTCTCGCTAAGCCCTACCAGGCCGGTCCAGCGAATTCGGGGCGCCAATTGGCGGATGAGGAATCGAGGCATGTGGGCCGCGCCTAGCCCTGTCGTCCCCAGCAAGTGATAGGGATTGATCTGCCGCTCGTCGACAATCTCAGTGCGAACGATTCGTGATCCTCGCTCTATTTGCTCCTCTTGGTTTGAATATGGGAGGAGTGGACGGAGTTCGCGAGGCTGACGTGTCAGTCTATGCTCGAAGGGTGTCTCACGCTTGTAGGTTTCTCACGGCTGCTTGGAGTGCGGCATCGCCTCGTGTCCGCGCCAGGCTTGGCGGCGTGAGTCTCAAAGCAGTATTGCGCAGGGCGCAGGTGAGCGGGTTTTCCCACTGACCGACCCATCCCATACGCCACGAGGCATTGACGATTCTGGCCGTATATGCGCGGCGGCGGTCTTCATACTCCCGCAATGCCACAGCGGGATCCGCATTGCCGCTGAGGTACTGGGCAAGGACGACCGCATCCTCGATTGCCATGCATGCGCCCTGTCCGAGATTTGGCGTGGTGGGATGCGCCGCATCGCCAAGCAGCGTCACGCGTCCTTGGCCCCATTGGGGAAGGGGAGATCGGTCACAAATGTCGGTACGCACCAGAGTTTCCGCAGGCGTTGCGGCAATAGTCTGGGGAACTGGCGCGGCCCAATCTTCAAAATAACTCTGTAGTCGTTGCTTGAGGGGCTCGCCAGACTCTCCACCACCTGCCGGGGCGTTCCAGGTGGCATACCAATAGTCACGGCCTTTGCCAATGTGAAACAGGCCAAACCGTAAACCTTGTCCCCACGCTTCGAACCCCGTGCCCTGCGGTAGCGCGTCCGGGTCTGAGTTGACCATCCCTCGGCATGATGTGTAGCCCGCATAGCGGGGCGGGCGGTCGCTCCACAACTGCCCGCGGACGGCACTAAAGAGACCGTCAGCCCCTATTAGGACTGTACCACGCACCTCTTCGCTGGTAGCAAATCGAGCCATGACGCCAGTAGAGTCGTGTGTAAAGCCGACACACTCCCTACCGAGTCGTATCGTATCCGGATGGAGCCTTTTTGCCAGTGCAGCGTGTAGGTCCGCGCGGTGCACCAGCGTAGTTGTCACACCGTACCGTCTTCCCAGGGGCCCGGTCGATAGTGCGCTTAGCACCGACCCGCGCTGTGTACGGAGTTCGACACGCTCCACAGGCGCGCCAACCGCGCTCACCGCATCCGAGACGCCGAGCTTTGACAGCGCATACATGCCGTTGGCGCCAATGCCGATGCCGGCGCCTATTTCTCCGAAGACCGGGGCACGTTCAAAGACTGTAGCGTCTATTCCGGCTTGCTGCAGGGCAACAGCGGCTGCCAGGCCGCCAATTCCAGCCCCGATGATGAGGGCGGAATGCTCGGTGGCGGACTCGTGAGGCTCATGTGCGCTGGCTAAATCCAATCCCTCACTCGTTTTCAAGCGTCGGTAGGCACTGAGCTGAGAACGTCTTGCAAGTGACTAGCCAGTGCGGGCAACTACGAGCGCATCCACACCGGATTCCGCGCCCCAGACTTCCCCGGGCCGCCCGAGAAGCTGGCGCACGGCCGCGCCGGATCTCGGCCATGGATAGGCAGTGAATGACTCGTCTGTCGGATCGAACCGGACGAGGGCATTGGCGCCAAAGTCCGTAAGCCAGACGATGTCGTAGTCATCAACGTAGACGGCATAGGCGCGCGGCGACTCGCCGGGAAGACGCCATTCCCGCCAGCTTCCGTCCTGGGGGTCGTAGAGACTCACCTGTCCAGAGTTCCACTCCGCTACCCAAATGCGGCTTTGCGAATCCGACCACACGCGCCGCGCGCCTTGGCCCGCCGTGGGCGGGTCCAATTCCGTGACGGCGCCGGTAGCAGTATCGATACGACCCACATAGCTGCCGGCGAGCGAGGCGTAGTACACGTTGCCGTCGGGGGTAGTGCAGATACCGTACGGGCCGCGCCCACGCGGCGATTCGAAAACGTCCAGTTCCCCGCTCTGCGGGTCTACGCGGCCATAGATGCCGCTTTGGCCGGTAAACCAACATAGGCCTTGGAAGTCAAATGTGGCCGTATTGAGATTGGCGTAGCCGGTGCTCGCCGGCAGAGGAAAGACGGCTATTTCCTCTGTGGCCGGATCGACGCGCACCATGGCGTTCAGGCCGCCGTCGGTGATCCACGGCGCACTGTCCGGACCCACGATTACCCCGTGGGGCCGCGCGCCGCTGCCGAGATGAATATGCCGGGTCTCTCCGGTTTCGGGGTTGAGAATGCCCAGGGCTTCTTGGTGCTGTGCCGTGTACCAGACGATGCTGTCGGCTTCTGCCGCAGGTGCGACGTCGTGGGGATGCGCGCCGCCGGGAACGGCGAACTCATGCAGAGTCACGGTGTCCGCCGATGGCGCCGGCAATGCTTGTTGCTCCGCGGTTGGGGTGGCTGCGGTCGCCGCCGTTGCCTCAGACGTGGTGTCTGCCTCTGGGACCTCCTCTTCGGAAGTGCCGCCGCATGCCGCCACCAGACCTAGGGCGGCGAGAGAAAGACCCTGGCGGAGAAGCTCTCTTCTTGACATAAGCGTTCATTCGCTCCTTTTGCTCCGGCGGACTTGCTGTGACTTGCGCTCGCAAACCGATCTGTCTGATTCCACCATACCGCAGGCGCTATGCGTTTCCCAATCGGCCATCGTGGTGTGAAGGGAGCGACGCATGCCATGAACACGATCTCGGGAGCAGCACAGCACGTGTTCCGGGACTAGATCCACGTAGGATCAGGAACGTGGCAATCGCGGGAAGGCCGGTTGCGAGATGAGCGCAAGAGTGGCTGCTAAAGTAACCGTTTCGTCCACCCTATATCTTGATAATGGCCCCAGTGGCGCTGCGCGAGCAGTTCCTTTAAACCGCTACCGGGTAGCGCTTGTCGAGACGTCGAGCCAGTCGCCAATCGGATCGAGACCCTGCCGCGCGCGGTGGAGGCGCTGCAGGGCGTTGTCGACGAAGCGCCGATCGTTGACCTGGATACCGTAGAGCAGCTCGATGAAGAGAATGCGCTTGGCGCACAGGTGGATGCGGCGGCGCATGGCGGTGGAGACGGTGTGGGTGTAGGCGGTGAGCGCTGCTTCCAAGAAGGCGGTGCCGAAGCCCGCGAGCAGCGCGCAGAAGTCAATGGCAGGGTCGCCGTTTTGACCGGCTTCCTCGAAGTCTATGACGCCGCTCACCGCTCTCCGTCCCTCGTCATAGAGAATATTCGAGCCGTCGAAGTCGCCGTGCGTGAATACGGACGTGTGGTCCCATAGGGTATCGTCGTTGAGGATTTCCTCAAACAGGCTGCTCGTCCACACTTGCTCGTCCTTGCTGAGAAGCGGAAACGCGGCAGCCTGTATGCGTTGGTACAGGCTACGGGCGTTGGAGCGGCCAACAACGGACGGCAGAGGGGGTTCCAGTTCTTCCGGCAACACGGAATAGGGGACGCTATGGAGGGCAGATAGAAACGCGCCGATCTGTGCGGCTGCGCGCTTGCTTTCCGTCGGCGTCAGCACGCACGCGGACAGGCTGCGGCCGGGCAGTTTGTCGTAGCCCGCCACCGGGTAAGGGAACGAATCACAGCCCGCACTGAAGTACCGGATGCGTGGGACCGGAAGCGGCAGGAGCGGCGCCACGGCAGTATAGACATCCTTTTCGTGGTAGAGAAAAGCGCCCTCATCTTCCGGGGCGCTACCACCATCCACGGAGCCGCCGCCGTGGGGAAAACGAAAGATCAGCGCGTCGTTGACAACAAACACCCGGCAAGTGCCGCCGCCCAAGAATCGCATATCCGCGACCCGCACGCCGGGAAAGCATGTTTCAACGATGCTCTTGTAGAATTCTACGTCTATTGGCATGGCGATTGCGGGGGGCTTTCTTTACACTTCCCTACGAACTCTTGCGAGTGGGTAGTGTTAATCGTGACCCGGGAAAGGGAAGCTATCAACGCGACGAAATATTGAATACCGATTTCCACGTCGGAGCGCCTCGCGGTTGGCTCTTTGGATCTAATCTCCGGTGTCGTTGAGATGAACGCGCGTGATGCCGCGTTTGTCGGCAAGAATGCGGTTATTCTCATGGATGACGCCAATCCAGAGCTGGAAGGGCTCATCGGGAAAGTCCGAACTAATCCGAATCCGGCCTGTGACCAATACGCTCTCACCCGGCGGGAGGTCGCGTCCCAGGCTCCAGCGGAAGGGGTATCCCACGCCGCTGCGGTTGAGCGAGTAGTCGACGCCCCATCGTATGGTGCCGGTAACAGCCGCATATCCCAAAGCAGGCGCGCTATCACCCCAAGCGTACGTAGTAGGTCCTGAAGGCGCCCCGCGTAACGTGACCGTGCCGGCATTCGTAATCCTCGCGGAGACGGTGATGGTGCCGTCTACCGGCACTGCTATGGGCGTGATATTCAGGTCGGAGACGCGCACCTGGGGGACGCCTGATTCGCCGATTGCGATGGGGTGGCGACCGACGGTTCGATTGCCCGCGCGATCCCTGACGATGACTTCGATTTGGGCTTGTCCCGCGGGCAAGCGTTCCAGCACGACGTTTAGCTGCGGAGCGTGACGTAGGGCCGGGGGCCAGGAGACCGATATGGTTCCCGGTCCGGCTGCCTGTTCTCGCATTAGCCAGCGCGTCTCACTGCCGGTGAGGAGCCGCGCGTCCGCGGTCACGGGCTCGCCGACGGTAAAGCTAAGGGTCAGACGATCGTCGACACCGTCTTGACTGGGCGAGAATACTGCCGGCGAGACGTGGAGATTCTCCAGGATGGGGGGCGCAGTGTCCGCATCGGTAACGGTGAGCGCTTGCTGTAACTCAGAACGCTCGCCGGTGCCGGCTTCCTCGGCGGCGGCGACAAGGGTGTATGCCCCGTTTGGCAGCACACGACCGTCCACGGCGCCGGAAAAAGCAAAAGAGTACGTTCCCCGCCCACGCGGGACCTGGTCCCGGAGGACGTAGCTCACCCCCTCTGCGGACTGCAACAGCAGCGAGACGCTGGCTGCGCGGGCGACTTCATACTGGATCGTGACCGACCCAGTGCCGTCGGCGCGCAGCAGCGATGGGTTTACCTGAAGATCGCGCAGTGCGTGAGGAGAATCAGGCGAAGCGCAGCCGGACAGGATGAGCAGAAACCACAACACGTGCGGTAGCCAGCGCTGCCGAAGCGGCGCCGGCGCAGCCTGCCGGCGGGAGAGCCTCATTGAATGAGAACAAAGCGCGCAAGACCAGCGCGCCGCGACTAAACCGCGTCTTTGCTCAAGCGTGCCAGAAAGTCCGCGTTTGACTTTGTGCGCTCCAGCCGGTTGAGCATAGCCTCGTAGCCATCGTTATTGCTGAAGGTAGCAAGCATACGGCGCAGCGTGATCACTTTGCGGAGTGTCTCGGACTCGAGCAGCAGATCCTCGCGCCTGGTGCCGGACCGCTCGACGTCAATTGCCGGGAAGATGCGGCGCTCGGCGAACTTGCGGTCCAGCCGCAGTTCCATATTGCCGGTGCCTTTGAATTCCTCGTAGATGACGTCATCCATGCGGCTTTCGGTCTCGACTAGACACGTTGCAATCATCGTCAGGCTGCCGCCGTTGTCGACGTTGCGGCCCGCGCCGTAGAAACGCTTGGGCGGGTAGATTGCAGCGGGGTCAATACCGCCGGAGAGGGTCCTGCCACTGGGCGGGATCGCTTGGTTATAGGCGCGCGTCAGGCGCGTGATGGAGTCAAGCAACAGCATGACGTCCTGTCCGCCCTCCACCATTCGCTTCGCGCGGTCAAGCGCCAGTTCGGCGATGCGGGTCTGGTTTTCCGGCATCTCGTCGAAGGTAGATGCGACCACTTCGGCCCCGACGGTGCGTTCCCAGTCCGTTACTTCCTCAGGCCGCTCACCGATGAGCACCACCATGACGTGCACCTCGGGGTAGTTAGTCATGACAGAATTGGCAATGCTCTGCAAGAGCATTGTCTTGCCGGTCTTGGGTGGCGCAACGACCAAGCCGCGCTGGCCGCGGCCGATCGGCGAAACGAGATTTATGAGACGGCCCGTTATGGTGGGGTTAGGAGTCTCCAGGTCGAGCCGGTCATTGGGGAAAATCGCGGTAAGGGTCTCAAAGTGCGGACGCCGCTTGGCTTCTTCCGGATCGAGGTTGTTGACGGTTTCGACCCGCAACAGACCGTAGTATTTCTCGCCCTCTTTCGGCGGGCGCACTTGGCCCGCGATCATATCGCCGGTGCGCAGGCTCAAGCGGCGAATCTGCGTGGGGGCGACATAGACATCCTCGGCCCAGCCGGTGTGCCAGTACCGATGAAGTCTGAGGAATCCATATCCATCGTCGATGGTTTCGAGGAGCCCGGTGCGGTAGAGGTTGCCTTGTTCTTCGGATTGTGCCTGCAGGAGCCGATTGACGAGTTCGTGCTTCTTGAGAACTGAATAACCGCTAATTTCCAGCTCTCTAGCGCGCTCTCGCAGTTCGGCCAGAGGTTTGGCGTCTAGATCTGCGTATTGCACTCCGGGGTCGCTCCTTTGCTTGGTTGGCTTGGATGAATGGTTCGTTCCATTACGTTGCATCCAATGGCGGGTAGAACGTTTGCGACGACGATTGCCACGTTTGCGAGAGGGTATTACTGTTGACAGATTTGTCCTCCTTCAAAAGCAATACAACGAACCAATGCTACAAAGAGCAATGCTGTATTGGGCTAGTGCCGTACGAAGCACATGCTGTACTCAGCATAGTAGGCGGGGTGTATGACATCGGATACGACCTGCGCCTGTGGTGAGTTACCCTACCGCGAGATGTTTACGTGCATTGCGCCAACTAAGGTGTTTCGATTTGTGGGTGATATTGAGCCTTTGCGGCCTCAAAATATCGGGGCGCTACATTAACGGTGATGGGTAACAAGAAATGCTTGTGGAAAGAGCAGGGCGTCGAAGCAGATACTTCTATAGTTATTCTGGAGTAGGTCGTGGGGTATTTCGAAGGATTATATAGAGGTCACGCTTCATAGTCAAGACTACCAAACGGAGAAGTCCCTGTCAACCGGCGGCAAAGGAAAAACTGCCTAGAATTGAAGTAGCAACGCGGTCGAGGCATGACCCAGGGGACGCAGCGGACTTCGCCATGATTTGCGGCTTGGTCATGCCTTGCTTTCATCGCTTGCCGCCCGGCGTTGCCAGGGGGTCTTGCTCGTCTTGAGTTTTCTTAACTGGTCTCAAAGGGTAGCGGGACCGCTCCATACTATTCGCCGCGGCGGCTTGTGAAACAGTCGCTGCAGTATATCGGACGGTCATCTCGGGGAACGAAGGGAACGCGAGCGACGCTGCCGCATTCAGCGCAAACGCCTTCATGCATTTCCCGCTCGCCGTAGCGTTCGCGTCGGCGTGACGTGCGACATTCCTGGCAGCGGCGCGGCTCATGCATGAGGCCTTTTTCCTGGTAGAATTCCTGCTCACCAGCAGTGAACGTGAATGGCTGGCTGCACTCCACGCAGACTATCGTGCGATCCTCGGGTGACACTGTGAACCTCTCCTTTGGCTGGTTCTCACCACTCTTCCCCGCGTCCTTCACCGAACCGTGCGGTACGGACCACCCTTTGTCGCTGCACCGCGTTCGTTCGTCAAGCTGCATATGCAGGGCAAAATGCAAATTGATTGACCAAGTATACGAGACAATTGGTATCTATGCAAGCTCTTTAGCGAATTAGCGCGGCGACATAGTGTCAAGGCACTTGCTGAACTGTGGAGCACACGAGAAACACGTGGGAGCACACGAGAAGCACGTGCCGTTAGTTTGGTAACACAGGAAACCGAGGCGGCCCGCACCCTGTGCTATAGTAAGTGCGCCAGCACAGAATGAGCTGCGAGAACCACCCTCACGAAGAAGCGATGCCCACGAACTTTCGTCCAGCTACTGACGCTCTGTGCTCCTTGCTTAGTGCAGCTATCGCGGCAATGACTGCCGGGAGCGTCTTGCGCCGAAACCGTGCCTTTTGCCTCGGCGCGGCCCAGCCGCCGCTACGGTCCTGCCGATGAGCCGCCGCATCTTCGCGCTGCTGCTGCCGGTGTATGTGCCCAGCTTCTTACTGGCGTTTACGCAGGGCCTCTTGATCCCCACGCTGCCGCTCTATGCCACGACCTTTGGCGTATCGTTCAGCTTGGTGAGCTTGGCGGTTGCCGCAAAGGGCATCGGTACGCTGGCCATGGACCTCCCATCTGGCGTGATGCTCGAGCGCCTTGGCAGCCGCAAGGTGATGCTGCTTGGGGTGAGTCTTGCCTGCGGTTCCTTGGTTCTGATGGGCCTCATCGAGAACTTCACCATTCTTGTGCTTCTGCGCCTCATCTCCGGCGGCGGCACGGCGATGTGGATGCTCTCCCGCATGGCATACATATCGGAAATCATTCCCTTGGAAGTGCGGGGCCGGGCCCTGTCGGCGTTCGGCGGCGTCAGCCGCATCGGCGTGTTCGCCAGTCCCGCGATCGGTGGCTACGTGGCGGCCTCACTGGGGCTGCGTATGCCGTTTCTGCTCGCAGCGGCATTGACGGGCGTGGCCCTCATTATCACCCTCTTCTATGTGCCGGAATCCCGCACGGCAAAGAGTAGCGAGCATCGCCGCCCGCACTGGCGCACCATGGCGCGGATCGTGGCTACGTATCGACGCGATCTCTTCGCGGCCGGCAGCGCACAAATCCTCGCGCAGATGATCCGTGCCGGACGCGACATTATCGTGCCGCTCTATGGCGGCACCGTGCTGGGTCTGGACCTTACCGCCGTCGGGGTGATTATCACGGTGTCCGCAGCCATCGATATGTCCCTGTTCGGTATCGCCGGGCTGCTGCAAGACCGCCTGGGGCGCAAGTGGGCGTCCGTTCCCTCGATGATTATCCTTGGTGCGGGCATGGCCATGGTGCCGCTAACCGCAGGCTACACTTCGCTGCTCGCTGCTGCTGCTATCATGGGGCTG
Organism: Chloroflexota bacterium; assembly: GCA_965220045.1. Classification (GTDB taxonomy): domain Bacteria; phylum Chloroflexota; class UBA11872; order VXOZ01; family VXOZ01; genus VXOZ01. The sequence goes on along the minus strand of OZ244803.1, from coordinate 2,357,164 downwards.
GGTAACGGTCTCGGCTCGGGCACCATGATGACTTTGGGGAGCGACCTTGCGCCGCGCGATGCCATGGGCGAATTCCTCGGCTTGTGGCGGCTGATTGGCGACGGTGGGAATACGGGCGGTCCGTTGGTCGTGGGCGCCGTGGCAGACCTTACGGGCCTTGGCCTAGCGGCCATCGTCTTGGCCGGAGTCGGAGTCTTGGCGGCAGGCAACCTGGCGTGGTTTGTCCCGGAAACGCGCCATCAGCGGGAGCGGCGCGCGCTGGTGTGAGTGTGCCCTATTAGGTTCTGTCTGAATAATCGCAAAGCAGAGACTTCATCGCTCGCTCCCGGCATTGGGCAAGGCATGCACGAGGTCGTGGCTGGCAGCGGTAGTAAGAGGTGTGGGTCCCGACTGAACCGGGACCGCGTGGGGAGAAATCGCGGATGGCAACCGAAGTGGAGCCAATTCTGAGCCTCTTTAGCCTCGGTTGGCTGCTGCTGCTCGTGGGCGCGGGCATCCACTTTTCGCTCACCGTTGCCACCTTCTACGGCTATGGGCCGTACGGAAAGGGTCTCGCGCCCCGCCTCGCAGCAAGCGACATCCCGGAGGTGCGGGCCTTTTCGCGTCACATTGCCATGCACGTGCTCATCATGGGAGTGGCGTGGTGGGCGCTGGCTTTCTGGGGTATCCGCGACGGCCACTGGTGGGCATGGTTCGCACTGCTCCTGATGGGTCTGACGCACTTTGGCGCGTTCGCGTGGACTGAGACCCGGCGTAAGGGCAATTGGCACCCGCCGGACTGGCGCTGGTGGGGCTTGCTCATCGGGTTTGTAGTAAGCATGGCGCTGACCATTCCCCGGTAGCGATTGGTGCGCGGCAAGTGCAACGAGTAGCCGGTGCCGCGGCCCATTATCAATGCTAGTCAGCAGCGCTTTATTCCGCTACAATGGCTTCAATCCGACGCATGAGCAATGAGAGACTGGCGTTGCCGGCTGATCCCGGCACCATGGGAGAATGCTGATGGACTTGGCGCTTGGCGCACCAATTCAGGCTGAGGACGGAGAGGCGCTTGGCACCCTCGGCGGGATCACTCTCGATCCGCTTTCACGTACGGTCAAGGCGCTGGTGTTGTTCCTGGATCAAGCCCTCGTCGTGCCGGCAGCGATAGAGGTCGAAGCGGTACGCGAGGGAAGGGCAACAACGCCGTCCACCTCCGCCGCGGGAATTGTGCGTGTCCAGGTGCCGCTTGCGCTCGTGGGCGGTGTTTCCGGCAAGACCGTTACACTGGCGCTGGAACTCGCCGACCTGCGGCAAGCGTTGGAGGCCTATCCCGACGTTGACGCCATTGCGGGCATCCCGCTTGTGTTGCGAACGCAGGCAGACGGCAGCCTGGATGCGGTGGCCGCGGCACTGCCGGACAGCTTTGTGCCCGACGCGGAGATTGACGGCAACACGTTCGTGCGGGATGTTTACGCCAAGGTAGGGCACTGGGACGAAATGCGCGTCGATCCGTTTACGCATAAGCTCCAGAGTCTTAAGGTAGTCGGCAGCCTGACAAACAACAGGACGGAAGACCGCATCCCCGCCCATGCGCTCGGCAGCATTCACCGGCGCTTTATCACCGTCAAGCTGCCCTTGTTCTAAGGGCTTTGCCAACGAGAGTGTTTGCTCGTGGCGCCAAGCTAGCCCCGTGCCCCGAAGTGGGGAATCGGTGGCACGTCTTCGCACTACAGTTCTTTCGGAAGACGCTACATGATTGACCTCATCGCAGAATTGACAACGGCGCACTCTCCCGTAGGCAACGAGCGGGAGATCGATGCCGTCTTGCGCGCCCACCTCGATCCTCTACCAAGTGAGGTCTGGCAGGATACCGCCGGCAACATCATCGTCAAGATTGCGGGTGCTGCCAGTGATTGTCCCCTCATCCTGGATGCCCACAAGGACGAACTCGGTCTTATCATCAAGCGCATTGAAGATGACGGCAAGATTCGCGTCGCGACCATGGGTGGGACGTATCCATGGAAGTATGGAGAAGGCCCCATGGATATCCTGGGGGACTCGGGCGTCGTGCCGGCCATCCTCTGCTTTGGTGCGATGCACGTGACGGAAGAGAGTCCGATCCACGCTATCCGCTCGGAGGGCGGCCGGCAGCTCAAGTGGTCGGACTGTTACCTCGACGCCAAGCTCAGCAAGGATGAACTCTTGGCGCAGGGCGTGCATCCCGGTTCCAAGGTAGTGGTCTCCCGCCAGCGCAAAGAGCCGGTGCGCATCGGCGACTTTATAGGCACGTACGCACTCGACGACAAGGGCGCGGTTGCCGTCCTCGTGTCTCTCGCCGCGCTGCTTGCCAGCGATGCGCCGCCACAGGACACCTACCTCGTATTCTCGAGCACAGAGGAAAACGCCGGAGGTGGCGGGCCCTTTGCGGCGCGCACTTTGCCGGGCGACACGTACATTGCTTTGGAGATTGCCCCGGTGGCGGCAGAATACGGCGTGGTGGCCGGCAACGCGCCGGTGCTCGTGTACAAGGACGCTTACAACGTCTACGACGAGCATTTACTGCGGTACTTTGCCGACTTGGCGAAGGAGCTTGGCATCAAGATTCAGCACGCCGCCTTCGAATCATACGGCACCAATGCCTCGATTGCCCGCAAAGTGGCGGCGGTGGGACGCATTGCCGCGGTGGCGTTCCCGTGCCAAAATACGCACGGCTTCGAGGTGGCCCACCTCGACGCGCTGACGAATCTCACGACCTTGTTGCTCACGTTTGTGCAGCGCTGGCCCGCGGTACTCCAAGACCAGGCGGCGTCGCCCGACGCCTGATTCCGGCCTCACTGTTCGCTGAAGCCTGGTGCGGTATCGCTTGAACGGCACTCTCACCCAACCTAGAATGGTGGCTAAGACTTGCCGCGTGACGCGGTAGAGACTCGCCGTGAGTTTGCCGCCAAAGAGCAGTGTGCCGATGCCAAAACCCTCCTCCCGGAGCCTGACCCCGATTCAAGAGCAGTACTATCGCATCAAACAGAACTACCCTGATGCGCTGCTGTTCTTCCGCTTAGGCGATTTCTACGAGCTCTTCGGCGACGACGCCAAGGTGGCCTCCGAGACCCTGCAGATCGTGCTCACGGCCCGCGAGTTCGGCAAGAGCGAGAAGATGCCGATGTGCGGTGTGCCTGCCCATGCCGCGGAAACCTATCTGGGCCGCCTGCTGGCCGCCGGCCACCGCGTCGCCATCTGCGAGCAGGTCTCCGAACCGGGACGAGGTCTGGTGGACCGCGCGGTGGTGCGCGTGGCGACGCCGGGCACAATTGTGGACCCCAAGCTCCTCGCTGCCAAGGAGAATACCTACGTCGCGGCGGTGGTCCGGGATAAGAGGCGGGTGGGTCTCGCCTACGCCGACGTGAGTACCGGGGAGTTTGCCGCGACCGAAATCCGCGAGGATGCCGACGCGGTCCTCGCCGCTGAGCTTGGGCGGCTGCAGCCGGCGGAGTGTGTGCTCCCCGAAGGCAAGGCGCCGCAACTGCCGGTCCCGGCCCTGACCCCGTATGCGGCATGGCACTTTGATTTGCAGGAGGCAACGAGCACGTTGCTGCGGGTACTTGCCGTCGGCACGCTGGATGGCTTTGGCTGCGCCGATCTGCCGTTGGCAACCCGCGCCGCCGGTGGCTTGCTGGCGTACCTGGAGGAGACGCAAAAGTCATTCCTGGGCGGTCTCGACGGCTTGCGCACGTATGCCCTCGACTCTTATATGGGCTTGGATCCGGCGACCTTGCGCAACCTTGAAATCCTCCGCAACAGCCGCACGCAGCAGGAGGAGGGCTCGCTGCTCGGTGTCCTCGACGCAACCCGCTCGGCGATGGGCGGGCGCCTGCTTCGTCAATGGCTGACGCAACCACTGGTGGACGTTGAAGAAATCGAAGCGCGCTTGAACGTGGTCGAGGCACTGACCGAGGATCAGGTCTTGCTGGAGCGGCTGCGAGAGCAGCTCGGGAAGCTGGCCGACGTCGAGCGATTGGCCCATCGCGCGCTGCAGGGACTGGCGTCGCCCCAGGACCTGGCGCGTTTGGGAGCGTCGCTGGCGGCCGCCGCGGCCATCAAGGAGCTTCTGAGCGCAGCGTCGGCGGCGCCTATGCAAGAGCGCGCGGGGCAACTCGATCCGGCGCCGGAGGTGGCGGAACTGGTCGCGCGGTCGATCGAGACGGAACCGGGGCAATCGCCGATCAAGGCCGGGTATAGCGCCGAGCTCGATGGGTTGGTGGGACGGGTAGCGGAGGCACAGGCGTATATCGCCAATCTTGAAGCCAAGGAAAGACACGCCACCGGCATCAAAACGCTCAGGGTGGGCCATAACAAAGTCTACGGCTATTACCTCGAAGTGAGCAAGGGCGCGCTTGCCGATGTGCCCGAGCGCTACATGCGCAAGCAGACGCTCACCACCGGCGAACGCTACAGCACCACGGAGTTGCAGGACGCGGAATCACTCATTCTGAACGCGCAAGAGGAACTGGGGGCGCTGGAGCAACGGCTCTTCGCAGGCATCGTGGAAAGCGTGGCGGCGGAGGAAAAGCGTTTGCGCGCGTTGGCGGGGGCGCTCGCGGCACTCGATGTCTTTGCCGCGTTTGCCAGGGTTGCGGTCCGTCGGAACTTCGTGCGGCCGGCGGTCGATGTAGGCGACAGAATTGAAATCTTGGAGGGACGTCACCCGGTGGTAGAGGCTGCGTTGGACGGCACGCCGTTCATTCCCAACGACGTGCGGTTGGACGCGGAGCAGCAGATCATCGTGCTCACCGGGCCGAACATGGCGGGCAAGTCCACCTATCTGCGGCAAGTGGCGCTCACCGTCTTGATGGCGCAGACTGGCAGCTTTGTCGCTGCCCGCGCAGCGCGCGTGGGTATCGTCGACCGCATCTTCACGCGAGTGGGCGCTCAGGACGAGATTGCCTCCGGCGCCAGCACCTTTATGGTAGAGATGACGGAGACGAGCTACATCCTCAGTCACGCCACTCCACGGTCACTGGTAGTATTCGACGAGGTAGGCCGCGGCACCAGCACGTACGATGGGCTGGCAATTGCGCGTGCGGTGTTGGAATATCTGCACAATCACTCTGGTCTCCAGTCCAAGACCCTCTTCGCCACCCACTTCCACGAACTGGCTGAACTGGAAGGCACGCTCCCGCGGGTCAAGAATTCCCGTGTGGACGTCTTGGAAGAACAGGGCAACGTCGTCTTTCTGCACAAAGTAGTGCCGGGCGGCGCCGACCGGTCCTATGGCGTGAACGTCGCGAAACTCGCCGGCTTGCCGCGTCCGGTATTGCGGCGCGCGGAGCAAGTGCTGCACGAGCTCGAAGAGCGGCACCTGCGCGGCGATTCCGCGGCGGCGCCGAGCGAGAACGGGGCCGATCAACTTCCGCTCTTCACTGGACCCCACCCGGTGATCGCGCAGCTCCAGGACCTGGACATAGACGCCATGACCCCGCTGGAGGCGATCAGCACACTCTACGAACTGAAGAAGCGGGTCCAAGAGTAAGACCCATTGGCGCTCCCTGGAACGATAGCAATAGGGGATCGTCATGCTCATTGCAGTGTCACGCCGCAAGGCCTGCGCTCCTCCGCGCATCGAGCGCGCGCAGACAAGCGATCTTCTGCGGAGATTCCTGCGTGGCTCGGCACGTCTGCTACAGTTGGGCCCGTTTCGACGTGACGTGCCCTTCACCCCAGTCCCCCGTAGATGAGAGATTCTTGCGCTCACCGGTGGCTTGGTGAAACGGGTCTCCGAGGGGCGCTATTGCACCGGGAACGGTGAGTCCCCGGTGAGGCGAAAGAATACGTACGTGTCGCCGCCGACGTGGGGATTGAGCGACTGTTGCAGTGCGATCACGTGCGGCTCGTGCCGGGCATCGATCTGCAGTCTTCCATAGACGTCGTAGCCAACGAAGCCCGGCGGCAAGATGAACTGCCGTGACTGTCCGCGCTGGTCGTTTGCCCAGACAACCCATCCTTCAAGTTCGCTCTCTTCGTCGGGCGTAAGCGGCGGACGCACAAAACGGACGACAGAGAGACCGCTTTGAGGAGGACTGCTCATTGTAGCGCTGGCGCCGGCGAGCAGATCGGTCACGAAACGAAATGCCTGCAAGGCGGGGCGCGGCGTCATGTTGCCGTCGCTGTCCGCGTAGACGGTCAGGCCTTTTCTGCTCTCAAAGCCGCCGAAGCCGATTGTGTCGATGGCGCCAAAGTAGAACGCCTGGGTGGCGATGCTGGCGGTGGCGGCAGTCAGCAGTTGGGCTACGGCCCGTGACTGTTCGTCCGGCGTGACCCGCAGCTCAAGATCCGCGCCCTGGCGCACGATGATGCCGCCGCCAATGACGTCGCCATAGTGGCCGAGTTCACCGACGATGATTGGCAGTTGCTGCTGGATTGCGTCGGTTGTGGCGGCATTTATCTCAGCAAGCCAGGGCTGGAGGAGATTGGGATGGTCGTAGAAGTGGGCCAAGAGCGCGTCCGGCAGCACTGCACGGTCGCGCAGCATGCCAAGCGCGCCTTGCAGGAAGGAGCGCTGTTCCTGCCACGTATGGTAGGCCTCGCCATACATGTGAACGCTCACCAACGGATCTGCTCTCTTTACCGCGCGTTGGCCGGTCACAAAACGGTCAACATACCACTGTATGTGCTCTCGGTCCGCGGCATGCGCGGCGTGCAGGTTTTCTTCGTTGCCGATGATGATGGAGCTTGGCTGGAATTCCCGAACAAGGTTCTCGAGGTAACGACCAAACGCATCAAAGCCCGTTTCCTGGGGAATGGGTACCACCAGGTGCTTCTGCCAGCGTTCGAGCCGGGCGACTTCGCGACGAAGACCGTACAGGTTGGCGTCGGTGAGTTGATCGAGAACGCCTGCCCGGCGCTGCGCCAAGTACGTCCCCGTCGTTCTGTCGGGAGCGAGGGCGCCGGTGACAAAGCCGTCGGGCCCGAGCATGCCCGGATTCACGGCAATGCGGTGGGTGAGGCGATAGGCCATCGCTGCTGCGGGACGGTCAGTAAGGCCGAGCTTGATGAGTTCTTGTCCCTGAGCGAGTCCCAGCCGGAAGTTGCGGTTGGACTGGTGGATGCGCCGGTGGAGGGTGAGGAACTCGTAGTCGTGGGAATCGAATGTCGGCGTTAAGAGTGATGCCGGACGTGAACTCATAGTAGTGCGCCTCCCCGAAACGGGGTCGAAAGCATTAGGGAAGGTTTGAATCGAAGTTCCTCGAGGATCGCCGAGACTGGTGGAAGAATGCTGACGGGCGAGAAGTACCTGGAACTTCGTACTTCCAGTATAGCGAAATCTCTTACTCTGATGGAATAGGCGTGATGGCGCGCGCCGTGTGGGCGGCAAGACACCGGGTGACGTGCGCCTGGGAATGCCACTCCGACTCTGGTTGGCGTGCCCGCGGCCACTTCGTTCCCGCCGCGGTGGCGATTCTTGACAAGGTGACGGCGCCTACACCATAGTCTTGGTAAGCGCTGGCGCTAGCAGCTCTGCGTTGCATTGCAGTGAACGAGGCCGACAGTATCTAAGGAGGATGCGCTTTGGCAGCTTTGGCCCTTTCGACACGCCACATCGTGCATGAACCCACGGCGCCCGGCCTTCCTTTTCGCGAGGAGAACTTCGGCTACCGCTTCAATGATCTTCACGTACCGCCGGCACAAGCCGGCATCGTGCTGGTAGATTGTTGGGACATTCACATTACGGCCAGCCACGTGGAACGGACCGGCCAGATTTGCCGCGAGCGCATTCGGCCGGTGCTCGACGCCTGCCGCGAGATTGGCGTCACGGTAATTCACGCGCCCTCACCCGGCGTCGCGCACAAGTTTCCCCAGTGGCTGCGCTATGCCGGTGACAGCGAACTCACACCGCAGCAGACCCCGGCACCGGCTTGGCCGCCGGAGGATTTTGCCAAGCGCAGAGGAGACTGGGCGCATCTACGAGCGGACCGAACCGATACGTGGGCCGAGGAAATCGATCAGATCAATCAAGACCGGTATATTGACGAATCCGTCTTCCCGCAGCCGGATGACTTTGTCATTGCAAACGGCCATCAGCTTCACAGACTGTGCGCCCACCGCGAGTTGCTCTACCTATTCTATGTCGGCTTTGCCACCAATCTTTGCGTGCCGCACCGCGACTACGGCATGCTCGCCATGCGCGAGCGCGGCTACGGCCTCATATTGCTGCGCGACTGTACAACAGGCATCGAAACGGGCGAGACAATTGACGGCCTACTTTGCACCAACGTGGCGATCCATGACTATGAGCTGCGCGACATTGCGGGGACCATCACGTCGGATGAATTCCTTGCCGCAGCGCAACCATTGCGTGCGAGTGCGGCAGTGGCCGCGGATGCGGAATAGAGTGAGCATGACTTCGCGTTTGTGATGAAAGAGTTGGCGTGGCCACACGAGCGTTGCGCCAGGCCACATTCAGGCGCAGCGCGACCGGCGCCAGAGCGTGTGGCGAGTGTCTTAAGCACAAATCTATCGCTGAAATGAGCGAGAAGAAGGAAACGAGAATGGATGAAATCCGGGTTGGCGTGGCAGGACTGGGAGGCAGGGGGCTTAGTTGGATGCGCTTGCTACAGCGCGTTCCCGGTTACCGCATTGTCGCTCTCTGCGACCCGATTGCTGCCATTCATGCTCGCGCCCTCGAAGCACTCAGTGACAGCAACGGAGTGGCAACGTACAAGCGGTATGAAGACATTATCGCCGATCCGAATGTGGATGCTATCGCACTCACCGTGCGCAGTCCGCGCCAAGGTTTGCTGGCTGCGCAGGCGCTGGAGGCCGGCAAGCACGTCAACGCGGAAGTGCCGGCGGCGCACTACATCGAGGACTGTTGGCGCATCGTCGTGGCCGCTGAACGCTCCGGGAAAGTCTACCAGTTGGCGGAGCAGACCCGCTATATGGGCGTAATGCAAGCCTGGCACGACATGGTTGCCGGCGGCGAGCTTGGGCGCGTGACGTTTGTGGAAGGTCAGTATTTTCACTACTACGTCTCCCAGTTCTTCTGGGAGAAGGATTCGGGCACATTCTACGGGCCCTTGGAAGTCCCGGCGCACCCCGAGGCGGAGCCGACGTGGAGTGCGCTCATGCCCTCCATCCACTATCTGCCGCACGAGCTCAGCCCGCTGCTGTACGTGCTTGACGACCGGGTGGTGTCGGTCACCGGCATGAGTACGCAGGGGCCGAGCTATTCGCACCCTGTGATACCCCAGCCAGACATGCAGGTCAGCTTGATGAAGACCGAGAAAGACGCCATCTTGCGGCTGGCGGCGAGTTTTGCGCAGCCGCAGCCGCCGCGCGACTACCACTGGTATCAGATCATGGGCACGCTTGGTTCCGTGGAGTGGCGGCGGTCCAATCGCGATAAACCAAAGATGTGGCTTGCGAACGGTCAGATGCACGATATGGCAGAGGTGGACTGGCAATTCCGGCGGACGGACGCTCCGACCGAGGCGCGGGGCAGCGGCCACGGTGACGCCGACTACTATGTGCACGCGGCGTTTCGCGATGCCGTCTTGGGTACGCGACCATTGGAGTTTGACGTTTACAGGGCAATGGACACGGCGGCGCCGGCCATCTTGGCCGCGGAGTCTATCGAGCAGGATTCAGCGCTGTTGGCAGTGCCGGACTTTCGTCCCAGTGCCAGCCGGCCTGCCGGTACGATGCCGTCGGATACTTAATTGGATGGAGAGTCAGCGCAGCGTGCCGGCCGCACTTTGCCGGCACATTGGAGAAAGGTGCACGCGATGGAGATAAAGCTTGGATGCTTCACTCGTCCTTGGAAAGACTATGATGTGGAGGCTGCGGCGGCGGGAATGCGCGCTGCCGGTTTCAACTATTTTGGCGTGATGGGCATGCGGCCAAATCGCCTCATCGACCATACCTCAACACCGGAAGAAGTGGCCGCAATCGAGCAGGTGGTCAAGGGTGCCGGTCTGAAGTTTTCCATCATGATGGCAACCTACCCCCTGTCCAGCGTGGAGGAGGGTGTGGCGGCAGTCAACCGTCAGATTGATTACGCTGAACTGATTGGTACGCGCCATGTCTTGACCGGCGGCGCATCCGATCCCGCCCAGTACGAAACGTATTACGCCGTCATGCGCGAGAGTTCCGAATACGCGATGCACAAAGGCATAACGCTGATGCTGAAACCCCACGGCGGGTTGAGCAATACGACGCGGGATACCATCGAATCTTGGAAGAAGGTCAACCATCAGAACTTCAAGATCTGCTACGACGCAGGCAATCTGCTCTTCTACGTTGGGGAAGACCCATTGGCGCATATCCGCGAAATCGCTCCAATCGTGGCCGGCATGTGCATCAAGGATGAAGTGGGAGGCATGCGCGGCGACGTGATGGTCACACCCGGCGACGGTCTGGTTGACTTTGTCGCAGTATTTGGCGCCCTCAAGGAAGCGGGCTTTAACGGCCCGTTTGCCGTCGAGTGTGTGAGCGGTGAGTCCTTAGACGAGATCAACCACGAAGCCGGGCGCGCGCGCCAGTTCCTGGAGGAAACCTTCGCGGCGGTGGGGTACACGGTAGACTAGGAGGCTCTTGTGGCGATAATTACCATTTCACGGCAGATTGGCACCGGCGAAGTCGAATTCACGGATAAGCTCACCGACACGCTTGGCTACCCGCTCTATGACGACCTGCTTATCCAGCAGGTCGCTGCGGCGTTGGAAGTGCACACCGGTGTGGTGAGAGCGCTCGATGAGCGGTTGGAGCCTGGCGCGATTCAAAGCGTTCTGACCCGAATAACGGGCGGGCGCGCGCGGGGCCAGGTGTCGACCCGGCGTGAAGAGGGTGGCGTGCGGCCGGAGATTGTCCGTACCGCTTTACGGTCAGTGGTGCGCGAGATTGCGCGGCGCGACAACGCGATAATCGTCGGACGCGGCGCGGGCATTATCCTCGGTGAACTGCGCGGCCTGCTCAAGCTGCGCCTTGTCGCCCCTCTGGAGTTCCGGGCCCGGCATCTCGCCAGGACGGTTGGCATGAACCTCAGCGAGGCCGAAGAGGAAGTGCAGCGCACGGATAGCGACCGCCGCAGCTACATTCGCCGTATGTTCAACGTGGATTGGGAAGATCCGACGCTCTATGACTTCGTGATCAATTCCGCGAGAACCGATAGTGAGACGGCCGTGCAAATTGTAAGGAAGATCATGGATACGAAGGGACTCTAAGCGGCTGTCCCCTTCCACATCGACTCTGCGCATCTCTCTCATGCGAGGCGATTCCGATTCGGATCGTCATCGGTTGCCCTCACGTCTTCCCTCTTTACCGGAGCACTCTACATAACTCCGGCCATTGCCAAGCTATACCCTTTACGCTGTGGGGAGAGCGTTGAAGGCTGCCATTGGGTCATTCGGGCGCAATGGTGGTTTCCTGAATTCGCGGCGGGGCGGACCTCGTCCACGGGGTTCTACGCATGGCAGCGGTCCGGCGCAGCTTCAGATTGCGCGAAGAAGAGCCTTGCGTCTCACGCTGAAGGTGTCTGCAAGTACGGGGGCGGTGGGTGGTTGCCGCGACAGGCGAGGACCACTCACCGAGCGGCAAGACCGTCTTCGCAAACAGGCGGTAGTACCGTCGTCAGTCAGCCGGTTCTTGGTGCCGCTGGATCGCAAAGCGCATCGCACGTGTGACCGCGCTGCTATCCACTTGACCTTTTACCAGGTAGTCCTGGGCACCGTTCCGGAGCGCTTCGAGGCCGGTCTCCTCGTCGCTGAGACCGGTGAGCACGACAATGGGGATGGCGGGAGCGGCACTCACCATGGCGCGTATGGTGTCAATGCCCTGGCTATCGGGCAGCGCGAGATCCAAGAGGATGATGTCGTAGGGTTCAACTTTTGTTTGTTCGGTTGCCTCGGCAAGTCGGGTCACGTGGGTGATGTCAAACTGCATGGTGGGCATCTGTTCAAGCAACTCGTAGAGCAGCTCAGCGTCACCGCTATCGTCTTCCACGAGGAGGATTTCGAAGATATTCGTGTCCATACCGTCGTAGGCTCCTCTGATCGATTCGTATGGTAAACTTGTCACGTAATTGTAGGTACCACTCTAGCACACTCGCGCCGCACATGTGACGTGTGGCGCACTTGAGTTTTCTCCCCAGCTTTAACCTGGGTGGAAGGCTCCAACGGTCACGAGGAGCAGCACATGAACGAGGTGCCGCGACAGGTCGGTAGTTCGCCGCCGCGTTCGCCTGATGCCCCCAATCACCAAGCCACCGAGTATGCGGTGTTGGCGGAGATTGGCCGCATCATCAGTTCAACCCTCAATATCGATGAAATCTACGAGCAGTTTGCGCACCAGGTTTCATTGCTCATCCCATTCGATCGTCTCTCAATCTCGGCGGTCGATATGGAAGCGCATACCGTGCACGCCGTATACGCGGTGGGTGGCGAGATTCCGGGCTGGGAACGCGGAGTGGTGCACGAAATAGTCCCGGGCGGTATTAGCGATATCTTAGAGCGAGACCGCCAGGGAATTCTCTTTCGAACGCCGGCTGAAGAGGAAGAAGCCGGACAGCAACCGGCGCGCGACCTGGGCGGCGATTTCCAGACCCGGATCGCCGTGCCCCTCATCGCTCGCGGCGTGTTCGTCGGCACGTTGAATATTCGCTCCCTGCAACCGTACGCGTATGAAGAGACGCACCTGGCGCAGGCGGAACGCATTGGCGCGCAGATCGCCGGCACCATTGCCAATGCGTTCGCTTACGAAAAGCTGGAAGCAGCCCAACTCGCCCTGGAAAAAGCCGTAGGAGAACTCCGCCGCTCGAACCAGGAGCTGGAACAATTCGCCTACGTCGCTTCGCACGACCTCCAGGAGCCGCTGCGCAAGATCGCGAGCTTCTGCAATTTGCTCGAGTCGCGGTATGCGGAGCAATTGGACGAGAAAGCGGGCACGTACCTGCACTACATTGTGGATGGGGCAATGCGCATGCAGGCGCTCGTCAACGATCTTTTGCTCTATTCGCGTGTTACCACGCGGGGCCGGGAGTTTGCACCGACGGATATGGATGACGTTTTGCAGGAAGCGTTGACCAATCTCGAACTGGCGATTGCGGAGAATGACGCCGAAATCACCAATGACCCCTTGCCGCGCGTGCATGGGGATGCGCGGCAACTGGTGCGTGTGCTGCAAAACCTCATCGGCAATGCCCTCAAGTATCGGGGCGAGGAACCTCCGCGCATCCACGTCGCCGCGCAAGAGGAGAATGGCGAATGGACATTCTCCGTGCGGGACAACGGCATCGGCATTGCCCCTGAATACGCTGAGCGTATTTTCGTGATTTTCCAACGGCTCCACACCCGCGAGGAGTACGGCGGCACCGGAATTGGGTTGGCGGTCTGCAAAAAGATTATCGAGCGACACGCCGGCCGCATTTGGGTCGAGTCCGCTGCCGGTTGTGGAGCAACCTTCTTCTTTAGCCTTGCCGCAGTTCCGGAGTAAATACACATGCAGGTTCAGCCCACAACGAAGCCGGTTGATGTTTTGCTCGTTGAAGACGACCCGGGTGACGTGCTCCTCACCGAGGAAACGCTGCTCGGCAGTAAGATTCGTACGAATTTGCACGTCGTCGGCGACGGCGTGGAGGCGCTGGCGTTCTTGCGGCGAGAGGGTGTGTATGAAGGCGTGCCGCGTCCGGACCTCATCTTGCTAGACCTCAACATGCCCCGCAAAGATGGACGCGAGGTACTCGCGGAGATAAAGGAAGACCAGGATCTCAAGACAATCCCGGTGGCGGTACTGACCACGTCATCACAGGACGAGGACATCCTGAAAAGCTACGAACTCCATGCAAACTGCTACATCACGAAGCCTGTCGGCTTGGAGCAGTTTTCAACGGTGGTGCAATCGCTGGAGGACTTCTGGTTCGCGATCGTCAAGCTGCCGCCGAAGTAGACCGCCCATGCCGTCACATTAGGAGACTGTGCCATGGCGAAATCTGGCGAGGGTGAACGCCAAGAGCTGGGCATCGAGCGCATTGACGAAAGCCAAAACTTGGGCGTACTGCGCGGTATCGCCGAAGATGTCAGTTCCGTCCTCACAGAGAATGAATCCATACTGTATATCGCCTATCAGGCCTGGACTGCATTGGGGCAGAGGCCGGACGCGGTAGCAGCCACCAACAACCGCGTGATCATATTCCAACGCCACCGGTTCAGGGGATTCGATTTTCATGACTTCCTCTGGGAGGACGTTGCGAACGTGAAGATAAACCAGAATACGCTCTCTTCTTCTCTTCAGTGCACATTGACCAACGAAGAGACGTTTCAGACAAGCAATCTTGTCAAAGACCAGGCACGCACGCTCTACACCATTTGCCAGCAGAAGGAGCAGGAATGGCGGGAGCGCCGGCGGGTACGCAAGATGGAAGAGGAGCGCGCCCGGGCGGGCGGCACGCAGATTACGCTGCCCGAAGGCGGTGATGTTGGAGCCGCGGGTCCGGCAGATGATCCGGTAGAGAGATTGGCGAAGGCCAAAGAGATGTTCGACAAAGAGCTGATTTCTGAGGCCGAATACGAGACTCTCAAGGCGAATATCTTGCAGAAGATGTAGCAGTGTGCGCTTGGAGAGCGATTGAGCGCACGAGTTGGCATGTGATGCGCATGAGTGATGCTATCGCCTCGTACGCCGTACGCCGTACGCTAGGCTGTGTGTGCATTTTGCCGCTATAACCATGAAAATAGCACGACAGACTCCGTCATTCCCGCGAAAGCGGGAATCCATCTTCATGCGGCCAAGACTGCGCTGCTACACCAGGCAGTAGGAAGCCAATTGAGCAAGTATTATCATTGTCAATTTATCTTACTGTCACTTTGAGGAGCGAAGCGCGAGAGAATTCCACACAAACGCTTGCGTTCCCGCGAATAGGGTTCGAGGAATCTAGGATTCACGTCGAGCGTGTTTGTCAGGCTCAGTACTCTAGATTCCTCACTCCGCTGCGCTCCGTTCGGAATGACATCTAATTGGGTCTTGCTCGCTGGCAGAGCCACCGATTGTTGTCACCAATTCCGTCAATGAATTACCTGACACATACATGAATGACATTCCATTAGGTCTTACTCGCGGGCAGAACCACCGCTTGTTGTTACCAATTCTGTCAACGAATTACCTGACATCTACAGTGAATGACATTAGATGTCCACGGAACCTAACTGGAAGCGCGCGGGGCGCCCGGTAACCAGCGCCTCACTATTCTCCTAGCCGGATCCTTCGTTTGCTAAGTCCTCAGCCAGAATTGCCTGATAGCGGTAGCGCGCCCGCCGCAAGCGCTTGCCGTAGAGACGTTCCGCCTCGTCCGGCTTGAAGTGTCCCTCGGGTAGGTCGTGCCGCCACGTATACGGCTCGATGTCGTCCTCGTCTAGTCTATGTCCCGCCGGCAGCGGTCGTCTCGCGACCAACAACTCCTTGCCTGTGACCCGCATGATCTCGGGCTCGCTGTCATCCGCATCGGGCGCAAAGCCAAAGCCGCGCCGCAGCACCTGCACGATCAGGAACCCTACGGCGAATCCGCCCAGGTGCGCGGTGTAGGCGATGCCGGCGCTCTGCCCGGCCGCCGATCCCACTGAGCCTATGATCTGGAGTGCCAGCCAGACTCCGATGACGACTAGAGCCGAAACGTCGAAGGTCGGCGGACGCCGTTCTCCCTGCCCTTCCAGCAGGCCCAGCGCCCAGAAGGGGAGAACGTGCACCGACATGATGCCGATGGGTGACAGCGGGAACAGCACGAGATAGGCCCCGAGCACGCCGGCAATCGCGCCGCTGGCGCCAATGCGGGGAATGGTCTCACCCGCGAAGAAGGCGGATTCGATGACACCTGCCCCTACTCCGCACAGGAGATAGAAGGCGGCATAGCCCACGTGCCCCATCTCGTCTTCGACGTTGGCGCCAAAGACCCAGAGAAAGAGCATGTTGCCGGCCAGATGGAGCGGGCCGAAATGGAGAAAGGCAGCGAGAAAAAGGTTGCGAAACTGGCCAATCTCGCCGGCCCATAGTCCCGCAGGTTGCAGGCCGTACTCGCGTGCGCTCCAACCGAGACTGTGCGCGGCGACGAAGAGCGCCACGTTTAGCGCCACCAATCCGATGGTGACGATCGGCTGCCGCAGTCGCTCCGTTTCGGGTGCGGCGTCAATGGGGATTAGTTGCACCCTCGGCCTTCCTCGCTTGCCTAAAGCCAGTGATGAGATTCATGCGGCGGCGGAAACCGGTGTCTGTGGCCCGCCGACCTGCCGCACGCAAGCCAAGAAGACCGCACCTATTGAGCAAAGTTTGCGTTAGGCCGCCCGCACCTTGCCCTTGCCTTCGCACTTAGGACACTCGCCCTTGAGTTCGTGCCAGCCGCTGGGCTCATCCGGGTTGGGCCACCTTTCGTCCACCGCGCCGGTGCCTTCACACCGCGTGCAGACCATTTGTGGATGAGGAAATATGCGGGGAATCACGAGCCACGCGGCAATGACGAATACGGCGACGATCACGATTATTCCCAGTTGGTCCATAGCAACTACCTCTCTCCGCGTATTAATTCACCCTCCCATTAACAGTGTAAGCCAAAGAGCGGGTAAGCCAAAAGAGCACCGTGGGGCAGGCAGTGGGTTGCGGCACTCAGGATCTTCTTGCGTAAACCTGGCGGGAGCGCTTGTGAAGTCCCAACGCGGCGAGTAGGGAAGCAAGGACGGCATGGAGGTCTCAGGGGATAGGAGTTTGCCAGCGCGGTCGTCGCGCGACGCTCGAACGGTGGGGGACAGGCCCCAATGCTGCCGCATTGGCCATTGCGGCCAGCAAAATGGGCTCACAGCGCCTCACACTCCGGTAGCGTAGGTTTGCAACCCCGTATCACGTACGGGGCAGGCTCTGCGCCCGCTAGGGAATAAGAACCTTGCCGACCTCATTCTCTGATACAGCGACGGTGGAGAATGCGCCCTGCACTGCTCACTTCGGCGGGGGACAAGCCCCCAGTGCTGTCACATTAACATTACTTGGCAAGGAACATGGCACCCTAATTGCCTTACACTTCCGGTAGCGCAGGTTTGCAACCTGCGTGTGTTGTCGGGTCAATCCCTTGCGCAACCTGTTTCTTTCAGTGGAGCTGAAGTGGTCGCAGTTCCGTGTGCTATGGCGGGGGACAAGCCCCCGCGCTACAAAGAGTCTGCCTGCAAGACGCGTACTACAACGGAGTCTCTTGTTTAACGAATACACACGCCTGTCGCACGTCCATGCGACAGGCGTGTGATGTCTTTCAATTGGCATCAGCAACGCAAGTCTTCGCTCTATTGCTGATTTAATGGGGTTCACCGCAAAGCGACTCACCCGGTTCCGACTTGTAGATTCTGCTGATTTTAAAACTTGCAGCCGCTAGGCCGGCGAGTAGAACCGCCACGTGCCGATGTCTTCCGGTGTGCCGGGATCGTCTTCCAGCAATTCCTCGTAGTTCTCGGCGGCTTTCCGATACGCGGCCGCATACTCTTCGATGATCTGCGGCCGGAACTTCTTGAACCACGGGATGCTGTAGGTTCGTGCGCTAATGCCTTCGCTGACCGGCAGGCTGCCCAGCGGCTGCCGCACATCGCGACTGGCGTTGGCGAGATTCGTCGGCTTGCCGTGCCCGTACACGTCCGCCTCGTGGAACAGCGGATGCGGGTGGAGTGGCTTGTTGGTGCCCGGGCCGCAGCGCGCGCCCTCGGCTGAGACCGCCTGCGCAAAGCGCGAAATCGAGAGACCGCCGACCTCTTCCGGCCGGTAGAGACCCCGGGCCGCGTACCAGCCGCCCATGGTGCTGCCGGAATCCTTGGCGGGCCGGTGCGGCGCTATGCCGGGTGCGCCTTCCAGGAGATCCCAGAAGTAATTCATGGCCTGCTGAATTTCCGCGATATACCCGTCGTAGTACTTGAGCGTCACGCGCCCCATGGCGGAACTCAACTGGTTCACACGGTACTTGTAGCCGCCGAGAGGCAGACCGGCGTAGGGCTTGAGGTACTCGGTCTCGATGTTCTCCTCGGTATACATATCGTAGTGACCGAACGCCATGGCGCGGTCATAGATCTCGCGGTCGTTGGTGGTCATAATGCCGGCTTCGCCGGTGGCAAATGACTTGCCGCTCATGAGCGACATGCCGGCGGCGTCGCCGATTGTACCCACCGTGCGGCCCTTGTAGAGCCCGCCGTGGGCGTGAGAAACATCTTCAATCACTTTCACGCCATGCTTCTGCGCAATCTCCATTATCGGGTCCATTTCCGCGGGATGGCCGCAGTAGTGGACAGCCATGATGGCCTTGGTGCGCTCGGAAATGCGGTGCTCGATGTCATTGGGATCGATGCAGAGGGTATCGGGATTGATGTCGGCAAAGACGACACTGGCGCCGAGGGAGAGCGCCTGTAGACACGACGCCCAATACGTCACGCTGGGCGAGATGAGCTCGTCGCCCACGCCCACGCCGGCGCCGTACATCGCGGCGCGGAGGGCCTCGGTGCCCGTATTCGCGCCCAGGGCATAGGTGGTGCCGATCCAGTCGGCGTACTCAGATTCAAACTGCCGCGTCACGTCCGTGCCGGACATGCCGCCCCGGCGCAGCACTTCCAAGACCGCTTCTTCGTGTTCGGGGGTGACGATGGGCCAATTGAAGATGTCACCGGGTTCGCTCTGCACCGACTTCGGGCCGCCAAACAACGCTAGCTTGGACTTGACTTGCATACGGCTGAATCCTTTCCAGACGCGTGTCTAATGGGGTAGTAAGCGTGAAATCGGAACACACTTACACGGTAGGATAGCACGAATCGGTTGCAGGGAGCATGTTGCCGCGCCGCTGCCCGCGGACGGAACGGAATTGGGTTCACAAGGCCGCAAACTGCTCGGAAATGTAGCGATTTCCCGTGCGGATGCACTCAAGTGCACGTATTCTGCCGCTGCGGAGGTCTTCATCCTCTAGGTCGTGCTTTGTCAGGTACCAGGAAAACACATCGGCGTAGTAGCTGGCGTGCCAGTACGCTTGGCGTAGGCGGAAGGTCTCGAAGGAGACACCTTGGTCGAAAGCTTCCCAATAGGCGCGGAGTCCCGCGTGCAGGTAGTCGCCGAAGACTTTGCCGTCGTTGAATTCGTACAAGAGATCTGAACTCGCGGCGCGCACTTCGCCAAAGCCAAAGTCGATGAAGCGAACGTCTAGAGTGTCCGGATTGATAAGGAGATTGTTGGGGCTAAAGTCGCCGTGCACAAACGTCCACTCCTCCTCGAGCACGAGATCGAGCACCTTCTGGTCGTAGAAGATGTCCAGGTCGTCACGGGTGATGCCGAAGGCGGTGGCGAGGCCCCAAATCATGAAGATGCGGTCGAACATGTCGCGCGGATTGGTAAAATGTGCGACCTTTGTGGTTGGCCCATGGATGACATCAATTATGGTGCCCACGTGAGGTCGGCCCAGACGGTGAAGCTCCGCAAGGGCGCGAAAAGCGGCAACCACGTGGTCTTGGTTCGAATCGTCCAATGGTTCACCGACTACTTCCTCCGTGATGAAGCAATGCACGCCGTTGTCTTCCGTGGCGGCAATGAAACGCGGGGCCACTGCAAAGTCCGACCCGAACACGCTCTGATAGAGCGCGGCTTCTATGCGCACCTGTGAGTCCGTGCCGGTCTTGGCAAAGAGCTTCAGGTGGTCTCCGGCAGGTGTCGCAACGCTGAGCTTGTGAACTTTCCTCTCACTTCCCACCCCGGGAACTTCGTTGCACTCCTGTATCTGCACACCCTGTCCAAAGGCCTCCTGGAGTGTGGCTGCGATGCGTTTGCGGTAGAGTGTGTTATCCATCGATTGCTCCCAAATCGTCTGAAGAAGGGTGCCCTTATGCCGCCACAGGTGTACCTAGCAGCAGGATACCACGCGATTAGGCAGAATCAACGGCATGCTGCGCATATGACCGTTGCGATCGGAGTCTGCCAGGCACTCAGCAGCGGAAGGTCTGCTGCACTATACTGACAGTGAAGGCATAGCATTTCCACGTCGGTACGGTGCGAGACAACCCCATGTCAGTTCTCAGCGACCGCACAATAATCGCAGCCATTGCGGAAGGCCGCCTGCGCATCGAGCCGTTTGCGGCGGAGCACGTGCAGCCTTCCAGCGTGGACGTGCGGCTGGGAAGGCACTTTCGCGTCTTTCAGCACAGCCGCTATACGCACATCGACGTGCGTGCGCCGCAACCCGACCTTACGCAAGGCATTGCGGTGGAAGAAGACGAGCCGTTCGTGCTGCATCCGGGCGAATTCGCGCTTGGCACTACCCTGGAGCGCGTGGGGTTGCCTGCTGACTTGGTGGGACGCTTGGAAGGCAAGAGTTCGTTGGGGCGGCTGGGCCTTATCATCCACTCGACGGCGGGGTATATCGACCCAGGCTTTTCCGGCACAATTACCCTTGAACTCTCCAACGTGGCCAAGCTGCCGATTCCCCTCTATCCGGGCATGTTCATCGGCCAGATTTCTTTTCTCACCATGACAACGCCGGTCGACCGGCCCTATGGCTCTCCCGGTCTCGGCAGCAAGTACCAGGATCAGGAGCAACCCACCGAAAGCAAGGTACACTTGAGCTTCAAGCCTCAAGAGGAATAGTAATGGAGTTCCCTGTAATGCCGCGGCACAATCCAGGTAGATTGGGATTGAGAGTCGGTTGAGACTGTACATTATCCGCCACGCCCATGTTACGTACCGGCGACGAATACCGCTTGCCAGCGTGCCTCCGGAAGAACGGAGTCATTTGCCGGATCCCCCGATCACGGAAATGGGCAATAAACAGGCCTCGCTCCTAGGGCAGCATCTGAGCAGAGAGTCCGATCCAGGTGACCAGGGGCAAGCCCGGCAAGTTGACCGTTTGGGATTCTCAATCTCGCGACTCTTCTGTAGCCCTATGCGACGGGCGCTGCAGACGGCGCGACCCATAGTGGCAGCGCTCGGTCTGCGCCCGGAAATCTGGGTGAATCTCCACGAATTGGGCGGTGTACAGCATGATGAAGGTGATGGCCAGGGAGCGCGCAACTTTCCGGGACTCAGCCGCGCGGAGGTGGAACAGAGCTTTCCCGAGTTCCTGATACCGTCTAACTTTGCGGACCTGGGTTGGTGGAACCCGCCGCCTGAAGGCGACCAGCCTATTGAGCGCCTTGATAGTGCGGCACAGGACTTGCACTCAATGGCAATGAGTACAGATGAGCACATCGCCGTCGTGACGCACGGCACTGCGGCCAGTTACCTCTTGCATGGCCTCATCGGCAGCAAGGGGCAGGAAAGTGTCTACTTTAACCACGCTCACACGGGAGTCACGAGCCTGACTCTCGCCAAGAATGAAACATCGCTGCGCTACCAAAACAGCGTCGAGCACCTTCCGGACGACCTGGTGACGGGATGAGACCCCATTTGGGGGTTATCGGCTTATTGGGTCAACGGCAGTGCTTTGGCGCGACTCCATAGCAATTCTGGCGAGTGACGATGGTTAGGGACTGCTCAGCAATCCTAAGTGCTTGTCAGGGGCCTTAGGTGTGCACTGCTCTATTGGCTCTAAGGACGTTTCGCCAGATACAGTCGAATTGAAAAGAGAGTGAAGGACTGGGCTTAACGTGAAACTCTACATAATCCGCCACGGCAATGTGACGTACCGCAGGGGTGTGCCGTTAGCCAGTGTGCCACTGGAAGAACAAGGCCCCCTGCTTGATCCCGCGCTCACGGAAGTGGGCCGCAGGCAAGCCGCACTGCTTGGCGAGCACATGGGTAGGAATATTCTGCCTGAGGAGCATTCCCAACCTCCGCCCCATGATCGATTGGTGTTTTCGGTTACGCGCCTCTTCTGCAGTCCAATGCGACGGGCGCTGCAGACGGCGCGGCCCATAGCGGCAGCGCTCGGTCTGCGCCCGGAGATCTGGGTGAATCTCCACGAGATGCACGGAATCATCTATGACGAAGGTGATGGACGGGGCGCGCGGGGCCTGCCGGGACTTACCCGCGTTGAGGTGGAAGAGCACTTTCCCGAATTCGTCATCCCGCCGGACTTTGCGGATGACGGTTGGTGGAATCGTCCGCCAGAGACGGAGGCCGAGTGTCTCCCGCGTCTGCAACGAGTGGCGCAGGACATACGCGCGATGGCAGTGAATACAGATGAGCATATTGCCATCGTTTCACACGGCACGGCGTCCAATTATATCTTGCATGGCTTACTGGGGAGCAAGGAATACGAGAGGGTTTATTTCAATCATGCCCATACGGGGATGTCGAATCTGATTATCGAAGAGAACGAGACTACGCTGCGTTACCAGAATAGCGTTGAACACCTGCCAGCCGACATGATTACAGGGTGAGGCACCGTTCGGAGGCTGCCTGAACATTGGGATAGCGTCAGGGCCATGGCACCACTCATCAGCAATTCCGGCGAGCGACGATTGGCAAGGGCTGTTCAGATATATTGAAAGCTTGTCAGGGGCCTGATGTGTGTACTACATTAACGGGGAGCGCTCAGGACTGGCAGATGGAGCTTTGGAAGTGTGGCGAGCGCCCTCACCCATTGACCGGAACTAAGTGTCGAGAATACTTAGGGCTATCTTGGGCAACCCTCGCGCATGTGTCGCTCTGCCACTTTCCCGCGGAAGACCGAATTCGCCATTGGTTTCGGTGTGCCTGATTTGCACAGTGCCTAGCGCATGAGCCCTTGTAACGCCCTGATTTTGAACAGAGCACAGTACTTTGTTGAAGTCTGCCGGCCGGCGATCCACCGCGTCGTTCTACTGCGGAAAGGGGTAGCATGAAGCAAGCTCGTAGTTCCATTGCGCTGTCTGTGGTGATGGGTGTAGTCGTGGTCGTGCTGGCGGCCGGATGCATTCCCTTCTTGGGAGATGACGACGCGGATGAAGTGCCTCCCACGCCAACGCCGACGATCACGATCATCCGGCCCAGCCCTACCCCGGTCGCGGAACCGACGGCGGCACCGGCGGAAGAGACGACCTACACGGTGCAGGCAGGCGACACACTGAGTACCATTGCCGACAAATATCCGGGTGTCACGTGGTTGGAAATCGCCGCGGCGAACGATCTGGAAGACCCCTATCCGCTTTCCATCGGCCAGAAGCTGATCATCCCACCACCGCCGTCTCAAGTGCCTACACCGACGCCGGCAGGACCCACGGTGGTGAAAACGCCTGTGCCGGAAAACTAGACGCCTTTCTTGCATTGGCGACTGTCATTCCGAACGAAGCGCAGCGCAGTGAGGAATCTAGTGTGCTCAGGTTATTGACTGCGTAGGACGAAGGCCCTAGATTCCTCGCTTTTGCTCGGAATGACATCAAGAGCAGCCACAGCCTAGGCACTCTTACTAAGATGAAGATCTTACTCTCGCCAACAAGCGGGGGACAAGCCCCCGCGCTACAGTTAGGCAGCGAGGAGCGAGCACCCTCCGGCTCCCTCTCCCACGGGGAGAGGGTTGGGGTGAGGGGATAGGCCCAGCGCAACACCGCCGGGTTCCTCAAGCGAGGCCTTCGCAGGACTTCCCATCTCGCTACCGCGGCCGCGTGGCGCCATCACCGTAGACGATCCACTTATACGTGGTCATTTCCCCGAGGGCCATGGGGCCGCGGGCGTGGAGCTTCTGGGTGCTGATACCCACCTCGGCCCCAAGTCCAAACTGCGCGCCGTCGGTGAATTGCGTCGAGGCGTTCCAGTAGACCGCGGCGGCGTCCACTTCCCTCATAAAGCGCTGACCCGCGGTGTAGTCCTGGGTCACGATGGCTTCCGAGTGACTGGAGGTGTACGTGTGAAGGTGGTCCATGGCGGCGTCGAAGTCGTCAACGACCTTCACCGCCATTGTGAGCGCCAGGAACTCCTTGCCCCAATCGTCGTCAATTGCCGGCAGGACGTGCGGCGATGCGCCGAGAATCTCTTGCGTGCGCGGACAGGCGTGAATTTCCACCCCGGCCTCACCCAGATCGGGTAGCAGCGCAGGTAGGAACTGCGGCGCCACGGCGGCGTGGACGAGCAACGTGTCGAGCGCGTTGCAGATGGAATACCGCCTGGTCTTAGCGTTTACGACGATGCGTTGCGCTTTCTCCAAGTCGGCGTCCGCATCAACGTAGGTGTGGCAGACACCCGCGCCGGTCTCGATCACGGGTACCGTCGCGTTCTCCACCACAAAGTTGATCAGGCCGGCGCCGCCGCGCGGAATCACCAGGTCAATCTCGCCTTTCGCCTGCAGCATGCGGTGCACGAGTGCGCGGTCGGTATCCTCGATGAGCTGCACCCAATGTTCGGGCGCGCCGGCGGCAACACCGGCGTCGTGGATCACGCGGGCCAGCGCAACGTTGGAATAGATAGCCTCCGAACCGCCGCGCAGCACCACGGCATTGCCGGACTTGAAGCAGAGGCAGGCAATGTCAACCGTCACGTTCGGCCGCGATTCGTAGATGGCGCCCACCACGCCGAACGGCACGCGTATCCGTCCGACCGTAATCCCGCTCTCGACCGTGCGCATCTCCGAAATCGCGCCAACGGGGTCTTCCAGCGCCGCCACCTTGCGGACGTCGCTCGCAATGCCTGCCAGCACTTTCTCCGTTAGCGTGAGACGGTCGATTGAGTAAGGGTCGAGTCCCGAGGCGGTGGCAGCGGAGACATCCGTGCTGTTTTCCGCAATCAGAAAGTGCGCCTCAGCCTCAAGAGCGTCAGCGACGGCGTGGAGCACGGTGTTCTTGGTTTTCGTCGAAAGTTGGGCCACAGCGCGAGACGCGAGACGCGCTTCAGCCAGCTTTTCCGCCAGGGCATCCATCGTAATACTCATGGGAAAGTCCTCACCGCCTCCACTTGACTCGTGGTATGCTTGTTCCAGATTTTGCAGTAGCAGAAATTTAGTAATGCCAATTCGCTAAGGCACTTAGCTTAAGTATAGTTACCCCTATTGGGTGACTGCAAAGAGAATGAATCGCAATCGCACGAAACAGCGTTCCCGCGGGCCGAAGCCGCCGCAGCGCAAGAAGCCCCGGCGCACGCAGAAAGAGCACTCTGCAGGCGGCATTGTGTACCGGCGGGATAGCGGTGAAGTGGTGGTGTTGGTAACGCAGAGCAGCGCCCACGACGGCTGGATATTCCCCAAGGGCCACCTGGAGCATGGCGAGACCTCCAGCGACGCCGCGCTGCGCGAGGTTAAGGAGGAGACCGGCGTGGACGCACGGATCGTGGAGCGCGTCGGTACCATCAGGTATGCGTTTCGCGTGCGGGGCCGGCAAATCGCGAAGACCGCGCTGTTTTACCTGATGGAATACGTTGGCGGACGCACAAGCGATGAGAGTCCGGAAGTGCGGGCGGTCACGTGGGTGCCGCTGGGGCAAGTGGCGGAAACGCTGAGTTTCGCCAATGAAGCCGGCATCTGGGCTAAGGCGCAAGGTCTCCTAGAACAGCGGCTAGCGCGCTCCGCGTAACGGCGCCTTGTCGGAGAATGCGGGCGGGCTGCGCAGTGCAGTCTATGACGGTGGAAGGTGTGTTGCCGGGCGCGGGACCCCCATCCAGTATCAAGTCCACAGCGCTCCCAAGCTGATGCTCCGCTTCTGCCGCCGTCGTGGCCGGCGGCATCCCACTGCGGTTGGCACTTGTGCCGGTAAGGGGACAACCTGCCGCTGCCAGCAGTGCCAAAATCGCCTCGCTATTCGGCTGGCGCACCGCCAGCGTCGATTCGCCCAATAGCGCTGAAAGCTGGGGTTGTTTCCGCAGCACAACGGTCAGCGCACCGGGCCAGAACTCCGCCATGAGCCGCTTCGCGTCTTGGGTGATGCTCGTTACCAGGTCCTTAAGGTGGTCCCTATCCGCAATGAGTACCGGCAGCGACTTCTCATCGGGCCGCTGTTTGGCCGCCATGATTTTGTCAAGCGCCTGCGGGAGAAAGACGTTGGCGCCCAATCCGTAGACGGTGTCCGTGGGATAAGCGACGATGCCGCCACTACGGATTGTCGCTGCGGCCCGTTCAATGGCGGCCGGATCGGAAGCGTCTAGGACTCTTTCGGTCATGGTCGTGAATCAGGATTCTAAAGAAACGTATCGCTAAAGCGCTATCCGGCGTCGCCGCTTGTCATTTGCGCGATGCCGGGGGTTCGTCTGGGTCACTGCACAATTCGCCTGCCAACCCAGACCGCCCCGTCCGGTCAGGCATTGAGCACAAGCTTCTCAATGGCGACGGCGACGCCGTCTTCTTCATAGCTGGTGGTCACAAAGTCCGCGGCCGCCTTGACGCGGTGGTCGCCGTTCCCCATGGCCACGCCGAAGCCCGCGGTCTCGACCAAGCTCAAATCGTTGAGATTGTCACCGATGCCCATCGTTTGATCCAGCGCAACGCCCAGCGCGCTGGCGAGCTGCGTTAGCGCGTGGCCCTTGGAGACGTCCGGATGGATGGCCTCCGTGTAGTACGCATGCGACTTTGTAATGCCCAGGCGGTTCTCAAAGTGCGCTGATAGTTCCGCGACCAGGCTGTCCGTCTTGCTCTCCTCGAGGTTGACTAGCACGAGCTTCGTAGAAGGGCTTTCGTCCAAGAAAGCCGCCAGATCGGGGACGACGGTAGCTTCCACCCGCGCAATGCGCTTGTACACTTCCGCCTCCGGCGTCAGGCTTTCCACGTGCAACCGGTCGTCCGCAAAGGCGTTCACCTGGATGCCGCGCGCGCGCGCCAGCGTGACGACTTCCCTTGCCAACTCCGAAGGGACGGGAAGGTGAAACGCGGTCTCCTCCGTCACCGGATGACGCACCAGACCTCCCTGGTAGCAAATGAGCGGCACGGTAATGTTCAGTTCCTGGGCATATGGCACCATGGCCCGGAACATCCGCCCGCTGGCCAGCGTGACGGTCACCCCTTGGGCTTGCGCGGCGGCAATCGCCTGCTTAACCCGCGGCGATACTGTGAGATCATGGTCGATGAGCGTGCCGTCAAGATCGATGGCGATCAGCTTGAAGCCGGGGCCGGAACTCATGCCATGAGCCCCCGCACAATGTCCATGTTGGCCTGATCGGGCCCCTTGTCGTCGAATCCCGGCACTTCCAGCACCGCGCACGTGTCCGCGAGCGCGGCATGATTGACGATGTACCGGAAGGCTTCCAGCCCGATGTGGCCTTCGCCGATGTTCTCGTGGCGGTCTTTGTGAGAATCGAACGGCACTTTGGAGTCATTGAGGTGAAAGGCGGCAAGGCGGTCGAGGCCGAAGTGCTCGTCGATCTCGGCGAGCATGGCGTCAAACCCTTCGGCGGTATCAACGTGGTAGCCGGAAGCAAAGGCGTGGGCGGTATCCACACAGAGCTTGATGCGTTCGTGGTCGCCGCAGGCGCGGAGAATCGTGCCCAGCTCCTCGAAGCTCGATCCGATGTTGCCGCCGGAGCCGGCGCTGTTTTCCAGGAGCAACGGTACGCTGTCGGAGGCGTCAAGAGCCTCCGTAATGGCGGCCTCTATGCGGGGCAGAGCCTGCTCCAGACCGTCGCCCATGTGACTGCCGACGTGGGTGACGACGCCGGTTGCGTTGAGCACGTCGCCCGTTTGGAGTTGATGCTTTAGAGTCAGCACGGACATCTCGTAAACGTTCGGCTTGGGCGATCCTGTGTTGATCAAGTACTGGGTATGGAAGAAGGCCGGCATCGGAGTCTCGGACAGTGCGGCGTTATAGGCGCTGATGTGCTCATCTTTGGGCAAGGCACGCTGCCAGCCGCGCGGATTGGAACTGAAGATCTGCATGCACTCGCATCCCAGGTCTGTCGCGCGTTCGAATGCGGTTGCAAGCCCGCCTGCCGTCCGCACGTGTGCGCCGAGTAGCATGGATACGTCCCTTCTTAGAGCGAATGCAAAAGTAATCTATGGGGCTGAGGGCACTGGTCATTATACCAAAGCGAAAGTGCATGGTGGGTCGCACCGCCTGGCTGGGGGGCACAGTCCGCAAGAACGGGGGTCGCGCAGGTAGCTATAATGTCAGAAGAGGTCCCATCCCTAGAGTGTGAGCGGCGTATTGAAATGTGCCGACTGGGCGGTGGATGGGATAGAAGATTAGTAAGCGTGGCGCAAGGGTAGCGCCGAACGCACGGTTGTTTCTGAACGGGGACGCGAGCACATGCGGAACATTCTGAGCGGGCTCTTGGGCGGACGCCAAGAGGAGGACGGACAATCTCCAGTCCCTCCCGCGCGGCCCGACGCGGGCGCCGCCGGCAAGGACGCCGGCCGCGGACAATTGCTCGCTGATCTCGGCGGGGGAGTCAAGCTCTACGAAGGCGCCTTTGCCCTGGGAGCGGAAACCTATGCCCGCCGTCTGCCGCCGCGGTCATTGTCCCTGGAGCGCAGGGAAGACACGAAGCACGGCGACGTACCCAGCCAGTTCGACGGTTGGGACGGCATACGCAGCTTCGCGAACACCATTCCCCAAGAACACGAGGTCTTCCGGCACTGCACGCCCAGCATGACGGCCACGCTGCGGCAAATGTCCCACGTGATGGGGAGCGACTTTGACTCTGCCACACGAGGGACGCCGGCAATACAATCGACCAATCCTTCGATACTGCTTACGGGACCCACCGGCTGCGGCAAGACGACCCTGGCCAAGACGTTTTGCTACTTGGCGCATGAGCCGTGTGTCGAGATTACCTTCAGCGGCGATACCGCGCTGAGCGACTTCTACCAATCCGTGGAAGTGGTTACGCCGACCGGCGGTCAGGCTCACAGTACCGCGACCGTACTCGGCCCAGCGGTCGATGCCATGCTCACCGGCAAAAAGCTGCTGCTCAATGAGGTGAACATCATCCCGCAAGACCTGCTGAGCGTGTTCACGCAAGCGCTCGACTCGCGCCAGGTGGTGCTATCGGGTAGCGAGTGGGGCAACGTGACCGTGCCGGTGCACCCGCAGTTCGGTGTCATCGCCACCGCCAACCCGAATTACACCGGCACGCTGGAGATTGGTGTGACGTGGGAACGGCGTTTCGGTCACGGCACCGGCAACGTCGCGATGGACTTCTTGCCGGCCGAAGAAGAGGCGGAAGCGATCTTCTACGAGATGCAGCGCGTACAGGTCGTCGAGCGCATCGAGGCCATGCCACCCATGGAGGCGTGCACAGCCGTGGCAACGGTAGCAGCGGCGCTGCGAGGTCATGAGGAACTCGGCGGGATCATGCGCGATCGCGTTTCTACCCGCTCGTTGGTGCATTGGCTCAGTGTGTGCAGTCTCACGGGCTTTACACTGGCGTCTGTTGCCAGAGACGCGATTCTGACTTTGGCGCCATCGGAGGCCCGGCAGGAGGCCGGCGAACTCATCGAGAAACTGCTGCGCGGCGTTACCTGGCCCGCGCGCACGCACCGCCGCGTGAGCGGTGTGCTCCTGCCGGAAGTCACGGTGCCGGAAGAGAGCGTCGTCGCGCTCGCGAGTGTGCCGCATACGCACCTACCCTTGGCGCGGGAAGACGAAGAACCCGGCCGCCTGGGCAGCTTGGCGAGCGAAGTCTATCAGCCGCTGGACGGCGACACCGCCGGCAGACAGCCGGCGCTGACCCGCTATCAATGTGCCTTGCCGGACGGAACACGGCTTCAATTGCAGGAACCGTTGTACACGTGGGCAGGCAACGCGATGGCGCTGGGTCTCCGCCTCCGGGCGTGGGATCCAAGCGGCAGCGAAATTGCCGATCCCGCTCGGTTGGAGGAACTTGAAGCCGTCTTGAGCGCTGAATACGGCATCACCGTGCCCAGACCAATCGGCATTATTCCGGCCGGCGAGGCGGCGCTGCCTTGCTTTACGCGCTCGAGTTGGTCGGCGCATCGTCTCCTCGAGGCGGCACTCGTGCTCGACCGGCCGGTCTACATTAAAGGCCCGCCCGGCAGCGGCAAGTCGGCGTTGGTGCGCACACTGGCGCGTCAGCGGCAGTTGCCGCTGGTTGAGTTGTCGTTTACGGGTGAGACGTCGAAGCACGATCTCCTTGTGAGCCGCCGCTTGCGTACGGGAGAAACACAGTGGACGGTGCAGGCCTTTCTCGAAGCCGTTATCAAGGGTTACCTGGTGCTGGTGAACGACTACAACCTTGCCTATTCAGACGTGCACTCTTTGCTCAATAGTCTCTTTGACAAGGGGCGGCGCCTGACGCTGCCCGATGGGCGCACGGTGACGGCGCACCCGCGCTTCCGGTTGGTGGCTACGGGACAGCCGGAGGGGCCGGGCGTGAAGCCGCTGAATGAAGGCGTGGAGAACCGCTTTGGGGCAATACTGGAGTTGGCGTATCCCTCCCCCGGTGAGGAGCTTGCCATTCTGCGCAGTGTTGGCCGCGGTCTGCCGGACCCGGCTCTCCGTGCCATCGTTGATTTTGTCGGCCAGTGCCGGCGCTGGGCGGCGGGGGCGGTGCCCGCCGACTTGGAACAGGAAGCGATCTGGCAAGATGCCGTCTCGCCGGAGTTGATCGCTGCCGTTGCCGCGGCAGGCAACTGGAGCACGGCGGAACTCGTGGCAATAGCGCGGGACGCCGGCGATGCACACACTTTGGTGGAGCGCTTCCAAGAAGGTGTGCTCTCCGCAGCCACCCCAGCGGCTCGCCGAGTCTTGGAGGTCCTCCTTTTGCAATACAACGTGTCAACTGACTGACTATGGCAGCGACAGGCATGTCCTCAACAGCGGCGCAAGCCGAGGCGCGGGTGCGCGACACACACTTTTCGCATGGTGAAGTTGTAGCCCTGGCGCGACTCATACTGCGCGATTCCCACCTGAATGTCGTGGCAGGCAGCGAATGGGCCTACATCGCGCGCGGGCACACACTGACGTATCCGTCGCGTGTGCTGGATGCCTGGGCCGGCACGAGTGTCGTCGGTGCTATTTGCCAGCAGATGGGCGAGGCGCAACACACCGGCGTGATGGGCGAGCGGGCCTTACAGAGCTTCTCTCGCATCGCGCCGCAAGCATTCGCGGCGGTGATGCCGTTTGCGCGGGTGGTGAACGAGTTGCGGGTCAATCGCATGCACCTGGAGCGGCATCCCGGCTCGGCTCGCTTCCTAAGGGCGCTGTATGCCGACAATCCCCAGTGGTCTTCCGCGCGGCGCCGCAGCACACCCCTGAGGGAGCAGGTACAGCAGGGCTTGCTCGACCGCTGGCTGCAGGAGGTGTGGCCGGGGAGCGCGCGACCCATGCACGTTGGGGGCACGGCGGACCGATACGTTGACGTGCTTTGGCCCGGCGTGTGGGATGCCCTGCGCCGGGACTCCTTGCCCCAGATGTTGGATGTACTGTCGCGCCGGATGCTCCCCATATTGCAGGACCTCATTGAAGAAGATGCCGGACGGGCTCTGGATAGGCCGGAAGGCGACCGGCCCGAAGTTGAGAGCGATTCAGATGAAGAAGAGGTAGTCGAGGCCCTCGGAGAACTGCACATCGAGGTTACCAGCGACGATCAAACGGAAACTGCGGACGAGAAAGACGAAGACCCGGGCGCGAAAGGCCAGTCTACGCCGCAGCCCAGTACCGAACCGCTCCTGGCGTCCGCCAATGAAGACGGCGGTCCGGCCAAAGTAGAAAGCAGCCCGAATGAAGAGGCTGAGCTACGCCAGGACGCCGACAAGGGGCCGCGGCAGCAGCCTCCGCAGCAGGGGCCGCCGCGACTGATCGATCCCCGCATGTTCAAGGCGCGCCCCGGCGCGCTGACACCGCTGCCGCGCACAATCGTTCAGGGACTTGGGGACCGCCCGGCGACGCCCAAGACCGACTACGAAAACTTCGACTACCGATCTGCCGTGCGCCGCCTGGGACCGGCCATAGTGCGGTCCTTGAATGGTGAGGCCGGGCAAAAGGGTCTCCGGGAGATCATGATGCGCCGGCGTTTCGGCACTCTGGAGCCGGGGCGGCGGCCGCGTCGCCGACGCGGCGGCGACAGTGGCGAGATAGACACGGATCACGTTGAACGACTGGTAGTGGCGCCCGAACAGGCCTTTCTCAAAGGGGTGCGGGCTCCGCGCGCCGACCATCAAAAGGACTTCGCTGCGATCATTCTCATCGACGTTAGCGGCAGCATGGTGGCCAAGGGCTATTCCACGCGCAAGTTCGACCACACGGTAGACGCCGCCATAGTCTTCGCCGAAATCCATGAACGCTTGCGCATACCCTACCAGATGATGGCGTTTTCGGAAGAGGTCTGGCGGCTGCGTACATTCGATGATTGTGCCTTTTCGACCCAAGTCGTCGCCAACGAACGCACCTACACGCCGAAGGACCTGAGCGGCGTCTTTCGCACGATGTACGAGCACCCGCACAAGAAGACAGACGATGCCGGCGCGCTGCGCCAAGCGGTAGCCGATGTGCAGCCGCAAAAGGGACTGAAGACAATACTGGTGCTTACCGATGGCATCTCCTCAAACCGGCGCAAGCTGCGTGAGGTGCTCTTTCACGTGGAGCGGCGCAACGGCATGGTTGGCGCCGGAGACGCGCTGGGCATCATCGTGTTTGGCATCGGGGTTCCCGGCGACGCGCTTGCCGAATCCTATGTAATCCAAGCAGACGGCAAGTTTCTGCGCTGTCTGCAAACGGTGGTGGTGCCTGACGTGACGCGGCTGCCCCGCATGATTCAAACGACTGTAGAACGCCGCATTCGCGGTGTGTGAGAGAGTGTCTGCATAGCCTGGGAGAGCCGTCCGTGCGGATTGTCACGATGAGGGTGGCGCGGGCTGGCGAGGTATGGGTTGCCCGCCTATCCTACGGCGCTTTGGCCCTTCGACAGGCTCAGGGCGAACGGATGAAAGGGAGAGCGGCTCGTGAGGCGAGGGGATGATGTTGCGGGTGGCTGGTGGGGCCAACGGATGGTGTGGCGGGTGGCTCGCGAGGCGAAAGGAAGACGAGGCAAGTGGCCGGTGAAGCGAACGGATGATGGGGCGGTTGGCTGGTGAAGCGATTGGATGATGTTGCGAGTGGCTGGTGGGTCTAACGGGTGGTGTGGCGGAAGACTGGTGAGGAAAGTGGCTAGTGAGGACAACGGCTGGTGTGGCGGGTGGATAGTGAGGGGGAACGGATGGTTTGGCAAACGGATAGTTGTGGCAAATGGTTGGTAGCGGCGGATGGTTGGCAGTGCGTGACAGCACCTTTGGAAACACACGTTAAGCGAAAAAGGAGCACGTGGTGAGGTCCAGCATTCAAGACTCAGACACTGTAAAGCTGCCGTGGGGAATGCGCGCGGTGGTCCTGCTTTGGTTGCTCTGGCTGGTGCTGGCGCACTTCGGCCGGGTGCTGCTTGATTTCTATACGGCACTCTCTCCTTTCCGCTTCATGGGAGCGACGAGCATCCAGGGACTGCGTACATCTATTTTCCCCCCTGGCGCACTTGTCGCCGGCGCTCTGTTGATTCCTGCGTTGATAGTCGTCCTCATAGCATTTCGCATGGTTGCTTCCCGCTACCGGGGGGCGCCGTTGCAGGCGCTTGCCTTTACGCGACGCAGTCCCGTTTGGTTCCTCGCCGTTGTGGTGCTGTTTAGTGTCCTGCTGACGTTTCTCCTTCGGATAGCCCTTGACTGGTCGAATTATCCGCTGCCGCTCCTTGAACCGCCTGCCGACTTGCTGTCCCCATTGGACCTTCTGCTGTATGCCATCAGCGTCCCCCTTACGGCGCTGCTTGCAGGCCTCTTGGTGTTCGGATTCTGCTATCCCATCTTGGTGGCGCGCCTTGGGGTTTGGGTGGGTGGAGTGTTCTGCGCGGTCTTCTTTACCTTGCCCCAGCTCGCCGTACACGGCGTCTATTGGCAACCGGCGGTGGCTCTGCTGGCAATGGGGATTTACTTCACGGCCATCCGCGTGCGCACTGCATCCTCTTACTCCGCTACGCTTGGGTATACCGGCTTTTCGATCTACATCGCACTCACGGCGGCATTGGCGGAACTCGCTGTCTCATCGTAGCGCCGCGCGCACCCGATTACGCAAACCCATGGCGCCGTGTACATCCGCTCTCTACCCGGTCGTGCTCCGTCTCATCCACCTATAGGCGCTCAACTCAATCTGATGAGAGCGCAACGCGCCATTACCGCTGCCAAAGGCTTGTAGGCGGCAGCAAAGGCGCGCTGCGGACGTGAGAAGGGATCGGATATGGGGGTATGCTGGTTTGTCGCCCTCCAGAACTACACACAGTCGCGAGAGCGTATACGAGAAATTCTCCACGAATTCCCGGCGTGCGCCGGTAAGGCTAGGCGCTTTCGCCGGCGCGCCAGAGATAGCTACCGGTTGCACTCAAGACCAGGACTATCAAAGCGTCCACGATGGCCCATACGACCAGATTGGCGGCAGACTCTCCTTCCGCGCCGAGACTAAGAAAGTTGAACCAATTCGAGAAGAACCAGAGAGCCACGAGGGCGGTGGCGTAGGTAGCCGAGTTGACCTCCACGTATTCACGGGTGACGTTCTCTTCTGCGCTTTGATTCAAGGTGCGCTTACGTTGGAAATTCACCACCAAGACGACGACAAGCGCCAGGGCTATCGGCCAGTCCAACACGCTCCATACGTCGACGGTGTCGAACGACTCTCGATAGAAGGAATTGAACACGAAGTGAATGGCCACGAGGAGCGCTACGCCAATGAGAAAGGCCGCCAATAGCTTCCGTAGTAGAACCATCAGAACTGCTCCATTCATCGCAAAGAAACGCCAGTGATGCGCACTCATGGCGCAAGCACTGCCAATTGCATTTTCCCTATGCTTCCAGGACTGGGGATGTGGAGTGGATGGTTGCCGCAATGAGGCTGGTCTTTTAGACGAGCCTCGCCGTTTGGGACCGGCTCTTGTGCCACCAGTGGTTCACGGGTGGAACGCGCCAATTTGCGGCAGTCGTGTACTGGGAAGATCGAAGTAGAGGTGAGGTGTGAGGGTAGTTTGGCGGATTGAGCACGCAAAGTAGGATTCTTGCCGAATTCTCAGGCCGAAACCGGCAACATGTCCGGGGCAGGCCGCTGAGTCATTGGCCGTCCTCTGACTGGGATTCCGGTTGGGCTGCCGGCTTAACTGTTATTCCTGCGCTTTACAGCGCTAGCTCCTGGGACGATTGTCCTCTATAGGCCACCTCCCTCTTGGTCTGCGACATTATTACGGTACATCGCCGGCGCGGTATGCTGTCGGAGCGCCGGCATGGGAATGGAAGATGCGGTTCCTCCAATTAGCAGCGTGAGTATCCACAAACCAGGCACTTCTCGCAGCCTTCTTCGAAGACGACTCCGGCCGCGCCGCAATCAGGGCAGATCTCGCCATGCCGCGATTCGTGGGTTGGATTGGCGGTCTGAGCGCCGGACAAGCCGAGCTGCACGACGGATTCCTCTTCGCCGCCTGTAGCGCCGTTCATGCCGGTGCCGTTGGTCCCCGTCGGGATATTGTAGATTTCGGCAATCACCTGTGCGATGGCGTCCGGCACCGAGAGCACGCGGTTGGGGCCGATGCCCATCACGTCTATGGAGCCAATGCCACGCAGGTGCTTGTAGTGCTCCTTGATCGGCACGCCGCTGCGCAGACCGAGCGTAATCGAGCGCGCCAGCGCCTCTAGATATGCCTGGTCGGCGGTACCGGCTTTGCCGAGCGTGAGGAAAATCTCTATCGGCCGTTTGTCTTCACCTTCGCCGACGGCGTTGATGGTCACGTAGAGCTCACCGCGGGCCGTGACTTTCTTTACGGTTACGCCTTCGACCACCGCCGGGCGTTTGCGCGGATGCATCTCTACCGGCACTGCGCTCTTAGCCTGTTCTTTGTCAGCAGTTTTCTCAGCGCCTTTGTCAACGTCCTCTTCCTTCTTTTCCTCCACGCGGGAGAGCACGGGTGTGCGCGAGCCGTCGCGGAAGAACGTAATGCCCTTGCAGCCCAGGTCGTAGGCCAGGGTGTAAAGCTCTTCAACGTCGGCTACCTCATAGGAATTCGGCGCGTTGACGGTTTTCGAAATGCTGGAGTCGGTGAATTCCTGCACGACCGCCTGCACGCGCACGTGGTCCTCCGGGCGCAGGTCGTTGCTGGAGGCAAAGTAGTCCGGCACGGGCTCGCCATCATGCTCGTCTTTCCACTCCTTGAAGAGTGGGTGGTAGAGAACGTGCTCGCCGGTGCGGTCGACGCGCTTCATGGCAAAGTCGAATACGGGCTCGATGCCGCTCGAAACCCCGGAGAGCAGCGAGGTCGTGCCGGTCGGCGCCTGGGTGAGGAGTACGCCGTTGCGGATGCCGTGGGTAGCTATCTGCTCTTGCAGCGCCGCCGGAAGCTGCCGGATGAAGTCTCCTTGCAGGTACCTCTCGGCGTCGAATTGCGGGAAGGCCCCTTTTTCCTTGGCGATATCTACCGACGCGCTGTAGGAGGCATCGCGGATAGTCCGGTAGATGCGCTCGACAACGGGCATCGACTCTTTGCTGCCGTACCGCACCTTCATCTTGATGAGGGCGTCGGCGAGTCCCATGGTGCCCAGACCCGTCCGGCGTGTGCCCTCACGCTGCTGTTCTTCGTTGTCCGCGATGAAGTACGGCGTGGCATCGATCACGTTATCGAGAAAACGAATCGCGACTTTCGATGTCTCGGCCAGCAGAGCGTAGTCCATCTCGCCATCGATCACAAAGGCCGAGAGGTTGATGGCGCCCAGGTTGCACACGCCCCATTCGGGCAGTCCCTGCTCGCCGCAGGGGTTCACGCAACGAATCCGCTCGAAGTACCAGGTGTTGGAGCGTTTCTGATAGCGCTCCATGAAAACCAGGCCGGGCTCTGCCGAGCGCCACGCGGCTTCGCAGATTTTCTGCCAGACTTCGCGCGCCTTGACGGTGCGATGCACGGTGACACCCTTGCCCAGGGCACGCCACGCTGCCAGGTCGCCGTTCCAGGTCTCGTCGTATTCAGGGTCGGTGGTGTCCGGGAAAACCAGCTCCCAATCTGCGTCGGCCTTGACCGCCTCCATGAAGGAATCGGAAGCGCAGATGGAAAGGTTGGCGTGGTTGATGCGGGAGAGGTCGGTCTTGACCGTAATGAACTCCTCGATGTCCGGATGCCAGTCGTCCAACATGAGCATGAGCGCGCCGCGGCGCGAGCCGCCCTGCTGAATGACGTCGCCCGTAGCCACCGAGTAGAGTTCGCCCCAGGAGCACGGTCCGCTGGCAGTGCCGTTCACCGAGCGGATATACGAGCCGCGGGGCCTGAGACTGGAAAGATTAATGCCCACGCCGCCGCCCCGCGCCATGATCTCCGTCATGACGCTCAGGTTCTCCAGGATGCCGCCGCGGCTATCCTGCGGTGAAGGGATCACATAGCAGTTATAAAAGGTAACCTCGTGGCCCGTGCCCGCGCCGGCCAGAATGCGGCCGCCGGGGACGAACTTGAAGTCCTGCAGTGCCGTGTAGAATCTCTCTTCCCACGCGGCGCGGTTCTGGTCGTCTTCGACGGCGGCAATGCCGCGCGCTACCCGCTGCCACATCTGCTCCGGATAGTGCTCCAGAGCGGCGCCGGTCTCGTCTTTAAAGGTATATCTATCGGCAAAGACCTTCTGTCGAATGCCGTCCAGCATGGTACCGTTTTCGGGATCGGAAACGGGCTGCCCGTTGGTGCTTCTGCCGTTGGTGTGAATGACTGCCATGGGTGGAATCTCCTTGGTGGATGCGGCAGCGCGTAGCTTATGCAAGAGGAGGAGAGGTTTGGGGTCCACATGCAGGCTATGCGTCGTAGCGGTGCCACCTGAGTGCTACGAACATAGTATATCTTGGTGTAGAGGAAATTATAGGAAACAACATATAGGGGTGTCAAGAGAATTCGTGGGTGTTTTGGCGGTTTTTTGCCCTTCTGCTTAGATTAATTCTCAGAGCGTTGACATGCGCAACTATAGGCCTATGAGAAGAGTGCTCCACGTGCCGGAGTGACGGACTCGCTCGACCTAGCAGGAATAGGGAGAGGCCAACGCCTGTCGTAGAGAGGCTGCGGTGAGAAAAGTCATGGGACTTCCCAGGGATTGATGACGGCAACTTAGACTATGTCGAAGTCGCTCACGTTGCGGGTCACCGCAGGGAGAAACGATGTCCGAGAGCAAGGTGTGCAAGTAACCGCGGCGCCGGGTACGGATCCTCCCGGGTCAACTGCGATATTACGTTGGTGTCTAGGCAATAGCCGCTCAATCAGAATCTTCATGAACGAACGGGATTTCCCGTTGGGAATCGCGGTCACGAGGAATTTCAAGGTCCACGCCCCTGGGGGTGTTTTCTACCAACCACTGCCCTAGGGATTTGCGCTGCCGAGATTTCGCGTACCACGCTTCAACGGGCACGACGACACAGGGATTGCGGATACCGATTTGCTGCGGCCCCTCGGATTCTGCCAGCCGCAGGATTTCAGAAAGCCGCGCCTTAGCCTCGGCCACGGTCCAAATGCGGTGTGTAGCAAGCTCTTTCAAGTGTAGGACTCCTCTGGAGAATATGGACTAATCGAACGAACTGCCACAAGCACCTACCGAAGACATTCGCCAACCATGCGCCCCGCCAAACCACGCCACACGGTCATGCATGCAGTCCCTATTTGGCGATGGTATTCACAAAGGTGACTATTGAATCTCCGGCGCTTGTCGCACCGCCATGGGGTTCTCCCTATCGATCTCCCACCGCGCCGGATTGTCGCGGATGTACTGGCGAATCTTGTCCAAAGACTCGTCCCGCCGTACGACGTGTTCGAAGTAGTTCCGCTGCCACAGCTTGCCGGAGAACGGCGTCCACCGCTGGGTCTTTACACCGCGCACATACGCCACGGTCGTAAGAGACTTGAAGGCGCCAACGACTTCCCCTAACGCGTAACGTCGATGCGGTGTAGGGGCAGCCCTTGTGGCTGCCCGCGATAGATTCCTATTGGTCGTCTCCCCGGGCTGGGCAGAACCCTGGTTTGGCGTAGGTGCAGCCCTTGTGGCTGCCCGATGGTCAGTGCGCCTCTTGTCCTTTTTGGCATCCTGGGCGCCCACAAGGGGCGCCCCTACGGGTTCGGAAATGTTGACAATGCCATGGACGTGGTTGGGCATCACGACAAACTCGTCTGTGGCAATTCCCGGGAAGCGCTCGGGCAATTCCAGCCAGACCTGACGGATCATCGTTCCGGCACCATTCAACTGCATTTCTTGGCCGTCCACCTCACCGAACAGGCACGCCCGACCTTGGGAAACAATAGTAACAAAGTAAACACCCGCCTGCGAGTAGTCATAGCTTTGCAGGCGGATCGACCGGCGTCGGCGCGGGTTGGCTGCTAGGTTGGATCTGCTCAAGGTATTCTCTATGTCTGGTGTATCACGAGATAGAATCTGCCAAGACCGGGAATTTCATTCTGGCGGAAACTTAAAAGCACAATGCTGGCGGCCTGAGTCTTGGCCCCAGCATTATGTGGATGAGCCCGGATCACCGTTGCCGGGCACTTCCTACAGAACTGCAATCTTGTGGGTTAGTACTTCGATTGCTAACCGAGATGTTTCAGCACCTCGGTGTGTTCCGGGAAGCGGCCTTCCTGGTGTTTGGAGAAGATGACCTTATCGTCCAGGGTCACTTCGAAGGCGCCGCCGCCGGAGGG
Source organism: Chloroflexota bacterium (assembly GCA_965220045.1). GTDB lineage: Bacteria > Chloroflexota > UBA11872 > VXOZ01 > VXOZ01 > VXOZ01. Next base: position 2,317,651 of record OZ244803.1, on the reverse strand, counting down.
GATGAGCTCCAGGCTTGCGATGTTTGATTCGTGTTTATCCAGCACTTGTTCCGTCAAACTGACGGCTTTCGGGAGGTAGCCTCACGAGGTGCAGTATTCGATGCTGAGCCGCTGTTTCTCGGCCATTAGTGCGCTCCTTTGCGTGGTTTCGAGCGTGTCATTTCGTCCTCCTCAGTATGACTCTGCGGGTGCGCGGGGGTCAATGGGAGTGGCAATTCCTGTGACATTGACTGGACGGGTTGGTTGATTAGAAATAACGCAAAAGGCTTGCAAGAGGCCTACCGGCTTGGTATGCTGTGCATGACTACTGCGGGGTAGATGCGCTGCAATCCTGTAGCGCTGTTGCTTCGTGATGCGGCAGAAAGCTGCCGGTACGAGCAGGGAGGAAGTAAAGTAGTCATGGGTCAAGAACAGGAATCGCAGCCAGATGACAGGGGGTCTTCCAACGGCGAGGTGCGCGTGAGCGTACGCGGCCTTTGGAAGGTGTTCGGTCCCGCCGGCGATACCGACGTGCGGGAGACGCTGGAGGGTAAGTCCAAGGACGAAGTCCAGGACGAGCTCGACTCGGTGCTGGCGTTGCATGACGTCAGCTTCGACGTTCACGAAGGTGAAACCTTCGTCGTCATGGGGCTATCCGGCAGTGGCAAGTCCACGCTGGTACGGTGCCTCATTCGTCTCATCGAGCCCACGGTCGGTGAGGTCGTCATCGACGGCGAGGATGTCCTTCGCTATTCGGAGGAAGAACTCACCCAGGCCCGCCGGCAGAAGACCGGCATGGTCTTCCAATACTTCGGCTTGCTGCCCCACCGCACGGTGATCGATAACGTGGCGTGGGGCTTGGAAGTGCAAGGAGTGCCGCGGGACGAGCGCAACGCGCGCGCTGCGCAGATTTTGGAAACCGTCGGTCTGGGAGGCTGGGAGGAATACCGCCCGGCGGCCCTGAGCGGCGGCATGCAGCAGCGCGTGGGGTTGGCCCGCGCCTTGGCGAGTGACCCTGAGATCCTGCTGATGGATGAGCCTTTCAGCGCACTTGACCCGCTTATACGGCGGGACATGCAGAACGAGCTCATCCGCCTCCAACGGCAGATGCGCAAGACCATCGTCTTCATTACCCACGATCTCGCCGAGGCTACCAAGCTGGGCAGCCGCATCGCCATTATGCGCGACGGCGCGATTGTCCAGATTGGCACGCCGGAGCAAATCATAGCGGAACCGGCCGATGACTATGTGGCGGATTTTACCCGCGACGTGCGTCGCTGTTCCATTATCACCGTGGGCTACATGATGCAGCCCTGTGCCGCGCCGGTGGACGTTTCTTCGTCGCCGCAGGCAGCACTGCACGCAGTGGATGCCGGCGGCAACGGCGCAGCGTTCGTCGTCGGCGAAGACGGCGCCTATCGAGGGGAAGTCAGCCGCGCGGAGGCCCAAGCGGCCTGCGAGCGCGGCGACGCCACCATCGAGAGGGCCGCCCAGCGCCGGCGCGCACCCGTAGCGGCCAGCCAGTGTCTGGAGGACGCCCTGGCCACAGCGTGGGCCACTGCCGGGTTCGTACCGGTAGTGGATGATGAGGAGCGCCTGGTCGGCGAGATCGACCGCGATGTCCTGGCTGAGAATGTCTTTGCTGAAGAACACGCGGAGGTCGGCGTCTAGCCGGGTAAACTATGGCTGTAATTGGTCGTTTGAAAGAGACAACCGTCGGCATTCGGGAGGCAACCCGCAATGGCGGGTCAGGGCCCTCCAAAGCCGTTCTTGTCTTAGCCGGATTCCTCGTATTCTTCGTTGCCATGGTCGTGGTTTTGGGACCGCGCACCGCGTTCCCTATCGATTGGAGCCGTGGTATCAGCAACGAAATCAATGAGGGTGTGGACACGATCACGGTGATGTGGGGGCCGGCGTTCGACTTGGTTTCCGACGCGGTGCTGCGGATTCTCCTGTGGATTGAAGTGGTCTTCCTCTGGACGCCATGGCCGGTCATCATCGCGGGCTCCGCCATTGTTGGATGGATTACGGTGGGCTGGAAATTTGCCGCCTTCACCGTGACTTCGTTGGTGCTCACCGGCCTTTTCGGCCTCTGGCAGAGCGCAATGGAAACCATGGCGCTCATTGTGGTCGCGGTGATGCTCTCCATCTTGATCGGCGTGCCAATCGGTGTGCTGGCGGCGCGCAGCAACGCGTTCGACGCGGTGCTGAAGCCGCTGCTCGACGGCATGCAGACCATGCCGTCGTTCGTTTACTTGGTGCCGGTGGTGATGTTCTTTGGGATCGGCAACGTTCCCGCTGTCTTTGCCACTATCATCTACGCGGCGCCGCCGACAATCCGCTTCACCAGTCTCGGTATCCGGGAGGTCAGCCCGCAAGTAGTGGAGGCCACCCGGTCGTTTGGCACGACTCCCCGGCAACTGCTCTTCAAAGTACAGTTGCCGATGGCGCTGCCCACGATCATGGCCGGCATCAACCAGACCACCATGATGGCCTTGGCAATGATGGTTATCGCGTCGCTTGTCGGCGCCGGCGGCCTGGGTGAAGATGTGCAGCGGGCGCTCTCGCGGGCGCGGCCGGGCGAAGCCCTGTTGGGCGGCTTGGGCATTGTATTCCTGGCCATCATCATCGACCGCGTTACGCAAGCCTGGGCGAAGACCAGGCAGGAGTCGTTGCGCACGTAATTCGTGGCCTAGACCGGCATGGGTCACCGCGTCGTACAGGACGTGAAGAAAAAAATGTCGGAGTTTTGATAAAGCGTTAGTGGGAGGTTCCCAACGCAATGCGAAATCGTTCGTGGAAATTACTAATTGGCATGATGGCGCTCGTCGCTGCCCTCATGTTCACGCTGGCTGCGTGCGGCACTGCCGAAGTGGCGCCGGCAGACGGCGAAGCGGAGCAGATGGAAGAAAAAGCTGAAGACGCGGAGATGATGGAAAAGCCGACCATCGTATTCTCCGACCTCAGTTGGGATAGCGCGCAGATCCAGAACGCGGTAGCACGCTACATCCTGGAGAACGGCTACGGCTACGAGACCGACGCGGTCTTCGGCGATACGTTGCCGATGTTGGTTGCCCTGCGCGCCGGTGATGTAAATGTCACCATGGAGATCTGGTTACCGAACCAAGAAGAGCCCTTCTTGCAGGCACTGGAAGAAGGCTCCGTTGAGGTCGTGGGCAAGAGCCTGGAAGATAACTGGCAGTCTGCCTTCATCATTCCGCAGTACGTTGCGGATGCAAATCCCAACCTGCGGACCGTGGAAGACCTCAAGGACCACATGGAACTCTTCGTGACGCCGGACTCGAATGGCAAGGCCCGTCTCTTGTCATGCATTCCCGGCTGGGCATGCGAGCAAGTGAATGCCAACCAGGTCGTAGCCTATGGTTTGAGCGACGTGGTTGAACTGGTCAATCCTGGCTCGGATGCGGCTCTGCAGAGCGAGATTCGTGCGGCATTCCTGAAGGAAGAGCCGGTGCTCTTCTACTACTGGGGTCCGACGACGTTTTCCTTTGAAATGGAGACCGAACTCGGCGGCTACTATTTCCTCGAAGAGCCTGAGTTCAATGAAGAGTGCTGGGAGAACGGCAATGCTTGCGCCTATCCTGTGGCGGAAGTAGTCATCGCCGTCAACACTGAACTCCATGAGTCTGCTCCGGACGTGATCGAGCTGCTCGGCAAGTGGGACTGGAGCTTTGGCAACCAGCGCGAGGCCGAGACCTACTTTTCGGAGACCGGCGCCGAGTACGCTGAAGTCGCCACCTGGTGGCTGCAGAATAGCGACGCCTGGCGCGAGTGGGTAACCGCCGATGCCGCGGAGAAGATCGACGCTGCCCTCGCAGCAGAATAAGTGATTCTTAGGCGGCAGCATTCCCAGGCTCGGAGGGAGTGAACTCCCACTGAGCGGAATAGGAGTGTTGGCAACGCTGAATGTGAAGAGGGACGCACGACCGTGCGTCCCTCTTTGATTCTTCACCTCATTTGGCAAGAGCCGCGCATACGCGTGAATTCGATGGCGTACCGGAGAGGCGGAGAAACTTGCTATCAAAGTTGTGTTGACTCTTCAAGAACCAACTCGTCATTGCCTTGCAATAGAATGCAACCAGGCCCGTCATTCCCGTGAAAACGAGAGCTACCAAGCCCGCCATTCCCGCGCAAGCGGGAGCTACCAGGCCCGTCATTCCCGCGAAAGCGGCAATCCATCCCCAGTGCCCTAACGCACGCTGTCTCAAGCGGGGGACAAGCCCCCGTGCTACAAAGAGAAGGACACTTCAATCTGGCGAGAGGAACACACCGATTCGTCAATCCCGCGCAAGCGGGAATCCATCCCCAGTGCCCTAACGCACATTGTCTCAAGCGGGGGACAAGCCCCCGCGCTACAAAGAGAAGGACACTTCAATCTGGCGAGAGGAACACACCGATTCGTCATTCCCGCGAAAGCGGGAATCCATCCCCAATACCCTAACGCACGCTGTCTCAAGCGGGGGACAAGCCCCGCGCTACAAAGAGAAGGACACTTCAATCTGGCGAGAGGAACACACCGATTCGTCATTCCCGCGAAAGCGGGAATCCATCTTTTCCGCGCAGCGAGTTTGCATTTTAGAAGGGAGACGAGTCTTCGGCTGCACACTCTCTATTTGACGGTGCACGGGACAAGCCTCCGCGCTACACGTTAGATTCCGCGTCTGCGACGTAGTCAGCGAACCCAGTGCGGCGCTGCGCTCGGAACGACTTGAAATGTCAACACTGCCTAGTCTTGAAGTACTGGTGCCTTACCAGCGGCGAACCGGCTTCTCGCTATCGAGCAGGTGGTGGAGCAGCATTTCCTTGTGCTGGCGCACGAGGTCTTGCGACCCTGGGTCACGGGCGAGGTTGCGCTTCTCCAGCGGGTCCTCCTCCATATCGTAGAGCTCCTGGCCGTCCTCGGTATTCCAGAAGGCGTATTTATAGCGGTTCGTGGTAATGGACTTGCCGCGCCGCACCTGGTTATTGTCCTCGAACTCGCAGAGCGCGAACCCGGGCGCGTCTTCCGCCCCTTCCACCACTGGCTTCAAGCTGGTGGCCTGCATCTCTTTGGGAATCTCAACGCCGGCGTATTCGAGAATGGTCGGCGCGACCTGAAAGGTGCCGATGACGCCGTCCACGTTGGGCACGCGGGGCATGTCGGCCGGCGGCGCGACGATGAACGGCACCCGCGCGGAGCCTTCCCAGAACGTGCCTTTGCCGCCCCGCGACCAGTCACCCATGTGGTCGCCGTGGTCGCTGGTGAAGATGATGAGGGTGTTGTCCGCCTTGCCGCACTCTTCCAGCGTCTTGAAGAGGCGCTCCATCATGTCGTCGATGTAGGTGCAGAGGCCCCAGTAATACGCCGTTACGCGCCGGATCAGGCTGTCGTCCGGTTCTTTGGCAAAGCGGCCGCCGCCGTTTTGCAGGTGCTTGGGCTTGTCGCTGTCGTCAGCGAGATACGTTGGTGAAACGTCCACGTAGTCATACGGGTACATGGTGTCGTAGGGCTTGGGCGGATCGAACGGGCCGTGGGGCCCGCAGATGCCGCACCAGGCAAAAATCGGCCGGTCGTGATCGCGGGAGACGAACTCACGGGTGTTCTCCGTGATCCAGGTGTCAATATATTCCTCAATCGGCAACACGTTGGAAATCGCGGTCATGTACTTGCGGTATTCGGGCTCGCGGCGTTGCTCATAGATGAGTTCGTAGCCGCCGGGATGCACAGAGTCCAGCCAGCGGGCGTAGACCGGGCCTAACGGACCGGGCCCCAGCGGCGAGCCGTACGACTGCGTCCAGCGCGCGCCCTTGCCGCCGGTGAGTTGGGTCTCGTGGTAGCCTTTCGGCGGCATCATGTGAATTTTGCCGAACGCGGCGGTGACGTAGCCCGCGTCCTGCAGGTGCTCCATGAAGGTCTTTTCCCACGGCGGGAGGCCCGGCGTGCTGTCCACGGCTGCCTCCATGTAGGAAACGCCGTGCTGGCGGGTATAGCGGCCGGTCTGCAGGCAGGCGCGGGCCGGAATGCAGACGGGGTTCTGGTTGTACGCCTTTGCAAAGAGCGTCCCTTTCTCCGCCAAAGCATCGAGGGTCGGTGTCTTGACCTTCTGGTTGCCGTAGCAGCCAAGCGTGTCCCAACGCTGTTCGTCGGTCGTAATGAGGATGATGTTCGGACGGTCCATGCCTTCTCGCTCCCTACAGCTTTTTCTGGTGATTGTGAAGTCGAGGTCTCAATGCCGGCACGCGGCGCTCTGCACACTACAACAGTATTGTGGTACGCCTGCCTGCACATTGTAGCATTGCGGCGGCGAGGGGATGGCGAGAGAACTCCGGTTGGGAATCTGCCGCATCCGGTGTGCCTACAGGCCAACTGCGTCCGCGAGACGCTTCGTGTACTGCAGGTCCCGCTTCACCTGGGCGAGCAGTTCGGCTTGGTTCAAATCCTTGAAGCTGTTCGGTCCCCGGTATTCGGCCTGAAACGAGGCGTAGCCTGTATAGCCGATCTGCCTTAAGTATTGGAAGGCTTCTGGGAAGGGAATGAAGCCTTGATCGAACGGCACGACTTTGGGTCGCCAGCATACTGCTCCCGACTCCGGATCCATCTCTTGGAACTGGGCGAGGTTTTCCAGGGCGAGCATGTGTATTCGATCGGAAAGCAAGTCCAGGCCGTGAATCCAACCGCCAAAGCTGCCCTCGATGCCAATGTGCCCGAGGTCGGGATAGTAGCAGACGGCGGCGGGATCAATGCCCTCCAGCAAGAGCGAGACCACGTGGGTGGTGGCGGAAAGAGTAGGCCCGTCGTGGGCGTGCACGCCGGCCTGGATGCCATACTTCAGACACAGCGTTTCGATGCCGTGCAGCTGCTCACGCACCTCCGCGATTTGCCGGCGCATCTCGCCAAAACCGGCGTAGCGAAAGTAGCCGAGCTTGAACTGCTTGATGCCGAGATCAGCAGCCGTGGCGATGATTTCTTCCGCATGAGGCGACCGGCTGCTGTCGATTGCCGTCGTCAGCCAGCCAACATCCAAGCCCTGATCGCGAATAGCCCGCACTGCAATTGGCAGATCCGTCTTCACCCGTTCCGGCAAGACATGCCCCGGCGAGCGCACCGTGAGATCTACGCCGTCCATGCCAAGGTCGGCCACGGTATCGGCAAGCTCGGGGTAGGAGAGGTCTTCTAGAGGTTTTGAGAGCATCAGGTATTTCATGGCGCTTTCCTCAAACGATGCGTCTATTCACACGTGAACCTGCATGGAGTCTATTCTGCATGGCCGCCATGCAACGTAGTCGCGCAACCCGTCATTCCGGCGAAAGCCGGAATCCATCTTTTCTTAGCCATCACACTTCCCTACCCCGGCGGGGGACAAGCCCCCGCGCTACAAAGAGAAGATGCTCTTCAATCCGTCATTCCCGCCAGGGTGGGAATCCTATCAATGCGGGCGGGACGCCCACGTTCCCAGGTAGCGTCATTCCCGCGAAAGCTCGCCCCCGCGCGGGGGCGCGGAATCCATGCACTATGAGTTTTCCAATCGCGCGTTCTTGGCGGGGAAACAGACCCCACGCTGCTTCATGCCGGCACCCGCTGTGTGCAAGCTCCCAATCGCAGTTCAACTGAGTCCTGCCTGGCCTTACACTACAAGGAGAAGCAGTATTTCAATCCGTCATTCCCGCGCATGCGGGAATCCATCTTAGTCTTGCGACGCGACGCGCATCGTGTGCCAAGCGGGGGACAAGCCCCCGCGCTACCGCAGAACGCATCCTCAGTGCCTAGACCTCCACGTAAGAGTGCAATGGGCCAATCTATCCTTCACCGCCGCGTACTCAGCAGCCGCTGCATGGTGCCGCCGAGGATTTGCTTTTTCTCATCGTCGGATATAGGTGCCAAGAGTATGCGTCCAATCTGGTGTGTGGGACACATCCAGGGAAAGTCGTCGCCGTAGAGAATCTTGCCGGCGCCCACGTGTTCCACCAACTGCGCGAATATGCCGTACGGCGCAACGGAACCGGCGGTGTCCAGATAGACGTTTGGCTCCTCAATCGCGACAGTGTACATTGCGTCTAACTCCGGATGCCTGCGGCCCGCTCCGGCGTGGGCCACGATGAAGTGGGCATTGGGATAGGCGCGCGCGGTGCGGCGCAGCACGTCGGGGGAATCCACGCCGTGGCTGATGAGCGGCAGCCGGTGCGTGTCAGCCAGTTCAAAGGCGGGGACGTACGCCGGTCCCCCAAACGGATACCCATGCAGGCCTGTGTGGAATTTGATGCCCCGCACGCCGGCGTCGACGCAGCGCTGCATTTCGTCACGGACTTGACGCGCGAGGTTGGGGTCCGGCACCGCGTATGCCAGGATGCGGTCCGGGTGGCGGCGCGCCGCTTCCAGGCTCATGTCATTGCCGCTGCGCATGTCGGCCGTAATCGCCAGGCTGGAAAAGACACACGACTGGTCAATGCCCACGCGATCCATGGTGCGCACAAGGGCATCGGCGTCCGGATTCGGCTGAGCGAATCCGTAGTACATGCCCAGGTGGGAGTGGTTATTCACGATAAACGCGCCGGTAAGCGGCTCACCGCGCAGGGCGGCCTCGCGGATGGTCATCGTGTCGCTGCCGGTTGCTGAAGCTATCTGCGCCATGTCATTGCATCCTTCTCGCTGTCAGTTAGGATTCCAAGCATTTCTCTTTGCAGGGGTAAGACCTTTTTCCGGGCATGTCTCGCGCATCCGTTCGTCCTGAGCCTGCCTGTCCTGAGCTTGTCGAAGGATCGAATGACGAACGGTTGCTGCCTGTACGGCGGTCAGACGACACAGTTGTCAATGAGGCGCTGCAGGCTGTGGCTGGCAACGGCATCCCGCTCCTCCACTGAGAAACTAGCGTACGTAAGACCGGTGATGGCCATACCCGGGTCCCATTCAGGCAGCCCGGAGCCGAACACCAAGCGCTCCGCGCCCCAGCGGGAGGCACAGAGAGCGATGGCATCGTGGCCCTGGAAATAACAGGTCTCGATGTACAGGTTGGCGTGCCGGTCCATGAGCGTGAAGAGCGTGCGATAGTTCGCCGGCGGCTCGCGCAACAGCACGAGCGGCAGCGTAGGATACGTGCGGAGCGCCCACTCGATGAAGTCCCACGGACGCGGCTCGCTCCAATGCCGGTTATTGGTATCCAGGAACAGCGGTACCCGTCGCTCGGCTAAGGCTTCCAGCAGCGATTCCACTTCGAAGGGCTCGAGCGTGAGCCGGTTCATGCCGGTGCAGAGGCGCGCCGCCCGCGCGCCGGACTCCAGCAATTGGGCGACGAGTTGCCGCTCCGGCGGCAACTCGCCGGTGACAGACGGCATCACAACCCAACACGGAACGAGCCTATCCACGCCCTTGGTCTGTTCGATGACGAGTTGGTTGCCGACGGCGGGATGTTGCCACTTGGCGAGCCCGTGGGTCACGAGGGCGCGGCTGATGCCGTTTTCGTCCATGGCGGCGAGTAAACGGGGGACGTCGTCCGGGGTATCGTCGTGCCGGAGGAAGATAGGACCGAGAAAGACGTTCGCATCAAAGAGGTGCGGCATTTCGCGCATGGGTGCCTCCATCCATCTGTCGTCTTCGTAGTGTGGCGCAGGTTTCCCTGATTATACAAGAGTGCTGTCATAGGATTTGTCTTTCAGCGATTACTTCGCTATCGATCAATGGCACACCATTGGTCGGCTTTCACACACCTTTAGACAAATACGGTTCGGGGTGTGTATGCTGCACTTGGATGGGTGAATTGGAAACCTGAGGGAGGCCTATGGGCGAGTCTGACTTGTCACCCTTTGGCAATAGACACAATTACCTGGTCGGCACTGCGCGGGTCTGCATTACCCCTGAGATTGGCATGCCGTACCTCGGCTACGGCTGGGACCGGCAGGACCCCTTTGTGGGCGTGCACGACGACCTATGGGCCAAGGCGCTCGTGATTGACGATGGTGAACAGGCGGCAGCGCTTGTTGCCTGCGACATGATCGGCTTTCCGCCGGCGGCGTTCGCTGCTGCGGTGCGGGCCCAGGTGGCGGCACACACGTCAATACCGGGTGAGCACGTGATGCTCAGCGCCAGCCACACGCATAGCAGCCATGCTTCTATTGATCTCTCCACACTCGACCTGGATTGGCCCTGGGTGCAGGACCTTGCGCGCAGTTTGGCAGGCGCGGCCATCGCCGCCTGGCAGCAACGCGAGCCGGCCATAATCAAGGTGGGTGCGGGCGAAATCCACGGGATTGCGGAAAACCGGCGCGTGATTCATAGCGACGGCAAGGTATATCGCAATTGGGATCGGGCCGCGCCGGGCGAGGTCGTACGGCGGGGGCCAATAGACCCGGACGTGGGCGTGCTGCTGGCACAGCGGCCCAACGGCACACCGCTGGCCGTGCTCAGCAACTTCACCGCCCATCCCATCTGCGCCATGAGCCAGCCGCAGGTTTCGGCAGACTACCCGGGCTTCGCCATGGCCGCGGTGGAAGCGGCGTTGGGGCCGGGCGTGACGGCGCTGTTCACGCAAGGCGCGTGCGGCGACGTGAATCCACCGGTTGTGCGGCGAAGTACGCGAGATGCGCGGGAAGTTGGGTTGCAATTGGGCGGCGAGGTGTTGCGCGTGGCGGCCTCGCTGTTGCCGGATGAAGTGCCTGCGGCTGATAGTCACGTGCGGATTGCAACCAAGCGTGTGAACTGGACGTACCGAACCGATCTGCCGGCGAATGATGAGGCTGACCATGCCTATGCTGCCGCGAGGGCGCAGGTGGAGCGAGTGGAACGCAGCGGCGCCTCGGCGGCGGAAGTGCGGCGGGAGATTAACAAGCATCGCGTAGTGTTGGAACAGTACGAACTCACGCGCAACAATGCCCGCCGGGAAGAAGGCGAGATTCAGGTGCTCGCCATTGGCGATAGCGCCTGGGTGGGTGTTCCTGGTGAGCTCTTCTGCCAAATTGGACTAGACATAAAGCGACAGTCTCCCTTTGCACGTACGTTTATTGTCGGCTACGCGAACAGCTATCAGGGATACTTCCCGACGCCAACCGCGTATGAAGAAGGCGGCTATGAGGTCAACGTGGGCCGCTGGAGCCGCTTCACCGCCGCCTCCGGAGCGAGCGTGGAGGAAACTGCTTTGGAACTGCTACAAAACATTCGCTGATAGTCTTCGTTCCTATCGAGGGCGATTTGCCGGAAACTCGTGCTCTCCGGCTGCGGTGTTCTTTGCCGAACCAGGCGGTCCTTTCCACGAAGCGGAGCAGCTTTTCGTCCGTCGCAGTGGGACGGCGCTTTGTCCGTCATTTGTATGTTGAAGAGTGCGTACAAATGAGCGGATGTGAGAGGGTGCGCGAGGGGCGCATCCTCCGTCATTCCCGCGAAGGTGGGAATCCCATCGATGCGGGCGGGACGTCCACGTTCCCAGGTAGCGTCATTCCCGCGAAAGCGGGAATCCATCTTCTCCGTGCAAGGAGTACAAACGCCAGAGGTGAGACGAGTCCTGGGCTACACACTCTTTCAGTGAACGGAGCGGGGGACAAGCCAATTCGTCATTCCCGCGAAAGCGGGAATCCATCTTCTCTGGGCAACGAGTTAAACTCTAGAGGGAAGACGATTCCTCAGCTGCACACTATCCATTTGACGGAGCGGGGGACAAGCCCCCGCGCTACAAAGAGGAGAACACATCAATCCGCCGAGAGGAACACACCGATCCGTCACTCCCGCGAAGGTGGGAATCCCATCAATGCGGGCGGGACGCCCACGTTCCCAGGGAGCGTCATTCCCGCGAAAGCGGGAATCCATCTTCTCCGTGCAAGATGTACATAGCCCTGAAGGGGAACGCAACCTAGGCTACTCACTCTCTCTTTGACGGAGCGGGGGACAAGCCCCCGCGCTACAAAGAGAAGGACACCTCCATCTGTCGAGAGGAACAAGCCGATCCGTCATTTCCTCGCAGGCTCCCCTCGTGCCGGGCCCAGAATCCATCCGATCTTGTTCAGTCGCATACGCCAGCGAGCGCAGGTCTACCTCAGTGCGATTCTCGGCGGCTCCTCGGGCCTCGAAGACCTGCACAACGATTAAGCTCTCAACCCTGTACTACGTCTAGCTCGGTGAGGATCGTCGGGCCGCCGTCGAGTGTGCGATGTACGGGACAACGCTCGGCAATCTGGAGGAGCCGCTCGCGCTGCGTGTCGTCGAGCGCACCCGTAACAACAATGTAGCGGCGGATGAGATCGATCCTGGAACCGCTCTGTTGCTCGCACTCTGCGCAGTCGCGGGCGTGCACGCGCTCGTGGCTGAGTTCCACCCGCACCGTCTGGAGGTCCCACGCTTTCCTGTCGGCATACAGCCGAAGCGTCATGGCTGTGCAGGTGCCGAGCGCGGCCAGCAGCAGTTCATAGGGATTGGGGCCGAGATTCTCGCCCTCAGGCGTGGGTTCATCGGCGATCAGCGCGTGGGAATCCGTGACAACCACGTGCTGCAGCCGCTCGTGGCACTTTACCGTCACCGTCTGCATTACTGTGCCTCCCGTGGTAGCTCGTGCCTCACTCACGTCCATGCCGTTGCGTTTGCTCAGATTCTAGCAACAGTCTATAAGGCAGACATGAGTTTCACACCGAATTCCGTGGGATCACTGCGTTCCACCACCAGGTCCGTCGCCTCATGGAAGCGCATGAAGTCGCGCATGGCGCGGGCAACGGAGGCCGCCAGCCGGTCGCTGGGCTTGATGCCCGGTTCCAGATAGAGCGCCTTCAGCCGGAGCAAGCCGGTTTTCCGTTCCAGCTTTGGATCGAAGCGGCCGACCAGACGCCTCTTGTCTAGAATCGGCAGGCAAAAGTACCCCCACCTTCGCTCCGGCGCGGGCACGTAGCATTCCAATTTCTGATGGAAGTTCCACATGGCGCGGTCGCGTCCTTTGGCCCAGAAGAGGCTGTCAAAGGGATTGAGAAACGTGGTCCGGCGGACGCGGAGGGCGCCGTCCGCGGCAGCTTCGAGCAGTGCCAGGTGGTCGCGGTGCACCAGGAGTTCGCGCGCTTTGCCATCCGCGAGTTGACCTTCAATCCGGACAAACGTGCCGTCAGCAATCAGCGCCGCCACCAGTGGTCTCACTGCGGTAGATTTCAAGTGGAGATAGTCACCAACCTGATTGGGCGCGCACACCCCAAGCGCCCGCATTGAAACCTCCAGCAAGTGTTTCAGCGCTTCTTCCTCTGTTGGCTCCTCGCGATCGACCCAGGACGGCAGCACACGGTCGCGAATGTCGTAGATGCGCTGGAAGTTCACGCGGTTGGCAATCGCGAGGTCGCCAATGTTGTAGAGATGCTCCAGGGCAATCTTGGCTTCATCCCAATTCCACCATGATCCGGGCGCGCGCTTCTCGGTGCGGAAGTCCGCCGGGCGGGAGCCGCCGCGCTCACGTACCGCATCAAGTAAGTCAGATACCTGCTTCTGCTTCTCGGGATTCGCGATCCATTTTCGGTACGAAGGGTTGGTTCCCTGCCGGTAGTTGCGCATCCTCGGCAAGAAGCGAGAGTAAAGACTCAGGGGAATGATGCAGGCGGCGTGCGCCCAGTACTCGAACAGGCGGCGTCTATTGTCAGATGAGGTATTGCCGTCGTCGAAGAGGAGCGTGTCGAGCAGGCTCGTGTCGTAGGCGCCCAACCTGCTCCAGAGCGTGAGATACTGCGCCCGATTGACGACTTGGAGCGTGTCAATTTGCACCCAGCCCACGCGCTCGACCGCCGCGTAGACGTCTTCCATTCCCGGGTGGGTGACTTCTGCCGGCGACCTGCCCAGGCCCTGGGCATGCAGCGCCAGCGTGAGCACGGCATAGAGCGGGTAAGGAGCCCGTGCGCTCATGGACGCGGCGTAGACTCGGTCTGTGGACGCACCGTGACATCTGCCGCGGGACCGTTTGTGGACGCCGTGTTTGCGGTTACGTCGGCGGCCTCGCGGGCATAGAGGGAGAGCACGCCGGCAGCGTGTCGCTGCGCGGGCGGTTGCCAGCGGCTGCGGCGGTCCGCCAGAATGCTATCGATTTCCGCCGGAGACTTGCGTTCGCCTTTCACGCCCACGATTGCCAGCGAGCGGGCGGGTACGTCAATCTCGATGAGGTCGTCCTTTTCCACCAGCGCCAGCGGACCGCCCAGCGCCGCTTCGGGCATGACGTGGCCGATGTTGGGGCCCTTGGCCGCACCGGAGTAGCGCCCGTCGGTGATGATGGCGGTACTCGCTTCCAAATCGGGCCGGGCCGAGATGACGGTGGTGCAGAAGTACATCTCCGGCATGCCGGTGGAGCGCAGCCCTTCATAGCGGATTATCATGGCGTCGCCCGGCTTGATCTCGTCGTTCTTCACGCCGGCGATGGCGTCATCCTCACAGTCGAAGGGCACGGCGCGCCCGACCATCTGGTGGGTGCGCGGGTCGGCGGCCACGTGCTTCATCACGGCCCCCTCGGGCGCCAGATTGCCGGTGAGCACCGCAATCGTGCCACCGGTCTTGTAGGGTCGCTCGATGGGATGGAGCACTTCTTCTTTGCGGAGACCGTGGTTGTCCAGGTAGCCCGCGATCTCGTCGAACCAACCGGACTCCTCCAGGTCTTCCTGGTTTTCGCCGATGGTCTTGCCGGTGACCGTGAGGCAGTCGAGGTATAGGAATTCTTTGACTTCGTTCATCAGGGCCGGCACGCCGCCGCAATACCAGATGTACTCCACGGGATGCGTGCCGTAGGTCTTAACGTCGGTCAGTACGGGCACCTTGCGGCCGATTTCGTCGAACTGCTGTGGGTTGACCTCAATGCCCACCTCTTGTGCGATGGCGGGCACGTGGAGCAGGAGATTGGTGGAACCGCCGACCGCAGCGTGGAGCACGAGGGCATTGTGGAAGGCTTCCGGCGTCAGGATGTCGCGGGGCCGGATGTTTTTCTCCAACAAAGTCATCACTTGCTCGCCAGCGTCGCGGGCCATGCGGGTAAGTTCGCGCAGGGCCGCGGGAATGAGCGCGCTGCCGGGGAGCGCCAGCCCCAAGGCTTCCGAAATGACTTGGTTGCTGCTGGCGGTGCCCATGAACTGGCAGGCGCCGGGCGTGGGGCAAGCGTGCTTCTGCTTGGCAATCAGTTCTTCCTCAGTTATTTGACCCTTATCGCGCATGATGCCGAGCGGGTACATCAGTTCCGACGACATGTTGCACGGGCCGTTGGTCTGGGTGCCGCCGGGAATGTGAATGGCAGGGAGGTTCACCCGCGCCATTGCCATCAGATGGCCGGGCACGGCTTTATCGGCAGTGGAGATGCAGACCATGGCGTCGTGGGGATGCGCCAGCGCGTGGATTTCCGTCATGTAGCTGATGATGTCCCGCGAGGGCAGGCTGTAGCGCATGCCGGCATGGGCTTGCGCCACACCGTCGCAGATGTCGGTGCAGTAGAATTCAGCCGGCTTGCCGCCGAGCGTGTACACGCCAAACTTGGCTTGTTCGACCAGATCGCCGAGGTGCACGCTGGAAGGATGGGAGCAGCCGGTCACGCTCTCCACGAGCACCTGCGGCTTGCCCAGATCGTCCACGGTCCAGTCCATGCCCATGCGCAGAGCGTCGCCCTGTCGGTTGAGGTCGCGCAAATCTTGGCTCCGCAACGTCATGCCCCAAACCTCCCTGCAGTGCCTGTCGGGTTGTCTGCTGCCGTATTGCCCTCTATTGTACAGAATAGTGTGAGGAATAACCGTGCACAGGGCAATATGAGGCGGCAGACAGTGCGACATAGATCACAGATTGAGAAAGTGGCGCGGATGGAACGGCCGGCTGGAGTAGAAGCGCGGTGCAAAACATGACCTCGCCAACCGCTACTGATCTTGTCCACGCTGCGATTGCCGACAAAGGCAAGATCACGTTTGCTGAATTCATGGAAATCGCGCTCTATGCGCCGGGCGCCGGGTACTATACTGCTCCTCCCGAGCTTGGGAAGGAGGATAGTGATTCCGCCGCCCGTCATTCCGGCGAAAGCCGGAATCCAGTTGTCGCGTTGCAAACCGGCCCGCCGCACGACTATTACACCGCGCCGCACCTCCACGCGGTCTTTGGGGCGTACATCGCGCGCCACGTCGCACGGGTCTGGCAGGAACTCGGCGAGCCGTCGCGGTTCGACGTGGTGGAAATGGGTGCCGGCCGCGGCATCATGGCGTGGGACATCTTGAACGGCCTCCGCAAAGAAGCGCCAGACTGCTGGCAGTGCACGCACAACCAACTGATCGATCGCGGCACCGGGCCAAATCACGAGCAGAAGGAGGCGCTTGCAGCGGCTGCCGCGCACCCCGTGTTTGTCGGAGAATCCGTTGCCGCTCCCGTAGTCGGCGTGGTGCTCTCCAACGAATTGCTGGACGCACTGCCCGTCCATCGGGTCCGCATAAGACAAGGTGAACTGCAAGAACTTTACGTGACTGTGTGGGATGGGGCGATTCGCGAGGAATTTGGCGCTCCCTCCTGCCCAGAACTTGCAGACTTCCTGGAGCGACTCGGCCGGCCCCCGGAAGGCTGGCAGGGGGAGATCTGCCTTGCGGCCCTGGCGTGGTTGGAAACGGTAGCACGCGTGCTGAAGAGGGGCACCGTGATCACTATCGACTACGGCGCCACGTGGCATGAGCTCTGCAGCACACGCTGGGTGGAGGGCACGCTGGCCTGCTATTACCGGCACGGCGTGCACAGGAATCCCTACATCCGCATTGGCGCACAAGACATAACCGCCCACGTGAACTTCTCCGCGCTTATGGAATACGGCGAAACGGCCGGTTTGGGCAGGGGGAGCGTACAGTCACAGGCCGAGTATCTCCTTGGTTTGGGCGTCGGTGAGGAACTGGCGGCGCTTGCCCACCAGCCGGTTACCGCGGAAACGCAACGCGCCAAGCGCGCTATCACCGACCTCATCTGGCCCGACGGCCTCGGCGGGTTTCGCGTGCTGGTGCAGGCGAAGGATGCGGCACAATAGGATCTCGTTGCTCCAGGCAGGGCCTTCGTTACGTCTGTCGGTTTGCGCTGCAAAGAGCGGCAGATTGATCATTGCTATAGTGGGTAAGGTAGCATCACGACCCCGGGATGGCTGTCTGCGAGCGACGATCGTGAACGACAAGAGGATGGTTGACGTATGGGAAAACTTGCCTTGACCGGCGGCGCGCCGGTTGTCACCGAGGCGTTAGGGTCACAGTGGCCGGTGTACGATGAGCGCGACGAACAGGCGCTGTCGGACGTCTTGCAGAGCCGGGCCTGGACGCGGTCCAAATTCGATGGGGACGAGTCTTGGGTGTGGCGCTTCGAAGACGCGTTTGCGGCTTACCAGGACGCGCGACACGGCGTGGCTGTCGCCACGGGTTCCATTGGCATGGAACTGGCTTTGAAGGCGGTCGGCGTGGAGCCGGGCGACGAAGTCATCATTCCGGCGGCGACGTGGATCACCGTAGCCACCGCAGTGGTAGCCGTAGGCGCGGCGCCGGTGTTCGTGGACATCGATCCCGGCACCTACAACATAGACGCCGGTAAGGTCGAGGAAGCTATCACTCCCAAGACGCGGGCGGTCATGTGCGTGCACAACGGCGGCATGCCCGCAGATATGGACGCCCTGCGCGCACTGGCCGACAGACACGGGATTGCGCTGGTGGGCGATTGCGCGCATGCCCACGGCAGCCAGTGGCGGGGCCGGGGAGTGGGCGCCATCGAGGACGCCGGCGCTTTCAGCTTCCAGGGCAGCAAGGTGGTGGCCTTGGGAGAAGGCGGCATGGTGCTTACCGACAGCGATGAACTGCAGGAGCGCCTCTACGGCCTGCACCACGTGAACGGCGCGAACGGACGGCCGAAACCGGCGCGGTCGCTGCCCGGCACGAACTTGCGTTTGACCGAGTGGATCGGCGCTCTGGGTCTGGCGGCGCTGGAACGGCTGCCGGAGCAGGTTGCTATCCGGCAGGCCAATGCCCGTTATCTCAGGCAGGGGCTCTCTGAAATCCCGGGCGTAGACGGCATCGTCTGGGACCCGCGCGTGACTCGCTGGAGCTTCTACATCTGGCACTGGCGTTTCGTATCGTCAGCATTTGAGCACATCCAGCGTGATACCTTCCTGGCCGCGCTGAAGGCCGAGGGCGTGCCGACGAGTACGGGACAGACTGCGCCGCTCTATACGAACGCCGCGCTCACCGAAATGGATTGCGGGCGCACCAACTATCCATTCAACGACCGAGTGTATGGGAAAGAGATGGATTATGCTGCCATTCATTGCCCCGAAACGGAGCGCATTTGCGCGACGGAAGCGCTGGCGTTCTCGCACACGCTGTTCCTGGGACCGCGGCAGCACATGGACCATATTCTTGACGCCGTGCGCAAGATTCGGGAGAATGTCGCCGAACTCCATGCTTGGGAGCGAGCACACGCCAGCGGTTCTCGGTAATAGTAGATTTGGACTTAGACCATAGAGATATGATTGACAGTGTACAAACAAACGCATAAGGTTGCCCTTGATATGTCATTCTGAGGAGCGGAGCGACGAAGAATCTCGAATGGACGAATTCTAGATTCCGCGAACCCTGTTCGACGCTGCACTCGGAATGACAGGAACCGCACGCGACACGATTCTATCAAGTCTATATCTACTAATTCCGTCGGTTCTTCCGCGTGACAAAACACGGGCGCTTGGTGTAGTGTGTAGGACTTGGACGGGTACGCGGGCTCAATTGCGCCTGTTGCCCGGTCTTCCGTGAACGGATTTCAATTCTCTTGCCGTAGCGCATACTGTTGTATAGGTCTGCTCTGAACCAGCCATGTAGGTGAAGGAAATTGGCAAAACGCAAACTGATCGTCGTTGAATCGCCAACCAAGGCGCGAACCATCAAGAAATTCCTCGGCCGCAATTTTGCCGTCGAGTCGTCCATGGGGCACGTGCGTGATCTCCCCAAGAGCAAACTGGGGGTGGAAGTTGAAAAAGACTTTGCGCCCTCATACGTGATCCCCCGGGACAAGAACGCCACCGTCAAGAAGCTGACCGAGCAAGCGCGGAAGTCGAGTGAGATTCTGCTTGCCACCGACCCCGATCGCGAAGGGGAAGCCATAGCGTGGCACTTGCTCGAGGCGCTCAAGCGCAAGATGAAGAACCAAGACTTGAGCGCGAAGCGGGTGGTCTTTCACGAAATCACGCAAGACGCGGTGAAGCATGCGCTGGAGGAACCGCGTGACATCAACGCGGACCTCGTGGACGCGCAGCAAGCCCGGCGTGTGCTCGATCGTCTGGTCGGGTACAAGATGAGCCCTTTTCTCTGGCGCAAAGTCCAACGCGGCCTGTCCGCGGGCAGGGTGCAATCGGTGGCGCTGCGGCTCATCGTTGATCGCGAGCGGGAGATTGATGCCTTCGTGCCGCAGGAGCACTGGTCGCTCCACGCCAGACTCTCTAAAGTGCCGGCCGGCCGCGAGCAAGACCAGTTCGACGCCGATCTCGTGCAGCTTCAGGGCAAGAAGCCGGAAATCGGCGATGGTGAGGCGGCGCAGGCCATATTGGCGGAGCTGGACGACGCCGCGTGGCCGGTGCAAAAGATCTCGGTACGGGAGCGGCGCCGGCGGCCGAGCGCTCCGTATACTACAAGCACCTTGCAGCAAGACGCCTCCGGCCGCTTGAGTTTTGGCGCCGCGCGCACGATGCGCTTGGCACAGCAACTCTACGAAGGCATCGACATCGGCGGGGAAGGCCAGGTGGGCCTCATCACCTACATGCGTACGGACTCCGTGCAGGTCAGCAATGAGGCGGTTGCACAGGTGCGCGACTTCATCGGCCAGACGTACGGCGCGGATGAAGTGACTGAGAAGCCGAATCGCTATACGTCGCGGGTGAAGAACGCGCAGGAGGCGCACGAGGCCATCCGGCCAACCAGCGCCTTTCGCACGCCGGAGCAGATGCGTGAGTTCCTCGATAGGGACCAGCTCAGGCTCTATACGCTCATTTGGCAGCGATTCGTCGCCAGCCAGATGCGCCCGGCCATTCTCGAAACGACGTCGGTGGATGTCGTGCCGCAGAAGGATGCACTGGATCTGAAATGTCGCTTCCGCGCGTCGGCGACCCGGGTGAAAAGTCCCGGCTTCTATCGGGTCTACCGCGCAGACGAGGAGCAGGACGACGAGAAGAAGTCCCTGCCCCCGTTAGAGGAAGGCGAGGTGCTGGATCTCCGCAAACTCTGGCCGGAGCAGCATTTCACCCAGCCGCCCCCTCGCTTCACCGAAGCGAGCCTGATTAGGGCATTGGAAGAAGAAGGCATCGGCCGGCCGAGCACGTATGCGCCAATCCTATCGGTAATCCAGGAGCGCACGTACGTAGAGCGGGAGCGGCGCACCCTCAAACCCACCGAACTGGGAATGGTGGTGCGGGACATGTTGGTCAAGCACTTCCCGGACATCATCAAGACTGAGTTTACGGCTGCGATGGAAGAAGACCTCGACGCGATTTCCCGCGGCGAGAAGCAGTGGACACCGGTGCTCGAAGAATTCTATGGGGGCTTTAGCGCCGCCTTGGAAAAGGCCGACCAAGAGGCGGAGCGGGTCCAGCGTCCGGTGGTAGAGACCGGAGAAATGTGCGAACTGTGCGGCAAGCCGTTGCTGCTGCGCGAAGGGCGCTTTGGCAAGTTCATCGGCTGCAGCGGCTTTCCCCAGTGCCGCAACACCAAGCAGTACTTAGACACGATTGGCGTCAAGTGTCCGCAGTGCGAGCAAGGGGACGTGGTGCGCAAGCGCAACCGGCGCGGCAGTGTCTTCTATAGCTGTTCGCGCTATCCTGACTGCGAGTACGCCAGTTCGCGGCCTCCTGCCGCGCGCGACGAATCCGCTGGTGAAGCGCCTGTCAAAGAGACGGCGGAAGTTGCCGGCGACTAGTACGCGCGTTTCAGGCACCGTAGTCGTCCAGAGCCACTCAGCCTTTGCCGCAAATGTGCCTCTAGGTGTCAACCAACAACCGCTGGTGCAGCCCTGCACTGGCTTGGCGCCGGGCAGAGCCGACCGCGCGACGCGAGTTTCCATCCGGGAATGAGCGCTTCAGGGCACCGGAATGGAGATGGTCATCTCCGTATACTCCCCGGGTTCGGAACTGGGCAAAATCGTGCCGCCGTGCTGCCGCACAATATCGTTCGAGAGGCTAAGCCCGAGACCCGTGCCCTTGTCAGCCGGTTTCGTCGTGAAGAAGGGGTTGAAGACTTTTTCCATGACGTCTGCCGGGATGCCCGTGCCGTTGTCGCGGATGTGAATCTCGACGGAATTCCCTTTGCGCGCCGTGGTTAGCGAAAGTGTTGGCTTATACGAGTCTGAATTGCCCGCGAGGCCGCGACGCTTCTCGTCAGTTGCGTAGCACGCGTTTCCCACCATATTCAAGAACACGCGCCCCATGTCTTCGGAAATCACGGGTACCTGTCCCGCGTCTGGATCGAGCTCCTCCTCGATGTCCAATTGAAAGTCCGGATCCAGGGCGCGTGCGCTGTGAAAGGCAAGCAGCGTATGTTCCCTGAGCAGGTCGTTGATGCTCACCATTTGGACCTGACCACCGCCGCGGCCAAGCATGAGCATGTCGTGCACGATGCGGTTGGCGCGGTCGCCGTGCGAGCGGATACGCTGCAAGTTTTCGGCCAGATCCTCGCAGATCTCCGAAATTAGAGATCGTCTCTTGTCGTCTAGGTCATCCGCGTTCTCGTTTATGGTCTCCCTCAATTCAGCGAGCAGTTCATCCGACGCTTCGGAGAAATTCTTCATAAAGTTCAACGGATTCCTGATCTCATGGGCGACCCCGGCGGTGAGCTCTCCTAATTCGGCCAGTTTCTGGCGCAGGATGATCTGTTCCTGTGTCTGCTGCAATTCCGCGAGGACGCGCTCGAGTTCCTCGTTCTTGTCCTGGAGGTCTTGTGAGAGCTTTTTCACCAGGTCGAGTTGCATGGCTCTTATCGAGCGTTGCCGCAATTCCTCAAGGGCCTGAGCCGTCATGGCGACCTCGTCTTGCCCCTGCACCCCAACTTTGTACTCCAGATCGCCCGCGCCCATACGGCGTATCCACACCTCCATGGCTACGGTTTGCAACCCAACGGTTACGTACATATAGACCACGAATGACAAGAGCGCCAGGCTGAGAAGCCCAATGGCAAGTAACTGCAGCGATCCACTGGAAATCCCCTGTAACGCATTTAAAATCTCTACATCCGACGGTGAGGCGCTGACCCCGCCGGACCGGTCATCTGCGCTAAGACCTTCTCGTAGCACGTCCTGAACGCTCCTGTACGCCATGAAACTGACAATGATGCCCCAAATCGCTAGCAGCAGGGTCAGCAGCACGGCCAGACTTACCTGATTGAACTTGCGGCGAATGCTGTAGAGGGGGAGAGTGAACTGGTCATTCTTTTCCGCGGGCATGCTGTACCTCATCGCGCCTTTGATGCAGCGGCAGTCCGCTTTTGAGTATAGTATCTCCGCTGCGCTTCTCCAATCTAGGCGGACGAATTGGTACACTCTTGACGTGATGGGATACCAGCACTGCACGCTAAACGGCCAAGATCAACGTTAGCGCTGTGGAAGGGTGGGGCCGATATGCTTTTGAAAGGGTGGAGAACTATGGGGAATGCGACTGCCGCGCGTACTGCCGGCTATCCTGAGGAATCAATGGCAAGCTGAATTGCTGCGGCGCGCCCAGGACTGTGACACATGGCTCTGCGTTTAGCCGTGAGCCGCACACGACGACCATTGCGCAATCACGCGGGACACCCCACAGCGGCAAGCCCCGGCAGGCGCCAAAGCCTGCCGGAGGCAGCAGATTGCCAAGACCTGAAGCCTCTGCTCTCCGGCCAGATCGCGTTTGGGATCGACCGAACGTTCCCCGTTATTCCAGGCGTCGCTGTCTTATTGGCTCGTGGTGGAACGTCACTCCCAACCGAGGTCGATCTCGTGAGCGGTCTCGATAAATCGCCGCACGAGTTCGACCGTAGCCGCTACGTCTTGCTTGTTCACCATCTCGTTGACCGTGTGCACGTAGCGGGTCGGCGTGGAGATGGTAATGGCGGGAACGCCGTCGCGCGTCCGCTGGATGGCGCCTCCGTCCGTGCCGCCGCGCGGGAGGATTTCCATTTGATACTTGATCTCGTTTTCGTCGCAGATCGTGCGGCAGTGCGCCACCAGGCGCGGATCGCAAATGAGTGACGAGTCCATAATCTTGATCGCGGTGCCGTCGCCGAGTGTCGAAACGCGGTCGGTCTCCGAGCTGCCGGGTATGTCCACGGCCAGGGTGGAGTCGAGCGCCAAGCCGACGTCGGGTTCCACGCCAAAGGCCGCCACCGTCGCGCCGCGCAAGCCCACTTCCTCTTGGGAGGATGCCACCGCATAGACCTCAGCCGCGTGCTCCTCTAAGCCGCGAATGGCCTCGATCATGACATAGACACTGACGCGGTCGTCCATGGCGGGCGACACCATCACGTCGCCGAGGTCGTCGCAGGTGCGGTCGAAGGTAATCGGCGTGCCGAGAGGTACGAGCTCTTTCGTGCGTTCGCCCGACAGCCCCACGTCAACGAACAGATCGTCGAGCTGCAGTGCTTTCCCCCGCTCTGACTCATCGAGGAGATGCGTCGGCTTGGTCGCGGGCATGAGCACGCCGGTGAGTTCCTCCTGGCCGTGCACGCGTACCCGCTGCGCCACGAGGGTGCGGGGATCAAAGCCGCCGACCGGCTGCAAACGAATGAAGCCGTTCTCGTCGATGTGCCGGGCCATGAACCCAATTTGGTCCATGTGGGCGGCAATCATCACTCTGGGACCGCCCTGCCCCTTGCGATAGGCAATCAAGTTGCCCAAGGCGTCAACGCGGAGATCGGTCGCCAGCGGCTTGAGTTCGTCGTGAATGACACCCCGGATCGGGTCCTCCCGGCTGGGAATGCCCGGGGTCTCACAGAGTTTCTTCAAGAGTTCCATGCAATTGCGCTCCTTACGCTACCCACGCATATGTGTAGAATTCTGTTGGCCTGCACCTTGTAGTTTAACTGGGTTCGAAGGCAACTGCCAAAACAGTGCCATTGGACTAAGGGGAATACGATTTTCGCCTTGAAGGAAGTGCTCACGTCGTGCTGTGCATGGGAGGGAAGACTGTGAGTGAGTGGACGTGCGAAAAGCTCGCCTGGCATGGACGCGCGTGACAGGGCGTGGCACCAAGGCGTGATAGCCCGCAGTTCGCAGCATGCGCGGCGCATTCGGTATGATAGTGAGGTGATACATCGCACGTGCTGAGAGACTGCATCATCGATCCCGCATCATCCTTCCCGGATCACCCCAACGATCTCGCAGAAGGCCCGACATCCTCTTTCTGGCGGCGGCTCCTCAGTCCGCGCACGCTTTTCTCGTTTCTCATTGCGGCGGCGCTATTGGTCGCGCTCTGGCGCATGGTGGGGCTCGATTGGCGGGGCGTCTGGGCCGAGATACAGCAAGCTGATGCACGGCTCTACCTGGCTGCGCTGCTCGTGTACTACACCACGCTGATTCCCCGCGCCGTGCGCTGGCGGCGCATGTTGAGCAATTTGGGCCACAGGGTAAAGCTACGCTTACTTGGCGAGATCATCTTCCTTTCCTGGTTCATCAATCACTTGATTCCGGCCAAAATGGGCGACTTGTACCGCGGTCTCGTGCTGCGACGGCGGGAGAATATCTCTTTTGCTCTATCGACCGGAAGCGTGCTTGCCGAGCGAGCGATTGACATTCTCGCGCTCTTTACGGTTGCTACGATCACAGCCCTCTTCTTCGTACGCGGGAAGTTGCTCACCGAGATGCAGGGGGTGTTGCTCGGCGCCACCATCCTGGTAGTGATTATGGTGGGCGGCCTCTTTGTCCTGTGGCGTTTCGACAGTTCGATCCTGGCACGCTTTCCGCTTAGTCTCGGCGAGCGTCTTGAGCGCTTGCAGCGCGGCATTTTCACCTCAGTCCAGCCACTGTGGTTCATGGTACCGCTGACGGTGCTGGTGTGGGCTGCCGAAGCCGGACGCTTCTTGCTGGTGGCGAACGCCTTGGATGTGTCGTTGTCCCTGCCGCAGTTGCTCTTTGTGTTTGCGGCCGGCGCCCTCTTGCTCGCGGCGCCCACGCCGGGCGGCCTCGGCGCGGTGGAAGGGGGCATGGTGGGCGTCATGCTCCTCTTCGACGTGCCGGTGGAGACGGCTGCCGCCGTGGCCTTTCTCGATCGATCGATCAGCTACTGGCTGGTGCTCATACCCGGCGCGGGCTACTATTTCACGCATGCGCGTCTTCGCCTATGACACTGGGAGTCGAGAACATCCTTGGACCGCCGCCTCCGCGGAGCCGGCGTGGGTGAGCACAGAGCCATAGCGGGGCTCATGACTAAAAGTCGAGATTTGGTTCCTTGGCGAATAGTTGTCAGGCTTCAGGTGGCGTAGCCTCAATGCCGTCATGAAAGTAGCGGTCGACTTTACAGCAGCGGCGCAGACGGCCGGTATCGGCAGATATACGTGGTCGCTGGTCACCGCGCTCATCGCGCAGTGTCCTGCCGACGAGTTCACACTCTTGACGCCGCGAGACCCCGCCGGCGGGCGGAGCCGTTTTTACACGCTAAACTCGCGGTATCGGCATCTGCCGCTCTCCGAGCGCGCACTGACGCGCATCTGGCATCGCATGCGCCTGCCGGTATATGCAGATCTGCTGGCGGGAGGGGCCGACGTCTTCTATGCCCCGGACTTTGCTTTGCCTCCCCTGCTTCGGGCCCCCGGCATTATCACGGTACACGACCTGTCGTACCGCCTCTTTCCGGATTCCTACCCGGACTCCCTGCGGTCGTACCTGGAGACGGTTGTCCCGCGCAGCGTGGCGCGGGCACGGCTTGTTTTGGCGGATTCGGAGGCAACCCAGCGTGACCTGATCGCGGCGTATGACGTAGATCCGGCCAAGGTTCAAGTGCTCTACTGCGGCGTCGACGCGGTTTTCCAACCCCAGGATGAGGCAGCCGCGCGCAAGGACGTATGCGCCCGCTACGGCATTCAAGCCCCCTATTTTCTGTCGGTGGGCACAATCCAACCGCGCAAGAACATCGCCCGCATCATTGCGGCCTTGCGCGGCGTCGTGGAAGAGGGCCTGCCACACCACCTGGTGCACGTGGGACGGCCGGGCTGGCTCCATGAACCGATCTTCAAGGCGCCCCAAGAGCACGGCGTCTCCGACCGGGTGCACTTTCTGACTGACGTAGACTCTGACGAAGACCTCGCGACGCTCTATAGTGGGGCAACGGCATGCGTGTTTCCAAGTATCTACGAGGGCTTCGGTATACCGGTGCTCGAGGCCATGGCGTGCGGCACACCGGTAATTACGGCAAACGTCTCGTCACTGCCGGAGGTTGCGGGGCAGGCGGCAATCCTCGTTGAGCCAACCGAGGTTGACGCTATTGGCGATGCGCTCGCGAAGCTCGCCACGGATGAGGGCATGCGCGCTACGCTCAGCGCCGCGGGTAGGGAGCGCGCCGCGATGTTCACGTGGGAACGTGCCGCGACAGAATTGCGGGCGCACTTGGCAAGCGTTGCGCACGGTTAGTTGAGAGCCGGTAAGAATGGCACCCGTCGTGTTGCCGCGAGGCGGTGATCAGAGGGAAAATGTCGTGCAGGAATTAGCATCCGGTCTCAGGTCGCGATTTGCCCATCTGCTATAATGTGACCGGATAGAAGTCGTCTTTTCCCCGCTCCATGCGCATCGTCTTTGGCGCAATTCTGCTTGTTGCTTTCCCGTGAGCAAGTGTTGTTTGAGTCCAATCCACCTGCAAGGCGGTGCTTGCTCGTCACGATTCGACGCGTGGCAGTCCAGAGGAGGTAGTAGGAGCATCGTGGGCAACCTTGGCCTCAGGCGTTGGCATGTCATGGTGCTCGTAGCCGTCTGGTGTCTCACCCTCTTGCCGTCACCGCTCCTTGCCAGCACCGCAAACAGTACCGTCCCTGCCAACCCCGTCGTCGCTGGCGCCATACTTCGCTACTTCGAGCAAATGGGAGGGGAGGCCGTGCTCGGCGCTCCGCTAACTGGTGAACTTAAGGAAGACGGCCTCGTCGTCCAGTACTTTGAAAACGCGCGGTTGGAGTGGTGGCCGCAACGCAATGAAGTACGTCTCAGTCCGCTGGGCCGCTTGCTCTACCCGCACTGGCGCTTCTATGCCGGCGAAGAAGCGGTGGAGGCTACGTCGGCACAGCAGTACTTTCCTGAAACCGGGCACGCGGTCCGCTTTGCATTCCTTGAATTCTTTTTGAAGCACGGTGGTGTCAAGACGTTCGGCTTGCCAATCTCCGGTAGACTCCCTGCCGACGACGATTGGCGCCATGCCGTGCAGTATTTTGAGCGGGCGGTCTTTCGCTATGATCCGACCAAGGCCGGCACTGCCGGTGAGGTGCAGCTTGCTCCCCTTGGACGCGCGTTTCTCGTCTTGCGCGAAGGTTCCCAACAGAGCGAGGCTCAGCCCGATCACGTACAACGTTCGACGGAACTAAAGCTCCTGACCCAGGTCGCGCTGTTCTATGATTCCAGGATTGACCACGTTCTCTCCTTAGCCAAGTCAGCCGGGTTTACCGGCATAAAGCAGCAGGTACCGTGGAAAGCGGTGGAAATAGCCCCCGGTGAGTATACGTGGCAGCAGGTGGACCGCATCGTGGAGGCGGCCAATCGGCATGGATTGGACGTCTTGCTGAGCGTGTACGCGGCGCCGGTGTGGCTGCGCCGGGTCCAGCCTGCCGGCGAAAGAATCGACGCCCCGGAGTTTGCCTACACGGGATCCTATCAGCAGTGGTGGGAGCAGTTCAGAGGCTTCCATAACGGCCCGCCGGCAGAGTTCAGCGATTTTGGTGACTTCATGGAGTTAATGGCGGCGCGCTACGGCGACAGAGTGCACGCCTATGAGTTGTGGAATGAACCGAACCTCGCAAGCAATTGGGATGGGAGGGTGTCTCCTGGAGAATTCGTCGAGTTGGTTGCTGAGGGCTACCGCGGCGTAAAGCGTGGGAATCCCAATGCTATCGTCATCGCTGGCGGTATGGGGCCTACAGGTGTGAATATAGAGGGGGTGGCTATGGATGACGTGCGCTTCCTTGAGGCCGTGTATCAATATAGTAACGGCAAGATTCGCCACTACTTCGACATACTTGGCGTGCATTCCTATGGATACAACAACGCGCCAAACGACACACCGGACAATTACACCACCACGAGCACCACGTATAAGGACCACTGGTCGTTCTTCTTTCGCCGCTTTGAGCAACATTGGGATGTCTTGCAAAGGCACGGCGATACCGGGAAGAGGATTTGGTTGACCGAGATGGGATGGACGACCCACAATCTGCATCCGGAATTCGCATTTGGGGCCGATGTCTCTGAAGAAGATCAAGCGCGGTTCCTTGTCGAGGCCTATCAACTGATTGAGGAACGGTATGGGTACGTTAGTGGACTAGTCGTGTTTAACCTGAACTTTGCCAATCACGTCGTGCCGGAGGACAGCGCGTATTCCTTTTCCATTCTGGACAAGGACCTGCAGCCACGCCCGGCCTACTGGGCGCTGCGAGCGCTAGAGAAATAGCCTGGGCTCCTATGGATGTCGCCGTTAATGGGTATTTCCTCAATGTGCACCACTCCGGTAGTGGGCAGTATGCCTATCACTTGCTACGGGCGTTGCAGCAGCGTGGCGACGTACGGCTAGATGTGCACGTTCCTTATTTCTCGCGCAATGCGATGCGTCCGGTGGGAGACATCCGGGCACACGCGCCGATGGCGGGAATGCTCGGCCGCGGGAACTGGGCCAAGCTCTGGTGGGAACAATTCACGTGGCCGCGCCAGGCCGCTAAACTCGGCGCGGGCGCGGTCGGCCACGTGCCTTATTTTGCCCCGCCGCACATCCACAACTTCCCTTTGGTCGCCACCATCCACGACCTCATTCCGGTCGTCGTGCCCGAGTATCGCGGCAACCTGCTCGTGCGGTTGTACACAAGTCTCGTGATGGCGGCCGCCCACAAGGCGGACGCCATCATCACGGATTCCGAAGCCGCCAAGCGCGATGTTGTCGCACATCTCAAGTTGGACGAGGAATTCGTGCACGTCGTCCACTTGGCCGCCGACACGCGGTTTTCGCCAGACATTCCTCCGGAAGACGTGCAGGCGGTGCGGCGCCGTTACGACTTGCCGGAGCGGTTTCTCTTCTTCCTCGGTGGCCTGGACGTGCGCAAAAACCTGGGGATACTCTTCACCGCGCTGGGCAAGCTGCCTGAAGACGTCTCGCTCGTGATTGCCGGCCGCACCCGCCACGGCAAGGCAGCGCTCTTTCCCGATTGGGTCGGCCAGGCAACCGCGACGGACATTGGGCATCGGGTGCGCTTCCTGGGTGGTGTCCCCGAAGCGGACAAGCCGCTCCTCTATCGCGCCGCGACCGCGTTTGTCTTTCCTTCGCGCTATGAAGGCTTCGGCCTTGACCCGTTGGAAGCCATGGCCTGCGGCACGCCGGTCGTGTGCAGCAACGCGACCTCTCTGCCTGAGGTGGTGGGGGAGGGCGGCATGCTGGTCGACCCCGATGATGCCGACGCGTGGGCAGCCGCAATCGGACGACTTTGGGATTCTGAGCGGGAGCGGAGTCACTACGGTGAGCGGGCGTTGGCGCAGGCGCGGTTGTTCTCCTGGGAGCAGACCGCCGCCCAGACCGTCGCGGTCTATGAGCAGGTGAGCTGATGCGAGTCCTCTACATTTCAAAGGCCCTCGTAGTGGGCACGTATCAGCGCAAGCTGGAGGAAATCGCCAAGTTTCCGGATGTTGAGTTGCGCGCCATCGTGCCTCCCTATTGGCAGGAGGGCGCATACCGGCAGGAACTTGAACGCCGCTACACCAGTGGGTACGAACTGGTAACCGAGGAGATGCGCTTCAACGGCCATTATCACTTGCACTACTATCCCAAACTCCGCCGGCAGCTTCTCGAGTGGCAACCCGACGTCGTGCACGTGGATGAAGAACCGTATAACTTGGCCACCGCCCACGCCATCTGGCACGCGCGGCGAGTAGGAGCAAAGACCGTCTTCTTTGCCTGGCAAAACATCTACCGCATCTACCCGCCGCCCTTCTACTTCTTTGAGCTTTATTCCTTGCTCAAGTCGCATGCGGCGCAGGCCGGCACCCGCCAGGCGCAGGAAGTCTTGCGCCGCAAGCGTTTTTCGTACCCCTCGGCAGTGCTTCCCCAGTTCGGCGTGGACGCGGAGCTCTTTTCACCGGCCCCGGAGACCGCAGACCACGCTGGTGTGCTGAGGATTGGCTACGTAGGCCGGCTTGTGCAGGCGAAAGGCATTCACGTGCTGCTTGCGGCCGCCTCGCAACTCGCATTCCCATTCCGCTTGCGACTGATCGGCGCCGGCTCCGCGGAATCGATGCTACTGTCGCACGCGGAATCCCTTGGAATTCAGGATAGTGTGGAGTTTGCCGGCCCGGTGCCCAGTAGCTCGATGCCGGACAGCTATCGTGACATGGATGTATGCGTCTTGCCTTCGCTTACAACACCGAATTGGAAAGAGCAGTTCGGGCGCGTGCTCATCGAGGCAATGGCCTGCGGCGTGCCGGTAGTGGGCTCGCGCTCGGGCGAGATACCGGAAATCGTCGGGAGCGACGATGCGGATCCCGGTGGCAGGACGTTTCCCGAGGGCGACGCTGCAGCGCTTGCCAGGATATTGACGGAGCTCAATGGCGATCTCGCGCTGCGCCGCACTTTCGGCAGACAGGGCCGTGCGCGGGTCCTCCGCGAATTCACGCAGGAGCAGATTGCGGCGAAGACGGTTCGCATGTACCGCCAGTTGACCCATGGCTTGTTGTATACGGCGCAGCGTGAATCCACTCAACTCTAGCCCACGTCCTCCAGTTTCCTGGGCAAGGGCGGCGGCATGCCGCCATCTAATTGGCAGATAGTGATGGTCGAGCCGTGGCCGCCGGCAGATAGACAATACGCGCTCTCCGAGGCGCCTGCTAAGGTATAATCGAACCGCAAAGCAATCCTTCAGTGATCAGGAGCGTCACGTTGTGGCGGCCGGTGCTGCCGGCATTGCGTCGCTTGAATTGCTGAGGGCTTCGATTGATCCTTTGAGAGATCTCTCACGGTAACCCAGCGATTGGCTAAGAAACTCGGATTAGGCAAGTAGCTATGCAGGTTGGACTGCTCTATCATCCCGGTCGCGAGCAAGCGCAAGCGCTCGCTTCGGTGCTGCACTCCGTGATTCAAAAGGAGGGCCACGAGGCATGGCACGTTCCCGTGGAAGCCGAGTCGGAGTGGCACGAGCGCATCCCCACAACCGACCTGCTCTTTACGCTCGGCGGCGACGGCAGCATTCTGCGGGCAGCGCCGCTCTGTGCCCGGAATGACGTGCCCATCGTCGGTGTGAAATTCGGCAGGCTCGGTTTTCTTTCGGAGCTGCTCCCGAAAGAGGCGATTCAGACGTTGCCGCGTTTTCTGAACAATGAATACTGGATTGAAGAGCGCTCGATGCTTGACTGCCAGATCGAAGGCGAGACCCAGAACACTATCGCGCTCAACGAAGCGGTGATTACGCAGGGGCATGTACGCCGCGTCCTTGACATAAAGGTTTGGATAGACGATGCCTTTCTCGCCGATTACGTGGCGGACGGTCTCATGATTTCGACCGCCACGGGTTCCACCGCCTATTCGATGGTGGCGGGAGGGCCGATCCTGCACCCTGAAGTGCGCAATATGCTCATCACGCCGATGTGCGTCCTGCGGGGCCCCACGACGCCGTTTGTGCTGCGCCAGTCCGCGCGCCTGCGCTTGCAGGTGTTCCACCAACATGAAGCCGTGGTTACCATCGATGGCTTGCCGGTCGGCGACCTGGCAAATGAGGGGATGATGCACCTTACAACCGCGGAGCAAACCTGCAAGTTTGCCCGCGTGCAGGAGCGCACGTACTTCTACGAGACGCTGGTACACAAACTACGGATCCCC
The DNA here is from genome assembly GCA_965220045.1 of Chloroflexota bacterium. Classification (GTDB taxonomy): domain Bacteria; phylum Chloroflexota; class UBA11872; order VXOZ01; family VXOZ01; genus VXOZ01. The sequence goes on along the minus strand of OZ244803.1, from coordinate 2,285,711 downwards.
CTCGAAAACTCCTAGGCTGCGCCATGTTGGAGCGCTTGGAAATCCGAGACTTCGCCCTGATCGACGAAGTCGCAGTCGACTTTGGCGCCGGATTCAACGTCCTCACCGGCGAAACCGGCGCTGGTAAGTCAATCATCATCGACGCTATCGGCGCGCTGCTCGGCAACCGCGTGGGCGCCGCCGAAGTGCGCAGCGGCGCCAAGACTGCCCGCGTCGAGGGTACCTTCACTCTGCCCGCCGTCCTCTCCGATCTTGAGGAGGCCATGCAGGAGCGGGGCATTTCCTTGGAGAACGAGCACCGCCTGACGCTCGCGCGGGAGATCGCGGCCTCCGGCCGCACAACGGCACGCATTCAAGGCCGCGCGGTGCCCGTCGGCGTCTTGCAGCAAGTGGCGGGGTTGCTTGTCGACATCCACGGCCAGGGAGAGAATCTCTCGCTGCTGCGGTCCCAGGTGCAACTGGACTTCCTGGACCGCTTCGCCGGTCTCAACGAATTGCGGCAGCGGGTGACACAGTGTTACCGCACGTTGCATGCGGTGCAGTCTGAGTTGCAGCGCCTGCGGGGAGACAAACGGGAAATCGCGCAACGCGCCGACTTGCTCGCCTTTCAAATCCAGGAGATTGCGGAGGCCGGTCTCGTTGCCGGCGAAGAGGAAGGATTGCGCGCCGAGTTCCGGCGGTTGCGTCATGCCGGAGAGATCGTGGAGATCACGGGCAGAATCCTCGATGCCCTCAGCGACGCCGCCGAACCCGCCCGGCCCGCCGGCGCGTGGCTGGGCGAGGCCGTGAGAGACCTGGAACACCTGACCGAACTCGATCCCGCGGTAGCCCGCCACCTCCAGGTTGGGCAGGAGATCGCGGCCCAACTGGAGGAGTTAGTCGGAGACGTCCGGCGCTATGCCGACAGCTTGGAGCAAGAGCCGGGCCGCATGCTGGAAGTGGAGGCTAGACTCGACATAATTGATAGTCTCAAACGCAAGTATGGCGATACCGTGGAAGAGATTCTGACGTTTGCCGATGAAGCGGCTGTTGAGCTCTCCCGCATGCAATCAAGTGAAGACCGAGCGGATGAACTCGCTAATCAAGAGCAGCGGTTAAGCGCCGATCTCGCCGGTCTTGCCGCCGAACTTTCCCAGCAACGGAAGGCTGCCGTGGAAGAATTGGCGGCCGCCGTGCACGCGGAACTGGCTCTATTGGAAATGCCGCACATGGCATTCGACGCCTCCGTGACCCAGGAAGAGGTGCCGCAGGGGCTTCCTGTTCAGACCGATGAAGGCCCACGGGCACTGCAGTTCGGCCCAACCGGCATCGATGCGGTCGCCTTCCTCATCAGCCCAAATCGCGGTGAGCCGCTGAAACCGCTGGCAAGTATTGCATCCGGCGGTGAGGCTTCCCGTCTCTTGCTTGCGCTGAAGTCCGCGCTCGCCCACGCTGACGAAACACCGGTGCTCGTTTTCGATGAGATCGAAATCGGCGTCGGCGGCCGCAGCGGCGCCGTGCTGGGCGAGAAGATGTGGAGTCTCGTGCAGAACCACCAGGTGATCTGTGTGACTCACTTACCGCAAGTGGCCGCGTATGCGGACCACCATCACTTTGTGCATAAGGCAACCGACGGCGACCGCACGATCACGCACGTGGAGCCACTGTCGGCGGAGGCGCAGGTGGATGAATTGGTGGCCATGAGCGGCGCGGAAGGCGCCACGGCCGTGCGCAGCATGCGGGAATTGCTGGACCGGGCGCAGCGGTGGAAAGCCCAACAGGCGGGTGTCCTATTCAACGCTGAGGTGTAAGTGTTGAGTGATTCGTTGACGGAATCACTTGTTCGCGAGGCAGCGTTGACACTTTGTGTCATTCCTATGAAAGTAGCACGACGGACTCCATCATTCCCGCGCCTATCCGTCATTCCCGCGAAAGCTCGCCCCCGCACGGGGGCGCGGAATCCATCTTCTCCGCGCACACTCTAGATTCCGGCTTTCGCCGGAATGACAGTCAGGAAGCCAGCCGTCACCCCCGATCAGGTCGGGGGCAGGCTTTCATTCCCGTGTGTGGCCTGAGCAAAGCCTGCCCCGAACTCGATACGGGGGCGAGCGGTTTGAAAGTCTATTTTGATGGTAATGACGGAAGACGCGCCCCTCGCGTTACCTTTTTACATGTGCGCCCTTGCCTACTTCCTATCTGCATACAAATAACGCTAGGGTGGACTCACCTTCGGCAACTACAAGACACCCACAGAGGCTCTGGAGAGCTCCTGTGGGTGTCTTCATCACTACTTGTGTGGGCCGCGGCCGGGCCTTAGCGGCGCTTGCTAGCCGACGTTGATCTTGAGCCGCTTGGACTTGGCCTTCTCCTCCTTGGGCAGGCGCACCGTGAAGATGCCGTATGCCCAAGAGACGCCGGCCTCGTCGGCGTAGACGGCGCTGGGCAGCGTGTAGGCGACTTCAAACTCGCCCTCCGGCAGGTTGCGCCAGATGCGGGTGCCTTTGGTGTCCTCCGCGCTGTCGTAACGACCCTTGATGAGCAAACTGCCCTTGCTGAGGGTCATCTCGATGTCATCAGGCTTGACGCCCGGAATTGCCAGCTCGAGCACGAAAGCCTCGTCGGTCTCCCATAGGTTGGACGGGAAGCCACGGGGCGCGTGCGGGGTGGGACCGTTGGCAATCAGACCCGTGCCAAAGAGCGAACGATCGAACAACCGATCAAAGACGTCCTGCACCGTCGCGAACGTGTGGGGCTCGTAGCGCTTGAGTTCAGCCATTCTCATTCCTCCTGTTGTCTTCACTACTGTGAACCAAGCTTCTACCATCAGTCTAAAACATGCGTTGCTCTCTGTCAAGTATCTTTATCAGTATATATTAGATAATATATTCCAATGGCATGCAGATAATCGAATGGGACCGGCTACAATCTGCCGGAGTGCATGGAATCGCGTTGCCACGGCAAGGCTGCCTGCGTCCCGCTCTTCGGTTTGCGGCGCATTGCAAGCGGCCGGCGCTCCGTTATCTAAGTGAGTTCCCCAAAGAGCGCAGGCGGCCGTGCCGCTCGCCGGGCGCGCTCTCTTAACTCCTTTGACCCTTGGTTGCCGCGATTGCTATCCTGCTATCAAAGAGACGCATTGAGGGGAAATACGGCATGTCCGTCCAGGTGTTGCCCGGAGCGCTCGCGGCGAAGATCGCGGCGGGGGAGGTGGTAGAGCGTCCGGCGTCGGTGGTCAAGGAGCTGTGCGAGAACGCCCTCGATGCCCAGGCCACTGCCATCGCGGTCGCCATAGAACAGGGAGGACTGCGCCGCATTCGCGTAGAGGACAATGGCGACGGCATCGCCGCCGGCGATCTTCCTGTCACCGTGCGTCGCTATGCCACCAGCAAGATCAGAAGCGTAGACGACCTTGCCGCCATTCGCACCCTGGGGTTTCGGGGGGAAGCGCTGGCCTCGATTGCCGCGGTGTCACACCTGGACATCCGATCCCGTACGGCGCAGGACCGTGTTGCGCAACAGCTTGGAGTCGTTGGCGGCGAGATTGCCGATGTGGTTTCTACAGCTGGTCCTGTGGGTTCGGCCGTCGACGTGCGGCACCTTTTCTTCAACGTGCCGGCGCGGTTGGCGTTCTGCAAGAGCCCGCAGGCGGAAACGCAGCGGATCATCCAGTGCGTGCAGCATCTGGCGCTTAGCCATCCCGCCGTGCGTGTCACGCTCACCGTCAATGGACGTGAGGTCTTTGAGAACCACGGCAGCGGGCGCATGGAGGATGTCTTCATCGCCATGCACGGCCACGAGCTTGCCGAGCAGTTGATACCGGTGGACGATCCGCTGGTGCAAGGGCTCCTCGTGCAGCCCACGGTGAATCGGGGCAACCGCACGGGGGTTTCTCTCTTTGTGAACAACCGCTGGGTGCAGCAGCGGGCGCTTGTGTACACGGTGACGGACGTCTACGCGGAACTCATGCCGGATGGGCGCTATCCGCTGGCGGCCCTGAACGTGGCGCTGCCCGTCGAGGACGTGGACGTAAACGTCCATCCGCAGAAGTCGGACATCCGGCTGAAGGATGGCGGCAGCGTCACGCGGCGGCTGCGCCATGTATTACGGTCGGAACTGGCGCGGCACGTGGCCGTGCAGCCCATGCGCCAGCACTTCCAGTCAACGGAGACCTGGCACGGCGGCGAGGGACAAGCGGGGCCGGGCCAAGCGGCGCGGGCGGTAGACCTCTTCCGTCCGCCGGACGCCAATGGGAATTCTGCGGCCAACGGCCCGCTGGATGCCGCGCCATCTACGCCATCGGAATTGCGGGTGCTGGGGCAGATCAGCGCCATGTACCTCATCGCCGAGGGCATAGACGGCATGTATCTCATCGACCAGCACTCGGCGCACGAGCGGGTGCTCTACGAGGCCGTGCTCAAGCGTTTGCCCGAAGCACAGAGCCAGCAGTTGCTCGAGCCGCAACCGCTCACGCTGTCACCGGCGCACGTGCAATGGCTGGAGGCCAACGTCGAGGAATTGCAGCGGATGGGGTTTGCCTTGGAGTCGTTTGGAGCCGGCGCCTGGCTCTTGCGGGCGGTCCCCCTCTTTCTGGCGGAGCGCGGGCACGATTGGGGGCAGTTTGTGAAAACCGTCATCGAGCAGAAGGACAATCCCGACTATCGCGGCGACCCGCTGGAGCGGCTACGCTGGGTCATCGCCTGCCACGGGGCGGTCAAGGCGGGGGATGCGCTCGCGCATGAGCAGATTGTGGCGTTGCTAGGCGCGCTGGAGCGCTGCGACCTGGCGCGTACCTGTCCCCATGGACGGCCCACGATGGTGCGGCTTACCCACGCCCAACTGGCGCGGGAATTCGGGCGGACGTGAGCATGGCAAGAATTCCTGAGCGTTGTACTTGAATTGCACGGGCTAAGAGAAGAATTGTAGCGCGGGGGCTTGTCCCCCGCCAGATAAAGAGGCGCAACATTGATTCTCCAACGTTGCCGCTTGAGAGAGAAGCTTAACGCGGTTTGGTTCCCCGGATTGCGCAGGTTGCAAACTTACGCTACCGGAACGTAAGGCGCTGTGAGTGCCAAGTTCCTCAAGGCAGTGGATAATGGGTTAGCATTGAGGCTAATCCATCGCTCCGAATACGCATGACGAGTCTTCTAGTCAGGGGCTGACAACGAATATGGCAGGGAACAATCGAGAAGCGCGGACAGCCGCCGACATCATCTCGCGACAAGAGAAGCGGGAGCGCTGGAATTGTGACGCATTCCTCTCGCTGTCGCCTGAGAACATGGCGGAGGGGACAGACGTCGCCGCCTACCGTCGCGCGGTGAGCGTTGCTAACGTGATCGTCATGCCGCTGGACGAGCCGTCGATAGCGTCTTGGCAGGGACTCGACGATGCCGGTCGCCGGGAGCGCATCCAGCCTTTTGCCAAATTCCTCCGTGACCGCTACCCGCGCGCCCAGGTGCTGGTATTCTTCGTCGCCGACAACCTGGTGGTCGGTCGGGCCGTCTGGGCACCCGCCGCGCCGTCTCCCGACATCACCATCTGCCATGAGGCGCTACCGCTGGAAGAGATCGAGCCGGAAGTGCTGGCCTCTCTGCCGCTTGAGGGAACGCGATAGGCAAACAGAATCTGGGAATTGGGCAAGTGCAATTGGCACCGGACTCCATGCGGTCGCTTTGCCGAAAATCCCACCCCTGAAGACCTTGAGACTCAAGCCTCTGTGTCTTGCCCGTTCTAGCTGTCGTTCAGATACGCCAGCGTTGCTTCCACCGCCACTTGCAGCGCATGACCGATGCAGGCTTCGTCCAGGTCGTAGAGGCTGTGGTGCAGGGGGTACGTGATGCCGCGGTCGGCGTTGCCGGAGCCAAAGAGCCAGTAGACGCTGGGCACGCCTTCGGCCAGGAAGCAGAACGTATCGCCGATAAGCAGCGGTGCGTCCATCATGATGGCGTTATCAGTGCCGAGAGCGCTGGTAGCGGTCGCGTGCACGAGAGACGCCAGGGCGGGGTCGTTGACCACTGGTGGGTTACCCTGGGTAAGCGTAAACTCGGCGGTACAATCCGCACTCGCGGCGGAAGACTCTACCAGGGCCGCCAAGCGCTCGCTGAGCCGTGCGCGGGTGTCCAGATCGCCGCAGCGGACGGAACCTTTCATCTTGACCGTCGATGGAATGAGGTTGTAGTCCTTGCCGCCTTCGAGGAGGCCGATGTTGAGTGAAAACACCTGGTTGTTTGGCGCCACGCGGGAGCCGGCCCCGTAGAGGGTTTGGATGACCTGGCTCGCCGCCAGGATGGCGTCCTTGCCCTGGTGGCGGCGCGCGGCATGCGTCTCTTTGCCGGTGACTTCTACAGAAATAATGTCGTAACCGGTGAAGATGACCCCGGGACGCACCCACACCTGTCCGACCGGAATCTCCGGCAGGTTGTGGAAGCCCATCAAGGCGTCAACTTTCGGATTCTCCAGCACGCCGTCCGTGCGCAGAGCTTTGGGGCCGCAGGGAGGCAAGCCCAGCGCCTCAGAAGCGCCGCCGGCTTCCTCTGCCGGATCAAAGAGCAGCTTGACGGTTCCTGGGAACTGATCGCGCATGTTCGCGAGAATCTCGGCGATGCCAATACCGATGGCCGTATGGGCATCGTGCCCGCAGGCGTGCATCACGTCGGGCGTTTGCGACGCGTAAGGGACCTTTTTCCAGTCGGGGAAGGGCAGCGCGTCCATGTCCGGACGGATCGCCAGCACCTTACCGGGGCGGCTGCCGTGCAGGATGCCGACCACGCCTTGGCCGCCGATGTCCGTCTCAACCTCCCAGCCCGCCGCTGCCAGGCGGTCGGCGACAATACGGGGTGTCTTGTCCAATTCGAAAGTCAATTCGGGGTGTTGGTGGATTTCTCTGCGTATCGCCACGAGTTCCGGTTCCAATTTGCGGACCCGTGTTTGTACTTCTGCTGCGCTCATTGTTTCCTCACGTCAGTAGTGCTGCCAATATGCCTACGAGGAAGATACCATCAAAGACCCCGGCCCCGCCAATGCTGACGACGTGCGCGCCCAGCCGGTGGATGCGCGGCAGGTTGAGGAGATCGGCGCCGATGAGTGTGCCCATGACGCCGGAGACATACGCCACCGCCGTGCGTCCGGCCGGATCGGACACCAGCAGGTAGGCAAGCAGCGCCGCGACGACGGGAGGGATCAATGCGGGGATGGTGATGCCCACGCCCTTCTTCGGACGCGCGAGCACGAAGCACACGGCGCTCACTGCCGCGGTAGCCAGGAGCGCCTTGGCCAGCGGCGCATTCGGCAAGACATAGAGGGAGAGCAGAATGGGGATCACCGCGCCGCCGACGTTCACGGCGAGCACCTGTTCTCTGACCCTGGGCGGGTAATAGAAGAGCGGAATGGGGAAGGGCAAGGGCAGCCACGGTTTGCCCTCGACGCGGACTTTGCGGCGGGAAAGCGGAATGTTGACGAAACTGCCCAGGAGCGACAGATAGAAGATCACGATAACCGACGTGGGTGTTAGGCCGAGATTGGCAAATGCCAGCGAGACTGCCTGCACCTGGAGGAGTACCACCAGCAGCGGCAGCAGGACAAATGAGAAGAGGAGCGGAATGAGTGGCCCGAACATGCGCAATCCTAGTCTCGGTCGTTATCGTTCGGGACTCCATCTCTTGCCGCTACGAGCTCGATCCAACCCACTTCCGGCGGACAGTTGAGGCGGAGCGGCAGCACGGAAACGCCAACCCCGGCCGAGCAATAGACGCGGTGGGGTCCGAGCTGCATCAGCCCGGCGTTGCGCGGCAGCGGCACGCGTGTATTCGAGTGCCAGACGATACTCTCCGCCAGGCGGACTTGTCCCCCGTGGGTGTGGCCGCAAAGGATGAGATCGAACCGCTCGTCGTCCAAAGTGCGGACAATGTCGGGACTGTGCGCGAGCAGCAGTCTGGTGGTGTCGCGTGGCGCGCCGGCCGTCGCGCGGCGTATGTCATCTAGCCAGTAGAAGGGGTCGTCTACGCCGACGAGCGTGAGCGGCTGACCGTAAACGGTCACGTTCGCATGGGCGTTTGTGAGCACGCGGATTCCATGGGCTTCCAGCATGTTCACGAGCGGTGTCGTATCGCTGAAGCGCAGCGGCTGCCCCAGCCAACCCTTGATGCGATGGCGGCGCACGTGATCATGGTTGCCGAGCACCGCGTAGGCCCCGTGGCGGGCGCGAATAGGCGCCAGCGCGGCGATCGCGGTCTCCAATTCGGCGGCGGGATCGCGACCGCCGTGGATGAGATCGCCCGTCAGGAGCAAGAGGTCGGGTTCCAGGCTGGCAAGCCGTTGGAGCATGCGCACGCGCCGCCTGTCTCCCGCTTGCAGGTGCAGATCCGTAACGTGGAGGATACGGATGACCGTGTCGGATGCGTGGATAGACGACACGGGCAAGCGCACGCGCCGCACGCGCAACCGGTACGGTTCGATGAAGACACCGTATGCGCCCACGGCCGCGGCCCCCAGGGCGGTGAGTGACAGCAGTGAGCGAATCACGGGTGTGCGGCGTTCTTGTCGCGGTCTATGCGGACGATGCGAGAGCGGTAGCGCCGATGATGCTTAGCCGCTCGTCCAGAGTGCCTTCGAGGCGCCCAGTTTCCCGCACATGAGCTTCCACGGGATTGTCCAAGGTCAGGTCCTCGCGTCGGACGGGATCCTGGAGCATGGCAAAAGCCGAGCCGCCTCTGGCGTGGAAGGCGTCCATCGCCACGCGATAGGTCGCGTCAGGTTGCAAGGGCTTGTCGTCCACGCGGATTTCCTGAACCCGTTCGCCGGTCGGTTTCGTCAGGTCAATACGCACCTGCATGCCGGACTGGTGGAGGAAGTTGCACCCCGGCAGCGCCGACGCGGCTTCTAGCTGCTCAACAAGCTCATCACGGCGATCGGGCGGCAGGAAGGCGTACGATTGGTCCGCGACGCTGTGTTCCAATGCCTGCTGAACTTGATCGCCCGTCAGCAAGAGCATTTTCGATAGCGGGAACCCCCTGACGCAGAGCTGCAAGTCCCAACTAGTGAGCGCGTGGCCCGGGGCAAAGAGGGGGGTTATGAAGGTTGCTTTCGTCCAGGCGATGTCGGCCCCGGTTGCTTTGCGCCAAATGTCGGTGACGGTATTGCCCAGTCCATTGCTCAAAAGATAGCCCTGCCCTACGTTCTCACCGGCTTCACCGATGATGCGCAGATCATCGGGATCGTTCCTTCTGCCCTGGAGGCGCAAGAGACGTTCCATCACTTCGTCCTCAGGTGAATCCGCATCAATAGTATGCAGAGCAGCGTCAATCTGCGGGCCGCCATAGGCGGGTGTAATGTCTACCTGGCCCAGAAACATGCCGTTGAGTCCGGCCTGCACGATTCTTGTCTTGCCGACGCAAACCGGTCTCAAGGTTGGGTGGTGGCAGTGGCCGCTGAGAATGAGGTCGATTTCCGGTATCTGCTCGGCCAGGAGAATGTCCTGCGCCATACCGGAATGGGAAAGCACAATGACCATATCCACCCGGTCGCGGTAGGCGTTCACCAAGCTGGCGGTCTTCGCAGCCGCGCGGCGGGCGGAAGAATAGAAGTTGTTGGCGGGGGACGCCAGGTTCCAGTGGGTGTCCTCCGTGCAGATGCCGATAAAGAGGACCCGATAGCCGTCGAGCGTGAATACACGGTAGGGCCGGCACGAGGCAGGCAGGCGGGCATTGAAGCCGCTGGTGCAGAGCATCGCGCCGCAATTCTGCGCGATCAGGAAGTCCAAATGCCAGGGATCGAAGCGCGACAACTCCGCGTTGCCGGGCGTAACTATGTCGTACTCCAGCGAACGCAGCGTCCAGGCGGTCACGCGGTCGTCGTCTTGCGGGCGGCGGTGACGCTTAAGGCGAAAATAGTCGCCAACGTCTATGAAAAGGACGTTGTCGTGCTGCGCGCGTGCCGCTTGCACGTGCTGCGCCAGACGCGGCGTCGCGCGCACAAAACCGTGCAAATCGTTGGTATGTAGAATTCTAATGCTCACGTAGGATCCGGGAGCTAGCTGGATGTAGAGTTTGCATTGGGCGAAAGAGTGTGTGTTCTCCTTCAGTTCCTACCATACAAGACGGCAAGCATGGTTCACAATATGTAGCTTCTGCAGGGGTGGTACGCAGCAGCAGCGAGAGCGAACTCAGAGCTGTCTTGTACAAATGGGTAAAAGGGCATGGAATAGTGCTCAATCTTGAGCGATCACAGGAGCGTCGCATGGCAAGCAATTTCACCGCCGCTGATGTTCCCGATCAGCGTGGGAAGACACTTACGCCACGGGCGCAAATTCCGGCATTGGCTTCGAGGCGGCAAGCCGCCGCTGCCGTTGCCTCCAATCCCCGCCTGTTCTGGCTTCTCAATAGCGCAGGGGTGATGCATGCACCCTACGGACTTACCGAAGACGGCTTTGTAAGGTAGTCTGGCGTTTTTCACCTAAGGCACTTTGCGCTCAATGGTATTAACCCTAACCCCAATCCCATGAAAGGGTGGCGGCAGAAGCTTGGCAGAGACCATTGATTTCTTGCCGGCACAATCCACCGAGCCACATGTCGTATCGAATTTCAGTTGCAGCAGAGCTAGAGGGTGGACGTGGCGATGCTCGAGTTCCCGACTTTCGGCTCGATTTCGTCATAGGGGTAGTTTGATTCTGTCCCTTTGGAGTATACTCATGAAACAGAATGTTCGCTTTCCTTTTAACTAGATCGTCATTCAAGAGGAGCGAAATGAAATGCCGCGCAAAGCAAAGGTAGCCACGGCGTGCGTCGGTCACATGGGCGGGCGTCCCACGATTGCCGCAAATCACGAGTTGGCGATTGAACTCTTGGATCAAATGGGTGGTCTGGGGGCCGATCTCGCGTGCTTGCCGGAGGAATTCACCCTCTTGGGCGTGCCGCCAGCAGTTCGCGAAGAGGCATGGGAGCCCATTCCCGGCCCCACCTCCGATCTCTACGCCGCCAAAGCCCGCCAGCACGGCATGTACGTCGCCGTGGGCATGTGTGAGGTTCGGGGCAACGTGCGCATCAATACGAGCGTTCTCTTTGGCCGCGATGGTGAGATCGTCGGCCAATATGACAAGATCCACCCGACTCTCGGAGAGCTTGAAGCGGGAACGGTACCCGGTGTCTATACCGACGTCCCGGTATTCGAAACTGATTTCGGCAAGGTCGGCATGCTCATCTGCTTCGACGTGGACTACCCGGAAGAGTGGGCGCGCATTGGGGAATCGGGGGCGGAGTTGGTCGTCTTTCCCAGCATGTGCGACGGCGGCTTGCGCCTGCGGGCATACGCCTGGCTGCACAGTTACATTGTCGTCTCTACCGTTAGCGGCGGCCGCTCTCGCATCATCAACAAGCTGGGCGACGAGGTTGCCGCCAGCGGCTTGGGGGTGCACGTGGCCCATGGGACCGTTGACCTTGAGGCCGAGGTGTTTCACTACGACCTGCAATTTGAGCAGATCCGGCAATTGCAGACAGACTTCGGCGGCAGGATCAGCGTCATCGGCACGCGTGACGATGGGGCGTTCATGCTGGAATCCAACGACGAGGCTTGGCCCGTCGCCCGCATAAAGAGCGAATACGGCCTGGAGAATTGGGTTGAGTACCACGAGCGCTCGACCAGAGAGGCAGAGCGCGTACTTGCGGAACAGGCCGTGGTAACCGGCTAGCGTTTGATTCAGGTTGATCCAGTTCTGGCACTAGAAGCTGATAGACACCCATGGAAAGGAGATAGATTACGAACTTTGAAATGCCCGTAAGCTGAATTGTGCTTGACAACGGGGTTAAGTGCCGGAAGATGCAAGTTCAACAGGGCAAGTTGGCAAGTTGCATGAGATGTGTGCGGTCAATATAATGGACTGCACATGCGTGCGAAGTAATGTGCTACTGGGGAGGCTTACTGATGAGACGATTGTGTACGATCCTGGGAGTCTTGGGCTTGATGGCCGCGCTACTCTTTAGTGCGGCATGTGCCGAGACGACCGAACCGGCCATGGAAGAAGAGCAGAAGGAAACCATGGCCGAGGAGATGCCGGCGGCAGAAATGACGTCGCGTCTCGATACCGTACGTGAGCGGGGACACCTGATTTGCGCGAGCCGCAATGACGTGCCCGGCTACGGTTTTGTAGATGAAGCCGGCGCCAACGTGGGTTTCGACATTGACCTTTGCCGCGCCGTGGCCGCGGCCGTGCTGGGCGACCCGGACGCGTTTGAGATTCGCCTGATTACGGCTGCCGAGCGTGGCCCCACCATTCAGTCTGGTGAGGTGGACTTGCTCGTACGTACCGTTACGTGGACAACCTCGCGTGATGCCTCTTGGGGCAACTACGCGCAGACGATGTTCTACGACGGCCAGGGCTTCATGGTTCCCAAGAGCCTGGGCGTGAGTAGCGCCATGGAGCTGGGCGGCGCTGCGGTCTGCGTGACCAGCGGTACGACCACCGAGTTGAACATGGCCGACTTCTTCCGCCAGAACAACTTGGAGTACAACCCGAAGGTCTACGAAGACACGGACGTGGTCCTTGAAGCTTACAAGAGTGGCGCGTGCGAGGTCTTTACGAACGACCGCTCGCAGCTTGCCGCGTTGAGAACGGCTCTCCCGAATCCGGAAGAACACATCATTCTGCCGGAAACAATTTCTGAGGAGCCGTTGGGACCGGTGGTGCCGCACGGAGACGAGCAGTGGTTCGACATTGTGAAGACCGTGATGGGCCTCCTCATCTATGCCGAGGCCTATGGCATCAACTCCACCAACGTTGATGAAGTCGCCGCCGGCGATAACGTCAAAGCCAAGCGCTTGCTCGGCACTGAGGGTTCATTCGGACAGGAAGAGCTGGGTCTCGATCAGAACGTGGGCCAGACCATCATCAAGGCGGTCGGGAACTACGGCGAGATCTATGCGCGCAACCTGGACAACCCCGATGGTGTCCAACTGCCGCGTGCAGGCACCCGCAACGCTCTGTGGTCGAATGCACCGTGCACCGACTGCCCGAAGGGCGGCCAGATCTACTCTCAGCCATTGCGCTAATTCGTAGTCGCTGATTGTTGTCGCGTCGGCCTGGATTTATTCCGGGTCGGCGCGACTTTTGATATAGGGTACGTGCGCTTGGCATGCGAGAGGGGCAAGCCATTCGAGGGCTGTGGGATTCGTAGTATTCCCCCGCCACATGAATACCGGAAAACAACCAATCTTGCTGCTCGCAACGGGGAGGCAGGTGTGAAATGAGCGGACCTGGGAGACTGGTAAGAGGGCTCGCGGCCGGTGTGGCGCTGGCATTCGTGTTGCTTTTGGGCGCGGCCTGCGCCACCACTGCCGAACCGGCAGTCGAGGAGGCTGCTGCAGATACCGAGGGCGAAACCCAGACGGCGCCGGCTGTACGTTCGCGGCTTGATACAGTGCGCGAGCGGGGTCGTCTTGTGTGTGCCAGCCTCAACGACACCCCGGGGTTCGGCTATGTGGACGAAGCCGGCAACAATGTCGGTTTTGACATCGATCTCTGCCGGGCCGTCGCGGCGGCAGTGCTTGGCGATCCCGATGCGGTTGAAATTCGTCTTATAACGGCAGCTGAGCGTGGCCCCGTGATGCAATCGGGCGAGGTCGACTTACTCGTGTACGTCACGACGTGGACCACCTCCCGCGACGCCAATTGGGGCAATTTCGTGCAGACGATGTTCTACGACGGTCAAGGCTTCATGGTGCCGAAGAGTCTCGGAGTGACCAGCGCGTACCAGTTGGCCGGCGCCGCCGTCTGCGTGAACACCGGCACGACGTCCGAGCTCAACATGGCCGACTTCTTCCGGCAGAACAGCCTGGACTATGACCCCAAGACCTTCGAAGAGGCACAGGTGGCATTCGAAGCCTACAAGAGCGGCGCTTGTGAAGTGTTCACCACCGACCGCTCGGCGCTGACGGCCCTGCGCAGTTCTTTGGCGAATCCCGAGGAGCACATTATTCTGCCGGAGACGATTTCCGAAGAACCGCTCGGACCCATGGTGCCGCACGGCGATGAGCAGTGGTTCGACATCGTAAAGGCCGTGATGGGCATCTTGATCTACGCCGAGGCTTACGGCATCAATTCCGCCAATGTGGACGAAATTGCCGCCGGCGACAATGTGAAAGCCAAGCGCTTGCTGGGAACGGAGGGCTCATTCGGCCAGGAAGAACTCGGTCTCGACCAGATCGTGGGTCAAACCGTAATCAAACTGGTGGGCAATTACGGCGAGATATACGACCGCAATTTAGGACCTGGCACGGGCATAGACTTGCCGCGAGAAGGCTCGCGCAACGCCCTGTGGTCAGATGCGCCGTGTTCAGACTGCCCCAAGGGCGGGCAGATATACTCGCAGCCATTGAGATAGAGGCTTTGCTGACGGATTGGTGTATACTGCTGTCAGCATGCAATGCCGATAGTGTAACCGCTGGGGAGTTTGGCCGGTGCGACTTTCGCTGACATACCAAGGCATTCCCATTTGGCGGCACTCCCGCATCTTGAGTTGGACTGCCCAGATCGTGTCGGGGGTCCTCGTGGTGGTGGCGGTAGCATTCTTCCTCTCCAATGTCTCGTCGGCGATTGTGCAGCGCGACATTCCCTTTGGCTTTAGCTTTCTCAACCGGGAGTACTCCACTCCCATCAGCGAGCATATTCTGCCCTATGAAGAGAGCGACACGTTTGCCTACGCCTTCTTGGTATCCGCGACGAATACGCTCATGGTGTCCGTGGTGGGTGTGATCCTTGCCACCGCGCTCGGCATCATTGTGGGCGCGGTGCAGCTATCCGGCAACTGGGTGATTAGCAAGGTTGCCACGGTTTACGTGGAAGTCTTCCGCAACGTGCCCCTCCTTGTGCAACTCTTCTTCTGGTACATCTTGTTGCTGGGATTGCCGCCGGTGCGAGAAGGGATCAACCTGTTCAATGCCATCTACCTGAATAACAATGCGGGACTGTCTTTCCCCTGGCCCGAAGGACAACAGCGGCCGGGATTGTGGCTGTTGTGCGTAGTTTTGGCTATTGCGCTGGGAATCGTAACAAAGGTACTTCTGGATCGCCGCGAGGAGCGCACCGGCCGGACGTCGTATCCCTTGCTGAGCGGCATCGTCGTCGTCATCGCGGGCTCATTCGTAGCATGGCTGGTGTGGGTAGCCATCGGCGACGCCCCCTATGTCATGAGCGTACCGGCGCCGGAGGGTCGCTTCGGCCACCCGGCAGGCGGTTACACGATATCCATTGAGTTGACCGCGCTGCTCCTGGGATTGATCATCTACACGGCGGCCTTCATCGCGGAAATCGTCCGAGGCGGACTGCAGTCCGTGTCGCGGGGTCAGACCGAGGCCTCCCGCTCGCTGGGCCTGGGCACGATGCAGACGCTGAGGTTCGTTACCTTTCCGCAGGCGCTGCGGGTTATCGTGCCGCCCCTTATCAGCCAGTACCTCAACCTGACGAAGAATAGTAGTCTGGCTTTGGCCATCGGGTACGCGGACTTGACCAGCGTTGCCAAGACCATGACCCAGACTGCTCCCGCAGTCACCATTTTCTTGATAATTATGGGCATTTACTTGCTGTACAGTCTGACCTACTCGCTCATCGGCAATCTCTACAACCGCCACATCCAGTTCACGGGAGGCTAGTCGGACAATGGCAACCGCGGAAGCGTGGCAACCGGCGCCTTCACTGCCGCCGCCACGTACCGAAACAGGTTGGATCGGTTGGGCCAGAACGAATCTGTTCGGCAACTGGCTCAGCGGCTTGGTGACCGTCGTCACCGTTCCCATCATCCTGTGGGCCGTGTGGAGCATGCTGAACTGGCTGCTCGGCACTGCCGATTGGACGGTCATTACAAGCCGACCCCAGCAGTACGCCATGGGCCTCTACCCGACGGAGTATGCGTGGCGGCCGCTGACCGGCTGGTTGCTGGTCTCGATTCTCTTCGGCATGGCTGCCGCCATGTGGGGCGGGGCGGCGCGCCGCATTGCCATCGGCTACGGCGCCGTAACCGTGTTGCTTGGCGTGTTGCCCTACGGCCTGTTCCACGAAGGCGTGGTGATGCCCTGGTGGGTGCGCGCCTTCATCTTGGGCAATCTCTTAACGCTGGGCATCGGCTACGTCTTGGGCCGGTATCCCAAGACCGCGAGTCCCCGCAATTTCGTGCTGGGCGGCATCGTAATCTATGTGCTCCTGCTGCTGATACTTATCGGCATACCAGGTGTCCCTGGCATGGAGGAGGTCGCGCCGCGCAAGTGGGGCGGGCTGATGCTCAACCTCATCCTGGCGGTGTCCGGCATCTTCTTTGCCTTTCCGATTGGCATTTTGCTGGCGTTGGGTCGGCGGAGCAGCCTCCCGGTCGTCAAGGTTCTTTGCGTCGTCTTCATCGAGGTTTTTCGCGGTGTGCCGTTGATTACGCTCTTGTTCATGTCGCAGGTGCTGGTGCCGCTGGCCTTGCCGGCAAACTTCCCCGTCGACTCCGTGACGCGGGCGGCCATCGTGATTACGCTCTTCTCGGCGGCCTACACGGCCGAAAACATCCGTGGCGGCCTGCAGGGCTTGCACCCCGGCCAAGCCGAAGCGGCGCGCGCGCTGGGTCTGCCCGGTTGGCAGGTCACGCTACTCATACAATTGCCCCAGGCAATTCGCAACGTAATTCCGGCTATTGTGGGGCAATTCATCGCGTTGTTCAAGGACACAAGCCTGGTCTACATCGTCGGTATGCTGGATATCCTGGAGATGGGACGCTCGATCGTGCAGGGCAACGTGCAATTTACCGACAACGGTCGAGAGAACTTAGTTTTCGTGGCGGCAGTGTTCTGGATCTTCACGTATACGATGTCGTATGTAAGCCGCCGGATCGAACGGCATCTCGGCGTGGGCCGGCGGTAGGCAATGGCACTGTGCCGTCACGTGCAATTACCTGACTTTTCGCGGCGAGGCGCCGGAATCAAACGGAGGTAGATGTGGCAACAGAAGTGGCAGTAGCGGCAGGGCAAGCTCCTGAAGCGGACAACATCATAGTAGCCCGCGACGTGCACAAGTGGTTCGGCGACTTCCATGCGCTACGGGGCGTGACCACCACCGTTGGCCGCGGAGAGGTAGTGGTGGTGATCGGACCCTCGGGTTCGGGCAAGTCCACCTTCATTCGCACGATCAACCGGCTGGAACAGCACCAGCGCGGTGACATTATCGTGGACGGCTTTGAGATGACTGACGACGTACGCAATATCGACGCCATCCGCCGCGAAGTGGGCATGGTATTCCAATCGTTCAACCTCTTTCCCCACCTCACCGTCATGCGCAACATTTCACTGGCGCCGATCAAAGTGCGGAAGACCCCGGTGGATGAGGCGGAGGCAAACGCTCTTCAGCTCTTGGAGCGCGTGGGCATTCCGGAGCAGGCCGAAAAATATCCGGGTGAACTCTCCGGCGGGCAGCAGCAGCGCGTCGCCATTGCCCGGGCGCTGGCCATGAATCCCAAGATCATGCTCTTCGACGAACCGACGTCGGCACTCGACCCCGAAATGATCAAGGAAGTCCTGGAAGTGATGAAAGAACTGGCCGCATCGCATCAGATGACGATTGTGGCGATTACCCACGAGCTCGGCTTCGCCCGTGAAGTCGCCGACCGCATCGTCATGTTCGACGAGGGCCAGATCGTCGAAGACCTGCCTCCGGATGAGTTCTTCAATAATCCGCGGCACGAGCGCGTGCGGCGCTTCCTCTCGCAGATCCTCTGACCCTACCGCTGCTGGCGATTGTAGGCCTGACAGAATCGCTGCAACGCGGTATGGTGTCTCTATGGCATTTGCAGAGGCGGCAGTCATGGACGATCGATTGTTGTTTCTGCCAATGACCCAGCGCCAGCGAGCGCGTCGGAGCGAGTGAGACGGTCGCTTGCTTGAGAGAGGGAAGGAGGCGCGAAAAGGCAGGCAGTATCGCCGGAACCTCAAAGTGACATTGGTAAGGAGACCGGCGCCGAGGCTACGCTCGCTGAGCAAATGTGTCGTGCGGTCAATAAAATACGAGAAAGGCAATCATATGAATCTGCACGCGAAGCGGCTTTCACGCCGCCATGTCTTAGCCGGTTCAGGCGGCGCGCTGGCAGGGCTGGCCCTCGCCGCCTGCGGCGCTGTGCCCGCAGCAACCATGGCTGAGGAGGAGCAAGCGGAAGCGCCGCAAGCCGAAGCCGCCGCTCCTGAAAAAGAGGCCGTGTACGTTCTCTTTGCCACGCATCCCTACTTCAAGTTCCAGGAAGAAGAGGGCCTATCCGCCGAGCTTGTCGCCGAGTTCCGGGCAGAGAACCCCGACATCGACTTTGACGTCAATCCGCCGTCGACGAGTTCGAGCGAACGCTACGCCGCATTTCGCACGGCGTTTGCCGCCAACACGCCGCATGATCTCAGTTCCTGGGGTGAATGGCACGCCATTGAGCTTGGCGCGCTTGGTCAGGCGCGAGGCCTCAACGACCTGGTAAAGGGCTCCAACGTCGACATGGAAGACATTTGGACCAGCCTGACCGAGAATATGATCTGGAAGAAGGATGGCCAGCTCTACGGCTTTCCGTACGGCCCCGACTTGCGTGTGCTCTACATGCACGACGGCATCTTCCTGGAGAACGGCCTCGACCCGGACAACGGCCCCGCGACCTGGGATGAGCTTGAATCGGTCGCTCAGAAGACCATGCGCAAAGATACGGCCGGCAATCTGGTGGTGGCGGGATTCCCGCCTGAGTGGGGCAGCGGCGGGAGGTACCAGTGGATCACACCGTTCTTGCAGCTTGGCGGCCAGCGGATAAGCGATGACCTGACCAAAGCCGCGCTCAATAGTCCTGAAGGGGTGGAAGCGCTGACGTGGGTCAAGAAAGTATACGACCTGCAAGGCGGCTGGGATGCGTTGGCAACGCTCTACCAGACTGCCAGGCCCTCCGGGAGCCCACGGGGAGCAGCCTTGGTCAATGGCTTCACCGCCACGATGTATGCGACGTACTCAACGCGCAAGGCGGAAATCTATCCCATCGATGAGACCTTCGAGTTCAGTATCATCGAGCATCCGAAACCGCCCAATGCGGTGCGCCAAGCGAGCTGGAGCGGGCACCACATTTGGATTATGTCGTCGTGGACGACCGTGCCGGAAGAGGCTTTTGCCTGGATTGAGTTCGTGTCGCGGCCCGAGAACAACCTGCGCTGGGCCAAGGCGTGGGACCGGGTGCCCATCCGGCTTTCGGTCGCGAACTCGGAGGAGTTCACCGAAGGCGATCCGTTCCTGGAACATCAGAGCTACCAGATTCCGTTCCGCGCCTCTCATTCGCTGCCCATCCCCGGCGCCGACGAAATGCGTACGGCGCTGAGCCGATTCTTGCCGGACGTCATGGCTGGCAACATCACCATCCAAGAGGGCTTGGCAAATGTCGAGCAAGAGTGGAACAATGTCATCGCCAAGTGGCAGGAGCTTGTAGGCGGCTGGTAGAGCGGAGCAAGCGGCGAGGCGGCTGTGCCCGCCTCGCCGCTGTCGCCGGTATGCGGTGATGAGGCGAAGCAAGCGCCGCAGTACGGGTTTGCCGCCGGGGAAGCGCCTGCGAACAGTTGGCAAGGCCGGCGGGATAGCTGCGCATCGGTTGAGCCCGGTAGAAGTCGGAATGTAAGAGGATCAAGCGCCGTGATCATCGACGTGCACGTACACCCCCATGTTTCGCGCCGTTTGGACGACTTTGCCGAGCTCATGGCGATCGCGCAGCAGTTTGACGTACATCTGGTCACATACTCTGTACGACCGGTGACGGCGCCAAACAACCACGAGTATCCCTCACCGGAGAATATCCGCGCCTGCAACGATCAGACCGACGTGTTGATGCGGCGTTATCCGGAGCGCGTGCACGGCTTTGCCTACGTGAATCCCGGCCACGCGCAAGAGGCCTGCGCTGAACTCGACTATCGTCTGCGGGAGCAGCATTTCGTGGGGCTCAAGCTCTGGGTGGCGGTGCCGTGTGTGGACTCCCGCTTGGATGCGCTCATGGAAATCTGCGCCCACTACCGCGTGCCGGCGTTGCAGCATACGTGGTTCAAAGCTACCAGGCAGAAGACGGGCGAGTCGCCGCCGGCCATGGTCGCCGCGCTGGCCAAGCGCCATCCGCGCACGACAATCATCGCGGCACATGCCGGCGGCGACTATGAGTACGGCGCAAAGACATTTCGCTCGTGTGAGAATGTCTTGCTCGACATTGGCGGCAACGAGTGCAACGCGGGCTACGTAGAAATCCTCGTCAATCACGTTGGCGCCGACCGGGTGATCTTCGGCACCGACATGCCCGGCAGGTCCTTTACGTCGCAACTGGCGAAGGTGTTGGGCACAGACCTACCCGCCGAGGACAAGCACAAGATACTCTACCAGAACATGGCGAACGTGCTGGCGCAAACGAAGACGATTGGTGATCCTTCAGTCTTTGCAGCGCAGGGCTGACGTTGGCGCTGTGAGAGTCTCTGCGACTCGAATGCAGCCAAGCTGGTGGGTGATGCGCCTAATGGTAGGCCGTGGTCTTCGTCTATGCACGCTAGATTTCGCGAACACAGTTCGACGCTGCGCTCGAATCCGGTCCTATGGGAAGCGGGCGTGCGAGGCTGAAAGGATCGGAGGCGTTGATGACCGGCGAAAGCACGGGCATGGTGCAGACGGTGTTGGGCGCCATTCATCCCAACGATCTCGGCGTCACGCTCATGCACGAACACTTGCTAGTCGACCTGACGTACAATCTGCAACCGCCCGCCGAGGCGTTCAGGCGGGACATATTCTACAAGCCGGTTTCCCTCGAGACGATCGGCTATCTCAAGCACTACGACTTCAGCAACTACGACAACGCTCGGCTCCTGGACGTCGACACCGCCATCGAAGAAATCGGATTGTACAAGCAGCATGGCGGCGGCGCGGTCGTCGACCCCACGAACATAGGAATCGCGCGGGACCCGGTGTCGCTGGCGCGGATAGCAAGGGCCACGGGACTGAACATCATCATGGGCTCGTCGTATTACGTAAGCCAGAGTCATCCCGCGGACATGTCCGACCGCACTGAAGACGACATCTGCGCGCAGATTGTCAATGACGTGACCGTGGGTGTCGACGGCACCGGGATCAGGTCAGGGATCATTGGTGAGGTTGGCTGCAACGCTCGGCTGTCGGACAACGAACGGAAGGTAGTGCGCGCCTCGGGCAGAGCGCAGAGAGCGACAGGCGCTCCGCTCTACATACACCCTGGGCGTGATGAGGCGTCACCACTCGAGGTTATCGAAGCCCTGCGGGATGTGGACGCCGATCTGTCCAGGACGGTCATGTGTCACGTCGAACGCACCGTGTTCATGAAGGAAGATTTCAGAGCCATCGCCGATGCGGGCTGCTATCTCGAGTGGGACCTATTCGGCAACGAGCAGTCCTTGTACGTCCTCAACCCGTCGATCGACATGCCCAGCGACGCCACGCGCATGGACGACATAGCGTGGATGATCGCGCAGGGGTTTGGAGACAAAGTTGTCGTATCACATGATATCTGCGCCAAGCAGCAACTGCTCCGGTACGGCGGCTTTGGCTACGCTTACATCCTGGCCGCCATAGTTCCCCGCATGCGCCGCCGCGGCTTCACGGACGAGTCCATTCACGGCATCTTGGTCGACAACCCGGCCAGGGTTTTGTCTTTCGTCGAGCCGGCTGATTGAACGCCGCCGGGGCCGCCCAGAGTGCGCTCGACCGGCAACAGAGCGGCCACGTCGATTTGCACGTTTGGCTAACCCAAAGGTAGCATGTTCGTCACACCCAACCCCATCGTATCGGATCAGTGCACCACGGTCGCTCAAGCGCGTGTAGAGGATGTCCGCAATCTATGGCGAACTGAAATTGGCGCTTGTGGCAATCATTGACGTACACGTTCACACCGACGTCGGCAGGTCGCTGGACGACTTTGCCGAGCAGATCGCGATTGCGGAGCAATTCGACGCTGTGCTAGTGACGTATGCCATTCGTCCGGTGGGCGACGCGACGCGGTACTCGTTTCCGACTGCGGAGTTTTGCGCGCGGTCCAACGACGAAACGTACACGCTCATGCAACGCTATCCACAGCGGGTACGCGGGTTCTGCTACGTGAATCCCTACCACGCCGAGGCTGCGGCGGCGGAGTTGGAGCGGCGCTTGGCGACACAGGGCTTTGTGGGCCTCAAGCTCTGGCACGCCGTGCCGTGCGACGATCCACGGGTTGATCGTCTCGTTGACATCTGCGCGCACTTTCGCGTGCCGGCCTTGCAACACACGTGGCTGAAGGCAGGCGGCCTAGGCTATGGAGAATCGCCGCCGGAGATGGTGGCGGATCTGGCTAGACGCCATCCTCACGCAACCGTCATTGCGGCTCATGCCGGCGGGGACTATGAGTACGGGGCGAAAGTCTTCCGCAGTACGCCGAATGTACTGCTCGACATTGCCGGCAACGAGTGCAACGCCGACGGCGTGCATATTTTGGTCGACCACGTCGGAGTAGACCGCGTGATCTTCGGCACCGATATGCCGGGCCGCTCGTTTCCGTCGCAGCTTGCGAAAGTCCTTGGTACAAGACTCTCGGAAAAGGACAAAGTGAAGATTCTCTACGGAAACATGGCGCGCGTGCTGGCGGAGTGCAAGACGGAGCGGCACGGAGCCTAGCTGTCTTTCCCTCCCCTGGGGCAGAGGGCTACAGTGTGGAGAGGGGTCGTGGCGGAGTGACGGTCATCCCCTCACCCCGGCCCTCTTCCCGCCAGAAGAGGGATTCAGACATGTGAAGCGAGGGACTATGCGAAATGATCGATAGCAATGCCTACGTCGGCGAATGGCCGTTCCGGCGGCTGCCGTACTCCCAACCGGAGAAGCTGCGGCGCAAGATGGATGATCTCGGCATTGAAAAGGCCGTGGTATCGCGCTTGGAGAACGTCTTCTTCAAAGACCTGCTCGTCGGCAACCGCGAACTGTACGAGATTACGCAAGCGCATCCCGACGGCTTCATCCCCGCGTACACCATCAATCCGGCGTATCCTGGCTGGGACGAAGACTTGGAGATATGCCTCAACGAGCTGGGCGCGCAGAACCTGCGGCTGCATCCCAACTATCATGGCTATGAATTGTTGGGACAGGAGAGCCTGCGCTTGCTGGAGATCGCGCGCGAACGTGATCTGCTCGTAATGATTGCCATCGGCCTG
This sequence comes from Chloroflexota bacterium, assembly GCA_965220045.1. Taxonomy (GTDB): domain Bacteria; phylum Chloroflexota; class UBA11872; order VXOZ01; family VXOZ01; genus VXOZ01. The sequence goes on along the minus strand of OZ244803.1, from coordinate 2,262,539 downwards.
GAGGACGTGCGGCACCAACACCGGCTCGTGACTGTGCCGGACGTCGGAGCGGGCGACATTGCGCAGACGGTCAATGCCTTCCCGGAGGTGCGATTCCTCGTTACCGCCGGGCGCTTTGGGGAGGTAACGAGCATTTGGCGCAGCGTCGACAAGCGGGAAAACCTCTACGTGGAGAATAGCCGCGTGCAAGGCCCCATCCACGACGTGGCGAAACTCTGCAACACTATCGGCGCGGACCATGTGCTCTTTGGATCCAACGCACCGCTGCACTACCACGAGTCGGCAAAGCTCAGCATCGAGACCGAATCGCAGATCGAGGATGCGGTTAAACAAAAGCTGCTGCACGACAACGCGGCGCGATTGTTCAAGGTGTGATATCGCCGCGTTGGGACACAGGTTTCGCACACGGTAGTCATTGTGGCGTTCCGGTAGCGCAGGTTTGCAACCCCGTATCCGGGTACGGGGCAGGCTCTGCTTCCGCGAACCGTATGGGTAGTTGCCAGTTAGATTCGTATTTCCAAGTTTCTTGCCTGAGACGATATATGGCAAAGAGGCAGGGGACAAGCGCAGGCCTGTATCCTGAGTCCTCAATGCCTTTGCACAGTAGGAAGTTAGGCCTATAGGCTAGCGTCAATTGTTTGCGTTTGTGGCTAGTCAAGAGGCGGGGGACAAGCCCCCGCGCTACATTCTTTGGGGAGAGGAAGCCCGCTAGTGAGTGGTAACGAAAAAACAGTACCGCCAGTGCCGCAGAACCAGGGGGTTACCCATGGTGTGCAGGTCGCCTCAGAGGTAGCGGAAGCCGCCCTGCAGGCTGAGCTTGGTTCCTGCGCGTTGAGCCCGTCCGCTCCGGTGATCGCGGGCGCGTTTGGCACGTGGACTATTACCTTTGCGGCCGGCAGCGCCGGGGTAGCACCCGGCGGCGGCATTGCCGTGGTGCCGCCCTGCGTACACAGCGTACGGTGGCGTCTCGGTCATGTCACAGCGACGACAAACGGCCGGTGCGGGGTTGCCGTGAGTGTACGGAACGACTACCCGCTCAAGTACCACCACGCGCAATTCCCAATCGTGTTTGTCACCGTGGAAGGCGCACCGCTGCAACCTGGCGAAGAGATTGCGGTAACTATCGGTGACGCCGGTTCCTACATTCCCGGCTTCTATGAGCGTGCCCGCGCGCAGGAAGTTGACATGAGCGAGATGCACTTTCAGGTGCTTGTGGACGTGCAGGGCAATGCGAGCTACAGCAACCCGCGCTATCCCGGCGGAGATCCCAAGGGATATCGCCTGCTGCCGGCGCTGCCGGTCGTGGACGTGGTCGCGGGGCCGCCGGCGCGACTAGGCGTGGTCGCCCCTGCCACGGTCGCTGCCTATGAAGAGTTTTCGGTTCTCGTGCGCGTGGAAGATGCCTATGGCAACGTGTGCACGGACTTTTTGGGTGACGTCACGCTTGGTGTGCAGCCCGGCGGCATCACCACGCCTGAGATCTGCCACATGACGCCAAGCGATGGCGGCGCGGCGCGGATTGGTCCCTTCATTGCCGCCAGAAACGCCGCAGGCCCGATAAACATCACCGCCGCGGCATGGGACCACGGCATCGCCGGCGTCAGCAATCCCATCGACGTGGTGGATGCAGGCAGCAACCGCATTTACTTCGGCGATCTGCATACTCACGCGCCCCGCGCGCTTGATTCGGGTCATCGTCCCCACGGCGCGTTCATGGCGCATGGCGTCGGCACGTATGCGGAGGCGTTTCGCTATGCAAGGGACGTATCCGGCTTGGACTGCGTCGGCGTGGCGTGGTTTCCGCCGCCGCAGAACATCGAGGCCATTTGGTCGGTGCCGCGGCCGGATGATTGGCAGGAATATCAAGAGACTATCGGGGAGTTCTATGATCCCGGCACATTCGCGCCGTTGGTGGCGGTTGAACTCAATGATCCTTCGGCGGGACACCGCGTGATTCTCTATCCGGATGAGGGCAAGCGCGTAACGACGAGCAAAATCGAGGAGATCTGGCCGGCGCTGGAGGGTACCGGCGCGGTGGTGGTGCCGCACCACATCAACGTGACTTCCGAGGGCGGATTCCAGAACTGGCGGGTGCAGGACTGGAGCCGGCACAATGCCGAGTACCAGACAGTCTTGGAGATCGCGCAGAACCGGGGCGCGTTCGAGACCGATGCACCCGGCGGCGCTACCGTGATCGGCGGCGGAGGCGCCTCGGCGCAGGATGCCTTGGCAATGGGACACCGTCTCGGCTTTGTGGGTGGCACCGACAGCCACCACTCCCAACCCGGCAGAAATACCTGCTCCATGGCCGGCGTGGATTTTCACGACCACATGACCGGCGGACTCACTGCCATATTTGCGCCGGAACTCACGCGCGAGGCAATCATCCAAGCGCTTAGAGAACGCCGCTGTTACGCCACCACCGGCGCGCGCATCGTGCTGGACTTCCGCGTGGACGGCCACGGTATGGGCGAGGAGTTTACCGCCGACGATAGCCCGGCCGTGGCGGTTGCGGCGCGCGTACTGGGCACGGCTCCGCTGGCGAGCCTGGAGGTAATCTGCAATGGCGATGTTGTTTTCAATCAAGCCGGCGCCGGTCCCGTCGCGGCACTTAATGAAACACTACCGTTCGCAGGAAAACAGACAGCGTACTTTTACCTGCGTGTAACCCAAAGCGACGGCCACGTTGCGTGGTCGAGTCCCATTTGGGTGACGCCGTCCCAACATTAGACGTGCCCGCGTCTGTTAGATGCCGTGACGGCTGGGGCGGCCACGTCGAGGTATGTTCTTGTAAGCACGCATCGCGGAAACGCGTGGTACCATGATGAGCAGCGTAATGCAACGGCATTCCGGAGCAAGGATTCGGCAGGCGGTCGAGGCCGATCGGCAGACCCTCAGCAAGCTCATAGTACGCGCCTTCGACGACGTCCGTGAGCGGCAGTCCGGGCCGGTGCTTGCGCGCATATGGGCAGAATGGGAAGCCAATCACGTTCAGACAATTCCCCTGAGCAGCGTTATCCTTGCCGTAGTGTCCGGCATGGCGGTAGGCTTTGCAACGTATGACCTGGATGACGCCACACGCGTTGGGACGGTGAGTGACAATGCCGTGCTACCGGCGTACCGCGGACGGGGTATTGGCGGGCTGTTGCTCGCGAGAGTGCTAGAGCGGATCGCGGAGTCGGGAATGGAGTTCGCTCAGGTCTCAACCGGGCTGGAAGACGCGTATGCACCCGCCCGTCGCATGTACGAGCGATATGGGTTCAGGCCGCTTAACCGCAGTGTACTTTACGCGAAACAGCTTGCGCAGGATGATAGCATGAAGGTGGAGGCAGCCGCAGCGCGCATCCGCCGCGCCGTAGAATCGGACCGAGAGACCTTGGAGAGACTCATTGTGCGCGCATTTGCGGACGTGACCGTCTATCGCTGGCGCGAAGAGCGATTTGGGGCTATTGGCGGACGCATGTGGGATGAGTGGGAAGCCGATCTGATGCGCACGATTGACATTGAGCAGGTGATCATTGCCGAAGTGTCAGGCACGGCGGTCGGCTTTGCCACATACGAATTGGACCATGCAACACGCATAGGGAATGTGAGCGACAACGCAGTGCTACCGCAGTATCGCGGTCACGGCATTGGCGGGCGGCTTCTCACGAGTGTTCTCAGGCAGTTGGTGGAGGCAGGAATGGAGTTTGCCCAGGTGTCGACCGGGTTAGAAGACGGCTATGTCCCCTCCCGCCGCATGTACGAGCGGCAGGGATTCAAGCCGCTCCACCGCAGTATTCACTACATGATGAACCTAACGCAGCGTGCCGTATGACGACGAACGCAACCGAAGTGACAATCCGGCGTGCCGTGGAGGCCGACCGCGAGACGCTTATCGACCTCATCGTGCGCGGCTTCGCGGATGTTACCGTCAATCGCTGGCGCGAGGAGCGCTATGGCATCATCGGCGGCCGCTCGTGGGACGAGTGGAAAGCCGACGACATGCGTACGATTGACATCAATAACGTGGTAATCGCCGAGACAGACGGCAGGGCGGTGGGGTTCGCCACGTTTCACCTTAACGAACGGACACGCATCGGGACGGTGGGCAATAACGCCGTGCTGCCGGAGTATCGCGGTCGCGGCATCGGCGGACAGCTTGACGCGCGCGTGCTTGAGCTAATTGAGGATGCGGGCATGGAATTTGCTCAAGTCTCGACGGGGCTGGAAGATTGCTATGCACCCGCCCGCCGTATGTACGAGCGGCAGGGCTTCGAGGAACTCAACCGCAGCATTGTCTACATGATGAGACTGAGCGAGAGGAACAAAGTCTAAGCATGGAATACAAGATTCTCTGGGGCGACATCCACAATCACAACACCGTGGGCCTGTTTCACTACACCAAGGGCACGTTGGAACGGGCCATCGACATGGCGCAGAGTCACCTCGACTTCTTTGCCTTCACCGGCCACGCGCAGTGGCACGACATGCCGGCCATGCCCGACAACCGGCACGAACAGTGGCAAGAAGGCTTTGACCGCCACAGGGAAGTTTGGCCGCGAACCAAAGAACTCATAAGGGACGCTACGGATCCCGGGCGCTTTGAAGCCTTTCTGGGTTACGAGTGGCACTCCGCCGGTTTTGGCGATCACTGTGTCATCTACAAAGAGGACGGCCCGCTGCAATTCGCAAACCATGTGCGGGAAATCCAGGAGCATGCTCGACGCAGCGGAGCCTTGCTCGTGCCGCATCATCCAGGCTATATGCGCGGCTTCCGGGGCGCGAACTGGGACTGGCTCGATGAGTCGGTGTCGCCTATCGTGGAAATCATCTCCGAGCACGGCGGCGCAGAGCGGGACCGGGGGCGGTTTGCCTATACCCGGCACGGTCTGGGGCCGCGCGTCACCATCAATACCATCCAACACGCGCTTGCCTTGGGGCACCACGTGGGTTTTACGGGTTCTTCCGACGACCATCAGGCCCATCCGGGAGCCTACAACGAGGGTCAGGTGGCGGTTCTCGTGCCGGAATTCACCCGCGAGGCGATTTGGGAGGCGCTGTGGAGCCGCCGTTGCTACGCGGCTTCCGGCGATAAGATCGAGCTCGACTTCCGCATCAACGGACAACCGATGGGCTCGCTGCTGTCCGCCGCGAGTGAGCGTGAGATCGCCGTCAACGTGCGCGGCTGGGACGAAATCGAAAAGGTGGAGGTTATCAAGAATAACCGCGTCATCCACCGGCACTTCCCGGCCGATCACGAGCCGCCTGAGGGGTATCCCTGGTCGCGGCGGCATCGCTGCCGGGTGGAAGTTGGCTGGGGGCCCTGGTCGGCGTTTGGCAAGCCGCGCATCGCCGAATGGGATCTCACCGTGACGGTGGACGGCGCCCGCATCCACCAGGCCATGCCGTGCTTCCAACCGGGACCGTTCGATGAGGAGAAGCGCAGCCGCATTCTGGAATCAACTGCCTCGACGTGCAGATTTCAGACGTACACGTCGCTGGCTGAGTGCCTCAACGATTGCCCGCAGAACTCCGTAGTTCTAGACCTCGAAGGCCCGCCGTCAGCTACGATTACATTGTCGTTCACAAAGCCGATGGTGCGGACGGAAACGTACACGCTGGAGGCGGCTGCCAAGAACGCAATCACCGACTTGACCACCGGTTTTCCATCAGATTCATTCTTGATTCACCGGCTCGTGCCGGACGAATTGGCGAGCGCGGCGTATGGGTTCGTCGACACGCCGAGCGATGATCGAGCGGAAGACTATTACTACTTGCGGGCGACGCAAGAGAATGGGCAGGTAGCGTGGTCGAGTCCGATTTGGGTAGCAAATTCATGAGAAAGATTTTCGTAGCGTAACTCTGCGAATCCCGTGGGAATGGGGTGGGTAGCGGAAGATCACCCTCACCCCGGCCCTCTCCCTCGAGGGAGATGGGGTAACTCCTGCGTCTCTGGCTGAAGGATGCAAGAGTTTTCTCGAGGGAGAGGGAGGTTCCTTAGCTAAAACCGGTGTTCTGTAGAGGTTTCACTTGGGGCATCCACAAGGGTTGCCCCTACCTATGAGAGAGTGGCCTATGAGCGGACAGCTAGCGATTGACGGCGGCACGCCGGTACGCGCGACACCGCTGCCGGGCCCGTATCCGGGCGCGACTATCATCGGTGAAGAGGAAAAGCGGGCGGTGAACGAGGTCTTGGAGCGGCGCTCGCCGTTTCGCTATTACGGCCCGGATCCGGCGTATGCCGTAAATGAGCTTGAACGGACGGTCGCATCACTCGTCGGCATTGAACACGCCGTCGGTGTGACCTCAGGCACGGCGGCGCTGATTGTGGCGTTGCGCGCACTCGGCGTCGGTCCCGGCGATGAGGTGATCGTGCCCGCCGCGACCTTTTACGGCTGTGTCAATGCCGTGGTCGCCTGCCAGGCGGTGCCGATTTTCGCGGATCTCGACGATAGCGTAAGCATTGCCGCGGAGAGCGTCGAGAGCGTCATCACGCCCCGTACGCGGGCCGTAATGGTGGTGCATTGGCGCGGCGCAGCCGCCGATTTGCGGCCGTTGCTCGACGTGGGCAAGCGGCATGGCGTGGCTATTCTCGAGGACTGCGCCCAGTCGTTTGGCGCGGAGTATCACGGCCGGTTGGTGGGCGCGATGGGTGACATAAATATTTTCAGCTTTCAAATGAATAAAGTGATCTCCGCCGGCGAAGGCGGCATGGTCGTCACCAATGACCCCGTGCTCCATCAGCGCGCCATCGCTTGCCAGGACCAAGGCACTCCCCGCCAGAGTGAGGGTGCCGAAGTAGCGCCGTTTTTTGGCGAGAATTACCGCATGAGCGAACTCACGGCAGCGGTGATGCTGGAGCAAGTGAAGAAGCTCGACCGCCTGCGCGCCCACGTATGCCACGTAGGCGGGATCATCAAAGAGAGCGTGCGTAGCTTGCCTGGCGTGCGTGTGCGGCCCATGGCCGATCCGGTGGGCGATGCCGGTGTGAGTCCAGGGCTCATCTTTGATACGCCGGAGCTCTGCGCGTGGGCCCGGCAGGCATTGGCGGCGGAAGGCGTGCCGATCAAGTTTCCTTACGGCGGCGTACCGGTCTACATGCACGAGCCAATTGTGCAGAAACGCATGTGGCACGACGGCCCGTCGCCGTGGGATCCGCGCCTGTACACCGGTGTGGCTGACTACGGCCCCGGCCTCTGCCCGCGCGCGGAAGAGTTGATGCCGCGAGTCTGCGAGTATCATCTGAGCATGGACTGGACCGAGCAAGACGCGCAGGACGTGGTCGCGGGCCTGCGCAAGGTCATGCAGGCGGTACCGCGTGCGTTGCTGAATTCGGCGCGCGTGGCGTAGATGCCGCTCATAGCGTAGATGCCGCGCCTAGCGTAGATGCCGCGCCTAGCGCCGTTGGTGACTTTTCTAGGAAGCGGTTGAAAGGAGTTGCATGCAAAGAGGGCTATGATTGCGCCTCGCCTCGCGCTCTCGAGGGCGCGGCACGGCGGCGAAACTCGTTGCTTGGCGTGAGGAACATTGACCTAGATGGGAGAGCCAGCGAAAATGGGCATCTTGCAGATGTTGGAGAATGATGTCGTCCTGGGTGACGGCGGTTACATTGTTGAACTTGAGAAACGTGGCTATGTCATCGCAGGAGCGTTCACGCCGGAACTGGCGCTGGAATACCCGGGCGCTATTCGTGAATTGCACATTGAGTTTTTGCGGGCCGGTTCCGAAGTCTTGCAGGTGATGGCGTTCTATGGGAGCCGCAGCAAGCTTGAAACCGTAGGCCAGGCGGACAGGACCTTCGAGATCAACCAGAAGACCACGCAGATTGCCAAGGAAGTCGCCGGGGACAAGGCCCTGGTGGCCGGCGACCTGAGCGCCACGTGGAAGTGGGAGGCGGGCAACGATGCCGGCAATGCAGAAATAGCCGGCATTTTCGATGAACAGATCGAGGCGCAAGAGGGCGTGGACTTCTTCATTGGCGAGACCTTCTGGCACCTGGGCGAAGCGCTGCTCTGCCTGGAACGCATCAAGGCGAAGTCGGGCCTACCGGCCATGATTACGATGTCGTTCCGCGCCACGACGGAGACGGACGACGGCTATTCGGCGGCCGATTGCGCCCGCATGCTGGCGGATGCGGGGGCGGAAATCGTCGGCGCGAACTGCATGCGGGATCCCGTGCACACGTATCCTATTCTTGAAGAGATGCGCGATGCGACGGATGCCTTCATCGCCGCCCAGCCCGTCGCGCACCGCACCAGCGACGAGGTGCCGTGGTTTACGGGCACGTCGGCCTTTCCGGACAAGCTGGAACCGACGCAGATGACGCGCTACGAGATGGCGGACTACGCGGTGAAAGCCAAGGCCATGGGCGTGAACTTCATCGGCGCCTGTTGCGGTACGGTGGCCATGCACGTGCGCGAAATGGCCAAGGTGCTCGGCAAGTTCGAGGAAGAGCAGATTTGGCAACCGGACCCCGATAAGCCCATGAGCGAGACCGAATTCAACTGGGAACGGCGGCAGGAGAGCTAAGTCGACCCGGCACGTAAGCTGTAGGGGCACGATATATCGTGCCCCTACGCGACCCGACACGTGGATAGACCGTACAACGGCATTTTGCATGGGTTTCGCACCTAATAGCGTGGGGGCTTGTCCCTCGCCCAGGGCACGAGGCACTGTGGTTACGCCGTCGGTACAGGGCGTGTCTTTGCCGCTGTCGCTGTTAGAATCGGGTGTGTAAGGGATTGGCCAGCAGCCGGCGCAGGTCGCAAACCTGCGCTACGAGAGATATGGGGCGCAACGAGTGCCAGGTCCCTTGCCGGGATAGTCGCTGCAACAGCGTTGCAAAACACCGTTTTGTACTTCTCCCACGGCAAGCTAACTGAGGAGATTCTGTCGTGCAGTCGCATGCGCGTCTTGTCATCATCGGCGCCGGTATTGTGGGGTGCAGCGTCGCCTATTACCTCACACAACGCGGCTGGCGGGACATTGTGGTGGTGGATCAGGGACCGCTGTTCGATACGGGCGGTTCCACCTCGCACGCGCCCGGTCTCGTGTTCCAGACCAATGCCTCCAAGCTCATGACAACGCTGGCCATGGATACGGTCGCTCTCTTCAGCGATCTGGAGCTGGACGGCGAGCCGTGCTGGTACGGTGTGGGCAGCTTGGAGGTGGCATATTCCGAGGCCCGCTGGCAGGACCTGCACCGCAAAATGGGCTTTGCCAAGTCATACGGTCTGGAATCCCGCTGCATCTCGCCTGGTGAAGCGCACGACCTCGTGCCGCTGTTGGATCCCGGTGTCATACACGGCGCGTACTACGTGCCCAGCGACGGTATTGCCAAGCCGGTGCGCGCCGGTGAAGCAATGTCGCGATTTGCAATGCAACATGGTGCGGACTTTCACGGCAATACAACGGTCACAGACATCGTGGTGGAGGCGGGCCGCGTGCGCGCAGTGGAGACCACAGCGGGCCGGATCACCGCAGATCAAGTCCTCATCTGCGCCGGGATCTGGGGACCGCGGGTGGGACGCATGGCGGGCGTTTCGATTCCACTGCTTCCCGTGCAACACCAATACACGCGCACCGCGCCGGTACCCGCGCTGCAGGGCGAGACCCGCGAGGTCGTCCATCCTATCGTACGGCATCAGGACTTCGCCATGTACTTTCGCCAAGAGGGCGAGTGCTACGGCATTGGAAACTATCGGCACGAACCCTTGCCGGTGGAGCCCGATGACATACTCAGCCCCGCCGAGGCCAGCCGCGCCCCCGCGATGATGGAGTTTACTCCCGAGCACTTCGCCGTTGCCCGACGAGCCGGAGAAGAGCTCTTTCCCGCCTTGCGCGGCCTTGAGCTCACTGACGCTTTCAACGGCATGTTTTCCTTCACGCCCGACGGCCTGCCCATCCTGGGTGAAGCACCGGGCGTAGCAGGACTGTGGATTGCGGAAGCGGTCTGGATCACGCATGGCGGCGGCGTGGGCAACGTCGTGGCCGAGTGGATGGACGCAGGCATCACGAGCCTCGATCTAAGAGAAGCCGACTACCACCGTTTTTCGCCTCATGTGCACACGCCGGCATACGTGAATGCGCGCGGCGCGCAGCAGTATCGCGAAGTCTACGATATTATCCACCCGCTGCAGCAGATGGAGAACCCGCGCAACGTCAGATGCAGTCCCTTCCAGCCGCGGCTGGAGGCGCTGGGGGCGGTCTTCTTCGAGAGCGCCGGCTGGGAACGTCCGCAATGGTTTGAGGCCAATAGGGACCTCACTTCCGATGATGCGGCGCCGGTTCGGACCGGTTGGGAAGCCGAGCACTGGAGCCCCATACAGGCAGGCGAGCATCGCGCGACCCGCGAGCACGTGGCCATGTTTGACCTGACGGCGTTCACGAAGATTGAGGTCAGCGGTCCAGGCGCACTGGACTATCTGCAATCCATTGCCGCGAATCAGATTGACCGGCCGGTGGGCAAAGTAATCTACTCGGCGATGCTTAACGAAAAAGGCGGCATCCAGTGCGACCTGACGCTCACCCGGCTGGCGCGAGACCGTTTTCTCGTGCTCACCGGCGGCGCCAGCGGCATACGCGACCTGGCGTGGCTGCGCAGTCACGCGCCGTCCGACGGTTCGGTGGCTATCAACGACGTTACATCCGAGTACTGCGGCATTGGGCTCTGGGGGCCGCGAGCCCGGGACGTGCTGCAGCAAGTGTGTGCCGACGACGTGTCGAACCGCGCGTTCCCTTACTTTGCGAGCAAGCCGATCACCATCGGTACCGTTCCCGCGCGGGCCTTGCGTGTCTCGTATGTTGGTGAATTGGGCTGGGAGATCTATGTGCCTACCGAGTACGGCCTCAATGTGTGGGACGCCTTATGGGAAGCGGGGCAGCCGTATGGCATGGTCGCCGGCGGCGGTGGGGCTTTCGAGTCGCTCCGCCTGGAAAAGGGATATCGTCTGTGGAGTGCCGACATCCACACAGAGTACAATCCGTACGAGGCGGGTCTGGGCTGGGCGGTGAAGCTTAACAAAGGCGACTTCCTCGGACGTGAGGCGCTGATGTGCAGCCGGGAAGCGGGCATCGAACGGCGGCTGTGCTGCCTCACGATGTCCGACCCCAGCCACGTCGTCATGGGCAAGGAGCCAATTCTCGACGGCGAGCAGGTGATCGGCTACGTTACCAGCGCGAACGTCGGCTACACCGTAGGCAAGAGCATCGCCTACGGCTATCTGCCGCTGAGGTATGCGACGGCTGGCACACGAGTTGCCATCGAGTACTTGGGCAGGCGCTATGAGGCCGTGGTTACTGAGGAGCCGCTCTATGACTCGAACAACGTCAAACTGCGCGGCTAGGAGTTGCGGGTCTTAGGTTGGGACGACTTGGGTGGAGAAGAAGGTGGGATTATGGCGGCTGGAGCAGGCTTGAATAATCTCGACGGTGGAGAGTCGAAGGGCCGAGTTTTGTAGCACAGCACAAGCGCTAATCTAAGGAATCAAGAGGGGGTCTTCCCATGGGAAGACCCCCTCTGTTCTCTCCGTGATGAGAGGCGGTTGCCTTAGTAGGGCATGCCTTCGTCACCGGCGGGTGCAGGTGCCGGCGGCTCCGGAATGTCGACTACGAGGGCGTCGGTGGTCAGCACCATGGCTGCAACCGATGCCGCATTCTCGACTGCCGAGCGGGTGACCTTCAGCGGGTCGATGATGCCCGCCTCGATCATGTCGACGTACTCAGCGGAAAGGACGTTGAAGCCAACGTTCTTGTTGCGGCGGCTCTTGGCAAGGCGGCGCACTTCCTGCGCGATGACCGAGCCATCCTGGCCGGCGTTCTGAGCGATACGGCGGATCGGCGCCTCAAGCGCGCGGCGCATGATCGTAACCGCGACGCCTTCATCGCCATCCAGCTTCAAGCCGTCCAGCGCGGGCAGCGCGTTCAGGAGGGCGATACCGCCACCGGGGACGATGCCTTCCTCGACCGCGGCGCGGGTTGCCGAAAGGGCGTCCTCGACGCGGTGCTTCTTCTCTTTCAGCTCGATTTCGGTGGCAGCGCCGACGTTGATGACGGCCACGCCGCCGGACATCTTGGCTACGCGCTCTTCCAGCTTCTCGCGGTCGTAGTCGCTCGTGGTCTCTTCGACCTGGGCCTTGATCTGGTTGATGCGACCCTTGACTTCCTCGGAATCACCGTGGCCCTCGACAAAGGTCGTGTTGTCCTTGTCGGATACCACGCGGCGGGCACGGCCGAGGTCCTCGATCATGACCTGATCGAGACGGCGACCGAGCTCTTCGGAAATCACCTGACCACCGGTCAAGACCGCGATGTCCTGCAGCATTTCCTTGCGGCGGTCACCGTAGCCGGGGGCCTTGATGGCGACGCAGTTCAAAACGCCGCGCATCTTATTGACGACCATCATCGCCAGGGCTTCACCCTCGACGTCTTCGGCAATCACGACCAGGTTCTTCTGGCCGCCCTGCACGAACTTCTCAAGCAGCGGCAGCACGTCGTTGCCGGCGGTGAGCTTCTTGTCGGTGATGAAGATGTACGGGTCCTCGATGGAGGATTCCATGCGGTCGGAGTTGGTCACAAAGTAAGGAGAGATGTAGCCGCGATCGAATTCCATACCTTCGACGAATTCGACCGAAAAGCCGATCCCGCGACCCTCTTCCACTGTGATGACGCCGTCTTTGCCGACCTTGTCCATCACGTCGCCAATGAGATCGCCGATATCGCTATCGGCAGCGGAGATGGAGGCGACTTCCGCGACCTGGGCCCTGCCCGTCACGGGCGTGGCGATCGCGCGGAGTTCGTCGACGACGACGCGGGTGGCCTGCTCCAGGCCGCGCTTCATGATCATGGGGTTGACACCGGCAACCACGTTGCGGTGCCCTTCATTGATCAGCGTGTGGGCCAGCACGGTCGCGGTGGTCGTGCCGTCACCAGCGATGTCGTTCGTCTTGCTCGCGGCTTCCTTGATGAGTTGGGCGCCGACATTCTCGAGCCCGTCCTCAAGTTCGATCTCTTTGGCTACGGTGACACCGTCGTGGGTGACCACCGGCGCGCCGTACTTCTTGCCAAGTGCTACGTTGCGCCCCTTGGGACCGAGCGTGGACTCGACCGCGTCGGCCACTTTCTCGATGCCGCCCATGAGAGCGCGTCGGGCTTCCTCGTCTAAAACTACCTGCTTTGCCATTGGCGCAGTATTCTCCTTCTGCGTGCTTTACACTAATTGCACCGCGCACTATGCGACGGTGTTCGGTTAATTATAGAATCCTTACCGTCCTCCAGTCAAGTCAGAACGTGTATTCTCAGTGCGGAATTGCGTACTTTTGCAGCGAAGTTTTGTATTTCCAGAACGTGCAATTGTAGTTGCGCCATGCCATCGTGTAGTTTGATACGTCGCTTTTGCAACGGCTTGTCTGAAGGTGTAGGGCGGCGATCTATTGCCGCGGGCAGCGGGTGGCGGATTCGCGGTATGATTCGGCACGGGTGCGCAGCAAGTATCCCGGGGCGGGACTTCACTTTGGGTGCCCGATAGGGTGCAGAGAGGCAACGCGCAAATGTCACTTCGACTCACACTCCTGGGCACGGGGACGCCAACCCCCGCCCTCGATCGCGGTGGATGCAGCTTTCTTGTGGAGCGGGATAGCGACTTTCTGCTCTTCGACTGTGGGCCGGCAGCGATGCAGCGTCTGCTGGCGCTGGGTGTGCCGCCTACGCAAGTCAGCCACGTATTCTTGACTCACCTGCATTACGATCACTGCATGGACTACGGGTACCTTACACTCACGCGTTGGGATCAAGGCGCGGGTCAAATACCCGACCTCGACGTCTATGGGCCCAGGGGTCTTGAGCACATGACACGCTTGCTCTTCGGCGAGGAGGGAGCGTTTCAGGCAGACTTGGCGGGGCGCACCCTCCATCCGGGCAGTCACTTGATCTATGAGCACCGCGGCGGTCAGCTTCCCCGGCAGCGTCCCGCCCCGCAGGTGCGGGAAGTCGCAGCCGGCGACGAGGTTTCTGGTGGCGGTTGGCAGGTGAGGGTTGCGGAAATGGTCCACTGCCAGCCGTATCTCAATTCAGTAGCCTATCGCTTCAATTGTCCTGAAGGCAGTATAGTCGTTACCGGCGACACCGCGCCGAACTCCCAACTTGTGGATCTTGCGCGGGGCGCTAAGCTGCTTTTGCACATGTGTCACTTCCTCAACGACGTTGAAACGGACCCACGCCTTACGTCCTCGTGCTCGGGTCACTTGGACGCGGCGCGCACGGCAGCAGAAGCGGGTGTTGAGAAGCTGGTGCTGATTCACTTGACCGAGCAGATATCGCGCCCTGGAATCCGGGAGCGCATGGTGGCCGAGGCGGCTGAGGTTTTTGACGGAACGATCATCCTCGGCGAAGACCTTTTGGAGATACCGCTCGACCCGATCCGACCGGAACCAATCCTCTAGTTTGGTTGGCTGTTTGCCGCACGCGTGTGTGACTAGAGAAAAGAGGGAATATGCAGACTGAGCACTTTGACACAATCGTCGTAGGCGTTGGCGGTATGGGGAGCGCTGCCGTCCACCACCTGGCACGGCGCGGCGAGCGAGTACTCGGACTCGAGCATTTTGATATTCCTCACGACATGGGGTCGTCGCACGGCGTTACTCGCGTGATCAGGCTCACCTATTTTGAGCATCCCTCCTACGTTCCGTTGCTGGAGCGCGCGTATGCGCTCTGGCGGGAACTGGAAACGGCCGGCGGCGAACAACTGCTCTACATCACCGGCTCGATCGATGCCGGTGCGTCAGATTCGTTTGTTGTTGATGGTTCGGTGAAGTCCTGCGCGGAGCACAACCTCGCCCACGACGTGCTTACGAGCGCGGAATTGACGCAACGCTTTCCGGGCTTCAACCTGCCACCGGAAATGATGGCGGTGTGGCAGCCGGACGGCGGCTTTGTGCTCCCGGAACGGTGCATCGTGCACCACGTGTGGCAGGCCCAGGCGGCGGGGGCCGAGGTGCGGGCCCGGGAGCCCGTGCTCGATTGGCAGGCTAAGCGCGATAGCGTTACCGTACGTACCACGCGCGCCACGTATGCCGCCGACCGGCTGGTCTTTACTGCCGGGGCCTGGAGCCGGACCTTGCTGCCGGTGCTGGGCGAAAACGCCGTGCCGGAGCGCCAAGTCATGGGCTGGTTTCAACCGGCGCAGCCGGACCTCTTCGCGGTTGACCGCTTTCCGGTTTTCAACTGCCTCGTGCCGGAAGGCCACTACTACGGTTTTCCCATCTTTGGGATACCGGGGTTCAAAATCGGCAAATTCCATCATCTTCAGCAGAATACGGCTCCGGATAGCGTCGACCGCGAATGCCATCTGGAGGATGAAGCGGCGCTGCGCGCCTGCACGCAGCCGTACCTCACTGGAGGCATGGGCGCGACGCTGGCGCTGAAGACCTGCATGTTTACGAACACACCGGATGGGCACTTCATCATGGACCACCATCCGGAGCATGAGAATGTGGTGATTGGGGCTGGGTTTTCCGGTCACGGGTTCAAGTTCTGCAGCGTGGTGGGGGAGATTATGGCAGATCTGGCGCTTGACGGTAGGACGCAGCACGATATTGGGATGTTTGGCCTCGACCGGTTTGACAGGCAATAGAATTGTCAAAGCGGAGGCAAAGGCCGCACCGCTTCTCAAACAGTTCACAATTGCATGTCCCTGAGTTGAGTCTATCGCGGCATACTGCGACAGACTGTACGTATGCGGCATATTGCGACTGACCGTACGTAGCACACATAGTCCGTTCGAGGTGAGCCTGTCGAACCATGAACGGACGGGTTGCCGGCGCCTCTACGCTCGCCGAGCCCTCTAGCGCGGCCCGTACTGCGCCACCACACGTTCGTCTACCTCAATACCCAAGCCCGGCCGCTGCGGTATGATCACGGTCCCATCATCCTCGAGTGTGAAGGGTTCACGGAGCAGCGTATCGCGCAAGGGATTGGGATTGCGGTCGAACTCCAGCATGGGTTCGTTGAGGGCCGGCAGCGGGTTGGCCGAATGGGGACTTGGCGGCAGCGAAGCAATGAAGTGCAGCGCGGCGGCGAGGGCAATGCCGGAACCCCAGACGTGGGGATAGACTTGGACGTCGAACGTGCGGGCGAGGGTGGCGATCTTGACCGTCTCAGAGATGCCGCCGGTGCCGCAGATGTCCGGCTGCGCAATGTCGATGCAGCCGTCCAGCATGAGGTCGCGGAAGCTAAAGCGCGTGTGCTCGCATTCGCCGCCGGCAATGGCGAGGTCGAGGGTTTCGGCTACTTGCCGGTAGCCTCTGCGGTCTTCCGGAATCACCGGTTCCTCGAACCAAAGGGTGTCTTCCTCTTCCAGGCCGCGGCCCACAGTGATGGCGATGTGCGGCGGATAGGCGTGGTTGGCGTCTACCATGAAGGGAAAGCGCTCGCCGCTGGGCGCACAGGCATCCAAGGCCCGACGCGCCGCCTTGACGCGCGCCAGGTCCTCGGCCACGGAAAGCAGACCGACTTTGATCTTGAGGGCGCGGAAGCCGGTAGCTACGTGCCTCTCTACCTCCGCTGCCAGCGCGCCGGTGTCCGCCCACTTCTCGGGACCGCCCTTGTAGTAGCCTCCGGTGGCATACGCCTTCACCCGGTCGCGGTAGGCGCCGCCCAAGAGTGTATGGATCGGCTGCTGCAGCGCCTGCCCCGCAATGTCCCAACAGGCGATGTCTACGCCGCTGATCGCCTCGACAGCCGTGCCCTGGCGTCCCCAGTCGCGGATGTGGGCGTAGAGTTTCTCCCAGATGACATCCATGTGCAGCGGATTCATACCGGTGATGCGGGGCGTGAGCACGTGATCGATCATGGCCGCCACCGGCTCCGGCGCGCCCCAGAGGCCGGCCTCACCCCAGCCAATGAGCCCGCTGTCCGTCTCGATGCGCACGAGGCAACTGCTGCGCTCGGAGAAGGACTCTTGCGAGGCGTAAAATCCTTCCTGGTCGCTTAGCGGGCACTTGAGTACGTAGCTTTGGACGTCGACAATCTTCATACGCTGCTTCCTTGAGGACTATGGTTGGGAACAGGTCTATTATACTGACTTCCCGGATCAATCCCGCGAGAGTCCGCTGCCCCGCCTTCCAGACGCAGATGGTGGTGAACCCGGATATGCCTGAGCCCGAGGTCGAATTCCCTCATTGCACGCCGTGCCTGCGGTACAATGCACATGTCATAGGAGCGAACGAAAGTTGTGGTGCGTGACTATGGCAGACGTGAGTATCAGCCGTGGTGCCTTCATCGTTGAACGCCGTGCACGTCCGCCTGAATTCCTGGCGGCACGGACGGGACGCGGTCAAATGGGAAAGACGCAGGTTACAAACCTGCGTTACCGGAGAGAGTAGCGAACTGAGTCTTAGTTACATGCTGTGGCGGGATGCGTAAGGAAAGAGATGCAAGATGATGCGAGATCCCTTGACTATTGCGCGCTCGATAGGCGACCGCTTTGTTGACTGGCAGGGCACCACTGGGCGTCCTGATCCGGCAAAGTGTCCGTTTGTTACCACCGGCAGCAGTTTCGGCCCCACGCACGCTCATTCACCGCCGTATTTGGCGCAAGCCCTCTACCGATTGTTTGAGCGCACGAACGACGAGCGCTACAAAGAGGCGGCGGACCGCTATGCGGTTTTCATGTTCAGCTTTGTCCGAGACCCGGTGCCGCCGGAGGCCGATCGCCAGCGCAATCTCCGGCTGAGCCAGCGGATGGAGCGGGACCCAACCAACGTTGGCGATCCGCGGACGGTGAACAATCTCTTCAGCCGTTCCTGGATGCAGGGCGTCGGCCTGTGGTGTTTTGGCGAATTCCGCAGTCACAACCCGGACGAAAGCTGTTTTGACGCCCGTGCCGATTCGCTTTTCGACTACTTGCAGCAACACCGCACCGACCGCGGTCACGCGTACAACATCGGCTATCCGCCGTCCAATTGCCAGGACCCGTCCATTACCGACGGCGCTTTCACTGACGACTTGCGGTGGGTTGGCATGGGCTTGGTGCATTACTACGAGCAATCGCGGCGGGATGACGTGCTGGCATCGGCGTTGCGTCTGGCAGACTACTACCTTCGCCGCCATGAACCGGGTTCGCCGGACGGCGCTTTCGTTGAGTCGTTGGGCACGTGGTGCATCGGGCCGTGGCCGACAGAGATTGCCGCCGAGCACTTTCCCAACGTGCGCATGGATGAGACCGGCTGGGGCTTTTCGGCACGAGGAGCGGTGGAATTCCTGACACGGTTGCACACGTGGCTGCCGGAAGGGCATCCCCGGGAAGAGCTGATGCGTGACCGCTGTACGCGCTCGGTAGAATGGCAGTTTTCCTGCCAATTCCCCGATGGAGCCGTCGGCATGCACACCCAGGATGACCACTGGCTCGGCATGACCGCGGCGGCTATCATGGCGTACGACCATATTCGTGAAGTTGGCTGGGTCGATGCTGAATTTGAGGCCCGCGTGGGTCCGCAGGCCGCAAAGGCGAATGAATGGCTGCTCGCCAATGCGACAGAAGAGTTCATCGACCAAGGTGGCTACCGCAAGATAACGGGCAGGACCACGCCGCATCCACCAGAAAACCTGGCGTGGCTGCTCGGCTGGACGGTAGAGGCGCTGCTGAGGATCGAGGCTGAATCGCACTGAGACGTGGGCGCCGGGCACATGAACAGGAGCCGGTTGCATTTACGCCTGCCGGGAGGGCGCGCTACAGCGTTTTATACCTCTCCTACCGGCTCGCCCCAGATCAGGAGCAGCTTCAGCGTCACGTCGCCGGTGTTGCGGAAGCCGTGGTCAACGCCGGGAGGAGCCATGACGGCATCTCCCGTCCGGACCGGCAGTTCTTGCCCATCCATCCACATGACGCCCTGACCCTGGATGAAGTAGTAAAACTCCTCCAGCGTGTCGTCGCCGTCGTGAATATGGGAGCCTTCACTCGCGCCCGGCGGCAGTTCCCATACCTCGACGCGGACGGGCAGCCGCGTGGTGTCACGGAAGAACCGCCGGCGCGTGATTACACCGTCCCCTTCGTGGATGGCGGGCGATTCTATCACGTCCGCCGTTTCACGCTGCTTCCATGCCATCTTGCACCTCCGAGTCTACTGGTTTGGGGTACAGTATAGCGCTGCCCCTTCCGCCCCACATGGCGTACGGGTGAAAAGGTATTAGAGATTCTCAATCGGTGTGCGCAGACATGCTTTACACGGTATGGCGCTCTTTCTGAGTGAAGGAAGACCCCCCTGCCTCAGATGTGGCACTGCTAACGCCCCCAACCTACTCTTTGCGGTGACTCTGGTATTCTTGGTTTAGTTCTGTAGAGAAGTCCCGCTGATCGACTTGGCGCGTCACGCCTTCGTAGTGAAACCGCATGAATGGCGGCGCTCGTGTCTTGCCCGACTGACATTCGGCAACCCACGGGGTCGCATCTGGCCGTTAGAGAAGGCACATGGAAATAGGGAAGCAATGAGTCGCGGACGCAAGTTCCGGGAAAGCGCGCCGGTGGAGGTTTCGCTCACCGGCATGGCACATCGCGGGCCGGCGGTGGGCCGCATTGACGGCCAGGTGGTGTTCGCGTACTACGGGATTCCCGGCGAGCGCGTCACGGTGCAATTGGAGCGGCGGCGCAAGAAATACCTGCACGCGCACGTCGTTGAGGTGCTTGAACCATCACCTGACCGCACCGACCCGCACTGTCCGTACTATGGCTCGTGCGGCGGCTGCCAGTGGCAGCATATCGACTACGCGGCTCAGGTGCGTCTGAAGAAACAGACAGTTACAGAGCAATTCGCGCGGATCGGCAAGCAGACGGTTGCCATAGACGCCGTGCACACGCCAAGCTCCCCCTGGGAATACCGCTACGGCTGCGAGATCGCGCTTTCACGCGAGGCGGGCTTCCGGCAGCGCGGCAGCAGGCGAGTTGTCGAGATCGAGCACTGCGCGATCAGCCATACCCTGATTTCCCGGCTGCTGGCAACGCTCAACGAGATGATCCGCGACGGCCGGATACCCGACCTATGGGGGAGAAACTGGGTGGAGACGCGCGTCATTCCGCAAGGCGGCGCCGCAAAACTGGCGCTGATTTTGGAAGGCGTCCGCAACGTTGACCTGGAGGCGGACCCGGCGCTTGGCGCCGTTCTCGATGCCCTTGCTACTATTCCAGAGGCGGTGAGCGTCTCGTACCGCACGCCAAGCGGTCAGGTGGAGCCCTTCGCCGGAGCGGCAATGGTGGGGATTGAGCTCATGGGCAAGACGATCCAGTTTCCGCCCGGCGCGTTCTTTCAGGCGAGCGTGGAGATGTTGCCCACTGCCATCGCGCGCATGCGAGCCTTGGCGGCGGTCAAGTCCCATGAGACGGTGCTCGACTTGTACTGTGGCGTCGGTATCTTTGGTCTTTTCATGGCCGAGGGCGCGGGGCACGTCATTGGCATTGAAGTGGACAAGCAGGCCATCGCCGCCGCGCACCAGACGGCGCAGGCTTGGGGACTGCGGAATATTGATTTCTGGGACCTTCCTGCCGAGAAGGTAACCGATGACTTGCCCGCAGTCGACGTTGCAATCGTTGACCCGCCGCGCACCGGGCTGGACCCGCGCGTGCTCCGCGCCGTGGCCGGCAGCGCGCCGAGCCGGATCGTCTACCTATCGTGCGAGCCGTCGACGCTCGCGCGTGACGCGGCGCTTTTGCAGGAAGAAGGGTATTCCGTGGAACGGCTGGAGCTTTTCGACTTCTTTCCGCAAACCTACCACATCGAAAACCTTGCGCTGTTTCAGCGCGGCGCGCCAAGCTGAAACCCGGCGGCGAAGGCGCAAGGGTGCGGAGACAGCGTGCTTGAGGAGGACAATCCCATGGCAGACGGCCTGCGAGGTGCAGGCAGGCGGCGGGAAGCGCCTGTGATCGGCATTACGGGGAATATCGGCACCGGCAAGAGTACTGTGGCAGCGCTGCTTGCCGCTCTGGGCGTGCATGTGGTTGACGCCGATCAGGTAGTGCATCGCCTCTACCGCGACGCGCACAGTGCATTGGTGCAAGCGGTCGCTGCCGAATTCGGTGGGCAAGTCCTGGCGGAAGACGGTACACTTGACCGCGCCGCATTGGGAAGAGTGGTATTCAATGATGCCGCGGCACTTAAAAAACTGGAAGAAATCGTGCATCCCGCAGTGGTGGCACAGGTGCAGAAGGAGCTTGACCGGACTCCTGTACATGTTCCTATCGCCATTGAGGCCATCAAGCTGATAGAGAGCGATCTTGTCATGATGCTTGACGCCGTATGGATTGTAGAGGCGCCGGTGGCAGTGCTGCGAGATCGTCTCAGCGCCAGGGGCATGTCTCCCGGCGAAGCGCAACGACGCCTGGACATGCAGCCATCAGTGGAGGATAACGTCGCCCAACTGCGGCAGAAGCGTGGAGACTCCTGCCCAGTCACGAGAATAGACAATGTCGGGACACTTGCTGACCTGGAATTGACTGTGCGCGAGCTATGGAGCGCTATGCAGGCAGCGATGCCCGAAACCAAGGAGCCTTAGAAATATGCCCTGGACCGCACTCGGACTCACATTTGCCGCCGGGCAGAACCCGTATGCCGCGCTGTTTCTCTTGGCAGTGCTGGCCCGCTCCGAAGACGTGGCACTCTCGTTGCAATCTCCCTTCACATTCCTGTCCCATACCGTGACGATTGGCGTGCTCTTCGTGCTTGCGGGTGCACAGGTATTTGCCGACAAGCACCCCCGTTGGGGGCGTCACGAGGCGGTGGTGAGCGCAATTACGCGTCCGCTCTGTGCGGTCGTAATCGTGCTCAGTCTGCTCGGCACTGCCGCTGCCAGCGTGTGGCTGTGGCTGGCGGTTGCGGTAGTCATCGCGCTCTGCAGTCACGTTTCTCGCGTCGCCATGCGGCGCCAGCTCGCCGGCAGAATGTCGGGCATGGGATACCTCATGGCTAGTCTCATGCTGGATAGCGCCGCCCTCGTCGGTGGGTTGCTTGCTATTCTCGTGCCCATTGTTGGCGCGGTATTGGGCATGCTGATGCTCGGCACTGCGGCGGCGTTGTCCTTCGGGTGGCGCTTTACGACGAGGGCCGGCCAGGGGACGGAGTCGTAGGGAGGGAGCGAACTCGTCTCGGCGCGATCCCGCAGCCTGAAAGGGGCAGTCTCTGCTGCACTGAGACTAGGCAGTGATGAAATTTCATGTCATTCCGAGCGCAGCGTCGCGCAGGGTTCGCTGACTACGTCGCAGACGCGGAATCTAATGTGTAGCGCGGGGTCTTGTCCCCCGCTTGAGACAGCGCGCGTTAGGGCACTGGGGATGGATTCCCGCTTTCGCGGGAATGACGGGCCTGGTGGCAATCTATTGCAAGGCAATGACGAGTTGGTTCTTGAAAAGTCAACACAACTTTGTGCGAGTCCCATGCCTTTGTGGTCATGTCATAGTCCTGTGTCTTCTCTTACGCGGCCACTAGAGCGCAGGTTACAAACCTGCGCTACCGGAAGCAACTAGAGCAGGTGTACGAGGTCACCGCGTACAAAGAAGTAGAAGTCCTGCGAGCCGAAGCGGAAATCCGGCGCGTCGACGGGTCTGGGCATCTTGCGGCTCACCAGCCACGCCGTGAAATTGCTCCGTGTCGTGGGATTCGTAATGAATTCCAGCCAAAAGGTCGGCTTCAGTTCGCGGTATAGGTGTTCAGGGAACCACCAGCGCAGTTTGTAGCGAAACGGCACGTAGTTACTCAGATGCTCGCGGGCACTATCAACCTCGCTCGCAGTGACAATCACAAAGGCAGCCTCGCCCGGATCGCCTATCTTGGATATGTAGCCCACCTTGGTGTAGTCGCGGAGATACCACGCGAACGGCCAGGAATCTTCGTTGTCGATGATGCCGACAATCTCCGTGCCGGTCGTGAGCCTGCGTGAAATCTGCTCGATCTGCGC
This sequence comes from Chloroflexota bacterium, assembly GCA_965220045.1. Classification (GTDB taxonomy): domain Bacteria; phylum Chloroflexota; class UBA11872; order VXOZ01; family VXOZ01; genus VXOZ01. Next base: position 2,239,622 of record OZ244803.1, on the reverse strand, counting down.
TACCACGTACGGCACGTCTGGCGTCGTCTGCACGTAAACCAAGAGGTCGCGCGGCGTGTCGCCGTGGGCGTACGACAGCGGCAGACCGGTGTGCAACGCATAGACGCCAATCAAGATGAAGAGCGACAATGCGATGCGGTGCCGGCGCAGGCCGTCGGGCGCGGCAAACCGCTGTCCCAGAAACCGCGCAACCAGGAGAATGCCCGGCAGTGAGAGGTGCAGCACGAGCCAGGGCATGCGCTCACCCGCAAAGGAGTAGAGCACAACGGCGGCAACAAACCAATAGCAGAGGAAGCGGTCCGTCAGGCTTCCTCGGCGCGCAAGATACCAAAGCGCCGGCAGCGCAAACACGGCGACGATGAGCTCATAGAGCGGTACCTGCATGAAGTAGTACCAGATGGGCTGGTTGCCCCGGGCGACGTCTTGCTGCGCCAGCCAATACTCAAGCGCTTTAATCACGCCGCTGGCGTAATCCTGTGGATGCGTGTAGAACGCGGTAAAGAAGGTCACGAAGACCAAGAGGAAGGTGAGTATGCCGGCAATGAGCAGCCGCCAGTCGGTCCACAGGTCGGCAAGCGCGCTCTTCACTGACTCATGGCTCGGCAGGCGGTCCGCCAGCCCGGGGGTGAATTGCTCCTGCAAGAAGCGGAGAATAATGAACGACCCCGCGATCGCCAAAGTGATGTAGGTGTTCTCCTTGGTTGCCAAAGAGAGGGCGACGGCAATCGCGCCCAGGTAGATGTACGCGCGTTGTCTCGTATGCAGCCACCCGAATAGCGCCAGCACGATGAGCAAGGTCCATGCCACCACGTAAATATCATTGCGCGCGAACCGCGAGAAGTAGAGCAGCGGTGGCGAAATAGCCATGAGAATGGCCGCCAGCACCATGCCGTTCCTGCCGAGGTACGGCTTTAGCGGGTAGACCAATAGGATGGAAAGCACGCCGAACAATGCCGGACCAAAGCGCGCCACCGCGTCACTGACACCAAAGAGAAAGAACATGAAGGCGGTGAAATAGAACTGGAACGGACCGTGCAGCAAGGGGTTATACCGGTAGTCGAATGAGCGATAGATGTCCCAGGCAAAGCGGGCATGCATGCTCTCGTCGTGATGCAGCGCGCGAGACCCGAGATCCCAGAATCGTGTAACCGCCGTGAACACTATCACCGCGAGGAATACCAGCAGTTGCCACCGGGAGAGACCGAACGGCGTCTCAGCGCGCATCCATGCGGAAATGGCCGGCCAATGAGCGGACACCGGCTCGTCCGGCGACGGCGGTGTCCGACGCGTGCGGGGCTGCTTCGACCCGGACGGCGCCGCGGGTGGAGCTGCTTTCTTAGCTGCCATTGGCCTTCAATACGTACACGTTGCCACTCTGGAATACCACGGGGAACCAGTTAAGGAGATGATCGACGTCTTGCCCGTATAATTGGCGTTCCCAGTCTCCAATGAAGATGTAGTCAGCGTCGTACTTGCGTAAGAGCGCTGCTGCGCCCTCTCGCGGCGCGGTCACGTAAAGCTGCTGGAGGTCGTTTTCACGTTCCATGACGAGCGCAAAGTCATTGCGCCAGAGATTCTCGTGCTGGCGCCAGCCAAGCACCGTTTGCAGGCCCGTAAAGGTTGCGACACGGCTATAGAGACTGTACTCCTGACCCGACGCCTCAACCACCACGCTATCCGACGGCGCATTATCCTGCAACCACGCAATGGCGGCGACCTCATCGGCATGGTCGCGGGCGTAGAACTTGGTGCCGTCCAGGGTGGGCGGCTCGCGCTGGAACGACGCAAAGATGGGCGCGGTCAGGGCGCTGTAATAGAAGCCGCTGAGCACGAGCAGTATGGTGACGGTACGAAACAGCCAACTCAACGGACGTTGCCTCTGACGCAGCCAGATTCTGGCGTAGTAGATGCCAAATGCCATCATCGGCGCGAGGAGCGTCCAGATTTGGAAGTACAGCTTGAAGACGGTGTTCATGCGCATGTTCGGCGGACCGTAGAAGTCCTTTACATAAAATATCTCGCTGGCAAAGACGAGAAACGCCGCCAGCCCTACGACACCTAACACCAACGGCAGGGGGTCGCGATAGTCTCGCCACCAGAGGAGGACCGCGATTCCCGCGACGAGACTCAATGCGATGATCGCCAAGGCAGCGGTATCGAAGAGCCGCGCGACGAGGAGCGTTACTGCTACCCACGCGAGAATGCCAACTACAGTGGGGCGGCTGAGTTCCCAGCGCTCCTTGGCTTCTTGCATCGGCGCCGGCTGGTCTGCGCCTCCGCCCGCCCGCCGCCGTTGTTGCCGCGCTTTGCGTCCCCGCGATTGACGGCTCGGCGCCTCCGTCTCCGGGACGATGTGACGTCGTGCTGCCTGGATTCCGATAATCGTCAGGAGCACGCCCAAGGGCACCAGGAAGATGCCGTACACGGTGAAGAACTGACCGAGATTGGTGCGGTAGGGTACCAGGCCGATGCCTTGGGCCGGCGGATCGAAGGTCAAATGAAACGGCGCGTAGAGTAATAGCGCCAGAAAGCCCGTAACCCCCAACCAAATGAGGGCATTCTTCCACAGGTGCCACTCGCCGTGAACGCGCAGCGAGAGCAGTACGAACACCGCAAGCAGCAGGAAGTACGTGGGAAAGTCCCACGAATTCAAGAAATAGAGACCGCCAAAGATAATGGCGCTCAATACGACGAAACAGACCCGCGGGAGGGTGAGCAGCGTTACGATGGATTCCCGCGCAAGCGGGAATGACGAGGGTATAGACGGGTAGTCACGTTTTGCGTACCAGGCAAGCGCGGTGAAGATCGCGAGCAAGGCAAAGGGCAACGCCATGACGTGCGGGTGCATGTCACCCAGGATGAAGCTAAAGGCTGGGAATTCGTTGATCGTGTAATCGAGCAGCGTATCGCCTTCGACGCGTTGTATTACCCGTGTGGCGTTCCAGCCAATACCGAACCAGAAACCCTGGCGCAGGAATTCAGGCTCGGTCAGGGCTTTCCAGATGGTAAAGAGGTTGCCGATGAAGAGGAGCAAGAACACGGCAAAGAGACCTGTCAGCGTGCCTCGCCGCGGCTCGACAATTCCTCCCGATGCTTGGTAACGCTTGACCAGGGAATAGCCGATCCCGTAGGCCCCCAGCCCACTCAGGGCAAAGAAGAGCGCCAGCGCCAGATTGTAAGTGATTCCAGAGGGAATCCCGGTGAGGCGCGTAAGAAACGCCACCATGAGGTAGCCGAAGTAGTAGTAGTTGATGCTGAGGCCGGCGGCCCACCCATCGTGCGGGGGGAGCGACGACGATTGAAGGATGCTGTTGAGCATCATGAAGTCCATGAACTTCTCGGTGCCCATGAGCTCCGGCGCGTACTGGCGCAGCACCGCGTACCCGGTGAGAAGCACCAAGAAGAGGACTTCCACGACATAGATCTGATGACCTACGGCTTCGCGCAGGTCTTTAAGTCGCCACCCAAAGTGCCGCACAGTGACCGCTGAGAGTGCGCCGAGAAGCACGAGTACGACGATCAGCGCCCACAGTGTGTTCGGCAGAATGCGCAGGGACATCAGCAGCCAGCCGGCGAAGCCAAAGAGAAGGAGGCCGAACGTCTTGGCGAAGGGATATCCTGCCAAGGGCATGTGCCGGAAGAGCAGCCAGGTTAACGGCAGTGTCACGAGGCTAATGACTTGCAGTGCAAGCCACCACAGCAGGATGTACCCCAAGGTAGTCACTGTTAGCGCAAAACTTTCACCTGAGGGCGGAGCATTCTCGCCACCATCACAGTTCGCCGGTTACCCAGCCAAGGCTTCTTCGGAGAAGTCTGGCTGCGCCCGGATACTGCAGGGCGGCTCTGTCGTGGCCCAAGAGAAGCGTGCAGACGCGTGTTTGGGGATGTTCCACCACCCATAGGAGGGGCTGCACGTTTCCGTCAAGCTTGGCGTGGGCGAGGAGTCTCGCCTGGGGCGTCAACTGCACATTAGCGTAGAGTTCATCGCGCACGGCAAAGTCCACCATGCGTTCGGTGATTGGGTGGGAAGAGTCGTCAATGTGCACGACAAACGGGCCGTAGGGCGGATGAAAGAACTCCGGCGTAGGCCAGCCGCCGATGAGCTGTGTGTACTCTTCCCAGCCGCGAAAGCTCAGTACGCCCGCGTGGAGCACCAAGAGACCTTTGCCACGCGCTAAGGCCTCGCGCAACGCGGATTCTCTGGCGCGCGGCCAACGCTCATCTTTGGTGTTGAGATAGAGCAGAAACGCGTCGTAGTCGTCGACGGCAGAAGACTCGAGTATGCCGGAGTCTTCAGTGATGACTACCTTGACGTCGCCGGACTCTTCAAGATGGTCTGCGACATACGCGGCGACGTCTCGCGGTTTGTGCGCCGGGTTTGCCCCGCCAAGCAGCAAGATGTTCTTCATTAGACTCTTCCACTCCCCAATCAGGTTTGACGCCTGAATAGGCTTCCCTTCCATCTTATACGTTCAACGCCATTCTGTGTGGAAGGGAGGGTTTCTACAGAGGTCTACGCTGGGCGGCGATCGGGTGCGGTAACGAAACTCATCTCATTGATACACTGCACTGTGCAGACCTGCCTTTCGACCCTTCGACGGGGCTCAGGACAGGCAGGCTCAGGGCAAACGGAAACGCCAATCATCCGTTCGTGCTGAGTGGGCTTCGCCTGCCCCTTGCCCGTCCTGAGCTTGCCGAAGGGGCACAGCACGAAACGACTTGTCGAGCCGGGTCTTGGGATAGCTACAAGCCATTGTGCGTGGCGGCGGCGACTCTGGAGACCGCGCTCGCCCTAGGCTCTGGAGTGCCGGCTCCCTACGTTGCCGCTAGCACGGACGCGGACTCTTCCACAGCCGTCAAGGCATTGTCGAGGACATCGAGGGCGCGCTCAGCCTGCGCCGGCGAAATGACCAGAGGCGGCTGGAAGCGAATCACGTTTCCGTAGAAGCCGCCGCAGCCGACGAGAAGGCCCGCTTTACGGCACTCTTCTTGCACCCGTTTTGCCTCGTCCGGCGCCGGAGTCTTGGCTTCGCGGTCAGTGACGAGTTCGATACCGATCATGAGGCCCTTGCCGCGCACGTCGCCGACGAGGTAATGGGATTCGCGCCACGGCTTAAGCGCATCCAGAATGCGCTGCCCCAAGATCCGAGCGTGTTCCGACAATTCTTCGCGTTCCAAGTAGTCAATCGTAGCGAGCGCTGCCGCGGCCGAAACGAGGTTGCCGCCAAAGGTGCTGAAATGATCGCCGGGCTGGAAGGACTCGCCAATTTCCGGCCGGGTGGTAAAGGCGCTCAGCGGGAAACCGTTGGCAATACCCTTTGCCGACGTGAGAATATCCGGCTCGATGCCGATTTCCTCGCTGGCGAACATCGTCCCAGTGCGTCCGAAGCTGGTTTGCACTTCGTCGGCGATGAAGAGCGCGTCGTTCTGATCGAGGATGCGCTTTACTTTGGGAAAGTATTCCGGCGGCGGCACGATAATGCCGCCTTCTCCCATGACCGGCTCCGCGATCATGGCCGCGACGTTGCCGGAGGTCTGGGTATCGAAGACGCGCTCGACTTCGTCGGCGCAGGCCACATTGCAGGAGGGATAGGTGAGATGGAGGGGGCACCGGTAACAGTACGGGGCCGGCGCCATGGCAGCGCCCGACACCAGCGGCCCGGCGCGGCGCTTGCGGCGGGCATTGCCGCCGAGGCTCAAAGTGCCCAGGGTACGGCCGTGGAAAGAATACTGCAGCGAGATGAACTCATTGCGATCGGTGTAGGTTTTGGCGATGCGGAGCGCGCCTTCCACGGCCTCGGCGCCGCTGTTGCCGAAGAAAGACTGTTGCAGCCGGCCCGGCGTGATCTCCGCCAGTTTTTCCGCCAGGTCGGCCACCGCGGGGGCGTAGTAAAGATAACTACCCACGTGCACGTGGCGGTCCATGGCGTCTTTGGCGGCGGCAAGTATCTCAGGATTGCTGTGCCCGGCATTTACCACCGAATAGCCCGCAAAGCCATCGAGGTATTCAGTGCCGTCCGCAGCCGTGATCGTAGCCCCTTGCGCATGCGAGACTTCGACCGGCGGCATGGCGGGCGCATGGCTGGTAACGACGTACTCTTCGTACTTTTGTTGGGTATCCATCGCGGCAGTCTCCCACACTTCACAGTCAATAGATGCAATACGGCAGTTGCTTAGCTACTTCTGCTAGTATAGCGCACCGATCCGGAAGCGGCTGTGGATGCCGCGCCCTGACAACTAACGGTGCCGGGAGCATGAGCAAGAGTAAATGCACAGGCGCGCGCCGCATGTATCACCGGGTTCTTGCGGCAGCCCGCGCGTAGTGATGGGAGGCGACAAAGAAATGGATGGGGAGACCGGCGGCGAAGTGATCACTTGATCTTCTTCGCGTTGTCCTGCACTTCCTTGTAGACCAGGCGTGGGGTGAATTCAGGGTCCACCATGCGGAAGTAATATTCGGACGACGAGGGCGGTATGTCGCCTACCTGGCGGAGATACCAGATGCAGAAGACGCCCGCCCACGGCCAGTGGCTGCGGCCGTACCTTACGCCTTCCACGGTCCACTCGGCCTGCTCTTCCTCTTTGACGCGCCGCCAGATGAGCTTCTCAGCGGCCATGTCCGGCGGCGATGCGTTCCAACCGTATTCGTTGAACCACACTGCTTTGTCGGTGTCGCCGTTGCTCTCCATCACTGCCCGCAGCAGTTCGACGCGGCGGAAGTTGAGCACATCGGGGTCGGGCTCAGCGATTGGTGGGAACTCCAGACCGTACGCGTTTGCCGACATGATGTCGAAATAGGACGCGGCGCCGTGCTGGTACATTTCTGCGAGGAAGTCAAGCTCGACCATGGCGCGGGGGGATCGTTCCAAGGTAATGGCGAGCGGGGCGGTGAGCACTCTGATGGAGGGGTCCACCCCCTTTATGCGCTCATAACCGGTGCGTAGTAGGTCCACGTATCCCTTGGGATCGGGAGGGTTGCCCCACTCATGCGCCAGATTGGGTTCGTTCCACAGTTGATAGTGTGCGACGCGGCCCTGGTAGCGCTCGGCGAGAACCGCCATGAAGTCGCCAAAGTCGGCAAAATTCGCCGGCGGCGCTTCCGCCGCTGCGTTGGGTTGCCGCGCCCACGGCGGGGTACGGTCGACGCGGACGATGAGCTTGAGGTCGAATTCTTCGGCCAGGTCAACGATTTCGTCAAACTTCTGCCATGCCGGCTTTTGCCAGGTTTGGTCGAAGAACTCGCCCTTTCGGCTCTGTTCGATCTCTTCCCAAGGGAACTGCTGTTTAATCCACTTGATGCCGGCGTCGCGGGCCATCTCAAAGGTCTTCTCTTTTTTCCAGAATTCGACCTCTTTGTGCAGAAATGCGTTGGCGCCCCAAGGATTGACGCGCGCTTCCGGAATCGTGCGCTCGATGTCCGGTTCGTCATTGCCGCGGAAAGGGCCGCACGCTGTTGCGGCGAGAGACGCCGCGGCCGCTACTAGGATGTTTCTGCGTCGCATTGGTCCTTTCCTGTCTCGACTTCCTGCATGTATTCAAGTGTCATGTCCAGTGCCTCACGGGGAGCGATGGTGTCCGGTTGGAGGTCAAGCGTATACCACTCACAGACGTTCCCGCGCAGCAGCCGGCGCAGCGGCTCGCCAATAGGCGCGAAGCCTTGACCCGGCGGCACAAAGAGCCCCGCGGCCGCCGCGCTCGGCAGGCTGCGCATGCCGATGTGGATTTCGTGCGTCAGTTGCTCGTCGAGGTCGCGCGTGTAGCAGTACGTTATCCGCGCGCCATGGCGCTTGATTAGTTCCATAGGATCAATTTCCATCAGAGCAAGGTGTCCGAGGTCGAGCGCAAGCGTTACAAGCTCAGGCTCCGTATCCTCCAGGAGCTGCTCAATCTCGTCCTCAGTCTCGATGAATGAAGCCAGCCGAGGACGAAATGCCACACGGACGCCGACGGATCGGATCATATCGGCCACGCTTTGCACCGTGTCCACGAGGGTAGCGTGCTCGCTGGCGGTGAGGGCGTCGAAGCGGACGGCATTGGGCCAGCCGGCGGTCGACATACGTTCATTGGAGCCGGGGACGGAGAGCACGCAGAATTCCGGCTCAAGGGCTGCCAGGCCGTCGAGCAACTGTGGCAGCGCCGGGCGGTGCGATGACGTGATGCCGGGATCGTACCACGGTTCGTGGAGCGTGATTGCCGTAAGGGCGAGATCGCTTTCCGCTAGCGGCTCCCGGTTTGCCAACAGGGAAGGCAGGGCTGCCCCTCTCTGCTCGATCCCATTGAATTCGGCAGCGGCACATGCCTCTGCGATCGCTTCCAGCGGAGCATCTTTCCAAAGCCCATGGCTGCAGCTTAGCGGGGGACCCACCGCTCACTTACCCTCGTAGTGTGTTCGCGGATAGTACTGGCTGCTCTTCTGTTCCTGGGTTGCTTCCGGCGCCGCGGACGGCCTGTCGTAGGCGCCGAAGGAGTTGGAGTCTGCGGGAGACAGCGGTGCGGCGGCATGTTCGGAGCCAGCCGCGCGAGAACCGTTTGGCGGCATGGCCATCTGGATCACAGGGACCAACTCGGAGAGTTCCGTGAAGGTGTCGGCCACGTCGATGAGCGCCATAGCGGTCATTTCCGCCAGTCCGACGACTTCGACCCGGACTCCCTTGAATTGCACGGCTTCCACCAAGCGGACGAAATCTCCGTCTCCGGAGACGAGCACGGCCGTATCGATGTGCGGAGCGATCATTAGCATATCTATCGCCAATTCTACGTCGAGGTTCGCCTTCACAGTGCCGTCAGGGAAGCGGCGAAGATGCTTCGTGACAACTCGGAAGCCATGGCGTTTCATCCACGTCAGGTAGCCCTGGGACTCCGGGTTTTGCGGATCAACGCCGGCATAGGCAAAGGAGCGCAATAGGCGCCGGCCCTTTGAAAGGACCTCTACCATGCGGGTATAGTCGACCCGGATGCTGAGTTTGCGGGCTGCAAAGTACAGGTTTCCCAAGTCAATGAAGAGAGCCACTTTTTCAAAGTAGGGGGGAAACCCGAGTTGCTCCGTTTCAACAGGGGGTCGTTCTAGATCGTTTGCATTCATGGGAAGCACCTCTCGCTACAAGAACTGTGACGGGGAACGTTGGCTTTGGATTGGAGGGGACAATTTCCGGGGCGAATGGTGAGGTACGGCGCGCCTCTGCAAGTGATTTGGCAATGGCGAATTGTGTTCGAGTGAGAAACGGGGGTTCGGACTAACGGCAATTGGCTGGAATGCGGTCTATAGAGACAAGTGTGTGCTGGAGAAACAAGCGGCGGAGTATTCGGTGAAATCCGGCAATTGATGCACGTGTCACCTCACGACACTTCCTCGCAGTGTGATTGGTTTCGATCCGAAGCGCTCAAGTCACCCCCGCGCTTCCAGGCTTTGCGAGTGTACCTCAGCCTTGAAAAAATAAAAGCACGGCTGAGGCTTGGAAGAACGGGGCAATCGGGAAACGTGTACATTGTGCGGACGCGAGCGGCTGAGACCAACCGGGATAGCTTGATACGCAAGACATAAAGCCGGGGAAATGGCTGAAAGGAAGGCGTTGCTAGACTTCATTAGTATATCAGGGCTACCAGGCAATGGCTAGTGAGGAGGCGATTAGACCGGCGGGGCAATGCCGATCAGGCAGTCTCAACGGTTGCATGCGAGGTTGGATGTAGGCATCTCCCGCCACGAGCGTTAAGCGTGTTCCCTGTCCGGCAGTGTGTTGCCGAAGCCGGGAGGAGCCGTCGCGGAAGGCATTGAAGCACTATGGCAGTGTTGGCATCTTAATCCCCCCGGCGGGGGTGCGTGATGGCCGCTGCGAACTTAATGAACTGGTAGATGGTCGCCCCGCAGTTGCCGGAGAGGCTGCGGTATTTTATAGAGAAGGTATACTTAGAGAGTGAGACTGTTTAGACAGGATTCGAACGCAGTCAAGTCTAAACAGTCATTCAAAACCGTCCTCCAGGCAGACGGCTGTTTACGCCCACTGACGGCTCACCATTGCGCGAGCGGTGACAAAGAGCCATGCGAGCAGAGAGGGTTTGAGGAATGCAGAAGGTAGACCTGGTTGTCATTGGCACCGGCCCGGCCGGCCACCGCGCTGCCATTCAAGCGGCGAAGCTGGGTAAGTCGGTTATCGCAATCGAGCGCCGGCGCTTCGTCGGCGGCAATCTGGTCAATGCCGGTTCTATCCCAAGCAAGACCTTACGGCAGGCAGTGCTCTATCTCACCGGATTCTTTGAGCGCAACATCTACGGTATTACCTACTCGGTCAAGGACGACATCACGATCACCGATTTGATGTTCCGGTGCGAGCACGTGATCAAGAATGAGACCGACGTACTCGAGGTACAGCTCTCCCGCAACGGCGTGACTCCCCTTTATGGCAGCGCTGGATTCATCGGCCCCCACCGCGTTGCTGTTGACTTGGAGGATGGCAAGACGGAAGAGATAGAGGCGGACTATGTAATCATCGCCACGGGGAGCCGTCCGGCGCGGTCCGCGATGGTGCCCTTCAACGCCCGCACGATTATCGATACCGACGGCGTATATATGCTGCAGGATCTCCCAAAGCGTCTCGCCATTGTCGGCGCGGGGGTGATTGGTGTGGAATATGCCTGCATTTTCGCGGCGCTAGGCATCGACGTGACCCTCATCGAGCAGCGAGACGAAATGCTCGATTTTGTCGATGAGGAAATCAGGGAGGCGCTATCGTACCACATGCGGGAAGCGGGGATTACATTTCGGTTTCGGGAGGAAGTGGCAGAAGTCAGCGATGAAGGTAGCCGCATCGTCGCGCGCACGCGCAGCCGCAAGACGATTATGGCCGATCATCTTCTCTACGCAGGAGGCCGGCAAGGGAACACCGACACGCTCAACCTGGCTGCCGCGGGCCTGGAGGCGGATAAGCGGGGGAGGTTGCAGGTCAACGATCAATTCCAAACGGAGGTTCCCCATATTTACGCCTGTGGCGACGTAATCGGCTTTCCGGCCCTGGCCGCGTCTTCAATGGAGCAAGGACGGCTCGCTGCCCGTCATGCGTTCGGTGAAGGCGGCTCATTCAATTCAAACCTCTTTCCCTACGGCATTTACACGATCCCGGAGACCTCGATGGTCGGGCAGACCGAAAAAGAACTGAGCGAGGCCGGGATTCCCTATGAAATCGGTGTGGCGCGCTACCGGGAGATTGCGCGCGGGCAGATAATCGGGGATCCGAACGGTCTGGTAAAACTGCTCATTCACGCCGACGAAAGGACAATCCTTGGCGTTCACCTGCTCGGCACGGGCGCATCTGAACTGGTCCACATCGGACAGACGGCAATGGCACTCGGCGGCACGCTCGACTTCTTCGTGGAAAACGTCTTCAACTATCCCACGCTGGCCGAGTGTTACAAGGTGGCTGCGCTCGACGCCTACAACAAGCTTTCTTGAGGCTCGTTCGGCAACCGGGTTCACGGTCTCAAGCGGCCCGGGGACACATGCCCCGATTTGGCAGTTTCGCGGATGCGCCCGTCCCTTATCCGGCAAGATGCGGCTCAGCGAACGCCAAGCGCACCCTACACTTGGGGCCTTGCTAGCGATGGGGAAGCGGCACGTTCTTTGCTAGGCTGCGCAGAAAGGCGCGCGCGCCGGCGTTTGCGGCGTGCATTCGCACCACCGGATCAACGACTCGTTCGCGCGAAATCGCATCAGTGTGCGCGGCAAGACGAGCCACATGGGCTTGGCCGGTATGCAACGCCTCGCGCAGCGCAGCGTCCATGCGGCGGACAAGGCTTCTCAGGAGCAGAGTCAGTACGAGGATGAGCACGCTGCCAAGCAACGCCTCGATGACGAGAATGAGGATGGCTATGTCGCGCCAATGCGCCAGGGTCATGCTTGCCTCACTGCTTGGCTTCCTCGAAGCGGGCGAGCAACTCCTGCTCGGTGTCGTTGGCGGCTTGGGCCGCTTCGAGTTTCGCTACTTCAATCTGGCGGCGGATACTCTCACGGAAGGTCTCGCCGCTACTGGGGGCAAGCAAGCCGCCAACGACCATGCCAATTGATACACCCACCGCAAATCCGACGGTAAACCCTAGCATCGGCCACTACTCCTTGTGCTTACTCTTTTGAGTGCGTCTAACGGCATCGGCCAGCCTTTGCGCAAACCGCAAGATACCGATAGTCCTGCCCGCAGCCTTGGCAGTGGGCCGCACAACGGCTTCACTCACAAACTGCGTCGTTCCCTTCACCGTATTGCTGGTTTCAGTAAGCGATTTGAGAAGCGGCCTGATTTCCTCCTGAATCGTGCCGGCAAGCCGCACAACCGCCAGCACCAAGAAGACAACCGAAAACGCCATGAGCGCAGAAACAAAAGCGAGTACAATTACTGCTATGTCGCGTATTTCGCTGAGACCCAAGACCGTGTTCCTTTCTCACATTCGCGTATCACAAGTCAGCTCTCTAATTCGCCATCGTTGATGCTCGCACCGGACGCCGGCGCAACTACCGGACGAGCCCCTCATTGCGGTTCGCCAGCGCTGCTTGCCACCCCGCTACCGCGGGGCTTTTTCCGCAAGAAGGGAATGAGCCGCCTGATGCCCAAAACCAGCCCCCTACGGTACAGGCGCCAGCGTAATCGTCCCCACGCCTTTACCACCGCACTCTTTTGCTGTGGAGAGATGCCTTGCGCGCTATAGAGCGATTCGGCATACGTACTACAGATGTTCCGAACCGCACTATCGGGGAAGCGCTTGTCGGCAAGCGAGCGCACATCACTTAGCAGCAAGTAGCCGTACTCATGCGGGGTAAACGCAGTGGAGGCGGGGATACCTGCCAGCCGGCCCGCGCGCACCAACTTGCGGTAGACGTGGCGCACCATCTGATGGGGATTCATCCGCCGCTCTTGGACAAAGCTATAGCAAAACCAGCCCGCTATCACGACAGCAAGCACGGCGAGCAGCGGGCGTAGGTCGGGTACGTTCGGCACTTCCATCCCGAGGATGGTCGTTCCGGGAACAGCCCCGCCAACGACGGTGGCTGCGCCAGTTACCAAGAATTCCTCTTCGCCAAGCTCGTCATAGAATTCATCGAGCTCAGGGTTTGCCGAGCCGCTAATCTCTGACGCGAGAATGCCGCGGTCGATGGGCGTTTGGTTGGGGCTGGGCTCAAACGGAATCCAGCCTAAGCCCGCGAAGTACACTTCCGGCCATGTATGCGCCTGTTTCTCCGTTACGACGAATCTGCGCTCTGCCACGTCATAGCGTCCGGTAGCGAAACCCACGGCGAGGCGGGCGGGTACGCCCACCGTGCGCAGCATGACGACCATGGTGCTCGCATAGTAGTCCGCATAGCCGCGTTTCGCCTCAAAGAGGAAGTAGTCGACGGCGTCCTTGTCGGCAGGCGGCGGGGGTATGGCAATCGAATAGGGGATGCGCCGCAGGAACAGCTCGATCGCCAAGGCTTTTTCATACTGCGATTGTTTCCCGCGCACAACCGTCTTTGTCAGATCCACCACGCGCTGCGGCAGCTTGGGCGCCTGCATATAGCGCATTATCTCCCTGGGCACTTCACCCTGGGCATTAAGCAACTGGTCCTCCGTTGCGGTGGTGACCAGGCTCTCTATGGTGTATTCCAGGTCGGGCACCGCAATACGCCGCGCTCGCAGCAGGTCGTAGTCGAGCGGCGCGTCAGTGGATGCTACCTGCACGCGGTATGGGATGTTGATGCTCGTTGGGTAGTCCGGCGCAAAGACGATGTCGCTCGGGCTATCCACGATGCGAAACGTGAAGGTGGCCGGCCGGCGATAGCTCACCGGGGGCGGAGGTATGGGTTCCTCATTGGCTCTCCGGTCAAGCAGTGAGCCGCTGGTGTTGTACCAGGTGTAGCCGGTGTACGCGTCGAAGGTGGCGCCGCGCCAGTACCCGTTGAAGTTCCTCTCATCTGTCGTGACATACATGCGGTACGGCTGGCTAAAGCGCCGCGGCCCGCTGAAGAGCCGGTTGTCGGAGCCAAGTATCAGGCCGACTCCGCTCGGATTCTGCACGCCGGAAAACAGCCTCTTGGCCGTATTGTCGATCTCCGCCCATTCACCCCCGAATACTGTCCAGAACGTCTCCGAAATGGGATTGCTGCCCACCCGGGGCGCCATGGTTGCCACAAATGTAATGGCGGTAGTCAGGATGACGCTGGCAATGAGGACGTCCAAACCGACTTCGGTGGCATAGTCCAACTTGCGCGACTCCCAGCGCTTGTGCAGCGCGTGGAGATTCAGCCGCACCATGAGCAGCAGCGTCGCCGCCAGGAACAACACGAACGGCCAGCGTCCCTGGCCGGAATACGCCAGGTTGATCACCATCGCCACGCCGGGAACCAGCGCTGCGATCAAGACGTCGTTGTGCCGGAAGAAGCCCCACGTCGCGACAAAGCCGATAGCCCAGCCAACGAGTGTGATCCAAAAGACGAATACGCCGTTGTCCTCTGAGTAGGTACCCCTGAGGCCTGCTCGCGTCCAGTCGAGCACGCGAGTGCCAAAATCGCTGGCATTTGTGACGAAGGCGGATGCCGCGTCAACCGGAGGTATGGGCTGTGGCACCCCGCGTCCGCCCAGGAGTCCGCCAAGAGCGCCCAGAATCCACGTCAGGGTATTCAGGATCAGCGCGAGGGCATCCTGAAACATGCGGTCGACGGGTGGGAGGGCTTCGCTGACGAGCAAGAAGCAATAGGCAATGCCGACAATTGCACCGATGGCCCAGCCCTTCCGTGTGCTCCACCGGGATTGGGCGGCGACAAAGCCAAAGAGTAAGCCGATCAAGGCGGTTGAGAAAATGGCATCGGTGCCGGTGGCCCAGCCCGATTGATGGATAGCCCAGGAGCTTACCAAGACCATTGAAGCTAGGAGCAACATGGTGAGCCAGTGCCTGAGCAAGGTTGCGAGCAGGCTCGGCCTGTCTTCAGCGGTCGTGTCGGCGTATGGGGCGTCTGCCATCGTGCTACCCTGCGCTCAATCCGTGTACGCGTCCCGTCGCGGTAGTTTCCACTGTCTGCGCGCGCCGCCGTATGTCTTCGTCTCCCTTTTCCAAGGCAATTGTCCGGAATTCCTGCCCTTGTTCTATTTCGATGTATGAAATGCCGGCGGCACCCAGCGCACTCTGCAAGGGAGCGCTTGGTTTGGCGTCTCCAAAAGTCTGGGGCACGAGATGCAGGACCGTCGGTCGAATGCCCCTGCGTGAGACGTTGACCAGGATCGGCGCCAACGCGGGGTCCGTACTTGGCGTAATGACGATGAGGCTCATGCTGCCGCGGATTTGCGGTGTGACTTCAGACAATACCTCTCCAACCGGCGCTCTACCCTGGGCACGAACAACCGCCAGGATCTCCATGATGCGCCACATGTGCTGGCTGCCCTTATTCGCACGCAGAATGCGGTGTTCTTCCCCGTAGGTGATGAGCCCAATCGACTTCTGCTCGCGAATCAGCCGGTAGACCAAGGCGGCGGCCAGCTTGACGCTGTATTCCTCCGTTGATTCATCCTCCCGGCCTACCTGGACGCCCCGGTCGAGATCGAGCATGATCCACGTGCTGCCGCCGGGCTCCATATCGAATTCCTTGGACTGCAGGCGGCCGCGCCGGGCCGTGGTAGGCCAGTGAATGATGTGCAAGGCATCGCCGGGCACGAATTCGCGCACGCTGGCGGCATCCGTGGTCAAATGCAAGGCGCGCCGCAGCGAGCGGGATTCCCCCGTCTGGCGTCCGGTCGGCAGGGCCAGCCCCGGCACTTCGGTTATCGGTGGATATACCAGAAAGGTTGCTTCATCGGGCAGCACTTTGGTGGCGCGAAAGATACCGAACGGGTCGCCTGTATACACACGCAACGGCCCCAAGCGATAGAGGCCGCGCCGGCTGCATACCGCGCGCGACTTCCACTCGCGGTGCTCGCGCGGGCCGAGGCCGGTGACGATGCCGGCCTCGTAGCCGGGCACGTCTGAGTGGTCGTTCACTTCCACCCACAGCACGGGCAGCGCGCCGGCATTAGCGACGCGAAAGTTTTCCACAATCTCATCGCCGAGCGTGGCCCACTTGGAGAGCAGGTGGCGCTCCACAGTGAGGTTGCGAATATTTCGCGTGGTCCAGAAGTAGCTCAGAGCGATAAGGCCGAGCATGGCATAGAGGAAGGAGTAGAGGACGTTGATGCCGGAGATCAGAGCAAGCAGCAAGATACCGGCGGTCAGCACGAAGATGAGCGGCCGCTCCAGTTGTACTTGTACGGTCCCTTGCTCTATCGGGCGATCGGCATCCTGCATGCAGCGCCGCCTTTGTCTTCGACCGGTGAATGTCTAAAACCCTTCATCTCAATATACCCCAACTATTGCAACGTCGCATTGCTTTCGCGCCGGGATTGCGGCCCAGCCGCTCAATTCACTTTCCGATCGCATGGGAGCGTGCGCAGGAGGGAGGTGCACGGTGCGAAAGTGGTTCGCAGGGCATAGCCCTGTGCTACGATTGAAATGAGACCACATGGCAGACCTGCAGACAATTGACGTGCGACCGCAGTGGGCGCGGCACGTGTAAGCCAGGAGCTTACTTCGAAGAAAGGATAGAGCGAGGTGGCCGATATCGTCGCGGATGCCGGATTAGTCACAGAGGCAGCACAGGAATCGTTGACCGGTCTGGAGAGGCTTGCGCAGCAAGACCCGGCAGTGTACCGGTGGATTGATAAGGAGCGCCAGCGCCAGGAAGACCACCTGGAACTCATCGCCTCCGAGAACTATACGAGCGCCGCGGTGCGCGAGGCGTGCGGCTCGATTCTCACGAACAAATATGCCGAGGGCTATCCCGGACGGCGCTACTACGGCGGCTGTGAGTTTGTGGATGAGATCGAGCAACTGGCCATTGACCGCGCCAAGCAACTCTTTGACGCTGAACACGCGAATGTCCAGCCGTATTCCGGCTCCAATCCCAATGCCGCCGTCTACCTTGCCATGCTCGAACCGGGCGATACGGTCATGGGTATGTCGCTGGCGCAGGGCGGACACTTGACCCACGGGCACCCGAAGAATTTCTCCGGCCTCGTCTACAACTTCGTGCCCTATGGGGTGAATCTGGATACCGAACTCATCGATTACGACGAGGTGGAGCGCATTGCCCACGAGTGCCAGCCGTGCCTGATCGTCGGCGGGGCTACCGCCTACGCGCGCATCATCGATTTCGCGCGCTTGCGGCAGATTGCCGATGCTGTCGGCGCGTTGTTCCTGGTGGACATGGCGCATATTGCGGGTCTGGTCGCCACGGGCCTCCATCCGAGTCCGGTGCCGCATGCCCACTTCGTGACTTCATCCACGCACAAGACGCTGCGCGGCCCGCGTGGCGGCCTCGTTCTTTGCAAGGAGGAATTTGCCAAGAAAGTGGACAGCGCCATCTTCCCCGGCTTGCAAGGCGGACCCTTCATGCACATCATGGCCGGCAAAGCGGTGGCCTTGGCGGAAGCAATGACACCGGAATTCAAGGCGTACAGCGAGAGCGTCATTGAAAATGCCGACGCGCTGGCGACGACCCTGATGGATAACGGTCTGCGCGTGGTCTCAGGCGGCACCGAGAACCATCTTATGGTGGTGGACTTTGGCAAGGAAGGACCGTCCGGCAAGGTGGTAGAGGCGGCCCTGGCCAAGGCCAATATCACGGTGAACAAGAATACGGTACCCCGCGAGACCCGCTCGGCCTTCGTCACCAGCGGCGTGCGCATTGGCTCGCCCGCCGTGACGTCCCGCGGCATGGGTGTGCCTGAGATGCAGCGCATTGGCGCCGGCATTGCAGCGGTGGTGCACAACCGTAAAGACAAGGCTACGCTGCGGCGGGTGCAACAGGATGTGCTCGACCTCTGCGGCGCATTCGCCGCGCCGGTGTAAGCATACAGCACCTGGTTCAAGGCGCATTACTAGCAGTATCGGGCACTGCATGTCGGTTTAGATACGTTTACTTTTGTGACAGTCAATCCTCGGCTATCATAGGGTGTAATGAAGGTTGGGGGTAACCCTCCTTCAAGAGCCTGATTACAATCGACTTGTCTGGGCGCGCAACCTTCGCCCTGAGCACTGCGACAAGCTCAATACAGGCTTGTCGCAAGGTGAAAGGGTCCGCATTAGGCCGGCGATCAGCCGTTCATACTTCGACCGCGGCTTCGCGCATTCTTCAGCCCGAACGGCTTCCACCGGCTATGCGGCCTTCTTCTCAGAAGATCGTACACAGGCTCCGAGACTGCATACATAGTGGTGCCTTACTCGCGCCTAGATAGCTGAAAATCATGAAATTCGTCCAACGCGCCTTAAGCGTCCTAGCAATTGCTGTCCTGCTGCTTGCCGCGCTAGCTCCGGCTCTCAGGGTGCAGGCGGAGGAAACGCTTCCCCACGGCACAGTCATTTCACTGAGGGGCACTCCGCACCTATGGTTTGCGGATGATGAGGGCATCCTGCATTGGGGCGGTGACACGCGCGCTCTGGCGGGGCGTCACATAAACTGGAACAAGCGCCTAACAGTCAGCTTAGAAGAGCTCCAGGTCTTGGATATCGGCGATCCATGGCTATCCACTGGAATGCTGAAAGATGGCGATCCAATCTATCTGGCAAAGTGGGAAACGGAGTGGACGGAACCCCAGTTGCTGCACATTCAGTCTTTGAGCGATGTCGAGTTATTTGGTATCGACAGCGGCAACTACGGGAATTTCGTGCTTGATCCACCAACGTGGGAGGCCGCGTACGGAATTTCCGTGGCTAGTCTGCAGCGCCTAGCACTCGAGCCGGCCACGACGCCTTCAAGTCCGGCCCCGGGCACAGATCCCGCGGCTCCCACGAGTAGGGAGGCGGTTCTCTTACGCTTGATCAACAAACTGGATGACGAAGACGACGAAGATGACTTGGATGACGATACCGCAACCAACACCGCGACTGCTACCGCCACGGCCACGGGAGATCAGACGGCAACCGCTACTGCAACAGCGACAGACGACGGCACATCCGCTACGCAAACGGCGACGGACGATACACCAACCAATGGGAATTCCCTGACGGCAACTGCGACTGACACGGCGACGGCTACCGCAACGGCGACAGGGACCGGGGACCAAACGGCTACCGCAACCGCCACAGCTACAGACGACGGCACTTCTGTCACGCAGACGGATACAGACGACACACCCGACGGTCAGAACGTGCCCACTACTACGGCGACGGCTACCGCGACGGCGACAGCGACCGGCGATCAGACTGCCACTGACACCGCGACTGCCACGGATGACGGCACTTCGGTCACGGTTACCAACACCGATCCAACTGATGACACTCCTCTAGAAACCGAATCGGAAGATGACGAGAGTGATGACATTAGCAGCGGTTAGTGGGGCAACGTGGATGGACGGCGGTAATGCGAGTCGGGACTGACGTGCCCGGCCTTGCTGCTGCGCCATTCCTTTCCCCGCATGCGGCGCTTCCCGGTGATCGGGGCTTGCCGGAGTTTCCCCAACTCTTCTGTCCTGAGTGGGTTTGGCACACCCATTGCGCTTGGCTGGGTGCAGCGGATGATAGCCCCGAGCGCCTCCGCATCCGTCAATTCAGTTACAATCCCGGTCGCAGTGCCATCGCTACCTATAGTGCCGAGTGGCCATGGGGGGAGTTCGTTACCCAGCGGCAGTTCACTATCGAACTAGCGCGCGACCAACCGGTCCGGTTGTACTGCTACCCGGACGATCCCCACTTGCCCGGACTTGCGGAAGCCGCGGCTGCCGTGGCTGCTTCCGATTTGCTCAATCAGTACGTATTCGCGTCTTCCGTGCAGCGCGTGCGGGTGCGTCTTGTTCGCTATAGACCCGGCGGCCATGCCGTGCTCCGCCATCGCCACGGCCAAGTGCGTTTCTATGCGCGGGTGATGCGGCCCCGACGCGTGTCGCGACTCATAGGCGCGGCAGAGCTTGTAGAGCACACCGACTTTGTTCTTCCCCGATTGGCAGGATGCTGGCCGGAAGGAGGCGTCGTCTGGTTGTCTGAGATACCGGGGAACAATGTGCGCAGGCTGATCCGCGGAGGAGAACGACCAGACCTCGATCCAATCCTTGGAAACCTGGCTCAGCTATGGGATGCGCCTGTTCCCGCTAGCGGGGTGCGCCCGTTCAATCTCTATGGAGCATACCGTCGCGCCCGGCGCGTCTTCCGGCAGGTGCTTGGGGACCATGACGAGGCCCGCCGCAAGCTAAAGCATGCGACCGCTGAGCTCGATGATTTTGCCACGGCGTGGGAGCCCGCAACCGTTGCGCACAACGACTTCTATGACGACCAGATGATTCGTGTTTACGACGGCAGGCTTGCGCTGGTGGACTTCGAAGAGGCCGGTCTCGGCGACCCCTTGCTCGATGTGGGCAATTTCCTCGCCCACATGCATTGGTCGGCCCGATTCGGACGGGAGGCGGAGGCACAAGCAAGCGGGGCTTGCTACCATGAATTCCGTGCCGCGGCATTGGAGCGATTTGGCTGGGATGAGCGGGCGCTCGATCTGCGAGTGGCGGTCTGCATCTTTCGGGTCTGTACCAATCCCATTCGTCATCTTGCGCCCGACTGGCCCCAAAGGCTTGACGCAGGGCTGGCATTGGTCAACGAGGTACTTTCATAGGCGCTCATTGCGCAGGCACATCGGCCCCTTGAACGCGCGCCTCAGTGGTGGTCTACGCGCGGGCCGTAGGGCAGCTTGCAAAGATCGTCAACGACCTCGACGATGGCTTTGCTCACTGTCTCCAATATGCGCTCGCCTTTCCAGGCCGCGCCGAGCGTGGGATCGCCGCCGGTGCCGTCTTTTGACATCCTGCTGAGGTGGTCCACGTACTTTACCGGCGAGCCGCCCATCAGGTCGCGGTAGTGCCACTTGGTGCGCACACGGTAATCGGCCTTAGCCTTGTCCGTCTGCACCCGCTTCGGATCGAGCGCCAGGTAGAGCGACGTCTCGAATTCGCCTGCGTGGTCCATGCCGCCGGGGTACTCGGATTCGCGCCACTCTGCTGCGTCGTCCTTGGCTAGGTCCCAGTATGAGACGAGGGCGCACGCCGCATCTGAATGCAGCGTGGCCAGGCGGGCGGAGACTTGCAGCAGCGGGTCGTTGGAAGCGTGCCCGTTCACAAAGAGAATGATGGGGAAGCCGTGATGCGCGAAGCTCACGGCCACGTCGTAGCAGTAGTCGATGAAGTGCTGTGCCTGCACTGTAATCGTGCCGGGAAAGTCCATGTTGTGCTCGTTGAAGCCGTAGTGGATCGGCGGCGCGCAAAGGATTTTATCCGGCGCGGCCTGCGCCGCGCGCTCGCACACGGCTAGAGCAGCCACATTGTCCGTATCTATCGGCAGATGCGGGCCGTGCTGCTCAATTGCCGCCACCGGCAGCAGTATCGCCTTCTTTTCTTTTGCTGCCTCTCGCACTTCCGGCCAGGTCAGCTTTGCGTAGCGCCATTCCGCCATGGTTAATTTCGCTTTGCGCGTTCCCTGAGACACTTCATTCATCTAAGTATAGAGAAGCAAGGACCTCTGCGGTTGCCAAGTCCAAGAGATACGACTATCTTCTATGTGAGAGCTCATTGGATGTTTTACCTTTCTGGAGGAGAGGACTATGGAAGATCGCATTTTGAGACGCACCTTTCTCGGCGGCGTTGGCGTCACCGCGGCGGGGGCACTATTCGTAGCCTGCGGCCAGGCCGCCCCCATGGAAATGGCGGATGCCCCGGATGAGGAAGAGGCGCCGAAAGAGCAGGAAGCACAACCGGCTGCGGCTGAAGCGGTTGAACTGGAAGTGTGGACGACCCGGCGCTGGGACCTCTCCCAGGGTTTGGGCCTGGAGGTCAAGCAGGAGATTGAGGCCTTGGTGGAGGGACTTACCGTTAAGGACCTCATCCCGGAAGGCAATCGTTTCACCATCTTGATCGCGGCGCAGGCCGCGGGAACCTCGCCTGACATCGGTCAGGTGGGCGTCTGGCAGAACCAGCAGGTGGCGGCCGGCGGCATTGTTGACAGCTTGGAGAGCTACTACGCTCAGTCTCCCGTTATCAACAAGGACGACATCTGGCCTTCACTACGTATCGACATGGACCACAAGGGCCAGGTGTGGAGCATGCCCTTCGGTCCCGACGTGCGCTTCTTCTACATCCACGACAATCTCTACCTGGACGCGGGCCTCGACCCGGAGAACCCGCCGGTGACGTGGACGGACTTGGAGGATGTAATCTCCAAGTCGTTCAAAGGCGGCAATACCATCGAGCAGGTGGCGTGGGGTCCGTTGTGGGCCAACCGCCACGTGTGGATGGTGCCGATGTGGCAACTCGGCGGCGAGAACATCAATGCGGATGCTACGAAGATTACGCTCAACACCGAGGAAGGCCGCGAGGGCATGGCGTGGCTGAAGAAGGTGCACGACATGCAGGGCGGCTACGACGCGCTTCAGGAGTTCAAGGGCGATGAAAACGCCCGCGCACACTTCTACGCCAGCCGTCTGGCAAACCTCTATGACACCGGCTCCATCCGGTTTGAGAGCATTGCCAAGGAAGCGCCGGACCTCGAGTACCACTGGGGGCACTGGCCCAAGCCCGCCGACGGATTCAACCGCACCTATGGCGGTTGCCACACGTGGGTGTTGCCCGTGGGCGCGACCCATAAGGACGTGGCCTGGACATTCATGGAGCACTTCGGCGACGATAGTGTCAACATCCGCTGGGCCAAGCACTTCGACCGGCTGCCCATCCGTGTCGACACGTCGTACAGTGAGGCCTACCACGGCGGCGATCCGTTCGTCATCCACCAGGTGGACGTCATGGAAGGGCGGCGCTTCGTGGTCTCGGCGCCCGGCGCCAACGAGATGCTCGGCATCATGAGCGGCGGCGTGCCCGACATGCTCACCGGCAAGACCACCATCGAGGAAGGCCTGCGCAATACAGAGGCTCAGGCGCAGACGGTGCTCGACGAGTGGCTGGCACGCGAGTAGTGTAGAACGCTAGGCGGGCTCGCGCAGGCGTTGCGGCGCAGGCGCGCCCGCTGTGACGGTAGCAATTGAGCACCCAGTACCTCGCCTTTCGGTGGGTGTGCTGGGTGCTCTATCATTCTTGTCAACAACCTGAAACAACAGATCCTTGTTGGGCACAATCTCAATTGCGGTTCTTAGATTTTGGGAGGAGCGCAATAATGAGCGCCGCGGAATTTGACACGAACCTCATCCGGCTGCCACTGGACTACCAAGGCACGCCGGAGTTGGCGGAAATTCGCGTGACCGTGCCCAGCATCGTGCCGCCGGATGCAAGTGATGGCGGATTCAAGATTGGTCTTGAACTGCGGGACCAATGGGGATTCCATCTGCCCAAGCAAAGCGCCCACTTGGAGCTTACTTTGGAAGGCGCTGCCGGCGAGGTGCAGTCCGCCGTGCCCATGCTGCCGCAGTACGACAGCCACTACGCCGTACGGGGCCGCGTAGCCGAGAAGGACCGGGTCTTCCGCGTGCGGGCGCGTGACCGTGCAACCGGCATCGAGGCCCTCAGCAATCCGGCCTGGGCGCCCGCATTCCTTTACCGTGGCGATCACAAACTCTATTGGGGAGACTTGCATTGTCATCGCTTGGAGAACCCCAGCCGCAAGCGCGCAGATCCGCTGCTGTGGAGCTACGGGCCGGCGACCGTGGACGAGGTCTACCGCTTCGCACGGGACGTGGTGCATCTGGACTTTACGGCGCTGACGGACCACGATTACGCGCTAAGCACGGACGAATGGCGCGAAATCCAAGAGGGAGCGGAATACTACAACCAGCCGGAGCGGTTTGTGACGTTGCTCGGCTACGAATGGTCCTGGAACCGGGGCCCGGACGCCGACTGCGGCCACCGCAACGTGATTTTCCGCCACGGGGACATGCCGCTCATCTCCAGCAACTGGAAAGGATCGAACACGCCGCAGGACCTCTTCAATGTCTTTCGCAGCCTCTCCCGCACGGGCAGAGACATTCTCTCGATCCCCCACCACCCGGCGCGCCTGGGAAACCGCATTTGGCACAACTGGGAAAGCATGGACCCGGAATTCGAGCGCCTCATGGAGGTCTATAGCCACTGGGGCAGCAGCGAGCACGAGGGCGAGCCGTATGCGCTGAAGGCCCGCAACGAGCGCACGCAATGGGATGAGCCCCATGCCGAATACCCGCCCTACGAGGCTACCGGACACTTCCTGCAGGACGGCTTGCGGCAGGGCTTCCGCTTTGGGTTCGTGGGCGGCAGCGAGAGCCACGACGGCCGCGCTACCAGCAGCGTGCAGATCGCGCACCTGCCCATCAAGAGCACTACTTTCAACCACCACGCCGGCATGACCGGCACTTGGTCCCGGCGCCGTGAGCGCGACGCAATGTTCAGTTCACTCTGGCAACGTCGCACTATCGGTACGACCGGCGTCCGCATCTATCTCGATTTCGACGTAGACAACCAGCCCATGGGCGAGATCATCAGCGTCCAGTCTCCTCCCCAGCAGATGCGCGTGCGCGTTCACGGCACGGCACCGCTATCTAAAGTGGTAGTTGTCAAGAACAACCAGGTCTGGCACGTGGTTGAGAGTCCCGGCTGGGAATGCGTCTTTCTGCTGGATGAGATTGAGATGCCGCAAGACCGGGCCGACTGGTACTACGTGCGCGTGAATCAAGAAGATGGCGAGATGGCGTGGTCGAGTCCCATTTGGATCGAAGATGCGCGCCGTGTGTTCTAGGCCTTCTTCACCATGAGGATTCCAGGCACGACGACTGAGTTTTCGTGGCAATGCAGTCCGTCATTGCCATGAAAATAGACCGCTGACCACCGAAATTCCGGCGAAAGCGCGCCCCCGCGCGGGGGCGAGGACTCCAAGGCGTGAACAGAGAAGATGGATTCCCGCGTGCGCGGGAATGACGGACGACGCGCCCCTCGCGCTACCCTCTTACCTTCGCCCATTTGCACGCCTTCTTCAACAAACGCGTGACGGACAAGGAGTCGTCTTCTCACTCTCATTCACTAGTGCGGCCCGACATGCGCTAGTGCGGCCTGAGCACGGCCATGGTGAATACCGTGAAAACAGCACGATTGACTCCGTCATTCCCGTGAAAACGGGAATCCATCTTCTCCTTCTTGCTTGCGTTGTACCTGCATGTCTTCAAGCGTGGGCATGCAATCCTGCGTAGGGGCGGTTCGCGAACCGCCCCTACGGGCAAATGCTAAGAACGCCATGCCGCATGCTGTGATACGATACCGCAAAGCCATAGCGCCGAATTCGCGGTTACTCAAGCAGTCAAACGAAAGGTGGCAGCCAACCATGCCAGCGGATACCAGCGGACGGTTTCGAGTGAGCGCGGAAGGGACGTTGCAGGTTGGAGAAACCGTGCCGCTGGAGATAAAGTACTCGCCGCCTGCGGGTGGATTCCAGACTGGAGGTAATCTCTGGATCTTCTACGACATCCGGCAGTTTGGCGACCGCAAACATATATATGATTCGGCAAATGGCATAACCGTAAGCGGTCCGGAGAGCACTTCCTGGGAGGCTGAGGGGTTGATGGACGGACGCCAGGTGCGCACGTTCGACATTCATCCCCCTGCTCCTGAGTTCCTGCACGCGGTGCACGTAAAGTGCGCCGGCGGTAACGTGGCGGAAGGTGAGAGTATCGCAATTCAATTGCGGACCGCACCGGATGGTTTTCTGCTGCCGGTGAACGCTATTGACGCATTCTACTTCTGGCTGGTGGAAGATCCCGCAGGTGCGCTCTCGCTCTACCATCCCGATCGCGACAAGTATCACTACTTCCTGCCGCGGGCGGCGGAACTTTCGGTGTTGGAAAGCAATCCACTAACCATCACTGCTGCCGAGCCCGCCGCCTTGCAGGTGACTACCCCATCCTATTCAACGAAAGAAGCGAAGACGCGGGTGGTCGTTACCGACCGCTATGGCAATCCCGTACGTGACGCCAAAGGAGAAGTGTGCCTGCAGACTGCCAATGGTGAGACCACAGCCGCGCTCAATTCGTTCAGCGCGGAAGGAACATTGCCGCTCACGGGTTCCGTCGGTCATGTTACTGCGTCATATGGCGAGATCGAGGCCGCCAGCAATCCGGTGCGGGTCGATGCGGATACGTCTCCATACACCCTCTATTGGGGCGATCCCCACGGCATGCTCTTCAACCAACGGCCAATCGTTGAGCACTTTGCCTGGGGCAAGGACGTGAATGCGCTCGACTTTGCCGGGGGTCAACTCTTTTCGTACAGCATTTGCATCGAGGAGATTTGGGACGAATTGCAGGATGCCTGGCGCCAATACGACCTGCCGGGCGAGTTTGTCGCCTTGCCGTCGGCGGAATTCGCCACCGGTCCCGACGGCAGCCACCGTCATGGCTTCTTGCCCGCGCCGGAGGGCCAGCCGCCGGTCTTTTGTGAAGACCGCCCCGCCGCCAACGATCCCAAGCTCCACGCGCGCTATCATCCCGATACCGTCTACTGCCAAGACTACCTGGAGTTCTACCGCGAGATGAAGCGGCGCGGCGCGCTCATACACGGACACTTTCACACGCATTTCTACGTGCAGGAACACCTGGCCGAGATCTACCAGAAGCAGCAGACCGACGGCGTCACCGAAGAAGAGAAGATTAACCAATTCCTGATGCGGGGCGTCAAGCTCGGCATCGTCAGCGGCAGCGATACCCACGACAACCGCCCGGCCAATCCCTACAAGGAGCCGGGACCGTCCGGCCCGGCCGGTCTGACGGGCGTGTGGGCGGAGCGGCTGGACCGTCCCACCCTATTTGATGCGCTCTTCAACCGGCGCTGCTACGCCACCACCGGCGTGCGCATAGTCGTGGACTTCCGCGTGAACGGCGCGTGGGTGGGATCAACGGTGCAGGCCGACCGCTTTGCCTTCACCGCCGACGTGGTCGGCACGACAGACATCGAGCAAATTGACCTGGTCGTAAACGGCGATACGGCCAAGAGCTATACACCGAAGGGGCAGCACGCGCAGTTGGAAGACGACGTGCCGGTGCGTTTTTCGCCGGTAGGCGCCAACTATTGCTACCTGCGGGTGCGGCAGGTGGACGGCAACCGCGCGTGGACGAGCCCGATCTGGCTGGAGCCAATGGAGTAGTCGAGCCCAATTGAGTTGAGGATACCTGCCGCGTTTTGCCGACTGCCAAGAGGCATGCTGTGCAAACGGATCCCTAGCACAGTGGTACTGTGTACTTGTCCCGTCAAGACATAGATCCCAAGGAGCATGGGCCGTGTCTGCGGAGGTCAATGGGCGTTTCCGGGTCAGTGTAGAGGGTCCGCTGCGAGTCGCAGAAACGGTCAGGCTGCAGCTTCACTACACGCCCCCGGCGGGAGGTCTGCAGACGGGCGGGAACCTCTGGTTTTTCTTCGACATTCGCCAGCTTGACGAGTGGGTGCTCGACTTCGCTTGGCCGGACTCTATTGCGGTGAGTGGGCCGGCGGGATCGGTGTGGGAGGCCGAGGCGCTTGTTGACGGCGGCGTGGTGCGGACGTTTGACATTCATGCCCCGGCGCCCGAATTTCTCCACGTGGTGCACGTAAATTGTGTTGCGGGCGCAGTGGGGGCCACGGAAAGCGTTACGATAGAATTGCGCACCGCGCCTGACGGTTTCCTGTTGCCCCGCAACGCCATCGATGCCTTTCGTTTCTGGCTGGTTGAGGACCCGGTTGGCGAGCTTACGTTTTACCACCCGGAACGCGACAAGCACCATTACTTCCTGCCGCGCGAGGCGGAACTTTCCTTGCTGGAGAGTCATCCCCTCACGATCAAGGAGGCCGAACCGGCGGCCCTGCAAGTGACCGCCCCTTCGCATGCCACGGGGCAGGCGGCCGCAAAGGTCGTCGTCACCGATAGGTTTGGTAATCCCGTGCGCGCTGCCGCGGGCGAGGTGACCTTGCGTTCGAGTGGCGGCGAAACAACGGTCGCGCTCAATTCGTTTAGCACCGCAGGTACGCTTCCCGTCCAGGGGCCGGTAGACCGTGTCACGGCGTCATATCGCGACATCGAGGCGGCGAGCAATCCGGTACGGGTCGCGGCGGAGCCGCCGCCCTTCTCGCTCTATTGGGGCGATCCCCACGGCATGCTCTTCAGCCAGCGCCCCTTTGCCGAGCATTTCGCCTGGGGCAAAGATGTGAACGCCCTCGACTTTGCCGGCGGCCAGTTGTTTTCCTACAGTATCTCCATCGAGGAGACATGGGAAAGACTCCAAGACGCCTGGCAGCAATATGACTTGCCCGGGGAGTTTGTCGCACTGCCGTCGGCGGAGTTCGGCACCACCCCCGACGGCAGTCACCGCCACGCCTTCTTCCCGGAGATTGCGGGACAGCCGCCGGTCTTCTGCGAAGATCAACCTGCGGCGCACGATCCGAAACTCCAAAAGCGTTTCCATCCCGATACGGTCTTTTGCAGAGACTATCAGGAGTTTTACCGCGAAATGAAACGCCGGGGCGCTCTGCTGCACGGTCACTTCCATACGCACTTCTACGAGCAAGAACATCTGGCGGAAATCTACCAGAAGCAGCGAACGGACGGCGAAGTCGAAGAGGAAAAGATCAACCAGTACCTGATGCAGGGCGTGAAGCTCGGCTTCGTGAGCGGGAGCGACACCCACGACAGTCGGCCTGCCAATCCGTACAAGGAACCCGGGCCGCTGACCGGTGTAGCCGGGCTCACCGGCGTTTGGGCGGAACGGTTGGACAAACTGTCCCTCTTCGACGCGCTCTTCAACCGGCGTTGCTACGCGACCAGCGGCGTGCGCATGATCGTTGACTTTCGCGTGAACGACAAGTGGATGGGTTCCTGCGTGCGGGGCGAGCGCTTTACGTTCACGGCGGATGTGGTCGGCACGGCGGACATCGAGCAGATTGACCTGGTGGTGAACGGAGACACGGCCAAGAGCTATGCGCCCCGGCAGCAGCACGTGCAACTTGAAGACGAGGTGCCGCTGCGGTACTCACCGATGGACGTCCATTATTGCTACCTGCGTGTGCGGCAGAGCGACGGCAACCGCGCGTGGACGAGCCCGATCTGGTTGGAGCTGATTCCATAGGCATGACACGATGAATACGTTCATGCTTCGACAGGCTCAGCACGAACGGAAGGAGCCAGGCACAGCACGAACGGCAAGTGGCAGGCACAGCATGAATGGAAGACGACAGGCTCGGCGCGGATGGAGAGCATCAGGCTCGGCGCGAATTGAAGGAGCCAGGCACAGCAGGGACGGTAGGCAACGGGCACAGAACGGACAGTAGGCAACAGGCTCGGAGTGTTTGGGAGTAGCGATCAAATTCCTTAAGCCCGATCCGTTCGCCCTGAGCACTTCGACAAGCTCAGTACAGGCCTGTCGAAGGGTGAATTCCTGCAAATGAAGCATACTTGAGGCACATACGAGGCATCTGGCTCATGGCTGACTTCGCACGCATAACGCAGTCCATGTCCGAGCAGCGGCTCGATGCGCTGGTTACGCTCGGCATGCGCAATTGCGCCTATCTGGCCGGGGCAATCAGCGAGGGGCCGTGGCTCAACGAACCGCAGGGATTGGCGCCCTGGATGACCTGCCTGGTTCCGCCCGACCGGTCGTTTACGTTTGGTGGTGGGTTGCGCGATACGGACATGCCGGTGCAGGGTCATGGCGCCCGACCACTCGCGGGCGGCGCGGCTGACGGAATTCGCTAACCAGATGCGCCAACGCGGCTTGGCGAGAGCGTGCATCGGTCTGGACATGGACTTTGCCTCGGCAAGCGACCTGGCGCGGCTGCAAGAGCTGCTGCCGGAGGCGACGTTCGTTGCCGCCGATCTCTTGCTCTGGCAAGCGCGGGCGTGCAAGACGCCCCAAGAGATCCAGTGGCTTCGCAAGGCGATTGCCGCATCGGAAGCCGGGTACCGAGAAATGCTCAAGGAAGTACGGGTAGGCATCTCGTTTCAAGACCTCGTCACGGTGTGGGCGAAAGCGGTGCTGGACAACGGGGCTTTGCCGATCAACACGTCGCCGGTGTCGTGGATGCTGCCCCACGGCGGCTCGAATCTACGTGATCAGCCCGCTGCCGCGGTAATCCGCAGCCCCGGCATGGTGGAAGCGGGGTTGGTGTACCGCGTTGACCTTGCCGCGATAGCCGCAGGCTACTTCTCCGATCAGAAGTTCAACTTTTGCGTCGGCGAGCCGCGGCAGGACAGCCTGGCGGTGTGGCGTGAACACCGCGAGCGGCAGCTCTATATGGAAGACTGCGTACGCCCCGGCAAGACCAAGCGGGAGGTGTTCGAGGCGTGCCAGCGAGAATTCAATGACACCGATGCGTACGCGTGGTGGATTCACGGCGTGGGCATGGACAAGCACGAAGAACCGCTGATCGGCAGCTTGCTGCCGTCCGCTGTCGACGTGCGACCGGAGATCACGTTCGCGGAAGGCAATGTGGTGTCGCTGGAGTCCTCGTGGCTTGAGGAAGATATGTACGTGCTGAGAAGTGATGGGTTTGAGCGGCTGGGGACAATACCGCAGGAAGTGGCGATTGTGTGAGTGTGAAGACTGGATTCCAGTGCAGCCGGTATTACTGTGGGTTTGCTTTGGGCAGATTTCAAAATAAGAATTGTGGTCGGCATTCTAACCATTAGTCGGTATTCTGACCATTAATTGAAGGTTATAGTGGGCCGCAAATGAGGGAATGTACGTGGTAGACGAGAGGGGCGCACTATCCGTCATTCCCGCGAAAGCGGGAATCCATCTTGGCAGATGGACAGCTATCTAACGAACAAGGCGTTGGCGTGCTCGCTCACCAAGGAGCGGGGGACAAGCCCCCGCGCTACATAGGAGAGATCACTTCAATACTTCATTCCCGCGATTGTCTTGGCTTGACAAGAGTGTTGGGTGGGGATTTAGGGTCTGCGCGGCGAAGATGGATTCCCGCTTTCGCGGGAATGACGGAGTCTGTTGCGCTAATTTCATGGTAATGACGGAGACCGCCGTGCAATTTACATGGTAATGACGGAGACAATCGCGCAATTTGCATGGTATTGACGGAGACAGCCGTGCCATTTACATAGTAATTACGGAGTCTGTCGCGCTAATTTCATGGTAATGACGGAGCTCGGCCTCCGGTACTTTAGATTTGACGTTTACAGGAGGAGATTTCAATGGCCATCACTGAGAAACAGACCGGCGCGCTGCCGGAGGGCGTGCGCGAGCCCTATGATTGGGCACTCGATCAGATGCGGGTGCCGGAGGCCCATGCCATAACGCAGGGCAGTCCGGATGTAATTGTGGCAGTGATTGACCTGGGTTACCGGTTTCATCCCGACCACGAGGGCCACCTGTGGGTCAATCCGCGGCCCACACGGGGCGACGTGCACGGCTGGGACTTTGCCGAGGAAGATGCCACGCTGGAATACGAGGGGATGCGCTCAGACGCCACCTATCAACGCGGGCACCACGCCTTCGTGGTTGGGGAGGTGGCTGTGACGGCGCCCAAGTGCCCGATCATGGTTTTGCGCGTGGGCTACGAGCCGCATCACCAGAAGAGTTGGCCGCGCGCCGTGCGCTATGCGGTCGACCACGGCGCCAAGGTGCTCGTGATGCCCCATGGCTACATTACGCTGGACCACACGGACGGCGTGCCGTTGTTCTACAAGGGCACCGACTTCAGCTACCCCTACGACAACATCGGCCTGATCGAAGCGCTTGACTACGCGTATCAGTCCGGCTGCTTGGTTTTTAAAGGGACGGCGGACAACCGCGGGCGGCGGGTGGCGACCGTGAACGCCGGCATCGATAGCGTATTTGCTGTCGGTTCGACGAACCGGCACGGTCAAGCAGCGAACATCGCGGCATCGGCAGACTACGTGGAAGCGGCCACACCCGGCGGCGAGCGCAATACCGACGACCCCACCGAGTCGGTCTGGGGCACGGGCGGCGACCACGATTACATTCCCTTTGAGGGCGGCTGCATGGCGTCAGCTTTCGGCGGCGGCGTTGCGGCGCTGGCGTTTTCCCAGTATCCGCATCTCTCCAATCGCAAAATCCGCGAGATTCTGCGCAATACATCGCAGGGAACCGGCTGGGATCCGTTACTGGGCCACGGCATTCTTGACGCCTACCGAGCTGTCTCGCTCACGCCGGAAGAGCTGTCTCCGGGACTGCGGGTGAACCGCGAAACATCGCACGTGCGCCGTGAGAACGGTCGCCTGGTGGCCGAGATTGTGGTGGAGAACACTGGCGTCGTTGACGTCTCGCGCATGTTGGCGGTGGCTTTCAACGGCGACCCGAAAACTGCTGCCGATACTGATGCTACCCGTGAGGAAGCAAACATCCTGATCCGGCGGCAGATTGGACATTGCATTGGGTCGGTGTCCGGCCTGGAACGCACTACCGTGTCGCTTGAACTGAAGGATGACGCGACGCCCGATGAAGTATGGGTGCAGGTCAATCCGCTGGATCTCGGCATGGCGGGCGTATACGACTCAGCGCGAATAGCGTAATTCCATAACGCGAGTCAAGCAGAAACCAAGCAATTTTGAGGGCAACCACGTGACCGTCACTCCGGCGAAAGCCGGAGTCCAGGGATGAGGCGGGTGATGCCTCCGGTAGACGTGTAGCAGAGTAGTCGCACTTGCAAGAGAAGAAAGATGGATTCCCGCTTTCGCGGGAATGACGGAAAGGAAAAGGCGCTGTCTGTGTAGACGGATTCCCCGCATTCGCGGGAATGACGGCAAGGAAGAGGCGCTGTCTGTGTTGATGGGTTCCCCGCTTTCGCGGATATGGCGGAAAGAGAGGAGCCGCCTTGCTTGTAGCGCGGGGGCTTGTCCCCCGCCTCCGCGATGCGCAGAACCGGTCTGCGGTATAAATGTGGGGGAGTTGGATTCCGTGTGATCGGGAATGGCTTTTGTGGCTAGGCCAGCTTGCAGGCTCCTATTCCGTCACTCCGGCGAAAAGCCGGCCCCGTACTCGATACGGGGCCGGAGTCCAGGAGAAGTGGGCCGCGCGAGGCCCGCTCCGCGGCAGCATGCAGAATGGCAAGGTTCGGCACTTCGGCATCGGGCGCAGAGCCTGCCCCGTAAGTGATACGGGGTTACAAACCTGCGCTACCGGAGCGAGGGTGCGAGCACATGGACTAACCATGGCGCTATGAATGAGGAATAGCATGGTATTTCTAGCGACTAGCCGTTGAGAGACGGCTGGTTCAAGGGGTGAACGAGACTCAATGCGTATCACATCAGTAGAAGTGGCGCCCTGGAAAGACGACGCGACGTTCGTCTACTCGGTGGTCTTTGACGAGGGTACTCTCGACTGCCTGGCAAATGCCTTCCCGCTGGGGCAGCAGTACGGCATTCCCGGTGATGTGGCAGTGGTGGCTGGACAGCTCGGCGAGAAGCGACACGTCGAGCGCAGTTCGCTCAATGACTACTTCCACATGGGCCCGGAGCACCTGAAGTTTCTTCTGTGCCAGGGCTGGAGCGTCAGCAACCACAGCTATTCGCATCCGCCCTTGCGGGATCCGAGCAGTATAGACTACGAACAAGAGATCGTGGACTCCTACCACGTGCTGGAGCGCGCGCTCGGACAGCCGGTACCGGTCTTCTCCTCGTGGAACAGCTTTGAGGTCTACGATACGGTGCGCGCTTGGGTGGAACGCACGCCCGGCTATCTTGCTCTGACTCGCGCATCCAACGACGCCGAACACATCAATGCGCCGGACTTCGATCCCCTCAGCATCTGGCGCAACCGTCTCTCCGAGGATGACGAGATCGAGTACTTGCCGGAGTGGCTCTCACGGCGGGGCTTCGAACCGGAGCGCGTGCGGGGCAAGTGGCTGGTGGATGTCACGCACCTGGTCATGTACAAGACGCCGCAGGGACATAAGTGCATTTCGCCGTATGCGCTGGAGGGGCGCTTTGACCAGATGCGCACCACATTTGGTGACAGCATGTGGGCCGCGAATCCGGATGACGTGGTGCGCTACCGGTACCTGCGGCGACACTGCACGTCCGCAATCCAGCAGGAGTCGGATTCCCACGCCACCATTGAGCTAGACTTCCCGCAGCTTCCGCCACAGATCGAGGAAGGTGATCTAACGCTCCTGGTTTCCTTCGCGGACAATCCTGACCCCATAGAGGTGCGGGGGCCGAATGGGTCAGTGAGCGTTTTGTCGGCCGGTGAGAGGCGGATACGCTTTACGTGCAAGGTACATGCCGGCGTTGAGATCCACCTACGCGGAAACTGAGTCTCGCCGCCTCCGTCCGCGAGAATATTCCCCTAGGAGCACTTACCAGTCCGTCAGCGAGCCGTCTTCCCGGTGCAGGCGGGCGTGTTCCCAATACTGACGCGGGTATTGCTTTGCCGCCTCGGCGTTGAACTCGATACCGATGCCGGGCACGTCGGCGGGATAGAGGTGGCCGGCTTCCACGCGGCATTGGGTGGGAAAGATGTCCGTCATGGCGGGCGGGATCATCGAAAGCTCTTGGATGCCGAAATTGGGAATGCACAGGTCGAGCTGCACGCTGGCGGCGGTGTTCACGGGTCCCAACGGGTTGTGCAGGGCGGAGTCGATGTAGTGCACTTCGCTCATGGCTAGGATCTTCTTGCCTTCCGTTATGCCCCCGACCAGGCCGAGGTCCGCGCGCATGTAGTCGATCCACTCGTTCTCGATCAGCTCGCGGAACTGCCACTTGGTGATGAGCTGCTCGCCGGTGGCAATCGGAACACTCGTGTGGTGTCGCAGGTTCGCGAACGACTGCGGGTTCTCCGAGCGAATGGGGTCTTCAACGAAAAAGGGGCGCAGCGGCTCTAGACGTTTACATAACTGTATGGCCCACGTGGGATTGAGCCGGGTATGCACGTCGATGGCAATTTCGATCTCATGCCCCACGGTCTCGCGCACCGCTTGAAATGCCTCCGCCGCATCGCACACTGCCCGCGCCGGCTCCAAAATATCGCCGGGGCCAGAAGGTAGACCGAACCGCACCACCTCAAAGCCCTCATCTACGCGCGCTTGGGCGGCTTGCGCAAAGGAATCCGGGCCATCTTTCCCACCGCTGAAGTGAGCATAGCAACGCACCTTGTCGCGGGTCCTGCCGCCGAGTAGTTGGTAGGTGGGGACTTCGAGCGCCTTGCCGAGGAGGTCCCACAGGGCGATGTCGAGGGCCGAAATGGCCGCTGTGAGCACCGGTCCCGCCCGCCAGAAGTTGCCGCGGAAGTGGTCCTGCCAGATATGCTCGATACGCGCGGGGTCCCGGCCGATGAGCATTGGGCGGTAGTGCTCCACGGCCGCCGCGACGGCCATGTCCTTGCCGGAACACCCGGATTCGCCGATGCCGTAGAGGCCGTTCTCCTCGGTAACGGTGACAAATGTGAAATTGCGCTTGCCGCTACATACGATATGGGTTTGTACATCGCTGATCTTCATGGCTTACCTCCTATGCAAAGGTGCCGGTGCATGGCGCAGCGGTCGGTTTCGGAGACAGGTAGCAGGAAATCACGTGGTAGGTACTAAACCGCCGCGATTGTAATTGTATCGTGTAACGGGCAACCACAAGGGTTGCCCCTACCTCTTTTCAAGGCGGGATTCTAGGCTAGCTCTTGCAGCCGCTCCAGGGCTTCCTGCAGCTTTTCGCGGCTGGTGGCGTACGACATGCGCAGGTGGCCGTCGGCGAGGAATGAAGACCCCGGCACGCTGGCGATGTGGGCTTCTTCCAATAGACGATCGGCAACCGCCATGTCCGCTTCATCGCCATTGACTTGTGGGAAAGCATAAAATGCGCCGCCCGGCAGGGCGCAGGTATAGCCAATCGCGCGCAGCCCTTCCACCAGCAACGAGCGGCGCGCACTGAATTCGGCAACCATTTCTCGCACGCAGTCCTGGGGCCCGGTGAGGGCGGCAATGGCCGCCTTCTGCGCGGCGGCAGTTGGGTTGCTGGTAATCTGCGTCATGAGGTCGTTGATGGCCTTGATCACCGGTTCCGGCCCGGCCACATAGCCCAGGCGCCAGCCGGTCATGGCGTACGTCTTGGATACGGTGTTCACCGTAATGACATGGGCCCTTTCGTCCGGTCCCATGGAAGCGGGCGACAGGTGTTCGGTATCGCCGTAGAGAAAGTGCTCGTACGTCTCGTCGGCGATGAAGTAGATGCCGCGCTCCACGCACGCCTGTGCCAATTTGCGGATCTCTGCGGGTTCAGCAACCTCTCCCGTGGGATTGCAGGGCGAATTGAGCAGGATTGCCCGGGT
Organism: Chloroflexota bacterium; assembly: GCA_965220045.1. Classification (GTDB taxonomy): domain Bacteria; phylum Chloroflexota; class UBA11872; order VXOZ01; family VXOZ01; genus VXOZ01. The sequence goes on along the minus strand of OZ244803.1, from coordinate 2,203,378 downwards.
GTTGGGGGTGATGCGCTCCAGCAGCGGGTCTGCCGTAATCGAGAACGGTGAGGCAAGCGGGACGGTCACGGGCTCGCCTTGCGCCAGCTTGATTTGCTCAAGAAAGGTCGGCCAGGTCGGCGCGTGCACGATTACTTCATCACCGGGATTGCAAATCGCAAGAAAGACGTTGCAGACCGCCTGCTTGCCGCCGACGCAGGCCACAACTTCGTTTGCACTGTAGTCAACACCGTTTTCCCGGGAGAGCTTCTCCGCAATGGCTTCTTTGAGTTCGGGAATGCCGCCGGCGGGCGTGTACTTGTTGAAGCCTTCCTGAATCGCGGCAATAGCAGCATCTTTGATGTGCGCCGGAGTATCGAAGTCCGGTTCGCCGACGGAGAGGTTGATGACGTCAATCCCCGACCGCACCATCGCTTTGGCCTTGGCGTCCATCGCCATGGTAGGAGACGGGGTCAGTGCCAGAATGCGGTCGGCTACGGCCTGCGCGGTGCTAGGGGGTGCCACGAGCGGATTGCCTCCAAGTGGTGTTAGGTGGGAGAGTGTTCACAGGTGATTATATAACCATGTAGCGCGGTTTGGGAAAACTGTGCACAGGATCTGTAGTGGGTCAGCATACTGACGGGCCATCCAACGTGCGCACGTGTGTCTGCTCCCGGCAAGCGCAACAGCCTAGCGGGAGAACAGAATGTAGAGCACGTCGCCGTCCTGCACCACGTAGTCGCGGCCTTCTTGGCGCACCAGGCCGTGCTTGCGCGCATCGCCGTAGCCGTCATTCTCGACCAACTGATCCCAGGGAATCACTTCCGCCCGCGCGAAGCCGCGGGCCATGTCGGTGTGAATCTTGCCGGCGGCGTCCTGTGCGCGGGTACCTTGGGGAATCGCCCAGGCGCGCACTTCTTTGTCATTCATCGTGAAGAAGTGAATCAGACCGAGCAGCGCGTGCGACTCGCGTACCACCCGCGCCGCGCCTGCCTCCTCAAGGCCTAAGTCCTCGCGAAAGAGGTCCGCTTCATCCTGCGGTAGCTGCGCGATCTCCATCTCCAGTTGCGCGCAGAGGCCGATGACCGTAGTCTGCGCGTGCGCATATGCGGCGCGGACGTTCGCGGCCAAGTCGTCAGCCTGCGCCATCTGTTCCTCAGAGAGATTGAGGACCACCAGCGTGGGTTTCATGGTGAGGAATTGAAACCCGCGGATGGCCTGCTCTTCGTCCGGGGAAAGATCCAGCGCACGTACCGGCATGCCCTGTTCGAGCGCCGTTTGCATGCGTTCCAAGAGGCTCTGTTCCCGTTCAAGGAGGAGGCGTTCGGCGGCGGGGGCCGTGCGCCACTGCAACGCGAGCCGGTCTAGCCGGCTTTCCACGATTTGCAGGTCCGGCAACACGAGATCAAGGTGGATGCTCTCTAATTCGGCGGCGGGCTCTTGCGTGCCGCTAAAGACCCCGAGAGCGATCAGCAGCGCGTCCACGGTGCGGAGCGTGCCCACCCAGGCGGCGTCCTTTTCTTGCCTGCCAAATCCCGCCCCGGGAAAGTCCAGGTACTGCACTTCCGTGGGGATGCATAATTCGGTCTCGAACAGCGCGCAGAGCGCTTCGAGGCGGGCGTCGGGGAGACGTACGGTGGCGAGGGCTGGTTCCAGGCCGTGGGACTGGTGGCTCTGTTCCGATGCATCGCCTGCTAGGGCGGTGAAGACTGTGGTCTTGCCGGAAAACGGCAATCCAACTATGCCAATCTGCATACCTACACCTCGCGGATCGCTGTGTGTGCCTGAGACTCGCCCGGCGGTTCTGCGCCCGTGCGCCACACGCGGGAAAGCAGTGGGTGCCAGGAGAGTGCGGCCGTCCTCTTACGCGGCTGTGCGGCCTGTTAGCGCACCGCCGCAGCCTGGCATCCGTAGGGTATTGTATGTCCCGACAACCAGAGCGACAAGCGAGGTTGTTTTGCCTAAGTTGCTGCGCTATCATCATTCTAGCTGTCGCATTCGTTTGCGAAAGGGCGCGATGTGGGACATTCAAGGTTCGACCCACGCGTCGCATGGCCTCGCGCCGAGTTGCTTGGCGCAAATTGATCCCTGTGTTTGATAGTACTTCGAGACCTTGACAAATCCTGAAAACGAAGAGTTTGGAGGTGTCGGCATGTTTGGTTGGCGCGGACGCATCGGTTTGCTTGTACCTTCGGTCAATACGGTCGTTGAACCGGAAGGCTGCGCGCTGCTGCCGGACGGCTATGCTGTTTATGCTACTCGCATGCGCAATTCCCGCTCGGACGCCGACGACATGGCGCAGATGTGCGCGCACGTCGACCGCGGTGTAGATGAGCTTCTCAGCGCGAATGTGGATGCTATCGCTTTTGCTTGTACCGCGGGCAGTTTCTTTGAAGGCGCCGACGGCGAAGAGGCGTTGCGCGAGCGACTACGGGGTGGCAGCCAGATTGAGGCGGTGACCACCGCCGGAGCGGTCGCCGGTGCGCTACGGGCGCTGGACGCCCAGCGCGTTGCCATGGTGACGCCGTATATTCCTGAACTCAACGACCTCGAGGTCAAGTTCCTGCAGGATTGGGGCTTTGACGTGGTGAGCCAGGCCGGTATGAGCATTCTCACGGCGTTCGACATCGGCGTTGTCCCGCTGGAGGAAACCTATCGCTTTGCCCGCGAACACGCGGCCGCAGATGCCGATGCGCTCTTCATTAGCTGTACGAACCTCCGTACCATGGATGTCATCCAGGCGCTTGAAGAAGACCTGGGCATACCGGTAGTAACCAGCAATCAAGCCACCTACTGGCAGTGCTTGCGTGCCCTCGGTCACACCGCTCCGATATCCGGATACGGCAGATTGTTCGAGTTGTCTCCCGCGGCCCGGCCCGTGCCTGTGACCGTCTAGGCGATGCCTGTGGACTCATCTCTGCGCGTCGGTGTAGACATTGGCGGTACCTTCACCGACCTTGTCTTCATGGATTCCCAGGGTCTGCGCGTGTGGACGAAGGTATCTTCAACCGCCGCTGACTTTGCGCAAGGCATTGTTCAGGGTCTTGACGCCCTCATCCGCGAAACGGATTCCCAGAGCGCGAAGATTCGCGAAGTTATCCACGCCACGACAGTGGCAACCAACGCAATTCTGGAAGGCAAAGGCGCGCCGACCGGCCTCATTACGACGGCGGGCTTTCGCGACGTGCTGGAGATCCGGCGCTTGCGTATGCCGCGTCTCTACGATCTGCACTGGGAGCCGCCGCAACCGCTGGTGCCGCGCGCGCTGCGGCGGGAAGTTGACGAGCGTGTCGATACGCACGGCGGCGTGGTGCGCGAGTTGGATGAGGAAAGCGTGCACGCTGCCATAGCGCACTTGCTGGACGCAGGCGTGCGGTCGATTGCAGTGTGCCTTATCAACGCGTACCGCAATTCCGAACACGAAGAGCGCATCGGTGAACTGCTGCACGCGGCGGCGCCGGACGTGTTCGTTTCCCTTTCATCCCACGTGCTGCCCGAAATTCGCGAGTACGAGCGGACGAGCACAACGGTGATCAATGCCTATATTGCACCAGTCATGCGCTCGTACCTCAACCGACTTCACGAATCTCTCGACGAGCGGCGCATAACCGCTCCCGTCTACATGATGCAGTCCGCCGGCGGCATGATGGGTGCTGGCAAGGCAGCGGAGCAGCCTATTCACGTGATTGAATCCGGGCCTGCCGCCGGTGTGATGGGCGCGCTTTCGCTGGCAAACGCGATGAACGCCGCCAACGTGATCACCCTCGACATGGGGGGCACGACGGCGAAAGCCTCGGTCATTGAAGATGGCCGCATTACGCGCACCAACGACTATGAGGTCGGCGGCGGCATCAGCCTGAGCGCACGCCTGCAACGCGGCGCGGGCTATGCGCTGCGAGTGCCGGCCATAGACATAGCGGAAGTGGGCGCCGGCGGCGGCAGCATCGCGTGGATCGATCCGGCGGGCGGTCTGCGCGTCGGGCCCCATAGCGCGGGCGCCGAACCCGGTCCCGTTTGTTACGCGCAGGGCGGCGAAGAGCCAACGCTTACCGATGCTAACGTGGCGCTCGGGTACCTGAACCAGACGCACTTCCTGGGCGGAGAATTGCCCATTGATGCCGACCATGCCCGCGCGACATTGGACGCAAAATTGGCTTCACCTCTAGACCTTAGTGTTGCGGAGTCTGCACTAGGCATCCATCGCATTGCGGTCTCTCACATGAGCCGCGCCGTGCGAGCGGTCACGGTGGAACGCGGCCGTTCGCCTGCCGATTTCGTCCTGTTTGCATTTGGCGGCAGCGGCCCGCTGCATGCGGCTGAAATGGCCCAGGAACTCGGTGTCCGGCAGGTGGTCGTGCCACCGTTTCCGGGACTGTTCAGTTCTCTGGGACTCTTGTGCGTGGACGTTTCTCAGCACGCCGTGCAGACGGTACTCCTGCCGCTGGACTCGGTGAGCGCGGAAGTGGTGGATCAGCACTACAGAGACTTGGAGTCTCGCCTGGCCGGCGAGCTTGGTGTCGACGGCGACGCGCGGGACCATGGCGTCTGGCAGCGCTTTGCGGACCTGCGCTATACGGGGCAGTCCTTTGAACTCACGGTGCCATTCCAAGAATCTAAACCGGCCGTCATGCGGGAAGCCTTTGAAATTGAGCACGAACGCACGTACGGACATAAGGCGCCCGACGATCCCGTCGAGTTAGTCAATCTGCGGGTTGAGGTCACCTTGCCACGGGAGGGGGCGCACCGCTGGGGCAGCGCCGCCACGAGTAAGGTAACAGCATCCGGTCCGCAAGAGCGGACAGCGTATTTCGGCGCCGCAATGGGTGAGCAGTCCGTGCCGTTGCTCGCCCGCCACGAGCTGAGCACAGACGATCAGCCCGGCCCGCTTATCATTGAGGAATACGACACTACCATCCTGGTTCCGCCGCACTGCTCAGTGAGACGGGATGCTTGGGACAATGTGGTGATTACAGTGGGAGAAGACCAGTCGTGAGCCGCGAGTTCGATCCGGTTGAGACGGAAATCCTCAAGAATGCGCTGGAATCGCTGGTGGACGAGATGGCGATGACGGTGCTGCGCACGGCGTATTCGAACAATCTCAAGAACAGCATGGATTTCTCCACCGCGCTGTGCCAGCCGAGTGGCGAACTGATCGCCCAGGGGCTGACGCTACCGTTGCACCTCGGTTCGGTGCCGCACGCGATAGAGAGCATCTTTGCGACGTTTGGAAACGACGTGCAGCCCGGCGACGTGTACATGCTGAACGATCCCTATGCCGGCGGCACGCATCTGCCCGACATCTACATCTTCAAGCCTGTCTTCCTGGACGGCACCCTCGCCTGCTACCTGGTATCTATTGCGCATCACGCCGACGTGGGCGGCATGGTCGCGGGCGGCAACGGCTGCGACGCCACCGAGATCTTCCAGGAAGGCATCCGCATTCCGCCGCTCAAACTCTACGCTGCCGGTGAACCGAATGAAGCCGTCTTTGAGCTCATGCGCGCCAACGTGCGGGTGCCCCGGCTTGTGCTTGGCGACCTCCGCGCGCAACTTTCCGCCTGCCACGTGGGCGAACGGCGTGTGAAGACGCTCTTTGCACGTTACGGGCACGAAGACCTGCAAGCACGCTTTTCCGCGCTGCTCGACTACACCGAACGGCTGGCGCGGCAGGCTATCTCCGACCTCCCGGATGGCGAGTACACGTTCACCGACTACATCGACGACGACGGCTTTGATCCGGGACCAATTCCCATTGCCGTTACGGTGAAGGTGCATGGCGACTCGATGACGGTGGATTTTGCCGGCACGTCGCCGCAGGTGCGCGGCGGCATCAATTCGCCGATACCATTCACGCGCTCGGCGGTGTACGCCTGCGTGCGCAGTCTCATGGGGGAGGAAATCCCCAATAACGAGGGGTACTTCCGCCCCATCGAGGTTATCGCGCCGGAGAGTTCGGTCATCAATCCCAGCATGCCCGCACCGGTAGCGGCGCGCGGCCTCACCGGCTACCGCACCGCCAACGCGGTGATGGGCGCGCTCGCCAAACTGGCCCCCGACCGCATTCCGGCCTGCGAGGTGGGGGGCGATACGGGTGTGAGCATTGGCGGCTACGACGACGGCGGCAACCCGTTTGTCTATCTGGAATTCCTCTTTGGTTCGTGGGGAGGCAAGCCCTGGGGCGACGGCACCGACGCTATGGCAAGCATCGTCGTGAATTTCTCGAACAATCCGGTGGAAGTGGTGGAGGCTGAGCTGCCCCTGCGCATCGAGCGCTACGGCTACGTGCCGGATTCCGAAGGCGCGGGCAAGTATCGCGGCGGGTTGGCCTTGGTTCGCGATTACCGCCTGCGTGAGCGGCGCGCGACATTGCAACTCCGCTCAGATCGACATAAGTACTTTGCTTACGGTCTGGCTGGCGGGAGTGACGGCGCGCCTTCAAAGAACATTCTCAATCCGGACACCGAAGCGCGTGTGCTCACGAGCAAAGCGACCGAGACGATCTATGAAGACGATCTGTTCCGGCACATGGTGTCAGGAGCCGGTGGCTGGGGTGATCCCCTGGAACGCGATCCGCAGTTAGTCTTGGATGACGTGTGCAACGAAAAGGTATCGCGTGAACGCGCGCGCCAGGTCTACGGCGTCGTGGTAACATCTGACGGCGAGCTTGACCGGGAAGCGACTGCACGTTGTCGTGGCGCGGAACACACCACCAATCGGGAAGGCGCTTCACCCTAGAGTCGCGTTCGGACTCGCTTGGCCTGTGGCGCAACCTTCTTTGCATTGCCGTCGGGCGGGAGCAAGCGCTTATTGCGCCTCTACTCTTGCTCCTTCGTGCCTCGTGCCTGCATAAAGTACCCTTCAAGCAGACCTTCGATGCGAGATACCCGATCGGACAGCGCTGAAATACGAGTTTCGAATCTCCAGAGCAAGCCAAGCCAGGCTGCCGCCGCAACGATACTGGGCATCCATTCCGCCAGAGAGTCCATATCCGTGTTCCTCGTTTCACAGCAGCCACTGTCTACAGACAGCGTAACACATCGACTTCCCTCATGTTTGGCAGCACTCGCTTGCCTATCGTAGTCTTGGGAGTATCGCTATCCGGACCTCGGCCCCATCCCAAGGAGGCATCCCGGCACATACTGCCTAGGTCCCCGTGGGCGCAAGCTCGGCGAGGCGGTCGGCGTTGGCGATCACCTTGCGAAAGGCTGCGCCCACCTGCTCTACCCACTCCGGATTGGGGTCGATAGGCGTTTGAATCCAAAGCGCTGTATCGTGGATGCGCTCGCTCACGGGTAGATGGCCGCGCTGTCTGCGGACGCGCGAATCTGCCGGCAGGTCTTTCCACGGCCCGCCCACGCCGTCAAGAGCGTAATCATTGAAGAGCGGTTCCAAATGCATCACGCCATAGCCGAAGGGCGTTATCTCCGGCTTCGTTTGTACGCCTTCAGCAACCAACGCTGTGAGAAGAGTGTCTGCAGGCACGCCGATGGCCTCAGTGTCGAGCGTCCCGCCGTAGTGCACCAAGCCGCCCCGGACCGCCTTGGGATAGACCTGCTGCGGATTCACACCGGGAATGGCGCTCAGCAAAGCGTCGAGCCGGTCGAACCACGCCCGGCGCTTCTCGTTCATTTCCGGCAGCCGGCGGAACTGGGCGCGCACCATGGCGATGGCGAGCGGATTGGCGCGGTACTTCACGCCTAATCCCATATTGCGCAGGTCGGCGAATTCGGCCGTGGACCAGAGTTTGCCGCAGCGCCCGTACTGGCCGAGCGCCAGCATGCGGTCGTAGAGCGCGTCGTCGTCGGTGACGGCAACGCCGGCCTCGATGCCGGTCATGGCCTTGCCCTTCTGCAGGCTGAAGCAGCCAATGTGCCCGAACGAGCCCACCGGCTTGCCGTCCCACGTCGCGCCGTGAGCGTGTGACGCGTCTTCGATGAGGACGATGTCGGTGCCATCCACGATCTCGCGAAACGCGTCGAGGTCTGCCGGGTTACCGTAAACGTGCGTGACGACGATGGCGCAGGTGCGATCGGTGATTTTGCGCCTGGCGTCCTCCGGATCGGCGCAGAAGGTCTCCGAGTCCGCATCGCAGAAGACCGGTGTCGCGCCGCAATGGAGAATGGGGCTGATGGACGCGTGCCAGGTCACCGAGGGCACGATCACCTCTTTGCCCGCGTGCGCGCCGGCCGCAAAGATGGCGGAGTGAATGGTGGCCGTGCCATTGCACATGGCGATTGCGTGTTTCGTGCCGATGAATTCCCGCCACTCTCGCTCGAACAGGTCCAATTCGGCGTAGGCATCGCCGTAGTTGTCCAACACCCGCAGCACGTATTCCTTTTCCAGGTCGGTCACCCGCTCCCAGCGGTCGTCGATCGCAGCAGTCACTGCCTTGGGCCCGCCGTCCAGTGCCAGTGTTGGCGCGGCGCTCAATGTCTTTGCCATGTGGATCCTCCCCAATTTGGGCTTGGTTGCTTTGACAACAACTATTGCCGATGCACCGGCGTGTGTCAAGCACATAGACAAGCGGCCTATCAATACACTGGCTCGCGAGCCACGTGCACAGGGCGCACATTGCAGGCTAGTGGCGACTCGCATTGCAGGATAGAGAAAGGAGGCGGGCAGTCCCCATGCTGCCCGCCTCCTCTTTGTTTTTCCGCGGTCAATTCGTCAGCTTCCGTTGCTGGCTTCTCTGCGACGGCTCCACTGCCACAGGAGTAGTGCGCCCAGGCCGATCAGGGCCATCGGCCAGGTGAGATCGGACACAAACGAGGGCATGTAGTTATCGATGAGGATTAGTCCGCCAAAGGCTACCAAACCCCCACCGACCCAGGTGCGCCACGCCGGTCGGGGTATCGTCCGCTTTCTGTGAAGGAGCATCACAAGGCCGATTCCAATGATAAGGAAAACGCCGAGAATTCCTTCCGAAAACCAGAAGACGTTCAGGCTGTCCAACAGCGAAAGAAGGCTAAGGAGTACCAAACCCCCGCCGACCCAGGTGCGCCACGCCGCCCGCGGCCCTTCGCCGCTGCGGTAGAAGAGCAGGAGTGCGCCAATGACGAGGATAACCAGCGACTCGGGGGAGAACCACACCCAGTCAACGTTGTCGGAGAGCACAATGAGGCCCACAGTGATCAGTCCGGCTCCAAGCAGGGGCAACCAGCGGTGCTTCGCTTTGACCGTCGGTTTTGCAACAGCTTGGCGCTGCTCACCTTCCAGGTCCTCCTCGCTGATGCCGAGAATTTCGTTCTCCAGTTCCTGTTCTTGGGCACGCTTGGCAGCGGCGGGATCGGCAGCGCGCGGTTCTCGATTGAACGTCTCGCGCACACGGTCGCCGATCCGTTCAACAACCGGGTCAACGCGTTCCGCGACGTCTTTGAAGGTATCGTCGGCGGCCGACGTAATCCGTCCGCTTTCCGGCATGACCAGCCAGAAAATGGGGTAGGCGATGAGCGTGACGCCGCCACTGATGAAGGTGGCGACGACCCAGAGCACGCGCATGAGCGTAATGTCCATGCTCAGAAATTCGGCAAGGCCGCCGCACACACCCGCAAGCATGCGCTCGTCCCGGCTGCGCGTGAGGCGTTTACCGTGCGCGAATTCTACGTCTGCATTGGTGAAAGACGGTGACTCCGGCATGACGATCCAAAGCACAATGTATGCGAGTACTGCCATGCCGCTGGTGAGAAAGACTGCCAGTATCCAGAGCAGACGAACGATGGTGGGGTCCCAGTCAATGTAGTCCGCGAGGCCCCCACAGACTCCGGCCAACGTACGATCGGACCGGCTCCGCATGAGGCGCCGCACGGCGGGTTCTACCGTCTCAGCCATCGCTCACTCCTCCTCGGTGCGTCAAGTCTAAACATGCTCTTTAGGATTATAAAACTCTTTGTAGCAATTAGTCAAGTAAATTCACAGAAAAAGCAGCAAAAAGCTGGTTTACTGTGCCACAATCACATATCCGGCAGCGAGGACCGTGATTTCTTGCAGACTAAAGAGTAGGTCGGAGCGCCGCTGTGAAGCAGTTTGCCGGGCTTAGTGTGATTGCTCATAGTCACTGGCTCTTCCGTTCACATTGCTGCAAGCGAGGCTGTTCAGCGCTCAGCGGCAGCGCTACCGGCAAAGGCATGGGGCCTGGCGTCTTCAGGAAGCAGGCGAGCCTCGGCAAGGATGGAGCGCACGGTTTCATGCTGTGCGGCCGGCAGCGGCGTAAGCGGGTGGCGGGGTGCGCCGCCCTGGTAACCGCAGAGGGTCATCGCGGCTTTGAGCCCGGCGACACCGAATCGGGTCGTAACAGCGGCATTGGGCGCCATCAGCCGGTACTGAAGTTCCCGCGCCCTGTCCATCTCGCCCCGCCGGAAGTGTGCGAATAGCTGCACGCACTCACGCGGCGCAAGATTCGCCAGCGCAGCCACGCCGCCGGAGGCGCCCACGCAGAGGGACGTGAAGAGAAAGCTCGCCGATCCCGCCATGACCGCAAAGTCTTCGTCTTGCGTTTGCCGGATGACTTCGGTGATCTGCACGATGTTGCCGGAGCTGTCCTTCAAGCCGATGATGCGCGGATGCTGCGCCAGAGGGACAATAACGTCGGGCCCAACGTTGATGCCGGTGTTGGCAGGCATGTTGTAGATCAGGAGCGGCAGGTCGGCGCGGTCTGCCAGGGCGGTGTAATAGGCGCGCAGGGTGTCCGGAGTCAATGCAGACTTATAGTAGGAAGGCGGCAGCACTAAAGCGGCGTGGGCGCCGCGCGCAGCCGCCGCTTCGATGAAGGCTAACGCCTGTTTCGTCGACTCATAGCCTACGCCAACGATCACTTGAGATTCCTCAAAGGCGCTTGACACAACGGTTTCGAGGACTTGCAGCTTTTCGGTTTCCGTAAGAGCGGGCAATTCGCCGTTGGAGCCCAGTGCGACGAATCCTGTCAGACCGGTAGGCGCGAGCTTCCTGACGTTTTCCGCAAGGAGGTCCAGTGCCAGATCTTGGTTGACAAAAGGCGTGGCAAGCGGTGGATAGATGCCGGTCAATTGCATGAATGGAACTCCTGTGGCTTCAGGCTTCTTACGGCCTAGTATAGTCTGCGCCAAACGGTGCGACAAAGTGCCTTCGCAGGCTGCGCGGACCTTCACGAGACCTGTTGTGGGGATGGACGGGATTGCAATGAGTAGGCATGACCATTACCCATAGCGCCGCCTCAGAACATTCCGGAATTTGGCGAAAGCAGGAATGACGGGCACAGAAGTCTCCCTGATTACAGGTAGCTACCCTTCGGCTCGAGGGCAAGAGACCCCAGGAGCATTCACTTGCATGCGGCGATTTTGTGTTTCATCCGGTGCCACGTACAATAGGCTGAGAAGCGGCCGGCGCACGTGGCGCCGGCTCATCCGCGCTAGCGAAGCGAGCGCACCATTGAAGGGAGTAAGTTGCCGTGGCAGTGAGAATTGGCATCATTGGCGTTGGCGGGCGGTCCGTGCGTGAGGTGCGCGACCTGGTTCAGATTCCTGATGCGGAAATTGTAGGTCTAAGCGATATTGATGAACCGCGCTGCGCGGGAGCCGTGGACACGATCAATGGCTCTTTGCCCGATGGGGCCAGTCCCATCCAGCCGGGGCTCTTTTCCGATCACCGGGCGATGCTCGACGCCGTGGAAATGGATGCGGTCTACATTTCCTTGCCCACGTTTGCGCACGGTCAGATCGACCATGACGTGATTGCGGCCGGCAAGGCGGTCTTGATTGAGAAGCCCATCGCTCTCGAGCTTTCCGTAGCTAAGGAGATTGCGGCCCACATTGAAGAGAAGGGGATAGTGAATTCCGTCGGCTACCAGATGCGGTATGCGCCATCTATCGGTCAAACGCGCGCGCTGTTGGAAGGGGTGACGATTGGCATGGTCATTGCCGTGCGCTGGGGCCAGTTGCCGGGCACGCCGTGGTGGCGGGTGCAGGAGCAATCCGGCGGCATGCTCATCGAGCAGCACACGCACGGTATCGACCTGGTGCGCTACTTCGTGGGTGAACCGGACACCTTCTACGCCGCCGGCGATACTGTGTTGCTCACGGACGTGCCGAACCTGAACATCTTTGACGTGAACGCGGTGACCGTGCGCTTCAAGAACCGGGCGGTGGGCATGATCGGCAACTCGCCCGCGGCAGATGCCGGCGTACCGCCAAACATCACCAACGTGGTCCACATTCTCGCGAAAGACCTGACCGTGACCGTAGGATTCGATAGCACGACGGTATTGCGTACGGGACAGGAGCCGGAGACCATCACGTCCGATCAGGATTCCAACCTCCTGCTCAACCAGACATTCGTGAACGCCGTGGCAAACAACACACAGGATGGAATCCTGTCGCCCTACTCCGACTCGCTGCGGTCGTTTGCCTTCACGTATGCCGCCCAGAAGTCGGCGGAGTTGCGGCGCGAGGTGCGTCTCACCGACGACCTGGAAGTGGTTTAGCAATGAGAATCGGCACACGTACGGGTTCAATCGGCGTGGACGGCGGGGATGCCTTGCCGTTGGCGGCGGAATTGGGTTTTGCGGGCGTGGAGTTCTCCATCAGCGCCCGCGACCCGGCAGGGAATGTACTTGCCGATCGCGCCGGTTGGGATCTGCTGAAAGCGCAGACCTCCGAAACGGGCGTGGCAGTTTGCTCGCTGTGCGTCGGCAATTTGGGCGTGATGCTGACGGGCGATGCCGCCGCGCGGGCGCAGGGCGTCCGTGTGGCCACGGAGACGATTGCGGCCGCAGACTACCTGGATGCACGTCTCATACTCTGCGCCATGGACGCTCCGCCCGAGCAGCCCTATGACGAGTCGTTTGCCCGTTGGGTGGATGCTTTCAGCGAGATCATGCCCGCAGCGGAACGCGCGGGCGTGGTGATGGCGCCGGAAAGCGTGGGCCGCACGCATCCGCAGTCGGTGGAGCGCTTCCGCCGCTTGGTCGCCGCCATTGATTCGCCGCAGATCGGCGTCTACTTCGACGTTGGCAACGCCCACACGCAGGGGTTTGATCCCGCTGCAGATCTCCGGGCGCTCGGCGAATTGGTCTCCCAAATCCATACCAAAGAACCGGACCGCATCCCGCTCATGGGCGACGGGCCGCTGGACTGGGACGCAATCTTTGCGGCAATCGACGCCATCGACTACGACGGCTGGCTGGTGCTGGAGACCGCCACCGGCGACGATGCGCGGGCTGCGGCGGTGTACAACCGTGAATTCCTGGAGAAGCGCTTGGGCATGTCTTAATTGCAAAATATGGCTCGAGTTTCCAAAATAGCGCCCTCAGTCCGTTCGTGCTGAGCTCGTCGAAGTATGAGCGGACTGAGGGTGCTGGGACTATGTTGTCTTCACGGTTTGCCCTTTGGCAGGCTCAGGGCAAACGGTTTCATTCTCAAAGGACTTTCGCTGGGTACACCGACAACTGGACCCCTAAACTTCTCCCGCTAATTCACCGATTTGGGAGGGGAACCCCTTCGAACGGCCCAAATAATGGATTCTCGGCTAAATCACACAATCCCGTAGAAGAAAGGGACTTGGCTGAATCCTAGAAATGGTCAATCCCGCGCAAGCGGGAATCTAGCTTCTCCGTGGGCCCTAGACTCCGGCCCCGTATCGAGTACGGGGCAGGCTTTTCGCCGGAGTGACAGAGAGCAACCGCCTTGGGTGCTAGTCTGGGTCGGGCCCTGACGAACGAGAGCTACTGCTTGGCTGAACTACCGCGATGCGTCCGGCTTGAAGACCTGAGCCAGCAGCGGGCTTGGACCCCATTCTGAGGCCAAGCACTCCATGTAGATCACGTCCCAGCTCTTGCCGCCCATCTCGTAGCATTCACGGCGGCGGCCAAACTCCTTGAAGCCGGCTCTCGTGTAGGTGCGGATGCCGGCGACATTGAAGAAGAAAACCCGCAGCATCACGTTGTGCAGACCCAGCACCGTGAACGCGTAGTCGAGCATCAGTCGTGTTGCCTCCGTGCCGAAGCCCTGGCCGCGGGCGTCCGGCTCGGCAATCGTGAACGCGAATTCGGCGGTGCGGTTTCGGTGATCGACTCCATAGAGGCCGGTTATCCCGATAGGACGTGCGGTTTCGTGCTCGTATATCGTGAAGGTGATATTCGAGCCACTGGCTTTATTGGCGTTTTGGTACCATTGCTCTTTCTGTGCCGGTGTCAGCGGCTGCGGAATGTCGCCGAGCGAGCGCAGCATGTGCAGGTTGTTGTACCAGCGCACGTAGGCAGGGATCAGGTCCTTGCACATGGGACCGAGCGCTACTTGCTCGCCCGCGATGTTGACTACGGGCTGTGGCACTGGTGGCTCCGCATTTGAATTGGTAGTTATCAGTGATCTGCTCGGCTCGACTTGCAACAGGCTCGGGGAGACCCTTCGACAGGCTCAGGGCGAACGGCTATTGGCTCGAGTACAGGAACCCCATTCCCGTTCGTGCTGAGTGGGCTTCGTGACGCCCTTGTCGAAGCATGAATTGCGGAAAGGGGCTAGACGAGATCGCACTTTCGCAGTTGACCCTTCGACAGGCTCAGGGAGACCCTGCGACAGGCTCAGGGCGAACGGAAGCCGTTACTTCTACATACAAGAACTACCGCGGCTCGTCCGGCTTGAAGACTGCGGCCAGCACGGGGCTAGGCCCCCACTCGGAGGCCAGGCACTCCATGTGGATTAGGTCCCAGTACTTGCCGCCCATGAAGTGGCATTCGCGGCGGCGGCCGAACTCCTTGAAGCCGGCCTTTGTGTAGGCGCGGATGCCGGCAAGGTTGTATTCGTGGACGTGGAGCATGACGTTGTGGAGGCCCTGCACCGTGAAGGCGAAGTCGAGCATGAGTTGGGTGGCTTCGGTGCCGTAGCCCTTGCCGCGGGCGTCCGGTTCGCCAATCGTGATGCCGAAGAGGGCAGTGCGGTTGCGGTGATCGATCTCGTGAAGGCCGGTGTTGCCGATGGGACGCTCGTCGGCCTTTGCATAGATTGTGAAGGCTATGTCGGTGTCGCCGCGCGAGATCGCGCGTTCGTACCACTTTTCTTCCTGTTCCAAGGTAAGCGGCACGGGCATCGCGCCTAGCGTGCGCAGGGTGCCAAAGTCATTGAACCAGCGCGTGTAGAGAGGGACCAGGTCTTTGCGCAGGGGGCCGAGGGCCACGTTCTCGCCAACGATGTTGAAGATTGGCGGCGTGGATTCGGGTGAGTCATCTTGCGGTTTTGTGCTCACTTGTAACCTTCCTGTGTTCTTGGTTTGACCGGTCGCATTGAGCTCCACCGTCTTCTTGCTGTGGGCTTGATAGTGCCGCTCGAACCAATTGTGCTTGTCTTTCGAATGTCTATACTTCGTCGTCTGATGGGCTGGGAGCGACCTGCGATGTTCCACATTGTCGGGTCTTGCTCTGAGCCTGTCGATGGGCAACGGGTGATGGCTGCTATGCGATCGGGCGCGGCTCGTCCGGCTTGAATACTGCAGCGAGCACGGGGCTTGGGCCCCATTCAGTGGCAAGGCATTCCATGTGAATCACGTCCCAATACTTGCCGCCCATGAATTTGCTCTCGCGGCGGCGGCCGAATTGTCTGAAACCGGCATTGGAGTACGCGCGGATACCGGCGAGATTATAGGCGAATACCAGCAGCATCACGTTGTGCAGGCCCAGCGCCGTGAACGCGTAGTCGAGCATGAGTTGGGTTGCTTCCGTGCCATAGCCCTTGCCGCGTGCGTCCGGCTCACCGATGGCAATGCCGAATTCGGCAGTGCGGTTGCGGTGATCGATTTCATGGAAATCAACGTTACCAATGGGCCGCTCGGTGGCCTTTTCATAGATTGTAAAGGCAATATCCGTGTCCCTGCGAGAGATTGCATTCTCGTACCACTTTTCTTCTTGTTCCAAGGTCAGCGGCACCGGCATTATGCCCAGCGTACGCATGGTGCCGTAGTCGTTGAACCAGCGCAAATAGGTAGGCACCAGATCCTTGCGCAGGGGGCCGAGGGCCACTTTCTCCCCGACGATATTGAAGATCGGCGATGGGGTTCCCGGTGACTTGCTCTCTGGCTTTGCATCCATTTGAGAACTACCTGCATCCTTGTACAGAGCGGTTGAAGATTGCGTTTCAGTTTCTTTCACTTCGGTCGTGCATGCGCCGTTCATGCTGAGGGCTGCGCGCAGCCGGCTGCGCAGAGCCCCTGTCGAGGCATGAACGATGATGTGCGTCTAGGCGAACACTTCTTTGCGATGGTTCACCCTTCGACAAGCCTGTACTGAGCTTGTCGAAGTGCTCAGGGCGAACGGAAGCCGTCACTTCTGCATTCAACGAGCTACCGGGGTTCGTCCGGCTTGAAGACCTGCGCCAGCACCGGGCTCGGGCTCCCACTCTGTGGACAAGCATTCCATGAGGATGATGTCCCACAGCTTGCCGCCCATGAAGATGCTCTCGCGGCGGCGGCCGAACTCCTTGAAGCCGACCTTCGTGTAGACGCGAATGCCGGCCAAATTGAACTCAAACACCGTTAGCATCACGTTGTGCAAGCCCAAGGCCGTAAACGCATAGTCAACGACGAGTTGCGTTGTTTCCGTGCCGTAGCCTTTGCCGCGAGCGTCCGGTTCGGCAATGGCGAGGGCCAGCTCGGCGGTGCGGTTGCGGTAATCGATCTCGAGGAGGCCGGCACTGCCGATGGGTCGGCAACTCGATCGCTCGTAGACCGTGAAGGAGGCTTGGGTCTGGCTGAGCGCAACCAAGCGCTCATGCTGCCGCTCGTCTTGCTCATTCGTAAGCGGCCCTGGGATTGTGTCAAGCGTGCGCAGCGTTTGGAAGTCGTTGTACCACCGCGTGTAGGTTGGCACCAGGTCCTTGCGCAATGGTCCCAGCGCGACCCTATCGCCTACCATGTTGACGACCGGCCTGGTTGCCGCCGGCTCTGACTGTGGCTTCGTATTCAGTTGAGACCTACCAGGCTGTGTTTTCGGATTGGATTCACTGCACACCTCAGGCTAGTCCGCTACGTCTAATTCAACCCCTTGGAGCAGCGCTGCCAAGCCAAGGCTGGCCTAAGGGTAGAGCTGCCTATGGTTGTTAGGCGCAGGTCGCTCTAACTCTCTCTGTTTGCTTTCGTGCAGGCTCAGGGGGAACGGTGTCAATCGTCAGCCGGACTCCCGCGGTCCGTCCGGCTTGAAGACTGCGGACAGCACCGGACTTGGCCCCCACTCCGTTGACAGGCACTCCATGTGAATCACGTCCCAGCGCTGGCCGCCCATGAGTATCTTCTCGCGGCGGCGCCCAAACTGCTTGAAGCCGGCTTTCGTGTAGGCACGGATACCGGCCAGGTTGTAGGCGTGTACGGTAAGTCCAACGTTGTGTAGGCCGAGCGCAGTGAAGGCATAGTCGAGCATCAATTGCGCCGTCTCCGTGCCGTAGCCTTTACCGCGCGCCTCCGGATCGCCAATGATGATGCCGAACTCGCCAGTGCGGTTACGATAGTCGACGCCGATACCGGTAACGCCGATGGCGCGTCCGCTAGCCCGCTCGTATATGGCAAAGTCTATCTCCGACTCTTGGCGCGTGGTTAGGCCCTCGTGCCGCTCCTCTTGAAGTGCGGTCCACGGTTGGATGGGAACTCCCAGCCTGCTCAGGGCGCGAAAGTCGTTATACCAACGCGCGAAGAGGGGGCTCAGGTCTTTGCCCTGCGGGCCCAAGGCAACTTTCTCACCAATGATATTGACGAGCGGCGATGGGGCTGTTGAAACTTCCAATTGTGCACTCGCTTCCGCAGGGTACTACAGATTCAGTGCTTTCCCTTTGCCCTTGGTTATTCCATGGCAAATGGACCTAAAGATTTTCGGCTAGAGGGTCTTAGGGTACGTGCTAGAATAGCATATGTGTGTCCGTCTGAGCGCGTAGGAGAGGCAGAATACTCTCCGGGCTTCTTGCCCATTCGCGCACGTCTTGATTGTGGTTTGCGGGACCATCTGCAGCCACTTGCGCCAGCAAGGGAGCACCCAAACCCCAGCGTCGGTACGAAGCCACGCGTGCGCCTATGAGTGCAATTTCCGTACAGAATCTCTCAAAATACTATGCAGTCCACCAGAAGGAACCGGGCCTGGTGGGCTCGCTGAAGTCGTTTGCGCTGCGCAAGACGTACGACGTCAAAGCGGTGGACGACATTTCTTTCTCCATCGAGAGCGGCGAGTTGGTCGGTTTCTTGGGGCCCAACGGCGCGGGCAAGACCACGACTCTCAAGGTGCTTTCCGGGCTGCTCTATCCCACCGGCGGCGAGGTGTCCGTGTTGGGCTACACGCCGTGGCAGCGCCAGGCGGCCTTTCAGCGGCGCTTTGCCTTGGTGATGGGACAGAAGAACCAGGTCTGGTGGGACTTGCCGCCGATGGAGACCTTCCTCATCAATAAGGAGATTTACGAGGTCCCGGACGCGCAGTTTGAGGAGACGCTCGACGAACTCGTGCAAATTCTCGAATTGGAGAAAGTCATCAACGTGCAGGCGCGCAAGCTCTCATTGGGCGAGCGCATGAAGTGCGAGTTGCTGGCCGCCCTGCTCCACCGGCCGCAGGTGCTCTTTCTCGACGAGCCGACCATCGGGCTCGACGTGGTGATGCAGCAGAACATCCGAAACTTCGTGCGCGAGTACAATGCCCGTTACGGCGCCACCGTCATCCTTACGAGCCACTACATGCGCGACGTGGAAGCGCTCTGCGACCGGGTGCTCATCATCGATCAAGGCCATCTCGTCTTTGATGGCGACTTGGACACAGTCGTGCGCCGCTACGCCGACTATAAATTCATGACCGTGACCTTCGAGTCTCCGGTTGCGGAAGCTGAACTAGCCGCGTACGGCACAGTGGTCTCCTATAGGCCACGGACCATTTCCCTGCGCATTGCCCGCAACGCCGTGCCACGGGTCTCCGCGCAGCTCTTGCAGGAGTACCCGGTACTCGACCTCAATATCGTCGAACCCGAGGTCGACGAGGTGGTGCGCCAATTCTTCTCCGGTGGGCAGCCCGCGCATGCTGAAGTCGTTTCGTAAGCTACGCGCGGTATTTCTCGCTTCCTGGCAAGAGTCCCTAATGTATCGCGCCGAGAGTCTCGTCTGGTTCATCGGCGAGGCGATCATTCCGCTCATCATGATCGCCCTCTGGCTGGCGGCGTATCGTACCGTGGACCGTGTCGGTGCATACACAGTGCAGGACATGGTGAACTATTACGTCATGTTCTTGGTGTTAAGCAACCTGCTGACGCCGCATCTGGAGTGGAACACCGGCGATTGGATCCGCAGCGGCGCCTTTTCCGCGCACCTTGTACGCCCGTTCCCTTATCAACTGTGGCAACTTGCGGTGGAGGTCGCGTTCAAGGGCGTGCGGGTGGCCTTTCTCGTGCCGATGCTGCTGCTCTTCTTCCTGTTGTTTGGACAGGAGATGCTCGGCGGCTTTGCGCTCAGGTGGGAGATTGCACCGATTCTACTGGCCAGCATGGTCTTGTCGTTTCTGCTGAATTACTGCCTCAAGCTGTGCCTCGGTCTCCTGGCGTTCTGGGTGGGCCAGACGGAGGGGATCATCGAATCATACGGGGTAGTTACCATGTTCCTTGCCGGGAGCATCGTTCCCTTGGACCTGATGCCGGCGGCGGTGGAGCGGGTGACGCACTTTCTGCCGTTTCGCTATCTCTACTTCTTCCAGGTGCAATTGCTGCAGGGCCGGCTCGATTTCTCGGCTGCTCTTGCGGGGTTGGCCATACAGGCGGGATGGCTGGTGGTGTGCTATCTGTTCGTGCAGTGGGTGTTTGCCGCTGGGGTGCGCCGCTACGGCGCTTACGGAGGGTAGGCTATGCAACGCTACGCGCGGCTTTACCTGGCCTTTGCCAAGAACTCTTTCCTCAATGCGCTGGAATACCGGCTGAGTTTCACGGTCTGGAGCATCGCAACCATCTGCTATACCGCGGTCTACGTGGCCTCGATCCAGATCATCTTCAACCACGTGCAGACGATTGGCGGCTGGCGCGTGGAGCAGATGCTCGTGCTGGCGGCTACGGTGATGATCGTGGACGGCATCGTGGAGTCGATCTTTGGCGAAAACATGAACGCGCTCTCCGGGCTCATCAATCGCGGCGAACTCGATTTCGTACTCAGCAAACCGGTGAACACGCGCTTCTACGTCTCAACCCGCAAATTCGATTGGGACCCACTGGTGCAGGTGGTGCTCGGCGGCGGGGTACTGTGGTACGCGATCAGTCTGCTGGCGCAGCCGGTGACGTGGTACGGCGCGTTGCTCTACCTGGGGATGGTGGTGTGCGCGTGCCTGATCGCCTACTCGCTGTGGTTCATCGTCATTTCGGTGACGTTCTTCGTCGGGCGCCTGAACAACGTGGGGCACCTCTACTACAACCTCATCGAGGCCTCGCGCGTGCCCACCGATGTCTTCCGCGGCGCGCTCCGCCTGGGCCTGACGTTCCTGCTGCCGGTGGCCTTCATCGCCACGGTCCCCAGCCAGGCGCTGCTGGGTCTCCTCAGCCCCACCTTCGCCCTCGCCGCCGTCGCAATGACTGCTGCTCTTCTTGTCATCTCCCACCTCTTTTGGCAACTTGCGCTGACGAAATATTCCAGTGCAAGCAGCTAGAGCATCGGTTTGGATAAGGGAAAGTGTATGGTATTGTGCTTAAGCGACTTTGAATGTCCCTTATATGTAGTATGTTAGAATTAGCCTTATAGTTCAGCATATAGGACAATACTGATTAAGAACTGGGGAGCATGATTCGAGACGAGCATGGGCAAGTTAAACAAGAACTACGTGAAAGTGGCAGTAGCGGTCTTGGCGGCGTTGTTCGTGGTTTTTCTTGTGACGAACGCGGTTGCCCCCGAAACGGCTACACCAATTGAGATACTTGGGATTGCCCAAGCTCTCGTCACGATTGTTGCTATCGTCTCCGGCGGGTCTTTTGCCGCCTACAAGTGGCAGGTTTTTCGCGAAGCCGAGCCGCACCTGACGATCACGCACGAAGTCTCATTCCGACGAATCAGTGAAAGCTATGTTCACATCGCTGTGACAGCAACGTTAGAGAACAACTCAAGGGTTCAAATAGAGCTTCATGATGGCAATTTCCTCATACAACATATAGCGCCGACCTTGGACGAGCATGTCGAAGCTTTGTACGCTCAGACTTTCGTGAAAGAAGAATTCGTGGACATTCCTTGGCCTATTCTAGTGGACGTGCAACGTGTATGGGAGGAGGGTGAGTTAGTCGTAGAGCCGGGAGAGTTACACCCAGAGACATTCGAGTTCATAGTCTCAGAAGAGGTTAAGTCGGTTATAGTTTATACATACCTTTACAATTCAACGTATTCAGAAGGTTCTAGGTCAGCGGAAGGCTGGGGTGCTACTACTGTGCTTGATATAATCGAGTCGAAGTGAAGATTGAGTCCCTAAGGAGCGCGAAATGGATTCTAATCGAGAGAACAAAGAGAGAGTTGTGATCAAAAAGGGATCAGGTCCCAAACAGAGACCTACCGGATTTCAGGTCTCTCCCAAGCCTCCAGGTGGTAACTCTGCGCCCAAACCAAAACCCAGCACTTCATCCTCAAAGAAGACCTCGCCAACGGAATAGTTACGACCATGCAAGTGACCAGTTGGATGAATTAGTGCCGCAGCAAGGGATTCACCTGAAACACGGCAAAGCACTCTCCCCATTGAGTCAAGCCTGTTGCTACTTCGAGATTAGCCGGGTCACTAGTAAATTCTCATCCATAGACCTTTGCCACGAGATTCAAGCTTTTCGCTATGACTCTATCGGCGTTATTGGGGCTGACGGTGTGAGGGAGTCGGTAGACGGCGTGGGCGCGGTGGACTTCGTAGCCGCCGGCGGGATAGGCGGCGGCGGTTGGAATGTAACCCAGGCAGCCGTTGGTGTAGCCCAGGAAGATGGTGTGGGCGAATGGCGAGCGTGCTTTCACGGCCAGGCCGATCTCGGCAAATGCTTCTCCTGCGACGCCCACGAGGGCGATGTCGCCAAGGCGCAGGGCTTGCACCGCGCACTCCACCATGTCGTCTACAAGCGGGGGCGCAAGGTACGGAAACGTCTGATGTGAGTGACCCGCGCCAGTGACTTCCGGCTGGTCCTTCCAGAGATTGAGCAAGAGGGTCTCAGACGCGGCGGCGAGCATGGGCCGGGGCGGTGGCCTTATTCCACCGGCTTGGGCATTGAGAGAGTCGTCAGCTCGAGTGTTTGGGCCGAGCGATCCAGAGCATGCGGGAGATTCCAAACTGTCGGCTTCACGGGCCTTTCTGCCCTGCTCATCGAGTGTATCTTGCGCCCGCTGGTTTTTCCGGCCGAGCGCAGCGTGAACGCGAAGGACCTCATCGCCAAGCATCTTCCCCGTCAATTCCAGCCGCTTTTCCATTTCCATGTCGGGGCCGATTGGCACCTGGTTGCCGGCCGCGCCTTGGGCGAAGAGCAGCGGCACTCCGACTTTGGGTTCAACGGTTGCGCGTAGGGCACAAACAAAGTCGGCAGAAACAGCGTGGCTCGGCGGGCGGAGCGCTACCGGATGGCAGGCGTAGCTCGTGAGAATCGCCAGCGGCGTGCCGTCCAGGCCGTCAATCCGCACTACGTGCAGATCCGGATCCACTGTGCCTTCCGGAAAGTCCGGCGTCACGGCATCGCTGTAGCCGTTGCGGGCGCGCCGGTTGATGCTCGCGTGCACAGAGCCCTTTCCCGCCGTGATTGTGCACGGCACGAGCTTTGCTGCCGCTTGGCTGACCGACTCTGCGATCATATCAAGCAGATTCAGCACGATGCGCCGCAGACTTGCAGGGGTCTCCTCATTGAATGTAGTCAGCGGCCCCGAGTGGGCGTGAGAGCAATTGATCAGCACGTGGGCGGGCGGGATACCGGTGCGCTGCTCGATGAGCCGCTGCACGTGGTGTACCTGCTGCGCAGGCAGCGCGCAGAGGTCGCAGGTGACGAGGGCTATCTTCGTTTCGCCGTCTGAGAGCACTAAAGTCGTGGCGTATATGTCGTCACGGATTGCGTCTGCGCCGCGCTCACGCCCGCCGTATCCAATGAGCGGCGTGCCGAGGGGCGGGGTGATGGTGGTACGGCCGACGCCTGCAGTCAACATGGTTGAGTTTGCGCCCTATCTATTGAAGTGTGATTGGAGCTTACTCGGCTAAAGAGCGCTTCGACAAGCTCAGCGCGAACGGCTTGGGTTGTAGGGGCTGCGCTTCGACAAGCTCAGCGCGAACGGTTCGGACTGCAAAGGGCTGCGCTTCGACAGGCTCAGCGTGAACGGGTTGGGTTGCATGGGGCTGCGCTTCGAAAGGCTCAGCGCGAACGGCTAGGTGCGACACGCGTTGATTGAGACTGCGTGAACAGGCTGGTTGCACAGCCTCGGAAGCCACTTCACGGGAAGGCTCTAGATTGCCGCCGCTACAAGCGCCTCTTGGTTGGCGTGAATCTTCGCCACGGCGTCCACGATGTCCTGCATGTCCTCGCGCGTGCCCAGCAATAGCGGCTGGTTGAAGCGCAGGGCCTCTTGCCCGCAGAGGCGTTCCACGTTGGGCAGGTGCAGGTTCGCGTAGTCCATGTTCGCCATCGCGGGATGGTCGCAGGCGACGGGGCACTGCTCTCGCATGCGGGTGTGCGCCTCTTGAAAGAGCGGCGACTTGTACACCGGATCACCGTAGCCCAAGGCGCAGGGTATGCCTTCAGCGTGCAGGGCCTTGACGAATGCGCCGCGTGGCACGGGAGCACCGTCACTGAACTCCGAACTGATGAAGCGCACGCCCAAGCCGTGCAAGCCATCACCCGTGACAAACGAGTCCGCGCGCGTGGGCGCAATGCCGGGTATCGCCGCCAAGGCATCGCGCAAGTAGTCGGCGTTCGCTTGCCGGCGGGCCTGCAGCGCGGGAAAGCGCTCAAGCTGCGAGAGAATGAGCGCGGCCGTCATGGCTGGGAGCCGGTAGTTCCAGCCCAGTGTCTCATAGTTGATGTGCATCAGCATGAACGCCCGTTCGGCAATCTCCGGGTCGTTGGTGACTACGGCACCGCCCTCGCCGCCGGGCAGGTTCTTGCTGGCCTGGAATGAATACGCGCCGGCATCCCCAATCGTGCCGAGACGCCGGCCGTGCCACATGCCGCCGATGCCTTGCGCGGTGTCCTCAATAACCCGGAGTCCGTGCCGCGCCGCAACCGCGGTGATGGCCGCCATGTCGCAGGGCAGGCCGGAGACATGAACGGGCAAGAGCGCCCGCGTACGCTCGGTGATGAGAGACTCTATTGAGGCGGGATCGACGTTTTCCGTTTCCGGGATGATGTCGGCAAAGACCGGCACGCCGCCCACCTGCAGGACCGCCGTGGCGGTAGCGATATAGGTGTAAGCGGGCACAATGACCTCGTCACCGGGTCGGACGCCCGCGGCTTTCAGCGCGACTTCCAATCCCGCGGTCCCGCTGGCTAAAGCCACCACGTGAGCCGCGCCGGTGAATTCCTGCAGCGCTTCCTCCAGTGCCTCCACGCGGTCGCTGCGCCAGCGGTTCCACTTTCCGCTGCGCAGCACGGCGGCCACGGCGGCGACATCTTCCTCGGTAGCCATAGGCCAGGCGGGCCATGGACGCGCCTTGATATCCCGCACCGGTGTGCCACCGGCCACGGCGAGTTGAGCCACGGACACGGACATACAACAATCCCTTTCTATGGCAGAGGGGCACGGCGCGCCGTGCCCCTCTGGTCTTCCTGTTCATGAACGCGACCGCCAGGTATCCACCCATCAGTGGCGCCGCTCTGCACACGAGCATCTGCGCTCGTCTCAGCACACAGATGCACTGTTGGCAGCCAGCTTACTCGGGAATCTCAGCCTGAATCTGCTGCCGCAGGGCATTCATCGTCTCCACCACGTCTCCTTGGCCGCGATAGAGCGCGTCCAGAGCGGGTGTGATGATCTGGTCGAAAATGGGATTGCGCCAGTTGGGCAGGACGCGCAACCCGTCGTACCGGCTCGCGTTTGCCAGCGAGTTGGCGTAGGCTTCGACGCGAATCTTTTCGGCAACGTCGCCGCCGTAGAGTTCACGCGCCCAGACTTCGAAGTGATCGAGCCGCGCCGGCGCATTGCCGCGGCCGATGGCCCAGTTTGGATGCGTGGCATGCCACTTGATGAGTTCCCAGCCCTCATCCTGCACCTTGCTCGCGCCAATCAGGCCGTTAGAGTCAAGCGCCTGCGCCGACGCGGTGTGCATAAACGTGGGCAGCGGCGCGTAGGCAAACGGCTTGCCTTCCTGCACGCCTTGGGCGATGGCAAACGTACCGCCGCCGGAAGTCTGCAAAAACGCGAGCTTGCCGTTGAGGAAGTTGTTGCGGGTATTGCCGGTACCAAAGGTGTCGTTAAGTTCGCCCGGCACGGGCATGACACGATGCTTCGACGACAACTCGGTGAGGTAGCGGATCGCGTCGATCATCTCAGGCGAATCGCAGACCACGGTCTTGAAGTCTTCCGCCACCCAGCGGGCGCCCCAGAAAGGTCCCCAGTTCGCCGCGATCACGCCGCGGCCGATGTTGCCGATGCCGAAGTGGAGCGGGTTCTCGCCCTCGCGCTGCGTGGTCTTCACCAGCGCTTCGAGGAACGTCTCCGCGTTCCAACTTGGGTCGCCCCACTCCACCGGCGGATCTGAGACGCCGGCATTTGCCAGGATCTCCTTGTTGTAGGGCATCACCGGCCAGTTGCCGCCCGATTGGTTCGGCAGACCGAGGACGTTCTCCTCGTACATGACGCCGTCGCGGAAGAGTTGCTGCGGGTAGATGCTGAGATCGAAATTGTCGCGCTTGATCAGAGGCCCGACATCGATGGTGTGGCCCTGGGTGAAAACTTCCGTCTGCGAAAGCCAGAGCACGTCCGGCGGCTCGCCGGCAGCCACCAGGGTGTTGAATTTATCGTAGTACGGCCCTTCTCTGAGGATAGTCTCCAGGTCGATGTTGGGATGGTCATTCTCGAAAGGTTCTTCGATGAGGGTGGGATAGAGTTCGAGATGCCGCGCATTGAGGGCCACGTAGTGACTAACGGTGACGCGTTCCGCGGGCGCGGGCGCTTCTTCGGTCTTGGCAGGGGCTTCTTCCTCGGCGGCTTGTTCCGGTTGGTCGGCCGGAGCCGTTGCCACGGTCCCACAGGCGGCCAAGAAACTAGCGGCGCTGAGCGCGCCAAACCCCATGAGCAGGTTGCGGCGCGTGAGCGCGCTGAGTACCGAATCGCGTTTCGTCATGATACTCTACCTCCGATTGTTGTGAATCAGACAACGCTTCACCTGCACTCTGTTGAGGCTTGTCGTAGATCTCCTTTCGTTGTGTTGGCGGGTACTTCACATGGGGATAGGACTGCAATTGCGGCCCTATCCCCGTTGGCTTTTCATTGAAAGTGACGGCTTTCTCGTCGCTCAGCGACTACGCTCTTTGCAATCCGATGAAGCAATCGGATGCAGGCGCAATGGCAGCTAATCGACCTCCGGCATCTCGCCTTCGATCTGGACCTTGAGCTGTTCCAGGGTCTCCTTCACGTCGCCTTCGCCGTTATAGAGCTTGGTCATGGCCGGGCCAACCATGTCGCGCCAGATGGGTATGCGCCAGTTCGGCAGCGAGAAGACCGGATCGATAGTAACGGCATGGGCCAGAGATTCGCGATACACATCAACCCGGGCCTCCGCCGCAAAACCGCCGTACACCGCCTCGCCCCAGGCGTCAAAGTGGTCCTGGCGCGAGGGCGCATTGCCGCGCGTAATCGCCCAGTTGGGCGTATCGGCCTGCCACTTGATGAATTCCCAGCCCTCGTCGGGATGCTTGGCGCCGCTGATGATGCCGTTGGGGTCAACCGCCTGGCCCGAACCGACGATGCCGAACTTCGGAATAGGCGCAAAGCCGTACGGCTTGCCATCCTTCACGGCCTCAGCCACGGCAAAGGTCTGGCCGCCGGAGGTGCGGAAGAAGGCCAACTTGCCGTCAAAAAATAGGTTGCGGGCGTTGCCGGTACCGAAAACCTCGTTGAGTTGGCCGGGCTTGTCCATGACCCGATAGCGGGCGACAAGGTCGGTTAGATACTGGATGCCCGCGATCATTTCCTCGGAATCGCAGGTGACCGACTTCAGGTCCTCGCTTACCCAACTGCCGGCCCACATGGGACCCCAGTACACCATCACGCCCGCGCCAATGCCGTTTATGCCAAAGCGGGTCGGGTTGTCGCCCTCCCACTTGGCGACCTTCTGCAGGGCTTCCAGCCACGATTCGGCATTCCAGCTATCGTCCGTCCACGTGAGCGGCGGATCGCTGATACCCTCGCTTGCCAGGACTTCCTTGTTGTACGGCATCACCGGCCACGAGCCGCCCGACTGGTTCGGCAGACCGAGCACGTCGCCCTGCCACATGGCGAGGGTCTTCATGGCGCCGGCGGGGAAGACGCTGATATCGTAATTGTCGCGTTTTACATAATCAGTGACATGTGTGAACACACCGCGGAGGTACGCTTCAGGATAGGAGAACCATGAGGTGTCCGGCGGCTCACCGGCGGCGACGAGGGCGTGGAGCTTGTCGTAGAACGGGCCCTCGCGCAGGACCGTCTCGACCTGGATACCGGGAAACGCAGCCTGGAACTCATCCACGACCATGGTGGGGTAGAGTTCCGTCTGGCGGTCATTGAGCGCCGTGTAGTACTGGATGGTGACCGGCTCCGCCTCTTTAGGCGCTTCGGCCTCGGCGGGGGCCTCTTCTTCAGCAGCCTGTTCCGGCTCTGCCGCGGGCGTGGTGGCGACCGTGCCGCAGGCGGCGAGTCCCAGCACACCGGCAGTCAAAACTGAGGACTGCAAGAGCGCACGACGGCTCAGACCGTAAACAAGCTTCTTCTCGGTAGTCATGCAAAGCCTCCTTGCTACAGTATCCTGCAAGCCGGGCACACGACTGAACTGCCCGCGCTTGCACTGAAACGCGCAATTCCAGTGCCTAAAGCTTATCAAACTGTTAGAAATAGCTCAACTACCGGCGTATGCACATCCGGCTTTTGGATGGGCAGTTCCAGCGTGAGCAGGTCTTCACCGCCGCTGGGGTAGCGGTGGTGCTGCGTGAAGTCGAAGGTCTTGATCTCGGAGCCGTCGTTCAAAAGTTGGGCGTAGCGCACGCGGTTGCGCAGTCCCGGGAGGTGCAGGTACTTGAGCGGCCAGGCGAAGACGTGCAGGTAGAGGCGGTTGGTTTCCGGATTGTACGTATATCGGCAATCCCTAGGGGGTGTGAACGGCGCTTGCGTGCAGCCGTAAATCGCGCGCCCGTGCTGGCGCATCCACGCGCCAATCTCCGTCAGGGTCGCTTGCGCGCGCGGATCGAACTCGCCCCGGCCGGTTGGTCCTACATTCATGAGCATGTTGCCGCCCTTGGAGACGCAATCGACGAGCATCTCCACGAGCAGTTGCGGCGACTTCCAGTCCAGGTTGTCGCGGTGGTAGCCCCAGGAGCCGTTGAGGGTCTGGCAAGACTCCCAGTTCACGGGTTTGCCGTCGATGTGCAACCAGCTCGGCGGGATGAACTGCTCGGGCGTGTGGAAGTCCTGCTCAATCTCGCTGCGGTTGTTGATGATGATATTCGGGTTTATCTCCCGCACCATGCGGATGAGTTCTTCGCTTTTCCAGTCGTCTTTGCCCTTGCCTTTGCTCCAGCCGTAGTCCTGCTGCGAATAGGAGAAATCAAGCCAGAGCAGGTCGATAGCGCCGAACATGGTCAGAATCTCACGCACTTGGCCGTGGAGATACTCTGCGTACTTGCGCACGTCGCGGTCTTGGGTAGCTTCCCGGAAGGCGAGGTCATTCGCCTGGGGATGCACGCCGTCCACGGGAAACTCGGGATGGTGCCAGTCGATGAGCGAATAGTAGAAGCCGACTTTGAGCCCCTCGGCGCGGAAGGCCTCGACAAAAGGCCGCAGCAGATCCCGAACGGCGGGGGTGTTGGTAGCCTTGTAGCCGGTGAGTTGGCTGTCCCACAGGCAGAAGCCGTCGTGGTGTTTGCTGGTGAGCACCACGTAGCGCATGCCGGCCTCGCGGGCGATGCGCGCCCACTCTTTCGGGTCGTAGAGATCGGGGTCGAAGTGGTCGAAATAGGGCTGATAGTCCGCGTCGCTAATCTGCTCGTACTTCTTCACCCACTCGTGGCGGGCAGCCAAGGCGTAGATGCCCCAGTGGATGAAGAGGCCGAAGCGGTCGTGGGTCCACCAGGCGGTGTCGCCAGGCGTCGGCGCCGGCTGAGGTAGAGAAGAATCACTCATCATTGCGACTCCTTGAGAACTTTAATCGTCCTGCCGACAAGGCTATCACAGGTGTTGTGACATCGTTGTAGCATGTGGAGTATTGGCAACTGGAAGGTGCCGCTGATTCACGCTACGATAAGACCTAACGGAAGATGAAAGCCGCAGTGCCGTGCGCGGCACGTTGGGTGGAGCGGCCCCCGAGACAGACCGCGAGTCGTAGTACCCGTAGCATATCCGGGTCTAAGAGATTGGAGAGAAGAACCATGCGACGACGTTTCGTTTGTTCCCTTTTGCTGAGCGGCACGTCCGCGGCCGCGCTCGCGGCTTGCGGCGGCGGCTCAACGCTGATCGATACTAAAGAGCAGGAACCCGAGCCGCCAAAGGAAGAGGCCAAGGCCGAGCCAACCGCCGCTCCCGCTGAAGCGCAGCCGACGGCCGAGGCCCCGAAACAGGCAGAGGTTGCACCCACGGCAGCGCCCGAGCTCGATATGCCCAACCTCGGCAAAGCGCCCGAGATTACACTCACCGGCTGGTTTAACTCAGAGCCGATTACGCTGGCAAGCCTGGAGGGCAAGGCCTCTGCTCTCATCGTTTTCTGGACGTATACCTGACCGGTCTGCCGTAGCGAAATCCCCAGTTTGGTGGATCTCTTCAATACCTATCACGACGATCGGTTCAAGTTGATTAGTGTGCACTTTCCGCACGCCGGTTCTTCCAGGGACATCAGTGGGATCAAAGAACGCGCCGACGAGCTCGGCGTGAACTATCCGGTGGTCGTGGACAACGATCTGGTGCTCTGGAATGCCTTCGGCACGCGCACGTGGCCGGCCTTCTACGGCATCGATCGGCAGGGCAATATCCGCTTTGCCAAGTTCGGCGGCGGTAGTTTCGAGGTCGTGGTCGATGCCGTGAAACAACTCAAGGAGTTGGGCTAAGCGGAATAGTCGTTAGCCATGTGACCTCTATTCCTGCGACAATGTCGCGGTGACATGAATGCAAAACGCGGTGTCCATTTGGGCACCGCGTATTTTTCTTGCTACAGAAGCCCAGCGGCCGTTAGAGGAAACGCCTTCAGGCGCAAGACGTCGAGTTTTGGAGGCAGCGGCAAGTTTCCGGCAGGCAGGCTGGCGCACGTTAATGTAAAACCGTCTGCGGTGTGCCAATCGCACCGCAGACGGTTCTCTTTCTTGCGACTGTAGTCTCTGCGCCGGAAGATTCGCTAGCCTGCCGCCTTGAGTTTTCCGATCACTTCGAGGATAGAGTCGATTCCGGCCCCAACTTGCTTGAAGCGGATGTCTCCTTGTTTGTCGACCGCGTAGGCAACCGGCCAGGCATTGTTACCATAATCGTTCCAGGCTGATAGATCGTTGTCAATCGCGACCGGGAAGTTGACACTGAGTTCCGCAGACTTTTCGGCGATGACGCTTACGTCTGTGGAAGCGCCCAAGGCCGGAAAGTGAATGCTGATGAGCTTGAAGCTGTCGTCAACGAGCGTGTTCTGGATATCCACCCAACTGGGGATTTCGCCGCGGCACACCGGTCAGGTATAGGTCCAGAATACGATGAGGGCAGAGGCCTTGCCCTCCAGGCTTGCCAGGGTGATGGGCTCGGAGTTGAGCCACTCCGTAAGCGTAATTTCCGGCGCATTGCCCAGGTTGGGCAGGTCAAGCTCGGGCGCCGCGGTCGGCTCAGGCTCAGCCTTCGCTTCGGGCTCAGCTGTCGGCTGCGCTTCAGCGGGAGCGGCGGTTGGCTCGGCCTTGGCCTCTTGCGCGGCTTCGGCCGGCTTCTCCTCCTCTGAATCAAGCAGCGTAGAGCCGCCGCCGCAGGCCGCGAGTGCGGCCATAGAAGCACCGCTTAGCAGCAGTGTACAAACAGATCGACGTCGCATCGTGCTCTCCTCCATACTTTTGCTTCGCACTATCCCACGGCACTTGGTTGCGCATATCCCCAAATCTGCCAACACCAACCCCTGACAGTCTTAGGGTCCCCGCCCCTTACTTCGGATTAGACTATGCCGATCTCATCCTTGCTCACTAGTTTAGCGCAGTATTGTTGTCGAAATGTAAAGGCGGCCTCTCCGTGGCTAGCTCGGCTCCTATCATTCGAATGCCAGGATCTCCAGTGAGAAGAAGCCAAGCAGGCCGGATATCATTGCCAGGAAATTCGTAGCTACGGCAATACCCATCAAGATCAAGAAGACGCCGCTCGTCCGTTCCACTACCAGCATGTGGGACTTGAGCCAGTTCATCAGGGAGGCGGCGCGATCGACCGCTGCGGCCATCGCGAGAAACGGAATGCCCATTCCCAACGCGTAGATTGCGAGCAAGATTCCCCCCCGCACTACTGTGTCAGAGCCGGAAGCCTGGAGCAGAATGGCGCCGAGAATCGGTCCCACACATGGAGTCCAGCCCGTGCCAAACACGAGTCCGATGAGGAATGAGGTGACAGGGCCGGTCTTTTCGGTGTCGATGCGGCCCAGCGGCGTGTTGCGGAGCGAGACTTCGCGCTGCAAAATCTGCTGCAGCCATGGAATGCGCAGCAAGCCGAGGAAGCTGAGGCCAAAGATGACGAGCAATCCGCCGCCAACGAGCCGCATCGTGGGCAGCCCTTGCTGAAACGCGAGGCCCACAAAGGTGATGGCGATGCCGAGCGCAACGAAGATCACACCGAAGCCGAGCACGAAGGCGATTGCGTTGATGAAGACCGCACGCCGGGCGGACGTCTCGTTGCGGGCGGCATTTACGTGTCGGCCACCGAGATAGACGAGGTACGCGGGAATCAACGGAAGGAAGCAGGGCGATAGAAAGGATAGAACACCGGCGGCAAACGCAATGCCTACATCAACCAACATGGGTCAAGCCCCTACCACTTAGAACAGATCCCCAATGCTGTCACTAGTATACCGAAACTAAGAACGTGATTTTGTAACCGCGCCAACAATTGACCGCATTTTGTAAGTGCCAGATGTGCTCTCGCTGCGAGCGCGGGCCCGAACACACCGCTCGACAATCCTACGTGAGCAAGTACAGTCCGCTCACTGAATTCTCGTTGTGCACGCGGTGGATGGCCTCGGCGAAGAGCTGCGCCACGGAGAGGATGGTCATATTGGCAGTGTGCTTGTCCGCGGGAATGTGGACCGTATCGGTGAGAATTACCTCTTGAATGAAGTCGTGACTCAAGCGGTCCGGCGCCGTTCCCGCCAGCAGGCCGTGTACGGCTGCCAGGCGCAACCGTGGGTTCGCGCCGGCATTCATGACCGCGTGGGCAGTCTCGACGATTGTCCCGCCCGTGGTGATGATGTCATCGATAATGATGGGAGACTTGTCCTTCAGGTTGCCAATCATGCCGACGATGCGTGCCGTCGTAGCGGATTCGCGCGCTTTGTGAATTAGCGCGAGGGGCACGCCCAGGCGTTCCGCGTATTGCTCAGCCAACTTGGCGCGGCCGACGTCCGGCGCGACAATAACGGAATCGGTCAGGTCCTGCTGCTTGAGGTAGTCTATGATCAGAGGCACCGCCGAAAGCGTTTCCATGGGGATATTGAAGAAGCCCTGCATGGCCGGGGCATGAATGTCGGTGAGAATGATGCGGTTTACGCCGACACCCTGGAGCATGTCGGCGACGACTTTCGCGCTAATCGGCTCGCGTCCGTGCGCCATGCGTTCCTGGCGGGAGTAGCCGAAGTACGGTATCACCGCGGTGATGCGTTTGGCAGAGGCGCGGCGCAGCGCGTCCACGATGAGCAGCAGTTGCATCAAGTTGTCGTTCACCGGCGCCGAAGTTGGTTGCACTACGTACACGTCGCAGCCGCGTACGCTTTCGTTCACCTTCACGAGGGTCTCGGTGTCCGGGGCATCCTCAATGCTCACGTCGCCAAGACCCGTGCCAAGGAGATCGGCGATTTCGGCCGCCAAGGGATGGTTGGCCAGGCCAGAGAATATCTTGATGTCTCCGTTTACCATTGCGGCAATCCCCCCTTTTGGCTACGTGATTCCCTTACAGGGCGTGCTAGCGCCCCGTGTCCTGCTCGCTGACGTCGCGGTGTCGCTCTTGCGCCAGCCTGATGAGCTCGTCCAAGAGCGCCGGGTACGTCAGGCCGGAAGCTTCCCACAATTTCGGATACATGCTAATTGACGTGAACCCGGGAATGGTGTTGATTTCGCTGACGTACGCCGCGTCGGTCTCGCCGTCCAAGAGAAAGTCCACGCGCGCCATGCCGCAGCACTCCAACGCCTGAAACGCCTGGATGGCCATTGACTGCAACGCGCACGTGAGCTCATCCGGCAGCGGCGCGGGCACGTGCAGGGCTGAATCTGCCTCGTACTTGGCGGCGTAATCGTAGAACTCATGCGCAGCGACGATTTCACCCGGCACGGAGACGATGGGCTCGTCATTGCCCAACACCGAGAACTCAATCTCCCGCGCGTTGGGGACCGCGTTCTCAACGATTAGCCGAGGTCCGTAGCGCGCCGCTACCTCAAGGGCCGGCCCCAGCTCGCCGCGATCGCGGGCTTTCGAGATGCCGACGCTTGAGCCGAGGGCCGCCGGCTTCACAAAGACCGGGTATTGGAGATCGGTCTCGATTTCGTCGAGACACGCCTCCGGCTGCGTGCGCCACTGCTGGCGCCGCAGCGCGACGAATGCGGCAACCGGCAAGCCGGCGTGACTGAAAAGCCGCTTCTGAATGACCTTATCCATGCCCAGCGCCGAACTGAGCACGTCACAGCCGACGTAGGGCACGTCAGCAAGCTGGAGCAAGCCTTGCATGCTGCCGTCTTCGCCGTTGGGTCCGTGCAGAACGGGGAAAACTACGTCGAGCGCACCGGTGCCGGAGCCGTCACGCGCGCGCTTGGGCGGATCGCCGCCGGCCAGAGCGGTAGCCGGTCCGAGGGCAAGGTTTGCAGAATCCGGGATGGCAGCCGTGTGCACTTGGTCGGCCAACGCGCGTTGCGGATCGGCGTTCAGCAGCCAGGTTCCTTCTCGTGAGATGCCGATGGGAATCACCTCGTACTTTGCGTCATCGAGCGCCGCCATCACCGAGCGAGCAGAAACAACCGACACGTCGTGTTCGGCCGACCGGCCACCAAAGAGCAGGCCAACACGGAGCTTTTTGCTCATAGTCGAAGCAACACCGGGGTCCGTTTGCTTTGCTGAAGAGAGGTGGCATCATTATAGCAGGTTGGCGTAAACTCTCCTAGGATATGGCACGGGCGATTAGAGGCCGCGGCTTACCAATTCCTACGCGTAAAACGGATGGCAGCGGTTCCTGGGCGGCTCCTCGTAAGCTGCCGCTGGGAATTCCGGAGGCTCGGATAGCGGGTGGTGCGGACGTTCTTTTTGCTGCGTTGCGTGGGATTGCCTGCCAGTGGGTTCCAGCCGGCCTTAGCAAGATAGAACATGGCCCCTGGGTTGGCAATTGAGCAGCTTTGGGCGCACACGCGCCCTTTGGCGCCTTGCAGCCTTTAGTCTTTGGCGGCGCGAAGTAACCGAGGAGCGAATTTTCCATTGTTCACGGTCGCAGACGTGTATCGCTCGCTGTGGCGCGAGCCACCGCCTGACGTTGCAGGCGCTGATCTGGAGTGTACGGGGCTGTGCCATGATTCCCGTATTCTCCGGCCCGGCGAAGTCTTTCTCGCTTTGCGCACCGAGCAGCGCGACGGGCATGCTTTCATACCGGATGCCGTGACGCGAGGCGCTGCCGCGATACTTTGCCAAAGACCGCTGCCGGACGTGCGCATACCGCAAATCCGGGTGCGAAATCCAAATGACGCCGCGTGGAAACTTGCCAGTTACCTGGTGCGACAGCGCACCAACATGCGCATCATTGCTATCACGGGCAGCTATGGCAAGACAACCACAAAAGAAGCCATTGCGACGGTGCTCGCGGAGCGCTTTGCGGTCTGCCGGGCGCTGGGAACCGAAAACAACGAGATCGGCATTCCGCGCACCGTCGCGCGCAGTAAACCCGATGACGAGGTACTCGTACTTGAAATGGGGGCCCAGTGGCGTGGTGAGATTGCCGGCTATTGCCGCAAAGTCCGGCCCCACATCGGGGTGGTAACGGCGGTGGGACCCGTTCACCTTGAGCTCTTTGGCTCGCTCGACCGCGTGCAACAAGCGAAGGCCGAATTGGTGCAGGCGCTGCCGGCAGGCGGCACCGCCGTACTCAATGGAAACGATCCACGCGTAAGGCAGATGACCGGCAAGACGCGCGCGCAAGTGCTTGCGTACGGCACGGAGGGATTGACCGACGTTTCCGCGCGGAATATCAGTGTAATGCCTGATGGCTGGACCCGGTTCGACGTATATGCCGGCTCGGAACGAGGGCAAATGAAGACGCGCGTGCTCGGGCAGGCCGGCGTCTATGCGGGGCTCGCCGCCGCCGCGGTGGGACAAGCATTGGGACTGACGCTGGATGAGATTAGAAACGGGCTGGAGAAGGTGCGCCCAACGCCGGGACGCTTGCACGTACGCCAGGGACGCAATGGCTCGATCCTGCTCGATGATGCCTATAACGCCAATCGCGTTTCCGCGACACTCGCCTTGGAATCCCTCGCGCAGTTGGGTGGGCAAGGGAAGAGGTTTGCGGTGTTCGGCGACATGCTGGAGTTAGGGGAATATGCCGCCGCTGAGCATCGCGGACTAGGCGAGGTCGCGGCGCGGTATGCCGACCGCCTGATAGCCATTGGTAACGATAGCGCCGCAATCGCGGCGGGCGCACGCGCCGCAGGCATGGAATCGGCGCGCATCACAGAGCTGGCGGCAAGCCCAGCCGACGATGACGCGTTGGAAGCTGCACTAGACTCTGCCGAGACGCTCTTGAAGGAGGAGGTTAAGCAAGACGACGTCGTTTTGATTAAGGGATCGCACGGAATGGGACTCTACAGGCTCGCCGAGCGCTGGGCCGTAGCTGATCCCGCTGTTGGATAGGCCCGCTGCCAGGCGGGACTCTGGATTCAATTGCAATCGCAATTGAGATTGCAGCGAGGAGCAACCGCTCCACTCGTTGCGGGTGGTTTGTTTTGGTGCGCTCACTGTAGCGCACAGGGATAGTGGATTCATGTGCGTCCGCGTTGGCGCGGACGCGCTACTACAGTTTAAAGGGTGGTCTATATGCTGGCGCTATTTGTAGCGGCAGTGTGGTTTGCTATCACAATCGATGGCGGCCCCACTGCGGACTTATGCACGCAACTCGAAGCGGTGCGG
Organism: Chloroflexota bacterium; assembly: GCA_965220045.1. Taxonomy (GTDB): domain Bacteria; phylum Chloroflexota; class UBA11872; order VXOZ01; family VXOZ01; genus VXOZ01. The sequence continues at coordinate 2,166,949 of OZ244803.1, read as the reverse complement.
GAGAGTCTGAAGCAATCCGGTTGGCATGGGGTTGACGTCTTTTACGAGGCCAACTGCGTACCGGCGCAGACAACGCCAACCACGACAAGCATTGCGGGGCTGGAGCTCAAAACCGCGCCGGAATCCGATGGCGGCATCGACTACGGGCGCTGGATGTACGATCAGAGCGGTTGGGACGACGCCGACGATGATGGCTGCAACACGCGGGAGGAGGTGCTTGTAGCCGAGGCTCGCACGCTGGGTACGGATGACGATGCGTGCGTCCCTCCCGGCACATGGTATTCATGGTACGACGAGGAAACCGTTACAAGTGCTTCAGGCATAGACATAGACCATATGGTGCCGCTTGTGGAAGCGCATGAGTCAGGGGGCTGGCGGTGGTCGTTCGAACGGCGCTTCGCCTATGCCAACGATCTCACTCTGTCTCAGACTCTGACCGCTGTGTCGTCCTCCAGCAACCGCTCCAAGGGCGGCCGCGACCCCGCGGAGTGGAAGCCGTCTGCGGAGTCTGCCTGGTGTCAGTATGCGCAGGACTGGATTGCGGTGAAGGTCTTCTGGGAACTCAGTGCGGACGATGAGGAGGTAACGGCATTGCGCACGATGTTGGAGAAGTGCGATGAGACGCCGGTGATTGTCTTGCCCACGCCCACGCCGACTCCAACTCCGACACCAACACCGACGCCTTCACCCACGCCGAGTGTAACGCCAACGCCTAGCCCCACTCCGGCGCCGACCCCTACCGCGACACCAACCGTGTACGCAACCTGTGCGGCGGCAGAGGCGGCTGGTGTGGAGCGGGTCCAAGGGAGTAACGGCGACGGCCGCGGTTTCCCCATAGCGATAATCGCCGACCCGCCGCGTGACGGTGACGGCGATGGTGTCGTGTGCGAGGAATGAGCCTCTGCTGGCAGCGATCACCCGTGACAAGAATTCGCCAAGCCTCGTGCTATGAGATGCAAGTCGCCTTCACTCAATGGGAGACCTTTGCCAATCTAGGTCTAGAGGGCAACTAGGTACCCCCCTCCTCGGGGAGAGGGGACTACCTCGCTGTGGCGGGGGTTATGCAAAGGACTTCAATGGGGAGTAGGATTGGGTGAAGGTACAGCGTTGCCGAACCGGCCTGGTCTTGGTTGTTTGGCGGCATTGCGCGCCGGTCTTTGCGATTAGGGGAAGGTGCGTTCATGTAGCCATGGGGCAATTTGTGCAATCATAGGTGACGGCGGTCACCCAGTTCGCCTAGGCGCAGGTATTCACTAGTCCACACCTATGACCACATATGCTTCTACATTCATCCCCGGCATGGGAGAGGTCGTCGCGGCCGCGCTAGAGCGATCGCTCCAGGATGTGGAATCAGAGCTCTTGCTCGACGGTCTCGTCGTCTATCGGTCTACTTCAAATGTGGCCGCAGTCCAGAAACTCAGGTTCTGCAACAATAGTTTCGTCTGTCTCATGTCATTCGACGGGCTGGGACGCAATCCCATGGCGCAAATCAGCCAGACTCTGCTGGCGGATGGGCAGCTCTTACGCCGTGCTGCGCCGCATTTGCCCCGCAAAGGCCAGACGTTTCGCTTCATGGCCTCGCTCGAGAATCAATTCGTTCCCATTCCGCAACGCACGCGCCTCGCATTGGAACGGCTCCTTACCCAAGACCGGCGGCTCACTCCTGACGCCAGCAATCCCGACATCGAATTCTGGCTGTTGGCCCGGCGCGAAGGATATGGGTTCGCGGGCCTGCGCATCACCCGTCATAGGGCGTACGAAAAGACCCTGGCACGGGGCGAGCTGCGGCCGGAACTCTGTCATCTGCTTGGCCTGATTTCCGAACCGACCGAAGAAGACGTCATGCTGGACCCCTTCTGCGGATCGGGGGCGATTCCGTTGGAACGGGCCCGGTCTTTTCCCTATCGCACAGTGCTTGCCGGCGATGTCGACGCGAAGCAAGTCAAGGACTTGCGCTCGAAAGTTCGGCAGTTGCGCTGGGTAGTGAACAGTAAGCGGCGGAAGTTCGTGGTCGGACGCTGGGACGCGTTGGACCTGCGTACATTCGCGCCGGAATCGGTGAGCAAGATTATCACCGACCCGCCGTGGGGGTTCTATGAGAGTCAACTGACTGACCTTGAGAAGCTACACCGCGGCATGCTGCACGAGTTTAACCGCGTCCTGTGCCCAAATGGCCTTCTGGTGCTGCTCTCGGGTAGGCCACAGCAGATTGAGAGCAGTTTGCGTGAGTTCAAGGGCACGTTTGCGGTCTTGAACCGCTACGACATTCTCGTATCGGGCAAGAAGGCGAGTGTTTTCAAGATAGTGAAGGACGCCTGAGCGCTTGCGCGCTATCAGACGAACAGGCGTGTGAAGCGCCCTGAATGACCACATTCCGTAAGCCAAGGCACGACCATATGGGCATGCCTTTCCATAGTACCGCCGCAACATGCGACCCCTCGGTTTAGATCGCAGATGGCGAAGCATTGTATATTGAGTGCATGAATGGGGCAGGGCATTTGCGACCACACCTTGATCGCGCAGGGAACACCGCATGTACACCATTGGCACCGCCGGGCACGTAGACCACGGCAAGTCGACGCTCATCCAAGCGCTCACGGGCATCGATCCCGACCGGTTGCGTGAAGAAAAAGAGCGCGGCCTTACCATCGACCTTGGCTTCGCGTGGCTCACCTTGCCGAGCGGCAAAGAGATTTCGATTGTCGACGTGCCCGGGCACGAACGCTTCGTCAAGAACATGCTGGCGGGTGTGGGCGGCATCGATGCGGCGTTGCTTGTAATTGCGGCCGACGAGGGGGTGATGCCGCAGACGCGCGAGCACCTGGACATCCTCGATCTTTTGCGTGTACCGGCGGGCATTCTCGTGCTCACCCGCTGCGATATCGTTGCAGACGACGACTGGTTAGACCTCGTTGAAGAGGACGTGCGGGAAACGGTGGCAGGAACCGTGCTCGCCGATAGCCCGCTCGTGCGCGTTTCGGCGCCTAATGGAGAGGGTCTTGATACACTTTGCGCGGCTCTTGACGAGTTGCTCGCGGATACGGATGCCAAGCGTGACGTCGGCCGTCCGCGCCTGCCCATCGATCGGGCCTTTACGCTCACCGGCTTCGGCACAATCGTCACCGGCACCCTTCTCGACGGCCAACTTCACACGGGAGAAGAAGTGCAGGTCGTTCCCGGTAACGTGAGCGGTCGCATTCGCGGCCTGCAGAGTCACAAACACAAGATCGAGGTCGCGTTGCCGGGGAATCGTGTCGCTGTCAACGTCGGTGGGGTGGACGTGGAAGACGTGTATCGCGGCCAGGTGCTCAGCCTGCCGCGAATGCTCAATGCCACACGCTTTGCCGACGTGCGCATCCGGCTGCTGCCAACCGCCGCGCGCCCGCTGGAACACGGGATGGTGGTCACCTTGCACAGCGGGACCATGGAAACCCTGGCCCGCGTGCGCTTGCTCGACCGGGAGGAAATCTCGCCGGGGGAGGATGGTCTCGTGCAATTGTTGCTCGTGAAGCCGGTGAGTCTCAGCAAGGGTGACCTCTTCATCATCCGTCAACTCAGCCCGGCCTCCACGCTGGGCGGTGGTGAAATCCTTGACCCGTACCCTCCCCGCCACAAGCGCTTTGCAGAGGATGTCATTCAGGCGCTCGACACATTGGAAAAGGGCTCGCCGGACGACGTGGTACTGCAGGCCATACGGCAGCGGGAACCGTGCACACGGCAGGACATCGCAGGCGCTTTGCCTCTGGACGCGCAGGAATTCGAAGAAGCCGTCACGAGGCTCTTGGGTGCAAATCGGGCCGTAGACCTCGGTCGTTTCCTGTTCTCTGCTGACGGTTGGGCCGCCTTGACGGAGCGGGTCACGTCCTTGCTGCAGGCATTCCACGCGCGCTATCCCCTCCGCAACGGACAGGGCAAGGAAGAGGTGCGGAGAAGCCTTGGTCTGGAGAGCCGGAGATTCGGTGAGATTGTGCAGCGATTGTCTGCCGATGCAGTGATCGGCGAAAGCGATGGCGCGCTTTCCCTATTCGACTTTGCAATCACATTGAGCGCCGCACAAGAGGAAGTCGCCGCGAAACTGTTGGCTTTGCTGGAGCAGGACCCGCTGGCGCCGCCGAACCTGAGTGTCATTCGCGAGACGCTTGCCGTTGACGATGACTTGCTGAATGTATTGGTGGAACAGGGCAGGATCGTTCACGTAGACACTGATCTGGTATACGCGCGGAAGGCATACGAACTGGCGGTGACGAGAGTGCGGGAACTCCTCGCACGGGAAGAGCGGGTAACCGTGGCCCAAGTTCGCGATGTCTTCGGGACGAGCCGCAAGTATGTGCTGCCCTTGCTAGAGCAAATGGACCGCGACCACGTGACTCAGCGGGATGGCGATGAACGTACTCTTGCGCGTTAATTCAGCGAATGTATCTGCCCCAGATGCTGCAAGTCTCGGCGAGAAAGAGCGGGAGACCGCGCCGCGGGGCGACTTTGACGTGCAGAATCTGGTGAAAGAGATGGGCACGCTGCTGGCGAGCGAAGGTGCCATGCTGGCCGTGGGTGAGACGGCGGCGGGGGGCGCGCTGGCTTCCCTCATTGTTGGCGGGCCGACGAGCGCAGCGTGGTTCTGTGGCGGCGTTGTCCCCTATGCCGGAAGTACCGTGCCGTTTGTTGAGAGGATTCGGGACGTGGCAGACGCCCACGGCCTGGTCAGCGAAGAATATGCGGCGGCGTTGGCGCGGTTGGTACGGCGCGCGTTCGCGTGTGACTGGGCGCTGGCGGAAAGCGGGATTGCCGGGCCTCAGACCGGGCGTCGTTCGGCCAAGCCGGTGGGCATGGTGTGCCTCGCCGTCGCTGGGCCGAAGCTCTTACAAGGAATCGCCCAGGAGCGGGGGACAGGCTTCCGCGCTACGAAGAATGTGGCGGCGGATGAGGAGCAGGTGTGGGCGACTACCCGCGTCCTTGCGGACAAAGGGCGCATCGCGAACCAGCACCAGTTTGCGGTTGAGGCCCTGCACCAACTTCGTTGCGTGCTCTCTGCGCAGCGCACGGTGGGTTAGCCCTTGCACGTTTGACACGATGGTGGTACAGTAAGCGGCGACCGACAAGTGAAGAGTGGCGTGATAGGGGTGCCCGGGAGTCCGGGCTGAGACGAGAGACGCAACTACGTCCTCAGACCCTTGAACCTGATCAGGGTAATACCTGCGGAGGGAATGCACTGCTAAGCCATACCTTTTAGGCGTGCTGAATCCGCAGCACGCCTCTTTACGTTAAGTGGATCGCTTGGATGTATCAGGTTGGAATCATGGGCCCTACCGGCGAGTAGCTCGTCCCAAGCTTGCTACGGCGCACGGCTGGGACCCGGGGCCGTTTTCCAAGAGGAGGTTTGCGCGCATGCTAGGCTCACTGTCCAAGGTCTTACCCAGGGTGGAAGTTCCACCGGAGTGGGGGGTGGACCCCGTGCCGCCCTCGGAACGCCAGATGACGTTCCGCCAGCACTTTGTGCTGTGGTTCAATCTCGGGGTTGGTCTGCTCGTAATCCTCACCGGCGCCTTGCTGGTGCTGCCGGAAGGGCTGGGCATGGCGCCGCGGCAGGCGCTGCTGGCGGTTATTGTTGGCAGCATTATCGGCGTCTTCTTGCTCTCGCTCATGGCGTATGCCGGCGCGCGAGTGCACGTGCCGACTATGGTGCTGCTAAGGCCGGTACTGGGCATTCGCGGCTCGTACGTGCCCAGCTGTTTCAACTTCCTGCAGCTTGTGGGCTGGACGGCCTTCGAGCTGTGGGCCATGTCGTGGGCGGCCAACCACGTCGCCAAGACCATGTTCGACTTCGACGCCTATCTACTCTGGCTCGTGATCTTCGGCATCATCTGCACGTCGTTTGCCCTGGGCGGCCCCATAGTGGTCGTGCGCCAGTGGATGGAGAAGTTCGGCATCTGGGTGATGACGGCGGCGTCGCTCTGGCTCACCTATTCCATCGTGAGCAGCTTCAACCTTGGTGACGTGCTCTCCCAGACGAGCACCGACGGCGCGCCCTTCTGGGTCGGAGTCGATCTTGTCATCGCCATGCCTATCTCCTGGATACCCCTCATCGCGGACTACAGCCGCTTCGGGCGCAGCGACAGAGGCGCGTTTGCCGGCGCCGGACTGGGATACCTGCTGGCGAATACGTGGTTCTACGGACTTGGCGTGCTGCTGGTGGCTACGGTTACGCTCGGCGATCTGAGCAATCCGGCGGTGGCGATCGCGGGCGCGATCATCGTATTCACCGCCGGCTGGCTCGCGCTGCTTGCTACCTTGGCCGTGGAGACTGACCAGGCTTTCGCCGACATCTATTCGGCGGCCGTCACCGCCCAAAACGTCTTCTCCCGCATTCCCCAGCGGGTCTTTGTAGTAATTGTCGCCGCCATCGGCCTCGTGTTGGCATCATTCCTCAACATGGTGACGTATGAGATCTTCATGCTGCTCATCGGTTCCATCTTCATATCGCTCTTTGGCGTGATGGCAGCCGACTTCTTCGTCGTGCGGAGGCAGCAGTACGAGACCGTGCCGCTCTATGAGCGCGATGGCGCGTACTGGTACCTGGGCGGCGTGAACTGGCTGGCGCTGATCTGCTGGGCTGCCGGCGTGATTGTCTACCACGCCGTCAACACAAACCTGCTCAGCAACTTTGAATTCATGGGCTCCTTTGTTGCACAGATCCAGGACACTGTGCCGGCCGCCTTCACGAGCTACGGCGGCTCGCTGCCGTCGTTCATTGTGGCGTTTGTGCTCTACGCGGTGCTGAGTCCGCTGCTGCTGCGGCGTAATGCGGAGGAAGGGTAGAAGAGAGGCTTCCTCACGGCAGAAGTAACACACGGTATGCCGTTCGCCCCCGTATCAAGTACGGGGCGGGCTCTGAGCTGCTGGGCCGAAGGGTGAACGGCGGGGATTAAGCAAACTTGGTGCCCATGTTGCCTCGCTCTCCGTTCATACTTCGACAGGGGCTTCGCGCAGCCCTCAGCACGAACGGAGAGCTTCTTTCTCGGATATTAGGCGGCCCAACCTAGCAGCCCAACACGATTGCATTGATGGGTAGCGTAGGTTTGCAACCTGCGCCATCATGCCGTAGCGTGGAGCGAGCACACCAAACCGAGGGGCTGGGCACAGGTTACAAACCTGTGCTACCGGCGCTCCTACCCACCAATGCAAGAATGTCGAATTACTTGCTTGTGGACGACGCTACAGCACTACAGCTAGTACGGTTAGGTGCGCGATTCGCGGTTAGAGGCCGGACACTCTATGGCTAGCCGCTCCCATAGAGCGCGTCGGTCTTGGCGGCCATGATGAAGTCGTTGCGGTGCAGGCCCTTGATCTTGTGCGTCCACCACGACACGGTGACGCCCACCCACTCCGTGAGAAGAGCGGGGTGATGCTGTTCCTCTTCCGCCAAGGCGGCGATTCTATTGGTGAACGCCAGCGATTGCGTGAAGTTCCGAAAGGCGTAGAAACGCTCCAATTGCGGAATGCCCTCACGCTCTACGACGTTCCAAGCGGGAATTTGGGGCTTTAGTTCCGCAATTTCAGCCTCCGTCATTGTTGGCGCGCCGACGCGACAGGCCACGCACTTCTCTGCCGTGAGTGTAGCCATCACTACCTCCCTGTTAGACAACTGAGCGTACATTTTCCAATCAGACAAGCGCCGTGCAGGCTAGTGGTCTCAGCATAGCAAACGACCGCTAGATTTGGAGAGATTGTCTTGCGCAACCTACAGGCCTCGCCGGTCAGCTTCAGTGTCTGAAAGTTCTGCAATGAGTTTGCTCGGCAAGTGACTGCACGAGTGCCTCAGATTCTAGAAATGGAAGTGCGACCAAGTGCTGCCAGGGGATAGAGTCGTTCCCTGAATCAGGCTTGCTGAAACACACTCTTCGGCATATACTACCCCTAGACAAGACCCATCGAGGGTCTATCGAAGGAGGGGGAAACAATGCGACAGAGCAAAGTTTCGCGACGTGGTGTGCTGGCCGGTATGCTGGGTGGGAGCGGCGCGCTGCTGCTCGCGGCGTGCGGACAAGCCACCATGACGGACGAGCCGCAGGAGGAGATGGCGGAGAAGCCGGCAGCGGAAGAGAAACCGGCGGAACCGGAAACCGTAACGCTCAACGTGATTTGCTACACGGAAGCGCAGGGCGGCGACTACCAGCGCTCGATCGAGGGCTATCGAGCGGAGGTTGGTACAGATATTGATCTATCGATTGACGTGACCGCATGGGGCGAGTACTGGCCGAAGCTCAAGACCTCCGCCGCCGCGGGCACGCCGTTCGACGTGATGATCATGAACGGCCCCAACATCATGTTCCACGCGGCCAACAACATTCTCTACGACCTGTCGCCCTACGTTGCCGCAGACAACATCGATATGCTGGAGACCTTCCCGGCCTATCTCGTAAACGTCTACACGTTGTTCGGCAAGGTCTGGGGCCTGCCGAATTTTCACGCCACCATCGGCATGTACTACAACCGCGAGCACTTGGGTGAAGCGGGACTGGACGAGCCGGCGGAGGACTGGACCTTCGATGACTGGTTGGAGATGTCGCAGAAGCTCACCATCCGCCAGGGCGAGACGCCGGAGCGCTGGGGCACGTACGTCTCGGTATGGGGACAGACTGAAGGCTACAACTACGTTCTGGCAAACGGCGGCGAGATTCTGAACAATGAGAAAACGGAGTTTCTCTTTGGTCAACCCGCCGGCTTGGAAGCGTTCAATTTCATGCACGGTCTCATTCACCAGCATGGTGTTGCCCCGACGCGTCCGGAAGCCTCCGATGCCGGCGGCAAGCGGAACATGTTCCACAACGGCCTGCTCACGTTCCGCGCCAGCGGCCCCTGGGAATTCGGCCATCTCGCGCCGCTGGACCACATCAACTGGGGTGTGCAGTACTTGCCGCGCAACGTCCGCCAGGCCAACGTGGTGCACGGCTCGTCCTTCGCGGCCGGCGACCAGGTGAAGACGCCCGACCAGTCGTGGGCGTTCATCAAGTACGCCACCACCTCGGACACCGGCGAGGCCTCCACCGCCGAATTCACCATGCCCGGCAGTTGGAAAGGCTCCCGCAACTGGACCGCCAATAACGACTTCCCCGAACTGGCCCAGAAGTTCCTCGACTCCATGGACTGGGGCTTTGACTATCCGCAGTCGTACTCCACCCTGGAGTGGAACTCCGCCATCCCGGCCGAGCTCAATAAGGCCGTGGATAACGAGGTGACCATGGACGAAGCCGTGGCCACTGCCGTGGCCGTAGGCAACAAGATCCTCGAAGAGGAGCAGGTGGAACTGAGACGCCTCGGCGTCATCAGCTAGCACTTGCGGCTGCCAGCTACTAGCGAGCATTGAGGGGCGTTTCCACCGGAAGCGCCCCTCGTGATTCGCCCAATTTGGATTTAATGAATTGTGGCTAAGAACCGCCATCCCGGCGGAAGCCGGAATCCATCCGTGGGCGCGCGGAAACTCTTGAACGAAGGAGCGGAGGGCAAGTCCCCGCTTGGGCGACGTGGTGATGGAGGAACTTGGTGTGAGGCAGGCGTTTAGCGCAGAGAGCCAAAGACTCCGTCATTCCCGCGAAAGCGGGAATCCATCTTTCTCCGGCGCTCAAGTCGCGGCCAAGAGCGGGGGACAAGCCCCCGCGCTACTGTCAGATGGGAGCCAAGTGCGAGGGACAAGCCCACGCCCTACTGTCAGGTGGGAGCCAAGAGCGGGGGACAAGTCCCCGCTTGGGCGACGTGGTGGTGGAGGAACTTGGTGTGAGGTAGGCATTTAGCGCAGAGGGCCGAATACTCCGTCATTCCCGCGAAAGCGGGAATCCATCTTTCTCCGGCGCTCAAGTCGCGGGCAAGAGCGGGGGGCAAGCCCCCGCTCTACTGTCAGATGGGAGCCAAGAGCGGGGAACAAATCCCCGCTTGGGCGACGTGTTGATGGAGGAACTTGGTGTGAGGTAGGCATTTGGCGCAGAGGGCCAGAGACTCCGTCATTCTCGCGAAAGCGGGAATCCATCTTTCTCCTGCGCTCAAGTCGCGGCGAAGAGCGGGGGACAAGCCCCCGCGCTACTGTCAGGTGGGAGCCAAGAGAGCGGGTGCAAGTCCCCGCTTGGGCGACTGTTGATGGAGGAACTTGGTGTGAGGCAGGCGTTTAGCGCAGAGGGCCAAAGACTCCGTCATTCTCGCGAAAGCGGGAATCCATCTTTCTCCTGCGCTCAAGTCGCGGGCAAGAGCGGGGGCAAGCCCCCGCTCTACTGTCAGATGGGAGCAGCTACTCGCCAAGTGGTCAAGCGAGACTCGCTTTTGCAATGGGAATGATTATTCGTCCGGTTGGAAGGCGTTGGGTCGGCGGCCGGGGATGAGGGTGTGGCCGTCGGTGTAGCCTTCCGTGCGGCCGGAGAGTTCGTCAATCATGCGGTTGCGCCAGAAGGCTAGGCGACTTTCAGAGCTGGGATTGGGCGCGAGGTTGTGGCCCTCTTGGGGATCCTCAACCAGGTTGAAAAGTTGTTCCTCGCCGGTGACCGTGTACCAGATGTACTTCTCCTCGCCGTCGGTGAGGTACTGCATGGCATCCTCCGGCCGGTAGGTGCCCAGATGCTCGCCGTGGAGGTAGTCGCGCCAATTGGCTTCTTCCCCGCGCATGAGCGGCAGCAGGCTGGCGCCGTCGACAGTCTCGGGGATGTCCGCGCCTGCCGCGTCGAGCAGCGTCGGCATCACATCCTGCAGGCCTACCACGTTTGCGCTTGCCGCGCCGCCTTCTCCGACCAGCCAGCCCGGCGCATTGACGAAGAAGGGAACGCGGGCGGACCCCTCGTAGGCAAACGTCTTGCGGAAAAGATTGTGGTCGCCGAGCATCTCGCCGTGGTCGGACGTATAGAGCACGAGGGTATCGCGCAGCAGGCCGAGCTTGCGCACGTGCTGCAAGAGGCGGCCCACCTGGTCGTCCACGAAGTTGATCAGGCCGTAGTACGCTGCGCGGCAGCGGTGCATATCCTCCGTGTCCCACGAGCCGCGAGCCGCATTGGGGCCAAGCCCGACCACCGGTCCGTCGTATTGGTCCGCCCAGTCGCCGACTACCGGCTCTGGTGTTGGCCGCGACAGGTAGCGGTCGTAGTAGAATTGTGGCGGCACCAGCGGCGGGTGCGGCGCAAAGTACGACACCCACAAGAAGAACGGCGCCGACGGATCGCGTCTCTCCAAGAAGCGCATAGCTTGATCGCTGCACCAGGTCGTGTGCTCCAGCGATTCCAGCAGATGGGAAGGCCGCGCGACCCATGCGTTCGAGTCCACGCCGTGGGCCGCGCCGGGCGCGACGTCCTGCACACCCTTGTCGCGCAGCCAGCTCGTATAATCGTTGTCGCCCAGCGATGAATTCGCCAAGAGCACGTGGTCGAAGCCGTAGCGCTTGCGGGGCGGGTGCATGTGCAGCTTGCCGACGAGTTGGGTCTGGTAGCCTGCCTTGCCCAACTCACCGGGAAGCGTGTGTTCGATTTCCCAGGGCACGCCGTCCTTGTACGTCACCATGCCGTGGGTGGCCGGCTTCTGCCCGGACAGAATTGTGCGCCGGGCGGCTATGCACGACGGGCCTTCCACGTAGCCGCGGGGGAAGTTGGTGCCGGACGCGGCGAGGAAGTCCAGGTTGGGCGTGCTGACCACGGAATGCCCGTTGATGCCCAGGCAATCGCCGCGATGCTGATCGGACGTGATGAGGAGTATGTGGGGTTGTTGCATGGCAGATCCTCGCTTAGGAAAGTACTCCGGTTGTTTCAGGTAGCCGCCGTCAAAGTCTCAACTCTGCGGCTGATGCAGGACTGGCCCCATTACTAAAGGCAGAAGCGAATAGTTGTCGTTAGAGTGCGCCCGCATCCGTTCATCCTTCGACCCTTCGACAAGCTCAGGTCAGGCGGGCTCAGGACGAACGGATGCTCTCGTTGAGGTTCCACACAGCAGCCCCTTGCCCTATGTCGCTCTTCTAGCCGCACCAAGAGACCATGGTCCGTGCGAAAATGCGCGTCAGGTCGATGAGGTCTTGCACGTGGATGTACTCGTTGGGCGCGTGGGCGTTATCGCCGCCGACGCCGACGGTAACCACCGGCGTGGGACTATGCAGGTTGAAAACATAGCCGTCCGAAGCGAACGGCGCGCCCTGTACCACGTAGTCGCGATCAGCCGATTGATAGGCGTCCTCTAGGTGCGCAAAGATGGCGTGGTCCGTGCTCGTCTCGCTACCGGGCAGAAAGCGCAGTTCCAGCTTATACTCGGGATACTCGCCGTCAAAGCCCTCGATGCCGTCGAGATGGTTGTTCACGAAGGTCTTGATCTCGTTGATGTGCTCTTCTTCAGTGGTGCCGGGATAAACCTCGCACCACATGTTGGCGTAGCACGAGGGCGGCGCGGCGCCCTGGTCTTCCGCAAAGGTATGGCCGCCACCGCCGATTTGCGAGACGTAGAGCGGCAGGCCCGGCTCGTGGGCGTAGAGCGGCGGCGTGGGGATATCCGCATTGCGCTTGAGGTTGTATTGCCGCAGCGCCTCAATGACCCAGGCAATCTTGAATGACGAACTCACGCGCTCGACGCCGCCAAGCGCCATGCCCGCTTCGCCTTCCACCGTGATTTTCCACTGGCCGCCGCCTCGGGTCGCCGGCGCGACGTGCATGTTCGTCGGTTCGCAGTTGATGGCGATGTCGGCGTTGTACCCCTTGAGTCGGCACGCCAGGGTGCCGTGGGAGCCGCCGAATTCCTCGTCCGAGACGCTCTCGACGATAACGTCGCCCTTGAGCGGCAGTCCCAACTCACGCAGACAGCGAACAGCAAAGAGGGCGGTTGCGATGCCGGCTTTCGTGTCGTACGTGCCGCGGCCGTACATCTTGCCGTCGATGATAGCGGCGCTGAAGGGTCCGGCCTCGGTCCAGAGCGCCGGATCGTCCGCGCCGACGGTATCAATGTGACTAGACATAAGGATGGACTTGCCGCCCCCGGAACCGCGGAAAACGCCGACCACGCAGGGGCGGTTTTCCAGATTGCGGTCCATGTCGCCCCAGACGGGATGGTAGACGGGATGTTCGGTAAGGCCGGGCACGTCAATAGGATCGAAGACGTCGACCTCCGCGCCGGCTTGCCGGAATGCACTGGCGACGAATTCCTGGGCCTCGGCTTCATGACCCTCGGGCGGCAGGGACTCCGAGGGGATCTGCACCAGTTGCTGCAAGAACTGAACGAGTTCGTCTGTGTGGGCGTCTACCCATTCATCGATCTGTTGGGCGGGGTCTGCCATGAGCGGTCTCCTATATTAACTTATCGGTCCTTGGTACCGTCCACTTTGCCACACACAGGCGTGGTGTGCGAAGAGGTAAGTCAGAGTCTTCAACGCCCAATATCGCTCATTTCCTGTTTGGCCACTTACAGCTACTTGTCTCAATCACTTTCCAAGACAGGTCTACCCCTATGCCCAGTTGCGTGCTTGTTTCAGGGCATAGCTCTCTCTTAACCACAAGGCCTTTTTACACTCCTAGTCGCTTTTGCGCTTCGGGAGTGCTAGAGAGCGCTTCGTCCACCTCCTGCCAGCGGGTGGCATCCAACGGCGTCAGCGGCAGGCGCAATTCAGGCGATGCAATCACGCCCAGGCGGTGGAGCGCGGCTTTGCTGGTCTGGACGTAGTCCGTATCGCGCAGGCATTCGTTGACGAAGGGCAGGATTTCCTGCGCCCAGACGGTGAACGCTTCTTTTCTGTTTCCTTCAAGGTGTAGCCGGTACATGCGCGCGAACGTATCAGGCAGAATCATCGGATACGCGAGCATGGCGCCGTCGGCCCCACGGCAGAGCATGCGCCAGCAGATGAAGTCGTCGCCGGTGTAGATGAGCACATTACTACGTGCCTTGAGCGCGCTCACCTTCTGTACGTTGGGGTCGGTCACCTTCACGCCAACGATGGTGGGGTTGTCGGCTATCAGACCAATAATCTCGTCGGTGCCAAGGTAGTAGCTCGTAGGATACGGATTGTCATAGATCACGACGGGCAAGTCGCTCATGGCGGCAACAGCGGTAAAGAACCGCTGCGGCATGGGCGGCGAGATGGCGAAGTACGACGGCTGCGGGGTGAGAAGCGCGTCCACGCCGTGGTCCACGCAAGCTTGCACGAGACAAGCGATCTCCGGGAGCGCAGTGCCGGACGTGCCAAAGAACCACGTACGCCGGTATTCTGACGATTGACGGAAGTCGGCAACGGTTTCCATAACCGCGCTGCGTTCTTCCAGGGTCAGACTCGCCCCTTCACCGACGCTGCCGCACGTCAGATAGCCGTCAACGTATGGGTCAATGTACGCCAGCAGACTGCGTAAGCTGTCATGGTCGACCGCGCCACCACGCATGGGCGTTGCGATGGTGGGAATGTTGCCGCCCAAAGAGGAGTGGCGTGACGGGTCGTATGCCAAAGTGCGTCCCTCTTAGAGTCCGCTGGAGACACAAAGAGAAGTGAATGGTTCTATGGTATCGTATGCATACTACGTGTCAATGAAATGGGAAGGTGAAGCGAACATGACAAGTGCGGCACAGGCGGCAGCGGCAGCACCCGCTCCGACACGGGGGAAGCCACTCACCATCGATGATCTCGACACGCCGGCGATGGTTGTTGACATGGACAAGCTGCAGGCCAATATCAACGAATTGCAAACGTATTGCGATGCGCACGGCCTGAACAATCGGCCACACATCAAGACCCATAAAGTCACCTACATCGCCAAGATGCAGCTCGATGCCGGCGCCACCGGCATTGCCTGCCAGAAGCTCGGCGAAGTCGAGGTTATGGTGGAGGCCGGCATCACCGGCGACATCATGCTCTGCTACAACGTGATGGGCGCGCAGAAGCTGGAACGCCTGCGGGCGGTGTCGCAGCTTACCGACATCACGCTTACCGTCGATTCCGAATATACGGCGCGCGGCATCTCGGCATACGCCGATCCCAACCATCCCATCAACCTCGTCGTCGAGCTCGCCATGCCCGATTTCGAGCGTACGGGCGTGCCGACCCAGGAGGATGCGCTTGCGCTGGCCAAAGTCATTGATAAGCTGCCCGGTGTGCACTTTCGCGGCCTGATGGTATATCCCTCCACCAAGCCTGAGCAGCAGGAAAAGACCGTGGCTGCTCGCGAGCACTTCGAGCGCAACGGCATGCCGGTGGAGATCGTGAGCGGCGGCGGCTCGGTGGACTTTCACGACCTACACCGGATTCCGCATGCGACTGAAGTGCGGGTGGGCACGTTCAACTACGGCGACCGGAACACGGTCGGCAATGGCGTCATGACCTACGAACAGTGCGCCCAGCACTTCATCTGCACGGTGGTAAGCAAGCCCACGCCGGAGCGCGTGATTCTCGATGGCGGCACCAAGACGTTTACGAGCGACATGCCGCAGGTGGGCGATCCGCGCAGCGTGTTCTGCCACATCCTCGAGTATCCGGAAGCCCGCATCTTTGCGCAGTCGGAGGAACACGGTCACGTGGACGTGAGCCAGTGCGAGCGCACGCCGGAAATCGGCGAGCGGGTCTCGGTGATTCCCAACCACGCGTGCGGCGCCACCAATAACTTCGATGAAGTCGTGATGCACCGCAACGGCGAAGTGGTGGCAATCTGGCCGATCTGGGCGCGGGGGAAGATTCGTTGACGGCATCCGTCCCTCCGGCGAAAGCCGGAGTCTAGGCGGTGAGGCAAATGCGTATCCGTCACTCGGCTGGAGGCCGGAGTCCAGGTTGGCGAGTGGGAGGAGAATCGTAGGCGCGTGACAGTTGCAAACCTGCGTCCAAGATGAAGATGGATTCCCGCTTTCGCGGGAATGACGGATTGACAGTCCGCTGCATACATGTGTTTTGCTCAATGCGATTAACGCTCTAGCAAATCAGCGTGAAATACGCTCTGGCAAGTAAGGATAGTTACGTCACATGGTCGTAGATAAGAACGTGGCCTATCCCGGCGGGTGGTACCCCCACCATAACGATCAAGACCTCGAGGAAATCAAGTCCGCCGGGTGCACCTCGATCAATATGACCTTGAATGAGAGTGACTGGTTTGTATTCCGCGCGGCCCGTGAGCGGATAGTTGAAAAAGCCCGCGAACTGGGACTCAAGGTCTACCTGAACTGGCACGGCTTTGGCGCGTTTGCGTCCTATATCCAGTCGACGCGCTATCTCCAACAAAACCCGGCGGCCGCCCAGTATTTCTCAAACGGTGTCCGCTCCACCGAGGCTATGGCTTGCCCGAACAACCCGGAGTTTGCCGCTTGGATGGAAGACCGTGCCCGGGAAATCATCGCGCACTTCAAGCCGGACGGCGTCTTCTGGGACGAGCCGCACTTTTCCAGCGATAGCAACTTTCCCGATGTCTGGGCGTGCCGTTGCGCTGCCTGCCAAGACGGATTTTCCCGCCGCTTCAAACGAGCCATGCCATCACAACTCGATCAGGACGTGCGCCAGTTTCGCCAGGACTCTCTCTTAATTTTTCTCACCCGCTTGCTCCGGGTCAGCAGAGAGGTAGGCGGCGGCGAGAACGTACTCTGTCTGATGCCGCTGGATGAGAGCGGCAATCATCTTTCTTCCGGCCCTGGTTGGTATGGCGTGGATGATTGGGAGCCCTTTGTCGCCGTTCCCGAGGTGGACGTTTTTTCCACCGACCCGTATTGGATTCATCGCCACGGCGGCGATTGGGAGTACTTCACGCACAACACCCGTAAGGCCATCGACCTATCCCACAAGTACGGGAAGCCCTGCCAGATCTGGGTGCAGTCAATCTGGATTCCGCCCAATCGAGAACCCGACGTGAAGCGCACGATACTGGCGGCGGCGGAGATGGGCGCGGACATGCTCGCCGTGTGGTCGTTCCTGGGCGAACCGGGCGGCACGCTCTACGACTGGGGCGGCGATCCGGCGCTGGCCTGGCAGAATGTGGTCGAGGCGTATCAGCAGCTATAGGGGGAGAAACCGTGGCGGTAACGCAACCGAACATCCTGCTCATCACCACCGACCAGCAGCGTTACGATGCCTCCGGCGGCGCGGGGCCGTCGTTTCTGCGCACGCCGCACTTCGACCGCTTGCGCCATGAGGGTGTGACGTTCACGCGCGGCTATACGGACTCCCCGGTGTGCGTGCCCTCGCGCATGGGCATCATGACCGGCAAGCAGGTATTTTCCCACGGCATGAGCGGCAACGGCATCACGTCAAAGATTCTGGGACGAGAAGGCACGCTGCCGTGGTACCTGCGCGAGCTTGGCTACCAGACCATTGCCATCGGCAAGATGCACTTCGGGCCGGAGCGGGCGCGGCACGGCTTTGACGAGATGATCTTGCCCGACGACTACTACCGCGCGATGCGGCATTGGGGCAATGACTTGCAGCCCATGCGGCACGGGCTCGGCCAGAACGAACTCTATCCCGGCATGGCCACCGTGCCGGAAGCGCTTACCCTGACCTCTTGGATTGCGGAGCAATGTATGAATTACATCCACTTCCGCCGCGACCCGTCGGTGCCGTTCTTTCTGTGGTGTTCGTTCACGAAACCGCATCCGCCGTTCGATCCGCCGGAACCGTACTACTCGATGTACCGCCAGGAGGCTATTCCCGTACCGGTCATCGGCGACTGGCGGGACACAGAGGAGTGTCCGCCGGCCTTTGCCAAGCAGCAGAAGCGCCGCACCTACGATCTCCTGCCGCCGGAGGTGATCCGCGAGGCGCGGTCCGCCTACTACGGCCTGATCACGCAAATCGACTACAACATGGCGCGGGTGTACAGCGCGCTCGAAGACCTGAAGCTCTATCACGAGACGCTCATCATCTACACCTCCGACCACGGCGAGTTTCTTGGCGATCACCGCGCCGGCGCCAAGAGCCATTTCCACGAACCGTCGGCGCACGTACCGTTTGCCATGCGCCTGCCGAGTAGCTGGGACAACCGCTGCCACGGTACGCAAGTGACGACGCCTGTTACCCATGCCGACATCTTGCCCACGTTGCTGCAGGCGGCGGGAGGCGAGCTGCCCGACGACACTGACGGCCAAGACCTCGTCGCCGTGGCGCGGGGCGAGCAAGAGTCGCCGCGGCAGTATTTGGAGGCCATGAACGGCCCCGGTCCGACGGGCAAAGACCTGCGCCTCGACTTTGTGTATCTGGCGCTTACTGACGGTCGCTGGAAGTACATGTACTATCCCGAGGGCCCCGCCGAGTTGCTCTTCGATCTAGAATCCGATCCCCAGGAATCGCACAACCTCGCCAACGAGCGCAGCGCCGCTGCCAAGAAAGAAGAACTGCGGGACGAACTCCTGCGCAGACAGCGCGCGCGGGGCGGCAAGTACCTGGAGAACGACAACTTGCCGGTGCGGGACGCGGTGCACGTGCCCGATGCCGATATGCGCGACCAGAATCAACCCGGTGCGCATACTGAGTATTGGCCGATTGACGTTAGGCATTAGGTACCATGTCACTCCGGCGAAAGCCGGAGTCTAGGGGGCAGGGGAGATGGATTCTGTGTCCCGCGCGGGGGCGGCCTTCCGCCGGAATGACGGAGGTATCGGATCCACTACTCAAACGCCACTAGAAAGAGCGCGAGGCTTGGGAACGGGTATTTCAACATGCAGGACTCTTTTCCCCGCCCTGTGTGGGCGCACAATCACTTGCCATGTCGCAGATATTTAGTAGATTCCGGTCCGGCGTAGCTAATCTCGGCGTTGGCATGAAAGCCATACGCCGGACGCGCCGTGCGCCTTTGGAACCCATTGACGTAGATCTGCAGGGCAAGGTTTGCGTTGTTACCGGCGCAAACTCCGGCATTGGCAAAGAGACTGCCCTCACTTTGGCGCGCATGGGCGCAACGCTGGTGCTGGTGTGCCGGAGCGAGGCTCGTGGGACTGAGGCGCTGGAAGACATCAAGGCCCAAACGGGCAACGACGCGGTAGCACTCGTCGTCGCCGATTTCAGTTCGCAGCGGCAGGTGCGGGACGCGGCGCAAGCGATTCTGGCGATGCAAGACCGGCTCGACGTGCTGGTGAATAACGCGGGCGTAACGCCGTGGGAACGGCGGGTGACCGCTGAAAACGGACTGGAATTGATCTTCGCGGTCAACCACCTCGCGCCGTTCTTGCTCACCAATCTCTTGCTCGACCGGCTCAAGGCGAGCGCGCCGGCGCGGGTTGTGACCGTCAGTTCCGGGGCGCACCGGCGGGTCCCGCTCAACTTCGACGACCTGCAAAACGAGCAGCATTACGTGCCGTTTGACGTCTACAGCCAGTCAAAACTCGCGAACGTCTACTTCACCTACGAGTTGGCGCGCCGCCTGGAGGGATCTGGCGTAACCGCTAATTGCCTGCATCCTGGCGTGGTCTCTACTGCGCTCTTTCGCCACCTGCCGCCATTCTTGGGAGTTGCAGTCAAACTGGCGCGCCCACTGCTGCTCACGCCCGCCCAGGGTGCCGATACGGTGGTCTACCTGGCCGCTTCTCCTGATGTTGCCGATGTGAGCGGACGCTATTTCGAGCGGCGCGAGGCGGTGGAGTCTTCGTCGATTTCCCACGATGCCGAATCGGCGCGGCGGCTGTGGGAGGTGAGCGAGGCATTGACGGCAGAATCCGCCGGTACAAAGGCCCAATAGGTATGGCCGGTTCGGGTGCGTGCCTCAGTGCTTTGGAACCGGTTAGCATCTCACAGCGAAGCAATCTTGGGAGAGTGACAATGGCGTTTCTCCTGCGGCGATTCAACCGCACACTTTGCGCGGCCTTTGGCCTCTTCTTGCTGCTTGGGGCCGCAGGGTGCGGCAGGGCGGAACTGCGCACTCAGGCTCCATCTGCGCCTGACGCGGAGGCCGTCACCCCCTTGAAAGTCGGTCTGCTGCTGAACTTCAGCGAAGGAGCAACCGAACGAGCGATAGAACGCCAGCGCGCCTTCAATTTGGCGATCAAGCATATCAATGCGGGTGGTGGAGTCTTCGGCGTGCCGGTAGAGGTGGCGGTAGGTGACACCACGCGTGACCCAGCGGTAGCGGCGGAAGAGGCGCAGCGCCTGATTGAGGAAGAAGAGGTCCACGCCATCGTTGGGCCGAGTTCCAGTGCGAATTCGCTGCCGGTGGCGGAGCGCGTAGCCGGGCCTGCGGGCATACCGCTGATCAGTCCCTCCGCTACCTCACCACTATTGACAGAGGCGGCAGATAATGACTATTTCTTCCGCACTGCGCTTGCCGATAGCGCCCAGGGGCCCGTGCTGGCACGTGTGACGCGGGAGCGCGGGTTCTCAAATGTTGGCGTCATTTACATAAACGATGCCTGGGGTCAGGGTCTGGCTGCCGCGTTTGCCGCCGCCTGGGAGGGTGAAATCACCATGGTGGCGTTTGAGCCCGACCGTACGTCCGTGCACGATGCGCTGCGGCAGAGCGCGAGCAAGGGTGCGCAAGCATTGGTCGTCATCACATTTGAAGAGGCGGCCGAGACCATTGTACGGGAGGCGCTGGCGCTGGGTCTCTATGATCAGTTCACCTTCGGCGACGCCGCGAAGAGCCCTGCCTTGGTGCGGGCCGTCGGCGGCGACCGGCTGGGAGGCATGTACGGCGTCGCGGGCGCATCCGCGCCGCAGAGCCCGTCCGCAGTCGCCTGGGAAAAGGCGTACCTCGCCGAATGTGGCGCGCTACCCGAATATGCCTACGTTAAGGAGACGTACGACGCCACGGTTGCGTTGGCGCTCGCGGCTCAGGCCGCCGGCAGCGTGGAAGGCGCCGCTATTCGCGACCAGTTGCGCGCCATCGGCAGAGGGCCGGGCGTGGTTGTGACTGCCGGCGTGGAGAGCATCGCCGCGGGGTTGCAGGTGTTGGCGGAAGGTGGGGAGGTCAATTACGAGGGCGCGGCAACGACGCTGGACTGGGACGAAAACGGCGATCTGCGGAGCGGCTTTATCGGCATTTGGCGCTTCACCGCGGACGAGAGGATTGAGGAAGTGGAGGTCGTGCCGTTTGCTGCGCCTGCGCAGGAATAGTGAACCCCTCTGCGCCGTGAATTCCGGTTGACAGGACGGCAGACCCCAACCGGCATGGGCATGGCGGGGTGCCAAGCAACTCAATAGCAGGCTTCAGAGCCGTCTATGACACATTGACTGGCAATACTTCAGAGTGAAAGGGAAAGCATGAGCGAATTTCATGGCGTGCTGGCGGTGCTATGTACACCGTTCTCTCCGGATGAGGCCGTGGATGACGCAAGTCTGCGGCGGCTGGCCGACTATGTGATTGCGGAAGGTGCGCACGCCATCGTGTGCCTGGGACTCGCCAGCGAGACCAACCGCCTGAGCGAGGAGGAAAAGCACGGCATCGTTGAAGCCGTGGTGGTGCAAGTGGCCGGCCGGGTGCCGGTGCTTTCCGGTCTGCAAGCCGCGTCTACCCCTGAGGCCGTGCGCATGGCGCGCTGGCTGGAGGCAGCGGGCGTGGCCGGTCTCATGGTCTTGCCGCCCCCGGGACCCGTGGACATGGCGGGCGTCGTGCAGTTCTATTCGGCGGTTGCCGAGACGGTGCATGTGCCCATCATGGTGCAGGACTGCCCGCAAGTGGTGGGCTACGGCCTTTCCGCAAGCGTAATCGCGCAGATGGCAGAACAGTGCCCGAGTATTCAATACGTCAAGCTGGAGGCGCAGCCCGCCTGGCCCCTGATGGAATCGCTAAAAGAGCAATGCGCCGGCAGTCTCAAGATGCTCGTGGGCTGGGGCGGCATCGGCTTCATCGAGGCGCTGGAGCGCGGCGCCGTCGGCTGCATGCCCGGCGCCGACGCCATTGGGCCGATGCGACAGGTGTACGAACGGTATGTGGCGGGCGACATTGACGGCGCGCGCGCCATTTACGCCGCGATCCTGCCGGTGCTGGTGGCCAAGGGAGGCAACCTGCAGTCGTTTATCCAGTCCGCGAAGCACCTACTCGTCCGTGCGGGTGCCATCGAGCATGCCACGGTGCGCCAGCCGGTTACGCCCATTGACGACCAATCGCTGCGCGAACTCGACTCGTGGTCGCGCTTGACAAACAAGGCGCTGGCTAAGTATGCTGCCCCCGTAACGGCTACGCAAGAGTGAAGGTCTGCATAGCACACTTTCGGGAGGCATTCCTATGGTTGTTACTACACGACGTAAGCTGCTGGCCCTGTTGGGCGCATCGAGTATAGCCGTTCCCCTGGCCGCTTGCGGCACCGCCGCAATGCCGGCGGCGCCGGAGCAAGGTGAGGGTGAAGCCGAGGCTAAGCCGGCCGCTGAAGCCGCCCCCGAGCCGGAGACCGTTGAGCTTAAGGGCATTACCCACGCGCAGGTGGTTGCCGACGACAACAACCGGGTCAATGAGGCGTACCGCGCCGAGTTCGGCGATCGCATCAATGTGAGTACCGACATTTCCCCCAATCAGTCCGAGATGCAGAACAATCTCAAGATCGCGCACGCCGCGGGCTCTGTACCCTATGACCTTATGTGGATAAATGCCCCCGCCATCATGTCCTTTGCCGCGTTGGGTATGCTCACTGAGCTGGACCCGTACATTGCCCGCGACGGCATCGACATGGGAGACATATTCGCTCCCTATGCGCTTGACATCTACAAGGTGTTCGGCAAGTTCTGGGGCATGCCGAAGAACCAAGCGACCGTCGGCATGTTCTACAACGTCGATCACTTCGAACAGGCCGGCATAGACGTGCCGACAGGCGACTGGAACTGGGAAGACTGGCTCGATCTCGCTGAACAGCTCACCGTGCGCCAGGGTGACAAGGTGGAGCGCTGGGGCACGCTGGTGGGTCCGTGGGGGCAAACCCAGGGCTTCAACTGGATTGTCATCAACGGCGGCGAGATTCTCAGCGAGGACAAGACCCACTTGCGGATCGGCGAGCCCCCCGGACTGGAGGCCCTAAAGTGGGTGCACGATCTCGTCTACAAGTATCGGGTGGCGCCCACGTACGAGGAAACGTCCGCGTTGGGTGGGGCCTTCACGATGTTTTCGACGGGTTCGTTGGCGCTCATGCCGAGCGGCTCGTTCCTTTTTGGCCGCCCGCAAATGGCGGAGTTCCGTTGGCACGCACAGGTGCTGCCCGTAAGCGTGCGGCCGGCCAGTGTCATTCACGCCGGCGCTATGGCGGTGCTCAATCCCATCGAGCATCCCGATGAGGCCTGGGAGTTCATCAAGCACTCCACCACCTCCGAAGTGGGCGAGCAGTCGACGGCGGTGTGGAACTTGCCCGCCACGTGGCGTGGCGCGGCCAACTGGGCGAGACTTAGCGACTACCCCGAGCCGGCCAAGATCTTCGTGGATTCCATGGAAATCGGCTATCCCTACCCATATTCATTTTTTACGATTGAATGGATAGTGGCGGTGAGGGACGAGTTGAACAAAGGCTGGCTGAACGAGGTTGGCATGGAGGAAGCGGTAGCTACGGCCGTGAAAGCCGGCAACCTCGTGCTGGAGAAAGAGCAAGAAGAACTGAAACGTCTTGGGATCTTGAAGTAGGGGCTCGTAGCGCTCAGTGTGCTAAGGAGGGCCTCTCCGGCAGTCTCGGCAAGCACTACGGCTCTAAGCAGTGAGCAGTGGTGCGGTTGCACTATACGCCCGCCTTGGTCACATCCTGAAAATTCCGTCCATACGCTGGGAACAAAATCGTCACGCGCAACTCAACACGAACGCCGGGTCTGCCCGCAGTGCGGGTCCGGCGTTCGTGATTCTTCAGAAAGGAAACCTGCATGAACGACCGCCGCTATAAGTTGTTTGAACCCACAGAATTCGCCTACAGCGAGCAGAAGGTCGCGTTTCGGGGACAGCACTACCAGCGCTCGGTGGCCGACCTCACCCTTCAGACGCGCGGCTGGAACGTGGATCGTCCCTACGGCCTTTGGTTGGGTGTCTCGCCGCATTCGTCCGAGGATCGCTACGTTGAAGTCGAGCTTGACGGCAAGAGCGGCCGGGTGCGGTTGGACCCGCAGGTGCGTCCGGAAACCGTCTGGACGCACGTGGCAACCCTCACGCTGCGGCCGAATTTCCTGCAGATGCGCGTATCCACGCCTGAAGGGACGCTACGGGGATTCGACGGCGTTATTCTCAGCGACGACCTCGATTTGGAAGTGCCGCCAACGGTGCGTACCGAGTCCGACTTGCACGCCCTGTTCAGCGATCCCAGCGGCTACAGCGAACTGACGCCGAACCGGGTGGTTTCGTGCTCCCGCCACGAATTCCGCCTGACCTACACCGTAGGCAAAGAGGGCATTGCCGTAGGCGGCGGCATCCTGGCATTCGTGGAAGGCTCGCTGTGGCGTGAGACCCACACCCCACAAACCGACGACCCGCTGTCGCCGGGCTACGTGACGGTCGCACATGAAGGTAGCGGCCATATTGACATAACTGACATCGTCGATCCGGTTACCGGCCTGCATGATCGCGAGTACGGCATTCGCGTGACCGTTTCCGAGGCGCCGCTGCAGCCGGGTGATACCATCACGTTGGTTTTCGGCGACCGCAGCGGGGGCGGTCCCGGCGCGCAGGCGAACGTGGTCTGTTGGACCTATACCCACAATTACAAGCGCGCGTGGTGGCACCGCATGCCGGTGCTCACGGTCTGGGTGGACGCCCGCGCCAATGAGACGTTCCTGCCGCTGGAGCGCGATCACGCGCACACTTTCACGGTGGTCCCCGATAAGCCCGCCAAGCTTTTCGTCACGGCGAAGGCCCACGCTCAGGTAGGCGTGTCCCATGATCTGAACGTCGCGGTGATGGACCAGTTCCAAGCGCTTGCCCAGCCTGCGTACACCGGGCGGGTGGGATTCTCGTGCAACCGGGATGACGTGGACCTCCCTGCTCCGGTGCACTTGCGGGAAGGTGACGGCAGCCATTGCCGCGTGTCCTGGGTGCCAAGAGGTGAGGGCACCTACGTCATCACAGCCGAGACCGACGACGGACTGGTCGGCACGTCGAACCCGGTTGTCAGCGCTTCTGAAGTGCCGGAACACCGGGTGTACTTTGGCGACATTCACTCGCACTCCCTGTATTCCGGCGATGCGGTGGGCGAGATCGAGGCCCAGTATGAACACGGGCGCCATGTGGCGAATCTCGACTTCATGTGCGCGTCGGAGCATGCTGAGTATGAGACCGACAATCAGTGGGTTGCCAACCAGATTCTGGTGCAACGCTATCACCAGCCGGGCGAATTCGTGCCCATCAGCGGCTTCGAGTGGGCGTATATGGATGCCGACGGCGAAGGGCACGGCCTGGGACACCGCAACGTCTACAGCGAGAATGACTACCATCAGATTCTGCGCGGCAGCACGGTGGCCACGGGCAATCTGGAGCGCATGTGGCATCATTTCGAGGGGCGCGAGGACGTGCTGGCGTTCGGCCACCACCCGCTGGCGGGAATCAAGTGGCACCAGCACAATCCAAAGTACGAGCGGGTGCTGGAGATGTACTCGGGCTGGGGTAATTCTGAAATTCGCGGCAATCCACGACAACCATGGGGCGGCCAGAGAGGACTGTCGTTGCAGGAAGTGCTGGCGATGGAGGCGCGCGTGGGCGTGATCGCCGGCAGCGACAACCACGACGCCCGTCCCGGCTACGCCGGCATCGGCGATCAGTTCAGCAAGTCGGTGGCCGATGCAATCTGGAAGCCGTCCGGACTGGCGGTGGTGTGGGCCACTGGCCTCACGCGCCAGGAAATCTTCGAAGCCTGGCGGGCGCGGCGCACCTACGGCACTTCCGGCCAGCGCATCCTGCTGTCCTTCAAGGTGAACGACCACTGGATGGGTTCGGATATCGCCCTTGGCGCCAATGATGCGCGACGGCTCGTGGTGAACGTAATCGGCACCGCGTCCCTCAGCACTATTGACGTCGTTAAGAACAACGAGGACGTCCACACGTGGCAGAGTCCAGAGCACGGCGCAGACCTGGTGTGGGAAGACGATTCGGAGGCGTCCACCGGCGACTTCTACTACATCCGCGTCACGCAAGAGGACGAGGAAATGGCGTGGTCGAGCCCGGTGTGGTTAGATGTGACATAACCGCGCCGGAATTATCGCTAAGGGCCCCCTCTCAAATGTCATTAACGTTAGCCATGTCCATGTGAAGTGTTCCCTCTCCCTCGAGGGAGAGGGCTAGGGTGAGGGGAATCTTGGGCGCTACCGGCCGCCTCAACTCGTTGGCAATGACTTGCGCAACTCTTCCCAGGCACCGAAAATAGTCCCCTGCATGGTGGTTGATAATCCATAACATAGGCTCAATCTGGATACGCAAGAACAACTAAGGAAGTAAGCCCCCATGGCAAACTCCGCTCTCCCTCCGCTGCCCACCTACACCTGCCGCCGCGCTCCCTCGCCTATTACCATCGACGGCGCCCTCGACGAACCGGCGTGGGAACACGCCGAGCAGATGCA
This sequence comes from Chloroflexota bacterium, assembly GCA_965220045.1. Lineage (GTDB taxonomy): Bacteria > Chloroflexota > UBA11872 > VXOZ01 > VXOZ01 > VXOZ01. The sequence goes on along the minus strand of OZ244803.1, from coordinate 2,140,557 downwards.
GCTCGTCGAGACTGTCACCGGCGACGCCCCGCGCTATCCCACCCTAGTGCGCGCGCTCTGGGACAATACCTACCTCTATGTGGGCTTTGAGGCGGAAGATCCTTACATATGGGGCACGCACATGGAACGCGACAAGCCCCTGTGGGACGAGGAGGTAGTGGAGGTCTTTCTGGATGACGACAGCGACGAGTGGTCGTTCTTGGAATTCGAGGTGAGTCCAAACAACGTGATCGTCGACCTCGCTGTCTTCCGGCGTGGTGGCAAGAGCCACGAACTCTTCTGCTGGGACTGCCCGGACTTGCAGACGGCGGTGCAGGTGGACGGTAAAGTGAATTCCTTTGACGGTATGGACAAGTCTTGGACGACCGAAATCGCGATCCCGTTCGACCAGTGCATGACCGCTCCCCACATTCCACCCCGCGACGGCGACCGCTGGCGCGCCAATTTCTACCGCATCGACCGCGCCGACGACGGCGACGAGTACAGCGCCTGGTCTCCCACCGGCGAAATCCAGTTCCACATGCCAAACCGGTTCGGGAATTTGGTGTTTAGCGAGGAATAGCCGCGCACTCTGCAATCTCCGACCTGTGCGGGTCAGGTGGATTACTGCTAGCGAACCCGGCCTTAGACACCTTCAACGACTGTATGTAAGTGAAGATCGGGCAGGGACAGCACGACGAGTGACGGTAATCCCAGGCGCTTCCACAAGGGAAACGGCTGGAGTCCACATGCCCGGGCGACGAAGAGTGTGATCATTGTCCCATGTGCGACAACTGCAATAGTGCGTTCCGGATGCTGCGCAATTGCCTTGGAAACGGCGTTGGCGAACCGTGCGTGAGCGTCGTCGGCTGTCTCTTGCCCAAAGAATAGGCATTGAGGGTGCAAAAAGAACCGCGCGACTCGATCCTCGAATTGCTCTTTGGTAGGAAAGAACCCCTCATTGCTCCTGTCGTGCTCATGGAGGTTTGGCCCCGTTGTGCAGTGCGTGTCGAGAGTCTTGGCAAGAATCTCCCCGGTTTCTTGAGCTTTCGGTTCATCGCTAGTGATGAATACGTCAGGTGAATACGACCTTAAGCGGTCTGCGAGTTGCTCACAGCGTTGTCGTCCCGCTGCAGACAGGTGCCACTGCTTCGCCGGTATGCTCGGGACAATCTCCGGCAGGGAGTGTTTGATGAGAACGAGGCGGTTCCCTTGCTGAGGCAACGCTATATACTCTCACTGGTCAGGTGGTGTCTCTGCGTTGCATTCTAAGCCGGCACTGACAGGTATACAATCGCGGATGAGATGATTGGCGGCCGCTTGGGCTAAAGTCGAATCTGGCGACAAGGAGCTAGCGATGCTGGAAACTCAGAAAGAGCTTGCGCTGTTTGGCGGGACGCCAACAGTGAATGAAGGGTCTGTGCAGCCGTGGCCGCAGGTGGCGGCGGCGGACAAAGAAGCCGTGATGGACGTGCTGGAGCGCGGCGTGCTGTGGGGTGCGGCGGCGCCGGAGGCTATGGCGCTGCAGGAGGAGTGGGCGGCGTACGTGGGGGCGCGTCACTGTTTGGTGACGAATAGCGGCACGGCGGCCTTGCATATGGCGGTCGCCGCGGCGGGCGTGCAGCCGGGTGATGAGGTTATCACCACGCCTATGTCCTGGTCGTCCACGGCCACGTGCATCCTCCACCACAACGCCATCCCGGTCTTTGCCGACATCGATCCGGCGACGTACACGCTGGACCCGCAGCAGGTAGAAGCCAAGATCACGACGCGTACTCGCGCCATCCTGCCGGTCCATCTCTACGGTCTGCCCGCCGACATGGACGGCATTCTGGCGGTGGCAGAGAAGCACGGTCTGCAGGTGATCGAGGACTGCTGTCAGGCGCAGGGGGCGACGTATCAGGGGCGCATGGTCGGCACGCTCGGGCACGTCGGCGCGTTCAGCTTCAACGGCAACAAGAACCTACCCGGCGGCGAAGGCGGCGCGCTGGTCACCGACGACGAGGATGCCTGGGACATGGCGGCGCGGGTGCAGCAGTTCGGCGAACGGCGGCGCTCCGACGGCGAACGTGAGTACAACGTCTACGGTATGGGCTGGATGTACCGCGGCACCGAGATGACGAATGCCTTCATCCGCTCGCAACTGACGCGCGTCGACGCCACTACGGCGCACATCCAGGCCAACGCCGCCTATCTAGACAAACACCTGGCGGGGATTCCGGGTCTGCGTTTGCCGCACGTGCCGCCCGACCGCACCCACGTCTACTTCCGCTACGTGGCGGAATTCGCGCCGGAAGAGGCAGGACTGAACGTCGCGGCGGGGCCCGCCAGTGAAAAGGTGCGGGAGGCGCTGCGGGCGGAAGGCGTCGGCCTCGGCCGCGCGGAATTTCTGCTGCCGCGGATGACGCTCTTCCAAGAGCAGGAGGGCTACGGTCGCGGCTGTCCCTGGGAATGTTGCTACGACGGCTCGATCGAGTACAGGCCGGAGGACTATCCGCACGCATCAAACGCAGTCGACAGGGTCATACCAGTGATGGGATTGACACCGCCCAACGATGAAACGCTGATGGCGGGGTACGTGCGGGCGTTTGAGAAGGTGTTCGGGCAGCTTGAGCGGGTCTTGGCGTGAGAGCAGGTGGCATGCGAGCGTCGGTCTAGGAGTGCTTCGACAAGGGCTTCGCGCAGCACTCAGCACGAACGGTGGACTGGCCCCGAAACACCTGACGGTCCGCCTGATAGACGAGATGTGAAGATGGTCCCCGTGAACTCTACGCGCCCGTTGCCAGCTCGACGGTCTTGCCGCTGGCGGCTGAGCGCTGCGCCGCATCCACCACGCGCACCGCTTCATGGGCGTGCTTTAGCTTGACGGCCGGTTCCGCACCGGTGCGCAGGCAGTCCACGAAGTGCTTCACCTCGTGGAAGATAGCGCCGACGTAGTCTGTGCCCAGCGTGGGCCCGTACCACGTGTCGTGGGTCTCGACCTGATCTTGACCAATCGTCATGCTCGTGGCAGGGGCGCAGTCGATGCGGATCATGCCTTGAGAACCGACGGCGTCGAGGCGGGCATCCAACGCGCGATACGTCTGAGCGGGCAGCGTCCACGCGTGCTCGAAGCTGGCGACGGCGCCGGAGGCGAACTTCACGAGGGTGAAGACGGCGTCATCGATGCCGAGGTCGGTCGCGAGCACTTGATGGGACTCCGCCGTCACGCGCACCACCGGTTCGTCCACCATGGAGAGCACGTATTCGATGTCGTGAATGCCGAGGAATTGCAGCACCGTCGTGTTGCCCTCGAATTTTTCGGCGCTGTCAATGGGATTGTTGCGGCGGGCGTAAACGTGAATGATGTCGCCGATGGCGCCGCGACGGTAGTCTTCTAGGGGCATGGCGTAGCGGGGGTCGAAGTGGAGGGTGTGTCCTACCAGCACCGTGATTCCGGCCTGCTCCACCGCGGCAACCATATCGTCGGCGTCGCTCACGTCGATGGCCAGCGGCTTTTCCAGTAGGATGTGTTTCCCGGCCTCAGCCGCCGCAATCACCGCGTCGCGGTGGTCCCAATCCGGCAGGCAGATGCTTACCGCGTGAACATCGTCGCGGGCGAGCAGATCGCGCCAGTCGGCGTAGACATCAGCGCCGGCCGGATTGGCGGCAGCGTGGGCGGCCTGAGGATTGAGGTCGGCCACGGCCCGCAGTTGCACCTCAGGGAGCTGCCGATAGACGTTGGCATGCCGCTGCCCCATCTGTCCGGCGGCAATGACGCCGATGCCGATTTGGTCCATTATGCCCTTCCCCTTTTGATGAAGCGTGGGCGTGTCCCTGCGCCCCACGCGGCTCGCAATCTAGCGGCTAAAAAATAGAACACCTCTCGTATGTGCCTCGCGCTGCGCAGAAGAGCCCTTCGACAGGCTCAGGGCGAACGGAATTTGTAACAATCTTCTCGTGCTAAGCGCTGCTCCGATATGCCCTTCGACAGGCTCAGGGCGAACGGAATTTGTAACAATCTCTTCGCGCTAAGTGCTGCGCAGAAGAGCCCTTCGACAGGCTCAGGGCGAACGGACATGGCAACAATCTTTACATGCTAAACGCTGCGCGCAGACCTTGCCAATCCTGAGCTTACCGAAGAGTCGAATCACGAAACAACATGGCGAAGCAATCTGTGAGAAAGCTACAACTGTCCGTGTTCTACCGAGTGCATTAGATAGGCGCGGACTTGACCCAATCTAAACCGGTCAATCTACCTGCTGCATCTCCTCCTCGATCAAGTCGGCGGGCGCAACCGGTTGACCGGTCTCGATAGACCGCTCGGCGGCCTCGATCATGGCGACCACCGCCAGACCGTCACGTGCGGATATCGCCGGTTCGCCGCCGTCCAGCACGCAGTCCACCATATTGCGCATGGAATTCCCCCACGAGTCATCGGTCTTGAAGTAAGACCACATCTTGGGCCGGATTGTGAGCTGGCGCTCCTCGGTATCCAACGTAAAGCCGCGGCTGGAGCGGTCGAGCGCGACCTTACCCTTGGTGCCATAGAGTGAGAGATATTGTTCGACGATAGCGGGGTATCCTTCCGGCACGATCCAGGAGGTCTCAAACGTGATCGTGCAGTTCTCGAATTCCACCATGGCCTGCACGAAGTCGTAGGCATCCACGCCCTTCTGCGGCAGCAGGCGCTTTTCGCCGCGGGCATAGACGCTAAGCGCTTCCTGCCCGATGATCCAGCGCATGTAGTCCATGGTGTGCGGAAAGAGGAACCAGTGCGGGCCGGACTGGCTGCCCCAGGAGAGCATCTGGGTGGGCACCCAGACTGTGTCGGAGAGGCGCGAGTATCCAAAGACCGGCTCGCCGATTTCTCCGCTCTGCACGCAGTCGCGCAGTTCCTGTATATCGCTGACCCAGCGATTGCCGAGGCTCACGCTGAAGAGGCGGTTGTTGCGCTCGGCGGCTTGCACCATGGCCACGGCGTCGGCAACGGAGGTGGCCAGCGGTTTTTCGACGAGGACGTGCTTGCCGGCCTCCAGCATGGTGACGACGGCATCGCGATGGGCGAAGTCGGGGGTGGCCACGCTGACGAGGGCTACCTCTGAGTGGACAATCGTCTCCAAATTGGGGGCGGCCGCGCAATTGAGGCGGTCGGCGACTGCCTGTGCGCGATCGGGGTTGGCATCATAGACGAAAGCGAGGTCGGCCCGGTCGTACGCAGCGTAGACGTCGGCGTGTTGTTCACCAATCAGGCCCACACCGACGACTGCGGTGGGTACACCGACGACGGCGGTGGGCAGGCGGTCGCCAGCCATGGCAGTCTCCCGAGTTGCGGCTACTTGACCTCGAATTCCTCAGTCCACGAGATCTGGCCCTCTTCGGCCACCGCCGTGACCTCGATTATGTAGGTGCCGGGCTCCAGCGATTCGGGCACCGTCCACGTCCAGCGCACAAAACCGTCCGCCCCCGCCGTCTGCGCCGTAAACTCCTCAATTGCGATTGTCTCTTCGCCCCGTATGAGGACCGGCGTAACTTCGGCCCCTTCCTTCGAAGCCGCGTGGAGAATGGCTGTCTTGCCCCGGTGGACGATCTCAGAGTACGTCAAGATGCGCAAGGGGATAAACTGCGCTTCTTCAGGGGGTTTCTCACCGATACCAAGCTGGCAAGCGCTGAGAAGTGTGCCACCCGCCGCTACCAGGAAGACTCGTCTTCGCATTATTTCCCTCCGCTCAAATGAGCCTAAATCAAGGGCTGTCCATCGCTAGGACCGATGACATCATCCATCGCGCAGTCGGATTGGTCGCCCTTCTTCAATGGACTGATAAGCTGCCAGAATGGCTTCCACTCCGGCGCGACCGTCTTCCCCTGTGACTAACGGAGAGCGTCCAGCGATAATTGCCTCGCAAAAATCCTTAAGCAAATAGTAATTCATTGACTCTGATGTATCAATCGACGAGATGGCCCCACTCTTGGTTTCGGTGCGCACGACGGCTTGTCCCGTTATCTCAAACTCGATCATGCCCCGCGTGCCGAGCAGGCGCAGATAGACGTTGCCCCACTTTGACCAATTCTCCGGCCGGTTCCAGGAGGGGTCAGTGGAGGCAAGTATGCCGCCTTCAAAGGTCTCGACGAGGATCGCCACGTCATCGACTGCGATGTGCGGCCGCTTGAGAGTATCACCCTCGGCGTAGATCTCCGCCACCTCTTTTCCCGTAAACCAGCGCATCAGGTCGGTAACGTGCACGATGTGATCGCGAATCGTTCCACCGCCGGAGCGCTGCGGATCGATAAACCAGCCTTCCGTAAACGGGCGCAGATGGTTCGTGCCGTGCATGGCGAGAATGTCGCCGATTTCGCCGGCATCCACGCGTTGTTTCGCCTGCCAGGCAACGGGCGCGAACCGGCAGGGATATGCCGTGGCCAAGTAGACACCGGCCTCTCGACAGGCGGCGATCATGGCGTCGGCTTCTTCCAGCGTGATGCAGAGCGGCTTCTCGCACAGCACATGCTTGCCGGCCTGGGCGGCGTCGATGGTCATCTGCGCGTGATCGGCGTTGGCCGAGCAGATCGATACCGCTTCGACCTCGTTCAGCTCCAAAAGCTCATGGTAGTCGGCGAACACTTGCACTTCCGGGGCTTCCGGATGCGCGGCGAGCATGGCATGCATGCGGTCGAGTTGTTCCGGGACCGTATCCGATGCTGCGACGAGTTGGGCGGAAGGGAGATCGAGCATTGCGGAAACGTAGCCATTCTGGTGACCGTGGTCGAATGAGATGCAGGCAATGTTCAGGGCCCGTTCCGTACTCACAGCGTCACCACCTGATCCCGCATGATGCTCTCCATAGCCCGCCAATAGGCTTTCAGTACAGGCAAAGGATCCGGCAGGCCCCGGATGATCTCGCCGCCGGACTCCCACGACTGCACGTACGCGGCGGCCATCTTCTCGTATGGCGCACGGTGATAGGCCTCGGTAAGCGCAACCCCGCTATCGGTTGCCATCCAGAAGCTGCGCGCATTGGAATCGTATTCCACCATGCCGTCGCGGCCGGTTATTTCGATGACCTCTTTGCTGTACTGGCTGGGATAGGCGGTGCTCATCTCGCCATAGAAGATGGCGCGATTTGCAAAGCGGCCGTTGCAAAATACGGTGTCCGTGACCGATGCCTTGAGTGACGCTGCCTTCGCGTAGACTCTCTGCAGCGGCCCGCCCAACAAGACCAACGACTCCAACAGGTGAAAGAGGCTCTGTTCCCACGCTTGAGCCGGCGGAAAGACGCGTATGGCGCGCACCGTAATAGTCTCGCCGATCCCCGATCGCGCTGACTGGGCGGCGGCTTCGTACTTGTGCGTGTAGTGGACCGGCAGCGCCACGCGCATTGCGCCGTCTGCCGCCGCGAGGATTGCCTCGGCATTCGTGTAGGAATCGCCAAAGGGCGGATGGATGATAGCTTGTCTGCCGTATTCCAAGGCACGGCGCGCGGTGACCGCTCTTGCGGTTATGTCGCCGGCAATGTCTGCAATGCCGCCGCTGGCCTGCGGCCACTCATGCGCAACCGGTACTCCCAGAAACGTGTTCCGACCTTCCTCAACGCCTTCAGGCTTGAGAATAGTGATGGCGTCCGCCGGGAGCAGCCGCCTATAGGCCTCAACGCGCTCCGCGAGGTTATCTGCGCCAACTAAGAGTACAGATTGGCTGGACATCATCTGGCATTCCCAAGCATAGGGCACCGCTGCTACGGGCAAACGCGGCCATTAGAAACGTACTTAATCCGGCAGCCAACCGCGTTGAGCGGCGAGAAGCACGCTAACGGTCAACGCCGCCTCCGGTCGCTTGCCGTCGAGCACCTGCTGCAAGATCTCTCTTGCGGGCACGAGCTCGACCTGCATAATCTCGAATTCATCTCGCTGTGGTGCATGATAGACAAGTTCGGTTGCGAAGTAAAGACGCATTTTGAGCGGCAGCAGGGGTGTGCTGGGATGGTAGAGTCCCAACGGTCGCATCTTGCCGGCCCGGTACCCCGTCTCCTCTTCCAACTCGCGCCGTGCGCCCGACGCAGGGTCTTCATCCGGATCAAGCGCTCCCGCGGGCACTTCCAACGTCGTGCGGCGCAACGGGTGGCGGTACTGGCGCACGAGCACGGCTTCGTCTGCGTCGGTGAGCGCAAGCACGGCAACCGCATCCCGGCGAATGTCCAGGTAGGTATACAGCATGCGTCTACCGTCTAGCTCCGCTTCCAGGACGTCCTCCCGTACCGGGAAGCGGCCGCTAAAGACAACCTTCGAGTCGATGAGTTTCCAGCCCAGCGGCGGGCGTCCATCGTCTTGCGTATCGTCGCTCACGGGTCTTCCTTCATCCTTAGTCAGACGGTGTCTGATGACATGGCCCTAAGCCGGTTTACCCTGGCGCAACTGAATGCGTACGAGCCGCAGTTCTTCGTACGTGAAATCTTCACCCAGCCGTTCCTTCACCGGCGCCAGCAAATAGTCACTCTCCGAGTTGCCAAAGGCCTCCGCAATGCGCTCGCAGCGATCCGGCGCAGGCAGCATGTGGCTAATGTCCATAACCTCGTTCGTTTCGGCAATGCGCTCCATGTGTGCAAGCACCGTTCCCGGCGAAAGCTGGCGCTCCCTAGCGATATCCTGAATGCTCAAGTTCCGGCGCACTAAGTCTAACGTTTGCTGTTCCGTAGCGCTAAGCATTAAGCGATTATCGGGAGCCAACCCCAGTACGCGGAGGCGCGATGCAATTGCCGAAGGCTGCCGTTTCATTTCCAACGCGATGTCCGGTATCGAGCGGCCCGCCGTGAACAGGCTCTGGAGCCGCTCTTCTTCCTCCGGTTGCCACCTCTCATAGGCGCGTGGGTAGGACGTGCGTGTCTGGTCCAGGTGTGCGCTTGCCGGACGCTCTTGTGCTGCCTCAACTGGTGAGGACGAGTCGGCAGTGCCGTGCTGTTTGCGGTGCTCTGCTATCACTGCGAGAAACCGTTCGCCAAATTGCTCGAGCTTTCTGGGCCCTACCCCTTTGATGCGCAGCAGCGCTGCGTCGTCCCCCGGTTGATGGACCGCCATTTGCCTGAGCGTTTCATCGGGAAATACCGTGAATGCCGGGGCTGCTATTTCAGAAGAGATTTCTTGCCGCAGAGCGCGCAGCCTCTCGAATAAACCGTGATCGGGTGCGTCTGCCGCATCTGCCCCAGGCACCGTGCTGCCGGCAAGCATGACGGTATCCCGATTCTGAATGAGAGACCTCCCTTTGGCCGTAACACAGAGTGTCGGGTAGCTGCCGCTCGTGCTGCGTGCCAGAAATTCCTGGTCGATGAGTTGCTCGATGACATCCTGCAGGCCGTCTCTGGTAAAGTCGCGCGCGATGCCGTAGACGGGCAATTCATCATGCCGGAATTGTCGGACTAGCCGCGCCCGGCTGCCGCGCAATACCTTAACGACGTGGTTGGCGCCAAAGCGTTCGCCGGTCCGTACGACGGTAGATAGCACCTTCAGTGCAATTTCGGTGCCGTCATACGTGTGCGCGGCGGTGTGCGGCTCTGCCTTGGCAACACACACGTCGCACGCGCCGCAGTTTTCTTCTTGCCACTCTTCGCCAAAGTAAGCAAGCAGGAATTCTCTGCGGCAGGTTCCGGTTTCGCCGTACGCGACCATCTGGGCGAGCTTCTCTTTGGCGTTAGCGCGCTCGGAGTCATCCTCGATCTGGTTTATGAAGTACTCCTGATTGATCTTGTCGCCGTACGAATAGAAGAGCACGCACTCGCTGGGCAGGCCGTCGCGCCCGGCGCGGCCGGTCTCTTGATAGTAGCCCTCTATCGTCTTGGGGAGGTCGTAATGTACAACCAAACGGACATCCGGCTTGTCAATGCCCATACCGAACGCGATTGTCGCAACGATAATGGGCACGTCATCGCGCAGGAAGGCCTCTTGTGTCTGCCTGCGCAAATCGTCCTCAAGCCCGGCGTGATAGGGCAATGCATTGAAGCCGTGCGCCGCTAATTCGGCAGCCAAGTCTTCGGTGCTCTGCCGTGAAAATCGATAGATGATTGCAGGGCTATCCCGGTGCTTTCCCAATAAATCGAGCAGAGTCTCAAAGCTCCGCCGCTTCGGTCTAACGTGATAGGTCAGATTTGGACGATTGAAGCTGGCGACGAACTGGTTGGCGTCGGGCATGCGGAGTTGGTTGACAATGTCTTGCCGGACGCGCTCCGTCGCGGTGGCCGTGAGCGCAATCACCGGGACCGTTGGATAGTTGCTGCGTAGCACCTGCAGGGCTCGGTAGTCAGGTCGGAAGTCGTGTCCCCACTCGGAGATGCAGTGCGCCTCATCGATTGCGATGAGGCTGAGTTTCAAAGAGTGCAGGAAGTCGCGGAACGATGCCGTTACGACGCGCTCGGGCGCAACGTACAGAAGACCGATTTGGCCCCTGTGAGCACTGACTTGCACGCGTCGCGCTTCAGCGGCGGTGAGTGTGCTATTGATGAACGCCGCGGAAATGCCGCGCGCTTTCAAGGCGTCAACTTGATCCTGCATCAGCGCGATGAGTGGCGAAATCACAAGCGTCATGCCCTCCAAGCACTGAGCGGGCAATTGGTAGCACAATGACTTGCCGCCGCCGGTGGGCATGAGAACCAGCGAATCCCGGCCGGCCAGGACGTTTTCGATGGCTTCTCTCTGCAAGGGTAAGAAGCTATCGTGCCCAAACGTCGACTTCAGGATGTCGGTAAGATCGCGTGCCACTTTTGGCTGCCTTTGCGCTACCGGTATGGAAATGCTTTCTTCTCTTCCTTATCGTCTCGCTGCGCTTACCGGTACTAAACTCCTGCTTGAGACCTTGTTTACTCTTGGCGCGAAGAGGCGGGGGACAAGCCCCATTGGTGTCGCATTTAAGCCCGTGCCTGAGCCGTTCACCCTTCGACCTAGCTCAGGGCGAACGGCTCAGGCACGAAATCGTCGGTCTTGGGCATTCTACGCTCCGATTGCGTTTCGACAAGGGCTTCCGTGAAGCCCTCAGCACGAACGGAGAAAACTGAAGACATCCACTTAATGTGACAGCATTGGGGACAAGCCCCCGCGCTACGGCTTGTTGGTGAATTTCAATATTGCAGCGTAAGCGCACTTTAGCCAAATACACATGCTTAGCGTTGCAAGAATTCGTGGTCGTGCAACTCATGGAGAGAGCGGATGCATGCAGGGTCTTGGGCGCTCCTCTCGGCATGGCGATCGATCAGGACCGCCTGCATGCCGACGGCCTCGGCGGGTTCGATGTCAAGTTCCACTATGTCACCGATGAAGAGAACTTGCTCGGGCGGCAGAGCCGCCTGTTCGAGGGCAAGCCTGAATATTGCCGCGTCCGGTTTTTCCACACCGACACAACCCGAGAGCACCTGCGTGGGAAAGTAGCGGCTGATGCCCAGATAGTCGACGAGCTCCGCGCCCCAGGCTTCCCAATTGGAGACCAGCGCCAGCCGATATCCCTCCGCCGCCAAGCGTTCCAGCACCGGTATCACATCGGGATAGAGCGCGTAGCCCTGCGGCCTGCTCAGTTTTTCGTAGATGCGCAAGGCGAAATTTGCGCGTTCAGCCCGTGGGATTTTGAGGATTTCCAGGAGATCACGGTAATACTGATTCCAAAAGGCAAAGGAGCGCTCATGGCTTAGCGACCACCCGCGGTTCCTGGGATCCTCGAATCGAAGCGAGAGCGAAGCCGCCGCGCTCGCCACGTCGCGGTGGGGCAGCGGATGCCCAAGATCAGCGAGGGTCTGCACTATGTGTTCAGTTACCGAGGGATAGGCTGATGTCAGGGTGCCGCCTAAGTCAAAGAATATGCCCTTGAGCGAGTCTTGTGCCATAGTTTTCCAGTGGATGCCGTGTTGAAACCGGGGATGCTTGCGTTCGTGGGTTTGCTGTATTGTCTGACGGCAATTCAGCACATGTCAACCGGATTGGCAAGATGCCTCGATCAGGCAATTGGTTGCAGGGATGCTGCCTGGGCTTTCAAAGTCCAGCCACTTGCTGCAGAATTCACTCCGGATGCCGGCACGAACAATGCTCGGAACTTCGCGACGATAGGCGGCTCTGGTCAGGGTTGTGACGGCTGGCTAAAATCGTTAGTGACTCTGAACACCTTAGACGCGGAAGGGGATCTCCGTGGAGACTGAACGAGAACGGTTACGCGCGTTACTGCAGACAGAAGCCGTCACGGTGGGGGACTTTATCCTCAGCTCCGGCCAGCGGGCAAAATACTATGTTGATTGCCGTCTCGTGACGCTTTCCGCGGAAGGCGCATTCTTGACCGGGCGCGTGATGTTGCGGGCCTTGGGCCAGCCCTTGCCCGACGCCGTTGCCGGCATGACGGTGGCCGCAGACCCGGTAGTGACCGCGGTTGCCGTTGCCAGTTTCACCGCAAATACGCCGCTTGCCGCTCTCATCGTGCGCAGCCAGGCGAAGGAGCACGGCGCCGGAAAGCAGGTGGAAGGTCCTTTGCAGCCGGGCATGCGCGTAGCGATCCTGGAGGATACGGTTTCGACCGGCGGCTCCGTGTTGCGCGCCGCGGAGGCGGTTACGGAGGCGGGCGGTGTGGTAACCGGCATTTGGACCCTTGTCGATCGCCTGCAGGGCGGGGCTGCTGCCATAGCCGCCGCCGGCTACGCCTATCAGTCCATCTACACAATCGGCGATCTCGGCGTCGATGCCTCACTCCGCACTAGCTGATGCCGGCGGACGCGATCTCGCGTAGCGTGAAACACCAACCTGACTTTCTGCACCCCTGTGCGCCGAGAGCTTGGTTGCTGCCAGAGGTAGGGAATGGCACGGGTAGACCTTGACGATACTATTACTGCCGTGGCGACGCCGCCGGGTGAAGGCGCGATCGGCATCGTACGGCTGAGCGGCAGCCAGGCGCTCGCCATTGGCCGGCGCTGTTATCGACCACAGAAACCGTGCGGATGGCAGAGCCACCGGGCGTATATCGGATTCGTCGTCGACCCGGCTACCAACGAACGGCTCGACCAGGCGCTCTGCACCTTTATGCGGCGCCCGCAGTCGTACACGGGAGAGGACGTCGTAGAGTTTTCCTGCCACGGCAGCCCCGCCGTGCTGCGCCACGTCCTGGCGATGCTCGTAGCGCAAGGCGCGCGCTTGGCGCGGCCGGGAGAGTTTACGCTGCGCGCCTTTCTCAACGGGAAACTCGATCTGGCCCAGGCAGAGGCGGTGATGGACGTGGTGCGCGCTCGCACGGGCAAGGGCGTGTCGTTCGCGCTCAGTCAGTTGGAGGGTCGCCTGTCCCGTCAAGTGCAGGCATTGCGCCAACAGGTGCTGGGGCTATTGGCGCGCTTGGAGGCCAATATCGACTTTAGCGAGGACGACGTGCCCGCTGTTCCCACGCATGAAGTGGCAGCATCCATTGAAGAAGCGCTGACCGCCTTGGATGCATTGCTCGCGACGGCTCAGAACGGCGCACTGGTACGCGAGGGCGTGCCTGCCGTGCTCGTGGGCCGCCCGAATGTCGGCAAGTCGAGCCTGCTCAACGCCTTCTTGTCTGCCGACCGGGCAATCGTCACCGATATACCCGGGACGACGCGCGACGTACTTGAGGAAACGGTTGACATTTGCGGCATACCGCTCGTGTTGGCGGATACGGCGGGAATTGCTACTACCGATGATGCGGTGGAAAAGATCGGCGTTGAACGGAGCCGGGCATCGCTGGCTGCTGCCCGCCTTGTGATCCTCGTCTTGGACGGCAGCATGCCGTTACAGCCGGCAGACCAGGACGTAATTGCCGAAGTGAACAGCGCTTGTGCCCCAGGCTCAGACCAAGTGGCAGTCGTCGCACTGAATAAGGCCGACAAGGCGAAAGCCCTTCTGCCAAGTGACGTGCAGGATCTGGTGAACGGCGCCGTGGTCGTGCACACCTCTGCAGTCACCCCTGACGGCCTGGCGGAGTTGCGCGCGAGAATCAGCAACTTGCTGTTGAAAGGAGGGCTGCCCAGCGACGGCGCCGTGATTACCTCGCTCCGGCATCGGGAGGTTCTGGAGGAGGCGCAAACGGCGCTCAGGGAAGCGCGCCAAGCCGCGGTCGAACAGTTGCCGGAGGACTTTGCCTGCATTGGTCTGCGCGCTGCGGTGAATGCCCTGGGAGAACTCACCGGCGAAAGCGCGACGGAAGATCTGCTGGACCGCATCTTTGCCGATTTTTGCATTGGCAAGTAGGCGGTAGACAGGGCTAGGGTTCTTGCCGGCGCGCCGCGGGGGGCGTGCGGGTACGGTTGCGCCATTGGTGCACGACATTCCACACGAGGAGTGCGCTCGCACCGCCAATCACGTCTACGGCCACATCCTGCCACGTGGCGCTTCTGCCCGGCACGAATGACTGGTGGAACTCGTCGCTGAGGGCGTAGATGACGACAATCAAGAGTGCCAAGGGCTGAATCTTCGGGTGGGGAAAGCGCGAGTAGATCGCACGGTACCAGAGCGCCGCCAGGACTGCGTATTCTACAAAGTGCGCGCCGTACTTCAACAGCGAATCGAGGAGGCTATGGGTGAGTGACGGCAACGTGGGTTGCGCGGAACCGTAGTAGATGAGAGCCATCCAGACGAGTGGGGGCAACCAATAGAAGAGAATGTTGGGCACGGGGGAGGGCTTCACGGGAAGGACTTCTACTCAAACGCTAGGGCGCTGACAATCCGGCACTCGCGGGCCCCGATCTGGCAGTCAATTTCGAAAAACATCCGCGACTAGCCTATGGGATGGTCGTTTCTTCCGGCAGCAGCGCAATTTGATCGGGCTGAGCGCGCCGCCGCTTCCACTGCTGATAGTCAGCGATCTCTTCGGCAATGCTGTCGATGTCTTCGAAATGGCGATACACGGAGGCAAACCGCACGTAGGCAACCTCATCGAGAACGCGCAACCGCTGCATTACCCTATCGCCGATAACGGTGGACTCTACTTCGGGCTCGCCCAGTGCGAGTAGGTCGCGTTCGATGCCGTCAACGATGCTGCCCACTTGCTCAGAACTCACCGGACGCTTCCAGCAGGCCGTGCTGATCTTGTCCCGCAACTTGCCCCGGTTGAACTCCTCGCGCCTGCCGTCGCGCTTGACTACCGTGAGCGGAACAGTGTCCACGCGCTCAGTCGTCGTAAACTCTCTGCCGCAGCGCAGGCACTCGCGAAATCGTCGCGAGCCGGCCCTCAACAATTGGTAGGACGCGACGCGGGATTCAATTGATTCGCAGTGCGGACAGGCGAGGACTTCCAGACGCTCATACGTGGTGTAGCGGTGGCCGCAGTTGCCGCACTCGCGGCGGCGGCGGATGCTCATCTCTTCCGGTCGACTGTCTACCACTCGGGTGTCATGCTTGGCGCATTGCGGGCAGCGCATGGGCATACCTCCCCAGACTACAGATAGATTGCGCGAGCCGGCTACGCAGTTGCCAGCAAACTAGCCGCCTCGGAACTAGACAGTCACCACTATAGCACAGTATGTAGTTTCCATAAAGTGTTGAATGAGCTATATGTAGTTAGCTGAGCGGCGCAAGGATGTACCCTGGGTCTTCCGCCAAGATCTCACACGAAACCTCGACGTTGTCCCGCGCGTTGATGACGTACGTCCTACTCCGGCCGATCGTGGCACGGCGCAGAAGGTCCCGCTCGAGAAAAATGGGTTCCATATTGCCGAGGTGGCGCGAAATCCCGCGATCAGAGCAGTCGTAACGGCGGGCGGTGACGGTGTGCCGGCGGCCGTCCATGTGCTCCACGATGGCATCCTCGATCGTTGCGAAGCCCAAATAGGCAGGACTGGCGATTTCCTCCGCGCAGTGAAAGACCGAATTGCTGCCGAGCGACGCCCCAAAGAAGACGACCTTACCGCCCAATTCGTACAGGCGGAAATATGGCGAGTCTGGGCCGCAAGGCGTATCCCGGTGTGCGGCGGTGAGAAAAGCAGCCTGCGATCCAATGGCCGCGGCGGAAGAAACGGGATGCGCGCTGCGCAAAGCCCCTTTACGCTGACGAAGAGTCTCGGTTATGCGTCCGGTAGACGACGGAGTTCGTTCCACGGAAAACACATGCGGGTAAGACTTGAGGATCGAGAAGGTCAACGTGGGCACGAGAACGGTGCCGCTCTCGCTAACAGTCTCGAGGAGTGCATCGACTACGGTGTCGGCGCCCCCTGCAACGTAGCCAAAGCTGCGCAAGGAGCTGTGGACGAGCAAGTGATCGCCGGGAACGACGCCAAGCTCTCGAAGGCCCGCCATGATGCGACGTTTGTCAACGTTCATAGTCTCTACTAACCCCAAAGCTTCGTTTCGGAGTACGAGTCAATCAAGACTATCTCCTCTCGCTCCAGGTCGGTGTGCCGGTCATGGACTGGCCTGCGCGCACGGGTCGCAGCGATGGTTGCTTGGGAGTCTCGCCATTGGTCAATCGCTCGACATTGCGCACTCAAATTCGCTCTCGCCAGAGCCGATGGCCCGTACTTGGCGGCAGGCCAGCAACCGTGAGCGCCTCCTGCGGTGAGAAATGTAATGTTTCTTACCGTAAACGTCAGACTCTTATACAATTCTTAAGGTTGTCTAGAGACCGGCAACTATCGTCATAATACCCCATGCTATAATGGGTAGCAGTTGACGCTCGGATTCTTTGTGTGGTTTGGCAGGAATGGGGTCGTGGGGATAGAGGAACGTGTTACATTAGCGTTAACCTATCCTCTTTCAACACGGAAGGCACGGTGAAGCTATGATAGGCGGAGTCCTGGGGTTCATCGGTCGGCACTGGCGCGGCATTCTTCTATGGGTGCTGGTTGCGATCGGTTTTTGGTGGTCGGTTGCAACGTTCGGTGCAGGAAACGTCCTGCAGATTCTGTTTCTCATCTTTGCCACGCTGTTCCAGCTTGCCTTTGCGATTCTCTTTGTCCTAATTCAGTTCGTAGCGCTATTCTGGTTCCTCGGCCGCGGCCGTGTCTATTGGATTATGCCCGGCGGTGAGACCGGGATTTCCTTTAAGGACTACCGCGGCAACGAGCAGGTACTTGAGGTCTCCGCGCGCATTGTGACTCTGCTCCGCGGCGTGCGCGATTTCAAGCGCATGGGCGGCGAGGTCTCGCGCGGTCTTTTGCTTATTGGCCCTCCGGGTACTGGTAAGACCTATCTGGCCCAAGCCATTGCCACCGAGGCCGGCGTGCCGTTTGCGTACGCGTCCGCGCCCGGTTTTCAGAATATGTTCATGGGCGTCGGCAACCTGCGTATCATGATGCTCTACGGCAAAGCGCGGCGGCTCGCGCGAAAGTACGGCTCCGCCATTATCTTCATCGATGAGATCGATGCCGTCGGCACGGCGCGCACGTCGCAAATGGGCGGCGGCATGGGTGCGATGGGCGGCATGTTCGGCGGCGGCATGGGCATGCTGAACACGCTCTTGTTGGAAATGGATCCGCCCAACGTTGACACCAGTATGAAAGCTCGCATTCTCCGCCGGCTCGGTCTCCGCAGGGGCAAGGCGATACAGCCGGTGGTGTTGACGATCGGCGCCACGAACATTGCCGAAGTTCTGGACCAAGCACTGCTCAGGCCGGGACGTTTCGACCGCAAGATTACAATCGACGCGCCCGATTTCGACGGCCGCAAGGACGTCATCCAGTACTACATGGACAAGGTCCGCCACGACCCCGATATCGACATCGATAAGATTGCCGCCGATACGGTGGGGTACACGCCGGTTAGTATCAAGTACCTCATCAACGAGGCGGCTGTGGTAGCGCACTTCGAGGGGCGAGACTACATCTCGTACACGGACTTCAGCGAGGCGCGTGAGACGAATGAATGGGGCTTGCGCCAGCCTATCCGCAGCATGAGCGAGAAGGAACGGCGGCGGCTGGCCTATCACGAAACGGGCCACGCGATTGCGATGGCCCTGTTGCAGCCGGAGAATGAGCTTTACAAGGTTACGATCATCCGCTACGGCCGCGCTCTCGGCCTCGCTGCGAGCACGCCGCTTGAAGAGCGCTATACGCAGTCCCGTGAGGAAGTGCTATCGGAAATCAAGGTTGCGCTTGCCAGCCGCGCCGCGGAGGAACTCTTCCTGGGAACCGGCCTTACGGGCGTTACATCCGACCTGCAGCAGGCGACAATGCTGGCAATGGGGTACTTCGGCTTCTATGGAATGGGGAATAGCTTCTATTCGTACTTAGCCATGCCGAGCGGACTGGGCGGAATCGACCCTGATACCAAGCGCCGTATCGAGGCCTTGCTGGACGAGCAATATCGCGAGGTCAAGCAACTCCTGGCAGAGCATTCCGATGAAGTACGTATTATCTCTGAGCGGCTCCTCAAGGAACTGGAACTGCACGGCGAGGACATCAAGGAAATTCTCGAGTCGCAGAAGCCGCAGCGTGAACCCGTGGGGGTCGCCGCGCTGACCGGCTATTCAAGCGGCCTGGCGTTAGGCCAGCAGAGTAACGGCCCGTCAGACTCTCCAGGCCCGAATGGCAATCCGGTCGATTCCCCTGACAATCAAGTGGAGTCAAGCGAGGAAACGGTCAAAGAATCTGATTCCTAAACCAGAGTTGGGAATGGCTGATTACGCTTGGCTCATGGCGAGTTTGTCGAAATCTGCGACCTTGTCGGAGACTGCGGCCTTGTCGGAAACTGCGCACTATCAGCGTGCTGCGCATAGCATGAGGATAGTGCGCTCTTTTTCGCCGTGGGTTACGCACGATTAGTGGACCATTGAATTTGCGCTCGACGCAGTAAACTGTGAGGAATTCCATGCAGCGCAACACCGTGATTGGTGCCGTATTTGTCGGCATCGTCGTATCTATCGCGCTCGTGCTTGTTGTACCGAATATCATCGCCGACTGGCTCTGGTACCAGAGTCTCGAACGCACGGATGTCTTCTCCAGAATTATCACGCTGCAAATAGGCCTCTTTGCCGCCGGCCTCATCGTATTCGGCGTCTTGTACTTTGGGAACATGACCCTCGTACGCAAGATTGTCGAACGGCAGGCGTACAGAACCGGTGAAGATTTTCTTTCCAACTCGGCGCGGCGGACGGAACAGGCATCGCGGATCATCTCCGGCCTTGTGGGCGTCATCGCTTCCGTGCTCTTCGGTTTACTCGCTTCCGGTCAATGGAATACGGTGCTCCGCGCCCAGAATCTTGTCGAGTTTGGGCGCACGGACCCCCTCTTCAGTAGAGACCTTTCTTTCTTCGTATTCACGCTCCCGCTGCTGGAGTTCGTGCAGGGCTGGCTCTTCCGAGCGGTGATTCTGGTACTGATAGTTGCGGTCTTCGCCTATGGGTTCCGTCTGGTGCTGCCGTATATGATTTCCCCGGAAGACGATGAAGGGGAACGGCGCGAAATACCCAAGAGCCTCGTCGCGGGGCCGCCTATCCGCATTCACCTTTCCATTCTCGGTTTTCTGCTGATGGTGCTGATAGGCTGGGCCCACTGGCTGAGCTTGCACACGCTGGAATTCTCGACGCGCGGCGCTGCCTACGGCGCCAGTTACATCGACGTGAACATCATGCAACCGGTTCAGCAGGTGCTCATTGTGCTGGCGGTTGTGGCGGCGATCGGGCTTGTGAGCGGCGCTGTCCTTAATCAACAGTGGCTGCCCATCGGCGGCTTGGGACTTTGGCTGCTCGTTCTGGTCGTAGGTGGGTGGGCCTATCCCGGCCTGGCGCATCGCCTCGAGGTGCAGCCGAATGAGCTGGAGCGCGAGCGACCGTTTATTGAGAACAACATCGAGTATACGCGTGAAGCGTACGGTCTAAACCGCATTGTGGAAATGGAGCACCCCGGTGAACCTGCCGTAACGGAGGAAGAACTGGTCGGCAACCCGCTGACCGTCCGTAATTTCCGACTGTGGGACCCTGAGCCTCTGCTGATTACGTATAACCAGGTACAGAGTATCCGCCTCTATTACGACATACTCGATGCGGACGTGGACCGCTACTACGTGGACGGCGAATACAGGCAGGTGATGGTCGGCGCGAGGGAACTCTCACCGGAGAAGCTCCCGGCCTCGGCGCAGACGTGGGTGAACCGCAGACTGCAATTCACCCATGGCTACGGCGTGGTGATGAGTCCCGTAAACGAGGTCTCGCCGGAGGGGTTGCCCTCATTTTTCCTGAAGGACGTGCCGCCCACGGGCATCATGGAAGTCAATCGCCCGGAGATCTACTACGGTGAAAAGACATTTGACTATGTGATTGTCAACGCGCGCATTCAGGAAATCGACTACCCGCGCGGTGACGACAACGCGCGCTCGACCTACCAATCCCGCACCGGCGTCGGCGTGGGCACGTATCTCCGCAAGTTGCTCTACGCCTGGTATCTCAAGGACGTAAACATCCTGCTTTCCGACGAATTGACGCCCGAGAGCCAGATTCTCTACCGCCGTCAGGTGCGCGAGCGCGTCGCGACGGTGGCGCCTTTCTTGGTCATCGACCAAGATCCGTACATTGTGGTAGCCGACGGTCAACTTTTCTGGATTGTTGACGCTTATACGTTCACCGACCGCTACCCGTATTCTCAGCCGCTGGCCGGAGCCTTCAACTACATCCGCAATAGCGTAAAAGCCACCGTAAACGCATACGACGGCACGGTGCAGCTCTATGCGGTTGAGGAAGATGAGCCGATCCTGCAGGCATATTCGCGGGCTTTTCCGGATCTCTTTCAACCGCTGACTGAGATGCCGCCGGCGATTCTGCAGCACATTCGCTATCCGGCCTTCCTGTTTCAGGTGCAGGTAGAGTTGTACTCGCTCTACCACATGCAGAAGCCGGATATCTTCTACAATCGCGAGGATGCACTGTCGCGGCCGCGCGAACTGTATGGCGGCGGCCAGGTGCCCGTGCGGCCCTACTACGTCATCATGCGGCTCCCCGACTTCCCGCGCGAGGAATTCATCCTCATCATGCCGTACACACCCATTCAAAAGGACAATATGGTGGCTTGGTTGGCAGCGCGGTCTGATCCGGAGGGCTATGGCTCGCTCTTTGCCTTCAAATACCCCAAGGACAAGCTTGTGTTCGGACCTATGCAGATCGAAGCCCGGGCGGACCAGGATACGACGATTTCGCAGCAGTTCACGCTATGGGGACAGGGCGGTTCACGCGTGATCCGCGGCAACCTGTTGGTTGTGCCCATCGGTCAATCCAACTTGTACGTGGAGCCCATCTATCTTCAGTCCGAGCAGGGCCAGTTGCCTGAGCTCAAGCGCGTGATCATCGCCAACGGTTCGAATGTGGTGATGGCGGAAAGCGTATTGCTCGGGCTGCGGGAGTTGTTCGGAGAGGGCGTAGATGGCATATTCACAGGGATCACGATGACCGGAGACAGCGCAACGCAGAGCGGGTCGAGCTCTACAACGACGGCCACACCTACTCCTGCGCCTGCGGTATTGCCAACGCCGACTGCGGAACCGCAGCCGACGGCAGCGCCGCAGCCAACATCGGCGCCAAGTGTGACGCCTCAGACAGGAGCTACGCCGGCGCCCAGTGAGCTCGCGCCACCCGCCGCTGCGACACCGGAGTCTGACTCGACGATTGACGACCTGCTTGAGCAACTCCGGCGCCAGAATGAGCTGATGCAACAGCTTCTCGATGAGTTGCAGAGGCAACAAGAGGAGTAATGTTCCGGCCTGCAGTACATAAAGCGTTAGCAGGCCGGCGGCTTTCGCTGTGCGCGTACATTGGTTTGCTACTTTGTCTGCGTTGAAGCGCGCACTGAGACCAGTTATTCTGCATCTGCGAGGGCAACGCAGGAGTCTTTGGGTGGCAGGCCGGTCGCTCCTTCGGCAAACTCAGTGGGAACGGTACGGGCTAACTTAGAAGGGCCATCGGGACAATAGAGTGGCTCGACTGGCAGGTTGGCTGGCGCCACGGGACCGTGCGCCGGATGTGATCGGTTGTCTATGGGGAAGAACTATTCCCATTCGCGCTGGGTGTGCCTCGCGAAGCTTTTCTTGGGGCACGAATTGGCGCGTCGGTCCGTACCCGAAATACGTCGCTCAGATTGAATACAGGGATCTTGTTACGGTGACCAAAGCACGCATATACGTCACATACAAGCCCACAGTGCTGGACCCTCAGGGCAATACAATCCAGACAGCGCTCCACCACCTGGGATTCGAGAGTGTTGAATCCGTGCGCATGGGCAAGTACCTGGAAGTCGAACTGGGCACGGACGATGCCGGTAAGGCACGGGAAGACGTGGAGGCAATGTGCGAGCAACTGCTGGCGAATCCCGTCATCGAAAGCTACCGCTTCGACTTGGAGACGGTGCAGTGAAGATTGGCATAGTGCAGTTTCCGGGCTCAAACTGTGACTACGATTGCCTGCACGTTGCCCGCTCAGTACTCCATGTTCAAGCGGACTTTGTTTGGCATGAGGAGACGCACGTTTCAGGCTATGATGCACTGGTGCTACCGGGGGGCTTCTCGTACGGTGACTATTTGCGGTCCGGATCGATAGCGCGCTTTTCCCCCGTCATGCGCGCGGTCACGGCATTCTCTGATGCCGGAGGGCTCGTGCTCGGCATTTGCAACGGCTTCCAGATTCTCACTGAAGCCGGACTCCTGCCGGGTGCGCTGCTTCGGAACGACTCGGTGGAGTTTCGCTGCGGCTGGGTCTATCTGCGCGTCGAGAGTGTAGAGACCCCATTCATGGCGACCTACGAGCAGGGCCAGGTCGTGCGCATGCCGATTGCGCACGGCGACGGCAACTACATAGCCGATCCGGACGTCCTCAGCCGCATGCGTGACAACGGCCAGGTCGTCTTGCGCTACTGTGATGCCGAGGGAAACATAACGGCGGCTGCGAACCCAAACGGTTCCATCGCAAACGTCGCCGGTGTCTGCAATGAAGCCGGCAATGTCTTCGCCCTTATGCCGCATCCGGAGAGATGCGCCGAGCCTGCGCTGGGCGGCGTGGATGGATTCGGCATCTGGCAGGCGATCGTACTCGCCCTTCGAGCTGCGCCGGTGCGCGTGTAGGCGGCTCAGCACATCGCGCCGTCGCGTCACACTGGTGGCAAGCTGAAACTCTTGTTGGTATGGAGCTAGTCCTATCCGTAGGTGCTGCCTAATGGTGCGTCTCCTATCACGCAATCCTCAGCGAGGTCTCGTGTGAGTCAAACGGAAATCACCGTAACAGATGCCGACCTCCGGGAAGTCTCGCTGACCCGAAGTGAGTTTGATCGCATTTGCGCTCAACTCGGTCGCGTCCCCCAACCGGTTGAGCTCGGCATGTTCGGCGCCATGTGGAGTGAGCACTGCGGCTACAAGAACTCGCGTCCGCTGCTGAAGTTGCTGCCCACTGACGGCAAGCACGTCTTGATTGGCGCCGGTGAGGAAAACGCCGGTGCGGTCGATATCGGCCACGGGCTCGCCGTGGTCTTCAAGGTCGAGAGCCACAATCATCCCAGCGCCGTGGAGCCGTTCCAAGGCGCGGCCACCGGCGTCGGCGGCATCGTGCGCGACATATTCACCATGGGCGCGCGCCCCATCGCTCTGCTCAACTCGCTGCGCTTCGGTCA
Source organism: Chloroflexota bacterium (assembly GCA_965220045.1). Classification (GTDB taxonomy): domain Bacteria; phylum Chloroflexota; class UBA11872; order VXOZ01; family VXOZ01; genus VXOZ01. The sequence continues at coordinate 2,117,059 of OZ244803.1, read as the reverse complement.
CCTGGACGACAGCCGGAACCGCTACCTGTTCAACGGCGTTGTCAGCGGCATCAGCCACTATGGCAACTGTGTTGGCATTCCCGACGTGGGCGGCGAAGTGAATTTCGCGGCGTGCTATAGCGGCAATCCCCTCGTCAACGCCATGTGCGTCGGCATCATCCCGCAGGAGAAGCTCATTCGCGCGCGGGCGCGCGGCGCCGGCAATACCTTGATGCTTGTGGGCGCGGCGACCGGCCGGGACGGGATTCATGGCGCTGCATTTGCTTCCTTGGACGACCCTGAACTTTCACACCGCGGTGTGGTGCAAGTGGGCGATCCCTTTATGGAAAAGCTCCTCATCGAGGCGTGTCTTGAACTGGGGGAAACAGACTATCTCGTGGGATTGCAGGACCTCGGCGCGGCGGGCTTGACGAGCTCCGCCGTGGAAGCGGCATACAAAGGCGAGAGTGGCGTGGACATTGACGTCAGTAGCGTGCCGTGCCGCGAGGAGGGCATGACTCCCTATGAAATCATGCTGAGCGAGAGCCAGGAGCGCATGCTCGCGATTGTGCGCCAGGGCGCGGAAGAGCAGGTAGAAGCGATCTTCTCGCGCTGGGGCTTGCACTCGACCGTGATCGGCCGGGTCACCGGTGATGGGCTGGTACGCGTGCGCAACGGCGCGGAGGTGGAAGCCGAGATTCCGGCGCACTTGCTGGCAGATGCACCGACCTATGAAAGGGAAGGTACCGTCCCGGGCTACTTGCGGGAATCGCACGCGTTTCAGCAGGAAGACTTGCCGGAGCCGCAAGACTATAATGAGACGTTCCTTGCCCTGCTTGCCAGCTCCAACATCGCGAGCAAAGAGTGTGTCTATCGGCAGTATGACTACAGCGTCCAGGTAAACACAGCGGAAGGGCCGGGTGGAGATGCTGCTGTGCTCCGCGTAAAGGGAACACCCGCCGGACTGGCAGTGACAATTGACGGCAACGGGCAGTATTGCTATCTCGATCCGTTTGCCGGCGGCGCGATCGCGGTGGCGGAGGCGGCGCGGAACCTGGCATGTGTGGGCGCGGAACCCCTTGCGCTGACCAACTGCCTCAACTTTGGCAACCCGGAAAAGACCGACGTCTACTACCAATTGGAAGGCGTGATACGGGGCATGGCCGCGGCGTGCGCGGCCCTCGACGTGCCGGTGGTGAGCGGCAACGTCAGCCTGTACAACGAAACGCGCGGCCAGGCCATCTATCCCACACCAATGGTCGGCATGATCGGCAAGCTGGAATCAATCCAAGAGCGTACGACGCCGGCTTTCCGGCAAGATGGGGACAGCATCGCCTTGTTGGGCCCTCAGACCGACCACTGCGGCGGCAGCGAGTACCTGGCATGCGTTCACGGCCAGGTTACCGGTCAGGCGCCCCCTATCGATCTCGACGTGGAAGCGCGCGTGCAGTCTGTCTGCCGGCAGCTTGTTCGCCAGGGTCTCGTCAATAGCGCGCACGATTGCTCGCAAGGCGGCCTCGCCGTCGCTCTCGCGGAGTGCGCCATGGCCGGTGGAATCGGGTTTACGGTGGACATCCCCGGTGATGGCCGCGCCGACGGCCTACTCTTTGGCGAGGGCCAGTCAAGAATCGTCATCAGCCTGCCTCCAGAGAATCAAGCTGCTGCGAGTGCAATGGCCGCAGAGCAGGGCGTGCCGTTCGCCGTCATCGGATACGTTCACGGGCAGGCGCTCGCGCTGGGCGACAAGGTGTCGGTCCCACTGGCATCCGCGCTGCATGCATGGCAGAATGGAGTGGCGGAAGCACTGGCTGCGGAAGGGTAACGGCACGCAAAATCAGAGGGGGCAGCGCGCGCCATGGACCGAACACCAGCTACCGCCGACACTGATTCCCCGCGCGAAGCGTGCGGCGTCTTTGGCATCTACGGCCGTGAGTTGGACGTTGCGAAACTCACGTACTTCGGTTTGCATGCGCTGCAGCATCGCGGCCAGGAGAGCGCCGGCATTGCCAGCGCCGACGGCAAGCGCATGCAGGTCTACCGCCGCATGGGGCTGGTTTCTCACGTATTCTCGGAAGAAATCCTGGAAGACTTGCAGGGCATTCTGGCTGTTGGGCATACGCGCTACTCCACGAAGGGTTCGAGCAGGGAAGACAATTCCCAGCCCATCTTCATTGAGGGTCCGCTGGGCCCTTTCGCACTAGCCCACAATGGCAATCTCGTCAATGCAGACCAATTACTGAAGGACCTCGATGAGTTCGGTGTCCGGCCCAAGTCCTCAACCGATAGCGAGATTGCGGCGTGGCTCATTGCGCTCGCGCCGGGGACGACGTGGCCGGAGAAACTGCAACACACTCTACCTCGCTTGGTTGGTTCATACACCTTTGTAATGGCGACCGCAGACCACGTTTTGGCGGCGCGAGACTCTCTGGGAAATCGTCCGCTCTGCCTGGGGAACCTCGAAGGATCGTGGGTGGTGGCTTCAGAGAGTTGCGCGCTGAAGACCGTCGGTGCGGAGTTTGTGCGTGAGATTGAGCCCGGAGAATTGATTTCGATTGGTGAGGAAGGGCTGCGGTCTTATCGCGTTCAGCCGGTTACGAAGCGGGCAGTCTGCATGTTTGAGTTTATGTATCTTGCGCGACCGGACTCCTACATAGAGGATACGCTGCTCTACCACGCCCGGCGCGAGATGGGCCGCCAACTCGCGCGGGAACGTCCGGCTCCGGGTGCTGACTTAGTTATGGGCGTGCCGGAATGCGCCATTGCCGCGGCACAGGGATACGCCGAGGAGAGTGGAATACCGTTGCGCGACGGCCTGGTGCGCAACCGCTACATTCATCGGACGTTTATCCAGCCGACCGACCAACTGCGCCGGGAGGGTGTGCTCTTGAAGTACAATCCCATGCCGGAGGTGTTGGAAGGACAGCGGGTGGTAGTAGTTGACGACTCCATCGTGCGCGGCACGAACACGCTGCCTATCGTCAAGATGTTGCGCCAAGCCGGTGCGGTGGAAGTTCACGTGCGCATTGCGGCGCCGCCAATTCGTCATCCTTGTTTCCTGGGCGTTGACATGCCGACACGGGATGAGATCATCGCGTCAGCGTTCCAGTCGCAAGAGGAAGCCGAACTGGCTGTCGGCAATGCCATTCAGGCGGATAGCTTGGGATACCTGAGCATCGAGGGTATCGTGGAGGCCGTAGACCTCCCGTACAGTCACTTCTGCCTGGCATGCTTCAATGGCGATTATCCGGTGCCTGTGCAGATGGAATTCGACAAGCTGTCGCTCGAGCAAGTGCGGGAGCCGGTTTCATGACGGCGGTTGCGGACTGCGCGGGTGCGATTGCGTTTTGCGGAGCACATTGAAGTACCAGGGGACTTTCGCCTTGCCTAGATTTGGAACTGCGCATAGGGTTGGATTCACACATGGGTCCTCCGGGTCTCGCCCGCAAGTGATAGCAATCGGCCCTAGCGCGGCCGCATCGAGTTCCTCTCCGCATATTACGAACCCGTTTCGTCTTGCCGCCGGCTTGCGTATCCAGCGGCTGGTCTCGGCCAATGCGTGACACACGCCACCCTCCTTCGACCTACCGGCAGGCCGGTGTAGACATCGACGCCGGCAATGAGGCCGTACGCCTCTTCAAAACGCAGGTGGAGTCCACCCACGGACCGGAAGTTCTTACCGGTATCGGCAGCTTTGGCGGTCTCTTTCAGTTGCCGTCCCACTACTCAGAACCCGTCCTTGTGGCGAGCACCGACAGTGTCGGCAGCAAGATCAAGCTGGCGACACTGCTGAAGCGGTACGACACGGTCGGGCAAGACATCGTCAATCACTGCATCAACGACATTCTCACCCTCGGCGCGCGGCCGCTGTTTTTTCTGGACTATGTAGGGGTAGGCAAGCTGGTGCCCGAGGTCATGCGAGATGCGGTCTCCGGTGCGGCAGCGGCGTGCAGAGAGGGCGGGTGTGCGCTGCTGGGCGGCGAATTGGCGGAGATACCCGACCTCTACGCGGCAGGCGACTTTGACCTTGCCGGTACCATTGTAGGCGTTGTGGAACGGGCGCAAATCGTCAGCGGTGAACGAATCGAGCCGGGCGATGCGGTCTTGGCATTTCCCAGCAACGGTCTGCATACGAATGGCTATTCGTTGGCCCGCCGTGTCTTTGCTGAAGATGCGTTAGAGGAGACAGAGCCGACACTGGGAGAATCGCTGGCTGATGCGCTGCTGGCGGTGCATACCTGCTATCTGCACCCCGTACAGCATCTGCGCTCCAAACTCGACATAAAGGGCATGGCCCATATAACGGGCGGCGGACTGTGGGAAAACATCCCGCGGGTGTTGCCGCAAGAAACCCAGGTTCGCTTGCAGTGGGGATCTTGGCCGGTACCGCCCATTTTCCCGCTCATTCAGGAGCGCGGAGTGGTAGCGTTTGATGAGATGTGCCATGTTTTCAATATGGGCGTCGGCTATGTGGTGATCTGCGCTGAGGGCGAGGCGGAGGAAGCGCAGCTCCTGGAACCGTCCCTGTGCCGCATAGGCAATGTTGAGAGCTGCGCCGGCGAGCCTCGCGTGATCGTTGAGCGGTAATCCTGTAACAGCAGAGAAGCGGTGTTTCGAAATTGGCGGGAGATACGGCCTTACGCATTGCGGTGTTGATTTCGGGGCGCGGCAGCAACTTGCAGGCGCTCATCGACGCAATCGAACAGGAACGCCTGCATGCTGAGATTGCCGCCGTTATCTGCAACCACAAGAACGCGCCGGGCATACAGCGGGCGCGCGCTGCCGGCATTGCCGCATTCGTCTTCGTGCGGCGCGATTTTGAGACTCGCGAGGCGCAACACGAAGCAATGTTGGACTGCGCACAGTCCCATGGCGCGGAACTTATCGTGCTTGGGGGTTTTGACCGGATTCTTTCGCGGGCGTGGGTGGATGCCTATCCCAATCGGATCATTAACATTCATCCGTCCCTTTTGCCCGCCTTTGCCGGCGGCATGAATCCACAGCCGCAGGAAGATGCTTTGAAGGCCGGCGTGAAGATCGCGGGCTGCACCGTGCATGTTGCCACCGCTGAAGTGGACGCTGGACCAATCATCGCGCAAGCCGCCGTGCCCGTACTCGCGGGCGATACAGTGGAGACTCTGGCGAAACGCATCCTGGCACAGGAGCATCGACTCTTGCCGCAGGTCGTGCAGTGGTTTGCCGAAGGCAGAGTGCACATTGAGAATGATAGAGTGCAGATAGCGGGTGCAATCCCTTCCCGCTGGTGGGGTGACGCGCCGTGACCGGCAGGCGAGAGGAAGAGAACGTCGTGATTACCGAGCAGAGCATCCATGCTTACTTAGAAGCGCTTGCAGCCAATGAGCCGACCCCAGGAGGCGGCAGTGTAGCCGCGCTCGTGGGGGCGCTCGCCGCAGGCTTGTCTGCGATGGTCGCCAATTTCACGCAGGGCAGGAAGAAATATGCCGCGGTCGCACCGGAAGTTGCGGAACGGCTGGCGGATTTGGGCCAAGCCATGCCGTTGTTAGAGAGTCTGGTGCAGAAGGACATCGATGCCTATGGCGTCGTCGGACAGGGTTTTGCCATGCCTCGCGGCACTGGTGCGGAACGCGCGGCGCGTAACAAGCACATCCAACAGGCGTCGGTTCAGGCTACCGAGATACTGTTCGAGATTGCGGACGCGTGCGCTGCCGTTAGCGAGCATGCCCTGTGGCTCGTGAAGCACGGTAATACCAACCTGGTTTCAGATGCAATCATGGCGGTGCTCTTGACAGACGCTGCGCTGCAGGGGACGGTAGTCACGATTGAGGCCAGCCTGGGTTACATCAAGGATGAAAGCGTCGTCTCGGCCATGCGCGAACGTCTTGCGGCATACACCCAAGTGGCAATGGCGCGAGAAGAGGCACTTTCGTTCTCGCGGTAGCACAATGTCAGCGACACTCATGCCGGATAGGTTCGGTTTGAGTCGATGGTGAAGGTGTCTAGCTCAAATCACTGCGATACTTGGGGTCAATCGGGAGAGATACACAGCAGCAAGAGAGGGGTTGGAGCGAGATGGCACAGGTGCTCGACGGCAATCGCATCGCCCGGATCCTGCGTTGGAGACATCGGGACGAGCTGGCGGACATTCAGAAACGTCTGGGACATCCCTTGACTTTGGCGGTTGTACGCGCAGGCGACGATAAGGCGTCGGATAGCTACATACGCCAGATTCAGAAGCTCTGCGGACGTGTCGGAATGGAGTTTCAGGAGCACGTACTGTCGTCATCTGACCGGGAACAGTTCATCGGCCGCATCTGCAACCTCAACGTCGACCCGCGCGTCACCGGCATAATGCTCAGTTGGCCGCTGCCTGACGATTGGGACTTGGAATTGATCGCCATGACCTTGGACCCCCGGAAGGACATCGATGGCGTGCACCCGCTGAATGCCGGACGCCTGTTTCTTGGCGGGTCATTCCTGGGCATGGAGTCATTTGTGCCGAATACGCCTGCCGGTGTCATCCATCTCTTGCGGCACTATGAGATTCCCATCAGCGGCAAGCATGCGGTCCTCATCGGCCGCAGCAATGTGGCGGGACGGCCCCTGGCTGCGCTCTTGATAGCCCATGATGCGACCGTAACGGTTACGCACAGCCGCACAGTTGATCTCGCGGGCCATGCCAGGCAGGCCGACATTCTCATCGCGGCGATGGGGAAGGCCAATTTCGTCACGCCGGACATGGTTAAACCGGGTGCGGTGGTAGTGGATATTGGCATAAACGTGACCGCCGACGGTCTTGTCGGCGATGTACACTACGATGCCGTCAGCGAAGTGGCAAGTGCGATTACGCCGGTGCCGGGCGGCGTTGGTCCCGTGACGAACGCCATGCTCGTCGCGAATACCATTCGCGCTGCCCGTCTGCAATCGACATTGGCTTGAATCGTGTTGCGTTGGAAGGAAACGAATTGTGAGTGAAAGTGCAATCAGCGAAATCCGCGGGCGTGAGATCCTCGATTCCCGGGGCAACCCCACCGTCGAAGCCGAAGTCCGGCTGGCATGCGGCGCTGTCGGATGGGCCGGCGTGCCGTCGGGCGCGTCAACGGGCATGCATGAGGCCGTAGAACTACGGGATGGTGACAAGGGTCGTTACGCCGGCAAAGGCGTGCTGCGCGCGGTGGAAAACATCAATGGCCCAATTGCTGCCGAACTGGCCGGTCGGGGCGCGCTGGAGCAGGCCGCGATCGATCAGGCGTTGATTGCGCTGGATGGTTCCCCCGCCAAGGGAGAACTCGGGGCTAACGCGCTGCTGGCGGTCTCGCTGGCCGTAGCGAAAGCGGCGGCTGCCTGTGTTGGATTGCCGCTGTACCGCTACATTGGCGGCGCTTTTGCGGACACGCTACCCGTCCCGATGATGAACATACTCAACGGCGGCAAGCACGCCGCCAATTCCACGGACTTTCAGGAATTCATGATCTTGCCGGTCGCGGCGCCGTCGTTTCGCGAGGCGTTGCGTTGGGGGACCGAGACGTACCATGCGTTGCACGGACTTCTTGAAGAGAAGTCCCTCAGCACGACGGTGGGGGACGAGGGCGGCTTTGCCCCGTCACTGCCGACGAATGTGGCGGCCATTCAGACGATTCTCGCTGCTATAGAGAAGGCAGGATTTCGCCCCGGTGAGGACATCTATATCGGTCTCGATCCGGCGACGACCGAGCTCTATGAAAACGATGCCTACGTATTGGAACGTGAAGGGCGCACGCTTTCTAGTGATGAATTCGTAGCGTTTTGGGCGGATTGGGCGGAACAGTATCCGATCATCAGCCTCGAAGACGGTCTGGCCGAAGACGACTGGGACGGCTGGATTGGATTGCAGGAGCGGCTTGGCAGCCGGGTGCAGCTTGTGGGCGATGACCTGCTCGTGACGAATACGCAACGGCTGGGCGCAGCGATTAAGCGGCAGGCCGCGAACGCAATCCTCATCAAGCCCAATCAGATCGGCACCTTGACTGAGACACTCGACGCGGTTGCCATGGCGCGGCAGGCCGGCTGGGGTGCCGTGATTTCGCACCGTTCGGGAGAAACCGAGGACACGACCATCGCCGACATTGCCGTCGCTACCGGCGTGGGTCAGATCAAGACTGGAGCGCCGTGCCGCTCGGACCGTGTCGCCAAGTACAACCGGCTGCTGCGCATCGAAGATGAGCTTGGCAAGACTGCCGTCTACGCAGGCGCCGCGGCTTTTCCGTTTCTCTAAGCCCTATGGATACGAACACTCTGCGTGCGTTGTTAGCGGACGTGCAGCGCGGCTCTATTGACATCGAGCAGGCCGTGCGCCGCATCCGCTTGGCTCCTTACGAAGATCTCGGCTTTGCCAAGGTTGATGCGCAGCGCCAATTGCGGGTCGGCTTTCCGGAGGTGATCTTCTGTCCTGGCAAGACGGCGCCGCAAGTCATCGGCATTGCGGAGGAGCTTCTGGCCCATGATCAGACAGTGCTGGCTACACGGGCGTCTCCGGAACTCTCTGCAGCGGTGCAAGCGCGCATTCCGAGTGCCGAATACCATGAGGATGCCCGCGCAATCGTGGTCCGGCGGACCGCACAGCGCCTCGTCCATGGGCGTGTCGCGGTGGTTGCGGCGGGCACGGCGGACTTGCCGGTGGCCGCTGAAGCCGGTCTTACCGCTGAACTCATGGGTTGCCGGGTGGATCGCCTGACGGACGTGGGAGTGGCAGGCCTGCACCGTCTCCTGTTGAACCTCGATGTGGTGCAGCGGGCCCGGGCGGTCGTTGCCGTGGCCGGCATGGAGGGTGCGCTGCCAAGCGTGCTCGCCGGCTTGATCGATCGCCCCGTCATTGCCGTGCCGACGAGTGTCGGTTACGGCGCTTCCTTAGGCGGTTTGACGCCTCTCCTCACCATGCTCAATAGCTGCGCCGCCGGACTCTCCGTGGTCAACATCGACAATGGGTTTGGCGCCGGTTACATGGCCGGTCTGATCTGCCGCATGGCAGCAGAGGTTGGGGAGCAGCCGGAGCCATGAGAGTCGCCTTTCTTGATTGCTTCGCGGGCGCGTCCGGCGACATGCTGCTTGGCGCATTGGTGGACTGCGGGTGGCCGCTGGACGACCTCAAGGCGACATTTTCCCGAATTCCGCTTGGCGGGTATAAGGTTCGCGCGGAGGAAGTGCGCAAGGGGTTGCTGCGCGCCCTGCAAATCCATATCGAGATCGATGCCAAAGAGCACACAGTAGAGCGGAATCTCAACGACATTCTGCAATTGCTTGAGGCAAGCAGCCTTGACGAAGACATCGTAGCCACGAGTAGGCGGCTCTTCGTGCGGCTGGCAGAAGTCGAGGGACGCATGCACGGCGTCGCGCCGGAAGCGGTGCATTTCCACGAAGTCGGCGCGGTTGATTCAATCCTCGACGTCGTGGGCGTCGTGGCGGGGCTCAAGGCGCTCGGCATCGAGCGGATCGTCTGCTCGCCGGTCAATGTCGGCGGTTGCCCGCCCATTCAGACCCGCCACGGCTGGTGGCCGATTCCGGGTCCGGCGACGCTCGATCTCATGAAAGATAAGCCCATCTACGCCGTGCCGGACATGGGAGAGACACTCACGCCCACCGGCGCGCTCCTGCTCAGTGAGCTGGCTGGTGAATTCGGGCTGATGCCGGTCATGCGCGCGAAGTCCATCGGCTATGGCGCGGGCATGCGCGACACTGCTATTCCCAATGTACTGCGCCTCGTCGTGGGAGAGGATTCCGCTGAGGACACGAGTGGCATGGCAACCGTCATCGAAACGACGATTGACGACATGAATCCGCAAGTGTACGGTCACGTCTCCACACAATTGTTTGCGGCTGGCGCGCTGGATGTCTCGCTGACCCCGGTCCAATTGAAGAAGGGGAGGCCGGGCCACGTGCTCAGTGTGCTAACGGAAGCTACAGACCACGGGCCGCTGCTGGACATAATCTTTCGAGAGACGACAACCATTGGTGTGCGCCTGCATCGGGTTGACCGTATCAAGTTGCGCCGAGAGGTCGAGCACGTAGAGACTCCTTGGGGAACGGTGCGGAGAAAGGTGGCGTATTGGCACGGCCAGGTGGTCAATCGCAGCCCCGAATACGATGACTGCCTGCGGGTAGCGGCGGCGGCACAGGTGCCTGTCAAGCAAGTCATGGATTACGCGCGCACGGCCGCGCCATAGCGCGCTCGCTTGCCCCTGGTGTGGGGCTGGTATCATAGAGTGTGTAGGGTGAATGGCAATCAAGGAAGAAACGAACGAATCGTGGATAGCGAAGAAGAGGTGCCGATAATGGAGTCTTCTGAAGTGCAGCCGCAAAATGTGCCGGCGAGCAAAGACGTTTCGGAAGACGCGACCAACGGTGCGCAAAGCGACGCCGATCCAGCAGCAGTCGGAGACGGCACTGACGTAGACGAGCGCTTCCAGATCACCAATAGCCTCGTGCGGCACGTGGTCGCGGACGACATCGACATGCAGAATACCGCTGCGGGGGTCGTGCAGGCTGAGGCCGCTTCCCTGCAGCAGGGGCTCACAGGCATCGCCGCCGGTCATGAAGTGAGCGTGACGGAAGGAGCCACGTGGCTGGTGGTCGGTGGCAGCGTGGATACGAATTACTCAGTGTCGCAGTGGATCGTCGGCGGGCAGATCGAAGCCGAGCAGGTGGCGAGCGTGGTGGTGGTTGGCGGCCGTGTAAATGGCAACGTCAATACGCTGCTCGATACCCGCGGCGCGGCCATCTGCGGCCTTATCATCGGTCTGTGCTATGTCCTCTTCCGTCTCATCCGCCGTTGACGAATGCAGTAACCGCTCGCACTCGTGGAAGCGAGATACAGCATCCCTGTCTCAATTTTGAGGCCCTGCATTGCATCGTCATTCCGGCGATAGCCGGAATCCAGGGAAGCAAGGGGAAGTTTGGGACTTGTTGGCGGCAAAGTCGGTATTCTCCCTCATTTCAGGCCCCCAACATGGAGACCTTTGCATAGCCCCCGCCACAGCGAGGTAGTCCCCTCTCCCTTGACGGGAGAGGGTTAGAGCCTGCCCCGTAAGCCGATACACAGTATCGGAGGATACGGGGGTGAGGGTGAATCTGCTCTAAACGCCAGCCAGTTTGGCTTAGATATGTATTGACTGTATATGTCATACGATTAGAACGGCAAGGAATCCCCTCACCCCAGCCCTCTCCCCTGTATAGACCGGGTTGATGGGTAACACTTGTTCGGGCTGATGGGTTACACCTAAAGGCATGGAGAATCTTGCAGCAGGAGGATGACCATGCCGTGGAAGGTGGAAACGCTTATGTCTGCTCGGGAAGAGTTTATCGCCCTGGCGCTGACTGACGGGGCGAACATGAGTGAGCTGTGTCGGCGCATGGGGATCAGTCGCAAGACAGGGTACAAGACGCTGCGGCGGTACGCGGAGAGTGGCGCCAACGGTCTGCAGGACCGGTCGCACCGCACGCACACGTGTCCGCACCGCACGAGCCGGGAGATGGAGGACCGCATCATCGCGCTGCGGCTGGCGCATCCGGGCAAGGGTGCCCATGTGCTGCACAGAATGTTGCAGAACCAAGGGGTCACCAACGTGCCGGCCAAGAGCACGATCCAAGCCATACTCAAGCGCTCTGGGCTCATTGATGAAACGGAAAGCGCCAAGCACACGCCCCAGGTGCGCTTTGAATATCCCGATCCCAACGCGTTGTGGCAGCTGGACTTCAAAGGGCATTTCGCCATGCAGCACGACCGCTGCCATCCGCTCACTCTCCTGGACGATCATTCTCGCTTCAACCTCGCTCTCCAAGCCTGTGCCAACCAGCAGGGAGCAACGGTGCAAGACCGCCTCACCACAGTCTTTCGCGGCTACGGCCTGCCCCAGGCCATGCTCATGGATAACGGCGCCCCCTGGGGCAACAACGCCGGACAGCCCTACACGCCCTTCACCGTCTGGCTCATGCACCTGGGCATCAACGTGCGCCACAGCCGCCCCAACCATCCCCAAACCCTCGGCAAGCTCGAACGCTTCCACCGCTCGCTGAAGAGCGAATTGCTGCAGGGCCGTACCTTCACCGACCTGGAGCACTGCCAACGCGCCTTCGACACTTGGCGTGAATTCTACAACCTGGAACGCCCCCATCATTCCCTGAACCTCGACACTCCCATCAGCCGGTACACTCCCAGTGCACGCTCCTTCCCCGAGACCCTGCCTGCCCTTGCATACAGCCCCGACGATCAGGTGCGCAGCGTCGATGTCTCCGGCCGCATCTCCTTCCAGGGCAGGAAGCTCCGTGTTGGCAGAGCCTTCACTCACAAACAGGTCGCACTGCGACCCACCCAAACAGACGGCGTCTGGAACGTGTACTTCTCAATACAACGCATAAAATCCATAGACCTCAGAGATCAAAATGTGTAACCTATCAACCCGAACACCTGTTACCTATCAGCCCAGTCTGTACACCCCCCCCCAGGGAGAGGGGGTACTTCCTTACCCTCTAGACCTAGTTGAGCAAAGGTCTCCTACATGGAAGAAAGGGCTTCGCAAATGGTCGACCGGGGGAGAGTCTGAAGTAAGGGCGGGACCCTCCTAGGGCATATCCATGCCGCATGCGTGGACCGTTTTGGCAAGAGTCCCTGCTAAGAAAGAACGAAGCCAATGCAACTTACGGAAACCGTACATCTCGTCGGTAGCGGTCAGAACGGATTCAGTCTTACCCACCCGCTGGATTGTCACGTCTATCTGCTCGATGGTGGATCGGAACTGGCCCTGATCGATACCGGCGTGGGCAGAGACGTACCGGCGATAGTAGACCAGATACAGGCAGCAGGCTTTGCCCCCGGCGACATTGCGAAGATATTCATTACCCACCTGCACCTCGACCATGCCGGCGGCGCGGCGGAGTTGCAGCGGCTGAGCGGCGCCGAAATTGTTGCCTCCCAAGACGTGGCGGGCTGGCTGGAAAGCGGTGATGAAGAGGCGGCGAGCCTGGTGGCCGCGCGTCAGACCGGCATGTACCCGGTGGAGAACCGCCTGCGGCCCGTGGACTCCGCAACCGGCGCTTCAGATGGCGATGTGATTCACGTGGGCGCGCTTTCCGTGAAGGTCGTCAAGGCCGATGGGCATAGCCAGGGACATCTGGCGTTTCTCGTGGACGATGGTGCTGGCAACGCTCTCTTCAGCGGCGACGCCCTCTTCTTTGGCGGACGTATCTTGCTCCAAAACATCTGGGATTGCTCGCTTGAGGAGTCGATCGCTACCGTTGAGCGATTCGCCGAACTGGAGTTTACGCAGTTCTTCCCCGGCCACGTGAGCATCAGCTTGCAGGACGGCAAACGCCACGTCGACGCCGCCATGGCGCACGTCACGCAGCTTCTCCCCCCACCCCAGCTTGAGACGTAGCGAGGACCGGGGCATCATCTCACGTCACGCGCCTGTGTCTCGCATGGACAGATGAGCAGGACGTCATCTGCAAAGCGCCATGAGGCAGTGGCAGCATGAAGGGTGCATCACCCACTCGCAACCGGCCGGCCAATAGTTCGTGCTACGGCTTGAACTCGCGGGCGATTTTGGCGTAGACATCGGCGCTTTGGACGACCTCGGTGAGGTCGACGCGTTCGTGGTCGGTGTGGGCGTAGCCGATGTCGCCGGGGCCGTAGACGATGCAGGGCACATCTTGCTTAACCTGCAGCTTGCTGGCGTCGGTGCCGTAGGTGACGCCCTGCGGCTCCGGTGGAAGATTGTGCGCCCGGAGTGCCCGCATAGCGGCTTGGACGATTTCCTCATCTTCCGGGGTATCCAGCGGCCAGTCCGCGAGGTCGCGTGAGGCGACGCTGGGGTGCATGTCCGGGTTCGTCGCCGCCAGTTCCTGTATGGCATCCTCAAATTCCTGAATCGCGCCTTCGGAGGTCTCCCCTGGAATGATGCGGCGGTCGACAACGATCTGACAGGTCTCCGGTATGACATTGGCGGCATGGCCGCCGTGGATGATGCCGATCGCCCACGTGGGATAGCCCACAAGGTGATGGGAGCGCGCCGCGAAACGCGGATCCAAGGTGTTCCGCAGGCGTTGGATGACGTCTACCATCTGGTAGATGGCATTGTTGCCTTTCTCGGGCTGACTGCTGTGGGCCGGGCGGCCTTTCGTCTGCAACGTGAAGCGCACGGCGCCTTTGGTGGCAGTCACCAATTCAAGTCTGGTCGGTTCGCCGATGACGGCTGCGGTGACTTCGATTTCCTGTTTGATGAAGCCCTCGATGCCGCGAAAGCGGTACTCTTCATCAACGACACCGAGCAAGCCAATATCGTAGTCAAGCTCTGTCGGCTGCTTCACCAATTCCCGTAGTGCCAGCAGCATGCCGGTCAGGCAGCCCTTGGCGTCGCACGAGCCGCGCCCGTGCAGCGTGGTGCCTTCCACACGCGGCTCCAATGCCTCCGGCCCCCACGTGTCGATGCCGACCGTATCCATGTGGCACTCGAAGAGCAGCAAGCCCTTGGAGTTCGGCACGCGCAGGCGGCCGAAAACGTTCGGGCGGCCCGGCAGCACTTCATGTTGCTGGGTCTCCATGCCGAGGTCTTGCAACTGGGACTCAACAAAACCGGCGAGCCCAGCCTCGCCGCCGGAACCGTCGGCCATGAACGCCGGATTCATGCTAGGGATGCTTACGAGTGAAGAGAGTAGCTCCGCTGATTCCTGGATACGCGTATCGTCGACGACGCTCATAGGTGTCTTATTGTCCTATCGATTTACACGGTGTTTTGTCCCACATCTCGCTCCATAGTAGCAGATTCGCTTGGTGCGAGAATGATCCAAGGCCTCGGCAAGCGACCGCGGCAACAGTGACTGTTGGCTGCGTTCCGCGGCATAGGGGGAGTATCGAGGACCACTCATCGTGGGTAGGGGTGGCTGGATTGCAACGCAAGAAATGCAAAAAAACCCTCGACTACTTGCTCTAAATGACACAGCTGACCCAATAGGTGTGGTCTCTAGTGGTTGAACACTACTGTAATGACGATCAGTAGCGCAATGGACGCTGCTCGGCAACACGGCAAGACCGCGCAGGTTGCAAACCTAATAAACGGCGCAGGTTGCAAACCTACGCTACCGGCGACCTTGCCCATCAAAGCGAGCGTGTCGCACCACTAGTGCTCGCCGCGCGCTTCCAAAGTGATGAGGTCCAACACGTCCTGGCTGGTTACCGTCCCCTGGAACTGTTCGGACTCGCGGTCGAGGACCGGGATAGTTGTCAGCCCGTTCTCTGTCATTCGTTGCAGCACATCTTCCACCGGCTCATCAGGCCAGGCGTGCGGAGGCGCAGTGCGGCGCACCACACTATCCAATTGCGTCTCAGACCATCTCTCCTTGGGCAAGTAGCGCAACATGCTCAGGGAGACGACGCCGGAGACACTGCCATTGTTGACAACTACATAGTCTTGCTGATGAGGCAGTATCCACTGATCGACGAAGTGCCTGACCGAGAGTTTCGCGCTGGGGTAGGCGCGCGTGCGGTCAAGTATGTCGTCCACGGAAATGTCATCCAGAGCGAATTGGACCAGCGAAGCCGGCAAAGAATCAGGCAGTGTGGCCGGCTCTTTCGGTCTGGCGTGGTCGATGGCAAAGTTGATGACCCAGGGTCCGAAGAGGATGTAGGCAAACATGATCAAAACGAGCAACGAGAAGATGTCCTCCCCAATGATGCCGGTTTCCAGCATCACCAGGAGGAGGGCGACTTCCGCCACACCCTTGGCCATGAGCCCGGTGGCCAGGGCAAAGGGCATTTCCAACCGGGACACAAAGGCACCGATGAGAGAGCCGGCAAACTTGCCCAAAAGTGGAATTGTCACCAGCGCCGCTATCGTCCCGATTGGCAGTTCGGTGAACGAGAGGCTGAGGTGCAACCCTGCCGAAGCGAAGAAGAGCGGCACGAAGAGCCCTTCAGCCGTGCTGCGCATGCCGGGCACGATATCGCGGCGCAATTGATAGGGCAGTCCTGAAAGCGCGGCGCCAAAGAGTAGCGCTCCCAGGGACCCATGCGTCCCCACGGCTTCCGAGATACCGACAACCACGAAGAGTCCACCGATGAGCAGGCCGAAGGAGAGCTGGGGCACGCGTATCGTGCGCTGCAGAATCTCTATCAGCGGCGGTATGACGTATCTGGAGAGTATCCACGTCACCAGCGTAAAGCCAACAATCTTCGCCAGCAGGATGAGCACGCTCGGCACGTTGAATTCGGGTACGTGCTCACCGATGGTGAAGCCAATGAGCAACAGGGCAATCAACTCAGCGATGAGGACGGTGACGAATATCTGGATACCGATGGGTTTTTGAAGATGGCCTTCGTCGGCCAAGACCTTGCTCGCCAGCCCAAGGCTGGAGAGCGAGAGGATTCCTGACAGAGCAAGCGCTTCAGTAAAGTTGAGTCCCAGCCCGAAGTCGTAGAGAACATCGGAGGTAACGGTCAGAGCCAACAGGAGGGAGATGATAACCGAAAGGGTGGCCGCTACGAAGAATCGTCCGCGGATTGTGGCGATGAAGCCGGAAATGTCGATCTCATCCAAGCCGATGAGAAAGAAGAAAAGGAAGATACCAATGCCAAGAATGATATCCAACTCGTCTGTCGGCTCAATGAAGCCGAAGATGGGGCCGAGCGCCACCCCCGCCGCCGTGTAAGCCACGATGGCATTGAGCCGGAAGCGTCGGAAGACGCCTTCCAACAGCTTGGCGACTACGATGAGCAGTCCAATGGAGAGGATTACTTCGAAGTGCATCGTAGGTAGGTTTGTTTGTGCTGCTCCTTTTACCAGAGACATAGTACTACAAATGCGTGTCAAGGGCATGTGGCGTTTGGCGCCGTCTGATCGCGGGGGTGTTTCGCCGGGAGCACTGCGCCGTCCCGCGTGAGTCCGCGAAGACCCGGAGCGTTTGCGTTACAATGGAGCGCGATTGCGGAGCGCAATGCGCTTACGTCAGTCGGCGCATCGAGAGTCACATGCAGGACAAGGATGGGTAGGTCTGGTGGAAGCTAGTCAACCGAGCTTAAGCGTGGGAGTGGTCGGGCTGGGCGTAGGCCGGAGATTCGTGGAAGCGTTTACCGCCCACCCACATACGAACGTCACTGCCGTCTGCGGGAAAGAGACGGATGTTCTTGCGGCAGTTAGTCGCGAGCATGCGATTCCGCGCTGTTACGAAGACTATGCCGATGTGGTGGCTGATGACGATGTGGACCTCGTGGTGATTGCGACTCCCCATGCGCTCCATGCCTCTATGGCGGTACAGGCACTGCACGCGGGCAAGCACGTGATTGTGGAGAAGCCGATGTGTGTCTCACTCCACGAGTGTGAGGCCATGGTCCGGGCGGTTGAGGAGAGCGGCAAACTGCTGGCGGTCGATCAGGTGCTGCGGTTCTATCCCTACTACCAGTCTGTAAAGGCGCACGTGGACCAGGGAGGCTTGGGCGAGATCTACTATGCCGAGGCGGACTACCTTCACAACACCACCCGGTTGATCCGTGAGCGCACCGTGTGGCGCGGCTCAGCGGAACACTCACACTACCCCATCCTGGGAGGCGGATCCCATTCGCTGGATATGTTGCGTTGGCTGGTGGGGGATGTAGACCGCGTACATTGTGAGGCCGCCCAGCGGGCGATGCCGGACTTTGCTTTCCCGGACTGCATGATAGCAACCTTGCACTTCGCGAATGGCGCGGTCGGGAAGTGCACAACATCGTATGGCTTGGTGCGGGATACAATGCACAATTTGGTGCTCTTTGGGACGGAGGGTTCAATCGAGCGGGCGCGCGGTCGGCAGGATCGTGACAAGCAGTTTCGTGCGTCGGCAGAGCATGAATTCTCAGAAGACGAGTGGCCGGTGCCCTTTCAACCACCCGGGGGCAAGCCGATTGCCGCTGTCGTTGATCACGTGTACGAGTGCGTCACCAACGGCCGACAACCTCTAACCAGTGTTTGGGAGGGGGCAAATACGGTCTCTGTGGCGCTCGCCGCTATCGAATCCTGGAAGACCGGCAAAGCGGTCCGGCCGGCTCATTTCCCGCCGGCATGACATTCATTGCCGGCCAGATTTTCGGCAACTTCGTGTTTGCCATGTCGCTGCGCAAAGCGCGAGGGAAACAATACCACTACCTCACGGTAGGATCGATAAACTACGCGGTGGCGGCGGCGATGGCAGTGGGCTGGCTGTTGCTGAGCGGCGCACCAAGCTTGGACCTGCTCGTCATACTTCTGGGTGTCATCAACGGGCTCCAATACCAATTGAGCCTCGTGGTGCTCTTCACGGTGGTGGAAATCGTCGGCATCGGTATTACGTTCGGCATCGTACGTCTCGCCGTTGCCTTGCCGACGCTGGCGTCGATTTTCTTTTGGGGAGAGCAACCGGCGGCGCTCCAAGTGGTGGGTCTCGCGATTGCATTTGTCGCGCTGCCGCTCTTGGGGGCAGACGCGCATCAGGCGGCGCGCCAACATCGTGGGCGCTCCCTGTGGACATGGGGCATCCTGCTGGCCGTACTGCTTCTCTCCGGGGCCGGGTTTATCGCAGCAAAGGCGTTTACTGTCTACAGCACGCCGGATTACCAGCCGCTGTATACGGCCTCGCTCTTCGTGGCGGCTACTTTGGGCGCCGGCTTCATTTGGCCCTTGCGCCGGCGCTACCGTTTGCCCGAGTGGCGAGATGTCTCGATGCGCAACAACCTGGCTTTGGGCGTGTTGATGGGCGCAGCTAACATCTTTCAGTTGGCCATGCTGCTCCTTGCGTTAGACTCCTTACCCGGTACGGTTGTTTTCCCGCTCGCGGCTACCGTGGGCTTGGCGACCACCCTGCTCGGCGGTATGGTGCTGTTTGGTGAGCGGTTCGGGCGTCTGACGGCGATTGGTATCGTACTCACACTGTTCGCCATTGCGTTTATTGGCGTGCAGTAGCACTTGGAGAACGGGCTATGATTGGGGCGATTGCTGGTGACGTAATCGGGTCGGTCCACGAGTACATAAGCACAAAGACCAAGGATTTCCCGCTCTTCGACCCTAAGTGCTTCTTTACCGATGACAGCGTGTTGACCGTGGCTCTGGCCGACGCGCTGCTGCACGATCTTGACTATGCCGTCACGCTCAAAGACTACTACCGGCGCTATCCCGATGCCGGCTATGGAACGAGTTTTCACATCTGGGCGGCCTCTAACTCTTCTGAGCCCTACAACAGTTGGGGCAACGGGTCGGCGATGCGGGTCAGTCCGGCGGCCTACGTCGCCAAGAGCCTCGATGAGGCGCTGGAGTTGGCGGAGCAAAGCGCCGCGGTAACGCATAACCACCCTGAGGGCATACGCGGAGCACAGGCCACCGCCGCCGCCATATTCTTGGCGCGCACCGGTCACGAGAAGAGTGACATCAAGGAGTTTGTGGAATCCTCGTGCGGGTATGACTTGCAGCAGAGCCTGGATAATATTCGCCCTACTTACACCTTCGACGAATCGTGTCAGGGAACGGTGCCACAGGCAATCATCGCCTTTTTGGAAGCCAAGGACTTTGAGGATGCAATACGCAATGCCATTTCGCTGGGCGGCGATGCCGACACCTTGGCCTGCATTACCGGTTCCATGGCGGAACCCTACTTTGGCGGTGTGCCTGGGGACATTCGCGATTTCGCTCTCTCGCGGCTCGATGACGAACTGCTGGAGGTCGTAATGGCGTTCGAGCAACAGGTGATGGTACGTTAGCGGGTCGCACACATTTGGTTAGACTGAGCTTACCGCCCAGCGAATTCTCTGTAGCGTTGCATAAGAAGAAGACCTGCCTTCCACTCCATATGGAAGGCAGGTCTCTTGGCGGTGTGGCTGCTCAGTCTGAGGTTCTCTCATGCCGATGGACGCCGGAGGTTGCGCGGGCGTCAGAAGCGCACCAGTCGAGGGAATCGTGCGGAGCCGGGAATCTCAAGTCGAGTTTGTTCTAGTATCTCCTGGTGCCCACTGCCCAGCGTTCTCGCCAAGCAGTGAATTCGCTCCAGAACTCATCGGTCCGCGTGCTGTCACCCTGCACAACTTGCCTGATGATACCGGTCTCCATGCCGTCGACAGCCCATTCCACCTGCAGGCGCACGCCGCGAGGCAGACTTGGATCGAGCAAGTCCGGTAGAGGAGGTCCCGGAGCCTCGACGTTCTTCTTGATCGCGGGCAACATCTCCACGGTGCGGTCGACTTCTCCGCCGCGCAGCGTGATCGTGAGCTTCATCGCTTGCTCGTCGACGAACGCCTGGAGCAGCATGGGATGTGCGGTGTCGTTGACGAATTTCAGGTCGAGCCAAGGGCTATAGATGGTGGCGTCGAAGCCCGGCGGGCTGCCGTCTTGCTCGTAATACTTCACGCGATAGGTGTGCGGATGGCGCTCCGCAATCGGTAATCCTGCCCAGAACGCAGCGCGGAACACGGTGGTAGAGACCTGACAGACGCCTCCGCCAACACCCCAGATCGTCTTGTCGCCCCAGATCACAAGACTCGTTCGAAAGCCCGTCCTGCCCGTGATCGGACCCAGCACCTTTAGAAATGAGAAGGACTCTCCCGGCTGGATGACGTACCCGTGAATCTTGGATGCCGCGGTGACGATGTTGTGCACGCGCGAACGCGAAGAGCCGGCGAATTCCGACGTGCCTTCGGCTAGAACGACGGCGAACCGCTGCTCAGCTTGACCCGCATTGAACTCGATCGGCGCCGGCCGCTCGTAGCTCATGTGCGGCAGCTTTGCCTCAAAGGGCAGCAAATCGAACTCTTTCAAGAGGTCTCCGCCGAGAATCGTCGTGACGTCGCCGCTCCGAGCAATACCGGGCACGTCTTCCATCCAGTACTGCAGTGCTATGCGCTGGAAGCGCTGGGTGATGAAGGGGCCGAAAGTCTGCGGCTTGGACATGGGGAGACCGTACAGCCGGATCGCCGCCTCTTCGCCGCCTGCGCCAAGGTAGTGGCGCTTGATGGCTTCATTCGTGAGCCAATCAAGGCGAGTCTGCTTGGCAACTTCAAAGTCGCCATCGGAACCGTCATCGACGATGGGCATGGGTATGCCGCGAGCGTAGAGGAGAGCGTCCAGGCCGGCTCTTTCCAGTATCTCGAAGGTATTGGCGAGAAACACTCTCTGCAAATCGGGGTGGTACTGCAGCAGCGCGCCCTGCGTAATCAGATAGACGTAGCCGTCCTGCTCGAAGCGCCGGGACGCTGGGTAGCCAAGCGTGCTTACGCCGCCAAGCTCGCGAAATTCGCTGTAGAACGCGGGCCCGCCGGGCTCGTCCCAGATGAGGAATCCCTGATCGCCGCGGCCGCCAAAACCGTTGGCTTGCCGATAGAAATGCCCGCCGCTGATTGCCTGGTCCATGGAGTCAGCAGCGTAAAGAGGGACAAAGGAGAAAAGCAGACTGAGGGTGATACCTGCGACGAGGGAGGTAAACAGTCTGCCGAGTTTAGGGTGCACGGGCATACAACGTTGTTCCCGCTCGGCTGGATTGAGCAAACTGCTAACAACAATAATACACTACCGCGGCGGGTGGTGCAATACACGCAGTTGAGTTCTGAGCGTTTGGCACGGTGGGAGCTATTGAAGAGGGAGGCTCGGCAATCGCTAAGACGTAAATCTGAATCGCGCGAAATGTCGGAGGAGAAGTCGGCACGCCTGGCGCCGTCAGCTTCTCTTGCGGCTCGTTACCGGTCAGTCACGGCCCGGTCTTTCGATACTCTAGGCGGTGAAATCCCACAGTCGAAGAGCCGTACGACCGAGAATCCATTCCAAGTCGGCTTCGCTAAAGAACGGCATTTCGTCCCTGACTGCGGTGAGGCGCGGCAGGTAACCGGCTTTGTCGAGCAACATCGGCCAGTCGGTGCCCCACATGAGGCGCTGCGGCCCCCACGCGTCTTTTGCCATGCGGAAGAAGGGGTGTGTATCCGCGAAAGGATACGCTTCAGCGCTATAGTGCAGCATGCCCGATACTTTGGCGTAAGTGCGGGGGTAGTCTGCGAGCGTGAGAAAGCGGTTGAAAACAGGATATGGCGGCTGCTCGGAAACATCGATGCGACCCATGTGATCGAGAACAACATCCACCTCGGGGAAGCGCTTCAGCATCTCCTCAACCATCGGCGCATGCACCAAGTCCAAAAGTAAGCAGATGGGGATACCAAGATCTGCAGCCTTCTGCCAGATGCGGTCGGTCTGCGCCGTAGTGAACCAACCTGCGCTATCGGGTCGGACCGCGTGGAGCCGCACACCGTGAAAGCCGCGCTCAGATATCCAATACTCAAGCTGCTCCGGCGCTTTGTCGTCCAATGGGTCGACAAGGCAGACCCCCGCTAACTGCCGCGGATAGCGGGCAATGCTATCCGCGAGGTAGCGGTTGTCCCAACCGTACGTGCTCGGCTGGACGAGAACGACGTGGTCGACGCCCGCATTTCCCGTTTCCTCCAGCAGCATCTCCGCAGTGGCGTTGGTGGTGGGCACCGGCACGTCGGGCAGCGTTGGCGCGAACGGGTAATTCTCGTCTTGTGTCCAAATGTGGACGTGAGATTCGACAATTGGCATTCGGTTTGCTCACCAGATGTACGCTTAGCCGATCATGGGCAACGCCACGGGACGGCCTTCCGCGGCCGATAGGTCGGCGGCAAAGCACGCTTCATGCGTGTTTATCGAGTCGAAGATGTCGGCGTACGAGTCTTCATCGTTGAGGATGCAGTCGACAATGTGGTCAATCTCGCCTTGGAACGGGTGATGGGCCACGTCGCCGGAGTCCGGCGGCACGGTTGGTATATCCATAAAGCCGGTCAAGCCGGGAAACGCCGAGCTATAGATTTGGTTATTGCGGGCCGAGCCACCGTCACCTTGCAGCGACATGTGGAAAACATACGGCATGTGGGCTTCCATAGTCGCGGTGACACGCCCAACCACGCCGTCTTCCATCTGCAGCACCGCCGCGGTTGTGAGGGGAAAGTCGAAGCCTTTCTCTTCCAGGCGCACGGGCGTTGAATAGGCGGATACGGACTCGACGTTCTTGCCGGTCAACCAGCGGATGCAGTCCATGGCATGGCTGCCACCGGAGAGCATCGCGCTGCCGACATTCTTCTGATAGCGTCCCCAATGGCCGGGCGGACGCAGGTAGCCGACCTCGTGCATGTAATCGGCCTCGGCGTAGACGATGCGGCCAAAGTCGCCCGCCTCGCGCCGATGGTGCAGCGTTTGCACGAGCGGATTCCAGCGGAGCACGAAACTCACGACACTCTTAACGCCGGCTTTCCGTACTGCGGAAACCAAGCGCTCTAGCTGCTCGGGGGAGATGGCGATAGGCTTCTCGATGACTAGGTGCTTGTTGGCCTCCGCTGCCAAGGCGCCCTGCTCGGCGTGCGCGAAATTCGGCGTGCATATGGAGACGATGTCTACATCGGGATGGGCAAGCATTGCTTCGTAGTCAGTGTATGGCTTGGCGTCCAGACCGAATTCATCGATGGCTGCCTGCGCGCGGGCCAGATCCCGGCTGCAAACCGCTACCATGCGGGTGTGTGGGTTATTGTTGAATGCGCGCATGTGCTCGCTGGCTACCCAGCCGGGGCCTACCAGGCCAACTCCCATTACGTCTGCCATGCCATGTCCTCCTTGTGTCGCAAAGCGTCCTCGCCGGCCCATGCTCGTCACGAAGACCCATGAACCACTGTTTTCATTTGCCGACTCGTTGGAATGTGTACTTCCTGCACGTTTTTAGCAGCGACGATTGGTTTCTCAACCAAATCTACCGCAACGCCGCGCAGGGCCGTACGAGAGGCTCGGAGCCCCTGTCTCACTTGGCGCTAGAGTACGCCACCCCACTGCTGATTGCAAACGGTGCATGGGTTAGGAGTCACGTTCCAGGACGAAGTCCGCCACTGCGTGCAAGAGGTCTCGATAGGGCTGGCGCTGCACGTGCGTCAAGTTGTCGTGTGCCTGATCAATGTACGTGCGTGCGAGCGATTGAGCGTAAGCTACACCCCCCAAGTCCTGTAACAGTCGCGTTACGGTGGCTATCTCTTCATCTGGGGCCGTGCGGTTGCCGAGGGTATCAAGCAGAGTCCCGCGTTGCTTGGGCGCAGCATTGCGCAGGGCTTCCTTCACGATGAGCGTGCGCTTACCTTCCCGAATATCCGCGCCGACGGGCTTGCCAGTGGCTGCTGCGTTTCCAGTGATGCCGAGCACGTCATCTTGCAGTTGGAAGGCCAGCCCGCAATTGCGCGCAAAGTCGGTAAGCGCCTTCACAACGGGATCGTCGGGCAGCCAAGCATTCAGACCGATGCACGCGCCGGCCGTGGCGGCGAATGCGTAGAGAACGCCAGTCTTCTTGCGCATCATGTCGAGTATGTCCGCTTCAGCGACGGATTCGAGCGCTTGCAGGCTGAACTGCACGTCAAGCGCCTCGCCGTCAACGAGGTGCGCTTCCACCGGGCCAAAGAGCTCCGCAATGAGGCGAAGCACGAGCGTGGCATCGACGCCGAATTGAGTGGCAGATTCCGTAAGCAGAGCGGCGGACCACCCCTGCTGAATGTCCCCCGCCAGCAGGGCTTGCGTTAGCCCATAGTGAGCGGCATCGCCAGCGGTCAGGCCCAGGTCCTCTTGAGCGCGCGCGGCAAAGTTCGCGTGCACGGTCGGCCTGCCGCGGCGCGTGTCGTCCTGATCGATGATGTCGTCATGTACCAGCGTCCAGATGTGAAAGAGTTCTACCGCGGCGGCGGCAGGGACAGCAACCCGTTCGGCGCCGCCGGTCGCACCGCAACTCATCATGAGCATGCTGGACCGCAGACCCTTGCCCGGTTGTTGCACGTAGTGGGCGACCGCTTCTCCCAGATGGAGAGAGCGCAACGCGTTGCGGCCAAGCGCCGCTTGCAGGTAGGCATACACGGGATCGCGGCGTGAGGATAGCTCCGCGACCAGGCGAGCGGGCGCTTTCTCGGCGCTCACGTGGCGGAGTCCGAGCGGTCAAGATCGAGGCCGCGCAAGTACTCGAGCAGACCGGGCCTCAGGTCCGGCCGCTGCAGTGCAAGGTCGATGGATGCGGTCAAGTACCCAACCTTGTCACCCATGTCGTAGCGCTTGCCGGTGAACTCGCAGGAGTGCACGGGCCCATCTTGCGCGAGCATGTTGATGGCATCAGTGATTTGGACTTCACCGCCGGTTCCGGTCGGAATGCGATCGATGTAATCGAAGATCGCCGGCGTAAAGACGTAGCGGCCAACGATGGCCAGATTGGATGGCGCTTCGTCAGCGGACGGCTTCTCAATGAGCCGGTGCAGCCGCTGTACGCCTGCCGCGACGTGTGAGCCTTCCACGATGCCGTACCGGTTGACGTGAGCGTGAGGCACGGGCATGACGGCGACAACTTCCCCTCCGTGGGTGTCGTGCACGTCGATGAGTTGCCTGATGGCCGGCGGGTCGCCTTCGATTACGTCATCGGGTAGAAACACGGCGAACGGCTCGTCGCCGACTACGCTGCGTGCCGTGCGCACGGCGTCGCCGGTACCCAGCGGCGCATGCTGCCGCACGCCAATGACGGTGGCCATGTCTTTGAGCGCCTGCAGTTCCGCGAGCTCCTGGTGCTTCCCCCTCGCGGCGAGACTCTCTTCGAGACGATAGGCCGTGTCGAAGTAGTCCTCGACCGCTTGATTGCCGGTAGCCGTGACAAGGATCACTTGCTCGATGCCTGCCGCCACGGCCTCTTCCACAACGTAGTGGATCGCGGGTTTGTCCGCGAGCGGCAGCATGACCTTGGGGATGGACTTCGCAGCCGGAAGCGTGCGAGTGCCCAAGCCGGCAACGAGAAAGACGCCTTTACGTACGCTCATGGGGCTGACCTTGCAGAGTGCGTACAGCTTCTATTTGAGATCTATGGCAAAAAAGAAAATAATCGACTGTTGTTCTGTAGGGCGGCCCGTGAACTTGCGTTCTGCGGGGTCTCATCGGGAACGTAGACTCACCGCAAGGCGCACTCAATGGAGGCCATGCGCCAACGAACCGGCCTCTGAGTAGACGGTCTGTTTTCACAGCGATTATACTTTTCACATGTAATTGGTGACAAGGGTCGCGAAGGCGTGTTGGACGCAGAAACAAGGGTTGAACTCAATTCTTGAGTGCTCCACGGGCAACACTAACGCCGCGCGGATTGAAGGAAGCACCCAACGTTATTGTTGCAGAGACGTCATCTGCTAGGCTTTTTCTCATTGACGCAGCGAGCAAACCAGGTGGAAACTGAGCGTCTTTTTCTTGCCATTGCTTTACCGAGCTGCGTCCGCAGTAGCCTGGAGGAGCGGGTGCGGGCCACAGCGGAACGCGCCGACAAAGTGCGATGGGTGTCTACGGCAAACGTCCACATAACGCTCAAGTTCTTTGGCGACACGACCGCAGAACGGAAGGCGACAATTGTGTCCGCAATGGACCGCGTGTCCGCCAGAGTGCGGCCTTTCGACCTCGCAATTACTGGCGTGAAGGTCGTCCGCCGGGGCAGGAGGCCCAGTATGGTCTGGGCGACCGTGGAAGATGCCGACGGGCAATTGCGGCGGTTGCATGGCAGGTCGGAGAGGCTGTTGGAGCAGGAAGGGTTCGCACGGGAGAGACGGTCGCTCTCGCCCCATATTACTCTTGCCCGGGTGCGTGACGGTATTGCGCCCTGGGAGCAGGAAGAGCTCGATGAATGGGCGCTGGCACAGCGTGAAATGCCGGAGATTACGTTCCGGGTTGCCGATGTTCTGCTTATGAAGAGTGCGTTGAAGCCCCAGGGAGCGGAGTACACGGTCACTCGGCGCTTTGCATTCCAGGAGGGGTGAGCGATTCGTAGCCGCTCACGTGTGCGTCACTTCTAAATCGAAACACAATGAGGTACGGGCCAACTGACCCTTGGAGCCAAAATTACTACGCGAGGCCCGACGACAAAGAGATCCAGGAACGACACGGGATGTGCAGGCTCCATTGGCGGCGGAAGCCGGAGAGCTAAAGCCGTTCGGTGACGTAGAACTTGGCGCCAGTGCTGCGCTAGCAGAGGAAGCAACAATGCCGGTAGTTTATCTGGGACTAGGGAGCAACCGCGGGGACAGATTAGCCAATCTGCGCAACGCCGCGGGGAGGCTGCACACCGAGACCATCATTACGCAGGTCTCTTCGGTCTACGAAACGGAGCCCGTTGGATATGCAGACCAACCCTGGTTTCTCAATGCCGTGCTCGAAGGGTATACGGAGTTGAGTGCGGAGGAACTACTCCGCCTTGCGTTGACAACGGAGAAGGCGCTCGGGCGGCAACGGCCGTTTCCCGATGCGCCGCGTACCATAGATATAGACATCCTATTCTATGGTGAAGCCGTGATTGCCTCCCCAAGGCTGACGATCCCCCATCCACGCCTAACGGAACGCGGCTTCACCCTGTGCCCTCTGACCGAGATCGCGCCACTCCTGGAACATCCCGTCTCGGGACTTACCATGGAGAGCATTCTGGCAACAACTACCGGTCTGGAAGAGACCCGTCACTTCGCCGACCAGAATTGGTATGCCGAAGCAGCGCCGGAATTACTCACCTAGCGTTAGCGTCAGATTGGTACGGGTAAAAAAGCGCGCCCTGCGCTTGTACCGGCGTGTTGGTCGGCACAGGCAATCCGCCGCTTCAAGCGTCTTTCCGCTCGAGCAACTCGATTTCGTACCCGTCCGGATCGTCGATGAACCCCATCTTTCTCCCCTCGGCGAACACCTCACGCCACCCGTCGGGCCAGATCTCAATCCCTTTGCCCTCGAGCTCGGCACAGAATGCGATTAGATCGGGAACGCCGATTGCAAAGTGCATGAGATCTTCAGGCACGTTGAGGTCGTAGTCGTCGGAGTACGTAAGCTCCAAGGTGTGCAGGTTGCCGGGTAGTTCGAGATGGGCGATTTGATTGCCGTCAGGTGAGCGCTCACTCCGGCTGATCACTCTAAAGCCGAGGTGTTCGCAATAGAAGTTTATCGAGTTGTCAAGATCACTCACGCGCACGCGGGTATGTAAGAAAACTGCCATTTGTTGCTCCCTTCAGATGGTTGTTTAGACATTTGCGTTCTTTCTCAAGCTCTTTTCTGCGGCTTTGCTCTCTTCCCACCTCCCGTTTCTTACCTGTGACTAACTGCTATCGTCCTGCACTTCCAAGAATTCTTCGCTCGCGAGATCAAAGGATGGAACATGCACCAGCAGGAGTCTAGCAGGCTTGCCACTTTCGTTGGAATAGCTGAACCACTACTTGGCGTCTAAGTGGAGGACGTCCAGTTCTCCCAGCGTAATCTCCCGGTCTTGGACAACGAATGTGATTGGACCTTCGAGGCAAACATAGAGCTTATCGCTCCTGCTGGAGCGCGCCGTGCGATGCCGCGCGCCGGCAGGCACGTCAATTGTAGCAATCGAGGCGGTCTGCAGGCTGGCTGGCGTGAGTTTCCGTATAGAGAGGCCGTCAAAGTCAAAGGGCAGAGCACCTTTGTACACAGTGCGCATGGAATCTATGACCTCTTCCCAGTTTGTTGAACGGAAATACAGCGCACTCTCCTGCAGGCCATAGTAACAACCGGGCAGAACGGGAACAATCTCGTTACGGTGGACGCCGGAGCCGGTCGGAGGCCAAACTCCGGAGGCCAACCGCCTACGGGGCGTACCTTTGGGGTGCCGCTTTCCATTCGCCGGCCCAGTGTCGAACCCCATGGATTTGGAGCGAGCAAGCGCCCAATTGAGGACACTATCTTAGCGGTTAGCCGTGCGGCCCGCGGCTTTCGCGGAGCGGAGAAAACAGGCGCTGAGAGAGATCAACCTATGTTGTTCAGAGTCTCCCCTTCAGTGAGGTACGTACGTCGCGCGGCATCATTGTCGCGTGCCAGCGCCCTTTATAGCGTTCGAAGAGCACCTGCGAGTGATCTTTGCTTTCTTCAAGACGCGTTCTCGGCAATGTGTCACTTCGTTCTTGTCATTCATCCGCCCCGGCAGCAATCAGAATCTCTACCACTTCCGGTGTGCTCTCCAGACTCGCTGCTGCCAGGAGAGACCGGCCATCGGCCAGCCTCGCATTCACATCCGCCCCGGCAGCGACGAGGATCCGTAGTGCGTCGACATTGCGCCAGCGCATTGCTGCGTACAGCAGCGGGTCGTTGTTGCTGTCGCGCGCATTCACATCGGCGCCGGCATCCACGAGCATCTGCAGTGCTTCGGACTTACCCCAGAAAATCGCCGCATGCAGCAGCGGTTCGTTATTGCTATCGCGCGCGTTCACATCCGCGCCGGCGGCTACGAGTATGCGCAGCGCCTCGTCTCTATCCCGCCAAATGGCAGTGTAGAGTAAGGGATCGTTGTCGCTGTCGCGGGCGTTTACATCTGCGCCGGCGTCCACGAGAATTTGAACCTTTTCGGGGGAGGCCCGCCAGACCGCCGTGTACAAATACGGATCGCCTTGTTCGTTGCTGGCGTTAACCTCTCCGCCTTCGCTGACGAGCGCCTGCAGCCCTTCCGCGCTGACGGAGCCCCGCCAAATCGCCCCATAGAGCTCGGGATCACCGGCAGCAAGTGGCGTAGGGTCCGGCACCGGCGGCAATGTCGGCAGAGGCGCTACGGTAGGCGTCGGCGATGGGGGCGAGGGCTGCGAATCGCGGGCTGGCGGCGGTAAGGGCGTCGGCCTGGAGGCTGAACTTGCAGGTTCCGTATCGCGTTTCGCAGCGTCCTGAGTATCCGCGGGACGCGCCGCCGGAGCCTGCTCATCGTAAACGATGACCAACACGACGACACCGGCGGCGACTATGGCAACTGCGAAAACGAACCCCAAGACGTAGCGAAGCATGGCAATTGCCTCCGATCTCCGTGGTGCCCCGGTTCTCCAATAGCAGTTACGCGGGCCACTCTTAACTGCGCCGGCCTGCGGGCAGGTAGGCGCTCCCAAGAACAAGCAGTAACGCGCAAAGAGGGTAGCACATAGCCGGCCACACCCTCTGCCGCGCAGCTTGTTATATACTACGGGATGTCAGCACTGCAAGCCATTTTAGGCAAATGGCATAGAGGCTCTGAGCCGGTTAGCTGGAATGGAAGGTAGTCGTATGGAACGTGTTGGCAAGTTTTGCACAAACTGTGGCAGTGAATTGATTGCAGGGGCCAAGTTCTGTGGACAATGCGGCTCGCCAACGCGGCAGGATGAAGCGCCGACGGCCAGCGAGGCCGCCGAGCAACCGCGCAGCGAAGATGTCCAGGTGACGGCAGGCGAGACCGGCAGGACATCGCGTGAGGATGTTGGTTCAGCGACGGCAGTCGAGGCCACCAGGCAGCCGTGCACGGAGAGCTCTCCGGTGGCGCCACGAGAGTCCGCCAAACAGCCCCAAAGCGATGAAGGCGCCGATACGGCAAAGGCGAGCGGCCCCCAACCCCACCGGCAGGATGGCGCATCGGCTCAAGACAAGGACTGGAGCAAATACTCGCGCTTGCTGAAAATTGATTCGTCCGGCGGGCTCATGGGAGTTGTGACCCCGCTCTGCATTTGGATTGCCGCCGTAGGCATCCTCGCGTGGGCCGTTCTCGGACTGATTTCGCTCCGGTTCGACCTCTCGTTCTTGAATCTCGAAGACCTGTTCTTCACCATGTTGATCATCATTGGCATCATGCTCAGTGTGGTTGCCAACATCTATCTCACCCTTAACTACCGCGATCGGACAGGCGACCTGTGGCAGGCGTTGTCATTCTTGCCAATGCTATGGTTGGCCTTCTTGTGCGTGGGATTGACCATCATGATTGGGCAGGTGTGGACGGACTTCGCTGGCGGTCCCAACGAGCTCCGGCGGGCGATGTTCTCGCTGGTCGGCGTTGGCGTTTGTGGGACGTATGGCGGATACTTGTCACTTGCCGCCATTGGCTCGCACCGGATTTACCAGGCGGTGCGTCGGGTCGTGTACGTCCTCATCGCTCTGGTCGCCGGGGAGATACTCGATGCCCTATGGTGGGGTGCCAGGGATGTGTCCGGTATTGAGATGTGGGAGCACTTCTTGCGGGCCGGTTTGACTGCGGTTTACTGTGCAATCGTGTACGCCATCATTGCGTTCTTCATGGCCCAGGCGAGAACCAAGAAGACGCAAATCGGAATGCTCGTCGCGTACCTCGTCCTCGGAGCCATCGGATTCACGGTAGCCGTCGCGGCACTGTGGGACACGTTTCCGCCGGGTGCGATCCGGTTCGTCCATGGCGCCATCGTCCTAGTGGTCGTTGCGACGATCGGCTTGCTGGTGGTCCAGCGTTACGAGCAGAAAAAGGCCTCCGTGAGTCCGCCCACAGGCAGCGCGCCCTCCCCGAGTAGTCCCAGTCAGGCTTCCGCCTCCTGAACGGCACCTTCCTGGCGAGCCCGAGACACAAGAGTACGTCTTTGGGGCAACGCCACCTAGGAATCAACTGGCTGCATCTGCAGTCCTATGGCAGACGCTCAGCGGGTTTGAACCGGCACGGCCGCTGTTTCCACAGACTCCAACGCGGACATGAGCCTGACGCAGACCTCGTTGGCAAGGAAGTAGCCGTTTGACGTGAGGCGAA
Source organism: Chloroflexota bacterium (assembly GCA_965220045.1). Taxonomy (GTDB): domain Bacteria; phylum Chloroflexota; class UBA11872; order VXOZ01; family VXOZ01; genus VXOZ01. The sequence continues at coordinate 2,085,553 of OZ244803.1, read as the reverse complement.
TGCGCTTCTCGTCGATGGAGACCAGGTCAGCGTGGGTTAACTCCTCCAACACACCTCCGAACAGAGAAACAGGATCGACCCCAAAGCGATCGCCGAATTCCCGGCGCACAATGCCTCGCTGCAGCAGCCTCAGATTGAGGAAGACGGTCTCTTCCATGGCAGTTTTCTGCGACACTTCTTCTCGGTGCTGGATGGTCGATTCTCCCTTGAGCGCACGCTCAATGTACATGCGCGGAGCGCGAATCTCCTCAGTGCGCGTGCCGCGCACGTAGCCGTGCGCGCCTGCGCCCAGGCCCAGGTACGGTTCGTAACGCCAGTAAATCGAATTGTGTTCACCCTCATTGCCGGGCAGCGCCCAGTTTGAGATTTCATAGTGCGCATAGCCGGCAGCCGCCAAGCGCTCCCGCGCAAATGCGTACATGTCAGCGGCGGTATCGTCGGGTGGTAGCTGAATGTGGCCTTTTGCTACCCAGCGGGCATAGGGCGTGGCGGGCTCCACGGTCAGGCAGTAGAGTGACATGTGCTCCGGCACGAGCGCGAGGGCTTGCTCAACGTCGTGCTCCCAATCGGCGTGGGATTGATTGGGCACGGCATACATCAGATCGAGGCTGACGTTCTGGAAGGCAGCTTGCCGTGCAAGGAGCAAGGCCCGCTTCGCCTGCGCGGCGTCATGGTCGCGTCCCAGCACCTTGAGCAGACGGTCGTTCAAACTCTGCACGCCGAACGAGAGGCGGTTGACCCCGGCTTCCCTAAATCCGGCGAAGCGCCCGGCGTCGGCCGTGACCGGATTGGTTTCAAGCGTGATCTCGCAGTCCGCCGTAAGCGGCAATACACGATTGACCGCTGCTAGGATTTGGCCTACATGAGACGGCTCCAGCAGCGACGGGGTGCCGCCGCCAAAATACACCGTGCGCGCGGCCCGGAAGCCGCTGTCTGCGCCCTCACGAGCGATAACGCGACATAATGCTGCCACGTATGCCGGCACGAGCGACTGCATGCCGGCGTACGTGTTAAAATCGCAGTACGGACACCGCACGCGGCAGAAGGGAATGTGCAAATAGACGGCGAGCGCGTTCTTGACTTCCACACCCATGTCTTTCCCGCAGATATCGTACAGGCGCGTGAGCGTTATTTTGCCAACGAGCCCTGGTTTGAGGCTCTTAATGCCGACCCACAGAGCCGCCTCGCGACTGCCGGCGACCTCGCGCAAGCGATGACGCGGGACGGCATTGCCGCCGCGGTGGCGTTGAATTTCGGCTGGCGCGACCCGGGACTCTGCCGCGCAACGAACGACTCCATTTTAGAAGCTCTGCAGCCGCATCGCCAGATTGTGCCCTTCTGCGCGGTTGTGCCGGGGGATCCGGGCGCTGCGCAGGAGATTGAGCGGTGCGCCGCCTTGGGCTTTCGCGGGGTCGGCGAACTCAACGCCGACGGGCAGGGATTTGACATAACTGATGAACGCACGCTGCGGCCCGTCTTCGAAGCTTGCCGGGCGCATAGTATGGTTTTGCTCCTCCATGCCAGTGAACCGGTGGGTCATAGCTATCCGGGCAAGGGCACGACTACACCGGAGAAGCTGGCGGGCCTGCTGGCATTGGCGCAAGGCGTGCCAATCGTCCTGGCACACTGGGGCGGCGGCTTGCTCTTCCATGAGTTGATGCCGGAAGTAAACGAGTCTGCCGGCAGCACTTACTACGACTCTGCGGCTACGCCGTTTCTCTACTCGCCGCAGATCTATGAGATTGGCGCGCAGCTTGTCGGCTCTCGGGTGCTCTTTGGGAGCGATTTTCCCCTCATGTCGCACCGGCGCGCGTTGGAGCATCTGGGCAAGGCGCAACTCAGCACAATGGAGCGCCGCGCGATGCTCTGGGAAAACGGGGCTCGACTGTTGGGACTAGAATGATGTCTCCCGGATTCTATGTGAATGGGACGCGCGCCATAGCCGTCGCTCGACGCCAAGATGCTAAATCGATAAGACCGAGTGCGGAGAGCGGTTGAACTTTGCCCGATACGAGCACGCCTGGATCCATCGAGGCGCCAAAGGAGCCTGAATCTCCGCCGGTCTCAGCGGACGCAATCGTCCCGCAGCCGGGCACCAAGCCGCAGGGTCCACGGTTTCACGAATTGGATGCCCTACGTGCCGTGGCTATGCTCCTGGGCATAGTCCTGCATGCCTTTCTCTTCCTCATACCTGATGCGTGGCCGATCCAGCATGCCGATCCGCCAGGAGACCTCTATGGCATTGCCTTGAATGTAATCCACGGCTTTCGTATGCCGGTCTTCTTTCTGCTTAGCGGATTCTTTACCGCCATGCTCTGGGAGCGGCGCGGTCTGCGCCAACTGGCATCGCACCGCGCGAAGCGGATAGCGTTGCCCCTCGCCCTGTGCTGTGTCACCGTGATTCCGGTGAACACATGGGCCTTTATCGGTAGTGAGTTCAGCTTTGCCTTCTGGCCGTTCTACTGGCTGTACGGCTTTCACCACCTGTGGTTTCTCTGGATACTCCTTTGGCTGTGCGCCGCGTTCCTCGCGCTCGCCCGGTTAGGGGTGCGGTTTACCCATCCGGTGCTCTGGTGGTTGCTCGTCCCACTTGTGCTGGCACCGCAAGTGTACATGCACGAACCAATTGTCGGTCCGGATACGTCCGACGGGCTTGTCTCTGATCCGCTCGTCGTGGCCTACTATGCCTGTTTCTTCTTCTTTGGCGCATTCCTCTACCGGCGTCGTTTCACAATGCGCGGTTGGTGGGCGGTGGGACTACTGCCGGCGCTCTTCTTGGTATTCCCGGTCGCTCTTGTGTCTCTGTTTTCAACGGATGGTACAGCGTGGGCGCCGCCGGTCTCGGCCGTGTTCCAGGTTGGGTATGCGTGGCTGATGTGTTTTGGGCTAATCGGACTTTTCCGCTTGATAGCTTCGCGGGAGCGGAGTTGGGTGCGCTACGTGTCGGATTCGTCCTACTGGCTCTACCTGTGGCACCTGCCTCTCATTGTCTTTGCCCAGCGGCTCGTGCTGGCGTGGCCCATGAACGCGCATCTGAAGCTCCTGTTTATCTGCGTCACCGTAACCGGCATTCTGCTTGCGACGTATCACCTTGGCGTGCGCTATACGCCGATTGGAACGATGCTCAATGGGAAGAGGGTTCGGCAGCAGCGAGAAACTGTGGTAGTGAGCGAATGACGCGGGAATTCGGCGGTCTATAGACTGTCGGGGGTGTCGTGCCATTCAATGATGTGAGCAGTCGCAAGGTGGGTTCTAAGCGGCTACCGCGATAGCGTTATCATGGGGCTGGTAGAAGAGCCGGGGTAAGCCCTAATGCTGTCGCATTAAAGTGGATGGCTTCAGTTTTCTCCATTCGTGCTGAGGGCTGCGCGAAGCTTGGGCATCACAAAGCCCTTGTCGCAGCGCAAACGGAGCGTTGTAGGCCCAATACCGACGAACCGTCGCCTGAGCCGTCCACCCTTCGACGCAGCTCAGGGCGAACGGCTCAGGCTCGGGTGTTAATGTGGCACCATTGGGGACAAGCCCCCGCGCTACATCGGATCCACGCACTTACCCAGATAGAATATTGCCCTAGCGAGCTTCGGCCAGCGCTCCGCTGAGTTCTTCCGCATGCGCCGCGACTTTGGAAAACGCCGTGATGTACTGCTCAATCAACTCAGCCGCCGGACGCGTGAAGCTGGGCACGCGTATTGAGTCGTAGGGAATCTCAGGGTCTTCCGTGACCGGGAGCACGACGTCTCTGTAATCAATTCTGGTGACGTTCGGCCCCAGGACTTCCCAAAGGACGTCCCCGGTCCCGTGCTCGTTGCCCTGGAAGACCGGATGCTTGTGGAGCATGTGGGTGAGCCCGTTGGCGTGCGGCGTGAGCGTTGCCTTCTGCGCGGGTGAAGAGACCTGCGCGCCCTCAGCCTGCAAAACCTCAAGCAGCCGCTCGCGAGACATTCCTCCGAGTCTGTCAGGATCGAACATGATGCGCCCGCTCTGGTACGGCGAGGGGAAGTAGTCTGGGTAGTCCGGCGCGGAGAAGCCATCGATTTCCGCGACCGCCTCTCCCAGCTTGTCCGTGTTGGCGTGCCGCACGTCGAGGCGCTGTTTCCAATACTTCATCTGGACGCTGCCGATGGCCCCCGAAAGGGTCGCCATGCGGTACTTTTCGCCAAAGCTGAAGCCGGTCATGGCGCGCCATTTGGGATTGGGCAGTTCCCGCAGGCGTTCGTAGTGGCCCAGGCACGCGGCGCGTTGATAGACCTCGGTATCGTTGGTCATGAAAACGCCGCCCTCGCCGGCGGACGTGCTCTTGCCGTGTTGGAAGCTGATAGCGGCGGCATCGCCGATGCTGCCGCACATGCGCCCGCGGTGGGTCGCTCCTTGGGAAATGCAGTTGTCTTCAACCACCCGCAGAGAGTGCCGCGCCGCGATATCCATGATGGCATCCATGTCCGCCGGACAGCCGGGCCAGTGCACGACCATGATGGCTCTCGTGCGAGGCGTGATTTTACACGCAATGTCCTCTGGATCGAGGGTGAGCGTGACCGGATCGATGTCGGCAAAGACCGGCACGGCGCCGCTGCCGACGATGGGCAAGCAGTTGAACGGGTGGATTGCCGACTGGCATATGACCTCGTCACCCTTGCCGACGCCAACGCCAAACAGGGCCGCCCGCAGTGAAGCCGTGCCGGAAGAATGCGCCAGGGCGTGCTTGACGCCCCAGGTCTCCGCTACCATCCTCTCCAATTCGGTTATCGGCCCCGGGCCGCCGAACTGGCTGGCGAGGGCATGGTCGCGGATGAGGTCCGATACTACCTCTACTTCTTCCTCGGTATAGATCGGCCACTGGGTATAGTGGCTATGGTCCAGCGTGACGGCGGGCTCGCCGCCAAGAATTGCCGGCAGTGCTGACATGCTCCATCCTCACTAGGTACTCGAGCGGATCTCCTGTAATCAGCTCCCTATGCTACGTTGCTGACGGGCTACGCCGGCGACCGTGACGGGTAGCCTGTTTATGCGCCGTGGGGGATGCCCAAGTCCGCGCAGACCCCTTTGACATACGCGAAGTCGGCTTTCGTCTGTGCGATCAGTTCATCGTGCTCCAGGTGCTTCCACGTGGCGCCGCCTTGATACTCGCTGTGGAATGAGGCGTAGCCGTCATAGCCAATCTGCTTCAGGTAGCCGAACGCCTCGGGATACGGCGTGAAGCCCCGTTCGAGCGGCACGAGCTTCCGATGCCATTTGTAATCGCCGGACTTGGAGTCTTCTTCCCAAAACTGGCCCATGTTCTTCAGCGCGAGCATGACCAACCTATCGGAGATCAAGTCCAGCCCCTGGATCCAGCCGCCGAAGCTGCCCTCGACGCCCATGTGCCCAAAGTCGCCATAGACCCCGATGGCCTGCGGGTCAAAGTCCTCGATAAGCGGGCCGACTATCGTCGCTACCGCGGACATGTACGGCCCGGAGTGGATGTGCATGCCGCCTTGGACGTCGTACTTGTGGCAAAGGCGCTCGATGCTGCGCACGGCGTCGCGGGTCTCGGCAAGCTGGCGTTGGAGATTCCCGAAGCCGTCGTACTTGTGGTAGCCGAGCTTGAACTGCGTTATGCCCAGGTCGCTGGCGGTGGCCAGAATATCCTCGGCATGAGGCGCGTCGGCGCTGAAGATGTTCGTCGTAAGCCAGCCGATATCCAGCCCCCGGTCTCGGAAGGCTTTGGCAGCCTTCGGGAGATCGGTCTTGACGTTCTCCGGCAGCACGTGGCCGGGACTGCGCACGGTCAGATCGACGCCGTCCAGGCCGATATCGGCAATCGTATCCGCCAACTCCTCGTAGCTGAGATGCTCAAAGTGCTTGGCGAACAAGATGAACTTCATTAGGCAAGAACTCCTTGACAGGAAGGGAAAAACTAACTGCTGCGCGCTAGTGTAGCGGTTTTGCCGGGGGCTGTCCATTATGATTGGGCGGCAACCGCAGGCATCCGTTAGCGGCTGTGACCCGGTTCAAAACCGCCCAATACTGCGCTATACTAGGTAAACAGCGTTTTTTCAGCCTTGCAGGAAGGAAGGGATTGGGATGACCGACTGGCCTGCCAAAGAGAAACAATATTATATGAACACATTCAACCGCCTGCCGGTGACGTTGGTATCCGGCGATGGCTCGTGGGTGTGGGATGATCGCGGCAGGCGTTACTTGGACTTCTTGCAGGGCATTGCCGTCAACGCGTTAGGCCATGCCCATCCCGTGCAAGTCAAGGCGATAGCGCAGCAAGCAACCACTTTGCTCCACACATCATCGCTTTTCCATGTGCCGCGGCAGTATGAATTGGCTGAACTATTGGTCGAAAACTCTGCCCTGGACCGCGTCTTCTTCGTCAACAGCGGCTCCGAAGCGCTGGAGACAACTATCAAGATCGTGCGCAAGTACGGCAAGCTGAACCGGGACGGGGCATACGAGATCATCGTGATGACGAACGCCTTTCACGGTCGCACGATTGCCTCCGTGGCGGCCACGGCGAATCCACACTATCAAGAGGACTTCGTGCCCATGCCGGAGGGCTTTGTGCGGGTGCCGTTCAATGACTTGGCGGCGGCGCAGGCAGCGGTGGGACCAAAGACCGCCGGCGTCTTGGTGGAGCTTATTCAGGGCGAGGGCGGTGTCTACGAAGCCGATCAAGAGTACGTGCAAGGCTTGCGCAAGCTCTGCGACGACAACAACCTGCTGCTGGCACTGGACGAAGTGCAGACCGGCATCGGCCGCACGGGGCGGCTTTTCGCTTACGAGCACTACGGCATTCAGCCAGACGTGATGGCGCTGGCCAAAGCGCTGGGCGGCGGGCTGCCAATCGGTGCGTGCATGGTCAACGAACGCGCCGCGGTCTTCGTGCCCGGCGATCATGGGTCCACGTTTGGCGGCAATCCCTTCATTTGCGCGGGCGCTGCCGCCGTCGTGCGGCATGTTATCGAGAATGAACTGTGGAAGAACGCCGCCCGGCAGGGCGAGCGCATCAAGGCAGGGCTGGCGGCAATCAGTGCCCGTCACGGCAATGCAATCACAGACATACGCGGCAGGGGCTTGCTCTTGGCATTCGATCTGGGAGAGGAACGCGCGGAGAAATTTCTGGCGCACGGATTGGAATGCGGTCTCATCGTGAACCGTGTGGCGCCGCCCAGCATCCGCATGGCTCCCGCGTTGACGCTAACCGATGCGGAGGCCGATGAGGGCCTGGCGCGGGTAGAGAAGACCCTGAGCGGAATTCTCTAGAGCAGACTCCGCTCCATTCTGCCCGTTTACCTATCCCCGAACCTTGTGTTAGGTCTTGGGGACCCAGCGTTAATGAATTTTTGAACTTGATGATTGTGTAGAGGAGAATTCCACTATGGCTACTCGCCGCGGGCGCGTAGTTCTGGCCTACTCAGGAGGCCTGGACACCAGTGTGTGCATACGCTGGTTGCAAGAGCACTACGACATGGACGTGGTCACGCTCACCATTGACTTGGGTCACGAGCCTGACTTACCCGCAATTCGCGACAAGGCAATTCAGACCGGCGCCCGCAAGGCGTACGTCGTCGATGCGCGAGATCTCTTCATCGCGCACTTCATTTGGCCCGGGTTGAAGGCCGGCGCCGTCTATGAGAACGCCTACTACTTGGCGACGGCGTTGGGCCGCCCGCTCATCGCAAAGCTGCTCGTGGACGTGGCCCGCGAAGAGGGCGCTCAAGCCGTGGCCCACGGCTCTACCGGCAAGGGCAACGACCAGGTGCGGTTTGATGTTTCCGTGCATGCGCTCGCGCCGGAGTTGCAGGTCATTGCGCCGGTGCGCGAGTGGGGTCTGACCCGCGACCAGGAGGAAGCCTACGCCAAGGAGCACGGCATTCCCGTGCCGGAAGGGTCGCGCCAGCCATACAGCCTCGACCAGAATCTCTGGGGCCGCAGCATTGAATCCGGTCCATTGGAAGACCCCTGGGTGGAACCCCCGGAGAATGCGTATGAGTGGACGGTCGCGCCGGAGAACGCGCCGGATACGCCCGCCTACGTCGAGATTGGATTCGATGAAGGGATTCCCGTAAGCATTGACGGCCACGATATGAACGGCATCGACCTGATACAAGAGCTCAACGATTTGGGCGGCGCCCACGGCGTCGGCCGCGTGGACCACGTGGAAAATCGCGTGGTTGGCATCAAGTCGCGGGAGATCTATGAGTGCCCCGCGGGTACGATCCTCTTTAAGGCCCATGAGGCTTTGGAGCAGATGACACTCTCCCGCGACCAGTCCCACTTCAAGCGCGTGGTGGCAGAAGAGATTTCGCGCCTCGTCTATGGCGGTTTGTGGTTCTCGACACTCAACCGCGATCTGATGGCATTTGTCGATAGCACCCAGCGTGCTGTGAGCGGCACGGTGCGCGTCAAGCTCTACCGCGGCCAGGCGACCGTCGTTGGCCGGCAGTCGCCGCACTCGCTCTATCGCGAAGACCTCGCGACGTACCTTAGCGGCGACGCGTTCGACCATCGCGCAGCCGAGGGCTTTGTGAAGATTTGGGGCTTGAGCACTCAGGTGCAGGCGCGCCAGCAAATTCATGGAAACGACGCGCCGCTGCTGCCCCAAGCCAAGCGGCTGGAGGCGAAAGAAGCTGGGGATGAATGAGCACCTGCCTTTCGCGGGTCTTTGATGCTTGCCCGGCGCAAACCGTCAACATGGTATTTAACAGGTTGTCGTGAGCAAGTGGCGGCATGGTGAGTGTCGGGACAACCGTCTCAGTCGAAGCGCTCCAGGAAGAACGCAGCAGCAGGCTCTTGCTGGCCGATGGGCGCGGCGTGCGGGATGAAGCCGACGCGGCGGCCTATGTGAATGAGCGGGGCTTCGTCCATCTTTTCGCGCCGGGCACACTGCCGTGGCCGAACGTCAGCGATGCGGAACTGAAGGCACGGGGCAGCATTGAGACGTTTTCGCTCAATGTGTGGCACTGGAAGAATATCCTGCCTGCCAAGAAGCGTTGTGCCTACGGGCACCATCTCAGAAACCGGGGCATCTTTATTTCATGGCGATTCTTCCCGCTGTTTCGCCAGGTCTGGAGATGGCATGAACCGGTGGACCTGGTGCTGGAGAGCGGCTTATTGCAGCCGGTTGAACGTCACATGCTGCAGGTAATCGCTATCCAAGGTACTGTTCGATCCCGTGATCTGCGGCGGGAGGTGCAGGCGCTCTCCGGTGCCGGCAAGAAACAGTACCAGGCGGCTCTGCGTTCGCTCCAGGAGCGATTCCTGATTACGGTTGCCGGTGGCAGTGTGGAAGGTTTCTCCATGCACGACTGGGACTTGGTGGAGCGACACGCGCCGACCGATGCAACGACGCTCGCGGTTACCAAAGATAAAGCGCAGGAACAGCTAGTCTGCCAAGCGATCGCGAACGCACCGTTCTGTTCGGCGCGTGAACTCGGACTCCTCTTTGGTTGGAAACGAGGAGAGGTTCAGGCGCTACTCAAGAAGTTATTGCAGAGGGGCGTCATCTCAGCAGGATCGGCAGAGGGGGCAAGGGAGCCGGTGTACCGCGTGAACGGTTGCAGCGCATAGTTGGAGAGCATGGACCGGTATTCGCCTCGAGAGCGGACTGGGCTAGCAGTTGGATTAGAGTGGGGCCGTCACTCCGTCATTCCCGCGCAAGCGGGAATCCATCTTTTGTTCACGAGGGGTATTGTAAGAGCGGGGGACAAGCCCTCGCGCTACAGAGGCAAACGGCATAGCAAGGGCGGGGGCAAGCCCGTGCGCTACTCCGTCATTCCCGCGCAAGCGGGAATCCATCTTTTCTTCACGAGCGGTATTGTAAGAGCGGGGGACAAGCCCCCGCGCTACAGAGGCAAACGGCATAGCCAGGCCGGGGGACAGGCCCGTGCGCTACTCCGTCATTCCCGCGCAAGCGGGAATCCATCTTTTCTTCACGAGGGGAATTGCAAGAGCGGGGGACAAGCCCCCGCGCTACAAATGCTAAAGGCATACAAAGGCCGGGGAACAAGCCTTCACGCTTCGTGTACAGATGCCAAATCCAACTCCCGGCCTCTCGTCTTCCATTGACGGCGAGCAGTCCAAGAGCGGGCAGGAACAATCAAGAGAATCCAGGCATAGCGGGAAATGGACAACACTGAAAGCGCATCCACCCTGTGGGGTGGTCGCTTCACCAAAGCACTGGCCGGCGACATGCTGGCGTTTTCTTCCTCTTTGCCGGTGGACTGGCGGCTATACCGCGAGGACATTGCCGGATCGCTGGCGCATTGCCGCATGCTGTCCAAGCAGGGCATCATTGCGCCAGAAGAAGTCGACGCGATTTGCGCCGGACTTACGGCAGTCCTCGAAGAGATCGAAAGCGGCGCGATTGCCCCCGATGTAGGCCGTTGGGAAGACGTGCACTCAGCGGTGGAAGATCTCTTGCAGGAGCGTGTGGGCGCCGTGGCGGGAAAACTCCATACCGCCCGCAGCCGCAACGATCAAGTGGCTACGGACGTCCGGCTGTGGTGTCGCGGCGCGCTCGACACCCTCGGTAGCCAACTGTGCGCCGTGCGGCAGACGCTCCTTGATCTCGCTGCAGCGCATGCCGCCTCGAGTATGCCCGGGTATACGCATCTGCAGCGCGCTCAGCCCGTGACGTTCGGCCACCATCTGCTCGCCTACGGAGAGATGTTCGCGCGGGACTTTGCGCGGTCGCGGGAGTGCCGGATCCGGGTAAACGTCCTGCCTTTGGGCGCGGCGGCGCTGGCGGGTGCGCCCTATCCGCTGGACCGGGCGTACGTGGCGCGCGAGCTTGGCTTCGAGGCGGTTGCCGCCAATAGCATGGACGCCGTAAGCGATCGTGACTTCGCCATCGAGCTGCTGCACGTGTGCAGCCTCATCATGGTGCACCTCTCCCGGCTGGCCGCGGAGGTGATTCTGTGGTCGTCTGCGGAATTCGGTTTCGTTGAGCTTGACGACGCCTATGCCACCGGTTCCAGCATCATGCCGCAGAAGAAGAACCCCGACGCGGCGGAACTGACGCGTGGCAAGTCGGGCCGGGTGTTCGGCGACCTCTTTGCTCTGCTGACCCTCTTGGAAGGCCTGCCGCTCACCTATAACCGGGACTTGCAGGAAGACAAAGAAGCGCTCTTCGATGGTGTGGACACAACGGCCGCGTGTCTGGACATCATGAACGCCGTGATGGGTTCGCTGCGCGTCAACACTGCGCGCATGGCAGATGCCGCCGCGGGCGGATTTTCCACGGCTACGGACCTCGCAGACTATCTCGTGAGGAAGGGCTTGCCGTTCCGGGAAGCGCATACGGTGGTCGGCAACGTCGTGCGCGTTTGCCTTGACCGCGGCTGCGGGCTGGAGGACATTTCGCTCACAGAATACCAGGCAGTCTGCGACCGCATCGGTGCGGACGTCTTTGACGCCATTACTGTGCAGGGGTCTCTCGCGGCGCGCGACATCTCCGGCGGCACTGCGCCTGCTCAGGTCAAAGCAGCCATAGCTACGGCCCGGGCGCGGCTGGAGCAAGACCGGACCGCTCTGGCCTGAGCCGAGCGGCCCTCTTCCGGTTTTCGATTTGCGCGCGGGACGAGCCAGGCTCGCATCGTACTCCAAACTACGTCTGCGACCGCCTCTCTAAGGCACACAGGATTCTATTTGACCTGCCGGACCCCAAGTGCTATCGTCGTCTTGTGAAAACATTCACATGACGTGCTTGGGCAGGCTGGCATAGCGGTAATCAGCGCTATTGCGCCCGGGCTGATCACCGCGGCTGCTTAGCCGGATTTGGCACCAGTTTGTCTGGGGTGCTGCGAAAAACTGAGGAAGCATGAGGGGCGGGTGCGGGGAGCCTCGATACTCGAAGGGTCAGTGTCAACTTGGCGCAGATGACGGAACTCTACAACCACTGCCGAAACTACGTGGCGCTGACCAAGCCAAAGATTCTGTTGCTGCTCTTGTTAACGGCGCTGGGCGGGATGTTCCTGGCGAGCAGTGGCGCGCCGGAGTGGACGTTGGTTCTCGTAGTGCTCGGTGGCGGCGCCTTGGGTTCCGGTGGCGCCAATGCCCTGAACCACTATATGGACCGGGATATTGATGAACGGATGGTGCGCACACGGAAACGACCGGTACCGAGAGGCGCCATCAGACCGCTGCATGCTTTGGTTTTCGGAGTTGCCCTCAATGTCTGTGCGTTCGCGTTGCTCTATACGTACGCCAATTTGCTGAGCGCACTGTTGACCTTGGGGGCGACGCTCTTCTATGTCTTGGTCTACACCGGTCTCCTCAAGCGCACCACACCGCAGAACATCGTCATCGGCGGCGCGGCAGGGTCGATTCCGCCGTTGGTAGGCTGGGCGGCTGTGACAGGCACACTTGCGCTGCCGGCATTCTACCTCTTCGCCGTAATCTTCCTTTGGACGCCGCCGCACTTCTGGGCGCTGGCGCTCATGCTACGAGATGACTACGCGCGGGCAGGGGTGCCTATGCTGCCCGTCGTCTCCGGTGTCGCTAAAACGAAGAGGCACATCTTCATCTATACCCTGATAGTCGTTGCTTCGACGGTGCTGTTCTTTACAACGGGAGCATTGAGTGCGGTCTATCTGGCTCTTGCCGTAGCGCTCGGTGCTGGGTTCATTTACTACGCGTGGCAGCTTTTGAATGGGCCCGGCATAGAGAAGGCCAAGGCGATGTACCTCTACTCTCTTGCCTACCTCGCGCTATTCTATCTTGTCATAATGTTTGACAGTGTGCTTTTTGCATAGGACAAAGCAGTGACGGCCCGTTTGGTGCTTGCGGACGTGGGTGCTGCCGTGCACAATTCTGGATTGGGACTGCCCTTTCCGTTGACGATAGAGGATGAAATCCCCACTCGCGGAGACCGCGACGAAGTCGCCGGCCCCAGAACTCACACTGCGATTGACTTCGCAAGCTCGCAGGAGCGGCACGATTTCACAGCCCACTCCTCAGCGACAGAACTGAACGTTGTGAATGCGGGGCCACGAAGTTCAGCCAATCGGCGGCGGGTGCAAAACCATAGGACGCACTCGCGCGGGCATGCGCGGAGACGGCTGGGGTCGTTGACCGTTTCCGCCGCGCGTTGGTACACTGGAATCGTCAACTTTCCGCGGTAGCTCAATGGTAGAGCAGGCGGCTGTTAACCGTCTGGTTCGAGGTTCGAGTCCTCGCCGCGGAGCCATTGTTTAACCGGGTCATGGCCGTCGGCCGGGAGGTCTGGGGTCACAGAGTGGTATCGATCCGCAAACACCGGCCTGCCGATGTGCTCGGCATTCGAGAGGTCAACACACTGGCCTTCGGCCAGCCCGATGAGGCAGATCTGGTAGAGAGACTCAGAGAACGCTGTCAGGAACTCGTGGAATTGGTGGCGGTTCTTGGCGATGAGATCATCGGGCATATCGTGTTTAGCCCAGCCACCATCGAATGCGGGAAACGGACGGTAACCGGCGCAGCCTTGGGACCCATGGCCGTGATGCCTAAGCATCAAAGGCAGGGGGTCGGCACCAAGCTGGTAAGAAGCGGCGTCTCAATCCTGCAGCAGAGTGACTGTACGTTCCTGGTCGTTATCGGGCATCCGGCATTCTATCCACGTTTTGGGTTCAGGCCGGCGAGCCAGTTTGGTGTCCAATGCGACTGGGACGTTCCTGATGCGGTTTTCATGATGATGGTCCTCGCTGAGGATGAGATGCACGGAGTCGAGGGCAAAGTCACGTTCAGGCCGGAATTCTCACAGGCCTGACAGCCTACGACTATCCGGACCGCATGCCGCCATCCTGCAAGCTCCTCAACTTACCCATGCGAGGCTTCAGCGAGGAAAGCTGCCCCCCACCGGCATAGTACGGTGTGGCGCGGGCCAAAGAGCGGCTTAAAGTTCTTGCATAGCCACGAAACGCTTACTACCGATGAATCTTGACCAACGACTGCGCTCCCAATGGACGGAACACGTCCAAGACTGGATACAGCAGGACCAGTCGGTCCGCACCGGCATGCTCGACTCCTGGATGCTTGAGTCGCTTGGGGATGTAGCCGGTCGCCGCGTGTTGGACATCGGGTGTGGCGAGGGCCGGTTTTGCCGTGTGCTTGCCGGTCTTGGCGCGCGCGTCACCGGCATCGATCTCACCGAACCGCTTATCGAGCAGGCGAATGCGCTGGCCTCGGATTCAGAGACATATCTGGTCGGAAACGCGGAAGACCTGGCGGGAGTTGAAGACGAGTGCTTCGATCTCGCGGTCTCGTACATCGTGCTGGTGGACATTCACGACTATCGGCGGTCGATTAAGGCGGCATATCGCGTGCTGCGGCCCGGCGGGCGCTTCATTGTCTGCAATGTTCACCCCATGCGCATGGCCAAGCCCAATGGCTGGGTCAAGCTCGGCGATCGAAAGCTCTTCTACGCCGTGGATGGCTACTGTGAAGAGGGACCCCGGGAGTTTGAATGGTGGGGCGCCAACTTCATCAACATGCACCGGACGCTGTCGAGCTATATCACGGCATTCCTGGATGCTGGCTTCGAGCTCGTAAGTCTGCTGGAACCAACGCCATCAGACGACCAACTTGCTGCGATTCCCTGGCTAGCCGATGAGTTTCGTGTGCCAAACTTCATCATCTATGCGCTGCGGAAGCCTCTCGCCTAAAGCAATTCCCGCACCTACGGGTTAGCGGGTTGCGCGGATGGCTGCAGACCACGCTGGCTAGCCTATCGGTGGCTTTAGGCGCAATGCTCTATGTAGACCAATGCATCCCCGCCGCAGCATCGACGTGCCTCTACGCCGGATCACCATTGAAAACCACCGCGTTCAGTTCAGCCCCACCCTCACCCGCCGTTTCGTCGACTACACGTACTCCTCACATGCTGCAACTATCTAGTGTCTTGAAATGAGAGTATGGGGACGTGTGGCGGTCGCTCTGTCCCAGGCAAGATGCTTGACGAGTGCAATTTCGTGCTATACCATGGGGCTGCGGTCAAGGAGGATCGTCCCAAACGTCAACACCGAAGGACGTTGAATAACGGGTAAGGAGGTTACACCAAGTACCGACTTTCTAACGTGTTTGCCGTTGCTCGTTCCGGCCTCTGCAAGAAATGATATGACGGTGCTGCTGCGTTTTGGTCTCTTTGGTAATTCACCTTGGAGGTGTGCGGGCCCGAGTTACGGTCGTTTTGGGCGCTTGAGAAAGCGATTGTGAGAACTCTGGAGGTCGATCCAATGAATAAAGGAGATTCTGTTTCTAAGCGAGAGGAAACAGTTTCCGCCGAGCCGGAAAGCGCGGAACCGGTCGGCGGTGAGTTGACCGAAGACGAATTGAACGAAGCCGTTGGTGGGGTTGGGAATGAAGAGCAACCTCCTCAGACCCCCGGCGAAGGCTCCGGCAGAGGTTGGTGGCACAATCCGAACGACTAGTCTAATCCTCGCAACGGACATGCAGGTACGATGGGATTTGCGGGTAATCCATCGTACCTGTTTTTTTGCTCGGGGTTGAAGAGTGCAGCTTCTCGTTCTATGGGCGGCAGTGAGATGGAATCGCAGTCGTAATTGCCCGGTTCTCGCACACTGGCGAGTGACGGTAACGCAGGGTCTTCGAAACCAGCGTTTCGGTGGGTGCGAGCAGGGCCGTGCCCGGCCGCTCAGACATAGTCCAGCTTGGAGCTTCTCTTGCAGGCTGTGAGATCGGGCAATTGCTGCTTGGCGTCACTCTTGCAGTGGCGAAAACTGAATTGCAGTACTTGGCACGACCAAGGTGACTACGGTGCCGCATCGGATTCCGAATGCCGCTCCGCGCCCACGAAGTACAGTGTCAATAGAAGGCAATGGGGTGCCTGCAAGACCATTGCTGTCGTGATCTCTTTCGTGCCGTCTGCGGCTAGTATAACGCTAGAATAGCCTTCAGATTGCAGTCAGCCTCGTTGACAAGAACCTGGAGCGGTGACGGTGACGGACAATCGTCGTCTCTTTCGTGAGGAAGCGTTTGCCCGCAGAGGCAAGTCCGAATCACTCAATGGCCTGCTGCGTGTTACGGCCCCCCACGAATGGATTCTGCTGTTCTGCCTGGGCCTGGGAGTCTTGGGATTGGCGGTTTGGGGACTCTTCGGCAGTGTTGAGGAGAGTGTTACGGCACGATGCGTGTTGGCGCTGCCGGGAGATCGCTTTGCGGTGGTTGCTGAGTCCGCAGGCACTGTCGTGGATCTGCTGGTGGATGCCGGCGACACAGTCGCCGCGGGGCAGCCGCTTGCCAGGCTCAGGTCACCGGAACTCAGCCGAGAGATTGCGATTGCCCGCTCTCGCGTGAACCTCCTGGAAAGTACAGATACAACAACGTCCGAGGCCCTTGACGCAGCGCGAACAGAGTTGACCGAGCTCGAGGCACGCGCATCTTTCGGTGAGTTTCTTACCACACCCTACGGCGGAACAGTCGCCGTTTATGAGCTATCAATCGGTCAGGCGGTTGCTATTGGCACCACGGTGGCCAGTGTTCGCACTGCCAACCGGAACGAACTCGAGGCGGTTGCCGTACTCGTGCCGGAGCGCGCTGCGCGCCTTGCCGTCGGCATGCAGGCGCGGGTGATGGCGACGGGACGTGACGGGGGGAGAGGCGCAGAAGCCCTCGAGGCCGAGGTGACCTATGTAGCGCCACATGCCGCTAGGCCGCCGCACTGGCTGACAGCCTTCGGATTCTCCGACGTCTCACGCGGTTACATGGTCAGGTTGGCCCTGCACGAGGGCCAATCTGATGCGTTTCAAGACGGCGATCCGTGCGAAGTGCGGATTATCCTGCGCAGAGCCTCGCCTGTGCGCATGTTACTCACTTCCGCGACCAATTAAGGCGGCTTTGTGGTATGCCAGCGAGCGCTGCGGAGAAGCCAACGAAGAAGCGCATACGTACGCCTCTTTTCCCACAGCTTGAAACGTCGGAGTGCGGCGCCGCCTGTCTGGGCATTCTGCTCGCCTACTACGGTCGCTGGGAGTCGATGGAGACTCTACGCGCAGCATGTGGAGTTAGCCGGGACGGCACCAGCGCAGCCGATATTGTGCGGGCAGCGAGGAAATTTGATCTCGAGGTCTCGGGCTGGCGACGGGAAATCAGCCAGTTGCAGGACGTGGCTTTGCCGGCAGTCCTCTTCTGGGACTTCAACCATTTCTTGGTACTCGAAGGCGTGGACACAGGGCGCTATTACCTGAATGATCCCGCCAACGGCCGGCGCACTGTGAGTCAGGAGACTCTTGACCGATCTTTCACTGGCGTAGTCCTCACGGCGAAGCCGGGGCCGAAATTCAGTCAGAGCGGCTCGTCGCCCGGTGTCATGCGCGAACTTTTGGCGTGGTTGCGGGGCGTCAAGTCTCCGCTCGCGTTTGTGGTTGCGTGCGGGTTGCTCCTGGCGCTGCCAGGTCTGTTTCTCCCTGTTCTCCTGAGCCTATTCGTAGACTATGTTCTGGGCGAAGCGGGAAGGAACTGGGGCGCCTTCATCGTCGCAGCGGCGGCCGTTACCGGCGGTCTCACGTATCTCCTCACCTGGCTCCAGCAACACGCCTTGCGCAGGCTCGCCGTACGTCTTTCCGTCGTCCATGCAGAACGCATGCTTTCGCGACTCTTCCGGCTGCCCATTGAGTTCTTCGCGCACCGCTATGCAGGTGACCTGACGGCCCGGGTTCAGTTGATCAACGAGGTAACCAGCGGCTCGTCGCGGCACTTCGTCGGCATCATGATAGAGCTCGTCATGAGCGTGCTTTTCCTGGTGTTGATGACCTTGTTCGATCCTTTGCTCGCCGCCGCCATCGGCACTCTCGGCGTCGCGAATCTCGCGCTCATGCGTTTTCTCAGCCGGTTCCGCAGCGACGAGAATCGCCAGTTGCGGCGCGAGCAAACATTGCTCTTCGGTACCGGCGCGTCGATTCTTCGCGACATTGACTCATTGCACGCGACTGCCAGCGAGGACGAATCTTTTGCGCGCTGGTCGGGGTACCAAGCCCGCGAGCTTGTAGCTCGACAGAAATTCGCGGAGCTCGGCTATGTCATTGCGTCACTGCCGCGATTTTTCCTGATCCTTGGTGGCGTGATTGTGCTTGGACTCGGTGGTTGGCGAGTCATTTCCGGTGATATGACGATCGGCATGCTCATGGGATTCTATGTGGTAGCCGGCAATTTCCTGCAACCGATAGGCCGGTTCGTCCAGTTTGCCGACACGCTTCAAGTCCTGGAGGCAGACCTGCAACGCATAGAAGACATCATGGCGACACCCGAGGACCCCGCCCTTGTAGCGCACGGCGATGCTGAGAACGGCAAGTTGGCAACCCTGGAAGGCCGGTTGCATTTAGCAGGACGGGTCGAGCTGCGCAATGTGACGTTTGGCTATCACCGCAACCGTCCGCCTCTTGTCGAGAACTTCAGCCTCACCATCGAACCCGGCCAGCGGGTCGCGCTGGTCGGTCCCACTGGGTCGGGGAAGTCGACGCTGCTAAAGCTGGTCGGTGGTGAGTATACACCGTGGTCGGGGGAAATCCTCTTCGACGGGGTGCCGCGCAATGAAATACCACGAGAAATACTCACGCGTTCAGTCTCGATTGTAGACCAGCAGATTTTCCTGTTTGCCGCATCGGTCCATGACAATTTGACGATGTGGAATCCAACAGCGCCTGATGAACAGGTGGTAACAGCCGCCCAGGACGCGTTGATACACAGTGAGATTATGAGCCGGGAGTTCGGCTATGACACAAAGGTGGAAGAAGGGGGCACCAATTTTAGCGGCGGCCAGCGCCAGCGCTTGGAAATCGCTCGCGCCCTCGTAGACAATCCCTCCGTGCTCTTTCTCGATGAAGCTACCAGTACGCTTGATGCCGTGAGTGAGATGCGCATTGACGACAGCTTGCGGTGGCGTGGCTGCACCTGCATCATCGTCGCCCACCGCTTAAGTACTATCCGCGACTGTGATCAGATTGTTGTGCTCGATCACGGCCGCCAGGTCCAATGCGATACGCATGAAAGACTCCTGGACGATGAGCAAGGCCTCTACTACCAACTCATCCAGGCGCAATGATCAAGGATAGCCGCAACCTGGGAAGGCATACGTGACGCGAAGACGATTCCATCGGCTCAGTGAGCTTGCCGTTGCGATCGGAGAGCCGGTACCCAGCGCCGGTAACCTCCCCGTCGATCTGGATGATGCGGATTCTGCCTGGTTCGTCGAGCGAGGCGCGCTGGATGTATTCCTCGTCGAGTATCAGGATGGAGAGCCAATCTCCAGCTCGAAGCACATTCTCCGAGCCGAGGGCGGCCGCATGGTATTCGGGGTTAGCAATTGCGGATCTCTCGCTATGATCGCCAAGGGCAGCCCAGGGTGCTTACTGCGGCGCGTCAGCATTGACTGTATCCTGCAGTACGAAGCTGTAGACCAGTTGGCCGGCCAGGTTGATGCGTGGGTCGCGGAGTTCGCTGCCGCCGTGGCGCACCGGATAGAACCGCGGCCCCAACCCAGCCTGCTGCTTGATCACAGAGACCCGCCTGAGGCTCTTGACGTAGCGGATGGCACAGTGTTGTCGAGCAGACCCGGCGGGGTCGTGTGGGTTAGCGTAGGCGATGCCGGTGCGACATTCTTGGGGACGGAAGAGCTGGAGACCGCGGGTGCCGGTCTGACACCGGTCACTTCCGATACCTGGCTCACGTTGCAGGGCCCGGCGCGGGTCACGGGCAAGACCTCCCGCGCATTGTGCAGGGAAGGGACCCTGCTTGCGGCTCTCGCGGAGTTCCATCGGCTCATCTTCGGCGCCGAACAGATCAACCGCGTCTTGCTGCTGGCCGACGAGGCAAACGAGCAGACCGCGCTTACCTTACACCGGCAACGCGACGAAGAACGGGCGAGACAGGGCCTCTATGGAGTGCTTGGCTCTTCGCGCACGCTGGCTGACGATAGCGATTCATCGCTCTTGGCGGCCCTGCGCATCATTGGCGAGCGAGAGGGCATTGAATTTCAGCTTCCAACCGGCCGTCGGAGATCGAATAATGAAGAACTCAGCCTACAGCAAGTCCTGGCAGATTCCGGTGTGCGCAGCCGCAAGGTGCAGTTGACGGTCGATGACCGCTGGTGGGAAGGGGACAGCGGCGCAATGTTGGGCTTCCGGCAGGAGGACGGCAATCCCGTGGCGCTGCTGCCGAGCGTGGGTGGGCGCTATCGAGCGCTGGACCCGGCATCGGGAGAGTCCACTCGCCTCAATGCAAGCCGCGCCGCCGCTATTCACCAGGATGGTTGGCTCTTCTACCGCTCCCTACCGGCTGACCGTGCGGTGGGAACCAGAGACCTCTTGGGACTTGCCGTTAGAGGCCTGTCCGGTGACCTCTGGCGGTTTGCGGGGGCCGGCCTCATCGCGAGCATGCTCTTGCTGGCTCCCGCGCTTGCGCTCGGGCTTCTGGCGGATTCCGTTCTGCCCGCGGCAAGCGTCGGCATGTTAGTGCAGATTACCATCGCCCTCATCGCGCTTGCGGTTGTGGGCACGTTCCTGCAGATGCTGCGGGGAACGGCCATGATGCGGCTGGAGGGTCGTGCCGTTGCGCGGGTGAGCGCGGCACTCTGGGACCGCTTGTTGCTGCTCCCGCCAAGTTTCTTCAGAGGCTTCACTGCAGGCGACCTCGCTGTGCGCATGGCGGCAGTCCAGGTGCTGCGCGACCAGGTATCGGGCGTGGTTGCCAGCGCCGTACTCTCATTCGCCTTCCTGTTCCCGCTGCTCATCATCCTCTTTGTCTTTGACACCGCTTTGGCATGGTTGATTCTCGGGACCGGGGTGGTCTCGCTTGCCGTTATTCTGGTGTTCGGTCTCTTGCAGATTGGGCCGCAGCGTCGACTCTATGCCGTCTCCAGACGTCTCACCGGCGAATTGTTCCAATACATAAACGGCATCAGCAAGCTGCGGTCAGCCGGGGCCGAAGCGTCGGCGTATGCGTCGTGGGCGCGGGGCTACCGAGAACAGCAGGTGGCACAACTACAGATAGGCAAGCTCAATGAACACCTCGTCGCATTTAGCGCCGCAATACCCGCCCTCATGGCTGCTGCCATCTTCGGCGTTGCCCTGTGGCAGGGCATTGACCGGCTCGAACTAGGGAGTTTTCTCGTCGTCTATGCGGTTTCCATCCTGTTCTATACAGCAGTAATCGGCCTGGGCTACTCAATTGAGGTCATGGCGGCTGTCTTGCCGGGCTACGAACAGGTAAAGCCGGTGACTACCGCGATTCCTGACGGCCGCAGGGCTCAACGCGCGTCCGTTGAACTTGGCGGCGAAGTGCGTTTCGACCACGTGAGTTTCCAATACGCCAAGGACGGTCCGCGCATCATCGATGAAGTCTCTGTGCGCGCGCGTCCCGGCGAGTTCATCGCCATTGTCGGTGAATCTGGCGCCGGCAAGAGTACCTTGGTGCGCTTGGCGCTGGGACTCGAAGTCCCAACCGCGGGGGGAATCTACTATGACGGTCGCGACCTTGCCCATCTCGATCGACTTTCCGTGCGCCGCCAGATTGGTGTCGTGACGCAGGATGGCGCCCTCAGGCCCGGCAACCTCCTGGACAACATCATCGGCTTTGGGGACGACTTGACGATTGATGACGCGTGGCGCGCGGCCAAGCTTGCCGCCGTGGATAGTGACATCGCCGCTATGCCCATGCAGATGTTTACCGCGGTAGGCGACAGAGCCTCCACCTTCTCCGGCGGGCAGATTCAACGCATCAGGATTGCGGCAGCCCTCGTGCGCAAACCGCGCATCGTGTTTCTGGATGAGGCCACCAGTTGGCTCGACGCCAAGAGCCAGGCCCAGGTTATGGAAGGCATTGAGAGCCTCGCCGCCACTCGCATCGTTATCGCCCACCGGCTTTCCACTATCCGCAAGGCGCAGCGCATTTACGTGCTACATGAGGGACGAGTGGTGCAGGAGGGCAGCTTCATTGAGCTCTACCAGACGGAAGGCCGCTTTCGCGATCTGGTGCAACGGCAAATGACGTAGCCGTCCGACTGACAAAGTCCTGCCGGAAAGGACGCCCTATAATCATCGCGCCAGGAGTCGATTCAGAGCGGCGGACCATCAGTTTGCTGGGTGCCAAGACCGCAAGCCGATGGCAGCACCCGCGCAAAGCTGAGCGCACTATGAGCGCCGGTGCGCAATTCTCCGCCACTGCGGCCGCGTCGGCTTACATTGAAGGCAGGTGTATGCTAGGCCGTTGCCTTGAAACACAAGGTCAGTGGTGTGGCTGCGGCAAGGTCGACCGTGGCGGCGCGTTGGCGTCGGCTTTCCAGGGTCACCTGCCGGATGGGCAACGATGCGCCGGTACTCTTCTCCTGAACGGACACGACATTCTCGGGCAGCATTAGCGACAGACCTGAAATGTTGGCGCCGGATTCGAGAGTGATAAATTGGGTGTCGTCTTGGGCATAGGACTCGGTCAGGCGAACGTCCGCGCGGGCGCGGGAGAAGGCGGAATAGTTCTCCTGGTTTTCAAAGCGGCAACCGGCTGCGATCGCCCCTTCCATGCCCAACTCCAGGGCGTGGCGCGAGGCTCTGACGTGGTCCTGCGGCCCGGCGGCGTAGACGGGATGAAAGTTCGCGATCTGCATCACGTGCCAGCGCGTGGCCGCGGACTCGGCAAAGCGCGCGAGTTCCACACCGTATTCCTCTGAGGTGAGACCCACCATGCCCTCGGCGCGATCGGGCGTCTCCGCCATCGGACCGGCCAGCAGGTCCTCATGCCGGCCGATCGTCTGGCTTTCGTCCCACTGGGCAGGCATATGCCACATCTCTGTAACGCCGACGCCGTGTTGAAAGTACGGCATGCAGAGACCGGTCCCGATCATGTATGGGCCGTAGTTCTTGTCGCGCCGCATGCGGGGATCGTGGGAGGCAAAGTGCGTCGGCGTGTACCAGCCGAAGTCGAGCATCATCTGCAGAAGCGGGTGGCCCGTCCACTGGCAGCCGTGGCTGCAAATCGTCTCCACGTCCAGGCCGGTCTCGCGGCGAAAGACATCCCAGGATTCCTGCAGGTTGGCGCGCAGGGCAGGAAGGTAGTTCTCGTTCAAGTCTTCCGGCGTGCGGCCGTAGCGCACTTGCGTCCCGTTTTCCTGTACCGCGTATTGTGTGATGCTGGTCAGGTTTACCTCGATGGATACGGCATGGCCCCGCGCATGCCACTCCTTCATCAGATCGCCGTGATAGCGGCTAAACGGCGCCCGGTAGAAGGTAAGCAACGCGTCGTACGATTCTACAATGTCCACGAGTACGGGCGCGCCGTCTTCGCCGCAGCCGTCGCCTTTGATGAACCACAGCGCCGGCGCGGCCTCGGGGAAGTACCAGAGACGCGGCAATGAGGTGTCGGCCAGTGCTTCCGCTACAAGCGTGCGCAAGATGTCTTGATGAACGTCCGCTACGGGAACGTCGCGAGTGGTCTTTTCAGATAGTTCAAAGAAACTGTAGAGGTGGCGGGGGCCTTTCAACGGTCCCATGTCGCGCAGGGGACGCTCGTGTAGGTCGCCGTCGCCGTGCCGAAAGGTGACAACGGCCTGGCACAGGTCGTACCCGTAGAGCCACGCCTTACCCTCGCCGAGACGGGACTCTACGATGCCTGCGCCAAGGGATGCGCCCTCGATGTCCCGCAGTTCGGCAACCGTCTCGCCGCCGCTCAACGGCTGCGCTATGTCGTCGGGGCAGAGCAGTGGCAGGCTGCCATGCTCCCATTGCGGCAGTTGTCGGACGGTGAGCCACGCATCCGCTACTTGCCCGCCCGCGGTAATGCCAAAGGCGTTCAGCAGAGCGGGATCGGGAGCCAAGGCAATGAGTGAGGTGCCGCCGGCCACCGCCGCGGCCAGCCGCTCCGCGGTCTCGGGGCTTGTGCCGCTGCCGGCGACAACAATGAGCTCAACTTCCGGCGGCGGGTCTTCAAAGTCGGCCGCAGCTTGCGCATCCAGCCAGGGATAGCCCTCACAGCGGAGGATTTCTGCGCTCACCGGGGTAGTTAGCGTATCGTCGGCATACAGGAGCAGGATTGGCTGATTCATTGCACTTTCCTCAGTTTCTAACTGCGGTTGCCTGAGCATCGAAGATGAACACTTCAAGGTCATTCTGGCAAGGGTAGCCGTCACTCGCTAGGAGCGTGCGGTCGCGGGGGATGGCTATGAGGCCAAAGGCGCTGTGCATGGGCCCGTGCTGGCACATTGAGACCGGATCGGCATGGGTGCGGGCAATGCGTGTCACTTGCTCCAGGGTGTGCGGCTCTTCCGCAGTGAGTTCTGCCAGCAGCGCCCAGCGGCCCTCGGTGTTTGCGCGGAATACGGCGTTCGATCGATCGTCTACGGCCAGCATGTCTTCCGAAACGTAGTGGTTTGCGCACCAGATTGCGTCGCCCTCCATCCGCCGCACCGCCATGCGGGTGGCCGACCGTTCCACCACAACCGCGTTCTCTGCCGGGTCCGTGAGCATGATGTTCATGCCGTGGTTCATGACCGGCGTGCTCTCGCAGAGGGCGATGCCTTCTTCCACGTCGGCGCAATACTGCAGCAGATAGCGCTGCAAGAGATTTGTGGGGATCCCATTCTCCCAGTCCTGGTCGGAATTCATGATGCTGCTGCCGCCGAAGGTCAGGCCGTTGTCGTTCACGCCCGGCCCCATCCATGGCGCACCGGGCCCGGAGACGCAGATGAAGGGATGGCCCTTGTCGGGCCGAATGTCCCAAAAGACATACGAGCCGATTGAGTCTTTGCCGACATCATTAGACTTGTAATGAACGACGCCGTGTTCAGCAGTGCGCAGAGCCACATTTGTGCAGCCTGGCGCGGTGCGGCCTACTTCCATGCAGGAGGCGTATGCCAGAATGTCATCGCGCTGCAGTCCAGCGCCGTCGGCGATGCCCTGCATCTCCTCGAGTGCTTCCGGGAAGACTCGGTCGATGGTGCGCTCCATCTGGCGGATGACGCGTTCGCGATGTGAAGCGTCGGTTGATCTCCCATAGACGACATTTTCGATGGCGGTGCCTACGGCCTCGGCACAGGCCGTGCCGTGTTGCAGGCCCATGTCATAGGGGGTGCCGGACAATTCGACGCGACGCATGGGTTTGCCTCCTGAATGCATCCTCGTCTCTTACATGTTTTGTGTGTACTTGCCCTTCGACAGGCTCAGGGCGAACGGAAAGATGAAGTAGGGTGGGAAGGGCAAGCACAACAGGTACGGGTAACAAGGACGTAGAAATCGTACCGGTAAAAGGTGCGTGCAATAGATACGCGCAGTAGGTACGTATAGAGCGCAAGCATCCGTTCGCGTCGAGGGCTGAGCGAAGCCCCTGTCGAAGCACGCGTTTGTGTGTTGAACCGATGTGCAAGCGAGCTCTTAGCAGGGACATCATTTGTGCGAGCACGTGCTACGCGTGTCTGATTCGTTCGAAATAGTTGCAGGGAATGATATTGAGCGGCCCAAACCGGCGTTCCACCTCATCGTAGAAGAGATTGATGCCGAGGTTGTCCGCGGCGGCATGCGGCAAGCGCACCACTGACACTCCGACTTCCTTTCCCGCCTCGGCTACAGCCGCAGAGGCCCCGATTTGCAGCACGGTGTTGATGCCTGCCTTTGCAAATAAGGGCTGCGCTGTTGGCGGCCAGAGCCAACCCCCGGCATCCTGGATGATGTAACGTCCCAGCGGCGTATCCGGCTCACCCGCAAGCACCATGGAGTACGCGCCGTGGCGGGCCGCGCCTTGGAATTCCGGAATTTTCATCAGGGCTTCTTCGGCGTCGGCGAGAGTCTGCGGCTGCAGTTCGTCGAAAGCCTGCTTGATGCCTACTCCGATGTAGAGGTCCTGAGGTGTGTGAATCTGAATGAAGGGAATTTCAAAGAGCCGCGCCATGTCCGGTCCCATACGGTGCGGCATGTCGTCATAGCCGGTGCGCCATTCATCGATCCACGGCAGGAGCACCTTTTCCGCATCTTGCCGCGGCACGCCCTCGCGCACGAAAATGTCGATGTTGATGAGCGTGATGTCGTCGATGTGCGAACGGCCGATGCCGGTGCCGCTGGTGTGGTGGGCGATGATGGCATCGAGGGGCACGCCCTTGTCCTTGAGCCGGTCGGCGATGAGGAACTCGTCGGTGCCGATGTTGATGCCTGCCAGCGCGGTGTAGACCTCGGCATCTTCCGGGCCGTTGACGATGCGCACGTCGCCGTAGGGATTGCGCAGCCGCTCATGGTCGAAGTACGGCTTCTTCCACTCCGGCAGAGCCTCGAATTCTTCCCTGCGACGCGCCAGTTCGGCGTCGAGGGTCTCGCGGCTGCGGGGATCGAGGGCGATGCCGAGTTCGATGGCGGCTTCGTACAGTTCGCGGACGGTCATGAGAGTGCTCCAGGTACGAGAGGGCTAATGGTAGCGTAGGTTTGCAACCTGCGCTCGCCTGGGTCTGCGCCAGCCAAGCAGAGCGTTTACCATGAGAATAGGCAGCCGACTTCCGTCATACCCGCGAAACCTCACCCTCCTTCGGGGGCGCGGATCCATCTTTTTCCGCGCACACCCTAGATTCCGGCTTTCGCCGGAATGACGTTCAGGAAGCCAGCCGCGCTATCTTCACTTCCTTGTGTGGCTTGCACAAGGCCATGGTGATTCCGCAAAGAGCCGGTTCCAAATGCGATACGGGGCGGCAAACCATACTCTCCGTACGTTCTGGACTCCGGGCCCGTATCGCACGAAACCCCGTCCTGTGGACGCAGGTTTCAAACCTGCGCTACTGCGGAGTAAGGAGCAGAGGGATGCGCCGCAACGCACCCCTCTGCCAAAACGGCTAGTTCCAGTCGTCCGGGCGCTGTGCGAAGAGTTCGTTGACAGCGTCGGCGGAGGTCTTCATCGCCTCCTGAACGGTGCTCTCACCCGTGTACATGGGCTGGAGATGCTGGTTTGCGGTCGACCAGAACTCGCCGGTCTCCGGCGTTAGGAAGAAGTCGCGACCGCCGTCCCGCCAGTGATCCAGGACGATGCCCCAGTCCATGCCTGGGTAGTTGCCCAAGAACACGTCGGCGGAGGCAAAGAGCCCGGGGTGGGCGTGCACAGCGTAAAGGTCTTGCGCTTCCTTCTGGGCCAGCACGTGGAAGACTTCCCAGGCCTCGTCGGGAACCTCGGTGAGCGACATGATGCTCCAGGCATTGCTGCCGGTGGCCGGGCTGCGGGTGCCTGCCGGCCCGGTGGCGAGCGGGGCAATGCCCAGCCGGTCGCCGAGCACCTCGTAGGCGCCCTTCAGCGGGATCAACGTGATCTGCGACATGGCAACCTTGCCTGTGCCGATGTGGCGGCCGCTGCCGCCCTCTTCGCGGAGCGCCTGACGCTCTTCGCCCCACGGCACCACACGATGCTTGAGGATCATGTCTACGTAGAACTGGGCACCCGCGATAGAATTCTGGTCCTCGCCGTAGAGGGCCATGTCGCGGGCCTCATTGAGCACCTGTCCGCCGGAATCAAGGATGAAGCTGCCCAGATTAACCTCCAGTGAGGAGTAGCCAAAGTTGTAGCCCCACTGTGTGGTCTCATCACCGGTGCGCTTCGTCATCTTCGCAGCGCCATCGAGGAGTTGCTCGTAGGTTGTGCCCAACTCCGGGTACGGTACGCCGTCGTTGTCAAAGAGATCCTTGTTGAAGTAGATGGCGTCGCCGCCGCCAAGGAATGCCAGGCCGTACATGATGCCATTGACTTCCCAGGAAGAGGAGTCAAGGTAGTCGTCGCGTGATACCCCGTCGCGCTTCATGTAGTCGCTGATGGGCAAGAACATGCCCGTGCGCGCGCCGGCCTGTACCCAGTTGATCTGATTCACGACGATATCGTACGTGGTTGTGCCAGCGACAAACTCGGTGCGAATCTTTTCCAGGAAATTCTCGGTGACGATCTCGAGTTTGGTTTCAATGTTCTCCAAGGAGTTGTTGCAGACTTCTGCCATCTGACGCAGCGTGGCGTTGCGGTGCTCTTGCAGGTCGTAGCACGCCCACACCACTTCTACGACCTCTGCCTCTGGCGCTGCTTCCGCTTCCTTGGGCGCCTCCTTCTCTTCCATCATCTCGCCGCTATCCGCGATCGGCACGGCTCCGCAGGCCGCGGCGAAGGCGGCGCCGGTCAGACCGGCAACTCCGGCCAGAAAACGCCGGCGTGTCGTAAATCCATTGCCCATAGACATTTCTCTCGACCTCCCGTGGTCTCCTGTTCGTGTCCCCACCCTACTGTAGGCGACACTCAGATTTCAGCACATTTGGTCTCGCGCGGGCGCTTGCTTTTCCACTCAATCGCCCTCCTTTCTCGATGCTCTGCCCGCTCAATGCTTAGAATGGGAATCGTCGTCTCCAGATTCTTTTAACCGTTTCGCGAGAATGTTCACAGTGTCGAAACGGAATACGCGTGCTGGGGCACGATGCGCCGTTCCTGGATAAAGCGTGCCGGACTGAATAGGGTAATGTCAAACTGCGTACTGTTGCCGGTTAACAGTTGCTCCGCCAACATCTGGCTGAAGATAGGGCTCAGCTTAAAGCCGTGGCCGCTCAATCCGACGGCAAGGTGAAGGCCCGGTACGTCGGGCACGGCCCCGAGCAGCGGTTGGAGGTCTGGCGCGCAGTCGTAGAGGCCGGACGTCGCAGCATTTACCGCCGGCGCGCCTTGATTGGGGAATCGCCGCCGGTAGCGTTCAGCAAGCGTTGCCAGCACTTCGGGACTTGGAGCCGGCCAAGCATCGGCGTCCGGGTCAGAGTCTCCATCATGGGGCGCGGTCTTGCCGACCATGGTCTGGCCGTCGTCCCGGGGCCGGAAGTAGCTGCCCTGGACCCGGTCCGAAATGATCGGATGAGACTTGCCAAAGTGGTCGGCGCGCTGCATAAATGCCACCGCATGTCGAATTGGCGTGAGGGGAAGCTCGATGCCAAGGGGCGCAACAAGCCGGCAGGACGCGAATCCGGTGGCAACGACTACGGAATGGGAGGCAATGCGGCCGACATTGGACTCGACACCCACAATGCCGCTTGCATCCGCCAGGAGTTTCACCGCCCCCACGCCGATGCGCAGTTCCGCGCCGTGGCGTCTCGCCGCATCCGCAAAGCTGAGCGTCGTGCGCACCGGGTCGGCGTAGCCGGATTCCGGTTCCCAGGCAGCGGCGCCAATGTCGAACAGGGCGAGGCGCGGCTCTATTTCCCGTATTTCCTCCGGCGAGAGTATGTAGGCGTTGATGCCAAGATCGCGATGCATGGCGATGTTGGCCGCCACCGTGTCCACGTCGTCCGGTCCCAGGAGCGCGAGGAACCCGGTCTGGCGATAGCCCGCATCACCGCCAACTACCTCGCCGAAGTTCTCAAACACCTGCCGCGCACGGAGGGCCATGCGCGCCAGTGTCTCGTGGGTATAGTGCGTGCGCACGATCCCGGCGGTGACGCCGGTGGCTTGCGCCGCCAGGCCGCGGCGTTCGAGCAAGACGACCCGGCCGGCCCCCATTTTGGCCAGTTGCCAGGCAATACTGGTACCGGTGCTCCCGCCGCCAATTACGACAACGTCGGCAGTTTCAGCCACTAGATTCCTCAATTCGCTTGAAATGACATAATGTCAGGAGTAACGGCCGCTGCTTGCCTCTTTCTATCCATTTCTGCTTACGTCTAGAGCCGAAGCAGTTCCAGCGTAACGAGCAAGCCTACCACCGCAAATAACATGGCTCCGACCTTAATGGTCATGCGCATCTCCAGCGCGTTCAGGTCAGCCTTGGTCGTTTGTGCCAGTGCGTTCAAGTCGGCCTTAGTCGTTTGCGCCAGCGCGTCCATGGCGGCCTTAGTTGTTTGCGCCAGCGCGTCCATGGCGGCCTTAGTTGTTTGCGCCAGTGCGTTCAGGTCGGTCTTAGTCGTTTGCGTTATTTCATTCAGGTCAACCTTAGACGATTGCGCTAATTCACTCAGGTCGCCTTTGGTCGCCCGTTCATCCATTGCCTGCTGCAGAGCATTCAGTTCGGCTTTGGTTGACAGTGCCAGTTCACGAAGGTCGGCTCTAATCGCCTGCGCCCATTCACTCAGGTCGCCTTTGGACGCTAGAGTCTCTCCTGATTCGCCAAGAGTATCCAGCAGAGCCTCTGCCATTTCCTTGCTGTACCCAGCGGCCGTAAGATTCTCAAATGCCTTGTGGGTGTCCAACATGGCCATGGTCAAGTCTTCTCCCATCTAGGGAAGATTCACGCGCTTTGTTAGTAGTAGTGTACCGTATTGATCCACCGTCGCGTAGTATCCCGGATGAATTACGGTCGTAGAATCGTATTCTTCCACGATCGCGGGGCCGGGCACCTCAGATTCAGCACTTAGCAAGTAGCGATCGTAGATGGGGCAGTCCGCGAAAGCATCAAGCTCCCCAAAGAATACCTGACGACTGTCCCGCCGTGTTGCTTGGAGATCATGGTTAGTGTTGTCCTTCTCCAAGAGCGGTGGTTTAACAATCGTCCCAAGCGCCGTGAGGCGCAGATTTACCGTCTCGACCGGCTCACCGGGCACGCTATGGCCGTAGACGCGATCGTGCTCGTCATGGAATTCCTGCAACAGCCTGCCAAAGTCAACGCCACGTGCCTCGCCGTCGGGATACGACAGCGTAAGCTCATAGCTTTGTCCAACGTAGCGTAAGTCCACCTGTTGGACGAAGGCCATGTCGGCTGTTGCGACGCCCGCGGCTGCAAGTGCTTCGGTCCCCTGCCTTCTGAGGTCCGTGAAGACATCCGCAACGGCAGCCGGCTCGAGCCGGTCAAAGCGTTCGATGAGCGTAGTGGCGTAGTCGTACGTAATGTCGGTGACCAGGAGGCCCAGCGCGGAGGCCGTGCCCGGGCTGGTTGGGATGATGGTGACGGGGATGTTCATCTCATGCGCCAGGCGGTTGGCATGCAAGGGCCCGGCGCCGCCGAAAGCGGTGAGGGCAAAGTCACGGGGATCATGTCCACGCTGCACTGAAACGAGACGCAGCGCGTTGATCATGGCGACATTCGCGATCTCGACAATGCTATGCGCGGCCCTCACCACATCCAACCCCAGCGGCTTGGCAATGCGCTCCTCAATTGCCGCATGCGCGAGCGCGCTCTCCAATGTGAGGTCTCCACCCAGGAGATGGCCGGGGTTGAGACGGCCTAGCACCAGATTGGCGTCTGTGACCGTCGGTTCGGTTCCGCCTTGACCGTAGCAGGCCGGCCCGGGATCAGCCCCTGCGCTCTGCGGCCCCACCCGCAGGACGCCGCCGGGGTCAATCCAGGCGATGGAGCCGCCGCCGGCGCCTATTTCCACCAAGTCGATAACGGGCGTCCGAATAGGATAGCCGCCCGCCCGAAAGCCGCCGCTGCCGGGTTGGGCAATGGAGCCTACTTCATAGTCTTTGGTTATGCGCGGCGTGCCATCCTGCACGAGACCCACCTTCGCCGTTGTGCCGCCCATGTCGAATGAGATGACATTGCGATGGCCCAGCGAGTCACCGAGGTGCGCCGCAGTAATGACGCCGGCTGCCGGACCGGATTCCACCATGAAGACTGGCCTGCTGCGGGCATCGCCAAACGTCATCAGCCCGCCGCTGCTCTGCATGACCAGGAGCTCCGACACAATGCCCTGCGCGCGGAGTCGCGCTTCGATGTTCTCCAAATACCGCGAGACGATAGGCCTGAGTGCGGCATTGATGACCGTGGTGCTGGCGCGAAAGTACTCGCGAATTTCCGGCGCTACTTCAGAGGAGAGGGAAATGGCAATGTTAGGCGCGAGTGCGCGGAGGATCTCGCCGGCTCGCTGCTCGTGCTGCGCGTTGAGATAAGAGTGCAGGAAACAGACGGCAACCGATTCTATCCCCGCTTCCTGGATGACATTGGCGATGTGTGGTATGGCGGTTTCATCCAAGGGCGTAACCACAGCCCCAGTGGCGTCAAGGCGTTCGCGCACGCCGAAACAGCGGTCGCGCGGCACGAGAGGTGTGGGCTTCTCGAACTGCGTGTCATAGAGCGAGGGGCGTATCTGGCGGGCGATCTCCAAGATGTCGCGGAAGCCCTCAGTGGTGATGAGGATTGTGGGCGCGACTTTGCCTTCGATGATGGCGTTTGTCGCTACGGTGGTGGCGTGGACGACAAAGCGTAAGGATTCCGGAGCTAATGCGGCTCGTTCGAGGATTCGCTCCGTAACAGTGAGGAAGCCCTGCGACGGATCGCCCGGCGTCGATGAGACTTTGGCGTTCCACAATTGGCCGGTGCTTTCATCGACCAAGGTGGCATCCGTAAACGTGCCGCCGATGTCCACACCAAGACGGTATCTCGCCGCGCTCACTGTGCGACTCCCGTCTCACCGCTGTCATCGTGCGAGCCTTGACGCTGCATTGCGGTGCGTAACTGCGTCGTGGCACTGTCGTCAACTGCCATGCGCGCTGGATCGATGACTACACCGTAAGCCGTACGCGCACGCTCACGGCTAACTTTCCCTTGGCGCACGTCGCTTAGCACGCGCTCCGGGTCGCGCTGCCAAGGCGGGCCGTGGCCGCCGCCGCCGCACGTCTCATAGCGAATCGTCTCACCGGGGCGCACGTCCACCGTGGTTTTGGAGCTCAAGACTTCCCTTTCGCCGTCGTGGTCGTGGGTATAGTAGGCCTGACGGCCGGCTTTGCCGCCAAATAGCCCCCAGGGACCAGCCTTATCTCTATCCGCCAGCACGGTGAAGGTAACGTCGTGATCGAGAAACACGTAGTCGCGGCGCAGACCCAGCCCGCCGCGAAACTTGCCGGGGCCGTCTGAATCGTCCACCAACTCGTAACGCAAGATGCGCACCGGAT
Source organism: Chloroflexota bacterium (assembly GCA_965220045.1). GTDB lineage: Bacteria > Chloroflexota > UBA11872 > VXOZ01 > VXOZ01 > VXOZ01. The sequence continues at coordinate 2,052,781 of OZ244803.1, read as the reverse complement.
AGTAACGCTCCGTCTCTTCGATAGGCGCGTTTTCGGTGTTCTGGCCGTGGGTTTGCACGGCGTCCGGCCCGTCGCTCTGGTGTCTGGCGCCGTACCCTCCGGCAAGAGTTTCTAAAAAGCAGTAATACTCGCCGTTGCGGGGATCGATGCCGCCAAACCCGGCGTGGCACTGCATGGCTTTGCCGCCGGCCGGCACGCGTTCCGGCAGCACGGGTGCCAGCGCTTTGAAAATCACCTCATTGAGGCGCGCGTGGGTCTCCCAACCGCCGACGACAGGAGCGGGCGGCTTGCAGTTGACCACCGTGCCCTCCGGCGCGTCGATGCGCACCATTTGATAGAACCCTTGGTTGGGTGGGATGTCGGGGTCCATGAGGGTCTTCAAATTGTAGGCGCAGGCGGAGAAGGTCTGGGCAAAGGTCGAGTTCACCGGCGCGCGGCGCTGTGGGTCGCTGCCGTTGAGATCGAAGAGGACGCCGCCATCGTCGATGCGAACCTTGGCTACGAGTCGGACCGGCTCGTCAGTGTAACCGTCGTTGTCCACGTAGCCTTCCGCGCTGAATTCGCCCTGCGGCAGCTTGGCGATTTCGGCGCGGGTACGCCGTTCGGCGTAGGTCATGAGTTCCTTGATGTACTGGTTTACCGTGTTAATGCCGGTCTGCTGCGTGAGCTCGGCCAAACGGCGCGCGCCGGTGGCGTTGGCGGCCATCTGCGCGCGAAAATCGCCGGCAGTCTCTCGTTTCGAGCGGATCTGTCCCAGGATGAGGCGAAAAATGTCTTCGACGATCTCACCGCCCGCAACCAGTTTGACTGGCGGGATGATGATGCCTTCTTGGTAGACCTCGCGGAACGCGCCGACGCTGGCGGGAGCGCCGCCGCCCACGTCGACGTGGTGCGCCATGTTGGCCACGTAGCCAAAAAGCTCGCTATCGCAGTAGACCGGGGAAATCAAGCTGATGTCGTTCAAGTGCACGCCGCCGAGATAGGGATCATTGCAGAGTACGGCGTCGCCGGGACCCATGTTCTCCGGGCCGTATTCACGTACGGCAATTGGCACCAGATGCACCAATGAGCCGAGGTGCACGGCCTGGCAGAAGGCTTGGGCCACGACGTTCAGATCGCGGTCGAAGAAAGCACAGGAGAAGTCGGCGCGGGTCTTGATATTGGTGGAGTAGGCGCTGCGCCGGAGGGCAATTGCCATTTCCTCCGTCGCCTCGGTGAGGGCGTGGCGCACGACCTCAAAGGTGATGGGATCGAATGCGGCTGTGCCGGCCATATAGATGACCTCCGTGCAAAGAAACGGAACGGTACGCCGTACCGTGATGTCTCCCTGGTCGAACTAAGTATAGCCGATTGGGTGTTCTGAGATTTCCCGCGCGCAGCGATGCCGAACCGCTGAAGCGCCGTGCGGCACTTTCCACACTTAGAGGATGTGCGAATAGAGAATCCGTTCATCCTCAATGTTGTTGCACTAGAGTAGCGCGGGGGCTTGTCCCCCGCCGGAGTAAAGAGAAACGGACACGCAAAGGATTGACCTTACAGCGACGCAGAGCCTGCCCCGTACGCGATACGGGGTTACAAACCTGCGCTGCCGAGGTACTGGGGCGCGGCGTTTTTCTTCATGAAGTTTATTGCGACAGCATTAGGGCTTGTCTCCCGTCAGAGCATGTAGCGCAGGGCGCACTCTCCAACGTTGCCACCCGAGAGAAGAGAAAAAACGAGGCTTGAAATTCCAGCAGGCGCAGGTTACAAACCTGCGCTACCGGGAGGTGGAGGCGCTTTGAGCCTGACCTGAGCTTGTCGAAGGGCGACATGGTCCATGGCACTGTAGTTGATGCGTCAGCATTGCCGTTCATCCTTCACCTTTCGACAAGCTCAAGGCGAACGGGTGACGTTGTCGAGTGCCCTCTTGCAAACAACGCTTAGTCCGCCGCTGGTTGCTCCGCGACCGGCCCGTAGCCTTCGGGACGCTCAAGCAGCTTTTCCCCATCGGAGAAGCCATCGCCGCGCTCGCCCAGGTAGTCGATGAGCCGGTTCCGCCAGAGCGAAACGCGGTCGGCATAGGCCGGATCGCTGGCCCTGTCGTGCAGCTCCTGGCGGTCGATGGCGAGATCGAAGAACTGCTCCTCGCCCCGCACCGGATACCAAAGGTACTTTTCTTTGCCGTCGGTAAGATACTGCACTGCGTTGTCTTCGCTGTAGCAGGGCGAGTGCTCGCCATGGACGTATTCCCGCCAGGGCTCGCCGCGCGCCGCTTTCAGAACGCTTGAACCGGTTACGGAATCGGGAATGGGCGTGCCGGTACCCTCGAGAATCGTCGGCATGACGTCCTGCAGGCCGACCGGGTGCTCGAACGTGCCGGAAGGCGCGTCGAGGCTATTCGGATACTTGACAACGAACGGAATTCGTGCCGAACCCTCATAGGCGTACGACTTGCGCAGCAGATTGTGGTCGCCCATCATGTCGCCGTGGTCGGCCGTGAAGACCATCATGAGGTTGCGATCCAGTTCTCCTTGCACGATCTCCAGCAGATAGCCGAGCTGATAGTCGATGTGGGTGATGCAGCCCATGTACGCGGCGCGCATGCGCTGCAATTGCTCCTCTGTCAGACGTCCGTACCAAGCTTGGCGCGGCAGGCCGGGCTGCGGCACATTGTACCGCTCAGCCCAATCTCCCACGGGAACCTCCGGCAGTTCCCGGTTGATGTACATATCCCAGAAGAATTGCGGCGGGTCGTAGGGCGAGTGGGGACGAAGGTGCGAGCACCATACAAAAACGGGACGGGTGGGATCGCGCTTGAAGATCTGCTCGATGGTCACGTCCACGGTCCAATTCGTGCAGTGGTAGTGCTCATCGTAGGCCCAGGGGCGGGCCAGCCAGCCGTTGGCATCGGAGCCCGCAATGCGCTCGTGGGCGTACGGGCCAAGCTCCCGGCGGAGCCAGTCCCAATAGTCGTCGGCGCCCTCACGGATTTCATGGGGAATTACCGTGTGGAAGCCATAGAGTTTGCGGCGCGGGTGCATGTTGCGCCAACCCACGTTGATGCAGTGATAGCCCGCGTCGGCGAGCACCGCCGCGAGCGTATTCGCCTCGTGCCACTCCGAGGCATCGTAGCCGATCAGGCCGCAGTCGTAGCTGCGCTGGCCGCCGTGTAAGCAGCGCCGGGCGCCGGTGGTGGAAGGAATCTCCGTATACGCGTTGGGAAAGAACGCGCCGTGCTCGACAAATGCGTCCACGTTGGGCGTTTCAATTACCGGGTGACCGGCAATACTGAGATGGTCCCCCCGATGCTGGTCTGTGGTGTAGAGAATGATGTTCGGTCGGTTGTCTTTCATGCTGTGTGCCCGCCCTTCTGCACTTGAGTACTGTTGTCTACCTACGGCCTTCCTTGGCTCGACGTCAGATTGGGTATGACTGCAAACTCAACTCCGCGGACCGGTTTTCACCCCGTAACCCAACGGTCGCCGTCACGCGAGTATTCGACAATTTCATCCGCTTGGAAGAAGAGATCGACCTCCTTCTCCGCGGTATCGGGAGCGTCTGAAGCGTGAATGAGGTTCATCGTGAGATCTAGAGCGAAGTCACCCCGTATCGAGCCGGCTTCAGCTTCAGTGAACCGCGTGGCTCCCACCAGATTCCGCACGACCGCAATTGCCTCGGGCCCTTCAATAACGGTGCAAACGACGGGAGCGGCGGTTATGAACTCGATAAGGTCGGCGAAAAACGGCTTGTCTCTATGAACCGCATAGTGGGTTTCCGCGAGTGGCCTGTCCACCGCCATGAACTTGAGGCCGACAATCTTGAGGCCGCGCCGCTCAATGCGGCCCAGGATTTCTCCGACAAGCCCGCGTTGGACGCCGTCCGGCTTGATAATGACAAGGGTTCGTTGCGCCACGATGTGATCTTCTCCTGTATTGGTAACTGTTAGTGGTTGCTTTGATCTGTCGTTCCCGCGAAAGCCCGTCCCCGGTGCGGGGGCGCGGTATCAAACTGCTCAGCACTGACCAATAATACGCTGTACAAGGTCCGTCGTGCTGTAACCGGACGTGAAGGGCAGTATCCGCACGCTGCCGCCATAGGCTCTGACGATTGGGGCTTCCACGGGCTCAGCTTGCGCGTAATCACCGCCCTTTACATAAACATCCGGTCGTAGCTGCTGCACAATGCGCTCTGCGGTGTCGTCATCGAATTCGACGACGTAGTCGACGCACGCCAGCGCTGCCAACACATGGGCCCGATCACCTGCCGGCGTTATGGGTCTAGTGGGCCCTTTCAGCGTTCGCACAGACCGATCGCTATTGACTGCGACTATCAGGACATCGCCAAGCGCCCGCGCTGCCTCAAGGTATTCGACATGACCGCGATGGATCAAATCGAAGCAGCCATTGGTGAATACGACCGACCGGCCTTGTTGCCGTAACGTGCCGGCTCGGTCTACGAGCGTTGTTTCAGTGAGTACTTTCGATGCCGTCATTACGCGCTGGACCTCGGGCGCCCACGAGGGACGCCCCTACGACCTTGGGCGCCCACGAGGGTCAATGGTGTCGCATTAAAGCCCGTGCCTGAGCCGTTCGCCCTGAGCTAAGTCGAAGGGTGAACGGCTTAGGCACGAGATCGTCGGTTTTGGGACTTCTACGCTCCGTTTGCGCTTCGACAAGGGCTTCGCGCAGCCCTCAGCACGAACGGAGAAAACTGAAGCCATCCACTCTAATGCGACAACATTACCCACGAGGGACGCCCCTACACTTTTTTGGATGCGAGAACTGCCAGGATTTCAGCGGGAGTGGCCACGGCGGCGCCAATTTTGCGCACGACGACGCTCGCTGCCGCTGACGCCAGCATAGCAGCGCGCGGCGGCGGTAAGCCAGCAAGCAGCGCCAGCGTTAGGACCGCTGACACTGTGTCTCCGGCGCCGGTCGGGTCGACAATGCCGCCGTCGCCCAACGCCGGGATATGGCAGGGAGCGGCCCCAGCGGCAAAGAGCGACATGCCCTCACTGCCGCGCGTGATGAGGACCACCTGGGTCTGCAGCATTTCGAGCAAGGCCGCGCCGGCCTCTTCGAGTTCTGCCCGCGTTTCCAAGGTGCGTCCCAGCGTGAACTCCACTTCCGGTTGGTTCGGCGTGAAGGTGTTGGCGCTTGGAAACCGCGTCAGGTTGCCGTGAGAATCGACGGTCACCGGCTTCTGTGCCGCGCGCGCACACTGCAGAACAGACTCGATGATGGCATCGTCCACCATGCTGATCTCGTAGTCCGCGACGATGATGGCGTCTACCTGCGGAATGCGCGTCTCCAGTCCCGCCTTTACCTGCCGGCAAAGCACAGCCGAATTTGGCTCTCGTCCGACGCGATCCAAACGGCAGACTTGCTGTTGCACGGGCTGTTGATCGCCGCCGGCCCAAATGCGGGTCTTGGTCGATGTCGCTCGGCCATCGTCCGCAAGCAAGTCGCCGCAGTCAATGCCATCGTCCTCCAGCATTTGCCGCAAGTCATGCCCAATAGCATCGTCTCCGATCACGCCAGAGACCCAAACTTCGGCACCAAGGGCCCGGGCGTTGCGGGCAACGTTGGTAGCGCCGCCGGGAACGAGCTTGCGGTCAACGTACTGCAAGACCGGCAAGGGGGCCTCGCGGGACATGCCGCTCGCGCGGGTAAAGATGTGCTCGTCAGCGACCATGTCGCCGATGACGAGCAAGCGCTGCGCTGTAAAGCGTGCCAAGGCGTCTTGCCATGCAGGTGATGTCACGAGAGACCCTCCGGCGGAACGGTCACGACTTGCCGCTTACCCTATCGTGGCAGTCTTCGGCACATTCAGCAACAGGCGGATCTTGAAGGAATGCAGCGACTTCCTCATCGGTTGGCAGCGACGGTTGCGCGCCAAAACGCCCGACCGTAATCGCGGCGGCCGCCGTCGCATAGCGGGCGGCCGTCGCTAGTTCTTCCCCGTGTGAGAGCGCTGCCGCCAGTGCGCCGACAAATGAGTCGCCGGCGGCAGTGGCGTCAACGGTTGGCACATGCCAGGCGGGGACGTGCAACACTCCGTCGCGGGACGCCAAGATGCTGCCTTCTGCGCCAAGCGTAAGCACGAGCCCGTCGCGCACTGCGCCGCAGAGCTCTGCCGCGGCTGCCTTCGCTTCTGCTATCGACTTTACCGGATGGCCGAGCAGGCTGGCTGCCTCCGCTTGGTTTGCCACCAGCACATCGGTTACTTCCAACAGCGAGGCGGCCTCTACGGTGCCGGGCGCGGCATTCAGAATGGTCGTTCGTCCGTGTTCGTGTGCTTGCTCAAGGGCGGCACTTACCGTATCCAGTGGGACTTCCAGCTGGCAGACGAGAACGCGGCTCCGCTGAAAAAGCTTGGCGGCGGCAAATATATGGGACCGCTTGAGCCCCGCATTGGCGCCGGGAGCCACCGCTATGACATTGTCGCCCGCTTCATCGACCAGAATGAGAGCCGCGCCGGTCGGCAGCGTTGGGCAGATAGGTTCGCCGCCGACGGTCACGCCGTGTGACCTGAGATCTTGCAGGCGTGCTCTGCCGAATTCGTCAGCGCCGACGCAACCGAGCAAAGCGGTACGAGCGCCTAAACGGGCCGCCGCGACTGCCTGATTGGCGCCCTTGCCGCCGCTGATGTGTCGCAAATCGCCGCCCAGCACGGTTTCGCCCGCCTGGGGGAGCGTAGGGACTGGCACAACCAGGTCCGTGTTTATGCTCCCAACCACCAACACGTCAAAGTGCTGTTCGTTCTCAAGAGTGGATGTGCAGTCGCCGGTTGTTGGTTCGACTGGAGATTCCATGATTCTCGTCTCCGTGGAGGTAGTGACTAGGCGGAAGAGGGCTCTCTAAACAGAACCCGCACAGTCCCAGTCACTGTTGCTTGGTCTCGCGAAGAACTCTCCACAGATAGGGGACAAGCGTAAGCTGCCGACGCCAACGCCACGGTTGCCGCAAGAGGCGGTAGCACCACTCGAGGTTCAGCCGTTGCACCCAGAGCGGAGCTCGTGTCACTTCCCCGGAGATATAGTCAAAGCTCCCGCCGACGCCTATCGCAACGCGCGCGCCGGTTTCCGCCTGATACTGCTGAATCCAGAAGTCTTGCGCCGGACAGCCAAAAGCCACGAAGAGCAGGCCGGCGCCGGATGCGCGGATTTGCGTACAGAGCGCGGGCGCTTGCTTGGGATCGGGCGAACCGACGGCCGTGCCAGCTATTGTGAGGCCGGGTATGTCCCGCTGCAAGGTGGCCGCCGCCTTGGCGGCTATCCCCGGCGCGGCGCCCAGCAGGAACACGGGCACCTGCAAATGTGCGGCGCGGGCGCACAGTTCCTGCATTAGGTCAATGCCGGTAACGCGTGCCACGTTGGCGATGCCCTGCCGGCGCATGGCCCATACAATGCCGGCGCCGTCGGGAACCACGAGGCTCGCATTGCGTATAGCTGAGCGGAAGGGAGCATCGCGCTGCGCCAGCATCACAAATTCAGGATTTACGGTCACCACTTGATGCTGGCCGGCGGTCTTGAGAAACCGCAAACACCGGTCTATTGCTTCCGCCATGGTCACGCAGTCCACACGCACGCCGAGAACCTCAGCGCTTGCGGGTCCGCCGGCGCTCATATTGGCTAGCCGGTCGCTTTGGTTTGTGTGAACGCTGTCCATTTATCTTGCACGAATGCCTTAAACTGAGCCGCGAAAACCGCTTGATCGAACTGCGCGGCAGTCTCGCGGCACACATCGCCTGAAAACTGTCTAGGGTTGAAATCCCGTAGTACTTGTGCAAACGCGGCTGCTGATTGCTCTGCAACGAGCACCCCATTTATACCCGGCTGCACAATCTCAGTCGCGCCGCCGGCGCCATAGGCGATCACAGGTTTGCCGGCGCTGAGCGCTTCTACCATTACGATGCCGAAGTCTTCTTCGCCGGGAAAGAGCAAGGCGCGGCAACCGGCGAGCTGTGCGGTCAACTCTTCATCCGGCAGCCAGCCAAGCAGAGAGACAGTGGCGGGCGCCGTCTCCGCCAGTCGGTCGCGGAGTGGGCCGTCGCCAATCACGCGCAGGGAAACGCCGGCATCATGTGCCGCCGCAATTGCGATGTCGACGCGCTTATGGGCCTCCAACCGTCCCACATATACATAATACCCCTCATCGCGTACAGTCTGCGAGCGGAAGCGGTGTGTGGCTACCGGCGGATAGATAACCGTTGCCTCTCTGCCATAGATGCGGCGTATGCGCTCCGCCACGGTGTTGGAGATCGCTACCATGTGGTGCGGCTGCGCCGCGGCCCATTTGTCCCAGCGCCGGAGATGCGGTCGGAGCAGCGCGTCCAAGCCGCGGAGTACCCAAGGCAGGCGCTGGCGGTCCGTGGCCGGCGTCAGACCCCAGAGAAAGCGCGGCGGCGTGTAGCAGTAGCAAATGTGCAGCGTGTCTTCGCGGCGCGGCAGGCCCTTGGCAGCGAAACTGGCGGAGGAGATAACGACGTCGAATGGTTCCATGGTGAAGCTGAGGAACGCGAGCGGGTAGAGCGGCGTGAGGAATTTCTGTAGTCGCGCCGGACGGGGCATCCTCTGAAGGAATGACGAATGCACATTCCAATCAAGTGTGTCCGGAGGGAACGCACTGCGGTCGACAAAGGAGGTATACACAGGCGCTTCCGGCCAGAGGCCGTGCATGACCGTTACGGTCTGCTCGGCGCCACCCAAGGTATAGAAGTAATCGTGCGCTAGTGCCACTCGCATGTTGGCTCTATGCTAGCAAAGTGCGGCGCCGAGGCACAGTATGCTGGTTTCAGGGCATGAAATCTTAGCTCGGCTTAGAATAGCGGTGACGAAGCCTTGGGAGTGATTAAGACTTGTGAACTCCACCATGTCACCCTTGACGCAATGCATAAGGAAAGATAATATAAAGAAAAATCACTTCAACTATAATTGATATATATGCGAGGTGAGGGGTTACAGTCATCTAGGAGAAAAGATGCAATCGGTCCGTGAACTCAGCAGACAATTGCGCGCGCTTGCCAGTCGTTCGCGCCTGGAAATATTACAGCTCTTGGCCGCCAAGGAGGCGATGACGGTGACCGAATTGCGTGAGCAGGTGCGACTCAGCCAGCCGTTGCTCTCCTGGCATCTAAGTATATTGCGGCGCGCAGGGCTGGTGGACGCAACCAAGGACGGTCGGCAGGTCTATTACGCGGTCAATCGTGCCGGTTTCCAGCAGGTCTTCCAAGAGCTCGATGAATTGCTAGGCACGGAGCCGGGTGCGGATCCGGCGCTTGCGGAGCAAGCTGCCGGTTCGTGATGAGGTACTTGAACCAAACACGTTTAGGGTACGTACAGGTGCGGTAGAGAAGCCGCACACTACAGGAATGTGACAGGAAGCAATGCAGCAGCGGCAGGGAGAAATGAACCGGTGAGTAGCAAGGTACGGGTAGCGATTGTTGGTGTAGGCAACTGCGCGTCGTCATTGATTCAAGGCGTGCATTATTACCGAAACGCGGCGGACACGGACTTTGTTCCCGGTCTCATGCACGTGCGCTTGGGTGATTATCACGTGAGCGACATTGAGTTTTCTGCCGCGTTTGACGTTGACGAAAACAAAGTCGGTAAGGACCTGGGCGAGGCGATCTGGCAAGCGCCCAATAACACGATAAAGTTTTCTGAGGTAGAACCTCTCGGCGTGACAGTGCATCGCGGCATGACCCACGACGGCATCGGCCAGTACCTCAGCGGCGTGGTGAACAAGGCGTCAGGCGCAACCGACGACATTGTCAATATCCTGAAGGAGACCGGCACGGACGTCCTCGTCAGCTATCTGCCGGTAGGCAGCGAACAGGCGACGAAGTGGTATGTAGAGCAGGTTCTACGGGCCGGTTGCGCATTCGTCAATTGCATTCCGGTTTTTATCGGCCGCGAGCCTTACTGGCAGCGACGCTTCCATGAAGCGGGGGTGCCGATTGTGGGCGATGACATCAAGTCGCAGGTGGGGGCCACAATCGTCCATCGCGCGCTGGCGCGGTTGTTCCGGGAACGCGGCGTCCGCTTGGAAGAGACCAGCCAGCTCAACGTGGGCGGCAATACCGACTTTCTCAATATGCTCGAGCGCTCGCGTCTCAGTTCCAAAAAGGAATCCAAGACGAACGCGGTCACCTCGCAGTTGGACTACGACCCCGGCGCGGACAACGTCTATATTGGGCCCAGCGATCACGTACCGTTCTTGGAAGACCGCAAGTGGGCGTATATCTACATGAACGGCCGGGCGTTTGGTGACGTGCCATTGCGCGCGGAGCTCAAGTTGGAGGTGTGGGATTCGCCAAACTCGGCCGGTGTTGTACTCGATGCCGCGCGACTGGCCAAGATTGGGCTCGATCGAGATTTGAGTGGCACGCTCGTTGCGGCGTCGGCCTACTTGATGAAGTCGCCGCCGCAGCAAATCGCTGACGAACGCGCGCGCGCGATGTTGGAGGATTTCATTGCTGGATCCGGCGATGGTTCGGACCACGTATTGCAGGGTGCGGAGTAGTCGAATTTGAGATAGTGGGATGTCAATTGGCAACCTATTCGGACGACTCATACTGCTGATTGGGGGCGCAGTTGACGGCGCCCTATCGCAGACAGCCAAGTATCGCATTGCGAGCGTGTTGGCCGGCGTGGCTTTTGCGAGCTGGCAGACCGGCCGAGAGAATGCGATCAACAATATGTCCCACGTCCTGGGGAAACCGCCGCAGCACCCTGAGACGCAACGCGTTGCCAAGAAGTCCATGGAGAACTATAGCTGGTATCTGGCGGACTTCCTGAGCTGGATGCGGATGACCCCCAAGCGCCTTCAGAGGCGTGTCCGGGTCTTCAACGGCGAAGAGCACATTGCCGAAGCCCTGCAAGCGGGGAAGGGCGCGATATTCGTTTCCGGGCACTTCGGTCTTTGGGACTTGGGCGGCGCGATGCTCGCGCAACGGTTTCCCGTGCTCATCCCGGTTGACGAACTGCAAAACGGCGCCATGAATTGGATTGCGTGCAGGGTACGGGAGCGCTTGGGAATTGATACGGTCCCGGCGGAGATTGGGCTGCGCGCCATGTTGCGTCAGTTGCAGGCCAACCGCGTCGTAGGACTGTTGTTTGACCGGCCGATGACTGGGCGCGGTGTTCCGGTCACATTTTTTGGCAGCCGGGCGCACTTGCCCTCAGGACCGGCCGCACTTGCCTTGCGCACCGGCGCGCCACTGGTGATGTGCCAGTGCCAGCGTCTCAAGGACAACGGATTAGCCGTAACCGTATACCCACCAATATATGCCGTTCCCAGCGATGACGAAAAACAGGACATTCAGGCGACAATGCAGCGACTCACGGACCAGTTGGAGGAAGTCATCCAAACGTGCCCGGAACAGTGGTACATGTTTCGCGCAATGTGGCCGCAGTCCTTGACTGCAGGGACACCCACTGAAGGCCCCGCTTGAGAGGGAGAAGACGGATGAGTCAGACACCAGCAGATTTGCCGGACTCGACCTTGATGAGCAAAGCGGACCTGCACATCCATACGAAGGCGAGCGACGGCACCTTCACGCCCTATGAAATGCTGGAATATGTGAGTGCCGAAACCGATATAGCCGTGCTTGCCGTTACTGACCACGACGAAATCGACGGGGCGCTGGAGGCTGCGGCTCTCGCATCTCAGTTTCCGAATGTGGACGTGATCCCCGGCATTGAGGTGTCGACGTTCGACGGGCACCTTATAGGCCTGTGGGTCGAGACGGCGTTCCCTGTGCTGCGCAGTGCCGAGTGGACGATTGACGCCATCCGCGAGCAAGGGGGAGTGATCGTTGTGCCGCACCCTACGTCCTGGTTGACCCTGAGCTTCAGGCCGTTCACGTTCAAGAGACTGGCGAGGAAAGGCTATCGATTCGATGCCATCGAGGTCATGAACGCCAGTCCTGCCGGCAAGATGAGCTATGAGAAGGCGCTGGAGATCCAGCGGAGTCTCGGTCTTCCCCAGGTTGGCGGCAGCGATGCCCACATCTTGGAAGGCATCGGCAAGGCGCATACGCTCTTCCCCGGAAGCACGGCTGCAGACGTGCGGGAAGCGATCGCGCAGAATACGACCCTGGCGCGCGGCGGCTACTTTGATCTTGATGAGTCGATGCTCTATTTCCGGCGCAAGATGCGGCGTTATGCAGACTGGCTGGGACAGACGCTTGTTCCCGGGAAGTGAGGCGGAGCATGAAGATTGGCCTCGTTTCACCGTATGATTACGCCTATCCAGGTGGCGTGACTGAGCACATCAGTCACCTGAATGCGCAATTCCAGGGCATGGGGCACGAGGTCCGCATTCTCGCTCCCTCTTCGCAACCGGAGGAGGAGCTGCCCTATGACAACCTTTACCGGGTAGGGAAAACCATCGTCAAGGTACCCACAAACGCGTCTGTGGCACGCATTTCGCTCTCGCTTACGCTCTCTCGCCAGGTGAAGGAGATCCTCGCCAATGAGCGCTTCGACGTGGTGCACCTGCACGAGCCGCTCGCCCCTGCCTTGCCCATCACAGTACTGCGCCACTCGCGCACGGTGAACGTGGGGACCTTTCACACGTACCGACGCTCGCACTTCGCCTATCTCTACGGCAAGCCGTTGTTGAAGCGCTATTTCAACCGTTTGCAGGGGCGGATCGCGGTCTCCGAGGCGGCGCGGGAGTTGATCCAGCGCTACTTTCCCTCCCAATATCGCATCATTCCCAACGGTATCGACATGCGGCTGTTCCAGAGCGCCTTGCCTCCCTTTCCCGATCTCGACGACGGCAAGTTGAATGTACTGTTTGTGGGGCGGCTGGAGAAACGCAAAGGCCTTACTTACCTCTTGCAGGCGCTGCGTAGAGTGCAGGATTGCGCGACCCATGACGTGCGCCTCATCGTTGTCGGAGCATTCACTGAGGAACAGCGGGCGGACTATGAGAAGAGAGTGGCGCAGCTTGGGCTGTCAAATGTGCTCTTCGTCGGTTTTGTAAGTAGAGAAGACAAGGTGCGCTATTACAAGTCGTGTCATGTCTTCTGTGCGCCGTCGACGGGCGGCGAGAGCCAGGGAATTGTCTTGCTGGAGGCCATGGCGGCCGGTAAGCCGGTCGTGGCATCCGGCATCGAAGGCTACCACGGTGTGTTGGAAGGCACCGGCGCCGGTGTATTGGTGGCGCCGGAAGATGACGCGGCCCTGGCCCGTGAACTCATGCAATTTCTCGACAGTGAGTCGCTCCGCCAAGAGGTTGGCGCGCAGGGACTGATTGCGGCACGGGACTATTCTTGGGAAAAGATCGCGACACAACTGGCCGCGTTCTACGAAGAGACGATTAACAGAGCGAGGCCCCGCAGCCGCCGCTTCGATTGGGCACGTTTAGAGAGGCGCAGGAAGGACTAAGTACGGTGACGTGGGATAGCTCGGGGACCGTGAGGAAACGGTTAGCGATTGCAAAAGGGGCCGCCCAATGATACATCCCGGCGTCCGCGCTTGGGCGCAATCAGCTATGGAGGCATTGGTGCGCCCGCTAGCCCGGCTAGGGGTTCAACCGAACACAGTAACGACCTTTGGCTTCCTTCTCGGCCTGGTGGCGGCCGCGGCGGTCTGGCAAGGCGCCTGGCCGTGGGCTGCGATTCTGGTGCTGGTAGCGAGCGCTTTCGACATGTTGGATGGCGCACTGGCTAGGGTGAGTAACGGCGGCACCACCTTTGGGGCTTTCTTTGATTCTACTCTTGATAGGCTCTCGGAGGCTGCGATTTGTCTTGGGTTGATCGGGTACTTTCTCGGGCGGGGAGATGACCTGACCGTTCTGGCCGCCGTACTGATGCTGATCGGATCACAAATGGTGAGTTACACCCGTGCCCGGGCGGAAGGGCTAGGGTTTTCATGCACCGTGGGTTGGTTTCAGCGGCCTGAACGCGTCATTGCCCTTGGCGTGGCGCTGCTCTTCCCCCAAGACATGCTGATCGTATTGAAGATCGTGATTTGGCTGCTGGCTGTACTCACTCTATTCACAACCGTGCAGCGCGTCTATCACGTGTGGTATCAGTCACGCTAAAGTGACCAGTAGGCAAGCAGCACTCGCAAGATGTTGCCCTGCTGGACCTATAACGAGGGATTGGCTCCCCTAAGAGACCTTTGCATAACCCTAGCGGAAGCGAGAGAGTTCCCTCCCCCTCGACGGGAGAGGGCTAGAGCCTGCCCCGTACTTGATACGGGGGTGAGGGTGAATCTTCCGAATACTCTCCATAATCATACCCGATGCTGCTCTGATATCCCTTGACACTGCACAATTCCAAGGGCCATTGCAGTAAAAAGACCCCTCACCCCGACCCTCTCCCACGGGGAGAGGGAAATTTTCTCGCCCACAGGTGAGTTACGCAAAGGTCTCCCTAATGAGAGATCAGGTCGCAGCCCCGGAGAGGTTCCCGGCCGCGCTGCGCAACTCTTCCGCTCTGTCGGTCTTCTCCCACGGCGCATCGATGTCAGAGCGGCCGAAGTGTCCGTACGCGGCAGTCTGGCGATAGATCGGGCGCCGCAGGTCGAGATCTTGGATGATTGCGGCGGGACGAAGGTCGAAGTGATCGCGAATTAGGATGACCAATTCGTCTTCGGAGATCCTCCCCGTACCAAAGGTTTCGACCATGATCGAGACGGGATCCGCCGTGCCGATGGCATACGCGATCTGGATTTCACAGCGGTCTGCCAAGCCGGCCGCCACGATATTCTTGGCCACGTAACGCGTCGCATAGGCGGCGGAGCGGTCCACCTTGGTGGGGTCTTTGCCGGAGAAGGCGCCGCCCCCGTGGCGTGCCATCCCGCCATACGTATCGACAATGATCTTCCGACCGGTCAGGCCGGCGTCACCCTCGGGGCCACCCGTGACGAATCTGCCCGTTGGGTTGACGAGGAACCGGGTATTGTCGTCGAGCAAATCGCTTGGAATTACGGCACGTGCGCAATCTTCTATGAGATCGCGTCGAATCGTCTCCTGATCGACGTCCGGATCGTGTTGCGCGGCAAGCACGACGGTATCTACACGCACCGGCTTGCTATTGCTGTACTCGACAGTGACTTGCGACTTGCCGTCGGGGCGGAGATACGAAAGCGCTCCGTCTTTGCGGAGCGCTGCGAGTTTTCGGGTAAGATTGTGAGCCCACATGATGGGCGCGGGCATGAGTTCAGGGGTCTCATTGCTGGCGTAGCCGATCATCATACCTTGGTCCCCGGCGCCGGCTTTATCTACGCCAAGTGCAATGTCGGAAGACTGTTCTCTCACTGAAACTGTCACTTTGCACGTTTCATTATTCAACCCGTAGTCGCTCGACGTGTAGCCAATTTCCCCGGCCACGGTGCGGGCTACGTTGGCAATGTCCACGGTGGCCTTCGCCGTTATTTCGCCGAGCACTACTATCAAATCTGCCGTCGTAGCCGTCTCGCACGCGACTCGCGCTTCAGGGTCCTGGCCGATGAATGCATCCAGCACCGCGTCTGAGACCGCGTCGCACATCTTGTCGGGGTGCCCTTCGGTCACCGACTCCGATGTGAATAGGACCTTTGCCGACGAGCCAATGCCCAAACTCATTTTTGTCTCCTTCTCACCCTCGCGTTCCTGATTGGTGAGGCTGTTAGGCTAATCTTGAAGTGCAATGGAAACTGCTATGTTCCCTCTTCCCATGAAGACAGGTATTTTTCCTGTTCCGGCGTCAAGGAATCTATAGATAGGCCCATGGCATCGAGCTTGAGGCGTGCCACGCTGGCATCGATTCCCGTAGGTACAGTATAGACACGATTCTCGAGTTGCGCATGGTTCTGCACAACGTATTCGGTGCTCAGCGCTTGATTGGCGAAGCTCATGTCCATGACGCTGGCGGGATGCCCTTCAGCGCCGGAGAGATTGACGAGGCGGCCGTCGCTCAGCAGTGAAATGCGGTTGCCGTTGGCCAGCGTGAATTCCTCGACTTGCTCGCGCACTATCGCTGCGGAAGCGGCAAGGTCGCGGAGCGCCGGGATGTTGATTTCCACGTTGAAATGGCCGGCATTGGCTACAATCGCGCCGTCCTTCATTGCGGCGAAGTGCTCCCGGTCGAGCACGTGGGCATTGCCGGTTACGGTGATGAACACGTCCCCTCTCGCTGCTGCATCCAGCAACGGCATGACCTGGAAGCCGTCCATGGCAGCCTCCAGCGCGAAGAGAGGGTTCACCTCGGTCACGATCACGTTGGCGCCCGCGCCTTTCGCGCGCGCGGCGATGCCGCGTCCGCACCAACCGTAACCGCAGACGACTACGGTGTGACCGGCGAGCAGCACATTCGTCAGGCGCAGGATGCCGTCCAGACTGCTCTGGCCCGTGCCGTAGCGGTTGTCGAAGAGATGCTTCGTGTTGGCTTCATTGACGGCAACAATGGGATACCGCAGCACGTTGTTCTCCTCCATACTGCGCAGCCGGATGACACCGGTTGTTGTCTCCTCCGTGCCGCCCAGCATGTTGCCAAGCAGTTCGGGTCGCTCCTTGTGCGCAACCGTGACGAGGTCGCAGCCGTCATCCATCGTAATGTGGGGCTCATGATCCAGGGCTGCGGCAATGTGACGGTAGTACGATTGCTCGTCCTCGCCCTTGATAGCAAACGTCGGAATGCCAAAGTCCTCCACCAGCGACGCGGCAACCTCATCTTGCGTTGAGAGCGGATTCGATGCGCAGAGCACGGCATCCGCGCCGCCCGCTTTCAGTGTGCGCATGAGATTCGCGGTCTCGCTGGTAACGTGCAGGCACGCGGCAATCCGCACGCCGGTCAGCGGTTGCTCGGCCTCAAAGCGTTCGCGGATGAGTTGCAGCACCGGCATCATCCGGTCGGCCCATTCAATGCGCAGCTTGCCCTGGCCGGCGAGGCCCTTGTCTTTCACATCGCTATTGATTGCTGCGGTTGCCATGCATGTTCTCCTTAGTTGAAAGCTGCTTTAGTCAAGTCTCTCGAAATGGGTAAACGAGGCGAACTCCTGGTATCGGTGTTGAACGTCTTGGGGGCTTACACTCTTGAGGCGGTCTACACTAAAGTCCTCTACGGTGAATGAGGCTATCACGCTGCCGTGAATGAGCGCGCGATGCAACTCCCGCGCCGTAATTCTTCTCTGTTTGGCAATGTAGCCGAGGAAGCCGCCGGCGAAGGAGTCGCCTGCGCCGGTTGGGTCTACCACGTCTTCCAGCGGGTACCCTGGAGCATAGTAATAGCCTTCATTGGTTACCAGCGCTGCGCCGTGCTCGCCTTTCTTGACGATGAGCGCCCGCGGTCCCAGCGCAAGCATCTGTCGTGCGGCCTTCAACAGGCTATGTTCACCGGTGTACTGGCGTAGTTCCTCGTCATTGATCATGATGAGGTCGGCTCGCCGCATGACCGCTGTGAGGGCGTCACGCTGTGTCTCGATCCAATAGTCCATGGTATCCAGAATTGTCAGGGTCGGCTTCTTGATCTGGTCGAGCGTGTTCAACTGGATTGTTGGATCAACATTGGCAAGGAAGACAAACGGCGTTTCGCGATACGCCGCCGGCAAGGTTGGATTGAATGTTGCAAGCACATTGAGTTCGGTGGCGAGGGTGTCCCGCGTGTTCATGTCGAAGTGGTATTTGCCGGCCCAATGGAATGTCCTGCCCTCTTGTACTTCAAGGCCTTGCAGATCGAATTGCTTCTGCCTAAGAAATTTCATGTACGTATCGGGAAAGTCCTCACCGATAACGCCGACGATCTGCACGGGAATGTAGAGACTGCCGGCCGTGGCTGCGTAGACCGCTGAGCCCCCCAATACCCCCTCGACTGAGGCAAAGGGTGTGACGATATCGTCGGTGGCGACGGTGCCTACGATGAGCATACTCATGTAGCTGGAGAATACCCCCGGATGACGTTCACATCAGACAAAACCAATGAGCGTTGGCCGCTCGTGTCAGTCATTGACATAAGGAATATTGCTTCTTAGTCTCAGATATACTTGCCGACTATCAAATCTAGCGTAGCACGCTGGGCGGCCGGTATGCTGTCCGGTGCGGTGACAATGGCGTTGGCGAGAGCCTCCGGGCACTGACAGGCGTTGCGTTCATACGGAACCGCGGTGATGGCACGCCCCACGATCTTCTTGGCGTGATCGACATTTTGCTGCAAGTTCTCTAAGACCATTGCGACGGTCACCTCACCGGCCGTTTCGTGCCAAACGTCGTAGTCCGTAACGCAAGCCAGCGTGGCGTAGCAGATTTCCGCTTCCCGCGCGAGCTTGGCTTCTGGCACCGCCGTCATGCCAATCACATCCATGCCCCAGCCACGGTAGACTTCCGACTCGGCCTTCGTGGAAAACTGCGGGCCTTCGATGCAGATATACGTGCCCCCGCTGTGCATCGCCGTGCCGAGCGCCTGGCCGGTCTCAAAGAGCGTGCGGCTGAGCACCGGGCAGAATGGCTCGGCAAAGCCGACGTGGGCCACGATGCCGTCGCCGAAGAAGGTGCTGACGCGTCGTTTCGTGTGGTCGTACAGTTGGTCCGGCACCAGAATATGTTGTGGGGCCAAGTCCTCCCGCAGCGAGCCGCACGCAGAAATTGAGATGAGGTATTCGACGCCAAGGCGCTTGAAACCGTAGATATTGGCGCGGGCATTGAGGTCACTCGGTTGGATGCGGTGTCCCCGGCCATGCCGGGGCAAGAAGGCCATGGGTACGCCGTGCAATGTGCCCAACGTGTAGGCGTCGCTCGGCGGCCCAAAGGGGGTTGCTATGTGGACCTCCCGACGGTCTTCCAACCCCTCGATGTCCGCAAAGCCGGTGCCGCCCACGATGCCTACTCTGGCCGCCGCCTGCATCCCCATAGGACGAGTCTACTTTCTCACTGGGTACCCACTGCCTACAGATTTACGTGGTTCCTTGTCGCTTCCCCCAGCTCGCCGGGGCGTCCTCGCCCGGTCCGGCGGGCGCGCCAAAGGGGTCGGCTCGATGCTCCCCCAATTGACTTCAGTCTGCGCGTAGCAGCTCGCCTACAGTCTCCCTGCCACTAGCTAGGCCGTCCAGACTATCCGCGAACTGCTCTCGTGTGGCTCCTCCACGCTTAAACAAGACACCTTCCCGTGTTGACACGGGAAGGCTTCGAGAGGCTCTTACTTACGGATACCGTCTCTCCACGTGGGCTTACGCTTACCGCTCAGACCTGGGCCAGCGTGTAATTGGACTTAGCTAATGAGAGCGGCGCTCCTTAGCCGGCACCAACCCTCATCGTAGTAAGTCCTAATACAGTGTAAATCGATGACCAAGCCAACCCTCAGCCAGCCCAACCATGGACAGACAACACGCAGAGGTTGTGTCCGCCATACTAATCGAGCCGAGATAGCGATGATTAGACTTGGGCCTGGCTCTCTACTTGCTCCTCCGGCTGCTGCTCGGCAACGGGTGGCTGCGCAACATGGCGTCCATGGAGTCGAGATTGGGCGTCCTCAGCGATGCTGCGGCCGCGCTCAACGAAGCCCGCAGTGCCCTCACGCGCACGCCCGACCGCGTCTTCGGCGCCCTTTTTCAGGTCATCCGTCTTCTTGCCAAGTAGCTCGCGGGTCTCTTCACCGCTCTGGGGTGTCAAGAGCAGTGCCATGACCACCCCGCACAGCGCACCGAAAATCAAGCCGAATATGAAAGTTCCCGTGTCTCTGGGCATTCCTTGCCTTCCTGTACTCTGGGGTACTGAATCGCGGTACTAAAACGATCTCTCATTGCTTAAATTGTATCAACTGCGCACGTAATCCGCAATATACAGCAGCGTAATACAGGCGGCGGAAGCTTCTGCCGCGTGGAGCAGCCCCACCGGTGGAAAGATGGCTCCAATGAACTCCGCCGCGAGATGTCCCAACCAGAACCCGGCGAGCCCGATGCCCAAGTACCAGAACGTCGTGCGGTCGCCGCGTCCGAAGAAGACATGATACGCCGTCGACTCGAGGGATCCCAACAGGAAGCCGAGGGCAACGACAGGGGGCACAAGAGCAAGAAGCTCCCCGATAGTGTAGGAGAATACTTCAAGTTCAAGAAAGTTCATCTTGGCGTGAGTAGGCTTTTCTAAAGCTCGAGGCAGTGAAGGTTATGTACTTGGAACCTGTGACGGGTGGCGGGCCGCTCAAGACTGTCTGCTTTCCTGGAGAGGAAGGCCCGCATCCACGCGCAAATTTTGCACGGTGTTTTCCAAGACGTCGAGCGCACCGTCGATGTCTTCATCGCCGGTGTCTTTGCCAATGCTGAAGCGCAGCGCACTGGACGCCAGTTGCTCCGGCTTTCCCAGCGCAAGCAAGACGTGTGACGGCTCCACGGTGCCGGAAGTGCACGCCGCGCCGTTCGAAACGTCTACTCCAGCCAGGTCCAAGTGCAGGAGCAAGGTTTCATTGGATAGGCCGGGAAATGAGACGTTTACGATGTTTGAGACGCATTGCGTAGGATGTCCGTTCAGTTGGGCCCAAGGGAATCGAGCCGCGACACCGCTCCTGAGTCGCTTGCTACATGCTTGGGCGTGTGCGACGCGACTGCTGCGTTCGGCATGGGCGAGGTTTAGCGCTTCTGCCATGCCCACGATGCCCGCGACGTTTTCGGTGCCGGGACGCTGTTCGCGCTCCTGACCGCCGCCCGCCATCAAAGGACGAATCGCCAGTCCGTGGCGCAAGACGAGGAGGCCCACTCCTTTCGGCCCATAGCACTTGTGGGCCGTGAGCGAAAGGGCATCCACACCCCATCCGGCAAAATCTAACTCTAGGTTTCCCATGGCCTGGACGGCATCAGTGTGCATGGGAACGTCCCGGTTCCGGCACTGTGCCGCGATCTTCTGCACGGGCTCGATGGTCCCTATTTCGTTATTAACCGACATAATGGAGACGAGAACAGTGTCGGGCGACAGCGCGTCTTGCACGGCCTGCGTGTCCACGATGCCGTACGCGTCAACGGGAACATAGGTAACGCGGAAGCCTTCCGACTCTAGCTGGGCGCACGCGTGCAGCACGGCGTGGTGCTCGATCCGGCTGGTGATGACGTGGTCGCCCCTGCCGGCAGCGCGTTGCGCTCGGGCAATGCCGAGCACGGCGCAATTATCGCTTTCCGTGCCGCCGCTCGTAAAGAGGATTTCGGTAGGCCGGCATTGCAGCGTGTGCGCGATTAGCTCACGGGCATCTTCTAGCGCGCGGCGCGCGTGCCGCCCCGTAGCATGGAGGCTGGAAGGGTTGCCATAGACGTCGGTGAGATGCGGCAGCATCGCTTCCACAACGCGTGGATCGAGCGGGCTCGTGGCGGCATAGTCTAGATAGATCCTGCGCTGTGGCATGGCATTCTTGGAACCGGAGGACGAAGCCGAGCGAATTTACGTGAGTGTGAGTCTCTGTTTCGCGGTGGAGAGCCGGCGTTGCGGGAGGCGTACTGGGAATCGCTCAGCGGGCATTAGCAACAGATTGGGGACAGGTTGGGCAGAGTATGTTGATACTATAGCATGAAGCTGGAGTCCCGTGCTCTAACTATGCCGGCGCCACTCGGAGTTAGCGATGTTGGCGAATCTGCGGCCTGAGGACCGGACCTCCTGTCGGCCAAGGCTTTACAGCACTGCAATGAAGGGCGGAATTCGATATGCGGAAATTCGTGATTGCCGGTAACTGGAAAATGAACAAGACTCTGCCGCAAGCTGTCACGCTCGTACGTGACCTGAAGGCGGGACTGTCAGCGTACGATGATATTGACATAATTGTTTGTCCGCCGTCCATAGCGTTGTCCGCGGCGCGGGACGATCTGCAGGATACGGTAATCGACGTCGGTTCACAGCATATGCACTGGGAAGCGGAAGGAGCGTTTACGGGGGAAGTCTCCCCGCGAATGGTGCAAGATCTCTGCTCCCACGTCATTATCGGCCATTCAGAACGGCGCACCCACTTTGGGGAGACCGATGCCATGGTCAACCGCAGAGTCGTCGCAGCGATTACGCACGGACTGACCCCGATTATCTGCGTGGGTGAAACGGACGACGAGAACCGCGCGGGTAAGACTCAGGCGGTGCTGGATAGCCAAACCACGCAGGCGCTTGCAGGGCTATCCGCTCAACAGGCCGCGGCGGCAATTGTGGCGTACGAGCCGATATGGGCCATCGGCACCGGCCGCGCCGCATCACCGGCAGAAGCGAACGATACGATTGGGCTGGTGCGCGAAGTGGTTGGACGTGAATTCGGCGCGCCAACGGCTGCGGCTATGCGCATCCTGTATGGCGGCAGTATCAACCCCGGTGTCTGGCCCGACATCATCGCACAGGCGGAGGTCGACGGCGGGCTGGTCGGCGGTGCCAGCCTGATTCCCGAGGACTTCATCGCGCTTGCCGGTCAGACCAGCGCCGCCTACGCTGCGAATTTGCGAAGCTGACTGCCATTGGAATTTGCGGCGGGAGTTGTTCTCTCACGCGCATGGTGCATGGCGTATACGCAATCGCCCGCTTTGGTCTGGTTGCTCAACTCAGACGGTAAGCCGGGTGCTGGACAGGGGTGACTACGAGTTGCAGCGTCGGCTAACCTGCCTCGATGTGCAACACGGCAAACTGCGAGGGTGCCAGCGAGGTGATGATCAGGTTGTCGCGGGTACGCGCGGGCAGGCCTTGCCAAACTTCCTCCGCGAACAGCCTCGCGTCGCCGTTGGACGCTGCGGCTACCTCGACCAGTATGTCCTGATCACTACTGGCCCCGTTGAGCAGAAGCAAGAGCATCGACCCCGAACCCTTGTGCCAATACCCGTGCAACGTGCTGGGCGGCTGTACTATGAGGCGTTCTTGCCTTATCCAATACGGGTGCCAGGATGCATTGCCAAAGCCCAGGCTCACGCGCAGTTTTTCCAGACGGTCTAGCTCTTCAAGGGGAGCAAACGGCGCGAGCTCTTCCGGCCACAGCGACGTATTGTGCACGGCCGCCAATCCAAAAAGCTCTTGGTCGGTCGTCAGGTCTTCGCGCCCGTATTCCCCAACGCCAACGCCGAAGAGCGATTCGGCGGCAGGCACTTGGAAGAACGTTGGTACTCTGTGGGTCACGTCGCCGTAGAGATACGGAGCTTCTTCCGGTTGCCAGCGTTTGGCGAGCGCCTCGCCGCTAAGACCGCGAACGGCAATTGACCGGTAGCCGTTGAGTCCCGTTACGAGCAGATCGGCATAGCTGTGAATCATGCTCCAGGGCATGGGCGTGTGGGCTATCACGATGCCGTCTTCATCTCTTTCTCTCAGGCCGCCGTGGAAGAGCGCGTAGAGCCGTCGCAAGAGATCGCGCCGGCCCTGGATGTCCAGTGCGGCCCCGGCTCCCGGCTGGCGTTCACTTTGGAGCATCTCCCGTACCGTCGGCTCGCCGATGAGCACATTCACGCCGTCAATCAGAAACTTCTCGGAAAATGCGCGCACAGCCTGTTCGAAGAACGCGGCCGTAGCTTCGGTGTGAAACATTGCCGAGACCTGATTGGCAGGTGCTCGAGACACGTTTAATACGTCCGTATGGATTGGCCGTGGCATGGCGGTCAATACATCTGCCGCTCCGGGGGCATTGACGGCAAGCGTATCGGCAGAGATGGTGGGGATCACCATCAGGCCGGCGTCGTGAGTCAGGCCTACCAGATCGTGAAACGCGCTTTCATTCGCTTCGCTCTCGAAGTGGGGAAACCCCGGCACGTCCGACCAACCTTCTTCCAGGACAATCGCCTGTGCGCCTTGATCACGCAGGGACTCAAGTGTGCTGCGCGTATCGCCGGTTGCCCGCATGGGAAACTGCGTCACCACGCGGCCGTCCTCCGGCCACCATTCGGCGCGCGCAGGTTTGATGGCGCTCCTCTGGCTCACCGGCGGGCGCACCGGAGTCGGTTGCAAGCCAAAGTCGAGATGCACCGTGTCCGGCATGTCGAGCGGCCCGGTGATGAGATCCACCAGAAGACGCATGGCTCCCTCTACCGGCCGCAATTGAATTTGGATAGCGGATTCCTGGCGTTGCTGGTCAGCCAATTGCTCGGTGAACCAGACTATGCCCTGGTCAGGATTTCCCACCCAGAATTGGGGCGTGATTTCTCCGGACCAACCATTCTCGGGTATGCGGCCGCCTCCCCAAACGGCCTGACGTCCCTCAATCAAACTGCCGATTTCCAAAGAGGAGTAGGTGAGGGCGGCAGCGCCCAGGAGGTGATGCGCGTAGTGGGTTGTCTCGCCGCGGAGGATTGGCACGTCGAGCAGAATAGAGTCTATGGTAACGATGCCTTGCGGGATGAGGCTTACGCGAAAGCGGCACGTGCCGTCGTAACTGATGGTTACGCGGGTTTGCGCAATCAGATCACCGGCGTTGCCTCGCGCCAGCAACTCTACTTCCGCGGCGTCCACCGAGATTGCGCGTGCGCGTTGCCAGACGAGCAGTTCGTCTTGGACGCGGATATCGAGATTGATAGCATCGAAGAGGAATTCGGGACCATTGACTTCAAGGCTTGTGGGAAACGGGCCGGCATCGAAGCGATAGCGGTGGCCGGCAACTTCAATGGCCGTGCCGCGCACAACCATCGGCACCCAAGGCGGCGGGAGCGGGGCAACCGCCAAACCCTCCTGGATTGACGCGAGCGGGTCACGGCCGCGCGCAGGGCCGCCGCAGGCGGCCAAACCGAGCGCAGCGCCGGTGACGAAGAGTTCGCGACGGCTTAAAAGAGGTAGACGTTTCATCGGCTATATCCACCATGCTCTTCCGCGGAATGCGGTCGGAAGCCCTGAAGTACATAGAGTGGATGCAGAACAGCCCAGGCAGCACTATCCAAGAGGCGAAATAAGGTCAAGAACTGCCGGAGCGCCTACTAATCCGACCCTTTCTCCTCGGACATCTCGTAATTCAACTGCCAGTGGATGCCGAACTTGTCGGTGCATGCCCCGAAATACGCGCCCCAGAACATCTCTGCCAGCGGCATGTTCACGGTCCCGCCTTCGGAGAGTTTGGCGAACAATTCGTCGGCTTCCTCTCTGCTCGCGGGCGTATAGGAGAGGGAAACATTGTTGCCGGGAGTGAGCGCCTGGGGAAAATTCGAAGGCGTGTCACTGCCCATCAGGATGCTATCGCCGAACGACAGCGTCGCATGCATGATCCTGTCTCCATCAGACTCGGGTACTCCCATGTCAGCCGGACCGTCGGCGAAAGTCTGCACGATCTGATACTCGCCGCCAAAGACTGAGCGGTAGAAGTCGAAGGCTTCGCGGCAGTTGTCTTCAAATGTCAGATACACGTTGAGTGGCATGAATTACTCCTATCTACTGAACTCTGCGCCCGCAAAGCGTCTGCCTGCACGGGTTGTGATCGGCTGGTTGGGGCGACGTTGCGTTTCGCAGGTTGGGCAAACGTGCTTCTTGCCCCTTAGATTCAGTCTACCGCAAATGTGACTGTCGCGGTTGGGGGCGACCGCTGAAGATGCCGCTGACGTGCATGGACACCATACATGCCGTCACATAGAATGGGAGCACCCAATTCCAATCGCGGTGCAGCGTTGCACACTTGGGAGTCGGCACCAAAGGAGTATGCGCAATGTCCGATCAGACTCAGGCGGAATCTTCCTACACCATGGGCTATGGGGAAGAATTCTTGCAAATGCTCGATAGACGGAGCGCCCAAACCAACGCGGCGCGGCTGCTTCCCCACCTCAAGACCGGCCAGCGGCTCCTGGACTTTGGCTGTGGTCCGGGGACAATTTCAGTCGGTCTTGCCAAAGCGGTCGAGCCCGGTGTGTTTCATGGCGTCGACATGGAAGAATCCCAGATTGCCATTGCCCGCTCGGCCGCCGAGGCCGGCGGTCATGCCAACGCGACCTTCCACGTGGGGGACGTGACCGATCTACCATTTGACGACGACTACTTCGACGTTGCCTTCTGCCACACGGTTCTCACGCACGTGCCGGATACTGCAGCAGCGTTGAAAGAAGCCAAGCGGGTCTTGAAACCGGGTGGCCTCATTTTCAGCCGTGAACTCATCGTCTCATCGTCGTTTTTTGAACCGGGAGAAGAGAAGACGCGGCCTGCATGGAACACGTTCGCACGCTTGCTCGCGGGCAATGGCGGGCACCCCGAGATAGGGAAGGAGCTGAGGGGGCACTTTGTCCAGGCTGGATTCAGCGATACGCGGGCCAGCGCATCCTATGACTCGTTCGGCACGCCACAGGATGTTGGTTTCTTCTACCAGTTCGTTCTGGATTGGTTCCACGCCCCGGAGGTAGTGGACGCGGCAACGAAGTTTGGTCTGGCCACGCGTGAGCAATTCGATGAGTGGCGCACTGACCTCGAGGAATGGAAGGATACACCCGGCGGCATGGCAGCCCTGGCCTTTGGCGAGTGTATGGGCACGAAGACATAGTCTGATTCCGTCCTTGATGCTGCATTTACAACGCCTTCCGAGCGGAATGTGCCGAGCGCTACAAGTGCTTGGCGGTGGGGGGGTTCGATTACCAAGGCGCCTCCACTAACTTGGGCTAAGACGCGAATGTCCACTAACGTGTCTTGACATGGGCACGTGACGGTATATAGGCAAGGATAGAGTCAAAAGTGTCGAGGTAGTGCAATTCTGGGTTTGCAATAGCTGAAAATCGGGAAACTTCGGCGGCCAAGTTAGAGAGGGCCAGCAGTTCCGTATTCTGCGGGATCCAAATCTCTTTACTTACATAGGCAGTCCGATACACTCTAGTTGAGGGTACAAGAGCCAGTTTGCCCCATACCGCACTCGCTAGCTAATCCGCGTCGCCATAGCTTGATTGCCAAAATTAAGTGTTTGCGGTCTTTCAATACTCTTGCAGTGGCTCTTCCACCGGCCTTTATGGAAAGAATTCAGCAGGCCAAAGTAAGTATCTGTCCCAAGACCTGCTGACATGATTTACGTAGAATCGTTGGTGATCGACTCTTCATGGCAAACTAATGGTCATTCCAGGTCGATCATATTTTGATGCCAGTTCGACTACAATTTGAGTATATGCTTTGGACGGTTCTGAAATGAGTCTTTGCTCAATCTTTAGAGTCTTCAAATCATCGGGATTGTCGTCACGAATGGCTCCAAAATAATAGAGCATTCTACGATCCCGTCGCCCTGTTGTTTGCAGCTTAAGGGCATCAATCAAAGCCTTTGCTCCATTGACATTCAGCGTGCTTAGCACGCAGCTATCGAATCTGATCAGAGTTACTTTCGCTGGAACCATAGGGGTCCAGCGCAGTTTTCCAGTTGCTCTTTGAATTAAATCTACCCACAGCCGTGGTACACGGCATGCTAGGTTTGATTCCCACTCGAAGAGAGTAGGGAAAGGGATAGGCAAGTTTACTTCAAGCTTTCCTTTGCCTACCATGTCTTGGGGTAGGTTTGCCGTAGGTGTAAAGTAGAGTGCTTCTCTGTAGCAAAGCAAGTCCGTTTCCTTGGCAAGTCTCCCGGATGTAAAGACCGTTGGTCCCTCGTAGTAGATTTCGTTTGATAGTGAATTCACATCACCCTCACACTGGTATTTGCTCCAAGTCTAGCCTAGGATGAAACCGCGCTGTTACTCCGATTTTTAGACTTGCCTTGTCGGCGTACAAACAGTGCTCATTCGGGTTGATTGCCCCACTCGTCATTGGATTTGGGTGTTGAATATACAACTAAGGCACACTCGCCTATCAAAACTGAAAATTGTGGTAGAGTATTGTTTTTGTTGAAAGCCGAATTGCCCCCTTCGGCGAATTTGCTTCAACCGATCAGTCTCCTGGCTGCCAACCTGGGACAGCACCCCTTACTTTTCAAAAAAGTCGAGATCTATCGAAATCGCGCTTGCCAGCATGAGCAGTGAAAAGTCCTGATCCGTCCGGCTGGTGTCCACTTCCACCTTGAATGTGTCGGCGTCGGTGAAGGCCTCCCGGCCGAGGCCGCTCCATTGCTTCGTCACGCGGCCGATTTCCTGTCCCTGCCGGTAGACCATGAAGGTGAAGGGCCGGAAGATCGGACCGCGCATCTCCGCGACTACGCTGCCGGTTGCGTCCATCAGGTCGAATTTGCGCGTCAGAAGCGAGAACCGCCGCTGCATCGAGCCAATGCGCTGCCCCGTACCATCGCTGACGTGCAAATGAGAGAGGAACCAGAAGAAGCTCCGGCTG
Source organism: Chloroflexota bacterium (assembly GCA_965220045.1). GTDB lineage: Bacteria > Chloroflexota > UBA11872 > VXOZ01 > VXOZ01 > VXOZ01. Next base: position 2,024,681 of record OZ244803.1, on the reverse strand, counting down.
GCGTTGATGACTTCCGTGTTGTTCCTGTCGACAACGTGGATGGTCAAGGGCCTGTGCGAGCTGAGGACGTTGCGCCCCAGCAGGCCCGATTCTTCGAAGGCGTAGAGGAGTTGCTCGCCGCCGGGCGTTCTCACGCTGTAGCGGTTCTGGGACTCGAGACCCGTAAAGACTTCCAGGTGCTCGATTTCCTGGCGCACGTAGAGTTCCGGGTGCTGGGTGAGATCAACCATGTTGCCTCCTTTGCCCCGCCTGCGGGGCGTGCCGTATTAGTGCATTCACTACACTGATTGCATGAAGGGTGAAGCGAATTAGATGCACACGTGTCTCATAGCGGTGGCTGGGTGAGCGAGTTGGTTTCGAGTGCTCAGAGCGCGTGTGACCTGCGAGAGTGGGATAATGCAGTCTTGCTTGATTATACGTGCTCGTGCCCCATTAGTCTTGCCTGCACGTAGAGAGGGCTCGCCCCGCCGGTACGCCTTGAGTCGCCGCTCTGCCCTGCGGAATTGCGCTCTCTCTATCGCGACGTACTGTTGTGGAATGGATTAAGAACGGCACAACGACCCGCGTGCCTTACATCCCAATTCCAAAAGAGAGCCTCGCGATTGCACGTACGTACGCTAGCGCGCGACGAACGACTGTCCATGCTCCCCGTTCACGCTCACGGTGTATTCCACACCTTGCTCGAAGTCGGAGCCGAGCGGGACTACGGTTTCGATGATGGGAAAGTCGGTGGTGCAAGCGATGCCTTCTGCTACGACGTAATGGTGGGTGACGCGCACGTCTATGGTATTCGCATTGTCCCGCCGGATCTCGTAACCGTTGAAATGCGAGCAACTGCCGCTGGGCATGCCGGAAATCACGCGCAGTTGGTATGCGGTCGGCGTGCCGTCAATGGTTTCAAGTTCCGCGCGCTCGATTGGAGATTCCCTGAGCTCGGAAGCGGGAAAGTCAGGTCTGGGGAACGACAGCGTGGTCACAATCCGATCATTGACGATTACCCGGTACGTCTGCTCAGGCCGGAGCTGCGCGTTGATGGGCAGGATGGAGTCGAGTTCCACCACCTCCTCGTGGCACGGTATGGCCCACGACGTCGGCGGCGGTTGCATCAAAGTGACCCGGGCAATGATGTCGAAACCCTCAACCCGTAGTTCCTCGTTGCCGGGGCGGGCGCAGCCCTCGATGGTGGACTGGTAATACGCAATCCGAAGGTAGTGCTCCGCCTCGTTTGGGATCAGGTTTGCCCACACAACCGGCACCGGCGCTTCCACCCACGTGCGCCAGTCCTGCCCTTCCTCCACCTGGTCGGGCGGCGGCTCCACGAGCACCAGGAGCATATCCACCCTACTGGGGTTGCCGCGGGTGATGACGTCATAGGCCGTATCGTTGATGAAGGCGAGCCGTCCGTCGGATTCGATGATCTCGGCCTGGATCGCATAGGTGTTCCGGGAGTTGATGTCCGCGCGGCTGTACTCCACCTTGAACTCAATCGGCACCTGACCGGGGTTTTCAATAGTCTGCCGCGCGATCAACGGCGCCGCCGCGTCCTGCAAGGACACGTCCCGCAACTCCACCACCAGCCTCGCCCCCGGCGTCAGCGCAATCCGCTCCCGATACGTCACCGTCCCGCTCACCGAAGCATTCGGCTCCCGCCCGGAGGGGATTTCCAACGTCCCGTCGGCTGGGCCCGGCGCAGTCTGGCAATTTGCTACCAAAACCAGGAGCGCCAGAATGCCAATGAGAGTAGGAAATGCGATTCCTCGTGTAGATTTCATCAGTTTATCTGCTCTGGGACTCCGCTCTTGAGATTCAAACAATTCTCTGTCCCCATTGTATGCCAGTTGCGGTCTAGATTTGTACATTATCGCGGTCAGAGGACTTATATGTGATCTCAAAGAGCTTGGCGCTTAGCCACTTTCGAAAAGACTCATTGTCATAAAACTGCTTGTATAGTTCGGTTTGGTCTGCCAGTAGCCCTCTAATCAAGCGTTCCAATGTCTTATCGTGCTCGATTTTCGCGTTCTGCCGATCAGAGTTGGCAATTGCGTTCCTAAGCGCTGGGTCTTGAGTAAGCATGTCAGGTAGATCCTTAGTGACTAGGTGTAGGATCTTGTCCCTATGTTCCCATTGTATACCGCCAAATAGGTCATTAAACTCCCTGATGATGCTGGATAGTTGCTCAAACTCCTGCTCAGGCTTGTGTCCGCCGCCATCGGTGGGTACCGGTTCAATTTCCGCGTCTGCATCAGCTAGCCGGATCTCCTCCATGGCCTGCTTTTCTGCCCGATAGCTGTCCATGTCGATTGCTTCCAGGATACCTATTGACAGGTCGTCTTCCTCTGGTGCTGGCAACTTGGGCACGAGAAAGTTCAGAAAAATGGACAGTTTCTCCCACGGGGCGTAGTTGTACGGCAGGATAGCGGATAAAAAACCGTACGCCCGCAGAAATGCCTTGGCCTTGCTCTTGAAGTCAACCTGCCCGTCTTCATCTAATTCCTCGCGATAACGGGAGACACACGTGTCTAATATCGGATCAAGCCGGTCTCGCTGAGAACGTGACAGACACAATTTGACTATTTCCTCAACCTGTTCTGGAGCGTACACCTGACGGCTGTCTAGTGCCGCCTGTAGGTCATGCAGACGGTTGGGGTCGGTTTCTTCTGCCAGGATTGTTGTACGGTAGTAGTCGGCAAATGCCATCTCAATGATGTCGGTGTCATTGGCGAAGTCCAACACAAAGGCCTCGTGTTTCTTCGGGTGCGCCCGATTCAGGCGTGAGAGCGTTTGCACCGCTCGAACGTCTGACAATTGCTTGTCTACGTACATCGTGTGGAGCAGCGGTTCGTCGTAGCCGGTCTGAAACTTGTCGGCGCAGACTAGGAAGCGATACGGCTCTTCTTTAAATCTGCTGGCAATTAGGTTAGGTGAAAACCCATTGAGTGAAGACTCCGAAATCTGCGCACCCTCGCGCTCATGCTCGCCTGTAAAGGCGGCGATGGCCCTATAGGGACTCTTCCGCTCCTCTAAGTAGTCCCGAATTGCGAAGAAGTACGTTATCGCGCGTTTTATACTGCTTGTCACCACCATCGCCCGTGCTTGCCCACCAATCTTCTTTTGGCGGGCTACCTGATCGTGAAAGTGATCTACCATGATTTCCGCCTTTTGGCGGATGGCTTCCTGGTGGTCTTCAACGTATTGCCGCAGTTTCTTTGCTGCTCGAGTCGTGTCGAATTCCGGGTCATCCTCGACCGTCTTGATGAGCCGGTAGTAGCTCTTCACCGTCGTGTAATGCTTGAGCACGTCAATGATGAAGCCTTCCTCGATGGCCTGTTTCATTGAATAGACATGAAAGGGCGTGTGCCTCGTCTTGCCGCCTTCGGGCACAGGCATGCCAAAAATCTCCAACGTCTTATTCTTAGGCGTGGCGGTAAATGCGAAATAACTGGCGTTGGGTAGCAGTCGCCTGGATTCCATCAGCCGATTGATTTTGTCTTCGTTCGTCTCGTACTCATCCTCTGCGCCGGATTCGCCTAATACCTGTGACATCTTTGCCGATGTCGCCCCGCCCTGGCCGGAGTGCGCCTCATCGATGATGATGGCGAAGCGCCGTCCCCGATGCTCGTCGCCGATGGCGTCCAGAATAAACGGGAACTTCTGCACGGTGGAGATGATGATGCGCTTTCCTTCTGCTATGAATTGCCTTAGCTGGCTTGAGCTTTCGGCAGCGCCGACGATGGCGCCGACTTGGGCGAACTGCTTGATGGTATCCCGGATCTGCTTGTCGAGCACGCGCCGGTCGGTGACGACCACTACCGAATCGAAGAGCATGCGGTCGTCTTGCTTCAGTCCGATCAGTTGATGCGCCAGCCAAGCGATGGAGTTGGACTTGCCGCTGCCGGCGGAGTGCTGGATCAGATAGCGTTTGCCGACACCGCACTTCTCTGCATCGGCCAATAGGCTGCGTACCACGTCCAACTGGTGATAGCGCGGCCAGATCTGGCTACGCTTCTTGCCCTTTGACTTTTCGTCCTTTGTCTCTACGACCTGCGCGTAGTTCTCGATGATGTTGGTCAGGCTCTCGCGGGTCAGCACTTCCTTCCAGAGGTAGTCGGTCATGAGGCCATTGGGATTTGGCGGGTTGCCCGCGCCGTCGTTCCGGCCCTTGTTGAACGGCAAGAACCACGACTCGTCGCCGCGAAGGTGCGTGCAGAATTCCACTCTCAGGTCGTCTACGGCAAAGTGCACCAGGCAGCGGCCGAAGGCGAACAGCTTCTCACGGGGATTGCGGTCGGTTTTGTATTGCGATACGGCGTCGGCCACGGTCTGCTTGGTGAGGCTATTCTTCAGCTCGAACGTGGCGACCGGCAGGCCGTTGATGAAGAGGCAGAGGTCGAGTGAATTGTGCGTATCGGTCCGGCTGTAATAGAGTTGGCGCGTCACGCTGAATCGGTTCTGGCGATAGAGGGCTGCGGCCGTCTCGTTGCCGGGTGTGGGGGTGCCGTAAAGTAGATCGATGGTGTGTTGCCGGTGCTTGATGCCGTTGCGCAGCACGTCAATGGTGCCCCGCTTGGCAATTTCGCCTTCCAATCGCGCCAAGAAACTGCGCCGGGTTGGGCTATCCTGATCAAGATCAAGGGCTGCCGCCGTCTCCGGCTGCGTGGCGTGGAGAAAGGCGCTCAGTTGGGCCAGGTCCACGCAAAATTCGCGGTCGTAGTCATGGGAATTGCCGCACGTCCAGCCCACGCCGTAAGCGGCGGGCCGCTCGCGCACCGCGCCTGCCTGCTCCGGCGCGCACGGACTCCCCGTCAGCGCCGTGCAGATGAGGCTCTCCAGCCCCCGTTCGGTGGTGTCGGTCGTCATCAAGCGTTCGTTTCTTCTCGGAAAGGATTGATTACTTGGAGACCGACGTAGTCCTGCTCGTCGCTCAAGTCTTCAGAATAGACCGCATCGCAGCCGAGGATGCGGGCCGCAGCCAGTATTGCTCCGTCCCAGTAGGAAAGCCCGAAGCGCTGGCTGATTGCCACGGCGAGGTCGAAGAGCGCGGGCGTCACGTGCTGAATTGGGAAGAGGCGCAGCGGCTCTAGAAACATCAGCGCTTGCTCTGGAGTTAGCCGCCCTTCACGATTGCGTCGCGTGGCCTGGTGGTAAAACTCCTGGAGCACCTGCACTGATAGCGCCAAGTCAGGCTCAGCCAGCAATGCCAACGCGCGCCGCCGCTTTGCGGCATCCCGTGGTGTGCCGCAAGCGGCGTACAGGAGAACGTTGGTGTCGACAAACTGCATAGCCCGGGCTCACTGGCTGGGTTCCGCTGCGTTTTCAGCCGCAGCCGTAGTGTCGATGCGTGCCTTGAGAGCAGCAACCTCTCCCTCCAGTGTTTCACCCCGCTTCTCAGCGGCAGCCAACCTAGCCTCAAGGCGGGCGTTGCCCCGGTCGTACATCTCTTCTCGATCCACGACACCGGGCATACCTATGCCTATGCCCTGTCCGTCGAAGTGAGTCGCCACTTTCTTGAGAAGGCGCCGCCGCATCTCCACGAGCTCTTGTACATTGCTAATGGGGCTGCCGGCCATTGCCTCCGCCCTGCCCTGTGCCTCGTCATACAATCGCTGTACGTGCCGGCAGGTCGCGGCGTCCTGCGCTGCGTCGAGTATTGCGTTCTCGGAGCGCTCGTGATCCGCCTCGGTTCCGTGCTGCGCTGAGTCATCTTCCGCCAGCGCCTGCAGATGTGCGCGCACCAGCGCCGAGACTGAGGTGTCCAGTTCCGCCGCCCGGATGCGGGCGCGCCGATGGGTCTCCTCGTCTACGGATACGGTGATGTTTTTCGTCTTCATTCGCACAGCCTCACAGTTTCTGTGAGTCACAGTATACGGGGTCTGCGCGCTGACTTCCATGGCGTCCCGGCGCGCAGTGGCTCCTCGTCAAGGCCGTGCAGATGAGGATTTCCAATTCCCGCTCGCTGAGATCAGTGAACACGCTAATGAACACTTTCCCTAATCCGGAACTTGCTATCCTCTCTCAAATGCCGAATTCGCCGCAGGTAAGAGGCTATGAGTCAGAATTGTGCTTCAATTTGTGTTGGTCTCTTCGAGAAATGCGGATAAGGAATTCTTCAAGAATAGCCTAAATTACTCTCCAAGAGTTCACACTCTTGGCAATCCATTTGCCTCTGCTGCTGCCTCAGTCCAATGTCTGAGCCTTGCGAGTACGCATTCATCGACACCATCGCAGAAGTCGACAATTCGGCATCGGTCGAATGTCAATCCTGCATCCAGTGCTACATCAAACCTGTCGCTCTCCTTCAACGCCAATGCTTCCGAAACAAAGAACATGCGCACAGGCATTACAACAAGGGCGTTTCTTAGCCATTTCTCGCGGAAGGCACTTGGATCTAGTTGTGTAAGCTCGTCCTTATAGTTGGAACCTGTCTTGCATTGCCCGAAGCCTATCAACTTGCCCGGCAAATGGTCACTGAACGGCTTCCACACGACCACATCCAGTTTGCCGTCTTTGGCAAAAGTGCGACCTGCGCCACTGTTGTTAGAGAAGCCACCGCCCTCGCCGATCTCTTTGCACAGGTTATTGATCCTGCATTCAAAATCGGAAGATTCTGCAGCAGTGCCAAAGACTAGACTTTTGGCCCGAGATCCGAAGTATGCTCTTCCTACCTCTGCGCCGAGTTCTTCAAGTAGAAAAGTACCGTCAAGGTTCCCTTGATTCCGCTGTTGATTCATGTTTAGCCTGGTAGCTAGCAAGAGATACTTGTAAATGACATGGCTAGGATTGTCTAAGTCTTGGTTGACTCTAAGGGTAGTTCCCTGGTTGCGGATTTCAAACGGGTACCCATCGCGACAGACCCTCAGACGATTCTCAATCTCGACGAACGCCTCTCTTGCAAACCCGTCTACATCATCCTCTTCGGGGACACCATCGGAATAGTCGTTTTCCTCCAAGCCTTTAAGCAGCCTGGACAAGCTGGTCATTGACGTGTTGTTTTCTTTCCAGCACGTCATTTCAGCAAAGTCGGCAAGCACGTGTCTTGGCGCTTGAGGAGAAGGTGGCACTGGCCACTTGAACATTAGTCTGTCTCTCTGCTTCCCCTCTTTGAAATAGTGTCTCGCTTTCGAGCCATTTCATCATATAAGTCTTCGGCTAGAGTTAGCACTTGGCCGGCAATGGTTACCAATTGCTGGGATCCGTCGAAGCCAGTTGAAAGCAGACTTCGCGATTTCTCCAAGCTCCTTTTTGCATCGTGCAATGACTCCTCAAATACATTAGATGAAGGTCGACTTATCTCAAAGGCGTAGGCTAGGTTAGTTCCTGCCCGGAGCGCAGACACAGCCTCCCGATTTGCAAGAACCGCGTCAAGTCGTCTTAGATCAGGGTTCTGCGACTGAATTACAGGGGGTATCTCCTCTTTCTTGCTACCGTAGAGCCAAAGAAAGAGCTCTTGGAGTTCCTGCCTCTTTTCTTCAGGCACTGGCTGCTTTTCCTCTTCAGATTCCGGGCGCAGGGAGATGAATGAACTGATGCCTGAATAGCCAATACCCGTATATAAGTGAGAAGACGCAAAATGTCTATTCCAGCGATCTCTGCGATCAAACACTTCCATTCTCTCAGCCTGTTCTATAACCATCATGCCCCGGAAAAGCCGTTGAACTGTGTTATGTGTATCGCCTATTTGTTGTGCGATGTCCTTTAGTTTGAAGCCAAATTCTCTGTGCACCATGGCTATGTATTGAGACTTTGCGTAACTACTCCACTTTGCCGGGCCGTTGACATGCTTGAAGCCGATGTAGCGCCAAGCGTCCCTGCGTGTTCCAGAGATGGTTGGCAGCTTCAGTAGATCGTTCTTGTCCTCCTCGTCTATGGCTGGAACACTTGCGTTCAAGGACTGTGCCAAATCTGGGCTTATAAGTACCTTGACCGCAGCCAAGCGACGGTTACCTTCGATGACGATATTCTTTCCGCCTATTCTCTCGATTATTAGCGGTTCATGCTTGAAATAGCCGCTCGCTGCGATAGAGAGAACTAACTCATGCACATCCATTGATTCCCACAGGATCTCGATTATTTCGCTCTCTGTAGAATCGTTCCCGATATCGAAAGCGGCAAGCCTTGGGTTCTCCAAGTCAAATTCCAACTCTGAGACACTCACCATCTTGATATCTGCAAACTCCATTGAGTGCTCTTTCCTATTCTTGAAGAGCCGTACCAAATTGCTTGTCGGTAGACTGTGGAAGCCGTACATGCTGGGGTGCGATTAAGAGCTCCTTGACCTTCCGCTTTCTATGAAGACTGTACTGAAGAAAGTTGTCCGAGATTTCGCAAGACGAGTATAGGCCTCTAATCAGTTCAGTGTCGTCATATGACATTGCCCACCAAAGGTCATTCTGTTCTTGAATGTACTTCGCCAAACTTCTGTGGTCTTCTTCAGTGTAAGAATTCATGTACAAGCGGTCCCCCATCGAGTTGTAAGGAGGATCAAGATAAACAAAAGGTCCTTTTCGATCAAAGCCACTTGGTAGATACTCCGCAAGGAAGTCCTGGGCATCTAATCCAGTTATGTGAATTTGGTTGCGCATTGACGCAATTGTGCGTATTCGCTTTGCAAGCTGCTCTCTATAGAACCGGGCGCCTATTTTCCACCGCCCATTCTGTGCATATCCTCCAATTGGGGCAGCTCCAACGATGACACCAGACCTATTGCAGCGATTCAGGTAGAAGGCAGCAAAACCAAGTTCAAAGGTACTGCTGTGTTCAAGATTACGGCTTATTTCTCGCTGCTTGAACCACTCCCTGGTGTTTACCGGCACGGTTAGAATGGCTTCAGCAAAGCGCTCAGACTCATTTAATGCGGCGGTCCAAAACGCGGCGATGCATGGATCAAGGTCGTTTAGGTACAGTTCCGAGATTACACCATCCAACAAGAGCCGCAGAGCGGCGCCCGCGCCTCCGGCAAAAGGTTCGTAAAACTTACAGCCATGTAGTTTGTTTAGCTTGAGTGTCTGAGCAAGAAAGTCTGCGAGGGCAGCCTTGCCTCCTGGATAGCGCAAGGGGCTTACGTGCTTCAAGCGGCTCCCAGTCTCAGACATTGTGTCAGACGATTCATGGTTACTAGGGTACTACTAGCTAGTTTACATTAACAGCGTCTTCAGTCTTCTCGTCCTCTTCTTCCGGCAAGGCCGCCGCCGCGCGTACGTCCACTTTGCCGGTCACCACGTCCGCAATCAACCGCGTGCGGTACTCTTCCAGCAGTTCGATCTGCCGTTGGGCACGGGCGATGGCTGCGTCGATGATGACAGAAGATTTGTCAAGGTGTCTGACGATGTTTTTCTGCTCCGAAAGGCAAGGGAGCGCAATACTCTTAGATCCAATGCGATGAACATTGAGGTTTCCTTGTGTGTTCACGGGTGCCTCGCGCAGGAATTCTTGTTTCATGGCTTGAAAAGTATAAAAGAGAAAGTCGCGATCAGCGTTATTGGCAGGATAGAATCCAACCACGCTGTCAGGAAAACAAGCTTCAAAGTCAAGAACCGCAACGTCGCCGATGTTGGCAGCGATTGTCATTACCAGGGTGCCGGATGGAAACTTCTTGCTAACCGCAAGACCCTTTTCATTTAATGTCTGCTTATGTCTGTGAATCAGTTTGTTTGCACCTGCAATGTCCCCTGTTTGAATGAACGGATAAGGCCCGCCGTACAGTGAAGGATCGTTTCGGGGCCGGTGGGTAAACTTACCTCTGAAAATTCCCGATACCTGTTTCAACTGTCGCAGTTCCCAATGGGCTGGGATGTCGCCGAGCCATTCGATGCCGGAGGGTTTGAGGGGGACGTTGGGGTCCAGGCCCCGCGTCACCGCCTGGTGGATGACCGCCTGCCGCTCCTCCTCCAGCAACGCAATCAGCTTCCGCTTCGCCGCCACATACCGCTGCACCCGCCGGTCCACATAATCCAAATACCGCACAATTGCAGCCTGCTCAGCAAGGGGTGGAAAGGGCAGTTGCCGATTGTATGCGTCATCACGACTAAGGCCAGGTACGGCTGAGTCCCGACTTACCTCATCCAGGCGGGCCCAATCCAATACATGTGCAAGCCAAGCCAGATTGCTCGAAGTAACAGTCTTGTCCACATAGTATGTCGTGTCTATGGCAAATACGGGAGAATCGGAGTAATGAACCTTGCCGAATGAGCCTTTTCTACCAACAACAATGCAAGGAGCCAGAGTATTGGCACTTGAGTGCATACCCACTGGCCCATTGGAGCCGTAAACGGGGATTGCGCCATTCACTCGCGTTTCGTCCGGTAAGGAGTCACCGTAGGATAACCGACAAGCACTCTTTAGCCGTCGAACACCCCAGTGAGCAGGCACTTCACCGAGCCCTTTTATGGTAGAAGGCTTGTATGCAGAATAGGGATAGAGGCTGGGAATTGAGTTTTCCATCTGAATGTGAGTGCCAGCTAGTTCTTCCAGCCTGCGGAGAACTTGGTTCGTCTGTTTCGTTTGAATGGCTGTCTACCGTTGTTAGGCGGAGTGCCCTTCCTTCTCGCGAACGCCCGGTGGATCCAACCTCGAATGCGGACAGGCGCCCAGGTAGTCGGCCACCTGTAAGCCACCGCATATGGGTCTTCTCCGTTCAAGTTGTCCGCCAGCCTGGGAGGCAGCAGCCGAGGGTTGTGGGTCTTCCTTTTGTAGTTGGGGTGGTTGGGAAGGAGAATGCCCAGCAGTCCACTTCGGGGGTTCTTCTTCGTATCTCTTAGGCTAGAACCAATCTCCCAGTCCACATGCTTGCGCTGCCAGGTGCAGGGTCCTATCAGCACTACCGTGACGGTGGAGTCTCTCAGGTTTTCGTCGCGGATCTTCTGTCGAACTGTCTCCGTCTTGATATTGCGGTCGTCAATACTGTTAACTTTCACAGATCGGTCGACGATGTGCTCGCCCATCTGACTGACGAATTTCTCCATCCACTCTCGATCTTTGTCGTGATAGCTAATGAAGACCCTGTGTCTTGGAGGATTCTGTTTCGCCAAGATTCGTCTCACCCTCCAACTGTGCATGACGGAAAAATCACCAACCAGGCGAGCACAATAGTGATGGTCAGCAGAGCATAGAAGGGTAGTATGGCGAAAGACCGGAAGCACCAGACGACTGCTTTCCACCCCATACCGGTTGGCTTGATTGTGTAGACTGCTGAAGAGTCCAAACTGCTCTTGTGCAATTTGGCCACGGAGGTATCGTATGACTTGATAAAGGACTGCTCTAACGCCAAATAGTAGGAGTCGAGGACAAAGAAGAGCAGTGTGGGAACCAGAGCAATCAAGGCATGTTGTGGATTCTCGGTTCTTGTTACCAGAATCAAAGTGGCTGAAACCAGTGTCACACACCATACTTTGCAGGAGCGGCTATTCTCGGCCATTCGCCGTATTACGTCTTGCATGATATGCAAGTGCGCTTGAACGGCAGAAGAGTTTGGTCCTAACTCAATTTGACTGTCCATCGCTCTAATCCCTGAAGTCCTCACGTATCCTTATGGCATACTCTACCCAAATAGAGATGTACTCCGCGATATATGCAAGTACGTCTGTACTAATACTGTGTGGCGGATTGTAGGTCGGCACAACAGCTGCAAGATTTAAGTCCGCCACACTGACATAGTCAAAGGGATTGCGGCCCTGCCTAGACTGGTTACCATCGGAATGCTTTAGGTTATGAATGTATATACCTAACAATCCCTTTCCGTCAATCCAGGCTTTTCTAATCTCGTATTCGACCCATCTTCTTTCGGCCGTGTTGCTGCCAATCAGGACGATGGCGCATGACTTGCCAGCGAGCTGGCTGTCTATCCAGGCTCTAATGGCATCATCCCCGCCGCCTACGACCTCTTCCCATTGGTTGTCGGTAAGCGTCTCATTGCCTTCAACGACGCCTGTATTTCGAATCTGCGCCGCGCGCCATGCATCGGCCTCGTAGTGGAAACTGAAGAATACTCTTCTCTTAGCTGCCACTTTTCAAACTACTCCCATCGATTTTTGCTTCTACTGTGAGCCCCACTTAACCTGCGCCAAGAATTTCCCCCAGGAGACCCTCGCTCTCTGTCTCTAAAGCCAGTATATCAGCCCGAATTTCCTCCAACGGTCGCAGGGGTTGGGGCTTGTAGAAGTAGCGAGTGAAGCTGATTTCGTAGCCAATCTTGACGCTGGACGCCACGTACCAGGCGTCGGGGGCGTAGGGCAGCACCTCGCGTTGCAGGAAGGCTTCGATGCCGCCGTCTTCCAGGAGCGGAATCTGCTCGGTGTCCCGCAGGTCCGTGTCCGGCTCGTACTCGACCACGGCCGGTTTGCCGTTGACAGTGCCCGCGAACAGCCCGCGCAAAGGATCCGGCTCGGCCCCACGCTTGTGGACCTTCTTGATGATCGGCGACGCGTCCTCAGAGCGTTCCCGCGTCTCCTTCAACGCCTTAATCTCCTTGGCTGAGTACGCCTTTTCGGGCTCAATGCCCTCCAGCCGCAGCGGCCGTTCCACGGTCACTTTCCAGTAGCCGAACGCCTTGTTGGGAAAGATCTTCGACTGCTCGGTCTCTTCAAACCTTTCGAAGACATTGCAGATACGTTGAATGTCCGCGTCGGCAAGCTCGCAATTCTTGCTGCCCAGGTTCTTGCGCAGGGGTTGGAACCACTGCGTGGCGTCGATGAGTTGCACTTTGCCTTGACGATGCGCCGGCTTGCGGTTGCTGAGCACCCAGATGTAGGTGGCGATGCCGGTGTTATAGAACATGTTGAGCGGCAGGGCGACGATGGCTTCCAGCCAGTCGTTCTCAATGATCCAGCGGCGGATGTTGCTCTCGCCCTGTCCGGCGTCGCCGGTGAAGAGGGAGCTGCCGTTGTGCACCTCGGCAATGCGGCTGCCCAGCGGCGTATTCCGCTTCATCTTGCTCAGCAGGTTGGCGAGAAACATCATCTGGCCGTCGCTGGAGCGGGTGACGAGGGAGTAGTTCGGGTCGCCGTCGTGCTCCACGACAAAACGCTGGTCGATGAGGTCCTTTTTGCCGCCCATGCGCTCCAGGTCGCCCTTCCAGCTCTTACCGTAGGGCGGATTGGAGAGCATGAAGTCGAAGTTTAGAGAAGGATAGGCATCGGCCGCGAGTGTTGTGCCGAACTTGATGTTGTCCGCTTCCGCTCCCTCGCCTTTCAGCAGCATGTCGGCTTTGCAAATGGCGTAGGTCTCGGCGTTGACGTCCTGTCCGTATAGACGAATCTGTAGCTCCTTGTCCTGGCCGCTGCCCAATTCTTGCAGAGTTTCTTCTGCTACGGTAAGCATACCGCCGGTGCCACATGCGCCGTCGTAGACGAGATACGTGCTGGACTGAATCTGGTCGGCGATAGGCATGAAGACGAGGCGCGCCATGAGTTGCACCACATCTCGGGGCGTAAAGTGTTCCCCAGCCTCCTCGTTATTTTCCTCATTGAAGCGGCGGATGAGCTCTTCGAACACCGTGCCCATGCTGTGGTTATCCAAGCCCGCCAAACGGACCGTACCATCGTTGTGCAGCACGGGCCGGGGGCTGAGGTTTATCGTAGGGTCGAGAAACTTCTCAATAAGGTAGCCCAGGGCGTCCGCATCCACGAGTGTTGGGATCTGGTTGCGAAATTTGAACTTATCCAAGATCTCCTGGACATTGGGCGAGAAGCCGTCCAGGTAGTTCTCGAAGTCGCTGCGGAGTTGTTGTTGTCGGCCGGCTGCGGTCAGATCGCGCAGGCGGAACTGTGACGTGTTATAGAAGGCTTCGCCGGAGGCTTGGCACAGTGCGGGGTCTTGATTGGTGATGCCTGACTCGTCCAAGTGCTCTTTCATGTCGAGCACCGCATCCTTGGTGGGCTCCAAAACGGCGTCCAGGCGGCGGATTACAGTCATGGGCAGTATGACGTCGCGGTACTTGCCACGCACATAGACGTCGCGGAGCACGTCGTCGGCGATACCCCAAATGAAGCTGCTGATATTGAGTGCGTTCACCCACTTCTCCTGAATCAATGTTGCGTGCCGGAAATATGACCTAGTATACGAGAGGCAGAGCCTCTGTGCAGGTGTGGAGCCTCGACGAGTGGTGGGCTAGGACTCAGGCGCGGTGACGCGGACGGTGATGACGTCGTTGTCCTGGTATTGCTTGTGTTGGACGGAGTCGGCAAAGCCGCGGAGGAGGCGGAGGGAGAGTTCCTGTTCGATGGGGGTTTCCGAGTCGTGCTGCTGGAGTTGGCGGATGCGGTCTTCCAAGTTTTCCTCGTCGCCGCCGCCGATAAATTCCAGGTCCGCCACGGGACCGTCGCTGGTGGCAAGCACGACGAGCAGTCGATCGTCACCTTCCTCCTCATCGCTGTCCAGGTCGAGATCGAGCGGCGCGAGGGTAAGGAGGGTCTCTTCGCCGACTGCCATGAGGCGGTCGGTCATGGCTTGGTTCCAGCCTCTGCTCTTGGAAAACTCGGTTATGAACTCGTTGAGGTCCGGCAGCGCATCGATGTTAAGCCGGGAACTGAAGCGCATGCTGCGGTGGGACGTAAACTCCAGGAAGAGCAGCATAATGATGGCCAGGAACCCGCCGGTGGAGATGCCGCTCTTGAGCAGCGTATCCCATACGGGGCCGAGTTCGGGCAGCGCGAAGAGCTTGAACTGAAAGGCGGCGCCAACCCAGAAGGCAACCCCCGCCACAACGACTTTCTGGCGGTTCTGTTCGCTTTGTATGACCAGTTGCGCGCCATCCACGAAGAGCGTGCCGGTCACCAGCGTAAGATAGCCTGCCATAACGGGACCGGGGATTGTGCTAAGCAGCCCGGAAACCTTGGGCACGAAGGCCATGAGGATGAAGAGGCTGCCAATGAGATAGCCAACCCTGCGGGAGGCCACACTCGTGACTTGGGTGAAGGCGACGGTGCCGGGATGGATGATGAGAGGCACCGCGCCCGCGAGGCCGCTCAGGATGTTGCCAATGCCGCCCCCGGCCAACGTGCCCTGCACCTGGCGAAAGTCGATGGCCTTAGGCTCGCGGCTCGATACCCGTTGTAGCGCGATAGATTCGCCGTTGGCCTGAATGGAGATGATGATGCCCAAAAAAACGAACGAGGGCAAAATCGTCCAGAACGGAATGCCAAAGTCCGGCGTGAGGTCCGGCACCTCGGAAGGCAAGCCCACCCACGGCGCTTGCACAACCCGCTCGAAGTCATAGGTGCCAAAAGTGGCGGCAACAATACAGCCGAAGACGATGCTAATGGGAGCCGCCCACAGGCGTAGCACGGGATTACCGCGGAAGGTGAGTATGGAAACGACCAGGAGTGTAACCAGCGCGGTAACTGTCGCGGACGTAGGCTCTGCCGTTGAAGCTTCGTCCAAGAGAGCGAAGACGACGGAGGCCAACGTCACGGAAAGAATCATCATCACCGTGCCGCCAACCGTGGGCGTTACGATGCGCCGCAGAATGAAGAGCCACTTGGAGATGATGAGCTGGCAGATGCCGGACACTACCACCAGCATGCCAAGGGTCGCCGGACCGCCGTCCACGACCGCCGTGATGCAGAATGGGATGGAGAACGCCGCCGTAAACATGGGCAACACGGCGCGGCCGCCGACGGGCCCAATTCTGCGCACCTGCAACAAGGTGGAAATGCCCACGACGATCAGCGAGGCGAAGACCATCCAGATGAGGTAGGAGTCTTCGCGACCGGACGCCTTCGCCACGATGACGGGCGTAACCAGGAGGGTTGCCGAGGCTAGCAAGCTAAACTGGAACCCATATCCCAAGCTGGCTAAGAGTGGCGGGTTCTCATGTGCTTCGTAACGGGGACTCTGCGAGGCCGCGGTAGCCATTGGATGGCGCCTCCGGGTCTATCGCCGATCTCGGTTCAGCCCATTATACAGTTCTATGTCCGCGAGTGGTTGGTGCCATTCTACCAGGAACAGGCCTGCGGTTTCGGGTCGGGAAACGAGTGCCCGATCCAGGGAGACGGAAGACCTGATGCAATACCGGCTGGGCCGAGGGAATCTGCCTAAGGTGGGTGCCGAATTGGCCGGCGGCACGCCCTGCCCCCACCGGCGCCGTTCCAGCAAGTTTCCGACAAGACAGTACGATTCGGTAAGTGCGGTACCCCCGTCACGCCGGCTGCACTCATGGAAACGTCTCCGGCGCACGCGCCACGAGTGCGAAGCTATTTGGTGAGAGTGCAAGAGATTGGCCGGTTGAGTCAATCGCCGCAGCCGCCATGCCCAAGCGCCGCCGCACGGCATAGGCCAGAGTCTGGAGAGAGTCATCATTAAGTTCCGGCTCTTCGGCAGACTCGTGAGAGTCGACTACTCACTCTCTTCGTGCCGCAAGCGCCGGTCGAGCTTTTGCAGGGCGTCTTGCGTGGCGCGGAGTTCGCGCAGCAATTCCTCCCGGGACACCGGTGTCTCAAAGTCGCGGAGGCGTTCCAGCTTGGCCTCATCCAGATTGTTGATGATGATGGCGATGAAGAGATTAATCACGACGAACGTGCCGATCACGACGAAGCTAACGAAATAAAGCCATGACAGTGCGTGGAGTTCCATGGCCTTGTACATGACCTCAGTCCAGCCCTCCAGCGTGATGACGTTGAAGAGTGTCAGGACGGAAATGCCGAGATTGCGCCAGTTTTCGGGATCGTGCTCGCTGAAGAAGTGGTGACCGATGATAGCGTAGATATACACGATGATGCTCATGAGCATGATGACGTGACCCACACTGGGAATCGAGCGGACGAGCGCGGTCACAATCAGCCGCAGGTCGCGAATAGTAGACACTAAGCGCAAGACCCGCAGCAATCGCGCGAGCCGGGCGACGGTAGCGAACTGCCCGGTCACTGGAATGAGGGCGAGGACGATGATGATGAAGTCAAAGTTATTCCACCCGTCGCGAAAATACCCAAGAAACCGGGGCGAGGATGCAACCATCTTGAGCAGTGCCTCTACCACAAAAACACCCAGGGCTATTTCATAGAAGAGATGGATCCACGTGCCGTACTGCTGGTTCAGCGTTTGGGAGGTACCCACGCCAAGCAGAATGCCATTTATGACAATGATGCCGATTATCCCAATTTCAAAGGCCCGTGCACTGGTAATGCGCTGAGCCAATAGCGTGAATCGTGCCATTTCCGATAGTTTTAGCTTTCCGCAGGTTAGAGCTGAGTACGCTACGAGTTTCCTTGCGCGCAACACAATGCGCGCGGCCCGCCAAGAGGTCTGTATCGTTCAGCCACTAGAATGCCATGGCGTCTGTGGGACCGGTTTTGTGCAGTCAAATTGAGATCTGTCGCGCTGGGTCCAGTCCGATCACGCGCTCGTTGGATCCGGTCTCTCCTCATTCATCCCGGCAAGAGCGGCTTTTCTGCTGTGATGCAAAGCGTTGATGCGCTCTCTACACTTTTCCTTTTACTGAACCAGACCCAAGACTGAGTGCCTTGATCTGCATTGTAGGGCTGTAGTTGCGGCGTAGACCTTGGGGGAGGTCGTTTCAGAATTATGCCACAATTGGGCGAGGCTGATGGAATGCTTCCCGTTTCACGCCCGGCCACCGGAATTTGCTGGAAGCAACCTTTCAGCGTTGCGGGAATTGCCTTGACGGCGTGGCCGGACTGCTATCTCTACGGAATGGCAGGGCAGAGAACGTCTGGTTTGCACCCGTGGAGGCGCAACCAAATGAGCAGTCCGTCGGGTGGCCGGCCGATGGCAGACCTGACCCCGCAGGCTGCGCGGGTGAGAGTGGTTTCAGGCGCGATAGGAGACAGGCAACCCAGCCGGTACGACGGTTTCACACGGAGTCTGCTAGAGGCGGCCCTGCATAACGACTGCGCGGCACTCCCGGCAAAGGATGCCACTACTGCGTGAGTCTGCTGATGGGCAGGATGCCAAGACGTATGCCGGTCACCACCGCGTCCAGCTTCGTACTCGCATCGAGTTTCTGCCTGAGATTGCGAATGTGATTGCGCACCGTGTGCCGGCTGATGCCCATTTCCTCGGCGATCTGCGACGTATCCCTGCCAATCGCGACCAGACGCAGCACTTCCTGTTCACGCCGCGTCAGAAAGGGAGCATTCGCCGGCGGTGCGGCGGTCTCCGGATTGTCTGAGATGACCGCTGCGCCGCTCGCCGCGAGAGCCTCCCGCAGGATGTTTGCCGCTGTCTTGGCTTCTTCACTCTCGGAATTGGAATCGAAGACATGCATCAGCAAGGGCGCGTCCTGCAGTATGCCGGTAACCACCATCGGCGTGACACTGACCCACTTTCGATTGCCGTCGGCACAGAGCATGTGAAGCCGCGACGCGGCCGGCACGAGGCCCGCTCGCATATAACGGAGTGAAGGGCAGCCCTCTTGACACTGGGGCGATAGGGCCCCCGGGGCTAGTCCTCCAAAGACCTCATAGCAGCGTCGACCGAGGACTTCTTGCGTTGTGTGGCCGAGCATCTGCTCTGCAGCCCGATTCCAAAAGACGATGGTCTGGTCCACGGTGACACCATAGGCGCCGCAGGACGCATCTGCCAGTGCCCGCAGCAGGCCAGTCATCGGCCCTCACCTGGGCGAGAGACTCCGCAATAGGAAGTGCGAGCGCAAAGCGGGAATCCCCAAAGGCGCCTTAATTGCAAGACAGACAATGGCATCGAATCCATTTCAAGAACGATGAACTATCCCCCGTACATGGTAACGCCCCCTGTAGGCGCAGTCTACGGCTCGCAAGGTAGAGTGCTTGACTGTTCTAGCCTGGCGATACCACGCTGCGGAGCCGCCTATCCACGCGTCTCTGGGGGAGGACGTGAGCGAGAACTGGGCTGCTGCGGCAGACGAGAATGTCGGTCGTCTATCGGGATCGGCACACCACCAGGAGGCTGCGGCAGAAGACTACCCGGCGGTGTCGAGCGGTCATCGCAATCCCCTCTTGAAATCCGGATTTGCTGTGTTCTTCTGGACAATAGACAGGAGGTACTCCCTATGGAAATCTACGCAAAGTCGTAAAGTTTACGAATTCTTAGTGCAAATGTGCGATGATCAAGAGGAATCAGCTAGCATTACCAGCACGCCTATGCTATAATAGTGCCAGATCACAAAGTATATGGTGACTAGGAACAATTTGTGTGTGGGAGATTACGTGACTAATCCTTCTTGGGTGTACTCAAAGATTGCTCTCGTTGCGTACCCCTTCTGCGCCCATGCCCATGCCGCGAATTCAGTCCACATAGGTTGCCTTGGAGAAAGTGCCGTGCGTTCCGAGTGACAACCCTTAATTGAGACTTCTGCCCAATCCACTATCCCCAAGACCCCGCGCTACACCACCACCCGGCGCGGGGTCTGCTTTTGCCAGCCGCCTGCACGGCTGGCGCGCCGCACGTCAATGCGCTTGAGATGACGTGCCTGGCATCAGTTGTCGATACAGCGTTTCCTGGCCCAAACCGGACCGGCAAAGCGCGGGAATTAATGCAACTCTCCGCTGTGCGAACCCTAAGATCGGTAGGCGGCTTGTAGTGAGTAACGGAGTCGCCCGCTATTCCCTATTCGATAGAGCCCGTCCTCCATTCCCAAGACTGCCAGCCGAAGTGTGGCGGAGGAACCGGCCGTAGTAGCAAGAGCGCCAGAGTCTACCGCAAGCGGCGTGGGAGAGGGTATCCCAACCCCAGCTACGCGAGCCTAGTTAACGTGGCCCGGCGCGCTGCACACTCTCAGGTTGCCGCTGAGCTCGGTGAGGGCCGCATCCATCCAGTGCCGCGAAGGCGGTCCCGCTCCGAGTTCAGCGGAAACGGGTGAACTTGCAGGGTCGACCCGGGTCAACTCGCTGAATCCTCGGCGACCAATTCGTTGCGGCCTCGGTACATGCCCGCGCCAATCACGAATAAGCAGATTGATCCGATCAATAAAAGTAACTGGCTGATTAAGAGATGCAGCACGACGTCCGGGTCAGTAAGAAATAGCGCCAGCACCATGTTTGCGAATCCACCCAATCCAATGAGGACTAGGCCGTAAGATGCCAACTTGTAGATATTCACGCTGCCAAACCTCGCGGCGAGGCCGATTCCAACGAGGGCGGAGCCAATAGGATTCACTACCATAAACGCTAGCAGCAGTCCCATCATGGTGACGTGGCTAGAGACCGCCAGGCCGGCTAGCTCTGCCTGCAACTCTGTGCCTTCGGCGGCGAGGCTCTGTTGCAAGAGGTAAATCCCGCCGTGCCTTACTCCGAAGCCGAGAATAAAGGCGCCCCAACTGAACAGGCTTGACAAGATTCCGAAACGCAATACTGAAACTCCGAAACCCGCGCCCTGTCCTCGCAATCGCAAGAGCTCCACGAAACCATAGGCGTAGAGCAACATGCCGACGATAACCAACAGAGTCATCGCATGCGCCAAACTAGGGTTTTCAGCGAGAGCCCCGGCTGCGGCCTCAAAGTCTGTCTGATCGACTGAATTGACTATTGGCCCACCCGGAAAGAGTAGGGACGACACGAGAGTCAGGATCATGCCGGCCATGATGGCCAGGCCGCCGGCTTTGGCGCCACTTTGCACGCTGATTGCAGTTGTACTCATGAGATCTATCACTCCTTTCATGTGGCTGTCATGAATGTTAGCAGACATGCGTCAAAAGATGCAATTGTGGCGAGAAAAGTGTGGCAGATCACGCTTTCGCAGTTGGCTTTATCTGAGAAGCCCGTGCTTTTTCCTGTAAATCAAGATGGCAGTTCGTCCGGGCGTATCTTTCAAGCAATGCCCGGCCGCACATGCGCAAGACGATTCTCCGGTCAATTGAAGCAGTGCGGCATTGCCGTGGGCAAGTACCACAGTCGTGACACTCCGGAAGACAGGCATGGCATTCAATTCGCCTGGGCTTCATTTGCGCGGCGGGCTTTGATCGAGGAGTGAATTGTGGAAAGGCGCGCCTACGTCGATTTGCGTTGCCGTCGCCGGCAATTGACGCGAGACTGAGTAGAGTCTCATTCTCTGTAGCCGCGGGGCATGGTACAATTCCCCTGCAAACAGTCGCAGGCGGCTTGTCGCTATGCTGTGTCTGCGACGCGGGATAGCGGCGTGAACACAGCCAAGGTGTGGTGGACTTTGACTGTTGAACCCAGGGTTGAGGGTGCTCTTGGCGAGCGGGCGTCTGACGCTCGCTTCTCCTTTCTTTCCGCTGCCAGTCAGTGTGATGCGACCGCGCGGCATTGTGTTTTGGTAGGTGAAACTGCCCGCGGCTATTCTCCGATTCCTTCTATGTGCCGGTTCCTAAGCGGTGTACATTCCAATTGACTGGGCAGTATCCGGCGTTGCACGCATTTGGCTTTGGAGTGGACTTGGACGTGCTTCCGCGCGGACATGCCCGCGGATCGGACAATTGCCGGCGCATGCGGTGAGACGGTTTTGATCCAGGAACTGGAGTTGGTGAAGGGCTTGAGTTCATTGCAATTCCGGAATTCGCAAGATTGGGGCAGACCGGTAGCGGTGCATATGACAGCAATGGGGCTAAGAGATACGGCATCCGAATTCGAGTGTGGATTGTGCAGAGAGAGGTAGAGGCATGTACACAGTGCTTGGCGCGCTGAGCCAATTGGTCACGGTGCGCCCGTGGATTACGCTGTTCGTTCTTCTTGTCGTTACGGTTGCACTTGGGGCGGGAGTGGGGCTGCGTGTCCCTCCGGCGGAAACCGCTTCCGCGCTGCCTCAAGGCAGCGCCATCACGAAAGCGATGTCGGAAATAGAGGACCTCTTCGGCGAGTCCGGAGACGTGAGAGTCATAACGCTACTCTTTCGCGGCAATGCCCTCACGCCGGACGGGCTCTTACAGATGGACGCATTGCTCAATGCCATCGCCAACGATCCAGCCGTGTCGGATTTGCTGGCTCCCGTAGATCCCATCATCGCACCTTCGTTACTCGTTGTGGCCGCGCTTCAAGTAGACAACCTCGGCGGGGTCACCCAGGACCAGATCAACTCCGCCCAGGCGGTCCCGGGGATTGGAGCGGCGCTGTCTGTGATGACCGGCACTGACACGGACGGCACTCCGGTAGCCATCGGCACCATCCGCTTGCGCGATACCGGCGACGACCGCCTTGTGGCTGCGGAACGGAGAGTTTTCGACCTCGCAGTGGCGGACGAAGGGACGCTGGACGTGAGCAGCGTGTCGTATACGGTGATCGAGGACGAATCCAGAGAGGCCACCGAGACCGGTATGGTGCCGCTGGTTGGCTTGGCGTTCCTGCTGATCGCGATTCTGCTCCTGCTGTTCATGCGCTCGGTCTCAGACCTGCTGCTTACCCTCTTGGGGCTCTTCATCGCACTGATCTGGATCATCGGGGCAGAAGGATTGCTCGGGCCGGATGGGCTGGGTCTCGTCGGACCGCCGAATGCGCTCACGGCCATGGTGCCAATCATCATGATCGGCCTCACGGTAGACTACGCAATTCAGACGGTTTTGCATTATCGCGAGCAGCGCGTTGCCGGCGAGACGGTCGCGATGGCTGCCCGCTCAGGGTTGCGCAACGTCACGATCCCGCTGGTGCTGGCTGCCGTAACGACAATCGTGAGCCTGTTAGCGGGACTTTTCTCTCCGATCAATATCATCGGCGATTTTGGCATCATCGCGGGACTGGGCGTTGGGTTGAGTCTCATCGTGATGCTCACGTTGCTGCCGGCGGGGCGGACGATCCTTGACCGTCGCCGCGAGGCACGCGGCACGTTACGCCAGCCCCGCCTGATTTCTACGGCGTTTCCCGGCGTGGAGCGGATAGCTGAGGGGTTGGGCAGAGAAGTCACTCGCGCGCCTGTGCCATACTTCCTCATCGTGGCGGTGGCGACGGTTGCCCTCGGATTTGCAGCCACGGGATTAAAGGCGGAGTTCAGCATCCGCGACCTCCTGCCCAGTGATGGGAGTGTGATGAATGATATCGATACGCTCGATGCGGCCATTGGCGGCTCGACGGAGATCGTCAGTGTGCTGGTGAAGGCTGAGGCAACGGAGACTCGCACGTTGCTCAACCTGCAGGACTTGACCACCGCCTTCGAGAATGAGACGTTGCGGCCAAGGGCGGCGGCGGGACCGATCCGGACATCGTATGAACTGCTGCTGCGGGACTGGATTCACGACAGCGGGGAGCCGGGCGACAAGTACGACCCGGAACTGGCCGCGCTCTTCAATCAAGCCAGCACCGACGTGGAGCTGGACGCAGCACTGATGCAGGAAATTCTGGATAGACTGGCGTCGCAAGATCCTTCCGCCACGCATCTTTTGGTCAATGACCCGAACGGAATTGACGCAATCTTGCTTCAATTTGAGGCCTTCACGGGCGATCCCGCGGCCTCCAGGGCACTGCAAGATAACATCGATGCGCTCTGGTTTGGCAATGACGACGCCATTACGGCGACTTCTGACACTATTGTCTCATTTGCGGTTACGGACGCAATCCGGGACCGGCAGACGGAATCGATTGGCACGACCGTGGCGGTAGCCATTGGCGTCTTGGCCATATTCTTCTGGTTGACGGTGCGGCAGCCGGCGCTCGCCTTCATCGCGGTGGGGCCGACCTTCCTCGTGCTCATCTCAGTGCTGGGCACGATGGCATTGCTGGACATTCCCTATACCATCATCACGTCAATCATCACGGCGCTCTCCATCGGCATAGGGGTTGATTA
Organism: Chloroflexota bacterium; assembly: GCA_965220045.1. Classification (GTDB taxonomy): domain Bacteria; phylum Chloroflexota; class UBA11872; order VXOZ01; family VXOZ01; genus VXOZ01. The sequence continues at coordinate 2,001,026 of OZ244803.1, read as the reverse complement.
CACCATCCACGTGATTCACCGCTACCGCGAGGAATACGGCCGCCGCCGCGACCCGGAACAGGCGGCAATTCGCACGCTTGCCACCACCGGCTCGGCCCTGCTGGGCTCCGCGCTGACGACAGGTCTTGGCATCGGAGTGCTCATAGCCTCCCCGCTGCTGGCGTCCCAACAGTTCGCCATCACCGCGGCCATTACCATTCTCTACTCGCTGATCGTATCGATCCTGGTGGTGCCGCCTTTGATGACTATCTGGGGTTCGTACCAGAACGTGCGGCTGCGATCGAATTTGAGGCGCATGGCAGCCGATCTCGACCAGGAAATGGAAGCGGTGTATCAACGCCAAGCGCAGGGATAGAGTGCAGGGATTGGGATGGTTTGGCGGTAAGGATCAGAGCCACGTGGAACCAATTGAAGGAAGGTCTGTGGCAAAGGGCGATTGGGTGGTTGACCCATTCCAGTGGATTTCGCTTTAGTAGGGGCTCCAGCACCTACAATTGCGATGTGCTTCAAGAATAGGAAAAGGAGGGCGGATGCCCTCCAGGGGTGGACCGAGGGGGATTTGAACCCCCGACTTCTGCGATGCGAACGCAGCGCTCTCCCACTGAGCTACCGGCCCAAAGCGATGTTTTGTGCGGCAGCGCCAGGCTAGCGTGGTGAAGCTAGGCTAGCATGCTGGCGCTAGGCTAACGGGACGACGATAGCGCGCTTGGATTCGCCGCCGAACGTCTCGAACCGCACAACGCCGTCAACCATGGCAAAGAGGGTATGGTCCTTGCCGATGCCGACGTTTTCCCCGGGGCGAATGGGTGTGCCCCGCTGCCGCACCAGGATGTTGCCGGCGCGTACGAATTGTCCGTCGGTGCGCTTAACGCCCAGCCGCCTGCCTGCGCTATCCCGTCCGTTGCGGCTGCTGCCGCCCGCCTTCTTTTGTGCCATATCCTTGTTGCTCCTTAATCTGTTTGCGGTATGCTCTTGTGCTCAGAGGCGCCCCGGGTACCCTTATTGCGAACTTTCTGTAACTCTGCCAAACAGTTGGAATAGGGCTGGGTTTGCGCCGATCCCCTCACCCCGACCCTCTCCCCAGGGAGAGGGAGTCTTCTCGCCTGCCGGCTCGGGTTGTGCAGGGGTCCTCCTAGACGTTGATAGAATCGATCTCAAGCACGGTATGCGTTTGGCGGTGACCGGAAAGATGCCGGTAGCGGTTCTTGCGCTTGTACTTGAATACGAGCACCTTGCTGTCCTTCTCTTCCCTCACCACCTGGGCGCGCACATTTGCGCCGTCGATCACCGGCGTGCCTACGGTAACGCCCGCGTCGGTGGAGGTCATCAAGACTGAATCCAGCGAAATCTCGCTGCCTGGTTCCGCGTCCAATCGCTCAACCGCGATCTGGTCGCCAGGGCTTACACGGTATTGTTTTCCGGCTACTTCAACGACTGCGAACACTGTGTCCCTCAACATTCAGTTAGATTGCGCTTGCCAAGACCCAAACAACGTGATTCAGAGCGTACAAACCTAGAGGTCCGTACAGCCCTGCATTGCTTAGGATAGCAATGCGGCGGCGGGAGTGTCAACGTCACAAGTAAGCGGGTAGCAAAGTGACAGGGCTTCCTACCGTGATTCGGGAAGTGGATGGTGGAGCGACTGGAGTTTAGCGGGATTGAGCGTTACGCCAAGGCCCGCGCCGGACGGCACACGGAGATGCCCGTCATCCCATTCCCAGGGTTCTTGGAGCACGTCGTCGGTGTACATAAGCGGCCCGATGAGATCCGAGGGCCAATCCACGCGCCACGAGGAAGCAGCGAGCGCCAATTGCGCCGCTGTGCCGACGCCCAACTCCACCGTGCTGCCGAGCAGCGCGTGCAGTCCGGCGGCCTCAGCAACTGCGATGACTTTCTTCGCGCGATAGATGCCGCCGCACCCTACGGTTGACACGTTGAATACGTCCACTGCCTCATGGCGCACGAGTTCGAGGGCGTATTCCAGGGTGCTGACGTGCTCGAGGATGGGCGTGTCCACGGCCTCGCGCACCTGCGCCATGCCAGTGACATTCACTTTGTCGATTGGCGTCTCCACGCCGGCCAGATTGTACTTTTCCAGGCGGCGAATGAAGGCAATGGCCTCATCGACGTCCCAGGCTGCGTTGGCGTCGAGCTTGAGGTTCAGATCGTTGCCGCCGATCTCGCGGAATAGCTTGATGCGTGCTTCGTCCAGGTCAATGTCGCGGCCGACCTTGAACTTGAAGGCGTTGAAGCCCTGTGCCAGTTTTTCCTCGATTTCGGGCACCATGGCCTCCGGCTCGCGAATGTAGGCTACCCAGGAGACCCAAACCTTCTCACGCAAACGTCCGCCGGCCAATGACGTCGCAGAAGCCCCGTAGGCCTTGCCGACAATGTCGTAGCAGGCAGTGTCTATCGCGCAGTTTACGAGCCCGCCCTGGTCCACTTCCAACGTAAGCCGTTCCAGGTCGGTTGGGTTACGGCCTACAAGCGCAGAGTTGAGCTTCTGCGTCACGTTGTCTAAGTCCATTGGGGAGCCGTCAACGAGACGCGCCCCCGGATCGATGTCGGAGATCTCGCCGAGGCCCACGATGCCGGTGTCGGTCTCGACTTCCAGGATGTAGAAATAGGACAAGTCCACGGGTTGCGCGTCAGGATCCTGACGGCCCTGCTGACCGCCGGAAGTGAGCGTGGCATATTGCCGCGCCACAGCAACTGGATGAACTCTTACATTTACAATCTTCACGCGGCTTCCTCCTCGTGATTCAGCGCGTACTTGGCGATGGGTGGGAACGTCTGTAGCGCAGGCCCTTCGACAGGCTCAGGACATCTTTGTAACCTGCGCCTGCTCTTTGCGTTGCCGCGCAATTGCGAAGCAGCACGTTACTTACCACTTAACAATGCAGTTTGATTACTAGCTCTATTCGTTTCCTTCAAGCCAGATTGGATTGCTCCAGGCGCGCCGCCCTTCAAAGTCCACGCATTCCAGGCGGATGTACGTGTTCTCGTTCTGTACAGAAAAACGGGCGGATGAGATCGGATCCCCCTGTGGCGATCTGATCGCTCGTCCATGCGAACGTTCCGACATGAACGCGATCGTGCGCACGGGCGAGGTCTCGGCCAAGGCCACACCATCCTCGAGGCGGAAGTCATAGATCTCCGGCCCCTGCGAGGCGTAGAAATCGCCTGCCGCGACTGCGGTCAGGATGGCTTCCGGTGTGCACTCAGCGGCCTTGACCACTACCCAGCCGCCGCCGGCATCGGGCAACTTCCAGTGCGTATCGTCTACCGCGAGTCCAAGGAGCGGCCGCTTGCGGTCGAGCAAGCCGTCCCAGAGATACGTGCTGTCGCCCTTGTTGATGCTGACGTGCGTGCCGTAATTGAAGACCTCGAGGCCGGTAGCCCCTTCCAAGTGCGTCAGATCGGTGGTGACGTGCCCCAGCCAGTAGGGATGCGCCAGCACTGCCAGCCCACCATCCGCGCGAATGGCGTCAATTGCGCCCTGCGCATCCAGGTCGGGTGGCTGTACATGCATGTCGCGGAGTCCAAGGCCGACGATGTGGTAGCCGCCACCGGCGCGTGCGTCGTCGCCGTTTAGTTCCATCCCAGGGATGAGCACAGGGCTGCGCGTCGGCGGTGAATCAAAGAGGGTGAGCGTGCGATGGTCGGTTATCGAAAGAAAGTCGTAACCCATTGTCCAATACCACAAACACACCAACTCAGGCGCGTATAGACCGTCCGAATTCGTGGAGTGGGTATGGAGGTTTCCCTTGTACCAGTTTCCAGGCTTTTGAAATGCCGTCATTTGCTTGGGTGCTCGCTTTCTCTTAATTTACAGGGTTTGGTGTTGCTGGGTCTGTCGTCTCCCTATTCTACCGTATCGTTGCTAGCGCTCAACCACCGAGTGATGTGGTGTCGCTGCCGCTGGGAAGAGACAATCAGCCGAGACCGCGCCGGTGTTGTCGCCAGGGGCGGCTCGCGAACCGCCCCTACCGGACGGCACGCAGGTTGTGCACCTACTAGGAGACACGGTAATCGGCTAAGGCGTCCTCATTGAGCGTGATGCCAAAGCCCGGCCGATCCGGCGGCGCAAGCATACCGTCTGCATCCAACACTAGGGTTTCCTCAAATGTCTTGCCCCACATCGGGTCCACGGTATCGCGGTAGTACTCGAGGATTAGTCCATTAGGGATGGCGGTGACAAGGTGAATGTGGATGTCTTGGGAACCGTGGGGAGCAATCACAATGTCGTGGGAAGCGGCCAACGCGGCGATGCGGCGAAACTCCGTGACGCCGCCGCAAATGTTGGCATCGGCATTGAGGATGCTCGCCGCTTGGTGTTGAATGAGGTCCCGAAACCCGTACCGCGTATATTCGTTCTCGCCGGTAGCGATGGGGATTGAGGTCGCATTGGCCACGCGGGCGCACCCCGCATAGTCGTCTGCACCCACCGGCTCCTCAAACCAGTAAACGTCGTACTTCTCGATCTGAGCGGCAATGCGGATGGCCTCGTGGGCGGGATACGCATTGTTCGCGTCCACCATCACTTCTACGTCCGGCCCAACCGCCTCTCGCACCACGCGCACGCGTTCTACGTCCTCGCTGATGGGAGCGCCGCCAATCTTCATCTTCACCGCCCGGGCGCCCAGGCGAAGGTTCTCTTCCATCTCTTCGGCTAACTCCTTGAGGCCCTTCCCTTCTTCGTAGTAGCCGCCCGCGATGTATACGGGAATGCGCTCGGCGTAGCCGCCAAGCAACTGGTGGACCGATTTGCCGGTTGCTTTCCCAATGAGATCCCAGAGAGCAATATCCAGGCTGGAAATCGTGCGCGTCTCAGTGCCACGCCTTCCCACGAGTTTTGGCACCCAGAGGGCGTGCCACAGCCGCTCAACGTTGAACGGGTCTTCACCGATGAGCAGCGGTTTGAATTGCTCTAAGAGTGAGTGGTTCACGCCACCTTTTCCGAGACCGACAAGTCCGGCATCGGTCTCAATCTCAACCACGGACAACGTCACGTTGGTGTACGTGAACATGCCGTTGCGAATGGGTTTCCGGCGCGGCCACTGGTACGTTCTATGCGTGATTTCGGTGATCCTCATGCTCATTCCTTCGTTTCTCTTCTGTTGCGGTACTGCGTTGTGTCGCTGAGTGGCGCTGTTTTACGCATGCACCGATAGACTCTTGCCGCTAATAGGCAGGCTGCTTGAAGACGGCGATTATGGTGCGCAGGAGTATGCGAATATCGAAGAAAACCGACCAGTTTTCGATATAGTAGAGGTCGTATTGCGTGCGTTGATCGATGGGCACGTCGCCGCGCAGACCGTTGACCTGCGCCCAGCCGGTCATGCCGGACTTCTCCCGGTGACGTTCCATATACCGTGGGATTTCGGTGCTGAAGCGGCGAACGTATTGGGGTTGCTCGGCGCGCGGTCCTACCAGACTCATGTGGCCGGCCAGCACGTTGATGAGGTTGGGTAATTCATCTATCGAGAACCGCCGGAGGAATGTGCCGATGCGGGTGCGCCTTGGGTCGTTCGGCACCGTCCAATCGCGGCTGTCACTGCCGGAGCTGTTGTCTACCATGGTGCGAAACTTGATGATCGGGAAGGCCTTGCCGTCGCGTCCGACGCGCTCTTGAATGAAAAACGATGAGCCCGCCGAATCAAGACGTATCAAGACGGCCACGAGCAAAAGAGGGCCGGACAGGAGTATCAACGTGAAGGCAGCAACGACGATGTCCATCGAGCGCTTTGCCAGGCGATGCCATCCCGCGAGACGCGGTTCTTTAACAGTAAGCAACGGCAGGCCGACAATCTCGTCCACCTGCACGGTGCTTACCAACAATTGAAAGAGGTCCGGGTGCACCCGAATGTGGATGTTTTCGGTTGGACACAGATCGATGATGCGCAAGAGTTCTTCAGTATGGAGCGTAGGGAACGTAATTATCACCTCTTTCACGTCATACTTCCAAATAACGCTTGGCAACAGATTGACCTTGCCGAGATAGGGACAATCCAAGGGGCGCATGCCTACATTTGGATCGTCATCCAGGATGCCGACAACTTCATAGTTCAGGCGCTTGAGATGTGCCTGCACGAAATCGCTGCCCGTGCCGTGCCCCACGATGACCGTGCGAATAGTTGCCGTGTTCCGTTGATGGATGGCACCGCGTACAAAGGACAGTACCAGCCGGTCCAGCAGGAGGAAGAGCAAACTGAGGATGGCTGTATAGCCGACGAGCAGCCGGGAGAACGCGAAGTCTTCACGCCAGAAGAGCGCCCAGATGCCAACTGCAACGACCATGCCCAGGACGGTTGAGCCGAGGATCTTCAATAAGTACTCTTCCGCAGGGACATGGCGTTGCGGCTGGTAGAGCCCGTTAACCACCATTGCGCCGACGTACACGACGGTAAGCAGAACCCACAGGCGATAGTACAGCGCAAGCGGGTGCATTTCCTCCGGAGGCGGCCATCCCAGTGTGAAACGGACGTAGTAGGCACTGAGGAAGGCAAGGGCGATGGCCAGGACGTCAAAGACAAGCCACAGCGGCACAACAATGAGTTTCAGATCCCACTTCATGTCGGGTTGCTCTCTGGGCTATAGCGCTGAGAGGCGCGGGGCACGCTGGGTATCGCGCCGTGTACGCACTCTGATCAAGGCAGCGGCGCAGAAGAGCCAAATGGCAACAACCACGCACGCATTCAGCACGGCTGGGTTGTGCGGCGCTTGATGCTTGGCATAGAACACATGCATCGAGCGGAAAAACTCAAATGTCATGCGGCCCGGCCGCTGGCGGGAGCTCTCGCCCTTCAGGTGGCGTACCGCAACTCCCGGCCAATACCAGACTTGCCATCCAGCTTGCTTGACTCGAAAGCAGAGGTCAAGGTCTTCGCCATACATGAAGAACGTGTCATCCAACGGGCCGGCTGCAACCAGCGCTTCCCGGCGGATGAACATGAATGCGCCAACGACTGCATCAATGGGGTAGCATGCGTCAGGATCGAGATACGTGAGATTGTAGCCGGCGGTAATCTGCGACCGGGGAAATCGCCTCGCGAGCCCGCATGCTTTCATCAGCGCGTTCCAGGGCGTCGGGAACGACCGGCGGCACGCCAAGTCCAAACTTCCGTCAGCGCGGACGAGCTTTGGCCCCACAACTCCCCAACGGGGATGCGCTTCCATAACTGCGTGTAAGTGCGACAGCGCCGTGGGAGGGAGCTCCGTATCCGGGTTGAGCAGAAGAAGGTAGCGGCCGCGCGCTTGAGCCAGCGCAAGGTTGTTACCCGCCGCGAATCCAATGTGCGGTGAACCGAGAATGCGCTTTGCTCTCGGAAACTCGGACGCCACCATAGCGAGAGATTCGTCAGTGCCGTTGTCGACAACGAATACCTCACAATGGTCTGCAAAGTCACTGGTATAGATCGATTCAAGGCACGAACGCAGCAGTGCCTGGACGTTGTGCGTAACCACGACAATGGACAACTCGAGGGGGGGCGAATCCATTAGTTGCGCTGTTTTTGCGTCTGTCGCCATCGCCACCAGACTCCAACCGGGTAGCCGAGCATCTTGGCAATGTCGCCTACCACGCGTATGCAAAAGACGCTACTCAGCGAAGACACAAGGCTCAGTTTGTCGTGGGAGGCAGGCGCCGTGAGCAGGCGGAAAAACGATTTGCGGCCGGCTGCCACTCCCGCCAATGCAAACAAGACCCACCACAGGGGATTCTTGTATCCCCGCCATAGCAGCATAGCCCCGAGAACATAAGCAGTGTACCGCAGGGCGTGACGCTCCGGCCACAGGTTGGCTTTGCCGTCTCCTCGGGCATAGCGATAGTACTGCAAGAAGAAGGCACGGATATGTGGGCGCGGGCGAAAGCGCACGCTTGCCGCCGGTTGAAAGACGACGTGCGCCCCAACTCGCTTGCACTCCAGGTCAAAGACGACATCTTCACAGTAGTCAAGCCACTCCGGATAGCCGCCCGCTTGTGCCCATAGTTCGCGCCGAAAAGCGACGGAGCGACTTGACGCCAAGTATGAATCGGCGCGAATCTCGCTGGCCAGCGGCAAGGTCGCTGCGGCCAGCAGCGCTTCGAAACGAGTGTGGGGATCGGGGCGCGAGTAGCCGCTCACCATGTCGACCTCGGGGCGGCCTTCCAGCGGGAGCACCAATTCGGCCAGCCAATGACGGGGTAACGCAACGCCGGCATCCGTTACCGCTACGATGTCCCCAGACGCTGCCCGTATGGCGGCATTGCGCCCCTCAGCAATATTGGCGCCCGGCAACTCTAGCAACGACACGTGCTGCCGGGCCGCAGCGAATGTGCGCAGCAGCGGTAGTGTGCCGTCGGTCGATCCTCCGTCCGCGATCACGATCTCGTCCGGGGCGCGGTCCTGTTCACTCAGCGAAGCCAGCAGCGCAGGCAGAGCTTCTTCCTCATTTCTCACCGTGAAGATAAGAGAGACCCTAGGCCTGGGCATAGCGAGTCTCCGTCAGGTGTCCGTAGAACTCAAGCAGGCGCGGCGTGAAGCGGCGCCAATCGTAGAGTTCCTCCGCGAGCCGCTTGGCGGCTTGACCCTGTTCTCGTGCCAAGAGACGGTCACGCAATAAATCGACGACGTGCGCGGCGAATGCGTCCGGCGTATCGCCAATGCGTACATGCTCATTGGGTGTGGCGGCTATGCCTTCGATGCCGATGTTCGTGGTTACAACCGGCTTTTCCCACATAAATGACTCGAGAATCTTGACGCGCATCCCGCTGCCGGCACGGAGGGGCACCACCGAGACCCACGCGCTGCCGAGGGCTTGCGCAAACTCCCGGTCGTCGAGAAAGCCAAGCGATTGTATCCCGGGCTGTCGGAGCCACCCCCGGTTGATGGCCGCCCCGGAGCCGGCGATCAAGAACTCAGCGCTTGGTACTTCCGCGCGGATAAGCGGCCAGATGTGCCGGCAGAACCATTGCAAGCCATCTCGATTCGGACGGTAGTCCAGCGTACCCGCGAATAACAGGCGCGGCGAAGAAGCGAGAGAAATGCCTTGGGGAGGTTGTAGTTCAGGATCAACGCCGATGGGAATGACCGCATGCGGCTTGCCGCTGGCGAGCGGCGCAAGATAGGATTCATCCACCTCTGAGACACAGGTCCAGCCACTGCAAATGGAGAGAGCATGGGACTCGTACGACCGTAAACGACGGGCCTGGCTTCTGGAGTACCAACGTTGCACCGGCTGCGATACCGCGGCTAGCCGTTCTTGCAGCATGTACTCCACATTGTGTTCGTCGAATACGAGCAGGCTCTGAGGACTTTCTTCCTTGGCCTGTGCCAAATATACAGCCATTTCCAAGCCCTCAAATTGAATGAGATCGAACTCTTGATGCGCCAAGATGAAGCGCAGGCGCTCCGCGTAGTCATCGCTGCGCAACCGCAGCGCAAGATCCGGTTCGGAGCTCTTGAGCAAGTGCAGCATGCGTTGGCGTAGAGTGACAGTCGGTCGCGCAACCCAGCCCGCCCAACTGCATAGTTCGTTGAGGCTCGAGAGATCAGTGCTCGCATCGCCAAAGCACAGCACATACACCTGATGTTCCGCCGCAGCGCCCGCTATGAGTTGGTAGTTGCGAATGGCCGGGCCGGCATGCGGCGGCCACGGCGGCTGCGGGGTGAGAAAGAGGACACGCATCAGTGTGAGCCTAGAGCCTCACGGTAGACTGCCAGCGTTTGTTCAGCGGTAGAGCGCCAGGAGAATTCCTTTACGCGCGAGTGTCCCTCGGCAACCATGCGTTCGCGTAGAACCGAGTCGCGCATGAGCGTCTCTATGCCGTCTGCAATCGCTTCAGTGGAGTTTGGATCGACGAGGATGGCCGCGTTTCCTGCTACTTCCGCCATACTACCGTGGTTTGAGGTAAGTACCGGGCAGCCGCACGCCATAGCCTCGAGTATGGGCAGGCCGAATCCCTCGTAGCGCGAGGGATACAAGAGGCACTGGGCCCCTGTGTAGAGCATGGGCAGGTCGTCATCATTCACGAAGCCAAGAAACCTCACCTGGTCCTCAAGGCGATGGGCCTGAACTGCTTCGAGCACCCTATCGTAGTGATAGCCGCGTCCACCGGCAAAGACGAGGCACGGTCGGTCTGTGCGCGGCAGCAACGCATATGCCGCGAGCAATCTCTCCAGATTCTTGCGCGCTTCAATTGTGCCTACAATGAGGAAGTACGAATCGGGGACTTCGAGCCGGGTTCTGACGCGGTCGCACTCGGTCTTGGATCTAGGATGGTAGGCCGGATCGACTGCTTCGTAAATCGTCGTGACCCGCTCCGGTGCAATGGAGATGCGGTTGAGGATTTCATGACGAGTGAACTCCGATACGGCGATCACTCTGGCCGCGTTTCGGAGCGTGCGGAAGACATTCGCGTAGTAGAGAAGGCTGTCTGCGCTGTGGGCTTCTGGATGCGCCAAGAAGGCTAGGTCATGCATGGTTACAACGCTGGCCCAGCCCATCTGCTTCGGCGCTACGTGGTCGGGGCTGTGGAGAATGTCAATGCGCTTCAATGCTATCTCTGCCGCCAGAAGCAAGCGCTCCCAGCGATGATGGGCCGGCGTTGCTACTCGACGTGAACGAAATGCCGGCGCCTGTACAATGTTTTCTCGTTCTCGTCGGCTTTGAAGGAGGATAAACTCCGCATCCTCGTTGGCATAATCTGGCAGCGCTTGCACGAGATTGCGAATGTACCGACCAATACCGGTGCGATTGTAGAAGTGCAAGCGACAGTCGATGCCGATTTTCATGCGTTGATGTGGGACTCGGGTGCCGAACCAAGAGTCTCAGATGGCCCCGAGGAAGTCTCAGAATGCCAAGTCTCTCGATAAATCATAGCATCATGTGCCTGGAGGGGTGCCTACGTCCGAGTCTCGCCGCACCCAAGCAGCGCTCGCTCCAAGACCGGCAGCAATCCAGAAGATGGCTGCCATGTGCGGGTAAATGACATAGTGCTGGTCAAACAGACCGGTCACGAGTGCGCCGAGCACCCCGGCAATGGCACCCATCACCACCCACTCTTCGTCGGGGCTCCCGCCATTGCGCCATCCGCGCCAAATGCTCCAAAGCGCCGCGCCGACGGCCAAACAGAAGGCGGCAAGCGTGAGCAAGCCGCCGACCTCAGCCAGTTGTAAATAGATGCTCGAGACCCCCACAAACGTATCGAGGGTGGGCGGTGGCCCAAATCCCACGCCGAGCCACGGGTGGTCCTGAATGAGTTGGAATGACTTCGCATACTCATCCAAACGCATCGCGGCCGCCCGATCCTGCGCGCGCAGTCCGGACAGGAGGTGCATGAGCATGGCGCGGGTCTGCGGCAATGCAATAAGCGCCAAGCCGCCGAGTGGGTAGAACCACAGTAGCGCGCGGTACCGGAGGACAGTGAGCACGGCGATGGCCGCTCCGCTCCCAAGCAAAGCGGCACGGGAGCGGGTGAGTAGCAGGCAGAGCAGCAAGAGACCGAGGACGCCGAGCAGCCACCAACGCCGCGGATGACTGGCCCAGAGCGCTACCCCAAATGCGATGGCGAATACCAGGGCCCCGCCCAGCATGTTGGGGTCAATGCTGGTCCCGGTGGCACGCAGCAACGGTGTATCGGCAATGTACCGGAGCACGCCCGCGCCAACGGGGTAGCCTATTCTCCCCAGGCGCGAGAGCATACCGATTGCGTAGCCCGCGGGGAGAAAGTAGAGCATCACTCCGATGAATGCCTGCCCGGCGGCGAATACGAGAAACCACGCAGCCGCGCGCCGTACGACCGCTCCATTTCGCAGCCAGGTGGACAGCATCACGAAAACGAACGCGCTGGAAGCGAGCTTGATGGAGTCCGTAATCGCGTCGTCGGTCAATCCAAAGCGCAGGCCGTTGCCGGCGGCTACGACCAGCAAGACGGCGTAAATTGTTACTGCTACCAGAGACATTCGAGCAGGGAGGCGCAGCCGATGCGTGCACACTTGCCACGCAAAGAGAAAGAGGAGCGCGCCGGTCGCAAGATCCAGGAAGCTAAAGCGAAAGCCAAGGCGAAACGGCAAGGTGCCGAATGGCAGCAACCACACGATCGCCAGCAGCCCAAAGACGGCGAGACCGGGAAAAAAGGCTACGGCAACACTACCGCAGATTCCTACCAAGAGCAGGAACAAGGTGAATGGCGCAAGATTGACGGCGCCCCAACCGATCAGCAGACCGAGCAGCACCGCCAACGAAAGGAAGAGAACCGTCCGCGCAGTCCGGCCCACAGCATCGCCGGGCTGGTAAAGGGAAGGTAGCTCCAAGGTCATGGCTGGCTCACTTCACACATTGGGGGCAGTCTGGCCCAGGCTCCTCGAAGCCTGCTCCCGATGGCGACTTCGACGTTCCTACGGCTTTGGTCGATAGACTAGGGCTGCTCTTCGCCGTTCGCGCCGGCACGGTATTCCTCGGCGGTAATGAACTTGCCGCCCTCGATGTGCCTGCTCAGTTCTTCATAGGCAGTATTGAAGTGGATCTCTATGCGCATCTGCTGGAAGCACGTGTCACTGCGGCCCATGACGTCTTTGAACAGGCTGTAACCGGTAGGAGCATCGCTACTCGCCGATTCCTCGTATTCTTCAACAAGATCATATCCCTTACGGGCCATTACGGCGACCGCCTCCCCACATCTATTGCACTGAACGTAGAACCAAAACAGATTGGGGTCTGCGGCCGGATCGGCGTCTCCGGCGCGGTCGGCGTCGCCGCCGGAGCCTGCCAATAAGCGTTTGAGGAATTTCATGGGCCATACCACTCCCTGGTGCTACGGGTAGTCTGCAGCCGGTCAATGTCGTGCGGTTTCTCACCTACTATTGTACGGATTCCCTGTGAAAGGCGGAGCGCTGCCGTCACTTTTCCGTGCCCCTAATCTTCGAGAGGCACGATCCAGGGACCCATGAGCCTGGCAACCTGTTCCAGGTCTGCCGTAACGCGCTTCTGCACCACGCGGCGCTTACGAAGCATCGCGGGAATTGAGGCGAGGCCGGCAAGCTGTCCGCGCAACCGGGCGCGGGCGGCTTCACCGCGAATGTTGCGCAGTGCCTCAAAGGTGATTGCCAACTGCCGCCCAACTATGCGCAGCCAGTAGCGCCGCCAAAAGTGTCCCGGCACATCTTTCACCGCGACGCACAGGAAGTTGCGGCCGCAGTAGTAGCTGGCAAGCGCTCCCCCTCCCGTGGCGGACACATGATGGAGCACGCGCGCCTCAGGCACATAGAGACAGCGATAGCCCCGCAGATTTGCCCGCCAACTAAGGTCTACGTCTTCGCAGTAGGAGACGAGGTCCGCATCGAGAAATCCAATGTCATCCAACAAGCTCCGGCGGTAGGCACAAGCGGCCCCCTGCGCACCAAATACCCAGCCGCGCTCACTGTATGCCGGGCCGTCACGTTCCCACACCCCGCGGTTGCCCGGCACGCCGTCGTAGCCATAGTAGTCGCCTGCCGAGTGCAGGCGCTCCGGGTCGCCGAGAAGGAGGATCTTACACGCAAATGACGCTGCTTCAGGATGATCGGCGGCGGCGGCGGCAAGCTCTGCAAGCCACGAAGAGGCGGCTTCCGTATCATTGTTGAGCAACACGATGAGATCAGCTCGAGATGCGTCATACGCCGCCTGCACACCGCGGGCAAAGCCGAGGTTCCGCTCAAGAGCTACGACCCGAACCCAGGCAAACTCCTCCTCTAGCATGGCGGCCGTGCCGTCGGACGAGCCATTGTCCGCGACAATAACCTCAAAGTCCTTGAATGACTGCCGCGCGAGTGAAGAGAGACAGGCGCGCAGCAGGTTCTTGCCGTTCCACGTCGGAATAAGCACGCTGACGAGAACAGGCGTGTCTGAAGTTTCTTCGGTGGAGAGGTGCTTTCAAACTGCTAGTCCCATCGGACATGCGCGCCAATGCCGCGTGGAGGAGCGAAAGAACAATCGACCAGAGTAAACTTTAACCGGACTAGATACAGAGCGTATTCAGAGCTATTAACATAGGGATTGGCTGTCACGAATTCCGTGTTCGCGCATTGATTGGAGCTTCGTTCGGCTGCACTGACATGCTGCAACTTCGCGTGTCAATCGTCCGGCGCCGGTTGAGCCCACCGTCGCGCCGGCGCGAAAACACTGAATTACTACCGCGTCTCTGGCTGTAAAGCTGAACACCTCAGTATTTTCTCTGAAAAAAGCCCTGGTAAGGTAGTGAAATCATAGATTCCTATGCTATAGTAGATGGGTACATTGACTTGTACTACCCTCTAGGGCAAGTCAAGTATAGCATCGTTCGTAGGCCTAGCTCCCAGTCTTGCTTTCCTTGGGAGTAGTCTGTCTGCAGCACGTTTTCTCACCCACCAAGCATGGGCGCCATGCTGACTCTCACGATTCGAAGTGTCGTTTCAATCTGTCTATGTGAGGTCAAGAGACATGTCACAAGTCATAAGCACCGACCGCAACCGATTTAAGCGGTATTGGGAGCAACAAGCCATTCAGTGCGCTGCGCATCAACGCTGGGCTGAAGCGGAGAAGATCAATCGGTCGATAGTGAAACTATGCCCTGAGGATGTAGACGCGCACAATCGTCTCGGCAAATCGCTCTGGGAGATGGGCCTGCTGCAGGAGGCGAAGGATGTCTACCGGCGGGCGTTGGATCTGGATCCGAATAACGCTATCGCCGGGCGCAATCTGGAACGACTCGAATCGTCATTGTGCACGGTCACCGATGCCACCAGCGCCGACGACATACCCAATGTCCCGGCGGACATCTTTATCGCGGAATCCGGCAAGACTACGATCGTCAAGGTCCTACCGCTTCCCGGAAGAACCAGGGATGTGTTGCCGTTGCCCGGAGACCCTCTCCGCCTATTCCAACATGGCAGCACAATCCGGGTGCAAACCCGCGGGGGACAGCCGCTGGGACAATTGGGAGCGGCGCTCTCGCAGCGGCTGGGCTATCTGATTGCCACGGGCAATTCCTACGCTGCTGCGGTGGTGGGGATACAGAGCGGTGATATCTACATCGTGATCAAGGAGACCTATCAGCACCCTAGCTTGGCCGGGCAGCACTCTTTTCCAAATCAGAGTCGCGCCCAGAGCGGGAGGCTTGCCTTCGTCCGGCATTCCGCGGTCGCACTGGGAAGCGATGTGACAGACGGATTTGGAGACACCGAGGATTGGGCTGACCTCGAAACGGAAGCGGTCGATCATCAAGACCTCATGATGATTGAGGACGACTTCTAGCAATTGGTGTTTCGGTTAGTACCATCCGATGGATTCCCGCCATGATCCGACCCGGGCGCCTATCGCGAGCGTTGGCACTCTGCTCGCTCCTGTCTCTTCTCTCTCTCCTCATTCTCGGTTGCGGATCTTCTGTCCAGCCGCCCTCTGAAGAACGCGCGCCTGAGGAAGTAACCGGCCGGCCGGATGACCGCATCGCTCAAATCTCCCACGACGTCATTCTTGTCGTCCGGCACCTCAACATCAACAACCTGGCTTTCTTGCGCCAGTCGCTGACTCCAAGCAAATACCGCGTTGCGCTTGACTTTCTCATCCCCGAAATTCAATTACTGGCTCAGCAAATTGTCGCGGTAAGTGCCGATGGCAACGAGACTGAGTCCGCGGGCTTGCTCGGTGCCGTCGATCCCCTCGCGCGCGCGGCG
Source organism: Chloroflexota bacterium (assembly GCA_965220045.1). Lineage (GTDB taxonomy): Bacteria > Chloroflexota > UBA11872 > VXOZ01 > VXOZ01 > VXOZ01. The sequence continues at coordinate 1,985,355 of OZ244803.1, read as the reverse complement.
GCAGAATTTCGCCGCTACGTCGATACGGAGCAGGACGATGCTCTAGTAGAAGCGTATACCCAGCTTGCCGAGGCCCACTTCCAGCTTGAGTATTTTCTTGCCAACACTTCTCTGCAAGAAGGCCCGACTCTCCAGGACCTCCTGCTCCAGGCGGGAAGAGTTGAGATCCTCGCTGAGCCAAGAACCGTGTCGCTTGTGGTGCTGGGGCCCTTCTCTAGCATCGAGGAGGCGAGAAAGGTGCAAGAGGCGGCTACATTTGTCGCCAGGATTAGCCAGGAGGATGCGCCTACGGTCTGGCTGGGCCCGTTTTATCTCGCATCGGAGGCGCGGGCCGTCGCGGCCCAATGGCGGGAGCGAGGTGTCTCGGCGGCCATCCATGAAGACAGGGTGTACCAGTTTCAGGCAACCGAAGTCGCACCGGTGTTGGGCCGAACCTGGCGTGAACTCGCTTGGACCCACGAGTTGGAAATGCCGGCGAGCATTCTGGTCGTTTCACCCGACGGCAATGTCGTGCTTGCTGGAGACACGGCCGGAACTATACAACGCCGGACAGGGAATGGCGAGCTCCAATGGACAAGAACGCTTTCATTGCCCACACGTGCCCTCGCGACCACCCGTGAAGGTGGAGCAATCTTTGCAGCGGGAATAGGGGCGCAGGCGCTCAGCGGGGATGGGGAAGTGCGCTGGCGCGATTCCCTTACGACGTTCGAGGTCGTGCTTGAAAGAGTAGAGATAAGCAATGACGGAGGCTTCATGGTCGCGGCCACGTCAAATGCAGATGGCAGAGGGCAGGTATTTGGGTTTCATGAGACGGGCCTGGCCTGGGTTACTGACGAATCGCTCGGGGTCAATAGCTTTCACCTCTCCACAGAAGGCGCTCCGATCGCGATGGGTGCCGTTGGAGGAGATCGCTATCACGTACTCGTGCTCAATGATCGTGGCGAGAAGACCATGGGTTCCGATCTCATCGAGCCGGTCGTCAAGGTTGCGCTGGCCAATCTGAACCAGAAGTTGGTCGTGCTGTCCGAACGGCACGTAAGCCAGTTCGACATTGCGTCGCAGGAGATAGAGTGGCAGGCGTCTGCCCGCGGTCGGGCGCTGGCTGTCTCTCAACCTGGCGACATTATCTACGTTGGCGGCGTGCAAGGCATAACCGCGTACTATCAAGACGGCCGTCAACTGTGGACACAAGACGCCATGCCGGTGTCTCAGATCGTAGCCAACCGCGATTACCTTGTGGGACTTTCCGACAACATCCGGCTGGTGGTCGTGCGGTTCGACGGCAGCATCCTCGGTTCGGTGAGCCCGCTGGTCCCCATTCGCAAGTTCGCCGTGGCTACAGACGGCAATCTTCTGGTCGCGCTCGATGAAGAAAACCGGCTGTCGGCTTGGCGCCTGCCGCCTCCCGCCCAATAGGCGGCATTCTTCGTCATCAGTTGGCGGCTTCGCTTTCACCGCATGTCGATTACTAGAGAATCACGCCCTTGTACGGTAGTGCGCGGTGATGAACAGGCCCTCTACCTTCTTTACCGTTAGCCGCTCTGCAAACGGTTCCAACGCCTTCGATAACCCCTGCGTGCCGTAATAGACTTTCAAGGCGGGATGGAGTGAGCCGTCGCGCAAGGGACGTGTTTGAATCTCGGTATCAACCTCTTCAACCGTCGGCAGGCTCGAATCGAAGATGCATACCCGGCCGCCCGGTCGTACAACTCGCTGCACTTCGCTGAGAAACGAAGCAACGTCCTCGAGGGGCACGTGGCTGAAGAAAAATCCGAAGAAGCAGCCGTCCACAGCATTATCGGCAAATGGCAATTCGTAGGCGCTGGCGCGCACAAGCGCGGCCTGGCTGTTGTTGAGGGCCAGACGCTTGCGGCACTCCGCCAACATGCGCGGTCCGTAGTCTAAGGCAATGACCTCTTGACTGGTCTGGGCAAGGAGCGACGTCCACCAGCCGATGCCGCAGGCAATCTCCAGAATCCGTCCTTCCCCAAAGGAAGCCAGCTCTTCCTCAAGCTGGCGCAGTCCACTCAAGAAAGGTTCGTTCGTCTCCGGTCGGTCGTAGAGGCCGGTACGGAGAAACCAGTCGACGTATTCACTGGCACGCTGGTCGTAGTAGACCTGCATGGACCGTTTCAAGGTCTCACTATCGAGATCTTCTTCCCAGGCATCATAGTCGAAGCCCGTGCTTTTGCCGGTCGACGGTTGGTCAGACATGAGGGAGTGGGCTTTCCGCCAGCTCGTTTTCTGCTTCGGATAGGTCCTTTGCCGTATCGACCGCCCGCCAATAGGCGCTGGCCCGATAGGCGCCGAGCTTGCCTTCCTGGGCGATCCTGGGAAACGTACTCCGCTCCAGATCACCGGTATCCGGCAACAGGTCTCGAATGGCCGGCGATAGTACGTAAAAGCCGGCGCTGAGCCAGTAGGGCAGGAGCGGTTTCTCGTGAAAGGCGGTCACCTTGTGCGCGCCGTCTGAATCGACTATTCCGTACGGACTTTGGAGTTGGGTGAGTGAAATCGTCGCGATGTTCTTGCCGGACACGTGGATTTCTGTGATGGCGTTGATGTCCATGTCCGTGAGAATGTCGCCGTTCGTCGCGATCAGGTACGGATCAGACGCATCTGCCATCCCAAGCGCAAGTTTCAGACCGCCTCCCGTGCCCAGCTTCTCTCGCTCGATCGCATACTCGACTTGAATGCCATACTGCTCGCCGTTGCCGAAGCGGTCTTGGATTACGTCGTGCCGATAGCCGCACGAAATGATGAAGCGCGTGACGCCGCTGCTGCGGAGCAACGCGAGCTGGTACGCGAGGATGGGGATGCCGGCGACCTCAACCATAGTCTTGGGACGGTCGGCAGTGTACGGCCGCAGCCGCTCTCCCAGTCCTCCGGCGAGAATGATCGCTTGCATGGAGGTATCTTTCGCTTCCTGTGTCGTGGCGTAGAGGCTGAATGCAATCTTACGGCGCAGAGGTCGCCTCACGTTGTCGGACGGTTTGCTCTAGCCGGGTCGTGCCAGCGGCGCCGCGGTGCACAGCAGGCCCCACTCGGAACAAATCGCCTGCAGTAGTCTGTAGAGCGGGCCGCAAGGCATTACCGGGTTAGTCCGGTACTGGACCGGCTGCAACGAGATCGACTCGTTTGCTCTTCGCTACCAATTGTATAAGAGGATGCGCACGCTGGGCAAAGCTGTGGAGGGAGTCGAAGTACTCGTGTACTCAGTCGCAGCGATTTGCCTGCGGCGTGCCGTTGTAGATAGCCCAGTTTACCAGGCGGACGGGTTCATAGCTTTGCGGCAATGGGCAACCAGCGTCTTGGCGCAGCCAGCGAGCCCTCAGCAGCTTCCCCCTGCCGCCACGCTTAGGCGCTGAAAATGGATCTGCGAATAGAGAATCCAGTAAAAAATCCGGGGCGCGTAACATGGACGGTGATTTGGCGCAGGTCCCGGTCGGCATATTCTACGTCAGCCGTAATGATGTACTCATAAGTGGGTTGCGCAATGAAGGCTTCAAGCCATAGCGGCTCGTTGGCCCGAATCCGCACCCTCGTTACCGTGTATCGCCGAATGGGATAGTAGCGTACCCAACTGGGCAGCGTACTGTCATTTTCGGCGACTTCCAGGTCTTGCTTGGGTAGTCCCTCGGCACGCGCAATGATGTCGTCGACAAATTCCTGGGGCCGCTTTGTCACGATCGCCGTATTGCGCTCGTCTATGCGCGGGTCGTAGACATGGTTGCGCGGCGCCGTCAAGAGCATGAGAAAGAGCCCCATGAGTCCGGAAAAGGCGAGGACGAAGACCCAATTGAGTTTTCGTTGCATGGCACTGTCCTCCGGTCTATTAGAGTGACTCGCTTGGCTCTTCTGTTTCCGTAGCTGCTCTACCTGTCCGGGTGCTGCCCCCGGCTTTCAATGGCATGGCGCCTAGTCTCAGTATATAATGCGAGATAGGAATGGCAATCGCGCTTTTGCGGGAAGAGTGTGGGTGGCTGGGGAAAGCGCAGTTGCGGGAGCAGCAGTCGTTGCACCAACTCCAGTCAATTTGGCTCTTTAGCAAGGGGCGAGAAGCAGTATTGTCGATTCTGCCGCCGCAGTGAGCAGACGGCATCGCAGGTGACCCGCAACTATGCGCCTTCGGGTGTCTATGGGGAACATTGGTCACGCTGTGAACAACAGACAGAATTAGGAAACAGGAGAACACTTGGTGGGGTATACAATTACGCTTATTCCGGGCGATGGTGTCGGTCCTGAGATCACGGAGGCAACGTGCCGGGTGGTCGATGCCTTGAACGTCGGCATTTCGTGGGACGTTCAAGAAGCGGGGCTGCATGTCTATGAAGAAACCGGGGAGCTGTTGCCGCAGTCGGTTATCGACTCCCTGCGCCGGAACAGAGTGGGAATTAAAGGGCCGATCACGACGCCGGTGGGCACCGGGTTTCGCAGTCTCAATGTAACCCTGCGCAAGGAGCTCAAGTGCTACGCTAACTTGCGGCCATGCAAAAGCTATACGGGCGTGCAGTCGCGCTTTGACGACATTGACATTGTGGTAGTGCGTGAGAATCTCGAAGACCTCTATGCCGGCATCGAGTTCGAGGAAGGCGCTGGAAATGCTTTGGAGCTTATCCACTTCATTCGTGCCCACCACGGCAGCCAGATTCCGTTGGACTCCGGCATAACCATCAAACCTATTTCGGTGGAAGGCTCGCGGCGCATCGTGAAGTTTGCTTTCGAGTACGCCCGCGCCAATGGACGCAAAACGGTAACGGCAATCCACAAAGCAAACATTCAGAAGCATTCGGACGGCCTCTTTCTCCGCGTGGCCCGAGAGGTGGCAGAAGACTATCCCGAAATCGAGTTTTGGGACATGATCGTCGATGCCACGTGCATGCAACTCGTCCGCAGACCGGAGCAGTTCGACGTCATGGTCATGCCGAACCTCTACGGCGATATCTTGTCTGACCTCAGTGCCGGCTTGGTTGGCGGCCTCGGCGTGGCTCCCGGCGCCAACATTGGCGACCAGATGGCGCTTTTCGAACCAATTCACGGCAGCGCGCCGAAGTACACGGGTCAGAATAAGGTCAACCCCATGGCCCAGATGTTCTCCGCGGTGATGATGCTGCGCCACATTGGCGAGCGCGAAGCCGCCGAGAGTATGGAAGGCGCCCTCGCGGACGTCATAGCGGAGGGTAAGCACGTCACGTATGACATGAAGCCCGACCGCAATGATCCAACGGCGGCGGGCACGTCGGGCGTGGCGGATGCGCTGATCGAGCGGTTGCGTTGACCTGGGCGGGCCGCGCCGCCACAGCACAGTGTTCCTGGCGTGGAATTTCCGGCATTGGCAAAGTGGGGGATGTGCGCAGAGCCGGTCAAGGAGGGCCTGCGGGAGTAGTCGAGAGCGCTCGGTGACTGGCCCGGAGAAATTCGCAACCGGACAACTCATGAATTGCGACGCCTACGGATCGGACATTGTCTGCCTTGGGCAAGGAGTATCACAGCGTGGATGAAGGCATGAAGCTCGTCGTGGCAATTGTCCAAGACGAGGATGCGGGAAACCTCATAGATAGCTTGGTGCAGGCCGGGTTTGGCGCAACGCGCATTAACACTGCCGGCGGCTTCTTGCGGCACGGCAATGCCACCGTGCTCGTGGGCGTGGAGGAAGAGCGCGTCAGCGAAGTCTTGGTCGTGGTCCGGCAGAATTGCACGACCCGCATGCAATATATCAACCCCATGCCGCCTGCTATGGAACCCGGCGAGTTCTATATGCCGTATCCGGTTGAAGTGCAAGTCGGCGGCGCCGTCATCTTCGTATTGGATGTTGAGCGCTTCGAGCGATTCTAAACTGGAACAGCCTCGGCATTTCGCTCGCTGGTGACGCTGCGCTGCAATCTCGTCGGGATCTGAGAGTATTTTCTCACGCCAAGCCGTGCGTGTATCACTATCCCGGTCGATGACGGGTCGGGGAATTTCCTGTCTGGTGCCGAATTCGCGTCTATGCCAGAATCTGCCGGCGATGTTCCAAAAGTAATGGATGACCGAAGAGTCGCGTTTTCCCGCTTGCGCCGGATCATCGCCGTTCTCGCTGCCAGGGTCGCAGGCGCCTTTACACGTCGCTTACAACAGGGCGGCGGCACGGCGCTCCCCGGTCTCGTGGCAGAGCACATCGCGCCGGATCTACTCGGTCACCTGCTTTACCAGGTGCGCGGTGGCACAGTCTTTGTTACCGGCACGAACGGCAAGACGACGACCGCGGCCTTGCTGCGTAACGTGCTCGTATACAGCGGTCGCACCGTCCTGCACAATGCCTCGGGATCCAACCTGACGCGCGGCGTCCTGAGCATGCTGCTCGCACACACGTCTTGGAGCGGCAAGCTGCGCATCGCACCGGAGTGTATTGCCGTCATCGAGTTGGATGAGGCGGCGATTGTGCAAGCGCTCCGGCAACACCGGCCGACGTGCATTGTCGTGACCAACCTGTTTCGCGACCAGCTCGACCGCTATGGCGAGGTGCAGACGATTGCCGCGGGCTTGCGCAGAGCATTCGGCAGCCTGAACTCCTCAACCGCACTGCTCTTGAATGGGGACGATCCGCTCGTGGCGAGTCTCGGCGAAGCAGGTACAGTTCCGGTGCACAATTTTGGTCTTGATGACCCGGGTCTTGCCCGCGCAGACATCGAGCTGGCCGCCGATTCGCACTATTGCCCGCATGAGGCGACGCCCTTGCAGTATGCCGCTGCGTACTATGGGCACCTGGGGGACTATGCGTGTCCCACGTGCGGCTGGCAGCGACCGGAGCGCGCTGTGCGCGCGACTTCGGTTGTGTTGCACGGCTTTGCCGGAGCAGACCTCGCCGTCTCCCTGCCGGATGAGGACGTGCGCGCCCGTCTGCGAGTGCCGGGGCTCTACAACGCGTACAATGCGCTGGCCGCGACCACGGCGGCATGGCACCTGGGAATTCCTGCCGGGGCAATTTCCGGGGGCCTCGGTGCCACCATACCGGCCTTTGGGCGCGCGGAAGCTGTCGAGATTGGCGGAAGACAAGTGTGGCTGCTCCTCATCAAGAATCCCGTTGGCGCCAACCAGGTCTTACGCTTGCTCGCTGCTGAAGGGGAGCCCTTGCACGTCCTCGTGATTTTGCAGGATCGTGCCGCGGACGGACACGATGTCTCTTGGATTTGGGATGTTGACTTCGAGTGCCTGGCGGGTGCTGCGGTGACTACCGGCGGCGCGCGAGCGGAAGACATGGCCGTGCGCTTGAAGTACGCTGGGGTGCAAGACGCGACCGCCATCCCTGACATTGCGCAGGCGTTCGACCAAGTGGCCGCGGCCATGCCTGCAGATGAGACCCTCTATGTCCTCGCGACGTATACCGGCATGCTCGCTGTGCGGCAGGTGTGGGCAGAACGGGGGCTTGTCCGCCAGTTCTGGGAGGATCCAGCATGAAGCTCGTCATCGGGCATCTCTATCCCCGCCTCATGAACATGTACGCCGATCGCGGCAACGTCATCTGTCTGGCGCAACGCTGTCGTTGGCGCGGCATCGACGTGGAAATCCGTGCCCTCGACCCCGGTCCCGTGGCCGACGCCTCCGAAATCGACTTGTTGCTCGTGGGCGGTGGGCAGGACCGTGAGCAACACTTGGCCTCAGAAGACTTGGTGAAGGTCAAAGGCCCGGCGTTGCGGGACGCCATGAACGATGGACTGGTTACGCTGGCAGTCTGCGGCGGCTATCAGCTTTTCGGCGAGTTCTACCGCGACCACACCGGCGCCGAACTGCGCGGCATTGGGATACTGCCGGCCTATACGACGCATCCCGGCGAAGGAAGCCAGCGCTGCATCGGCAATATTGTCACCACCTGGAAAGAAACAAAACTGGTTGGGTTTGAGAATCACGGCGGGCGGACCTATCTGCGGGATCCGGCGGCTGCGCTGGCAACCGTTGCCAGCGGCTACGGGAATAATGGAGAGGACCGCACGGAAGGCGCGCGGTGGCAGAACGTCCATGGCACCTATCTGCACGGTTCTCTGCTGCCGAAGAATCCGGCCTTCGCCGATCATCTGATCTTGCTAGCCCTGGAACGGCGGTATGGGATCACCTCGCTGTCGCCGCTTGACGATGCAATTGAGGACGCCGCGCGCGACCGTGCCCTGAAGATTGCCGGTAGTTGAGAACTGCCTCCGGCTATTTCCCGATGCACCCGTGACTCGTTTGTTGAGAAACAGAATTGGGCGTGAGGTCATGAGAGAGGAGGGCGGTTAGTACCGCCACGGGCGACGCGCCGCGCGAGCGGAATTGCGGCATGCGCACACCAGTGGCGTGCCGGCAAACGAAGGGTGAATGCTACCCGGAAGCGGGAGCCGCGCAGTTCGAACAGAGTCCGCCGACTTCAAGCTCGATGTTTCTGATGGTGAAGCGGTGCTCGTCTTGGAGTGCTTCTTTGAGGCGGTCAACGTGGGGACTGCTGAACTCGATGACTTCCTCACACGAAACGCAGACGAGGTGATGGTGCTCCTCATCGCCGGCAGCCTTAAAGTGACGATGGTCTTGCTGAAGGTTTGCCGCCTCGACGAGCCCCTGCTCGCGCAAGAGGTCAAGTGTGCGGTACACGGTGGAGAGGCTGACGCGGTGGCCGCGTTGCCGGGCTATCTGAAAGACCTCGTCCGCGCCCAGATGCCCGGGTTGTTCGCGGATGATCTTCAGAATCGCCTCGCGCTGTCGCGTGAAGCGGCGTCCGGATGAACGCAGAAGCCGTTTGGCGTTGGAAGTCGCGAGTTGCGATCGTGTTGCAGCCAATGTCCTTCCCTCTTGGAGTGGGCTCTCTTCTTCCGCAAATCCCTACATAGCGCTGGCGCAGCGCTAATTCCTACCTTGCCGGTAGCAATTCCATGATAGCACATAGATTGGCTTTGGAATGCAGGACGCGCCGACGGGTGGGCCGCGTACCCGCCAAACGCATTAGGATTGTGAGCGGGGCATGCAGCGCCCTTCGCAGTCATGCGCCGAGCAAGTAGAGCGGGTCTTTCTCGAGAATGCTGACGCCTATTTCCAAGAAGGGCTTGGCTTCGATGAGCCGGAGCGTCGCATTTCCAATTGTGCCTACCTGCATAATGCCATGCTCCAGGCAGACGGCATCCATCTTTTCGAAAGCGCGAGGATGGTTGGGTAAGTGAGCCCGAGTAGGGACGGTAACTATGCGCCCTTCCAAATCTACCACCATAGGGTAGAAGATCTCCTTGCTCAGTATCGGGGCACCGCCGGCTTCTTCTATGGTGTGGATGGTCGTGTTGCTATTCTGGCCGATACCGATTAGCAAGACTTTGCCCCCGCTGACGCAGTTCCGGTGCCACGGCGTGCCGGGGCCGGTGGGATAGACGGCGGTTTCGGCGCCTGCCAGCAGCCAGTCGCGACGCCCCCCGATCGCGTGCAGCGTGTGGCACGCCGAGAGCGACGGTCGGGCCTCCGGCCGAACCCGCAGCGCATTCGTGATTGCCCCGAGTTTGGAGGGCACGACCCGCAAGTCGAGAATTGGGTTGTGCTTGATGTAGTGAAAGTGCGATCCTCCCTGCCAGATCACCGGGCTTGTCGGTACCGCTACCGTGCCTTCAGGGCCCACGGCGGCGAGGAGCGCGTCCACTACGGTATCGGCGCCGCCTTCCACGTAGCCAAAGCGGGACAAAGACGAATGCACAATGACCGTGTCGCCATCTGTGAGCCCGAGACTGCCGAGGCCGTCTAACAACATCGAATACGTTACATGCGGCTTGTCTTCGTCAATTGACATAAGCTAGCTCCGTTGTGCTTGGAGGGTAATTTGTGAATGCGTGCGTGGTCGTGGATGGATGTCTCTGCTGTTCACGTCGCTGTCACATTCAGGCTCGCACTTGAGGCTCCGCGCGGGCGGAACGGTGGCGGGCTCCTGCCGACCGGAGTCGTTTGAGTTCAAAGTAGGTGCGATCGGGCGTTAGCGACCGGTGGGGCAGCGTTTGGCCGTTTGCTAGAACACTATCGTTTCGCCCAACTCCATGGATTCGGTGACGGCTAGACCTACGCGCAACGCGCGTCTGCCATCGGCGCCGGAAACGCGGGGCGGTTCCCCGCGACGGATGCGGCTGGCAAAGTCTTGAATTGCCGCGGTGTAGGCGGGCTGGGGGGCAAAGGTATATTCCTCCGCTTTGCCGCGATGATCTCTGTGCGTAAACCGGGTGGGTTGGATGTCGGTGAGGACCCCCTTTGGGCCGACGACTTCTTCTTCATGGGTCAAGAACGGCTTGAATTCCGGCTGCATGCCGCAGGCTGCCGTGATGACACCCAAGTCGCCGGTGGCGTATTCAATGAGCACGACACCGGTGTCGGGGGCCGAATCCAGCCGCTTCTGTTGACTGGATTCCCGCTCCGCCCAACCAAAGCCGCGAGCCGTCACACGGACGACGTCGCTGCGGAATAGCCAGCCCCATAGGTCGTAGTGGTCTGCAAACAGATCGAGGAATACTCTTGTGTGCCGCGCCTCGCTGCTGGCCGTGCCGCTGCCCAGGGCCGGCATGAGACAGTGCACACGGTAGATTACCGGCCGGCCGACGAACTCCTCGTCCATCATTTCGCGGATGCGCGCAAAACTGGGCGAGAACCGGCGGGGAAAACTCACGCCGACGGCAACTCGCTTGCGTTGTGCCGTTGTCAAGAGTGTGTCATACTCGCCCAACACGTGCGTCGTATTGCGTTCGCAGAAGATGTGCTTGTGATTGCTAACTGCTTCCAGCGCAACGGGTCCGTGCATTGCCGTGGACGAGCAGAGCGAGATGATGTTGATGTCGGGGCGCGCGATGGCCGCGTGGTAGTCGGTGCTGGTGTCGGCTATGCCAAACTCCAAGGCCAGACCACGGGCACGCGACTCGTCCAGGTCTGCCACCGCAACTACCTGGGATTCGGCTACCGCTTGCCAGCCGACAATGTGCTTGCGGGCGCTGGTGCCGGCCCCAATAATGCACGTGCGTACACGACTGACCGGAGTGATCATAGTGTTGCTTCCTAATGGCGCTTGTAGAATAGGCGAGTAGACGCGGCGTGACGGGGATTTAGCGAGAGGACACTTGAGCGCTGGCGCGCCGGAGCTTGGTCTGCGGGTAACGTATACCTAGTGTAACGCAGATTGGCTCCATAGGCGAAACGAGCAGGGCGCCCGGGTCCGTGAGAGGCGAAAATACGTGCGGGTTTACATCAGTGTGGATATGGAAGGTCTGGCCGGAGTCGCGTTGCGCGAGCAGATCTCGCGGTATTTGGGTGGGCGGCAGTATCAGCAGGGACGGCGATTGGTGGCAGCGGAGGTCAACGCAGCCGTGGCAGGGGCATTTTCCGGCGGGGCAACTGACGTCATCGTCCACGACAACCACGGCAGCAGCATGAATCTGCCCATCGAGCAGCTTGACCCGCGTGTTCATGTCTACATGGGCAACCTACCCTATCCCCAGCATGCAATTCTGGAACCGGACGTGGACGTCTACTTTTGCTTGGGCTACCACGCTGCACAGGGCAGGATGCATGCTTTCCGGGACCATACGGTGGGTTCATCGCGCTGGAGCGACGTGTGGCTGAATGGTGTGGCCATGGGCGAACTCGGCTTGAGCGCAGCCTGTGCGGGGGTTTACGGGATTCCGGTGGGACTGGTGGTCGGCGATGACAAAGTGTGCGCCGAGGCGCGGGGGTTGTTGGGGCCGGACGTCTTGACTCTCTCGGTAAAGATTGGGTTGGGCCGTCACGCGGCCAAAATCTTGCCCATTGCCGACCAGCACCAGAGAATTCGCAAAGCCGCAGCCAGGGCGGTGCGCAGGAGAGACGCGATTCCGCCATTCGTCATCGCGCCGCCGTATGAGCTGTGCCTACAGTACACGTCGCCGGAGTATGCCGACGCCCATGCTTGCGATGGTGTTGACAGCGTGCGGCGTGACGGTACGACAATCTGCCTGCGCGGCGACAGTCTCATTGACTTGGTGGGAAGGATGTAATGGCGAGATTTGCCGCGCGCTGGTTGCTGAGCCTGCCTTTGGTTTTGCTGATTGTAGGATGTTCTGTTGAGACACAGACTCAGCGCGTCAGTCGCCTCATTGACGCCGTCCGTGCCCAGCCCCAAGTCCAACCGCCTGCTGACTACGTGCCGGCCGCGACGCCTGCTGTGGGCGTAGACCCCATCGCCAAGGCCGACGTGCTCGTCTTTGCCACCCGTCCCGGTGATGCCGTGGTGTCGATGTACGCTACGATCGCGCTGGCAAAGCAGGAAGGTAAGCGCGTCGTCATCGTATACGTAACCAACGGTGATGCCCAAACCGACGTGGCGCGAGCAGTGGCCGAGCTTCCCGCCAACGCTACGCCAACGCCAAAGCAATACCTGGACGGAGCGGAAGCGCTGCAAGAGACGGCGCTTCAGGTGGCGGGGAGCGCGCTCGGTATGGAGTGGGAGGATGTTATATTTCTCGCATACCCCGATGGCGCTCTGCATGAGTTGACGGCGGAAGCGCCTGATCGCGTGGTTCGCTCACCGTATACTGAGAAGGACGGCCTCTTTGACGCGGGCATCTCCCCGTATCGCATCGCGCGCTCGGGTCTGGGCGTGCCGTATTCATTCAATGCGATTCTCCACGACCTGAACGACGTGCTTGTTGCACTGAACCCCAGCGAGATATACTTGCCTTCACCTGCCGGCGCGGACGAAACGGCGGCGGCAGCCGGGCGGCTCATCGCGCGGTCGCTGCGGGAAGTCTTGCCCCGGAACGTGCTGGTCTTGGCCTATAGCCAAGGACCCGACACGCGAGATGCACCGAGCCGGCGGGTTCTTGTAAGCGAATCAACAGAGAAGCAACGCGCGCTCGACACGTATGCGGCGCGGACCGGCGTGGCGGGCTGGCCGGCAATTCCTGACGCGTTGCTCGAAGAAGAGCTGTTTTGGGCGTTCGACCCTTCCGCTATGCGTTCAACAGGGCGCTAGAAGTGCACCACGTCTGCTTTGACGGAAGGGTCGCCGGTAGCGTAGGTTCGTACGGGACGTGCGCGTAACCTGCGCGGTCTTGCCACGTTGCCAGGCAGCGTCCTACGCGCAACTGACCATCGTTACAATAGTATTCAGCCACTCGCAGACAGCGAAAACACCGAAAAATCACCGAGGAGACTCTGAAGATGTCTTTGCCGCGACCGTCAATGCATGGGTCAATCTTGAAACCGGGCTATTCATTTGAGGACGTGCTCACGCTGTCGCAGCGGTTTGGGTTTCCCGGCGTAGACGCCTCATTTGCCGAAGTGCGGGCGCGGGCCGAGCGGACTTCCGCCGCGGCGGTGCGCGACTTCTTCGCTGAATATGGGACTACACCGGCCTACATGGGCTTCATTCCGGCAGGGCTCTTTTCCCCTGAGGCAGAGTTCATGGGGTCTCTGGAGCAATTTGAGGAGAATTGCGCGCTGGCGGCGTCCGTTGGGTGTCACCGCACGGGATCATATTTTCCCAATCGCATGGCGCTGGCGCCGGACGAGGCCCGGCGCATACTGCGAGATCGCGTCGCAATTCTGGCGGAACGGGCGGAGCCCCACGGCATTGCTATTGGCCTGGAGTTTCTGGGCCTGCGCACGTTTCGGTTGGAAGAGCCCCATGCCTTCATCAACAATGTGCCGGATACCATTGAGATGCTGCGCGAGACCGGCCGGCCCAACGTCGGCTTGATTCTCGATTCGTTCCACTACTTCACCAGCGGCGGCGACCTGTCGCAGATCCGGTCTTTGCGCGCGTCGGACATCGTACACCTGCACGTCAACGATGCGCCCCACGACGGCATCATGACCCTGGAAGACACCGACCGTGTGCTGCCGGGCAAGGGCGTCATTGACCTCGCCGGGTGGTTCCAGGCGATCAGGGAGACCGGCTTCGACGGCTACGTCGCGATCGAGATCTTCGACGATGAGTTTCGCAAACAGGAATGGGACGTCGCGGTGGGCATTGCCAAAGAGGCGCTCGACGAGGTTCTGGCACAGGCCGCTAAGGATTGAAGCAGAATGCAATGCGTTTCATCGTTTCAGGCCTCTGTGGGGTCTTGCCCTTCGGCCCTTCGGCAAGCTCAGGACAGGCAGGCTCAGAGCCTGCCCCGTACTCGATACAGGGCCAAACGGCTCAGGCGCGGGTTCTTATGCGACACGGTTGGGGCTTGTCCCCCGGCCCACCTCCAAATGTAGCGCGGGGGCTTGTCCCCCGCCTCTTCTCTCCTAGAGTGCCGCTGTGCTTGCCCATCGTAGCGAACGTGTCGGCTACGAAATTGTCACACTGCTGTACGCGAGCACGACGGCTCCCAGCGCGATTACTATTGCCCCGCCGATGCGCGGCACCGGCGACGGCTCGCGCAGCATCACGATACCCAGCACCGTGCCGATGACCACGCCCACCTCCCGTAGCGGCGCAACCTGACTCACCTGCGCGATGGAGAGCGCGACCAAGGCAAGACTGTAGGCGAGCGGCGAGAGCACCGCGCCTGCGGCCATCGTGACCGGATGCGCGCGCCACACGGCCAACAGCGTGCTTACCTGGCGGCGCAGCAGCCACGACATGGATATCGCGGGGCCGAGAAACGCGCCCGTCACGTAGAGCAGCGGCGGCACGTGGGAAACCCCCACTTTGTCCCACAGCGAATACGTGGCGATGGTCACACCGGTGACGGCTGCGAAGATAAGCCCGGCTGCCGGACGGAAGTGCGCGGCCAGGGTCTGCCGCGAAAGGTTTGGTGGAATCTGCAGGATGAGGAGACCCAGCACGATGCCCGCTATGCCGAGCCCTTGCGGCAGGCTGATGTGCTCCCCCAAAATGAGCACCGCGCCGATGGGCGTGAGCGCCACGCCCATACCCCTGGCAAGCGGATAGACGAGCGACATATCGCCGTGTTCGTAGGCCAGCGCGAGCGTGGCGAAGTAGAACGCGTGGATGATCGCCGTGCCGAGAAAGAAACCCCAGCCGACGAGCGAGACCGTTGACCCGGCGAGAATGTAGAGAGCAGCCGGCAGCGTTGCGATAGTGCCGGCCACGCAGATGTTCCAGGTGTAGATGAGCGGTCTGCCGCTGCGCTTCAGGAGCAGATTCCACGTGGCGTGGGCCAAGGCCGCTCCCAGCACGAGCAGCAGCGCGAGGAGAGTCACACTAGCGCCTCTCTGCTTTAGCCAGCAAGAGAACGTCCCTTTGCTTTACATGGCGCCATTGCACCCAATTTGACTTGCTTGCGCGCGAGACTACTGTCACACCGGATTGACACAGTTCATACCTGTTCAAGAAGACTAGCTGAATCCATTTGACCTCCTGCAATCCACTCTTGCGTCGCTCGCCTTAGGCAATGCAGCCATAGCCGGTTGGCAAGAGACGGGGAAAGGTTCCACTTAGTATAGCGTGGTAGGCTGTGTGGGTTTCCAATAGGTGTTTTCAACTTGGGCACCTGAAGTTCCACGAGAAACCTCATCTTGCTAGCGGCCAAACCCATCCGTGCAGACCCGTAGCAGGGAATGGGTCCCGGAAGCAACAGAAATCGACCTTGTCACATCGTGGGAATTCCATGGCAGTAAAGCTAGATTGGTCTTGTAGCACACGGGGCAATGCATTGATTGGAGCGATATGTTAAGATGGATGCGATTTGTATTGCGTTGTATGCGACTGGAGAGGTGGGAGCATGAGATTAGATAGTATGGGACTAAGCCGACGCCGGCTCTTGCAAGGCATGGGCGGCACGCTCGGCGTGTTGGGACTGGCGGCCTGCGGCACGGTGCAGACCGGGACGGCCATGGAAGAAGAGGCCATGGCGCCGAAAGAGGAAGAGAAGCAGGCAGAAGCGCCGGCGCCGGCCGAGCCTACCGACGTTGAATTCTTGATCGGCCCGTTCGCCGGGCGCAACGCCGACGCTATGGAGACGTTGCTGACGAACTTCCATGCGAAGACTCCCGAGATCCAGATCAAGCTCATTGTGGCGGAGTCGGGCACGAACTATCAGCAGCAGATCGCCACGTTTGTCGCTGCCGGCGCGAACGCGGACGTGGTACACATGTCCGGTGGGCACTTTTCGTATGCCGCCGAGGGCGTGCTGGTAAACCTGGATGACCACATCAAGGCGGACGCTGACTTCGATATCGCTGCCTATTATCCGCGTGTCACCGAGTTCTATCGCGAGCCGGCAGGCGGGCAATGGGCCTTGCCGTGGAACCATGCCACCGAGGGTGTCTACTACAACAAGACGCTGTTGGGAGAGGCCGGCCTAGACGAACCGGGCGAAGACTGGAATTGGGACGATCTCCGCGAAATGGCGCGAGTTCTGACGAAGGACGCCAACAATGACGGCGAGCCGGAATCGTGGGGCGTGGAGTTTCGCTTGGTGCGCATCGATCACGTGCTACGGTCGTTTGGCGGCGGTTTTCTTGCTGACAACAATACGCGGTCGGTCATCACCGATCCCAAGTCGATTGCTGCGCTGCAGTTTATTGCTGACCTGATCCTCAAGGACCGCACCCATCCCTACCCGGCATTGGGCTGGCGAAATGGGTTCTCCCAGGGCAAGATTGCGATTTCATTCCTGCCGGAATGGGCCGCAGTGCGGCTGGGCAACGTAGAAGGGCTTGATTTCGACGTCGGCCTCATGCCGAGCGGTCCGGAAGGCCGGTTTACGTTTGCCGGATCGGGCGGCGGCTCCATGTTCAGCACATCCGATGCCCAGGATGGCGCCTGGGAGGTGCTGAAGTGGTTTACGAACTACGACGGCGGCGAGTGGGCGTTTGCCCGGGCGATTTCCTACCCCGCCGGATCGCCGCCCGCATTGATTGCGGCCAATGAGTTCTTCTGGAACGAGTTCTTGACCAAGCCCGAAAATCGGACGCGCTTCCTCAAGAATCCCGACTTTGCCGTGGTGCCGTTCGGCGGCAGTTGGGACGGCAGATTCTTCGACCAGAGCTCACGCCAGGCGCTCCCGCAGATTTGGGAAGGCGCCAAGTCCGTGGAAGAGGTGGCGCGGGAATTGGATGCCTTGTGGGTCGCGCGGCTGGAGGAAACCGGCAGGCTCAAGAGTTAGAGACCATCCCTGCGAGTATTCCAACAGAGTAATGCAGTGGCACATCTCCGCAGATCCTGGTTCTGCGGAGATGTGGCGTCTTGGGGTTCCGCACAATTACCCCAAGTTCATCCACGGCCAGCACTTTGCCTCACAGAACGCGCTTCAACTAGCTCAGCGCGATCGGTTGCGTGTGCGATTGAGCTCGCAAATTGCCACGAGCGCTCTTGGGACCGAATATAAGAATGGCAGCAAGTTAAGACGGAATTGAGGTTGGCAGAAATGAGCGCAATTCGCGTCGGGGTGATTGGTATCGGCGGCCGCGGGCAGAACTACCTGCGGTGGATCAGTGAGGTTGACCGTCGCACGTACTTGGGGGCGGACCGGCACTGGAGCCACACCAAGCGGACCTCATATTGGGGCACCGTGCTGCAGGAATCCCGCGACATTGCCTTTCCTGAGGAAATGTACAAGCAGTACGCGCGGGGCCTTGAGGAGTATGGAATTGTTGAGACACGCGACCTCAAGGCCGACATTGTGGCGGTGTGCGACGTGCAGGAGGATCACCTGGCTACGGCCAATGGGATTCTCACTGAAGAATTCGGGCGGGAGGCGCCGGCAAACTACACCGACTATCGCCGCATGTTGGATGAATCCGATCTTGACGCCGTCGTCGTAGTCAGCGCCAATTTCACCCACCGGGAGATCGCTTGCGCGGCAATGGAGACCGGTGCCTGGGTACTCTGCGACAAACCCCTGGCGACAACGGTTGCCGACTGCCAAGCGATAGTGGACGCGGCGTATCGCAGCGGTGACAAGTGCTTCATGGGCTTCAACGAGCGGTCGAATCCGGCGGTGACGAAGGGCCGTGAAATTGTGGCGACCGGCCAGATCGGCCAACCGCAGATGGTCTTGTCGCGGACCATACGCCCGCCCTTTGCGCCGACGCCGTGGCGCTACAGCCAGTCCCAGAGCGGCGGCGCCCTCAACGAAAAAGACTGCCACAGCTTTGATCTCTTCAACTGGTTCGTCGACTCAAAGCCCCAACGCGTGATGGGCATTGGCGGCCAGCACGTGCTCACGGAAAACAACGACATCATCGATCATGCGTGGGTGCTGGTGGAGTATGCCAACGGCGCGAAGGGCTGCTTGCAACTCTGCCTCTTTTCCCCCCCTTCCACCGGCCCCGGCGCGGTGTTGGATGCGGTCGGCGCCAATGGGCGCATCATCGTCAAGGGCGGAGCGGTAGAGGTGTACGGCCGCCGGCCGCTCAATGACAAGGCAGTCTACCACGTCACCCGCGATAGCAACATGCCGGGGCACTCCGGCGACCTGACCCAGGCCTTTCGCTTCCTGGACTGCGTCGCTCACGATAAACCGACGCCGGTAGCGCCGGAAGCCGGCATGGAGAGCACGGTGATCTGCCTGGCGGCGGAGGAGTCGGTCAGGCGCGAGGGCGAGTGGATAGACATTGGAGAGTTTGTCGCGCAGGCGCTTGGACGACCGAGCAATCAGGACTAGGTTGCCTATTCTTCGCCCTGTCTGCTGGCTTGCATGAAGAAGCCCTCGAGCAGTCCTTCAATGCGCGCTATGCGCTCACCGAGTCGAGTCTCAACGCCTGATATGCGGGACTCGAGTTCTGTAATGCGATTGCCTAACTTGAGTTCGACGCCCGATATGCGAGTCTCAATGCGCCAAATCAAACCAAGACATGCAATTACGGCAACGATTGTCGGCGCCCAGTTCGCTACATGCTCCATTCCGCCGCTCTCCTTTCACTACTGGGAGTATACCATACGATCGCTTGAATGATACAACATTGTTAGTAAGATAATGCTATTTACCAAGCATGGAGAATTCATCATATGGATTACTTCATGCGCCCGTGCCCCGGCTCGGGTCGCCACGAAGATGCAGAAAGATTCCCACGTTGTCCCTGTACAAGAAAGTAGAGTAGCCGCTTGTAGTTTCAGGAGGAAGAGGTCATGCCAAAGCGCCCGAACATTGTCGTAATCATCACCGATCAGCAGCGCTCAGACTGCATCGGGTACGCGAACCCGGTCTTGGAAACGCCGTATCTCGACGAGCTCGCCGGGCGCGGCGTGAGGTTTACGCGGTGCTATACAAGCTCACCGTCCTGCCTGCCGTCGCGGGCCGCCATGATGACGGGCATGGACCAGTGGAATCACGGACGGCTTGGCAGTGGCGCAGGCCAAGACGCCTTGGACTTCCCGGCGACGCTTGCGGGCGAGCTGATGAAGGCTGGCTATCACACTGCGAGCATAGGGAAATCGGACCAGTTCCCCAGACGCGCGCTTTACGGGTTCTATGAAGCCGTACAGGATAGCACGGGCCGTGGTCTCTGGACTGACTATATGGCTTGGCTGCGCGCGGAGACAGCCGGGAAGATCGGGGACCTCGACCATGGTCTCGAGTGGAATAGCTTGATGGGCCGGCCAAGCCACTTGCCGGAACACCTGCACGCTACCCACTGGACCGTGAGCGAAGCGGTCAAGTTCATCGAGCGGCGCGATCCCACGTGTCCATTCTTCCTGTGGCTGTCGTTCACGCGTCCCCATGCGCCCTACGATCCCCCACCGGTCTATTTCGATATGTACAAGGACAACCCCGATATTCCCATGCCGTCCATGGGCGACTGGGCCGCGGAATACGACGAGCCGATTGCCAGCACCACTGCTTGGCGCGGCCGGGCTCCTGACACGCAGGTACACCGCACACGAGCGGCTTACTACGGTAGCATCACCTTCATCGATCATCAGGTGGGCCGTTTCCTCTATGAGTGTAGCTGGCGCGATCGCGATGCCTTGCGCAACACACTTTTCATCTTCACCTCCGACCATGGCGACATGCTCGGCGACCACTGTCTGTGGCGCAAGGGTTACTCCAACGACGGCTCCGCGCGCATCCCGTTCTTCATCAAGTATCCAGACACATGGGACGAGGAGCGCGGCGGGTCTTGCGACGAGATAATCGAACTTCGCGACCTCATGCCGACCGTGCTCGACGCCGCGCGGGTGGAGATCCCTGAATCCGTCGACGGAAAGAGCCTTCTTCCGCTCGCGCGTGGCGAAGAAACTGAATGGCGCGAATTCCTGCAAGGGGAACAAACCAGAATCCATGGCTGGGACCAAGGCATGCAGTTCATCGCGACGAAGCGGGAAAAGTACACCTGGTTCCACCATACGGGCAGGGAACGGTACTTCAACCTGGTTGATGACCCGCAGGAGTGCCGCAATCTGGCCGGCAATGCCGAAGTCAATGGGCGCATCGAGGAGATGCGCGCGCTACTTGCCCGCGTCAACGAGCAGCGCGGTGACCCGCGGGGGCAGAACGATCAATTGGTGGTTCAAACCAACGGCGCTCTCCTACAATCACCGAATTATGCTAAGTGGAAGGCCCGCGCGGACGAACGCATGAGCGTGTAGAAGCTACGGCTCTGCGAGCCGTTACAGATGCTGCTAATCCCACTCTCTATGGCTATGAAACTCATGGCTGTACCAGCGATTCGCTCTGGCTTTCTCGTGCCTCTGCAATTAATCGCGGTTAGAGGTAGCTGTCAAGCGCGCTCAGAAAGTTCTTGTAGACGCACTGTTGTTCCCAGATGATGCCGTCCACGCCCAGGCTCCACCATTCGTCGGGCATGAAGTAGACAGACACTTCGGCCTCAGAGCCCCAGCGGCCCCACCAGTTGATCAGGTGAAGATTGTCGGACTGCGTGAGCCAAAGCGCCAAGTCGACCAGTTCCGCGTTTCCAGTTAGCTGCGCCTTATGGTAGCAGGCGGTCATGAGGTGAAAGAGGGCGCGCTGGGGATCATTGCCAAAAAAGAACTCCGCGCCGCCAGACCCCGCCCATGTACTGGGAAACGGCGGCAGCGCAAGCTCGTGGGCCCGGTCACCGTAGGCGTTTATCACCTCCGTAGCCGTTGCGGGGGCAACGCCTTCGCGCTTTAGGTAGCGTGGCAGCGCCTGCATGAATTCGAAAACGCCGCTGTCGTAATACTGGTGCTCCCCGAACGTCTCGAAATCCCAGCCGACCATTACAAACTGGCCCGGGGAACTCCGTAGCCAATGCGCGTAGTCGTCGGCCATCAAGGGCCAGCCCGCCCACTGGCGCTGCGAAAAGCGGTAGCCGACGTCATCGCTCAGTTCATAGTGCCGTGCCAGCAGCTTTACCGCCGGGCGATGATAGTAGAGATACGTTGGCTGGCGCCAGTCTAGTATCCACTCTCTTCCGTCCATTAGGGCGCCATGGAAGCCGGCAGTCTCGAGCGCACTGACTATCGTCTCTGAGACGAGCATTTCCGTCGTGTCGGTCACTGTGGGTCGTTGGCCAAAGTGCCCGTCCAGCTCGTTCACCATGCCCTTCATGCGTGCAGTGAACTCCGGCAAGTCGATCAGCATGAGAAACGAGTGATAGGGGTCTACGCCAATGAGTTCCGTATTCGGGTGGTCGACAATGCGTTTGAAGCCGTCAAGGACAGAGGGCTCCCAGAGAAGCGCTTGCCTGATCAGCGAGAGTGAAACGCCGAAGCAGAGCTTGAGGCCGCTATCGAGAAGCTGTAGCCAAAGCTCGGTTGCGGGTTTGTAGCAATAGCGGGCCACCTTGCGAAAGTAGCGCTCATTCATCTTCTCATCGAAGAGGAGCGGCGCCATGTCCTCCGGCGCAGTGCCGGGCGGGATAGCGTTGGCAGGCAGGCGCACACGCCGCGGCTGGTGCGCGATGGCATAGATGACCAGGTTCTCAGCCATCTGCGTTGCTCTGCAAGTCAATGCCTTGCTTGGTAGCGAGGTATTCGACCTTGCCCACCAAGTCACGGATGGTGGAATCCCACGTAAAGAGGGCGGCGGTCTGACGCGCGTGGCGCTTGAGTTGCCGGATCACGTCGGGTTGGCTGTGAACGAGCTGTAAATAGCTCGCCAGCTCCGCCGGATCGTCGGTCTCGACCGAGAGGGCGTTGTGCAATTGCACGGCGTAGTCTTCTCCGGTGGTCCCTGTGACCGCCACGGCGCCGCATGCCATGGCTTCCAGGCCCACTAAACCAAACGGTTCATAGCCGCTGTTGGCCAATACCGCGTCACTGGCGGAGTAAAACACGCGCTGCAGTGGCTCCGGCACGAATTCGCAGAGATTGAAGACATCCGCTTCTTCGCGAGCAGCGAGTATCGTATCCAGCGCCCCCTCTAAGTCCGAATTGTCACTGTGAATGTCTCTCACGACTAGGCCCATTTCAGCCGCCCGGTGCAAGACGTCACCGCCATGGGGCTCCAGCCCGCCGCGCGCGATAAAGCGCACGCGATGTCCGGCGTGCTTGAGCTGACCGGCAGCTTCTATGGCTTGGAGCCAGCGCTTATCCGGGTCGAAGCGGCCCATCTTGAGCAGCAGGAAGTCCGCGGCCATCCCTTCGCGCAGTCTCCTTACCGGTTGCTGCGGCACTTTCTCGAGCAGGCGGCGGGGAATGCCGTTGGGCAGGACGAGCGGGTTTAGCCCCCAGTCCCAGAGACGGTGCTTCATGAAGCGGCTGACGGTTGTGATGGTGGCAGTGAAGTCGAGGCGGGGGAAGTCGATGTGACCAAAACCGAATTCGTTGTTGGCGTTCCAAAGCAGCACGCACTGCTGGCGGAGCCCGTTGAAGTGAAGCGAGTCGCTCAGCCGCGCCAGAGTCTCTGTCGTATGCCACTCTTCCGCCATTACTACGGTCATCCGGCCTTGGTCGGCGGCGGGCTGCACGATGCGGTCTGTCACGAACCAGGGCACGCTGTTCGCGTAATCGATGAGCTTGTCCCATTCGGCCTCGTACGCGCCTGTGGGATGAGATTGGCTTATCCACTGGCACCAGCGGTAGAAGTGCAGGTTGCCGCATTCGCTTGTCTCGACGGAGGGCAGCGTAGGGTCGCCGATGAAGAGGAGATGGGTCGTGAATCCCGCTTGGGCCAAGGCACGAGAAAGTTCGGTGACACGGGTGCCAAGCCCGCCGGCTTGTGAATAGCGGTCGGGGCCCTCGAAACTGAGTACGACAAACTGGGCGTTGTCCGGAGTGATGCTCATAGCCGCGCCCGCTCCACCGCCTTAAGGATGCTTCTTTGAATCCTTGTGGTCGTGCCGAGCTAGGAGCGGCTCTTCGTAGCAAGACGCATAACGTCTCCTCATGTCCCAGCGGTTCCCAGTCGGCGTATGTGCATCAGTATATGACAGGAGTGCCTATACGTCGAGGTGCTGGACTTCCTTGGCGTGCGCCTGGATGAAGCGTTTGCGCGCCTGCGGGTCATCGCCCATGAGCCGGTCGAAGACCAGACTGACGGCAGCTTCGTCCTCCAACATGACCTGCAGGAGCTTGCGGCGCGCCGGGTCCATGGTGGTTTCCCACAATTGGTCGGCGTTCATTTCGCCGAGTCCCTTATAGCGCTGCATCGCGACGTTTGTGCGTTTGAACTCCTTGAGTATGCGGTCGCGCTCATCGTCGTCCCACGCGTAGTGAACGTCGCGGCCGCGCGCCACGCGATAGAGGGGGGCTTGCGCGATGTAGAGGCGCTGGTTGGAGATGATTTCACGCATATAACGGAAGAAGAACGTGAGCAATAGCGTGCGGATGTGGGCGCCGTCTACGTCGGCGTCGGTCATGATGATGACCTTGCCGTACCGCAGCTTCGTTATATCGAGCGTCTCGCCAATGCTCGTGCCAAGTGCGGTAACTAACGCGCGGATTTCAGCGTTGGAAAGCATGCGGTCGAGGTTTGTGCGTTCGGCATTGAGGATCTTGCCCCGCAATGGGAGGATCGCCTGGAAGCGCCGCTCGCGCCCCTGCTTTGCGTTACCGCCGGCGGATTCTCCCTCTACGATGAAGATCTCGGCGTTTTCCATGCTGCGCTCGGAGCAGTCCGCCAGTTTGCCTGGCAGCGTGGAGACATCCAAGTAGCCTTTGCGCGACACCATGTCCCGCGCCTTTTGCGCGGCGATGCGCGCGCGGGCGGCGTTCAGGCACTTTTCGATGATGGCCTTGCCTTCGCTGGGATGCTCTTCCAGGTACTGGCCGAGCCTCTCGTTGACGGTCGTTTCGACAAAGCCGCGGACTTCCGAGTTGCCGAGCTTGGCTTTGGTCTGTCCTTCGAATTGAGGGTTGGTCAGCCTCACGCTGATCACGGCGGTGAGCCCAGTGCGCACGTCGTCGCCTGTCAGCGAAAGGTCCTTCTCCTTGATGAGGTTTTGCTTGCGGGCATAGTCATTGAGCGTGCGGGTCAGCGCCGAGCGAAACCCGGTCAAGTGCGTGCCGCCGTCAACATTGTTGATGGTGTTCGCAAATGCGAAGATGCGCTCGTCGTAACTTTGTGTATACTGCAGTGCCGCCTCAAGTTGCAGCGAGTTCGCCGCCCCGGCAAAGAAGATTTCCTCACTATTGATGATTGTCTTCCGCCGGTTCATTTGATGTACGAAAGCGCGAATCCCGCTTTCGAAGTAGAAAGTCAACTCGCGCGCCGTCCGCTCATCACGAAACTCTATGCGGAGCGCGGGGCAAAGGTAGGCCACCTCTCGGAAGCGCTGCGCGAGCGTATTGAACTCGTAATCGAGGGTCTCCATGATCGCGGAGTCCGGCAGGAAGTGGATGGTGGTGCCGTTGCGGTCGGTAGTGCCCACCTGTTCTATTTGGACCAGGGGCGCGCCGTTTGCGTACTCTTGCCGATAGACGTTTGGCGCCTGGTAAACCGTTGCAACGAGCTTTGTCGAGAGAGCATTGACGATGGAGACGCCAACGCCGTGGAGTCCGCCCGAGACTTTGTAGCTCTTGCCGCCAAACTTGCCGCCGGCATGCAGCCGGGTAAGGACCGTTTCCAGGGCGGAGACACCGGTCTTCTCGTGCACGTCGACCGGAATGCCGCGGCCGTTGTCCTCGATGGTGACGCTGCAATCGGCATGAATGGTGATGCAAATGCGGTCGCAGAGGCCCGCGAGCGCTTCGTCTACACTGTTGTCCACAACCTCATAGACGAGATGATGTAAGCCCCGCACGTCAGTGCTGCCAATGAACATGCCCGGGCGCGTGCGTACGGGCTCGAGCCCTTCCAAGACCTGAATATCCGCCGCAGTGTAGTCATTCAAGTCAGCGGCACTCGGCTCTGGTTCTACTACCATTGTCGCAGCGCCGCCGCCATTCTCCATAATCTTCTTAGCCATAGACGTCCCTTTGTGATTGAGTGCCGTGGACTGCTAAGTAGCCGTGGGTTCACCACGGAAGATGAGTAACCGGTTCCAGATGTACATGAACATTGCGATAGTTACCCACGTCCCGACGTACGCGTTGCCGACGGTAGCCACAATCCTCCCGATTCCGATATTGAAGATTGCCAGGTCGATGACAAAGCTCCACACGATGCTGGTGCCGAAGACGATCAGCCAATAGAGCAGGAAGAAGCCGACAAACGACCAGGCGTTGCTGTGGATCAAGTCGAGGGTAAGCCGGATAACCTTTGGCAGGTTCTGGCGCACGAGCGCCACACTATTCACGACAAAAAAGACATAGAATGCAATCCAAAGCAATACGGCGATTGAGAGCAAGAACAACAAGGACCCCAGGAAGGGGACGGCTGTAAGGAGGAGACCTGAAATCGTGAAAGGCACAACCGTTACCACAAAGAGAATGCCCACCAGCCCGGCGAGTCGCAACGCCAGACGCAGGACACGCGGCACGAAAACGTCCCACGTCAGCGCACGCTCTTGAACTTCCGCGGCGATCAAGGCAAGGTAAGTGCTACCGAGCAATAGACTGACTGGCAGGAGGAGCACCAAAGCGAACAGTAACTGTGGGAAAGTCTCCAAGACTACTGATGCACTCGCCTCGGCCCCGGCAGCCGAAGTGCCGAGAGACGGCACCCAAACGCCAAGCAAAAGGGAAAGCACGTTTGACTCACGGAGAAGAGCGAGCATGTTGCCGCCTTCGGCGCCCCCTCCATTTTCCAGCGAAGAAGGCGTACCCTCGTTCAGCGGGAGCAGGTCTACCCCCAATATGACACGCGGCGCGAGCCAAATGAGCAAATCTAATCCGATCGGCAGCAGCACCAGCCAGATACGCCGATTGAGGAGAGAGCCGGATTCGGCCAGGGCTTCGATTGGCCGGAGTGTGCGGGTGTCATTCACAACTGGTATTATACCAGATTCGGCTTATTCCCCTCAAATTGGGCAGATGCGTTCATGCCAGTAATGGCGGGAAGAAATGCGATTCGACCGAATAGCAAGTTGGGCGTTGACGAAACGGGGAGAGAGGCAAGGATGCGAGTGATAATTTCCGGTGGCAGCGGGCTGATCGGACGCGCTTTAACCCAGCATCTGTGCGCTCAAGGATGGCGGGTTGTCGTCTTGAGCCGGCACCCGCAAAGGGTGGCAGGACTACCTGCAGGCAGCGAGGTAGCACTGTGGGGCGGCAGCGGCAGCGAAGAGTGGCAGGACCTGGTCGATGGCGCGGACGCAGTGGTGAATCTTGCCGGGGAGGGTATCGCTAACGGGCGCTGGACGCGTGCCCGCAAACAGAGATTGCGCGACAGCCGGGTTCTTTCGACGAGCAGCCTCGTCACCGCCATTCGCGCCGCTGCAGAGAAGCCGGCGGTGCTGCTCCAAGCGTCCGCAGTGGGTTACTATGGCAACACGGAAGATCGGGAAGTTGGCGAGCAGCAGGCACGGGGAACCGGCTACCTTGCCGACCTGTCCCAGGAGTGGGAAGATGCGTCGGCTGCGGTCGAGGAGGTTGGAACGCGGCGAGTGCTGCTGCGCTTGGGTGTCTCTCTAAGCACAGAAGGCGGCATGCTGCCACGTGTGACTTTGCCTTTTCGCTTCTTTGCGGGAGGCGCACTGGGCAGCGGCCACCAATGGGTGCCTTGGATTCACATAGAAGACACCGTGCGGGCGATGGCGTTCCTCATAGCCCATGAGGAAGTGGCCGGCCCTGTCAACGTCTGCGCGCCAAATCCGGTGCAGTTTTCCACTCTTGCCAGTGCCGTGGGCAAGACCATGAGACGGCCTTCGCTCTTTCGTGTGCCGTCGTGGGGCCTTCGACTCGCCATGGGCGAAATGGCCGATGTCGTGCTGCACGGGCAACGCGCGCTGCCGTCGCGTTTGACTGAAGCCGGGTTTGAATTTCGGTATTCTAGGATAGAGGCTGCGCTGGAGTCCCTCCTCCGTAGCAAATAAAACATGAAGTCCAGCACAAGTGTTGGCAAGGCCCTTGAGGTCGTTAGCAGTAGAATTGCGAATCACAGATCATCCTAAGTAACGCTGGCAAAAGGAAGAAGAGCAAGTACTATGAGTGCACGAATGGCAGACACGCGTTTCATTTACGTCGGCACGTTCACGGGAGCCACGGAACTTGGTGGCGGCGCCGAAGGAATCTACGTTTGCCGTATGGACATGACTAGCGGCGCGGTCGAATTGGTGCATTCCGTGCCGGACGTACCGAACCCGTCATTTCTGACGTTGCATCCGAGGCTTCCCCTTCTCTACGCGGTAAATGCAGTACCGGAAATCGACGGCCATGACGGTGGCGCCGTTTCGGCGTTCGCGGTTGATCCCGAGACAGGCGGATTGACGTTTCTCAATCGGCAATCGTCGTGTGGCGCGGGACCGTGCCACGTCAGCATTGAGCAAACGTGTAGGTACGTCATTGCGGCGAATTATTCGAGCGGCAGTGTGGCGATTCTGCCTATTGAGCAGGACGGGAGCGTGGGGCCGGCGACGGACTGGGTGCAACATGTCGGTTCCAGTGTCAATCCGGATCGCCAGGCAGGGCCGCACGGACACTCGTTTACGCCTGATCCGGCAAACAGATTCGCCTTGGCATGCGATCTTGGTCTCGACCAGTTGCTTGTATATGGACTAGACCTCGAGAATGGCAAGCTGCCGCCGGCGGACCCGCCGTTTGGTACTGTCACACCGGGCGCGGGACCGCGCCATCTGGACTTTCACCCCAACGGCCGGGTCGTATACGTGATCAACGAAATTGGCAACACCGTAACGGTGTTTGCCTACGATCAGAAGAGTGGCGCTCTGAGCGAGCTCCAGACCATCCCCACGCTGCCACCGGACTTCACGGAGACCAGCCATACTGCCGACATACACGTGCATCCTTCCGGCAAGTTTGTGTATGGCTCTAATCGCGGCCATGACAGCATCGTCATCTATGCGGTGAACGAGGCGGATGGAACTCTTAGTCTGGTTGGGTACCAATCTACGCTGGGCGAGGTGCCCCGCAACTTCGTCATCGATCCCACGAGCACGTACTTGTTGGCGGCAAATCAAGATACCGATAGCATAGTCACGTTCCGCATCGACAACGAAACCGGGGCGCTCACACCCACGGGACACGTTGCCAGCGTGCCCACCCCTGTTTGCTTGAAGTTCGCGACGCTCTGACGTCACCGCTGAACAGAAACGCCTGCGAACTGATATTCTCGGCACTCTAACTCCTTGGCCAAGATCGGGTAAGTTCATGTCTAAGGAGCGGGTGACAAGCCCCTCGCTACAACGGAGTGCCAAAGGGCGGGGGAGCAAGCCCGCGCGCTACAACGGAGTGCCAAAGAGCGGGGGACAAGCCCCCGCGCTACAGCGGAGTGTCAACGAGCGGGTGACCAGCCCTCAAGCTACGATGGGCTGGGACAGAGTCCGTCATTCCCGCGAAAGCGGGAATCCATCTTCGTCGCGCACACCCTGGATTCCGGCGTTCGCCGGAATGACGGGCAGGCCCCGCGCTCCACGGAGAGTCGCTCTCCATCCGTCATTCCCGTGGAAACGGGAATCCATCTTCTCTTGATTTGGCGCAACCCAACCGGAGCGAGGGCTTTTCCCCCGCTCCGCACACTCTAAGCCTCGGACGATGAAGATGGATTCCGCGCCCCGGCACGGGGCGAGCTTTCGCGGGAATGACGGACAATGCGCCCCTCACGTAAACCTGTTACATGCGCGCATTAGTCCGCCTTGTTAAACATACAAATGACGGTCAGGAAGCCAGCCGCCGCTCTCATCCCATAGTGCGACCCGAGCAAGACCTTGGTTGATTCCGCGAAAGGGCGCCCCGCGAGGGGGCACGTAATCCATCTGCAATCTTTGCGAGTGGATCTTGGTAACCAACACGTTCAATTTAACGGCGTCCGGTCTGGGGCGCGGTAGGCACTCCATTTCGTTCAGAGTGACAGAGTGGACTGGTTTCACGTGTAATCGCCCTCGCCCCGGCCCTCTCCCCCAGGAGAGGGATCATACCGTCGGCCTAGAGACGATCTCCTGGTGCAACTCATGCAATGAGAACACCGGGCCGTCGCGGCACACGCGCTGGTATCCCCGCGGCGTTGTTACCACGCAGCCCAGGCAGACGCCCATCGCGCATCCCATCTGGTTTTCCAGGGAGACCTGGATGGGCTTCTTGCTGTTCCAGCCCCAAACTCGTGCTTGGTAGGCGGTGTTGATCGCCGTGAGCATCGGCCACGGACCGCAGATGTAGACGGCGTCGCTCCAGAGGTAGTAGTCCGCAATAAGATCCGTTACCGGCCCGTGATAGCCTACTGAACCGTCGTCCGTTGCCAGCACGTATTCCACCTCCGGCGGCACGAACTCGGCGGGGAGGTGACGCGCAGCCGTGCGGGCGCCAGCGAGCAGTGTCACTGTGTAGCCTCGCGGTATCATCGTTTCCGCCAAGAAGACCAGGGGTGCGATGCCAATGCCCCCGCCGATCATCAGCAGGTTGCCCGGATTGGGTGGGGTGGAGAAGGTTGTTCCCAGTGGACCTAGCTGCAGGATTTCATCACCGGCACGCTGGTTCTTGAGGATCCCTGTGCCATGTCCTACCACCTGGTAGAGAATATCGAGCGTACCGGCTTCGCGGTTAACGGTCAGCATGCTGAAGGGACGCAGCAGCAAGGGATCGATGCCATCGCCACAGCGCACGTGAACGAATTGCGCAGGCTGGCACTGCTTGGCAATCTGCGGCGAATGCAAGCGCATAACGAGCAGCCCGTCCGCGACGGGTTCGTTCGAGACAACCTTTGCCAACTCTTGGACGATGCTCATGACTCACATTCGCAATTCATCTGAATGGCCGTGAACGCAAAGGTCACGACTGCCAAGCGAACTCAGCGATCATCTCTGTAGTCGGAAAGCGGCTGCACCAGATACGCATCCTGCTGGAGGGATAGCGCCGTGGCCAGGGCGCGCGAAGTATCCAGCGACGTGAGGCAGGGAATCTGGCGCTCTACCGCCGCGCGGCGGATGTAGAAGCCGTCCTGTAGCACCGCGCGCCCGCCCGTAAGCGAGTTGATGACGGCTTGCACCTCGCCGTCCCGAATCACGGAGACCACGTTGGGCGTGCCTTGCAGGCGTTTGCTAATCATGCGCACCGGAATACCCATAGACTCCAGCATGGTGGCGGTGCCTTCGGTAGCCATGAAGTTATACCCAGCGGCGGCAAGTTGGCGGACGATGGGGCGAATGGCGTCTTTGTCCGCATCCGCAATGGAAAGCAGGAAAGTGCCGCCGGCAGGAACATTGAGCCCGGAAGCCACCATTGCCTTGTACAACGCCGCCTCAAACGTGACGTCCACACCCATGACTTCACCGGTGGACTTCATCTCTGGCCCCACCGAGGTTTCTACGCCGCGGAGCTTTGCCATGCTAAAGACCGGCGCCTTAACCGCGACCAAGGGCTGATTCGGCCACAGGCCGCCAGCGTAGCCCATTTCAGCGAGTGATTTGCCGAGCATGGTCAGCGTTGCCAGGCGCACCATAGGCACCTCCGTGACCTTGCTGAGAAACGGCACCGTGCGGCTGGATCGCGGATTCACTTCGAGCACGAACACTTCATCCTGGAAGATCACGTATTGGATGTTGACCAGTCCCAAAACCCCCAGTTCCAGGCAGATGCGCGTCGTGTAATCCACGATGGTCTGTTCGATGTGGCCGTGCAGATCCCGGGGCGGATAGACCGCAAAGCTATCGCCAGAATGTACACCGGCGCGTTCGATGTGCTCCATGATGCCGGGAATGAGCACGTCCTTGCCGTCGCAGATCGCGTCCACCTCGACTTCCTTGCCTTGGAGATACTTATCCACCAAGACCGGATGGCGCGTCGAAAGCTGTACGGCGGTCGCCACGTAGCTCTTGAGGTCTTCCGGCGTATTCACGATTTCCATGGCGCGGCCGCCGAGCACATAGGAAGGCCGCACCAGCACCGGATAGCCGATGTTCGAGGCAATGGAGAGGGCGTCTTCGACGTTGGTGACAGCGGCCCCCGGCGGTTGCGGTATGCCGAGCCGGTCCAGGAACGCCTCGAACTTGCGCCGGTCTTCGGCAAGATCGATGGCGGAGACGCCGCTCCCGGCAAGCGCGACATTGTCCAGCGTCAGCGGCTCCGCTAAGTTAATGGCAGTTTGTCCGCCGAACTGCACGATAGTTGGCGGCACGCCCTCGTTATCAAGGACGTTAAGGACGCTCTCCGTATCCAGCGGTTCGAAGTAGAGGCGGTCGGAGGTATCGAAGTCGGTGGAGACGGTTTCGGGGTTACTATTCACCATGATGCTCTGCACACCGGCGCTATCGAGCGCCCACGCCGCGTGCACTGAGCAGTAGTCAAATTCGATGCCCTGACCGATGCGAATTGGGCCGGAACCAACTACGGCGGCTCTTTCCGCAGTCAAGGAAGGCGCGTCATTCTCAAGCTCGTACGTGCTGTAGAAATAGGGTGTCTGCGCTTCAAACTCGGCGGCGCAGGTGTCGACCATCTTGTAGACCGGCACGATGCCCCATTGCTTGCGCATCTCGCGCACGCGGGTTGGGAGAACGTCGGCCAAGGTGCCAATCTGGGAATCGGCAAAGCCCAGGCGTTTCGCTTCCCACAGCAAGCCGGGCGTGAGCGACTCGGTGAGCAGGCGTTGCTCCATGTCGCGAATGCCGGCGAATTTCTGAAGAAAGAACGTGTCGATGTGGGAGCGTCGAGCAAGCTCTTCCACGCTCGTCCCCCGTCGCAGCGCGCTCATAATCGCCCAGAGGCGCAGATCGCTGGCCTCGGTAATGTGTTGCCAGACGGCTTCCGGTTCGCGTTGCCACTGTTCGTCTTCCCACATGAGGCTGCGGTCGCCGATTTCAAGGCCCCGCACAGCCTTTTGTAAGGCGGCCTCCAACGTGCGATCAATCGCCATCACCTCGCCCGTGGACTTCATCTGCGTGCCGAGTACCCGGTCTCCCGACGGAAACTTGTCGAAGGGCCACCGCGGGATTTTGGCAACGACATAGTCTAGGGCCGGTTCGAAAGCGGCGGTTGTTCTTTGCGTAATAGGATTCGGTAGCTTGTCCAGGGTGCGCCCGATGGCAATCTTTGCCGCCATACGCGCAATCGGGTAACCGGTAGCCTTGGAAGCGAGTGCCGACGAGCGACTGACGCGGGGGTTGACTTCGATGACGCGATAGGCGAACGAATGGGGGTCCAGCGCCAATTGCACGTTACAGCCACCCTCTATGCCCAGCGATCGGATGATATTGAGAGACGCCGTGCGGAGCATCTGGTATTCACGGTCGCTCAAGGTCTGGCTGGGAGCGATAACGATGGAATCACCGGTGTGCACGCCCATGGGGTCGATGTTCTCCATGTTGCACACGGTGATGCAGTTGTCGGCGCTGTCGCGCATGACTTCATACTCGATCTCCTTCCAGCCCAGCAAGTACTCTTCCACGAGCACCTGGGTGATGGGGCTGGCGGAGAGACCGCCCGCTACCACGGTGCGCAGTTCGTCCGGCGTATGCGCGATGCCGCCGCCGGTGCCGCCAAGCGTGTAGGCGGGCCGGATGACGACCGGCAAACCGATTTCGGCTACAAACTCCTCGGCTGCTTGGACGGAATTGACCGTCCTGCTGGCGGGGATCGGCTCGCCGATCTCGGTCATCGTTTGCCGAAAGAGCTCCCGGTCCTCCGCTTTCTGGATTGCGGAAAGTGGTGTACCCAGGAGCCGCACGTTGTACCTGTCGAGTACGCCAGCATCGGCAAGGGCGACGGCGAGATTCAGGCCGGTCTGCCCGCCGAGGGTGGGAATAAGCCCATCGGGCTGCTCGCGCGCGATGATGCGCTCGATCACCGGCACCGTGAGCGGCTCGATGTACACGACGTCGGCAATGTCCTCATCGGTCATAATCGTGGCGGGATTGGAATTGACGAGAATTGAGGTCACGCCCTCCTCGCGCATGGCTTTGCAGGCTTGCGTGCCGGCGTAGTCGAATTCGGCAGCTTGGCCGATGATGATCGGACCCGAGCCAACAATGAGTACTTTGGACGGTCTGTCTTTCATGTAATGAGCTCTGCGAATTCGTCGAAGATGTATTGGTTGTCTTGCGGGCCGGGGCAGGCCTCAGGGTGATACTGCACGCTCAATACCGGTAAATCCTGATGGCGGAGGCCCTCCACCGAACCGTCGTTGAGGCTGATATGGCTCACGCGGAAGCCCGAATTCTCGCGAATGCTGCCGGCGTCAACCTGGAAGCCGTGGTTCTGCGTCGTGATGTGCACTTTGCCGCTCTCGATATCCTGCACAGGATGATTGGCTCCCCGATGGCCGAATTTGAGGCGGCTCGTCCGGGCGCCCGCGGCGAGCGCGATGATCTGGTGTCCCAGGCAGATGCCCAGCAACGGATAGCGTTGCATGAGTTTCGCGGTGGTCTCGACGGTTGCGGCGACCGCGTCGACTTCCGGGTCTCCCGGCCCGTTGCACACCACTACCCCGTCAGGGTCGATTTCCCGAATCGCTTCGTACCCTGTGCCGTACGGCACCCAGACAACCTCGGCGCCGCGGCTCGTGAGCGAATGCGCGATGTTGTGCTTGCCGCCGGTGTCGATGAGGACAACACGTTTCCGCGCGGCAATGCGGGACGGCATGGACCACGGCTCCCATGGCGCGTGGGCTGCATACGTGCCCGTGTTCACCGAGACTTCGCCGACTACGTCGTGGTCGGAGAGAGGCGTTACATCCCGGGCTCGCGCTATGCATTCGTTCACAAGCCCTTCAATGCCCGGTGTGCGACCGCTCGTCCACAAGAACGAATCGCGCGCTTCATCCGGCAAATCGTCCGGCGGCGCTACCGCGAGCACGGCGCGTTTGAAGCCGTGCGTGCGCAAGTGCTGGGTTATCGCCCGTGTATCCAACCCGTAGATACCGGGAATATCGTTGTTAGCCAGGAATTCATCGAGTTCAAGCGTGGCGCGCCAGTTGTTCGGGTGCGCGCAGAGTTCGCGCACAACCAGACCGGACAACCACGGGCTTACCGATTCCATGTCGACCGGCGTGATGCCGTAATTATTGATAAGCGGGTACGTTAGGGTAACGATCTGCCCGCGGTACGACGGGTCGGTGCAGATTTCCTGGTAGCCGGTCATGCTCGTGTTGAAGCATAGCTCGCCCGAGGCATCTTTGGCCGACCCAAAGGCCCGGCCGAAGAAGACCTTGCCGTCTTCCAGGGCCAGGAGGGCATGGGG
Source organism: Chloroflexota bacterium (assembly GCA_965220045.1). GTDB lineage: Bacteria > Chloroflexota > UBA11872 > VXOZ01 > VXOZ01 > VXOZ01. Next base: position 1,950,812 of record OZ244803.1, on the reverse strand, counting down.
ATGATTTGCTCCGTTCGTCACGTCTGTGTCGCACCTCTTTCAGCATAGTTCTCCGCTACGTGCACCGGCCGGCCGTCTACAAACGCCATCGCGACTCTGCCGGGCAGCGTTGTGCCGGCGATGGGCGTGTTCTTGCCTTTCGATGCAAACTCGTTCGGATCAACCGTCCAGGAACTTTCGAGATCAAGGAGCACCACGTCAGCCGGTGCTCCGCCGGATAGCGTTCCCGTTGCCAGGCCAAACACCTGTGAGGGTTCCGAGGTCAGCTTGCGGACGAGCGTTTGTAGCGTGATCTTGCCTACTTCTACTAACTGATATGCCTGCGAGAAGGCAGTCTCAAGGCACGAAATCCCTGAATCCGCTTCGCTGAATTCGCAGAGCTTGTCGTTTGTGCTGTGAGGCGCATGGTCGGTGGCAATTGCGTCGATCGTGCCGTCATTCAGTCCCTCGATGAGGGCCTCGATGTCAGCCTCGGTACGGAGTGGGGGCTTGACTTTGGCCTGCGTGTCGTAGGCGAGCGCGGCCCCTTCTTTCACTGGCAAGCTCTCGGCAACGAGCGTTTCGGTGAGCGTGAGATGGTGGGGCGTCACCTCAGCGGTAATGCGAATACCTTGCAGCTTCGCCGCGCGGATGATCTCCACGCTGCCTAGTGTGGACACGTGGGCGATGTGCACGTGCGCACCGGTGCGTCGGGCCAGGAGAGCATCGCGCGCCACCATCGTCTCCTCGGCTTCCGCCGGCATCCCGCGCAGACCGAGCCGCAGTGAGGTCAGACCTTCGTTCATGACGCCATCGTGCGCCAGCGCGGGGTCTTCACAGTGATTCACGATAGGCTTGCCTACGAGGAGGCTGTACTCGAGGGCATGGCGCATCATGCGGGCATCGGCGATGGGCAGACCGTCGTCGGAAAACGCCACGGCGCCTGCATCCGCCAGAGCTGCCATCTCGACGAGGTGTGTGCCGCCAAAGCCTTGGGTGACGGCGGCCAGTGGAAACACTTTTGCGGCTGCGGCATCCTTGGCGCGGTCGAGAATAAGGGCTACGGTTGCCGGTGAATCCACGACCGGATCTGTGTTCGCCATGCTACACACCGTCGTAAAGCCGCCGCGCACGGCCGCCCGAGTGCCGGTTGCTATGGTCTCTTTGTACTCGAAGCCCGGCTCGCGCAGGTGGCAATGCAGGTCCACGAAGCCCGGAGCAAGCACGAGGCCGCTGGCGTTAATCACAGGCAAGGCATCGACAGCGATCGAGTTTTCGATGCAGGCAATCTTGCCGTCCTTAACTAGCACATCACGAACCCCATCGAGGCTGTTTGCCGGATCGAGTACCCGCGCCCCCTGTATCAGCCAGTTTGCGTTCATGCGATTCGCTCCGATGTGCCCGCGAGGAGATAGAAGACGGCCATGCGTACTGCCACGCCGTTCGTGACCTGGTCCTCGATTACGGATTGCTCACCGTACGCTAACTCAGGTGTGATCTCCACGCCCTGGTTCATAGGACCGGGGTGCATGATGAGCGCGTTTGGGCGCGCGCGCCCCATGCGTTTGCGCGTGAGCGCGAAACGTGCCGCATACTCTCGCACTGATGGCAGGAGACCGCTCGCCATGCGCTCGCGCTGCAAGCGCAGCATCATCACCACATCGGCATCCGCAATCGCCTCATCGAGATTGTATGAAATTGTCACCTGAGGCAGGTCTTGCGCAATTGCGAGGAGTTCCGGCGTTAGAAGTGTCGGTGGGCCGCACAGTACGATCTGCGCTCCCAATTTGCCAAAGCCCCAGAGGTTGGAGCGTGCCACGCGGCTATGCAGGATGTCTCCGACGATGACGAGCTTCAATCCTTCAATCGAGCCGCGTCGTTCCTGAACGGTGTAGAGATCGAGCAGCGCCTGGCTGGGGTGGGCGTGCCAGCCGTCGCCGGCATTGATCACCGACGCGTTCAACCAGGATGCAGCGAGATAGGGCGCTCCCGCTTCCCAGTGCCGCATGACAACCATGTCCGCGCCAAGGGCCTGTAAAGTGCGCATCGTGTCAATGAGGGACTCGCCCTTCTCGACGCTGCTCTGGCTGGCGGATACATTGACCAAGTCCGCGGAGAGGTTCTTCGCCGCCAGTTCGAATGATGAGCGCGTGCGTGTGCTGGCCTCATAGAACATGTTGACGATCGTCTTCCCCCGCAGAGTTGGCACGCGTCGAATAGGACGGGAGAGGACCTCCGTCATGGCGGCGGTAGTCTCCAACAGGAGTTCAATCTCCTCAGACGAGAAGTCATCCAGGTCGAGGAGGTCTTTGCGCTCTAGCGGCATCTAGACGCTGCCTTCCGGCGTGGGCACCAAGATGACTTCATCCTTGCCGTCTGTTTCCAAGAGGTGAAGCTCGATTTCCTCCGCCCGCGACGTCGGCACGTTCTTGCCCACGTAGTCGGCCCGAATTGGCAACTCGCGGTGCCCGCGATCAATGAGCACGGCAAGCTGAATCGTCCGGGGGCGGCCGAAATCCATGACCGCATCCATGGCGGCGCGAATGGTCCGACCCGTATAGAGCACGTCGTCCACGAGAATAACGTGTTTCTCAGTGAGGTCAACCGGAATTTGCGTCTCGCGGACGTTTGGACGAAAGTGCTCGCGCTCGAGGTCGTCGCGATAGAGGGTGATATCCAGCCTGCCGACCGGCACCACGGCGCTTTCGAGATCTTCAATGCTGCCGGCAAGCCGTCGTGCCAGCGGTGCTCCCTTGGCCTGGATGCCAACCAGGACGATGTTTTCAGCGCCGCGGTTGTGCTCCACAATTTCATGGGCAATGCGCGAGAGCGCGCGGCGGATTTCCTGGGCCTGGAGTAAGTTTTTCCCCCGACTAGTCATAGATCGCTCGCTGCTCAGGACGACAGGACACCTTGCGTAAGCGGTGTGCTGACGGCACAAAAAAACTTCCTGCCCGCAGGCAAGAAGCATCCAAGTATATCTGGACCTCTCTTACCTGCCTCGCGGGACGGGTTTAAAGAGAAGAATGTCTTGAGCTAGGATAGCAGACAATGAATGCCCGTGCAATTCCACAAAGTTCGGGGCTTTCAGTTCACCTGTAAAGTGCAGGGCGCCATGAAGCGTGGGATTTGTAAAGTGAATCTCTCGTTGGTAGAATACCGCTGAGAAGGATGGCAGTTGTTCTTCTCATGCGACAGCATGAGTGATTGGCATTGCAGCATCCTTGTATGACGAGCGTCTGCAATTGCTATATAATGTGCATCGGCAAGCAAGCGGAAGGCGAAGAAGACCGTGCGCACGGCGCTCTATCCTGGGAGTTTCGATCCGGTTACGAACGGACACATGGATATTATTGCGAGGGCGTCCCGATTGTTCGATGCACTCTTCGTTGGCGTTTACGCCAATCCCCAGAAGGACGTCTTGTTTTCGTTGGAAGACCGCGTAGATATGCTAACGACCGCCGTAAAGCAGTGGCCGAATGTCCAGGTGAGGAGTTTTGCCAATCTAACGGTGGAGTGCGCGCACGAACTTGGTGCCCAGGTGCTCGTGCGTGGTTTGCGAGCGGTAACGGACTTTGAATACGAATTCCAGCTTGCCGCCATGTATCAGCAACTTCGGCCAGAACTTGAAGTTGTCTGCCTCATGACATCCGCCAAGTTTTCATTCTTGAGCGCAAGCCTCGTCAAGGAGGTCGCGAAACTGGGAGGCAGTGTCGACGCATTTGTGCCAGAGGTGGTAGCAACACGATTGCGCGAAGTGCAGACTGCATGATCGCCCATGACGTGATGTTCATGCGAGTGCAGCCTACGTTGGCATGAATGCATGACAAGGGTGGAGGATAAAAGGGGTATCGAGGATGGACATATTTGCATTGATTGAACGATTAGAGGCGCTCGTCAATACCGGCCAGCGGGTACCCTTTGTCAATAAGATTATGCTGGACGAGCAGGAGTGTCTCGACGTTATCGCGCAGATGCGAATGTCGGTCCCGGATGAAGTGCGTCAGGCGCGGCGCATGCTGCAAGAGCGCAGCCGCATCCCTGAGCAGGCCCGCCTGGAGGCGGAGCGCATTGTCGCCATCGCCCACGAACAGGCGGAGGAAGTTCTTTCAGAGCATGGCTTGGTGCGAGCGGCCGAAGATAATGCGCGGCAGATCATAGACGAAGCCGAAGAGCAAGCCGGCGAAATACAGCGGGAATCGGATGCCTACGCGGTGCGGTCCCTCACGGACCTGCGCACCCGGCTCGAACAACTGCACGAGCGTGTGCAGATATTCCTGGAAGCCATGGCTGACACCGAACCGGATGAGGTGCCATCCTCCCGCGTTCGGGGCGAGCGATCCTCCCAGGATTCGGTAGAATAGGGGTATGGATAGGCTGACCCTCAATGTGGCCGGACTGCTGCAAGAAGCGTCCGGCGCGCCGCGTTGCCTCGACATCGATGGCTTCTTGCCCGACTGGGATGAAATCTCGCTGGTCGCGCCTATTTGCGGCGCGGTGGAATTGGTCAGGGCGGGCAAAGGCATCGTCGTTAGCAGCAATCTCCGCGCAACGATTGAACTAGCGTGTTGCCGGTGCTTAGACGCTTTCGACCACGAAGTCCCTGTGCAGTTTGAAGAAATGTACTACCCGACGTTTGACCTGGCAACAGGGCAGGCGCTGCGTCTGGAATTTGATAACATAGATTCAGAGTTCCTCATTGAAAACGTCGATCAACTGGACCTGAGCGAAGCCGTCCGGCAGCACATTGAGATTAGCAAACCGCTGATGCCTCGCTGTCAGCCGGAGTGCTTGGGCATCTGCCCGGAGTGCGGCGCCGACCGCAACAGTAGTTCGTGCGCGTGCGTTGAAGATACATTCGACGTCCGCCTGGCGCCAATTCAGGAAATGCTACAGCAGATGGAGCAGAAGCGGCTGGCTTGAAGACGACCCCAAATTACACGTGAGGTGAGAATGGGCGCACAACCGAAAAAGAAGATTTCGCGATCCCGGCAAGGCAAGAGACGTTCGCACTTGCACAATCTGAGTGTACACTTGGTGGCGTGTCCCCGGTGCCGCCAACCTGTGCCTTCCCATACCGTTTGTTCATTTTGCGGCTACTATCGCGGCCAGGAAGTGCTGGAGATTGAGACCCCGGGTTCATAGGACGGTCTTCGGCGGAGGCTGCCGAAATCCGGTGAGGACTCTCTATTGAGCATGGTTAGGGCGCGGTGATGGTTTCACAGCCGGGTTGGCAGTTTCCCGGCAACATGGATACGGTTTGTGGGCAGTCCCCTTTTGCCAACTCAACGCCAGCATTCCTCAATCGGCCTTTGCGCCAACAATGCCATCTGCGCTGAGTGTGACGCCGCTTGATCGTGGTTGGCATGCTACCGCAGGGCTAAGCACGGACCTCAGCCGTACCGCGCTTGCTCCTCATTCGCAACACTTGGCCGGGAATGCGCTGTAGGTAAGTCAGATAGGATGGCGCCAGACACGTGTGCACGTTGGAGCAATAAGACACAGGATTGCTATGTGTGGACGAAATCCTTGCATGGCCAAGCGTCCACGGCGGGAGTAACGCGATGGGAAACAGAGCGTACGTATTTCCGGGTCAGGGAGTGCAACGTGTCGGCATGGGCGCCGACGTAGCGGAGCACTCTCCCGCTGCGAAACGCGCTTATGCTACCGCGGATGCTGTCCTCGGCATGGAGATAAGCACACTCAGCTTCGAAGGCCCATTGCAGGTGCTGACCGAAACCCGCAACGCGCAGCCTGCGATATTCACGGCCAGCATCGCTAGTCTCTTTGCCTATTTGGAGTCTTGCGGCGTGGAGGCTGTTTCAGACTTGCCGGACGCTCTGCAACCTTCCCTGATTGCGGGACACAGCATCGGCGAGTTTACGGCGCTGGTTGCCGCGGGGGCGATTTCCTTTGAGGACGGTCTGCGCTTGGTGCAAGCCCGCAGCGCGCTCATGCAACGCGCTGTTGAAGAGGCGCCCGGCGGCATGGCAGCCGTCGTTGGCGTCGCGCCGCAAGTGGTAATGCAACTGTGTGCGCGGGTGCGCGGCACAATACCGAACAGCACGGTGGACGTCGCCGCCTTCAACACCCCCCAGCAAGTCGTGATTGCAGGAAATAGCGCAGGCCTGGATGGCGCCTTGGCCCTGCTCAAGGAAAACGGAGCGCCGCGCATTTTCCCCTTGCGGATTCGCGGGGCGTTTCATACGCAGGCGATGGCGTCCGTGCAGGACGAATGGCGTGCCACGGTTGATGCAGCACCACTATCACCGCCGCGAACTCCGATAGTGGCGAATGCCACCGCCAATTTCCTGACCACTGTCGATGCCCTGCGGCATGAATTGACCGTGCAACTCACGTCTCCCGTGCGGTGGGCGGCAACCATTGACATTCTCTTGCGCCGAAACCTTGATCTCATTTTGGAATTTGGACCGGGCGCCGTGCTCACCAGGATGATCGAGGGAATTACGACCGCAAGCACGGCGGTGTCGATACACTCTCCACACGCGGCACGGCAGATAGCCGCAAACGACGCCGTCAGTTAGACGTCGAGATGTCAGTCTGCGGCCATTGCGGCCATGGTGCGCTCGCCAAAGCCCGCGCTTGGACGCTGACGCAGTTTGCGGGGGTGACGCCTGCGTAGATTGCATCGCGACGCTTCTTGGTAGATGACATCACTTCAGTTCGAAGGGTGAAACATGGAGGGACAGGTAGCGCTGGTTACCGGTGGTTCGGGCCATCTGGGCGCAGCAATTTGCGCGCGACTCGGCAAAGAGGGAGCGCACGTCTTTGTCCACTACCACAGTGGCACGGAGGCGGCTGAGCGAGTCGTGGCGGACATTGCCGCGCAGGGCGGTAGCGCCAGCGCGATCCAGGCGGACGTGACCGATGCCGCGGCAATCGAACACATGGTGAAGACCATTCACGGCGAGAGCGGCAAGCTTGACATTCTGGTTAACAACGCCGGCATTACACGGGATACGCTTTTCGTGCGCATGACGGAGGCGGACTGGGATGCGGTGGTGGATACGAACCTGAAGTCGGCGTTCCTCTGCAGCAAGGCCGTAGTCCGCAACATGCTACGGGCGCGGTACGGCCGCATAGTCAACGTGTCTTCGATCGGCGGCTTCTTGGGCGCGCCGGGACAGGCAAACTATTCCGCTTCTAAGTCCGGGCTCTGGGGGTTCACGCGTTCGCTCGCGCGTGAAGTGGCGCCGCGGAACGTGACAGCCAACTGCGTGGCGCCTGGGTATTTCGGCGGCCCCATGACGGAGAGTATCCCGGACGAAATGGTAGAGACCATTCTCAGGATCATTCCCCAGGGCCGCTATGGCGAACCCCATGAACTGGCGGCAGCCGTGGCTTTTCTCGCTTCCGAGGAGGCTTCGTACATTACCGGTCAGATTCTCATCGTTGACGGCGGCATTATGATGTACTAGAGCCAAGCGCGGCGGCTTCCCAAGCGGACCGCGCGCGCCTGGGGAAGTCCGATGCCGGAGCCAATGCCGGTTGTCTGACGGGATGATGCTGGAAATTGCTGGAGAATTGTGCACGGACACGGGTTATTAGGCAGGTGTGGTGTTTCAGAAGATCCTCATAGCCAGTCGAGGTGAGACGGCGCTGCGCATAGTGCGGGCCTGTCGCGAGTTGGGCATCGCCACCGTGGTGGCCTATTCGGATGCAGACCGCGAGTCACTACCCGTCCATATGGCTGATGAAGCCGTCTGCATCGGTCCCGCGCCGGCGAGCAAGTCATACCTAAACGTACCGAACATCATCAGTGCCGCCTTCATCACCGGGGCCGAGGCCATTCACCCTGGTATCGGCTTCCTGGCGGAAGACACCTATTTCGCGGAGATTTGCGAAAAGTACGGCATTGCCTTCATTGGGCCCAAGCCAGACGTCATCCATGCGATGGGGGACAAGACGAATGCTAAGGCGGAGATGCGCAGAGTCGGCTTGCCCGTCATACCGGGTCGTGACACGCCGGTCAGGAACGTGGCGGAGGCCCTTGAGGTCGCCGAGTCCATTGAGTACCCCGTAGTGCTAAAGGCCGCGGGTGGAGGCGGAGGGCGCGGCATTCGCTTCGTCGGCGATGAGGAAGAGATGGTGGCGGCCTTCCCGGTGGCCCAAGCTGAGGCGCAAGCTTCATTTGGCAACCCGCGCCTCTACGTTGAGAAGTTCATTGCACCTGCCCGCCACATCGAGGTACAAGTCCTCCGCGACGATCGAGGCAACGCGGTGCAACTCGGCGAGCGCGACTGCACGATACAACGCCGCTATCAGAAACTTATCGAAGAATCTCCCTCTCCCGTCATCGATCCCGCCGCGCGCGAGGCGATTTGCGGGGCCGCGCTACAGGGCGTGAATGCCATTGGGTATACGTCGGCCGGTACCGTAGAATTCTTAGTCGATGCCGAGTTGAATTTCTACTTCATGGAGATTAACTGCCGGTTGCAGGTAGAGCACACCGTTTCGGAAGACACAACCGGCATTGACATCGTGCAGGAGCAGATTCGCATTGCAGCCGGCGAAGCGCTTACTTTTCGTCAAAAGGATGTTGACTTCCGCGGCCACGCCATCGAATGCCGAATCACGTCGGAAGACCCTGAGCACGACTTTCGGCCGGAGAGCGGAGAAGTGTCGAGCTTTCTCGCTCCGGGCGGGCCCGGCATACGCGTCGATTCTCACCTTTACAGCGGGTACACCGTACCGCCGCACTATGATTCGCTCATCGCCAAGATTATCGCGTGGGCACCCGGCCGCGCCGAGGCCATTGAGCGAATGCTCCGGGCACTCGACGAGTGCGTAATCGACGGTGTGAAGACCAACCTTGATTTCCATAGAAAAGTCCTCCGCGCCGAGCTCTTTCGGGATGGCACCTTTGACGCAAATCTTCTCAATATCGTGTGAATGGCGCTCGGACGCTCATCTGACAGGGAAGTTGTCCACGAGTGCGATCTGAACGACAGGTCGCTGCTTTGGGTTCACTGCAAGGCGATATGATGAGCGGGCCGACTTCAAGGAACGAATAATGACGGCCAGTCCCGCCAGGATTTCCGGAAGGCGCATTCACCCGCGCCGCCATGCACGCGTTGCGGCGATGCAGGTGCTCTTTGCGCTTGAAGTGACCCAAGGTGCACCGGAAGTGGTGGTAGATCACGTTGCCCACATGGCGGACGTCAAGACGGAATCCCGCGAGCTCTTGGGGGAGCTCATCTCCGGTGTCCGCACTCACCAAGCGCTGATCGACGGAAAGATTCAACAGGCCGCGTCGATGTGGCCCATGGGTCAGATGGCCCAGGTGGATAAGGCCATCATGCGTCTCGCAGTGTACGAGTTGCTCTTTGTAACCGAAGTGCCACCGAAAGCCGTCATCAATGAGGCAGTGGAACTAGCCAAGATCTATGCCTCGGATAATTCTCCCCGCTTTATCAACGGCGTGCTCGGTACGATCTACGAGCGGGACGTGAAAAGTGAACGCGGAGAAGTACAGTCCCAGAATGCCCCTCCGGGCTCTTGCCGTAGCTGAATGGGTACAGTCCAGGGTTTGCGCTGCCACTTTGTCAAATCCTTTAGCCGACAAATGTTTCAGAATCGCAAATCCACAGTTCTAAGAGCGCAAAAAGGAGAAGGTCGGTCAACCTTCTCCTCTGTCGCAGTCGTTGAGTGTGAGCGCGGGGCCCGGCGTACTATACCGCGGCTGGCTTCGCCTGTGTACGCAGGCAACGTGTGCACACGTTGACCTTCTTTAGGCGGCCGTCTACCATCAGCCGCACTTTCTGTACGTTGGCCTTCCACACTTTGCGTGTCTTTGGCGCGCGGTAACGCCATTGGCCGGAAGCCTGATGCTGGATATTGTGGCCGACCTGCGCGCCCTTGCCGCACATTTCACAAACAGCCATGAGTTCTTCCTCAGTCTACGTGATTGGCGCCGCCAATCTTGACCATGCGTTCAATCTGTCGCTATGATGGGCGTACCACCAAGCCTCAATGTTAGCACAGAGTCGACCGCATGCTCAATGGTGCCGGCAGGTTTGCGCGTGCGGGTATATTGGTGGTGCACAGAGGGGAACCGGCAACCAACGGTTCGCATCACTTCAGAATTGTGACGAGTGTGCCATGTTCGAAGAAGCTCTGTGAGGGAGCGCGTATCTCGTGGATGACGTTCAGACCGGACAGGAAGTGCAGACAGAGACCTCCCAGGAGTGCGATGGGCGCAGTCTGATTGGCGCCCTGGAATACGGCTACCATCTCCTCGCCGCCAACAAGGAGGAGATCAACCGGCTCAACGTCTTCCCTGTGCCCGACGGCGATACCGGCACGAACATGCTGCTTACGCTGGAGGCCGCTCTGCAGGCAGGAAGACAGGCGGACAGCACGCGGGCAGACGAGGTCTCACAAGCGATCTATCGCGGCGCTTTGATGGGCGCCCGCGGCAACTCGGGCGTCATCTTCTCGCAATGCCTGCGTGGAGTTGCAGATGGGCTCGCTGGTGCCGCCGAGATTACGGGGCCTGCTCTTGTGCGAGCCTTGCGCGCGGCATCCGACTCCGCCTACGCCGCCTTACAGGAACCGCAAGAAGGCACAATGCTCACGGTGTCACGCGACACCGCGGAGGCCTGTGAGGCTCTTCCCCCGGATGCCGAGGTGCAGGATATCTTGGGGACGGCCGTGGCCGCGGCGGAACGGTCTGTTGCCCGCACACCGCAACTGCTCGATGTGTTGCGCGATGCGGGCGTCGTGGATGCAGGGGGACAGGCATTGTGGTTGCTGGTAGAGGGAGCGCGGCGCTACGTCACGGGCGAATCTGTGGAACAGGTGGAGTTGCCTACCAGTGAAAGGGCACTGCTGCCGGAAATCGCCGTAGTCACGGAAACTCTCTACGGCTACTGCACGGGATTCTTGGTGAGCGGCGCCAGTCTCGATGTCATGGAAATGCGCCACGCGGTTGCGGAACGCGGCGATTCGGTTGTAGTGGTCGGGGACGAGGACTTGGTGCGTGTCCACGTCCATACGGAGAATCCGGGTGCCGTGCTTGATCTGGCGCGAAGTGCGGGCAACCTGCACCGCATTGAGATCTTCAACATGGACGATCAATACGAACGGGCACAATCCGCGCTCGCTGACGGCGATCTGCCCGGCATAGAGGCGGTCGCGCCCGAGGCGCCTCCCGAGACCCGCGAACAGCGCGTCGTCGCGGTGGCGGACGGCGAGGGACTACGGGACGTTTACGAGCAGATGGGCGCAGCCGTGGTGAGCGGCGGCCCCACCATGAATCCAAGCACTCAAGAGATCTACCAGGCGATTGTGGCTGCCAACGCGAACCACGTGCTGGTTTTGCCGAATGACAAGAACGTCATTCTCTCGGCGCAACAGGCGCAAGACTTGGCGGAATGCGTAGTCCACGTACTTCCCACGTACTCGATGGCACAGGGCATTGGGGCGCTCTTCGCTTATCAAGAGGATGGCGACCCAAATGAGAATGCCGCAGCCATGAAAGATGCGGCGGAAAACATGCTGTACGGATCTGTGACGCTCGCTACCCGCGATGCCACGGTCGACGGCGTGCACGTTCTGCAGGGCCAGTGGCTGGCTTTGGCAAACGGACGCATTTGTGCCGCCGGCGATGACTTGGCGGCCGCCCTGCTGGCGGCGGCTGGGGGCATGGGACCTGAAGAGGCCGAGCTCCTTACGTGCTACTACGGCGTTGATGTAGCGGCAGACGAGGCACAATCTCTCCTCGACCACGTGCAAGCCGCTTACCCGTCACTGGAAATTGAAGTCATCTACGGCGGTCAGCCCCACTATCCATTCCTGCTGACCCTTGAATAAGGCGCTATGCCCCGATCCGGACCGCGCGACCGATCTGAAACCTTGCGGCGCATTCTGAAACACGAGGTGCGCCGGGACTATGACGATGGTGCGGTCATCGGCGGGCTGGAGCGCCTGCTTGAGAATTGGCAGCAAGAGAAAGCCGCCAGTTCTGGTGCGGATCCCCCAAGATTCGATCAAGTTAGGCACTTGCTGCAAGGCTATCATGGACTCGCGCCGTCCGCTCGGGCCGCCAAAGTAAAGAGCGCTCTACAACTCTTGGACGGGCAGCCAGCGTCGGCGCCTGCGGCCAAGAGTGCTGCACCGCATCAGCAGGCGGAGGCATCGTCCGCTACGGCGGCAACCAACGTTACTCGCCCCCGCAAACGCCGCGCCGCGCGACCGCAAGCCGGTCTCGACGCGCCGTTGACCGCTGTGCCGATGTTGAAGGCCGAGGACGCCAAGCGCCTTGAGAAGCTCGGCCTCGCCACGTTAGAGGACCTGATACATCACTTTCCCCACCGGCACATCGACCGCAGCACCATCAAGAAGATTGCCGATCTCAAGCCGGGCGAAGAGGCCACGATCGTAGCCAACGTGATGCAAGTGGAAAACCGCCGGGTTACCCAGGGCCGCATGGTGATTACCGAAGCCGCTCTGGCTGACAAAACCGGCTACATCAAAGCGGTCTGGTTCAATCAGTCGTTCTTGAAACAAAGCCTGACGAATAAGCGCCGCGTCACCGTGGCGGGCAAGGTGGAGGTCAGTCGCTCCGGGTTGGAGTTGCGCTCGCCGGAGTATGAATTCGCCGAGAGCCCCGAGCAAGGGCTGCACGTGGGCCGCCTGGTACCGGTCTATCCGCTGACAGCCAACCTCTCCGGCAAGTGGATGCGCAGATGGGTGCACTCCGCGCTCGACATGGCCTTGCACGCCGTTAAGGAAGTGGTGCCGCGCGAGATCTTGCGGCGCAACGCGCTCATGGATGCTCAAGAAGCGCTGCGCCAGATGCATTTTCCTGAGAGCGACGACCACCTCCAGCGCGCTGTCCACCGCCTTGCCTTCGATGAATTCTTCTTCATTCAACTTGGCACCCTCTTGCGCCGTCGCGAGTGGCAACTCGACCAGCCGGGCATTCCGGTAGACGTGGACCCTGAATCAACTCACACGTTTCTTGGCTCTCTTTCCTTTGCACTTACACAGGACCAACAACAGGCGCTTACGGAGATTCTCAGTGACGTAGGGAAGCCCGCGGCCATGAACCGCTTGGTGCAAGGTGACGTGGGCTCCGGCAAGACCGTGGTCGCGGCAGCGGTCGCGTTCAACATGGCAAAGCACCGCCTTCAGACCGTCGTCATGGCGCCGACGGAAGTGCTCGCGGAGCAGCACATACGCACGTTCACGGACTTTCTTGAGCCGTTTGGTGTGCGCTGTGCCCTTTTGACCGGCAGCACGCGCAAGAGGGAACGACGGGCGATTTTGGCGGAGCTGGAGGCGGGTGAACTAGACCTCCTGGTAGGCACCCACGCCGTGATCGAGGATGACGTGATTTTCAAGGACTTAGGTCTGGCGGTGGTTGACGAGCAACACCGGTTTGGTGTGCGCCAGCGCGCGGTATTGCGCCGCAAAGGCCGCAATCCTCACGTGCTAGTGATGACGGCGACGCCCATCCCCCGCTCTCTGGCGCTTACGCTTTACGGAGACTTGGACGTTTCGGTGATCAGGGAGATGCCGCAGGGACGCCTGCCCATCACGACCCGCTGGGTCCCGGTGGAAAAGCGCACACAGGCGTATGCCTTTGTCGCAAAGCAGATCGAGGCAGGGCGTCAAGCTTTCATCGTCTTTCCGCTCATCGAAGAGTCGGAAACGCTGGAGGTGCGGGCCGCGAAGGCCGAGTTCAAACGGCTGCAGAAAGAGGTTTTTCCCCACCTTTCTGTAGACTTGCTCCACGGACGGCTGACAAGCAGGCAGAAGGAAAAGGTCATGCGCGCCTTTGCTGCCGGCGATACCGACATCTTGGTCAGTACGCCGGTGGTGGAGGTTGGCATTGACGTGCCAAATGCGACGGTTATGATGATCGAGAGCGCCGAGCGCTTTGGCCTGGCACAGCTCCATCAATTCAGGGGCCGCGTGGGTCGCGGCGAACACAAGTCTTATTGCCTGCTATTGTCGGATTCGGCACACGCAGCCGAAAACGAACGCATTCGCATCCTGGAGAAACAGCACGATGGCTTTGCGTTGGCGGAAAAGGACTTGATGCTTCGCGGCCCCGGGGAATTCTTCGGCACGCGGCAAGCGGGACTGCCCGCGCTCAAAGTGGCGAAACTCTCCGATCTTTCTACCCTTGAGTTGGCACGCACGGAGGCCCAAGAGCTGTTTGCGGCTGATCCTACGCTAGAGGCGCCGCAAAATAAGGGACTTGCCCAGCGCGTGGCGGAATTTTGGCACGTTGAAAGCGAACTCTCATGAACGAGTCGTACACGGACTTGGACGAACTCTTTGATGTTTGCGATGCGCTAGGACGGCCGGTGGGCCGGCGCAAGCGCCGGGCGGATGTGCACCGTGATGGTGACTGGCACCGCTCGATCCACTGCTGGGTGGTGGGCCAGTATCGTGACGGCACGCCCTACATCATCTTTCAGCGTCGTTCAGACGCAAAAGATACGTCCCCGGGAAAGCTGGACGCAACGGTGGGCGGTCACTTGGCTGCCGGGGAGTCCGTTGAAGAGGCCCTGCGCGAATCTGAAGAAGAGATAGGGCTAAGCCTCACGATGAGCGATCTCCTGCCGCTTGGCGTGCGCTTGGGGGTCATAGACAGCGAGCCCGGCGTGCAAGACTATGAAGTGCAATTTGCTTTCTTGCATCGGACCAGGTTGCCGCTCACTGCATTTGCGCCCAACCCCGCCGAGGTTGCCGCGCTCGTCGAGATTCCCGTGCCCGATGCCCTTGACCTCTTTACAGGCAAACATGCCGAGATTTCGGCCAAGGCGCTCTGCAATCAGCGCTGCCACCCCAATGAAGCGTGGATCGCGGAGCAAAGAGTGCGGACAAAGGACTTTGTGGCACTCCCGGACCGCTACTTCTACCGGGTGTGCATTCAGACTGATCTGCTCTATAGGGACTATCCGCATATCTCGATATGAGTCTCTTGCGGGAGAGACCAGGTGGCGCTTCCGTGGTTTTGCCGCTATGCAGGGTCCCGGGTGGCACTTTAAAAGGTGACCACCCTTCTATGTGTCTATGTGAATACTGTTTCGGAGCGATTCCAAATCGGTATGGGATGAAGGCATGAGTATGCGTATTATCAGCGGCACGGCCGCGGGGCGCCGGTTACGCGCGCCGAAAACGGCGTTGGTGCGGCCCACACTCGACAAAGTCAAACACGCCATTTTCAATTCGCTGGGCGAGAGCGGCGGGCATGGCAGAGTCTTGGAGCTCTTTGCGGGTACGGGCGCGCTTGGCATTGAGGCCTTGAGCCGGGGGGCGGCATGGTGCGACTTTGTCGACGCGCTGCCGGCATCGTGCCGTGCCATTCGCGGAAACCTGGGCGCCGCTGACCTGAAAGACCGCGCCCGTGTGATTCAAGCGCGTGTGCCGGGCGTCTTTGGCCGATTGCGCGAGCCCTATGACCTCGTGCTGGCCGACCCGCCGTATCACACCGTTGACCACGAGGATTGGCTCCCAGCCCTTGCCCAGTCGCAGGCTCTCCACGCACACTCGCTGGTTGTCGTCGGGCACTGGAAGAAGAAACTGCCTGACGAAGAGTGGGGCAGGCTGCGGCTGCTCCGGCGGCGCCAGCACGGCGATTCGATGTTCAGTATCTACGCCGCTGGGGACGAATAGGCTGGAAACTCAGGTTATTCTTCTGATTGGTTAGCCAGGGCAATTGTAGCTTCCGCTAGACGCTGGGCGGCATCAGGCCGGGCGAGCTTCTTGGCGGCGGAGGCCATGCTTTCTCGCTTTTCTTCACTGGCGAAGAGCGCGCGTGCTAATTTACATAAGCGTTCGCCGGTCAGGTCGGCTTGTTCTATGATGGTCGCTGCGCCTGCTTCTTGGGCGTGCTGTGCATTACGCCGCTGTTCGTCGCCCCCGGTAGGCACCAGGGGGATGAGGATGGCCGGTTTACCCAAGGCGAAGAGTTCGGCGAGCGTTCCCGCGCCGGAACGACAGACGACCGCATCAGCGAGCGCATAGAAGTGACCGATCTCGTCCGCCACGAAATCCACTATGTAGTAGCGGTTCTGCAGATGCTCCGGGAGTGCTGCTGCGACCTCGCGCAGTCGCGCGACCTCCGGTACCCCGTCGCTCGTATTCCGACCGCACTGATGAATAATGCGGCAGAACGATAGAAGATCGGGCAACGACTCTGCAACGGCACGGTTAATCTGTTGTGCGCCCAGTGCTCCACCCGTCACATAGAGGGTCGGCAACGACGCGTCGGCGGAGAGGCCTGTAAGTTCTAATGCCGTCTCAGGGCTGCCGTTGAAGATGGTTGGACGCACCGGGTTACCGGTGACGAGAGTCCTTGCTCGCAGATGTTCTGGCAGGTCGCCGCGCGCGGACTCGAAGGTGAGGGCGATGCGCTTTGCCAGGCGGGAAGCAATGCGATTGGCAAGTCCCATCTGGACCGTTTGCTCGTGCGTAATCACGGGGACCCGCATGAGCGAGGCCGCAACGACCAGCGGCACACACACGAAACCCCCGGTACTTACAACGACGTGCGGGCGGAAGCGCGCCACGGCGATAACCGCCTGCAACACCCCCCAAGGCAAGCGCAACGCGTCGATCAGGTTGCGCCAGGCAAAGTGCCCCAACACGTGCTCCGATCTGCGCAGCTTTCCGGTCGCAATAGCCGTGAAGGGCAGGCCGGCGGCACTCGCCATCTCACGCTCAATCCCCGTACGACTGCCGACGTAGAGAAATGCGGGCCGCCAGGTGCCATCCTGCTCGGCGAGCGCCTTAATCGCGTCAACGGTCGCGAGCGCGGGCGTCACATGACCGCCGGAACCGCCGCCGGTCACGAGGATGCGGAGCTGGCGTTGGCCGTTCGTCATAGAAGGCAGACTCACCCTTTCCATGGGGTCACGCGCCGAGAGTCGTGGTTGGCAAACAGGTCCCGCCCAAGCCTACGTCCCTACCATGCCAAGGGGAGCAACGTGATTCAAGGGAGCAGTCCCTATCACGCTTTTTAGGAGAGCCTCCTACCGGAGCGATTGCAGGGCGGCTGCAAGTCGCTCAAAGTCCTGCTCAGTATTGAAATAGGCGGCTGAGGCCCGCACGCCAGGCGGAGTTGTGGTGTGACGGGTAATGATCCCTTGGCACCACAGCGCCTGCGCTACTTCCGGAGGATTCCTCCCGGGCACGTGGAACGTGATGATGCCTGCCGACTCGTTTGCAGTGTGTGGCGTAACTATGTCGACGCCGGGTATGTCGGAGAGCATACGGTGCGCTTGTTGTACGAGGTCGCCAATGTGGGCATGGACGCTGGACAGACCCAGTTCGTGCAACCACGCGATCGCCGAGCGCAGACCGACCAACGCCGCCTGGTTGCGAGTGCCGAACTCAAAACGACGCGCACTTGGCTGCAGGTCATAGTGGAAGCTCTCGCCTTGCCAGGTGAATTCCTCGAAAGTCCCGGCTCCTACGGCGTTCAACCGGAGAGCACCCAAACGGTCTTCCTTCACGTAGAGAATGCCGGTGCCCGTGGGGCCGCACAGCCATTTGTGCCCGTTGCTGACAAAGAAGTCACACGCCAAGTCCTGCAGATCGACAGGAATTGCACCAAGGGATTGCGCCCCATCCAAAAGCGACAGCACTCCCTGGTCCCGCGCGAGTTGGCAGATTTCCTTGGCGGGCAGCCGGATGCCACTCTCGCAACTTACGTGACTGAAAGCGACGAGACGAGTGCGCTTGCTTAGTGCTGAAATAACATTCCGTACGGTGAGCTGTGGGTCTGGGTCGATCGCGAAGACTCGGACCCGCACCTTACTGTGGACCTGCAGATACGCCGCCGGATGACTAAGGGCCGGATGCTCCTGATCGGATATCAAGAGTTCGTCTCCCGGCTTCCAGTCGACGCCGAACAGTACGAGATTGTGCCCGTCGGTCGCATTGCGGGTGAATGCGATGGTATCGGCAGGGGCGTGCACCAGGTCGGCGACGGCTTGCCGGGTGCGCTCGAGTTCCGCGTAGCGCCACTCGAGCGATGCGTGCCCTTCACGTTCCTGGCGCGCAATAGCGGCCTGGTAGTCAGCCAGCACCGGTTCCGCTAGCAGCCCTTCCGTGCCCGTGTTGAGGTATACACGGTCTTGGAGGAACGGGATTGCCTTGCGAAGCGCGGAAGTATCGTAAAACGACATGGTGCGAAGAGGACTCTCTGCCCCGGGCGGTTGACGAACCGGCGTCTCTCCTACTATACATTGGGCGGCTCAGCTAGGGAGAGGCAGGTTGCGGAGTGCGCGAAAGGGTGTGCGGTTCTGCCCGGACCTGACATTGTACGCGCGTGCCCGGGGTAAGCGGTGCACCAAGCAATCGCACTTGAATGTGCTCACCGGTTTCAAGACGTATTGTCACCGTGCTGTCGTGGCCGTAAAACGTCGCATCCACCACACGCGACTCGCCATCGGGGGTTACTGTGAGCGCAATGTCCTCAGGACGGAACATGAGGTCGAGGTCGCCATTATGGGCCGCCCCATTGACGGCAAAGCGGCCCAACGCGCATTGGGCGTGACCGTTGGTGACGCGGGCGTAGAGAATATTCGCACTGCCCACAAACTCGGCGACTTCTCTGGAAGAAGGGAAGCGGTAGAGTTCTTCCGGTGCGCCGACCTGCGCTATCCGGCCGTCCCACATGACTGCCACTCTGTCGGCGAGGCTAAGGGCTTCTTCCTGGTCGTGGGTGACAAATATCACTGTCGCGCCGGCCCGGTCGAGGATTTCGCGTGTCTCCGCGCGGATGCGTGCACGCAGCGCCACGTCCAGATTGGAGAACGGTTCATCCATCAGAATGACGTCGGGTTCCGGGGCTAGCGCGCGAGCCAGTGCAACTCTTTGTTGCTGTCCGCCGGAGAGTTCATTCGGCATGCGCTCGCGAAGTCCGTCCAGACCCACCAGACGCAGCGCCTTGCCGACCCGCTCGCGCTGTTCGGACCACTTGCGCACGCCATAGGCCACATTATCCGCCACCGTCATGTGGGGGAACAGGGCGTAATCCTGGAAAACCATGCCAACGCGGCGGCGTTCCGGGAGGATCCAACGTTTAGGGCCGACAACGCGCACGTCACCGATTTCTATCGTACCGCTATCGGGGACCTCAAAGCCGGCGATGAGTCGTAGGAAGGTCGTCTTCCCGCACCCGCTCGGTCCGAGCAGGCCGAGAAACTCGCCGGGCGCGACGGCCAGGTCAACGTCGTCAACGGCCAGGACAGAGCCAAAACGCTTCGTAACGTTTGTGCAGCGAATTGCAAAGAGGTTAATGCTCATGGCCCTATTTTAAGGTTCCTTACCTGCAAAAAGCAATGTTGGCAGAAGTGAGATGCTCAGCAGTACGAGAATGACGGGGGCGGCCTCTGCAAAGAACCCCTCCGCGGTCAAGGACCAGACCTCCGTCGCCAGTGTCTTGAAGCCGATCGGGCCAAGCAAGAGTGTGATCGGTAGTTCCTTCAAGGTAGTTACGAAGACCAGAATGCCGCCGGCAGTGGCGCCGCTACGTACGAGCGGCAGCGTAACGGTGCGGAGCGTCGCATGCCAGGAGCTACCGAGACTGCGTGAGGCTTCTTCTAGTGACGGCTGAACTTGCAGGAGTGAGGTACGGATATTCCCGTACGCCTGCGGCAAGAAGCGAATCAGATAGGCCGCTATCAGGATGAAGAAGGTTTGATAGATGAGAGGCGCGACGTTGGCTCCAAAGAAGACGAGAGAGAGCGCTATGACGATGCCCGGCAGGCCGTAACCCAGATAGATGGCATATTCGAATGGCTTGATGAAACGGCGGGGGAACCGTACCGTCAGATATGCCACCGGCAAGGCAAAGACAATGGCCGCTATGCCTGCCGCGGCGGAGACCCACAGTGAATTCCAGGCCAGACCCGGCAGCACGCCCAAGTTTGCGTCGCGCGCGACACTGCGCACCAGCCAGTAGCCGACGGTCAGTGCGGGCATGCCGACCGCAACGACGGCGATGCCTGTGCATAGCGCGACAGCGGGTGCCCGCCACTTGCCTAAGCGCGCGCGGCGCAGCGGCCGCACGCCCGTACCCGTGCTGCGGCTATAGCGGGCACGTCCTCGGCTCCAATGCTCAAACACGAGAACGAGCAGAGTCAGGCAGACGAGCACGAGCGCCAAGCCGGCGGCGAGGTGCCGGTCGAACGAGCCCTGATAGTGGACATAAATGACACGCGTAAAGGAGTCAAACTGCAGGAGCGATACTGCTCCAAAGTCGCTGAGGGTGTACAGAGCGACGAGGAGTCCACCTGCCGCAATGGCCGGTCGGAGCTGCGGGAGTGTCACGCGCCAGAACGTCGTCCAACTGCTCTGGCCGAGGCTGCGCGAGGCTTCTTCGAGGGTGTAGTCCATGCCCTGCAATGCCGCGCGTACAACTACGAAAACGTAGGGATACGTAAACAGCGTCAGCGCCAGCCACGCTCCGGGAAAACCATATATCTCCGGCAACCGCTCGACGCCAAGTGGTTCGAGCAGGCGTTGCAGCATGCCTCGCGGGCCCAGCGCACCAATGAAGACAAACCCGCCTACGTAGCTGGGCACAGCGAGCGGGACCACCAAAAGACCGGTCCAGAAGCGCCGCCAGGCCAGGTCGCTGCGGGTAACGAACCAGGCCAGAGGGACGGATATCGCGATAGCGCTGAGGGTTACGGCGGAGGCAAGTGCGATGCTATTGAAGAGAATAACAACAGTGCGGGGACGGAACAGGAGCCGCCAAAGGTCGTCTCCCGCTCCGGCAGCGCGCAGTATCAGATAGGCCAGGGGCAACAGGATCGCTAGCGAAACAACGGCGCTCGCGAGGAGGATAGGCAGAGGCGGACCGGCAGACCACATGGGCCACCGGCCGCCTCCAAGTCTCTCGCGCAGTACAGGGGAGAACGACACCTTTGACGTAGTTGCCGAAGCCATTCAGTTGTTAGATCAGATTTACCTCTTGCAAGAGTTCAAGCGTGCCGCGCAGGTCGGCAAGATCGCTGAGGTCGATGTCTGGCGTCTGAATCGAAGAGAGTGCCGGCAAATCAGGATGGGCAGCCACGCCGACTGCTAGCGGGTATTCGAAGGTCTGGTCTGCGAAGTATTCTTGCGACTGCTGCGAAAGCAAATACGCGATAAACTGCTCCGCGGCGGCCTGGTTCTGCGAACCGGCAATTACCCCGGCGCCGGCCACGTTGATGAGCGAGCCCAGATCCCCATTGGGCGGGAAGTAGTTCTCCGCCGGCACCTTACCTTGCTCTGCGCGGATGCGGAAGAGATAGTAGTGATTGACGAAACCAACGCCGATTTCCCCATCGACAGCAGCTTGCACAGTAGGCGTATTCTTGGGATAGACATTCGGATCGTTGGCTTTGATCCCCTCCAGCCAGGCGCGGGTCTGATCGTTGCCGAGCGCTACGCGCATGGCGGTGACGAAGGCCTGGAACGATCCATTCGTCGGCGCCCAACCGATGCGTCCCTTCCAACTCGGGTCGACGAAATCAAGAATTGAGGGCGGGAGGTCTGCCTCCGGCACGCTCTCAGTATTGTACACCACGACACGCGCGCGGCCGGAGGCGCCAACCCACATCCCCTGCGGAGAACGAAAACGCGGCTCCACGGCGTTGAGGATGGAATCGGGCAGGGCAGCAAGACGATTCTCAAGCTGCAACGCGCCCAGAGCGCCGGCATCCTGCCCATAGAAGACGTCAGCGGGGCTGTTGTCACCCTCTTCGAGGATGGTGGCCGCAATCTCGGCCGTGCCGCCATACTTTACTTGAATATCGATGCCGGTGTCACTGCCAAACTGCTCCAACAGCGGCCCGACCAGACTTTCACCACGACCGGAATACACTGTGAGACTGGATGGTCTAGCTTGCGGGGAGTCTGCTGTCCCATCAGGCGCTACAGCGACTCGACCGCATGCCGCCCCAATTGCGACGGGAAGCAACGCAGCCGTTGCCTTGAGAAGGGTACGACGATTAACGTACACGTATGATGGCTCCTTTACGTGCCACTATCCTTGCGTATCTGATATGTCGTGCGCTTCAAGGCCTCTTCAGCACAAATTCCACCATTCGGGCTACCGTCTTGCCGGATCTAGGCTGATACTTGCGATCCGCTGGCATCAGAGTTTCATGGTTAGCTCGATTGGCAAGATTTAAGGTACCTTAACCTCGCAGTGGGTGTCAAGGGAATCCGGCCATAAAACCTAGAATTTGACTATGGATTAAATTAATGCGCCTTAAGTTGCATGAAAGCGGCTTTCAACTATGGAGAATACCGCTATTCCGGCGCTCACTTGGATAATAGACGGAACACTGGTGCGTTTTCGATGGAGTCCATTTAGTTCGCACTTGGTAGGAAAATTTGCGCAAAGTCAGGAGTACGGGAGTGAATTGGCATTTGGAAGGCTATGGTGGGCAAAGTGCAAGCCGGATGTGACGGTGATAGAATCGCTCTGAGGTCGGTTCAGCCTGCCTTCCCACAGTACCGGTCGCATTTAATTCCAGGTACCGGGCCTATCTTACTTGTTGTTTGGAGAAGTTTCACTTGATCACGAACCCAGAATCCCTGCTGGCAAAGCTCAACGAGCCGCAACAACGCGCGGTGGAATCAACCACGGGCCCGGTGCTCATTCTGGCCGGCGCCGGTTCGGGTAAGACGCGTGTGATCGTGCACCGCATTGCCTATCTTATGCTCGCCAAGCGCGTGCCGCCCTGGCAAATTTTGGGGGTTACGTTCACCAACAAGGCCGCGGGCGAAATGCGCGACCGGGTGCGGGAACTCGCGGGACCGATTGGTGAGAACGTGCTGCTGAGTACGTTCCATGCGTACTGTTCGCGCATATTGCGGCGTGAACTGCGGCGGCTCGGCTGGGAAGAGGGCTTTACGATTTACGACGACGCCGATCAACTCGCGATAGTGAAAGATGTGCTTAAAGCCCTCGACATTAATGAAAAGCGTCTGAGCCCGCGGGCAGTCCTGAATACGATCTCCCGCGCGAAGGACGAGCTCGTTTCCCCACATGAGTTTGCCGAGCACGCCGAAGGACCGTACGAAGTGGCCGTGGCCCGCGCGTACCGCCGCTACCAGGCTGTTCTCCGCGATGCCAATGCGCTGGACTTCAATGATCTCATCATGTTTGTGGTGCAACTCTTTCGCGAGTTTCCCGACGTCCGCGAACACTATCAGGACCGCTTCCGCTACATCATGGTGGACGAATACCAGGATACGAATCACGCGCAATATGAATTGGTGCGGCTGCTGGCAGCAAAGTATCGCAATGTCTGTGTGGTGGGCGACGACGACCAGGGCATTTACAGTTGGCGGGGCGCCGACATTCGCAACATCCTGAATTTCGAGCGCGAGTATGCCGACGCCACAGTGATAAAGCTGGAGCAGAATTACCGCTCTACGCAAAACATCCTCGATGCCGCTCACCACATTATCAGCCGCTTGCCAAGCCGCCGTGACAAACGGCTGTGGACGGAAAAGGGCGGCGGTGCGCCGCTGGTAGTCCTGCCTGCGCTTGATGAGGAAGATGAAGCCCGTCTCATCATCAATGCCGTCCGCCGCCTTCGTGATGAAGGTCTTGGCCTGAGCGATTGTGTGGTAATGTATCGTACCAATGCCCAGTCGCGGGCCTTGGAAGATGCCTTGGTCACCCATGGCATTCCCTACCAACTGGTCGGCGGCGTTGCCTTCTACCAACGGCGGGAGATCAAGGACGCGCTTGCCTATCTGCGAGTCATTCTAAATCCCAGTGACAGCCTCAGCTTTCGGCGCGTGGTCAACGTGCCCCCGCGCGGCATCGGCGCCAAGACTTTCGCGGCGTTAACGGCGTGGTCCGAAGAGCAGGGCATTCCGCCTGCTGAGACGGTCTTGCGGCTGGCGGCCGGCAATGAGACGGATCCCCTGCCGGTGACGGCCCGCGCGCGTGTGGCGCTGGAAAGCCTCGGCCGGTTACTCAGCGGGTTCCGCCACGAAGTTGAGCGCTTGCCCCTGAGCGAGTTTGTGAAGATGGTGGTGCGGGAGAGTGGGTATCTGGAACACATCCGCAAGGGCGAGAACGTAGAAGAGGCGGTGGACCGCGAAGAGAACCTGGATGAGTTGGTGGCTGCCGCCGCGCGCTTTGACGACGTTGAGCCTCCGCAGGGGCTGAGCCTGTTCATGCACGAAGCTACGTTGGTCGCCGATGTGGATCGCATGGATGCGGAGGGCGGCCTGACCCTCATGACGATGCACAACGCCAAGGGCTTGGAGTTTCCGGCGGTTTTCGTGGCGGGAATGGAGGAGGAGCTCTTTCCGCACATTCGCTCTCTCGACGACCCGGAGCAGTTGGCGGAGGAAAGGCGGCTGTGTTACGTGGCCCTGACGCGCGCCAAAGAGCGGCTCTATCTCCTCTATGCCGCGCGGCGCTACAGTAGCCAATCTATGGGTCGCCTTCCCTCCCGTTTCATCGCGGAGCTACCGATGGAGCTCGTAACCGGTCCCGGCATGCAGAAACAACCTGCGGTCGAAGCCGTGTGGCAGGGGTCTCAGGCTGCCCCGCGCACCCCGCGCGCGCAGGCCGCGTCAGAGCAGAAGTTTCGTGACGGTGATCGAGTGCGGCACAACGTATTTGGCGAGGGTACCGTGGTGAGCAGCAAGATCACAGACACGGATGAAGAAGTGACCGTCGCCTTCCCCAACATCGGCATCAAGCGCCTCTCCGCCTCGTTCGCGCCGCTGGAGAAGCTGGGATAGCCGGTGCTGCCTAGAGATTGCCTGTATTGACGGAGCAGGGGTGCGAGATTTGAATTCTGTTTGCCTTGCTCAAACCTGCACCTGTCTGGTTGCGGGGATGCTCTTGCTGAAGTGTGCGGAGGGTAAGGGGGAGACTTTCAGCTTCCTTCCGTTCATGGTTCGACAAGCTCACCACGAACGGAAGGAGACTTGTCTCTAACGGAAAGAGGCTCACCACGAGCGGAAGGAAGCTCGTCTCCAACGGAACGAAGCTCGCTACGAAGGGAAGAAAGCTTGTCTCCAACGGAAGGAAGCTCACCACGAGCGGGAGACAACTCACAACGAGTGGTAGCAAGAGAATACTCTGAAGAGAAGGTCCCCTATAGGTAGGAAAGCCCCTTAGAGAACGCCGGTATCCGTTCGTCCCCGTATCGAGAACGGGCAGGCTCTGAGCCTTTCGAAGGATGAGCGGACGCCACTTGCATACACCCGCTTAGAGCAGCAGGCTCGCGTCCCCGAAACTGTAGAACCGGTAGTTTTCTGCGATCGCCGTGGCATAGATGTGCTTCAATTCCGCCAAGCCCGTAAACGCCGCTACGAGCAGTATCAGGGTAGAGCGGGGAAGGTGGAAATTCGTCATCATGCCGTCTACTACGCTGAATCTGTAACCAGGGTAGATATACAGCCGTGTCTGGCCGGTATATGGTTGGATCTCTCCCGCAGCGTCCACGGCGCTCTCCAAGGCGCGCACGCTGGTTGTTCCTACGGCGATGACTCTCCTATTGCTTCTCTTTGCTTTACGCACCAACTGGACCGTCTCGGCCGGAACTTCCACGTGCTCGCAATGGATTGCGTGCTGTAACGGGTCGGCTTCACGGATTGGCTGGAATGTGTCCAGGCCGATGTGAAGTGTAATAAAGGCAAAGCCGACCCCAAGTCCTTCGAGGGCGCTGACGAGTTCAGACGTAAAGTGAAGCCCGGCGGTGGGTGCGGCGGCGGATCCGCGTACACGCGCGTAGGTTGTCTGGTAGCGATCGGGGTCCGCGAGCGGCTCGTGGATGTAGGGTGGGAGCGGCAGCAGACCGTGGCGCGCCAGAACCGCATTCGGTTCATCGCAGAAGCGAACGAGCCGCTTGCCGCCGGGAAGCCTTTCGCCAATTTCGATGGTGTCGAGTCTCTCGCCGCAATTGCTGTCGAGCTGCACGCGCGCGCCGGGCCTAAGCCGCTGCGACGGCTTGACGAGCGCTTCCCAATCCAGTGCGCCGCGGGCGCGGAGCAAGAGCAATTCCACCTTGCCGCCGGTTGGCTCCCGTGTGCCCATGACTCGTGCTGGAATGACGCGGGTATCGTTGGCCACGAGCAGGTCGCCGGGTTGCAAGAATGCTGCAATGTTCGCAACGTGGCAATGCTGAATGTCCCTGCGGCTGCGGCGATAGACTAGCAGGCGGGCGGCGTCGCGGGGTTCGCACGGCTGTTGTGCGATGTAGTGCGGCGGGAGCGCGTAGTCAAGGTCTTCAAGCCGGATCATATGGCCTCTGCTATTATGAGGTGGAATTTCTCTCGTCGTGGTAACAGATACGTAGCATAGGGTGTGATTTCGTCCATGGCAGCGTTAACAGTAGTCTTGTCGACATGGAGTGAGCGTAAGGACAAGGTAGAGCAGTTACGTGATAGATTCTCGCAGATCGAATTCGTCGTGCCAAGCAGCGATGCCGAGTATGCGGAGGTGATACCGCGGGTCCACGTTGTGGTGGGGCGTTTGCCGCATGGGTTGCTGCCCCACGCGCGCAATTTGCGCTGGGTGCAAAACCAAGGCGCCGGTGTCGACCGCTTGCTCACGCCGGAGGTAATTGCCTCCGACGTGATTGTGACGAATGCGCAGAGTCTGCATGCCCCACAGATTTCCGAGCACGTGCTGGCCATGATGCTCTGTTTCGCGCGCGAATTTCGGAAGGTTTTCCAGGCGCAACGCGATCACGTGTGGCGGCCGCCCGATTTTGACCCCTTCTGCTTGGACGGACAGACCCTCGGTGTGATTGGTGCGGGCGGCATCGGCTCCGCCTTGGCAGAGAAAGCACATCACCTGGGAATGCGCGTCATTGGACAGCGCCGCCGGCCGAAGGAAAAGCCATCCTATCTCGACATGCTCGTTGGCTCAGATGGTCTGCACGAGCTCTTGCGGCAGTCAGACCACGTGGCAGTGTGCTGCCCGCTCACGCCCGAAACGACGGGGTTAATCGGCGCTGACGAGTTGCATGCGATGAAGCCGAGCGCCTACATCTATAACATCGGCCGCGGCAAGATCATCCAAGCGGAACCGCTGCTTCAGGCACTCAAGGAAGGTTGGATCGCAGGCGCCGGTCTCGACGTAACCGACCCTGAGCCGCTGCCGCCGGATTCTGAGCTTTGGGACATGCCAAATGTTATTGTCACCCAGCATACTTCAGGGACTGCGCCGCACAACGACGATCGCTTCTACGAGCTCCTCCAAGAGAACCTGCGGCGTTTTCTCAACGGCGAATCGCTTCTCAATGTGGTGGACAAGGAGGCGGGCTACTAGGCGCTTTCTTGCAAGGAGTGAAGCTGGAAGTTTTGGAAGAGTCCTCACCGCAGCGGTGGTTACTGTACTCTTTCCACGCCAGTGGACAGTGACCAGACGTAGCGTATCGCATAGAGCCGCAGCCGCATTCTCCGCGAACACGCGGTGGGACGATTTGACTGTACCGATGGCGCGCACACTTTTGGGGATGTCGTGAACGTGATAACTGTCGTAGGCACCGGCACGTGGGGCACCACGCTCGCGGTGCAACTCGCTCAAGCGGGCCGCTCCGTATGCTGGCTGGCCCGCACTGAGGCAGAAGCAGCGCAGTTGCGGCAGGCGGGGGAGAACGAGCGCTTCCTGCCTGGAACGGAAATACCGCCGGGCATTCTCATCACAAGCGACCCCTTGGAAGCGTTGGAAGGCAGTGACCTCATCCTGCTCGTGGTGCCCTCAGAAGCGATGCGGCGGAACATTCGTTGGATCGCGCCAGGCATAACGGCTGATTCCATTATCGTCTCTGCCACCAAGGGTCTTGAGGGTGAAGCCGGTAAAACGATGTCCGCACTCATCAGTGAAGAGTTGCCGCATCTCATGTCCGATCGCATTCTGGCGCTCTCCGGGCCCAACCTCGCCCGCGAGATTGCCAAGGGCCAACCCGCTGCCGCCGTGCTCGCGGGCACAGACACCGCACTGACGCGGCAGGCGCGGGCGCTGTTGATGCTCCCCCGTTTTCGCATATACACGAGTACCGATGTCTCTGGCGTTGAACTGGGCGGAGCGCTGAAGAACGTGATGGCGATTGTGGCAGGCATCTGCGACGGCCTGCAACTTGGCGACAACGCGAAAGCCGCCCTGCTTACCCGTGGGGTGGCGGAAATGACGCGGCTTGGCGTGGCCATGGGCGCGCAGCCGCTCACTTTTGCGGGACTGGCCGGCCTTGGCGATCTCATGGCGACCTGCGCCAGCCGCCAGAGCCGCAACCGTCACGTAGGCGAGCAATTGGCGCAAGGCAAATCCCTCGATGACATCCTGGCATCAATGACCAACGTGGCCGAGGGTGTGCCGACCACGCGCGCCGCCGTGCGCTTGGCGCAGCAACTAGACGTGGAACTGCCGATTACGGAGTTGCTGCATGAGGTGCTCTTCGGTGGTGTTACAGTGGCCCAAGCGACGGTTGAACTGCTGGAGCGTGCGCCGCGCGACGAACTAGACGACTTCACGTTTTGACGTCCGGGCAATTAGAGCTTCGTTGGAATAGGTGAAACCGCCCCAACGCGGCGTGGATGACTCCGCAGCGTCTAGTTCGCTCCTGTGTTGCCGGCGAGAGTGTGCAGCCGGCCTATCTTGCCTCTCAGTAGCTATTGGAGGCGGCATCGTCCACTTGGGGCGTGTCGAGTGGTAGCGCGGTAAGCACTGTTGTATAATTGGGCAACGAACTGACGCCCTAGTATGTATGAGGAACCTGCATGAGATTTGGCTTTCTCATCGACAATCGCAAGTGTATCGGTTGCCATGCGTGCACGGTGGCGTGCAAGTCCGAGCATGACGTGCCGCTGGGTGTTTACCGTACGTGGGTGAAGTACGTTGAGACGGGCCAGTTTCCCAACAACCGCCGCCATTTTACTGTCCTCCGGTGCAATCACTGCGATGATGCGCCCTGCATACCGTCTTGTCCCGTCACCGCGCTCTACCGCCGCGACCAGGATGGCATCGTTGATTTCGATCCCGAGCGGTGTATCGGCTGTAAGGCGTGCTTGCAGGCGTGTCCCTATGATGCCTTGCACATCGATCCCGACACGCACACGGCTGCCAAATGCAATTTCTGCGCCCATCGTGTGGAGGTGGGCTTGGAGCCTTCCTGCCAGGTCGTGTGTCCGACACAGGCTATTGTATCGGGTGACTTGGACGACCCCACGACCTACATTTCCCAGTTGATTTCACGAGAAGCCGTGCAGGTGCGCAAGCCGGAAAAAGGCACGGTGCCGAAGCTCTTCTATATCGATGCCGACGAAAGCACTTTGACCCCGTCGGCGGCGACACCGGCCCAGGATTACGGCATATGGAATGAAATGCCTAACGCAAATGGCAGCACCGCAACCAACGGCAACGGCCATGCCAACGGCAACGGCGCGGCTATCATTGAAGATAGCGAAACCCTGCTTCAGGACTTGGTGGCAAAATCCGCCAAGACAGTGTATGACGTGGAACACCCGTCGCCGTGGGGTTGGAAAGTCAGCGCCTACATTTGGACGAAGTCCATTGCCGCCGGCGCCTTTCTGTTGCCCGCGGCGGGCCTCACTATGGGTTTGGTAGCCGATAACCCGCTTCTGGCCTGGGGAGGCCCCATTCTGGCCTTGATCTTCCTCGCAATCACGGCCGGCCTGCTGGTCTGGGACCTCCAGCGACCCGATCGGTTCCTGACTATACTCATTCGTCCGCAGTGGCGTTCATGGATCGCCATCGGCACATTCATCCTATTGTTCTTCGGCGTGGTCGCAGGTTTGAGCGTTCTCGCCGCGCTACTGGGAGCGGGTGGAGTCGTTCAGATTCTCTGGTGGCCGGGCGGAATCCTGGCGATTCTGGCCGCCATTTATACGGGATTTCTCTTTGCGCAATCAAAAGCGCGCGACCTTTGGCTAAGTCCGGCGTTGCCGGTGCACTTGCTGGTGCAAGCGGCGCTGGCCGGCGCCGCGGCGCTGGCGATTCTTGGAGTTGTTGTTGAGACAACAGAGCAGACCCAGGAATTCCTGCGCACGGTACTGCTGTGGAGCTTGGTGGGTAATCTGTTCATCATCTTGGTCGGCGAGCTTTGGCTCCCGCACGGCACGAGTGATGCGGCCAAGTCCGTGCAGATGATCCTGCGAGGCCGCTTTGCGCAGCGCTTCTGGATTGGCGTCGTGCTAATTGGGCACTTGGTGCCTGCTGCCATGCTGCTGGCGATTTCCTCGGGAGGCTACGCGCCAGTGGCCGCTGCGGCCGGCGTCTGTGCTCTCGTGGGACTTCTTGCATTTGAAGATGTTTGGGTAAAGGCTGGCCAAGCGCTGCCGCTGAGCTAGCGATAGGAGATTCCGCGCAATGTCGGTTTTCGATTCCCAGTTTCCGGAGTCAGGCCAACTGACGAATTATCCGCCGGTCGACCAGTGGGATGACTGGACCGAATACGATCCGGAAGTGTGGCCGCAGAGGGTCTCCAAGAACTACATGCTCGTGCCGACCGTGTGCTTCAATTGCGAGGCGGCGTGCGGACTGCTGGCGTATATCGACAAAGAGGATATGCGCATCCGCAAATTCGAGGGCAATCCCGCCCACCCCGGCAGCCGCGGCCGCAACTGCGCCAAGGGTCCGGCGACCATAAACCAGGTACACGATCCCGAACGCATTCTCTATCCCATGAAGCGCACCGGGCCGCGGGGTTCCGGTCAATGGGAGCGCACCACGTGGGATGAAGTGCTTGACACATTGGCGGCGCGTATCCGTAAAGCCTTGCAGGAAGACCGCCGCACAGAGGTCATGTATCACGTCGGGCGTCCCGGCCACGACGGTTACATGGATCGCGTATTGCAAGCCTGGGGTGTGGACGGGCACAACAGCCATACGAACGTCTGCTCGTCCGCCGCTCGCCTGGGGTATACCCTGTGGCAGGGCGCTGACCGCCCGTCGCCCGACCACGCGAATTCCCGATTCATGCTGCTGATCAGCGCCCACCTGGAAACGGGGCACTACTTTAACCCCCATGCCCAGCGCATCATCGAGGGCAAACTCTCCGGCGCCAAGATCGCTGTGATCGACACGCGGCTTTCCAACACGGCCTCGCGGGCGGATTACTGGCTCTCGTCGTGGCCGGGCTCCGAGCCGGCGATATTGCTTGCCATGGCGAACGTCATTCTTCAGGAAGACCGGTACAATCGCGACTTCATGGAGAAGTGGCTCAATTGGCAGCTATTCATGCGGACCGAGCATCCGGACGCGGAAGCCACCTTTGACAATTTCATTGCCGCCATCAAGGAATTCTATTCTTCGTTCACGCCGGAATATGCCGAGCAAGAGAGTGGCGTGGACGCTGCAGTCATCGTCGACGTAGCGCGCGAGATTGCGGCGGCAGGCACCGCCTTCGCCAGTCACGTGTGGCGCAGCGCGGCCTCGGGCAATGAAGGCGGCTGGCAGGTCTCCCGCTGCTTGACATTTCTTGGGGTATTGACCGGCAGCATCGGCACCCGTGGGGGCACGTCGCCCAATAGCTGGAATAAATTCGCCCCCGCTCCCTACATCAAGCCGCCGCCCCAGCAGGTCTGGAGCGAACTCCTCTGGCCGCGGGAGTACCCGCTGGCCCACCACGAAATGAGCATCCTGCTCCCGCACTTCCTCAAAGAGGGGCGCGGCAAGGTGGACACGTACTTCACCCGCGTCTACAACCCGGTGTGGACAAATCCTGACGGCGCTTCGTGGATTGAGATGCTAGGCGACGAAGAGAAAGTCGGCGTGCACGCCGCGCTGACGCCGGTGTGGAGCGAGACGGCGTGGTTCGCGGACTATGTACTGCCCATGGGCAACGGCGCTGAACGCCATGATCTCATGAGCCAGGAGACCCAGGCGGGCGCATGGATCGCCTTCCGCCAACCGGTAATGCGCGTGGCGCGTGAAAAGCTGGGCGATGCCGTGGAATTCACCTACGAAGCGAACCCCGGCGAAGTGTGGGAAGAGGACGAGTTCTGGATCGAGCTCTCGTGGCGTATCGATCCCGACGGCAGCTTGGGCGTGCGCGAATTCTTTGAATCGCCGTACCGGCCCGGTGAGAAGCTCACCATCAGCGAATACTACCAGTGGATTTTCGAGAATAGCGTGCCGGGACTGCCCGAGGCGGCGGCGAATGAAGACCTTTCGCCACTAGCCTACATGCGCAAGTACGGCGCATTCGAAGTGAAGCGCGATACGTACGCGGTGCATGAGAATCCGCTGTCGCCTGAGGACCTCGACGGCGCCGAAGTTGACTCCGAGACCGGTCTGGTGCGCAACAATGGCGAGGTGCTTGGGGTAGAGGTGGACGGCACAGCGGTTGAAGGATTCCATACGCCTTCGCGTAAGTTGGAGTTCTTTTCCGACACCTTGAAGGAATTTAAGTGGTCGGAGTATGCAGTGCCGACGTACATCAAGAGTCACGTACATCGAGAGAACATCGACCACGGTAAGGGTGAGTACGTTCTTTTGCCGACGTTCCGCCTGCCGACGCTAATCCATACACGCGCCGGCAATGCCAAGTGGCTCTATGAGATATCGCATACCAATCCGCTGTGGGTGCATCCGCAGGACGCCGAGCGGCTGGAGTTCGAAACTGGCGCCTTGGCGCGGGTCAATACCGAGATCGGCTACTTTGTCATCCGCGTCTGGGTGACGGAAGGCATTCGGCCCGGCATCGTGGCGTGCTCGCACCACTTGGGGCGCTGGCGCCTTTCCAAAGAGAACGGCGGCGAGCGCTGGTCTACGGCGCACGTTGATTTCAAGAGTGTCGGTGAGGGTCAGTGGTTCATGCGGCAGCTCGAAGGGGTCGGACCCTTCAAGAGTGACGATCCCGATTCGGAGCGCATCTGGTGGAAGGAATCGGGAGTGCATCAGAATATGACATTCCCTGTCCACCCGGATCCGGTGAGCGGCATGCACTGCTGGCACCAGAAGGTGCGTGTCGAGACGGCTGGAGCGGACGATCAATACGGGGATGTCTTCGTAGACACGAACAAGTCGTACGAAGTCTATCTGGAGTGGCTCAAGAAGACCCGGCCGGCCGAGGGTTCGAATGCGCTGCGCCGTCCGTTGTGGATCCCGCGTCCGGTGAAGCCCGCGACGGAGGTGTATCGCGTTCCTTGATGGGGTCAAGGGTAAAGCGGGACTGAAACAAAAGCGTGGGAACATTGTTCCCGCGCTTTTTCGTTTTTGGTTAGTGGCGTGCGCTCGCGTGGCTTCCACCACCCATGGGCGCAGGTTGCAAACCTGCGCTACCGGACGAAGCGGACTTTGTCACGCCGTCGCTTAGAAGACGGGTATCCACGCAAAGTAGGCGTTAAGCAGTGCAAACGTGTTCGTAAACAGCATGACGCCTATCACGATTAGCAAGCCGCCGCTGACCACTTCCACGGTGTGGGCATGGCGGTTCATCCAACGCAAGATTGGCACCGCGCGGGACAGACCGATCGCCGTCAACAGGAAGGGGATGCCCAGCCCGGCAGAATAGAGCGCCAGGAGCAACGATCCCTGACCGACCGTGTCACGTGTGGTGGCGAGCGCGATGATGCCGGCGAGAATAGGGCCGATGCAAGGGGTCCACCCTGCCGCGAACGTGATCCCCACAAGCCACGAGGTGAGGTAGCTGCGCGGACGGCTGCGGTTGACGTAGACGCGCCGCTCCTGATTCAGCCAGCGCACGCGAAATACTCCGGCAACATGGAGGCCCAATACAACGAGAATAGCCCCGCCGATATAGCGCAAGTAGAAGGTGTAGCCCTGAATAGCCCAGCCCAAGAGGCCGATTGAGGCCCAAAGCACGACGAAAACGGCTGAAAACCCAAGCACAAAGAAGGCCGCGTGGGCAACCGTGCGCATCGTCGCTTGCGCGTCCTGCTCTTCGGAGACGCTCGTACCCGCCAGGTGACCGATATAGGCCGGCACGAGCGGCAGAACGCAAGGCGAAAGAAATGAGGCTATGCCGGCGCCGAAGGCGATGAGGGCGGTAAGAAGTGGCGTCATGTTGCTGCTATCCTCCTGCTGAAACGCGGTTACTGCCGCATGAGCGGAACGCGTTCGCAGGAATAGATATCTTCACTGTAGCCTACGCTGATGCAAGCAATTCTGGCGTGTAACGGACTTGTTCCGTCTGTCAATCCAAGGGGAGAAATCGGTATTGATAATTTAATCCCTCGTACGAGATTTCTCGCTACGCTCGAAATGACATGAACCGTCAGCACTCACCGACATGAACGGTTTGTGCTCTATGACATGAACGGTCGGCGCTCCTGGTACCGTTGACTGCATGCTGTCTATGGCTAGGATACCGCAGACTTCCGCGTTCGTCTGTATGCTTGCATACGTTTTTGTCGTAAGAAACACCGTCTAGTTCCAGCGATCCTGTATGTTCCAGCCATGTCAGGGCCACTGGATGAAAGTAGTAGGTCACACAAAAAGCAACGAGGAGGGTCGTACGACCCTCCTCGTTTGTTCGCCAATTTGACAGAATACTATCCTTGGTCGGCGTAGTACTCGTCCAGGTGAGCTTGCGCAAGATTACTCGCCTCGCGCATGGCTTCCTCGACGGTGACTTCCTGCGCCCACGCTCGGGCCTGCTGGCCACGGAATGCGCGGATCCACTCCAGCCACACGCCGTTGACTTGCCAGTACTGGCCGCGGCCTTCCCTGAGCGGCGCCATGTAGGCCTCAACCTCACGCGGCGGGCGGCCGCTCTTCTCGAGCAGTCGCGGATCGTCCCACGTGTTGGTGTTGGCCGGCAGGCCGTCCCGCAGGATGGAGAAGACCCCAACCTGGACCTCATGGTCGACCAACGGGAACTTCATCACTTCCCAGGCCTCGTCAGGCACTTCGGTGCTGCCCCACATCTCTACCACACGTCCGCCGCCAGGCACTTTGCTGTTAGCAGGACCATTGATGAACTGCACCGCTTCGATTGGCAGTTTTTCGGGTTCCGGCGAACCCCAGGAACCGGACTGGCCGAGGCCGAGGTTCATCATGGCTGCCCGCTGCCAGGCAAAGGGTCCGTGGTAACCGGAGCCTTCGGGAATGCCGGCATTGAACTCTGCAATATCATCGGGATTTGGCGAGACCCGATACTTGAATTCAAGGTCCCACAGGAACTGGATTACCGCGACAAATTCCGGCTCGTGTATGCGTGAACGGCGGTAGTCATCGGTCAGGAAGTTCGTGCCGTTCTGGAGCAACATGCCCAGCACGTCAAAGGTGATTTGCTTGTTGTTGAAGAAACCCCAGATCTTGGGATCTTCGTTCTCACCCTTGGCGGTAATGTCGGAAGCGATCTCCAGCAACGTGCCGCCGTCGCCCGGATTCCAGTCGATGCCTTCGGCGGGCAGGCGGTTGATGCCCATGCGGTCGAAGATGTCGGTGTTGTACGCAAAGGCCGAGCAGCCGACGCCCATGCAGACACCGTAGACATCCTGCTTCTCATCGCTGAAGAACTCGGGGCCGCGAATGCCCTCGAGCAGCGCGGCGTCACGCTTGGTGTACTCAGTAAGTGACCGGGCAAACCCCGCGTCACGGTTGCGCGCGAAGAAGACGCCGTCGTTGTGGAAGACGTCGGGCGCGTCCCCGGCGGCCAACTGCGTATTGAGCTGGCTCATGGTGTCGCGGTAGGTGTCGCCTACCCAATCAAGCTCGATGTTGTCGTAGTTCTCGTAGAAGCGCGCCACAACGAGATTCTCGTAGAATGGCTCAACGAGGGTGAGATCGTTGGAGATCCACCTGACCGACACCAATACCTTTTCGGCCGGCTTCTGCTCTTCGGCTGCAGGCGCCTCATCCTTCTGCTCCGGCATGTCACCGGAATCCGCCGGCATGGCTGTGCCGCACGCCGCCAGGGCGATGGCGCCGAACACGCCGCCGGTACCTGCGAGCATGCGCCGACGCGTAATGCGACTACGTGCAAATGACATTTCTTGCCCTCTCTTGCACTTTGGATTGAATCTTTCGGGTCGCCAAAACGAGTATTGAGCACTTAGCGAACCCAAGTGAACTCAGTTCTGCCAGAGTCGTATACGGTAACCCCCTTCCGTAACGCACAGAGTTGGCGCTCTGTAAATCGCGGTTCTTCATAACGATAGTGTACTATCCTAATCCTTGTCGTCAAGTAAAGTGCAGAATTCACGTTCTACAGGATTGACAAGTTTACTGAACCAATTCATAGTAAGTGCGTGTCGAGCCACCCCAGCAACTATCTGTTTACACTAAGGGCAAGCCATGCGCCTAGCGCTAACCAAGGAACACGACTATGGTGCCAGTTAATGATCCACTGTTTGCACAGCAATGGGGATTGCAGCTCATTAAGGCCCCTGACGCCTGGGAGACAACGCGCGGCAGCCCGGACGTGGTGGTAGCCGTCATCGAGAAGGGCATGGATGTGGGGCATCCCGATCTGGACGGCCAATTCCAGCCGGGCTGGGACCTGTGGGACGATGACGACAGCTTTGAGGACACTTCTCGGCCGCGCAAACATAAGGACTCAACCGATCACGGCACCCACATTTGCGGCATTATTGCCGCGCGCGCCGACAACGGCATCGGCGTTGCCGGGGTCGCGCCGGAGTGCCGCATTCTCCCTGTGCGGGTCAATACGTACCACGACGGCGAGCTCGCGCGTG
Source organism: Chloroflexota bacterium (assembly GCA_965220045.1). Lineage (GTDB taxonomy): Bacteria > Chloroflexota > UBA11872 > VXOZ01 > VXOZ01 > VXOZ01. The sequence continues at coordinate 1,914,188 of OZ244803.1, read as the reverse complement.
GGATCCGGTTTGCCGTGGACAATGGCGCGCGCGTCATCAATCTCAGCGATGTGGGCTACATGTACACCGTCAAGCACGGCCTGCCCACGGTCTACAGCGCGTGGACCCCGCCGCACTCCGAGGATCTCTGGGAGGCATGCGTCTATGCGCAGCAGCACGACGTCTTGATCATCAATGCAACCGGTGGTAATCAAGCCCATAACGTTGCCAAGTATCCGGCGCTCTGCCCGGGCGTGGTCAACGTAGCTTCCGCGGACAAGAGCGGTCGCATGGCGGACTTCAGCGACTACGGCGACCTCACGGAGGTCGCGGCGCCGTCCGGCTGGCGCGGCTATGACCTTGCCAAAGACCCCTCGCGGCGCATCCTGCCGCTGGCGGAAGATGATGTCATGGCGGCGACGCTGGGTGTTCATCCCCAAGCGGAATATGGGGTCTTGAGTACGATTACGGGCGAGCACGGCGGCTATGCGGAGTGGTCGGGCGGCTGCATGGCGATCGGGCACGTTTCCGGTCTGGCAGCGCTTGTCTGGTCGCGGCATCCTGGCCTGTCGGCCGAGCACGTCAGGATGGTTATACGCAATACAGCCACTCAACCGGCAGGTGGCAGCGGCTGGAATCCGTTCATGGGCCACGGCCTTATCGATGCGCACGCAGCCGTGTCAATTGACCGCGTGGAGTGCGAGCTCGGGATTGCTGCGGTCGGAGTATCTGAATTGGACCGGGAAATTGGCCGATTGCGTGTCACTGTGGCGAACACCGGCGTTATCGACGCCCACGACGTGGCCGTGATGGTCTTTGACGGGCCGCTCGATGAGGGCGGCGGCGTGCAACTGGGCCACGCACTATTGCCTAGAGTGGTGGGACGCGAGCAAGCAGTGTGTGATCTGCCGTTCCGCATTCCGGAAGGCAAGGATAGCCTGGTGGTTGTCTGCGATCCGCGGGGGCAACTCTCTGGCGAACAGCGGCAGCAGGGCGTCTTTTTCCTGCAGGCACCGGTCCGGCTGGCTTTGGGAACTGCCGTGTGAAGGTTTCCGGTGCAGTCCGGTTTGGTTCAGGTGGCAGTCGCAAGCTACTAGGGTCTCCTTGCAGTGTAGGTCCAAGCACGCAAGTAGCAACGTGCCGCTCTCCATTGTAGAAAGCGGCACGTTGCTTGTTTGGGTTCCATTAGTCTCGAGACGCGTGACGGCATTTCAGCCTAACCATAGTAATCGTCCAGCGCGGCTTGGGCCTCCTTGCTGGCTTGCTGCATGGCTTCCTCTACCGTGGCCTCACCGGCCCAGATTGCTCTTTGACCCGTTCGGTACGCGCCGATCCAGGCGCTCCAGACGCCATTCACCTGCCAGTAGTAGCCCTTGCCCTCGCGCAGCGTGGCCATGTAGGCCTCAATTTCACGCGGCGGACGGCCGGCCTTCACGTAGAGACGTTCGTCGTCCCAGAAGTTCGTGTTGGGCGGCAGACCGGACTTGAGAATTGTAAATGTCGCGATGTTCACCTCGTGGTCGGTCAGGAAGAAGCGCATGAGGTCCCACGCTTCATCGGGTTGTTGCGAACTGCCCCAATGCTCCATCACGCGGCCGCCGCTCGGTACCTTGTCGTTCTGGGGACCGCTCAGGAACTTCACGGCCACAACCGGCAAGCTTTCAGGGTCGGGACCGCCCCAGCGGCCGGACTGACCCATCAGCAGGTTCATCATTGCGGTCCGTTGGAAGGCAAACGGCGCGTGGTAGGTCTGGCCTTCGGGTATGGCCTCCAGCAGCAGAGCCACTTGCTCGGGATTGGGCGACACCTGCCACTTGAATTCCAGATTGTGCAGGAATTCCACCACTTCCATGAATTCCGGCTCGTGGATGCGCGAGCGGCGGTAGTCATCGCTGAGGAAGTTCGTACCGTTCTGCACAAGCAGGCTCAGCACGTCACCGGTAATCTGCTTATTGTTGAAGAATCCCCAGACCGGGTCCGCCTCGGTGCTGCCGCGCTGGGTGAGCTCTTGCGCTATTTCCAGGAACTCTCCGCCGTCGGTGGGATTCCAGTTGATGCCGTTCTCCGGCAGCCGGTTCACACCGAACTTATCGAAATGGGCGGTGTTATACGCCGTGGCAACGCCGCCGATACTGCTTGAGATACCCCACGTGCTGCCGTCGGGATCGCGGAAAAACTCGGGCCCGATGACGCCTTGCAGGGTACCGGCATCGCGCTGCAAATAGGGTGCGAGGTCGTTGATGTAGCCGGAGTCGCGGAAGAGCGCGTAACGCACACCGTCGCTGTGAAAGACGTCCGGCGCTTCGTTGGCCGCCAACTGGGTCGCGAGCTTGGCGTGGTGCTCTCTGGCGGGCGCGCCTTCCCATTCCACCTTGATGTTGGGGTGCGCCTCTTCGAAGCTGGCGACGAGCAGATCGCCGTAGAAGGGCTCAATCACCGCGGCGTCATTGGAAATCCAACCGGCGCGCACCGTGACCATTTCCATCACCGGTGCTTCTTCAGCTTGCTTGGGCTCCTCCGCGGGCTTTTCCTCTTCGGCAGGCATCTGCGTGGCAGTCCCTTGCGCGCACGCGGCGGCTGCCAAGACGCCAAGCGATCCGCCGATTCCCGCGAGAACGCTCCTGCGTGTGAGATGACGATTGAGAATTGCCATTCTTTTCGTCCTTTCTCTGTCGTATCACTGATGCAACCTGGTCTAGGGAAAACGGTGCGAGGCTGCTGTTGCTTGCTCCTCTTCTGGACTTGTTCTTGTACTACACGATGCGGTATCGCAGCCGTGTTCCCCTACTTTCCCTTGCGCATTACACCGCTTGACTGAATGTTACATCAGCAAGGCATACCTGTCTATACATACAGGCAGCATATTCACACGTAATTGAGCATTGTCACGCCACCGATTCAAGCATTGCGAAGGTTGAGTGAAGCGGCAGCCTGGGCTCCGTTGACCGTCGCGCGCACTACGTCCACGGCATGGGCGCAGGCGGCCTCCACGGTAGGGGCATAGATTTGGTAGACATAAGCAAAAGTGCCGAAGTCGCGCGCCAACGTTCCATCCAGGGCATTGCGGAACGTATCGCTTTCGGCTTCTATGAGGCGCGCCCGCCAGTTGCTATTGAGCTTGAGGAGTTCGCCCCAGAGTACAGTTGCCGCGGGCAACGCCACTACGCCCCGCTCATCGGAGGGCTCGTTCACGGCGACGCCGACCAGTTTGTGCGCGGCGTGCACCAGGTAGTGAATGTGGAACTCGATGAACATGGCGGGCCTCTTGCCGGCAAGGTAGTCCCAAGTGACAGCGGCTTCGGCGGGTACGGGCTTGCCTAGCTTCGCGTCTTCAAAGTGGCAGCGCGGTACCTCGCCGGCGGCATTCGTCACCGAGTGGCCGTGGGCGGTTCCGTCCGGGTTTGTCAAGGGCATGAGGCAAAACTGGTACTCCTCCAGCAGTTTCTCGCTTTCAGCGGAACGGCTGCTCAGCCAGTGGGCGAGGAAGAGTATCGGCACGTCGCCGGGTTCGGCCGGTTGCATCGTGTCGAAGACGATGACCGTCTTGTCGCGGGGTTGGCTTTCCAGCGCCAGCAGCGGACGTCCTTCCGGCGTGCGACCGAATTCGTGCACGGAAAAGTCGTCCAACGCCGCTGCGGTAGCGTGCACTGCTGTCTCTACTTCTGCCGGGGTGGGGAAGGGATGGTTGCCAAGTAGGAATTCGTCGCCTGCGGCAACGTCAAGGGTGACCTCGACGTAATCGTTAGTCATGTGCGTTTGAGAACGGGGCACGAGGTCCCACTTGCCGTTGCGATTGGCGAAGTGCGGTCCGTCCAGGTAACTGATGCCGCCGCGCCCCTTCATGACGCGGAATGTCACCGTTTGTGCCTGCTCTGATTGCGAGCGCACCCGGAAGCAGAACATGTACTCCCAGACAACTGGATATTCCGGATTGTAGTTTTCTATAAGTAACTCGACTTGGAAGTGTCCAGCGCCGATCTTGCTGAATTCCCGCGCGCTGGCACATTCAAATTCGTTATCCAGCGTAATGCCGGAATCTGCATCGTGGTATCGCGCCATCATGTCCTCCTGCGTAATGACTTCACCGAGTCGTTCAATGCTAGCCTCAAAGGGCTACTTGAAGTATATCTTCATTGAATTGACAATTCATGCTGATCTATCTCAAAGACAAGCCGTGGCTTGACACTCGTCAATCCACGGCCTATTTGAACGCATTGTCTCGGAGGGCTCACGCCTTAGTCAAACAGCAGGCAAGTCTCCAATGAGTAATGAGGTGGACAAAGTTTCTTGAATGATCGGCCAGACTTTTCCTGCCAAGCACATGCAATCAGAACTGGCGGAGAGGCCCGATTGGCAGCGTGTACGCAGTGCATCGTCCAGGGAGGGCGCCCACAAGGGACGCCCCTACGTGAATTCGGACCCAGCGAAACGGCGAGCTTGAAAGCCAAGAGTTTCCAAACTTACACGGCTGAACCCAAGACCAATTGTTGCGCGCGGTGTGAAGGGCAGAGGTGGAGCCGATTGAATGCTAGGCAACACGGCACAGGTGATTAGAACACGCCGATGTAGTTATCCAGCTCCCACTGGCTCACGCTCAGGTGGTAGCGGTTCCACTCTTCGCGCTTGACCTCGATGAAGTAGTCAGCGTATTCGCGGCCCAGCGCTTCCTTGAGCACGTCGTCCTTGTCGAGTTCGTCGAGCGCCTCGGGGAGGCTGGTGGGCAGGAACGTGATGCCGCGGCGGCGGAGTTCGTCTTCATCCAGTTCGTAGAGGTTGTCGTCGTTGCGCACGCCGGGGTCCATCTGGTTGGCGATGCCGTCGAGGCCCGCGGCAAGCAAAACGGTATATGCCAAATACGGATTCGTGGCGCCGTCCACGATGCGGTTCTCGATGCGTCCCGGATCGGGGATGCGGATCATCTGGGTGCGGTTGGAGCCGCCGTAGGTGCCGTATACCGGCGCCCAGGAAGCGCCTGATCGCGGCTGGCCGCGAATGAGGCGTTTGTAGCTATTGACGATGGGGCACGTAACCGCCGTGAGCGCGCGGGCGTGGTGCAGGACGCCGCCGGTAAACCAGTACGCAAGCTGGGAGAGGCCGTTATCATCGTCCTCGTCGAGGAAGAGGTTCGTCGTGTTGTCGTTGTCCCAGAGGCTCACGTGGCAGTGGGCGCCGTTGCCGGTGAGGTTTTGGAAGGGCTTGGGCATAAACGTGGCCGTAAGGCCGTGCTCCTCGGCGACCGTCTTGACCATCCAGCGGAAGAAGGTGTGGCGGTCGGCGGTGGTGAGTGCATCCGAGTAAAGCCAGTTGAGCTCGAACTGGCAAGTGGCGTCTTCATGGTCGGACGCATACGGCTCCCAGCCCAAGTCCTGCATGTAGCCGACCAGGGTCGTGATGACGTCGAGATTCCGATAGAGGGCACGCACGTCGTAGCAAGGCTTGTCGAGCGTATCGAGGGCGTCCCACGGCGCAAGTCCGCCATTCTCATCCTGCTTGAGCAACATGAACTCGGCTTCGGTGCCCACGTTCATGAGATAGCCCGCCTGCTCCGCTTTCGCCAACTGCTGCTGTAAGATGGTGCGCGGGCCGTAATGCCAGGGCACGTCATTGACGTGGATGTTGCCCGATACCCACGCAGTGTCCTGCCGCCACGGCAGGACGAGCGTCGAATTGAAGTCCGGATGGCACAGCATATCGGGATCGTGGGGGCTCTGGCCCATATCGCCCGCGGCAAACCCGGCAAAGCCGGCGCTGCCCTCCGCCATGTCATCGATGTGTGTGGCGGGAATCAACTTGGCCTTAGGCGCGCCGCTCATCTCCACGTACGAACAGAGAAAGAAATTGATGCCGCGCTCTGCGATTAGAGACTTGACCTCGTCGAGTGTCATGGGTGTACCTCCTTGTGTGCAATTACCGTTCTCGATCTCAGTTAATGCAGATGTACGGCTTCTCCTCACCCATCGCTGGATTGCGGCTTTCGCCGGAATGACGGGCCGGGAGCGCCGCTGGCTGCATATATCATACACAAGTGGAGCGCATGCTAATGCGAGACTGCCGCTGCGGCTTTTTCGCCGACTAATTCCTCTTCGCGGAAACGCGACAGTCTAAATGGCTCGATGAGCTTGGGGGTCTCGCCGGTCGCGATGAGTTCGGCCAGGTACTTACCGGCGACAGGGCCGGCCTTGAAGCCGTACGTGCCCCAACCCACGTCCAGGTGATAGCCTTCGAGACCTTCCACCGCCCCAATGATGGGCGAGAAATCGGGAGTCATGTCACAGATACCCGCCCACTGGCGCAGCACGCTTACGTTGTGCAACTGCGGAAAGAGCTCCAAGGTGTAGGTCGCCATCTGTTCGAGCGTCGGTAGCGTGCCCTGCATGCTATACGACTGCAACGAATCGACCTCCGCGCCCATGACGCAGTCGCCCCGGTCGGTTTGGCTGATGTAGACGTGGAGGTTTGCCGAGACAATAACTTTATCGAGAAACGGCTTGAGCGGCTCGGTGACGCAGGCCTGCAGGGGTTGTGTCACGATCGGCAGCGCGACTCCGGCCATTTGCGAAACTACCGTCGCCCATCCCGCAGCGCAGTTCACGACCGTTTCCGTTGCGATGCTGCCGGATGTGGTCTCAACGCTTGTCATCTTGCCGTGAGGCGTGTCGATGCCCGGCGCAGTGTTGCCTTCGCCATGCGCGGTCGAACCATCGATGCCGATTGCGGTCGCCTCCGTAAATGGGTGGATCTCTATCCCCATCCGGTCGCAGGCTCGCGCGTAGCCCCAAACGACGGCATCGTGACGAATAATGCCGCCCGGCGGATGATAGAGCGCCGCCATTACAGGCAAGCGCGGACGGTCGCTCGTGTCGAGTGCCGGGACAAGCTTCTGGATCTCTTCCGGATAAATCACGCGGCTGTCGACGCCCATGATCTGGTTAGTCTCGGCCCGTACGCGCAAGCCGTCAACTGAGGAATCGGTATGGGCGAGGGTCAAGTGCCCGCATTGGTTGAAGAGCAGGTTCCATTCCAGTTCGCGCGAGAGGTCTTCATAGAGCTCTAGCGAGCGCGCAAAGAAGGGCACGCCCTCCGGCGTGCGGTAGTTGGCACGGATGATGGCGGTGTTGCGGCCGGAGTTGCCGGCGCCGAGGTAGCGTTTCTCCAGTACCGCCACGTTGGTGATGCCGTGGTCCTTGCCTAGGTAGTACGCCGTGGCCAGACCGTGCACGCCCGCGCCGATGATGACGACGTCGTAGCTCCGCTTGAGTTCATGCGTGCGCCACATGCGTTCTTTGCGAAACAACTGGATCATCGATCGCTTCTCCGCATTCCTTGCACGGCTTCGTAGCCCACGGGCGCCATGCCGAACTGGACGCCGGCGTGCGTGATGGCTTCCCAAGCGTACACAGCGTATTCGGTGCCCACGAACAGCCAGAAGGCAAGGGTTTCGTCAAGATCATCCCGCACAATCCGTGTGTGCAGACCGGCGACCTTGGCGCTAAGGCATGCACCGTTTGCAAAGGCGGAATCGGAGACATCTGGCGCTGTGAGCCGTTGCAGCGCGTCCCGGCTCCGGGGACCCGCGAGGAGTATCCCGGCGAAGGTGGAGGTGACATCAATGATGTGCACACAGCGCGCTACAGTTGCGCTGCCGGCTGCGCGTTCTGCAGACTGCCGCTCAACCGACTGGATAATGTCGTGACTGCGCGCCGGAGCACAGGCAACGATATGATGGCCGCGCGCCAGTCTCCAAATCTGGCCTTCGGTGACGGTGAGGGCGTCTAGATCTTCCTGGGAGCCCTTGAGTTCCAGCTTGCCCAGCCAACTAACGTCTGAAATTCCAACGGCTGACTTGAGGACCCCCTCCTCTTCGACTTGCGAGGTGAAGCGCGCGGCCATCCGCCAGCCATGGTAGGCGTCAAACGAAGCTCCCTGCTGGCTGAGAACGCGGTAGAGCGGGGATTGTCTGAGCGGTGCTTGCATCGATATTCTTACTGGCGTAGCCGCGCCTGTGCGGGATCGTAAAACGGTTCGTCTACAATCTTGGCCGTTACCGGATTGCCGTCGACGCGCATAGCAATGGTCTGGCCGGAAACCGCAAGTCCTGCGGCAACCCAGGCCAAGCCAATGATCTTCTTATTCACCGGCGAATGGCGCACGCTCGTAATGCGCCCCGCCGGTTGGCCGTCGGCAATGATCACGCAGCCGTCCGGCGGCAGCACGTTCTCATCCATGATGAATCCCACCAGCTTCTCCCGGGGAGCACGACCCTGGGCGCGGCTGATGGCTGCCTTGCCGATGAAGTCGTCTTTGTCCAGCTTTGCCACCCAGGCCAGATCGGACTCGATAGGGTTGCTCGTGGCGTCGGTATCGACGCTGACGATTACGTGCTTCTTTTCCAGTCTGAGCACACGCTGCGTTTCCACGCCGAAGGGCCGTATGTCGAATTCCGCGCCGGCCTCCATGATGGCATCCCAGACGTGTTCGCCGTATTCCGCCGGATAGTGGATTTCCCAGCCAGTCTCGCCGACAAAACCGATGCGCAGCATCAGGCTGGGGACGCCGGCCACGTCGGCTTTACGGCAGCGCATATAGCCAAAACGCTTGTTGCCGAGGTCACGCTCGGTGAGTTTGGCGAGCGTGTCACGGGCATTGGGTCCGGCGACGTTCACCGCTGCCATGCCGCCGGTGACATTGGTAATGTGCACGCACATGCCGGATCCCGCCAGCCACCATTCCAGCCACTCCTGGACAAACTCAATGTTGCCAGTAGTGGTCGTGATAAAATAGTGATCCTCGGCGAGACGGGAGACGGTGCCGTCGTCGAGAATGATGCCGGCCTCATCGCAGATCACGCCATAGAGCGCCCGGCCCACACGCAGGTCGGAAAAGCGGTTGGTGTAGACCTTGTCCAAAAGCTTCCCTGCGTCCTTACCGACAACGTCGAGCTTGCCCAGGGTGCTGAGATCGATCAGACCGACGCGCTGGCGTACCGCCCAGTATTCTTGTTCAACCGATTTCTGCTTGTTGTCCGGCGTGCCATAGTAGAGCGGGCGTTTCCATTCGCCCATGTCCATCCAGACACAGCCGATTTCGTCGTGCTTGGCGTGCATCGGCGTGCGTTTGACCGGATGCAAGTGCGGCCCGGCCAGGGCACCGAGCGGTACGGGAGACGTCGGCGGCCGCGAGGTCGTTCTGCCCGTTTCTTGGATGGTCTGTCCTGTCTTCTCGGCGCAGATGCCAATGGCTGCCTGGTGGCACATCTTGCCCTGGCAGGGTCCCATCGTCGTCGTTGTGTACCGCTTAAGGGTCTCAATATGGTCGAAGCCTTCGTCGATTGCGGTTCTAAGGTCATGCAGCGAAACATCTTCGCAGGGGCACACGAAGACTTTCTTCGGATTGGCATTTGCACTTTGGGAGAGGCCGATAGAAGGCGGCAGGCCCTCTCCGGTAACGGCGCCTACCGCGGAGACGCCTGCCGGCAAGTCGCTGGCAACGAATACTGCACGTTCTTCGTCCCACCCCACCGTGCCGCCGGCTTGCGCAACGAGCCCCGCATCCGGCACCCAATCGCCGCACATGACGATGAGGTCGCAAGCGAATCGCTGTTCGTTCGTCTGCAGAGCAGAGACGTGTTTCTTGCCGACGGCCTTTACGACCTGCTCATGTGAGACAGTTGTGACTATCTCAATTCCCGCCGCCTCTAGTGCTGCGGCAACGGAATCCGCAGCTTCCGCAGCGCCGACTACTACCGCTCGTTCCCCGGGCTTCACGCCGTGCAGCCCAATGAGACGTGACGCGCCGCTACTCAGCATGACTCCCGGCAAATCGTTGTTTTCAAAGAGCAGCGGGATCTCGTGAGCTCCGGTGGCAATGACGATGTTCTCGGTACGCAACTGAGTGAGGCGCTGCGCTGCCGGCGATTCCCCACTGCGGTGCATGGCGGCTGCGAGGTTGCCTTCGTAGAGCCCAAAGCAGGTAGCGTTGCTCAAGACGGTGATGTTTGGGGTCTCGCGCACACTCTTTACGAGATCGGCCAGATCTGCATGTGGTTGGCCGCTTAAGGGAGTATCCGGAGGGGATGCAGATTCGGGAGTGCCAAGATTCGAGCTCTCGTAGCGTAGGTGGCCGCCCAATGCGGGCTGATCGTCCATGAGGACGATTTCGTCGCCGGAAGCTGCCGCTTCCAATGCAGCTCGCATGCCGTGCGGCCCGCCGCCAATCACAGTAGTGGTCGTATGGAGGAAGACGTGCTCGTAGGAATGATCTGTGACTGAAGTCGGGTCGTTGTTAATCTTGCCCAGTCCGGCGGCGCGGCGGATGAAGGGTTCGGCGAGGCGCCACATCCAGGGATGGGTGAAGGTCTTGTAGTAGAAACCCACCGGCATCGCCCACGAGAACTTTTCGGCAATTGCCATGAAGTCGGTTTCCAAAGATGGGTTGGCGTTCTGGTGGGTGACCTCCATGCCGTCTTGGACCGGCTGCATGCAGGCGCGTACGTTGGGCGTGCCGTCCACGTTCATGAGGCAATTGGGACACCTGCCCGAGACACACAGCAGGCCGCGCGGGCGATGGTACTTGAAGCTGCGGCTGAATGTGCGCCGGCCGGAGCGGTAGAGCGCGGAAGCAACGGTGTCTTGCGGTAAGGCCTCGATGGGTCTGCCGTTGAAGGAGAAGGTAACGGAGGATTGCCCGTTTTTCTCTGAGGCGGCGGGTTGCGAAGATCTGTCATTCCCGCGAAAGCTCGCTCCGTCACGGGGCGCGGATTCCATCTGGTCGCTCACGGCGCCTCCTCAGGGAGGATCGTCTCGGACACCTCATTTGTCATGGTGTTTCGTACCGCAAAGAACCACTGGCGGCAGCCGTAGGTGTGAAACCACCATTCTCTCTGGGAGCGGTCACGGTTTGCCGCAGCGTAGCTATATCCAAGCCATGCTTCATCGCTCGACCCCGCATCCGGTCGTGTTTTCACCTCGCCGCCGAAGCGAAACTCGTAGACGCTCCGCTTGCCGCAATTGGGGCATGGGATTAGAAACGACATGCAGACTCCCCGCGAGAATCTTGGTGAAAGGCCGCTTTATATCGAAATTGGCTGTCAAAGGCAGAGGGAGAAAACTCTATGGATACGCCCATATCGCTTACATGTAGAAATCTCAAGAGTGAGCGCAAGACTCAAGTCCCTGGCGGCAGAGCCTGCAGGCTAGTGGCCGCGATCTTCCCACCCCGGGCCGCCGCCGACGATGCGGTTCGTGCCCACGAGGGGGATGCCGCAGATCATCGACGCCTCCGAGGTCAGAGCGCGCAGGTCGTCGGGATCGAGGTCGTGCACGTCGGCCTTGCCGCAGGCGCGGGCCAGCATTTGCATTTCCGAGACCATCGAGCGCAAGTAGCTCGAAACCCGTTCGGCGGCTTCGTCGATCGGCAGTCGTTTCATAAGTTCCGGATCTTGGGTCGTGATCCCGACGGGGCATCTTCCCGTATGGCAATGGTGGCAGAAGCCCGGTTTCGTGCCCAGCTCTGCATAGTCTTCTACATAGAGTGGACGATTGCAGTTGAGGGCGATCAGGGCGGAGGTGCCGATATACACGGCGTCGGCGCCGAGCGCCAGCGCCTTTGCGGCATCCACGCCGTGGCGGATGCCACCCGCGATGATGAGCTGCACTTCGCCGTACAGACCCAAGTCTTCCAATGCGGCCCTTGCCTCGCAGACCGCCGCCAAGGTGGGGATGCCCGTGTGCTCCTGCAGCATTTCCGGCGAAGCGCCGGTGCCGCCTTCCATGCCGTCCACGACCACCGCGTCGGCTCCCGCTTTGGCGGCCAGCCGCACGTCGTCAAAGACCCGCGTTGCGCCCATCTTGATGAAGATCGGCACCTTCCAGTCGGTAGCCTCGCGGAGTTCTTCCACCTTGATGATCATGTCATCGGGCCCCAGGAAGTCCGGATGGCGGGCCGGACTGCGTTGGTCGACGCCAATCGGGAGATCACGTTGTTCGGCAATCACGTCCGACACTTTCGAGCCCAGCAACAGACCGCCCGTGCCGGGTTTTGCGCCCTGGCCGATGGTCAGCTCGATGGCATCGGCGGCGCGCGCGTCGTGAATGCTCACGCCGTAGCGCGAGGGCAGCACCTCGTAGATCAGGGTCTTGCTGTTTTCGCGTTCGGCCTTTAGCATGCCGCCGTCGCCGGTGGTGTTTGACGAACCGACGGCAGCCGCGCCTTGGGCCAGGGCCACTTTGGCATTGTACGAGAGGGCGCCCCAACTCATGCCCGTAATCATGATGGGAATGTCGAGCTCAATGGGGTTTTCGGCATGCCGCCTGCCGATTACGGTCTTCGTCGAACAGTGCTCGCGGTAGCCTTCAAGGGGAATTCGGGTGAGTGTGCACGGGAGAAAGGAAAGGTCGTCGAAAGTCGCCCAGTTTCGTTCGCGCAGTGTGCCGTAACCGCGCATGAGATAGCGCCCCAGTTGCGCTTTCTCCTGGATTTCGGCAATCACTTCCGGTGTGTATGTTCCACTTGCTCGCAGGCGGCCACTCTCGCCGTCTGACATTGCGCCGTGCTCCTCTTAGGCCGTTTTCACTCGTGCCGTTGTTCGATTCTTTCCGGCTCTAGGCCCAGTTTTCAATGGCTAGTTTGATCTACAGGTACTTCAGGTCAGGAATTGCTCTCAAAGCCCAATCCGCCACCTACACAAAAACAGTGCCCAGCACTGTCTATGCTTGGCAAGAGCTAGGCCTGTTGTTCGGCTGGCACAAGTTGGCGGTTTCCAGTGCCCAGCAAATACAAATGTCCGACTGCTTGAGAAAAGTGCTCTTTGCTACACAACCTGCCGCCAGACATCCCAATCAGTCTTGTCAAAGTTCCACAGCCGCCGCCCGGACTCTATCTTCTTGAAGTTCCTCAAGCGGGGTCTGAGCTCGTCCAACCGGTCAGGGAGATGCTCCGCGATTATCCCATCCAGATACGCGGTGTCTTCGGCACTGACCTTTTCGACGACGGCATCGTTGCCCAGGTCTTCCACATTGCCGCCAACGTAGCACACGGTTTCATACATGGAATCTGCGAAGGCTTCGCCCACGTCGCCGCACACGACGATCGTGCCGCGTTGACCCATGAACCCAGCCATGTAACCGCAGTTGCCGCCGATCAGCAAGAGGCCGCCCTTCATCGCAACACCGGCGCGGGCAGCCGCGTGCTTGTGAATGACCACCGTACCGCCGCGAATTGTGGCGGCCGCGCCGTTGCCGGCGCTGCCGTGAACGATGACGGTGCCCGACAGCATCGATTCGGCCAGTCCCCAGCCGGTGCTGCCTTCGATTTCCACGGTGGCGCCATCCATCAGGCCGCCGCAAAAGTACCCCACACTGCCATCGAACTTCACTCGAGACGGCTCCAGCAACGCCACGCCGAGATTGTGGCGCGCTCCCGGATTGCGGACGAGGACGTCTTTTTCTCCGTTAGCAATGTGCTCTTTAATGCCGGTGTTTATCTCACGGATGGACTTGCCGGTGCAATCTAGTTCGACTGCCATACCTGCACTTCCTTGGCTTGCGCTTCGCGAACGCCGCCTATTCCCGGAAACGCGTTTTCTATCGCGATCTCTTCGGTTGCTACTACCACAGTTTCGTCTGTCTCGGTGAAAAGGAGCGGCTTCAGAGCGAATCGGTCTTTGGCAAAGCCCAGTTCATTGCGGGTTGCCGCGAGATAGCTGAACGATCCGTCCAAGTCATCCAAGGAAGCGGTGAGGGCTTCTTCTAGTGACAAGCCCTGTGAAAGTTGATCGGCCAGATACACACCGATGACCTCAGAGTCGTTATCAGTATAGAAGCGCACGCCATGCTGCTCGTAACGCCGGCGCAGATTGTGATAATTCGTAATATGGCCGTTGTGCACCACTGCCAGGTCCGGCATGCCGTGGGCCCAGAATGGCTGCGAGTGGCTGAGATCGACCTTCGATTCGGTGGAGAGTCGCGTATGCCCGATGCCGTGTGTGCCGGTTATCCGAGAAATGCCATGAGTCTTCTCAAGATTCTCCGGGGAACCCACCTGCTTTACGATTTCCAGCGCATTGCCCATGCTGACAACTTCGACATTGTCTGCTTCCGATTCGATCAGGGCGCTGAGCGCTGTGGGGGCGCCTTGGTAGTCGAGTTCGAGCCGCAGGTACTCTTCCGTGGTAGACGAGTCGAGAATTGAGCCAACTTCCTGGACCCTCTCCGCAATGTTCTCGCGTCTACCGGTGAAGTCGCCATTCTCGCCCAACTTGACGCGCAGGACGGTGTGTCCGTTGCTGGAGCCGTTATAGAGGGCGACACCCGCTGAATCCGGACCCCGGCAAGCAAGCGCATTGAGCATGGTGAGCACAGTATTGCCAACCGGGGATGAACCGGTAGACTTCTTATCCAAAAAGCCAATGATGCCGCACATGCGACGTTCCCCAGACTCCTATAGAGAAAATGACCGCCACAGACTGAACTGCCGACGGGGCTGCCGACCAAACATCTAGCAGCGGTAGCCGCCCCGCAGCCGGTGCAAAGAAGATCATCCCATACTATAGCACTCTTGGGAGTGAGGCGTACACGAAGGGGCATGGCGCTGACAGCGCAAAGAGTGGACCGAAGGAGCAAAGGAAGACTGGCGTATCGTCACTCTGTGCCCCTCTCTGGGGAGCATTTCGTTCATCCGCTACAATGATGCGAAAGTAAAGAGAAGCTTGAGGGGATACTGGCATGTCGGAACGCATTAAAGATGATGTGAGCGAGTTCCATGCGTTTGAGAAGGCGGGATGGGAGAGAGTTGCCGGAGATTATCACCGCTACTTTGCGGCCCTGACTACGCGGTTCATCGAGCCGTTGCTCGACGCCGGTGGGGTGAAGGCCGGGCGCAAGGTCTTGGACGTAGCCACAGGTCCCGGCTATGTGGCGGCCGCGGCTGTGCAGCGGGGCGCCGTGGCCACAGGCATAGACTTTGCGGCAGCGGCAGTGGCGGTGGCGCGCGAGCAATACCCAGACATTGAATTCAAAACCGGCAGTGCCGAGAAGCTAGATTTCTCGGACTACCAGTTTGATGTCGTCCTGATGAATTTCGGTCTGCTGCACCTGGCCCGGCCGGAACAGGCACTGGCGGAGGCGCAGCGCGTGTTGCGACCTGGCGGGCGGATCGCCTTCACAGTCTGGGGCGATCCCCAGATGTGCACGGGATTCAAGATTATCCTTGATGCCATTGCCAACCACGGCACAATGGACGTGCCCCTGCCGGATGGACCGCCATTCTTTCGCTTTAGCGATACCGCGGAGAGCAAGCGTGTGTTAGCGGAAGCTGGGTTTCACAATGCGGTTGTAGAGGTCGTCGACACTGAGTGGGACGTGCCGCATGCTGGCACGCTCTATGAGACATTCCTCCACGGCGCGGTGCGCACCGGCGCGCTCTTGCAGGCACAGTCGCCGCAGGCCCAGTCCGCCATCCGCCAAGCCACCCGAGACGGCGTGATGGCATTCGAAGACGCGGGGAGAATTCGCTTGCCGATGGCGGCAGTGCTTGCGAGCGGGCAGAAACTGTGAGCCAACGTGCTTGCTGCTTCCTTTAAACGGTGAGTCCGCAATACGGTTTTTGTTACGGTGGTATACTCTTCACCAAGAGGGCGCTGTTCTCAGCGTCCAAAGGTAGAGTCCATTAGGAAAGGAGGCGGATGCGGCCCGGGTACTGTGAGAGGAACTGCAAGAAACTGAAAGGTAAGTCATGTCTGACAAACTGGCGAATCTATCGCGACGCAAGTTCTTGGTTGGTGCAAGTAGTGTCCCCGCCATTGCCGTTCTTGCCGCCTGCGGCACCGCCACGGTGCAAACGGAGATGGCCGAGGAAAAGCCCGCTGAGCCGAAGGCGGAAGCCGCGCCGCAGCAGGCCGAGCCGGTGGACGTCGTCTTCGTGCCCAATCCCGCATTCAGGTTCCATGAAGAGGGCCACGTTTCCAACGGCTTGATGGAGGCGTTCAGCGAGGAATTCTCCAACATCAATCTGCTCGTAGAACCCTATACGGGCAATCGCAATGAGGCATTCGCGGCCGCTGCCGCCGCTAATATCCCCTACGACGTCGTGACCGGCGGCGAAGGCACGCCGATCGACCGGGGACTGCAGGGCACCGTACTGCACCTGAATGACCACATCAAGGCAACCGGCCTGGATATGAACGATGTCTGGGAAGGCCTGATGGAGCCCGTCGTGTGGCGCGACGGCCGTGTATTCGGCATGCCCTACGGCCCGGACATGCGCGTACTGTACATGAACATTGATCTTTACATAAAGGGCGGTCTGGACCCGGCGGTCGGGCCACAGACGTGGGACGAGTTTGAGGAAGCCATCCAGAAGACGACGCAGAAAGATGCGGCGGGCAAGCTGACGGTTGCGGGTTTTCCGCCTGACTGGGGCTCCAACGGCACGTGGCTCTTTATGCTTCCACTATTGCAGCTTGGCGGCAGTCGTACGAACGACGATCGCACCAAGATGACCTTCAATACACCTGAAGGTATAGAGGCCTTTACCTTTGTCAAACGGCTGTGGGACTTGCAGGATGGTTTTGCCGCCATCAAGGAATTTCAAGAATCAGCACGGCCCTCCGGCAGGGATCGGGGTGCGGCGCTTATCAATGCGAAGTGCGCCAGCATTTACATGACGTATGCCGAACGCAAGCAGCAGATACGCCCGATTGACCCGGACTACGAGTTTGGGTACACAGGATTCCCCTTGCCCGCCAATGCGGCGCGTCAAGTAAGCCTGGGCGGCGCGTGGATCCACATGGTTTCCGGCTGGACGGAAGTGGCGGAAGAGTCCTTTGCGTTGCTTGAGTTCCTGGCGCGGCCCGAGAATACGCTGGCGTTCACCAAGACCTTCGACCGTGTGCCGGTGCGCAAGTCGGCAACGCTGTCCGAGGAATTCCACGAGAACGATCCGTTTGTGCTCCATATGTCTGAGAACATGCAGTATCGCACCTCTACTCTCGGCTTTGGCGTACCCGGCTCCGATCAGATGCGCCAGCAGGTGCTTTCAGGTGGGTGGGTCGGCTCAATCTGGAACGGCGAGGTTGGCATTCAGGAAGCGCTCGCCACGGCTGAAGAGCAAATGAACCTGATCGCCGAAGAGTGGCGCAAGGAGCTCGGGATCTAGGCTCTAAGCACGTGACCGCTCATAGGCGGCCTGCGCGCTCGTCTATGGCTAGTTAGGTAGATCCAATGAGCGAAGCGAGGGAGGGATTCACGATGGGAATTCCTAGATTCCTCGCTTCGCTCGGAATGACGGCAAAGCTTCGCTTGGAATGACGGCAAGACTGGTGGCCTAAGGTGTGGCGCATGGCATAGCGTGTGTCGTGCGGCATAACGTGTGGCACCCGGCATAACGTGTGGCGTGTCGCATAGCATGTGGCGTGTGGCAAGACACTTGGCGCACAATGTTCCGAGACTGTTCGCACATTGGGATCGACCAAGGCTATTGGTCGCGCCAGCGTGGGAATATTCCAATTACTGAGGGAGCGATTCGTGGTAGATGACATTGACGTAGCGGTTGTCGGCGGCGGCCACAACGGATTGGTGGCGGCAACGTACTTGGCGCGCGCGGGCCTCTCTGTGCACGTGTTTGAACGCCGCTCGTTCACGGGTGGCGCGGCCATCACGGAAGAGCTGTGGCCGGGCTTTAAGTTCTCCACCTGCGCCCACATGGTCCACGGCATTCAACCGAAGATCTATAAGGACTTCCGCCTCCTCGAACGTGGCATGGAGGTCATTCCCCGCCAGGGCATCCAGGTGCTGCCGGACGATACGTATTTCGGGCCGAAGACTCACGACTCGCCCCGCAATCGCGCCCTGCAGTTGACTCCGGCGGAGCGCGAAGGGCAGCGGCGCTACGGGGAGTTCAAGAACACGCTGCAGCGCACGATTTCACCGTACCGGTTGCAGCCGCCCCCTTCGCTGGCTGAGGTGCGGGCAAAGATCGCCGGGACTCCCGCAGCAGATGTGCTGGAAAAGGCGCTGACGACGCGCATCTATGATCTCCAGGACGAGTTCTTGCCGGACGGCCACCTGAAGGATCGTCTCGGCTATGAGGCTGGCGCTATCGGCAGAAACCCTATAGGGTTCCAGTTTGCCTACGCTTCGCTCAACGCTGTGGATGAGGAGACGGGCATCAAGCCGCCCAATGGCTACGTGCGGGGCGGAGTTGGGGTCATTAGTCAACTCTTCAGAGAGTCTGCGGAAGAAGCCGGCGTGACGATCCACACCGACCACGAAGTTGAATCATTCTTGGTGGAAGCTGGTGAGGTTGTTGGCATTCGGCTGGCCGGCGGCGGCGAAGTGCGGAGCCGCGTGGTAGCCTCGAATCTCGACCCCAAACGGACGTTCTTGCGTCTCATGCCCGAAGAACACGTGGATAGCGGCTTCCGAGGCCGTATCCAGGGCCTGACAACCCACGTGAGTTGCTACAAATTCCTTGCGGTGATTTCGGAGCTGCCGCAATGGACTGCGTGGGACGGCGATCCGGCGGAGTCTAGCAAAGGCGCCGTGGTCATCAGCCTGACGCGCGAGGAAATGTCCGCCTGCTATGACGACCTTGAGGCCGGTCGTCCACCGCGTAGACCCTTGATCAGCTTTTCAATTCCATCCGCCGTTGACGATAGCGTTACGCAGCCGGGGTACCACACGGCATCCATTTGGATCTATGCGGCGCCGGCACAGCTACGGAACGGAACGTGGGACGACGTGCGTGAGCAGGTCGCGGAGGGCCTCATCGACCAAATCAACGCTTGCGCGCCCAATTTCCGGCAATCGATTCGCGACTACAAGCTGCGCACGCCGCTCGACCTGGAACGCGAGAACGGCTTGACGGACGGTTGCATTTGGCACGTGCAGCATGCCGGCGAACACCTTGTCTGGAACCGGCCGCTTCCGGAGATTTCGCAGTACCGGGCACCTCTGCCCGGGCTCTACCTCTGCGGCGCGGGTCAGCATCCGGGCGGTGAGATCAGCGGCGTGCCCGGGCATAACGCCGCTCACGAAATTCTGAAGGATCTCGGCTAGAGCCAGGGACGCGTGAATACCGGACTGCTGCTATGCAGGGCGGCAAGCGTTCGGAGCCGACGTCTCAGCTAAGCGGCGATTCTGTTCTGGATAAGCGCGGGTCTTTGGCCCAATGGGTCTGCTGGATTGTGTTGAAGCTTGAATCTTGACTGACGTAAGTAAACCACAGTCGGTGTCTCAAGTGAGCATGCAGAGACCTTGCCACATGGGATCAGCAGTGGGGACAGGGAGGGAGTGCGACACGATGACCGAGCCCATTTCGCAAGCAGTATTGTCCGCTGAATTAGACGGCATCGAATGCCACACACCGCATGCGGTTCGCAGCGGCGACACGATTTGGGCGGCCTGGCAGGGGTACCATCAAGACGAAGAACGGATCTATGCCCGGCCCCTCTATGGGAATTCACTTTCACCGCTCGAAACGGTTACGCCCCAGGGAGGCAAGCGCCACTCACCTCATATGGGACTGGTGCAAGGCGTGCCGACGTGTGTCTGGGTATCCGAGGTTGCCTATCAGTCGTACACCGTGGTCGGTTCTACTCGTTCCATTTCCGGTTGGGACACGCCGCAACGGCTCGGCAGCCGTGACTTTGCGGTATCGCTCCACGCCGACTCCGCGCACGGACGCATGGCGGTGGTGTGGTGCGAAGCGGCGTCGGCCGGTGCTTACGTCATTCGATTGGTGGTCAACGACGGCGGTGGTTGGTCGGCGCCGGTGGACGTTACGAGCACGCCGGGCTGGGTACAGCGACCGGAAGTGGCGGTAGCGAGCGACGGCTGCTGGGTAGCATGGGATGCTTACACAGGTGGTACGTTCGGGATACATTGCGCATTTGTTGACCGTGGGGGCACGGTGGCACAGGCGGAAGTGGTTGACAACCGTGCCGCCGAGACTGCAATGGTGACAGCGGAAGCGTGGCAGCTCGTTCCCTCGCTCACTCTAGATACTGACGGCAACCCCTGGATCGCATGGCTCTGCCGCCAGGAAGTCGTCAGCGATGCCAACGTCTTGGACCAATGGCCAGTGGCGAGAGCGGCGCAGCGTGTCGACGGGCAGTGGCAGCTTGTGCGTGATGCCAACGGTTCGCCGGATCTCGGCGTTTTGGCCTGGGGCATGCTGGAGTGGCAAGGCCTGGGAGTGTGGGGCTACCTCGGCAGGCGGCGCAAGCCACTGGTGGTCTCGAGTCCCGAAGGCGGCGTCTGGCTGCTGTGGGAACGGAAGAAGCTGCCCAATGGCAGCACGCACACCACGCCAGGCGTCTTGCTAGGACGCTATCTCGACCGTGTAGACGGCCAAGCACAACCGGCAGTCAGCGAGACGCGTGTCGTAGCAGAAGGCCCGCGCTACTATACGCCGGTTGCGGGCGCAGCCATCGATCAACGCAACGAACTCCTGATGACGGCGCGCGTCGCGCCCGAGATCACGGTGGAAGACGTTTGCTTGGCAACTTACTCCCTCCGAGACGCCCCGGCGTATCAGGATGAAGGGACATGGTTTGGCTGGCAGCCGGTTTCATTGAGTGAGCAGCGTCCAAGAGCGCAGGTGCGGGAAGAAAGTGCTGCTGCCGCCGCTGACACAAGTGCTGAACCGCAATACCAGCTCTTTTGGGCGGACTTGCACGTACATACCACGCATTCCGCCGATGCTGAGGGGTACGTTGACGAGCTTATCGCCTATGCCCGCGACATAGCCCAATTGGATTGCGTGGCCTTTTCCGATAACGATAAACACCTCCTCAGCCTCACGTCGTCGGAATACGACCTGGACTACCACTTTGTGCGCCACTTCAGGCACCTGGATGACTTTGTCTTGCTCCCGGCATTCGAGTGGTCGCAGATGAAGCGCTCGGACAGGGGAAGGACCTCAAACCACCGCACGGTCATTGCCGGCAAGAGCGAACTGCCGCTCTTGCGCTATACTGAAGTTGAGGGAGAGCCCTTGGCAGCGCTGGCTGCGCACGCGGAGCAGCACGGCGCAATTTTGCATCCCCACCACGAGCATTGGCAGTTCCTTTCGGATTCCGATACGGAAACAAACATGGAGGTCTGCTCCGGCTGGCGGGTGCACATGCTCGATCCGGCTTATCTGAAAAAGATCCACAGTGTGCTGAAGAGTGGACGGCGGCTCGGCTTCGTCGGTTGCAGCGACGGCCACCGACGCACGGCGGGCACGGGCGGAGGGTTGACTGGCATCTACGCAGAGTCGCTCACACGCACGGCCATAGTGGAAGCCTTACAAGCCCACCGCTGCTTCGCCACCGACGGCTCCCGCATTGGCGTACAAATCTGGGTCGCCGATGTCTTCATGGGTGGAGCTGGCAGAACGTCCAACCCGCCTGACATTCGCTGGCAGGTGCAGCTTACGGAATCACCGGCCAAGATCATGTTGCTGCGCGACGGGCATGTGATCAAGAAGTGGCAAGTCACCGGTGAATTGGCGTCCGGTCACCATACCGACGTTGACGCGGAGCCGGGGCCTCACTTCTACTATCTCTGGGTGGAACAGTCGATGGCGTGGCGAAACCATCTCTCCAACGTGGCGCCTGCCTGGGGGCCGCGGGCCTGGTCTAGTCCCGTCTGGGTAGACTACACTCCATAGGCTCACCCCACATCTATCGACTCTGTCTGACTTGCCGGATTGCGACCGCCGCAGGCGTATGTGCATGCTCGCGTGGAACGCGTGTATTCAGGAGCCTCCGCAGCAACACTGACTCCTGCCGGGTGTTGCCGAACCGCAGTACCGGAGTGCTGACACGGATTCAGACAATGTCTCCAACTGTAGTAAAGTAGGGTTTGAGTTTGCGATAGGTTCCGCAGTCTCGTCTCGGCTCTGATTCAGCCTGGATAGTAGCAGGTAGCACGAAC
Organism: Chloroflexota bacterium; assembly: GCA_965220045.1. Taxonomy (GTDB): domain Bacteria; phylum Chloroflexota; class UBA11872; order VXOZ01; family VXOZ01; genus VXOZ01. Next base: position 1,892,292 of record OZ244803.1, on the reverse strand, counting down.
GTAATTGGCGGTGGAACCTGCCGCAAGCGCAGTTGAATTCGCGAATTGGCCCAACAATCACAGGGAGGCCCCGGTTGCAACCACTCTTGATGTTTTCCTCTGCGGTCGTGCCTGGGCTCATCCTCATGTGGTACCTGCATACCCGTGAGCGCTTTCCACAGCCGCGCACGACACTGTGGGCGACTTTTGGTCTCGGGGCGCTTATCACCCTCCCAGTGATTGTCCTTTTCTTTCCTCTCTCTATTGTTCTGTCGGTAATTGCAAGTTCAACCGGAAACGCGCTGCTGTTTACCCTGGTTCAGGCGTTTCTCACGTCGGCGATTCTCCAAGAGACGTTCAAGTACCTGGTGCTCGCCAACTTTTCGTGCCAGCGCAAGCGCTTGGCGGAGCCGTTCGATGGCGTGGTGTACGGTGTCGTCGCTTCGCTGGGCATCGCGACGCTGGAGTGCATCGCGTATGTCAGCGAAGGAGACGTAACGGGAGCACTTCTCCGAGCGTTCACCTCAGTCCCACTACACTGCGCTCTCGGCGCGATCATGGGATATTACATCGCGCGCAGTGTATTTGATCCCACCCCTTGGAGCCGACGCCTGCTCCTGGCCTATGTAGTACCAGTTGTGCTGCATGGGCTGTACGACTTTCCCTTGTTGCTTGGCGCCTTGCCGTTGGTGCCGCTCAGTTTCGTCGTGCTCATTGGCGCGCTCATATGGGCCGTGAAGCTTGTGCGCCGGGTTCAATCGAGCCAGCGCCGGCGCAGTTTGGCGATATGGGGAGAGCTCGGTTCGCGGCCGGGGCAATTCAGTTCCCCACACAGCATTGCGCTGGACCAACAGGGCAACTTATACGTGGCGGACACACTCAATAATCGCGTACAAAAGCTCTCATCCGCAGGCGATTCAGTTGCGGAGTGGGGCACAACCGGACATCGTCCGGGTGAGTTTCGCTCGCTGCGGGCGTTGACGGTGGATGCGAGTGGGCAGATCATCGTGGCTGACACGCTCAATCACCGCATTCAGATTCTGTCCGCGGAAGGCCAGCCTCTCGCACAATGGGGGGAGCAAGGTGCCAAGTCCGGGCAGTTTCGGACCCCGAGCGGAGTGGCCGTTGACTCTGCCGGAGACATCTACGTCGCCGACACCGGCAATCATCGGATTCAAAAGTTTTCCCCGGAAGGCGCATTGCTCTCAGTTTGGGGGTCAAACGGCGGTGAGCCGGGCGAATTCCGGGCTCCGGTCGGCATTGCTTTGGATGCAGATGGGTGGATGTACGTTACGGATTCAGGCAATCATCGCGTTCAGAAACTCTCGCCCGAAGGGGAGCCCAGCGAGCAGTGGGGTGAGGAAGGCACCGAGCCGGGACAGTTCCGCAATCCGAGTGGCATCAGCCTGGACAGTCGGAGAAGAATCTACGTCGCGGATACGTGGAACAACCGCGTGCAGGAGCTATCGACTGCGGGCGAATCCCTGTCTCAGTGGGGACTGCAGGTGGCCGGACAGCAGGGGCAGTTCGCTGATCCTTGTGGGATTGCGATTGACGAACGCGATCATGTGTTTGTTGCGGATACCGGCAACCACCGCATCCACAAGCTCCATCCATTCAGCGCCCTCTATTCCAGCGCCAACGCGGCGGAAGATAGCCCTACCGGCGAGGAGCCCGCCGAAGAGGAGCCTCAGGAATCGCAGCAAGCAAACTGAATGGAGCGGGTGTAGCTGGCGCGCGCCATCCAGGCTACGGAGTGGGAGCGTCGTGAGGCGAGACGCTTCTGAGGTGGACAAAGACCTCACGGTTCCCATGTTTACCGGCGAGGGGACTTGCAGCGTCACCCTTGACCGCGAAACCGTTTGCAGCGCACCAGTCAACAAAGCCAGCGTAGACTCGCTGCTGCATTTCCTTTTCGCGAGGCGCACCGCCTCTCTTTCTCTCGGTAGTGGCTGCTTCAAATTGCGGTTTCAAGAGAACCACAATGTCCGCGCCAGCGCGCGTAAGCCTGCGAACGTGAGGCAGCACCAGGCGGATCGAAATGAAGGAGACATCCACGACGGCGACATGGGGTAGCTTGGGCAGTGCCGTTAGGTCTCGAATGTCGGTTTGTTCATAGACTGCAACCCTGGGATCTGTCCGCAGCTCGCGGTGGAGCTGATTGGTGCCTACGTCCACCGCATAGACCTGCGCTGCGCCTTGCTGCAAGAGTTGCCAGGTGAAGCCGCCGGCGCCGCTGCCCACGTCGAGAACGGTCTTGCCGGAGCAGTCTATGCCAAACTGCTCCAGAATGCCCGCCAGCTTGTGTTCGCCGCGCCCAATGCGAAGAGTGCTCTGCGCATTTACGCTGATTCGCGCATTGGTGTCCACTGGAGCGGCGGGTTTGGTGACCGTTTGGTCGTTGACCCGCACGCCGCCGGCACGAATGGCGTAGACGGCCTTTTCGCGGCTGGGGAAGAAGCGCTGCTCGACGAGGAGGCGGTCGAGTCGCAGTCTCATTTTGGGACGCTCTATCGTATCGGACATGCTGGGACCCAAAGATCCCTATTAATCTAACTCCGACGGAACGGGCGTGAAAGTCGCTCCCGGCGAAGGGCGAAACTACATCGACATAACTCGAGTGACTATTCTGTTGAAAAGAAAACTCGCCGCCCAGTGATCTCTCTGACAGCCGGGCGGCGAGTGGTCGTTTACGCCAACGCTCAGTCTTCTACTTCCGCGATGAACTCGATCTCCACGGGAATGTTGTTCGGCAGCGCGCCCATGCCGACGGCGGAGCGAGCGTGCTTACCCTTGTCGCCAAAGACCTCTACCAGCAGGTCGGAGCAGCCGTTGATTACCTTGGGCTGGTCGGCGAAGTCCGGCGCGCTGTTGACCATGCCGAGCACCTTCACAATGCGCGATACTTTGCTGAGGTCGCCGGTGGCGGCCTTGAGCGCGCAGAGGAGATTATAGGCGGTCTGCCGGGCCGCTTCATAGCCCTCCTCGATGCCGTAGCGCTCACCCAATTTGCCGTCGTATACGGTGGCAGCATCGTCGCCCGCGCGATTGGGCCCTTGGCCCGAGAGGTAGATCAGATTTCCGGTGCGCACCCACGGTACATAGTTAGCGATGGGGGCGTTTGGCGCTCGGAGTTCGAGTCCTAGCTCTTTGAGTTTCTCTTCCGGTGACATTGCGTTCCTTTCCTTAGCCGCAAAAACGTTCGCCTACTTTACCAAGCGGTAAATACACGTTTTGCATTGTACGGTGACACTACTCCAAGGTCAAAGATGCTGCGGTCGGCCGCCGGCGTCCCCGCACCCTCGCTGAGTGGAATGGCTCCTTCACTCTTGTACAGGGAACGTGACCGGCGCCCCGTCCCGGGCGGCGGATTGCACCGTAGCCACGAGGATTGCCGTCACGCGGCGTCCGTCATAGGGCCCGGAAATCTGCGGCAGCGTGCCGCGCCCCTCAACCAGCGCAATGAGTTCTTCTATCGCGGCGGCACTACCGGAGACCGCCGCAGTAGCCGGCGCCAGCGCCTGTACGCCATCGGCCGTCTCTATTTCGGCGCCAATAGAGTTGCCCAAGCGTATGCGACCCGTCTCCCCGAGCACCTCTAATTCGAAGCCGGTTGCGGCGTTTTGCGATCCGACGTAGAAGGCGCGCACACCGTTTGCGAAGAGAATGAGGGTGTTAACGCCGGGGTCGGTGGCGGGATCGTGACCGCCGTCACCGGCATAGCGCGGCCCATAGTCGGCAAAGCTGTCGTCGAAGCGTGCCGACAGCCACGCCGGTTCCCCGTCGGCGAAAAAGCAAATCGCATCCGTCAGGTGCGTGCCGTTGCGAAAGAGCATGGCGCGCGCGCCGCCGAGTTTGCCGATGACTGTGCGCACCGGGCCGATGGCGCCGCTGCGGATGGCTGCCCGCGCCTCGTACCACTGGGGCTGCCAGCGCCGGCTGTGGTCGACGGAAAGATAGACGCCGTGCTTCTCGACGGCCGCGATCATGCGGTCGGCGTCGGCAAGCGTGGTGGCAAGCGGTTTTTCGCAGAAGATGGCGCGTGCCCCGGCTTCCGCAGCGGCAATTGTGATGTCGGCATGGCGGTCGTCTCCCGTCACCACGCTGACGATGTCGAGATTCTCTTTCGCGAGCATCTCGCGGTAGTCCTGGTACTGGGTGATGCCCGGCCAGCGGTGCTGCCACTTGGAAACAAAGTCCCGCGTGCGCTCCGCAATCAGGTCGCAGACCGCGACGACCTCCGTGGCGGGCACGCAATTGTAGCCCGCCGCGTGCGAGTGCGGCGCGGCAGCGCCCATGATCGGGTGAGACGACTCTTTGGCCGGCGCACTGGCGATGCCGGTGCAGCCGACGATTCCGACGCGATAGGTAGCCATGCGATGACTCCTTCCATGCAACCCTTGCAAGCCCCAAGGGTGTGTCCGTTTACGCGAACCGCGATTCGATGCTACAATTATAGTCGAATGCGGGCCCGTAGCTCAGTTGGGAGAGCGCGTGAATGGCATTCACGAGGTCGTCGGTTCGACCCCGATCGGGTCCACCAGTTTAATGCGCCCAGGGACCTCTCTTGGGCCGGCGCTTCTTTGAATCCCCGCGCACGATGATGTTGTGATGCTCCTTAGGGTGATTGGCAATCAGTTAACCTGGCGCGATGGTAGTTCCTCTGGCAGGGCCGCTCTCGCCTACCGGGCGTAAGATCAGGAGTGCGAATACGGAGGCTGGGCTTGCGCCGACACCCGGTATAGGGGAAAAGAGACCACTGCTTGGCAGGCTAGTGGGGACGAGGCGATGGCGTCATTGAATGGCGTAACGGTGGAGCGGTGGGCGACCTGTAGGATTGCGGTCGCAGCGCTTTTTGGCGTTCTTGGTTGCATGGCTGGCCTCATTTGGCGACAGGTGCGGCTGGCAGGACTGGACTTGCTCGATAGCCGGGGCTGGTACACACCAGAAGAAGCGGTGGCCCTCTTCGCCGCTCTTGACCGGCTAGACTCTAGCGCAAGAGTCGTCTATGCGACGACCGCGCTCACAATCGACATGGTCTTTCCGGTCTCCTATGGCGTACTTTTCGCAGTCATGCTGTTCCGGTTGTTTCAAGGCGGGGCGCCGCTGTATCTGCTGCCGCTAGGGCTCGCCTTGGCGGACGTGCTGGAGAATGTCACCATTGCGGCACTGGCGCTAAGCTATGACGGTGCGCCGTCACCACTGGCATGGCCGGCCGCAGCGTTCACTCTGGTCAAGACTGTGCTGGTCGTAGCGACATTTGCTACGATTTGCGCCGGCGGGATGCGCTGGCTGTGGGTACGCATGCAGCAGACGCGCTTGTGAATTCCGGCGTTAGGAGCGCTCTGCGTCGTAACCGCGCCGCTCTTTGATGAAGGACAAGGAGGATAAGGGGGATGACTGCAACGTTTACGGGATTGATAGCCCGCGCTCCGTGGCACGAGGCGGTTACCTATCGCAAGACGTGGCCCCACGAGTACGTGATGTCCGAGAGTGACGGCCAGCAGGAGTTGCTGGCGGCGGTTTGCGAACGCTTTCGCGCCGGAGAGGGCGTGGCCTGCCGCTTCTTTCGCATGAACAACACCTATCTATTCATCGGCGACCACAAATACTGGCTGATGACCCACTGGGACGACCTGAAACCTGGGGTGAACTATGTAATCAACCGCGCGCGTCTCTACCGGGACCGCCGCGACTTCGTCATCCAGCCCGGTGACACGGGCAAGCCGGAGGACTACCCAACGAATCCGGCCCAACAGAGCTGAGGGAGATTTCGATGCCCGACAACGATACTCTGCTTGCGTACCTGGTTTCCAGCTTCCCCGGAAACACGGAGAACATTGCGACGGAAGCTCTTTGCCACATTTTCGACCACTCAGACGCCTGTGGCGTGGCTCTGAACGACGTCATTCAGTCCGGTGTCCGAGGCTTGAACGCGATCACATCTGTAAGAACGCAGGTTATTCATGCGGATGGAACGATTCCGGATTTAGTGGGTTTCGACGAAACCGGTGTGGAACGAGTGCTCATCGAGGTGAAGTTTTGGGCTGAACTCACGTCTAATCAGCCCAACAGTTACATTAGGCGGCTCCCGAGTGACGGCCCGGCGCTCGTGATGTTCCTGGCGCCGGAGGACAGAATCCAGACACTATGGCCGCAGTTGCAGGGACTGATGAGTCAAGAGTTTGGCCCTATATTGGAGACTGGATTGGAGCGCAGGTGTGTGCGCGTAGGTGACACGCAGAAGCACGTGATGGTCGTAAGCTGGGGAAGCCTCCTCGATTGCATGGCGGCTAGGAGCAGGGACTATGCCGAGGACGGTGTTGAAACTGAAATTCGCCAACTGCGAAGCTTAGCCACGTACGCCGATACCGGAGCGTTCAAGCCAATCGGCCGGGACGAAAAAATCGGCTTGGAATCGGAAATGCGCCAACGTCAGTACAAGCGGCTCATCGATGCTTCTACCGAAAGAGGCGTAGAGCAAGAGTGGGCCAGCCGGAAGGGCTTGAGGGCAACACCTCGGAAGTACGGCTACGGCCGATATATCAGACTTCATGGGACAATTGTGTGGTTCGGCGTTAATTTCGAACTGTTCGAAAGAACTGGCGAAACCCCTTTGTGGGTTGATATGCGTATTCAAGAAGGGAACGTCCATCTGCAAGACATGCCCTCCGAGATTCGGGACGCATTGCATATCCAGGATTCTCAATGGGCGCCGATCACACTAAAAAGAGACGTTGAGTATCCGGAAATCCTAGACAGTGTTGTTGATAGTCTGAAACAAATCGCCGATACTCTCCATCAGGTTCTTCCCCAATCACCGTAAGCCCTCATCCACTGTCTGGCACTGCTGTGCAGGTTCCGTCTTTACCCGTAGCTCTTCATATCAGGGAGGGCGCGACGGTGCCCGAATCTGGGGCGACGTCAAGGATGTCTACCAGGGGTTCGATGACCAAGGAGAGCGCGCCCAGACAATAAGATTGTAAGCGGGCTCTAACGCGCGACGGGAGCGCTCTCAGAGACTGCTAGCGCGAGCGCCTACAGCGGCTTGCGGGCCAGGAAACAATACAACGGCGTGAAGATCCCGGTCTGGCCGCCTGCGACGTAGGCGTTGGCAGTTCGGTCCAGCAGCCTGACGACGCGGGCGGAGCCCGTCGGGAACACTCCCAGCACCTCGGCCAGCCGGGATGCCCCGAAGATCGCTTTGCGGCCCAGCGGCATTCTGATGAGGGCGTTGCCGAGCGTTCCGTGCCGGGCTTCCATGGGCAGATACCACGGCGTGGTCGGACCCTCTTCCCCAACGGCGCGATCTATCCCCTCGATGACCTCAAAGCCTGCCGTTTCGAGGTTGCGGTTCACCTCGTCCATCGTCGCTATATCCTTGAGCGCGATGCCGTGCATCAATTCCTTCTTGATATACCGGTGTCGCTCGTCAGTGGGATCGAACCTGCTCGTCATGCACATTTCCTGGCCCCAGAAGAGGGCTCCGGGTTTCAGCACGCGGTAGATCTCGGCGAATGCGCCCGCTTTGTCCGGGGCATGGCACGTCGACTCAATCGCGTACCCCCGGTCGAATGTTTCGTCCGCGATGGCGTCCATGTCCATGAAGCTGCACGCGAGGTAGTCGGTCATATCGTCGAGACCCGCCTCGGCGTCCAACAATCTCGCCTTGTCCAACTGGAGTTCATTGCTATTGACCCCGACTACCTTGACACCGGCCTCCCGGACGACACGGCGCAGCGGGCCGCCGACCCCGCAACCGACATCGATCACCGTCATGCCCTCGCGCAACTCCAGCTTGGCGATCATCAGCCGCTGGTGACGGAGCTTGGAGTCCTCCAGGCTCTCGTGGGGCGACAGCGGCGCGAAGTGGAGGGATTCCCCCCAACCGAACTCCATAAACTCGCTGCAAAGGTCGTAGTATTCCTTGACGGTTTCGGCGTGGTCGTAGTCCGTCGGGTCGGCGCCCTCAACGCGTGCTCTGTCCATCCATCCATTGAACCGATTCACGCGACTGTGGACGTCCGTCCCCTGGAATTGGGCCTTCAGCCCGCTGGACAGTTTGCGGAGTAGCATACGCCTCTATTCCTACGACGAGCCTATTGCTTTCATCTACCGGATTGTATCATGATTGCGATGCGATCTTTGTCAAGGAGGTACTCCTGCCGCAGTTGGCGTCCGGCACGTTTGCATGGCATTGCACACGACAAGCGGTCCCAGCGGCCCCTACGCCATCTGCCAAAAGAGGTCGGCAGCGCAACCGCAATCTCTTATTGCGCATCTAGACGTCGCCGGCAATGTTGCTGAGAGATGGTCGTGGGAAGCCGCAACAAGACTCGACACGCGGGCGTAACGCATGGACACTGTAGCCAGGAATGGTCGGGGCAACCGCAACTCAAGCTCTCTGCCGCCGGCATGACCTGAGCCAATGCAGACCCCTGGATCGAATGTTCAGGGCCATTTCTTGCACAGTTGAGAGCGTTGAGGGCGAGCGAGAGGAGCAATGATGGAATCAAAGCTCAGGGTGGCACTTATTGGCTGCGGGCGAATGGGTCAAGAGTACGCTAAGTTCTATAGCTTGCTCGACAATACTGAGATCGTCGCCATAGCCGAGTATAACGATGGCCGGCGCAGGGCCGTGGGAGAGCGCTTTGGGGTCAAGGCGCTCTACAAAGACGCCGAGGAGTTGTATGGACGGCTGGGCGAGGTCCCCGATCTTGCCGTCACTGTTCTTCCCGGCAAGTTCATCAAGGATGCCGTGATTGCCTCGGCGCAAGCGGGGGTGCGCGGCGTCTCCACCGAAAAGCCCATTGGCGCGAGACTTTCCGACGTGGATGAGATGATAGATGCGTGCGCGGAACGCGGCGTCGTCTTTCACGGCGGCAATCTGCAGAGCGCTCGCGCCGACGTGCAGGAGGCCGCGCGTTGGCTGCGGCGTGATGACTTTGGCGAGGTGCAGGGCGCGACGGTGCATGCGTGGGGCGGCGAGATTTCCGGCGGCGGCTGCCAGCACATTGCTGTCCTCAGGCAGCTTACGCGGGACGAAATCACTGAAGTGGTCGCCTGGGGCAAACCGCAGGAGGCGCTGGAAGCCGACGAAGACACCGGACTCATCATCAACGGCCGCTTCACCATGAGCAACGGCATTGCGGTGCCCGTCTTCGGCGAGCCGACGCCGTACCGCGGCGTTGACGTTTGGACCGAGAACGCGCTTCTGCGCTGGGACTGGGGCGACGAGATGGACATCTACCAGGGGTTCGATGACACCGGCGCGAGGGTCAGGTCAGACCGGGCGTTTACACCATTCGCCTGGCCGGAGTACGGCTATCTCGCGAGCTCGATCCTCTCTTTCATTTCTGCTGTAGAGCATGGCACCGAAATGGCGATTTCGGCCCACGACTTGCGACAATCCCTTGAGGCTGCCATTGCCGCCAAGTACTCGGCTCTGTGGGGATCGATTCCCCTCTCGCTGCCGCTGGCAGACCGCTCGCTGACCCTGTTCCCGCGTCCCTACCGGTGGCTCGGCGGCGATCATTCAGACTTTTGACCGCCCTACGAAAGGCAAGCCGGCCCACGGAAAGCATCTAAAAGTCTAGACAAGCCTTGAAACTTCACTTACTATTGTAGCTATGGGCCCCCGCGTGCTTGATCGGTATACCTGTGAATCCCCCAACCAGTCACGATCGTCTTTGGGGTCAGGTTATACCGGACAGCCGGTTAGCGGGCTCGTGCGAGCCGGGGGTGGTGCTCGCGTCTCGTGTCCGGGCAAACGCTGGAAGGAGGATGGCCTAGCGATTCGATCACTCTGGATTACCGCTCGATTATTCACTTCTAAAGCACGAGTTGGTTCCCCGCACAATTAATGAAGGTTGATTCACCCATCTAGTCTGAAAGCCGGCATGCAAAGAGCAGTTCGCGGCTTGGGCGGTGTTGCCGTCCAGGTCTAGTTGCTTTTTTCGGTGAAAGTTCGCCGTGTCTGACTTTGTCGGATTTTCTCTCTCTCTCATCACCTTTTGCGGGAATCGATCTTGCTTGTGCGAAACTTCACAGACCGCTTCCAATCGTGGTTAGACTTGTCTTCATTGGGGGCACACTGCTGTGGGGTGGAAAACGACGAGGAGAACCTGTGATGGAGAGATGTGTAACGACGATTTCACTATTACTTGTGGGCGTGTTGCTGCTTACGGCCTGTGGAGCGGCGGCGACCGCTCCCTCAGCGGCGATGGAAGAGTCCCGCGCGCCTCGGTCTGAGGCCAAAGAGATGGAAGCGCCGAGAGCCGAAGAACGCGCGCCCGCGCCCGCTGCCGCAGCCAAGGAGGCTCCGGCCTCCCAAAGCCAATCGTCCCAGCCGTCTTCACGCCAGCCGGCGGTGCGGCCGCCACAGCAGACCGCGGGTGCTACGACCTTCAAGGACTATCCCCGCGCCACGTTTGTTAACACGGTGCGGGACGCGGTCGCGACGTTTAGTTTGGATACCGACCGCACGTCCTACCATCTGGCACTCAACTGGGCGCGTTCGGCCTATCGGGTTGAGCCTGATTCTGTCAGAGCCGAAGAGTGGATCAATGCTTTCTATTACGATTACGCGTTGCCGTTGCGTGAGGATAGCTTCGCCATCGCCACCGACGTCTTCCGGCATCCCTTGGATAGTGACCTGCATCTGGCACGCATAGCGTTCCAGGCCGCCGACCTGGCCTACGACGACACGCCGCTCAACGTCACTCTGGTGCTCGATGCTTCCGGCTCGATGCGCGAGGGCAATCGTGTAGACATTGCCCGCGAGGCGGCCGAAAGCATCCGGCGCAGCCTGCGCGGCCAGGACCGCATTGCCGTGGTCCACTTCACCACCCGAGTCATCGATGAGTATACGGTCGATCACCGCGGTCCCGATGACCGCGACATCAGATGGTCCATCGACCGGCTGGCGCCGCACGGCTCGACAAACGTGCAGGCTGGCCTTGATCTGGGCGTGCAGCTTGCCGACCGCATCCGGCGGGAGCGTCCCGACGCGTACAACTACATCATCCTCATGTCGGATGGTGTCGCCAACGTGGACGCCACCGATCCGTTTGCAATTCTGGAGTCGGCTGACGACAGCGACGATTCCAATCCGCTGCGCCTGATCACCATTGGCGTCGGCATTGAGAACTACAATGACTACCTGTTGGAACAGTTGGCCCAGCACGGCAACGGCTGGTACCGCTACTTCAGCACGGTGGAGCAGGCCCGGGCGACCTTCAGCCGCGAGAGTTGGCTCGCGCTCTCCATTCCTTTTGCCGACCAGACCCGCGCCCAGGTGACCTGGGACCCGGAAATGGTCACGGTGTGGCGAATTGTGGGCTACGAAAACCGCGCGACTTCAGACGAGTCGTTTACTGAGGCGCGTAAGGAATTCGCGGAGATACCGGCGGGCGCCGCGACTACGGTGTTCTTTGAGCTGCAGCTCACCGACGCCGGCCGGCGGGATACCGCCCAACTCGGAGCAGTCGAGATCCGCTGGGTAACGCCGGCGACGGGTGAATCCAATCGCCAGCACGCAACGCTCTTGAGCACAAGCGACGCGCTGCAGGATGCCCGCCCTGCCGCGTTCTTGCAGTTTGGTTCTATTGTCGCTTTGGCAGCGGACCGTTACAGCAATCTGGACTTCGCGGAGTCGCCGGTGGACCGCGACCTGGCGATTCTGCTGGATGAGCTGTGGTCGCTGGACCGGCAACTGGGCGATCTGACGGCGTACAAGGACTTCAGCTTCCTGCTGGACTACCTGACACAGACGGCCCAGAAGGAGCGGCCGGACTCGGGCTACAGCCGCTAGCCCCTTGGTAAAGCGATAGACGCACTTGTGCGCAGATTAGGCGCACGCTAGCGCCCCTTGGACGCCGGAATTCTGCGGCGTTCAAGGGGTGAGCGTTTTCTCGATCAGTGCCGCAATGCAAAACTGGGAACCACAGGGCCCGGCTCGCATGGCGGTGTTGCAGGCATTGGTTGCTTGGGGTAACTAACGAAACAAATGGCCTGGGCGGGAATTGGTAAATAACTGTGGGAAATCGGAACCGGCCTAGAGTTCCTTGACATCGTTGACCAATCTTTGGTACATTAACTTTTGCGCCCTAGAGATGGGGCGGCACATTAACAGGTGAATATTGCGCAAGCAGAACTTCAATTTTGCCGATTAGAAGCAGGCTAAGTTACTAAGGGCGTACGACGGATGCCTTGGTGCCAAAGGCCGAAGAAGGGCGCGGTTGACTGCGAAAAGCTGCGGGGAGTCGTCAGCAGACTTTGATCCGCAGGTGCCCGAATGGGGAAACCCGGCGAGGGTGATGCCTCGTCACCGCATGTTGAATTAATAGGCATGTGGAGGGAACCGCCCGAACTGAATCATCTTAGTAGGGCGAGGAAAAGAGATTATTCCCTGAGTAGTGGCGAGCGAAAGGGGAACAGCCCAAACTCACGCTGTGTCATAGGTTGCAGCCGTTGCAGTGTGAGGGTTGGAGGCCGCAACAGAGCCCCCTGCAAGGGGTTCGGAGAGTTGGAGAAAAGCTGTGGTTAGTGGAAGGTCCTGGAAAGGCCCGCCACAGAGGGTGAAAGCCCCGTACACGAAAACCACGGCTCTCTCGTTGCTGTGCCTGAGTACCACGGGACACGTGTAACCCTGTGGGAAGCTGGGAAGCCCACTTCCCAAGGCTAAACACCTTTGGCGACCGATAGTGAACGAGTACCGTGAGGGAAAGGTGAAAAGAACCCCGGGAGGGGAGTGAAATAGAACCTGAAATCGTACGCTTACAAGCAGTCAGAGGGCTATGCCGTCTTGCTGGGACGGCGTGCCCGCGCAAGGCATGTTCTTCGGAACGTGCGGCGCGCGGGGACGCTCGGCCCGCATTATAGGACGGAATGCCTGATGGCGTGCCTTTTGGAGAATGAGCCGACGAGTTACTATGCGTGGCAAGGCTAAGGTCGGAGGGCCGGAGCCGTAGCGAAAGCGAGTCCGAACAGGGCGTCTCTAGTCGCGTGGAGTAGACCCGAAACTGAGTGAGCTAGCCATGGCCAGGGTGAAGAGAGAGTAATATCTCGTGGAAGCCCGCACCCACCAGAGTTACAAATCTGGGGGATGAGCTGTGGCTAGAGGTGAAATGCCAATCGAACTCAGATATAGCTGGTTCTCCCCGAAATGCATTGCGGTGCAGCCTCAGGTTAGAGTGTTGCGGAGGTAGAGCACTGGATGGGCTAGGGGCCAAAACGGTTACCAAACCCAACCAAACTCCAAATGCCGTATACATGTTACCTGGGAGTGGGACGGTGGGGGATAATCTTCATCGTCAAAAGGGAAACAACCCAGACCCTCAGCTAAGGTCCCTAAATTCAGACTAAGTGGGAAAGGATGTCGGATAGCCCGGACAGCCAGGAGGTTGGCTTGGAAGCAGCCATCCTTTAAAGAGTGCGTAACAGCTCACTGGTCAAGCCGTCTGGCGCCGAAAATTCAACGGGGCTTAAGTCTGGTACCGAAGCTAGGGCAGTGGCGCTCCTTCGGGAGTTGCCGCTGGGTAGGGGAGCGTTCCCTGGGCGGAGAAGCCCGACCGAAAGGACGGGTGGAGCGCAGGGAAGTGCGAATGTCGGCATGAGTAGCGTTAGCCGGTGAGAATCCGGCTCACCGTAAGCCCAAGGTTTCCTCAGGAAGGTTCGTCCACTGAGGGTTAGTCGGGCCTAAGCCGAGGCCAACGTGGCGTAGGCGATGGACATCCGGTTGATATTCCGGAACCGCCCGTGTTCGTTATGAGCGAAGGGGGGACCGGGCAGGGTAGGAGGAGCGTGTTCTTGGCTATACACGTCCAAGCTGGTAGGCGGGAGCGATAGGTAAATCCGTTGCTCTATTCCAAACGCCGAGAAGCGATGGAGAGTCCGCGACGCAAGTCAACGGCGATTCCTTTGAGCCCAGCCTGCAAGAAAAGCCTCTAGCCAGAATATGGGCGCCCGTACCGCAAACCGACACTGGTGGGCGGGGGTAAATGTCCCAAGGTGAGCGGGAGACCCTCTGCTAAGGAACTCGGCAAATTAGCCCCGTAACTTCGGGAGAAGGGGTACCGCGACGCGTGCACCGGCCTTGCGCCGGGAAGCGAATCGCGGTGGCACTGAAGAGGCCCAACCGACTGTTTAACAAAAACACAGGTCTCCGCGAAAGCGAAAGCTGATGTATGGGGGCTGACGCCTGCCCGGTGCCGGAAGGTTAACTAGATGGGTTCACGCCCTGACGGGAAGCCCCGGTGAACGGCGGCGGTAACTATAACCGTCCTAAGGTTCACTTCGCGAGCCTTAGTAAAACCGGACCATATGCGGGAAACTCCTCACACAGCCATCAGGTACTCGCTCACTCACGGGTGAGCAGTAAAAAGCCTGGTGGACATGGGGACAATCCGCAGGGAAGACTCTCACATGACAGACACGAGAGAACCCTCAGAGACTTTACGTCCGGCCTCGTCCAAGCGGTTGACGGCGCAATGGATCTGCGGTTTCGTCGATGGAGAAGGTTGCTTCTTCGTCGGCATCAATCCGCACCAGGAGATGACCTCCGGTTTTCAGGTACTGCCTGAATTTACCGTGGTGCAGCATGAACGCGACGTGCAAATCCTCTACGCACTCAAGAGCTTTTTTGGGTGTGGGGTTGTACGGCGCAGCCATGGTGACCGCATGTGCTATCGGGTGCGCAGCGTGCAGCACCTCAGGGAGCGGATCATTCCGTTCTTCGAGAAGCACGAGCTGCGCTCCAAGAAGCGAGTGGATTTCATCAAGTTTCGACGAATCCTCTTGCTGATGGAGCGAGGAACGCACCTGACGGCGGAGGGCATTGCAGAGATCCGCGCCATAACCGAGCAAATGAACACAGGACGAGTGAAGAGAAAGTCCGGCCCCTCTGGAAACAGAGTGGGATAAGTTGCGGCGGAGACGCCGCGATGTACCGAGCGAAATTCCTTGTCGGGTAAGTTCCGACCCGCACGAATGGCGTAACGAGTTGGGCACTGTCTCAGCAGGGGACCCGGCGAAATTGAAGTACCAGTGAAGATGCTGGTTACCTGCGGAAGGACAAAAAGACCCCGTGGAGCTTTACTGCACCTTGGCATTGGATCGGGGCCGTCGATGCGTAGGATAGGTGGGAGCCTATGAACCTTTCCTCTTGGGGATTGGGGAGGCAACGGTGAAATACCACCCTTCTACGATCCTTATTCTAACCCCTTGCCGTGATCCGGGAGGGGGACAGTGTCAGGCGGGCAGTTTGACTGGGGCGGTCGCCTCCCAAAAGATAACGGAGGCGCCCAAAGGTTCCCTCAGGCTGGATGGAAATCAGCCTTAGCGTGTAAAGGCACAAGGGAGCTTGACTGCGAGACATACACGTCGAGCAGGGACGAAAGTCGGGCTTAGTGACCCTACGGTTCCGAGTGGAAGGGCCGTGGATTATCGGATAAAAGTTACCCCGGGGATAACAGGCTTATCTCCCCCAAGCGTTCATAGCGACGGGGAGGCTTGGCACCTCGATGTCGGCTCAGCGCATCCTGGGGCTGGAGCAGGTCCCAAGGGTTGGGCT
Organism: Chloroflexota bacterium; assembly: GCA_965220045.1. Lineage (GTDB taxonomy): Bacteria > Chloroflexota > UBA11872 > VXOZ01 > VXOZ01 > VXOZ01. The sequence goes on along the minus strand of OZ244803.1, from coordinate 1,876,742 downwards.
GTTCGCCCATTAAAGCCGCTACGCGAGCTGGGTTCAGAACGTCGTGAGACAGTTCGGTCTCTATCCTCCGCAGGCGCAGGGAACTTGCGAGGAGCTGCCCCTAGTACGAGAGGACCGGGGTGGACGCACCGCTGGTGTACCAGTTGTCTCGCCAGAGGCATAGCTGGGTAGCTACGTGCGGAATGGATAACCGCTGAAAGCATCTAAGCGGGAAGCCAGCCTCAAGATTAGGTTCCCCACTCTCGCTGCATTGCGGCGAGAGGTAAGACCCCAGAGAGATTATCTGGTTGATAGGCCGCAGGTGTAAGCGCGGTAACGCGTTCAGCCGAGCGGTACTAATGGTCGAGGACTTAGCCGCGCTTCTAATTGGCAAATTTGGAGTTCTGCATTCCTTGTTCGATTTTGCGCATGTTTCACCAGTGCACTTTCACATCAGTGCGCCGCAGTGATTGCTATGCCCCGTATGCGGCATGAGCAGTCTATCCCGCGGCGGCACTTCATAACCCTGTCAGAAATTCCTTGGGTGGCAAGGCGAGGGGGGTACACCCGTTCCCATCCCGAACACGGTAGTTAAGTCCCTCAGCACCGACGATACTGCACGGGCGACTGTGTGGGAAAATAGGCCGTTGCCCAAGGATTTTTGTTTTTCCGGAGCGTGCGAGACACTACGTTAGGTGACTCCTTCTCGCGGTCTCAGCCGGTCGCATTCTTGGTGTCTTGGACAACCCCAACAGTGGATTGTGCCTCCACCGCGCAAAGGACCGAACGGGCCATCACGCTATCCCGGCGTTCCTCCGGTTCCCTCTCCTTGGGGAGAGGGCTAGGGTGAGGGGAAATCCCCAAGTGTCCTAAATTCAAGAGTGTTGTGCTACGAGAATGCAAGCCGATCGATGATCTCCAATCACGTTGTGTCCGAACAGAATCTGGACCTCCACGAGAAGACCTGGAACGAGGCCCTGGCGGAATTCATCGCCTTCTACAACCAGGCAATCCAACGCGCCGCCGGTGCCCCACCGGCGAGACTGAACGTCATCCATGGCTACGGCTCTTCCGGCGCAGGAGGCGTGCTGCGCAAGAGGCTCCAGCACTTCCTGCAAGAGCAGTCTGCAGCCGGTCGCCTGGAATTCACCCCCGGCGAACACGCCGACGCCAATCCCGGCCATACCCTCGTACAACCGCTCCTGCCGCTACCGGCCACGCACGAAATACTCGCGGAAGAGATCTGGGCCTATTGTGAGCGTCCCCGCACACTCAGCAAGATCAGCGGCAAGTTCCGCCGCCACGGCGAACCTGCAGCGAAAGCCGCCATCGATTACCTTGTCAAGCAGCGCCGCCTGCGCTTGGCCGGCAAGGGCAGCCGCAAGACGTACGAGGCAATCTAGGATTACTTTCTTGCTAGAAGCAAAAAGCCGTTTGCCATTTGAGTCCGACAGTGCTGAAAGTCCACGAGGCCGTCAGAATCATAGAGAATGACGGCTGGGTGTTGGCTCGGACGAGGGGAAGCCACCGGCAGTACAAGCACCCTGTGAAGAAGGGGCTGGAATCGAGAGCCGGGCGTCTCGGTGATGACTTGGCGGCCGGGACGTGGAACAGTATCCTGAATAAAGCAGGACTGTGCAGGCAAGGCGAGCGATGATGTACACGGTCGTGATTGAAAAGACTCCGCAGAATTACTCCGCATACGTGCCGGATCTGCCCGGGTGTGTGGCTACCGGTGCGACGCGAGAGGAAGTCACAAGACACATCCAAGAGGCAATCGCGTTTCACCTGGAAGGCATGCGGGAGGAGAGCGTACCCTTTCCTGAACCGCAAGCATCATCCTAAGCCGTCGAGGTAAAGATGCAGGGACGGTTGAAAGAGGCTAATCCGTACCTATCCCCAACACGAAACTACATCCCTTAGCACCGGTGCTACTGCGCGGGTGACTATGTCGGAAACAGACTATTGTCCAAGAATTTCTGAATCCTCTACGTTTGGAAGTGTTGAGCCAACTGAGTGCCGTTACTGCAAAGTGATAGAGTATGCATAGAGACCCAACAGGAAGGTGAGACGCGTGAGCACAAGTGAAAAGGAGCGTTTGCATCGCTTAGTAGACGATTTGCCCGCCAGTGAACTACGCGCGGCTGAACGCTTCTTGGAATACTTACAGCAGGTCGGTAGTTCTTCCCTCTATCGTCACCTTATGGCGGCAAGAATTGACGATGAGCCGGAGACAACTGAAGAGGCGATCGCTATTAGAGAAGGGCTGGCAAGTATTCGGTCGGGCCGTACGGTCGGCCATGAGGAACTTAAGCGCGAGCTTGATCTTGCATGACCTGGCGCATTGTCTGGTCGGAACGTGCGCGCCGTGATCTACGCAAACTCGATGCATCGGTAGCGCACCGTGTGGTCCGTGCATTGGAGCGGCTTGCAGAATCAGAGCAAGGTGATATAAGACGCTTGCGCGAATATGATGATCAATGGCGGCTTCGGGTAGGCACTTGGCGTGTACGCTTCACCCTGGACCCTGTGAGCGCCACACTTTTGATAATCCGCGTATTGCCGCGAGGAAGCGTGTATCGTAAGTAGAAGGAAATGATTCTTCCTGGCCCCTCGTCTTTCTCAGGCAGGATGCTCTGTCTGTACGCCCGTGTTGTCAAAGTGAGATTCTTGCCGCCGAATTCTAGTTGAGAGCAATAGGATAGGGCCACATGTGGCAAATGCACGAGTCAGCCCGCGGCGTGCACTCACTAAGTCGCGAGGTGTATCCGCTCGAGTTCCAACATGGGTGTCACGTGCTCCGCAAACTCCTGTCGATTGACGCGGTGCAGGTAACACGTACGACGGGGGCGCGCAAGCCCCGTACCTACCGGCGTGGCAAGGCTGACTCTACTGTAACGAGTGAGTCAAAGAGACAGCAAACCAAGAAAAGGGCCGAGGACAGCAGCCCACCGGACGTGCGGCGGATGGTGTTCTGGGACACGGAGACGACCGGTCTGGGTGGGCCTGATACGTACGTATTCCTGGTGGGACTGGGGTACCTGGAGGACGATGCGTTTGTGGTGCGGCAGCACTTCATTCGCAGTCCGGATGAAGAGCCCGCCATGCTGCACGCGGTTGCAGATTCCCTCCCCCAATGGCCGACGATGACCACGTTCAACGGCGTGAGTTTCGACCTGCCGCTGCTGCGGACCCGCATGAAGGCCCACGACATCAAGCTGGACGTGAGCGATGTCCTGCATTGCGATTTGCTCTACGGCGCGCGGCGCCTCTGGCAACGGCGGCTCCCCAATTGCCGCCTGCAGACTCTTGAGGAGCACATTCTCGAATTCAAGCGGCAAGACGACGTGCCTTCGGCTGAAGTGCCGGGCATGTACTTTGAATACCTGGAGACCGGAGATCTTGCCGGCCTTGAAGGGGTCTTTCACCACAATGTGCTCGACATAATTTCTCTCGCCGGTCTCATGATCGCGATGCACGAGCAGGTGGATACCGGCTGAGCTGATCGGGGCAAGATTCTCGCAAGCCGCGCCCTGCAATCGCGATTCTGGCACTTGCTTTTCTCCGATTTTCTTCTCATCCGATGAAAGCCCAGCCTTTTTTGGCTATAAGCACTGCCTGCTTTCCATGAAGCCGGCTGTCGCGGAATTACGGATCGTGGCTCTTGGCCGTGCATGGATTCAGAGTAGTTAATCTTGCTTGACTACGTGTCAAGTGCGAATTACAGTAAAGCCAGTAGGGGCCAAGAGTGGGCTCTAAACTACGAGCAGATTCTACCTGCTCCCACAGGAGGACATGGAGATGCGTGCTGAAAAAGAAGAACGGTTGAACGGACTAACGCGTCGCAACCTGCTGGCCGGTGTCGGCATTGGCGGGTTGGGCGTAACCATCCTGGCGGCCTGCGGCACGGCCACCATGGCGCCTGCCGGTGAAGCAGAGGCCAAGGAGGAGATGGCGGAGGAGAAGCAGGCGGAAGAGGCTCCTGCAACTGAGGAAGTGACTATCCGCTACTACTCCTGGTTCTCGGAGCGAGACCTGGGTAACGTGGAGAGCGTGATGCTGAACCCGTTTGCAGAGGCCAATCCGGGCGCGACCGTGGAGCTCGTCGTCGCACCGGGCAGCCTGGTAGGTCAGGGCATCGAGTTGACGACCATGTTGGCCGGCGGTGTCTTGGTCGATTGCTTTATGTGCCTTGCGCCGCCGTTGTACGTGCGCAACGGTCTCGTGCAGCCGCTCGATGACCTCATCAAGCGCGACAATTACGACATGACGCAGTTCGCCAGAGACGGCCGCACCACGTTCTCTTCGTTCGAGGGCAAGGTTTACGGCCTGACCACGTACCATCACGGTGAGGCGATTGCGCTGCTCTACAACCGGCAGCTCTTTACCGACGCCGGTGTGGATGAGCCTTCGGAGGATTGGGATAACTCCTGGACCTGGGATGAGTTTCGCGACACGATGCAGCAACTCACCAAGGAATCAGGCGGAAAGTATACCCAGTACGGCCTGGATCGGGTCGGCATCAACTACTATCCCAATACGCCCATGCTCTGGGATGGCGCCTGGATTTCGGATGACTTCCAGTCGATTACCTGCGATTCACCGGAAGTGATCGAGGCGTACGAATCCTACATTGCGTTGCAGCTCCAGGATAGGTCTTGGCCCTCGCGCGATCAGGCCAACGAGAATCTGGGCGAGCCGCAGCGTGGTTTCACTCATTTCACGCTGGGCAAGACCGGCGTGATCAAGATGGGATCCTGGCAGCTTGGCGGCTACCGCGACACGACTGACATCGATTGGGCGTTCACACCCTTCCCGAAGGCGGCGGTCTCACTGCCCGAATTCAAGATTTGGGGCTATGGGGTTGGCACCCAGTCCAAGGCGACCGACGTGGCCTGGGAGTTTGTCAAGTTCCACATTCCCGAAGACCGGTGGGCGTTGCTTACCAGCAACATCCCGGCACGGCTCGAAGGCGCGGAGAAGTTCCTGCGCGATCTGTATGAAGAGCGACCGGGTGTGCGCGTGGATGCCTTTATCGATTCGCTCCCGCTCGGTGGCAACGGCGGTGATCCCGTGCTCGTTACCTCGGCATGGCCGCGGATGCTCGAAGAAGCGGTCAGGCCGCTCTGGAGCGACATGATCGCCGGCACGGTGGCCCCGGCCGATGGCCTGAAGAACGTCAAGCCGATTCTGGAGAATATCTTGGCGGAAGAGGCAGCCAAGTAAACGGAGCCAAGCGTTCATCCACACTCGGTCTTGCACCGAGTTAGAGCTAGATCATAGAGGAGCCGCCCCTATTGGGGCGGCTCTCACTTTGTTCCGTAGTTCAGCCCGAAGTCTTGGCAGCTACACTAGTGCTTCGCCGCAGACCCTCCACCAGGCGATGTCCCTACATGTGCTCGGCGAACCAGGACAGCATTTGCTTCCAAGCGTCTGTGGCGGACTCGGCATGGTAGCGCGAGCTGGTGTCGTTGTGGAAGGCGTGGTTGGCGTTGGGGTAGACAATCTTCTGGAAGGTCTTGTTGTGCTCCTGCATAGCGGACTCGATCGCTTCGATACCGGCATTTATGCGCCGGTCTTGTTCGGCGTAAATGGCGAGGACCGCGGCCTGAATGTTCGGTACGTCTTCCAAAGGCGGGTTTGGGCCGTAGAATGGCACGGCTGCCTTTAGCTCTGGGATCTGTGTGGCGCAGCGCCAGGTCACGCCGCCGCCAAAGCAGAAACCCGTCATGCCGATGCGACCCCCGGCCACGGGCGGCAGTGACTCAAGGTGTTGGAGGCCTGCCTTGAAGTCATCGACGAACTGCTGTGGAGGGATGTTGCTGAGCAGGCCCGGCGCACTTGAAGCGCCGCCTGCCGCATCGGTGCCACCCTGACGTGAGAGCATGTCGAGCGCGAGCGCCACGTAGCCGTCCCTGCCGAAGCGCCGCGCCACGTCCCTGATGTGCTCATTCAACCCGCGGTTTTCATGGCACACCAGCACGCCGGGAAAGGGGCCGTCGCCAGCCGGCCTGGCGAGATACCCGAGCAGCGTCACGTCTCCTACCGCGATCTCCACCGCGCTTGCCTCGATACGAGGATCGTCCGGCGATACGGTGACGCCTGGCGGCAGTTCTTCCGAAGCTGCCATTTCAGCGGTTGGAGAAGTTTGCGTGGCGGCGGATTCCGTAGCTGTTTGCTCGGACGTTTCCTGTTCTTCGGAAGCCCCGCAAGCCGCCAGGATGCTGCTGGCAATGGCAACGCTGCCGGTGATCCCGGCAATGCGCTGCAGCGCTTCCCGCCGGTTAATCTCACCCTCCTGGTAGTCTTCTATGAACTCCTCGAGAATGTAATCGCGTAAGCTGGTATCCTGACCGGCGCCATTCTTGCCTGCATTGGCCAATTCTCGCACGTCCATTGCCTACCTCCCGTGTTAAGTAGAATACGGTCTATTGCTGGATACCCTACCGCGTTAGCCTAAGAGTAGACTAAGTGCGCCGGTCTCAATTGACGTACTGGGCCCTTGCACGGGGGCAGATTATCCGACGGGATCAGCCCGATGCCGCACGGCGTCAGCCAGTGCGCGGTTCACGAGATGGGTATAAATCTGCGTCGTGGAAAGGCTGGAGTGCCCGAGCAATTCCTGTATGACACGCAGGTTTACGTCGTTGCGCAGAAGGTCCACGGCGAAACCGTGCCGCAGCGCGTGAGGCGCCAAGTGGCCCACGCCGGAGCGGCGGGCGTGCTGCGTGATGATCTTGCGCACCATGCGCGGTGAGAGTCTCTTTTCCCTATCCTCTGCGTCGTCTTCTGCCGTCTTGCCGGGACGGTAGCGGATAAAGAGCGGTGAAAACTCATCCTCGCGGGTCGCCAGGTACTCGCGCACCGCCAATTGGGCTCCTTGCTGCAGGAAAACCGGCCGGTCTTTGTCACCCTTGCCCCGAATGATGATCTGCAAGAGTTGGTCCGTGCCGAGGCGCTCTAGCGGCAGATCGGATCGGTCGAGCGCGCAGAGTTCGGCCAAGCGCAGACCGGTAGAGAAGAAGAGCATGACGAGCGCGCGATCGCGCCTGCCCTGGGGTGTGTCCTGTGGAATAGAACGAAAGAGATGCACAATATCTTCCGCCGTAGGCACATTGCGCGGGGCGTGCCGTTGCAGTTTGGGGAGTTGCACCTTGTCATAGGCAATGACGTCACGGTCCTCGTGCAGGCTGAAATAGCGCAGCATGCTGCGCACGCATGACGCGTACTTCGCCAGGGTCGATGCGCTTGTGTGCGTGCGCTTCCATGCCAAGAACGCCGTGATGACAGGAAGCGTAAGGTCCTCAACACGCTCCACAGGGCGGTTCGTCTTGGCACAGTACGCCACAAGATCGGTCAGCATCTGTTTGTACGTGCGGACCGTCTGCGGCGAACGGTTGAGGTAGCCGCAATAGTCAAGGAATTGGCTGCAGTCTTGCCACAGTGGCGGCGTCTCAGTAGTGGTCATGGTGAGCCCTAACGAGGCAGAGAGGCGAACACGTAGTTCATGGTGGGAAGTTGCTGGCAGCTAGCGAGAGATCGATTGAGCAGTAACCGGCAGGGAGCATAGCGAATGGGTGGAAGAGCCGCAGATAGACTAGAATCTGACTGGGAGATGCGACAGTTTCCGCATTTTGCCGCCACACCTCAACTGGCGCGCAGCACGAAGAAAGAGAGGTTGAGTTGTCAAACGAAGAAGGTATCGCTGTGGCGAATCGCTTGCAGTATTGCTCGCAACAGGCACATGAATGTCTTCCCGCAGGAGCAGGCAGGTTGCCTTGCCTGCTCCTGCGGGCTTGGCTATCGCCTATTCATCTTCCTTCGGATAGAGCACTACGCGAATGTAGCTGTCGAGCGTGAGATAGCGCTCGGCGGCAGCCGACACCTGATCCAGGGTTACGGCATCCAGCCGGTCCAAGTAGCTATTGACCGTGTCAAGCGGCAGGCCCCGTTGCAGGAGTGTTCTCATTTGGCCGAGCCAGAATGAGTTCTCTTCCACCTGCTCTTCGCGTGAAGCCCGGAAAAGCTCTTTGGCAGTATCAAGGTACTTTTGCTCACCACCATCGATGAGCCAGTTCAACTCTCGCTGGATGGCCGCAAAGAGTTCCTCAACGCGATCGGGATCGCTGCCAAAGTAGGCATAGATCTGGTACTCAGAGTCTGGGATTGAAGACGTCGATGCGCTGACGCTGACGCCATACGTGCCGCCGAGTTCCTCACGGATCTCTTCGCGCAAGCGGATTTGCAATATCTCACCCATGAGCGCGACAGTCATGGCTTCGTCGAGACTCCAATCGAAGTCGCCGGCAAAGATCAGAATCGTGGTGCTGCGTGGCTCAATACCGAAGTAGACGGCTTCGTCGGTAAGGCCGGACGGCGGGTCGATGTTGGGATCGCGCCACTGTTCGGAACGCCCGCTTGTCGGCAAGCTGGCTATGTACGTCTCAGTTAGAGCCCGCAGCGCGTCCCAATCGAAGGCGCCCACGAACATGAACGTCGAGTCGCCCAGATCCGCAAAGCGGTCTTCATAGACGGTCAGGGCGCGCTCCATATCGAGTTCGTCAAGAATCTCGACGGTGAGCGGGCGGCGCCGGTAGTGATCTTGGAAGAGGATTCTCCGCACCTCATCGAAGAACAGAGTATCGGGATCCATGAGGCGGTTTTCGGCCGCATCGCGCATCCTGTCAACATAGGTATCAAAGTAAACAGGATCGATCATCGGCTGTGTGGCGTAAAGGGTGATCAACTGGAACAACGTCTCCAGGTCCTGCGGCGAAGCGCTGCCGCTAAGCCCCTCAAACTGCGATCCAATGTACGGAGAAACCCCAACCCGCTTGCCGGCCAAGAGCTTATCCAAAGCAACACTGCCATGCGGGCCGGCGCCGCTGCCGGCAACGAGTGAGGCTGCGTGCGTGGCCGAGAAGTAGTCCTCATCAGACACGAGCGACGTGCCTCCCGGACTGAAGGAACGGAAGAGCACTTGGTCGTTATTGAAGTCGGTCTGCTTTGCGATCACGGTGATGCCATTGGAGAGCGTCCATTGCACGGCATCGATTGACTCAATCTGCCGCTCCGCTGTGATGGAACCGGCAGCCGGGACACTTGCCAAAAGGGTTTGGTCGGCGGCTTCATCCTCATAGCCGGCCACTTCCAACGCGTGCGCGTTCACTAGCTGCTGGGTAACCGCCTCTTTCAGCTCTTCCTTGGTGCCGGGGCCGATGTCCTCGGGGCCGGTTACCAGCAGAACGGTATTGCCGGGTTCCGTCCAGAAGGTCGCCAAGGCGTCGACCTCATCCAAAGTGATCTGCGGCAGGAGATGCTGGGTAAGTTCCCATTCCATTTCGATGCCCGGCGCGACGATGCCGCTCAGGAAGTGCTCAATGTACTCCTCGGCCAGCGACCTAGACTCCAGTTGGCCGCGCCTTTCATAGTAACTTTCCATCTGACTAAGCAGGTTAGCTTTTTCGCGTTCCAGTTCAGGAGCGGTATAGCCGTGCTGACGGACACGTTGCATCTCCTCCAACATGGCGTTTAGACCGGTCTCGACACCGTCTTTCTCTACACCTACCCCGAAGACGAGAATGTCCGCCGTATCCGATAAGCCGCTGCGGTAGGCGCTGGCGCCAAGGTATGGGGGATTCGGGGTACGGCTGAGCTCAAACAACCGCGTGTTGAACATCATGAAAGACAACCGCTCTACCAGTATTCCCCGGTAGGCATCCAGCGTTTCGCCGAAACCCGATGGAATGGTGCGCACAACGAATGTGCTCGTGCCCGTTGCCTCAGGGTCGGTAAACACCGTTACCCGCGGCTCGGCGTGGCTGGGAACCTCATAGCGGGGCCGTTCGGTAGGCGGCTGCACGGCGGCGCGCGCTTGCATTGCTTCTCCTTCCGGAGGCGGCGCAAAGTGGCGCTTCACCATGGCTTCCATTTCGGCAACGTCAATATCACCCACGACGACGATGGCCATCAGGTTGGGTCTATACCAGCGCTCGTAGAATCCCCGCAGGTCGTCAGCGGTCGCAACCTCCAAGACCTCGAGGAGGCCGATTGGCAAGCGGTCGGTATAGCGCGATGAGCCGAATACCAAGGGTATCCAGTGGTTGAGGAAGCGGTCTCCATAGCCCAGCCTCGTGCGCCACTCTTCAATGACGACCCCGCGTTCCTTTTCAACTTCCTCCGGGTCGAAGGAAATAGCGTACGCCCAATCGCTCAAGATCTGGAACGCCGTCTCCATGACTTCGGAGTCTTCGGTTGGCACTTCTATCTCATAGGTAGTAGTGTCAAAACCGGTGGAAGCATTGAGGTCCGGGCCGAAGTTTACACCGATAGACTCGAGATACTCCACGATCTGCTGTTTCTCGAAGCGTTCGGTGCCATTGAAGGCCATGTGCTCGACAAAGTGTGCCAGACCACGCTCGGACTCCTCTTCCAAGACCGAACCGGCCCGCACGACCATCAAGAACTGCGCGCGGTTCGCGGGCTCTTCGTTGTGCCTGATGTAGTACGTCATGCCGTTGCTGAGCTTGCCGTACGTTACTACGGGGTCTAGCGGCAAGACTGAGTCTGGTGTAAGTTCCGCGACCGGAATCGGGGTCGGCGCCACAGGCTGCGGCGGCGGCGTGGGTGCCGGGACTTCCGTGGCGACCGGCGGGGCCGTCGGCGCTGGTGGAGGCTCCGCTACCGGCTGCACGCTGCACGCGGCGAGCCCAACTGCCAGCAACACAAACAGAACGCCAACTAGCGATGACTTTATACGCTTAGGCACCGAAAACTCCTTGCTGTTACCACTTCAGAGCGACATCATTGTCTTGGTAGCGGTCCGGCACGAACACCTGCCTTGACCAAGTAGCGCGGGGTTGAAGTCTAGTTCTGCTCTTGTTGCTTAAACTCTCTTGCCAGAGACGAAGTAGTGCGATGGCAAGAGTTCGGAAGGACTGAGGAGCACCATACATTGCGTACCCTCAAAATGACGTGGGTACAACCCCAACCAAGCTGTTGAATTGAATTCCCGCTAGGCCCAAGTCTATCCCCAGAGTGAGGGCCTTACCATTCAATTGTAGCATAGCGATACGCACTGAGAGTCGAGAACTGGAGAGGATCTCCGCCTAGCTCCCGCCGAGGCGGAGACCGCGATCCTGTAGCGGCAAGTCCAGGCGGCGGCCTGTGCGGTAGGACTCGCGAATGGCAATGCCGATTTCGAGGGCTTCGCGACCGAATTCGCCGGGGCAATTCTTTTCGACACCGGCTTCGATGGCGCGGGCAATGCCTTCGATGGCGTCGGTCATGGAACTGCGGGGACGCCACGGAAACGGAAATTGCCGCTGATGTTCGCCATCCAGTTCTTCCTCGCCCAGGCCCCAAAGCTCGAACCAGGCGTGGTGGTTGCGGGTAAAGACGCGGCCGCGCTCACAGTTGAACTCCATTGTCCAACTCCGCCAGGGCGCGTGGGAGTTTACAAAGCCAAGCACGCCGTTCTCGTAGCCGATCATGCCGGAGCCACTCTGGTCCTCGTTAGTCTTCGCTAATTCCGGGTCGTCCATGTGCCCTTGCACCCAGCGCGCGGGTGAGCCGACAAACAACGCGAAGAGACACAACACATGGCTGTAAATATTCGACAGCGGCATGGGGCTCTGGCAGACCATCGAGCGGAGGGGGCCAAGCTCGCCGTTGTCGATAAGGGCTTTGGCGTTGAGGTACGGCGCGTACCAATTGAGGTGAGCGGCAATGGCGAGAATGGTACCGGTGCGGCGACAGACCTCGATCATCGCGTCGGCTTCGGCAAGCGTGCGGCACATGGGCTTGGTGGCGTAAATTGCTTTGACGCCGGCCTCGGCCAATGCGGTAACCGCCTCTGCGCGTTCAACCGGACCCGTGGTGACGCAGACAATGTCGGGTTGTTCCTTGGCAACCATCTCGCGCAGGTCGGTGTAGAGCGCCTGCACGCCCCAGCGCTCACTGAAGTAGGCGAGCCGCCTCTGATCGAAGTCGACTCCTGCGACGAGCTCCACGTTGCGGGCTTCTATGATTGCCGGGGCATGCGCCCACGGCCAGGGGTAATGCGGCTTGCCAACGTGTTCATCATCGATGGTGCTGCCCATGCGGCCGCAGCCGACAACGGCGGCGCGGTACTGGCCTTTGGGCGCCGTCGCGGCCACTTCCAGGTCTGCACGCGGACCTTGCCAAGCCGGATCGTGGGAACGAATTCTCATTGAATTCCTCCATCCCTATGCTGACTGGAAACCCAAGACTGTTGCATCAAAGACTTGCGCTAAAGCGCGAATCACCGGTTGGCCGATCCTCGACTGCACGAGGCTGAGGACGGACAAGAGAACTTCACGCAATTGGGATTGTCCGCTACTCTACCGGCGTCCAGTGAAAGCGTATGCTACGATTCCACCCGCTCCCACGATGAACACTGCGACCGCGAGCACGATAGCAAATATCCACCCAGCATTGAGGCTGCTTTGCGTATCCTCGGGCGCCGGTCCCTTCGTCCCGGCTTGCGGAGCCTCACCCTCACCGAGCGCGTCGAGGTCGGCTTGCGCTGCGCTCAAGAGGGCCGTGCGGCTGCAGATGCTCGCCGTATAGCTGTCGTCGCCGTAGTGACTGTCGGACGCGTAGACGATGTACTCTTCACCTTCAACGAACGTGTAACCGCAACTGCCGCCGGTCGGCGGCGTTGTTATGTACGTGACTTCGTGGACAACACCCTTCCACACGGTGCTGACCTCAAGGCCTATGGTGGAGCGGTCTTCAGGCGTAGCGGACTTCCCTTCAGGGTCGTAGGAGTGCTGCACCAGGAAGACTTTGCCCACGAAAACTGCGTCGAATTTCCCCAGCTCTTCCATTGGAGGGCCCGGTTCCGCACACTTGCAGGCGTACACTTGCCCTGCTGAAACGAGAAACCATGTGAGACTAAGCATGAATGCAACTAACACTACATAAATGGGCGCGAATTTGAAGCCAAGCCTCTCACGTCCAATAACTAAATTCTGCATCAGTGACTCCTGAACTGTCCGAATTTTCTGTAGTTAGGCAGCGAACCCGGTCGCTGCCAATGCTCAGTATATTGCATAGACGAGTGAATCGTAAGTGTGTCTATACTGCCCTTTACAAGCTAAGTGAACTCAGGTTCTTCGTGCCCAATTCAAGTCCCTCAAGCTTGAAAGTCTTGCATCAATGATGGTATATACTCTTGGAGCTGTTGACTGAGCATAGCCAAAAGGAGAGGTGTGAATGCCTATCGTAAGATTCATAGCGGCATTTGTCGTTTACACGGTTATTGACATAGGGTGGAATTTCTCGCCTATTGCGCAGAACATGTACGAGAGTCTCTACGAGGAGAGCGGCAACAACGCACTCTTCGATAGCTTTGGGAAGCAGCCGGATACGTGGGGTGGGGGTGAGTTGGTCTCTTTGTTGGCGTTTCTCTTGCTGATTGCCCTGGCAAATAGCTATTTGGCAATTGAGCCGGCTGTGAAGGAACGCAACCTGCGTAAAGCGATGCAAAATAGCTTTGTGTTGGGCTGCGCGGCGTACGCCACCTACATCGTGCCGATCTTCCTGATGATTTCCACGTGGCCGGGCATTCTGGTGCCTGTGGACATTCTCATCGGCGGCTTGCTGAGCCTCATTACCTCAACGGCCATAACCTACGTGACGCTGCGCCGCAGCAGCACCTAGAGTTGCGCAAGACATATTGACCCGGACTAGGGCGTTTAGTCATTGTTCGCTTAGTGGCCTTGAGGAAGCATGCATCCGCACAGGTAAGGGATGCTTCTCCGGACGGCGAAAACTTTAGCTACGTAGACTCAGCTTCTTCACCGGTGTAGAACGCGGTAGTGTTCCGTGCCGCGGCGTGCGCGTTCTCGACGTCTGTGCCGGCCGCGATTGACGCCTGGGCCCAGCCCTCGCTGCTGCCGGTGATGAAGGCCTTTCCGTCCGCTGATGTGGCAAACTCCATTTCGTCGGGCTTCGGCCAGTCCGGTTGCGCAAGGTGGAGCGCGAGTCCCAGGAAACCCATCTCCCATCCGACGCCGACCGCACCCGGCCCGTATTGATCCCAAAACGGTGAGAGCAGCGCAGTGTGCGTGAGCGACAGTTGTGCGTTACCCCCAGTGTCTGCCAAGCGCACTTCCACCCAACTCACATCCCCGCCAAACTCCCAGGTGAGGACAAAGTGCGCGAGCGGCTCGCACGCCGTCACCGTGCCGCTGGCGTTGCCCTCGATCTGATAGCGCCCACCAAGCTGCAGCTCACCGCTGACACCCGCAAACCAGCGAGGAATGCGCTCAGCGTTCGTCACGGCATCCCAAAGGTCTTCCACTGTCACCGCGAATTCACGGGCCAGCGTGACACCGCTGGCCGGCTTCCCGTCTTGCTCCAGGTAGCTCACGGAGCGTTCCATCGCATCGAGGTGGCTTTCGGCATCGAATTCCATAGTCTCTCCCTATGCTTTCATCCATCTACCAAACATCCAGCGCTGCTGAATGAGCGTCCAAAAACCATCCCATCGTGACTTGAATGCAGATGTCAGCTTGCCTGGTAGCGATGTGCCAGAGTCTCAGCAAACGGATGACTGGTCTTAACTTGCTAGTCGAATTTCGATCTACGACCTTCCATGTTGCTGTGAACATCCAGCAGCACCGTTCTGCCATCGGCGTTGAGTTGCTGTGCCTTCTTGATTGCGGGGGCTATTTCCGAGGGCTCTGTGACGGTAATGCCCACCGCGCCCATGCCCTCGGCGATCTTGGCGTAGTCGCCGCCCATGTGCGTTAGGTCGAACCGTTCCCGCGCTTTGGGATAGCCGCCGGGATACGTCGCCATATCGCCATTATTCAAGACTACCGTCGTGATCGGAGCATTGGCGCGCACGGAGGTCTCGATGTCGAGGCCGGACATGCCGAAGGCGCCGTCGCCCATGAAATTGAGGCAAAATTTGTCCGGCCTTGCCATTTTGGCGCCAATCATGAGCGGAATGCCGAAGCCCAGGTGGGTTGTTTTCCCCCAGCCGATGTAGCTGTGCGGGACCGTTGCGGTGTAGAAGGGCATGATCGAGTCGCGCGGCGCGCCGGCATCGTGGGTAACAATGCTGTTTTCTTTGTCCAGCGTCTTTTCCAGCTCACCGATTACTCTGTAGGTATTGATGGGCACTTCGTCGGATTCCAAGAGCGGCCGCCACTCGGCGAGCCACTGCGCTCTCAGCGCGCTAATCTCCGTGACAACCTGACCGTTGTCTATCCGCCCGGTTTCCCCGAGCTGCGCTTTCGCCTCCTCGATCATCATCCGCAGCGTGAGCTTGGCGTCACCAGGCAACCCGACGTCAACAGAGTAGTCCTTATTGATGTCTTCAATGCGGTCGACGTTGTGGATGATGGTCTTGCCGTCGGGAATGGCCTGGCCGTACGTCGTCCTGGTCATGCTGGAGCCGACGGCAAAGAGCACGTCGGACTCTTGCAGCCAATGCCAGGCAGGCAAGGTGGTGGCGAGACTGCCGGCGCCGAGCGCTAGGGGATGACGTTCATCGAAAGAGGACTTGCCGGGCATGGTGCAATACACCGGAATCTGGGTAAGCTCTGCCAATTCCCGCAGTTCCTCGGTAGCGCCCGCAAACAAGACACCCATGCCGGACCAAATGACCGGCTTCTTGGCATCCAGGAGCAGTCGCACGGCATTTTTGACATCGCCGTCTGACGGGTGTTGGGGGGATGTGCGGGGTGGCTGATAGCCTGCTGCCCCTTCCGGGACTTCCTGCTTGTCCATGTCGTAGGGAATCTCGACGATCACGGGACCGGGTGGACCGTTTCGCAGCGCATGAAAGGCCCGGCGCATCGTGCTGACTACTTGACTGGGATGGGCAATGACCTCGCCGCGTTTGGAGACGGTTTGATAGGTGCGCACCGGTGAGAAATCCGGCCGCACGGCGTAGCGATTCAAGAGCGGACCTGCGGTAAAGTACAGTATCGGCACGTTGTCGGCAAAGGCCTGAGCCAGCCCGCCCATGGAATTCTCCCCGCCGGGGCCTCCCTGGGTGATCACCACGCCAAACTTCGCGCGATCGTTGACGCGGCTAAAGCCGTCGGCAGCCATGATGGCGCCCCGCTCCTGCCGGAACATGACGGTGCGAATGCCCTCGCCGGCAACCGCCTCAATCAGCTCGTTGGAGGGGAAACACGATATCCACTCCACACCTTCAGCCTTCAATATCCCGGCAACGGTCTCCAGCACATTCATGGTTTTTCTTCCTTCGGATCTAAAGGGCTGCTCGCCAGGGCGAGACCCGGACAGACAATCAAGTCAGTTTCACAAGAAGGTGCGCGATTTGCGCTCAGGACTGCCACTTAAGCAGGTCCGAACCGTCCAGCACGGACGGATTGACACAGGAGAGGGGCCGGCGGCCGCTCAACACCAGGGCAACTTCCATGCCCACGCGACGCTTGCTCACGGCGAGAACCCTGGATGACGCGGAGGCCACGTGAGGCGTCAACGTGACGTTCTCCATGCTGAATAGGGGACTTTTGGGATCGGGTGGTTCTTTTTCCAGCACATCCAGCGCGGCGTGCGCTATCCACCCTTCGTCAAGCGCCCGTATCATCGCCGCCTCGTCCACGGTCGTTCCCCGACCGGTGTTGACGAAGATTGCAGTGGACTTCATGAGCCGGAATTGCTCCTCACCAATCATTTTGGCGGTGCCACCGGATCCCGGGAGGTGGTTGGCGATGATGTCCGACCGCTGTAACAGCTCGGTAAGTTCAACCGGCTCTACGCCGTATTGGATCATGAGGGTCTCCATGACATAAGGGTCATGGGCGAGGAGGCGGAGCCCAAACGGCTTTACCAACGGCACAACGGCCCTGGGAATGTTGCCAAAGGAAACAAACCCAAGCGTCTGACCAAACAGCCGGGGCAACTGCCGCATTGGCGCGTGCCCTTCCCACCAGTGCCCCGCCCGGACCGTTTTGTCCATAGTAAGCAGCCGGCGATGGGCGGCCAGGATGAGCGTTACCGTGTGCTCCGCGACCTCCTGGACATTGATATCGGGGCAGTTGGTTACCGGGATGCCTTTGGCCGTAGCCGCCGCAACGGCGACGTGGTTGGTGCCCACGCTATTCAACGCAATGATCTTGCATTGCTTTAGTCCCTGAATCACCACTTCTGAAAGAGGCCGACCGCTTGCGATGATGGCGTCTGCGTCCTGAGCCTTTTCCAGAAACTCCCCATCCGTTTCTGCGGCTACTTCCACAAGCTCGGCATCCACGTCCCGCAGGGATTCCAGTTCGTACGCATAGTCGCCAGGCCTGTTGCGACCGCCCCACGCTACAATCTTGTAATTCGCCAACTCACCCTCCGGCAGCCGGGCCTTCCAGTCCCGTCGCAAAGCCATCCCCGCAGCGCTACGCCTATTCCGCCAAGCCCAGACTCGCTAGGATGAAGGCATATTCCTCGGCGATTTCGTACCAACGGGCAAACCGGCCCGACCTGCCGCCATGCCCGGCGCCCATGTCCGTCTTCAGCAGTACCAGATTGTCATCCGTCTTGACGGCGCGTAATTTAGCCACGTACTTGGCGGGTTCCCAATACGTCACCCGCGGGTCGTTCAGTCCCGCCGTCACCATTATCGGCGGGTACTCACCCGGCTTAAGCTGATCGTAGGGAGAGTAGGAACGAATGTACTCGAACGCGGCCTTATCTTCGATGGGGTTGCCCCATTCCGGCCACTCCGGTGGAGTCAATGGCAGGTCGGCATCGAGCATGGTGTTCAGAATGTCCACGAAAGGTACGTTGGCAACCGCCGCGCCCCAGAGTTCCGGAGCTTGATTGACTACCGCGCACACCAGCGACCCGCCCGCGCTGGCCCCGGAAATGGCGATGCGCCCCTCGGAGCCGTAGCCCCTGTCTATAAGGTGGCGCGCCACGTCCACGAAGTCATTGAAGGTGTTGGTTCGCTCGAACAACTTGCCGGCCTCATACCAGTGGTAGCCCAAGTCGTCCCCGCCGCGCACGTGGGCGATGGCGAAGATTACCCCCCGCTCCAAAAGGGACAGCCTGGCGGTGGAGAAGTATGGGGAAACGGCGTAGCCGTAAGCGCCGTAGGCGTAGATATACAGGGGCGCGGAACCGTCCACCGGGGTGTTCTTGTGGCGGACAATCGACACCGGCACCTTCACGCCGTCCCGCGCGGGCGCAAGTTCTCGGTGAGTTGCGTATGCCGCGGCGTCATGTCCGCTGGGGATTTCCTGCAACTTCCGTACTTCCAGTTCTCCCGTGTCGACGTGATAGTCGAAGTCAGTCCACGGGGTGCTCAGAGACGTGTAGACCACACGGAGAGCGGTATCGTCGAACTCCGGTGCGAAGTCGATGTACGCGGTGTAGGCTGCCTCGGGAAAAGCGACGTGCCTCGACTCCCCGGCACGGTCGATGATGCGCACCTGGTCTAGACCGTCGATCCGTTCCTCAACCGCGATGTAATCCTCGGTCAGGAAGAAGCCCTTGATGTACAAGGACTCCGTGCCCTGCAGCAGGGTTTCCCACGCCGCTTCGGTGGGATCACTCTCAGGCGCAATCGCCAGGCGGAAGTTCTGATGGTTGTCGTTTGTCCTTATGACGAAGCGGTCGCCTTGGTGGTTCACCGAGTATTCGTGCCCCGACCGGCGGGGTGCTACCAATACGGGTTCAGCTGCAGGGTCATCGGACAGGACCAAGCGTAACTCCGAGGTCACATGGTCGCCGGCGCCTATGATGACGTACTTCTTGGAGGCGGTGTTCGTTACCCAGATGAAGAACCCTGGTTCGGTCTCCTGGTGAACCACAGCGTCTTCTTCAACCGGATTGCCCAGAACGTGCCGCCGCGCCTGCCAGGGACGCCCAAGCTCGTCCAGCGCGATGTAGAAGAAGGAGGAGTCATCGGCAGACCAAACAGCACTGCCTCGCGTCTCCGCAATCTCATCCGGCAGCAACTCGCCGGTTTCCAGGTTCTTGACCACCAAGGTGTATCGTTCCGAGCCGTTGGTGTCGGTGCTGTACGCCACCAGGGAACCGTCGTTGCTTACGGAAAGGGAACCCAAGCGGAAGTATTCTAGGCCCTCGGCCAACGCCGGTTCGTCGAGGAACACCTGAGCGTTTGCGGTGGGGCCTTCTCGCGCACCGGGGTCGGAGGCGGGCCAGCGGACCCATTCGCGGTACTGGCTCCCTTCGCCGTACCGCCACTGGTAGTACCACTGTCCCCTCCGCTGGGGCAAGCTGGTCAATTCCGCTGGCTGGCGCCCCTCTATTTCCTTGTAGATGGTGTCGATCAAGTCCTGGTATGGTGCCATGCTTGCGGCGAAGTAGTCGTTTTCCGCCTCCAAATATGCCAGCACATCCTCGTCATCCACCGTCGGGTAGTCTTGGTCCCGCAGCCAGTGCCACGGGTCTTGCACGGTAATTCCGTGATGGGTGAAACTGTACGGACGCTCCCCGGCGATTGGCGGAACAGGCGCAGCATCGGTTGCGGAGGGAGCGGCAACGGGCGTCGCCGCGGGTGGCAGCGGCATGGTTGCGCAGCCGACCAAGGCGAACGCAGTGAGGGCGAGGACGGCCAATACGACCAAGGCGCGGTACACTGAAGACAACATTGAACTCTCCCGGCGTTTAGAGCACGAAACGGGCCGATTTTCATGCTATAGTCTAGCAATCGTGCAAGTCAACTAAAGCGCGCTTGGGAATCAACACACCCAGGATTGTCGTCTTTACCGGTAGCGATATCTGTGATTCCGAAGCGGGCAGTGCCCCCATGCTTAGCACGGGAGGGATCTAAGGGGCGTCGGATTCTAGATTCTACATCGCGGAGTTGATCCAGAGCTTGCCGAAGAGCTTCTTAGAATGACGGTTGGAAGTTGAAGCAGACCTAGGGCCGACCACGGCGCTACCTTCCGTCACCCCACGCGCATAGCTACTGTTCCAGCGCGCTCAGACCGGCACGCTTAAGTAGCTCAAGAAACTATTGGTCTCGGTGTGGGTGGTGTCTACTAGGCTGCTAGACAGCACCGAGGAAGGGACCTTGTGTAGGTCGATGGCAGACTTGACGTGAGGCGATTACCCCCAAACGTTGCGGGCGGTCTCGGCGACGATGCGGAGCTTCGCATTCTGCTGTTCGATGGAGATTGGATTGCCGACGATGGATGAGGCGAACCCGCACTGCGGGCTGATGGCGAGTTGCTCCAGGGGGAAGTGGCGGGCAGCCTCGGCGACTCTGGATTCAAGCTCGGACGGCGTTTCCAGTTGCGGAGACTTGGTCGTTACCAGCCCCAGCGCCACGAGCTTGTCGTCGGGCACGCCGCGCAGGGGCTCAAACGAGCCTGAACGAGGGTCGTCGTACTCCAGCATGAGCCGCTGCGCGTTTATGCGCTGGAGCACCGGCTCGACAATCCGGTTGTAACTGCCTTCGACCAGCCAACGGCCGCCCTGGTTTCCTCGTCAGAGGTGGACCGCGAATGTGACTTCCGAAAAACCATCCATCACAGCGTTATCCAGCTCGACGCCCTGGGCGATCCAGTCCTCTGCTGACGACCCCTGAGATTCGTAGAAGGCCGCCCACTGCGGATCCAGCACCAGGGGGTAGTGCGGGGCGTCGAGTTGGATGTAATTCGCCCCCAGCCTAATCAGTTCTGCGATTTCGTCACGGACAATCTGCGCGACATCGGCCAGGAACGCGTCCAGCGTGGGATAGGCTGCGGCGGACTGCACCGGCGACCAGAAGTTGGCGAAGAGGCTGGGGCTCGGCAGTGTCACCTTTACGAGGCGCGAGGTGCGGCCGCGCAGGTAGGTAAATTCCTCCGCCGATAGATGGCGCTTCCGCTGCAGGCGGCCGACGACGCCGAGAGTCGCTGGGCGTTCCGTGCGCGAGTCCCCTACCTCTTCGGCGCCTTGCCAATCGCCCCAGAGGAACGCGTCGATATCGAACTCGCCAAAGCCCGCCACTGCCTCGGGCATCTGACTCTGGAACGAGAGCCGGCGCATTTCGCCATCGGTAAGTATCTCAAGTCCGGCCTCCTCCTGGGCAGCTACGGCGCTATCGACGGCGGCATCCTCGGCGCGCTTGAATGCCACGGGCGAGATGCGCCCGGCGGCAATATCCTCGCGCGCAGCGAGAAGCTCCGGCGGCCTAATGAGGCTCCCAACGATATCGGCATGGGGGAGGTTCAGCATGTTACATAGTCTCGCATACTTTGGCGGTTTAGGACAGACGAGCTAGGAAGGCCTGCCGTCGTCCTGTCGTCCAAGGTAAGGCTTCGTAGTCCGCCAATTTATCCGAAAGGTCGCGCGTTCGTCAGGGCGCAGCCTCCAGGTAATCCTCCCAGAGGTCGACGAACACGGCGCTGTTGACATCCGCGGACCCGCCCCAGAGCTCGCGCGCAGCGAAGCGCACGCAGTAGAGGTGGCGTCCCTCATCCACGCCGTTGGCGCTGAGGTCCGGGTACACCTGCGGCCCATAGTGTGCGTCTATCGTCCCGACGTGGCCGCGCACGTAGCGCGGCTCGCGGGTGTGCCCGCGGGGGTGGCGGTTACGGGCCCGCACGCGGTCGCCCGGCACGAACCGGGCCGGCCCCGGCGCGGGACGGCGATAGCTCGTGGTCAAGAACGGCTTGGCCCGCACCTGCTCGGCGCGCATCACCCGCGCCTGGATGGCCTCGGAGACGGCCGCTGACCCCCTGCCTGTCCGCAACTCCTCCTCCGAAACCAGACCGGATTCCACCAATTGCTTCCGCAAGGCTGCGAACCAGATCTCGTAATATGAATAGGCGATGTAGTCCGTGGGAGGCAGACTCTCCCGGGCGTGGCGCGCCATGTCCAGGTTCCACAGCTCGAGGCTGCCGATGAGCCGGACCATGGCGTACACCCGGCCTTCCCACTCCTCGTGAAAGACCGGCTCTTCTGACTCCGGCTCGGGACGCACCGGCCCAAATCCCTGCATCCCACCGAGGTCGTGGACACCGTTCATAGCGTTCCCGTCGTTGCCGGCCGCTGCGCCTCCTCCACGCCAATCATGGCGTTGCGGGTCACGAGGTCGCGGAGTTTCTCCTCACTCCAGCCCTCCGTGCCCGGAGGTCGCTGGGGGAGGACGAGGTAGCGCATCTCGGAAGTGGAGTCCCACACGCGCACTTCCTTCTCGGCCCCAATCTCCGAACCGAATTGCCGCATTACGCCGCGCGGGTCGATAACCGCCTGCGCCCGGTACGGCGCGGACTTGTACCACACCGGCGGCGGACCCAAGAGCGGCCAGGGAAAGCAGGAGCACAGTGTGCAGGCCACGAGGTTGTGGACGTCATCTGTGTTCTCAACGACCCGCAGCAATTCGCCCTGCGAGCTCACGTAGCCCAGCGAGGCGATCGCGGCGTTGGGGTCGGCCAGGAGCTGGCGCTTGAACTCCTCGTCCGCCCAGGCCCTGGCCACCACGCGCTTGCCGTTTGGCGGTCCGATCTTGGACCCGTGCAGGTCAATGAGCGCGTCAACCGCCTCCGGGTCGAGCAGCCCCTTCTCAACCAGAAGCGACTCGAGGGCCTTCACGCTCAGCTCGATGTCGGTGGGAGGCGTGGTGTCGCCAGGGTGGTCATTCGCCATAGCGTCGCTCGCGTGCTCTCGCCTGCGATGCCTGACCTTCTCCAGGAGGGCATCGATGTGGAGGGTAGAGTGACAGAAGGGTGCTGGACTTGGTGGAGATGAGGAGACTCGAACTCCTGACCCCCTCCTTGCAAAGGAGGTGCTCTCCCAACTGAGCTACATCCCCGTGCGGCGGCTTTAATGACTGAGTTGTGGAGTCTGAATGCCGGCGCTGCGTGTGGTGGTGGGCCACTGTGGATTTGAACCACAGACCTCGCCCTTATCAGGGGCGCGCTCTAACCAACTGAGCTAGTGGCCCGGAAGACGAACTCCGCCGCCTATTCTTGGTCTATTGTACCACTCTTTGTGCGGCCTGTATCAGGCCACGGCGAGGGTAGACCCACGGCGCAGAGCACAGAAGGAATATAGCGCAGGACACGGCACGATGCAACCCTTCCTCTTCCCCCAATGATGGTCAGACCGAGGGCAAAACCGGGGCGGTGCAGGGGAAGACTGAGTGCCTGCGTTCGTGCGCCCGCATGTGCATAGCGGTGGGGCAATGTTGGCGGGGAGGCAGTGTGAATTCGTAAGGTGGATCGCGTCGGTCTCGCGCACGAAGCATTCTAGAGGGTAGGGGTGGAGAGTGGGCTTGAACGGGGGAGAATAGCAAAGACCCCTCCGCGGGGAAGGGGACTTAGTTTTGCTGTTCATGGATATGCGGTCTTGCTTAGCAGGTGGAGGGTGATGAAGGGGGGAGTTAGGGTAGGGAGTGGGTGGGATGGGATGTGGCGGGATGGGTTGTAAACCCTAGAAAGGAGGTGATCCAGCCGCAGCTTCCGCTACGGCTACCTTGTTACGACTTCACCCCCATCATCAGCCCCACCCTCACGACGTGCGTCCCTTGCGGGTTCGCTGTGGCCGCTTCAGGTGTTGCCGACTTTGGTGGTGTGACGGGCGGTGTGTACAAGGCCCGAGAACGTATTCACCGCGGTATGCTGACCCACGGTTACTAGCAACTCCGACATTCAGAGAGGCGAGTTGCAGCCTCTCATCCGTACTACCGGACGGTTTTGAGGGATCCGCTCACGCTCGCGCGCTTGCATCCCGTTGTACCGCCCATTGTAGCGTGTGTGTAGCCCAGGACAATAAAGGCCATGCGGACTTGACGTCATCCCCACCTTCCTCCGCGTTGCTCGCGGCAGTCCGACTAGAGATGTAACTAGTCGCAGGGGTTGCGCTCGTTGCGGGACTTAACCCAACACCTCACGGCACGAGCTGACGACAGCCATGCAGCACCGGTGGACGCTCTGCGCGGTTTCCCGAGCAGTCCCTAGCCTTTCGGTTTGGTACGACGTCCATGTCAAATCCTGGTAAGGTTTTTCGCGTAGCCTCGAATTGAACCACACGCTCCGCTGCTTGTGCGGGCCCCCGTCAATTCCTTTGAGTTTCAGCCTTGCGGCCGTACTCCCCAGGCGGGGTGCTTAGCGGGTTACCTTGGGCACTGAGGGCGGAGAAAAGTCCGACCCCAACACCCAGCACCCAGCGTTTACGGCGAGGACTACCGGGGTATCTAATCCCGTTCGCTCCCCTCGCTATCGCGCCTGAGCGTCAGAACAGAGCCAGGTCGCCGCCTTCGCCACGGGTGTTCCTGGCGATATCTACGTATTTCACCACTCCACCGCCAGTTCCGCGACCCTCTCTCTGCCTCGAGCTGCACCGTCCCGCTTGGCATCTCCTGGTTGAGCCAGGAGCTTCCACAAGCGGCTAGCGCAGCCGCCTACGCGCCCTTTACGCCCAGTAAATCCGGATAACGCTTGCCCCCTCCGTATTACCGCGGCTGCTGGCACGGAGTTAGCCGGGGCTTATTCCTTGGGTACCGTCTTAATTCTTCCCCGAGAAAAGGAGTTTACACCGCGAACGGCGTCATCCTCCACGCGGCGTCGCTGCGTCAGGCTTTCGCCCATTGCGCAAGATTCCTTCATGCTAAACCCCGTAGGGCTCTGGACCATGTTTAAGTCCCAGTGTGGCCGACCATCCTCTCAGACCGGCTATCCGTCAAAGCCTTGGTGAGCCGTTACCTCACCAACGAGCTGATAGACCGCAGACCCCTCCTTGTGCGCCGTAAGGCTTTCACCGCCAGTCGGGAAGACTGGAGGCAGTATGCGGTATTAGCCCGAGTTTCCCCAGGTTATTCCCCACACGAGGGTAGGTAATCTACGTGATACGCACCCGCACGCCGCTCGTGGTATCCCATGCAAGCACGGGAGCACGCGCACGACTCGCATTGATCAAGCACGCCGCCAGCGTTCATCCTGAGCCAGGATCAAACTCTCCATAACAAAAGGGAAAACAGAGTAAAAAACCGCCGTCTCCCGAAAAGAAGCCCGAGCCCGCTCACCTACGAAAAAACGCCCTTACCTTCATCACTCTTCACCTGTTAAGGAGCCGCCTGCTAAAAAACAGGCAAAGGTCATAGTAGCACTCCCGGGCGAAAACTGTCAAATGCATGTGCCGCCTCTTGCCAGCAGACCGTGCACCACGGCGAGCAGGCTCTTTCAGCAAGCGCGAGCATAAGCGGCGGTTGCACGTCTGCGGGAGATGCCGGCGCAACGGGTCGGCAAAGATCAAGGGTGTAAACTCCTGTGGCAAGCTACGGCGCAGTCGTAGATGAGGGGGCGAACCGCAACTGAGACGCGCTGCACGTCAAGGCGCGATTGGGGGCAGCGCATGATACAATGGGCGCGCGTTGAGAACGGCTGAGCGACAGGGGTGGTCGTGAGGGTATTAATTGCCGGCGGTGCGGGCTTTGTTGGTTCGCACCTCTGTGATTACTTCTGCGAACAGGGGCACATCGTCACCGCGCTCGATAGCGGCATTACCGGCCGCGCCAAGAACGTAGCCCATCTTGCAGACAACAGCCGGTTCTCGCTTGTTGAACACGACGTGGCCGAGCCGCTGGCATGGCACGGCGACGCGATTTTCCATCTCGCGAGCCCTGCCAGCCCGGAAGGCTATCTGCAATTCCCTTTGGCAACGCTGCGCGTCAATTCTGTCGGCACGGAGAATCTGCTCGAGTTGGCGCGGCAGAATAATGCCAAGTTTCTCTTTGCTTCCACATCGGAAGTGTACGGCGATCCTTTGGAGCATCCTCAATCCGAAACGTACTGGGGAAATGTCAATCCGGTAGGGCCGCGGGCGTGCTATGACGAGGGAAAGCGATTTGGAGAAGCCCTGACGATGGAGTACGTGCGTCAACACGGTCTCGATGCTCGCATCATTCGCATCTTCAACACATACGGTCCGCGGAATGACCCCCGGGACGGACGGGTGGTACCTAACTTCATCGCACAGGCGCTGGCCGGTCTGCCGATTACGGTCTATGGTGACGGCACGCAGACGCGGTCGTTCTGTTTTGTAGGGGATCTCGTGCGTGGTATAGCGGCGGCGATGTTCACGACCGATACACAAGGAGAGGTCTTTAACCTTGGCAATCCCGACGAGAGGACAATTCGGGAGTTTGCCGAACTCATCGTGCGCTTGACCGGCAAGGGTGTGCCCATCGTACACAAGCCATTACCGGCTGACGATCCCAGGAAGCGGCGGCCTGATATTAGCAAAGCGCAGGCCCGTCTCAACTGGTCCCCGCAAGTCTCCTTGGAGGCGGGATTGGAGGAGACCATCGCCTACTTTCGTCAGGAACTCGCTGCGGAGCCGCTGTCGTAGGGGCGGTTTTGCCCGGACGCCTCCCGGCTCTCTGCGAAGGGACTCCCGTCCCTGCCGGCATTCAGCCAGACTATCCGGCGCTGCGCGGTCAACGATATGCAGGCATAGTCATTGACATAACACGAAATCAGCGGGTAATATTGCATCTCATGCGAAAAATCACTATCCTAGTTTGGGGATAAATGGAGATCACGGAGAGAGAAGGAGCAGAACAGGTGAAATTCGTACGCTATCAGGACGGATCGTGCCCGGCGTGGGGAATAGTAGAGGGCGATACGGTAACACCAGTGCTAGGAGATCCTTTTACGGGTTGGACAAGAACGAACCGAACACTCGCTCCGTGGGACCTGCACGTATTGCCGCCCGCGACACCGTCGAAGGTGATCTGCGTTGGACTAAACTACAAGCTCCACGCTGAAGAGAGCGGGATGGAGATTCCCAAGGAACCGATGCTGTTCTTGAAGCCGCCTACGGCTGTTATCGGCCCGGAGGACGGGGTGATCTATTCGCACCTTACCTCGCGGCTGGACTACGAATGCGAGTTGGCAATCATAATCGGCAAGACGGCGCATCGAATTTCGGTCGATGATGCGTATGGAGTGGTAGCCGGATACACCTGTGCCAATGACGTTAGCGCGCGCGACCTGCAACAGCAGGACGGCCAATGGGCGCGTGCGAAGGGCATGGACACGTTTTGCCCCTTGGGTCCGGTCCTCGTCAATGAAATCGATCCGGTCGGCCTGCGCATTCAAACGAAGCTCAATGGCGAGACAAAGCAAGACAGCAACACGGCCGACATGGTGTTTAAACCAGACTTCATAGTTCACTTCGTGTCCCAGGCATTCACGCTGTTTCCAGGTGACGTGATCATTACTGGAACGCCGAGCGGGATTGGCCCGATGCAGGTTGGCGACCGCGTGGAAGTGCTCATCGACAATATCGGCACACTTGCCAATCCAATAGTGGCACCAGAGTAACTGTGGACCGTCCCGGTCTTCAGGCTGAGCGCACGCTTGCCGTGAGTATGGCGGCCGCAACGTAGGTGTCTTTACGCTTGCGTCCTAGGCATATGTAATGGCCGCGTCCCTTGCCGCCTCGGTGTCCGGTGAACCGGCTCCATTTCATTGGTTGCGGGATGTCAGAGCTGTAATCCCTATCCTATGTCGCCATAGAGGACTCTATACCGCACCTTGTAGGGCCAAACTCCAGTCTTGTATAGCAGCGTTGGTCGGTTTATCCCACGAGAACGGGAACTCGCTGACTTAACTGTGCCGAGTGCACGGTAATCTCACAGCTATAGGCGATGAGCTCTACGCCGGCGCGATGGGCGGCTTGGAGGGCTTCCGCAAGTGCCGGATCGGTACGGCTGTTGGCGGCAACGCTACGCGCGTCCCCGCGTTGGACGACGAATATCGTGACCGCCCGCGCGCCGGATAGACGAAGCCTCGTAAGTTCAGCCAGGTGTTTACGCCCGCGCTCTGTGGGCGCGTCGGGGAAAAGGCCTTGTCCGTCTTCCACGAGCGTGACCGACTTTACCTCCACCCAGCATTCTTCGTTAGCGTTCGCCAAGTGGAAGTCCAGACGACTGCTGCCGGCTCGGCGTTCCCGCTCCCAGGTGGTGTAGCGCTTGAATTCAGGCAGGTTGCATTGTGCCAGCGCTTCCTCGACGAGAAGATTGGGCAGTCCCGTGTTCAGCGATACGAGAGTTTGGCCTTGCTCCACGAGCCACACCTGATAGGGCGTTTTGCGCTGCGTCCCAGACTTTGGTTCCAGCCACATGCGGGCGCCGGGCAGCAGCAACTCGCGCAGCCGACCGGGATCCGGCAAGTGGGCGGGTACGGCAGCGCTCCGGCTCGGAAGCTGCACGAGGCAGGTGAACCGGTTTGGCCGAGAAAGAAAGAAGGCCTCTTGCAGGGGTGCTGGTAGCTTCAAGAATAGTCGCTGGCAAGGCTATGGAGTTGATCGGCCAGGTCCACGAATGCGTCTACGTCTTCCAGACGTTGCCACCAGCGATCCGGTAAGCCGGACAGACCGTGCGAGGCGCCGGCGAGCGCGCCGCAGACCGCGCCCGTCGCTTGACTTGCTCCGCCCAGATTTACGGCCTCTACAACCGCGGACTCCGCAGTTTCCGTGCGCAAAAGGCACACAATTGCCGCTTCCAGGGCATCGAATGCCATGGTGGACGGCTGAATGTAGGAAGTGGCTTCCAACTGCGACAATCGCTCCAAGACCGGAACGGGAACGTCGTAGTCTTCCATGTGGTCCACGATAAGCTTGAGGGAGTCTTTGATCGAGTTTTCCGCAATGAGCGCGGAGACTATGAGATTCAGGGTGACGGCAGCCCAGCTCCACATGCGATCGTAGTGTGTGAGCCTGGCGCTGCTATACGTCGCGGCGATGTTTTGCTCCGGATGTTGGGCGAATAGCAGGGCTAAGGGGGCGCACCGACCGACGACGTGGATGCCTGTTGTCTTGCCGCCGGACTCCCAGTACGTCAATGACGATGCGTGTTCCCACATCATCCCGCTGGCAACTTTCGCTAGCGTGCGGTTGGTGACATCCTGGGAGAGGACGCCCTGGGAACTGAACGACCAGGCAACCAAGCGCTGCAATGCGTCTTCCGGATCGTACTCGCCGCAGGCTTCGAGACTCTCCGCAAGGCAGCGCGCTTGATTGGCAATTTCGCCAGCACAGGCAGCCGGTCCTCGTACGTCGCGCAGCACACCAAAGCGAGCGCGGATTTCCGGCCGCGTCATGCCTTCTGTCGTTGCGCCGAGAAATTCGCCAATCGCGAGCCCGACGAGCGTTCCCCGAAAGCGGTCAAGTTGTTTCATGGTTTTCACGGTGCTTGGTCTACTATCGGGCTCATCGATGCATCAGGATTTCGCATCTTGCCTAGTTGCGAGAAAAGTGCAAACTAAACACTATTGAGCGCACGGCTTCTTGGCATAGTTTGCAGAGGATCGGAGTGTCATCTTCTCTCGCGGTTGCCGCTGCCATCAACTCATCAATCGACTGTGCCTCATACATGATACAGGTCATGGCGCATGGGCGCGCGGGGGCGCGCGCAGGATCTACTCTTCGCTTTGGGCGGCCCTGCTCCGCACTCTGTGATCCTGTAGGTAGACCGACCAAGAGGCCAAAGTTGTGCATCACAAGACTGCGCAGACATCTGAGGCGCAAGTCGCTATCGGCAATTTGGGCGAGATGGCGCAGTGAGATCACGGCAACCAGATCAGGCTCGGTATACGCGAATACCGAGGGAAAGTCGCCGCTCGTCTCCGTGATGTCATCCCTTAACTCTGTGTGCAAGAGAGCAAGGTCCAGGTGGGGATCGACGTGCTGCCAGGGCTCAAAGCGCACGATTTCAATGAACGTTGCCGCAGAGACCTGTCCTGAATTGTGGTCGAGGCTGGATTCCCAATACCAACGAAACGAGTGGTAGGCATCCTCACCGGCTGTGCCCTTCAGGATCCAGTTGCCGTACGGACGGAGCACGATTGGCGCGAGACCGAAATCCTGTTCGCTGGCAACGTCCTGCAAATAGCGAAGGAAGTCGCGCATGGCGCCAATCGATTCTTTAGCCTCAGCTTCGCTCACGCCGTCGGACCAGAGGATGGTGATCGGTTTCATGACCGCATCGCTTGTTCGAAGTCCTGGATCGCTTGTGAGCCGTCCAATACGCCGATCTCTAGATTGAACTCCTGCACCTCGCCTGGTTCCAAGGTGTGCAGCCGGCCTTCGCTGCGCTCGATTGCGCGCCCGAGCGGCAGGCTATTGCCCGGTTCCAAGCCAACCACGTATTCATCACTGTTCATCATCTTCCACTCCGTGAAGCATGGAAGCTCGAGCGGGTCGTAACGAAGGTATACGCCAATGCCATCGCATAGACTTGGATTGACGATGGCGGCTTGTACTCGTCCGGTAGAATTGGGCTTCATGGCATGGAAATAGACTCGCTCCGCGTAGTCTGGTGTTGGGTCTTCGAAGCGATCGTATTGCTCGCGGCCCACCTGGGCGGCCTCGTCACGCGGCTCCACGTGCTCCGTGGGCAAGAGCAATCGGGAATCGCGGTGCACCAAGGGAAAGCCGATGTTGACGTGATAGAGCAGCATGAACGGACTGGGCTCGCGCCCCCTATTCTCCACGCGGTCGTGCAGAAAGAAGCGTTGCTCACCCAGTCGCGCTGAAATTGTGCGTGTGAGCACGAGCGTATTGCCGAAGACGGTGCTCTCCGTGAGACGGCCTTGGACGCGCATGACATAGTCGTCGTCGTCCCAGTCGTTATCGACCAGGACATTGCGCGCCGCGGTATAGGATATGCGGCCGTGAATGCCGAGCTCTTCCCCTCGGTCTGTGCTGGGCGCGCCCATGTAGGTCAGCCCGCAGGTGGTGAGGAGGCCGCCAAAGAAACCGCGGAGCCAGTCCATTCCTTGCGGTTCGAAGTAGGCGCTGTGGACATCGCCGGTGCGCGAGCGCCAGGCGAGGGGTATGCCCTTATACTCGGCGTGAGCGACATCCAGGCCGCGTGTCGGCGCGACCCAGAGGTTCAGCCCCGATCCCGTGCGCATTTCCGCGGCAAGCATGGCGTCTTCCGGCCCTTCTTCCCAGCGAAGACGCCGGGCCCCGCCCACCTGGTCCATACTCCCGACGCGAGAGAGCAATTCCTCGCGCGAAAAGGACGTATTCCATAGCGTTGGCATAGTGTTCAATTTGCCTCCACAGCACTGCGAATGAGCGTGATTTCAGGGGAAGATCTGGGGCCGCCAAGGACGGCGACCACGTCAATGCGCCAGTTGCCCTCGATCTGTGCAGTGTCCTGCAAGTAGTGCTGCGCGGCTGCAATGATGTGGGCGGCCTTTGCCGGGGTTACTGCCTCTTGAGGAGGCCCAAAGCTGGATGTGCGCCGGGTCTTCACTTCTACGAAGACGATGGCATCGCCTTCATGCGCAATGATGTCTAATTCCCCGGCGGGCGTGCGATAGTTGCGCGATAGAATTGTATAACCTTGCTCGGTGAGGTAGCGGGCGGCGACTTCCTCTCCCCAGCGTCCGATAGCCTGGCGCTGCCGGCTTGCGTTCACAGTTCCGCGCTTCCCGGGAAGGTCGTTCCGTCGTAGGTACGCTTCGCCATGGCGATTGCGGTGTCGCGGCTAGGGAATTCGTGATCGCGATCGGGCGCCACGCCGGTAGGAGCGTCGAGTGTGGATCGAGATGCGGCGAAGAGTGACGTTGCCGCCCGCATTACCGGCTGGAAGGACATGCGGTGAATGGCACACGGTCCAAGGCCGAACAGGGCCTGCTGGTGTTCGCGCGTCCCATAGCCCTTGTTCTTGGCGAAATAGTATTCTGGGTAGACCGAATCAAAGCGTTGCATCAACCGGTCGCGATGAACTTTGGCCAATATCGAGGCCATAGCCACTGTGAGGCAGCGCTGGTCGGCCTTGGGATGGGACTCAGTCGGAACGGGAGGGTCGGGCAGGTTCACCGCGTCTGTAAGGAGAACGTCCGGTGTGCGCCGAAACTGCGTAGAAAGGTCGGCGTAGGCCCGGTGAATGGCAAGACGTACGGCAGCGCCGAAGCCGTCTTTCGCGATTTCGCGGGAGGTTGCGGCGCCAATGCCCCAAGCGTCCACATGGGCCACAATGTGCGGCACCAGCGCCGCCCGCCGCTGCGGACTAAGAAGCTTAGAGTCGTCGATTCCATGCAAGTCCGCAGGCAGCGAGAGTATGAGGTTGCTGCGAATGACGACCATGCCCGCAACGACAGGACCGGCCCAAGCGCCACGGCCGACCTCATCCGTACCGGCAATCAGCGAAGCGCCCCGGTCCAGCCAAGACCGTTCAATCGCGAGGTTATCAAGGCGAGCGGATGTGCGCATTACACAATAATGCCCGCTTGACGCGACGCGAGCGGGCATTCCTTCTGACTGTGTACCGACTACCGGCGTTCCTTGATGCGTGCCGCTTTGCCGACGCGGTCTCTGAGATAGTATAGCTTCGCGCGCCGTACTTTGCCGCGCCGTACCACACTTAGGCTTTCAATGCGGGGGGAGTGGAGCAAGAACGTCCGTTCCACGCCAATGCCATGGGTTGTGCGCCGTACGGTGAAGTTTTCGTTGATACCCGATGCGCGACGCGAAAGCACAACGCCTTCAAAGGCTTGCGTGCGCTCACGACCACTTTCCACGACCTTTACGTTCACACGCACCGTGTCTCCAGGGCCAAATTCCGGCAAATCGGACTTTAGCTGCTTCCCAACAATGTCATCAACTATCGTTGCCATGTTCAATTCTCATCGTACTTACAAGTGTCACTCTTGCTACAGTAGCACACTAGCCGGAAGACTCGCAATTTGACTTGGACGCAAGGTAGGTCCTGTCTTCCTCACTGAGGTCGGCGCCCGAAAGCAGGCCGGGGCGGCGCTCCCGCGTTCGTAGGAGCGACTGCTGGCGGCGCCAGTTGGCAATCTGTGCGTGATTGCCGGACAGCAAGATGTCAGGCACCTTTATGTCCTGGTAGGCAGCGGGCCGGGTATAGTGAGGATACTCCAGGAGTCCCGTTGCAAACGACTCCTCACACGCGGCTGCCGGACCGCCGCCCAGCACATCGGGCAAGTGCCGGACCGCAGCGTCGAGCACCACCAGAGCAGGCAACTCGCCGCCGCTCACCACGTAATTGCCGATGGATACTTCCTCATCCGCCAAGTGGGCCGCTACACGCTCGTCCACCCCTTCATAGCGGCCGCAGAGCAAGATGAGATGCCCATGGCCGGCCACGTCTGTGGCGGTGTCTTGGTCCAGGAGCCGGCCGGAGGGGCTGAGCAGAATGACGTGAGCTTCCGGTGTCTTGAGGTCTGCGACGGCCCGGAAGAACGGCTCCGGCTTCATGACCATGCCGGTGCCGCCGCCAAAGGTGTAATCGTCAGTAACACGGTGTTTGCCTTCTGCCCAATTGCGCAGATTGTGCACGACAACGGTAGCGTGCCCGCCTCGCACCGCGCGGCTGATGGTGCCGTGGTCAAGCGGGCCGCGAAAGTACTCTGGGAACAGGGTGAGGATGTCTACGCGCACCATGGGAATTGTTAGGGTATGAACTGGCTACAGCCGGCAGTGCTATCGCTGGGCGTACCTCGTGGATCCTGCATACCTCTCAATGAGGCACGGGAAAACTAGAGTGCCTTGCTCCGATGCACAGTGGGCGAGTGCCTAAAGAGAATCGGGAACACTAGGTAAGCGCCCTAATCGGGGATCAACCCGGGGATGAGGTTAACGTCGATGCGTTGGGTTTCCACGTCGATGGTTTGCACGACTTCCGCTGTTGCCGGTAAGAGGATTTCGCCGCCATCCTCGTTGCGCACAATGTAGACGTCGTTGCTACCGGTCGTAATAATCTCCGCGACGGTGCCGAGAAAGCCACCATCATCCGCAAAGACTCTGATCCCCTTGATTTGGTGGTGGTGGAAACTGCCGGCGGGGAGCGGCGCCAATCCCGATTCAGGGAGCGCAACATAGGAGCGTGCAAAAATTCTGGCACGGTCGCGGTAGTCTACGCCGGCGAGTTTCAGGAGCGCGCCCTTTGGCGTAAAGCGCACCCTCTCGACATTGTAAGGGGCGTGAGAATCTCCGATGTACAACCGCTTGTAAGTCTGGAAGCGCTCGGGGAAGTCGGTGAGCACCTCAACCCGGACTTCACCCCGCACACCGTGGGGACCGCGTATCCGGCCGATGATAATCCAACCGTCAAAGGGATCGACCCGCTCCCCGTTACCCGTTCCTCCGGAGACGTTGCTGGCGGCTGGCGGCTTAGATGATGTCAAGCGCGACACGGCGGCTCGATTCTCCGGCCGCGGCACGCATCACCGTGCGCAGCGCCTGCGCGATGCGGCCGTCTTTCCCAATGACTCTGCCCTTGTCCTCCTCGGCCACCCGCAATTCGTAGACGACGGCCTGGGAGCGGACAATCTCACGCACCTGGACAGCATCAACATTGCGCACCAAGCCATACGCCACGAATTCAATAAGGCCTGTCAACGCGGGTATTGTGCCGCTGTCGCCGCGATAGTCGCGACCTCCGCCGCCATATTGCCGGGGGCCGCGGCGT
This sequence comes from Chloroflexota bacterium, assembly GCA_965220045.1. Taxonomy (GTDB): domain Bacteria; phylum Chloroflexota; class UBA11872; order VXOZ01; family VXOZ01; genus VXOZ01. The sequence continues at coordinate 1,842,358 of OZ244803.1, read as the reverse complement.
CCGCCGTCCCGGGGCCTGCCTGAGCGCCGCTGATACATCTCTAGGCCTCCAGTCCCGCAATTGCAAGCAGCTTTCGCACGCGTTCCGTGGGTTGTGCGCCCTTCTGCAGCCACTCGTTGGCGCGCTCCGTATCGATCTCAACGGTTGAGGGCTCGGTCCGCGGGTTGTAGTGTCCCAACAAGTCTATATGGCGCCCATTGCGCGGCACTCGAGAGTCCGCAACGACAACCCTATAGTGGGGTTGCTTTCGTTTGCCAATGCGCGCCAGCCGGATCTTAAGCAAAACGCTCATCCTCCTCGATAGATAGTCTCAGTTCATTCGTCTACACATTACGCAATTCGTCAAGAATTGAAGTCACTTGGAGTGCCGTCAATCAATCTTTGTAGTCTTCACGCGGCGGCGAGAAGATGTCTAAAACAACGGTTGGCTCATCGGCCGTGGCCGCATGCGGTGTATTGCCGGGGATCACATAGGTTTCGCCCGGCGTCAGGACCAGGAGGTCCTCGCCGATAGTTAGCTTCAAGGTTCCTTCCAGCACATATCCCGTTTGCTCATTGGGGTGGTGGTGCAACGGCACATCGCCGCCCGGCGCAAAAGAAATCTGGCAGATCATAGCCTTGTCACCGTACGCGAGAGTCCGGCGGTGTACGCCGGTAAACATCTCAACCGGATCGACATGGGCGGCACTTGCACGCATTAAGCTTCACTCTCCAGCACAATTCAGGCTCAAGGCAAACCAATCTGACGCCTCAAGCTTGGCATCTGGTTAATCGTAGCAAAAGCGCCTTCTCGCGACAAGTAACATTGTCATTTCGCGGCCGGAGTGCTACGATGTGTGTGGCCACATTTCTGCTATTCAGCCTGTCTGACGCGAGGTCGGTTTTGCTTGCCCAATTGGCAGACCCTGCGGTATTTCTCGGACTGCTCCTTGCGCTGGTCGTTGGCATTTCCGTGCATGAGTTCAGTCACGCGTGGATGGCCAATAGGCTTGGTGATCCTACTGCCGCCTCTCAGGGCAGGTTGACGCTAAACCCCCTATCCCATCTTGACCTGCTCGGTACCATCATGATCTTTCTCATCGGCTTTGGCTGGGGAAAGCCGGTGCCCTACAATCCTGCCAACCTACGCAACGGCCCTATTTCCGGTGGAGCGATGGTGGCTATAGCCGGTCCTGTTGCCAACATAGTAGCTGCGGCTGCCATTGGGTTGCTCTTTCAAAACGTGATCTCATTCTCGGGCGTAGCCCTGGATTCTACGACTGAGGCAGTTGCAACCATCCTCGCGATCGTCGTCCAGATCAACATCGCATTGGCTGTCTTCAACATCATCCCAATTCCCCCTTTGGATGGGTATCGTGTGCTCTTGCGCTTCTTGCCGCCGCACCTTGTGCCATCCATCACCCGGTTTGAGATACAGGGACCGTTTCTGCTGCTTCTCATCGTTCTCCTGGACCAGTGGTTCCTGCGCATCGGGATCTTCAACGCCATCCTAGGCCCACCGGTATTGTTTCTCAGGGGCCTCTTTCTAGGGATTTAGAATGGGTTCTCCGCTGCCTAATGTCCGGCTTGCCGTTTTCGACGGCCCTCTGGATGTCTTGCTACGCCTTGTGCAAGAGCAAAAGCTTGACATAACTGAACTGTCATTGGTTGCGGTGACCAAGCAGTTTCTCGCGCATGTGCGCGCCATGGAAAAGCAGGATGGCCCGCTGCTTGCGGCATTTCTCCGGGTGGCGGCTCTGCTCATGTACGGTAAGTCGCGTGCCCTCCTCCATGAGCCTCAGGAGGCACTGGACGAGTTGGAAGAGTCCCTGGAGGACCAACTGCGGGGCTACGATCGCTTCAAGCGTTTGATGGAAGCGGTTGCCGCATTGCAGGAAGAGTCCGACGTGGCGTACCAGCGCACGGCGGCTGCCCCTGTGGCACTGCCCCTGCCTCCGGCCGACCTCGTGAACTATGCGCCTGAAGACCTGGTGAGTGCGCTGGCAGCGGTGCTGCAAGAGAAAGAAGAAGACCTGCCGGCCGTAGCGCGGCGCACGGTGCACATTGAGACGTACATAGACCGCATTGGGACGCTCATCGTGCTGCATGGCCGAGCCGGATTCCGCGAACTCATCGAGCCCGCCGAGTCTTTGGAGGAGATCGTAGTGGCCTTTTTGGCGGTGCTCGAGTACTTGCGGTTGGGCAAGGCGAGCGTCCGGCAGGCCGAGCTCTACGGGGACATCCACATAGTTGCCGCGAGCGCCGAGCAGACTGAGATGGCGGCAGAGACTTCGCTGGCTGCGGTTTCCGGCGACAATGTGACGGGCCCTTACGGAGAAGGGCGGTAGGCGCATGCCATTGCCACTCGCCGCCGTGCTTGAGGGACTTCTGTTTGTCGCAGAACGGCCGCTCACTATCCGGGAGATGGCACGGCTAACGCGCCAGCCGGTGCGAGGTGTGGAGTCTGCACTCGAGGAACTCCGGGCCGTTTGGCAAGACAGAGGAATGGTGCTGCAGGAGCAGAGCGGGGCATTTTTGCTCGTTTCGCATCCGGACGTGGCGCCGTACATTCGCGAACTGCTCGGCGTGCAGCGCAACGAGAGGCTCTCCCGTGCCGCCCTCGAGACCCTCGCCGTGATCGCCTATTACCAGCCGGTTACACGCGCTGAGATTGAACGTATACGCGGCGTGAGTTCCGACCATACGCTAGCGGTGTTGCTTGGCCGGGAATTGGTCGTTGCTGGAGAGAGGCGCCCGACGCCGGGACGACCAATTGAGTACAACACTACCTTTGAATTCCTCAAGTACTTCGGTCTTGCCAGCTTGGAAGACCTCCCGGAGCGAGAGCGATTCCTCGCAGAATTGGCTGAAGCTACGGGTGGCACGGCCCCTGAGGTTGAAGTGGGGCGGGAAGCCTAGCGCTTGGTGTATTGCGGAGCCTTACGGGCACGCTTGAGTCCGTACTTCTTGCGCTCCTTGACCCTCGCGTCGCGGGTGAGCAAACCGGACTTTCGCAAACTCATGCGATACTGGTCATTTGCGTTGACCAGCGCACGCGCTACACCATGGCGAATTGCTTCCGCCTGGCCGCTGATACCGCCGCCCACTACCTTTGCAGAAACACGAAAGCTCGCGCCCACGAGGTCCAGGGGTTCCTGTACTACGTTTTGGTGCAATATGCGCGGGAAGTAGTCCTCAAACGGACGGCCGTTGACCACAATACCGCGCTCGCCGCTATACAAACGGATGCGGGCCACCGCCTCTTTGCGCCGCCCAACCCCAACGTAATAGGCCGCGTTTCCGTCGCTACTCATCGGCATTTGCTCCTGTCATGCTCTCTTGAAATGGCACGGGCCGTTGGGCCTCGTGTGGATGCTCGGATCCGCCGTAGACCTTGAGTTTCTTGAACTGTGCGCGTCCCAGGCGATTGTGGGGCAGCATGCCCCGCACGGCGTGCTCTATGACGCGATCCGGACGCCGCTCCAACTGGTCCTCCAAGAGTATGGCGGAGAGGCCGCTTGGATACCCGGAGTGGCGATAATACGTCTTCTGCTCGCGCTTGCGCCCGGTAACGGCGATTTGGGCGGCATTCACGACTATCACATAGTCACCCGCGTCGACGTTAGGCGCATATTGTGGCTTGTGCTTGCCGCGCAATACATGCGCGATCTGCGAAGCAAGTCTGCCGAGAGTCTGTCCCGCGGCGTCCACCAGGTACCAACGACGATCTATGTCGCTAGGACGCGTCACGGGAGTTGCCAAGGTCTTCATGTCAGTTGGTCCTCTTTTGTCGTCTCTAAGCGAGCGTATCAGGATAGGTCACCCGGATCAAGAATAGCCCTTTGGCCGGGGCTGTCGGCCCTGCCAGTGCTTTGCATGTTGATGACAGTACTCGTTCTATGTGTTCGATCGATTGGCGGCCGTCGCCAATTTCCAATGCGGTGCCGACGATCCGCCGCACCATATGGCGCAGAAAGGCATTCGCTTCCACGGTGACGTGCACCATGTCTCCACTGCGCTCGCAGGTGACGTCCGTCACGGTGCGTACGGTGCTGGCGTCAGGCTCTTCCCCCGCGGTGAACGCGCGAAAGTCGTGCGTGCCCACAAGAGACTGCAAAGCCGTGTGCATCGCGTCGGCGTCCAGCGGTCTACTTCGATGCAACGCAAAGCGGTGTTGGATCGGAGACCGAGTCGCGCAATTCAGGATCGCGTACCGGTACAGTCTACTCACGGCACTGTAGCGGGCGTGGAAACCCTCTACAGCCTGTTCCATTCCGGCTACGGCAATCGTAGGCGGTAATACCGCGTTCATTCCTCGTTCCAGAGCGGCGGGCGGATGGGGCCAAGCCGAACGAAAGTGAATCACTTGTCCGGTGGCGTGGACACCGGCGTCCGTCCGTCCGGCAGGTACGACCCGAGCCGGTTGCCGCGTAATGCGCTCGATTGCCTTCTCCAATTCCTCCTGTACAGTGGGTCTGCCGATCTGCAATTGAAAGCCACTGAAAGGTGTGCCGTCATACGCCACAAGACAGCGGAACTCTTGAATCTCTCTTGCCGCTTTGCGAGCGCCTATTATGTTTTCCTTCCTGCGTGCCCTTTCGTTTGCTGCGTGCCTATGGTACAGGATGCGAGAGCGTCCAGCGCCCTGCTAGTCTCCCAATCGGGAGAACTACTCAACCAATTGGACCATCATGAGTTGCGCGCCGTCGCCGCGCCGGGTGCCTAGCCGTAGCGTTCGCGTATACCCACCCGGTCTGTCTGCATACCGCGGGCCAAGCTCATCAAAAAGGTGATGGACGGCCTCTTGATGGGGCAGGCGCGAAAGCGCTCTGCGCCGGGCATGCAGATCGCCGCGCTTTGCCAATGTAATCAGTCGCTCAACACGTGAACGTACTTCCTTGGCGCGGGCCGACGTAGTATGGACTTCGCCTTTCAGCACGAGCGTGCTGAGCAAGCTGCGGCACAGCGCTTCGCGCTTGCTTTTGTCCCGGTTTAGCCTGCGAACGTAAACCCTCTTTCTCACACGGGCACCTCCTCAATTTCCTCGGCACTGCCGGTGCCATTAGATTCCGTAAGGAAGAGGTCGCTCTGCGCCAACTTCTCTTTGACCTCAGACAGTGTTTTCGCGCCGAGGCCCTGGATCTTCAGGAGACTGTCTTCATCCATGGCGAGCAATTGCTCGACGGTGCTGATGCCTCCGCGCCGCAGCGCATTATATGCGCGGTTTTGGAGCTGCAATGATTCCAGCGGGGTTGTGGTAACCGGATCCGGCCGAGCAATCCCTACTTCAATGCGTTGCGCAAGGGGGTGGAAGTCGCGGACAAGCGAAAAGTAATCGCACAATATCTGACCGCTCTGGCCCAGTGCGGTCTCCGGCGTGAGCGTGCCGTCAGTCCACACACGCAGGATAAGAGCGTCCAGGTCGGTCATCTGACCGACGCGGGCATGTTCCACCCGGTATTCGACGCGACGGATCGGCGTGAATATGGCGTCTACGGGCACGACACCGATCGGCGTATCCTCTTGCGTATCGGACAGTGTAAAGCCGATGCCCTGTTCCACCGTCAAATACATCTCCAATTCCGCGCTTTCCGAATCCAGCGTTGCGATTGTCTGTTCGGGATTGACGATAGTGACCTCAGGCGGGCACTGAATATCCGATGCCGTCGCAACGCCTTCGCTATTGACGGAGAGATAGAGCTCCACCGGATGATCGGCCGAGCAAGTCAGGCGAATGCGCTTGATATTGAGTATGATCTGCGTGACGTCTTCGGTCACACCGGGAATGTCTGCGAACTCGTGAAGTACTCCGGTAATGCGGATAGAGGATATGGCAGCGCCGGGAAGCGAGGAGAGCAGCACTCGCCGCATAGCGTTTCCCAACGTGTGGCCGTAGCCGCGCTTCAACGGCTCAACGCGAAAGTGGCCGTAGTTTTCTTCACTCTCGATAACTCTGACTTCAGGCTGTACTTCCTGCAGTTCCAATGGGAATTACCTCCCAGTAAACAGGTATGCTCGTGATTTCTGCAAAATTTGGCTGCCGTACCCGGGCACTTTTGAATGAAGCGGTCCGTCTACCGTCGAGAGTAGTACTCAACGATCAATTGTTCGTTGAGGTCGGCGTCGATTTCTTGACGTGCCGGCAACGCAAGCACCTTGCCTTCCAGCTTCTCGCGGTCGAGGGTGAGCCAGTTCGGCACTGCCACAGAATCCAGCCGCTCGGCGGCAGTCTTGAAGTACTCATTGTTGCGGCTGTTTCCATTTACGGTTACCACGTCGCCTTCAGCCAAGAGGGCCGATGGGATGTCACACTTCCGGCCGTTGAGAGCAAAGTGTCCGTGCCGCACTATCTGGCGTGCCGCAGCGCGCGAGGACGCAAAGCCGAGGCGATAGACAACATTATCAAGCCGACTCTCAAGCAATTGAAGGAGAGTTGCACCGGTAACACCAGGACGAGAGGTCGCAAGCGCAAAGTACTTGCGAAACTGGCGCTCAAATATGCCATACATGCGCCGGGCCTTCTGCTTCTCCCGCAAGCGCGTGCCGTAGTCTGACAGCCGGCGCCGCATCGCACCTGCACCGTGCATGCCCGGCGGGTTCTTGCGTTTTTCAACCGGGCACTTGGGTGTGAAGCACTTGTCGCCTTTCAGGAACAGTTTCTGTCCTTCCCGGCGGCACAGCCGACACACGGGGCCAACATATCGTGCCATATCCTCTCCTCAGAACTCCTGTATAAACTAGACGCGCCTGCGCCGGGGCGGGCGTGGGCCGTTGTGTGGCACTGGCGTTACGTCGATGATGCTCATGACTTGCAGGCCACCTGCCTGGAGCGATCGGATAGCCGATTCTCGCCCCGATCCCGGCCCCTTGATGGAGACTTCCACTTGCCCCATGCCAAAGTCTGCTGCTTTTCGTGCTACCGTCTCCGCGGCAACCTGGGCCGCGTACGGCGTTCCCTTGCGAGAACCTTTGAATCCAGCCGACCCGGAGCTCGCCCAGCACAGCGTGTTCCCGTTCATGTCGGTGATCGTAATCAGAGTATTGTTGAACGTGGACTGTATAAACGCCTTGCCGCGTGCTACGGTGCGTCTTTCACGTCTGCGTGGGCGTGAGCGTGTTTCCGGCATTAGCTAAAATCCCCAATAACTACTTCTTCATAACTGCCCGTTTACGGCCGGCCACGGTCTTGGGCCGACCCTTGCGCGTTCGCGCGTTGGTCCGTGTGCGCTGGCCGTGGGCAGGCAGGCCGCGCCGGTGGCGCATACCGCGGTAGCAGCCAATCTCGATGAGCCGTCCGATGTTCTGCTGCACTTCCCGCCGGAGGTCGCCTTCCACAATATGGTTGGCGGTAATCACCTCGCGAATGCGGTTGACCTCATCTTCCGTAAGGTCCTGCACCTTGGTATCCGGCATGACTTGGGCGCGCTCGAGAATCTTGTACGACGTGGTGCGCCCGATACCGTAGATATACGTAAGCCCTACCCAAATGTGCTTCTCGCGCGGCAGGTCTACGCCGACAATCCGTGCCATGCTGCTCCTCCTGTGAACGACTTCAAGTCCACTGTGGCTCGCAGTTCTCCCGATTATCCCTGTCGCTGCTTGTGCTTAGGATTGGCCGTGCAAATGATGCGCACAACCCGCTTACGGCGTACAACCTTGCACTGTTCGCAGCGCGGCTTTACCGATGCTTGTACTTTCATGTCTGTTATCTCCTCCCTCGCCACGTAATCCTGCCGCGGGTCAGATCATAGGGCGAGAGCTCCACGGTAACGCGATCTCCCGCGCCAACCCGAATGAAATTCAACCGCAGCTTGCCGGAGAGGTGTGCTGTGACCTCATGTCCGTTATCAAGTTCGACACGAAAGACTGCATTAGGTAGGACATCTTGCACGACGCCCTCGATTTCAATCGTGTCTTTTTTCTTTGGCACCGCAAACTCCGTGCAAATCCCGGTTACGCTACTTGCGTAAGGATCTCCGGGCCGTTGCTTGTTATTGCTATCGAATGTTCGTAATGGGCAGAGAGGCTGCCATCCGCAGTCACGGCAGTCCAGCCATCGTCGAGCACCTTAACATGCCAATCCCCGACAGAAACCATTGGCTCGATCGCAATGGTCATGCCGGGTTGCAGCCTGACCCCCGCTCCCGCTTCACCGAAGTTAGGCACTTGCGGGGCTTCATGCATCACTTTTCCAATGCCATGTCCGACAAAGTCCCTTATTACGGCAAGACCTTGTGCCTCCACCCAAGACTGGATGGCGAAACCGATGTCGCCAAGGTGATTGTCCGGCACGGCGGCCGCAATACCACGGTGCAGCGCTTCTCTTGTCGCGCCCATGACGCGAACCGCCTCTGCACTCGCCGGGCCGACCGCATGAGTGACTGCCGCGTCGCCATGCCACCCTTTGTAAATGGCACCGACGTCAATGCTGAGAATGTCACCTTCTTCCAAGCGATACTCGCCCGGAATACCATGCACAATCTGCTCATTGACCGACGCGCATATCGTGCACGGGAACCCGTGATACCCCTTGAAAGACGGCACAGCCCCGCGCTTCTTTATCTCGGCATCTGCCAATGCGTCCAACTCCGCCGTTGTCGCACCAGGCACTATATGCTCGCCGAGGAGCGCAAGGACTTCTGCTACTATCTTACCCGCCTGACGCATGATACGCAACTGTCGCGGCGTCTTGAGTTGTATCGCTCGTGTCATCTGCACCTGCTCAGCACCTGCACAAGGGTGGAATCACTGCAAGCCGATCTCGCTCAGCACGCTTTCGATTTTCTCCGTAACGTCCTCGATGGACCCGCTCCCGTCTATACTCCGCATCAGGTGTCTGTCCGCGTAAAAGTCCAAAAGCGGCTTCGTTTGGGCGTTGTATGTCTCTATGCGTTTCCGCACTGTTTCGGGTCGGTCATCAACCCGCTGTTGGAGGGGAAGACCGTCCACGTCGCAGCGGCCGGCAACGGCCGGCGGATTTTTTACCGTATGGAACGTATGTCCTTCCGGGCAAACGCGACGTCCCTGGGCACGTTCTACGATTTCCTCCGCTTTCGTGATGAGGACGATGGCTGCGCCGATCTCTTGTCCCATTTCAGCGAGCATGTCCTTGAGCGCCTCGGCTTGCGCTACGGTACGAGGGAATCCGTCCAGCACCGTGCCTCTTTCAAGGCTGTCGCGAGAGAGTTCCTCTTTGACCATGGCGATAACCAGATGGTCCGGCACATACTCTCCCTTGTCGTAGTGGACCTTCGCCTGGAGTCCTAACGGCGTCTGTTTCTGCATGTTTTGGCGAAAGAGCTCACCTGAGGAAATATGGCGCAGACCGAGTCTTCCGGCAATGGCCTGCGCTTGCGTGCCCTTGCCGGCGCCCGGTGGGCCGAGGAGGATGAGGTTAAGCCTCTGTGGCTCGTTAGGCCGCTGCGCGCCGCCAGCTACCTGCTTCTCAGAAGAGGCATGCAGCGCAATCGGTGTCTCAGACGACGTCAATTTCGACACTAGCGCAAGAATCCTTCGTATTGGCGCATCATCAACTGAGCTTCCAGATTCTTCATGGTATCTTGCACAACACCGACAACGATGAGCATTCCCGTACTGCTAAGCATGAGGGCCTGTACGCCGGTTAGTCCTTGAATGATGAAGGGGGAAACCGCGATGAGACCGAGAAAGAACGCTCCAGCGAGTGTAATGCGAAAGATGACGCTATTCAGGTATGTGGCCGTGGGCCGGCCGGGTCGGATGCCCGGTATAAAGCCGCCGTTCTTCTGCAATACTTCCGGGATGTTCTGCTGCTGAAAGATGATGGCGGTATAGAAAAACGTAAAGGCGACCACGAGTATGAAGTACAAAGTCCAGTAAAGCGGCGCTTGCGGGTCGAAGGCACGTATCACAAAGGTGGCGACATTCCGGATCCAACTGGCATCCGCCGCTTGGAAATAGCTGGCTACCGTGCTGGGGAAAATCAAGAATGATATGGCAAAGATCAGGGGGATCATGCCTGCGGAATTGATCTTGAGCGGTATGTGGGTCGTTTGCCCGCCGTACTGGCGGCGGCCGTGCATGCGCTTGGCGTAGTGAACGGGTATGCGACGTTGCGCCTCATACATCACCACGATGCCGACCACGATGAGTATCGCGAGCGCGCCGATGATGAAGAGAGTCAGGGTAGCCGTACCGCCGGCTTGGCCGAATACGGCCTGGCCGATGGTAGTAGGCAGGCGCGCCACTATGCCGGCGAAAATGATGAGCGAAATGCCCTGGCCGATGCCGTTCTCCGTGATCAACTCGCCAAGCCAAACGAGAAACATCGTGCCGGCGGTCATGCTGACGATGAGGGCAAGACTGCTAAGAAACGTCGGGCCGCTGAAGAGATTAAATCCACGAATGACGCCCATTTGCGAGAAAATCGTCGCCTGTCCGAACGCGGACATGACCGCCAGTGGCACGGTGCCGATGCGCATGTATTGGTTCATCTTGGCCCGGCCGCTCTCGCCTCCTTCGCGGGACAGCGCCTGCAACTGCGGAATGACCGGAGTCATGAGCTGCATGATGATGGTGGCGGTAATGTACGGGTACACGCCCATGGCCACGATGGAGAAGTTGGCGAGCGCTCCTCCCGAGAACATGTCGAGCAGCCCGAGGAACTGCTGCTGCTGGAAGAGCTCCCTGAGGGCCTGACGATCCACGCCCGGCACGGGGATGTGCGCGGCAAAGCGGAAGACGGTAAGCAAGCCAAGGGTAAAGATCAGCTTGCGCCGGATATCGGGGAGCTTGAACGCGTTGTAAGCGGCCTGAATGAGCGACGGCGACTTCTGTGAAGGGGTGGAAACTGCCACGCGGCGTTACCCTTCCGCTACAGTGCCGTCGGCAGCCTCAATCTTGGCGCGTGCAGACTGAGAGAACTTGGGTGCCTGTACATTAAGCGCATGGGCGATGTCACCGCCCCCAAGCACCTTTATCTGTGTGGAACGGGCCAAGCCCTGCGCCACCATGTCGGGCGGCGTTACCGTGGCACCGGCTGGGAACACGCGGGAAAGGTCACCCACGTTGACCGGTTGGTAAACAACGCGAAAACGGGCATTGCTGAAGCCACGCCGGTGCGGCAGTCGCCGCACAAAGGGGGTCTGCCCGCCCTCAAACCATGCAGGTATGCTGGCGCCGGAGCGGGACTTCTGTCCTTTTGTGCCGCGCCCGGCAGTCTTGTGTCCGCGTCCGCCGTGGCCGCGGGCGACGCGCTTCCGGCGACGCCTGGCGCCGTCTGGAGCGCGGAGCGCATGTTTTTCCATGCGAGCTTCTTCCTATTCTTTTTCCTGAATGCCTAAGAGGTCTCCTCGACGTCCACGAGATGAGCGACTTTATTGATCATCCCGCGCACTGTCGGTGAGGCGTCATGTTCTACAGACTGTTCCCGTTTCTTCAGTCCCAGGGCTGCTACCGTTTGCTTCTGGTCTTTCGAGAAGCCGATGGGACTCTTGCGCAAGGTTATGCGCAGTGTCTTGGACGAAGTCGGCGTCTTAGACGAAGTCGGATTAGCTGCCATTGTCTTCGTCCTCTGCCTCGGCTACTGCCACGACGGCGGGGGCCGGGTCAGCGCTTTCTTCCTCTGGCTGCCGCCGTTGCGACTTGAGTCTGCCGAGGCGGGAATATGCCTGGTCCGGACTCTGCAGTTGTTCAAGTGCCGCCATCGTTGCCTTCACCACGTTGATCGCGTTGTTGGAGCCAAGCGACTTCGTAAGGATGTCGTGCACCCCCGCGCATTCTACGACCGCGCGCACCGGACCGCCGGCTATTACGCCCGTGCCTGGCGCCGCCGGTTTGAGCATCACGCGCGAGGCGCCGTACTTTGCGGTTATATCATGGGGGATGGTGGTGCCCGCCAGAGGCACGCGCACAAGCGCTTTCCGCGCCTTCTCTCCGCCTTTGCGAATGGCTTCCGAAACTTCGCGCGCTTTCCCAATGCCGATGCCAACGTGACCGGCCTCGTCGCCTACCACGACTACGGCGTTGAAACTGAAGGTGCGCCCGCCCCGCACGACCTTGGCCACACGATTGACATTGACCAGGCGCTCTACAAGGTTCAACGACGCTGGATCGATGGTAACGCTGTCTGGCATAGTATCCTTTGCCTCACTCAGTTAGAACTTTAGTCCCGCTTCCCGGGCTGCTTCCGCAAGGGCGCGTACCCGGCCGTGATACTGGTAGCCGCCGCGATCAAACACTACCTCTTCTATGCCTTTTTCACGCGCTCTCTCTGCCACGACGCGGCCGACCACGGCGGCCTGCGCATGCTTCGGCTGGCTTGCTTCAAGCGCCTCCCGCACGGACGCATCGAGGGTAGAAGCCGCCGCGAGCGTGTGGTGTGACGAATCATCGACGACCTGGGCATAGATGTGTTCATTACTGCGAAAGACGTTGAGACGGGGCCTTGCCGCCACGCCGCTGACCTTCGCGCGTACCCGGCGTTGCCGCCGCGCGCGGGCGCCCAGCGCCTTTCTTCCTCGCATCAAACGCATGCTACATATCCATCCAAAAGAGCTTGTAAAGCGAACCTGTGTCTTTTACTCGTCCCGGCCGGGGACCGCTACTCGCCCGCGCCGACCTTGCCGGCTTTACCGGCTTTACGGCGCACGTATTCGCCGCGGTAGCGAATGCCCTTGCCAAGGTAGATTTCCACCGGACGCGCGGCGCGGATGTCTGCCGCGACCTGCCCGACCAACTTCTTGTCAATGCCGTCAATGTGAATCGTGGTTGGATTCTCGACTTCAAGGCTGATGCCTTGCGGGGGACTGAACTCATCGGGGTGTGAATGACCCAATTGCATTACCAGCTTGCTGCCGGCGAGCTGGGCGCGATACCCCGTTCCATGCAATTCCAGGGTCTTCCGATATCCTTGCGTTACCCCCTCAATCATATTTGCGACCAAGGCGCGGGTCAGACCGTGGAGAGCCCGGACTTCCCGGCTCTCATCGGAGCGGTCGACACGGACGGCTCCGTCCTCAACGGCCACGCTAACGGAGGGTACTGTTTCAATCTCCAGTTCGCCTTTCGGTCCCTTCACGTGAACGGCTGCAGCCTGCACGTTCACCTGCACCCCGCTGGGGATCGGAACCGGTTGTTTTCCGACTCGAGACATTGCGATTTACCTTACCAAACGTAACAGAGAACTTCCCCGCCGATTTTGCGCTGCCAGGCCTCGCGACCGGTCATGACACCTGAGGAAGTTGACAGGATAACTGTGCCAATGCCGCCCATTACTCGAGGAATCTCGTCTTTGCCCGCGTATACGCGCAGTCCCGGCTTGCTCACACGCCGCAACCCTAGCAGCACCGGCGCGCGTTCATCAGTGTACTTCAGGCTAACCTTGAGCATGGCCTGCGGGCTCTGTTGTTCCACAGTCTCGAAAGGACCGATGTATCCTTCCCTCTCGAGAATAGACAGAATTGCGGACTTCATCTTGGATGCCGGAATTGTCACGTGGGTATGGCGTGCCTGGATGGCGTTGCGGATCCTCGTCAGCATGTCGGCAATGGGATCGGTCATGGTCATTGTTGCATTACTCTCGCGTGTGCATTACCAGCTTGACTTTGTGACACCAGGCAGCAAGCCTTGCAGCGCCGCTCCCCGGAAGCAGATCCGGCAGAGTCCGAACTTACGCATGTACGCCCGCGGCCGCCCGCACTGATAGCAGCGGTTGCGAAACTTGACGGGATGCTTCATCCGGCCTTGTTCCAGCAATTTCCTCTGTTTGCGCCACTTGGCAATCTTGGATTGCTTTGCCACGGGACTGCGTCTCCTAGCTTGCTAATTGGCTGGCTTCCTGCGCGAGCGGCATGCCCAGCGCAGTCAGCAGGTAGCGTGATTCTTCATCGGTTTGCGCGGATGTCACAATGGTTATCTCCAGACCGCGAACGCGGTCGACCTTATCGTAATCGATCTCCGGGAATACGAGCTGCTCGCGGAGCCCCACCGAGTAGTTCCCACGACCGTCGAACGCATTGGGCGACACTCCCCGAAAGTCGCGAATTCGTGGAAAGACCACGTTGAAGAGCTTCTCCAAAAAGTGATACATGCGGGTACGCCGCAGGGTCACTTTCGCTCCGATTGCTTGATTCTCGCGGAGCTTGAAGTTGGCAATACTCTTCTTCGAACGCGTTACGATCGGCTTCTGTCCGGTGATGGTGGTTAGATCGCCGACGGCATTATCCAGGGCCCGCGCGTCTTGCAGCGCTTCTCCCAGCCCGATATTCACCACTACCTTGGTAATCTTCGGTGCCTGCATTACGGAAGCGTAGCTAAACTCATTGACAATTGCCGGCAGCACTTCATCTTCATAGAGTTGCTGCATGTGTGCTTTTTCCGCCATCGGACGTCCTTATTCTTGACCTATGATTTCCTGGCACTGCTTACACACGCGTCCCTTGCTGCCATCGTCGAGGATTCGGAAACCGATGCGTGTCGCCGAGTCGCAGTGCGGACACACGACTTTGACATTCGATTCCGCCAGGGGCGCGGGCATCTCGATGATGCCCCCCGGTTGCATGGGCGGCATGGGCCGCTGATGACGCTTGACTACATTGATGCCGTCCACTACCACGGCACGATCCGCCGAGATTACCCGCATGACCTGACCGCGTTTGCCGCGGTCCTTGCCTGCAGTAATCTCCACCTGATCGCCAGATTGAACTCGTTGCATGGCTAGAGCACCTCCGGCGCCTGGGAAATAATGCGCATGAAACCCATTTCGCGCAACTCCCTGGCAACAGGTCCGAAAATGCGCGTGCCTCGGGGCATATTCTGCGGTCCCAAGAGCACAGCCGCATTGTCATCGAAGCGAATGCTGGAGCCGTCGGCGCGCCGATACTCTTTGGCCGTACGCACAATGAGCGCGCGCACCACTTCGCCTTCCCGTACCTGGCCGATGGGTACCGCTTCCTTTACGGAGGCAACCACAACGCTGCCAATGCCGCCATACTTGCGCCGGGATCCACCCAGAACGCGGATACACATGATCTCGCGGGCGCCGCTATTGTCGGCAACGCGTATACGTGACGTTTCTCGGATCATTCCACTGCCTCTGCGAGCTCTCCCGCTTCCGCGGCGTCTGCCCGCTCGCCTCTCTCAAGTACCTCGAGCACGCGCCAATGCTTGCGCTTGGAAAGAGGTCGTGTTTCCTCTATGAGCACGCGATCACCCGTATGGACGTCGTTTTTCGGACTGTGCGCAAGGTATTTCTTGGCGCTCCGCACGGTCTTCTTGTACAACGGATGGCGGCGCACTCGCGTTACGGAGACGACGACGGATTTATCCATCTTATCGCTAACCACGATGCCCTTACGCTGCTTCCGACGGCCGGTTGATCTTGTCGCTTCAGTCATAGCCTTTATCTTTGCTCTTCTCTACCCGGTAATGCCAAGCGCTTTTTCATGCAGAATCGTCTTGATACGCGCAATCTCGCTAAAGAGGATGCCAAAGCGAGCTGGGTTTTCCATTTGCACCGTTGCCTGCTGTGACCGCAGATTGAATAGCTCAGCTTGCGCTTCTTCAAGCCGTTCCTGCAGGTCTTCCGTGCTCAGTGCGCGCAGTTCCGCTGGTTTCGTCATCCTGGGCGTTCCTACCTCTGTCTAGATGATCTCCGGTGTTTCCCGGGAGATGAAGCGTGTCTTTACGGATAGTTTATGGGCCGCACGAAGCATGGCTTCCTGAGCCACATTTTCCGGCACGCCGGCAAGCTCAAAGAGAATGCGGCCGGGTTTGACGATGGCGACCCACTGTTCCGGCGGACCCTTGCCGCCGCCCATGCGCACCTCGACGGGCTTCTTGCTCAACCCTTTGTCGGGAAAGATCCGGATCCACATTTGTCCGCCGCGACGGATGTGGTGTGTCACGGCGCGTCGAGCCGCCTCGATCTGCCGGTTATCTACCCACCCGCCTTCCAGTGCCTGCAAGGCAAAATCGCCAAAGGCAATTGTAGATCCTCGGTGCGCTTTGCCGCGCCGGTGGCCGCGGTGCATCTTGCGGTGCTTTGTCCGTCTAGGCATCAACATAAGTATTCTTACTCGCTCGCTTCGCCTCTTCTGGCGCCGCCGCTATCAGATTGCCCGCGCTGTCGCGCGCCTTGACCCCGGTCTCTGTCCGGAGAGCGCTCCGATACTCGCCGTGGCCGTCTCCGTCTCCGTCTTGGCGGCGGCGAGGGCGCCTCTTCCGGCGCTGCGGATTGCTGCCGGGCATAAAACTCTTCCGGCGTTACGTCTCCCGTGTATATCCACACCTTCACGCCCAAAATCCCGTAGGTTGTAACGGCCTGAACGAAGCCGTAGTCAATATTGGCGCGCAGCGTCTGCAAAGGGACCGTGCCCCGAATTTCCTTTTCGCTGCGGGACATTTCGGCGCCGCCCAGGCGGCCGCCAACCATGAGCTTGACGCCAATTGCGCCTGAGCGTACTACCCGGTCGGCTGCCATTTTGATGGCGCGGCGCGGCGACACCCGGCGCTCCAACTGTTCGGCCACCGCTTGCGCGACGAGGTAGGCATTGGTTTCAGGCTGTCTGATCTCGATTATATTCGTGCGGACGTTCTTGCCGGTGAGGTCGCGCAGGTCCTTGCGAAGTTGGGCCTGGGCCGCGCCGCCGCGCCCGATGACGATTCCGGGTCGCGCCGTATGTATGTCCACCTTGATCGTCGTGCCGGCACGCTCGATGTCTACCTGGGAGATTCCCGCTCCCATGCCAGAGCGCCTGCCGCCTGTGGCTCCGGTGCGTGGCTGCTCGAATTGCGCAAGGACCATCTTGCGAATCCGGCTGTCCTCTTCAACGAGGGTTGCATACTCTTTGCCGGCATACCACCGGCTGCTCCACGTTCGGTTGAAGCCCAAGCGAAATCCGACTGGGTGAACTTTACGCCCCACTACTCAAGTTCTCCTCATTTTCCACGATCACGGTTACATGGCTTGTGCGCCGTCTAATCAGACCCCATTGTCCGCGAGACTTGGGGTCTATTCGTCGAAATGCCGGACCCTTGTCTACCAGCACGCTGGCTACCGTCAGTTCAGCTGGGTCCAAGCTATAAGTATTCTCTGCATTGGCCATGGCGGAACGCACCACCTTTGCCAGCATGCGTGCGGTTGGGCTGGGCAGGAAGCGCAAGATTGCCAGCGCTTCGCCGGCAGTCCTGCCTTTCACGGTCGCGGCGACGCGCCGTGCCTTCCGTGGGGACACGCGGAGATATTTGGCTGTTGCTTGTATCTGCATCCGTGCTGTCCTCAGTTGCTAGCGTACCGTGGTGGCTCGATCTTCGCGCGAATGGCCCCGGAATTGCCGTGTCGGCGCGAATTCGCCCAGCTTGTGTCCGACCATGTTTTCCGTAACGTAGACCGGCACATGGCGTCTACCGTCATGGACCGCAATGGTGTGTCCAACCATATCCGGGAAAATCGTGGACGCCCGGGACCACGTGCGCAATACCCGTTTCTGCCCGCTTTCATTCATGTCCTGAATGCGCTTTAGCAGCTTTGCTTCGACAAAGGGCCCCTTTTTCAGCGACCGCGACATACCGGAATACTCCTCTTAGCGTGCGTTACGCCGCCGCAAAATAAACTTGTCCGATGGCTTGCGCTTGCGCGTGCGCAGACCGAGCGCCGGCTTGCCCCAGGGAGTCTTCGGCCCTGGCATGCCGATGGGCGCCTTGCCTTCGCCGCCGCCGTGGGGATGGTCCCGCGGCGTCATGGCAGAACCACGTACCGACGGACGCCGTCCCCGCCACCGAGCGCGCCCCGCTTTGCCGGTGGCAGTGCTCATGTGGTCGACGTTGCTTGCCTGACCGATGGTGGCTTTGCACGTCAAGTGCACGCGCCGGATTTCCCCGGACGGCATCCTGATGACGGCAAACTCACTCTCTTTCGTCATGAGCTGTACGGACGACCCGGCGCTGCGCGCCAACTGACCACCGCGCCCGGCCTGAAGCTCCACGTTGTGCACTGCCGTTCCTGCCGGGATACTTCCCAAGGGCAGGCAGTTTCCCGGTCGTATCGGCGCGTCAGGTCCCGACATCACCGTGTCGCCGACGTTCATTCTGGCCGCAGCCAGGATGTATCGCTTCTCTCCGTCGCGGTACGCGATCAGCGCAATTCTCGTGCTGCGATTCGGGTCGTACTCGATTGCCTTAACGGAGCCCGGAATCCCTATCTTATCACGTTTGAAGTCGATTGTTCTATATCGCCGCTTGTGGCCGCCGCCGCGATGCCGCACAGTGAGTTTGCCGGAAGCGTTGCGGCCGGCATTCTGCTTCTTGCCTTTTGTAAGTCGCCGCTCCGGCTTAGTCTTGGTAACGTCATCGTTGGCTACCGTTATCAGACCGCGTCGTCCGGCGGAGGTGGGCTTATAGGATTTTATCGGCATTTGCGCATCCTCCCCTAGACGCCGCTAAACAGATCGATGGACTGACCTTGCGGCAGCGTCACAATCGCCTTGCGCCATCGCGCCGTGCGGTAGCTGTGCCTGCCAAACCGTTTTTCCTTGCCGGGAACGTTTACGACATTCACCGCTAACACCGTCACGTCAAAGGTCTGTTCCACCGCGCGGCGGATATCGATCTTGGTTGCGTCGCGCGCCACCGCGAAGAGATACTTGTTTTGATCTGAGAGCAGCGTGCCCTTTTCCGTAATAAGCGGCCTGATGAGCACTTCTTGTGCAGTTTTCATGAATGCCCCCAGAGTAGTTCCAACGCGGCGACGGCATCCGTGTCGAAGATGAGATAGTCGAATACGACCACGTCGCGGACGCTGAGTGTATGCGGACCGGAAAGGGCAACATCCGGCAAATTGCGGATGGAAAGCTGCAATTCCGGCGTTGGCGATTCCGTTACATAGAGGGCGCTGGTCGGCACATCGAGCGCATCCAAGAACGCTACTTGGCCTTTGGTGCTGATTTCCTCGTTGGGAAATCCCGCGATTACAAGCACACGATCGGCTTGCACTTTGGCTGACAACGCCGAATACATGGCCATACGCCACATCTTGCGTGGCATAGCGAGATGATAGTCACGGGGGTGAGGGCCAAACGTGACGCCGCCGGTGCGCCAGATAGGCGATCGCCGGCTCCCGTGCCGTGCCCGCCCCGTGCCTTTTTGGCGCCACGGCTTCCGTCCGCCGCCGCGCACCTCGCTGCGGGTCTTCGTACTGGCGCTGCCGAGGCGCTGGCCGGCTTCATCGCGGATTACCGCTTGGTACACCAGGTCTTGCCGCGGCTCTACGCCAAAAATATGGTCAGGAAGCGTTGCTTCCCCGGCTGGGCTTCCTTGCTTGTCGAGAACTCTTACATCCACTGCATTTCGCTCTCTGGCCTACGCGGAGTCGGGAGACTTTACTGCCGGCCGCACCGTAACGAGTGTGCCTGGCCCCCCCGGAATCGCGCCTTGAATCAACAAGATATTCTGTTCTGTTTCAACTCTGACTACTCGCAGATTTTGTACCGTTACCAGGTCCTGGCCCATTCTGCCGGCCATTCTCTGGCCTTTCCACACCCGACCGGGGGTCGTGCCCATGCCAACGGCTCCGGGTGCCCGCCAGCGGTCGGACTGGCCGTGGGTCTTCTGCTGTCCGCTGAAGTTGTGCCGGCGCATCACTCCCGCGAATCCTTTTCCCTTGGAAGTGCCGGTTACGTCCACAGTCTGACCTTCGGCGAAGAGGCCTACGTCGAGTGTCTGGCCCGCTTCATATGCGCTGGGGTCTGTGACCCGAAACTCGTGGAGGTCTCGCGGAATGGCGGCATCGTCACCGAGATGCTTCTCGATGTGGCCGCGTGCCGGTCGCGTTATTCTCTTCAATCTCTCGCCAAACCCGACCTGCACGGCATTGTAGCCATCCGCTCCCTCGGCACGCTTGATCTGCACCACGGTGCAAGGCCCTGCCTGCACGACCGTGACGGGCACAGCCGCGCCATCGTCGTCAAAGACCTGCGCCATGCCGATTTTCTTTCCGATCAAACCGATTGACATGCCCTAGGCATCCTCACATGGACTTCATTTCAATATCTACACCCGCAGGCAACTCTAAGCGCAGCAACGCATCCATCGTCTTAGCATTTGGCTCAAGCACATCAATAAGCCGCTTGTGTGTGCGCACTTCGAATTGCTCTCGCGAATCCTTATCGATGAACGCGGAACGAATGACCGTAAACTTATTGATCTCCGTTGGCAGCGGGATCGGGCCCGCAATGCGTGCGCCCGTCCCCTGAGCCGCGCTTACAATCTGCCCGGCAGACTGATCGAGGACCTTATGGTCGAATGCCTTGAGACGAATTCGGATAGTCTGCTGCGCCATACGTTACTCCAGAACCTTCGTAACGACGCCGGCGCCGACGGTGCGGCCGCCTTCGCGGATCGCGAAGCGCACACCCTCTTCCAACGCTACCGGGTTGATCAGGTGGATCGTCATCGTGATGTTGTCGCCCGGCATCACCATCTCCACTCCCTCCGGCAGCGCAATCGCGCCGGTCACGTCCGTCGTCCGCACGTAGAACTGCGGCCGGTACCCTGGGAAGAACGGCGTGTGCCGCCCACCCTCATCCCGGCTCAGCACATACACCTCCGCCTCGAACTTCGTGTGCGGCGTGATGGACCCGGCGGCGGCCAGCACCTGGCCCCGCTCCACGTTGTCTTTCTCGATACCTCTCAGGAGGCAGCCCACGTTGTCGCCCGCCTCACCCGAGTCCAGGATCTTGCGGAACATCTCCACACCGGTCACCACCGACGTCTGCGTGTCCCGCTGGATGCCGACGATCTCGATCTCTTCACCCGTGTTCACCTGGCCGCGCTCGATCCGTCCCGTTACCACCGTGCCGCGACCCTTGATGTTGAATACGTCTTCAATCGGCATCAGGAACGGCTGGTCGATGGCGCGGGTCGGCGTGGGAATGTAGTCGTCCACCGCCGCCATCAGTTCCAGAATGGACGCATACGCCTCATCGGAAGCATCGTCGCTGTCGCTCTCCAAGGCCTGCAGCGCGCTGCCGCGGATGATGGGGATGTCGTCGCCGGGGAACTCGTACTTGTCGAGCAGCTCACGTACCTCGAGTTCCACGAGTTCGAGCAGCTCCTCGTCGTCCAGCATGTCGCACTTGTTCAGGTAGACCACCATGGCCGGCACTTCCACCTGCCGCGCCAGCAGCACGTGCTCGCGCGTCTGCGGCATGGGGCCGTCGGGTGCGCTCACCACCAGGATGGCGCCGTCCATCTGCGCCGCGCCGGTGATCATGTTCTTGATGTAGTCCGCGTGTCCGGGGCAGTCCACGTGGGCGTAGTGGCGGTTCTCGGTCTGGTACTCCACGTGCGCAATCGCAATCGTGATGCCGCGCTCGCGCTCTTCCGGCGCGTTATCGATGCTGTCAAAGGGAGTAAAGTCCGCGCCGCCCTGCAGCGCCAGCACCTTCGTAATCGCTGCCGTCAGCGTCGTCTTGCCGTGATCGATGTGCCCAATCGTGCCGATGTTCACGTGCGGCTTCGTTCGCTCAAATCGCTCCTTCGCCATCCTCTTGCTCTCTCCTTGCTGTTCCTACCGAAAAGTGGGCTAGTTTCTGCCAGCTTTCGCTATCAATTCCCGTGCGCTGTGAAACACTTCCTGGTAATGCGAGAATTGCATCGAATAGGTGCCGCGTCCCTGCGTACTGGAACGTAGAGTATTCACATAGCCAAACATCGTAGCCAAAGGCACCTTGGCCTGGATCACTTTGGTTCCGAGTCGCGTCTGAATGTCGTCAATGCTGCCCCGTCGGGCATTCAATGCGCCCGAAATCTCGCCGAGGAATTCCTCGGGTATCATCACTTCCACCTGCATGATTGGCTCCAGCGTCACGGGCCGGGCTTTCTCCAGACCTTCACGCATGGCGATCACCGCAGCGTTATGGAAGGCCAACTCAGACGAATCCACGGGGTGGTAGGACCCATCAAATATAGTAACCCGCACGTCAACTACCGGATAGCCGAGAGGACCGGCAAGCAGGCTGTCGCGAATGCCCGATTGCACCGCCGAAACGTATTCTTTCGGGATTGAGCCGCCGATAATCTCGTTCTCGATTTGAATGCCGGAGCCGCTTTCCAGCGGTTCAATGCGCAGCCACACGTGACCGTACTGTCCTCGCCCTCCGGTCTGCCGTATGAAACGGCCTTCCTGTTCAAGAGAGCCTTGAATTGTCTCCTTATACGCCACTTGCGGAGCCCCAAGCGAGGCTTCGACGTTGAATTCCCGCAGCAAGCGGTCCGATATCACTTCCAGGTGCAGCTCCCCCATGCCGCCGATGATGGTCTCGCCGGTCTGTGGGTCCTGTCCTGCACGGAAGGTAGGGTCTTCTTCGGAAAGACGGCGGAGCGCGGTGGACAATTTGTCTTCATCCATGCGGCTATTGGGTTCAATCGCCATGTGCAAGACGGGGTCCGGAAATCGTATTGATTCAAATGTAATCGGGTGATTGACCTGGCACAGGGTGTCGCCGGTAAAGGTGTCCTTGAGACCGACCGCGGCGACGATTTCACCGGCAAAGATGCTGGATACTTCCTCACGCTTGTCTGCGTGCATGAACAGCAGTCGCCCCAGCCGTTCGCGGCGTTCTCGGCTCGCATTGAGCATTTGCATGCCCGCGTCCGCAGTACCGGAATAGACTCGGAGATAGACCAAGCGCCCACTGAATGGATCGGTAACTACCTTGAAGGCCAGCGCGGCAAAAGGCGCGCTATCGTCGGATGGGCGCGTCTCCTCCATACCGGAAATGGGCACCACACCCTCAATCGCCGGTACCTCCGTTGGAGAAGGCAGGAAGTCTACCACGGCATCGAGAAGCGGCTGCACACCCTTATTGCGGAGCGCGGCGCCGCACAGGACGGGCACCAGCGCAACCCGGCAGGTTGCCCGGTGCAGCGCTGCCTTCAACTCTTCGATGGAGATCTCTTCATCATTAAGGTATTTCAGCAGGAGGTCTTCATCGTGCTCGGCGACAGTCTCGATCAGTTCGTGGCGGCGTTTCTCAGCTTCTTCGCGCAAGTCTTCAGGAATAGCCGCAATGGTAGGATTCGCTCCAAGCTCGTCCGAAAAAGTGACCGCCTGCATCGTAAAGAGGTCGATCATGCCCACAAAGGTGTCTTCCGCGCCAATCGGAATCTGGATCGGCACGGGCCGCGCTTGCAAGCGATCGCGGATCATCTCAATGCAGTTCCAAAAGTCGGCACCCACGCGATCCATTTTATTTACGAAGCAAATGCGGGGCACGCGATACCGATCCGCTTGCCGCCACACAGTCTCCGATTGCGCCTCGACACCCGATACGGCGTCAAACACAACCACGCCTCCGTCGAGGACGCGCAAAGAGCGCTCTACCTCAGCGGTAAAGTCAACGTGCCCGGGTGTATCGATGATGTTGATGCGGTGGTCCCGCCACATCGATGTGGTGGCGGCCGCAGTGATCGTGATCCCGCGCTCGCGCTCTTGGACCATGAAGTCCATGGCGGTAGTGCCTTCGTGCACCTCGCCCATGCGGTGAATACGCCCGGAGTAGAAGAGCACCCGTTCGGTCGTGGTGGTCTTGCCGGCGTCAATGTGGGCAATGATGCCGATATTGCGGTAGTTTTCTATGGGAAATTGGCGTTCCATGTGGTCGGTTCTTGCTTTTTCGCTTTGACTTCGATGAGTATGGGTTGATTTCTCGCTTGGCAGCGTTCCTGCTTACCAACGATAGTGGGAGAATGCCTTATTGGCCTCTGCCATTCGGTGCGTTTCGTCGCGTCGCCGGATTGACGCGCCTTGACCGTCCGCGGCGTCAATCAATTCCTCCGCAAGCTTCACTGCCATGCTTGGCCCCCGACGCTC
Organism: Chloroflexota bacterium; assembly: GCA_965220045.1. GTDB lineage: Bacteria > Chloroflexota > UBA11872 > VXOZ01 > VXOZ01 > VXOZ01. The sequence goes on along the minus strand of OZ244803.1, from coordinate 1,818,531 downwards.
GCGAGAGAAGCGCACGATCCACCGCAGCGCCAACGAAAGCCGCCGGCCGCTGGGTATTTCCATCGGCACTTGATAGGTGGCGCCGCCAACACGGCGTGGTCTCACTTCCACCAGGGGCGTAACGTTGCGCACGGCTTGATCGAATACATCCAAGCCGGAGCGACCAGTGCGCGCTTCTATAATGTCGAAGGCGCCGTACACAAATCTCTCCGTCGTGCTCTTCTTGCCGCACTGCATCAGCTTATTGATGAACTGCTGCAACGTGACACTGCGAAACTTGGGATCCGGCGGAATTCTCCGCTTTGTCACTCTTTCTCGCCGTGGCATTCTCAACTGCCCCTTACACACAACAGCGTTGTCAGCTTCGATGTCGAGGCCAACAACTGCTGTAAGCAATTAATGGTCGTGTATCTCGTGCGACGGGTGAGCGCCTCTATGAGGCACCGGCACCCGCAACCGGTCGTGAACGTCTGGTGCCGTACTTGGATCGACTCTTGTTCCGATCCTGAGGGGCGCCGGCGTGCGTGTAAACGCCTTCGGCGTCCAGCGTGCCCCGCACTATATGATAGCGTACGCCGGGAACGTCCTTCACCCGGCCGCCGCGGATAAGGACCACTGAGTGTTCCTGCAAATTGTGGCCCTCGCCGGGAATGTACGCCGTTACTTCCCTGCCGTTGGTCAACCGCACGCGCGCCACCTTCCGCAACGCGGAATTCGGCTTCCTTGGCGTCAGTGTGCGCACGGAAATGCATACACCGCGCTTTTGCGGCGAACCATCGGTGCGAACGTACCGGTTCTTTAGGGCGTTATAGTTCCAATGAAGGTCCGGCGACTTGCCTTTAACCGTCTTGGACTTTCGCCCCCGCCGCACAAGTTGATTGGTGGTCGGCACGGTTCAAACTCGCTACATTTCAACTTCTAAAGTCACAATACACGCAAAGATAGAGTTTATCATTTGCAGATTCCAGTGTCAACAGATGCGCGACATTTCGTCGACCTACGCAAGACCCGACGGCGGCGGTCTTTCTCCGGGCCGCTCACGCAGGCGGTCGGCCCGCAATTCTAGGATGACCCCATGCGGCGGGGCAGCGCGTGATCCGTTGCGATGATCGTGTCGAGCAGTGCCGCGATTAGTTCAGTCCGCACGTCTTTGTATCCTGCGTCGGCCCACAGGTTCCGCAACTCGTCCGGGTCTTCGTGCAGGTCAAAGAGCTCACCGTAGTCTTGACCGGCGTACACCGTCAGACGGTACCGCTCCGTCACGAGCGTGCGTAACCGAAGTCCAAGGTCATCCTGGTCGTCCTCCACCACTGCACGTCCTGAAGATTGGGCAGCGTTCCCTCTCAGGAGCGGCACAAGACTACGTCCGGGCCAGGCCGGCAACTCACACGCGCCAACCCGATTTGGCGGCTTGGTTCCCTCGGGAATGGGCACGCCGGCGATATCGAGTATCGTCGGCGCAAAGTCGAGGAGGCTCACCACATCCGAGCAGATGGCGCCCGCTGCGAATTCTCCCGGCCAACTGAATACGAGCGGCACGCGGATCACACTGTCAAAGTGGTACGGCCCTTTGCCCCACATGCCGTGGTCACCTAAGGCCTCCCCATGGTCGGCGGCAAGGATTACTACCGTATCTTGCTCTAAACCGCTATCGCGCAGGGCCTGTATGACCCGGCCTACTTCTTCATCGATCATCTCGATCAGTCCGTAGTAGTGCGCGGCGCACTCATTGCGGTACGGGTCGATGTCGACGCCTTTCTTGGGGCGCGCGTATATCTGGGCGATGTGCGGCGGCAAATCGTCAAACTCGCCCGCGCGTCGCTTTGCCGGTGGAATGTCCGCGTAATCGTACTTGTAGCAATAGGGAGCGGTTGGCGCGAGGGGCACGTGCGGATCGGCGATAGAGCACCAGAGAAAGAACGGCTCCCGGGACGGCGCCGGACCTGCGCCCGGTTCCTGGGCTTGTTTGCCAAGGCATTTCAGGTATTCAATTGTGCGGTCGCAGGTCCACGTCATTGGATGGAGTTCAAAGGGAAGCGCCCACTTATAGGAAGCAACGTAGGTGTCTCGCGCCGGACTGGGGGGCTCCAGCGGCACTGCCTCATGTAAGAGATAGGCGTGATCAGGATGTTCCCTATCAAGCCATGCCACGTATTCGCCCCACGAACCGTGCCCATGGCCGTTCACGAAGCGGACATCCTCAAATCCGTAGTAAGGCAGAGGCAGGCTCTGTATGCGCCCCGAGCGCCATAGGGCCCTCGCCTCAGGAAACTCCTGCGGGTCGACGTCCTCCAGGGGCAAGCCCGGCGGCGTGAGGCTCGTGCGCAGATGCGGCTTGCCGGCGTAGCGTGTGTGATAGCCGGCGTTCAGCAGCGCTGCTGGCATGGTAGGAGTGTCGTAGCTGAGCGGGATACCATTCGTGCGGACGCGGTGCCCGCGCGTCGTCAAGCCGGTGAAGAGCGTCGCCCGCGAGGGTGTACAGAGGGGATTGGACACGTAGGCGCGCGAAAATGTCACCCCTCGCTGAGCGAGCGCATCGATGTTCGGCGTTTGCACGATCGGATGTCCCGCATAGCCCAGGCAGGTCGGGTTATGCTGATCGGTGGTGATGAAGAGGTAATTCGGACGGTCGGTTTGCGGCATTTCAATGAATTCCGGCAGTTGTTCCCCAGGATGCACCAAACCTACAGGCGACAGGGCTTGCCGCGACGCAAGATTGACTCAGTTAACGGACACCGTTGCGAGTGGCGCGCTGGGCATCGTATCATTCACATTACCCTGCGGCAACGGCAGCGGACCGGCTCGCTGCAGCGCGTCCCATCACCGCCGCTATGCCATTGTAGAGGTCGCGCCGTCAGGATCGAACGAGGCTAGTGGAAGTACCTACGATTCCGGTTGGACTGGGAGTCCGGCCGGTTACGTGCGGGGGGCACAAATGGAAGAGTCAACGCTAAACCTGAGCGACATCCGCGAAGACGTGCGCGAATCTGTTTTCCGTCAAGCGTATGGCGGCAAATCCCATATCGAGGGAGTGCAGCTTCTGCCGCTCCAGACTTTTGTAGAAGACGGCGGAACGTTTACGGAACTTGGCCGCTTGGCGGATGGGGCGTTGGCAGGGATCGCGGGGTTTGAGGTGCGCCAAATCAACTGCTCTCTGATGGCGGCGGGCGCCATCAAGGCATGGCATCTTCATTTCAACCAAGAGGATGTCTGGTTTGTGCCCCCGTCGCAGTCCCTGCTGGTTGGCCTGTGGGATGTGCGCGCAGACTCCCCAACATCGGGTGGCACGATGCGGTTTGTTTTGGGGCGAGGGCGCAGCCAACTCCTGTACATTCCGCGCGGCGTCGCTCACGGCGCCGCCAACGTGGGAACCGGCGACACTTTCCTCATCTACTTTGTAAACCAGCAATTCGACGCCCAAGACCCTGACGAGCGGCGCCTGCCGTACGATGCCTTGGGCAAGGACTTCTGGGAAATCCGTCCGGGATAGGCTGACGGCACACAAATTCTGTGTGGCGGCGTGGTCAGAGGAGGGAGCCTCGATAAACCTGGCGGTTTGGCGGCTCGTGCCCGGCGACGGTCAGACCGGGCTCGTCCACTGAATGATGGTTGCTCCCCAGGCGAGACCGGCGCCGAACGCGACCATGGCAACCGTATCTCCCGGTTTGAGGCGTCCTTCTTCAATTGCTTCGCAGAGCGCCACCGGAATAGAAGCGGCTGACGTGTTGCCGTACTTCTCCACGTTTGTGAACACTCTTTCCAGGGGAAGGCCAAGCGTCTGGGCGGCCGATTGGATGATGCGAATGTTCGCTTGGTGCGGAATGAGCAGGTCGATCTGATCGAGCGAAAGGTCGGCTTTTTCAATGGCGGCTTCCAGTGAAGAGGTCATCGCAGTGACGGCAAAGCGGTACACTTCGCGTCCGTTCATGTACAGCTTTCCGTCGACCGGCAGCATGAGCAAATCGCCCCCGCCGCCATCGGAGCCGAGATCGAAAGCCAGGTGCCCTCCCGGATCCTCGGATGCCTGTATCACCACGGCTCCGGCCGCATCGCCGAAAAGCACGCACGTCGAGCGGTCCGACCAATCCACGTGGCGGGTGAGAACCTCAGAGCCGACGACCAGAATAGTCCGGTACTGGCGCGAAATGATGAAACCCTGCGCCACGGCGAGACCGTGGATAAAGCCCGCGCAGGCCTGATTGAGATCCAGGGCGGCAGCCCGCTTGAGGGCAAGCCGTTGTTGGATCCGGTTTGCAATACTGGGGAACAGCGCTTCCGGCGTGCAACTGGCCGCGATTACCATATCGACTTCCTCGGCTGTCACACCGGCTCTTGCGAGCGCTTTGCGGGCGGCTTCAGCGCCGAGAGAGTCCGTAGTATCGCAGTCGGAAACAATGCGGCGCTCGCGGATGCCCGTGCGGCTAACGATCCACTCGTCCGCGGTACTCACCATTTTCTCCAGGTCGGCATTGGTCAAGCGCCGTTCGGGTAACGCCTTGCCCCACCCTGTGATGTGTGCGTACATTGAGTCTCCGCTGGCCGGTTGCCTTACCATTCCGAGTTTAGCGATTTCCTATCGTAGGGTCTTTGTCATGGCGGGTCAACCCATTGCGTTCACTCCAAGCGATCCCGATCTCCTGGAGCACGCTGACGAGATCAAACGCAAGCGGCGCCTGAAAGCGCACGCGTTCCCGCGTGGTGGGATGCGTGAATTCGAGAGAATGCGCATGCAAGAAAGTACGCTTCAGGGCGGATAATGCCGATGCGCGTCCGTATAGTGGGTCTCCCGCGACCGGCATGCCGGCAGCAGACAAGTGCACGCGAATCTGGTGTGTTCGCCCGGTATCCGGGGTTATTTGAAGGAGTGTGTGTAGGCCTGCACCTTCAAGAACGGTAAAGCGGGTTGTCGCCGGCTTGCCGCCGCTCACAACACTCATGGCCGTGCGCCGTTTGGGATGGCGTCCCACCGGCGCGTCGATGACGCCGCTCTCGACCGGGGGTGAGCCCTCCACAAGGGCGAAGTAGGACTTGTCTACTGCTCGTTCAGCAAACTGCCGCATGAGCGATGCGTGGGCAGCAGGAGTGCGCGCGACCACCATCACGCCGGAGGTGTCTTTGTCCAGCCGGTGCACCACGCCGGGACGGAGAGGGTCGCCAACGCTCAAGAGTTCAGGGTACTGGTGAATGAGCTGGTTTACGAGCGTCCCCGCACGTTGTCCGGCTCCCGGGTGAACGACCAGTCCCGGCGGCTTATTCACCACGAGAATAGCGGCATCCTGGTGCAGAATCGGCACGGTGAGCCGCTCGGCCTCAAGATGTGGCTCAGTCTCGTCAGGCAGGGCAACCTCGATCACAGTGCCGGCACGAACTTTCGTAGCCGGACCTACGTGCAGGCCGGCCATGCCGACTTGACTCTTCTCGATGAGGCGCTTCACCTGCGATCGACTGAGATCCGTCCCGGCACCGGCAATGTATACGTCGAGACGCTTGCCTTCATCAACGCAGGTGGGCGTAAGGAGAATGGTGGGCATAGCGAATGAGTACCTGCAGTCACACTATGAGTGCGACGATTCCGGGGCTTCGTCGCGCGGCTGGCGGTCTTGCCAGAGGAGAATGAAGGCCAGGCCGAGAGCGCCTATTACGACGCAACTGTCCGCGACGTTAAAGGCGGGCCAGTACGGCACTTTGACAAAGTCTACGACGTAGCCTAGGCGAATGCGGTCTATCAGATTCCCAAGCGCGCCGCCCAGTTCAAGGGAGAGCGCCAGTGTCAGTAAGAACGACTGGCCCAGGGTCTTGATCAGATAGAAGATGATCACACCGATGAGGATCACGATGGGGACGGTGAGAACGTATGGGATGCCCGTCAGCATGCCGAATGCGACACCGGTGTTCGTTACAAATGTGAGTCGCAGGAGGTCGCCAATGATCGAAACACTGCCCTGCGGCTTCAGCCACTCAACGATGAAGGCCTTCGTAATCTGGTCGCTGACGATGATGAACGCCGTGACTAGCAGCGGCCAAATCATCTCTTTGCTCTTAATACGTCGTAGGAAGGCCGTCACCGGCGAAATCGTGGATGGTCTCATGTCGAAGATAGAATTGTGGTTTGCTGTCCGAGAAGAGATCGCATGCCAGTACCATGGCAAGAACTGAATCGCACCTATCGTACCATGCCGTGCCCGCCAGCGATACCGCATGATTGGGCACTCTGCGAAGGGTGGAGCCGACATGGAGAGGGAGGAGTCTTACGGATTTGCCGTGGCAGGCGGGGATGAATCCCACCACTCAGCGTAAGGTGCCCGGCCCATGGCTTCTGCAGAAATAGGCAAAGCCGCAGGTATGGTCCCCAAACGGCGCGTGATGGCAAAGCCGATCGATGCTTGCCGAACAACGTGTGGGACAGCAGACGATGCCGGCTCGTGGGGTTTTGCCTCTCACAAGAATGAACAGCGAGCATGCTATAATGCCCGTGGACTTTCTCCAACAAACTACGTACGTCGTATTGGGTACTTTATCTGGATTCCGCAACGTGGAGGGACGCGCGAGCATGGCAAAAGAGGCAGTTGCAGCAAAAAACGTGGAGGCGCTACACAAATGGGTATACCCGTTTGAGGACGGTGACGCGACCATGCGTGATCTTCTCGGCGGCAAAGGAGCAAACTGCGCCGAGATGATGCGTGCCGGCCTCCCGGTTCCGCCCGGATTTGTCGTGACCACTGAAGCCTGCAACGCGTTTTACGAGACGAACGAACAGTTTCCAGCCGGCATGTGGGAACAGACGCTGGCAGCGCTCAAGGACTTGGAAGCAAAAACGGGAAAGCGCCTCGGTGACGTTGCGAATCCCCTGTTGGTTTCAGTGCGCTCCGGGGCAAAATTCAGCATGCCCGGCATGATGGACACCATCCTCAACCTGGGTCTCAACGATGAGACGATCAAAGGGGTCGTTGCGCAGACGCAGAATGAGCGCTTCGCTTGGGACTCGTACCGGCGCTTTGTCCAGATGTACGGCAACGTCGTTCTTGAAGTGGAGAAGGACCGGTTTGAGCACGCGTTGGAGGCTATCAAGGAAGAGGCGGGTATCGAGGAAGACGTAGATCTCACCGCCGCCCACCTCCAAGAGGCGGTACGCCGCTTCAAGGGCATAGTGGACAGCGAGACGGATAGGGAGTTTCCCAGCGATCCGCTAGACCAATTGCACGGCGCCATCGAGGCAGTTTTTGCCTCCTGGAATAACCGGCGCGCCATCGACTACCGGAATTATCACAAGATTCCCCACTCTCTCGGCACTGCCGTGAACGTGCAGGCGATGGTATTCGGCAACATGGGGAGCGATTCCGGCACAGGAGTCGCATTCACACGCAATCCCTCAACCGGCGAGCCGGAACTCTTTGGCGAGTTTCTGGAAAATGCACAGGGTGAAGACGTGGTCGCCGGTGTGCGCACTCCGCTGCCAATCGCCAAGCTGCAGGAAGTCTGGCCGGACATCTATATCGAATTCGCTGGCATAGCCCAGCGGCTCGAAACGCACTATCGCGAAATGCAGGATATGGAGTTCACCATCGAGCGGGGCAAACTCTATATGCTGCAAACACGCACAGGGAAGCGTACTGCCAGTGCGGCCGTGCGCATAGCGGTGGATATGTTCAACGAAGGCCTCATCACACAGGCAGAGGCAATCTCCCGGGTAGAGCCCGATCAGATCGATCAGCTTCTCCACCCGCGCATCGATCCCGATGCCGAGGTGAGCGTCATTGCGAAGGGCCTCAATGCTTCACCGGGAGCCGCCGTCGGTATGGCTTTCTTTGACCCCGACGAGGCGGAGTCGATTGCCCGCCAAGGGCAAAACGTGATCTTGGTGCGTCCGGAGACGAGCCCCGATGACGTGCACGGCATGATCGCTTCGCAAGGCATTTTGACCGCGCGTGGAGGCGCGACGAGTCATGCGGCGGTGGTGGCCCGCGGCTTGGGCAAGCCCTGCGTTGCCGGGTGCGACGAGATACGCATTGACATGGAGAACGAGCGCTTTACGGCCGGTGGTGTGACGATTGAGAAGCGTGACTTCATCTCCCTCAACGGCAGCACCGGAGAGGTGATTCTCGGCGAGGTACCGCTGATTCAACCCGAGATCACGCCGGAGATGAGCGAACTGCTGCGCTGGGCGGATTCTGTCCGGCGCCTCGAAGTATGGGCCAATGCGGACTACCCGCGCGATGCCGCTCTGGCGCGCAGCTACGGGGCTCAGGGTATCGGCCTTTGCCGGACGGAGCACATGTTCTTTGAGGAAGACCGGCTGCCCATCATGCAGCAGATGATTTTGGCAAACAGCTCAAGTGAGCGGCGGTCGGCTTTGGACAAGCTCTTGCCCATTCAGCGCGGGGATTTCGCAGGAATCCTGCGGGCTATGGACGGTCTGCCGGTGGTCATTCGCTTGCTGGATCCTCCGCTGCATGAGTTCCTGCCCGATTACGCGGAACTGCTGGAGGAGGTTGCCACGTTGCGCGCAACGGGTGACAATCCGCAGGAACTCGCAGAGCGTCAGAAGCTCCTGGAGAACGTCGCGTCGCTGCGTGAGGCCAATCCCATGCTCGGCTTGCGCGGCTGCCGGCTGGGACTCGAGTATCCGGAAGTCTACGAAATGCAGGTGCGGGCGATTCTCGAGGCGGCGCTTTCACTTAAACAAGAGGGCCTTGATCCCCATCCTGAGATCATGATTCCGCTGGTCAGCCACGCGAATGAGCTCGGCGTCCTGCAGGAAGACTTGGAGCGTATCGCAAAGAAGGTGGAAGAGGAGCAAGGCGACCGCGTGGCGTACAAGTTTGGCACCATGATCGAGGTGCCGCGCGCTGCGCTGACGGCTGCTGAAATTGCGGAGCATGCGGAGTTCTTCAGCTTTGGCACGAATGACCTTACGCAGACTACGTATGGGTATTCCCGTGACGACGCGGAGGGGAAGTTCCTCTTGAACTATGTGGAGAATGCCATTCTGCCCGAAAACCCATTTCAGGTGCTGGACCGAGACGGCGTGGGCCGGTTGGTTGGCATCGCGGTATCGGAGGGCAGGAAGCAACGTCCCGACTTGGAAGTAGGCATTTGCGGAGAGCACGGCGGCGATCCCAGTTCGATCTATTTCTGCCATGGCGTGGGCTTGGACTATGTCTCGTGCTCGCCGTACCGCGTGCCGGTTGCCCGCATCGCCGCGGCCCAAGTGACGCTGGAGAGCCAGGGCCCTGCCGACAGATAAGGAATGCTTTGATTACGAATCGCGACGGTGTTGAGGAGGACAATGTGAATGCTAGGTCGGATTCCGAATTCTTGCGGGCGCTGGAGGAACAACCGGAGGACTGGGGCCAGGTGCGCATTAGCGTTCCGCCGGAAACAGGCAGATTCCTCCACGTGATGGTCCACATCACCAAGCCGAAACGCATTCTCGAGATCGGCATGTTTCATGGGTACTCCACCATCTGGATTGGGTTGGCGGCACGTGCCGTGGGCGCCAAAATCACGACGCTGGAACTTGAGGCCGAGAAAGTCGCGGTAGCGGAAGCGAATTTCGCCAAAGCCGGTTTGTCGGACATCATCACCGTGATCCAGGGCGATGGGAAGCAGTCACTTGCCGCGCTCGCGGGACCCTACGATCTTGTCTTTCTCGATGCGGCCAAAGAGGACTATGCGACTTATTTTGACTTGATCTATCCCCGGCTCTCTCCCGGCGGTGTCATTGTGGCGGACAACGCCGTATCCCACGGTGAGGACATGGCCGACTACTTTGACAAGGCGCGGAACCACCCGAACTGCGTGAGCGTTCTCGTGCCCATCGGGACGGGAGAAGAGGTGACGTACAAGAAGGATTGACTGTGGATGAGCGCGAGGGAACGGCGGACTCTTCCACACTGCAGCGGATACGGTTGACCTCCTCGCTGCGTAGAAAGGGGATTCGTGACACCCGAGTTCTCAATGCCATCGGGGAGATCCCCCGCGAGCAGTTTGTAGACGACTGCCTGCGTCCCGAGGCATACCGGGACAACCCACTGCCAATTGGCGAGGGGCAGACGATTTCCCAACCCTATGTGGTAGCCCTGATGGCTGAAGCGCTTTCACTGACGGGAAAGGAGCATGTGCTTGAGATTGGCACCGGTTCCGGTTACCAGACGGCGCTTCTCTGTTGTTTGGCACGAGACGTCGTATCGCTTGAACGCTTTGCCGAACTCGCCGACTGTGCCGAGCACCGCCTTCGCGACTTAGGCTGCGAGAATTTCACCATTCACGTTTCTGACGGCACCTATGGGTGGTCGAGTGAGGCGCCCTATGATGCCATCATCGTATCGGCAGCGGCGCCAAGTACCCCGGAACCACTGCTCGGTCAACTGGCGATTGGAGGTCGGTGCGTGATTCCCGTGGGCAGTAGAGAGAGTCAGTCGCTCGTTTTCCTGCAACGCAGGCATGACCAGATCGAGCGGCGCGATCTTGGCGCAGTTCGGTTTGTGCCATTGGTGGGGGAACATGGTTGGTCCGAGGAAACGGAGTAGCCTCTCGGATTAGCTGCATGTATAATGCTGCAAGACGCGAAGTCCAAATACCTTGCGCAGGAATACCTTTGTGACGCTCTGTCAATGGGCTATGTGCAGGGCTCGAGGAAAAATGGAATAAAAGGCGTAGGCCTCGCACCGTTGCATCCCGCCCACCGGATTTAGCAACAATGAGGCCGGCATCAGAACTGGGTCGACTAGAGGTCAATGATGGAAGAGGCTGTTTCTGCGTTTCTCAATCACATTACGCAGCAGCGAGAGCTGTCAGCGAACACACGGGCGGCATATAAGAATGACTTGTCTCAGTTGACGAAATTCCTTCGTGCTCAGGGTGTGGACAACTGGCAAGTAGACGGCACCTGGGTCGGAGCATTTGCGCAGGACCTCATGAATCGCGGCTATAGCGCGTCAACGCGCGCCCGCAAAGTCGCCGCAGTCCGTTCCTTCTATCGCTATCTCTGCGAACAGGGCATCGTCGCCGAGGATCCGACAAAGGAGCTGGGCAGCACGCACGTCGAGCGCATGGTGCCCACCGTCCTTACCCACGCTCAGGTCAAAGCCCTGTTTGCCGCGGCGGAGGAAAAGTCTTCGCCTGAGGCACTTAGGGACTTGAGCATTCTGAAGCTGCTCTATAGCACCGGCATTCGCATTACGGAGGCGCTGGGAGTTGACATAAGCGATGTGGCCAAAGAGCGGCAGCATTTGGTGCTCCGCTCCCGCAATAAGCAGTCCGAAGTCCCGCTCGATGATGCGTGCTTGGCCGCCATGGAGCGATACCTTGCGGAGAGCCGACCGCAGTTGCAGACATCGCGTTCCGGCGAAGCGCTTTTCCTCAATCATCGCGGCCGGCGGCTCACCCGCCAGGGGTTCTGGCTCATCCTCAAAGGCTATGCCCGCGCGGCACACCTGCCAGAGGTTACGCCCCAGACGCTCCGCCATACATTTGCCGCGCATGCGCTGGAAGAGAGTGTGCCTTTGCAGCGGGTTCGCTCGATGCTCGGTCACACGAGTATGAGTACGACTCAACGGTATGCTCAGCTTGCGGAAGCACGCGCCGCCGCTGAGCCTGAGAACGATGACAAAACGCAAGACTGAAGGCTTATGGGAATGCCGGGGCCGCCGCACTACGGCGGTCTTGTTCATTGTTCTGCTGTTGGCGGCCTCACTGCTTGCGGCCGCATGCGGGCAGTCCGCGCCCGGTTCGGAAGAACCCTTTTCAGAGGATGGACCCGCGACTGACCTCGACCTCCCTGCGGAGTACTTCGGTCCTCTTGTCCCCGCCGCCCAGGCCGAGCAAACTCTCCAAGAACTACTCTCGACGGAAAAGCCCGATCGCGATCTCTTCGACCTTGGCAGACGCTACAAGGGTATCGCCCAGAGCGTAGACCGCGTCGTCAATGCGGAGCCGCCCAACTATGCATTGGGAACGGTACAGACGTTCTGGGTGGCCGATAACGCGAATAATACGTACTACGAGATCAAGGCAGTGTTGCGCGGCAAGTCGGACCATCTCTACATGTATGTGGAAGAGGGTCTCAACTTGCCACAGTCCGGCATCGATGAGACCATTCGCGAATTTGAGAACGTCATATTCCCCACCATACGCAGGTACTTCGGCGAGGAGTGGAGCCCAGGTGTCGACAACGATCCGCGGATTACGGTGCTCAATGCCCGCATACCCGGTGTGGGAGGCTATTTCTCTTCTGCCGACGAGTTTCCCAGCGAAGTCAATCCCTTCAGCAACGAACGAGAGATGTTCTACATCAATGTTGATAGGCAGGAAACCGGTCCTGGCACGGAGTTCTACCTATCCACACTTTGCCACGAATTCCAGCATATGGTGCATTGGAACAAGAACCCTTCGCAGGAGACGTGGCTCAATGAAGGCGCCGCGATGGTGGCCTCGGTGCTATGCGGCTACAGCCTTGGCGGTATTGCGTCGTGGTACGCGGCAGACGCCGACATCCAGCTCACGCACTGGAGCGATGACCCCGACCCCAGACAGGTGTACCCTCACTACGCGGCTGCGTATCTCTTTATGCAGTATTTCGCGCAGCACTACGGCGGATACGAAGAGTTGCGAAATCTGATTGCCTTGCCTCTGCGCGGGCAGGCGTCAATCGACGCGTACTTACAAGGGCAAGGGTACTCCGTAGACTTTCAGGATGTCTTCGCCGATTGGACCGCGGCGAACTTCGTTGACGACGAGCGGCCCAATGGGGGTGCTTTCACCTACGACGCGCGGCTGCCGCGCATGCGCCCACAAGAAGTAGCCCGCCGGCAGGCCTTAGATGAGGACCTCACGGTAAAGCAATTTGGGGCCAAATACGTTGATCTCCGGATGCCGCAGGGTGATTACACCCTTAACTTTCAGGGTGCTCCACAAGTGCGAATCTTTCCCACTACGGCCCCCAGCGGAACACATGCGTGGTGGGGTAACCGGTCCGACATGGCAGCGACGAGCCTTACGCGCGACGTCGATCTGCGGGATGCGGCGGCTGCAGTGCTTCGCTTCAAGACGTGGTATGACATCGAAGCGGATTTTGATTACGCCTATGTTGCCGTGTCAACCGATGGCGGCAATACGTGGGAGACCTTACCCGGCACGAGTACAACAACAGAGAACCCTAATGGCAATAATCTCGGCCATGGGTTCACGGGTAGGAGTGGCGGGGGCGATGTAGCGCACTGGATCGATGAAGAGATTGACCTCTTCAACTATGCCGGCAAGCGCATTCTCCTGCGCTTTGAGTATGTCACCGATGATGCCGTGAACGGCGTCGGTTTCTTGGTGGACGACTTTTCCATCAGCGGCATCGCGTTTAGCGATGATGCGGAAACCGACGGCGACTGGGAGGCACGCGGGTTTTTCCGAACGGACGGAGTCTTGCCCCAGTACTTCATCGTGCAGCTCGTGCGCTACGTGGACGGCCTGCCGTCAGTGGAGCGGGTCATACTGCGGGAGCAAGACAGTATGGGTGTCTCGTTTGCGTTGGATGACTTTGGTCAGGAACTGCAGCGCGCCGCCCTCATTGTGAGCGGAGCCACACCGGTCACGACCGAAGTCGCCCACTTCAACGTACGGATCGTGCCGGTCGACGGCAGATAGTTGCTGCCTGCAATAGGTAGTTGCGGCTCCCCTTGCCGCTACCTATGAGCGGTCTGCCAGTTCAGCCCGGCGCTCGATATACGCTTGTACCGATAGCAGAAACTCTGCGTGGCTCCAGGTATAGGGATTCACCGATAGCGGAGCATGCGTGTACGGATTGAACTGCTCGGCGAGCATGCCGGTGGCGAGGGCGTGCCGATGCGCCCACCGCAGAAGCTCCTCAGCGGGTCGCAACTCTTCCTTGGTGTGCGCCCGGGCCACGTACCAGCGACAGAGCCACATGGTCGTCACGACCCAGGGATTGCCCGGCACATTGCCGATGTCCGTACTCACCTGGTGGAAGCGGTCGTTCTCTGAGCGGGCAAGACCGCCGACCTCCGTATGGCACCAAAGCTGCTGGCGCACAGCGGACATGGTGCGTTGCATGCGCTCATCCTCGGGAGGGATCATACCGAACAGGAAGAGTCCGGCGATGCTGGCATCTATGGTGGGATCCGGAATTGGCTCGCGCGTGCCGAAGATCCGCAGACGGCTGACGTAGCGTCCGGTTTCCTCGTCATAGAAGAGCGCATCAAACTTACGGCGAATCTCTGTAGCGGCTTCCTGGGCGGCCCCGGTGAGTTCAGGCTGTCCGAACGCCGCAGTGAATGTGCAAGCGGCGCGCAGGCCCGCCCACGTTGCAGCCAGCGTATACGCATGAAGTCCATAGGTGTCTTCCCACAGATCAAAACTGGGGAGCGGCAGTCCGGTATCGGGGTTGCGGTGGCTGAGCAGAAAGTCGAGAGCGGGCTGCACGAGATCGGTGTAGACCGAGCGCACAAAGTCGAAGTCGCGGTCTAGGCCGAAGTGTTCGCCCAGCGCCCACAGCAGGATCGCCGTATTGTCGGCCGCAACGGGGAGGGTCTCCTTGCCGTCAGGGTCTACCCAGGGATGGTTGAGGCTGCCCACCGCGCCATGGGGCGTGTACTTGGAAAAGAGAAATCCATCCGGCGAGGGTAGCTGGCGGCAAAAGGTGTAAAACTGGCGGGTGAGATCCGTGTACCCGGCACGATCGAGCGCCACGGCAGCTATCGCTCCTATGCGAGGAAACAAGTAGCTATAGGTGTCTCCGGTGTCTCGCGCGATATCGGGGTCATTGCCGGCAATTATCGCCCCCGAATTGTCCACCTGGGTCCGCAATGTAAGCAGACTGCGATCGTACAATTCCTGGAATTCTTCCGGCACGTCCGGGGTTGGATTCCGGTGTTTGCGCACCCAGAACGACCAATACTCCTGCGTGCGGTGGATGAAAGTCTCCGGTGTACGAAAGCGAATGAGGCGGTTGTCGTCCAGGACGGCGCCCAGGCTCGTGTTGGCGGCCAGCCAGTGGTAGCAAATGCTGATCTCACCCGCTTGCAGTTGACCCAAGGAGAGCATGCCCACGCAGTCCACATCGCCGCGGGATACCGCATTCTGTGACAGCCACCCATCTTCAGCGTCTTGCCACGATCCTTGTGCCCCTTCCGCCGAGTAAACTCCCGTCGCCCAGTCGTCGAGTCCGGGCTTGTCGCCGGTCATGGCGTTCACGAGGAAGAACCGCTGCCCCTTGTAGGCAATGAGTGCTTGCGTCGGCGGATGATAGAAGACCGTATCGCCAATGTCAGGACCCCAAAGCTCCCACTCGTAGTGGAAGTACAGTCGAATCTCCCGCGCGATGTCCCCCGTGTTCTTGACGTGAAGCTTGCGGATGAGCAAATTGCGCACAAAATCGAGGCAGTCCGTGAACTGGATTTCGACATGCAATTGTGGGTGATATGCCCGCGCGCGGGTTACCAGAGAGCAGTCCTGAAAGGCAGGTGTCAGCTCCCAGTCGGTCTCGCCGAGCCAAGAGAATTGATCGGCGATCCAGACGCCAATGCGCGAGGGCCGTGCCGAAAGGTGATTATCCGCACCAACGTTGGGAAAATAGAGATCTCGAATGCGGTAGTGCTCATCGAAATTGATGAGCATGCTGCCATTGCCGATGGTTAGCGCGCGGGGCACGTTATTACCTCCAAGCGTGGTGATCGCGGCATTGTTATATCATAGCAGTCGCGCCTTGGCTGGGCAGGACATTGTCTCACCGGCAGGCTGCGCAGACACACCGGAGGCCCGCCGGGTGACCTGCTCTGGAGGAGCGAGACTCCTGCGGCTTTATCCAACTTTTCTTGCGTAGCCCCGTCGCAGTCAAGAAGATCGTGCGGGGAACGCGTTTGCTCACCGTCGCAGACTGGTTGACAGATGCTAATGCAAGTGCTAATCTATCGCCAGCAAAGCAGGTCATCCGGTATGACTTGCTGGCAACAAGTGTGTGCGGTAGGAGCATTGCATCTCGATAAGGAGAGAGCCTAATGCCAAAACTAGATGTTGACGTCACACGTCGTAGCTTCCTTGCTATGGCAGGAGGCGCATCGGCTACGGTAGTGCTGGCGGCCTGCGGCGCGGCCGCGATGCCGGCGGCTGAGGAGCAGATGGAAGAGGCGCCGAAGGAAGAGGCCAAGGCCGCGGAGGAGATGCAGAAAGAGCAAGTCACGGTAGTGGCTTGGAACGCGGCATGGGGCGAGCCCTATTCCACCATCATGGGCGCCTATGGGCCGGCCTTTGAGGCCGATACCGGTATTGCGCTGGACTGGCAGTTTGTCTCGGACATTGAGGCGAAGCTGATCGCTTCCATCGCGGCTGGCACTCCGCCGGACACCCATTACACCAACTGGGTGTTCCAAGGCCCATTCATGTTCAACGAACTCATTCGCCCGCTGGATGAGTACATGTCGGCGGCGGGGCACACCCGCGAAGAGTTCACCAAGGCCATGTGGGACGATAGCTCCCTCAACGGCAAGCTCTATGCGGTGCCGGGCGGCGCGGACTGGATCGTTTACTTCTGGAACAAAGACATGTACGTCAAGTTCGGTGAAGATCCGGAAGTCCCGCTGACTGATTTCAATAACACCGAGGAGATCTCGCTTAAGTTCCATCAGACCAGTGGTGAGGACATTACCGACTTGGGTTGGAACTACCGGAGCTTTGGCCGCGAGCGGCTTGGCTTCCTCTTTGGTGGAGAATTCTACGATTACGACGCCGGCAAAGTGACGCCGGATGATCCCGCGATTATCGAGTCGCTCAACTGGCTGGTCAGCTTGACCAAGAAGCAGGGTGGCAAAGCAGTCATCGATGAATTCTTCGTAGATCGCGGTGGCTATGGCGCCACCGGCTTCCCGTGGTACACGGGTAACCTGGCGTACTTTGCTTCCGGTTTCTGGGCCCAGAGACGTATCGACGATAATGCTCCCGGCCTGCCATACGGCATCGGCCTGCCGCCCACGGTCGAGGGCGCTGAAGCGGGAGTTCGTTTCAACTCGGTGCAGGGCTGGATGTATGCCATTCCCGTAAACGCTGCCAATCCGGACGAGGCGTGGGCATTTGACAAGTGGATGTTCATCGACAACTCCGGCAAGATGGGCTACGAGACCCTGAACGGCCCGTGCGTGATTGCCCAGTTGGGCGAGTTCAAGGAAGGCTACATCGCCAAGGTCGGTGCGGACAACCGCATCGTGCCGTATGTTGACGTCTTCTTGGAATTGGCGCAGTACGGCGAGACCTACTGGCCGCCCATCGCGACGGCGAGTGACTATCGCGGTGCGTTCATTGAGGCGTCTACGCAGGTCCTCGAAGAGTCTATCACTGCCGAAGAGGCAATGAAGAGTCTCGCGGAGACCCAGCAGGCCCATCTCGAGAGTGTAATGAGCGGCTAGGGGTATACCTTAGCATTGGGGCGGAGAGGCGCAGGTATTATGCCTGTGCCTCTTCTATTGTCTAGCGTGCCGCTGGTCCGGTTGGACACTCTCTGGAGAGTACGACCAGGCGATTGAGGCGTTGAGCACGACAGTCATGAAAGTCGGCGCGATAGGATTGAGCGTCAATTGAGCATGTGCCAATCTGTCCGAGGTAAGTCTGCGCAGTTGACCGGCGGCCTGCCGACTGCATAGAATCAAGAGTGGACTTTCATAGCGGGGTGTGGCGCAGTCTGGCAGCGCGCATGGTTTGGGTCCATGAGGCCCCCGGTTCAAATCCGGGCACCCCGACCCCCGCACTTTCTGGTAGGTACGACAAGCCGTGCTTCAGCACGTGCTGTGTGAATTCGCTCTATTCATTAAGATGATTGTTGGCGTCTGTCAGCTCACATTTCAGCTCTACGCAGCCGATTCGCTCAAGGAAAAGCGCCGTGTCGTGCGCGCCATTGTCGAGCGCACGCGGTCACGGTTCAACGTGGCTATCGCCGAAGTCGCCGATCAGGATGTGTGGGCTTCGTGCGTCATCGGCGTGACCTGCGTGAGCACGGATACGCGCCACGCCAATGCGATGCTCGACAAGGTAACGAACTACATTACCGGTTTGGCACTGGAGATGGATATCATCGACCGGGAGATGGATTTCATTCCTTTCCCTTAGCGAAGATGGCGGCCCCTCGATCTGCATGGACAGGCCGCACTAGTTAGTGCCCCAAACTGAAACACTAGGTTGCATTGGGCGTCCCCTACCACTATTGCACCGGCGGTTGCTTGCCCGGCCGGATAGTTATAGAATCCCGCCCCGTACCGCCTAAAGGGCGTGCTTTCTTGGGAATCACCATGACTTTACTCAAGCCGCCCAAAGGAATGAAGTGGACTCGTTCTCTCCGTTCGTGCTGATCACAGCGACAAGCTCAGTACTGGCTTGTCGAAGTATCCATAGAGAGAGGTGTCGAAATCTGTTGATCACTGCTGCCGTTTACCCTTCGATGATGCTCAGGGCGAACGGTAGGAGGGTCTGTTCTCATGCTAATCGTGGATGGAAGGCACTCACTTTGTAGCGCGGGGGCTCGTCCCCCGCTCTTGGCGAGCTTGACGTTTGGGACAGGGGAAGGAATCTGGGTGTAGGCACGATGCCGTTGCTGCCGTGATGAAGGAAAAGATGGATTCCCGCTTTCGCGGGAATGACGATTGGTTGCCTACGGTGCATGTATTCGCGGGAAAGACGACTATCGTTTCAGGTGGGACAGGGGCAGGAATCTGGATGTAGGCGCGATGCCGTTGCTGCCGTGATGAAGGAAAAGATGGATTCCCGCTTTCGCGGGAATGACGATAGTCTGCCTACGGTACATGCTTTCGCGGGAATGACGAAAACTTGCCTACGGTGCATACTCCCGCGGGAAGGATGATTGGTTGCCTACGATGCATGCTCTCGCGGGAAAGACGACTATCGCTTCAGGAATTGCTGCATCAGAGCGGACCGGAATTAGCTTGACTGGACCGAATTAGATATTAGGAGCACGGGATTTCACGCTATCTCATCATTGCGGATGTGCACGCTAATCTGGAAGCGCTCAATGCGGTGATCGCAGCCGCGACGCCGTTCGCGCAGCTATGGTGTTTGGGTGACCTGGTCGGTTACGGCCCGCACCCGAACGAGTGTATTGACGTCGTGAGAGGCCACAGTCACGTAGCCGTGGCCGGAAACCACGATTGGGTGGCTTGCGGCAAGCGCACGGCCGCGGGTTTCAATCCTCACGCCGCCTTTGCCGCGCGATGGGCGGCAACGCAGCTAACTGCGAAATCCCGCCGGTTCTTGCTTGACTTGCCTGAATCGGTTACGCAAGACGAATTCCTTCTCGTTCACGGCAGCCCGCGCGCGCCGACACAGGAGTATCTCTTTCGCGCCGCCGAGGCAGAGAGGTGCTTCCCGCACTTTTCCACGTCGTATTGCCTCGTGGGCCACACCCACGTGCCGTGCGCATTCATCGAGGCCGGGCGCGACTCATCGAGTGACGTCTACGGGGTGGCCTTACAACCGGACGAACTGCTGCCCTTGGACGGCAGCATGCGGATGATAATCAATCCCGGCAGCGTCGGCCAGCCGCGGGACTACAACCCGAAAGCGGCGTTTGGCGTGTTTGACTCTGAGAATCGCGAGTTTCAGTTGCACCGCGTGGCCTACGACGTAGCGGCTACGCAGGAGAAGATGCGCGCCGCAGACTTGCCGGAACCCTTGATTGAGCGGCTCGCCTATGGTGTGTAGCGGCTCAATAGTGACCTGCTAGTTCTTGCGCAGCACCTTGCCGGGCAGCTTGCCGGAGTGCTCGCCGTTTTCCACCACGATCTCGCCGCTCACCATGACCAGATCGATGCCAGACGGGTACTGGTGCGGGTCGCCAAAGGTCGCATTGTCCGTGACGATTTCCGGATCAAAGAGGACGAGGTCGGCATCACAGCCGCTGCGTACAAAGCCTTTTGACGCCAGTCCGAGTTTTTCCGCGCACGCGCCGGACATCTTGCGGATCGCCTGTTCCAGCGTCAATACGCCGCGCTCACGCACGTAGACCTGCAATATCCGGGGATACGTGCCGTAGTTGCGGGGATGAGGCACTCCCTGGCTGAGGGGGCCGTACGGGGCCAGGCTGGAACCATCGGAACCCACCATGCCAAGCGGGTGTTTCAACATGAAATCCACGTCATCCTCGCTCGTTGAGAATGCCAGCATGGAAGCAGAATTCCGGCTTTCAATGATGAGATGAAAGGCCGCGTCGAGAGGGTCCATACGGAGGCTCTCGCCAATGGCGGTAAACTCCTGTCCCTCATACTGCCTGTAGGCATCGTTGCCGATCCAAACCAGGTAGAATTTCTCCCATGTTTGGAACGATGCAGCGGCCTCCTCCCGCAATTGGGCGTATGTCTCCGGGTCCTTGAGGCGTGCCAGCATGGCTGCCGTACCGCCTTCCTTGGCCCAATTGGGCACTACTTGGTCCAGCCCGCCGCTGCCGGCAGTGTAGGGATAGACGTCAAAATTGACGTTTACGTTGCGGGCTTGGGCGCGTTCGCTTTGCATGGTCGCGTCGTGCACCTTGCCCCAGTTGTTCTTGCCGGTTGCTTTGTGATGGGCAATCTCTACGGATACATTCGCGCGCTCACCAATTTCAATGGCTTCCGCGACGGCGCGCAAGAGCGTGTCGCCTTCGCCGCGAATGTGGCTAAAGTAGTGTGCGTCAAACTCATGCAAGACGTGGGCGAGGCTGACGAGTTCTTCCGTATCGGCATAGGAGCTGGGCGGAAAGATGAGACCACTGGACATGCCAAAGGCGCCATCATCCAGCGATTGGCGGAGGTGCTGCTGTTGAGTCTTGATCTCCTCCGGCTCCGCGTGACGCCGTTGTACTCCCATTGCCGCCATGCGAATCGGCACGTGGCCGACGAGCGGCACGACGTTTATGGCTGCGCCTTTCCGATCCATGGCGTCCAAATACTCGCCAAACGTCAGCCATTCCCACCCCAGCGCTTCGCTCCCCTTGGCGAGAAACGTGCTCATGCCGCGAATTTCCGGTTTCGTCTCCGCTGTGAGGGGCGCCGGGCCGAAGCCGCAGTTGCCAATCACCTCTGTGGTGACCCCTTGGCGAATCTTGCTTTCGGCTCTGTTGTTCACGAGCAATGGCAAATCCGAGTGCGTGTGCATGTCGATGAAGCCCGGAGCCAAGACCTTGCCGCTACCAGATACGCGCCGCTGGGCCTCGGCGTGCTCTAGCGTGCCTACGGCCGCAATCTTCCCCCCTTGGACGGCCACGTCGGCGATGTAGCTGCGACCGCCGCTGCCGTCAACAACCGTGCATCCAGCAAAGACTACGTCGTACATGATTCATACCTCTCTTCACAGGAATCAGATATCTATGCTCAGGGTGGGTAGACGAAAGTGACAAGGCGGCTACCAGGATGTTCCCGATGAAGATCGCTCTTCTTCCTCTTCCTCTTCAATCGGATCCCAAGGGGCAAGATTCAGTCGCTTGGGTATGTACACATCCTCGATGACGAAAGTTCCGGCGGCCAGGTCATGCCATGTGCGGCGGTTTGGCTCCCGAAACATCCACAGCGCGCCGGCGCAGAGCGCCGCAATCGAAACCAGCATGGCGAGCGCACGTGTTGCCGCCTGTCGCCAGTTCATTTGCTTGCCGTCGATCGTGATGGCGCGAACTCCTACCAAGCGCATGCCTGCGGTCCCGCTGTACTCGGCGGGCACTTGCACAAAGTAGATATACGGCGCCAGAGCGATGATGAGGATGGCCAAGCCAAACGGCACGATGATGGCGGCGTCAGGATAGACCGTGTCTTCGGTTACTTCTCCGACGGACACCCCGAGGATCAGGACGCCGGTGATAACTGCCGTAACGGCCAGCATCGCTGCCGCGGCCAGACCAAAGACGAAGAAGAGCAGGTCCCACAGCGCCGCCTTGATGCGCTTTTCCACCGGCGCCAAGGGCAGACCGGCGACTTGCTTTCCGGTAACAAACTGTTCAGGTGGCGCTGACACTAACGGTGCCTTTCCTGCCTTGTCTTGGCTTAACTATGAAGGGGCAAACCAGTCATTGAAAGCGAATAGAGCCGGGGTGCCGCCCGTGTGCAAAAAGACTACGGGCTGGGAGGGATCAAGCTCTCCCGATCGAATGTGGTCCATGAGACCCGCCATCGCCTTGGCGGTGTAAACGGGGTCGAGGAACACACCTTCAGTGGCAGCAACCAGTTCCAGAGCTTCGCGAGATTCGGTCGTGGGCAGCGCGTACCCTGGACCGATGAACTGCTCCTGGTTCTCGACGTCGGCCGCGGATACGCGCAAATCGAGCTTGAGCCGCTGGGCGGCTTCATTGGCGAGGTTTGCCACAACTTCCGCCGGAACCAGGTCTGTTCTGATGGGACTGATGCCGGTGACCTGCCAATCGAGGCCAAGCGCTTGCACTGCTAACTCAAGCCCGCCTTGGGAGGCAGTGGCTGAAGAGAGATAAACTGAGGCGCGCAACAGGCCGAGCTCTTCCAACTGTTCCTTCATCTCGAGGGCGCAATCGACATACGATACCGAACCCAAACTGGCAATGCCGCGCCACAAGTCTACGACAATTGGATTGCGGCCTGCTTGGCGTTCTGCAACCGCGGCTTCTTCGCAAAGCGCAATGAGATCGGGAAGCTGCCGCACCCGTACAACGCGCACGTCCGCCCCCGCCAAATGGTCGAGTAACAGGTTGCCCTGCGGCGCTTCTGGCTCATCACCATTCAAATAGAGGACACAGCGCAGGCCGAGCTTGGCGCAGGCGGCGGCAGTTTGGCGGCAGAAATTCGATTGGATTGAAGCCCCGGTAATGATCGTGTCGGCCCCCTGCTGCAAGGCTTCACCCAGTATGAATTCGAGGTGCCGGGTCTTATTCCCGCCGAGCGCCAGTCCGGTGAGGTCATCGCGCTTGAAGAAGATTGGCGGGCCCCCCATTGCGTCCGCGAGACGGGGGGCTTCCTCCAACGGCGTGGGTAGCACCGCGAGATGCACACGCGGCAACTGGTCGATGGCTTGACGTAAATCGTCTACAGTGAATGAGGCACGTTGCATTTCGCTTGGGGCTCCCAGATCTAACGGGCATCAACGTCACTGCCACAATGATACGTCGTCGGCAGAAAATATGCTATCGCAACACGCAAGAGCATTTGCAAGGTCTCAATTGGAACCAAACTGCATCCTGCATGAAATGGCGGCCTCGCCGGCCGTTGCAGTTGGAAGCAGTTCGCAATCGAGCGGAGCGGGACACTCCATTCTTGCCCCAAATCGTCTGGGTGCCCGGCTAGCAACAGGCGGTAAGGCATGTGCGCGTGCTTGATCGGTGCCGCAGTTGACTCGCTGTGCCGTCCCACGACGTCCCACCGGGCGGGAGGACCGACATTGCCTCTCTCTTGTTACAGCTAGTCCGTGAGTCCGCGGGCAAGTTGACAAGGGAGGTAGCCCATAGAATACTGGATTCGGTGCCATGGCCACCGCACGCTCGCGACGAAACACCGATTCCGGTCCCAATAGTGAGGCATTCTCAGATTAGCGAGAGGTGATGCCCCCAACCACCGAAAGTGAAAACCTGCTCGACGGCGTCACGCTTACGCGTGCTGGCGACGTGTTGCATGTCTCCAGCAATACGCCTTTGCGAGTCCTCAGCTCTGCCAGTGTTGGGGACGACTTGGCGCTAACTCGCAATATCGTAGCGATGTTCCTTGAGAAGGCGCAGGAACAGGCGGACCCGGAGCAGCAACTCTACAGTTGGGCGATGCAAGCAGGCATTCAAGAGCCATTCGTTGGTTTGCTTTCCACGGCAAGCGCCGAAAATGCAGTGCCGATGGACGAATCGACCTGCAAGTGGAAGATCACGGCGTTGCTCTTGGCGGACCTGGCGACTATGTGTTCTGCAGGCAACACGCAGCCGCAAGAGGTTAAGGCCGCTAGTAGCATTGACTTGGTCATCCTCACGGACGCCAGTCTGACTATGGGCGCGATGGTGAGTGCGACGATCACCGCTACCGAAGCCAAAGTTCGTGCCCTCGTCGAAAGCCGCGCTGCTACGAGCGATGGGTATGTCGCCACCGGTGCTCCGGCTGACAGCGTGATTGTCGCCTGCCTGAGCAAGGGCGAGCGGATTCGACAGGCGGGCCCCACGACGCAGTTTGGCTACCTGCTCGGCAAGGTGGTGCATAGGGGAGTGACCCGCGCACTGCAAAGGCAAGCCGATCGGTAAGTGCTCTGAAGACCCGAGGATTGGCAACGCATGCAGCAGAAGACGTCCGGTACAGAAAAGAAGGCAGATGGCGCCAGCACAGAGTCGCGAGTGGACACGTGTCGCATCGAACGGGCCGTGGAAGAAATCCTGCTTGCAATTGGGGAAAATCCCGCGCGCGAAGGGCTGAGCGATACGCCGCGCCGCATCGCGCAGGCGTACGAGTTTCTCTTTTCAGGGCTCTCCCGTGATCCGGCGGCCGCGATCGACGCCAGCTTTCATGAAGACTATGCCGGCATGGTCGTGCTGAAGGACATACAGTTCTTCTCGATGTGCGAGCACCATCTGCTGCCTTTTTGGGGTATGGCGCACGTGGGCTATATTCCCAGCGGCCAAATCGTGGGCGCCAGCAAACTCGCACGCGTCATTGAAACTCTGGCAAAACGACCGCAGTTACAGGAACGTCTTACCGATGACGCTGCCGCGACCATTGCCAAGGTCATCAAACCGCAGGGTGTAGCGGTAGTGGTGGAGGCGGAGCACATGTGCATCGCAATGCGCGGCATCCAGAAGCCGGGTTCCCGCATGATCACGAGCGCCATGCGCGGCCTCTTCCTGTCGGATCCCCGCACCCGCAATGAGTTTATGGCTATCGCCACAGGCCAGCGCTAATTCCCTATGGGTTATGCAGAAGCGCTCCGGTACCTTTACTCCTTCATCGATTGGGAGCGCGGTATCGGGTATGGTGCGGACTCCCCTCCGCGCTTCACGCTCGACCGGATAAGCGCACTGCTGCGCATTCTCGACAACCCGCACCAACGCTTCGCCAGTGTTCACATTGCCGGCAGCAAGGGTAAAGGGTCTACGGCGGCAATCCTGGAGTCCGTGTTACGTGCCGCGGGCTTGCGCACCGGACTCTATACCCAGCCCCATCTCCATACGTTTCGGGAACGGGTGCGCATCGACAACAGGTCGATTGGGCCGGAGATGTTCGCCCGCGTGGTGGAGCGGATTGCCGGCGCGGTGGAGACTTTCGGTTCCCTCCATTCAAATCTAGGCAAACCAACGACGTATGAATTGGCAACCGCGCTGGGGTTTCTCTGTTTTGCGGAAGCGGCAGTGGATGTGGCTGTGATCGAGGTGGGACTGGGTGGGAGATTGGACGCAACCAATGTCATCACGCCACGCGTCTCTGTGATCACGTCAATTAGCTTGGAGCATACAGCTATTCTTGGCGACACCCTCACTGCCATCGCTCGGGAAAAAGCCGGTATTGTCAAAGACGGCGGAGTTTTGGTGCATGCGCCGAATTCCGCTGAAGTGCAACGCGTGTTTAGGGAGACGTGTAAGGATCGCAGTGCGCGGATTATTGCGGCGGACGAAAGCAGATGTGAAGCGATCTCTGTGACCGCCCCGTGCGGCGATGCGGCCGGCGCTTGCTCTGGCGATCCCTCTCGTATCGATACGAGACTCTGTATCGACTACGGGTCCGGCTCTGATTTGGTCGAGGGACCGTCCGTACATGGTTCGAAAGGGACTTGGCGTGCCGCCTCACCGCGAACGGACTTGCCAACGAGCCGTGACAATTCGACTGCTCCCAATGCTGCTCAAGTGCCGCCCGAGTGGGAGTTTCCTGCGCAGGTGTGCGCGATTACGGCTTTGGAGGAGCAACGAGAGGTGCGTTTTCCCCTCCAGGGTCGCCACCAACGCGTCAATCTCAGCGTTGCCCTTGCCGTTGTCGACGAGCTCGCGGCGCAGGGGATGCCTCTTGCCGTTGATGCCGTGTGCGCCGGCATCGAAGCCGTGCGGTGGCCCGGTCGCTTCGAGCAGCTATCCGCTCGCCCGCTTGTAATTGCCGACGGCGCGCACACCCCGGACTCGATGGCGTGTTTGCGCGAGACCTTGGAAGAGCACTATTCTGGGCGTAGTATCCACTGTATTCTGGGCATGAATCAAGACAAGGATGTCGACCTGCTGTTGGAGGCAATCTTGCCTGCAATTAACAACCTCATAGTTTGCCGGTCCCGCCATCCTCGTGCTCAGGAGCCACAAGCAATCGCGGCGGCAGTTGCGGGCAGGGCGCCAACAGTGCTCGCCGAGAGTGTGGGCCAGGCGATAGCGATGGGGATGGCTGCCATGAGCAGCGAGGATGTCTTGTGCGTGACGGGCTCGTTGTTTGTCGTAGCGGAGGCGCGGGAAGCTTTCGGTCTCGCTGAGGAGCTTGATCCCCCGCTCGATCTATCCGGAGTGAATGAACGATAGAATCACGCAAGAAGCAGGTGCAATGGTAAGACTTCTGCTCGTTCGTCATTGTCAGTCTACGTGGAATAGCCAGGGCCGCATTCAGGGCCAGCAAGATCCACCCCTCTCCGCGGAGGGTGAAGCGCAGGCCAGAGCTATTGGAGAGCGACTAGGCGAAGAGTCCCTCGGCGCCATCTACTGCAGCGATCTCACACGCAGCTACAACACGGCGTGTGCGATTGGAGAGTTACACGAGCTAATGGCTGTGAGAGATCGCGATCTGCGCGAGCGCGGCTATGGGTGTTGGGAAGGGCAACGGCTGGCCGATCTCATGGCAAACACCGCCGATTGGGATCAGCATTGCAGCAATCCGAAGTGGGCTCCGGCAGGAGCCGAGGACGGCCACGCGCTCTACGAGCGCACACAGGCTGCCTTGCGGCGCATCGTTCATCGCCATGAGGGTGAAACGGTGGTGGTCGTGATGCACGGCGGGGGTCTCAGAATGTACTTCTGTCACCTCTTCGGCCTCCCACTCGATCACTACTGGCAGGTGACCGTCGCCCACGCCAGCCTGTCGGTCGTTGACTGGCACGACGCGGTGCCAACACTCATTTCTTGGAATGACTCCTCTCATGTCGCCGCCATCCCAACCGCAAGCACGATTTACTAGGGAGATCGACAGTGCTGGGGCCCAATTGGGAAGAGAGTCCTGACGCGGCTCTATTCACGGATCTCTACGCCCTCACCATGCTGCAAGCCTATTTCCGCGAGGGCTTGGACGACGTGGCGGTGTTTGACTTCTTCGTGCGGCGTCTGCCGAAGGGATGGAACTACCTCATCGCGTGCGGCATTGCCGACGTGCTGCGCTATCTGGAGAATCTGAGCTTTTCTTCCGAGGCGCTTGGCTTTCTGGCAGAGTTGGGGAACTTTTCCCCGGGCTTCTTGGATTTCCTGGCGGACTTTCGGTTTGCAGGAACCGTCTATGCGTTGCCGGAAGGCACCGTGGCATTCCCCTTCGAACCATTAGTCGTCGTTGAGGCGCCTCTGCCGCAAGCGCAGCTCGTTGAGACTCTGCTCATCAACCAAGTGCACTTCCAGACTCTCATGGCATCGAAAGCCGCCCGTGTGGTGCACGCGGCCCGTGGGTCCGCCGTGGTGGACTTTGGTTCGCGGCGCGCCCACGGCATTGACTCAGCGGTCAGGGGCGCGCGTGCCTTTCACGTGGCGGGCGTGGCGGCGACCTCCAACGTCCTTGCCGGCAAACGCTACGGCATCCCGGTCAGGGGCACCATGGCGCACAGTTACATTCAGGCGCATGCAGACGAACTCGATGCGTTTCGGCAATTTGCCGCGCTCTACCCGGACACGGTCTTGCTCGTCGACACGTACGACACACTGGCGGGTGTCAAGAAGGTGGTGAGCCTCGCACAAGAGTTGGGTGACGCGTTTGGTATACGTGCAATCCGATTGGACTCCGGCAACTTAGCGGAATTGGCGCAGGCCTCGCGCCGCATTCTCGACGATGCGGGACTCAGTGATGTGGAGATCTTTGCCAGCAACAATCTCGACGAATATGCCATATCCCAACTGAAGGCCCAAGGGACGCCAATCGACGGCTTTGGCGTGGGCACGCGTATGAGTGTTGCCAGCGATGCGCCCACGCTGGATTGTGCCTACAAGCTCGTCTCGTATGGCGGTCGGGGACGCATGAAGCTGTCCGCCGGCAAGTCTTCGCTGCCCGGACGGAAGCAGGTCTTTCGCTGCCAAGAGAACGGAGTGTACGCCCGCGACGAAATCGCGCTGGCGGATGAGGACGTGCCCGACGGTTCGCCTCTTCTTGTTCCTGCCATGCGTGAGGGGAGATGCCTCCCCGCAGGCCAAAGTGAGCTAGCGGTAGCGCGGGAGCGATCCAAGCAACAACGGCAGGCGCTGCCGCCGCGCTTGCACGCACTTGAGACTGCCAACCCGCCGTACGCAGTCGAGGTGAGCGCGGCGCTAGCGTCGGCGCGAGATCGCCTGCGCGCGGCCCTCGCGCAGCAGTGCGAGTGACCATCCGCCCCATGAGACGTGTCAACTCTTCGCGAGCAGCCCTGCCTGAAAGCCAGGACATCCTTAGAGATCGCTAAGAGGTCCCTAAGCGTTTCCGAAGAAATCACCGTCTAACAGTTGGACAAACGCCGTTCTGTGGTAGCTTGGCGAATAGGGATAGGGGTGTTCGCCGTAGGCTACAAGGAGGCTCGGTCATGAATGTGCGGTCAAGGCTCGATGTACGAATCAGACCCGGCATAGTTTAGGTCGCTGCGTCTTCATCTTACTCAGTATTCTGCGAGACGACTGCGAGAGTTTCGTTTAGGAGGAGCATTCCCATGACATTCTCCATTCTCATCAGCATCAGAAAGCAGCTGCGAAACCGCCGCACCGCAATACTCGCTGTCGCGATGGGACTGGCAGCAA
The DNA here is from genome assembly GCA_965220045.1 of Chloroflexota bacterium. Taxonomy (GTDB): domain Bacteria; phylum Chloroflexota; class UBA11872; order VXOZ01; family VXOZ01; genus VXOZ01. The sequence goes on along the minus strand of OZ244803.1, from coordinate 1,789,643 downwards.
CGGTGGCGCTCGTGTCCTGCGCACAGGTCGATCTCAACAGGGTGGACGAACCGCCTGCGCAAGGCGCAGCAAGCGAAGCACAGTCGCGCCAAGTGCGCGCGCCCGCCAGTATGCTCGTGCGCAAGTTTGAGCGAGAGTACGAGACTAACATTTCACTTCAACAATACGAGCAAGCAGACAGGTATTTAAGGGTAACGGCGCTGAGCGCAATTGGCATTCCCGTACTCTTATCCACCCGCTACGCGCAAACTGAGCACATGCCAATTGTCTTAAGAAGGGACGACGAGAGTCAGGCAGCGGACCAGTTTGCAGGATGGGGCTTCATCTCTTTTGCGGCCGAATTTGAAAAGCACGTGCGTATTCTGGAAGGTCACTTTGCCAACCCGGCCGAGCCGGGCGATCCCTTCATCGAAGTTGTCATGACGACGAAGAAGCTGGATAAGATTGGCGCAAGAGTCGGTGACCGTCTCGTCCTGGTCTACCGCGATCCTGGAGGAAATCCAGAGCCAATCGACGTGAAGATAGTGGGTCGGTGGGCCCCGCGAGACTCCAAAGATGTGTATTGGTTCTACGAGCCGCCTTATTTCGATGAGGGCCTCATGGTTGCCGAAGAGACGTACGTCGATGTGATTCTCCCAAGTTGGCGGGAGATCGGTTATGAGTACACTTGGTTTACGGTTTACAATGCGGGCGAAAGTGAACTAGACGCCATTGCTACGGGCATCAGCCAGATTCGAGCGGACTTGGACACGATATTTGGCGAAGTAAAGGTCGATGTTTCGCCGTTCGATATTCTGACGCGGGGCCAAGAAGGCAACGATAGCCAGTGACTGGCGCCATTCCCGTTTGCTAATCACTTGGCGCTTGCTCAATTTCAGCTATAGCCTGCGAATTGCCCTCCCCGCGTGGATTCGTAGCATTTGGATGATAGAACTTGGCGGCCCGGCAAGGAAGAGTGTTGGACCGCCTCGCTACGTGAGCGAGGGTCCCTGAAGTGCGGCAAGTATAGGAGTGGAGACCCTGGAGCATTCGCGAATTCAGCGCATGAATGCGGTCTAGTCACCGTTGCCGGTAGGCGTAGATCTCGCTAGCGTGCAACCGCCATACGCTCTCAAGGCGCTTCCTGTCGCCGGTGCAGGAAGTGAATCATGTCGTTGTAGCTGATGACCTCGAGATGATCAGCGTCTCCGTTCGCGAGGACCACATGGCTCAAGCGCTCTACTTCCATGTGTTCCAGGGCGTCTTCGAGCGGTGTCGTGGGTGCGAGGAGTTCCTGCGGTGCACGCTCAAGCATGACGTCCTGCGCTTGCGTGTGGGACCAATGGATACTGGGGACCTGCCGGATTTCCTTTGCCGTGACCATGCCGATAAGTAGATCGCCGCGCTTTACGCCAAGCAGGCTTGGGGCACCTTCATCCGCGAGCAGAAAGTCGTACACGAGCGTCTGCAGCAATGTGTCCGGCGCAACGAAAGCAATGCTGCTGCGGGGCACGTCGTCTATGGTCACACCTTGTGTGAGTTCGCGATTCAAGGCGTTTTGCTGCGCCATTTCCGCCGCGCTGTGGACGAACCAGCCGAGCACAATGAGCAATAGGCCAGGAATCCATTCGCCATATGACGCAATTGCGAAGAGAGCCAAGCCAATCAACCCAAATCCCAGCAAGTGTCCCAATATGGCAGCGACTCGCGTAGCAAGGCGAAAACTGCCGGTGACGTACCATATGGCGGCACGTAGCGCCCTCCCGCCATCGAGTGGCAGCGCGGGAATGAGGTTGAAGAGTGTGAAAAAGAGATTCGCGAGGCTCAGGTAGAAGACTACTCTGCTGCCAAGAACCCAATACGGCAGCATGAAGCGCTGCAAGACGAATAGCGTGGCGAACAGGGTGAGGCTACAAGCGGGCCCGGCAGTGGCGATGAGCAGTTCGTGGGCAGGTTTCCGGGCTTCCCGCGCAATTGTGGAGATCCCGCCAAACACAAAGAGCGTAATGCCCCGCACGGGGATGCCGAAGTGACGCGCCACCAGGGCGTGACAAAGCTCATGTGCTACCACCGAGCTGAAGAAGAGGGCGCTGGCGGCGGCGCCGACCAGCCAGTACACAAGGGGTGAAAGGCCTGGTCGATCGAAAGGGAATACCGTCAGGGAGAGCGTGACAGTAGCCAGTCCGGCGGCAATGAGCCAGGTGTAGTGAATCGCCAGCGGTATGCCAAAGAGATGCCCCAGCCGAACCGATCCGGCCATGCCGCCTCCAATGCAATGCTGTTTTTGCTGCCGGTGTCTCTTACGATACCGCAGTTGCCATGCGCCGCCAAGAAAGCTCTATGCCAAGGCGCCAAGGCACAGGGTAAAGGACCGTGAGGGCCGAGCGTATTCAGGCGGCTCTTGGCGGCGGGCACTTCCGCGGGAGAGACCATTGAAAAACCCTTGCCGCAGAGAGGCGTCCCCTCTCTCTTGATAGAGACTTTTGCGTAACTCTCGCAGCAGCGAGGCAGTTCCCTCTCCCCAGGGAGAGGGAGTAAGGCCTTCACATCGGGGCCTAGTTATGCATAGGTCACCGCAGGAGGGAATTGCGCTGAATACAAGGAGCAAGAAAGTTGTCGCCGGTCACGACAGGGATGCTCCAACCACGCATCTTTGCTATCCTTTTTGTAGCCCAACGAGTGTGTTTTACTCACACTTCCCAGCCTGACTGATCTTCATCTATCTCTCGAAGATAGCTCATAGGAGAGGCGTGTGTAGCTATGTCCTCAACCGCAAATGCCATCGATCCGACTGAGGAACTATCTGCTCTCTACTTCCATCAACTGACCGCGTACTTTGCCGAACTTGACGCGACCCGTAGCCGCATCCGCATGATGGAATTGCTGGCAGACCTCTTCACGAAGACGCGTCATGAGGAGATGGACGAAGTGATCTATCTTCTGCAGGGACGCGTCGCTCCCCTCTATGCGCCCATTGAGTTTGGCGTCGGCGAACAGCTTACTGCCGAGGTTGTTGCGGAGGGCACGGGGGCGGCCCTGGATGATGTGCACCGGCGCTTCAACGAAATCGGTGACTATGGCGCCGTGGCAGAGGAGTTGATCGAGCGCGAGCGTGGGTCGCTGACCGTTGCCCACGTCTTCGCACGCCTTACGGAAATCGCGTTGACGGAAGGTGAGGGATCCGTCGCAAAGAAGGTCTCGTTGCTCGCTGATCTCGTGCAGAACGTCGGCAAGGAAGAGGTGCGCTACCTCTTGCGCATTCCTCTCGGGCGACTGCGGCTAGGTGTGGGCGATCCTACGGTCATGGACGCGCTCTCGTTCGCTCGCACCGGATCCAAGGAGCATCGACCCGCAATCGAACGCGCCTATAGCATCTGCTCTGACCTGGCTACCGTGGCGCAAGACTACTGGCGAGCCGGCGTAGACGGCTTGCAGGACATCCACATCGTCGTTGGTACGCCCGTGATTCCGGCGGCGTCGGAACGCGTGAAGACGATGGAAGATCTCGTCTTGCGCTTAGGCCGGTGCGCCGTGGAGCCCAAGTTTGACGGTATCCGGTGCCAGGTGCACTTCGATGGTGAGAACGTCACCATGTATTCGCGGCACTTGGAGAACTTCAGCGGCATGTTCCCGGACGTGGTGGCGGCGGTGCGCGAACAAGCGGCGGGACACACCTTCATCGCCGACTCTGAGGCGCTGGCGTATGACGTGGAAACCGGCGCCTTTCTCCCCTTTCAGATGACAACGCAAAGACGGCGCAAGCACAACGTGGATGAGATGGCGGAAAAACTGCCGCTCCGACTGGTGCTCTTCGATCTTCTCTATCTTGACGGGACTGACCTGACGCGGCAAGTCTATACCGAGCGGCGCAAAAAGATGCTGGGCTTCCTAAAAGATGGGCCGGTCTTGCAGGTGACGGAGAACATAGAAACGGACAGTGTCGCCGCTATCGAGGCCTTCTTTGCCGACAAGATCGAACACGGTTTGGAAGGCGTGATGGCGAAGAAGCTCGACTCGATATACCAAGCCGGTCGGCGCAGCTTCGATTGGATCAAGATGAAACGTTCGTACCAGGGCGAGCTGTCCGATACGGTGGACTGTGTGGTGCTAGGCTACTGGTACGGTAAGGGTGCGCGCTCGCAGTTTGGCATCGGCGCACTATTGCTGGGCGTGTATGACAAGGAACGCGACCAGTTTGTGACTATTTCCCGCCTCGGCACCGGCTACTCGGAGGAGGAATGGGTTCAAATCCGCGAGTTGCTCGACAAGGAAAGAGCCGAGCAAATGCCGGCGCGGGTGGAGGCCGAGATCGCACCGGATGTGTGGAGCAATCCCACGCACGTAGTTGAGATTCAGGCGGATGAGATTACGCGCAGTCCCACCCATACGTGCGGCAAGCAGAACGGCGACGACATGGGTTACGCGTTGCGCTTTCCCAGAGTTGTGGGCTTCGTGCGGGAAGACCGGGGCCCGGAGGATGCGACCTCGGTGCAGGAGGTTATTCGGCTTTACACGGTGCAAGCCGAGAAGGGTAAGAAGTGAGCCTGGTGCGCCTCCGCCGGCGTAAGCCCTGTTGTGCTGAGAGTCGGGACGTGGCACTTCGGCATACGAAGAGCCCTGCCACTATGGAAAGAAGTGTCAATTGGATAGTGCAGTAGCAAGGATGGAGACTCATGACAGCCGATGCAGTCGCAGAAACTCAGCTCGCTGAAGCGTTGGCTGACCTGGAGCAAGCGCAGCAACGCGTCGCTGAATTGCGCCGCCAGCTACCTGCGGAGCCAGTAGCAGACTATGAACTCACAGGCCCTGACGGCAAGACAAAGCTCTCCGCGATGTTTGGCGACAAGTCTGATTTGATTCTGATCCACAATATGGGCGCCGGTTGCCCCTATTGCACCATGTGGGCTGATGGGTTCAACGGCGTACTCCACCACCTGGAGAGCCGCGCAGCGTTCGTTGTGGTGTCACCCGATGCCCCGGAAGTGCAACAGAGACAGGCCAGCAAGCGAGGCTGGCGGTTTCAGATGTACTCAGCCAAAGGCACCACATTCATCGAGGAAATGGGGTTCGGCTCGGAGGAGGAGCACTACGACTCCCACGCCATGCCCGGCGTGTCTGCCTTGCACAAGAATACGGACGGCTCAATCGTGCGGGTGGCGCGAGACTTCTTCGGGCCCGGCGATCTCTACTGCGGGGTCTGGCACCTGTTCGATCTCCTGCGTGACGGCCCGGATGACTGGGAACCGCAGTTCGACTACTAGCGCCTATCCCACATACATACTTCCTGTACAGACTTGCCCTTCGACAGGCTCAGGGCGAACGGAAAAGCAATTGCCCTTCGTGCTGAAGGCTGTGGGAATCCTGGGATTCAAGAAGCCCTATGCGAAGTGCGGAACGTAAGTCAGAAAGATATGTGTGATAGCCTCAAGGGGCGCTTTCGTTGGGCGATTAACTCGGTTTTGTTTCTCGGGTCTCTACACAATCGGTTGGGACTGCCTATTTCAACGGCAGGCCAATTTCCTCCGCGAGCCAGGCGCCTGCAAGGAAACTCTCGATAGCCTCACCGAGCGAGTCCAATGACTTATCGAAGATTGATTCAAAGCGCTGGCGCGTAGCGTCGTCCGGCGCTTCTCCGAGCTCTCGATAGTAGCAACCGGCGTAGAAGCACTGATAGGGGAAGTACGGGCACTCCGGCCGCGGCGTGAATCCCATGAGGCGCAAAGCGTCAACCTCGCGAAATCGGCGCCGCAGCGTGCGGGCCTGCGGTAGCAAGCGTACGTGGAGCACATAGATCTGCTGCTCGCCAGTGTCTAGCAAGCTCAGGACCGCTTCGATGCGCCCCTTGCTGGCACGGCGCAGCTCTTCGTCGGCGTTCCCCAGGTGTCCTTCCGCTTGTGAGCTCATGGTATATCCAGTCTTGCATTTGGGCGTGCTTTGATTGGTTCTTGGTCCGATGGCCCCGCGGCGAGCATGCCTCGTTGCTATCTGTTCCATGATACCAACCGGAACTTGCTTTGACCGCATCGGCTCACTTCAGTCGAGCGTTGGCAATCCAGCCACGTAGCGTAGCTGTACTGTGACGTGGCTATTCCGAATCCGAAGAACGCAGCAGGCGCAACCCATTGCCAGCGACCAGGATGGTCGCGCCCACGTCCGCCAGGATTGCCATCCACAGGTAGGTCAGCCCAAACAGCGTGAGCACCAACACGAGCAGTTTGATCCCCAATGAGAGGGCGATGTTCTGCTTAATCACCGTCATCGTGCGCCGGCTCAGTTGGAGCGCGGCGGGAATCTTGCTGAGATCGTCTCCCATCAGCACTACGTCCGCGGTCTCCAAGGCTACGTCGGTGCCGGCGCCGCCCAGGGCGATGCCGGCGGTTGCGCTGGCGAGGGCGGGAGCATCGTTTACGCCGTCGCCCACCATGAGCACGTTGCCGTGGGCTTTCACAAGGTCTTGGATCGCGACGAGCTTCTGCCAAGGCAGCAACTCCGCAGAAACGTCGCGCACGGGAAGCTGCCGCGCAATTGCCGTAGCCGTAGGCTGACTGTCGCCCGTGAGCATGACCATGTGCGAAATGCCCATGTCGTTGATCGCGCGCAGTGTGGGTTCCGCCTCCGGCCGCAGAGTGTCCATGGTCGCGATTACGCCGGCGACTTGCTTGTCGTGCGCTACCAAGAGAGCGGTCTTGCCGTCGCCCTGCAATGCTGCGATCGTCTCTTGGTAGGGAACCACCTCATAGCCGATTGAACTCAGATAATCAGGACTGCCGCACACGTACACGGTGCCGTCAACACGCGCGCGCACGCCGCGTCCGGCGATGGCCTCAAATTCCTGGATCTCCTCCGTGTGGGCGTGACCGCTGCCTTCACCTGCCTCGGTGTGCCCCGCGCGCCGCAGGATCGCGTTGGCGAGTTGGTGCTCGGAGCGGTGTTCCAGCCTATCGGCCATCTGGATTACGTCCGTTTCGCTGAAGCCTTCCGCCGGGATGACGTCGGTGACTTCTGGTTGTCCGCGTGTGAGGGTACCCGTCTTGTCAAAGGCCATGACCTTGGCTTGTCCCAGCAACTCCAGAACGGCGCCGCTCTTCAGCAAGACGCCGGAACGCGCGGAGCGAGCAATGGCAGCCACAATGGAAATTGGCGTGGATATGACGAGCGCACAGGGGCAGCCGACAAGCAGCAGCACAAGCCCGCGGTATACCCACTCTGCCAGCGGCTGCTCGAATGCCAGCCACGGGACAGTGGCAACCAAGAAGGCAAGAACGACAATCCCGGGCGTGTAATAGGCCGCAAAGCGGTCGATGAACTGGGCGGTTGGCGCCTTCTCTTGCTGTGCCTTCTCCACGAGACGCACGATGCGGGCAATGGCATTGTCCGTTGACGGTCGCGTGGCGGCAATCTCCAGGTATCCTTGCTGGTTGATGGTGCCGGCAAAGACACTGTCGCCGCTTGTCTTGGCAACCGGAGCGCTCTCTCCCGTAATTGCAGATTGGTCTATGGTTGTTTCGCCAACGACCACCGCACCATCTACGGGCACACGTTCACCGGGGCGAACCACCACAGTTGCGCCAACCGCCACGCTATCTACGGAAACTGTAGATTCCCGCCCATCGACCTTGATGCGGGCCTCTTCCGGGGAGAGTTCCATCAGAGCGTTGATGGCATTGTGCGCCCGATCCAGCGTAAACTCTTCCAGCATTTCGCTGAACGAGAAGAGAAAGACCACCGCGGCCGCTTCCCACCATTGCCCCAAGATGGCTGCGCCGATGACGGCAATCACCACCAGCGCATCGATAGAGAGGCGTCGATGCTCGATGAGCGCTTCCCATGCTTCGCGCACGATGGGCCCGCCGCCCACCAGAATGGCGGCAAGGTAGAGCAACGTCTGGACCGTGTCTGGGGCGGAGAGTAGGGTAGATGCAATACCTGCGAGCAGAAGCACCCCTGAGGCAAGGGTGAGGCGCGTGCCGGTCTCCGCTAGCAGGCCGTGGGAAGAGTGGCCGTGGTCATGGACATGATCGTGTGTCACAGCACTATGCCTTCGGCTCGTCAGGTATCGCCGCCGAGCTTGACTGCGCATGGGCAAGATGTTCTTGCGTGATGAAGAGCAGGCTGCGGATGTGTTCGTCGGCAAGGCTGTACCACATGACTTTGCCTTCCCGCCGGCGCTTCACCAGATGCAGATTGCGCAGCGTGCGCAGGTGTTGCGAGGTTGCGGGAACCGATAGATTGGTTAGCGCAGCAAGATCGCAGACGCAGAGTTCTGCATCGAGGAGGCAATGGAGCAGCCTGACGCGACTCGGCTCCCCTAACACCCGAAAATAGGCGGCTAGGTCCTCGAATTGGTCGTCACGCAAGAGTGTGGTGAGCACTTTCGCGGCTCTTTCAGGATGAAGGGTGTCGTCGAGACAGGCATCGAGGGTGGGAAGTTGAGACATTGCCGGCTCCATACTTCATCATTTGCGTATATGATTAAATATTACTCCGGTAGGCATTTGGTACGCAATTCTGGTTGCCTGTCCTATCCGCGGGAGCTAGTCACGCACGGCGGCGGCGATGCTATTGCTTAGCACCTGGAATTCGTGCTGCACTCGTTCGTGGAGTTGGTTGCAGAAGAAGACTGCGGTGAGCGCCTGGCTGGGATCGCACCACGTGAAGGTGCCGGTGGAGCCCGTATGGCCGAATGCACCGGGTGCAAGCAGGTCGCCGAAGTACATGGGGTTGGCGCGGCGGAAGAGCCGGAAGCCAAGGCCCCAGCCTTCCTCGAGTTTCTTTACCGCGGGGATGCCCGGCATGGCATTGGTTTGATCGCTCAGCATGGCGGCGGCGGTCGCCGGGCTGAGTATGCGTTCGCCATCCAGTGAGCCGCCCTGGCGGTACATTTCCACAAAGCGTCCGATATCAGACACTGTGGAAAAGAGACCGCCCCACGGCGCGCCGAATTCGCGCCAGTACAGGCTATTGTGATCGTAGTCGGAACCCCCAAGGTGCGACGGCTGCGTAGCCTCGACAATGCGCGATTCCTTTTCAGGATTCCAGCCGAGGGTTGTATCGTCCATGCCCAGTGGCGCAAACACCTCGGCAGCCAGCACCTCGCGCAGCGGCTTCCCACGCACGCGTTGCACGATTTCGGCCGCCAGCGCCGTGCCCGCGCTCTGGTAGGAGATGTCGGTGCCCGGCGCAAAGAGCAGAGGCACCCGGCAGATGTGTTCAATGAATGTCGCAAAAGGGGCGTGTTGCCTGCGGAGTAGCACGTTATTGGGCACCATGTCCGGCAGCCCGGACGTGTGTGTCATTATGTGCCGTACCTGTACGGCATTGCGATTGGGAGACCCCGGTGCAGCCGGTGCGGAGAATTCCGGTATGTATCGCGTGACGGGATCACTGAGGCTGACAATGCCTTCATCGACTAACCGGAGCAGTGCCGTATACGTCGTGGGCTTTGTGATGGAAGCGATGATGTAGATGCTGTCTGATACGGCCGGCGGCCCACCCGGCGCCACCGTTATCCGGCCAAAGGCGCGATGCGCGACGGTCTTGCCATGTCGGGCCACGTGCAAGACGGCGGCGGGCATGAAGCCGCTCTCAGTCCAGCCCTCTATGTGCGTAAATGCGCGTTGAAGCTGGGTGGGGTCCATGCCGACAGATTTGGGATTGGTCAAACTCGCGTCGGACATTGCGGAGGAATCCTCTCTTTATGATGCTGTAGTTCTGCCTTGCGATATTCTGAACCGCGGAAGTGTCACTTGATCGCGCTACGGGTGCGCTCTGCTCTTGGGATACAGGTGTGTGCACCTCACGCAGGCTAGGAGCCGCGGAGGACACAGTGTGCAAATCATGGAGATACCATACACTAGAGTGGCATCCAACGTTTCGTAAGAGCATTGACGCCACCCTGGACGAGGAGAGAGCTCCATGCCGACGCTAATCTGTCCGGACGTATTGGTCGATGGTACCGGAAATGAGGCCCAGCGCAGCGCATGCGTGGTGATAGAAGATGGACGGATAGCCTTTGTCGGTACGCGGCAAGAACTCGATGCGGCGTACTCAGATCGCTCGGGATGGGACGAGATTGACGGCGCTGGCGCTTCTCTCATACCCGGCCTCATCGACGGCCATGCCCACCTAACGTTAGAAAACACGAGTGACACGTCCTATCCGGGAATTCACGCGCCACGCGAAGCTATCGTGCTCTACACCTTGCAAGCCGCCCGCGAAGCGATGGCGGCGGGGATCACAACGCTAGGTGACTGCGGCAGCATTGGTGATGCCTTGCTCTATGTGCGCGATGCCATCGATCAGGGCACCGTGGTGGGGCCACGCATTCTGGCTGCCGGTCCCAGTATCACGACGACGGCGGGTCACGGTCACTACCTCGGCATCGAGGAGCTCGCGGACAATGCCGACCAAATCAAGGTAGCCATTCGCAAGCTGGTCTTCCGCGGCGTGGATTTCATCAAGATCATGGCCACCGGCGGCGCATCCGATCCGCCTACGAACCGCTACCGCGCGCAGTATTCAGAGGAAGAGATGCGCGTGGCGGTGGAAGACGCCCATCGCCTGCGCAAACGCATCGTCGCCCACGTCAATCCGACAGAGGGCATCATCAACTCAGTGCGGGCGGGCGTGGACGCCTTGGCACACTGCAACTGGCTGGGTTCCGAGGAAGGCACGGTCGAATTCGTGCCCGAGATCGCTCAAGAAGCGGGAAAGAAAGGCACATTTGTTGACCTCAACGTCTTTGGCACTTTGTCGCCCATCGCCGAGCGAGACGGGAAAGTCTACGGCTGGGAAGGCCCGGGAGAGGTGCGGTACCGGTTCGATCTCATTCGCGACATGGAGCGGCGCGGGTGCAAGGCGTATTTTTCCAGCGACCACCTGGGCCGCAACATTGCCAACTGGCCGCAGGGGCTCGTGGAGGCGCGCCATACGCTGAAAATGGACCCGGTTGAAGTGATCTTCCGCGCTACCGGTCGTGCCGCGGAAGGAATGTGGTTGCAAGATGAGATTGGGACGATCGAGGCAGGCAAGGCGGCGGACGTGGTGCTGCTTAATGGCGACGTGGCAGATCGCATCGAGGCGTTGACTGACGTACGCGCAGTCATGCGCAGCGGCCGCGAGGTAGTGCAGCAGGGGAGTTGGGTGCAGCTCTAAGCGTCTCGGTAAGACTGATCAATAGAGACACCTGAATGTTCTTTGTACTATGGAATCAACCAATTGTCATTCCGAGGAGCGGAGCGACGAGGAATCTAGGGCAATTCAAAGGTGCGGCGGCTCAGGTATCAGGACGCTAGACCCCTCGCTGCCGCTCGGGGTGACATCTGGCACACAGTTCATGCAAGACGCGTACATCTGTGGCGAGGCATTCATTCAGAAACCCTCCATCGAAGACCCCTGTCCCTCCCGTTCACTCTAATCGGAGGCGCATTGAGATGCGGGCGATTAACGGTTTGGCGACGGGTACTTGAGTACTCCGTGGGTAATGCTTGGTTCTGGCTTGCACCGGAATGACGGATTGCTAATAAGCTTGTAAAGGGTATCTACTGCCACACAAGAAAGCAGTGGAGGCGCACGACTGTGCGCCTCCACTTTCAATCGCCAAGTCAACCGGCTAGCAGAGAGGCATCTGCCTACTCCGCCGGCTCGTTGAGGATCTGGTTCGCGCGCTCGTCGGCCTGCGCCAGCGCGGTGGCGATGTCGGTCTTGCCCATAGCCGCATCGTCAAGCATCGGTCGAATCTCGGCATTCTGCTTTAAGAAGCGGCGGTAAGGGTAGACGCCGGGCAAATTGGCCAGGTCTTCGATTGTCTTCAGCACCGGCTGGTCGGTGTACCCCTTGGTCCACGCCGGATCGGCAAAGAAGTCGTGGCGTGGCGCGACCGTCTTGATGAGCTCGAGCCTGACAATTGCTACCTCGAGACCGCAGAACCAGTTGATGAACTCAACCGCGCCGTCCGGGTTGCCCGCGCCGAGAGGAGAAACCACCGGGTTCATCCACGACGAGGTGGCAAACTGGCCGTCCGGGCCATCATGGGCCGGGAAACCGATCTGCCAATACTTGAAATCGCGCGGCACGCTGAAGTAGCGCAGGGTCGGTGTCGAACTGATGTCGTGGTGCATGCCGGCTTGATTGGCTTGCAGTAGCTTGTAGTGGTCGGGCACGGCGCCGCCCTCTGGGTCCTTGGCGCTGATTTCCTCTTTGTTCCAGAGGTCGAAGAGGAATTGCAGCGTATCCCGCGCCTGCTCGGTGTTGTACTGCGCCTTGAACTGCTCTGCGTCGTAGGCGCCCGTGCCCGTGGTGAGCACCCAACCTGCCCAGCGCGCCAAGCCGCCAACCCCGGGACGTAGCAAGAATCCGGAGACGGCAATGTCGTTGCCTTCCTTCTTGGTCATGGCACGGGCGGCAGCAACCAAGTCGGTCCAATTGCTGATGTCCCCGCCATTCTCGTCAAGACCGGCATCTATGAGCAACTGGCCGTTGACGACGATCGAAGTGGACTCCGGTCCCATCACGGGAATGCCGAACGTCGCGCCTTCAGCCTGGCGGAACTGGTGCGAAGCCTCGAAGAACTTATCGTCCTGCAGTTCCGGATACTGCGTCAGGTACGGCGTGTAATCCATCAAGATGCCCAGGTCCCAGTGGTCGCGGGCCCAGATGATGGAATTGAAGGACACATCCACCGGCGTACCGGCCGCGATGGTGGTGCGGAAGTGCTGGCGTACGGGCTCAATGGGGTCCCGACCTACGTCCTCCACCGGAATGCCGGTGCGATTTGTAAACTCTTCCAAGGCCCAGGGCGTAAAACCATTCTGGTCAATGCGGGGAATCCACCAGTGCAGGAATTGCACCGGCTTGGCTTCCTCGGCCTGCTTCATCTCCTCCTCGGCCTTGGGAGCTTCTGCTTCCTCGGCTTGCTCTTCCATGGCTGGCGCAGCCGTGCCGCCGCACGCTGCCGCCAGGAAGGCACCTGCGGCGCCGAGGCCTATGCCTGCCAGCAGGTTGCGCCTGCTGAGACCTTTGCGTTCGTCTAGAGATTCCATGGGGTATCCTCCTAGAGAGTGCTGTGACTCATGCCGCGTACTCGCAATTCGGTATCGATTCTAGCCAAGAGCCTACCGCATGTCAATAATGTAAACAACGTTAGCCTTCTGCTGAGCAGGCCGGCTTTCGCACGTAAGCGCAGACTATCGGAGCGAAACACTGGTGAAAGGGTGCCGTAACGCTTTGATGACAAGGGAACAACGTCCAATGCACTTCAAGAAACATTAGAAGTAATGCTAGGTCAGGACTGAGAATTTGCGGCGAATCCGCACGCCGACTGGCTTCCGGATAGAGGCCGTGACAAGGCCGCTGCCTAGTGAGATGCGATTGGATTCTCAAGGATCGGGCGGCTCGCGCTCGCCGCCGAGCATGGTATAGCGGCGCATTGGCGACAGTGTGCAGCCACAGAGAAGGCAGCTCCCTTGCCCCTATGATCGCCTCTCCACGTGGTAGTCGTTGTTGACGGCGCACGCAAGTCGCGTTATCGTGCCAACGGGAAATCCTACACACTCTTTGGAGCAAGTGAATGAAACTCTGTCTCTTGACCTACAACATGGCGCGACATTGGGAGTTGCCGGAACTCATTAGAATTGCACGCCTCGGTGGCTTCAGCGGTCTGGAACTGCGCGCGGAGGCCGGACACAAGCACGGCGTTGAACTGGAGACGAGCGCTGAGGAGCGCCGGGCCATTCGCTATCAAGTGCAGGATGGCTGTCTCGAGATCGCCGGCATTAGCACCAGTTCCCGATTCGAAAGTCCAGACGCCACGAAGCGCAGGGAAGTCGTCGAGCGATCAAAGCGCTACATCGAACTTGCGGCGGACGTAAACGCGGGCCAGATTCGAGTCTTTGGCAACGATATGCCGAAAGAAGGCGTGGACGGTGGACCGCCGCCGCTCCGAGAAGACGTCATGCGCTACGTTGGAGACTCGCTGCGCGAGTTGGGTGAATTTGCCGAGCCGCATGGCGTCAACGTCATGCTGGAAATGCACGGCCAGTTCAATTACTGGCATTTTGCCATGACGGCGGTTGAACATGCCGATCACCCGCAGGTGAGCATTCTCTACAATTGCGACAATCGCGATCTCGTCGGCGGTTCCGTAGCATCAACCTACAACCGCGTGGCCCATCTGATCGGCCACGTGCACATGCACGATTTCGTCAACGGCTTCCCATACGCGGAGCTCTTCGGTCTTTTGCAACGTGACGGCTATGACGGCTATCTTTCATCGGAGATTGGCAAGACAGACCCGTCGCACGAGGACTATTTCCTCATGTACGCCCAGCTCTTCCGGGCCTGGAATGCTCTGGCGGCTGCGGCCGGCGAAAGCGCATTGCCCTATTACGCCGCCGCGGCGGGTACGGTAGCGACTGCAGGAGACTAGGGACTTTTCTGTCCTAATGAGTCAGCGCCCGCGGCGTTCCTGACCGGCTGAGTGCGAATCGTAACAACGGGAAGAGAGAACTGATGGCGTACCGTCCCCCTGAGAAACTTATGGTTTTTGGGATCGATGGTCCCATACTGCCAACGATGCGGCGGCTCATGCAGGAAGGTCGCATGCCGTTCATGCAGAAGCTCGTTTCCTCAGGTACGTGGGCAGACCACTGCCTGGTGCCGTATCCCACCATCACGCCGCCGAACTGGACGACGATAGCCACCGGCGCTTCGGCGGGGCGCACCGGGTTTACGGACTTCAACGTGCACTGGAAAGGGGAGCCCATCGGCCAGACGCACGCGGCGTTTGACTCGCGCTGGCACACGGCGGAGTACCTGTGGGAAGCGGCGGAGAAAGTGGGTAAGCGGTCCATAGTTATCAACTGGCCCTCTTCATGGCCGGCGCGTGTGCAGGACGGCTGGCAGATCGCCGGGTACGGGCTATCGGTCAATGAGTGGCACGACCATCCCACTTTCCATCACGCGTACACATTCTCAGGCGATGCACTATTCTCTACGGACGACTTCGTCGAGGGCACGTTGATCGAGGTAGAAGACGTAGAGGGCTGGCAGGGCCTGGAGGCGGGCGTCTCGTATCTCGAAGCCGAAATGCGGTGGCGCTTCCGCTACCCTAAGTACACGATGCAGCCGCTCACGTGGCATCTGCTCTTGGAGACCGATGCGAACGGTGAATTCACCACAGCGCACGTTTGCGAGAGTCGCGACCGCCAGACTGCAATGTGTTCGCTGCAATTGGGCGAGTGGTCGGACTACATCGTGCGCGAAGTAGCTAGCGAGGAATTGGGCAACACCGAGGCGGTGTTTCGCATTAAGCTACTGGATCTTGCCCCTGATGGCGAGAGCGTGACACTCTTTGTAACCCCGTTATGTCAGATTGACGGCTGGACTCATCCGACGGGTCTGGATCGAGAGATTTTCGAGCAGGGGCAGTGTCGTGGCCTGCCGGCGCCGTACCTTGGACTGCGCACATTCCGCATGGGCTGGTTCGACGCCGATACCTTCATCGAACTGTGCGACATGCACCATCAGTGGTTTGCCGACGCCGCGCAATACCTTATGCGTCGCGCTGACGGCAGCGCGCAGAAGCCCTGGGACCTCTTCTTCATTCACATTCACACGCCGGACTACTTCTACCACCTCTTTGCCAGCGAAGTTGACCCCGCCCTCAACCGCGATGCGGAGAGCCTGAAACACTGGCGGGAAGTCGAGGCGCGCATGTACGAGAGCCTTGACCGGGCGTTCGCCGACATGGCGGAGGCCGCCCCCCGACGTACACTCTACGCCTACGTCTCCGACCATGGGGCCAAGGCCAACGGCTACAAGTGCAATCCTGGCCAGATCCTTATCGATGCAGGACTTACCGTGCTAAAGGAAGAAGAGGATTCTGAGGCCGTGGCGCACTTTGCGATGTATACGGGACGCAAGCAGGTGGATTGGTCGAAAACGCGGGCCGCCGCGAGTGGCTCATCGTACGTTTGGGTCAACTTGAAGGGACGAGACCCTGAGGGGATCGTGGAACCAGAGGACTACGTCACGGTGCAGAACGAGATCATCAAGGCGCTGTACGACTATACCGATCCGGACACCGGGCTGAAGCCGATCGGCTTCGCCTTTAAGAGACAGAACGCCCGTATGCTCGACCTCTATGGCGACACGACGGGTGATGTGGTGTTCTGCTATGCCGACGAGTACGGATCCCAGCACGGGCCGCAGTTCCCGTCAGCGACGCAGGGCATGGGCGACCTGCACGGCCTCTTTGCGCTCTCCGGCCCCGGCATTAAGAAGGGTCACGTGCTCGAACGCAACGTGAACCTAAAGGACCTTGTGCCGACAATCTGCTATCTCATGGACTTGCCGGTACCCGCCGATTGCGAAGGGGCCGTGGTGTATCAAGCGCTGGAGGACCCCAATGCTCCCTCAAAAGAACGCACGCGACTCCAACACCACGTGGATGTCCTCTCCGGTGTAGCCGAATCAGAAGCGGCGATGACGCACACCTACCACAAAGCGGAGGGATGAATGTACTTCAGAGGTTTCCATGAGACCTATTCAAGTCTATCCTGATCTAATTTCTCCGTTCCGGTAGCGCAGGTTTGCAACCTGCGCAAAGGCGAAGTGCTATCCAAAGTCCATCTACACCGCTTAGTACCCCATACACGTGGGAGCGCCAGGGTCATAGTGCACCGTCGGAGACCCAAACATGCTAGGAGCGTAGGTCTATAGCCTGCGCAATCCTGATTGGCAAGTGAATACTCATCTTCAATTTAGGCATTGAGCAGGTCTGAAGTAGCCGAAACTCTGATGAAACAATCGACGCCACTCTACTCCGGTAGCGCAGGTTTGTAACCTGCGCAAAGGCGAACCGCGAACCAACATCCATCTGTGCCTTTCGGCATTGAGTACGCGCATGGAGACTGGAGCCATTGTGAAACGAGCGTCATCCTCCCGCTCCGGTAGCGCAGGTTTGCAACCTGCGCGATCAACACTCACGACCAAGAAGAGGAATCTCCCCCACTGGCAATTGGGCGGCTCCACGTACTTTCTTACCTTTCGCCTCCATTCCGGTGTCAGACCCAGTTTAGGTATTGGAGAGCGTGCTGTTGTGAAGCGTGCCATACTCCATTGGCATCGAGAGAAGTGGCGCGTGAACGTGCTTACCGTAATGCCAGACCACGCGCACGTGCTCGCATCGCCACTCATTTTTGGGCCGAACGAGTGGTACTCGCTTAGTGGAATTATGCATAGCGTAAAGCGGCACAGCGCTCGCCGGATCAATCAGGCCCGGGGACGGCGAGGTAAACTGTGGCAAGCTGAGACGTACGACCGTATTGTGCGCGATGAGGCTGAATTCGATGAGAAAGCGCAATACATCCTACACAACGCGGTAAAAGGTGGATTGACGGATGAACCGTGGGAGTACGATGGGTTCTGGTGTGAATCCATGAATTGATGGGGTGTTGCGCAGGTTGCAAACCTGCGCTACCGGATGGTTGTTCTTGCTGGCTAGCGCGCGAAGGTGGAAGCGCTCATAGTATTCGATGAGAGTGTAAGGGCGTGCGCAGAGGGCGCAGGTTACAAACCTGCGCTACCGGAGATACCACTTCTCGTTGGTGGCGCATCGTAGTGGGAAGAGACTAGATTCAATAGGGGAAAGAAGAGAATGGAAGATATGAATGGATCCGGTCGTTTGGCGGGAAAAGTTGCCGTAATCGCTGGCGCCGGCGGCGGCATGGGAAGCGCCACGCCGCTGCACTTTGCGCGGGAGGGGGCGAAGGCGCTCCTGGTTGCCCGGCGAGCGGGGCCGCTGGAACCTCTGGCGCAGGAGATTGAGGCACTTGGCGGTGAGGCGGCAATTGCCACGGCAGATTTGGCGACGCCGGCGGGGGCCGCGGCTATGGCTCAGGCGGCTGTCGATAGGTGGGGACGTATTGACGTGCTCTTCGACAATCTCGGCGACTACGCCTATGGCGGTCAAAAGCTGCACGAGACGGCGCCGGATGAGTGGCGGTACCTCATCAACATAAATGTCGATACGGCCTACTACTGTGCGCACGCGGTGTTGCCCGCCATGGTAGCGCAGCACAGCGGTTGCATTCTCTTCGTGTCTGCGGCCCGGCGCACGCGCCGGGAAGCCAACGTGGGCTACGCGGCAGGCAAAGAGGCGCTGGTAGGGCTCACCCGCACCTTGGCGCGCGAGTACCTTGAGCACGGTGTTCGCGTGAATTGCATCTGCCCCGGCGCGATTGGCGATTCGCGGGGCGCGGAAGATGCGGAACTACCGCCGGCGGCTCTCACCCGTGACGGCCATCCCGCCGATGTGGCACTCTCAGCGGTCTACCTCGCTGGCGGTGAGGCGGCCTGGGTTACGGGGCAGTGTTTGGATATAGACGGCGGTGATTCCCTCTAGCGTCCCAGGCCCGAGTTGCGCATTCGGCAGAACACACTCAGCCTGTCGGACTACGCGCTCGCTTGCGCGAGAATGCGGTCCATCTGGTAGCCAAGCCCGGTTCCGGTGAGCGTTCCCGTATGCGCCACGCCGTTGCGCACGTTGGCTATCTGCGGGTGGACGGCGGCCACCGCGCCATTAGATGCCGGGAAGAACTGCCGTGAGTTGCACTCCACACCCATCATGGGATTGATGCGCGCGGCAAAGCTCACCGAGTGGATGAGCGATAGATCAGGATTGGTGAGGTCCTGCACCGTGTACGGCAGACCGTCGTGGGTTGCCAATGCCGTGAAGAGCAGGCTATGGGAGTGACCCTTGCACACTTTTAGCGCTATACCGGACCAGCCCAGTTCCTTGGCACGTTCGTACTGCTGATGGTTGTAAAGGCTCTCGTCCATGATGACGGGCTTGAGTTTGTCGATACCGTCCATGCGGAACGGCGCTCTGTCCAGGTCGCGGTGGGTAGGCTGCTCGACATAAAGCAGAGTCTCGTAGGCGGCGGGTGATTGTTCCCGCACGCGTTCTAAGTACTCAACCATGTAATCAGGGGTCTCGCAGATTTCGTTGGTGTCGGCGGTGAGGTAGATTTCTTCCCTGCCCTGCTTGGCCAGCGACTCCCTGCCTACGGCGTACACGTCCAGTGTGCGCTGCACGTCCCAATCCATGTCGTTGCCGAGAAGCTTGATTTTCAAGCAATACACGCCGTCCCGGTCGATCCATTGGTCGAGCGAGACCGGCTCGCCGTCGTCAGGATCATCGGATGTGATTTCATTTTCGAACAGCTTGTCGAGGCCGCCAACGAGGTGAAAGACGGGCATCTCCGCAACGTAGGCCGACCGCACGTAGTCGTCGAGGTACTGTCCCTTGAACTCCGGCCCAAGGTACGCGCTGAGGTCCTCCGCCATGAACTCATCGGAGTACCCATCGTAGCTGGAAATACCATTCACATTGCCGAAGGCGTCGTGGAGCGCGCCGTCAAAGGGCGAACCGCACACGAGCGAAGCAAGTACGGGCATTGGCTCGGCAAGCTGCATGGCGCGGCTGACGTCCGCGGCATTGCTGAGAAGTGTGGGCTCCGTCTTCAGCGCAATGTCGATGGGATGGGCGAAGCCGGTGTGGCTCTCAAGAGATTTGGCATAGCGTTCCACTACCTGGCGCATTGCCGCATCGCGAGCCAGCGCATCAACGGCGTCAGTCGGCCAGGCCCAGCCGATGGCGAGGAACATGCTGCCCCAGCCTTCTGCCGCCTGACCGGCAAGGTTCTCTACCGCGATCCGCACCCGCACGTGGGTAGCGCCCTCCATGGTGACACCGCCGAATTTGAGCGGTGTGCGGGCGATCTCGTCGGTAAAGTATGTCTCTACTTCTCGAATGCGAATGTCGGATAGCAACTGCGCCGCCATGCTTCAGTACCCTTTCGTCTGCTGTACCCTGAAGATTAACCCTCACCCTAGCCCTCTCCCTCGGGGAGAGGGGATAGTTGAGGAGCTACGCTTACAGATTCAATCACTCCAATATCGAGTCAACCGCTCCCGGTGTTCTTAGCTGACACCCAGGGCAACTGTACGCGGCCCGGCGATCATGCCGTCACGGAACATGTCAGTGCCGCCTACAATTGTTGCCGTAACGTTGGCCATAGCCTTGATGTCCGCGAGCGGATTGCCCTGCACCGCAATGATGTCGGCGACCTTACCCACCTCCAGCGTTCCTCTTTCGTCGAGGACGCCCAAGCCTTGCGCCGGGCTGCGCGTAGCCATATGCAGAACGTCTTTGGTCGGAATACCCAGCAACTCTACGGCACATTGCAGTGAGACGTAGTAGTCGTCGGGCGGCGTATACCGCACGCCGGCGTCGCTGGAAATGATGAGGTTAACGCCCGATTGCCAGAGCTTGCGGAACTGTTCGACTCGTTCCGCTTCGAGCGGTCCCTGTATGCCCATAGCCTCTCGCATGAGATCGTTAATCGGCTGATCGGTGAGGTAGCCCCGAAATACACCGGCGAGGGTGATCGATGCCGTCAGACCTTTCGCGACCGCCGTTGCCATGGCTGCTTCATCATAGTCATAACCGCCGTCGGCGCCGAGCCAGACGCAGTGCTCAATGGTGTCGATGCCGACTTCGATACAGTTGCGAATGCTGTCGGCGGGAATGGCGTGGGCCGCCACCGGCGTATCGAGCTTGTGCGCCTCTTCCACGACCACTCTCAGTTGCTCGGCGCTGTACTGCACCATGAGCGGGTTGGATTCGGCCGTCATGTTGCCGCCGCTGGCGCAGATCTTGATGACGTCGGCGCCCTCTTTGACGAGTGTGCGGACCGCTTTACGCAGTTCCCATTCCTCGTCGGCTTCCCAGCCCACGAAGTGCAGGTGTCCGCCGGTCACTGTGATAGGGAAGTTGCAGGAGAGGATGCGGGGACCGGCAATCTGGCCGCTGTTGATGGCGTCGCGCACGGTCGGTACGACGTCACGGCGCGCCCCGAGATCACGGACGGTGGTGAGGCCCGCTCTCAGGCACTTTTGCGCGTTGGCTGCGGTGCGCACCACCTGCTGCATGTCGGTCTCGCGGCTGATGTAGTCGACAACTTCCGGATGAGTACTGCCGGCAGTGAAGCTCAAGTGGATGTGGCCGTCCAGCATTCCGGGCATTAGTGTGTGCCCTGGGAATTCTTCCACCACCGCGCCTTCCAAGTGGTCTGGGCCGAGTGCGGACGCCGGCCCTACGAAGGTGATGCGGTCGTCGGTTGTAGCCACAGCGGCGTGCGGTATTGGATCTGCGCCGGTAGCAGTGAAGGCCCGGTCGGCTTTGAGTACTCTCTTCTGGCTCACGGGGCATCCCTTTCTGGGTAGAGCACACGCTCAGTTGGTTTAAGGACAAGCGGTTGCACGCTGCCCCCTTCAGCTTCCAGCGCCCGCACAAAGTCGGCGGGATCGGCGGTGTTGTTCGCGAACATGTTGTAGTGCGTCGGCACAGCGGTCTGCGCACACAGCACGGTGGCAAGGTGCGCGGCTTCGGCCGCCGACATGTTGCCCCAGCGTCCGTTGATGCAGATGAAGGCCAGGTGGGGATGCAGCTCCGCGATGCCCTCCATCCGCTCGTGATAGAGTGTGTCTCCACTGACGTAGACGCGCAGCCCGTCAAAGTCAATCACATAGCCCACGGCATCAGGCGCGTCATCGGGGTCGCCCCAGACGTGGTTGGCAAACGTGGCGTGAATGCGAACCGCACCGCTATGGAGAACGTCGTCATGGTTGAGCGTGTACGTTTGGCTGGCGGGAATGCCCAATGCGCGCATCGAATTCGTGCACGAGGAGGGACCGATGAAAAGCGCCGTCGCGTTGTACCGCGCGACCTCGGGAAAGGCATCGGGGTCCAGGTGGTCGGCGTGGTTATGGGTGGCAAGCACGAAGTCGGCCTGCACTTCAGCCGCGGCGAGCGGCGGTGGTATGAGGCGCTCCAAGCCGTAGAGTTGGTTGCAGGAGTCGCCAAGGTAGGGATCAACGTAGACGACGGAGCCTTGGCTCGACTTGAAGACACAGCCTGCCTGCCCAAGACTCCACACAGCTAGCGAGCCGTCCGGCACACTCGTATGCTTGATTTCCGCTGCAATGCTCACCCGTTGCCTCGCTTCCCCAATGCGTACCCTCTTTGCCGTGCTATTGTAGCAGCCGATTGGCCGGGCCGCTACGTCCGGACTTGGCCAGACAGCCGGGGCACCTAGGATGGCGGGTATCCAAGGAGCGCGTCCATTCGAAAGCGATACATTGCGCGTGGCGCTCTAGGGAATTTGCCCACTAAATGGCGCCGGTAATTGCGACTATGTGATCCACTACCAATGAGAAGAGGCGCAGGCCTATGACCTGCGCCTCCATCACTATCCAGATTATGTCTTCGGCTGAAGTTTTGGCGACTTTGTCTCGTTCTACCGCGCCGCCAGGGACGCCTTGGCCGCCTGGTAGCGCTCGTTGACGGCATCCCAGTCCACGTTCTTCAGCAGTGCCGTGATGTAGGACGGGCGGTCGCTGCCGTAGTCCATGAAATAGGCGTGCTCGTAAGTGTCGATGGTCCAGAGCGGGATGGTTCCCCAAACGCCGCCCTGATTGTGCACGTCGCAGAGAAAGTTATGAATCTTGCCGTCCGTTGGATCGAGCGCGGTAACCATCCAGCCGCGCGCCGCCATGGCGCAGGCGCGGGCATCTTCGACAAAGGCATCCCAGGAACCAAAGTCCGCGGCGATTTTCTCAGCCAACTCGCCGCCGGCTTCGCCGTTGCCGCCGAGGGTATCGAAGTAAAGCTCATGGAGAATCTGGCCGTCCGCCGCGAACGTTTCTTCCAGCTTCAGGGCGCGGTAGGCGCTGTAGGCTTGGTTGGCCGTGGAACGGTCAACATTCTTGAGACCTTCTTCGATCTCATTGCGCTTATTGACATAACCCGCATACAACGTGTCGTGGTGTACGGTCAGCGTCTTTTCGGAGATTCCGTCCAGTGCATCCTTGCCGAATTTGAGGTCCTGCACGGTAAAGGCCATGGTAACTGCTCCCTGCCTAGTAGAATTGGAGATCGCTCAATGCCGATGCTCAACTGCCGAACTATGGTCGTATTCGCAGTTAGACTACCATAGTCGCGGGGATTAGTGAAGCTGCCGCCGCGGCGGAATTGAAGAGCATGGCGCCTGGCGGCACTTGCCTGAATCTTGCTGGTGGCTATAGATGCGGGGCCGAAATATGCCGGGAGTAGGTTGCAGGAGCTATTGTTCCCGGCCCTGTTCACTGGTGCCATTGAGCCGTCTCTTGACCAGATTCAGGTACTCGGCACTGATTACGCCGCCGTGGGAAGCGGCGTAGAGGTAGACCGTGGGATCGTAGTCATCGAGACCTGAAGTAGTCACGATGCGTGCCGCGGTCATGCCCTGTGATTTCAGCCAGTGCAGGGCGTGCCCAAGGAGCGCCGATCCTATGCGGCGCCCGCCAAAGTCGCGGCGCACGAGCAAGCCCCAGTCGAAGGTAATGTCGTCCTCAGCGGCTTTGGCGTCACACAGGCCGACTACCTCGCCGTCGAGGCTGGCGGCAAAGAGCGTCTGCGGTGCGGCTGCGCCAAATGCCGCGACCCGCGCTTCCACTCGCCCGCGCATTTCTTGCGCCAAGTCAGCACTTGGCGGTGCTTCCGGCTCCGCGGGATATTCCACCCGGTGCCAGCGCGTGTCTTCTTTGTACTCTTTCCACCAGCGCCAGTAGGGCTGATAGCTTTCAAGCACGAAGTTCGCGAGAAACGCCGGATCAGGAGCGGTGTGCTCTTCGATGGTGAATTCGTGGTCTGAGTCCAGATCTTCGAGGTTTTCCAGATTCCAGGTCAGCAGCACCATCTTGCGGGAGGCCCAGTAACCGCGTTCATAGAATGGCACGGTGCCTCCTTCACCATCGCGCACGATGGCGTCGATCTTCGTCACCCCCGCTGCCTTAAGGCGCTCTTCGGCAGCGATGATCAAGTCCTCTTCAATCCCCTGGCGCGTGTAGTCCTCGTGCACGGAGAGATCGGCAATAAGGCCGTGCTGGCGGCGCTCATCTTGCCGCAGGGCAAGGCGCACGGCGCCGGCAATCTTATCTCCGTCTGCGGCGAGCAGAATCTCGCTGGGGCCGTAGGTGAGCATGTTGAACTCTTCGCGGGTTCCCAGCACGTGTTGCGGCACCGGCGTGAGCGGCGCGATTGTGTATGACGTCTTACTCATAGCTGTACGGCAAGAAGAGAGAGGCTGCGCGATGGGGTCACTGGCTCAGTATTTCCAGTTGCACGTCGAAGCGGCCGGTTACGAACGGTGACAATTGAATGAACGCCGCTTCACTGAGGTCTATCCACATGAAGCCAGGGGAAGGAGCCCTGTCCTTGATGGTCACGATGATTACCGCGCCGGTTGAGAGACGAGTCACACGTACAATGGTGCCGAGCGGAAAGAATGGACTGGCCGCAATTATGGGGTCAAAGCGGCTGTACGGCTCGCCATTTGCCATGGTGCCGCCGTGGAGCGACGGATGGTAGTACGTAGCGTTGCCGTATTCGATGCGCGTTACCACGTATTCCGAGTGCTCGCGCAGGAAGGCCGGTGGGCGGAAGCGCGTCAAATTCGTCAACGAGCCGTCTTCCTCTTCCACCACAAATGAAAAGGCAGAGGCAGGCGTTGCCGGCACCAGGCACACCACAAGCAAGAGCAACAGTCGTATTGCGAGCTTCAATTCCGTAACGCCCCACTTCTCCAAGAGTCACTTCGCCTTCTTATAGCGTATTGCAGGCGGCGGCGTCAACCTTCTTCTGCGCATGTGTAAGCGGGGACACGCCGTACCGCAGCATCTGCGCGAATCCTATGCGCGTAACCTGACGAGCGTTTGACCGTCCCGCCGGAGCTACGCTACAATCGAAATTAAGTGGTGCGAGCGCCAGGGCGGGCAACCCGCCCATAGTGGAGTTCAGGCAAGCTATGTCCACTCGCTGTTCCGATAAAGACGTGGAGTGCGCCATAGCGCGTACTGCGTCATTGATTTGCGGACGTTGGACGTTACTCATTTTGCGCGATCTTGCGCAGAGTCCCCAACGGTTCTGCACGCTGGAGCGCTCGCTCGAAGGCATCAGCCCCAATACCCTGGTCGAACGCCTCCGCACGCTTGAGGAAGAGCAGATCATCACGCGCCATGCCTATGCGGAGATCCCCCCGCGCGTGGAGTACACCCTGACGGAAAAAGGCAGCGCGCTGGTGCCGGTGCTCGAAATGATGCGCGAATACGGTGAGCGGTGGCTAAGTTCCAGCGAAGATGAACCGGTGGCAGCCGGTAGCGGTGGCGTGGCGGTGAGATAGTTACCTTCTGTGACTGGCAAAGACTAAGGCACAGTCGTCTCAGACTTGCATTCAAGAATAGTGAAGCCTCCGCTGCACATTGTTGCAGGGGAGTTTTTCATTTAATAGTAAAAACAGCGGGATCTAGGGAACAGTGCCACAGAACCCGCTGTATCTAGTCTCCCTAAGGCATCCAGACGCCATATATTCGAGCGGCCAGCGACCATCCTATCCCTCAGAATCCTCGTACTGCCCGCGCAGATTATCCACTACGTTGGCATCGAGCAAAGTCGTGGTGTCGCCAAGGGCGCGGCCTTCCGCCACGTCGCGCAGGAGGCGGCGCATGATCTTGCCGCTGCGAGTCTTGGGCAGGTCGGCGGTGAAGAAGATGTCGTCCGGCCGCGCGATGGGGCCAATCTTCTGGGCCACGTGCTTCTTCAGTTCATCGAGCAGCGTATCGCCCGGGTCGATGCCCTCTTTGAGGAGTACGAACGCCGAAACCGCTTGACCCTTGAGTTCGTGGGTCTTGCCGATGACGGCAGCTTCCGCCACGGATTGGTGGTCAACCAGCGCGCTCTCGATCTCCATCGTGGACAGGCGGTGGCCGGCGACGTTCATCACGTCGTCCACACGGCCAAGCACCCAGTAATAGCCGTCTGCATCGACCTTGGCGCCGTCGCCGGTGAAGTAGATGCCCGGATAGCGGCTCCAATACTGGTCCTTGAAGCGCTCGGGATCGCCGTAGATCGTGCGCAGCATGGAAGGCCACGGCCGCTGTATCACAAGGTAGCCGCCGCCCTCCGGCACTTCGCTGCCGGCTTCATCCAGAATTGCCGCGGTGATGCCGGGGATCGGCCGGGTTGCCGATCCGGGCTTCGTCGTCGTGTAGCCGGGAAGCGGTGATATGAGGATGGCGCCGGTCTCAGTCTGCCACCAGGTGTCCACAATGGGACACCGCTCGCCGCCAATGTTCTTGTGGTACCAAATCCAGGCTTCGGGGTTGATGGGTTCGCCCACGGAGCCCAGCAGGCGCAGGCTCGACATGTCGTGCATGGCCGGATACTCTTCGCCCCAGCGCATGAAGGCCCGGATGGCCGTGGGAGCGGTGTAGAGTATGGTCACACCGTACTTCTCCACCACGTCCCAGAAACGGTCGCGCCCCGGAAAGTCCGGCGCGCCCTCATACATGACGGTCGTGGCGCCATTCTGCAGCGGGCCGTAGATGATGTACGAGTGGCCGGTGACCCAGCCGATGTCGGCCGTGCACCAGTACACGTCATCATCCTTCATGTCGAAGACCCACTTGGTGGTGAGATAGGTCTGCGTGGAATAGCCGCCGGTGGTGTGTACGATGCCCTTGGGCTTGCCGGTGGTGCCGCTGGTGTAGAGGATGTAGAGCATATCCTCGGCGTCCATCTCTTCCGGCTCACATCTCAGTTCGGCATTTTCCATGAGGTCGTGCCACCAGTGGTCGCGACCTTCCTTCATTTCGATAGCGGCCTCGTCGCCGATGCGCTTCACGACGACCACGTTTTCAACAGTGGGACAGCGTTCTACGGCTTCGTCGGCCATCTGCTTGAGCGGCACGATGCCGCCGCGCCGCCAGCCGCCGTCGCAGGTCACAACCACGGTTCCCTGGGCGTCGTTGATGCGGTCGGCCAGGGCTTCGGCGCTGAAGCCGCCGAAGACGATGCTGTGGGGCGCGCCGATGCGCGCGCAAGCCAGCATGGCGATAGCGAGTTCCGGCACCATGCCCATATAGAGGGTCACCCGATCGCCCTTCTTGACGCCCAGACCCTTCAGGGCATTGGCGAACTTGCTCACTTCTCGCCAGAGGTCGTAATAAGTGAGCACAGTCTGGTCGCCGGGCTCGCCTTCCCAGATGATGGCGGCTTTGTTGCGCCGCCAGGAGGTTAGATGGCGGTCGATGCAATTGTAGGTGATGTTGAGCTTGCCGCCCACAAACCACTTGAAGAACGGCGGATCGGATTCATCCAGCACCTGGTCCCACTTCTTGAACCAGTGCAATTCATCCGCAACCGAGGCCCAAAAGGCCTCCGGATCGGCAGCGGCTTGCGCAAAGACAGCATCATCGTTGACGTGGGCATTCTCTGCAAATCCCGCAGGTGAAGCAAAGAGCCGCTGCTCTTCCAATAGGGCTTCAATCGTACTACCAGACTCTGTCGCCATCGTGTCCTCCTGCCTTCAGCACAGCATGGGTTCTTTGCCAAGGTTGGGGCATAGTTCGGTGCCATAATAGCATAGCGTTTGTGGCGCTTCAATCGTGGCTGCGTTTACGCACCTCTTGTTCTCAGGTAAGATTGATTCAGAAAGCAGAGCAGGCGGGGGCAAGCTGCACAACCCGCGCAGAGACGGTGTGCATTGGCCGTAGCCATTACTTGGCGGAGCGTTATCGGTCAGGTTTGCATCGGCCGTTGCAGTTGTCGCAGCGCATCACTTCTTCCCATGTAGTGAACACCTGCGACGAACTTGCCACCTGCAGTGAACGCGTTACCTCCGGTGTAGGTGCGATCGGCACTGTACACTTCACCGGTGGATAGGAAGCAGCAGGCAGCGTGGCGACCTTGTCGAAGACATCTTCTTCTGACGCTGGGTATCCCGGACAAGGCATTCCCTCCGCGCCCGCCTTTGTCCAACAGATTACACAGTTCGGCCGGCGGTTGCGGCTGCTTGGCGTATTGTTGCGGGGCGTACGTGCGTTGTGGGTGGCGGCGCTACTATATGTGGGCGTCTCTTTGGTTGGGTCTCTCGTTGTTCCGCAACTTCCCGTCTTCGCGATCAGTTTGTTTGCGGCTCTCTGTGTGTATTTGGCGCTGGTTGTCCCCACGCTATTGCGGCGGCTGAATACGTTGGATATTGCCAGGGCGTATGATGCGCGCTTGGCCCTGTCCGAACGTCTCGCTACTACGATCGAGGAGTTGGGCCACGCCGCGGAAAGCCCCTTTCGGGCCGTGCTTCTCGGTGACGCTTGGCGGCATGCCCGCGAGATCAAACCCCGGCAAGTGTTTCCGGTTCGCCTCCCGCAAAGGGACGTTCTCCTGCTCGCGTTGGCGCTCGTTGCGCTCTTCCTGTGGGAGGTTTTCCCCTACATGGCCGGACAACTGGCGCCCCTGGCGCCGCTGGCCCATCAGGTCGCGGCAGTTCGGGAGGGGACGCTGCTCGAGCGTACGACGCCGGACGCTTTGGTGTCGGGTGAAGAAGTGCTGAGCCCGGCAGCCGGCGAAGACCTGGCTGATTCCGCGGCGGCTCAGGACACGGCACAGTCCCAGCAGGACCAGCCCTTGCTGTCGCAGTCCGACTCCAATCAGCAGCAGGCGCAGGCCCAACAGGGCCAAGCTGGGGAGGATGGTACCACCGGAGAAGGCCAAGACGAGCAGGCAGGCTTTTCCGATTTGGCCCAACAACTGGAGGCGTATCGCAATCCCCAAATCAACGAACAAGCAGCCGCCCTCGCGGAGGTAGGTCGAGAGCTCTCTCAAGCGCGACCATCGCGAGAAGCGGGGCAAGACCTCGAGCGCGGCAATTACGAGCAAGCGGCGCAAGCGTTGGAAGATCTGGCAAGTCAGGTGCGCGACCTGTCGCGAGAAGACCGCAACGACATGACGGACGCGTTTGCCAAAGCGGCGGAGCAGGCCCAGGCCACCGATCCGCGCCTCGCGCAGGAATTAGCCGACGTGAGCCGGGAAGTTGCGTCGTACAACGACCGGGCGACAGAGCGTGAACTCCAGGAGCTCGGCGACGCCATCGAGGAGCGCGGGCAGCGGATCCGCGCGCAACAGCAATCGGAGCAGCAATCCGAGCAATTGCGTGCCGGCGCCGGTGGCGAGGAAGCCGGATCTCAACAGGGAGACGCCCAACAACTCATGGCGCGGGCACAGCAAGCATTCAACACGTCCGGTGTGACGGAGCAGTCAGGACCGGCGCAACAGCAAAACTCCTGGCAGCTTCAGTCGGCTCCCGGCGGACCGAGTCAGGGCGGCGGCAATAGCGGTGAGGAATCCTTCCAGCCGGGACCGGAAGCGCCCCGCCTGCAGATAGAGCAAAGGCCCTCGTTCGTCTTGGCTGATAGAGGTATTGGCCCGTCGCTGTGGTCGCCGCAGCGCGCACCGGTGGCGGTCCCTGGACCGGGTGCGGCACCGGCGCAATTCGGTGTGACCGACGCCGGTAACGCCATCATTTCCAGCGGCGGCGCGAGCCACTTTGTGCCCTGGATGGTAGCAGACTATGTTCAGCAGTACTTTAACGCTTTGTCAAATGCTTTGGAGCAAGCGCAATGATCACACGGCCCACCGAGGAACGAATCGAACACTTTCAAACTTTGAGCCAGGATATTCGTGCTGAGTTGGGGAAAGTCATCGTTGGCCAGCAAGCCGTGGTTGACAGTGTGCTGATTTGTCTTCTCGCCGGCGGGCATGCGCTGCTCGAAGGTGTGCCGGGACTGGGAAAGACCGAGATTGTCAAGACTCTAGGGGAAGTACTCGACTTGCGGTACGGACGGATCCAATTCACCCCCGATCTGATGCCGGCGGATATCACGGGGACGACGGTCATCACAGAGGACCAGCAGGATAGCCGCTTCTTTCGGTTCGAGCCGGGGCCGATTTTCAACAACCTGATTCTGGCAGATGAAATCAACCGCGCCACGCCGAAGACGCAGTCGGCACTGTTGGAAGCCATGCACGAGAGCACGGTGACCGTGGGCAACACGTTGCACGATCTGCCGGTACCGTTTTTTGTGATGGCGACGCAGAACCCCATCGAGATGGAAGGCACCTATCCGCTGCCCGAAGCGCAGTTGGACCGCTTCTTCTTCAAGATCATCGTAAACTATCCCGATGCTGCGGAATTGGAGGAGATCGTACTGCGTACCACAACGGACGTGGTGCCGGAAGTGCGAAAAGTCGCAACCACGCAGGACATCGTGGCGCTGCAGGTGCTCGTACGCCAGGTGCCAATCGCCTCCCACGTCCTGCGCTACGCCGTGCGCCTGATTACGGCCACGGATCCGGAGTCGCCTGAGGCGCCGCAGATCACGCGTAACTACGTGCGCTACGGCGCGTCCCCTCGCGGCGCCCAGACCCTCGTGCTGGCCGGCAAGGTTCGCGCCCTGTTCGACAATCGGTACAACGTCTCGTTTGACGACATTCGCGCGGTGGCGCATCACACGTTGCGGCACAGGCTCATCCTGAACTTCGAGGCTGAGGCGGAGGGTATCACAGCAGACACGGTCATTGACGAGCTTGCCATGACGATTTCACCGGACAAGGAAGAATGAAGCCGAGTCCTTCGGCACTGATAGACCACGCGTTCCTGCGGCGGTTAGACCGCTTGCAGCTCATCAGCCGCCGCGGCTATGGCATGGTGAGCGGAGGGGGCAGGCGCAGTCGGCAGTTTGGCTCTTCGATAGAGTTTGCCGACTACCGCAACTACAGCCCCGGAGACGACTATCGTCATATCGATTGGAACGTCTTTGGCCGCTCCAATCGCCTCTACATTAAGCTCCGCGAGGCGGAAGAGCATCTCGCCGTTCATGTGCTCGTGGACGGCAGCCGCTCTATGGACTGGGGGCGCCAGAATAAATTTACCTACGCGAAGTCGCTGGCCGGCAGCTTGGGGTACATTGCGCTCAACCGCGACGACGTGCTGTCCGCGGCAGTATTCAGCGAGACCGTGGAACAGTACTTCGCACCTGCTCAAGGGCGAGCGTTCATATTGCGCTACTTCGACTTTCTCGAGCAGGTGGAGCCCATCGGCGGCGCAACCTCGCTCGTTTCGGCGCTGCGCAATTACGTCGCCCGGAACGCCCAGCGCGGCCTCGTGATTCTCATTTCAGACATGATGACGGAAGACGCGTATCGGGGCATCACGGCAATTCAGGAGGCCGGTAATGAACTCGTGCTCCTGCATGTGCTCGATTGGGCGGAAATCGATCCTGAATTGAGCGGAGAATTGAGCCTCGTCGACCGGGAAACCGGCCGGACGATCAACGTGGCGGCCGATGCGGAAACGCTCAATCAGTACCGTGAACACGTGCTCGACTGGGCCGACCAGCTTGAGGCCTTTTGTGGGCGGCGCAATGCGCGCTATGTGCGGCTTGAGACCTCCTGGCCGCTGGAAGAAGTGGTGTTCCAGCGACTATTGCGGAGAGTCGTTCTATGAGCCTGCTGGTCCCTTTGGCTCTCGCGTGGGGGGCGCTCGCGGGGCTGGTGCTGCTCTTCTACATTTTGCGGCCGCGCAGTTTGCGCGTCGAAGTACCCAGCATCTTTCTCTGGCGCGACCTCGTGCAACGGGAGCAGGCGCTCACCCTGTGGCAACGGCTGAGGCGTCATCTGCTTCTGCTCTTACAGCTTCTCGCAATCCTGCTCCTGGCACTTGTGCTCGCTCGACCGGAGCGCACGGCGGAGACGATACCGCAGCGGCACATTGTCCACGTGATCGATGCCTCCGCCAGCATGAGCGTGTCGAGCGGCGACACGACACGGCTGGAGGCGGCGAAAGCCGCCGCACTTGAGCAGCTCAACGTGATAGAACCGGGCGACCGGCTGACTGTGATGAGCTTTGGCAACCAGCCTGCCGTCCTTGCCTATCTGACTCGTGACGAACAGGCCGCACGCGATGCGGTCGAGAGTATAGCGCAGACTGCCACCGTCGGAAATGTCGATCGTGTCCTTCAGCTCGCTGTTTCCCTGGCGGATTCCTTGCCCGGCAGCGAAGTCTACTTGTATACGGATGGCAGTTTTCCCTCACCCGCGGTACCCGATTCGATCAATACCACGGTCTATTTTGTACGTGTGGGTACACCGGCGAATAATCAAGGAATCAGCGCCTTCGCCATCCGCCGCCGGCTGGATAGCCTAGAGGCCTTCGTTCAGGTCCAAAACTACAGCGCTGAATCCGTCACGGTGCCCTTGGCCGTGCTGGCGGACGGCCAACCGCTCGAACGACGTGACATAACGCTCGCTCCTTTCGAGAGTGCCGGCTCATCGGTAGATTTGGTCTTTGGCGACTTTCCGCCCGGCGTATCCCGTGTGGATGCTGTGCTGGATCACCAGGATGCGCTGGCGGCGGACAACCGCACGGCGTCAATACTCATGCCGCCGCCGGTGCTCCGCGCGCTCTTGGTGTCGGATACACCCTTCTTTCTCAGTACGGTATTCGCGCCGCTACCGTTTCTCGCGCTCGACCACGTGCGTCCGGTGGAGTTTCGTCCGGCAGACGTATATGACCTGTATATTTTTGATGGCTGGCTGCCGCCGGAGCTCCCGCCCGGCAACTGGCTGATCTTCAATCCACCAGTGGGATCGCCCCTTTTGCCGGTGAGCGGAGAGATTGTGGCGCCGCCGCTTGACTATGTGGCGCAAGACCACCACCTGATGCAATTTGTGGATATCCGCGACCTGCAGGTGTCCCGTGCGCGCCGCTTGGAGTTGCCGCCATGGGCGGACGAGCTTATTGGGAGCAATCGGGGGCCATTGCTGTTCAGCGGCACCTTCGACGGTAGGCGCATGGTGGTCTTTACGTTCTCCCTGATGCAAAGCAACCTACCATTGCGCACGGCGTTTCCCGTGCTGATGGGGAATATCTACCAGTGGCTCAATCCCTACCGTATTCAAGAAACCGCCACGCACATTCAGCCCCAGGACGTCATTGAGCTGGGATTACACCCGCATGCAGATCGCCTGGTCGTAGAGAAACCTGGCGGCGGTCGAATCTCATTCGCAGGCAGACAGCGCATTTCTTTCTCCGAAACGGAGGAGCTTGGTGTCTACCACCTGGTCCACTACGCTGGCGGCGAGGAGGTCTACCGTGAAGTCTTCATTGTGAGTCTCCAAGAGGTGGCGGAAACGAACGTAGGTTCGCAAATTCCGGCGCTTGCAGGTAGTGGCGCGTCGGTGCCGCCGGTTGAGTTGCCTGTATTTCATGAAATCTGGCGGTACCTGGCGCTTGTCGTGCTCTTCCTCCTGCTGTTCGAATGGGTGTGGTACCACCGCGTGCGTACATAGCGATGGATGCATTCTTCACACAACCGTGGCTGCTCATCCTCATCCCTGTCGCGTGGGTGGTAGTCGTCTTTGTCGCCAGAAACGGTGTGATGCAGCTTTCGCGGCGCACCCTGGTACCGGCGACCGCTCTGCGACTCATCGCGGTTACCCTGGTTATTCTCGCCCTCGCGGGGTTGCGGCTGCCAGTGCCGGGCGGGCCGGTCAATACCATCTTCTTGCTTGATACTTCGGCCAGCGTTTCCGCCCCAACGCAGGCTGCCGCGCGTCAATGGATAGCGAGAGCGGCAGATGAGCGCGGCCCGGACGACACGTTTGCGCTCTTAACGTTCGGCGACGGCACTCGCATCGAGCATCCATTCGGTCGCCGCGAGATAGATGATGGTGAAGTCCCCGCGGGGCTTGACGACCGTACAAACATCGGCGATGCGCTCGAAATGGCTGCCGCCTTATTCCCGCCTGACGCGCCGAAACGCATCGTGTTGCTCTCCGATGGCAACCAAACGGCGGGTGATGTCATGCGC
This sequence comes from Chloroflexota bacterium, assembly GCA_965220045.1. Taxonomy (GTDB): domain Bacteria; phylum Chloroflexota; class UBA11872; order VXOZ01; family VXOZ01; genus VXOZ01. The sequence continues at coordinate 1,755,857 of OZ244803.1, read as the reverse complement.
GCCGCGGAGGTGGTCGCCGCGCAGGACATCCAAGTGGACATCGTGCCGCTCCTGGCTGAGCCTGGCGTGGACGCAGCCGTTGTCGACGTAGCGCCACCCAATGCCCTGCGCGCGGAAGAGAGCTTTGAGGTGCGGGTCACCGTGGCATCCACGACGCAGGGGGAAGCGGTGCTGCGTCTCTTCATGAATGAAACGCTTGTCAGTGAGGGGTCGGTAAACCTTGAGTACGGACAAAACACCTTCACGATTCAGCAGCCTGGTCTAGAAGAGGGTTTCTTTTCATTTCGCGCCCAGGTGGTAGCGCCGGGAGATCAACGACCGCAAAACAATGACGCCTACGGTTACTCGCAGGTGGGGCCAAAGGGCGTTGTGCTGGTTGTGGAGAATACAATTGGGGATGCCACAATCCTCACCCAGGCGCTCCAGGTCGCCGGGCTCCAAGCGCAAAACGTATCGCCCGCGCAGCTTCCGACTCGCCCTGAAGACCTCGATGGCGTATCGAGCGTCGTGCTCGTAAATGTGCCTGCCACCCAACTCAGCGAACAGCAGATGCAAGCGCTGCGAGACTTTGTGCAGAATCTCGGTGGCGGTCTCGTTGCCCTGGGCGGCGCTGCGGCGTTTGGCATGGGAGACTACGGCGGTACCCCCTTGGAGCACGCGCTGCCGGTCATCTCACAACCGCCGGATCATGAGGAATTGCCGACGCTGGCGCTGGCCCTGCTCATCGACAAGTCGGGCAGCATGAACGAAGGCACTCCGGTATCCAAAATTGCCATGGCGCGTGAGGCGGCAGCGCAAGCCGTAGAGATCTTGCAGTCCGGCGACGTGATTGGCGTATTGGCATTTGAGTTTTCGCCGCAGTGGGTGGTTCGTCCGGCTCCCGTAAACAACGCGGACGATGCCAATAACGTCGTCCGCCGTGTCTCCACAATCGAAGCCGGCGGCGGCACCGACATCTACAATGCGCTGCAACTTGCGTACGATACGCTGCGCCGCACGCCGGCGCAGGTCAAGCACATTATCCTGGTGACCGACGGCCAGTCCACCTCGGCGCCCGGCCTTTGGGAAACACTGATGACGCGCATGCGACGCGATCACATTACGCTTTCCGCCGTGGCAATTGGGGCGGATGCAGACCAGAATCTGTTGCAGCGCCTGGTCAGGCTGGGAGACGGACGCTACTACTACGCGGACGTACCGGAGAACATCCCGCAGGTGGTAACAAAAGAGAGCCAGCGCGCGAGCCGGTCTTTGATAATGAGCCGTCTCTTTCAGCCGCGCGTCGTGACGGCCAGTCCGATCTTGCGCGCTATCTTGCCGGATTCCCTGCCTAATCTCTCCGCCTTTGTGCGCACCGAGCCGAAACCGGCTGCGGAAACGCCGTTGCTTTCCGATACGAGCGAAGTAATCTTGGCGCAATGGCAGTATGGTCTGGGCCGCGCCGTAGCATGGACCAGCGATGCCGGTCAGGACTGGGCGGCGGAGTGGGGCGAGTGGCCGCAGAACCAGCAGTTTTGGGCACAGATGGTGCGCTGGACCATGCCCAGCCCGCTCAATCCGCAACTGGCGACCCAGGTACGGGTGGACGGGAGCGATGTGACCATTGCCATAGACTCGGTGGACGACCAAGGCAATATTCGCAATCTGCTCGCTACCCGGGTAGAAGTTGCTGGTCCTGAACAACGCGCGTTTTCCCTTGCCTTGCCGCAAACGGCGCCGGGCCGCTACGAAGGAACGCTGACAACTGACAAGGCTGGCGTCTACGCGCTGCGCATCACGCAGTACGACGGTGATACTCCCGTAGTCGAGCAGATTACAGGCGCGGTAGTGCCGGTCGCAGCCGAATTCTTGAGCTTTGAGACGGACTATCGGCTGTTGCGTCGACTCGCAACGGTAACCGGGGGACAAGCGCTGACGAGCGCGGCGGAAGCGTTCCGCCACGACCGCCCGCCGCCGGATGGCTACAATAGGCCGTTTTGGCAGCCGCTGGTGGTAGTTGCGTTGCTATTATTCGTTGCCGACATTGGCGTGCGCCGTCTGCGGTTTACATGGTATGAACTCGGGGTATTTGGCGCTATTCTGCGAGCGGTTCGGATGCCGCGCATGGGAATGCCGTTTTCGCGTGAAATCCGTTCCCTGCTGCGGACTGTTTCGCGATTGCCGCTCTTGGGCCGTCTTCGGTCCCTGGGGAGCGAGAATCCAGGTACCCGCAGTCCAAGGCGATAGTGGGACGTGAAGTGTATTGACATAATCCTAGCGATTCCAAATGCGCGGTTGCGTCTTGCGCTTGCTGAGATTCTGGATGCGCAGAAGGTAGCCACCACAGTGGTTCGGGATCTCGCGGACCTCCTCGGGCGTCTCGGTAGCAGGTCTTCCGCTGGCGATCGCGCGCGCAGCGCGCTTCTGATGGAGGAAGCATTCATCTATCCCCACGTGTACGAAGAGTGCGCCCACATCAAGGCAGCGTCCCGACAGCCGCTGACAATTCTACTCCTCGTCGAACCCCGCACACGCACGCGCTCAGATTGGAAGGGCGCGGACCATATTCTCAGACTTCCCATGCCTGCCCATGAAATCGCCACGCGTACTTTCGATTTCCTTAGAGCCGAACGCTAAGCGAGTTCTTGTGTTGGTTCGGCATGCTTGGGCGCTTCTGGAACCGCAACGACGAGGAACGCAAGCGCGTGCGATCCCTGGGTATTGCTGATCCGGAGCGAGTGTTTGGCATCGATGCGCTGGCGGGCGGCAAGTAGATCGACTCCATCGCGACCGCCGTCACCGGCGGCGATATGTTGCGGGGCGTGCGCTTCTTCGGTGGCGGTGTCCGCACCCATACACTGGTCGTAACCGCTCAGCGCCTGCTCGCGCGCTCTAAAGACAGCACTCATACAATCAATTGCCAGCAAGTCGGCCGCAATCGCGTCTCGCCGGAGCAGCGGCGCAGGGCACCAATGTGCATGGGCGCTGGAGATCCCCCACGATGCCGGCCCTTCACCAGAGTGTGCGAGGCGGCCTTGCATTCTTCAAGAGCTACTGGGGGCCGCCGAGTGCCGTGTGGATAGATTGGTCTCTAGCCGCCGCGCGCCAGCACCGCACCCCAGATCCAGGGCGCACCGCCTTCCTGCGTCAGCAGGCGGGCGCAGGTAACGAGCGTTGCTCCCGTCGTCGCTACGTCGTCCAGGAGCAACATACCGCCGTGTCTGAAAACCCCAGGCTGCACTGAGAACGCACCGGAGACATTGCGCAGGCGTTGCTCACGCGACAACCCAACCTGCGGCGGCGTGTCAACGGTGCGAGCGATGCCGTTATTGAGCACGGGCAGATGCAGATTCTCGCTGACTTCCCGTGCCAAGAGCGCCGCTTGATTGAAGCCGCGCTCGGCTTCACGCTTCGGATGGAGCGGGACCGGGACAATAGCGGCGCAGGGCGGAATGCCTGCGTCCATGATTGAGCGGCTCACTAGGTTCCCAAGGTCGGGCGCCAGGCTAGTACGTCCCTGGTACTTGAAGTGGTGAATGGCGTGGCGGAGCGGGCCGGCAAACGCGCCAATCGTCACGATGCCTCGCAGTCTTGGATAGGTGACCCGGCACTGACGGCAGAGCGTGAACGGCTTCGTGACGGTAGTGTTGCAGAGAGGGCACCGCAGCTCTGGCATACTGGCAAATGCCGCGACGCACCGTTGACAGAGGTTGTCGCCGAGAGCCCTGCAACTCACGCACCGCTGCGGTAACAGCACGTCGAGCATTTGGTGCAAAAACCGCCCCACACGTCAACCGATCGGTACTTCAGCCGGCTGAATGTTAACATTGTCTCCGACCGCGTTGAGCTCTACGAGCCAGTGGGTCTGCTCTTCATCTTTGAGGCGCAGATCGGTTAGGGGGTCTTCGAGCAGTGTGGTGATGTACCGCCGCAAGGGCCGCGCGCCTTGCGCGGTGCCGCAACGCTTCGCCAGGTGCGCGATCACTGCCTCGTCAACTTCGAGGGTGATTCCTTCGCTTGCCAGATGCGCTACACACTCCTCGACAAGCTGCCGGGCAATATTGTGGATATCATCCTCGGTAAGTGGATGGAAGGCGCAGACGGTGTCCACTCGGTTGAGGAATTCCGGACGCAGGTTCCGCTCCAATGCCTTGAGCGCCGCTTTCTTGATGCGATCGTAATCGACAACCACATTGTCGGCGTTGAAGCCTATCCCAACGCGATTTGGGTCATCTTCGAAGAAGTTGGACGTGAATATGAGCACGGCATTGCGAAAACTCACGACGCGCCCCTGGCCGTCGGTGAGCTGACCGTGGTCGAGAATCTGCAGCAGGGCGTCGAGAACAGAAGGATGCGCCTTGTCGATGTCGTCGAGCAGGATGACGGCATACGCCCGTCGCCGCACCGCCTCCGTGAGTTGTCCCGCTTCGTCGTAGCCAACGTAGCCCGGCGGCGAACCGATCAGGCGAGAGATGGTGTGGTACTCGTCATATTCGGACATGTCGATACGGACCATTTGTAGCTCGTCGCCAAGCATGAATTCCGCGATGGCTTTGGCGAGTTCGGTCTTGCCGACTCCCGGACTGCCAATAAAGAGAAAAGAACCGATTGGGCGCGTTGGGTCCTTGACGCCGGCAAGCGCGCGCCGCAGGGCCTGGGCGACTTCCCGTGCGGGTTCCTGCTGACCGATGATACGCCGAGCGACAACCGATTCCATCTCGAGCATTCTGCGGGCTTCATTCGTGTCCACGGTACTGCTGGGGATGCCGGTCCACTGAGCGATAACTGCGGCAATCTCTTTCTCGCCGATTTCCGCATCATGCTCGGCAAGCTGCGTGCGCCATCCGGTCTCTATGTCGCGCATCTGCGAATGCAGGCTTTCAATCTCACTGTTTACGCGCGTAATCCAGTCATAGTTGCCTTCTTCGCGGGCCTCTTTCGCTTCTGCTTGAAGCAAATCCAGCCGGTGCTTGAGCTTGCGCATTTCTGCGGGCGCCGTAAGGCGGGAGACCTTGACCTTGGCGGCGGCTTCATCAATCAAGTCGATCGACTTGTCGGGAAAAAACCTGCCCGGCAAGTACCGCTGCGCCAGCCTAACGGAGCTTACCAACGCCTCGTCAGTAATGGTCACGCCGTGGTACGTCTCATAGACGCTACGTATTCCCGCCAGGATTTCGACTGTTTCTTCAAAAGCGGGTTCTTCAACCGGTATGGGTTGGAAGCGGCGCACGAGCGTGCCGTCGCGCTCGATGTAGCGCCGGTATTCATCCCACGTCGTCGCGCCAATCATGCGCATCTCGCCTCGTGAAAGGACGGGCTTCAGCATGTTGGCGGCGTCCATTGCTCCCGCTGCCGCGCCCGCGCCGAGGATCATGTGCACTTCATCGACGAAGAGGACAAGATTGTCGATGCTCTTTACTTCCTCGATCAAGCGCTTTAGGCGCTCCTCGAACTCCCCACGAAACTTCGTGCCGGCAATCAAGCCGGCGAGGTCGAGTTGCACGACCCGCAGGTCGTGCATCACAGAGGCAGCCGCTTTGGAGACGATGCGTTCGGCCAGGCCTTCCACAACAGCGGTCTTGCCGACGCCCGCCGGGCCGACGAGAACCGGATTGTTCTTGCGGCGCCGAATGAGCACCTCGCACATGCGCTCGATCTCAGTGTCCCTACCGATGACGGGATCCAATTCTTGCTGGCGGGCAAGTTGCGTGAGATCGCGCCCGTACTGCTCCAGGATCGAGGACTTTTCCTGACGACGAGACCGCTCGCGGTTGCGTTGTCGTCCCACTTCGGGGCTCTTGCGCGACCAACGGTTGGCCATGCGCCGCATTACGTCTGTTTGCACGCCCAAGCGGCTGATAAGCACATGTGACGCAAGGCCTTCCTCTTCCCGCAGAAGCCCAAGCAACAAGTGCTCGGTGCCGATGTATTCAGCGGAAAGCGCCTTCGATTCTTCGTCGGCGAGTTCCAGCACGCGCAAGCCGGTGGCGGAAAGCCGGGGGCTGGCAAACGCTTCTCGGGACTGGCCGAAGTCGATAGCGGCGACAATTTCACGCACGATTACGTGCAGGTCAAGCCCCAATTCCCGCAGGAGGCGCGAGGCGAGACACTCCGGCAGGGCGACCAAAGCGAGTAAGATATGCTCCGGCCGAATCTGCTGGTGTTGAAAGAAGAGCGCCTCGTTGCGCGCAAGGGCTAGGGCTTGCTTGCCCATGTCTGTGAGACGATTTACAAACTCCGCCACTAGGCCGCTCTTCTGGGATTCGGAGATGGATTGCGCTCTAGACGCATTATATCATGGCAACTGTGCAACTTCGCCCAAGAGAGTAGGCAGCAGTGCGTCGGCGATTCGCGCCACTATGGGGCTTCTCCAAAGTACTATCCGGCGCAATTGTCCGGCCAGATCACGCACTTCTGCCATCTGGCCGCTCCGGTCGGCAACGAGCGCCTGCACCGCCGGAACTGAAATTCGCGGCAGTCGCCGGATCAGGTGTTCAGTATCGATACACGTTAAGGCAGGTGCGTGAAGATCCTCAGGCAACAGCCCCAAGCTCCGGCGAATTTGCAGCGGGGAGTGGTGGGCAGAATGGTGTTACCTGCCCCGGATGATTGGGTGTAGCAACCGTCTTCTACCATGCGAAGAGGTGTAACTAGGTTCGACCCGCCGCAGTAGGAGTGGGGCGCGACTGCAATGCAGACCGCGAATGGCGAAAAGGACGGCCTCCGCGGTAATCTGGTAGTGTTCTCATTGCTCAGAGCGTGAAGGCAAGAGGGTCCGCCGTGCGACATCAGTTGAGGGGTTGACCTCTACTGCGCCTCAGCACTTGCCGCTCCCTGTTGGTGGTTCACTCCTCGGTAGATTCGCAATTACGATGCCATGCGCAATTGTCTATGCTGAATCCAACCCGTCTCCCCAGTCTTGCACGACCTGATAGAGGAGCCGCGCGCCAAAGCCGCTGCTGCCTTGTGGAATGTAGGGCCGGTCCATCTCAGTGAAGTCCACACCCGCGACGTCCAGGTGCACCCAGGGTTTGTCGTCGACGAACAGTTTGAGCAGCGCCGCGCCGGTAATGCTGCCTGCAGCACGACCGCCGGTGTTCTTGACGTCGGCGAGGGTGCTCTTTACCTGCTCTTCATACTCGGGCCATAACGGCAATTCCCACACGCGCTCGCCGGTTGATTCTCCTGCGGCTTTCACTTTCGCTGCCAAGCCGTCGTGGTTTGTCATGAGTCCCGCGGCGTGCTGACCCAAGGCGATGATGACGGCGCCGGTCAGCGTTGCGATGTCTATGATGGCCGAGGGATCGTAGCGCTGGGCGTAGCAGAGCGCATCCGCGAGCACGAGCCTACCCTCGGCATCGGTGTTGTCAATTTCGATAGTCTTGCCGTTGGCGGCGCGGAGGATGTCCCCGGGCTTGAACGCGTTGGCGCCGGGCATGTTTTCCGATGCGGGCACCAGCCCAATCACACGAATACTTGGCTTGAAGTGGCCTACCAGACGCATCGCGCCGATGACGCTGGCGCCGCCAGCCATGTCGCACTCCATGTGTCGCATGGAGTCACCAGGCTTCAGGTTTAGGCCGCCGGTATCAAAGGTAATGCCCTTGCCGGCGAGGACGATGGTCTGATCGGTTGCCTCGTCCGGAGTGTATTCGAGCACGATGAAGCGACAAGGCTGGTCGCTGCCCCGCGAAACGCCCAAGATGACATTCATGTTCTCCGCGGCGATCTCTTCCGGTCCCAGAATGGTGCACTGCAAGCCGAATTCTTGCGCCATGGCGCTGGCGGAATCGGCGAGCGCGGCCGGCGGCAGATCGCTGCCCGGCGTTGTCGCAAGGTCGCGAACGAAGTTCTGTGCGTCGCCGATGGCGATACCGTCGCTCACGCCCTGCAAGACGTCGTTGAGCTTCTCATTGTCTGCTTCCACAAAAGTGACGGACTCCAGATCTTTCTTGTCCTCCTCGGACTTGTAGCGCTGATAGCGGTAGAGGCCAAGCACCGTTCCCTCGGCCACGGCGCGCGCTGCGTCCGCTGGGGAGAGACCACCGATGCCTGCCCCGTGGACGATACTTGCCGCCTGCTTCGCGCCGAGATCGCGTGCCGTGCGTGCTGCCTTCCCCGCTGCCTGCCGGGCGCGATCCAGCGTGAATTCCTCCTGCTTGCCTAATCCAACGAGAAGGACGCGCCGAGCGGAAAGCGCTTCATTGGCATAGAGGTAAAGAGTCTCGTTCAACTTGCCTTCAAAGTCTCCGGCGGCGATAAGGCTGCTAATCTGACCGTCGAGGGCACCGTCCACCGCGCCGGTAGCGCCGCCTGGCGTAGTTACGCCTTCAAAGAGGTTTACGATGACAATGTCGGCATCGTGCTCGAGTATGTTCCCCTGGGCTGTCGCGACGTTCACAGGCATCTCCTGGTCTGGTTTCTACAATTTGCAATCTTGTTTGTATACTCCGAGGTTTACTTAGCGATAACTGGATCCGTGGCTCAGTGTAAACCGGCAACGGGCCAAGTCTCTCATGGGCATGGCTACGCGTTAAAGCGCAGCAGGATCCGACTCACATGCCCTTCGCGCCCGAACGAATTGACGCCTTTTGCCATGATCTGGTTCTTGCCCGGGCGCAACCGCCACATGAACTCAGGCGCGGATTCCCGCCACTCTTCATCGTCAAGGCGCACAAGCAGCCGATCGAGGTTGGGCATGCTGTTTTCGAGCGTTACGGTGAGCAAGGCCTTGCGGCGCTCCCAGGCTGCTCGATCGGCTTCGAGGTTTATCTGCACCTGGTCGACAGACCAGTAAAGATCATCTCGATTGCTGGTGAAGTGGCTGCCGTTTGGCGTGTTGTAGGCGATGATGCGTGGCGACGTCCAAGAGTCGATCCATTCCAGCGACCCGTCGTGCTCGTTGGATGAGTGCTGGGTATTGCGCAGCGGGAGCACGACGTGGGAGTAGTAGTCGCCCACGTCATGCCAGCCGAAAATCTGGAATTCGGCGTCTTGATTGTCCTGGTTCTTGAAAGTGGTGGCTGCACCGGACTCCGCCTTTTCCGTCACGCGGAAGGGAGTTGGCCCTGTCTTCATGCTCACTTCATCCCAGCGGCGGGTAACCCATGCCTCGTGGATTTCCAGGACACTGAGCGGCACGCCGTCGAGTTCGTAATGCACATTTAAGTCGGGATCGAGCAGTATCCACTTGTGATACTGGTGCGACCAAAACTCCACAATCGAATGGCCGATGTTGCCCTCGTCCGCGGACATCCAGTCACTTTCCGGTTTGCAAATGCTCAGATTGCGCGCGACGAATCCCAAAGACAAGAGACACTGCATCAATGTGATGGCAAAGTATCCGCAATTGAAGTCCTTGCCTTGCTCCACAGCGGCCAAGATCTCCAGGGCGTTGCGGGGCGCGGGCACCCGTGTCCACCCATGCTTCCAGCGCGTATGTACCCATTCGCGCAGCAGGAGAACCTGATCGAACTCGGTCTGGCCGGACGCAATCACCTCGTCGAGCCGATATCGTTGCCGCAGCTCTGCCAACATAGCGTCCGGCGCCTGATAGCTGAACGGGTACGCGCTCCGCACGATGCGCTCATTCTGGTATTCGATAATGCGCAACTCCGGAGCGATAGCCTCTTCCTTGGCGGAATCCAGTTCTAGTTCCTCCAGGGTTATGCGGTCGACGGTGGTTGCCATGTGTACTGCCTCCAGATTTGCGTAATCTTATGCCGGCAACGTTGCATTGGAGAGGGGCAGGGCCTCTTCGAGAGCCGTGCGAATCATGGGGAATGATGCCGGCACCAACTCCAGCCCCTCGCGTTCGGTGGCTGCCTGTATGTACTCCAAGACGTAGTCGACGTTTGGGATGTTTACTCTTTCTGAGTTGTGCGTGGCGCCGACGATGGCGCGCACCGGCGTCTGGATGAGACCGGAAAGCTCGAGATTCCAGTCGATGATGGTGCGGTAGAGCTCCCGGCTCTCCTCGCTCACCGGCTCTTCCGAGCGCAGGTCGCGGGGGCGGGCCCAGCGGCCGCCGGACATTTCGCCGCTGCAGGAGATAACGCATATCGGCAGTGCGCCACCCAGTACGTGGTGCTGCGTGCTACCCCAGTGGGGGTACGGGTAGTCGCCCTCGGTGCAGCGGTCCGGCCGGTCGGGAAAGTAGCGACCCGGCGCAGGGGCGATGTATTGCCGATAGCCCGCTTCGTAGAGCAGCCGCAGCGTGACCGGACTCTTCGAGCCGCAGCAGGCACAGTAAGTATCGGTTCTGAAGCCCAAGGCGTTCTCGAAGTCCTCCGTGGCCTCGGAGATGATCTGTCGTTGCGTCGCTTCGTCGTATTCGCCAAGGTCGTCTGCATACTTGGGATAGCGAAAGCCGGGTACGTTGGGCTGAATCCCAATGTTCACCCCTTCACTGTGCCACTCCCGCATCATGGCGGCGTGGGCTTTGGCTGCTTCAGGCGTGAGATTGAAGGTGACCGCGGGCAGCAGGCCGTGGGATTCGAAGGACTGCCGGATGGCCCGTACCGTGCGCTCGCTGACTTCCCACGATGCGGGGCCGCCACAGCGCGGCGACTTGGCTGCCAGCGGCTCGCAGTCAACGAAATAGGAGAAGTATATTTTCTTCGAAACTGCCATAGGGTGCTCCTTGACAAAATCGCGTCTCGTGCGCGGTTGAACAACGAAGAATCGTATGCGCTGTTACTCTCGCTCTGCATTACCAATGCGATTATATACCGATGCGTGGACATTGGAAACGCACGGCGATACTGGGAGAGAGGGACGCGGCCCTGAAGGGTGAACGGGCCGGCCCCGGGACCGGCAAGATTCGGCTAGGGGCAATGCGCAATGAATGGCGCTATAGGGATTCCGTGCGCCGTACGTGCCATCACGACAAAGGGAACGAACCCTGAAATTCTCGCGTCAAACCTGGCGGGAGCGATCTTGGCCGTTTGTGCTGAGGGCTGCGCGAAGCAATTGTCGAAGTATGGACGGGCAGGTTAGAGCGCAACAACTGCGCAACCGTTCGCCCCGAGCTTGTCGAAGGGTGAACGGTTGCGTCGACGCTAGTCCATTAACTCTCGGTTGCCAATAAGCAGGGGGTCAACGGCAGGAGTGAAGTATTAGTGCGACGCTGTTAGGCCAAGTCCCGCGTTGCGGTTTGGTAGGGATATGTTGGGAGACCTGATAGAGGCTGCACTCGTCTGTAGGTGAGTGTGGAGCGCCCGCTGCGACCAATTAACGCGCGTAGGGGCACGATATATCGTGCCCCTACCTGTTCTCAACCGATCAAAGAGATCAGTCTCGCCGTGACGAAGATTCGGGCTTATGCCTCCCGATACTCCTCGGGGCGGCGATCGAGGACCTCGTTGAGGATGTCAGCGGACTGGCGCAGACCCTCGGCCACGGTGATTTCACCGCGTAGGGCTTGATACCAGGGCGCGTTAGACGGGCCAAAGGCTTCGCTGAATTCCAGCACACGCGGGAACGGGCGGCCGCCGGCGGCCCAACCGTTCACAACCTGCTCCACCTGTGTGCCTTCGTAACGTTCTGCCCACTTCGGGAACAGGCCGTGCCGGATAATCGGCGGCCATGCAATAAAGCCGAAGTAGTCGGATTCCTCAGCGCCCTCATCGCTATGGATGTACTTGAGGAAGCTCCAAGCAGTCTCCTGGTTCGGCGAGAGGGTCATTAGAGAGTAGCCATTCCCGACCAGGGTAGCAGTCTGGTTCTGGTCCCGCGGCGGCATGGCGATGTCCAACGCGTCCTCCAAGTGCTTCTTGGCGGCGTTGTAACGGAACATGCCGTTAAACTCCATGGCAAGGGCTCTCACTTCGAGGATGCCGATACCGGACCTACCACCAGTGACCTTCGTGATGTCATCGCCGGAAGGTGTGTACTGGTGCTTGAGGTGGAGATCGACGTTGAACTGGGCGCCGCGCAGCGACAATGGGTCCTCACCGTAGAGCGCCTTGGTGTCGTTCTCGTTCATGATGGACCCGCCAAAGTTGAGCAGGAAGGTGCCGCCCATGTACCAGAGGCTATTCTGGCCCACTTGCAGCGCCCACCGGCCGTCGTCCGGCTTATGGAGCCGCTCAGCCATGGAAAGCAGGTCGTCATAGGTCCAATCACCGCCGGGATAATTCAGGCCGGCTTCGTCGAAGTACTCTTTGTTGAAGAGCACCACCTCGCCGCCGGACTGCATGGGCACGGCGTAGAGCTTGTTCTGCCAGGTCCACGAGCGCAGGTCGGCTTGGAAATAGTCCTCCAGCGAAATCTTATCGCGCTGGAAGTAGGGGATGTGGTCCGGGAAAATGCCCCGCAAGCCACCATAGCCGTACCAGTTGATCTGGTTGATGGAGAGATCCACGTCGGCTTGTCCGGCCGCATGGTTCGTCTGCCGTCGCTCCCAAATCGTGCTGTATTCGCCGGGCACGATCTCGGTCTTGATGCCCAGCGCTTCCTCGGCCTGCGCCAAGGTGTTGCGGAAGGCCTGATAGCGACCATCGGACTCGACGAAAGTTTCGTCAATCCGCATGATCTTCTCTTCCATCGCCATCTCTTCTTTGGCCTCGGGCTCCGGCTCTTTGTCTTCAGCCATCTCGCCGGTCTGTGCTACCGGCACAGCACCGCAGGCTGCCAAGAAGACGACGCCACCAAGACCGCCCGCACCCGCCAGAAAACCACGGCGGGAAAAGACGTTGCGCTTCTCTTCCATTATTTCTTCTCCTACGTCGGCCGCCTATTCACTATTGACGGCCAATGAAATTACTACACAGTCTAGAACTTGCGCCCACTGGGCGGAAGAGCCTCCTTTCCCCCAATACTCACGCTGATTCGGGTAGCAGTAGTATCGCACAAGCGATTTCAGTCGTCAATACGGTTCAGAAACAACCAGAATGCGGTGTGGACGTCTCTCTTTTACCCCCAAACCCCTGTCGAATCCCCTCAATGCACGTATCGCGCGGTAGCGCGAGGAGAAGCGCGGAAACCCTTGAATCCAGAGAGAAAGGTTCCTTCGCACAGGAACATTAAATCAAGACTTACGGCGTTGCTGGCGGACTATCTGGCTAGACCTCGGAAATCGCAATGCCATCGAACCAGGCCGTGCCTCGCGATCCCGGTAGAGCGGAGAGCACGACCCGGCAGCAATAGACGTAGTCCGGTAAGACGGGCGTTGTGACTGCGAGGTGTATCCAGACACGGGTTCCGGCCTGTGGCTGCGACTGCACGCGACCGAGGAAGCCCATGTCGCCATTCCACTCCAAGGACACGGTAGCCCCGCCGTCCACATTCTCTGTCCGCACCCACGCTGATAGCTGGTACCGCTTGCCAGCCACGGCCGCCAATGCCTTGCCGTCGTCCTTCAGTACCCTGCGGATTGCCGGAATCACGGGCACATCGCCGCAGTTCTGCCAGCGGATGCTCTGATCGCTGGAGCGCACCACAGCGGTGTCGGGTGCGAATTGGCTCCGCGGCAGCACCCAGCGGACCTCACCTTCCGCGAAGCCTGCGACCACCGTGCCGGCGGGCGAGAGGTCGGGGTAGGGCAGTTGCGGACTCGCTGCGGGTAGTGATTCAACGAGGCCAGGTGCTTTGCTGAGCGTCAGCGTGTCGAACAGATTGCCGTCGGCATCAATCGCTCTTACTTGGCATTCATCCGGCGCAACCGAGGTCAACAAGAAGTGATTCGTTGGCTTCGCAAGTGCGGACGTAGGGTGCAAATGGTCCCAGAGCTCGCTGGGTGAGAGGCTCATATCGTAGCCACCTCCGCCGGAAACGAAATACACGACCCCCTTCTCGCTGTCGTAGCGGCCACCGCACATCGGGTGAAACCGCTCGTAGATCGTCGCGTGAGCGGTGTACACGATGTCTACGCCGTAGCGTTCGAAGAGCGGGCACAGCACGCGGGTCGCCGAAATCTCGCAGTTGTTCGAGCAATAGGGCGGATGATGGAAGACGACGAATTTCCAGCGCGCGTCTTGAAAGGTCTTGAGGTCGTGCTCCAGCCAGTGCCATTGCTCGGAACCCGGCCGGTAGTCCATGTTGCTGTTGAGCACGATAAAGTGCGCCGCGCCGTAGTTGAAGGAGTACCAGTAGTGCGGGTCCGGGAAATTGAAATAGCGAAAATACCCTTCATTGGGCGAATCATGGTTGCCCATGGCGGCGAACCAGGGCGCGTACGGTAGCAGGTTCTCCGTACAGGCAAAGAAGTCGCCAAACCTGCCAATCTCGTCTTGCGCGTGATCCCCCGCAGCGACACAAATGTCCGCCCGGTACGCGCGGGCAAGGTCCGCATTGCGCCGGTGCACTTCATTGACGCGCAGGCTGTCACCGTAGGTAGCGAAAGAGAAGGGCGAGTCTTCACGGACGGCGGTGCGAAAGCTGGCGCCGGCAGAGGTGACCGTTCCTCTGCTGGGAGAGAGACCTGCATACGCCGGGTCGGCAGGTGCGGAGAGCCCCTCACCCCGGCCCTCTCCCCAGGGAGAGGGAGCAGATTGCAGCGCCGAGGAAGAGGGGGCAGATTGCGCGGCCGAGGGAGCGGATTGTGCATCCGAGGGAGAGGGAGCGGATGGCGTAACCGGGGAGCAGGCGGATTGCGCATCCAAGGGAGAGTGGGCGGATGGCGCCGGATCGGTTGGATTCCAGTTTTCTGGCTGAGTTTCGCGAGAGTTATCGGGGAAGGAGGAAGAGACTCGGTAGAAGTAGCCCTGTTCTGGCTCTAGGCCCGTGAGACGCACGGCGTGAATCGTGCACCGTTCACGGTTTTCATTGCGGCAGGGATACGTCGGCTCCGGCCTGCCTTCGTACGCGCTCCAGCCCAGCCGCGCGGTCCGTTCGTACTCCACGAGAGAAGTGGCAGGCCCGTCGGTGTGCCACATGATGGTAACGGCATCGCGCGCCACATTCTGCAGATAGGGGCCGGCGGTGATTCTCATGTGGTCTACCGCTGGAACGACCACACGTCGTTGTAGAGGGTGTCGCCAAAGCCGCCGATGAGCCACAGCTTGTCGTGGTAGGTCAGGCAGACTGGCGCATGGCGAATGGGCCAGATGGGATCGCCGACGGCTTCCGTCCAGTGTGCGCCATCCGGAGAGAACCACACGTCGTTGCGGTTGCCGTTGTGGTGACCCCCGATGATCCACATCTTGTCGTCATAGACCGCTGATGCGTGGAAGCGCCGCTCTTCCCAGGCCGCGGCCACTGCGACCATCTCCCACGACTTGCCGTCGGTGGTGCACCAGACGTCGTTGTGGTTGACGACGGTGTTGTTCGGGTAGTTCGTGTTGTACACACCGCCGCCCATGAGCCACATCTTGCCGTTGAAGACGACCGACGTGTGCATGCTGCGGGCGCTCCACGGCGCGTGTTCGGTAACCAAGTCCCAGTTCTCGCCGTCGGTGGATGTCCAGACGTCTTGATAGTGGTGGAACTTCTCAATGTCAAAGCCGCCGAACAGCCACATTCTACCGTCGTAGACGACTGCAGAGGCTGCTGATCTCGGACCCCAAGGCGCGCTCTCCGTGGCCGCCACCCAGTCTTTACCGTTGAAGGAAACCCAGACATCGTTGAGGGAGATATCCGGTTTGTCTGCGCCGCCGAAGATCCAGACTTTGTCGTCGTAAACAAGCGTACAAGGGAGATTTCGCTTGCGCCAGGGCGCGGAAGGCGTGACCTCTTCCCACCTTACGCCGTCGGTTGACGACCAGACATCGTTAACACGTGTGGGAATGAAGCCGCCGAAGATCCACATTTTGTCGTGGAACACCGCCGACCCCATCGAGTCGCGTCTCGTCCACGGGGTTGAAGGTGTTTCGAGATTCCAGGTGATGTTCTTGGGTTGGCCGGTATTCATTGGACTACTCGCGGTCGTGTGGAGTGGTGTCAGGCTCTGCAATTGACTGTGAATACCATAGCAGAGATGAGCGAGTAGAGGGACAGGGAACGGGTCCGGTCATGGGTGTTGTGTCATAGGCCTTGAAGCTGGCTGCGCGGGCGGTATGTCCCTTGCACAGTGCCCCAAATCCCGCAAGTCAGCCTGGTAAATGCCTGCAGAATACTTGCACAGTAGAAGAGCCTACCCTGTTCAATACTCGAATCTACTGCTGCGCTCGGTGCTGTGACATTCCGTATTCAACTTGCCTCGTCTTGGCAGGCGCGCTATCCGCTTGTGGGACAACTATCGGATTGAAGGATGGTCCAGACAACGTCTGGAATTCACCGCAATCCAGGCAACTGCTTTCATAGCGCCGGCGAGAAGCTTGTCGAACCTTTAGAGGAGACAAGCCCGGAGCATGCCTACGCGGCCTCAGTCTCGGCAATGCCCTGATCGAAAGCCTCTTGCACTTCGTCAGAGGGCGCCTTGGTTACCAGCGTGACCAGCACCGCGAGTGGCAATACGCCGAGTGAGAGTGCGCCAAAGACCAAGAACCTCACATCCATGAACGCGCACACGAGCGTCAGGAGCCCGCCTGCAAGAAGGGCGGCCATCGCGCCATAGAGGTTGAAGCGGCGCCAATAGAGTGACAAGAAGACAACCGGCCCAAACGTACAACCCGTGCCTAACCAGGCGTATACAAGGAAGGTAACGATCGAGTTGGGCTGGCTCATGGCCAGCAGCCAAGCAGCGAGGCCGATGAGAAGGAGCATCAGACGGCCGATCCAGACGCGCATGTAGGCGCCCAGCACGAACTCAAAGCGCTTGCGCTGCGCATAGCGCCGCACCAGCGGCAGGTCGGAGGCGGCTACGCTGGCGCCAATGAGCATCTGGGAGTCAATCGTGCTCATCACCGCAGCGACGACGGCCGTGAGGGCGATAGCGCCAAGAATGGGACTATCAATGAGATCTGCCAGCCAGTAGAAGAACTGAATCCCATTCTCGCTGGCTGAACCGCCGGACATAATAAGGCGAATTCCCCCTTGCGGCAAGGCGTTCTCGGCAAAGACTCCGAGCACGACGCTAAAGGCGAATATGACGAAAATCCACAGCGTGCTCAGTCTGCGGCTGGCATCCATGATTTCTTCGCTCTTTGCCGCCATAAAGCGCTGCAAAAGCCGCTGTGCGCCAAACGCTCCCTGCACCGTAGCCACCAAGAAGAGCGCAAAGATGAATACATTCGCCCTCTCGCCAAGGGAATCGAATTCATCACCAAAGGAGTCTGCAATGCCTGCAGTCGCGTTATCAGTCACCACGTACACGGCAACTGCCAGAACCACCACGCCAACCAACGTGATGATGCTTTGAAAGACATCCGTGCGCGCGACAACCACGTAGCCACCGATAAAGATGTACGCCAACACGACGAGTACTGTGATCAGACCGCCAACCTCGTTGCTCACATCGAACGCAATATTGAATAAGACGCCGCCGGCCATGATGCCCGCGCTTACATAGAAGAGGACAAATAGCAGCGTCAGGACGGCCGCAAGGACGCGTAGGATGCCGGTGCGGTCATCAAAGCGCCGCTCCAAGAACTCCGGTAGGGTGAGCGCATTCTGGGCCGCGAAAGTGAAGCGGCGCAGCCGGGGTCCAATCAACTTCCACGACGCCCAGAGGCCAATAATGATCGCAATTGCCATTCCCACCACCAGGAAGCGAAGCCCAAAGGCAATGGCGGGCAAGATGAACAACGCCCAACCCCGCTCCAATGACGAGCTGGCGCTCAGGCCGGTTGTAATAGCGCCCACGCGCCGGCCCGCCAGCACGTGGTCTGCCATTTCTTGCGCCTGGGTGGTGCGGTAGAGCGAAATGCCTATCACCGCAAGCACGTAGATGATGAAGAAGATGAGGAGCGATTGATCTAGCTGCGACACGGCAAATCAACCTTTGCACTACAACGCTGTACCACAAAATGATGGCTCTAGGATAAGAAGTGGCAGTATGTTTGTCAAACTCTTACGCAATTGCTATCTGGCAGGTCCGCCTCTCGCGGCAACAGGGTTGGCAAGTGCTGGGACTAGCGCGGAGCGGTTGTAGGGGGCCGCTCCTTCGGACTATGGTAGACATGCATGATTGAGTGGGGGATCTTGCGCCGGGAGCTACCATTCCAAATCGCATGGGCAAGAAACATGATTGAGTACACGACGCATGACCGCGCACGCTTCCATCCGGAGGAAGCGAAGGAAGCGGACGAGCGGGAAGAATTCGAGCGGGACCGCGCGCGCATCATTCACAGCGCTGCCTTCCGCCGGCTGCAAGGGAAGACTCAGGTGTTTGGCGTGCGCTACGGCGACTTCTTCCGCACGCGGCTGACGCACTCGCTGGAGGTGGCGCAGATCGGCAAAGGACTGGCGATGCGGCTGGGCGTCGATCCTTCCTTGGTCGAAGCAATCTGTCTGGCCCATGACATCGGCCATCCGCCGTTCGGCCACTACGGTGAGCAAGTACTGCGAGCCCGCATGGCGTGCCATGGCAACTTTGAGGCCAATGCGCAAAACCTGCGTGTTCTGACGCACCTTGAAGTCAAGTCGGACCGCTATCCTGGACTAAACCTCTCGCGGAGCGTGCTGGACGGCCTCCTCAAATACAAGGCAATCCATGGCGCTCAGACCGAGCAGGGAAAGTCCTGCTACGCCGCAGACGCGCCACTGCTCGCGTGGGCCTGTGAAAACGGTTCGGCGGAAGAGCGGTCGTTCGAGTGCCAGATCATGAATTGGGCCGATGACGTGGCCTACTCTGCCCACGACCTTGAAGACGGCATCCATGTTGGCATGATCTCGCTGCAGCACCTGCGGCGACCTTCCAACCAGGATGCGGTCATACGGAGGGTCCATGCAGAAGCGGAGGAACGCGGACGCGCCTGGTCGTCTGATGACGTGGTGCGCGAATTGGACTGGCTGGCTGCCCGCTTAATTGAGTTGGAAGGCTTGCCGACGCCGCGTCACGTGCGCGCCGCGCTTAAGGACCTGACTTCGCGTTTGATCAATGAATTTGTGCGCTGCGCTCAGGGCGCGCCGCGTCTGGGATGGTCGGAGACACTATCAGAACGCTATCGCTACGGCCTAATGGTCCCAGACGCTCAGGAACGGCGTTGCGAAGTGCTCAAACAGGTCGCCTTTGTCTTGGTGTTTGCCGAACCCCGGGTGACGACGCTGGCACATAGAGCGCGCCACATGGTTGAACGGCTCTTTACTGTCTTCCAGGATGAGGCAAGCGCGGCCATGTATCCCCTGGAGTTTCAGGATAGTTTTGGTGCGGCCAGAGACGATACTCAGCGCCGGCGCGTGGCCACTGACTACATCGCCACCATGACCGACTTTCAGGCCGAACGTACGTATCAACGCCTCTTTGTGCCCGGGTATGAGAGCATTCTCGATCCGCTGGTATAAGCAATTGGCATTTGATCGGCGCAATGCGGCTCACGTAGGGGCGGTTCGCGAACCGCCCCTACTTATAGATGAAAACAAATGTAGGGGCACGATATATCGTGCCCCTACGCATGTTTCGGGTCATCGTTGGATCAAAATGTGCGCGGGCTACACCCACGATATGCCGGGCTCTACCAGACCTCGTCCGTCCTGCGCCAGATCATCTGGGGCCGCACGTTTTCGAGGGGCAGATCCGCGATCATCCCGTAATCCTCGCCGTGGTAGGCGGCGATGATGGCTTCCATCGACTTTTTCGACTCCACGCCGTTGGTAAGCGGGGTTCTGTCGTTCACGATGCAGTCGATGAAGTGCTCGCATTCGCCGGCAAAGTTCTTGCGCGCGCTGAAGGCATCCATTTGGTCGGCCTTGCTGGGATCATCTTCAACGAGGAGCGTGCCTTCCTTCTTGCCAGCCTGCCAGAGCGTGAGACGTCGCACACCGTCGGGATCGTAGCTGAGGATCAGCTCGCCGCCTTCGAGGTACACCGCGAAGCGTAGATGGCAGTCGCTGTGCTTGGTGCCCCATGACGCCACGTAGTTGCCGAGAGCGCCGTTGGCAAAACGGTAGATGGAAACCGCGGTGTCCTCCCGGCCAAGGGTGTCCCGGCGGAAGCGGTCGTCGCTCAGGCAGGTCGCTTGCACGACGTCGCCCAGATTCCAGATCATCTGGTCGACATAATGACAACCGTGGCTGAGCAGGCAGCCCATGGGAAAGGTCTTCCACGACTTGCGCCACCCTGCCGGATTTGCCATGTTGTCTTCCGTGCGCACCTGCGCCATGTACGGTTGACCGTATTCGCCGCCCGTGACCAGTTCGTTGAGTTTCTGCCAGATGGGCTGGTATCGGGTCACGTACGCCACCATCAGCTTGACGTCTTTCTCGTCGGCGACGCGGATCATCTCGTCGGCGTCTTCGAGCGTCGTCGCCATGACTTTCTCCGTGAGGACGTGCTTGCCGCGATGCATGGCGGCCAAGCTCATCGCGGCATGGAGATGAGGCGGCGTGCAAATGTCAACGGCATCGACCTCATCGAGGATCGAGTCATAGTCCGTCGACCACTTCGAACCCGTGCGCTCCGCTTCGGCCTTGGCTTTCTCCTCGTCGATGTCCACGCAATAGGCCAATTCAACAGCTTCACTCATACGGGCATAGGCATTGATGTGACCGGTACTGATGCCGCCGCATCCGACGACGGCCATGCGTATCTTGCTTTCGTTCATAGCTTCGCGCTCCAATCTGTAGGTTGTGCCAATCGATCTCGTCTTGTTCGAAAAGTTAGGGCGTCGGCCTCGTGCTCCTTGGTGCAAGCGTGAGGGCGCCAGATGCCGCAAACCATGCGAGTTCGAGCCGGCCGCGGGCCATGCATGAACGCCGCGGCTCGTTGACGTCGCGGCTAGAAGAGCCGGCCGAGCAACTCCAGGGCGCAGTCCTGCATGGCGGGTCCGGTTCCCACGTCGCCGAGGGACGAATACCCCGCCCAGGTCTCGTAGCCGCCGTGGTCGGTCAGCGCTTTGTCCGTGCAGACGTATCCGATGTAACCGTTCGCCAGGCTCACGACGAACTGCGGCGTAGCCGGTGACTGTTCCTTGATCGTCAAGCCGAACTCGACGAAGATCTCGCCCGGCAGCGCGACGATGGACGCATCTCCCAGCCGAAGGACCTGCACCGACGCGGTGTGATCCATAGGCATCTGCGCCAAGCGCTGGCATTCAGCCGCGTAGACGTCCGAAAGTTGATGTGGCAAGGTCTGCCCGACGACCCAGCTAAAGGGGCCGGAGTCGTAGTCGGTATACGTGCCCGGCGGTGCCGCCAGGATCTTCTCCGCCATGGCGAGGTCTTCTGCGGTGATGGTCTTGCGTTGGAATTCAAATGTGCCGACCGCCGCCGCCAACTCCAAGTCGTCCTGCATCTCCATCAGTTGGATTTCGGTGATGAGGTGGCCGGCAAGCACGTTCGCCATCTTGATAGCCTGCGCGTGGCCGCTGGCCGTCCACGTGCGCTTGCCGCTGTAGTCCTGGTTATTGATGTCGCCCGATGTACCGTTCCATAGCATGCCGACGCACTGCGGGTCGAGATACCGTTGGATGAGACGGTGAAAGTGTCCGAAGTAGTCAGCAGAGATGGCAGTCCCGTTGTCTGTGCCGACGTAGTGCAGCACGAAATTGGAGACCGCGGCGATGGGCCTGCCGTCCGCACCCTCCACGTAGAGCATGGTGATTTCGGGGTCTATGGGATAGGTGGGCCTGACGATATCGGGATTTCCCGCGCCGGGGTTCATTCGCACCGTGCCATCGCGCATGTGCCAGCGCCGGTTGAATGAGATGCGGTCCTCGTGCGCCGTGGCAAAGCCAATGCGCGCGCTCTGCATGTGGTTCGCGGCGATTTCGACGGAGTCTGCCATCTTGAGCGGCACCCAGTCGATAAACGCTTGATTGCCGTCCGTCCCGAGCAGATCGGCGATGCCGGCCGCCGTGTGCGTATGCGTGGCGTTGATCATGACGTTTTCCGGCGGAATGCCGCAGCGCTCGGCGATACGCTCCTTGGCCGCATCTGCGATTCCTTGCGGCATGGCGATGAGATCGCACGTGACGAGCGCGACCCGCACGCCGCCGTTGTCGAGCACGAGCGCCTTGGCGAGAAGCTCGTCATCAACGCTTTCCGCGTAACGCGTGCGATGGCTCCCGGGCACCTCCACGCCCAACCACGGCGTGATGTTCGCGGTGGCAGCACCGGCCTGCAGTGATGTACTCACGTGCGTCACTCCTTAGTTTGCGGTGTGTGCATGAATAGCCGCTATCGTCGCAAGTATAGCGTACGGCGGTGTCAAACGGAAATGACTAGACAGGCGGCGACATGATCTCAGCTTCCTCACATGCGGCGCTTTTCGCGCGGCGTTTGGATGGCTTACCAGCCGCTATGAGGAAGCATTGCCGTCGATTTTTCCCGCGCTTCCTCCCGGGCTCGAACGGTAGTGTTCGCCTTATGTCGCATACCATTGACAACAGCCGCGCAATCGCCCTACGATAGATACAAACCCTACAACGTAGTGAGGATAGGTACCAATGCTGAGATTTGCTGAAGAAATCATGCTCCTGCTTCTCGATGATGAGAGCGGAGAATTCGCCCACATACCCGAATGGTCGCTGCGCTATGCTCTGGCAGGCGCGGTTTTGATGGATATTGCGCTTGAGAATAGGATTGACACCGACCCCAAGAGACTTACCTTGCTTGATCCCAGCCCTATCGGCGATGACTTGCTCGATCCGACGCTGGAGAGCATTGCCCAGTCAACGGAAGTTCACGACATTTGTCACTGGATAGAGCACACGGCCGAGAATGCCTATTCAATCCGCGACAAAGTGATGAAGCGGCTTATCACGCACGGCATCCTGGAGAGCCGGGACGATCGCTTCCTGTGGGTGTTTCGGGCGCGGCGTTACCCCGTGATCGACGGCAAGGCCGAGCGCGAAGTCAAGCTGCGGATCATGGAGGTGCTGTTTAGCGACGTCATCCCCGATCCGCGCGATATTGTCATCATCGGCCTGGCGGACTCCTGCGGGATCTTCCGCACGCTGCTCTCCAAGCAGGAACTCAGGCAAGCGGCAGGGCGCATCGAGCAGGTGCGCAAGCTGGACCTCATCGGTCAGGCCGTTTCGCAGGTGGTTTGGAATATCGAGGCGTCGCTGGCACTTTCGATGCACCCCATGGCGTAGCGACCGGGACTCGCAGCAGAGACGCCCAGGTGTACGCGCCGCTCGCGTGCTCGGCAACGCTCACTGCCGGGCCGACTGCATGGCAGTCGCTCGCAGTATGCGCGCTGGTGATGAAGACCACAGTCGGCTGCCGTTCCTTACAGGCGCCGCACCAATCTTCCTCGCCGCGGTGACGGATCGTTCCGTCATTCAGGATGCTGCGTTTGCCACGGATTGCGCGCCTGCGCTTAGAGCCTGCTTACGTTCTTCCGGGATAAAGTTTGCATAGCGAATGGAAGCCGTTCGTGCTGAGTATATGAAGTACGCACGGCTTCCATTCGCCAGCCATTTGCGGTCCCATTCACTCTTCGTCAAGCCTTGCGTAAGCTTGTCCAATTGCTCGGGGCAAACATTGCGCGCCCAGTCAAGACGACTGAAAACAGGCTCTTGGGGTTTCGTATCCGTTACTACCGTCTAGAGCCGGAGGTTCGCGAGCTGTTGGCCGGCGACTTCTGCAAGGCGCTCGGCTGTACTTGCCGCGGCGATGGAATGGGGCGAGGCCCAGGTCTCGTAGCCGCCCTGTTGTTCCAGCGCCTCTCGCGTGCAGATATAGCCGAGATAGTCATTGGCGAGTTCGGCGATGAGTGTGGTCTGAAAAGGGCTCTGCGCTTTGATAGCCAAGCCCGTTGCCGCAAAGACTTCGCCAGGCAGCGCTACCAGGGCAGCATCTCCAATCCGCAGTGACTGCACCCGCGTATCCAGCTCTTGCGGTAGCGCCGCCAGATCGATGCATGCTCGCGCGTAGACGTCTAAGTATTGTTTATGCACCGGTTGGCCGACCACCCAGCTAAACGGCCCGGAGGCGTACGTGAAGGAAGTGGGATCGCGCAGGATGCGACGGGCCGTAACCAGGTCTTCCGCTGTGATGGTTTTGCGGGTATAGTTCACAGTCTCCAATACGGCGCCAAGCGGGCAGGCATTGTGCAGTTCCAGCAGTTGGCTTTCCTTTAGCACGTGCCCCGCGAGTACGGTGGCCATTTTCTTCGCTTGCGCATGCCCGGCGGCGCTCCATTCACGGCGGCCGCTATAGTCGATATTGTTGATATCGCCTGACGTGCCGTTTTGGAGAATGGGTAGGCACTGCGGGCCGAGCAAGCGCCGCACTTCCGCCATGAAATGCCCGTAATAGTCTGCGGAAAGGGCTGTGGGCGAGTCGGTGCCAACGTAGTGAAGCGCAAACGTGGCAAATACGGCAAGGGGCGTCCCTGCGGTGTCTTCCAGATAGAGGAAGCTCAGGGCAGGATCGGTAGGGCCGGCCGGACGCACGGCGTCCGAATTCTCGCGGCCGGGGTTCATGTGCACGGAGCCGTCGCGCATCCACCAACGGCGATTGAAGACTATGCGGTCTTCTCGCGCTTCTCCCCAGCCGATGCGCGCGGGCTTGAGTCGATTGACTGCTATTTGGACCGCATCCGCGATCTTGTCGGACACCGACTCCACATACGCCGCATCTTCACGGACACCCAATGCAGTCCGCACTGCCGGCCCGCTATGCGTATGCGTAGCGCAGACGAGCAAGTGACTGGGTGGGATGCCGCTCGTTTGCGCTACCCGCCGCTTTACCGCATCGGCAATGCCCCTGGGCATGCAAACAAAGTCGCATACCACCACGCCGATGCGAGTCGCGCCGTTCTCCAGCACCAGGGCTTTGGCGAGGATTTCGTCATGGACGTCAGTGGCTTGCCTCTGCGCAAAGCCGCCGCAAAGCGCAATGTCAAGCCAAGGAGTCAAGTTGGCAGTTGCCGCACCGGCGCTCAGTTGTCCTTCCATGAAGCTGACGCTCCTCATTGGTATAGCTTGCGTGGCGGCTGCCGGTGAGTCGGCCGGTAGAATGGTTGCGGATACCGCGCGGCTGCGGCAAGCCGGGGCACCCCGTGACAGGCAGCCGTAATTCTCCGTGGCGCCTGCTCTGAGCTACCGGGAGATCCCGTAGAACCGCGCGGCGTTGCCGCCAAATACCTGTGCCAGGCTGGCAGCGTCGAGCTGCGGCGCCAAGATCTCTTCCAGAGATCCGATTACGGCATCGTAGCTTGCCGCTAAGGTACAGACGGGCCAATCGCTGCCAAACATCACGCGCTCAGTTCCAAAGCATGCGACTGCGTGATCTACATAGGACTTGAGGTCGTCCGGCGTCCAGTTGGCGTGATCGGCCTCGGTCACCATGCCGGAGAGCTTGCAGTAGACGCTATCGTGCCGCGCAATCGCGCTGATGTGCGCTCCCCACGGTTCAAAGACCTGGTCCTCGATGAGTGGCTTGGCGATGTGATCGATCACCGCCCGCAGATTCGGCACCTGTTCAAGGACGTGGAGCACGTGGGGCAAGTGTTGGGGACGCACCAGGAAGTCGAAGGGAAAATCGTGGGCCGCCAGCAGCTTGAGGTTCTCAAGAACAAGAGGCTGGGCCACCCAGGCGTCGTCAGACAGGTCGTGCAGCATGGGGCGAATCCCCACGAATGCCGGCTTTTGGCGGTACTGCTCAAACAGCCGGGGAAAGCCGGGGTTTCCCATATCGAGCCACCCGACAACACCCCCAATAGAATCATGCTCGGCGGCGAGCGCAAGCATGAAGTCCGTCTCCGCCACGGTGGGAGCGGCCTGCACGAGCACCGTCTTGTCGATACTGTGCCGCTCGAGAATTGGTTCTAAATCGGAAGGGAGATAGTCGCGGTACAGCACGCCCATATCCGGTGTCAGCCAGCCGTAGTCTCCCCTGCTCAGTTTCCAGTAATGTTGATGTGAATCGATGCGCATTAAGCCTCTTTCAAAGTGACGCAAGAATCCTCGGCTAGTAGTCCCAGCTCTTTCTCTTTACCCGCTGGAAGGGATCGCTCGTGTCCACCACCTCGGCGTCGGTGATGCCGGCCACGCGCAGGCAGGCTTGGCGGGCGCGGTACACTTGATCGGGATCACGAAACTCCGCGCGGATTTGCGCCACGCCCCGCTCCACATCCACGCCTACGGATTCGAAGCGCAATCCAAAGAGATACGAGTCATCTTCCAGAACCTTCGCGAGGGCCATACTCTTGCGAAACCAGACGGCCTGTCCAGTGATCTTGCCCAGAATGAACTTGTGGGCAATCTCCCAATACGCCCAAAAGAGAAAGCCCGAGAGTATCCAAACGGGAAATGCCTGAAACGCTAACGCCCAACCATTGTGTATAGAGACGTTGAGCGCTACCACGAGGCCTAAGGGTACGGCAATGAAGGACAAGATTTGGTGCGGGCCAAAGTAACCGGAGACGATGGGCCCGAGGGCAATGCGCCAATAGACGTCGCGATCAGCCTGGAATCTCCGCAAGAGCGCCATGAGGGCTCCCAAAACACTCGCGCCAATGATGACAGGCGACGTGTTCACGACCAATGCCACTATGGTAAGCACACCTCCCAGAATCATTCCTAGGCTGACTGGTGTGGATCCGGGCTCTGCAGTTTGGTACGTGAGGACGCCGACAACAACGACAGCCAAGAGGATGAGTCCCGCTGCTATTTCGAAGATCTTGAACGTACGCAGGCGTTCCCAAAAGCCGGAGATGATTACCAATGGGGTGAGCACTACGGCAAAGAGCAGGGCCCCAGCCATCAACGCCAACATGAAGGCGTTGAGTATGGGCCAGAGGACAACGGCCAGTCCGAGTGGGATGATGAAAGCCAACGGCGCAAGACCGCCGCCAATTGCTCCCGCCAGGAGCGTCACCCGCAAGCTGGCGATCATCACCAGGGCGTCGGCAACCGTGGCAGAGACGATTTCTCGGCGCGAGAGGAAGCGCGTGTCATCTCCCGCGCCACCCAATGTATTTGGCTGTGCCATGGCGTTCCCTCCAATTAGGCGGCAGGCGCGCTAACCGCCGCTTCAGCAAGACAGAATTGCTCTGAGGCTGAATCGAGCGACGCGTGTACACCGATGGGAAGCGTCAGTTTCGGATCAGTATGCCCCAAGTCGACTTGGCTGAGTATGGGGAAGTCATACGCTGCAGTGTGCTGCAAGATGAGGCGATCGAACATACGGTTTTCATTGGCGGAAGCGTCATTTAGCTTGCCAACGACAAGTCCCGCTACTTCGGCAAACACACCCAGCATGGCGAGATGGGCAAGGGACTGGTCAATCTCTTGCAGAATGCTCGACCCCGTCTTGACTTCTTCGAGAAAGAGGATGGTATCTTCGAACGAGGGCCAGAATGGTGTGCCTGCCAGGGTGCAAAGGGTCGCGAGATTGCCGCCAATCAAGCGGCCGCACGACCGGCTCGAGCGGAGCCAGCGCCAGCCTTCCTGCTTTTGAAGGGCGCGGGGTCTGTCTTCATGCGGGTAGTCAGTTGTCCATTCATCCGGTTGGTGGCGGGGACCTGGCGGCTTCGCATGCATGAGCACACGCTCGATCTGATCCCGGCTGTACGCCAGCATCGTGGGGTACTCGCCAAATCCATTCAAGAGCATGGGACCGTGAAACGTGACAAGACCGGTGCGACTGTAAATGCCAACCAAGAGTGCTGTCACGGCACTGTACCCCAGGATGACTTTAGGATTGCCTGCAATGCATTGCCAATCGAGAAATGGCAAGAGCGCATTTGCGCCGCGGCCGCCGGCGAGCGCGATGACCGCTCTGATTCCTGGTTGAGCGAATAAGTCATTGATCTCCTGGGCACGCGCCTCAGGGGAAACGTAGGTGTCTTGACCATTGGCTGTGATAGATGGAGAGTCCTGGACTGCGAAGCCAAGGTCTTCCAGGCAGGCGACGCTACGCGTGAACTGAGCACGGCATACCGGGGGCAATCTCGGAGAGAACGGCGTCGCTGGGGCGATAACGCCTATCGTATCACCAGCAGCAAGCTTAGGCGGTTTCGTGATATGGCGCCCCATCTCTCCCACCATGCTACGCCTCTTAGCACATGGCGCTGCCGCGGGTACGGGGCTGCGCCAGTCAGATGACAAGCGACCGTACGCCCGTAGCGGTGTACTCATCCCACCAGTCGTCTTGCGTTTCCCATGGGAGCGATTCCACCTCGACCTCCCGGATGCCGACGACGCGGCGGGCCACCTGACGCGCGCGCTTGATTTGGTCCGGCGTGCGGAACCAGCCTTGGATCGTGGCCTTGTGGCCGTCCTCGCTCACGCCAAGATCGGCAAATATGCAGCCGAAGAGCTCGCTATCGCCATGCAGGACGTAAGAAAGCCCGAGAGTTCGGCGAAACCAGACCGCCGAGCCCAGCCATGATTGGTGCATGCCTTCAAACCACCCCTGCCAGTACTGATCGTAGACCAGGCCGGAAAGAAGCCAAGGTATCAGGAGATACACAATCATGATTGGCGCTTCTTTCCAAAAGGCAAGCCCGAGGAAGAGCAACGGTACACCAATGAGACTCAGGAGAAACGGCGGCAGTGTATCCCACGCCGACCGCAATGGCACCGGCAGCACTCTGCGCTCTGCGTTGCGAATGGTGAGACGCGCTTTCACCATGCCTAGCAGGCCGCTGATGACCAGCGCCGGCCAGAGCGCCATCAGTATGGAAACCCAACCGAAGGTGTGGGAAAGGACGAGGGAAATAACGCCGACCACGTTGAGCGTAAACAACATCACCATGATCGGCCAGATTGCGATGAGGATCATGATGACGGCGAAGAGGCAGGCGAAGACACCGGCTCCGGCAATGAAACCGGCGATAAGGGGGATGCGCCTGTCCGCAACAAGCAGCATGGTTTCCAGCGTAGTGCTGGTCGACCACTCCTCGCGACGGAGCGCCCGCGGTTTCGTCCACCCGTGCGGGTCCCACCAGGGCTCTTGTCTGGCGCGCATAGCCTGCTCTCCCCGAACTGCCCACGCTGCGCATTCAAGCCCATCATACTACGTAGCGGTTGGAAGTGGTACTCTCGATGGCGATTTCATGGGCGCCTCCGGTCTCTATGGACACCGGCGGGCCCTCTTCGCGTCCTGCCTTTTGGCCTACGTCCGGCGGCGGAACATCCAGGTTGCGACCGGCATGGCAATGAGGACAATCCCCACGCACCAGGCCAGTGCCAGCCAGCCACTGTTACCAATGGGCGTGCCGACCATCCAAGCGCGCATGGCTTCGATAACGTGGGTCACCGGCTGGTTTTCGGCAAAGACGCGCAGCACGGTGGGCATGCTTTCCGTGGGCACAAAGGCGCTACTGGCAAATGTGAGGGGCATGAGCACCATGAAGCCGGACCACTGGGCGGCTTCCATCGACTTCACCAACATTCCGAGAATGGCCGAGATCCAGGAGATTGCCAGCGTGAAAAGGAGCAAGAGGCCGAGCACAAGCAACCACTCGACCGGGTTTGCGGTAGGACGAAAGCCTACGAGGAAGCTGGCTGCGAGCATGACCACGGCCGAAATGATGTTGCGCGCAAGATCGGCGATCACATGCGCTGCGAGCAAGGCGGAACTGGCCATGGGAAGCGCGCGAAAGCGGTCTACAATGCCGCGCTGCAGGTCAACCAGCACACTGAACGTGGTCGTATTCGCACCGAAAGCGGCGGTCTGGACCAGGATGCCGGCAACGAGGAAGTTTACATAGCTCGTTTCGCCGGTGTTGATGGCGCCCCCAAAGACGTACCGGAAGAGCAACAAGAACATCACTGGCATGATAAAAGTGGAGAGCAACTGATCGGTGTTGCGCACTATGTGTTTAAGGCTGCGTTTCGTCAGCACCCAAGAGTTGTCGAGCGTCCAGAAGAACTCCGGTCGGGCTTCCGGTTGCGCGGGTGCCAGTAAGGTTGCCGTTTCTTTCATGCGGGTTGATTCTCCACGTTTCCTGCGTCTGTATCGTTTGCATGCGGCGTCGCCGTCGAACCGGTGAGCGTGAGGAACACGTCATCCAGGGTCGGCTGGTGCAGCGAGACATTCTCTACTTCCACGCCGGCGTCTTCCAGGCGTTGCAGCACGTCTCGTAGCTCATGCACGCCGTTCTGGCTGGCGATGCTGATGAGACGACGCTTGCCATCCAAGTGCAAAGCCTGGCCGTCCAGCGCCTGTTCAGCCTGGGCGAAGTCGCTGTGTGCGGCAATGACGAGATCCAGCCGGGCTGTACCGATGCGTTCCTTGAGTTCGTCTGCCGTGCCGGCTGCGATCACGCGGCCGTGATCGATGACGACTATGCGGTCGGCGAGCTGGTCGGCTTCTTCCATGTACTGCGTGGTGAGCAAGATGGAGACGTCGCTGTCCGATAGCCGTTTGATCATCTCCCAGAGCGCCAGACGGCTGCGCGGATCGAGTCCCGTGGTGGGTTCATCCAGGAAGAGCACGGGCGGTGAGGCAATGAGGCTCATGGCGAGGTCGAGGCGGCGGCGCATTCCGCCTGAGTACTGTTTGACCGGACGATTCGCCGCGTCGGTTAGCTCGAACATCTCGAGGAGATCGCGGGTGCGGCTCCGGCAATCGGACTTTCTGAGGCGATACAGCCGGCCGAGCATGAGAAGATTCTCTTCTCCCGTCAAGTACTCGTCTACGGCTGCGTATTGTCCGGTGAGTCCAATGCTCTTGCGTACGTCGTTCGCCTCACGCACGACATCATGGCCGTTTACCAGTGCGCGGCCGCCGTCAGGCGGCAGCAACGTGCTGAGAATGCGGATTATCGTCGTCTTACCGGCCCCGTTGGGACCGAGAAGCGCCAGGATGTTACCTCGTTCCACCGTGAGATCGATACCCTTGAGTACCTCTAGTTCTTTAAACGACTTGCGTAGGCCGGAGACGACGATGGCGCTTGAGGAGGTTTCACGTTCCATCACCACATCCGCCGAAGTGAGCGTTTCTGTCATGGATAGTCCTTGAGTTCAGTTCGCGAATTGTCTGCAGGGGACATTATTCATAGTTCGAATTGTCAAAGAATTCGCAACATTGCTTAATGAGATTATACCGCATCGCAGTGTGCCAAGAGCCCCGTGCCGATTTTTCGCAAGGTTTAGCAGAGACCGGCACGGCACCGGCTTTTCGTAAGTCCGGATTTGGGCTTGCAGCGCTTGCCCAACAATGCCGGCCGACACCTTCAAGAGACTGAACCTGTTCGCATTAAGGCTGAGGGAGCGCAGAGGATTCGCCGGCAGGCAGAGCCAAAGCCGCTTACAACCTTGAAGTGCAGTGCGGGATCCTGAAGGGAACGCTACGAATCTGCCGTGAGTTCTTTCGAGTAGCCGAAGGTCTTGTTTTTCGCGGTCATGGTGACGAGGTGATTCAGGCGTTTCGTGAATTCCTCCGGCCGCTGGCGGGCTGTTTCGACAAACGCCACGCGGATGCGTCTGTAATCCTCGGGGAAATCTTCAAAATGCTTCCACGTCAGTGCGTCTTGCTTCAGCGCCGCCTCGATATCTGGCGGCACGATGAACGGTTCATCCAGGATCACGCCCTGCGCGGCGGCCAACCCGGCAGGCATCATCTTGCCGGCGGCGATGAGTTTGCGCAGGCGCACTTTGTTCGTCTCCGACCAATTGCTGCCCGGCTTACGGGGTGAGAACCGTTGGGCAAAGCGCTCTTCATCGATCCCCTTTTGCTGACTGTCAATCCAGCCAAAACAGAGCGCTTCTTCAACGGCGTCGTTGTAGGCGACGCGCGGCTTGCCCGTGGCCTTGCGATAGTAGATGAGCCAGATTTCCTTGGCGCGCGTGTGGTTTGCTTGCAGCCAGGCCCGCCACTCTTCCCTATGGCTGGCGTAGAATGTCTCCATTTCAGCTATTCCCAATAGGACTGAAAGACCGCGATCCGCATGGGTCGACGAGAGGTGCGGCGCTTGCCGTGATCTGGTAGGAGTGAGACCGGGCCTTTCGCTTGGCCCGGTCGCGAGACACTGTCGACGAGTGAGACAGCGTCAAGGCGTTACCGACGCAGCGCGCTAATGGGATGCGCTATTCCACGTCGTCCGTTGGCTGTTCCGGCGCAGGCTCGATCAGGGCGAGGGGCTGGCCGTACTCGACCGGCTGCCGCGATTCGACCAGAAAGCGCTCCAGGCTGCCCGCAATTGGCGCGTGGACTTCATTGAGTACGTTGAGCACTTCGATATAGCCGAGCAATTGGCCTTCTTCAACCGCAGCGCCCTCGTCGATGACGGGAAGCTGTTCCTGGCTCCGGCTGCGCGAAAAGACCCCTACCCTGCCCGCGTGCACGACGTGCAACTGCGGTTCGGCCTCTTCCCGTTCCGGTGGCGGCGTTGACGATACGACGGCGGACACTTGGGCGGTCCGCTTGATTGCCACGCGCACGCCCTCATGTTCAAGCGAAAGTTCCTCAACATCAGAGCCGCTAATGAGTTCAATGAGCGGTTTCAGGCGCTCATCGATCACTTGGGACAGCGGAGCAGCCTGCGGGGCCGCCTGCTCCAATTGGTCGCTTGAGTCACTCACGAACGCACCCGTTCTATGTAGTCATTCGTGCGCGTATCCACACGAATGGTTTCTCCCACGTTGACGAAGAGCGGCACGTTGACGACCAGCCCGGTCTCCACGGTTGCCGGTTTCGTGCCGCCGGCGGCCGTATCTCCCTTGAAGCCGGGAGCGGTCTCGGTGACTTCGAGCTCTACCGAAGGGGGCAAGGTTACATCCAGCACGCGCTCGCCGTGCATTTCAAGTTCGATGGTGGCGCCGTCCTTGAGGTAGTTTACGGCACTATCCAGCAGGTCGCCGTTTACGAGAATCTCGTCGTACGACTCCGTATCCATGAAGTGGAAGACTTCGCCATCCTGATAGAGGAACTGCGCCGGGCGCTGATCCAGCCGAATCTGGCGAAAGCGGGCACCCGCATCGCAGGTGCGATCGATAATGTGGCCGTCTTGCACGTGGCGGAGCTTCAGCCGCACCACGGCGCCGCCGCGCCCCATCTTGATGTGCTTTACCTCTTCCAATCTAAAGATCGCGTCTTCATATTCAATTACGACGCCCCGTCGTAGATTGCCGGTTTCGATCAACGCACAATGCCTCCTGCAGTCGAGTGCTGACTAATACTCCGTTTTTGGCGATCCGGTAAACGTGTCCGCACCGTCGTCGCGCAGCAAGACTAGATCTTCAATGCGCACGCCGCCGATGCCGGGAAGATACACGCCTGGCTCGATGGAAACCACCGCGCCCGCGGGCAACGGCGTGTCGCCTGCCAAGGGCGAAAGGCGGGGAGCCTCGTGAATCTGCAAGCCGACTCCATGCCCCAACCCATGGCCGAAGTGATCGCCGTGTCCGGCTTCCACAATAACTTCTCGCGCAAGCGCATCGGCTTCTACGCCGGACATGCCTGCGCGCACGTGAGTTGCCGCCGCTCTTTGGGCCTTGAAGACGAGGCGGTACACCTCCCGCATTTCGGGTGAGGGCGTACCGAGCGCTACGGTCCGGGTCATGTCTGAGCAGTAGCCGTCGGCAACGCAGCCGAAGTCCATCACGATGAAGGTGTCACGAGGGATAGTGTCTGACCCCGGACGGTGATGCGGCATGGCGCCATTGGGGCCGGCAGCAACTATCGACGGGAAAGAGAGCGCTTCCGCGCCTGCCTCCCGCATGAGGACTTCCAGGCGCCACGCGACTTCTCTCTCAGTCACTCCAGGTTGCAGCCACGTGAGCAACTCCTCCAGGGCATTATCGGCGATGGTAATGGCTCGCTGGAGCGCGGCAACCTCGTCTGCGTCCTTTGCCACGCGCAGATTCTCAACGACTCCTAGGGAACTAATGAGGTTGACTTCACCTGCGAAGGCCTCGCTATAGGACTCATGATTGGCAACGCTGACGTGCTCGGATTCAATGGCCAGACGCCCAAAGCCGTGCTGCTTACAAAGATCCAGCAGCAGAGGCGCCACTTGCCCGGTCTGCGGCACGACTGTGAAATCACGGGCCTGCTTGCCTGCCTGTTCGGTATAGCGAGAATCGGTGATTAGGAGCGCGTCGCTGGCACCAATCACCAGCCAGCCCGACGATCCCGTGAATCCGGAGAGATAGCGACGGTTGTAGTCGTTGCTTACCAGCAGCGCGTCGGCTTCAGATTCTGGCAGCCGGTCGCGCACGTTTTGCACGCGCTGGGCGGTTGCGTTGAATGCAGGGCTCATAGTCTCAATACTTGCAATAGTCGGCTCTCGGTGCCTCTACAATTGTAGCACGCAGTCCGCGCCTGAGTTGCGCTAGGGCGGGGATAGGTCAAGGAACCAATCGAGGCCGGCAAGCCACCGGGCAATTTGGCCGGTCACATGCACCTCGGTCCAGGCGGCGATCACGATGAGCGGGATTACAAGGAAGACATATCCCTTGCAGAGGTTCACAGCCGACCAAACCGCGTTTTCTACGGTAGTGAGGGAGGGTACGGGAAAAACCAGCGAAAGGATGAACCGCAGGGAAAGCGCGCTGCCAATCACAATCGCGGGTATTTCGAAGATTCCATGGGGAAGAACGAGCGCCAGTCCGACGAAAACCTTAAGAGGAATCGCGGCTTCGATCTGAACGGCCAGCATGCCCAGCAACACCCCGGGCAATGCCACGACGAGGAGTGGATAAAGGCCGAGCGTAAGCAACGCAAGTAAAGGGCTTAGGAGTACGATGCGCAGATTGTTGCCTAGGATGGCGCCGGTCGTTATGGTATCCAGATCGCCCAAACGCTCAACTTGCTCGGCGTAGGCACGCAGCAGAGAGTGAGTCGCTTCAGGATATAGAACAGCAAGTAGGGCCCCAGCCACGAGGCCGAGAATGAAAGAACCGGCGGTGATTGCCATCAACCGCCGGTTGGTTTTCAATAGGGCCGGGAGATCCTGCGTGTAGACGCGAACGAGTGAAAACCGGGTATCAGATTCTTGGGGGGCCCCTCTGGAGTCACACGTGGCTGTCCAAAGCCAGATGAGGCGCTTCCGCACAGCCACAACGCACTAGCTCTTCTTGGTCTCTTTCTCGTCGCCCTCAGGCTGCTCCGCATCCTCTTTCTTTTCACTCGATTCCGCAGATGAGTCGGCCTTCTTCTCCTCACCCGACTCGCCGGGCTCGTCCTCTTCCTTCATCGCCGTACGGAATTCGCGGATGCTCTTGCCAAGAGAACCGCCGAGACCTGCGATGCGGCTTCCCCCGAAGAGAATCACGATGATTACAAGGATGATGAGGAGCTCCGTCCACCCAAATGTGCCAAGCATTCCCGTTTACCCTTTCGTGCCAGTAGTCGTTCCTAATCCTGAAATCCATAATACGCGTCCAGCAGCGGAGAATCAAATTGCCTTGGCATTCGCAACGACGGCTAGCGGGGGACAAGAGAAGGGCTCTGTGCGCGTTAGTGAACAGGCGATTCTAGTCTTGGTCTCTAGCCTGTACCCCTTGAGGATGGCACCGCCCCTCGCGGGGTGAGCGAGGAAATAAAGCCGCTCTTGGGATGAGGATTTACGCTCTCGAATCGGGCTGTGCGCGGCGGAATTCGGCGTCTGTCAGACGGTTGTTTCTCGCCTAGTGCTATGCTATCGTGAAAGTAACGCAGGGCGCCGCACGTCTAGGGACACCAATCCAGCAGTTGCTCTTGGAATTTGAGGTCTGACCCATGAAGCGCAAGCACCTGATCGCGGTTGTCTTTTCGCTGACGCTCGTCCTGACGGTTGTTTCCGGCGCCTTTGCGGTGGGCTATTCGGCGGGTGCAAAAGGCTCCCCGCTGCAGCCTTTGGCCGGAGTCCTTTCCGGCGCGCTCCCCGGCATTGCCCCTGCATCACCCCCCATCGGCCAGGAAGAGCAATGGGAGCTCTTTCTCCAGGTCTGGGAAATTGTCTCGAAAGAATTCTATAGGCAGCCCATCGATCAAGACGCGATGGTGCGAGGCGCCATTCGCGGTATGCTCGATACGCTCGACGATCCCCATACTACCTTGCTCGATCCCGCGACGAGCCAGCGCGCGCGTGAACAGACCCGCCAGCGGTTCCAAGGTATTGGCGCGCGCATCGATGATCAGGATGGGACCATTTCAATCCACTCGGTGTTCCCCGGTTCCCCGGCTCAAAGCGGCGGTCTGAAGCCCGGCGATCAGATAATTGCCGTGGACGGCACGCCGATTGAGGGCGAGACGGTGGAGCAGGTGGCGTTGCGCATCCGCGGCCCTGCGGGAACAGATGTGGTTTTGACGATCAAGCGGGGCGAGGATGAGCCGACCGACGTCACATTGACGCGAGCGGAAATTAACATCCCCTCACTTTCGTCGCAGATGCTGCAAGGAAACGTCGGCTATATACGACTGTGGAGCTTTGGCGCGCTTACTTCCGATGAGTTGCGCGACACTCTTGAATCGCTGGTTGACGCCCAGTCGTCCGGACTCATCCTCGACCTGAGGGACAATCCGGGAGGTCTGCTGGGAACGGCAATCAATGTCACCAGCGAATTCTTGCAGCAGGGCACCGTTGTGCTCTATGAACAGCAGGCACAGCAGCAGTTGCGTCCGTACCGCGTGCGCAGGCAGGGAGTTGCCCTTGATATCCCGCTCGTCGTCCTTGTGAATGAGCGGAGTGCCAGTGCGTCGGAAATCGTTGCGGGAGCGTTAGCCTACTACGAGCGTGCCGTCATCATCGGTCAACGCACATACGGTAAGGGAACCGTGCAGTTGCCGCACGACCTTGACGACGGTTCACAGTTGCGCGTTACCATCGCGCGCTGGCTGACACCGGGCAAGGAATCAATCTCTGAGGTCGGCATTGCCCCCTCCATAGAGATTGAAGCAGAAGTCACGCAGCCCTTGGAAGAGGACGCGGCGATAAAGCGTGCCCTGCAGGAGCTCAAGCAGGTCGCCTCTTTACCCAACGTTGCCTAATCTAATCGGTGAAGTAGATGAAAGAGATGACGCTGCGCAGGCATACGCTGCCCAATGGGCTGCGGGTGCTCTTGTTGCCCTTGCCGCATACCCGGGCCGCGACAGTGAGTCTCTTCTGCGGAGCCGGATCTCGCTACGAACCCTATGATTTGATGGGGCTTTCCCATTTCCTGGAACACATGCTCTTCAAGGGCACCGTACAGCGGCCCGATCCCCAGGAAATCGCGGAGGCAATCGAACGGACCGGCGGCATTCTGAATGCCAGCACGGGACGGGAGGCAACGGTCTTCTGGGCGAAAGTGGCCTCTCAGCATCTCCCGATAGCGTTCGACATCCTTTCCGATATCGCCCTGAATCCCGCACTTAATCCTGACGACGTCGAGCGGGAGCGCGGCGTGATTCTGGAAGAACTGGAACTCTACCAGGAGACTCCGGCGGACTGGGTGCATGTGCTCATTTCACGCTTGCTATGGCCTGGGCATCCGCTCGGCGAGGACATTGGCGGACGCCCGGAATCCATTGTGAACATTACGCGAGACGATCTCGTGAAGCACGTGGAAGACTTCTACCGCGCCAATAACATGGTGCTGGTGGTAGCGGGCGGCATGGACCCTGATGACGCACTTGCCTATGCCGAGGAGGTGTTTGGCGGCTTACGGAAGGGCACCGGGCCGGCCTGGCTTCCGGCGGTCGCGACGCAGCCGCTGGAAAGAGTAATCACCCAGGCTGAAGACCACAATCACGTACAGCTCTGCATTGGGGGCAAAGGACTCTCCCACGCCGATCCCGACCGGCATGCCCTGGATCTACTGAACGCGGCGCTGGGAGACGGCCTGAGTTCGCGCTTGGCGGTGGAAATTCGTGAGCGCCTTGGGTTGGCGTACGATGTATATTCCTATGCGGAACAGTATTTTGATACGGGTTCCTTTGTCATCTCCGCTGCCGTCGAAGACGCGCACCTGGACAGCGCCCTGGCTGCCATCTGGGATCAGGTGAACCGCATACGCCAAGAAAAACTGCCGCCTGACGAGATGGATAAGATACGGGAGTATACCAAGGGCCGGCTGCTGCTGAGCATGGAAGATAGTTGGAATGTAGCGAGTTGGTATGGCAGCCAGGAAGTGCTCATGCACTCGACTATCGCCTTGGACGACATGCTCGCCATCATCGATGGCATCACTGCCGATGACATCTTGCGGGTGGCGCAACGGATCTTCATTCCCGGCTGGGCCCACGTGGCGCTGGTTGGTCCGGGTCTGAATCGCGCGGCCATGGAAGACCTCGTTAGCATGTGGAATTGAGTGAAGCGGCGCTGCATCGGCCGGCGAAGAGACATTAACCGGATTGGTGAAACGGGCCGCTGCGCGCCCCGTGAAAGTAGCTGATGTCGCGGTGTTCCAGCGGCGGGTTTGTAAGGGGCGCGCCTGCGGCCGTGAGGATGAGACAGCGCTTCTGGCCATACCCGCATTACGCAGACCGCGCGACTGAGTACGGTTTCTCCGCACGAGACGACACCACAGGGCCATTTGGAATATGAAGTTACGGGATTTCTTGCAGTGGGGCGACCAAGCGCTGGCGCTCGATCACGCCGATCTCGCGGAGGAAGTCGCCCGCTATCTGCTCAAGCAAGCCCCGCACAATCTGGCGGCCCGCACGCTCCTGGGTCGGGTCTACCTTAAACTGGAGCAAACCGAGCAGGCCGAAGAACAGCTCTTGCAGGCCCTGGACATGGACCCGGAGAGCGCCGATCTGCTCACGATCTTCGCTGAACTACTGGAGTCTCAGGGGCGAGATGAGGAACGGCTTGGCGTCGTTCGCCGGGCGTTCGAGTGCGATCCGACGCGAACTGACGTAAAGCAACGCCTAATGGCCCTCAGGCGGGAAGCGGAAGATGAGGCCACCGGCAACGGACTCTTGACACGCGCTGGGCTGGCACGCATTCACTTGCGCAGCGGCCTGCTCGAGCATGCCATCGCGGAATTTCACTATTTGCTCGAAGAGACCCAAGCTGACTGGAGCGCGCGCGTCGCCCTCATGGAAGCGTATTGGCTCAATGGCGATAGGCAGGCGACGAGTAGACTCGCCGACGAGATCGTGCGGGAGCACCCAAACTGCCTCAAGGCAATTCTGTTGTCGGCGGACGTGCGAGCGCACATGGGTCTCATCGATCAGGCGCGGCAGCTCTTGGAGCGGGCCCGGCAGGTAGACCCGGACTTTGTGCTGGCCCGCGCGCTCTATCCCGCCAACGGCCCATCACGCTTGCCGCTGCCGAACGATGACGCCGAGATCGAAGTACCCATTGACTTCCTGCAACGCATTGAAGCCACGCTGGCGGCCAAGAAAGACGCGGAAGAGACCGACGCCCGCTCCCGCGCCGCGGCCCGCATCAGCGCGCGTGCGGCTGCCGAAGCACAAGAAGGCAGGAAACGAGTTCTCGTGACGCCGGCGCAAAGCGAGACGCCCGCTGAGGGAGTGGCCCCGGCGGCATCCCAATCACCCCCGGAGACCGAGCCTGAAGACGATGAGAGTGCACCTGATGCCGCAGCTTGGGAGGAACTTCTGGCCAAGCTGGAGCGCGAGGGCGCCCAATTGGATGAGACCGCGCTCGATGCGCTCGCGGAGGAGCTAGAGGCGATCGCTGCGGCGGCTGCTAACGGATTGCAGGCTTGGCAGCAACTTGGCGACGTCTATCAACGCATCGCACAGACCGACCGCGCCATGCGGGCGTACATGCGCGCCCTGGATAGCAGCTCCGCGCAACAGCCGTAGTTGCGGTGCTAAGCCAAATGCGAATGGAAGCGCAGAATCGCGTTTCTGAGTCTAGGTCTGCTTACGGACGCTTCCCGCAGATCCCGCCGGGTGAACTAACTCGGCTGCACTCCATTCACCACCGCAGCGAGGGGCCTGCAAAGCGTGATTCACCCAGGCTATGGGAGCCAGGCATAGTATGAAAAGACCAGTCCTCATTCTCACAGTTTTGGGCGGCCTGTTGGCCGTGGCAGGCGGTATCGTTCTCGCC
The DNA here is from genome assembly GCA_965220045.1 of Chloroflexota bacterium. Lineage (GTDB taxonomy): Bacteria > Chloroflexota > UBA11872 > VXOZ01 > VXOZ01 > VXOZ01. The sequence continues at coordinate 1,716,007 of OZ244803.1, read as the reverse complement.
GGTATCTTGTTCTTCCTCGTGATCGGCGTTTCCGATGAAGCGATGTATTTTGGTAGCGCCGCGGAAAGGACCGAGATGACTATGGCCGCCGCGGACAGTGCGGCGATAGAACGAGAGGAAATGGCACCAGCCGAGGCGCCGGCCGCGCGCGTTGCGAATGCTGAACGGAGGGTAGCGGTGGCCGCTCCCGCCGTGAGCACGGGCTTTGCAACCGATGCGAAGGTTATCCGCAACGGTTCCCTTACGCTGGTCGTTGCAAGTCCAACGAGTGCCGTAGAGGACATTCAACTGATCATCGCCGGGATTCCGGGCGCCTTCATTGCTACCGCCGATGTGCGGCAAGCCGGCGATCTGCAACCGACTGTGCTCACCCTGCGGGTGCCGGCGGCGGAGTTCGATCGGGCCATGGCCGCGCTGCGGGGGCTGGCACAGGAGGTGCTGGCGGAGCAAGTCACCGCGCGCGACGTAACGGAAGAGTATTCGGACCTCGATGCGCGACTCCGTAACTTGCAGGCGGCCGAAACGCAGCTTCTTGCTCTCGTGGAGCAAACAAACAACGTAGAAGACCTGCTCAAGGTGGAGCAGCGCCTGGCGGAAGTGCGCGGGGAGATCGAGCAACTCCAGGGCCGGCTAAACGTCCTTGAGAACCGCATCGCGCTCGCCACGATCAATGTGCTGTTGCACGCGCCGCCGGATCTTTCGGTGGTGCTCACAGCCGAGAATCTGCCCGTTGCCCATGAAGTAACGACGTTTGCCCTCACGTATCGCAATGACGGCAGTGTAACGGCCCGCGATGGGTTGCTGGTCTTCCGCGTACCTGAGTTCCTTAGTGTGATCGGCATAGGACACGGGGGCGCATACGAACCCCTCAGCCGCGAAATCCGTTGGAGCCTCGCTGACATCGCGCCCGGTTCGGTCAACTCCGTCTACGCGCAACTGCGCGTGGAGTCTACAGAAAACGATATCCAGTTGCACGCCCACATCCAGTCGGCGAGCGCGGAGTTGGACGACGCGAACAATACCGCCTTCCTTACGCTATCATTTGCGCCGGACCTCTCTCTGCAGTTCGACGCTCCCGCATCAGGGGCGCAAGGGAGCACCATACCCATCTGGGTATTTTATGAGAACGCCGGTACAGGCGATGCCACCGACGTTACCGTACAGACGACTCTCCCGCCTGGTCTGACGTTTGTGCGCGCGACGTCCGGCGGCAGCTATGACCGCGAAACTGGCACGGTGACGTGGAAGCTCGGATGGCTGCAGGCCGGGACGGGCAGCGATCTGCGTATCGAAGTGCGGGTGGACGTTGCTGAGGGCCGCTTATTAATCCCCGTCGCGATAGCGGCAGAACAGGCCGATGCGGTCGCATTCAACAACCGGACCGAGATATTCCTTACTGCCTTAAGCGAGGATGTGACCACGCGCTCGGTCTGGCAGCCCGGACAGACCGTCGAGTCGAGCTTGGCTGCGCTGGTCGTTGCGGCGCAACGCGCGGTAGACGTCCTCATTTGGGTGCTGACGTTTGGGATCCCGTTGGCAATCATCGCCGCCATTGCTTTGGCGGTGAGAGCGGGCATTCGCCGCTTGCGGCAGGGCAGACGAGCCTAGAAGTTGCGCCTGGTGTAGCAGGTCGTGGATAGTCGCAGAGCGGTGCGGGGAGCTTTGTGCGCTGCGGCGCCGGCGGCCTAACGCATGGACGGTGCATCGTCTACACCAACGGATTTGTCCCAAGGATGGCAGGCGGGCGAATAACGACTCGTGGGAGCAGGACAGGGTGCGGCCGCAGGAAGTGATGGGGCTAGGATGAAGAGCGAGTTTTCGATGGTACGGGCTCACGAGGTCGTGGTGTTGCCAGACCAACCTGCTTTGCGTGTTTTCCCGATCTGATGAGCTCGTCCGTCTCCACCGACGTGATCATGGCGCGTGCCGCGGTGGTGTTGCTTCTCGGCAACGTGCTCAGCCGTATTCTAGGGCTCGTTCGCGAACAGACAATCGCGTACCTCTTCGGGGTGAGCGGGGCGGCCTCGTCTTTCGTGGCGGCTTCCCAAGTGCCGACGATGGTCTACGACCTCCTGCTCGGCGGCGCCGTGACCGCTGCGCTCGTTCCCGTATTTACGGACTACGCTCGGAACAACCGCGAATTCTCGGCGCTGTTCGGCGCCATGCTGGCGCTGGCGGCAATCGTGCTCGGCGGCATTGTGATTCTGCTGAGTGTCTTTGCCGAACCCCTCGTGCGTGTGCTTGTACCGGGCTTTGCCGCGAATATCGCCGACCAGTGTTTCATCGCATCGCAGTCTGCCACCGCAACGATATCTGACCCCGCCGCGCCTGAGCTGCTCAAGCAGACGGTGACGTTGACCCGCTTGGCGTTGCCGGCTGCGGCTTTCCTGGGACTCTCGGGAGTGGTCAATGCCGCGCTCTACGCCGGGCAGCGACCGCACTATCCAGCGTTTTGCGCGGCGGTCTACAACGTCAGCATCATCGGCACCGCCCTGCTCTTCGTCGGTCGCTTTGGCATTGCGAGCCTTGCGATTGGCGTGCTCGTGGGGTCGATCGGGCAGTTGGTTTTCCAATTGCCGGGCCTGTGGCGCATGGGACTGCGGCCCCGCGTGGCCTTGTCGCATCCCGCCGTGCCGCGCATACTGCGGCTCTACGCTCCCGTTTTTCTCGGGTTGATCATCACGCAGTTTGCCATTGTCCTGGACCGCAATCTTGCATCCTGCACCGGCCAAGACAGCATTGCCGCGATGAACTATGCCACCCGCTTGGTGCAGCTTCCCCTCGGCTTGGTCGGCTCCGCAATCGCTCTTGCCGTGCTGCCGCTCCTGGCCGCGGAGGGCCAGAACGTCGACCTGGCGCAATTCCGGCGCATTCTCAGCCAAGGGATGCGTCTCATCCTGCTGTTGATGCTGCCCATCTTTGCGCTGATGCTGATCTGGCACCAACCCATTGTCGAGCTGGTCTACCAGCGCGGGGCATTCGATGCCGCGGATGCGGAAGCAACCGGCTTGGCGCTCTTCCTCTACAGTTGGCAACTGCCGCTAACGGGATTGGACCAACTCTTCATCTTTGCCTATTACGCCCGCAAGAACACCCGGACGCCCGTGCTTGTAGGCATCTTGGGCATCGGGTTCTATCTCGCCGTTGCCCTGCCGCTGTTGCAGCCGCTCGGCATGCCGGGATTGGTGCTGGCGAACACGGTGCAAAACTCCGGCCATGCGCTCGTCATGCTCTGGCTGCTCAGCCGCTTGTTGGGGGGCGTGGGCGGCGAGGGCTTTGGCCGCTTTTTCGCGACCATCGGTGCGGCTACGCTACTCGTAGCTCTGGCGGCTGGCGGCATGCTCTACGTGCAGCGCGTGCTGACCGACGGAGGCGGCACGGCCGGTTTGCTGGCGTTGGTTGTGGGGGGTGGTGGGGCGTTGCTTCTGGCCTATTTGGGAGTATTACGGTGGCTCAAGTTGCCGGAGCTTGCATTGTTGGCCCAAATGGTGCCCGCGCGCTTCCGCGCCATGGTTCGCAGCTAGCCCGAGAAATTCGCCGCGCCGGGCAGTATCCTCTTGGCTGCCGGCTATGAGATGGTTTCAAGGGCGGGCACTCCCGGTCTGGTAAAAGCGTGCACGTGAACTTGCGCGTCTGCGCCGTCAATGGGTTGCAAGTGTGGCATTATAGGAGTGAAGAATCGCCTTCTTGGTCATGACTATTTCAGCAAGCATGTCGCATTTTCCTTGCGGAATCTGCCGTGGGACGCGGGCATTACCAATGGCGTAGGTAGCCGAGGGATCGAAATTTAGAAAATGGAATCCGAATCCAAGCAGACCGTGTTACGACGGGTGCCAATCGAGCAACTGCGCGAAGACGTGCACTATCTAGGCAGTGTGCTTGGCGAGGTGCTCCAGGAGCAGCACGGTCAGGCGCTGTTGGATCTTGTTGAGGATATCCGCCTGCGCGCCATCTGGCAGCGGACGACGACGGCTACAGTTTCGCTGCAACCCCTCGCGGAATCGGTTGCCGGTCTGCAACAAAATGAGATGTTTGCGGTCGCCAGAGCGTTCTCGCTTTATTTCTATCTTATCAATGCGGCCGAAGAGCAACACCGCATGCGCCGCATGCGGGAGAACGAGCGAAAGAGCTACCCCAAACCGCGGTATGAGTCGATTGCCGCTGCCATGGCACATTTGAAGAGTGAGGGGGTCACTCCGGACGAACTCGCACAGATCTTAGCCCTGCTTTCGATTAGGCCGGTCTTTACGCGGCATCCTACCGAAGTACGGCGGCGTACGCTGCTGGTCTTTCTCGAGTTGCTGCGGTCCTGTCTCGCCGAGCGGCAAGGTCGGCGCCAAGACATGACGGCAGAGCGGCGCACCGACGAGAGAATTCATGAAATCGTTACGATTTTGGCGCAGACGGACATAACGCCCTGGGAACGTCCCACCGTCTTGGGCGAGGTGGATGACGGGCTTTATTACTTCGATCAGGTGTTGCTCGACGTCATACCGGCGCTCTATAGCGAATTTGAAGACGCCTTGGTGCAGTACTCCGACGACCATGCGTTTACGCTGCCACGCTTTCTTACTTTCGGCTCATGGATGGGTGGTGATCGGGATGGGAATCCATTCGTCACGCCGGCGGTCACCGAGGAGACCCTGCGCATGCACCGGTCGCTTATCCTCGACCGCTACTCCCGCGACCTTGACGAATTGTGGCGCGTGCTGAGCCCATCGGTGCATTTCACATCGGTTTCACAGGAGCTACTGGACTCGATTGCGCGCGACCGTGCCTCGCTGCCGGGCGCAGGTGTCGGCACCAAGACGGACATCATAGAGCCCTACCGGACCAAGATCGTCATGATGCAGAAGCGCCTGGCGCGCACCAGGCGGCGCTATGCGGGAGGAGGCGCCGCTGCTTCCGGGGCGTACCATGAACCCGGCGCCATGCTTGAAGATTTGCGGCTCATGCAGGACAGCTTGATAGAGAATGGCGGCGCTCGCATTGCCCGCGGCCTGCTGCGTGACGTGATTCGCAGGGTTCAGGTATTCGGTTTCCACCTGGTGGACCTGGACGTGCGCGAGCATAGCGGAGTGCATGAGGCCACTTTGGACGCCTACCTCGCCGCCGCCGGAGTCACACCGCAATACAGCGACCTCGACGAAGCGGACAAGGTTGCGTTGCTCACGCGCCTGATTGCGCAGCAAGAATTAGTCGGTTTCCAAGAGCTTGCTGTCGCGCCCGCCGCCCTCGCGGCATTCCAGACGTTGACGAGCATCGCGCGCATGCAGGCGGAGGTGGGCGTAGCGGCCTGCAACACGTACATCATCAGCTTTACTGAGGCCGTGAGTGACGTGCTCGAGGTAGCGCTTCTGGCCAAAGAGGCCGGTCTGTGGCAACTGAATGCCGATGGACAGGTAATCCAGAGTCGCCTCAAGATCGTGCCATTGCTTGAGACCATCGAGGATTTGCGCGGCGGCTATGATCTCATCGATGCGCTGCTCTCGATCCCAGTTTTCCGGTCCCACGTGACTTGTTGGGATGACCGCTTCGAAGTCATGCTGGGGTATTCGGACAGCAACAAGGACGGCGGCTATCTGACGGCTACCTGGGAGCTCTATTGTGCGCAAAGACGGGTTGTCGCCGCTTGTAGAGCCCACGACATCATCGTCCAGCTCTTCCACGGGCGCGGCGGCGCGCTCGGCCGCGGCGGCGGGCCAACGAACCGCGCCATCATGGCGCAGCCGCCGGATTCGCTTGCCGGGGGCATGAAGCTGACGGAGCAAGGCGAGGTTATCTTCTCCCGGTATGGGCGGCGAGCCGTTGCGCATCGCAATCTGGAGCAGGTCATCCACGCCATGCTGTTGGCGCGGCTCAGCCCGAGTGTCTTGGAGTCGCGGGCTTCCTTGGAGCCGGACTGGGAAAGCACGATGGCAACACTGTCACAGACCGCGTTTCGGGCCTATCGAGCGCTCATCTACGAAACTCCCGAACTGCGGACGTATTACCAGCAGGCGACGCCGATCGAATACATCAGTCGCATGAATGTCGGATCGCGGCCATCGTCGCGCAAAGGCGGTGACCGTGTGGAAGATCTGCGGGCGATACCGTGGGTCTTTGCCTGGACTCAAAGTCGACATAACTTACCCGGATGGTACGGCGTGGGCAGCGCCTTGCAGACCTTCATTGCAGCCAGCGACGACAACCTCGAGCGCTTGCGAGCGATGTACAAGCGCTGGGTTTTCTTCCGCTCGCTCATCGACAACGCCCAGTTGAGCATTGGGACCGCTGACATGTCGGTGGCGCGTCTCTACGCCGGGCTGGTGACCGATGATGCGGTGAGGGACACGGTCTATGCCGCAATCGCGGAAGAGTACCAGCGCACGCGGGATGCACTGCTGCAAATCACAGAGCAGGAGCAGCTTCTCGATTCGTCGCCGGTTCTGCAGCGTTCGATCCTGCTGCGCAATCCCTATGTCGATCCGCTGCACTGTCTGCAAGTGCGCATGATGCAGGAATGGCGTACGAACTTTGCTGCCGCGACTGACGCGACGCTGGACGAACTCACACCCGAAGCGCGGCGCATGTTGGAGGGAATCTTTCAGACCATCAACGGCATTGCCGCCGGGGTACAGTCTACAGGCTAGGTGTGGGAGCCAAGTAGGGAGCATGGCTTGCCGCGGCTCAGCCCTGACCCTCTGCCGACAGTTCCGTCCTGGGAATGCGCGCTATGAGAAGGGAGCGAAGACTAGCAACGAAGCGCAGCAATAATCAGTAGTTAGTGCGACAGTAGACAGAGTCAGCCTCTTCGACGGTGTTCCTGCAATTTGCAGCGCCTGTGACCCAAGTGTCTGAGCTTCTGAATGAGACTGGAGTGTAGTCAGATGGCGATTAAGACGACAGTCCTCCCTGAGACTTTGACATCCAACGGCAATGCCTTTGATCTCTCCAGTGAGACTTTTGGTGAGTTGCGGGAAGCGAACGGCTTGCTCGGCAACATGCATGCCATCCACGAGCGGCTTGCCGAGGATGGCTACCTACTCTTCCGAAACTACCTTGACAAGGAAAAGGTGCTGGCCGCACGCCGAGAACTCATTGGTAAACTTGATGAAATCGGCCTCATAGACCGTTCCAAGCCCTTCATGGATGCCGTCTTTTCGGGCGACACCAGCGGCATTAGCGCCACCGACCGTGCGGCATTTGCCCGCAACCTGCGATCGGGTCCGGCACTGAAGGAGATCTGCTTCTCAGGCAGAATCATGTCATTCTTCGAGGGGTTCTTCGGTGACGAAGTGCTGCACCTGAACTACATCTGGGTGCGCAACAGACGACGCGGAGCGGCAGCTCCCTGTCACTTTGACTGGGTGTACATGGGTCGCGGCACCCGCAATGTCGTGACGGCGTGGATTCCGCAAGGAACGGTACCGCTCAGTGACGGCCCCTTGGCAATTCTGCATGGTTCCCACAAGTGGCAGGAGCTGCAGCAGACGTACGGCAAGATTGACGTTGACAAGGACAAAGCCAAGAACCCATACGGCGGCGGATCGCTTACAAAAGACCCGAATGTGCCGCAGGAACGCTATGGCGGCCGCTGGCTCACAGCGGAATTCGAGCCGGGCGACGTGCTCATGTTCGGCATGTTCACCCTGCACTGCTCGTTGGATAACCAGAGCCCGGAGAATCGCATTCGCCTGTCAACCGATACACGGTATCAGCTTGCCAGCGAACCCGCGGACGAGCGGTGGATTGGCGACGAACCCTTCGGCCACGGCATGATGTAGCTTCTCTTCCCCTGCGGGGAGCGCACATTCGTAACTGAATTCTCGGTGATCACTGAGCGCTCTATCTGCCTGGGATTTGTGCTGTGGTCGCAACCGAAGATCCGCTCATTCCCATCTCGCTTGGGAGAGTTCATTGAACCCGTATTTTTGAATGGTGGAGACTGCCGGTGTGCCGAGACTTGGTGGTCGCTTTCAAACCGGGACGCCCCCACGGCCCTAGTCGAAAGAAACGCGCCGCCGGTGTCGGCGATCCACGTGGAGCACGAATCTGCCCGAGGGTCTCGTCCACAGTAATACCTGCTGTCAAATTGCGGTACATGAAGGCAGTATGTAGTATTGATTTGGTGACATTGGGTGCTGACGCAGCCTAGCTGCCAAGAGTGGCTCTGGGATGCCAGACAGTCGCACACACAGGGAGGGATGGCAAGGTGGCGATTAAGACGACGGTCCTACCGGATAGTTTGACATCGAACGGCAATGCCTTCGACCTCTCGAACGAGACGTTTGGGGAGTTGCGCGACGCTAACAGTTTGCTGGGCAACGCAGCCGCGCTGCACGAGCGTTTTGCCGAAGACGGCTATTTGCTCTTGCGCGGCTACTTGGATAAAGAGAAAGTGCTGGCTGCCCGGCGGGAGCTAATCGGCAAGCTGGATGAAATCGGCTTGATCGACCGGACCAAGCCCTTCATGGAGGCTGTTTTCTCCGGCGATACCAGCGGTATCAGCGCGAGCGACCGCCAGGAATTCGCCCGCAACCTCCGCTCGGGCCCGGCACTGAAAGAGGTCTGCTTCGCGGGTCGGACCATGCAGTTCTTCGAGCAGTTCTTTGGCGATGAAGTGCGGCATCTCGACTACATCTGGGTGCGCAATGTGCGGCGGGGTGCGGCCACGGGCTGCCACTTCGACTGGGTGTACATGGGGCGTGGCACGCCGAAACTCATGACCGCGTGGATACCCCAGGGCCCGGTGCCTCTGGCCGACGGCCCGCTGGCAATTCTGCACGGCTCCCACACGTGGCATGAACTCCAGGATACCTACGGCAAGATAGACGTCGATAGGGACAAAGAGAAGAATCCGTACGGCGGCGGCTGGCTAACCAAGAACCCGAGTCAGCCCCAGCAGCGCTATGGCGGAAGATGGCTCACGACGGAATTCGAGCCGGGCGATTTGCTCGTCTTCGGCATGTTCACGCTGCACTGCGCAATCGATAACGAAAGCGCGCCGAACCGCATTCGCCTCTCCACCGACACCCGCTACCAACTGGCCAGCGAACCCGCCGACGAACGCTGGATCGGCGACGACCCCTTCGGCCACGGCATGATGTAAGTCATGCTATGAGCGCAGCCTTGGGAAAGGCGTCTAGCGCAATTGGCTAGGCGGGACATGAGAGTCTGGTGGCTCCCGCAAGCGGAAGCTGCAGGTCAGGATGGTAGGCCGCCAATTAAGCGGACTTGCCTAGTGTGCGATTTCCTCAGCAAGCGGCAAACCGCAGTCCACTAGCCTTTATTGGTACCCCGTGAGCGATTCGAACGCTCGACCCCTGGCTCCGCAAGCCAGTGCTCTATCCACTGAGCTAACGGGGCATGTATTCTCTTTTCTCCCCCTTAGTATAGCATTCTGCGGGGTTGCGGCGGTGAAGATGGATTCCCGTAAAAACGGGAATCACCATGGTCTTGCCGGGCCGCACAATGGAACAGAATATGAAAGCCGAATCTATCCGTTCGTGCTGAGCACTTCGGCGAGCTCAGTACAGGCTTTGTCGAAGCATGAACGGATAAAGGAGTGTCGAGATCTGTTATTTTCCTCCCCCGTTCACCCTTCGACGATGCTCAGGGCGGACGGTTTGATCGCCTATTTTCGCGGGAATGACGGAGTCCCTCGTGCTGTTTACATGGCAACGACGGTGGTTCCAAATGCACTCACAACATTGTGGTGCATAACATTGTGGTGCATTAAGAAGAGGGCTGTCGGTCTTTCGACCGCAGCCCTCTTCTTGTCAGCTACACAGTGCTAGCACTGTTGATGTCGCGTTACTCGTCCGCTTCATCAATCGCTGGGCTCAGTACCGGGGGTGCGGTCCCAACGTCTCGCTGCGGCGAGGGATCGACCAGGTACTTGAAGAATTCGCTCTCCGGCGAGACCACGATCATGTCGCCCTGTTGCAGAACCTTAACGTACGCTTCCAGCCGTCGCCGGAATGCGAAGAATTCAGGGTCCTGGTTGAGCGCGTCGGCATAGATCGCAATGGCTTCGGCGTCGCCTTCACCACGGATCTGCGCCGCTTCCTCCTCGGCCTCCGCGACAATCACGATGCGCTCGCGGTCTGCCGAAGCCATGATCTCAGCGCCCTGTTCCTCACCTTCGGCGCGGTAGCGGTTGGCTTCACGGGCGCGCTCGGCCTTCATACGCTCAAAGACGCTCTCTTCCACCTCTTCCGGTAGGTCGGCGCGCTTGAAGCGTACGTCAACCACCTCGATGCCGAAGTCTAGAGCACGCTCTCGGCTGGCAATCGTAACCAGCTCCATGATGTTTTCGCGCTCGCCGGCGATCATCACGTCGAAGTTATATGTCGCCAGCGTGCGGCGGAGTTCTGAGAAGACGACGTCGTCCAAGCGTGCCCGCGCGCCGCTCTCATTCTGCACGCTGATAAAGAACGTGAGTGGCTCAACGATGCGCCAGCGCGTTACGTGGTCTACCTGAACACGCTTTTTGTCAAGAGTTAAGTACTCTTGGGGAGTGGCGTCGCTGGAGAGCAAGCGACGGTCGAAGTACACAGCATCCTGGATGAAGGGCAACTTGAAGTACAGCCCCGGGTCCCTGGCCGTGTAGCGATATTCGCCGAGCTGCAGGATGATGGCCTGATTAGTCTCGGTAACGACAAACGTCACCTGCGAGAATACGAACAAGGTCAGTGCCCCGAGGGCAACGATTACAGTTATCATGCGTCCCATGCGGCACCTCCTTTATTGGCTAACGCTTGATGGTTGATTACCTGACTGCAGGCTGCGAAGCGGGAGGAAAGGCAGGACGCTGGAATCAGACTGCGCGATCAGCACCTTTTCCACTCTCGCCATCGCAATCTCTACTGCCTCGATGTACATGCGTTCGCGGGTTACCTCAGGAGCGCGGCGGTATTCCTCCAGAATTGAGAGGAACCGCTCGCTCTCGCCGCGTGCGCTGCGCACGCGTTCTTCCCTGTAGGCTTGCGCTTGTTCCAGAAGGCGCTTCGCTTCACCACGAGCGCGCGGCACCACGTCCTCGCGGTAGGCCTGGGCCTCGTTTACCTTGCGCTCGCGGTCCTCACGCGCGCGCACTACTTCGTGGAATGCGTCCCGCACTTGATCGGGCGCGTCCGCCACCTGCAAGCGCACGTCGGTGATGATGATTCCCGCATTGTATTCGTCCATGAGTTCTTGCAAGTAAGAGCGGGTATTTTCCTGGACTTCTGCGCGGCGTTCGGTAATCACCCCGTCAATGGGCATTTTGCCGACAGCGCTACGCAAGGCAACCTCTGTGGTCGTGTGCAGGACGGCTTCCGGATCGTTCACGTTGAATACAAACGCCGGGGCATCCTTCACGCGATACTGCACGAGCAGTCCGACCTCGACGATGTTCTCGTCTGCCGTGAGCATGAGCGCTTCCTCGAGGACACGTCTCGGCTCTTGATCCTCGATGGTACGGAAGCCGATTTCGGCGCGGCGCACGTTCGCAATATCAACGATGACCACGTTTTGAATCGGCCAAGGAAGATGGTAGTTTACGCCAGGCTCCGAGGTATTCACGTGCCGCCCGAATTGGAGCACGACGCCCTGCTCGGCCGGGTCCACGATGTATACCCCAGACCCTACCCAGAGCACCACCGCGATGATAGCGCCGAGAACGATGAAGCGCTGCAAACGCCGGGCGCGATCTCGGGTCTGTCGGAGCATTTCCCCGAAATCTTCATTGTCTTCATCATCCGGCGGCCCGCCCTGCGGCCCGCCGCGATCATAGACCGACATGTCTCTGCCTCCTTGTGGCCTACCTTGCGCCTTCGCATTCGTGCCGGTGTCGCCTGGGCTGGCGGCAACGAACCGGTTAGCACAATACTCTTTCGTCTACTACTACCGTACCATTCTCCGCTCCGTTTGTAGAGTGCCGCCTTGGCCGCGTGCCACACTCGGCAGCCGGGCAAGAGGCCGCGTGATCATGTTGGGCAAACCGCAGTCTTTACGCTCGAGGCTAAGAGGACCTTGGCTTGGGCGTTTCCGGTAGCCACGACTGAGTTTCCAAAGTTGAGACTCTTCCTTGCGTCCGCATTTGTCGAACGCGGCAGTTATTCGCGTTTGCGGCGCGTCTTGCCCAGTGCGGGAGGGAACAGGAAACCGGTTGCTCGGTCTTTGGCCCAAGCAAGCAGGTGTTAAATTCGGGGCTCATTCGGCCGGTCAAGTCTCAAGTATAATGTTAGAGACGAGTGCCGATTGGGGCATGCGCACGTCTTAGAAGAGGATTTGACGATGATATCGAAGAAAATCGAAACAGCGTACAACAAGCAGATCACAGCCGAGCTATACGCCTCGAATCTCTATTTGGCAATGGGAGCATACTTTGATACGTTGGCATTTCGCGGTTTTGGGCACTGGCTGCGGTTGCAGAGTGATGAAGAGCGCCAGCATGCGCTGCGCATAATTGACATTGTAGTGGACCGGGGCGGCGCTGTTGAGATCCGGGACATTGATGCGCCCGGCTCATTCGAGTCCCCGTTGGCCGTGTTCGAGCAGGTAGTGGCCCAGGAACAGAAGGTCACGCGCATGTTCCATGATCTCTCGAGCCTGGCCGAGAAAGAGAGCGACCACACGACGCTCGTGGAACTTGAGTGGTTCCTTCTCGAACAAGTGGAAGAAGAGCGCGTCTCCCGCGACCTCTTGAAGAAGGTCAAGCTTCTGCAGGATTCGCCGAGCGGCATGTTTGAACTCGACCGCGATCTGGCGGGACGCACGGCAGAAGAAGGCCAGCCGGAGGAGAATCCACAAGAATAGCCTCGCTGCCTGTACGGCATTGGGGATCGCCAAGCCCCGCAAATCTGGAGCGGGCAATGGGATTCGAACCCACGGTCTCAACCTTGGGAAGGTCGCGTGTTGCCACTACACCATGCCCGCCAGCCTAGTTCTAACTCTAGGCAGTGACTGCACTGAAGTCAAGCGCTCAACACCAGTTCAGTGAGCCGTTTACACTTGGACGTGCGACCGGCAACTGCGACACCGACGGAGCGTGCACCGGCGTGCCCGGCGTCTTGCGATGGGCAACCGGCGCATGTTCGCGAGCCGGGTGAGTGGACGGAGAACAAGGAAGGCGTTGGGTGAGAGGAGATGCAAGCATGCCACCAAAGAGGTTAGCCGACCGCCGCGTGCTTATCACAGGAGGCGGACGGGGCATAGGCCGCTCCATTGCATTGGCCTGCGCAGAGGAAGGAGCGCGCGTTGCCATCACCGCCCGCTCGCAAGACCAACTCGCGGCCGTTGTTGAGGAAGTCCGGGGGAAGGGTGGTTTTGCGGTGTCGCTGGCCTGCGACGTTGGCGACACTGAGCAAGTTGCGCAGATGGTTGCCGGTGCTGCGGACGCCCTGGGGGGAATCGACATCCTGGTCAACAATGCCGGCGGCGGCACTGAGCACGCTTCCGTTGTTGAGAGCACGCCGGACCTGTGGGTCGCCTGTATCGACGCAAACCTGGTAGGTACCTACGCGTGTGCGCGCTATGTCTTGCCGGGGATGATTGCTCAAGGCGGGGGCAAGATCATCAACATCGGTTCCGGAATGGGACACGAGGCGCGCGCCGGCAGCGTTGCGTATAGCACGGCCAAAGCGGCCGTCTGGATGTTTACGAAATGCCTCTCTTTGGAGGTGTGGGAGCACGGCATTGACGTAAACGAGGTCGTTCCAGGCCCGGTGCTCACACCGCTTACGGCCGACCGCTTCACGTTGGACGGGCCGCCGCCCTTCGCCCCCAGCGAGCGCGTGAAGCTGCCAGAAGAAGTGGCGGAACTCACCGTGTGGCTGGCCAGCCTGCCACCAGGCGGGCCTACCGGCCAGAGCTTTAGCCTCGCCCGCCGCCCCCCCGGAGGCTGAGCGAGACATCCATGCGTGCTGGGGTTTCTCATTCTCGTGGCACGCTCGCTCTCCGCAGTGCGCCGCGCCTTAGCGTCTTACCCGCGAACTGTTCACCGCTGCCGATGAGCCGCTGCAGCCCCGCCGTTCAAGGGCTAAAGGCTGCAGGTTTCAATTCTCACACTTTGGCCTACGATTGAAACTCTCCGAGGGAGCCAGGATCCCTCTTGCCCACCTTGGAGGATAGCGACCTGATGAGTTTTCCTTGCGTCGCAAGAAAGCCGGGCCGCGACTGCGCACTTGATCCTTGCAGACGTAGGGGGTGCTAGAGAGCTGCTAATGAGATGAAGACTCTCAGGCAAGGGCCCTGCGCCTGAATAAGGCCACCAGCGCGAATATCCCGCTTGCTACCAAGGTCATAGCAGGAGCGGCGGGCACATCGAAATGGTAGGAGACGTAGAGTCCTGTCACGGCGGAGGCGGTCCCCAGGGCCGCGGCCAGCAGCATCATCGAGACGAAGCGCCTGACCAACAGGTACGCCGCGGCGGCAGGTGTCACCAGCATTGCCATGACAAGGACAATTCCTGCCGCCTGAATGCCGATTACGATTACGAGGGCAAGCATGACCAGAAAGACGTAGTCGACGAGGTTTGTGCGCGAACCGACAACCTGCGAACCCACGGGATCAAAGCTTGCAAACATCAGCCAGTGGTGAAGAGTGAACAGCCCCAGGATGACGACTAAGGTTATCCCAAGGGACACATAGATGTCAGTAGGAGATATGGCCAATACCTTGCCCAGGAGCAGGTCCTCCATATTGACTCTGATGGTCGTCGCACTTGCCAGCATTACAAGCCCCAGGGCAAACATGGCCGCAAAGAGAATGCCTATGGACGTATCCGTGCTGAGGCCCGCGCGCCGGCTCACCGTTCTGACCAGAATGGCCACGGAGACCCCTGTTGGGATGGCGGCTATGGCCGGGTTGATGCCGACTATGAAGCCAAGCACCATTCCCGGCAGCACGGCGTGGGCGAGCGCGTCCCCAATGAAGGCGAGATTCCTGGTGACGACGTACGCGCCAACCAACGGGCACATTACGCCCACCAGAATGGAGCCGATGAGGGCTCTCACCATGAAACCGTATTCAAGCGGGGCGATGAGAAAATCTAGCACGTCCTCTAGCTGCCGCCTCCATTCATTGCGAGGCGCACACCGTGGGCGCCATAGAGCTTCTCCATTACCTGGGGCGTAAAGACCTGGTCTGGAGGACCGCAGGCGCACACCTGGCAGTTCAGACACAAAACCTCGTCGAAGCGGCCGGCCAGGTTGGTCAGGTCGTGGGTCGCCAGCAAGACAATGCGTCCCTCATCCCGCAGTGTGCGGAGGACCTCCACAAGGCCTTCCTGGGCGCCGGCATCGACCCCGCTGAAGGCCTCATCCAGGAGAAGAACGCTTGCCTCTTGGGCCAGAGCCCTGGCGACAAACACCCTTTGCCTCTGTCCGCCCGAAAGCTCCGTCATGAGTGCAGAGCGTTGGTCCCACAGGCCCACGCGGCAGATGCACTCCTTGACGAGCTCTCGATCTCTCTTTCCGGGTCGCCGGAACCACTTGAGTCTGCAGCGCCGGCCCATCATTACAACGTCCGACACGGTCACGGGAAACCGCCAGTTGACGCTCTCCCGCTGAGGCACGTACGCCAACGCCCCGCCACCTTGGTCCACCCGGCGAAGGGTTACCTTTCCCTGGCGGACCGGAAGGAGCCCGGCAATCGCGTTGAATAGGGTGCTCTTGCCGGCTCCATTCGGTCCTACAACGCCCATAAGGGTCCCCGCATCCACGTCAAAGGTCACGTTGCTCAGGGCCATGTGCCCGTCTAGTTCAACGGACACGTCCTGAAGCGACACGCTCGCTCTATGCGCGTTCGGGGCTGAGTTCACCTCAGTGCCTCAACGATTCGTTCAACATTGGCTCGCACCATGCCAAGATACGTGTCAGCGCCGCTGCCTTCCGGTCCAAGCGAACCGGAGTAGAGCTGGACCAGCTTCGCGCCGGTCTCCCGCGCCACGGCCTGAGCCAGCCTGTCACTGACTGTCGTCTCGCCGAACAATGCCGGCACCTCGTGTTCCCGAATCACATCGACCAGTGCCGCAATGTGCTCCGCTGAGGGCTCCACATGCGTAGAGAGTGACGGAATGACCAGGCCAACTACCTCAAAACCATACAACTTAGCAAAGTAGGCGAAGCTGTCGTGTGATGTTACCAGCAGCCTGCGCTCCGGCGCCAGCACGCTGACCTGATCTTGGATCCAGGCGTGCAGCTCGTCGAGCTTCTCCTCGTATTCGGCAGCATTCTGGTAGAAGACGCTCGCGTTGTCCGGGTCCAGGGCCGCAAGCCGGGCGGCAATCTCGTACACAGCGATCTTCACCCGGATCGGATCGAACCAGAAGTGAGGATCGAACGCGCCGTGCACGTGTCCCTCATGGTCCCCATGGTCGTCATGACCTTCAGCCTCGCCCAAGATTCCGACGAATGCGATTTTGGTTGGCACACCGGCTACGTCCCAGCGCCTGACTATCTCCAGGTCGTGTTCGTCGAGCTGCAGCACCTCGCCACCCACCGAGTCCGTGACGAAGATTGCGCCTGGCGCCACGGCCAGGTGTGGACGTGCCCAGGATCCCGACTCTACCGGTGTCGCCAGGAAATCGGCCTTGGAGGCCAGCAGATGCCCATCGTGAGCATCAAACACACGCAATTCACCGTTGCTCATGACCACCAACAGAGTCTCTCCACCATGGCCAAACTGGACCTGAATTGGGCGGAGGTCTTCGGTAGCGGCGAAGAGCAACTCCATTTCTGCCTCTTCCGGCTCCACGATGTACAGCCCAAACGCCGAGCCCAGAGCGAAGAAGTGGTCCAGACCGTGATAGCCCCAAACGGATATGACGTGAAAGTCATCAGCAACGCCGTCCGTTGCTACGAATGCATGGGAATACTCGCCCGGATGTGCATCTAGAACCAGGACGCCACCGCGGCATCCAAATACGGCCATGTGGCCGTTGCCTGCGCTGCCTTGGAGCGAATCGCAACCCTCAGCACTGTAGAGCACATTGCCATCCAGGTCCCGCAATTCCGCGCCAATCGGCAGCCGAGCGTCAGGATTGCCCGGGTAGTCTGGGTGCTTGATGGTAAAGGCGAACAGATCGCCTTCCAAAGGCACGGCTGCTCCATGCTGAGGACCTACGTTTATGCGAATAGGAACGTAGCGGTCCCCGTGCTCTTCCAGCTCATGTTCGTTGAGAAGCACCACCTCTCCCGTGCCTTCGTAGAATATCGCCGCCCATTCATCACTTACGTGCAGGTGCACGGGGCAGGTGCACGGGACGATCCCCGCTCAAGTCCAGGGAAAGCTTGCGCGTTTCCGATACTACCAGGTCGAAATCATCACCATGGGCCTGCAAGTATGTCCCGCCATCGAACACGTGAGCCGTGTTGGCATCTGGGGAAACGGCAATTGCATAGCGGCCGCTCAGGGTAGAGAAAACACGCCCGGCCCGCGAGCCCAGGTCAAAGCGGTCCTGGTTCACCGCGCCAGCCTCAAGGTCTATGACTGAAACCTTGCCACTCTCGCCGTCGCCTACGAGCAAGCGCCCAATGAGCATCTCGTCATGGTGTTCGCCTTCATGTTCGTGGTCCTCTTCATCCTCGTGATCGTCATGCATATCAACCTCGGTGAACTCGATCGCATCGACGAATTCACCAAGCGCGACAATCTTGGATTCATCTGCACTGGCGTTGTGCAAGAGCTCTTCCAACCATGCGGCCTCCAGATAAAGGCCGACAGAAAACACGAGATCCGCATCTGCTACCCTGGCAATGTCGCGGGGAGTGGGTTGGAAATGGTGCGGGTCGCCACCCACAGGCAGCAGGCTGAAGACCTCCACCCTGTTTCCACCCACTATCCGCACCCAGTCAGCCAAAAAGTTGGTGGTTGTCACTATCTGAAGCGGCGGTGCGGAGTCCTTTAGCGCCTCCGCGGTAGATGCTTGGGGTTCCTCGTCGGATGCACAGGCGGCGAGGAGAGTCATCGCAAATACGACAAGACCCATAGCAAACGTCTGAGCAAGCCGCCCGAAGCATCTCTTGCGATTTTTCGTCTGGAGCATTTCAGTTTCCATTTCTTCTCCACTTTAGTCTGTTTGGATGCAAAATGCTGTCATTAGAGCTCAACCAAAGCATCACGATGCGCTTGTAGCTTTGGACAGCCGTCACCTATAGCGAGATCTCCACCACTGAATAGTTCACAGTTCGGACTTTGCGCAGGCCCATGTTGCATGCGCCGCGCTCAAACGGCACCGCTTACTACCCTGTGCTAACGGAGAACATGAACCGCAGTATACAAGACTGCGCTACCGGAGGAGGCTCTTGCAATTCCCGTCACGCTGGCGAGCGTTCATCCCGTGCCTGGGTGCGATTCCCCTTGCGGAGGCGCGCGAGCTGGGTAGCATGTAAGCCGCACATGGCCTATCGTCAAGCCTGTTCACACCCGACCCGGCCTCCCCATCAAGTTGAGGGACAATCTGCACCACTCCACAGGCGGTCGCCATGGCAGTACGTCTGTTTCCCGTCGCTAAAACGAGGCAACGTCGTCGGCTCAAAAGGTGATTATCGCTATTACCTAGACCTCCTATTGCAATTCATTCGCACTCTCACTTCCAATGGACGATGATAGTGTAGCTTTACTGAGAACTGTTGTCAACTATGGGTTGGAAGCGTCTCAATCTCCGGGCACGCTTCGGGATCGGATAGAGCTACGACTCCGGATACGGTTGCCCTGCGGCGCGAGCTCTCTCAACTGCAGGGAGGTGCAACTACGTTGGGCCGGAATTGGAATGGCCAGGTCGCATGCCCCATCGCACCCCCTCGGCCGCGAGACAACCTCATTCGCGCAGGCCGCCGCCTGAACCATCCTCAGCGTTCAGCGCGACTCGTCGTCATACAAGTGACAGGCAACCGTATGGCCGGGACCTAGCTCCCTGGTCGGCGGCATGACCTGCTTGCACACGGGCAGCGCGTGGGCGCAGCGCGGGTGAAACGGGCAGCCTGACGGGGGATGGAGCGGGCTGGGTACGTCGCCGCCGAGCACGATCCGCTCTTGAGACTGTCCCGGCCGCGGCTGCGGAATGGCCGAGAGCAGCGCCTGGGTATAAGGATGCCGGGGCTGCCGATACAACTCGCCGCTGGGAGCGGTCTCCACCAGCTTGCCCAGATACATCACCCCGATCCGGTCCGCGATGTAGCGGACTACCGCCAGGTTGTGGGCGATGAACAGGTAGGTCAGGCCGTGCGCGGTCTGTAAGTCGCGCAGCAGGTTGAGCACTTGCGCTTGTACCGAGACATCCAGCGCCGATACCGGTTCATCGCAGACGATGAGCTGGGGTTGTAGGATCAGCGCCCGGGCAATGCCGATTCGCTGGCGCTGACCCCCACTGAACTCGTGCGGGTAGCGCTGCGCGTACTCGGAACGCAAGCCGACGGCCGCGAGCGCCGCATGCACCTGCGCTTCCCGCTCGCGCCGGGTACCCAAGCCTTGTACGACCAATCCCTCAGCGATGCTGGCGCCGACGGTCACACGTGGGTTCAGAGAGCCATAAGGGTCTTGGAAGATAATCTGGGCCTGCCGACGCCAAGCGGCGAGGGCGCGGCCACGCAATGCGAACACATCCTGCCCGGCAAAGCGCACGTGGCCGCCGGTTGGGGGGATTAGACGCAAGATGACCCGCCCCGTCGTGGTCTTGCCGCAGCCCGATTCTCCCACGAGACCAAACGTCTCGCCGCGTTGAATGCGGAAGGAGACCCCATCTACCGCCCGGACCGCCGCCCGGCGACCGAACCGGCTTCCCCGCGCCGGAAAGTGCTTGACCAAGTTCCTGACCTGGAGCAGCGGCTCCGTCACATGATTGCTTGTCATCGTGGCGCCTGCCCGGAGGCGGATGACCGGGTGCCACTGGTCGGTGGTGCGGAAGCGTGCAGCCAACAGCGGACGTGGTGGCCCGGCCCCGCGGCGACCTCCGGTGGTCGCTCGGTCATGCAATGTGACCGAGCGTGCGGGCAGCGCGGCGTGAAGGCGCAACCGGCCGGCAATCGGCTCGGGTGCGGCACGCTGCCTGCGATGGCCGGGAGTTGCCGACTACGGTCGGTCGCGAGTGAGGGCATGCTCATGAGCAGCCCTTGGGTGTAGGGGTGTTGCGGGGCCGCGAATAGGGTCTCGACCGGCGCGTACTCGACGATCCGCCCAGCATACATGACTGCCACATCATCGGCCAACTCGGCAATCACTCCCAGATCGTGGGTAATAAACAGCAGACTCATCCCCAACTCAGCCTGAAGCTGCCGGAGCAGATCGAGGATTTGGGCCTGAATGGTCACGTCAAGCGCCGTCGTTGGCTCGTCCGCGATCAGCAAGGCCGGCCGGCAAGCCAGGGCCATCGCGATCATTACCCGCTGGCGCATTCCGCCGCTCAGCTCGTGGGGATGCGCGCGGGAGCGCTCGGTCGGGGCCGGAATCCCCACTTGGTCGAGCAACGCGACTGCCTGCTCCCGCGCCGCGCGGCGACTCACGCGCCGGTGCACGCGAACCGCCTCCGCAATTTGATCTCCAACCCGTTGCACGGGATTGAGGGAGGTCATCGGTTCCTGGAAGACCATCGCGATGGACCGGCCGCGAATCACTTGCCACTCCCATTCGGAGTGCGCGAGAAGGTTTCGGCCTTCCAGCCGGATCTCACCGTCAAGCTCGCAGGCTGGCGCGGTGGGCAGCAACCCCATCAGGGCCAGGGCCGTGACGGACTTGCCGCAGCCGGATTCGCCGACCAAGCCGAGAATGCGCCCTTTCCCGATGCTGAAGGTGGCATCCTGCACGGCGGGCACTACGCCGTCGGACGTGGAAAACGAGACGCTTAGCCCGCGTACCGCAAGCAGAGGCGCTTGTTCTTCGTGGAACGGCTCTAGTTTCTCGGCCATCGGTGCTTGCACTCCCTTTTCAACCAATCTTCTCTAGATTAGCGTTGGCGTGAGCGCGGATCGAGGGCCGCGCGCAGCCCGTCTCCAAGTAGGTTGCACGCCAAAACGGACAGGAGAATGCACAACCCCGGCAAGAGGACCAGATGCGGCGCCTGTTCGAGGTAGGTGCGGGCGTCGTTCAACATCGCGCCCCATTCCGGGGTAGGTGGCTGGATGCCCAGTCCCAAGAAACTGAGCGATGAGATCATTAGGATGATGTGGCCCAGGTCTAGCGTGGCGAGGACGATGATAGGGCCGATGATATTGGGCAGAATGTGCCGCGCCATGATTCGCAGGTTCGAGGCGCCCAGCGCGCGGGCCGCCAGCACGAACTCCCATTCCCGGGCCGCGAGCGTCGCGGCGCGGAATATGCGGGCGTGATCGGCCCAGCCGACGGCGATGATGGCGATCAGGAGACTCTGGAGGCTGGGGCCGAGAAAGCCGACCAATGCCAGCGAAAGTATCAGCCGCGGCAGCGCCAGCAGCACATCAATGCTGCCCACCGCGACCCGGTCCACCCACCCGCCGAGATAGCCTGCCGAAATGCCGATTGCCAGACCAAAGAGAAGCAGCCCGATGGTCGTCGGAATGGCGCTTCCCAGGGTGGCGCGAGCGCCGTAGATGAGCCGGCTCGCCAGGTCACGGCCTAGTTGGTCGGTCCCAAGCGGATAGTGTGCGCTGGGGCCTTGTAGTTTGTCGCTCAAGTGAATGGCGAGCGGATCGTGCGGCGCCAGGAGCGGCGCGGCTATCGCGATGGCGACAAACAGCCCCAGCAAGATCAGGCCGGCAAGCGCCGCCCGATCAGCCCGTAACACCCGTTGCGCCGCGCGCCATGGGGAGTGCTCGCCGACCGCATACAGCTCCTCATCGCGCAGAGTCTCCGCCGATGCCGGGGCCGGCGGTAGTACGCGGCTAGGCATGGTCATCGCCCCCGCCCTGCGCCCCCGCACCCAAGCGGATGCGCGGATCGATTACGGCGTAGAGCAGGTCTGTCGCCAGATTGACGAGCACGAACGTCAGGCCGGCCAGCAACACAAACCCCTGGATGATGGGGTAGTCGCGCGCGTAAATCGCGTCCACCACGAGCTTGCCTACGCCCGGCCACGCAAAGATGGTCTCGACAATGGCCGCGCCGCCGAGAAGCTGGCCGAACTGGGTACCGGCGACCGTGACGACCGGGAGGAGTGCGTTCCGCAATGCATGTTTGAGCACGACCCCTGTCTTGTTCAGGCCCTTGGCGTAGGCCGTGCGAATGTAGTCCTGCCCCAAGACCTCCAAGACGCTGGCGCGGGTCAGCCGGACGAGCGCGCCCATCGTGAAGACACTCAGCGAGATTGCCGGCAAAATCAGGTTTCGGGGATGGCCGTCACCGTAACCCGCGACCGGCAGGAGCCGCAGCATCACGGCGAAAGCATAGATCAAGATCAGCGCCACCGCAAAGCTCGGCAGCGAGGCGCAGAGCAAGGCTAGCACCCGACCGGCTTCATCGAACAGCGTGCCCCGGTACACGGCAGTCACCGTGCCAATTGAGACTCCCACTACCAGGGCCAGGAGCAGGGCGGTAGTGGCGAGCTTCACCGTCGCGGGAATGCGCCGTGCCAACTCCGGCAACACCGGTGCGCGGTCAATGTACGTCAACCCCAAGTCCCCGCGGGCCACATCACCGAGCCAGCGGGCGTAACGCAGGGGCATGGGATCATTAAGACCCAACTCCTCGCGTTTCGCCGCGATCTCCGCCGCCGTTGGCTCCTGATCGCCTTGGCTCAGGGCTAGCTCGGCCGGATCGCCCGGCGCCAGGTTGGCCAAGAGAAAGGCCAAGAGCGAGACACCTAGGAGCACTGGTACCAGGGCGACCAGCCGGCTCAACGTGTAACGGACCATTGTATAGATTCCTTGCAAACGAGGCGGTGGCTCCGGACTTCAGCAGTCATCCGGCCCCATCCACCGTCTCCGGCGGATCACGTTGTCGACTGGAATCAACCCACGGAGAGTTGCGCCAAGGTCGGTTGGTAGAGCGCACTCACGTCGTAGCCCTTCACCTCGGGGTGGTGGGCATACACGACGTGATCATAGAGCAGCGCCGCGAAGCGAACGTCATTGAACGCGATCTCCTGCAACTGGTCGTACAAGGCTCTGCGCTCATTGTAGTCAAGCGCGACGGCTGCCTGCTCGATGAGACTGTCGACCTCGGGGTCGTTATAGTCGAAGTGCCGCGTGGCATTGGTGTTGCCCTGCGAGTGCATGAAGCGGCTGAAGATGTAGTCGGGATCACCGTTGGCCCAGCCGAAGGTGCTCACGGTCAGGTTATAGTCCCCGTTTGCAACCACTTCTTTCCAAGCTGCATGCTCGATGAGCTGGAGTTCGGCGTCCAAGCCCAGCGGCGCAATGACGGCCTGGATGACTTCAAAGAGGCTCTTGTACGGGTAACGATTGTTCTGCAGCGACGAAATGGGCGCCGTGATCTTCATCCGCTGCCCGCCGAGGGCCGCTTGCGCCAACTCCTGTGCCTTTTGCGGGTTGTATTCCGGGACGAGGTCTTGGCGGGCCCACGTGGTGGCAAACGACGGCAAGATACTCTTCCCGGCCGTCGCAAAGCCATGCCACAGGTCGTCCGCCAGCGACTGCCGATCGATGGCCATGTTCACTGCCTGGCGCATCTCGGGCTTGTCGAACGGCGGTTTCCTACAGTTGAACGACAGGTACTGGAAGAGCGCGATGGGCTTTGAATTCACAGTCACCGCGCCTTCTCCGCGCAACTGCGCGCCCTGCTGCGGCTGCAAACCACCAAGGTCGACCACGCCGTCAATCTCACCGGAGCGTAACGCCGCGACACGCGTATTGGGGTCCGGCAGGGAGCGGAGGATGATTTGCTTCACCGCCGGAGCGCCGAGGTAGTAGCCTTCAAAAGCCTCCAGGATGAGGTGTTGGCCCTTTTCCCACTCGACAATCTTGAACGGACCAGTGCTCGCCGGCGGCGCATTGAAGCTTCCCTCGGCCGTAAAAGATGCTGGTGAGAACATCGCCGAGTAGAAGTTCGACATCGTATTCGGCAGCGCGGGCCGGGGCTGACCGAGAGTCAGCCGCACCGTGCTCGCATCCACCGCCTCGACCTTCTCGAACTGGCCCAGGGCCCGCTCCTTGCTATAGCCGAAAAAGCGCGAGCTGCGCGGGCTGATCTGAACGTAGCGCTCGATATTGGCGACCACAGCGCCGGCATCGAATTCTAGCCCATCCTGGAACGTGATTCCGGGGCGGAGCTTGATGGTCCACACTCGTGCGTCGTCGCTCGACTCCCACGACTCGGCTAACTCGGGCTGTGGCACCAGATCGTTATCCAGCTTGGAGAGGCTATTCCACGCATTCACGATGAGGTGCGTGAAATACGGGTCCTCAAGACCGTTGGCCAGGTCGCGCGGCGCAGCAAGGACGAGCTCCTCTCGCGAACGGTTGCGTGGCGGCGCATCGCTTGTCCCTTGTGCACTTGGCGCCATTGCCTCACCCTGGGCGTCGGCCGAATCTTGGGGCCCCGGGGAGCCCGTCGGTCCACAGGCTGCCGCCAGGGCAGCAAGTCCGGTCGCTGTCGCGGCGCCGAGAAAACGGCGTCGGCTGAATTCAGAGTTACTCACAATCGAGACCTCCTATTGCAATTCATACGCATTACTATTCCCAATAGACGGGGTTAGTGTAGAATTAATGAGAACTGTTGTCAAGTAAAGGCAAAAGGAGTCTCAAACCCGGGCACGAAGAGGGAAAGGAATGAGATGGGACGCCGGCCGTCATGCTCGTGCGGAAACTTCTCAGTATCAGGATTGGACCAGGCGCGGGTATGGTGTGGATAACGGAGCTTGCCGTTTAGTGAGCCTGGAGAGTGCAGAAGCTCGTCCAGGCAGGTCGCAAAGGAGAACATTGCATGAGACTACCGATGGAAGGAAAGAGTGAAATGCTGCGGCTGCCGTTCGACCCGTTTGGGCTTTGGGCAGCGGAGCAGCGAGTGGGGACAGATCGGGGGCCCAGATTGGATGACGCGGTAGATCTGGCGGTTTGGCGGGAACTCGCACCCGGTTTTGACGGGCCGAATACACAGACAAAGCGCGCTCCCGATCTCTTAGGTCGCGTGCTGGAACTAGTGCCTCCCGGCGCTTCGATCCTCGACATTGGCGCGGGCACGGGGAATTACGCGCTTCCCCTGGCGCAGCAGGGTTGCGCCGTGACCGCGCTTGAATACAGCCCGGACATGTTGACCGTATTGCGGCGCAAACTCGAGGAGCAGGGGGTTGAGGGCGTCACTCCCCAGCCGGACGCGTGGGAGGACACGCAGGTTGGCCCTCACGACTACGTGCTCGCCGCGAACTGCCTCTACCGCACTGCTGACCTGCGCCACGCGCTGGTGCGATTTTCGGCGCTGGCACGTTCGTGTGTGCTCATCATCTTTAGCATTGGCACACCTCACGTGCTGCTGAACACACTCAGCCAGGCGCTGGATAGAGGGCCGTACAATACCGGCGCAGGGCCGGACCATGTGATTTGGGGTTTACAGGCGCTGGGTGTGCTGCCGTGGGTGGAGCCGTTCACAGTGAAGAGAGGGTTGCACTTTGTCGATCTTACTGATGCGGCGCGCGAGCTTGGACGACCGTTAGGACTTAGTGCCGCAGAGCGAACACGTGCCGTTGAGGTTCTCCCGTCTCTGCTGCAGCCGGTGACAAACGGCTGGGAATACGCTTACTCCCTGACAATTGCGCTAATCCATTGGAAGGCAGCAGACCTACACGCCCATGCTTGATGTCAACAGCACATTGCGGCAATGGGGTGGCGCGGTTTTCTCATCGGCATAGCGTTACGGCGGCGGAACCCGCAGGCGCTGGCCGACGGAGATGACGTTGGGATCAGTGATCTCGTTGTACTCTGCAAGTGCGGTCACGGTGACGCCGAATTCTTGGGCAATAGTGGAAAGGGTATCGCCGGTCTGCACGATATACTCCGTGGGCGTGGGTGTCGGCGTAGGTGCTGGATTCGGAGAACTACTGGGCGTTGGAGACGGTGCAGGAGTCGGTTGTACAGCTGGTGTCGGTTGGACTACGAGCAATTGCGGTGTCGGTGAAGGCGAAGCGGACGGCATTTCTTCTGCCGCGGCCGGCTGCTGTGTCGACTGCGGCTCCGTGTGTGCTGAAACACCGGTAACATCGGGACTCCACAGGCCGCGCGTAGCGAATGTCACGGCAATGATCGCGCCAACTGCCAGCAAGACCGTGCCTCTTGCCAGACCCTGATCTCCAACCAGGGGCGTCTTCGTGCCGGCAGGCAGCAACGGCCACCAATTGGCTTTGATGGAAGCCGGCCACCAGTTTGCTTTGCCTACGAGAATCACGATCCCGGGCACGAGCAGCGAGCGCACTACCAACGCGTCGATCAAGATTCCCAGCGCAACCGCGGCGCCCATCTGAAAGAGCATCTGCAGCGGCGATGCCGTAAGCGCGGCAAAAGTACCGGCAAGAATGACCCCCGCCGCCGTTATGATGGCCCCCGTACGCGCGGAGGCGACGCGTACGCCCTCCCGCAGGGGCAACGACGCGCTCTCTTCACGAATGCGGTGGACCAAGAACACGTTGTAGTCCGCGCCCAGCGCGATAAGCATCACCATGACTGTCAAGGGAAGCAGATAGTAGACTCCCTCATGGCCGAGGACGCCTTGGAAGAACAGCGTTGAGAGCCCCAAGCTGCTGCCGTAGGAAAAGACAACAGTGCCCACAAGATAGAGCGGCGCCACGAGGCTGCGCAGCAGAATCGCGAGAACGGCAAAGATGCCGACTACGGTGACGACGCCTACCGTCCGAATGTCTTGACGCACCACCTGTTGGACGTCGGCTACCTCCGCCGTTGATCCGCCCAGGAACACCTGGGCCGACGCCAGCGGTCCGACGCGCTCTCGCTCGAGAGTTTGTCTCAATTCGCTCAGGGACGCGATGGCCTCCGGGCTGAGCGGATCCTCTTCGAGGATGACAAAGAAGCGAATGGTTGTCGCATCGTCCGACAGGAACAGCGGTGCAACCGCGCTGGCGGCTTCCTGCACTCCGGGGAGCGTCGTCGGCATGAAGTAGGGATGCGGATAGGCGGCGAATATCTCACGCAACGCGGAGAGCGCCTCAGCCAAATTGCCGGTCGCTGACGGCAGGGGGTTCTGTACCGGCTCTTGCGCTGCCAGCGCACTGGGGAAGAACACAGCGTCCGGCTGATCCGCAAAGAATGCGGCTAGCGCGTCGAGTTGCGTCGCCGCTTCGCCGACGGCGGTCTGGAACTCTGACTGCAAGGCCGCCTGCTGTTGCGCGGAGAGCGTGGCAGCAGCAGGAGCGCTCTCTGCTCGATCCTGCATTTCCTGCACAATTCGGGTTGCCTCGGTATAGGCTGACTGCCCGGTTACGCTGGGAAAGGCCTCAGACAGCTCCACCAAATAGCGATTCACCGGCGCGAGCGCAGTGGCAGAGCCGCCGGCGCTTTGGGTTGCGCCGGGTTGGCGCAACTGCGCCGCCAGCTCGCGAAGCTGTGTGGCGGGGTGGGCTTGGTTGCGTAGGGCCGTAGTCGCCGCGCCGAAGTCTGCCACCGCGTCCCGCGTTCGGGCGAATTGTCCCGCTTGCGCCACATCGGGAAACGCGCCCGCCAGTTCTGCTATGTATTGCTGCAATACGATTGCCTGGACCGCGGCTGCCTCAAGCCGGCCGCCTGGCGACCCTTCACCATTGGTCTGTGGACTACGCAACGCGGCGACTATCTGCGCTAACTGCGCGGGAACCGTGAATCCGGTAGTGGACCCATCGCCGACGGGGTCGATGACTGTGCGTGCCAGCCCGATCGACTCAATTGCGAGTAGTTCTTCCTGCATCGCCGCGATGGCGCGCAAGACTGGGGCAGACGTGAGGTCGGTACTCTCAGGCAGTTCTAGCAGCACCACGCCGGGCGCAAACTCCCCTTGCGGGAAGTTTCTCGCAATAGCGTCGAAGCCTTGACGAGAGTCAGTCGTCTTGGGCAGCGAAGCGACCATGGCGAGATTTTCACGATACTGAAGCAGGCCAAGATAAGGAACCGCGAGGAGCACCGTAATGAGTATCACGAGCAGAAGCGGCCGCCGGGCGACTAGATTGCCGATGCGAACCCAGGTGGATGAGGGCTGCGTGTTTTCAACACTTGTCTTAAGCGGCCAAAAGAGATGTTTGCCAAAGAGTGAGAGCAGAGCAGGTGTCAGGGTAAGACCCGCCAGCAATGTGATGCCTACAGCCAGCGCGAGACCAGGTCCCATGGTCTTAACGAGGCCAAAGCGCGCCATGCCGAGCGCGGAAAGGCCCACCATCGTCGTAATCGCGCTAGCCGCGATTACTGCGCCGATGCGCTGAACCGAGCGTACGGCCGCATCGTAAGCGGATCTCTGCGCGAGTTCCTCGCGAAAACGTGAAATGAAGAAGAGTGAATAGTCGGTGCCGGCGCCAAAGACTAGCACCACCATATAAGAATCGAGAAGCGAGGAAATCTCCCAACCAAATTGGGCGAGGTAACCGAGGATGCCCCGCGCGACGAGGAACGCAAGCGAAAT
Source organism: Chloroflexota bacterium (assembly GCA_965220045.1). Taxonomy (GTDB): domain Bacteria; phylum Chloroflexota; class UBA11872; order VXOZ01; family VXOZ01; genus VXOZ01. The sequence continues at coordinate 1,687,519 of OZ244803.1, read as the reverse complement.
GGTAATGAGCGGAATGAGGATGGCAAGGGGCGCCCGATAGATGAAGAAGAGCAGGCCGATGACGAGAAATATCGTAACGATGGTGGTTCGGTCCGTGCTCTCGACAATGCTGTCCACCAGGTCCGTACCCAGTCCGGCCTCGCCGGTGAAGTTCACAGCCAAGCCGGCGGGCTTGCCTTGCTCAACGCGTGCGCGAATGGCATAGGTCGCCTCGTCAACCACCGGCTGAAATGCCGCTACGGTGAAATGCACCTCCATCAGCATGGCAGCGTCGTTTGGGCTGATGTGGGTACTCTCGCGCTCCGGGTGGCTAAAGACAGAGACTACGTCCTGGACAATGGCAGGTCCCTGGGGAGAGAGCAGCCAGTTGTGGACGGACTCCGCGAACCCGCGGTCTGCGGCCGTGAGCCCGCCTTCACGTTCAAAGACCAGCAGACCGGAACTGGCGCTGCCGCCGGCGGCGAATTTCTCCGCCTCCAAGGTGCGGGCAGCTACAGAGTTGGCCCCGTCCGGCAGGAAGCTCGTCTGGTCTGAAGAAGCGACGTCGCTGATGGACGGCGCAGTGAAGCCAAGGAGTAGCGCAAGGGCAATCCAGAAGAGGAGAATGGGAATCCGGAGAGGCACGACCACGTGCCCAAACTTACGAATCATCGCGCCTTCTTGCTGCAGCGGGAACCGACAAGGCGGCTATGCGGGTTTTTCCTTGTGGGAAGTGTCTCAAGCGCGTGTCATTGCCCTTAAGATTCATAGTACATTGCGATTCTTGCGCCTACAACTGTTTGATTGCACTTACCTGCGCTGTATTGACCTGTATCTGTGAGGGGCCGCCGCATTGACAACAGGCTGCGCCGGCTTGTGCGGTCGGGCGCGCTGCCCCACAGGTGACGGACGCGCACGGCACGGTGCGGCGATTTCCCATGTCGCGTGCTCCGGCCGCCTCCTCGATTGACTTCTTTGGGCGGATTGGGTTTCATTGTGTGCAGAGTCTTGCCCGCCGCTACGAGCGGGCAGAAGCGGCCGTAATATCTGAAAACCGAGGAGCAATTGAACACCATGAAGAAGGGTCTCAACCGAGGAGCGCTGCCACGTGACTGGCAGCCAACCCAGATTCTCGACACCGCTAAAGAAGCGGGCTTTGACGGCGTGGAACTGACGTTCGCCGATGAAGGCTCACTCCACATAAATCTATCGAATGCAGAGCTACAATCCATCCGCCGCCATGCGGAGACCATCGGCCTGGAACTTCCCAGCACGTATACGGGTCTCAATTGGCAGGTGCAGATGACCGCGGCCGACCCGGACGTGCGCGCCAACGCGGCGCGAATCAACGAGCGGATGCTGGAAATCGCGCACGAGATTGGGGCTAATACGTTACTGGTCGTGCCGGGAGTGGTGGACGAGCATACGGCCTACGATGACGCGTATAACCGGGCGCGGGATGCGCTCGCCGACTTAGTGCCCAAGGCGCGCAGCCTCGGCGTGGCAATCGGTGTGGAAAACGTCTGGAACAAATTCCTGCTCAGCCCGCTGGAGTTTGCGCGGTTTGTGGACGAAATCAACGATCCCCACGTCGGCGCCTACTTTGACGTGGGAAATATCCTGGCCTACGGCTATCCGGAGCAGTGGATACGCATCTTGGGCAAGCGCATCAAGAAGTGCCATGTCAAGGACTTTGTGGTGCAGCGGCCGGGCGGTTACTTCACGACGCTGTTGGAAGGATCGGTGGACTGGCCGGCGGTACGCAGGGCATGGCACGACCTTGGCTATGACGACTTCGTAACAGTCGAAATCGGCCCCATGCGCCATAACCCGGCCTTGGGCGCCCGCATCATGGCGGATTCCCTGGATACGATCTTTGGCCTGAGCTAGACCGCGTGGCAGTTTGCATGGGCCTTTGATTGCGTTGACGTAGATCGTCAATGGCAAAGGGCCGCGCAGTTTGTGCGAAGTGCGCAAGCGCGTGACGAAGGGAGATTCCCTGGCTCAGACCCTCTACTCACAAGGCAAACAGAGACGGGGCTTGCGTATACACCAAGGGGCGAACCCCACAGAGCGCGGGGTTCAGCGCACTATTGGCTAGTTAGCTAGCAACTCGCGGACCATCGATAGAGTCAAGGATGGCGCTACCGCCTGAAGGCACGGGGATAGGTCTATGGTGTGCAAGCCGCGTCGCTACGGAGCGACAATGCCCAGCGAGCGATAGAATGCGTAGCGGCGGTCGATGAGCTCGGGGAGCGGGAGTTGCTCGAGCGCGGCCAGTTCTTCGACCAAGGCGGTCTTCAGGGCCAGTGCGGCCGCGCGGGGGTCAACGTGGGCGCCGCCGGCCGGTTCGGGTACTATCCGGTGGATGATACCGAGCGCTTCCAGATCGTCGGCGAATGGCTTGAGGGACTTTGCCGCGTCCGGGGCGTACTTCGCGTCTTTCCACACAATTGAAGCCGCGCCTTCCGGCGATGCGACCGAATACATGCTGAATTCGAGCATGAGCACACGATCGCCAATGCCCAGCGCCAAGGCACCGCCGCTCCCGCCTTCTCCGATGACGGTAACGACAATCGGCGTCCGCAACTGACTCATCGCAAGTAGATTCTCGGCAATGGCCCAGGCTTGGCCGCGCTCCTCGTCAGCCAGGAATGGGCTCGCGCCGGGGATATCCAGAAACGTAAAGAGCGGCAGCCGGAACTTTTCCGCCTGGAGCATGAGCCGCCGCGCTTTGCGAAAGCCCTCGGGGTGGGCCATGCCGAAATTGCGTTGCTGGTTGTCTTTGGCGTCTTTGCCCTTCTGGTGGCCGACAACCATGACCGGTGTATCGTTGAGACGGGCCGGTCCGCCTACGATTGCCAGATCGTCGCCGTAGCGGCGGTCGCCGTGCAGTTCCACAAAGTCGGTGAAGGCGTAGCGAATGAAGTCGAGCGTGCGCGGACGCTGCGGGTGCCGCGCCAACTGTACCCGTTCCCACGGCGACAGTGTTGCAAAGACGTCGGCGGTCTGTCGATCGAGTTCGGAACGGAGTGCCTTGACCTCCTCCTCCATGTCATCGGGCGCGCCGTTCTTGAGGTCGGACTCCATGGTCTCGATGCGCTCTCGCAGATTGATGAGTGTTTGTTCGAACTCGTACGCCATCGCTAGGGCACCATGCTTGCTTGCGGTAAGCCGTCCGTCTGCGGATCCGGCAACGTGGTCGCATAAAGGCCAATCAACTTGGAGAGCGTGCGCCTCAGATCACTGCGCGGCACTATGCAGTCCACCATGCCGCGTTCCAGCATGAATTCCGCGGAGTGAGTCCCTTCAGGCAGCTTCTCATGCGTGATCTGTTCGATGAGGCGCGGTCCCGTGAAGCCGATCGTAGCCTGGGGCTCAGCGACGATCACGTCGGCCAGCGTGGCGAAACTGGCAGTTACGCCGGCGAGCGTGGGGTCGGTGAGGACTGAGACGTAGAGCACGCGGGCTTCGTGCAACCGCGTCAAGGCCGCCGAGGTCTTGGCCATCTGCATGAGCGAGAACATGCCCTCTTCCATCCGTGCCCCCGCTGAAGCCGAGACAATGACGAGTGGCGTGTGCGTCTCCGTTGCGAGTTCAATGGCGCGGGTGATCTTTTCGCCAACCACGGAGCCCATCGTTGCCATAAAGAAGTTGGTGTCGATTACGGCAAGCACCACTGCCTCGTCGCGAATGGTGCCGGTGCCGTAAATGACAGACTCCGGGATGCCGGCTTTGCCGGCTTCATCCTCAAGCTTCTGATCGTAGCTGCGGTCAGGCCGCTCGAATCCCAGGATGTCTTGCGAACGCATAGCGCCGTCGCGCTCGGCAAACGAGCCCTCATCGAGGAGATACTCCACACGTTTGCGTGCGCCGAGCCGCGCGTGGTGGTCGCATTTGGGGCAAACACGGGCATTCTGCTCGAACTCCGCGAGATAGATCATCTCACCGCAGCCGGCGCATTTCTCCCAGAGTTCATCTGGCACGTCGAGCTGCCGCTGCCGACCGGGCAGGAAGCCAAAGCGCCGCTCTTGATTGCTGAACAGTTTTCGCATGAATATACCAAGTCGGTGAGTGTGCCGGGGACATTAGGAACATTATACCAATGGCGCAATTCTGGGTACATGCCTCAGCACAAATGGCGCTGACGCAACATGAGTGTGCATTGTAGGCTCCTGATAGGAGCAGGCTGGGCAGCGAGGGGGAGAATCGTTGCAATGTCTGAAGAAAAGTTGACAGTCATTGACTTAGACTGATAAGGTTGCGGTGGAAATATGGGTCAATTGTCAAATCAGGAGGTGTTAAGTGATGAAAGCGCACGTTTCGCGGCGAAGTTTCCTGGCTGGGACCGGGATTGGCGCGGCAACGCTTCTGGCAGCGGCCTGTGGCGTCCAGCCGGCGGCAGAGATGGCCCCAGCGGATGCTGAGGCGCCAGCGGATGAGCCCAAAGCCATGACGGAGCCGGGCGCGGTAGAAGGTGTGGTGACGGTTTGGAGCCCCACCAAGTACGACTTTGGCGCTGACACCGGCGGTGAGATCTCCAATGCGTTCCGCGAGGCATACGATAATAAAGTCCGCGTCGTAGGTTCAACGCCGGCGAGCCTGTGGAATACCGTAATTACCGCAGCGGCGGCGGGCTCTTCGCCGGACGTGGCTTCGGGCGGCGACTGGTTCTCGCCGGAGTGGGGACTCACAGGAGTGGCTACCGACCTCTTGCCGCGTGTGAAGGCGTCCGGGGTCGACATGAGCGAATTCTGGGAATCGCTCTTCCAAGAGAACTACTGGGACGGCAAGCTTTACGGTTTTTCATATTCGCCGGACTTGCGTGTCATGTACATGCGGACCGAGAGCTACTTAGAAGCGGGCCTCGATCCGGAAAACCCGCCCCAGTACTGGGACGAGATGGAAGAGGTCGTCGTGAAGACCTCCAAAGTGGATGCGGGCGGCAAGCTGACCGTCTCCGGTTACGCGCCGTTCTGGGGCAGCGGCGGCCACAACGAGTGGATCGTTCCCCTCACCCAGCTCGGTGGCTCGCGCTTCAGCGAGGACCGCTGGACGGTAACCATCAACAGCCCGGAAGCCGTGGAAGCGCTCACGTGGCTTAAGAAAATCTTCGATCTCCAGGGCGGTTGGGATAACGTCAAGCAGCTCAGGGGAAGTGGCATTCGGTCCAACGTACATTTCAATGACGGCCGCATCGCCAACTACTGGGCAACGTATGCTGAGCGCGGCGAGTGGCTGCGCGTCAACGCGCCGGACCTTTCGTTCCACTTCATGACGTATCCGAGACCGCGCGCGACCGACAAGCACGCCACTTGGGGCGGCACGCATACGTGGCACATTGGTAACAGCGCGGCCAACCCTGACGGGGGCTGGGCGTTCATTGAGTTCGGGGCCCGACCCGAATGGAATTTGAAGTTCGCCAAGCGCTTCGACCGCATTCCCATTCGCATTGACGTGACTCATTCGGAGGAATTCCACGAGAACGATCCGTTCCTGCTAACGCAGAACGAGATGATTCCGCATCGTGTGGGTAACGTGGGAATTCCTGGCGCCGAGGCCTTGCGCCGGCGCTGGCGTATCCCGTTGGTCGACGACGTGACTTCGGGCAAATTGACGCCGCAGGAAGGCTTGGCATCGGCCGAGCACGACATGCAGGCCATTCTCGACGAGTGGAAGGCCCGCATCGACGGGTAAAGCCACAGTCGAGGCACACTCGCTATGCCGGAGATTCCACCCGCCCTGCAACTGCAGGGCGGGTGGTTTTTATTAGGTCGCTTGGACTGCACTCTTTTGCTAAAGCTTCAAATCCGCGTGTTGGATGCACGAAAGCGGGCTGAAGCGTATTATTGTGCGTAGTAAACTGCCGCGAATGCCGCCCTTGCCAAGAGGGACTTTCTAGGGGAGAGCAAATATGGCCCTATCCGATGATCAGGTGAAACTATTTCGTCACAATGGTTTCCTGCGACTGCCGGGTCGCATGCCCGATGCGACGGTAGCAAGACTCAAGAAAGCCATCCTCTCGGACGTGGAGAATGAGGTTGAGCCCTACGTCCGCGACAAGAACGGAGACGTGATCCGGCTGTCGCAAGTTCTTGATCGCGACCCGGTGTTTAGGGAAGTCGCGACCAGCCCGCTAGTGCTCGACTCCTTGGAGTCGCTGCTGGGGCGCAACATTGAACTCATCACGAACCGGCACAACCACGCCACGCTCAATCCCCCGTCGCGCGGTCGCACGGAGCTGCACCGCGACGTGCTGCAGTGGTCGCGCGACATTGTTACAGTCTTGTTCTACCTGGAAGAGGCCACCGTCGATAACGGCTGCACCCACGTCGTTCCCGGCACCCATCTTTTTAACTGGATTCAGAATCCCGGCACGAAGTCGAGCGTCGAAGACGTGATTTCCGACGAGATCATTAGACAGGAAGTGCCCGTACCCAGCCCGGCCGGTGGCCTAGCGGTAATCGACAGCCAGATTTTCCACCGTGTTGGCACAAACCTCACCTCCGGTACGCGTACGAGCATGACCATGGGCTACGTAAGCGTGGATGAGCTGGCCGGTGTGCAAGATCCTTACCGATTGCTGGTGCGCGGCGAGTCAGCCTATGGCGGCAACGTGGCACGCAGCATGATGTAGGAGTCGAGGGTGTTGGCCCGGCGTATTCCGGTAAACGGGCTCTTTGTCAGGAAAAGGTGTTTTCGCGCCTCTGCCCGGGTCGAGCCCGCGCGAGATCGAGGGAATCGCGCCTCGCGAAAGTAGTGGAGGTCCCGAACTTACCAGGGGGCGCCATTTCCGTCACTCCGGTGGAAGCTGCAGCCCAGGATGGCGAGGGACGGGGTTCTCACGGGGGTTTAGTTGGGTGGTCGCCAGTGACTAAGAGGAGGATGGATTCCCGCTTTCGCGGGAATGACGGTACGGGAAGGTGAGGGGATGTCGGTACGGGAGTGTGCGGGAATGACGGGACGGTGTTGTGCCGGAGTGACAAGCGCAAGTGCCTTGGCCGTACATAGCAACTGAATTCCCGCATTCTCAGGAATGACGGCTACAGGCTTCTCCGAGAAACAAGACTTGAGTAGAAGTAGCAAGTAGGGGCACGATATATCGTGCCCCTACGGCGTTCGTGTGGCTATGCTCAGATTGGTCGCGACGTGAGTGCCTACGGTGCTGCCACTTGAGAGCGCAACTCTGCGGGGTCAGTGGTGGGCCGCTTGCAGACAAACTGGCGGCAAACATAGGCGGTTGCTTGCCCGTCCACTTGGTGTCGCTCTGCGAGCAAAGGCACGTCGTTCGCCGCTGCGTCTTCAGGATGCCGCAACCCCAGCACAACCTCCGGCGCGTACTGTTCATTGATGCTGGCGAGGAGCGCCTGCGTGTCTTGTGCGGTGGGGTTGCCAACGATGGCGACTTCCTTGACCGGCGCCAAGAGGCTGTCGGCGACGCAGAGCATGCGGCCGAAGGCGCTTGGCGCTTTAGTAAGAGCCACTGCCTGCAGACGGAGAACCGCCTCAACGGGCTCCACGTACCTGCCCTCGCCCGTTAAGGCATAAAGTCGTAACAGGGCATCGCAGGCAAGAGAGGTCCCGGCAGGCACGGCATTGTCGAAGAGATTGCGCGGTCGCACGATGAGCGCTTCGTGGCGTGTGGAGGTATCGTAGAAAACGCCGTTGCCGTCGTAGAATTCTTGTAGCATTGTGTCGCCCAGATCGCGCGCCGAGGCAAACCACTTGGTGTCGAATGTGGTCTCATATAATGCAAGTAAGCCAACGGCCACGCCGCCGTAGTCTTCCAGGAATCCAAGACCCGCGGCCTTGCCGGGTGTATACGTGTGGGCAAGGCGGCCGTCTCGCACCATAGTGCTTAGCAAGAAATCCCCACTGGCGAGGGCGGTTTCGCGGTCGGCAGGTCGGCCGAGTTGCCGGGAGGCCTGGGCAAATGACTGCAGCATCAGGCCGTTCCAGCCGGCGATGACCTTCGTATCGGTTTCGGGTCGTACGCGTTTCCCTCGTACCGCGATGAGTTGCGGATTGATGACAGTGCGCACCCGCACTATCTCATCCTCGCTCAGACCGGCTTCCGCGCCTTCGCTCAGAAAGAGGATGTTTTTACCCTCAAAGTTGCCGTCGGGCGTGACGCCGTAATAGCTGCTGAAGAGGCGGGCGTCATCTGCCTCAAGCGCCTCATCTAATTCGGCAGGCGACCAGACATAATACTTACCTTCTTCGCCTTCGCTATCGGCGTCTTGCGCGGAATAGAACCCGCCTTCTCCATCCGTCATCTCGCGGCGTACGTAGTCCAAAGTCTCGCAGGCGATGCGTTCATAGAGCGGATTGCGCGTCCGCATGAATGCATCCAGGTAGGCGCGGCTCAACAGGGCGTTATCGTAGAGCATTTTCTCGAAGTGAGGCACCAGCCAGTGCGCGTCCACCGAGTAACGGTGAAAGCCGCCGCCAAGCTGGTCGTAGATTCCGCCGAACGCCATGCTGTCCAAGGACTTTGTAATGGCATTGAGCAAGCTGAGGTCCTGCGTACGGTGATAGCGGCGTAGAAGAAACTCCAGCGCCATGGCTTGGGGAAACTTGGGCGCGGCGCCAAACCCGCCGTGGATCGGATCGAATCCGGCCTGAATTGCCTCAGCGGCTTCTCGAATGGCAGTAAGCGACAGAGTCGTGGGCGAGAGGTCGAAGGCCGTGTGCTCGGCGATGAATTCGCGCAGCTTGTCCGACTGTTCCTCGACTTGCTGACGGCGCTGCCGCCAGGCATCGATGACGGCCTCCATGACCTGCTGGAATGAAGGCATGTTCATGCGGGCCACAGGCGGAAAATACGTGCCGCCAAAGAAGGGCTTGCCGTCCGGTGTGAGAAATACCGTGAGCGGCCAGCCGCCTTGGCCGGTGAGGCCTTGCACGGCCTTCATGTAGATGTCGTCGATGTCCGGACGCTCTTCCCGGTCCACCTTGATATTGACAAAGTGCTCATTCATGTAGTGGGCGGTGGCGTCGTCCTCAAACGACTCGTGTGCCATCACGTGGCACCAGTGGCACGACGAGTAGCCGATGGAAAGCAGGATTGGCCGATCCAGCTCTTTGGCCGCTGCCAGCGCTTCCGCGCGCCACGCGTACCAGTGCACCGGATTTGCGGCGTGCTGCAAGAGGTAGGGGCTCGTCTCTTCCGTTAGTCGATTTGACATAAGCTATGGTCGTTCCCTGCAATCAATTGAATGGAGTGCCGGCCAACCGCAAGTTGCCGTGCTGTTTGTGTGCGAAAGTAGCCAACACAAAGAGTGGCCGACTTGCCATCCCATCGTGACAGATAGGCAATCGCGCGGCAAGCACACCTGAAACGTGCGCCTGATCAGGCCAAGTGCTCGTAACGCACACCGTTGCGTCGCCATACGGGAGTATAATGAAAGTAATGGAATTGGAGGTATGTCGATGCGAAGAGTGCTGACAGGCTGGCTCGTCTTCATTGCGTTCCTCTTTTGTATCGAAGGCGCATTGGCCCAGGACCGCATGGGCACAGTTGACACGGTTGCCATCACCGGCGCCATCGATCCTGCTTCGGAGCGGCTGCTCGCCCGCGCGCTCGACCGGGTCGTTGCAGACCAAGCGGAAGTGCTCATCGTACTCCTCGACACACCGGGCGGGCTCGACTCCTCGATGCGGGCCATGGTGCAGGGGATTCTGATGTCCCCGGTTCCTGTTGTCGTCTACGTCTATCCGCAAGGAGGGCGTGCGGCGAGCGCGGGAGTCTTCCTGGCCATGGCCGCACACGTAGCGGTAATGGCTCCCGGCACGGACATCGGCGCTGCGCACCCGGTATCCGTGGGCGGCGGTCAGATCCTTGGCGACATGGACGTCAAGGTGACCAATGAGGCCGTGGCCTATATACGCAGTTTGGCCGAGTTGCGGGGACGCAATGCCGAGTGGGCGGAACAAGCCGTGCGCTCCAGTCAGACGATGACCGCAGAAGAAGCCCTGAAATCTGATGTCATTGATCTGATCGCGCGCGATGTGCCCGATCTTCTTGCAAAGCTAGACGGCCGCCAGGTGCAGACACCGACGTGGTCGCGCACGCTCGTCGTTTCCGGCGCGCCGCTCCGCGAGATGGAGTACAACTTCGCGGAGCAGGTGCTGAAGTTCATTCTCAATCCCAATACGGCCTACCTGCTCTTCTTGATCGGTCTCTACGCCGTAATCGCGGAGCTCTACAATCCGGGTGCGATCGTACCGGCGGTAGTTGGCGCGATCGCGATTGTGCTGGCGCTGGTGTCTTTCGGGACGTTGCCCATCAACTGGGGCGGCGTGGCGCTCTTGGTGATTGCCGCCGCATTGATCGCGTTCGAAGCACAAAATCCGGGACTAGGCATACTTGGATTCGGCGGCGTAGCGGCGCTGGTGCTGGGCACGCTGCTGCTCTACCAACCGCTCACCTCTCCGTTCGGCGGCCCGTTCTTCGTGTCTCCTTGGGTGCTTGGCTTCGTGGTGGCGCTCACTGTTGGATTCCTTGTCTTACTCTTGCGATTGGCCGCGCAGTCTCAGCACGAGCCACAGCAGTTCCGTGGGCAGAAGCGAATCGTCGGACAGGAAGGGGTGGCGCTAACGGCGTTGGACCCGGAGGGCGTGGTGCGCGTGGCCGGTGAAGAGTGGTCGGCGCGCACTGCAGGCGCACCGATGGCGGAGGGAGACCAGGTTTGGGTCTATGAGATTGACGGACTTGCCCTTGTGGTCGGTCCGGCGGCAGAATTCCCCACGCTGACGAAGTTCAGTGAGACCGGGTCAGAATAAACGTGGCCTGGTGAGAGCGCGATTAGTGTGACGCAGTTGCATGTGTAACGTACGCGAAAGAGAGGGTTTGGCGCCATGGACGCTCAGTTAATTGCCTTGACGGTAGTCCTTGTAGTCCTGTTTCTCTGGCTTGTATATTCTGCTATCAAGATTGTTGCGGAGTACGAGAGATTGGTCGTGTTCCGGCTGGGTCGCGTATTGTCAGATCCGCGAGGGCCGGGCATCGTCTGGCTCTGGCCGATTATCGATCGGCCGGTTCGCGTGGACCTGCGCGAGCAGTTTCTGGAAATCCCGCAACAGAGCTGCATCACTTCAGATAATGCCCCGATCCTCATCGATTTTCTCATCTATTGGAAGGTTACGGAACCCACCGATAGTGTTGTACAGGTGGCGAACTTTGCGGGCGCCTCGCAAGGCATTGCCACGACCACGCTCCGTGCCGTCATTGGTGATATTTCCCTCGACGACGTGCTGGCTAAGCGTGAGCAAATCAACAACATCCTGCGTGCGAAGCTCGATGAAGTCACGGCGCGTTGGGGCGTGAAAGTTACGACGGTGGAGATTCGCGAGATTCTGCCGCCGCGCGACGTGCAGGATGCCATGAACCGGCAGATGTCCGCCGAACGAAATCGGCGCGCCATGGTCACCGAAGCCGGCGGCCAGAAGCAATCGGCGATCCTGGTGGCGGAGGGCGACAAGCAATCGGAGATCCTGAAAGCCGAAGGCGACCGCCAAGCCACAATTCTGCGTGCCGAGGCGGAGAAGGAAGCACAATCCTTGCGCGCCGAAGGCTACGCCACGGCGATCAACCACGTGTTTCAGATCGCGCAGTCGGTGGACTCCAACACGATGCTCATCCAGTATCTGCAAACGCTGCAAAACATGGCCGAAAGCCCGTCCACCAAGTGGATTTTCCCCATGGAATTGGCGACGTTGGCGGGAGGTCTGAGCGGAATCGTCGATTCAGCGCCTAATCAACGACGCACCAATGGCAGAGATGCTTGATCTCGGATCCCAGAGACACCATGGTAAGGGCGCTTCGCGAAGCGCCCTTACAGATTCCACCGGCGGTGTTGAAACGAGTGCTGACGGCAAGGCATCTTTACCGCGTGCGACAGCCTACGAATTGCTCTGACCCGTCACGACGCGTGCCGCCGCCAGCGCGTACACCTTGGTAGCAGTAATCATCTCCGCGATGCTGATGCGCTCGTCCGTCACCACGCGCCAGTTGCTCGGCCCATAGACGACCGTAGGAATACCGTGCCGCACGATGTCGGAAGAGTCGGTGACATAGCTGCACACCGGCAGTCCGGCTGAGGCCACTGCGTTTTCACCGGTGACGTCGTGGTGGGCTTGACCGGTAAGCTTTACGACTGAGGCATCCGGATCAATGCGGAAAGGGCGCTGATACACCAGCGTGCGCACGTCGGCGCGAAAGTCAGAATCGCCGGCTGCCAGGTCGGCGATGACGGCGTTAAAATCTGCCGAAAGCGTTTCCGCAGTCATGCTCGGCACGATGCGCACGTCGCCGCGGGCGGTGCACCGGTCGGCAGTTCGCGATGCTGCCGTGCCGCCGCTAATCTGGCCGACCACAAGGCGGGGGAGACCCTCCAAGGCCTGGGCGGGATCGAACGTCAATTTGCTCTCATCCAGGGCCGCGAGCAGCTTGATCATCTTCTGCATGGCATCCACGCCGCCTTCCCGCCGGCTGATGTGCTCGGCGACGCCGTGGGTTGTCAGCTCGAACTGCCACGCTCCGCCGTGGGCAAGCTGGAGACGCAGGCCTGTGGGTTCGCCATTGATGCACATAGCGAAGGGTCGGTCATTCGACTCCAGGAAGAACTTGGTTCCCAGGCCGCAAACATCATGGTGGACGACGGCGGATACGACCACGTCGCCTCTCGGCTGCACGCCGGCACGCGCAATCGCCTCGGCTGCCTTGACCAAACAGGCAACCGCCCCCTTCATGTCCGTTAGCCCAAACCCGTAGAGATGCCCGTCCTTCACGAACGAGTAGTAGGGATCGTGCGACCACTCGCCTGCCGGTGCGCCGGTGTCCAGGTGGCCGTTGAGCAGAATGTTGGGACCATCGCCGCTGCCACGCACAATGCCGATCACGTTTGGACGTCCCGGCACGACGTCTTGCAGGTGCACGGCATCAAACGCGCCGGACTTGCGCATCTCGGCCGCGAGAAAGTTGGCGATCCGGCCCTCATTGGGTATCTCGCTGGGGATTCGCGCCAGCCCCGCGGCAAGATCCACTAATTCTCCCTCGTCAATGTGAGCAAAGAGATCGTCTGCACAAATATCCATGGGCTTATTCCTTGCGGTTACGGCACGCATTCCTGAAGCGGTACCTCGGAGCCAAGTATACTGCACAGCTTCTTTGCTTGTCCCGTCGAGCTGCTGCCCGATGCAGGTCTTCAGGTCTGCGCGCAGCAACTGTGTATAATGGGCGCGGACAGGAAAGTGAGGCAAATGAACTTAGTTACGGTTTCGTCGTACGAGGACTTAAGTTTGCGTGCGACGGACGTTGTCTGCAAGGCAATTGGCGCAAAGCCAAATCTCGTGCTGGGCCTGCCCACAGGGGCGACGCCGATTCTAATGTATCGGCACCTTGTAGCGGCCTATGCCCGCCGGCACGTAGACTTTGCCCATGTGCGGACATTCAATCTCGATGAATACTTAGGTCTGGCGCCGGAGCATCCTGCCAGCTACTACACGTACATGCAGGAACACTTGCTGAAGCATGTGGGACTGCCGCCAAGCCAGACACACATTCCCAACGGCGCTGCGCCGGACCCGATAGCTGAATGCCAGGCCTATGAGGCGGCGATTGCCGGCGTAGGGCATCTTGACCTTGCCGTGCTCGGCATCGGCCAAAACGGTCACGTGGGCTTCAATGAACCGGGAACGGAGTTGGAGTCCAGCGTCCACGTGGCGCGGTTGAGTGCCGAAACGCGTGAACTAGCCTATGCGTATTGGTCCGCTGGAGCGGAGAACCCGTTTCCATCCCTCGATTGCTTTCCGGACCGGGCAATTACCATGGGCGTGGGGACGATTCTCAAAGCCGAGCGCATACTCTTGCTGGCAAGCGGCAAGAACAAAGCCCACGCCGTGCACAGCGCTGTAACGGGCCCCGTCACGACCCAGATTCCCGCCTCGTTGCTGCAACTACACCGGGATGTCACGCTACTGGTTGATAGCGAGGCCGCGGCACTCCTCTGAGCAGGCACTCAGGTTCCGCTTTGAATTCTGTTACCAGTCTCTCTACGCATTGCGTGACCAACCGCTTGGATTCCCGGCGGGGAAACTTGCGAGAGCAGTGCCAACGCCAGGGGCCCGGAAGGGCTAGGGTCCTGCAAGCGGTTTGCGGGCCGGCCGGCCGCTGCGGCGGGGATACTGCTTGGGGGTGCAGGTGGTTTTGCGAACCGTCACAAGGCAGTGCTGTGCGGGAATTTCAGGCAAGTCAAATGGCGTGATGCAAGTATCTTCTCCGCCTAGCACGTCAATTGCGTACCGCGCTTCCTCTACTTCGTCGGCGAGCGGCAACGTCTTGAACGTCACCAGCACTCCCCCGATCCTGCAATAGGGCAACGCGAGCTCTGCTACCGTGGCGAGACTGCCAACGGCCCGAGCTGTAACCACGTCGTATTCTTCACGGTGTTCAGCCGCGTGTGCCAGCTCTTCCGCGCGACCCCAGAGCGTCGCCGCATTCTCGATTGATAGAGCATGGACGGCATGCTCAAGGAACGCTACCTTCTTTCGCGTTGCTTCGAGCAGCGTGACGGTTAGGTGTGGGAATGCGAGCGCCAATGGAATGCCGGGAATGCCGCCACCCGTGCCAATATCCAAGAGGCGATGCGCCTTGTCTTTGCCTGTGCCAGCGCGGAGCCCCGGTACAGCCACGACGGTCGCGATGGATTCAAGCAGCAGAAGTCGTTCCGCCTGCGCGGGGTCACGGACTCCGGTAAGATTTACTTGTCCCCTCTGCTGTAACAGCAGCTTCATGTATGCGTGGAGCTGCCGGACTTGCGCTGGATTGAGGGCGACTTCTAGAGTGGCGCAACCGGCGCGCAGCGCGGGCAGGAGATGGGCGGAGTCATCGGGCAGAGGCGTTGATGGAAATTCTGTGGTCACCGTGGCGTATGGAATACCTGGAGAGAGACAAGCGGCCTACCGACACGTGCGTGTTTTGTGATGCCATTCAGGACATTCACGACCGTGCCAACTTCGTGCTGCACCGGGACGAGTCTTGCTTCATTATCTTCAATCGCTATCCCTATAACAATGGGCATTTGCTAGTAGTACCAAACCGTCACGTCGGCGATCTGGACGACCTGACGTCGGATGAGAGCGCCAACCTGATGCACGTCGCACGCTACGGTGTGCGACTCTTGCGCGGCGCGCTGCGGCCGGATGCCGTAAACGTCGGCATGAACCTTGGCTCCGCCGCCGGCGCCGGCATCCTCGATCACGTGCACCTGCACATCGTGCCGCGCTGGGAAGGAGACACCAGCTACATGACAGTATTGTCAGAAACCCGTGTAATCTCTGAGATGCTGGCAGAGACGTTCGATCGGCTCAAAGCGGCAATGGCGCGGGTGCCGTACGAATCGTAGCGGACCTTTGGGCGCCTGCCCAGTTCAGCCCGAAGCCCGTCAACACATTTCGGCTAGCGCTTCTTGCGTCGCGATTTGCGCTTGCGCCGTCCGCCCGGAGACTTCTTCCCCGCGCTTTCTGCGGATTCCGCTATCTTGGCGGGCAGTACGCGGAAAAGGTACCAGAACGTCCTGACCAAGATGTAGATTTGCACAAAGGCGATCAGGACAAGCACAAAGCGGTATGAGAGAATGCCCCATCCCGCCTGGCGCAGGAACACGGCCAGGAGTCCAAGGCCGTTTACTACCATGCTCGTAAGCAGCACCACGCGAACCGCCAGGCGCCGCAACGGACTATTGCCAAAGAGCATACCACTGATCACGTAGTAGACGAACGAGATCACCAGACCCGTCCCAAAGCCAATGGTGAGCAGGGGAGCGATCTGGCTGTAGAACGTACCGATTGGCCCGGGTGCGGCAAAGAGGTACTCAAAGAGGTCGGGAGGCACTAGGCTGCGCCCTTGGTTATGTCGCCATCTGCATAGAAGACTGCAACCGCCTCAGAGAATGCGATTCCGCCAGACATCGCGACTGCTTCTTTACTCTCAGCGGGCTCTGGCACGATGAGCTCGAAGTGTTGTATAACCCCGAAGTCTTCCGGAGGCCAGTAGGCTACCCATACCTTGCCCACAATGAACTTGCGCGGCAAAAATCCCCATTCGCGCGAATCGCGGCTGCCGCGCCGGTTGTCCCCCATGACAAAGTAGGATTCAGCGGGTACGGTCCGACTCGCCAGCTCATCACGGCTCGTAAACCCGGCAAGTTGGGCGCCCCTACTGACGTAGGGTTCGTTGATCTTCTGTCCGTTCACGTACACGGCGCCCTGACGGATTTCGATCGTATCGCCCGGCAGCGCGATGATGCGCTTTACGAATTGCTCTGAGGGGTCCTCTGGATAGTTGAAAACTATGATGTCACCATGCTGTGGTTCGGAACGCACGTAGGCGAGTTTATTTACCAAGACAAACTCGCTGTGGTGCAAGGTGCCATACATGCTGCTCCCTTCAACGCGATAGTTTTGTACCGCAAGCCGGGTGCCAAAGAAGATCACGGCGGTGAGTAGGAGAGTTTGAAGGACTTCCTTAGCAAACGATTTCGTGGCAGTTTCCTCCAATCGCAGCAGGAGACACTCTCTCTATAGCATATCACTGCACGCGGCTGCGTATGCTTCCTACAGCCGGGAGACCCTATTGCCAGGTGAGGCGTTGCAGCTTGCGGGCGGCAGCAGTGCGCGCCCGCGATTCTGTGGAATGCCTGAATCGGCAGTGTGGGCGAAGCAAAACTTCAGTCCGAGTTGTGGCGGGAAAAGCCAAGCCCCTTCTCGCGGAGCGACAGCGCACTATCTCGAGTCATGATGATGTGATCGACCAGCTTGATCTCCAGAAGGTTGCCGGCTCTTTCCAAACGGGCCGTGGTGGCAACGTCGTCGGCAGACGGTGTCGGGTCGCCACTTGGGTGATTGTGGGCAACCAGCACCGACGCGCAGTTGGCCCGCACGGCTTCACGGAATACCTCAGCGGGGCGAATGACCGTCTGGTTCAGCGTGCCCCGATAGAGGACCTCTTTACCCACGACGTGATGCTTCGTATCAAGCAGAACCACGAGAAACTTCTCCTGCTCTTCGTCAACGAAGTCGGATAGCAGGTAGTCCTTGGCGTCGGTGGCGGAGCGAATGACGGGCTGCGGGGCCTGTGCGCTCGCGCTTGCCCTGCGGCCGAGTTCTAACGCCGCCTTCAACTGGGCGGCTTTGGCTACACCAACGCCGGGGTACTGAGTCAACTGGCGGAAGCCTGCTTGGGCCAAGCCTGCGGCCCCGCCGAACGTGTCCAACATGCCCTGCGCGAGCGCCACAACAGAACTTTCCCGCGTGCCAGTGCCCAAGATAATCGCGAGGAGTTCGGCAGTGGAAAGGTGAGCCGGTCCCAGGTCGCGCAAGCGCTCCCGCGGGCGTTCAGATGCCGGCCACTCGCGAACCACGATTCTGGATTCTGCAGAAGTCGCGGATGGCGAAGTCAGAGGCCGGCTTTCAGAGTCTTGGCTGGAATCGAATGGCACGGTGTTCTTTAGGCGAGCAAGCGATAGGTGGGAAAGGGAGTTTAGATTTCTCGATTGTTGACGGTTCTACGCCGCCACGCGGGGTACAGGATTGACTAGTTCACGGGCGTACCGCAATAGGCGCATACGTTCCACTTCAAGTCTGCGAGATTCCGGCAACCGGTGCAGCGTTTTCTCAGTTCCAGTTGGCAGATCGGACACATCATGAAGTCGTTTTCCAAGCGATAATGGCAATTGGGACAGCGCGCCATCGCTTCGCTTTCGGCCAGGTAGCTCTCCTCTTCCAAGGCCAAGACATTAGCCTCTGCCAGCGTCTCTTTGGGACGGAGGAATAGATAGAGAATGAGTCCGAATACATTGAAGGCCAGCACGAGTAAGACGGAAAACAACTGTACGAGGATATCGTTCGTGCGGGTGCGAATGTCATAGAACGCCCAGATGGCAAGAGCGATCCAGAGTGCGAGAATATAGGCTATCAGGAAAGCAAGGACGTAGTTAAGGACAGTCGCGATCGTCTCCATGAAGGCATCCTCTGGTGGGCGGGCATGGGCAGGCTCACACTCGTATTGTACCAGCCCTTCTTAAGGCGCACTAGAAAGGCTCATGCGCAGTGCCGGAGGCGTAGCGACACCGCTAGTATAGACAGGGGGCTGCAGCGCTTTGCCGATCGCAGACTGCGGGTTTCCGCTAAGAAGGGCCGCTTGGGATAAATCACAGTGCGCCACACGCGGGACGAGTCGCATCACGTAGGTCGGATGATTGCCGCAAAAGATAAGCTAGAACGAGTAGCTCAATACCCGATACGTTTCGCTGCCCGCAGGTGTCTCGACGTCAACGGTATCTCCCGCTCGCTTGGCGAGGAGGCTGGCGCCCACGGGAGAAAGGTACGATATGCGACCTTCGAGCGGGTCCACTTCCGATGGACCGACGAGATGGTAGGCAAGCGTTTCACTGCCGTCGGTTAACTCCAACTCGACGCGCATGCCGATCTTTATGCCTTCGTCGGCGGCAGCACTCTTTCCGTCTGCAGGTTGCTCGTTGTCCTCGGTAATTGTGCTTGTACGCAGGGTTTGCTCCAGCTCGCGTATGCGGGCCTCCAGCATGCCCTGCTGATACTTGGCCTCATCGTAAGCGGCGTTCTCGCGCAGGTCCCCGTCCTTGATGGCGGCATGCAGCAGTTGACTGATGCGCTCGCGCCCTTCGCCCTTGTGTTGTTCCAATTCAACACGCAACTCGTCGAACCGCTTCCGGCTAATAAACGTGTTGCCAGTCTGAGCGGCGGCAGCACGCGGATCGCTCTTCGTGCTCCGTTTCGTAATCCTCAGTCCCGTGGACGGGTTGTCATCAGTCCAGCCAGATTTGCTGGCGTGGGCAAAGAACGTGCGCAATGCGCTGGCACACGGTTTTGGATCTGCGGCGGATGCCGCGACTTGATCGAGATAGGACTGTATTTGATGGGGGTAAATGGCCGTGATACGGGTGTCCGGGCCGCACCAACCGACAAATCTGCGAAGATGCTGCGCTTCTTCGCCATTCAGTCTCGCGACGCCCACCGATTGCACGTACCGTGTGAATAGTGGGCCTAGCTGATCGGATTCCTGGTCACTCATTGTTTCTCCCAACGTCTCACTTTTGAATGGTTGCGCTGGACACCAGCGCTAAAAGGTGCCGAAGGAGGGATTCGAACCCTCACGAGCGCAAGGCCCACTACGCCCTGAACGTAGCGCGTCTTCCAATTCCGCCACTTCGGCTATGGACTGTCTCAGCGCGATTCTATCACGGGGAATAGGGGCGGGCAAGCAGAGCACCACCCCAACGCGGCGCGCCCGGCTCAGCCGGCAGTTAGCTCGGTGTAGTGTGCGTAGAGGGCGGCAGGCAGACCGGTGGGGAGTCCTGTACGCGGATCAACGGTGAATGGTAACTCCGCTGCCAGCGCCTGCGTTGTCGCCAACGCGACTGTCGAAAATCCAGCGCCGGCGTGGGCCTTAAGGGCATCAGCCACTGCTTGGTCGATCATGCGGACAACGTTGATACTGTCCTGCACGGTCTGCTCGGCTTTCTTGCCTGTGCGCAACGCGTCGCGTGAATCCTCACTCCACAAGTAACGATGGGCAAGCGCCAGGGTTTCGATATTCAGCGAGGCGAGCCGCTCCATGGACTGCTCGTAGCGGCGCGCCATGTAATAGAGAGGGAATGTTCCCGGATTGCTGCCTAACCCCTGCACCGCATCGCCCGCAAACGCGATGTGTTTCTCTCGCCAGTGATAGGCGATGCTGCCGGGAGAATGACCGGGCAGGTGTATGACCTGAAGCTGAATGTCATCGCCAAGGTCGATCACCTCATCGTCCTGGAGTTTGTGATGCACTTCCGATGGGCCAGTGACCGTGTGCATTATCGGTGGAATGCGCGAGGAGATGTCAAAGCCGAGCGCATGCTTATCTGCATGCCAAACATACTCGAAGTGCGCGTCCAGGTCTTCCACCAAAAACGCGTCTTCTGCATGCATGTACACCTGGACGTCAATTTGGTTGAGAAGCCAATGGTTTCCGCCCATGTGGTCTTGGTGCCCGTGCGTGTTGAGAATGACGTCGATGTCGTTGAGTTCCAGGCCGAGCGAGCGCAGCGCAGGTTCCAAAAATTCGCGCGGTGTATAGGACGCTCCGGTATCGATGAGGGCCCGCGTTGGTCCATCAATAAAGAACAACTCCACGATGCTGTCCCAATTCCAAATGGCCGTTATGCGGTAGATTCTCGGATCGTGAGGCAGTGCGGAAATTGACATGATGTTCTACCAATCTTGAAGTGTGCGATAAATGGCGTGACATGCCTGAGGGACTAGTCTATCACAGTGTTGGCGGCGCTTGAATGAGCAAGTACAATTGAGTCAGATTTGTCACGGGCAAAAGGAGTTAGCTTGATGGCCGTCCCCGATATAGCGGCGCGAACGGATCTATTGAAGGGTGAGTCCGCGTTTGCCGTTCTCGCGCGCGCACGTGAACTGGAGCGGGATGGCAAGCATATCGTCCACTTGGAAATCGGCGAGCCGGACTTTCTCACGCCGGAGAACATCGTAGAGGCTGGCGTGGATGCCTTGCGGGACGGGCATACGGGCTATGGACCCACGCCCGGTTTGATGCCGTTCCGGGAAGTCATCGCCGATTACGTGGGGCAGGGGTGGGGGACCGAGACCAAGCCGGAGAACGTCGTGGTGACCCCCGGCGCGAAGCCTATCGTCTTTGCCAGCATCTTGGCCACAGTCAATCCCGGCGATGAGGCAATCTACCCGGACCCGGGTTTTCCCACCTATGACTCCATGCTGCGCTTTGCGGGAGCAAAGCGGGTGCCGCTCACGCTCTATGAAGATCGGCAATTTCGCTGGGACTTGGACGAGTTGCGGGACAGCATCACCGACAAGACACGATTGATTATCTTGAATGCCCCGCACAATCCCACGGGCGGCGTGTTTTCTGCGGAGGAGTTGGGCGCAATCGCCGACATGGTGCGGGGCAGGCCCATATGGATTCTCAGTGATGAGATCTATAGCCGAATCGTCTACGAAGGCGCTCATGCTTCGATACTTGCCCACCCAGGAATGGAGGACCAGACAGTTTTGCTGGACGGGCACTCGAAGACGTATGCAATGACGGGATGGCGCTTGGGTTACGGCGTCATGCCCTTGCCCATAGCTGAGAAGATTGGGTTGATTCTCAATAACGCCACATCATGCACGGCAAGCTTTACGCAGATGGCAGGCATCGAGGCGCTCACAGGCCCGCAAGACTCGG
Organism: Chloroflexota bacterium; assembly: GCA_965220045.1. GTDB lineage: Bacteria > Chloroflexota > UBA11872 > VXOZ01 > VXOZ01 > VXOZ01. The sequence goes on along the minus strand of OZ244803.1, from coordinate 1,666,254 downwards.
TTGATGCGATGGTGGCGGAGTTTCGCCGCCGCCGCGACGCGTTCATTGGCGCGCTCAATGCCATTGACGGCCTCTCGTGCTTGGTGCCGCAGGGCGCGTTCTACGCCTTTTGCAATGTGAAAGAGCTGGGCATAGGGTCAGCACGCTTGGAGCAATACTGGCTGGAGGAAGCTGGAGTCGCTACACTTTCCGGCACGGGTTTCGGTGCCGCGGGCGAGGGTTACGTGCGCTTCTCCTTTGCCAATTCGATGGAGAACCTCATGGCCGCGGCGGAGCGCATCGAGGCGTCAATGCCGGGCGCGCATGCGCTGGCAGCGGAACAATAGAACCTGCCAATCGAACTCGCGCATCACTCGCGTCCCAGCCATTTAGAAGCAAGGCGAAAACCGCAAGTCTCCCTCTCCCTCAAGGGAGTGGGCCAGGGTGAGGGTGCTCCTCCGCAGGTTTCAAACCTGCGCTACCGGAAGCAGAGTGAGGCCGCCAGTGTTAGCTACACCCACTCCAGAATCACGCCCATGGCGTCTTCAGGGTGTTCGTAGAGCAGATCGAACGCCTCTTTCGCTTGGCTACCCGGGAAGTGATGGGTAACAAGCGGAGCGACCCGAATTAGACCGCTGGAAAGGGCTTCCATTGTGGCACGGGCCGCGGCGTTCACGTTGGTGTCCGGCAAGTGGCCGCCAAGCAGGCGCCTGCCCTGTATTTTGCTGGCGTCCAGCGGCAGCGGGCCGTCGTGGTAGAGGCCGATTACTTGTAGTAAGCCGCCGGCAACTAGCATATCTTGCGCCTGCGCAAAAGACTTCACTCCGGCCCGCCCACCCACGCAATCGATGACGATGTCCGCGCCCTTCCCGTCCGTGAGTTCCAGCACGGACTCCACCGGATCGCGGGCGGCGCCGTCGATGATGATTCCCATGTTTCGCTCTTCGGCCAGCCTGCGGCGAATCGGCAACATGTCGATGCCGCAGAGCTGCCCCGACATGAAGCGGGTCGCGGCTTGCATGACGAGGTTGCCGACCAAGCCGAGCCCCAAAATAACCACCGTGTGTTGCGGTTGAATGCCGGCGGCGGCAGTCCAGCAAAGGGAACTCGTAACGAGGATTTGAAAGGTGCCGTCGACAAAAGGCACGTCATCCGGCAGTCGCGCCAAACGCCTGCTGACGGCGGCCCCGGCGTCCTCAACGGCGAACTCCGCGTGAGGCGCGGCGCAGGAGACGCGGTCCCCGGGCGCAAACCAGGTTACTTCGCTGCCCACTTTCTCTATGACGCCCGCGGTTGAATACCCCATCCTGCCGGGATCGATCGGCCCGGGGTCGACGTAGCGCTTCCAAAGTTCCGAGCCGCGGCTGATCAGGCTCCTATGGACGCGCACGAGCACCTCATTGGGGCCGATATCGGGTATGGGTACCTGCTCCATCACGACATTGCCCAGACCTTCATGTTTGGCAACTCGCCACATCATGTCAGACATCGAATTCCCATCCTTTAGTTACGAAAAGCACAATTCGACTGCTAGTTTTCGCTCTGCGGAATTGGAAATGGGAAGGCAAAGTGACATGGCCGTCATTCCCGCGAAGCCAGAGGAGTGCTTACACTACTAGCTAGCATATTGTCCGTCCCTAGCCTTTCCACTCCCGGCCTTCCTCCATCATGGGGATTGGGTTGCGCAAAGGCCCCTCAAGGCAAAGGATTAGGGTGAGGGTGCTTCTCCGCGGGTTGCAAACCAGCGCTACCGGAGCCGACGCGCAACCGGTCTCTTTCCAGTTACGACCACTCCAGAATGACGCCCATGGCGTCTTCAGGGTGTTCGTAGAGCAGGTCAAACGCTTCTTTCGCCCGGTTACCCGGGAAGTGATGGGTAACAAGCGGCGCTACTTGCTCAAGGCCGTTGGAGAGCGCCTCCATCGCCGCGCGGGCCATGGCATCTACGTCAGTTTCGGCCAGATAGCCGCCAATCAGGCGCTTGCGCTGCATTTTGCTGGCGTCCAGCGGTAGCGGGCCGTCGTGGTAGAGGCCGATGATCTGCAGCAAGCCCCCGAGAACCAGCATGTCCTGGGCTTGCTCAAATGACTTGACGCCCGCGCGTCCGCCGACGCAATCGATCACAATGTCCGCGCCTTTTCCGTCCGTAATCTCCAGGACAGACTCAACCGGATCGCGCGCGGCGCCGTCGATGATAGTCCCCATGTTTCGCTCTTCGGCCAGCCGGCGGCGAATCGGCAACATGTCGATGCCGCAGAGCTGCCCGGACATGAAGCGGGTCGCGGCTTGCATGACGAGATTGCCGACCAAGCCAAGTCCCAGAATAACCACCGTGTGCTGCGGTTGAATGCCGGCGGCGGCAGTCCAGCCAATGGAGCTGGTGACAAGGGGCTGAAACGTCCCGTCAACAAATGGCACGTCGTCCGGGAGATGCACTAACCGCCGCTTTGCGGCGGCACTCGCTTCGCCAATCGCATACTCCGCGTGGGGCGCCGTGCAGGAGACGCGGTCGCCGGGCGCAAACCAGGTTACGTCAGTGCCGACTTTCTCGACGACGCCCGCTGTCGAATATCCCATGCTGCGGGGGTCCACCGGCCCGGGCATGACATAGCGTCTCCACAGCTCCGAGCCGCGGCTGATAAGGCTCCTATGGACGCGCACGAGCACTTCTTTAGGGCCGGGATCGGGAATGGGCACCTGCTCCATCACGATGTTGCCCAGACCCTCATGCTTGCCAACCCGCCACATCATGTCAGACATAGTCCTTAACGCCTTTCGCTTCGATGAGACTTGTCGTCACTCTGAACTGGCTTTGTAGTCGCTGTCCGGCTCTTGATGGGTCGCTGCTAGATTGCCGCTAATTTGGCGTGTACGTCGGTTGGCTAGCGGCGCGACCGTGGCGAATGAAGCGCAAATCGTGATTGGTGAGGGGTAGCTCCACCCGCGCGCCTCCCTGCCGGTGCGATTCGATCAAGCCAAAGATGACCTGGGTATTCCAATACGCCACTTCCGCGCCGCCGCGGGTTGGCTTGCCCGTGTCGAGCGCGTGGACGAGATCTTCAATGAGGAGCAGCGTCGAACTCTTCTGCTCGTATGCGAGATTTGGCCCGTCCTCGGATGAATCCATTTCTTTGCTGCGCGTACGAAATTCCACGCCGTTGTCCAACGCCTCAATCATACCGGTGTCGCATACCGCCTCGACCTCGGCGCGCCTGGGACTAACCAGGCCATAGCCGAAGACCCCGTTTGCGTACATTATGGTGCCTGTGCCCGCCGGGTCTTCCAGTACTTCGCTGCCTACAACGAGCTCATCGAATTCAAAGACATAGGCCTGTACCCATTGCGGCGTCACGTCGTTATTGAGGTACATGAAGAGGTCGATGGAGTGACTGAACCCATTGAAGAATGAGCCGGTACAGTAATTTATGAGTGTGCGCAACTCGCCGAAATCTCCAGAGTGAATCTTGGCGCGCATAGCCGTGAATCCATTGTGCCAGCGGCGGTTGGTGCCCATGCTGAAGGCGACGTTGTTGGCGCGCACAGCATCGCGAATGGCTTCCGCCTCCGCGACCGAGGCACAGAGGGGCTTCTCAACATAAAGCGCACGAACGCCGGCCTCGATGGCATGCAGGATTATCTCGCAGCGCTGCTCCGGCTGCGTGGTGATACTGAGGATATCGGGCTGTTCGTTGTCAATTAACTCGCAGTAATCGGTATACCGATGATCGGGCCCCACATTGTAGCGTTCACCAAACTTCTCCAGCACTTCCGGTCGGAGTTCGGCCCCCGCTACGAGATCGGTGCGCGGACAGGCCTCATAGCCGGCGGCATGGGAATACGGCAGCGGTATCGGGCGATAGTCTTGGTGTTCATTGTCAATGAACGCTCCCATGCGGCTGCAGCCGATAAGTGCGGCGCGGTACACTATTGCCATAATGGAAACTCCTCATGTAAGCAATGCTTCAGTACCGGCAATTGTGGATTTCATTGCACCGGTGCCTTGGCTACTGATCGCTATTGTCTAAGGAATGTGTAAACTCGGAGACCGTCGTTCCCGCGAAAGCGGGAACCCATCCTATCCTCAATTCAGGCTGAATTTCGACCGCGGATGAGCGCCCAAAAAACAAGGGCTACTGGACCCAGGAGAGCATTGCCTCCATTCTACGCTACCAATGAGGTTTCAACGACATATTGCTTGACCGGCCGAGATCCCCCGCTACAGCGGGAAATGACGAAGGCCGGCTGCAAGGCCCTAGCCGGGCTGGTACTTAGGCTGGCGTGCTACATGGTCGCGCCGGATGAAACGGAGGTCGTGATCCGTCAAGGGCAGTTCTACGCGGGCTCCGCCGCGACGATGGGACTCGATAAAGCCGAAGATGATCTGGGTATTCCAGTACGCCACTTCCGCGCCGCCGCGGGTCGGTTCGCCGGTGTCTAGCGCGTGCACGAGGTCCTTTACAAGATTCAAGGTTGAACTGGTGTTGTCAAAGACGAGACTTGGCGCATCCTCGGACTCGTCACGATCGTGTGTGCGCGTACGGAATTCCATGCCGTTGTTGTAGCCTGTGATAACGCCGCTGGCGCAGATAGCCTCAAACTCGGTGCGCCGGGAACTGTCCACGGCATAGCCGAATACGTCGTTCTGAAACCCGATGATGCCGGTGCCCGCAGGGTCGTCCAAGACCTCAGATCCCACTACCAACTCATCGAACTTGAACACATAGCCCTGCACCCACTGCGGCGGCACGTCGCCGTTTAGGTACACAAGCACGTCGAAGAAGTGGCTCGACGTGTTGAAAAAATTACCCGTTGAGAACGAGATCACGGAACGGAGATTGCCGAAGTCACCGGATTCAATTTTCGCGCGCATGGCCGCATAACCATTGTGATAGCGCCGGTTGGTACCCATGTTGAAGGCAACGTTATTTGCTTTGACGGCATCCCGAATGGCCTCGGCCTCGGCAACGGAGGCACAGAGCGGCTTTTCGACATAAAGCGCACGGACGCCCTGCTCGATAGCGTGAAGGATGATCTCGCAGCGCTGCTCCGGCTGCGTGGCTATGCTGACAATGTCCGGTTGCTCTTGAGCAATGAGATCGCGGTAGTTGGTATACCAATGGTCTGATTCCACGTTGTACCGCGCGCCGAACCTCTCCAGCACGTCTCCGCGCAAGTCCGCTCCCGCAACGAGATCGGTGCGCTCGCAGGCTTCATAGCCGGCGGCATGGGAATACGGCAACCGGATCGCGTGATTCTTTGTCACCTCGTTGTCAATGAACGCCCCCATGCGGCTGCAGCCGATAAGCGCCGCGCGGTACGTCTCTGCCATGTTTCTATCTCCTTTTGTCTGTGATGTGCGGCTCACGCAACGCTAGCTACTGCCAATCCATTGGTCCCAGTACCTGACTGAGGCCGTTATTGTGCGGGTGTGATTGAAACCTTGATTCCAGTGAGATTGGAAATCCATCTTTATCGGTGCTCTATGGTTTCCTGTCAGCACCATTCTTGGCGGACCCTCACGCCAGTGTCGTTGACCACCTGCCTTGAGTCTTCGCAAGGTGGACGAGGCACATCGACTGTACTAGCCACCTGGAATATAAAGGCTCCGATCTGTTACTGGCACAGTAACGCGCGCGCCGCCCTGTAAGGACGAATACGCGATACCAAATTGCGCTTCCACGGCTTGCAGCGTAACGTCGATATTGCCGTCGGTTCTCTCGCCGGTCTCGACTTCGCGGATGATGTTGCGAATGTTCGTTATGCCTGGGGCATAACCGGTGGCATGGATGGTCGTCTCTTCCAATTCGTCACCGCGCCGCAAGGGCCGCTGAATGCGCGTGTTGATGCCGTTGTCAAAGGCAAGCGCCCGCCCTTCCGTGCCGCGAACTTCCACGTCAAACGATCTCGGCGTCGGAATGAAAAAGCCTTCCTGCCCGGTCTCGTAGCCAACGCGGAAAAAATCCACCTGGGGATCAGCGATTTCCTGTCCAGGATTCGGCACGAAGGCGTGCTTCTCGGCATCATAGGGTGCGGTTGCCTTTTCGTTGCCTATCACGCGAGGATCGTTCGGATCGACTAACCGTCCCTCGACCCACGTCGGCTTAGGATCGCCCAGCAGCATGCTGACGAGGTCTATGGTGTGCGGGTGGTGCTTGATGATGTCTGTCCAATAGTACATAACAGCATGCAGCGGCTTGCCGATGGCGCCGTCAAGTATGGCGGCGCGCAGGCGCTTATAGGCGTCGTGGTGGCGCCGCATGGCGCCCCAGTTGAAGGCGACGTTGTTACGGGTTACTGCCTCATGGATGCGGTCGGCCTCCTCCAGCGACGCGCACAGGCCCTTCTCGGCGAAGATGCCCTTTACGCCGTGCTCCGCGCAGAAGATGATTGGTTCGGCCCGAGCAAACGACGGCGTGGTCACGCTGACGATGTCCGGTTTCTCTTTCTCAATCATCTCGCGATAGTCGAGATAGGCATTGGTCACGCCGAAGCGCCGGCAAAACCGTTCCAGGCGCTCTTTGCCCCGGTTTGCTACGGCGACCACCGTGGTTTCGGGCATGGCGTCATAGCTGGGAAAGTGGCCATAGGGCGTCATGTAGCCCCGGATGTCTTGCTCGTCCTCTATAAGGCCGCCCATGCGGCCGGTGCCGATGATGGCGACCCGGTATTGGTTGCTCAAAGTTCCACCCCCGGCCATTGATCATCGCTGGCGGTGACGTCCACCACGATGCCGTCAGGGTCTTCCACTTTGAACGAACCGGAAGGCGGCTTGGAGGGATCATATTCGTACTCATGACCTGAGCTCACGCCTTCCCAGAAGATCTCGTAACCCATGTCGTCGAGCCGCGTGGCCGCTTCCGCCAGGTCCGCGACCTTTACGCCGATGTGCAGGTAGTCCAACATGCCGGACACGTGCGCGGGTCGGTCCGGCCCCTCGTGCTGAAAGACGCGAAAGTTGTGGTAGCCGTCGCTCAGATCGTAACCGTGGTGGAGCTCGTTGACCACTTCGAGCCCGAGCGCATCGCGCCAGAAGCGAATAGTTTTGTCAATGTCGCTGGCGCGCACACCAATGTGGACGAGTGTCGATGCCATGGTTGTTCCCTTCCATTGCGAGAATTGCTGATGTTCTTTCTTGAAGCGCTACGCATGTCTGTTGCCGATAGTATAGCGTTACCCGACAGCGTCTGTACAAGCGCGCCGTAATTGTCGAGGCCTTTCGCCCCTTTTTACATCGACAGGTCCTCGCGAGCGCAGTTTGTCGCGGTCGCAGTTCCGGCAGAGGGGCCCAAGGGCAACACATGGCATGCTGGATGCAATCGAGCACTTGGTGCGCAGCGCTGACCGCTAGTGGACGCAACTCGCAAGGGCGGCATACACTTGCTCAACCAGCTCATCCGCTGAAGCTTCCGCGATTGCCGGTTGGTTTGAGGTGAGGAAACCGTCGTAGCCAATCGCCCGCAGCCCGTCGCAAAAGAGCGCCATATCGACGCCGCCCGGATCGCCGATGACGAGACGGTCGTAGCGCACGGCGCCGCGATTGGTCTCAATGGTAGATGAACCGGATTCCGAAACGCTCAGGTTTTGCACATAGACGTTGAAGATGGAAGCGGCGAGGGGTCTGAGAGCTTCCGCATCATACGCTTCGCCGCATAGCATGAAATTCGCCGGTTCGGCGATGAGCCCGATGTTTGGTCGGTTAATGCGCTCGAACATTTCCATACAGTCGGCAACGGTCTCGAAGGGAGTCTTCGTGTGATTCTGATGGGCAAGCTGGATGCCGTGCTCGCGCGATTCATCGGCGGCGCGTTGCGCCACTGGGATGTCCTCAGCGCTTTTAATTGCCACGCGAATCATGTCGGCGCCAATCGCGGTAGCGCGTTCGAGTGTCGGCGTGATATTGCGCAGCGGCGCAGCCGCATCGGGAGCCGTGCCCTGGTTCGCCACGCGGGAATCCAGCATGACCATCGAAGCCACGAGCCCGTTGTTCTCCAAGATACCGCGCATCTCCCGCGCGCGTTCCAGCGGAGTCGCGCTATTCAGGTGCGTGGAGCGGACACAAACGGCGTGGAACCCCACACGGGCGGCGAGTTCGGCAAATTCCGTAAAGTCGAGTGACGCGTTTGTCTTGATGTGTTCGGCTTCGACGATTCGTCCCGAAAGCGAAAGTTGCATAGAAGGTACCTTGTCATACATTTGCAATGCGTGTGCCTTGCCTGGGAAAACTATACTCCTCAAGCTTGTCCGCTACAACCGGCGTACGGTGAGGCTTGCTGGCGGCCGGTCGCAGCCGCGGCCGCGTGTTGGAAAGCACGCAATATAGTATCCTCTAGTCAGAACGCGACGAATTCATGGTATCTGCGATTGGTCCTTGTTACGGGATTGAGGAATTGGATGAGCACTGCGAACAGCTTCGATAGTAAGTCCATACTGAAGGTCGGTGAGAGCGCCTACGCAATCCACCGTCTTGCCGCGCTAGAGCGAGCAGGAATCGGCAACGTGGCGCGGCTTCCCTTCTCCATCAAGGTACTGTTGGAGAGCTTACTGCGTACTGAAGACGGACGCTCGGTGATGCGGGATGACGTGGTCGCGGCGGCGAATTGGACGCCGCAACAGACGGCGGCACGCGAAATCAACTTTACTCCCGCCCGCGTAATCCTGCAGGATTTTACCGGCGTGCCGTCCGTTGTTGACCTTGCGGCAATGCGGGAAGCGATTGGCGCTTTGGGCGGCGATCCCGACCGCATCAATCCCCTGCAACCCGCCGATCTCATCATCGATCACTCGGTGCAGGTGGACGTATACGGCATGCCGGAAGCCTTTGCCATCAATGCCCAGCGCGAATTTGCCCGCAATCAGGAGCGCTACGCTTTTCTCCGCTGGGGGCAGAAGGCTTTTGACAACTTCAGCATTGTGCCGCCCGATACGGGTATCGTGCACCAGGTGAATCTGGAGTACCTCGGCCGGGTCGTCTTTGCCGACACACGCGACGGCGAGCTCGCGGCCTATCCGGATTCGCTCGTGGGCACCGACTCACATACGACGATGATCAATGGTCTCGGTGTGCTCGGCTGGGGTGTGGGCGGCATCGAAGCGGAGGCCGTAATGCTCGGCCAGCCGATCTCGCTGCTCTTGCCGGAAGTCGTCGGCTTTCGCTTGAACGGCCAACTCCCGGAGGGCGCGACCGCCACCGACCTCGTGCTCACGGTAACGCAGATGCTGCGTCAGCACGGTGTAGTGGGCAAGTTCGTTGAATTCTGCGGGCCGGGTATGGCCTCTTTGAGCTTGCCGGATCGGGCGACGATCTCCAACATGGCGCCGGAATACGGAGCCACCGTGGGCATGTTTCCCGTGGACGACGAAACGCTCCGTTACCTGCGCCTCACCGGACGCGACGAAGAGTTGGTCCAACTCGTTGAGGCCTATTGCAAGGAACAAGGGATGTTCTATCGGCCTGCGGAACCGGAGCCGATGTTCACAAGTACCTTGGAGCTTGACTTAGCCACAGTCGAGCCGAGCCTCGCCGGGCCGAAGCGCCCGCAGGACCGCGTGGCTTTGCAGGGCGTGCGACAGAGCTTTATCGATGCCTATCCCGAGAAGTTTGCCGGGACTAACGGCAACGGTACCGCAAATGACAGCCCCACCGCGGCCACTGCTACGGGGAGTGACAGTTCGGTCGTTATCGCGGATCCGGCCGCGACCGTCGATGTTTCGCTGGACGGCGTACCCGCCAGAATTGGCGAGGGCGCCGTGGTGATCGCGGCCATTACGAGCTGCACGAACACCTCCAATCCAGCCGTCATGATTGGCGCCGGCCTCCTGGCGAAGAACGCCGTGGCGGCAGGAATCGGGCGCAAGCCCTGGGTCAAGACGAGCCTGGCCCCCGGCTCCCGGGTGGTAATGGATTATTTGGAGAAACTCGACCTGGTGCCGCATCTGGAAGCGCTGGGCTTCCATCTCGTCGGCTACGGCTGCACGACCTGTATCGGTAACAGCGGCCCCTTGGCAGAGCCGTTGGAAGAGACGATCAGCGACCATGAGTTGGCGGTGGCGGCCGTGCTTAGCGGCAACCGAAACTTCGAAGGCAGAATCCACGCGCTGGTGCGCGCCTCCTATCTTGCTTCTCCGCCGCTGGTCGTGGCCTACGCGCTGGCGGGAACGGTCAACACCGACCTCACGAACGATCCGATTGGTCATGGCGAGACGGGTCAGCCAATCTATCTCCGCGACATTTGGCCGAGCCAGCGCGAGATCGCCGACGCCATGGCACAGGTGGTGGATGCGGAGATGTTCCGCGAGCAATATGACAAGGTGTTCGAGGGCATGGCGGAGTGGGAAACACTGGAAGTGCCGGAAGGTACGCTCTTTGCCTGGGACGAGTACTCAACCTATGTGCGCCAGCCGCCGTTCTTTGACGGTATGGAGGCGGAGCCGGGATCGTTGGCGGACATAGCTGACGCTCGCGTCTTGGCAGTGCTCGGTGACTCGGTAACCACCGACCACATTTCGCCCGCGGGTTCCATCGCCAAAGATAGCCCTGCCGGCAAGTACCTCGTCGCGCAGGGGGTGCAGTCCAGAGATTTCAACTCGTACGGCTCGCGGCGTGGCAATCACGAAGTGATGATGCGCGGCACGTTCGCGAACGTGCGGCTGCGCAACCAACTCGTGTCGAGAGAAGGCGGCTGGACGCTGCACTTCCCCGATGAGACCGAAACGACAATCTACGATGCGTCCGTGCAATACCAGGCAGATGGCGTGCCTCTCATACTCCTGGCAGGCAAGGACTATGGCATGGGTTCGAGCCGCGACTGGGCGGCCAAGGGTCCGGTACTCCTCGGCGTGCGCGCCGTAATTGCCGAAAGCTATGAGCGCATACATCGCAGCAACCTCATAGGCATGGGTGTGCTGCCCTTGCAGTACAGCGAAGGGGAGACCGCGGAGTCGTTGGGGCTGAGCGGGCACGAGACCTTCACGATAGAAGGCATTGCGGAAGGCTTGTCGCCACGCAAGACGGTGACCGTCCGCGCGCGTGATGCTGACGGTAGCGAGAAGACCTTCACGGCGACGGCGCGCATCAATACACCGATTGAGGTGGACTACTATCGCCATGGCGGTGTGCTGCAATACGTGCTGCGCAATTTGCTAGCGGACAAGGGGAGTGTGGTGGAGAGTTAGGGCTTCGTGGGCACTTGCGCTATGCTGAATAGCTCTGTTGTCCGTTCGCCCCCGTATCGAGTACGGGGCAAGCTCTGAGCCTGCCTGTCCTGAGCTTGCCGAAGGGTCGAAGGGCCGTTTGTAGTGCGGCAGATTGTTAGCATAGCCGCCTCTCCACGAACGACTTTGGTGAGCATTGCCAGCGTCTCTCTTGGCTATTCCACGTGTGGCGGAGGCCCATGCACTTGAGAACTGAAGTCGCATCTATCGCTAGAGACCCATAGACAAGACGGTTTTTTGGGAGCTAATTCAACCAATGCGTATCGCGATTTTAGAAATCAGCCACTGGCACGTGCCGCTCTACTTGCCGGCGTTTGTCGATCTTGGCATCACGCCGGTGGCAGTATCGGACGAGCAGCCGGGCTATGCCGAGCGTTTCGCCGGGCAGTACTCCGGCTGCACGCCGTATGTGGACTACGTGGAACTGTTGGAAAAAGAGAAGCCCGATTTTGTCTTTTCCTTCGGGCGCTACCGGTTGCAGCCTGAAATCGCAACGAATCTGCTTGAACGACGCATTCCTTTCGTCATCGAGAAACCGCTCGGCACCGACGCGAGCCAATTCGCACGATTGATCGCGTTGGCGAAGCAGAATGAGGTGTTTGTCGCCATTCCGCTTACAAATCGCGCCGCGCCATTTTCGCAAGCAGTGAAAGAAATGCGCGACGACGGACGGCTGGGGCAAATACGGCACGGGCATTTCCGCTACGCGGGCGGGCCGGTACAACGCTACGTCGATTCCGGCTGTCCCTGGATGCTGAAGGCTGAAGAGTCCGGAGGTGGCGCGCTGCGCAATCTGGGCGTGCACTACGCCGACCTGTTTTCCTGGTTCACGGGCAGCCAAGAGGTGCGCGTGGGCTCGGCGCACCTGCGGCGTGTTACGCCGGGGATTCCGGTTGAAGAGTACGCTAGTGTGTCATTCTGCGGCGACGACGGCGCCTTTACCACTGTGGAGATTGCGTACACGTATCCCGCCGACTCCGCCGACGTGGTCTGGAACGTCAGCGACGGCACAACGTACGTCACCTATCGCGATGGACAAACGTGCATCATCACAGAGGACGGCGTAGAGGAACGCGGCGGACACTCCGTGCCGGGTCTCTACCAGGACTTTGTCAGGGACACGCTGCAGGCGTATCGCGAGGGAGGGCAACCCCTCGCAACTCTGGAAGACATGCACCGCGCGATGGTGCTCGTTGATGCCTGCTATGCTTTGGCGACAGAATAGACTCTTCCTTATAGATTGGTGAAGCATGGATTCTCGCACAATACTGATCGGCAGCGGTACCGCGCGCACCGGTGAAGCGGTCATCTCGGCATTCCTTGACGCGGGCTACCGTGTCGCGACCACGAGCCGCAATCGCGACGCTTTGCAGGCGACTCTGGGCCGCATTCCCCACGGGGACAGAGCGCTTGCAATCGAAGCAGACCTCACAAAGCCGGAAGATGCCGCGCAGGCGGTTGAAGAGACGTGCGCTGGGTTTGGCGTTCTCGACGCAGCTACACTGCTCTCCGGCAGTTTCGATCAGCGTGAGGTGACCGAAACGACCCTGGAAGTGCTCCAGCATCAAATTGAGGCAAACCTCTATACGAGCTACAATCTCGTCCGCGCTGCTCTTCCTGTCATGTTGGACCAAGGGCACGGCCACATCATCACCATTGCGGGCGGCAGCGGCCTCGACCCCGCGCCGGGACGGGCGCTCTTTGGCGCGAGCAAGGCCGCGGTAATCACGTTCACGAAAGGCGTGGCCCGCGACTACAAGCAGCTCGGCATTGTGCCGACGTGCCTCGTGGCGGGCGCAATTGCGACAGATGAAGCGAGACAGTACCTCGACGCCAAAGACTTCCATAATGCCGTCACGCTCGACGAGTTTGCCAACGCGCTCGTATTTCTCGCCTCACCGGAGGCTTCGGGTTTCGCGGGCAGCATCCTGGAACTCTACGCGCGCGAAGTGGACTAGGCCGCTTGCGCGCACGGCATTGCGAGAGCGAGCTTGCGGTTGGTACCATTGTATGTGGAGGCACGATAGCAATCGGAGCCAGGAGAAAAACATGGCAGTAATTGAACCGGACGTAATTCGCGAAGGCTTGAAGGAAGTAATCGACCCTGAATTAGGGGTAAACATTGTGGACTTGGGCCTCATCTACGAAGTCAACACTTCTGAAGATGACAACAACGTGGACATCAAGATGACGCTCACGTTCCCTGGGTGCCCGGCAGGGCCGTACATCATTGCCCAGGTCCATCAGGTGGTCGAAGACCTCGAGGGCGTGGAGGACGTGGACGTGGAAATCGTCTGGGATCCTGCGTGGTCGCCGGAGATGATGTCCGAAGAGATTCGCATGGAATACGGCTACATGTAGATGAGGTTTACCTGCTTGTGAGTCCCTTGACACAGGGACTCGGCTCAGCCGCTAGATGGGTAGCATAGTCGCTCGTCTGGCGGCTTCTTGTGTAATTGAAGAACGCTATAGAGTCGAGAAACCATGATGCAACGACCGCAAGGCGCACTGCAGTATGGCTGACGACGTAGGTCTCATACTGTTTGCCGGCAAGCAAGGCAATTCTGCCTTGGAGCGGCTGGTCTATGACTCTCACGTGGCTATCGCCAAGGACATTCTTGCCGAAGCGCAGGCCGCAGGCGGTTTTTCGCCAGTCATTGTGGCAACGTCTCAGCTCGAGTCATTCGATGACGTTGCCCCTGGGGTTGCCTTAGAGCCAACGACATGCGCGAGTGACTTCCATTTTGGCAATACGCTGGCCGACATCGTAGCTCGTCACAAGCTTTCTCGCGTCCTTTACATCGGTGGCGGCAGTAGTCCGCTGCTTTCCGTCGCCGAACTCGCTGCTCTGCGCAATGCCGTTGCGCAGCTAGACCACAGTGTGACTGCAAATAACTTTTTCTCTGCAGACTTTATTGGCTTTCATCCCGCTGGCGCCTTGACCGCAGTCAATCTGCCGCAGAAGCGCGACAACGGTTTAGCGCGCCAATTGGTCCAGGAGGCAAATCTCGAGCATGAGCCCCAGGATCCGGCCATCGCCGCGATGTTCGACATCGACACGCCAACCGATCTTGCGATGCTGGCCCTCCATCCCCTCTGCGGCCCTCATGCGCGTGCCTACCTGGACCGGAGTGAGGTAGCGCACCCATTGGCGCGGCTGGCTGCCCGGCTCCGGGAGGCTATGCCGACCTTTGTGCGCCCGCACGAAGAGGTCATTCTGGCCGGACGTGTCAGTGCCCAGCTCTGGCCGTTGCTGAGGAGAGACATGGCGTGCCGTATCCGCGTCTTTTCTGAAGAACGCGGCATGAGCACAAGCGCGCGGCAGGTGCGGTCTTTACTGGGCTTCTACTTGGCAGAGGTAGGTCCCCAGGGCTTCTTCGAGGCATTTTGTCAGATGGGCGACGCGCTCTTTCTCGATACGCGCGTGCTCTTTGCCCATGCGGGGCGAGAAGTCAGCGGCCATGACCGGTTTGCCGCCGACATGGGTCTCATTGACGAGGTCCGCGACGGATCTATCCGTGAGCTTGCAGGCGCCGCTTGGGGAGCCGGCATTCCGGTGGTGATGGGCGGCAACGCGGCGGTGAGCGGCGGCCTGTGGGCGCTGGTGGATGCCGCGTGGCGGTTGCACGACGACGGCCTCTTGATGTGATTGATGCCGACTCGATAGGGCAATGGCATTGTGCACCGTCAATTGCGGTATGATGAATTCGTAGTCGGCCCTGGAATCACGCCAGAAGGAAGCACAGGGGAATTCTGTCGATGGCGAGCAATTTCCGGTCAAGGGGCTATCGGGAAACGGAGCGCGTGAAAGAAGACCTGGCGGCTGCAGTGGCCGCTCGCCGTGAGCTGGGAGAGCAGTATGAGGACCACGTTGCCGCGGCGCTTGCCCAGCGCATCGAGACGTTTATAGACGAGCGTGTCGAAGCCGCGATGGAACGGACGCGCAGGCAGGCAAAGTCGGACTCCGAAGCCTTTCTAAAGGTGGCGATGCCCGTGCTGGGCTTCGGCATACCCCTCGCGATAGTGGGCGCCATCGTCGCCGGATCGAACGGCTTCTTGGCAGTGCTTGGGATGATATTCTTAATCAACGTGCTCTGGCTGTGGCGCTCGCGCTAGCTATACCGCTCAAGGGGACATTTGGATGGCAAAGAAGACACGCCCTAAGGATGCGGCAAAAGCCGACGGCCTGAAGGATGAGCTTAGGCTTGCGGTTAGTGCGCGGCATGAGTTGGGCGCGCAGTATGACGACGAAGTCGTCGAAGCGCTGGCTGAACGTATCGACTCGCTCATTAAAGAGCGGGTGCAGGCCGAGTTGGGGAAGTCACGCAAGCGATCGAAGTCAGATGCGAAGACTTTTCTTGCTGTGGCGATGCCGACGATGGGTCTCGGCATTCCCCTACTTGCAATTGGGGCGGGGGCGGTCGGAGCGGGCGGCTTCTACGCCGTGCTCGTGATGATCATTCTCATCAACGGCATGTGGCTCTTGCGTTCACGCTAACAGAGATTGTAGTTGGTCCGTGCTCTAGGCGTGGTGGCTGGGATTGGGCGCTTGGGTAGGCTTGGCGGCCCTGTGGCGATGCGCATCCAGGCCGTTGAAAGCGCCGGGCGGGACAGGATCAGTCGCTCTGCAGGGGCAGATCGGCCAGTGGATCGCTTCCCGGCGACCACAGCTTGTACAAGACTCCCGTGCCAACGAGGAACAGTACGACCCCCGTCAGCGTAAACCACCACGGCTGGTGCACCTGAACCCCCTCCTCCCACGCGTTGAAGCCTTGAATCTCGATACTCAAGAGGTCAGCCGAAACGATGACCATGCCGTTATTCAACGCGTGGCCGAGAAGAGCCGGCAGAATCGACCGCGTGTGCAGTGTCCACCACGCAAACACGATGCCAAGAAAGAAGGCGCCTACGAATTGCCACGGGTTCAAATGGATGGCGCCGAAGAGAAATGCCGTTCCCAAGACTCCGATCCATGTACCGTAATTGCGCGTGAAACCTCGGAGCAGAATGCCGCGAAAGAGCGGTTCCTCGGTCAGGGGGGCGACAATTACGAGCACGATGAAGGTGCCAATGGCGAAGCCTTCGCCAAGGCCGAGCTCGGCGAGCATCTCCAAGAACCAGTCCGGTATCGGCAGAAAACGCTGCAGGACATTGTCGATTTCCGACACCACAACGATGAGGCCGAGCATCATCACAAGCATAGGCAGGACAAGGACAGGCGAGAAACCCCGGAGGTAGAGGGTTTCGCGTATTGGAGCCCGAGACCACGCGACGCCGATGATGATGACCGCGCCAAACGTGGACACACTCACAATTGCCATCAGGGTCGTGAGCTCATCGATTGGAATAGACTGAAGCGCTTGATAGAGGCCGACGACTACAGTAGCTCCCAACTGCAGGACAACGAGCAGGACAAGCAAGAGCAACGCTTGCCATACAGTAGGAAATGTACGGGACATATTTCGGCCTTCTTATGGTCTACTGCGGGTATTGACTTCTGAATTGAGGTGCGCAGGCGGCGCTTGTTTGCTCAGAGGTCACGACAACACGTGCAACCGATAGTGGGCTGAAACTTGCTTGCTTGACTGATCTCCTGTCCAAAGCCGCAAAGGACGTCATCCTGTTCGCTGACGTGCCTTGAGGAAGTATAGCACCGGCTTGTGAGAAGCGCCCAAATACTTGATTTATGGTCGTGTCAACCAATTTATTCGTAGAATTGTGTCCTGAATGGGTGCGCAGGCAAGCAATTCAACGGGCATGCAGCGGCAGCCTTCTGCCATTAAGAGAGATGAACTCAGCTTCATTCGCGCCTGCGGTGCGTAGACGGTACAATAGTGTGAGTGTGGTTTGGGGCCTGTAGGAGTGGGGCAACCGCTACACAATCTTGAGGGACTTTGCTCCCATGGGAATAGAGCCCGCACATTGTTTGCAATCTCGGGCGAACGTAGCAGAAGGAAGCTGAAGACTGTAGGACAACGATGAAGATGTCAATTAAGGAACTTGAAGAGCAGGCGCGGGTCATTCGACGCGACATAATTACGTGCACGACCGTCGCGGGATCGGGGCATCCGTCCAGTTCGCTCTCTGGCGTAGAGATCATGGCGGCCCTCTACTTTGGCGGCATCATGGAGTTTGATCCCGCTAATCCGCAGTGGCCGGACCGTGACCGTCTGATAATGAGCAAGGGTCACGCGAGCCCGTTACTGTACGTGGTGCTGGCGCAGGCCGGGTACTTCTCCACCGACCTGCTGCCGACGCTGCGGCAGATCGAAAGCCCGCTCGAAGGGCACCCCAACATGTCGCGGTTGCCCGGAGTGGAGGCGAGCACCGGATCGCTGGGCCAAGGGCTCTCGATTGGCTTGGGCCACGCCTTTGCGGCCCAAATCGAGAAGCGAGACTTCCATGTGTTCGTTATCCTGGGTGACGGCGAGCAGGACGAGGGCCAGATTTGGGAAGCGGCCATGACCGCCGCTCATTACAATCTCGATAACGTCACGGCCATTGTCGACCACAACAAGGCGCAGCAGACCGGCTGGGTCCGGGACGTGCTGGACTATTCCCCGCTTGCGGCCAAGTGGGAGGCCTTCCAGTGGGACGTTCAGGAGATAGACGGACACGACATGGGAACGGTGGCAGCCGCCTTGCAGCGCGCGAAGGCCACCGAGGGACGCCCCTCATGCATCATTGCCCACACGGTGAAGGGCAAGGGGGTCTCGTTTGTCGAAGCAGACTACGGATATCACGGTAAGGCGCTTACGAAGGACGAAGAGCAACGCGCCCTGGAGGAACTGGGATGGCAGTAGAACGCAAAGTGGGCAAAGCCACCCGAGACGCATTTGGCACCGCCCTGCGCGAGGCCGGTAAGACTAATCCGGAAATTGTCGTCGTGGACGGTGACGTAAACAACTCAACGCGCACCGAATGGTTCGCCCAGGATTTTCCTGAGCGTTTCATCAATGTCGGCATTGCAGAATCGAACTTGGTTGGCATCGGCGCCGGACTGGCGGCGTGCGGCAAGCTGCCGGTGATTGCCAGTTTCGCTTGCTTCATTATGTGCAACGGCTACGATCAGTTACGCATGTCGATTGCCTTCCCCAACCTCAATGTCAAGGTCGTGGGCAGCCACGCCGGTATCAGTATCGGAGAAGACGGCCCGTCACAGATGGCTATCGAAGATGTCGCACTGGCATTGGGCTTGCCGACCTTCGCGGTCATCGTGCCTGCCGATGAACCTTCCACACACAAGGCCGTAGCGGCGATGCTGGCAGCCGAGGGCCCAGCCTACATGCGCGTGGGCCGTCCGGACGTGCCGATTGTCTACGGTGACGATCCCGCGATCACTTTGGGCACGGCCAATGAACTGCGCAGCGGCAATGATGTGACCCTTATCGCCAACGGCATCATGGTGGCTGCCGCATTGGATGCGGCGCACGCCCTGGCGGCAGATGGAATACAGGCCCGCGTGCTCGATATGCACACTGTACGGCCGCTGGATACGGATGCGGTGGTAAGGGCCTCACGGGAGACTGGAAAGATCGTCGTAGCCGAAGAGCATCTGGTCCAGGGCGGGTTGGGCAGCGTCGTGGCAATGGCTGCCGCTGAACACGCCCCGTGCGCCATGGCATTTGTTGGTGTCGAGAATACCTATGCGGAATCGGGAGATGCTGCTGCTCTCCTGCAGAAATACGGTCTGACTGCTCAACACATCGAGGCAAAGGCCCGATCCTTACTCTAGGGCAGCCTCGCTCCGCGAATTGACGGGCGCTTGAATTCTACGGCCATTGCAGGCATTATTAAGTGTAGCTCTCTGAGTTCTTCAGACCCACCGAGCACCTGTTCAGTTGCGCTGCACTCAATTCCCTCTTGTCTTGGATTCAGCGTGGCTTATGTTGGTAGATCTGTCTCACCCAATCAGCCCCGATATACGTATTCTCTGCGCACCTATCGGGCTGTGACGAAGGTATTGCGCCAGAGGAGGAGTGTCGCCAGTGAAAACGCCCCTTAAGTGCCTGCGGGTCATGCCATTGTTGCTGGGAGTTGCCCTTGTTGCGTCAGCATGCGTCCCATTTGTCGGGGACGGGCCCGACGACGAAACGCCGACTCCCGATGTCATTCCAACAGTGATTCGACCGACGCAAGAGGCTTCACAGGCGCCTGTGGCTGCCTCTCCGATTCCGACGCTCGTCCCTCTACCGACGCGGGGGCCGCAGGCCACGACCGCTCCGCCATCATGTACGCCGCGCACCGATTGGCCGCAATACACCGTGCAATCCGGCGACACGCTGTATAGCATTGCCACACGCACCGACTCGACGGCAGAGGTGCTTCAGGCGGCAAACTGCCTATCGGATCCCAACAAGATCTTCGAAGGCCAGGAATTGCGTGTGCCCCAGCAGCCCGCTACCCAAGATACAACGCCAACTGCTGCGCCTGCCGCAACCCAGTCGCCGTTCTTCCCGACTCCGACGCCAGGCACAGGAGCGCCCGCGGACACTGGCGGCGTGGAATTTACCCTCATCGCCGCACAGAATTCGGCAACGGTGGACAACCAGGGCTCCTATCGAGCCGCTCAAGACCCCGTTTACCTGAGTGTGCTGGCCACGAATGCGGTGGGCATTGAAGTGGTCCGGGCGGATGGTAAAGTCTTGGGCAGCGCTCAAGCGCCTACCGGAGTTACCAATGCCGGCGGTACTTTCGCCTTGCGCAGACTTGATACCTTGGAAGGTAGTAACTCTCTCATCGTGACGGTGCGAGCACGAACGACAAACAACACGGTGGTTGAAAGTGCACCCGTGCGCGTCTACTGGCCGTAGAGTCTTGGTCTCTTGAATGAGCAGGTTGCCGGACAGCGAATCCGCCAAGGCACGTCCAAGATTAGCGGCAATACGCTCAGAACGGCCTGCGCGCTGACCGAGTGAAATTAACTCTGGAAGCAGAGAAGCCCTGGGCAAATCCCATACCTGCCCGGGGCTCTTTGATTCGCGTGGGTAGACTCTATTGAGAGAGTGGGTGTTTTCGTTCGGCTAGCGGGATGCTAACACGTTGGCCGGACAAGTGAGAGGCATACATGGCCATCACCATTTCCAGGTTCAGGCGCCCCGCTTCGCCGCTGCAGGGATGTTCACTGCCGGTCTCGATGGACTTGATCAGCTCTTGCAGGATTGGGGTAATGCTCTGCTCGCCAAGTCGTGGGTCGAGTTCTGCCGGCACCTCGATTCGCTGCCAGAGCGGTTGTTCCTGCAAGTCGGCTGGATAGAACGCGGGCACGGGCAGGTGGAAGAGGTCGCTATCGCCACCCCGCGTGCCGGTGCCGCGCAATGAAAGCTGTCCTTTGGTGCCGAGCACATCCACGCTGTAGAGACGGCTGTCGGTCTTCTCATAGGCGAGGAACTGGCATTCTCCCACCGGCGCGCGTGACATACCGAACAGAGCATAGGCTCGTTCGCCCAGCACTGGACCGGAAGCGCGGTCTCTGGGGCTCATTTCTTGCGAGTCCATGGCATCGTCAATGGTAGCGGCTTTCCCTTCCCATGTGAGATGCGCGAGACACCACTGCGGCGCGCCGCCGAGGAATTGCATGCGGTCGAAGACGTGCGTGCCCATCTCCATGAGTTCGTTGCCGGCCTTGCGCCCGCTCTTGTTGTTGCCCCGCACGAGAATCACGTCACCGATGTCGCCATTCTCGATCATGTCCCGCATGCGCTTGAGCGACGGACGCACCGTGGCTTGGTGATTGATGGCGAGCTTGACGCCGGCCCTCTCACAGGCCTCGATCATGCGGTCGGCCTCAGCGAGGTCGAGCGCCATGGGCTTCTCGCAGAGCACGTGCGCGCCGTGCTCAGCGGCAGCGACGGTAGCCGCGCAATGCTGGGGTCCCTGGGTTGCGATGGCTACAATGTCCGGCTTCTCCGCCGCCAGCATGGCGTGGTAGTCGATGTAGCGCTTCTCCACGCCGAAGAGGTCGCCAATTGCGGCAAGACGATCTTCGTCAATGTCGCAGATGGCGACGACGTCTATTTCCGGTACTTCGATGAGCGCGGGAAGATGCGATTTGCTCATGCCTCCGCAGCCGATCAGTGCCGCCCGGTAGCGTTTCATACTCTTCTAACCTCTCTTACCAAAGGAGAACCACTAGTCTTTCCGCCATTCCGGCGGGTACCGGAATCCAGGGTAGATCGAGATTCCGCGGTGGTAATTCGCTGCGCTCAATTCACCCATAGCCCGGCCTAGACCCGCGTGAACTGAAGCGGTGTCTACACAAGCACTCCAATGAGTGTCTGTCGTGTATGGGTTAAGTGCAGGAATTGCACTGCTTCCCTACGAAACTTGGCTTACGCAATCGCGGAAATCGTCACCCAATCTGCTGGGTTTGGCCCGTCTCAGCGGCGCGATAAATGGCGTGGACGACCTTGAGCACGTGGAGGGCCTCGGCCGTGGCCACCGGATGCGGGGCGATGCCCTGGGCGCCGTGCACGGCGGCGCGCACGAGGCCGTAGTAGGTTGGCTTTACCTCGGACTTAGGCGTGTCGTAGTGAATAGTACGGTAGGGCGCGGATTGCTCGGCGGGATGGGCGCTATACCACTCCAGGCTCTCCCAGTCGTTGGGTCGTCCGCGCAGCCAGCCCTGGGAGCCCCAAAGATGGAGATGGGACTGCTTGTTGCGGTCCACGTAATACGCCGAGGTCAGGGAGCCGACCATGCCGTCCTCGAAACGCAGCACGGCCACGGCGGCGTCTTCCGTATCGATGGGCGCGCCGCCGACGACCGCGGTGAGCCCGCCAACTTCCACGATGCGCTGTCCGGTAAGGTGGTGCAGTAAGTCTACATAATGAATGCCCAGCCACATGAGGTGCCCACCACCGGCGTAGGCTTTCTGAGAAAACCACGAGGCCTGCCACTCCGCTTGCTGCACGCGTGTTTGATCGGCGATGAAGTAGGTGTCGACACCGTAGAGCTTGCCGAGGCGGCCACGCGCAACCAAGCGACGGGCATCCTGTAAGAAAGGAAAACCCCGCGCGGCAAAGGCCAAACCGAGATTGCGCTGGTGCTCATCCGCAAGCGACGCAAGCTCAGCAAACTCTTCCCACTGCAGGCAGGCGGGTTTCTCGGCGAGCACGTGGCTGCCGTGGCGCAAACAGGCGGCGATGGTTGGCGGTGCGGTGCGCGGCTCCAGGCTGACTATGCTGAGGTCAGCCTCGAATGAACGAAACATAGCATCCGCGTCGGGATACGTGCCAACCAGTCGCGCACCAAGCTGATCGCGCGCATGAGACTCAATGTCATCCGCGCCGTCCGTCACCAACGCTACCTGGGCGACCTCCGGCAACGCCGCCAGAATCTCCAGAAAGCCGGCCACGTGCATGGTGCCCGAGGGGGCGGTGATAACGGCTACGCGTGCTTGATCGCCCATTGCTTGCTCCTTATGTGCTCTTCTGTCCGAGATAGAGATCGCGGCCTTGGACCAGCGCAGCCATCTTCCGGTCGGCCACGATGCGGGAGAGCATCCAGAAGCCGCAGTCCGGGTGCACCCACTTGACGCGTTCCGCGCCCAGCACGCTCACGGCGCGCTCAATGCGGCGGGCGATGAGGTCCGCTGTTTCCACGACGTTGTCCTTGATGTCAATGACGCCGATGCCGAGGGCTATCTCCGGTCGCAGGTCTTTGAAGACCGGCAGTTCTGCGTCGCCGGGGCGTGCGAATTCCAGTATGAGATGGTCGCACGCCAGCCTGTTGAAAAAGGGCAGCAGATCCTTGAAGAGGCCCTGTTGGATTGTCTGGCCGCCATAGTTGCCGAAGCAGAGATGCACGGCCTTTCTTCCCTGAAATCCCGCAAACACGCGGTTGAGTGCGTCGGCTGCCCATGCGCCATCTTGGGGAGACCCGACCAAGTTTGCCTCATCGATTTGGAGGACATCGGCCCTAATATTGGCGGCTTGATCTCCCAAGACGTCGGCAATCGCGAAGGTGAGTCCGCGTATGTCTCGGTAGTGGAGGTCCAGGAGGGATTTCGCCAGCATGTAAGGACTGGTCACGGTAAACTTGTACGCCTGCGCGGTCAAGTCACCTGCGGCTGCAGCGATTGGGAGGTCGAGCGTGCCCTCCCCGACGGCATCTCTTACCACACCGGCGGGCTGCCTGCGAAATTGCATGCCGGTCTGCTGGCGAAAAGCCGCCACGTCGGCACGACTGAATGCCGTTTCTACGCCTGCCAAA
This sequence comes from Chloroflexota bacterium, assembly GCA_965220045.1. Taxonomy (GTDB): domain Bacteria; phylum Chloroflexota; class UBA11872; order VXOZ01; family VXOZ01; genus VXOZ01. The sequence continues at coordinate 1,642,851 of OZ244803.1, read as the reverse complement.
GGAGAGACAAAATACTCAATCATGCCTTGAGTCTCCGGGTGACTGACGTCGAAGCGCGAGAACTCACCGTCTGTCACTACGTCGATGCCGGCAAGCTCCTGGGTCTTGAAGACCGTGAGCATGGCGTCACGCAGCGCGGGCCGGCTGGGCATGGCAAGCAGCCAGGCCGGCGCCGGGTAGCTGCCGACCACTGTGGTCAGAATTGGAGGAACTGCGTACTCTTGCGAGGTCTTGGGTGCGGGCTCAGTTGCGTCTGCCGGCACGGCCATATGTCCTCTCACTCACTGTCTGAGACTGGGAGTATACTGCTGAACTGTTTCGCTGCACGCGAGTCTACGGCAACGATAGCCTCACTGTAGCCGTTACTGTTAGGAGACACAAGCGAGAGCGGCGCGGCGTAGCATGTGGTCTCGAAGAAGTGCCGTTTACAACGCAACGAAGCCGGGCAGATGTACAATCCGTCATACTCTCCCGTTCGCACTGAGCCCGTCGAAGTGCGAACGGGAGAGTGTGATAATTGATTCAAGGCACCCAATCTGAAGTCTTTCCTGAGCAGAGCGGCGGGAAGCGGCGCGCGGCTTTGGCTCAAGTGTGGGTAGACCGCCGGAACGGGCGTCCGATCCAATCAAGTAACTTGCGCAGCGGCTTAGCAATCACCTTTCCGCGCACTGCTTCGTTGACACGCGCAAGATCAAGCTCGTCCCCGTGGTAGCGAACGGTAAAGGTGTCGTCTTCCGGGTTAAAGCTTACATCCTCGACGCCCGGGAGTGACGCAAGGCCCTCCTGTGTGCGCCGTGCTCATATGCTCGTGCAGGCTAGACCGGCAACGTGGACTTCAAGCTCCCGGGACGGCGCAGGTTGCAAACCTGCGCTACCGGATTCGTCGCGCAGGGTTTCATTGCGTCGCAGGATTGCTCGAGGATCGATGAAGACGTTTAGCAGTCGCGGCATGATTGCACTCCGAAACTACGTTGCATCCTAGCCTGGCAACAGCAGAGCGCAGGCTCGCGCGTGGGCGCAGGTTGCAAACCTGCGCTACCAGATCGTTGCTCCCGCAAGCGCCGGTTTTACTCGCTCTTCAGCCAGCGGTCGAGAAACGCCACCGCTTGGATGTCCGTGACTTCCTCTTCCGGTTCCGTCTCGTGGCCTTGCTCATGGATGCGAATGCCGCACTTCTCCGGGATGCCCAGATTTCCGTAAAATTCCTTGACGAGTTCGAATTCCTGGACGGCATGGGGCCACCACACCGCACCGTCGTGCTTGCCGTCCTCGACAAAGAAGGCGCGGGGGCAGATGAGGGAGGCAATGTCGGCGTCGCCAAACTCATGGAAAAGGCCAGGTATGAATTGGAACTCGGAAGAGGTTTCGATGAAGGCGCCGACTTTGATGATTTCAGGCTGCAGCATCTTGCTGAAGCGTTCGTTGAACCAAGCCGACGAGACCACTGCTTGCAGCCGTTGCTCCAATGCTCCCAGCCAGAGTGCTGCGCGACCTCCTCGTGAGAGGCCATAAAGGCCGATGCGGTCGTTATCGACTTCCGGCAACGATTCCAAGTAGTCAACGGACCTGGAAAGGGAAAAATACTCCAGGGCCTGAATCGTCTGACCGATGAGGATGGCCTTGCGATGGATCTGGTTCTGGGAGCGGCCTTGTTCCTGTGTGCGCAGCGATGGGATGTTGGGCACGTTGAAGCGGTCTGCGCCGTAGCCGCCAATCATCCGAGGCGCAATTACCACGTAGCCGTGCCGTGCAAGGCGCACGCCAATCTCGTGATAGGCGGCGCTGTATTCCGGGTCGCAGAAACCGCAGATCTGCTCCGGCGTGTGGTTGACTCCGTGCTGGGCCAGCACAGCCGGAAACGGCCCGTCGCCGTGGGGGCGGATGAGAATGGCGTCCACCCGCACGTCGTCGAACGACGTGTACCAGACGCGGGATGCCGTGTAGGCATCTGTGGTGGCAATCTCTTCACTGGTCGGCTCCAGCGGCCCGCGTTCCCAGGGCCAGCCGCCGATCATGGCGAGCAGGCGCTCGCGGTTGGGTGCGACCGAGTGGGAGTACGCCTCTAGGCTTGTGTAGTCCCGCTGCCAGCGCTCGCCGCGCGCGTCGTAACGCTCGCGGCATTGGCGCATAAGCCAGTTGTCGTACGCCTCGAAGAGTTGCCGCCGCAGCGGGTCGACCTCGGCGCCGGTGAGTTTGGGATCTGCGTCAGGCACAAGACACCTTTCTCAAAAGTGCAGAAGGAGGAGGCCACCTGACCTCCTCCTTCAATTCTAACTGCCAATTGGGCCGAAATGCGCAATTACGCTTCGCCGTGCTCTGCCAGGAATTCGTCGAGAATGGTCTGGACCTGCTCGTTGGCATCCTTGAGCGCTTCGGGGATCGTAATATTGCCGGCCATGACGTCCGGAACAAAGCCGTTCACATACCGCAGCACTGACGGTGCGCCCGGCAAGGGGATGACAAAATTGCGGTGTTGCATCATGTTGGCGGAGAAGCGCACAAAGTCGTCGCCCTGGTGGTATTCTTCGGAGTTGGCCACGTCAGAGCGAATGGGCAGACGGTCAAAGTGCAGCGCCCAGCGGATGTTCACGTCTCGGCTGCCGAAGTGCTCCATGAACAACCACGCTTTGTCGGGTTGGGCTGAGTCCACCGTGATGAACCACGTATGGCAGCCGCCGTAACCGGCCTGCTTGCCACCTTCAGGTATGGGATACGGCCCGTAAGAAAACTCAAAGTCCGGTTGGTTAGGCAGGATTTGGCCGGCACGCTCAGAATTGGTCAGGTGCATATTACCGACCACACCTTGGAAGAACGGCTGGAAGTAGGCGGGATAGCGCGCCGCCTCGCCCCAGAATTCCATCACCTGGTTGTAGCCGCCCTGGGCGTCAAAGATGTTGCTCTTCTGCCAGTTGAGGGCTGCTTCCGCCTCGGGCGTGTTGAGAGTGACCCTGCCCTCCGGTGAGGTCGTATCTCCACCCAACTGCCACATGGGCACCATCCAAAGATGGTTGCCGCCGGTGCCGCGCAACGGGTCGAAGCCGAGCTTCTCAATCTTGTCGCCGCTGACGGTATAGATTTTGGCGATTCCGTCCTCGAGTTCCGTCCACGTTGCAGGTGGACTCTCGGGATCAAGTCCCGCATCAAGGTAGGCTTTATTGCCGACATAGAGGAAACGGATGTCAGGGCCGAACGGCATGCCCTGCACCACGCTCTTATACTCCAGGTCGCCACGCAGCGATTCCCAAATCTCCTCTTTCTTGATGATGTTCGAGGTCGCCATGTAGGAGTCGAGTCCCACCGGCACCTTGAGAACGGCGAGGGTCTGCGACTGCCACGAGCCTGCCTGGCCGATGTCAAGGCCGAAACCGGCGGCAACAGATGTCACCATCTTGTCCATGCGGTTGCCGGATTCAACGGTGGCGTTAACGGTAATGCCCGGGTTAGCTTCCTCAAGTTCCTGCATCACTTCCAAGCCAATGCCCTGACTGAGGTCCCACCGGGAAGTCGTGAAAACCCGAATTTCGTAGGTTTCCGGCTCGGCAGGCTTCTCTTCCGCCTTGGGCTCCATCTTCTCTTCGGCCTTGGGCGCCTCGTCGGTCATCGTCGTTGTTGCTTGGCCGCAGGCCGCCAAGAGCGCCAAGCTGGCACCTGATCCCATTCCGAGTAGGACTTTTCTTCGAGTCATTGGAAAGCTCCTTTGTGGATGTTCCAGTCAACCGGATGCTAGCAGATTAGCAGTGGGTGCGGCGAGTGTCAAGGTGGTGTTTAATTGAGTAAATCGCCAGATCCAACGGGCAACGCAAGTGAGGCTTCTTCGCTGCCGCGCACCTCTTGCGGGAGAGTCGCACCTCAAAGCCTGAAAGCACGGATTTGGCGACAGCAGCGCATCACACCGTGAAAAGTATATGGACTTCCGCGAAAGCGGGAATGACACCATCTGGGATCGCGGGCGTCCCGCCCGCATGTCTGGGAACGTGGACATCCCGCCCGCAGCATTGGGATTCCCGCTTTCGCGAGAATGACCATGGCCGTCTGCCGGCCACACATGGGAATGATAATGAATGCACATCTCTCCGTACGTGCTGAGGGCTGCGCGAAGCCTGGGCTTTATAGAAGCCCTTGTCGAAGCATGAACGGAGAGGATAGGGTGCGGAGTTGTTACCCACTACCTTCGCCGTTCACCCTTCGACGATGCTCAGAGCCTGCCCCGTACTCGATAGGAGTATCGACCGATACAGCGTATCGAAAGATACGGGGGCGAACGGCCTGGTCACGCTATTTTCAGGGAATTGAGGGGCCGGTCGGCCATACCATTCGCCTCATAGTCGGTATCCTTGACCGGAGAATGACAAATTCACTCAAGCCAAGGCGCGTTGACCGGTGACTGCTCGCACGATTTGCGCTGAAGTCGCCAGAGTCGCCCAGCGCGTGCCAACCAGCGGCGTGATCATGGCTTGGTCGAGGGCTGAGGCATGGAGAATGGCGTCACTGGGCCAGTAGTTGGTAAAGCCGTATTCGCGGCTCTGGATGAGGCTGTAGAAGACGCACGCCCCGCCGTACTGTCCCGTGAGCACGACATTCTTGATTCCCGCGTTGTTGAGCATGTAGTCGAGGCCGGTGCCGGTGAAGGTTGAACTCGTGAGCTTCCGAACGATGATTTCATCACGCTGGGGAGCGAGGTCGTCGACTACAGACATGGCATGAGAGTCGAAATAATCATAGTCGCGACCGCGCTGGTAGGGCACCGCTTCGCGGGCCTCGGCCGTCCATTTGGCATTGACGACGTGGACCACCAGCCCGCCGGAGGCGCGAAAAGCGTCGAGGATCGACCGCAGGTTCGGGATCACGGTCTTGAGTTCCGAAGAGAACCAGCGCTCGCTCTCGGCATTGCCCCCCGATAGCCAGGCCGGGTCGCAGAAGCGCCGCATCATGTCGACGATGACGAGGGCGGTCTTTTCGGCCGGTAGTACGGCTTCATCATCAAGACTTTTGGTCTTGAATTGGGCGGTGTCGATGAGCATGGGAATACTCCATTCGTGTCTGAGCATATTGAGCTGATGAAGAGCGGGGGACAAGCCCCCGCGCTACCAGGACTCGCGTCCGATCCTCGGTAGCGCAGGTTTGCAACCTGCACCTCAATGGCATAGGGACTAGCAAGATATAGGTCTCCGCGCTTCCATCGTGTCTGAGCATATTGAGCTGATGAAAAGCGGGGGACAAGCCCCCGCGCTACCAGGACTTGCGTCTGATCCTCGGTAGCGCAGGTTTGAAACCTGCGCGTCAATGGCAAACGGCCGGTCTGCAGACTAGCCCCTTGCCCCCTTCTGCGCTCAATTGTCGGCTCAGTGTTAATGGAGAAACCTCCCCTCGCGGTACGCCGACGTAGCGACGGGTGACTATCTCTCACATGTACCAGCCGCCGTTGACGCTCAGCACCTCGCCGGTGATATAGCGCGCCTCGTCCGAGACGAGAAAGAGGATGGCGTCGGCGATGTCTTCTGCCGTTCCGAAATGCCCCATTGGAATCTGCTTGCGTATGTCTTCCTTGATTTCGGGGTCGATGGTGCGGGTCATGTCGGTGTCCATGAAGCCGGGCGCCACGGCATTGACGCGGACGCCATAGCGCGCCAATTCTCTGGCCAATGACTTGGTGAAGCCGATGGCGCCGGCTTTCGCTGCCGCGTAGTTCGTTTGGCCGAAGTTGCCGGTGAGGCCGATCACTGAAGCAATGTTGACTATGCTGCCCGTTTTGCGCTCCCGCATGTGGATGGCCGCGGGCTTGGCGCAATTGAACATGCTGCCCAGGTTCACGTCGAGCACTTCATCCCAGTGCTCGCGGCTCAAGTTGCGCAGAGTCGCGTCCCGTAGAATGCCGGCATTGTTGACCAGGATGTCAAGGCACCCAAACGCGGCGACGGCCTGTTCGACCATCGCCTCACATGGCGCTTCTTGCGCCACGTCCGCGCCGATGGACAGCGCACGGCGTCCCAATTCTTCGATCTCCTTAGACACGTTTTCCGCGTTCTGCCGGTGCACGCCCTCTGCGTCAGGATAGTGGTTTATGGCAATGTCAGCGCCTTCACGAGCAAGCGTGAGCGCCGTGGCACGGCCGATGCCCTGCGAAGCGCCGGTGATGAGAGCAGTCTTGCCTTGCAGTCGCATGGAATCAGTGAGCCTCGCGTTCCACCAAGGCGGCGATGCCCATGCCCCCGCCGGCGCACAGTGCGGCAATGCCTCGCCGCACGTTTCTCCGTTGCATTGCGTGGATCAGGGTGACCAAGACACGGGCGCCGCTGGCGCCAATAGGATGGCCGACGGCGATTGCGCCGCCGTTCACGTTGACGCGCGCGCGGTCCCACTTGAGTTCAGCTTCCACCGCCAGGACTTGCGCGGCGAAGGCTTCATTGATTTCGAACAGGTCGATGTCGTCTAACTTAAGACCGGTTCTATCCAGGAGAATGCGAATTGCCTTGGCCGGACCGATGCCCATGCGCATGGGCGCAACCCCGGTGGTTGCTACTGCCGCGAGGGTAGCCAGGGGCTTGCACTGCCGGGCCTCGGCCCATTCCGCTGACGCGACAACCAGCGCCGCGGCGCCATCATTGATGCCGGATGCGTTGCCTGCGGTGATTGCGTTCACGCCTTTAAACGCAGGACGGAGCGACGCCAAGGCTGCCAGAGTCGTGTCTGGGCGGGGGTACTCATCATCGCTGACAATCGTGGGCGGTCCCCGGCGCTGCGGCACCGACACCGGCACAACTTCAGCAGAAACATGACAGGCTCCCGCCGCAGCCGCATAGCGCCGCTGGCTCTCGTACGCGAATTGGTCCTGCGCCTCGCGTGATATCCCATACTCTTGCGCTAGCGAGTCCGCGGTGTTCGCCATGTGGCAGTCCTCAAAAGCGTCCCAGAGTCCGTCGCCGATGAGCGTATCCACCACGTTGGCATGACCCAATTTGCTCCCCCAACGAGCCCCGGGCAGCACGTAGGGCGCATTGCTCATACTCTCCATGCCGCCTACCAGCGCTACGTCTATCTCACCCAGCCGGATGTGCTGCCCCGCCAGCCCCACGGCCTGCAAGCCTGAAGCGCAGACCTGGTTTAGGGTCATGGCAGGTACGGTTTCGGGCACGCCGGAACGTATGCTCACCTGACGGGCGGGGTTCATGCCGCTGCCGCCCTGTAGGACCTGACCGAATATCGACACCTGCACGGCGTCCGGCCCTACACCGGCGCGGGCTAGCGCCGCTTCCGCTGCGACGACACCAAGGTCCGGCGCCGAAAGCTCGCTAAAGGCGCCGCCAAACTTGCCGATTGGCGTGCGGGCAGCCCCGAGGATTACCGGCGTTCGCGTGCTCACTATCTGACCTCACCTTCCAAAATGGGGTTCTCGTCGTTAATGGTCCTGAGATTGTTTCATTCCACGAGCAATTGCGGCACATCGGCAATGGAATCAACGACATAATCGGGCTTGACGGGAGAACGCTCCAGTGATTCATCTGCGTATTTTCCCGTTCGTACCAGCACGCTACGGGCGCCGACCGCCCGCGCTCCGACGATGTCCGTTGTTACGTCATCACCGACTACGACCACTTGATCGGGCGAGCAAGCCAACTGCTCGATTACCAAGCTGAAGAATTCTGCCGATGGCTTTCCAAGGACTTTTGCCGTCTTGCCCGAACTATATTCCAGGAGTTGTACGAACGCTCCGGTATCTAGGTTGTACCCTTCGTTGCTCACAAAGTACCGGCCTTTCTGCAGAGCAACAATCTCCGCGCCTGCCTTGACGTGCCTGAATGCCGTATTCAGCAGGTCATAGCTGACGGAATCGCGAAAGTCTCCGACAATTACATAGTCTACGGCACCCTCCGCGGCATGAAAAGGCGCAAAGGCGGCGGTAAGGTCCTGGGAAACCAAGCAATAGTAACGTTTGCCCGGCTGTTCTTGCAAAAACCGCAGAGCGGCAGTGGCGGCGCTGAATATCTCTGCTTCCGCGACCGCTAGCCCCATTTTGCCTAACTCACGACGGAGCGTGCTCGCAGTTTTGGAGTCGGTATTCGTAAGGAAACGTAGCTGGAATCCCATCTCTCGCAAAGCCGCAATGGCCTGGTCGGCCCGCGGGATCGGCTCGCCTCTAAAGTAGAGCGTACCGTCCAGGTCGAGTAGAAGTGCTTTTACACGCCCTTGCTGTATCGTGGCTCTTCCTGCCTCATTAACCCATTGACCACTCATGAAAGCGGCGAGACTACCATACGCGCACTACGTGAATTGCTGCGCAAGACCCATCGGCGCCTCGCGAAACAGGCGCGGGTCCATCCGGCGCAAATCGGGTGCAATTTGGGGCCTGAATGCCATGTGGGCGAGCAGGTCTCGCTGTAAGTCCACACCGGGAGCGAGCTCCGTGAGCGTCAGGCCGTGATCGGTGAGCGTGAAGACCGCGCGTTCGGTAACGTAGGTGATGTCACGGCCCAGCGAGCGCGCGTATGCGCCGTTGAAGGTGACTTGCTCCACTGCTTCCACGAGCTTGGGATGCTTGCCCTCCCGGACGATGTTCAGTGCGTCGTCTTGCACCTCGATCTCCAGACCGCCGGCCGTGAACGTACCGCAGAAGACGATGCGCTTCGCGTTGTGGCTGATGTTCACAAATCCACCGGCGCCCGGTACGATGCTGCCAAAGCGGCTCACGTTCACATTGCCGGCGGCATCGATCTGCGCGGCGCCCAGACAGGCGATCTCCAGACCGCCGCCGTCGTAGAAGTCGAACATGTAGGGCGAATCGATGAGGGCCGTGGGCATAAATGAGGCGCCGAACGAGAGGCCGCCCGCCGGTATGCCGCCGATGGCGCCGCTTTCAACTGTCATCACCAGGTCGTCGATGATGCCCTCTTCCGCCGCCACTGCCGCGACACTTTCGGGTAAGCCAATACCGAGATTGACAATGTCGCCCCGTTGCAGTTCTATGGCCGCGCGGCGGGCTATGACTTTGCGCTCGTCGAGCGCATGCGGCGGGAACTCCGGTACCTCATCGCGCGTTTCAGAAACGTACGCTGCATTGAAATCTTCGCTAAACGTCTGCCAGTGCTCGGCGGGGTCGGCGACCGCGACGACGTCCACGAGAATCCCCGGAATCCTGATTTGCCGCGTGGGTAGAGGAGTGGGTATCGTCCGTTCCACTTGCGCGATCACCATGCCGCCGCAATTGTGCACGGCCTGCGCGACGCTGAGCATTTCGCCGTAGACGGCTTCTCGTTCCATGCTAATGTTTCCGTCGGGGTCTGCAGTCGTGCCCCGAATGAACCCTACGTCGAGCTGCAGCCGCGGATAGAAGAGATACTCATCGCCATTCAACTCGATCAACTGCACGAGTTCCTCCGGAGTGGATGCCGGATTGACGCGACCACCTTCCAGGCGCGGGTCTACAAACGAATTGAGACCCACGTGCGTGATGGTGCCGGGCTTGCCGGCGGCGATGTCGCGAAAGAGATGGACGATCACGCCCTGAGGGAAGTTATACCCTTCGATCTTGCCGTCGAGCACGAGCTGGCACAGCTTTGGCGCCAGGCCCCAGTGCCCACCGATGATGCGCTTTACGAGTCCCTCGTGACCGAAGTGATTGAGGCCGCGCGTCTGGCGGTCGCCTTGACCGGCGCCATACATAAGCGTGAGGTCTCGTGGTTCGCCGGTCTGCAGGAAGCGCCGTTCTACGGCCGCGGAGAGCGCCTCCGGGTGCCCAATGCCGACAAAGCCGCCCACGCCGATGGCAGCGCCATCCTGAATGAGCCACACCGCTTGATCGATGGAAAGAAACTTGCCCCCCATCCATCCTCCTCGTGCCTCATCACGGCTTCCCTCGGACCGCTTGTCTGAGTGTTGTGAAGTCATACGCGCTCGCTCCACGACAGATGGCACGTGCACTGGTGAGCAGCTACACGGGCCGTGTGCTGACCCCTATCATAGCGATTCCCGAAAGTCATGTCTTTGCCGGTCGGCGGGGCCGCGATTAGTATGGAAGGGCCGAGCAGCAGCGCGTTCGCACAGGCGGCGCAAGCGAGGCAGTAAGGTCGGCACTAACAGGGGCTGCCAATCGATCCAATCTCAGTTACATAATGCCAAGACTACGGGGACAGTACGGTCTCACTTGATAGCGCCAGGTGGAGGGGAACTCATGCCGGCAGAGACGTTCGCAGTGTGGGCAACCGGCTGTGCCCACGTAGGCACCGAGAAGAGGTTCGGCCGCGAGAGTTTGACAGAGTCGATTCGCCATTCAGAAGTCGGCGGCGACGAGGGCGGTCCGCCGTTCCATTGGGACATCATGCTGCACCTTGGCGACCTCTCCGGAAACCAGAAGTCGCCTGACGATGAAGAAGGCGTGGAAGTGGCGCGGCAGTTCGGCACGTCCCGCGAGCATCCTCGGGAGCACTTCTACAATCTGGCGGGTAATCACGACGCTACCTTCTACACGGAGCCGACCCAGTGGTGGTTCCGCAAGTGGGTGGACCCCACAGGTGAGCATACGCAGTTCTCCGGTGTAGACCCGTCCCGGCGTCCCTATCCGGTGGCAGGCACCTGGGAACGCTACGCCTTTCGCGTAGGCAACGTGCTCTTTCTGATGATGAGCGACCGTAACGACCTGCCGCCGCCGGTGGGGCGCAATCCCAAGGGCGGCGGCTACCCGTCGGGTGCGGTGACCGGAGAGACGTTCGCATGGTGGCAAGCGCAGGTGGAAGCGAATCCCGACTGCGTCATCGTCTCCGCCCACCACCACATGCTGAAAGCGACCACCGTGGCGTCCGGACCGTGGGAGGGACACCGCCAGCATGAAGACGGCACGTGGCGCGGGCACTACCACGGCTACTTTGCCGACGGCGGACCGGAAGGGTCTTCTTACCTCTACTTCGTGGACGATAGGCCTGACGCCCAGGCGTTTGAGCGCTATCTGGCGGCCCACCCGGGTGCGATCGATCTCTGGCTCGGCGGCCATACCCACACCCATCCCGATGATCGCTACGGCGGCCGTTCGCACGTGGAGCGCAAGTGGGACGTGAACTTCATAAACTGCGCGGCCCTGGCCCGCCATCACGCCGGTCGCACAACAATCGCCATGAGCCGCCTGCTGACATTCACGGCAGGCAGCGACGAGGTGCGGGTGCAGTGCTATCTCCACACCTCCGACTACGCGCCGCAGGGCTGGTATGCCAAGGCGGAGCGCACTCTACGATTGGGCAAACCGTTCCGATTATAGGAAGGTAGTTTTGGAGATAGATTGAGACCTCTATGAGTGGAAAGTCTCGAAGGAGCACTATGGACGAATCTCGGTGGGCTGAGAAGCATGCATTCTACGGCCTGCAACCCGTTTTGGAAGTTGCCGACGTTGAAGCTACAGCCTTATGGTATTGCGAAGTCCTGGGATTCACGCTCGACTTTGTAGACATGACACGGGGCGGTCACGCCAGAGTTTCTATTGGCGGCGGCGGTGGCAAGAGCCCGCAGCGGATGCGCTTCACGGGCTACCGGCGGCGCCATGGCACCGAGCCGACTACTGCGGGATACACCTACCTCCACTGTGGCCGGATCGATGAACTCCACGCAGAATACCGGCGGAGAGGGGTGACGATGCGACCGGAGTATGAGCGCGGCCCGATCAAGAAGCCATGGGGTCTGCGCGAGTTCGAAATCGAAGACTGCAACGGCCACATTCTCGTCTTTGCCCAGGAAGGGGGATAACAGGACGTTTACAGAGGCGCTCTTGCTAACTATCCGTTCACCCGGCGACGATCATCATCCCCTCACCCGGTGACGATCACTATCCGTTCGCCCTGAGCCTGTCGAAGGGTCGAAGGACGTGAGACCGAGCCAACGCGCGCAACACCGTCCATGTTTCGACAAGCTCAGCCCATGCTTCGACAAGCTCAGCACGAGCGGTGTTGTGTACTGCGCCCCCATCCGCTGAGGGCACTGCTGCGCCCCAGCGGCAAGCGGGTCAATCGTCTAACGACTCCGCCGTCCACTCATCCAACGGCGTGAACTGCGTCGTGTCCAACTCAAAGTCGTAACCAAAAGGCGCATTGACAATGCTGGAAACGTCAACACGGCCTTGGCGTACGTCGAGCGCCGGGTACCCTTCCTCGTGGCGGCGATAGAACGTGCCGTGGCAAGCCAACACCTGCTCCTGGACTCGCTGTGGGTACATGCTGAGGCCCGCAAAATAGTGATGGCCGTTGCGCTCCGCATGCGCGATGCCTAAGTTTGCCGCGACCGTAAGGTCTTGTATCATCGCGACCGGGCCCACGCTACAAAGGTCTTCACTGCTCAAAATGTAAGCTTGAGAGGGATCGCGCCGCCGATAGTGTGCGAGCAGACAGGCGTTCAGAATACCGCGAAATACGCCCTTGCAGTTCTTGTGGCTGCCGCCGGCATACCCACAGGCAAGCGCATTGGCGAGGCTGCTCAATTCACCGTCGGATTCATCGATAATGAGCGGGGGCCGCTCGTGCCACTTCTGCAGGTCTGACTGTACGGCCGCGCTGAGTGCGACGTCGCGATGGAACGGTTGCTCCACGAACAGCGCGCGGTCAAGGAAGGAGCGGAGCGTGGGCTCGTCTTGAATAGTCTCCCAGAAGTGCTGAAACGGGCCGACCTCGGTATAGAACTCATTGCCGTCAAGCGTGTGGGCATAACTGCCCGGCGCATGCGCTGCCATGATCTGTGCGATGCGCTGCAGCCGCTCAATATCGGCCGATGCTTCCCCCGATAGCTTGATCTTCAGGTGGGTCAGGCCGTAGAATTGGACGCTGGCTTCCAGTGACTGGGGCAAACCGTCAGTCAGGCGCTCGTCTAGCGGGACATCATCGTCGGTGAGCGGGTCTGCCAGGCCTACCGTGTGCCGGATAGTCATCGTGCGGTTGGCGTGTGCCGGCAGCAGCGCCGCAGGCTCGTAGTCTGCCAGCTCTGCATGGAAGACGCCGAGCTGTATGCCGAGGGAGTTGTCGCGCACTGCCTGTTCGAAAGTGCGGCCGGTCGCGCGGCAGAAGGCATCGATCAGCGCGCGTTCAACCATGCTCACACCAAAGCCCCACAACAAGGGCGGATAGCTCGTCTCGGCGGCCCAGGCCTCTTGGCTCACATGGAGATGGCGCCAGAAGTCGAATGGGCTCTCCGCCACAGGCGAAACCAGGGCCAATGACACGGCTTGCCGAATGACAGCGAGCATTCCATCCAGGTCTTCGGCAAAAGACGTGTCGGGGTTCTTCGTAAACCACTTCGGCGGCAAGCCTTCAGCCGCAACCCCCACAGCGGCAGCGCCATCAACGTCGGCAGTCACGCGCAGGAAGAGGTGAGGCACGGACTCCAGTGACGCAATGCCGTAGCGAAACGGCATGCGCGTCTTCATATTGAGTACGTTGAGGCCGATGTCTTTGATGGAGACGTTCACACTGAAGTTCCTATGTGCTGATTACCTAGAACAATCATACTCCGAGCCAAGCACTGTTTCATCTTTGCGTGCACTGAGACCATGAATGGGAAATTGGCTCTCATGATACGTTTGTGCTAGGGTGACCCTTGCGCCATGGGACGAACTTGCTTGGCCCATGCAATGGGAGCTTGTGTTCCGCTGAGCTGAGCCGAATGCTTTGACGCTGGCGAATGCCGGAGCCTTGGGACGCTCTCTTCTCAGATATTCTTCATGTTGCTGGGCCATGATGGAGAGAGTGTCCGGCATAGCAGACAGAGCGCGCAGGAGGAAGACAACGGATGGTATGGGAGTGCCCGAGTAGCCGGTTGCAGTTTCTCTTGTTCTTTTTGCTGACCGTTCTACTCGTGGGATGCGCACCGGCCAACAGCGTATCCAGTCCCAATCCGGCTGTGGATCCGAGCGATGAGCGCGCCAATGAGACATCCCAGATAGTGAATATTCTCCTCCTTGGCGTAGATTCGTGGGAGACGCACTCCGGTCGCAGCGACGCCATCGTGGTGCTCAGCATAGACACGGTCCACAAGCGCGTGCTGGTCACGTCTGTGCCGCGAGACTTGCGCGTGAGCCTGGATGGGCTCTCTCAGCCGCAGCGCATCAACGCTGCCTACGCGCACGGCGGCGCCGACCTTGCGCGCGCCAAGCTTGCGCAAGTGCTCGACGTTGATATTCCCTACTATGCGGTAGTTAACTTCTCGGGATTTGCGCGCATTGTCGATACGTTTGGCGGCGTCACCATCGACGTGCCGGCGGACATTGTGGACATGGAGTTTCCGGCGGCGGACGGAGTCAACCACGAACCGTTTGAGCTCAAGGCCGGCGTGCAGCATCTCGACGGTGAAACCGCGTTAAAATATGCACGGACGCGCAAGTCCAGTCCTACCGGCGACTTCGGTCGTATGTACCGCCAGCAACAGGTACTGCAGGCGCTTAAGGCGCAAGCCCTAACGCCGCGCACCGTACTCCGCATTCCCGCGCTTTACAATGACTTCCGTCACGCGGTACAGACCAATGTCTCCGTCCAGATGGTTGTGCAGTTGGCTCGGGTTGCCCGCAGCGTGGATGCAGCAGATATAGGCTCTTTCGCCATCGATGAGGCGTCGGGGCTGGTTGACCCCCGATTCGTGGATGGGATGTTTGTCCTTGAACCGGATCTTGTTGGCATACGGTCGGACTTGCGTAAGCGTCTCGCCTCACTTGCTGAAGGCGCGCCGCAAGTTGCGCGGACGGCATCACACTAAGGGCTATTGAATAACTCGTCTCGAAGTGCCGATTAGTGCTTCGACAGGCGATTTGTCAAGCCCACTCCGCTCGCACGGTTTACACTCAGTATCGTTCGCCCTGAGCCTGTCGAAGGGGTTTCAACCACTTTCGTTAGCCCCCGTATCGAGTACGGGGCAAGCTCTGAGCCTGCCTGTCCGGAGCTTGCCGAAGGGTCGCAGGGCAGGTTAGCACTTACGTTCGCCCTGAGCCTGTTGAAGGGTAGGTTAGCACTTAGCGTTGCACTTCTGAGACAATCTCTGGTCTACTTCAGCTCCACGTTTCCCATCAGGACCGGATTCGGCATGCTTGCCTCGTTCAGTCGAAGAAGAGAGTCGCACAGCACGTATCGCGCTTCTGCCAGGTAAGCGCGGGTTGCAAACCTGCGCTACCGGAGTTAGCGGGTATTTGGGAGGGATGCGATATCCAAGCGAGAGCCGGTGCGAATTCAGCCGCCTAAATGCCCATCACATCCACCAACTCGCGTACGGCGTCCGCAGACTGGTTGAGCAAGCCGCTCTCCTCGGCGGTGAGATCGAGTTCCACGATGCTCTCCACGCCGCCGGCGCCGAGCTGAATGAGCACGCCGACGTAGACACCGCTAATGCCGTATTCGCCTTCTAGGTATGCCGCACACGGCAAAACGCGCTTTTGATCAAGCAGGATCGCGTCTATCATCTCTACGAGCGCGGCCCCCGGCGCTTCGTAAGCGCTGCCGAGCTGCAGCAGATTGACGATTTCGGCGCCGCCGTCGCGAGTGCGCTGGATTATCTCCTCCAAGCGATCAGGCGCAATGAAGTCCGTGATCGGCTTACCGGAAACGCTGGTGTAGCGCGGCAGAGGCACCATCTGGTCGCCGTGGCCGCCGAGCACGTAGCCGGTAATGTCGCGCATGGAGACGCCGAGCTCTTGCGCGAGAAACGTGCGATAGCGCGCGGAGTCAAGGACGCCGCCCTGTCCCACGACGCGGTTCGTGGGAAAACCGCTCACCTTCCAGGCGAGCTGCGTCATGGCGTCTACCGGGTTGGTAACGACCAGAATGATGCACTCGGGCGAGTGCTTGACGATTTCGCTGGTAACGGCGGTGATGACCTTCTGATTGACTGCCAGCAGGTCGTCGCGGCTCATCCCGGGTTTGCGGGGGCTGCCGCTGGTGATGACCACGAGATCAGATCCGGCCGTGTCGGCGTAGTCGTTGGTGCCGGTGACTTGTGAATCATAGTTGACGATTGGCGCCGCCTGTTGAATGTCCAGCGCCTTGCCCTGCGGCAGACCCTCGACGATATCTATGAGTACAATGTCGGCATAGTCGCGCTCGGCAAGCCGCCGGGCGCAGGAGCCGCCGACTTGACCGGCGCCAACAATCGTTACCTTCTTACGCATTTATTGAGAGCCTCCAAGTTCCTTCTATGTACTCAAACTAAAGTGACGTAACATAATTGTGATTGCGCCAGTTTCAGCGTCGTTTGCGCGCTCGCGCAATGCAAGCAGCCTATTCAGCGCTGAGCGGTTGACTGCATGCATCAGCGCTGCGGGATTAAGCTACAAATTAGACCGGCATTCCCCCGCCACCAGGGATTTGCCGTAGGGGCGGTTCGCGAACCGCCCCCACCTCGTCCACAGTGGGGAATAAACCCTGCGTGACATGCCGTTTGCGCCGGCACTCCTAGGACTGCCATTTCCATGCCGCTACGCCAGCGGCAGCGCATGCACCCGTTCTCGCACCGGATTGGTGGAGACGACGTGCCGATTGAGGCCGAGGTACTTGTCGTCAATGCCCAGCGCCATGCCGATGAGCTGGGAAAGGTGGAGTATCGGCAGGTTGAGCGGCGTCTTCACCACTCTCGCGGCGTCAGGCTGCTGCGCGTCCAGGTTCAAGTGGCAGAGCGGACAGGGCGTGACCATAAAGTCGGCGCCCTTCTCCGTAGCTTCACCCACGTGGTTGCCGGCCATGGTGAGGGAATTCTCGCGGTTTATCGTGATGATCGGGAACCCGCAGCACTTCTTCTTGCCGGAGTAGTCCACCGGCGTGGCGCCGCAGGCCTCTATTATCATTTCCAGGTAGACTCCGCGCTGAGGAAAGTCGTGGTAGCCCAGGACATCGGTCGGACGCGAGATGTAGCAGCCATAGAAGGGAGCGACGTTCAATTCCGCTAAAGGCCGCTTCACGAGCTTGCGCAGATTGTCCAGGCCGAAGTCTTCCACCAACACCCACATGAAGTTGCGCGGCTCGGCCTTGCCGGAATACGACAAGCCCTCTTCGGCCAGCACCTCGTTGATCTCGGCCAGGTATTCCGGCCGCGCCTTGAGTCGCTCATTGACCCCGCTCATCACGCCCTGGCAGGTGCTGCAGATATTCAAGAGCGGCAGACCGGTCTGTTCGGCCAGAGCAAAGTTGCGCGCGTTGAGCGCATCGGCCAGCTTCTGATTGCGCTCGCTGATCACGCCCGCTCCCGTGCAGGACGCGGTCTCCATGAGTTCGAGTTCCATGCCGATGTGGTCTGCCACGGCGGTAAGAGACTGCATGAGTTCGGGGCATGCGCCGCGCGAGACACAACCGGGAAAGAAGGCGTACTTCACTGTGAGGACCTCACTCCTTGAGCGCAGGGCGCTGCTTGCGCCGCCGGCGCTCCGTGCACCGTCTACACTTCTTGGCCAGCTTCTACCTTATCAAAGAGGCGTTTCACGTTGCCATGGCCCGGAATCTTGTGATGGAATGGGCCGGATGCCAACGGCAGCTTGCCTGCGCGCAGCAGCCGCACGCCGCCGGGCACATTCTTCATCTGTTCGACCGGATTCATGCCAATTGATTTCAGCAGCAACATCGGTTCGTCCAGAATACCGCTGTCGCGGATGATCCCCTCAAACGCCTTCGCGTGGCGCGTTCCGGCGTTATTCTCAACTCCTGCACTTTGGGCTCGCCCGCGGATTTCCACGATGCGTTCCAGCGGCGCCACGTCTTTCGGACAAACTTCGACACAGAAGAAGCAGTGAGTGCAGTCATACACGCCGCCGTAGTCGCTGAGATCCTGCAGCCGCTCTTCCCTGGCATCGTCGCGCGGGTCGTCAACAAAGCGGTACGCCTTGGCCAGCGCCGCCGGGCCGATGAAGTTCTTGTCCACTTCCAGTGACGTGCAGTCGGAAACACATGCGCCGCACATGACGCAGTTCATGGCCACGGTGAGATCAAGGATGGTCTCGTTGGGCACCAGGTATTCCCGCTCCGGTACCGGTTGCACCGGCTCCAGCCAGGGCTTGACCTGGCGGATCTTGCTCCAGAAGACATCCATGTCGACGATGAGGTCTTTGAGCACCGGCATGTTGCCGCCCGGCTCAACGGTGATGGTTTCGTTCGTGTCCTGCATGTCTTTGGCTTTGGTAGCGCACGCCAGGCGTGCCTGGCCGTTGACGCGCATCATGCACGAGCCGCAGATGGCAGACCGGCACGAGCACCGCACCGCCAGCGAACCGTCGACATACTCGCGGACGTGTATGAGACAGTCCAACACTGTGGCGTTCTCGGGCACATCGACCGTATACTCACGCCAGTAGGGCGCCGGGTTCTCCGCCTCCGGGTCGTACCGCCGCACGTTGAGCTTGAACTGCATCTATTGCGCTTTCAACTTTACTCTGCTCTAATGCCTCACCTTCACCCCCGTATCATCCGATACTATGTATCGGCGTACGGGGCAGGCTCTAAACCTCTCCCTCAGGGAGAAGGGACAAGATGAAGCGTCTCATCAACGGATTCCAGGGCTTCCTATCTGCCGTATCCAACTGAAAACAACACTAATATGTTCTCCTCGCGGGCTGCCACTGGGTGATCGTGACCGGCAGGGTCTCGAGACGCGGTCCACTTTCCTCGCGGAAGACCAACGTGTGCTTCAACCAGTCATCGTCGTTGCGATCGGGATAGTCGGTGCGATAGTGGGCGCCTCTGCTCTCGGTGCGGAACAGCGCACTTGCGACGATTGCCTCGGCAACGTCGAGCATGAGACCTATTTCCAGGGCGAACAACACGTCGGTGTTGAAGACTTTGCCCTTGTCGTCAACGCTGACATTCCGATAGCGCTCTTTAAGGGTGGCGATGATGCCCTGCGCCTTCTGTAAACCCGCGTGATCGCGGAAGACGCCCACATGCTGGTGCATCGTCTGTCCCATGGCGAGACGGAGCGCTGCGGCGCGCTCGCCCTGTTCGCCGTTGCGCGACAAGATGCCGTTGATGTGCTCCCGATCTTCCTCCAAACGCGCATCCGGGATGTCGGGAGAAGAGATGCTATCCGCGTAGAGCACCGCGGACGTGCCAGCCCGCTTGCCATAGACCAGGGTATCGAGCAATGAGTTGGCACCGAGACGGTTGCCGCCGTGTACCGAGACGCAGGCCGCTTCGCCAGCGGAGTAGAGGCCCTTCACGAAGGTGGCCCCTTCGATGTCAGTCTTGATCCCGCCCATCATATAGTGCATGCCGGGCCGCACAGGGCAGGGCTCTTCTATGATGTCTATGCCTTCGTATTCAAGCCCGAGCTCCCGAATTTGGCTGAGCTTCTGCATGATGGTATTGCGGTCGAGATGGCGGACATCCAACAGGACGCAGCCGTTGATGTCTCGTCCTTCATTGATCTCGGTCTGCTCGGCGCGAGAGACCACGTCTCTGGAAGCGAGTTCCATCATATTCGGCGCGTAGCGCTCCATGAAGCGGTCGCCGTTGGCGTTGATGAGATACGCGCCCTCACCGCGCGCGCCCTCGGTCATGAGCGCGCCGTTGCCGGGCAGCGTGGTGGGGTGGTATTGCACCATCTCCATGTCCATGAGAGGCGCGCCCACCCGGTAGGCTTGCGCATAGCCGTCGCCGGTGCAGATGAGGGCATTGCTGCTGGGCTCGTAGACGCGGCCGGAGCCGCCGGTACAGAGAATCACGGCTTTCGCCTTGATGAGGTGAAGCTCGCGAGTGCGCAAGTCCATGGCAATTACACCGCTGACGGCGTCATTCTGGCGGACAAGCGAGGTCACGAACCACTCTTCATAGACCTGGGTTCCCGCCTTCATGAGTTGCTCGTAAATGACGTGAAGCATCACCTGACCGGTAATGTCCGCCACGTAGCAGGTGCGCTTGCGCGCTTGGCCGCCAAAGGCGCGGAGGTCGATCTGGCCGCGAGAGCCGCGATTAAAGATGACGCCCATGTGCTCAAGTTCGATTATCGTCTCAGGAGCTTCGCTGCACAGCACCTCGATGGCGTCTTGGTCGCCCAGGTAGTCACTGCCCTTCACCGTATCGTAGGCGTGGTCTTCCCAGGGATCGTCTTCTTCCATGGCAGCATTGATACCGCCTTGCGCGGCATTCGAGTGGCTGCGCACGGGATGTACCTTGGTGAGAATGGCAACGCTAACGCCTTGCTTGGCCGCGTGCAACGCGGCCTGCATACCGGCCAGACCGGCACCCACCACTAAGACATCATGCTCGAGCAAGATTGTGGACTCCCATGCAATTGCCCTTGAGCGTCGGCGCATTGGCGTCGATGCTATCGCAACCTTTGCCGCAAAATAGGCTGGATAGTTGCCTCGCCAGGCACGGCGCTTTGCGCACTCCAGACTTGGCGGCTTACCAGCCCTCAGCCACTAGTATACCGCCCAAGCGGCCTGAATGTTAAGCCGGACCTTGGCGTGCGCCGCTGGGCTTAAAACAGCGAACTCCAATTAATCGGAGTCCGCTTGAAAGATGCAATTGCCGAGAAACGCCGACCGGTTGCTAGCTCATCTGGTCGAAGAGATTCTCCACCACCGTCATGGCGCTATTCGTCATTTCCGGCTTATTGTTCCTGATATGGTCTTCGAAGGTTGGCTGTTCCGCTTGATAGTACAGTCCCAAGTAGAGCGGGTCTTCACTGGCGGCATATTGCAACGCCGTACTGAAGTCGCTGGGGTCGAAATCTGCCGGCAGGTCTTCGGTCGCGTCACGATAGTATTTGAATGTGTTGACCGTGTTGAACGTCGGGCACGGGCTGTACGTATCGATGAAGGCAAACCCCTCGTGCGCTATGCCGCGGGCGATAAGGTCGGCCAGCTCTTTCGGCTTGCTGGAAAAGCCGCGGGCCACGAACGTGCAGCCTGTGGCAAGAGCAAGAAGCAGAGGATTCACCGCCGGATCGCTGGCGCCCTGCGGTGTGGCTTTCGTAGCGAGACCGCGTTCCGCCGTCGGAGAGGTCTGGCCTTTCGTGAGGCCGTACACGGCGTTGTCCATCACCACATAGCAGATGTTGAGATTGCGCCGGATGGCGTGAATGAGATGTCCCACACCGATGGCGAACGCGTCGCCGTCGCCGCCCATGGCCAAGACCGGCATGTCCGGCTGCACCGCGCGAATACCGGCGGCCACGGGCATGGCGCGCCCGTGCACCGTATGGAAGCCGTAAGCGTCGGTAAAGAACGGCAGGCGACTGGAACACCCGATACCGGAGACGATGATCACGTTCTTGGGATCGAAATTGTGCTCGCTCAACGCCTTGAATACGGCGTTGAGAACACCAAAGTCACCACAACCCGGGCACCAGGTGGGGCGTTCATCGCCCTTGTAGTCGTTGACCTTACGCTGCTCTACGGTCACCACGCTAGACATACTGCGCCACTTCCTCCCTAATCTTCTCCAGGAGCCAGTCGACGCGGAACGGCATACCGCCGAAAATGTTAATCCGCACGTATTCGCGCGGGTACTGGCTCGTGATGATGTTGGCAAATTGACCGACGTAATTCACTTCCGGAATGATGATGACGCGTTTGCTCTCGATGAAGGGGCGCACCTCATGGTCCGCCAGCGGCATGAGCATTCTCGGCGCCAGCATATCTAGTTGCAAGCCTTCCTGCTCGGCTTGGCGAATAACCTCTATGACGGAACCAACGGTAGAACCCCACGTGAGAATGCCGATCTCCGCGTCGGGATCGCCAAAGCGGTCAGCCTCCGGCGCCTCCAGAGCGGCGCGCTCAAGTTTGCGGTACCGCTTCTGCGTCATGATGGTATGTGTTGCTTCATCATAGCGATGAAGTCCCTCTTCGTTGTGCTCGAGGCCGGTAGCGATGTACTGACCGCCTGCCTGGCCGGGAATGGACATCGGCGAAACGCCGTTCTCGGTAAGGACGTAGCGATTGTATTCGCCATTCATACTTCCATTGCCGTTCTCAGAGAACAGGAGACGATCAACAACCTTGACTTCATTGAGAATTGGCCGGGGCACACTCTCGGCACGTACGTTGAGGAGCGTGTCGCCAAGCAAGACTACGGGCGTCTGGTATTTTTCGGCGAGGTTGAAGGCATTGACTGTCTGATAGAAGCAGTCTCTAACCGACGTCGGCGCCAGCACGATACGCGGACATTCGCCATGACCGGCGAAGGCGGCTTGGTACAAGTCGCCCTGCTCGTGCCGGGTCGGCATGCCGGTGGAGGGTCCCGCCCGTTGCGCGTCAACGATAACGCACGGGAGTTCAGCCATCGCGGCAAGCCCGAGCATTTCAATCATCAGACTGAAGCCGGGACCGGAGGTCGCCGTCATGGCTTTCGCGCCGGCATAGGAAGCGCCCAGCACCATGCCGATGGCCGCAAGTTCGTCTTCCGCTTGCAGCGCGTGACCGCCCGTCTTCGGCAGATTTACCTCCAGAAACTCCTTGATGTCGCTGGCAGGCGTAATCGGATACCCCGCCATGAAGCTGCAACCGGCGGCAATGGCGCCCAGGCCGATTGCTTCGCTACCGCTCACCATGATCTCGCCGGCATGGGACTTCTCCGGATAGAGCGCAAAGTTATCGCGCTGCGGCACATGTTCGATGACGTAATCGATGCCGGCCCGGAGCGCGTCCAGGTTCTTCTGCACAACCGCTTCGCCCTTGCGCAACCACCGCTCTTCGATGAGGGAATCAAGGTGCTTTGTCGGCAGGTCGAAGAGTTCCGCCAGCGCCCCGACGGCAACGACGTTCTTCGCGATGGGAAACTTGAGTTGGTTCTTGGCAATGTCGTTTAGCGGGAACTCCACCTGCACAAAGTGGCTGTCGGCAGACGGGGTTACCTCGGAGGGATCGTAGACCAGCAATCCGTCGTCTTTGGTCTCCGCCGCGTTGCGGTCGTAGGCTTCCTGGTTGAAGGCGAGCAGGATGTCTACCGAATCACCCTTACTGTAGGAGCGATCCGCACTAAGTCTAATCTGATAGAAGGCGTGTCCACCCTTGATCTCGGACGGTGGCTGAGAGTAGGTAAGCACATGAAATCCGCCCCGCAAGGCGGCCTGGGTGAGCAATTGTCCGGTTGAGACTATGCCTTCGCCAGCCTCACCCGCGACGCGGATGACTAGGTCGTTTCTCGTCATAGATCTAAGACTTTACTTCCTGTAGATACCTCATGTTTTTTCGACAGCGGCTTCGCCATTGAAAGATACGCCGCTATAAGCGCTGTGCATTAGCACTAGATTAGTTTTCTATATTCTTTCTCAATTATACACCAGCAGGGCATATCAATACAGCAGGCTCGAGATTCAGGGCTCTGCGTGCCGACGCGTGTGTGCAAATTTACTCTTGCACGGGACGCTGTCTGCCCCTGTATATCGTCATTCAGTCTCCGGCGATTTCCCGCTGCATAGCGAGCGCAGCGCGTACGAGTTGCTCCCCGGAGCCGGGCAAAACGCGGCTCGAGGTGGGTTCGTAGGCACCCTGCGGATACGCCGCTTCCGTACAGATATAGCCCAAATTGCCGTTGGCAAGCTCCGCCAGCAGATTGTGCTCAAACGGCGAGTGTGCTTTGATGGAAAGCCCAAGCTCGACGAACATTTCGCCCGGCAGCGCCGTAATTGCCACGTTGCCGACGGAGAGCACCTGCACTTCCGTATCGAAGTGTTGTTTGTTCAATTCCTGCAGCGCGAGGTCGCGATGCGCCTTCACCAAGTCGTCTCGTCCGGGACCGCCGCCCCGCGGAGAAGCCTCCACCGCCTCTCGTGCCCAGGCAATGTCCTCCGCAGTCGGCACGACGGCCGGCAGCGCCTCGCTGCGCTGGGATGCGTGCACGGTTTCGCCTGCTAGCGGCTCCAAGTTTGAGAGTGACTGCGTGGCGCTTTCGGCAAGCGCGCGGCCAATGCGTTCGGACTCCTCAAAACCCTTCAGTTGGTCCGGATCGTTTACGTTGACGTGGTTGATATCGCCGCAATAGCCATTGGCATAGAGGACCACTGCTTCATCCAACTCCGGCGACATGTTCCTGAGGTGCTTTTCCATCCAGCCGGAGTAGTCGGCAGAGATCTGGTCGCCGCCGGTCGTGTCCGCATGCAGGGAGTAATTCACGAGCACGCCAATCGGATCTCCCTGGTCGGATTCCGCGAGAAGCACATAGACGTCGGGGTCGATGGGGCCAACCGGTCGTATGACATCGGGATTGTTCTTGCCCGGGTTGGTCTTCACGCTGCCGTCGCGCATGTGAAAGCGGCGGTTGAATGCGATGCGGGTCTCTTGCGACTTGCCGATTCGCAGCGTGCCCGGCGTGCGGGTCTCCCAGGCCTCCGTCACCGCCGCGGCAATCTGCTTCTCCAAAGTTTCCATGTACGAGTCGCTCATGCTGCCAAACGTTGCTGAACTGCGGTCGCCGCGTGTGATGGGCCCGGTGTGGGTATGGGTGCAGCAGATGAGCACATTGCCGCCGGGGATGTCGGAATTTTCCGCCACCTGCTCCCGCGCGTTGATAACGCTCTCTTCACGGATAGACACCAGATCGCACGTGACTAGCGCGATTGTGGTGGTACCGTCGTCGATCACCATTGCTCGCGCAAAGAGGTCGTCATGAATTGCGCTGGCAGGGCGTACGTGGTAATACCCGGCCATGTGCGTGCCCAAGGGCGGTGAGATGTTGCGTTGCGCCGCGCCGATTGAGAGTGCCATCGCTCTTCTCCCCTTACGCTACGTTATATTTTCCCATGCTTAAGACGAAGTGCGCTCGGCTGCCAGCAGCGCCGCTTCGCGGGGGAAGTCTGCGACGTGCACGCCTGCTGCCTGGAGCGCCTCGATTTTGGATTCGGCCGTGCCGATGCCCCCGGAGACGATAGCGCCGGCGTGTCCCATGCGTTTCTCGGGAGGAGCGGTGCGTCCGGCGATGAAGCCAACGACGGGCTTGGTCATGTGCGCCTTGATGAAAGCGGCGGCATCCTCCTCATCAGTGCCACCGATTTCACCAATCATGACTACCGCTTCCGTTTCAGGGTCCTGCTCGAACATGCGCAGCACGTCAATGAAGCCGGTGCCGATGACCGGATCGCCGCCAATGCCGACGACGGTGGACTGTCCCACGCCCTGTCCCGTGAGGTGAGAAACGACTTCGTATGTGAGAGTGCCGGAGCGGCTGACCACGCCCACGGGACCGGGGATATGAATGTCGCCCGCCATAATGCCCACTTTGGCCTTGCCCGGCGAAATGAGGCCGGGGCAGTTCGGTCCTTGTAATCGCGCGCCCTTTATATTTACATAATGATACACGCGCAGCATGTCCTGCACGGGGATGTGCTCGCTGATGCAGACCACGAGGGGAATGCCGGCGTCTACGGCTTCGATAACAGCATCAGGGGCAAAAGGACCCGGCACAAAGATGATCGAGACATTTGCGCCGGTCTCGCGCACCGCCTGCGCAACGGTATTGAACACCGGCGCGCCGCACGCCTCCTGTCCGCCGCGGCCCGGCGTCACACCGGCTACCACGTTCGTACCGTAGTGCACCATCTGTTCCGTGTGGAACGTGCCTTCGCGGCCGGTGATGCCTTGGACGAGCAAGCGCGTGTTTTCATCTACGAGGATGCTCATGCGTCAGCCACCCTTACTACCTCTTGCGATGCGGCTTGCATGGAATCCGCAGCAACAAGCCCCGCTTCCTGCAGGATGGCGCGTCCCTCTTCCTGATTCGTACCGACAAGGCGCACCACCATCGGGACCCGGCGGGGGAGCGAGGGCAAGGCGCTGACGATACCGCGCGCTACTTCATCGCAGCGGGTGATGCCGCCGAAGATGTTGAAGAGGACGGCGTTCACGTTTTCGTCGTCGAGAATGATGCGCAGCGCGTTCTCGACGCTCTCCGCGCGGGCGCCGCCCCCAATGTCCAGAAAATTGGCCGGGCTGCCACCGCTTAGCTTGATGGTATCCATGGTTGCCATGGCGAGGCCGGCGCCGTTGACGACGCAACCGATGGTGCCGTCGAGCTTAACAAATGAGAGTCCCGCCTCGCGGGCCGCGCGTTCGGCGGGTTCTTCTTCAGCATGGTCGCGCAGTTCCGCCAGATCCTTGTGGCGGTAGAGCGCGTTGTCGTCGAGGTTGATCTTAGCGTCGATGCACTGGATCGTGCCGTCCTCGGTGATGACTAGCGGGTTGATTTCCACCAATTCGCCGTCGTTCTCCGTGAGGGCTTGGACAAGCGTACGGACGATGCGCGCAAAGTCTCGGCTGAGATCCGGCGGTATGCCGATGTCGAAGGCCAATTGGCGGCCCTGGTAGTCGGCGTATCCTGCCAACGGATGTACGTGCACGCGATGAATCTTCTTCGGCGTCTCGCGAGCGACTTCCTCAATCTCCACACCGCCTTCAGCACTGGCCATGATGGTAATGGCTTTGGATGTCCTGTCGAGTATTACGCCGAGATAGATCTCCGTGGCAATGTCCACCGCCTGCGCTACCAATACCCGCTGTACGGTGATGCCCTTGATGTCCATGCCCAGAATGTCCGCCGCCTCTTCGGCAGCCTCGTCCGGTGTGGCGGCCAGCTTCACGCCGCCGGCCTTGCCGCGCCCGCCTACCAGTACCTGCGCTTTGACGACCACAGTGCCACCAATCTGGGCCGCCGCTGCCCGTGCCCCATCCGGCGTGGTGACGACGTGCCCGGGCGGAATAGGCAAGCCGTACTTTGCTAGAATCTCTTTTGCTTGATACTCGTGAATCTTCATTTCAGGTAAGAGCCAGACTGTTAAGTGTTACAAAAACCAGCAACAGAATACCGGAAATCCCGGCCATCTGTCGAATGCACATTTGGATTGGCGGGTCACGGTCGGACTGCAATCGGCCATCTTCGGTTGCTGCCGCCACGTCTGTACGGGTGGGTGATGGACTGCAGGTACTCGATGTCTCAGAATAAGCGAAATGATGCATATGGGACAGGGAGGTTGACTCGTGCGTTACCGGACTCTGGGGAGAACAGGCATACGCATCTCGGAGGTGGGGTTGGGCACATGGGGGATGGGCGGCGACCGCTACGGTTACGCGGACGATGAGGAGTCAGAGCGGGCGGTCCTGCGGGCGCTGGAGCTGGGCGTCAATCACATCGATACCGCGCCAGTCTATGGTAACGGCCGCAGTGAAGAGGTTGTGGGAAAGGCCATTGCGGGACGGCGGCACGAGGTCGTGCTGGCGACGAAGGTAGGCATGTTTCCCGGCGGCCGCACGAGTTTCGACTACTCCGGGGCCACGGTCATGCGCGAAGTCGAGGAGAGCCTGCGCCGCCTGCGCACGGACTATCTCGACATCTACTTCCTCCATAGTCCCGATGAGGATCTCTACCGCGACGACGGGCTGGAGGCGCTCGTACGCTTGAAGGAGCAGGGCAAGATCCGGGCAACGGGGTTTTCCGTCATGTCGGTGGACGAGGGCATACCGATGGCAATGCGTCTCATCGAGCAGGGCGACGTGGATGTCATTCAGCAGGCCTATCGGCTGCTGTACACACTGCCGTCGCAGGAGCTCTTCCCATTAGCTGTGGCAAGAGACGTGGGAGTAATCGCGCGGGAGAACTTTTACTTCGGCTTTCTCACCGGTGCGATTACGCGCAAGACGGTCTTTGACGATCATGACGACCGGCGCAAGTTTAGGGCAGACTTCATTGACGCTGTGCTCACGCGGGTAGAGAAACTGGATTTTCTTATAAAAGAGAGAACCATGACGCAAGCTGCGCTGCAATTTGTGCTCGCGACACCCGGTGTGCATGGGGTCATTCCTGGAGCCATGACGGTTGCCGAGGTTGAGGACAATGTGCGGGCGTCCGGGGGAAATCCCATAACCGCAGAGGAGATGGCGGAGATTATGGCTTTAGAAGCCCGCGACTACGACCTGCCGCCGATTCCACCGCCTGTTTGAGGACGTGTGGGTTTTTCTCGTTTCCGTACTTATTTTCCGTTCGCGGTGAGCTTGTCGAACCGTGTACGCTCTTCGACCCTTCGACTAGCTCAGGACAGGCAGGCTCAGGGTGAACGGGGTGTGGAATTCCTTGTCACAGTTCGGCCGTTTTCTGAGCTCACCATTGGTCTAAGCCAAGGGGGAATAGAAGAGGCGGGGGGACAAGCCCCTGCGCTACAAGAGGTGGGCGACACTGGCATCCAGCACAAAGAGAGCGTCAACTTTGCCATGCTTTGGCGATACGTTCGTGCGTTGCGGCATCCACATAGTGTCTGAAAGCAACCCTTGCACTGGGGAACCTAAAGGGCTATGACCTGTCCGGCCGGCTGCGTGTAGCCGAGGTACATGCGGATCACGTCGTGGGCGTCTTCAAGGGTGGCCGTGGTGGGTGGTGTATCGTTGAGCACGCTTTCGGCAAAGGCGATGATTTCGGGGGCGTAGCCCAGAAGAAAGAGGCCCTTGTTGGCCAGGCGTCCGTGGGAGAAGTCGGGCTGCCAGCGGCGCGGCGCGCTGGCGTCAGCGCTGACGAAGGACTCCCGCGAACGCGGCGCGCCCGGTGGGTAGTACGTGAGGTCGACGCCGTTTTCGACGACCAGCGAGGCGCCTTCGCCGTTCACCTCCACGCGGTCCCAAGGCGCGTTCTCTCCCTTTCCTGCGGCCTGATGCAGGCAGCCGATGCTGCCGTTGGCAAACGTGAAGACGCCGAGCGAACTGCCCCACCGCGCTTCATCGGCAAAGTAGAGCGTGTGTGCCGGACCAAGCAGGTATTGCAGGATCGAGAGTGGATGGCAGCCGATTTGGAGGAAGCGCATCATCTCGGGACTGTGGGGGCGTCCCGCGACTGGCGGCAGGTCCACGGCATAATGGACGTACGCCGACGTGGGCGCGCCAAATTCCGGTTGGGCCATCAACTGCTTTGCGTGCTGGATGGCGGGATAGAATGGTTTCTTGAAGCCCACCTGGACGAAGCGTTGCGCCTCGTCCCGTGCCGCTTGCATGTCCTCGATCTCTGCCAGGGTAGAAGCCGGCGGTTTCTCAATCCAGACGTGAACGCCCGCGCGCAGGACGTCGATTGCCACCGGCGCGTACTGGGGGCGTCCCCGCGCATCGTGATTGAGCACCACGAAGACCGCGTCCAGCTCTTCCTGGGCCAGCATTTCGGCATAGTCGGTGTACGACCGCAGGGCACCGAACTGCCGCGCGCAAAACCGGGCGCGTTCTGCTATAAGGTCGCAGACGGCGACCAACTCTACCGGGGCGAATTGAAAACTGGGCAGGATACTCTGGTAGGCGTGCTTGCCGCAGCCAATGAAGCCTGCGCGTATGTGGCGCGTGTATTCATAGTTGAAGGGCATGGGAGTGAATCCTGTTCTGCAGCCATGTGGTATGGCGCGTGATCTTGGCGGCAAACGCTTCAGAAGTGTATGGTACGGCTCAGCGGCTCGTGCTTAGCGACCGTTTCCGCTCTTACGCAGAATATTGCTCCGACCGCGAGGCGGGCCAGCGGGCAGTCCTGAATTGTCCACTTCCCGGCGGCGGCGCGCCTCAGCGGAGAAGTACTGCGCCCACTCACTTGGAGCGTCGGGCTCTACACCGCCGTGGCGCGTAATCCTCTGCCTGACACGAATGGAGAGCGGCGTGTTTACCGCGGCTCCGGCCACGATTGCTTGGCCCTTCGATAGTGCGGGCAGTTCTGCCAGCAGGTCATGGCTAGCGCTCTCCACGGAGGCAGCCACGCTGCTTTGATCGTATTCGTTGACGATGCGCAGCAGGAATTGCGTCATGCACTGGGAGAGCACGTCGGAGTCGAGCTTGCCCGGACGCTGGCTGATCAGGCCGACACCGACACCGAACTTGCGACCCTCAGCGAGAATTGTCTTCAGAATGTTGGTAGTGACCACATCTTCGTTTGCCGGCGCGAAGTGATGGGCCTCTTCGAGCAAGATGAATACCGGATAGTCGAGCCGGTCCAGTGGGGAGCCGATGCCCTTCGCGGCGTTCATGCGCGCCTTCCAGACCATGCGCAGGAGCACCGCCACAATCACTTGCTGCTGGCGGCGGTCGATCTCGTTGAGCTGTAAGACCGAGCATAGCCCAGGTCGAAAGACATCGTGGAGGTTGATGGACTCGATGTTATCGAAATTCGGTGACTCGGCAAAGAGACTCTTGAGCCGCCAGTCCAATGCCCGCGCGCTGCCGCGCATTTGGAAATCAGGCTTGGCACTCGAAGTCTGCGTCTCGGTCTTGCCAGCATCATCGAGCCAACCAAGATCGGCAGCGTCTGAGGATGGATTCCCGCTTGCGCGGGAATGACGGATATCCTCCGCTTGCGGCTCTTCCTCGCCGCCCTGCATGTAGGCCAATGCCGCGTAGAGATCGTTCGTCGTCCAGGCAGTCTTGTCCTTGCGCTCGCCTTCTACCCGGTCCATCGCCACTCGCAGCACGTACTCCATAGGTCCTGAGAGGCCGAACTGTGCCCCAAGCAAGAAGCGCATGTCGTTAAACGTGAGATCGGAGACGCGGATCTTCACCTGGTCCTGGGGCACGGTCTTCACTGCTGCCTTGTAGCCGTCGCTGCTGGCAAACTCACCAGCATTGCGGATCTCTTCGAGTGTGTCGTATTCGCCGTGAGGATCGATTACCAAGATACTGGCGCGGTTGATGGGTTTCATCATCTCTTCAATGAGCACCGAGGCCAAGTAACTCTTGCCCGCGCCGGTGCCGGCGATGATGGCCATGTGAGTTGCCGTGATAGAGCGGACGTCCAGGACCACAGGGACACCGTCGGGTTGGTCCGCTCGCGGATTGAAGGCAGGACGTGACAACAGCGAGCCTACAAATGCTCCACCCGATTGCGCTTCGGCATTGTCCCAGTCGAAGGCGACGCGGTTCAGCACCTCCGCCAACGCGTTGTCAGGAGCAAGGTAGATTTTCCAACCGATGCGCGGGGGAATGCGTGGGTTGACGAAGGCGCTCAATTGCGCATCGTGATAGCCCATGATGCTGACATGGATTTCGAAGAGCTCGGCGGACTCCTCGTTCGCGTCATCCCAAGCTTCCCCGGTTGGTACACTCTTCTGGTAGTAGCCAACCATTGCCGCCATCTGCGCCGGGTCCACTTCCGGGTGCGCCAGAAATGAATCTGGGTAGAGTCGCAACGGGATGCGCCGAATCACGCGGCCCAAGATCTGCCGCTGGGTGCCGTCGACATCCGCTTCGTAATAGACGAATTCGCTCGTCTTTACGCGCCGCTCGGTATCGGGCGTGACGAATGTGTATTCGTTCGGTGTGTCGCCGGGGCCTTTGGCAATGCCAACAATCATCAATCGTTATCCTCAGCTAAGCCGTTTGCGCGCCTACGCGGTGATGCCTGTGTGTGCCGCATTCCAAATTGACGAAGATTCACCCTCACCCTAACCCTCTCCCGTCAAGGGAGAGGGGACTACCACGCTGTTGCAAGGATTACGCAAAGGTCCCCTCAATGGAAAGGGGACTTTGCGCCTCCGACCCTGGCTATGCAATGGCCTCCAAAGCAAGTTACCATTTACGGTTCACGCCGAATGACGGCTAACTCTTCGGTTGCGCCCTTGATGAGCAGGCGCTGATCGTTGGCAAGGCCCAGGTAGCGAAAGCCCTGCTCGAGCCGCCTGGTCAGCGCCTCACCCGAACTCGTGTGGATGCCCGGCGCGACGCCATGTTTGCGGCTAGAGGTGACAACCTGGCTGACAGCAGACTCAAAGTCAGGATGCTCGCTATCGGTGCTGGGCGGGATGCCCATGGAGGCGCAGAGGTCATTGGGGCCGATGAAGGCCGCGTCGATGCCGGGCACGCTGAGGATGTCGTCGAGTTGCCGGATGGCATCAGCGTGCTCGATCTGGATGATGACGAGAAGCTCATCGTTAGCACGGGCAAGATAGTCGGCCTGCGTGCCGCGAAAGGCATAGTGATTGCGTCCGCTGCCAATGCTGCGAATGCCGTCGGGCGGATAGCGGCAGGCGGCCACGGCGCGCTCGGCTTCCTCGCGCGTGCGCACCATCGGCACCACCACGCCGTATGCGCCGGCATCGAGCACACGCTTGATCCACACGTGATCGTTCCAGGGCACGCGCGCCGTGGGTACGACGTCGGTCGTGTTGATAACCTGGAAGAGTGCCCGGGTTTCCCGCACGTCGATGGATCCGTGCTCCATATCGACGTTGAGCCAGTCGAAGTCCAGGTGCGCCAAAGATTCCGTTGCCAGAGGATCGCCAAGAGTAAGCCAGGTGCCGATAGCGGGCTTACCCGCCTTGAGGAGGTTCTTAACAGGGTTTTTGCGCATACGCTCATTGCCTCGTTCTGTTTGCGGGAGGGTCTTCGTGTGCCCGTTTAGTTTACCAGAGCTACCGCACCACTAGCGGATGGGACAGGCATTCATGCGTTGCTTCTACAGCTAACCGCCATGCCCTAGATCGTATTGATTTTGCGCGTCAAGAAGTGGGAGCCAGGCCCCGGTGCTGTCACATCAAACGCAGAGATGCATAGCATGGCCAATTGCAGGCACGGTAGCGCCGGTTGCAGGCCTGCGCCGAGGTACGGTCACGCTGTGGCAGGTTCGAAGCCTGGCGATGGGCGGGTCTACACAAAGCGGAGCATGAATTCGATGAATTCTAGCCAAGCGGCGTGACTCTCGCCTGCCAGGAGAAGTGAGAGGCGAGCGTGCGCAGCAGGCGCTGGTCGCCCGGATCGTCGAAGAGCGTGAGAAGATGACGAATGACGCCGAGCCCCAGCTCTGTGACCAAGGGACTTGAATGCGAGACGAGGCTGGGAAGATAGCCAAGCGTGAGCTTTCCGTCTACTAGGTGGAAGCGGCGGGTTTCCGCGTCATCCAGGCTGGTGACCTCCGCGTCAACGGGGAGTGAGAGCCGAATGACCCCGTGCTCGATTGCATCCCCATGCTGCAGTCCAACGACGATGATGCCGACTGCCGTCGCCTTTTCCATAAGGTAATCCGGCGCGAGCATCGCCTGCTCGGAGGGAGGATTCAAGCGGGGGCCGAGGCTGCCATATTCCGGATTGAGGAGAATGGTGTCGTAGACGATACCGACGGCTGTGCGCCCATCGGCAGGACCAATTGGGGCCTTTACGAAGCGTCCGAAGGCGTAATCGCGTGGATCGGGATCGTGCTCCGTCTCCCGTGGAGCGAAGACTTGGCAAACGTAGTCGGTATGGGAATTGGACTTGACGATGCGCCCGATCACTGGCATGGTTGCCGCCTCTTACAGCCTGGTCATATTGTCATTTGGTGCGTGTTTGCAGAGCCTATGCTTTTCATTCGTACTGTGAGACTGCTTCGCCGTAGCCCTGTCGAAGCATGTACAAGTGCCCTGCGACCCTTCGGCAAGCTCAGGACAGGCAGGCTCAGAGCTTGCCCCGTACTCGATACGGGGGCGAACGGTGACTCCGCGAACAATGCTAATACAGTGTACATCCAGGCCTGCACACTCACGCCCGCACACCGACTCCTGAGAATTCACGCCCGTCGCCGCTCTTTACTGGCCTGCTTCGCGGATGCCTGCAAGGTACCGATGTTGTGGTGACGGCCGAACTCTTCCAGGGCGCGCATAAATCGCTGGCGGTCCTGAAAAGTAATCACGGCGGCAGCGTCGGCCGCTTGGATGGCGTACGGATACCCGCCGCCAACGATCGCCTCGGCTCGCACCCAGTCTATCACGCTGTCAAGCAGACCGGCGCGGAGCAGCCACCTGGGAAACTCCAGCCGGACGGGCCGCCCGCTGTTGAGTTTCACGTACGTAAAGCAAATCTGGTCGCTATAGGTCTCGCCGGATTGGTTGTCTTGGTAGTTCTCACTCTTTGCCACGTCCGGACGCTGGCACACGAATGCGGCAGTCCGCCAAAAACCTTCATTGTCTATGAGCCTATCCAAGACTGCCGCGTCGCTGATCAGTGAAGCATTGGCACGACTGATGCCGCCTAAATGGCAGAGCATCGTCGTGAAGTCGTTGGCACGCGAGCGGTCGATATAGGCCACGAGCGGAATGCGACACTCTTCCGACGTGCGCAGCATGCTTACTGCCGCTGCGCGATACCGTTTGCGCACTTCATCCGAATAGGAGCCGGCGAATGTCACGGTTAGCGAGCCGTCGAAGAGGGCAACCGCGCGCTCGTCTCGGGAACACTGCTCGCGCATGAACGTGTTGATCCGTGCTACTTCAAGCTCGTAGCGATGCAGAGCGACCATGAGACTCGCGTCTACATTCTCTTTCAGTAGCTCTTGCGGCGTCAGCACCTCGACGTGCGCGTCTTTCTCGTGCGGCGAGTCTGCGGCATGTGGATTGGTAAACCAGGCGACTTGAGCAACCGCAACAGGCAGAGGAAAGTCCTTACTGGCGGGCAATTGACTGCCGTCTACGGCACACACGGTGACACCCGCAAGAATTTTCGATGCCCATAGACGCATTGCCGAGAGATTGTCCCAAACTTCCGGAAACTGGACTTTGAAGCCCGGCACACTGTCGAACTCCTCGGTTGGCAAGGCACCCGGCGCTTCCACGGAAGCAAGGCGTGCGCGAATGTCCGCCGAGGTCATGCCTGAGAGCCCATCACACGCGGCAAACAGCTCCCGCAGACGGGCCTGTTGCTCTGCATCGAGCTGCGTCAGTTCCGCGCGCTTCTGACTGAGCGCATTGATCACTTTGTCACTGTAGAACACAAATCGCTCCGCGCTTGTTTGATGGGTCGGCCAATTGCACGCTTGGCGGACAAGACTATAGTGGCACGCATAGCCATAGCAGATTGAGACCACCGATGATTGGGGCCATTAGTCGCCAAACTAACCGCTACTCCACTTCCACCGTGCTCACGCCATTCTCCTTGCGTACTCGCAACACCGTGGAGACCATAGGTTCGAAGGTATCGTCGTGGCTGATGACGAAGAGTTGGTTGAACCCCGTCACGCGTTCGAGTTGCTCGGCCAGATTGTGGCGGCGCTCGGCATCCATATTCTGGGTGGGCTCGTCGAAGAAGGCAATGTTGATGTCGGACAATTGCCGCAACAAGCCAAGCCGGACGGCGACCGCCGCGCTCATCTGCTCGCCGCCGGACAACTGCGCGAATGCGCGCCGGTGCCCGTGTTGCTCCAGGATGATGTCATAGTCTTCAGTGAGGGAAAGTTCGGCGGAAGCGTCCCCCATGACCTCACTGAAGAGCGTATTGGCCTCCGCGGAAATCTGCTGGATAAGGTGCAGCGTGATGTGGGGGCCGGCGTCGCGAATGACGTTGCGCAAGAAGCCCGCAACCGCCAGCACGTTGCATGCCTCTTCCAGCGCTTGTCTGGCCTCGCTTAAATCCCGCGTCGCTTCTTCCAGCCCAGCGACTTCCCGCTGAGCCCGCTCGATCTGCTCACCGAGAAGGCGGCGCCGTTCGTTGGCTGCCCCTAATTGGCTCTGAGTCTGGTTTAGGCGCGCTTGCGCTGCCGCGAGCGCGGTCGGATCCCAGGCTTCCTCGCACTCCGCAAGAAGGTGTTGAGACTCCGCCACAGCCCGCGTATTCTCTTCCGTATCAGCCACGAGGGCTGCCAATGACTCTTCGCGTCGTGGCAGTTCGGCGGCCGTTTTCTCGTGCTGCAAGTAGACCTCGTAGTCTGCTCGGTGGGCTTCAACTGTTTGGCGTTGCATTCGCACTCGTTCTTCGAGGTCCGCGTACGGCGCCAGTCTCTCGGCAATGGAGCTGACTTCCCCTTCGATCGCATCGTGTTCGCGCTTAGCCGCAGTCAATGCTTCCGCGCGTTGTGTGTACTCGTTGGCGGTACCGTACAGACGCTCCGCGGCCTGGCGAGGATTGCCCAGTTCTGCACGCTGCCGCTCGAGCGACTCGCCCGTAGCTTGCAGTTGCGCGAGCAGCGCCGCAATAGCCGGTGCCGACCATGCGCCGTGGAGGCGCTTGCCGATACGGTGTGACAGGTCTTGAATCTGCGCCTCAATGTCGTGCAGTTCTCCTTCAAGCTGCCGTAAGCGGGGCGTGAGATCATGAAGGCGGTCCACTTGCTTCTGCGCGGCCTCGGCCTCGGCAACAGCTACTTCTAGCTCTTGTCTTTCAGCCTGCGCCTGTTCGGCCCGACCCGCGGAGTCACGTATTAGGCGGGCGATGACTGGAATGAGGCTTTGGCCATCATCCACTTTCGGGCAAGTGTCCCTAAAGAATGGACATAGACCGTCGGCGGCCATCGCCTGCGATTCTTGATTGAAACGACGTTGCGCTGCGTAAGCGCTAATCCGGTCCCGTACCCCCTGCAATTGCTGCTCCAGCCCGTCCAAGCGCGCTGCAGCCGGCATGAACGATTCACAGTGCGCCACCGCTTTCTTGAACTCTTTTTGCTCGGACTGCAAGCGTTGGTGGCGATTTCGTAAATCCGTGCGTTGTTCGAGCCAGAGCCCGACTTCCTGCAGATGCTTGTGCTGGTTCTCAAGCTGGGCACGCGCAGTTGCGGCAGACGCAGTCTCTGCGGGCAGGTCACTCGCTGCATGGGTTAGTCGAATTTCGTCGTCTACGGCAACTCTCCCCAGCACTTGTGTTGCCTGCTCCCCAAACTGGCGCGCGAAGCCAAGATTGACATTGAAATCCTGCACCAACGCTTCCAAACGCTCTTGTTCAGCCACTTGCGGCATGAGCGCGTCTCTTTGCGCCGCCGCTGTGCTGGCCTCTTCCACCGCCGCTTCAAGTGCCTCCTGCCGGGTCTGCAAGGCTACAAGCTTTCTCTCCGCAGCGTGCCCGGTTTTGCTCAGCGCTTCGGCAGACGCGCGGTCCTCTTCAAGTTTGGCAAGCTCTGCTTGCGCCCGGCGAAAGGAGGCGTACCCCGGGGCGGCCGAACCCGTGAGCGCCACCGCGTGCTTGGCGCTGTTGACATGCTCGTGCTCGGCCTCAAGGCGACTCTGCAAGAGGGCTTGCTGCTGTGTGAGGCGCTTGGCAAGGTCTCGTTGTTGCTCAAGTGTGCGCCGCTGCGCTTCCAGGCGCTGCAATTCATCCTGCAATTCCGCTTGCGTTGCGGCCAGTTTGCGGGCTTCCAGTGCGGCAACCGCTTGCTGCTCTTCAAATCCCGCGAGCGCGGCAACAGCTTCCGGTAGTCGCGCCGCCTCCGGCTCCAGCGCAGAGACGCGCCGCTCCTGGTCCGAGGCTCTTCCTTGCAGAGTGTCAAGGACATCCCGCAGTCGATCATAGGCGTGGCGGTACGTGTCGACGTGCAGCAGGGGATCAAAAGTGCTCTTGCGCTGGGCCGGTGTAAGCTGAAAGTCTGCAGTCAGGCGACCTTGCGGCACACCAAGAACATTGTCGAAGACGCGCGCCAAGTCGTCGTAATCTTCCAGGCCGATGTGCGCCCGCAGGAAGTCTTGCACTGCCTGCTTCTGCTGGGCCACACGCTCACTTCTGTCTAGGCTATAGACATAGTACGTCGAAGTTACGGTCTCCGTACTGCCGGTGGCGCGCTTGAGCGTACGCACCGCCTGATACCGGCACTCATCCAAGCGCGAGAGAAACGTCACCCGCACATCGGCCTCCAGGGCATTGTGGCGCATGAAGTCACGCTGATTGCGGTACGGCAAGAAGTCGAAAAGCGCAAAGCCAATGGCTTCGAGAATGGTGCTCTTGCCGGCGCCATTCGGCCCGGAAATCGCAATCGTGCCCTGCGGCAAGCAGATCGAGGCTTCCTGGTAGCTCTTAATGTTCTTGAGAGAGACTTGGGTAACGCGCATGGTTCGCTAGTCCGTTGAGCTGGAATGCCCATCGCTTGTGGTAGCGGCCCGGATTAATGACCCTTGCGCGATGGTCTCATCGGGCTGTGCCTCCGGCGCCTGCTCTTCAGCACTCTCTGGAGGCGCGGCCGGGGCGCTTTCGGTCAAGTCTTTACCACTCCCTTGGGACGCCGTGCGTTCCTGCAGGCTAGCCACGGTCTGTCCCTGCACGCCGTCTCTTCCAGTACCTGAAAGCACACGTAGGCGGCGCTGCAATTCGTCTGCAATCTCGGCGGCCGGTACTCCGTCGAGGACCATTTGCTTGAGCAGAATTGCGCTTTGGCCTAGATCACCCGCCGCTGAGGCATAGCGATCATCGGCGCGAATGAGGTCTTCAATGACCGTGCGTTCAAGGACTTCTCGCGGGAGGACATGGCCGTCCTCAACCACGCTGGTTGGGGCTTCCTGCAAGGTTGAACGAACGCGGACGAGCAGCGGATCGAAGTGTTTTCTAGCTAGTTGCTCAATAGCTGCTGTATCGATCTCCGTGCGGGCAAAGCGTGCGACACCAGTGAGCACGATCTCCACCACCGGGGACTTTGTTGCAAGGCGTTGGTTGTCTGAAATGCCCTGTGGCGTGGCGTTCTCCGGCTCCGACTCTGTGACGGCGCTCGGCAGCGGTTCGCGCTGAATCTTCTCCTCCAATAGTCTCATGAGCACACCCGGGCTCGGGCAGGCATCCAGTTCTTGCCGGATGCGCACGAAAGGCCGGCGACCGGGATAGTTGCGCGGCTCAGCTTTGAAGGTTGGCTCCCGATCGGTGTCGACCTGTACGAGGAAAGCGCCCTTGCTTTGGTATTGCCACTCTTCGCTGCTCCACGATTCCGGACTCCCCGGATTGTAGAACCAATCCCCATTGCCGACAACGCCCTTGTACGGCGCGTGAACGTGCCCAAGAGCGAGATAGTCTATGCACCGCCGGAGAGAAGCCAAGTCCTGCTGGCGCGCGAATGGGTGACCTTGGTCGAAATAGCCTTCCACAGAAGTGTGGGCGACAAATACGGAGAACGCCGCGCCATGTGGTGGGGCAGCGGCAATTGCCGAGCCAATTTCATTCAATGCCGCGCCGGTCTGAGCGCCTTGATATCTGAGGCCGTAGACTCGCGCACCGGCAAGATCTACGTACCCTCCGGTCCGTTCTACTTGGTTCCACAGCTGGAGCTGCCAACTCTCTTCGCGACGCGAGCAGTCCAACAGATAGAGAAGGTCCCTCTGATTGAGGTACTCCAGCCAGGAGAAACTGTCCCCGTATGAGCGCTCGTGGTTGCCTTCGATGGCGACGACGGGGATTCCTGCTTCCTGAAGCCGTTCAAATTCGATGACGGCTATAAGTAACGTGCGCGGGTCGAGGGTGCGTTTCTCAAACAGGTCTCCCGCGATCAGGAGAAAATCGACGCGCTCTTCGAGAGCAGTGTTTACTACCCACTGGAATGCGTCAGCGAAGTCGTCGTAGCGCTCAGGCAAGCCGTATTGCTGGTAACCGAGGTGAATGTCGGCCGCATGGAGGAACTTGATTTGCATGACGCCCATTACTCTGCGGGACGGGAGAAGAGCTGCCCGCTCAGTTGCCCGCGACGCATCAAATCGTATCCATGGGAAACGGTTTGTCGCCCAACGGATCGCGGCTGCGATCGAGGAGCACGCCTTTCGCAATTGTATGCGTGTTTTCTACCCTTGCCGTGCCGTCGCGCTCCTCTCCCTGCGGGTCTTGGAAGGTGACGTGGCCGGTGTTGATGCCGAATACCGCAATGTCGGCGGGAGCGCCGACGCTGAGGCGGCCGCAGAGGTGGTCGCGGTTCACGGCTTGAGCCGGTGTGAGTGTGCTGAGGCGGACTACAGTCTCGATATCCATGCCGAGGGCGAGAAACTTGGACATTATGTGGGGAAAGCTCTGGGCCGTGCTGCGAATGCTCACTTGGTGCAAGTCTGTACTGATGGAGTCCGGCGGAAATCCCTGTTCCAGCGCGGCTTCGGTAACCGGAAACGAAAAGCTGCTATTGCCGTGACCGATGTCGAAGAGCACGCCGCGCTCGCGTGCCGCCCACGCCTCGTCGCGCACCCGGCCACGCATTAATACCCCTCCCACCTTGCCGTGAAAGCAATGGGTGACGATGTCGCCCTTTCGCAGTATGGGGAGCAACTCCTGAAGGGTGGGCGCGACGTTCGAAATATGCACCATGAGCGGAATTGAGAGCTGGTCGCAGAGTTCGCGGCCGATCCACAGCGGGGTCATGCCCATCGGACCGGTGCTGGAGCGACCCGCGCGTATTTTGATACCGGCAATGAGGTCGCGGTGACGCTCAATGGTGGCGGCAGTGAGATCAGAGTCGATGTAACGAATGTCGTAAAGTTCGCCGAAATCCTGACAATGCACGAGACCCTTGGCGCTGAGATTGAGCAAGGGAACCACCCGCACCTGCGATTGCTCGATGATGAAGCGCCGAAAGGCAGGAAACGTAGCGGCACCGCTGCTGCCGGGATCGATCCAGGTGGTTACACCATGGCGTGCGCCTACCAGATCCGGGTCCAGTCCCGTGCCGCCTACTCCCCAGTAGCAGTGGCCGTGCAGGTCCACCAGACCGGGCGTTACGATATGGCCGGCTACATTGAGCTCCTGCCGACCGCTGCCCGCGAGCGTGCCCTCCGTCAAAGTTGCGATCTTGCCGTCGGCAACGCCGATGTCGCCTACGAAACGTCGGTTCTCAACCGGGTCGATGATGTCGCCGTTGCGGACAATCAGGTCGTAAACCATTGACACTACCTCAGATGTAGAGTGGAAAACCCTGTTGCAATTCCATTGCCTGCCATTCTATCAGCCCGCAAACTCTCTCATTTCGTATCATCCCCCAAGCGCGCCGCTCGGAATTTCGTGTTTTGCTTTGTCAAGGACGCTGAATTTTACCAAGACGCCGCACACTTAGTCGTTGGATAGTTGCGCTTTACATCAAGGGCCATGTGTTCGCGTTCGATTTCACGGTGGAAGCTCTCCGGCAAGCGCGCCCAGTCGTGCGCCTGGACGAGGATGGGAATATTCGACCGCTCCAATGCCGCGACAAACTCTTGGAGCGAACTGTCCGGTATCGGTTCCAGCGTTGACGTGCGCAGCACCAGGTCGAGATCGCTGCCGGGGTGGCTGCTACCGTTGACACGGCTGCCGTAGGCCCATGCATCCACGCCGGGCAAGTGCTTGCGCAGTAGCGTTTCAATTTGCCGGCGGTAGCGGTTGGGCAGGTCTAGTCGTTCAGTCATCAACATTCTCCGCGATGACTTGCACCAGTTCTTTGGCGTCAACGATGTACGCGGGCAGCGACTTGAGCGTTGTCTCGGCAAAGCCCGCGCCGTAGCGGTGAGCTGTGTCGTTCCGAATATCCCGGTACGTGAGCCAGCGTTCGCAGGTTTCGACTGAAATCAAGCCGTGCTTCGCGGCATGGCGAAAGCGATCCTTGAAGGTAAGCCGGTCAGCCTGCTGATTGCTGGCGAAGTAGGGCCTTAGCCGTTTGCTCAGCAGACTGCCGCTCTGCTCCAAGACCAGTTCAAATTCCTTAACACACGCAGCCCGCATGATGTCGTAAGCAATGCTGTCCGCCTCAAACTGCTGCAACTGCGCGAACGCACTCTCCAGGGTCAGGATACACCGAGTAAGGAAGTCCGTGTTGATAGTCATGTTCCAGTCTTGTCGCCAGGCTCCCAACGTCAACCTACTGGCGTAGGGCACGTCGATTGGTATCTACGCCTCTATGTCGGCCAATGCGGTCGCTGCCTGAGGTTGCGGCATCGATTCGTTTCGTACCCCGAAGAGTGCGACCTGATGAAGAACACCTTCTCAAGTCAATCTGCCCACTTCTTCCCGCACAGTCGCGGCAGCGACACTGTCCCGTTGTCGGGATCATATGCCGGTAGCCGTTTTCAGTATTCCCTATGGCAAAGGTGCAGCTTAGATCTGAATCCCCATCTTGGATTCTTACCATTTCAGAACACTGGCGCAACTCTTGGTGTGGGTTCCATGCTCAGCTAATCCGCCATGGCTTCTATCCCGAGTACTGTGTGGTGACGGAGGTAGCGGAAGCTTCCTCGAATGTGGACGTGCTTCCAACCGTCTCGCTCAACCAGACGAATGGCGTCCCGAACTCGAAGCATCGAAGAGCCCTGCATGTAAAATGATCAACTTCGCCGCCATTGCCCAGATCCCCTAGAGGCAAGGGGTTGAACTCAGCACGATCTGGCAAAGCTCAACTGAATGAGGGATGGATGCTAGTAAGAGCGTCGCTGCCAGTCGTCTGCAAAGAGGTTGAAGTGGCCGAATCGGTAAGGATGTTCCTTGATCACGTCCAGGTTCAGGTCGATGCCCAGACCGGGCGCCTCCGGCGGTGAGAAATAGCCGTCTTCAACTCTTGGGAATCCAATGACGGCTTCGCGCACGAACTCGGGAGCAAAGTCGTCGAAACACTCCTGAACTTTCACGTTCGTCGTGCAGAAATCGAAGTGCACGCTGGCCGCCGTGCACACCGGGCCGTTGGAACAATGCGGCGCGACCATCACGTAGTGGGCGTCCGCCATGGCGGCGATTTTCTTGAGTTCCATGATGCCGCCGGCGTGAATGATGTCCGGCTGTACGATGTCGACGACGTTGTGCGCAAAGAAGCGCGCATATTCGTAGCGTGTAAAGAGACGTTCACCGGTTGCCACCGGCACGTGTATGTCCCGCGCTGCCCGCTCCAGCGCATCATGGTCTTCAGGCGGCACCGGCTCTTCCACCCAGCCCGGCTTGAAGGGCTCCAACTCGCGAGCGATTTCGATTGCGGTTGCGGGACTAAAGCGACCGTGCATTTCGATGAAGATTTCGACGTCGGGACCAACGGCATCGCGGACGGCTTCTACCAGCGCGATTGATTTGCGCTTTTCTTCCGCCTCCATCTCGTACGTGCCCGCGCCAAATGGGTCCACCTTCAGTGCACGGTAGCCCTTGCGCACCACCGTTTTCGCGCGCTGCGCAAAGTCTTCCGGCGTGCGGTCGCCGGTGTACCAACCATTGGCGTAGGCCTTGAGGCGTTCGTGGCACCGGCCGCCAAGCAAGCGATAGACCGGGGTCTCCAGTGCCTTCCCTACAATGTCCCAACACGCGATTTCGACTGCACTGAGCGCAGTGTTGGCTATGGGTCCTCCGCGCCAGAAGTCATCACGATACATGCGGAGCCACAGGTCTTCGATGTTGAAGGGATCGCTACCGATAATGTGTCGTTTCTTGGCCCCGTGCAAGTAAGCAACCACAGCCTCATCGCGATTCTGGATGGTTGCTTCGCCAATGCCATACAGACCTTCATCGGTGAGCACGCGCACAAATACGATATTGCGCCAGTTGTCGCCAAGGACATGGGTCTCTACATCGGTGATGCGCACGGTAGCGTGGTCCTTTCTGCAAAACATACCGCCAACGTCCGGCCACCGCTCAGCGGCCGAGTCCGTGCATGCAATTGGTCGGTATCGTCTTAAGGCGGCTCTTGATTCACACTTGCTATGCTACGGCAAGAGTTCTGTGACTCCATGCGGTGTTGTGTCCCTAGCATAGCTTAGAGCGCAAATGCTGTCACTCGATGAAGATTCCCGCAATCAGGTGCCGGCTTCAAGACTCACCGAGTGAGGTACCACGATCTTGCCCCGCGATGCAGCGACTAACCTCAACCACCAGAGGATGTTCTGCCGTGTTCGATATGCATTGGTACCCAATGCCAACAGGCTCGGACCAACGAACTTCACGTCTAGCCGGTTTTGAATTTTAGGTCGGTGTGCCATACCATATAGTCTGATGCAGGAAAAGTCGCACTACAGGAGCAGTAGATGATCAGTACGGTTCCAGGAAACTATCCAAAAGTCGCCAATAGGCCCGGCGGCCAGTCATTGCGCCGTGCCATAGCCTCCTTTGACAGAGGTCGCATATCGGCCGAAGAGCTCGCCTCGGCGGCAGATGACGTTACCGTTGAAGTGATCGGCGAGCAGCAGCGTGCTGGCATTGACATGATCACGGACGGTCAAATCCGGTGGCAAGATCCCGTGACATACATTGCAGGCCGTCTAAAGGGCTTTGAGATTGGCGGTCTCATCCGCTACTTCGATACAAACACGTTCTACCGCCAGCCGGAAGCAACAGCGCAAGTCGAGTGGCACGAGCCAATCCTTGTGCGCGACTATGAGTTTGCCCGCGATTGTGCCGCCGCGCCGGTGAAGCCGGTGGTTACGGGGCCCTACACCATTGCCAAGTTGTCGTTGCCAGGAGTGTACGCTGACCTGAAGTCGCTCGTGATGGATTCGGCGCGCGCGTTGAATCAAGAGATGAAGGCTCTGGCGGCAACTGATGCCCCGCTCATTCAAGTCGACGAACCGGCCATCGTGTGGCACCGCTACAAGGACGACTGGGGGATCTTCCAGGAAGCCATGGACGTGCTCATGGATGGCGTGGGAGCCACGACCCTTCTGCGTACGGATTTCGGTGACGCGGTTGGTCTGCACGACTTCTTTGCCTTGCCGTTCCAGGGCTTCGGACTGGACATGGTTCAAGGCAAGCAGAATGGCACGCTGATTCCGGATTTTCCCGCTGATAAGGACCTAATACTCGGCATGATTGACGCGCGCAATGTGCGCATGGAAACTGAAGACGCGGTCTTGGATACCGCCCAGTGGGTGGCTCAGCACGTTTCCAAAGACCGACTGGCCATCAGCCCGAATACCGGCTTGGAGTTTCTGCCGAGAGAAACGGCATACGGCAAGTTAGAGAACATGGTTCGTGCAGTTAAGAAAGCTCAGGAGGCCGTTGCATAACAATGGAAGGTCTATGGACAACCCAGGTTGGGAGTTTGCCGAAGCCGCGA
Organism: Chloroflexota bacterium; assembly: GCA_965220045.1. GTDB lineage: Bacteria > Chloroflexota > UBA11872 > VXOZ01 > VXOZ01 > VXOZ01. Next base: position 1,598,305 of record OZ244803.1, on the reverse strand, counting down.
GCGCTTGCGAAGGCGCGTACGGACTATACGCGTGGCAAGTTGCCCCACGAGGAATTGGTGACGCTGGAGCGCAAGTACACTGAGTTCTGGGTCGACTTTCAAAATGAATTGGGACTCGACATAGTCGTAGACTCCGAGATGTACCGAGGCGATATGGCAACGTTTTTTGCCGAAACTATGGAAGGCATGGAGATCAGCGGCCTCGTGCGCTCGTATGGAAACCGCTACTATCGGAAGCCGATCGCAGTGGGACCGCTGAAGCGGGTAAAGTCGTTTACGCTTGACTGGTGGCAATTTGCGCAGAGTTTGACCGATAGGCCCGTAAAGGGCATGATTACCGGTCCCTACACGATGGCTGAGTGGTCCTACAACAACTATTACGATTCGCAGGAAGAATTCGTGCTGGCTATGGCGGAGGTGCTTCACGAAGAGGTGGTGGATCTCGAAAAGGCCGGCGCGCAGTACATTCAAGTTGACGAGCCGGCAGTTTCCACGCGGCCGGAAGACCTGCCGTTGGCAATTCGCGCGATGGGTGTGGTAGTTGATGGCATTCAGGCAACGACCGGCACACACATCTGCTATGGCGACTTTGAGGCCATCTATCCCAAGATGCTGGATATTCCGGTGGACGTGATCGACCTGGAGATGGCAAACAGCGACTTTGATCTCCTGGACCTCTTCAAGTCCCGGGCGCCGTTTACAAAGAAACTCGCTATGGGGGTAGTAGACGTGCACAGCCACGTGATTGAGAATAAGGAGCAAGTCAAAGCCGGAATCTACAAGGGTTTGCAGGTCGTGCCCGCCGACCGGCTCTATATCGATCCCGATTGCGGCCTCAAGACCCGAACAGTGGACGAAGCGCAGGCTAAACTCTCCGTAATTGTGGATGCAGTCGGCGAAGTGCGCCAGGAACTCGGCTTGGACAACGCGTAAGCCGCTTCCAATAGAAGCAAGGTACCGGGAGGGAAGCGTGGGCAACCCCTCTGACCGACAGCGTCTGCATGCCCGCGTTTACGGAAGAGTGCAGGGCGTGGGGTACCGCCAATTTGCTCAACGTGCCGCAGTGGGTTTGGGGCTTGTGGGATACGTCCGCAACGAAGCGCGTGACGGGAGCGTGGAAGTTCTCGCCGAGGGGCCGGTTGAAGTACTTCAGGTTTTCTTGAATCGACTCCATTCCGGGCCCCTCATGAGCAGAGTTGAGTTCGTCGACACAAGGTGGGAACCGAAGTCTGAAGCTTTCGTCGAGTTTCAGATCAGGCAATGACATGCAGCAGTACACGGCCCCCCCGGTGACCACGAGCCGGCCGTATCAAGGCTTGCAGCGTCTGTCGTGGGCGATACTGGTCGTTAGCTTTCTCATCTTCTTGGCCTTGGTTTACTCACTTCCCCACGCCTTTCGGTTGATCGTCGAGAGTATCCGCCAGGACGTTTCGGTACCCGTCCGCGTCATCAGCGGTCAAGAAGTGTTCGTACATGCAGCAGGTTCCCCAAGCTGGGTCGTGCGTTTCGACGTGGCTGTCTTGAATCCCGGCGACTCCATCAGGACTGACGAAAACTCTCGTGCCTTTCTGGTCTTGCCGGATGACAGCACCGTACTCATGTATCCAAATAGTAGGTTGTCATTGGTATCCTCGAATCTCGTGCGCTATCAACCCGAGAAGATGCAGGTTGTTCTCCAGCAAGTGAGGGGTAAGAGCCGCATAGGGGTGGCCCCGGTCAGATCACCGGAAAGTCGTGTCTTCCGCGTACTTGCTCCCACGTTCACTGCGAGGCTCATGGAGGGCAGCTATACCGTGGAAGTGATCGCAGAATCGCGCAGTTCACTCGGCGCGCGCTTAGGCAATGCGCTCGTGAGCGACGGGGAGCGGGTATTATCGCTTTCCGCCCGGGAGCGAGTTACCACTGAAGACGGTCAATTGCCGGAGGCGCCGCTGCCTGCTGCCCAGGACTTGGTGCAGGGGGGCGACTTTTCGGAAACCGACTCTGACCACCGAGCATACTGGACCGAAGAAGACAGATCAATTGATGCGCCTTCCGGATCTGTGGGGATAGAAGAAGACGGTGTGCACCTCAAACGGGTGGGCGAGGGCCACGGCCAGACAGTGTTCCTGCAGCAAGTCAACCGAGACGTTTGGGATTTCGAGGAACTGGTCCTCAGAGCACGCGTCAAGGCAGTGCACCAAAGTCTGCCCGGTGGCGGTTGGAAAGGTACCGAATACCCCATCATGCTGCGGATTCAGTACCGTGACATCAGCGGCGAAGAGAGAGAGTGGTACCGCGGATTCTACTATTTTGTACCCAGTGAAGAGGGATTCCTCACGAGCAATGCAACCAGAATCGAGCAAGATACGTGGTATACCTATGAGCAGAACATCCTGCATCTGGCGCAACGTCCGGTTTTCATTCGCACCGTCGAAATCGTAGCTTCCGGGCGTTCCTATGAAGGCGTCGTGCAGTATGTAAGCCTGGTTGGGGAATGATCATCGTCTTGGCCGGGAACGCGAGGTTCGGAGCGAAGGTGGGCCGCGCGCTCGGAAGCCGCTTGCCGCACGTTGCTGTGCTGCGACAAGAGACTTTTCTTCCCATTGAGGGCCAATCACCCAATGCCTCAGAAGCACACGAAAAGACTCCTGACCCGCCCTGGCTTGCCGGGGCGATGGCGGCGAGCGCGCAGAGCATCGCCGCGCACGGCGGAACGGGCGTGGTCGTTCTGCCTGATCCGGATGATGCTGCTTCCATCTTGGCCGCACTGGATCAGATTACTGTCCCGCTCTATCTCTTTCTCTTGCGCAAACCTAACCGTTTGCAGGGTGTCTTTCGCCGCGCTGCGACGATCCAAGCAGACGCCGATGATGGCGAGACAACGGCGAGAGAGATTCTGGCTAATATTGGTCAGGGAAAGGGCCTCATTCGTCCCGCGCCGTCCGGAACTGGCAAAGAGAGTCTGTTGCCTACCGCTGGTGGGTCTCGTGCCGGTATAGACATAATTGAGATACCGCGGATCGCACGAATTGTTGAGCGCTACGGCGACCGCTTTCTACAACGGGTCTATACGCAGCCGGAGCAGGCACTCTATGGTGGTCGCGTGCCGGAATTGGCGGCGCGCTTCGCGGCAAAAGAGGCAATCTCAAAAGCGCTGGGCACCGGCATATGGGGCATACGGTGGCGAGAAATGGAAGTCTTGCCCGATAAGCGCGGCAAGCCGCTGGTCTATTTGCACGGCGCGGCGGCTGCACGCGCGCGCGCGCTCAATCTACGACACTTTGAGATCAGTCTGAGCCACAGCCGTGAATTCGCTGTGGCGGTGGTTGTGGCAACCTAGGCAGGAGTGGGCTGCGGCCTTGTCCGGAGAGCTACGATTGCCTACGGCACGAGACGCGTTGACTCTTGCAGCAGCAAACTTGAATCACGTAGGACTTGCTGTTGGCTCGCCGGGAGTACATTGTAAGGCAAGAGAGAGGAAACGCGGATTGCGCAAGATTCAATTGCAAAGCGCGACCATGGCACGCCGGGTTCCGGCTGCAAGAGCGAGTTGCCATGCGCAAGAGAGACCTGTCGCGGATTGGTCCGGAGGAGCGCCACGGTGAAGCTGGTCAATACCGAAAGCATGCGCAGACTGGAGGCCGATGCCGTCGCTATCGGTCTGGACGAGCCTACCCTGATGGAGTTGGCAGGCTATAACATTGCCGCAATTCTCCGGGGAGAGGGCCGGCTTGAAGTGGGCGCACGCGTGGTAATCCTGGCCGGTTCAGGCAACAACGGTGGGGATGGCTTGGTGGCGGCGTATCATCTATACCGCGCCGGCATGCAGCCCCGCGTGTACCTCACCCGCGCTCGTTCCCATGACATTAATCTCGCACGCATCGAGGCGTTCGATATTCCTGTTGCCGTCCATGGGGAGGGTGAAAGCGTACGCATACTCGATGAGTGGCTGGCAAACGCTGACTGCGTTCTGGACGCTCTACTTGGAATTGGCGCGACACCTCCGCTGCGTGGAGTCGTGCAGGAGGTTCTCACCGCCTTAAATGGGTCCGTTGCCCCGGATGCCTTGTGTGTGGCCATTGACATTCCCAGCGGGATCAACGCGGATTCAGGGGAAGCGGATGAACACGCATTCCGGGCGCACTTTACGATTGCTACCGGCTTGGCGAAACCGGGCTGCTTTGTCGGCAATGGCGCAGACTTGGCAGGCGATGTGCACATTGCCGACATTGGTTTGCCGCCTGAGTGGTCGCATCCTTTGCCACTCCAGCGCACTACGGCATCACTGGTCCGAGAATTCCTGCCTGCGCGACCGGGAGGAGCGCACAAAGGGACGTTTGGCCGGGCGCTGGTTGTCGCCGGCTCTTCCCGCTACATCGGAGCGGCGTATTTGAGCGCGGCTGCCGCGGCGCGGGCAGGCGCCGGCCTGGTTACCTTGGCGGTTCCTGGGCCGATTCAACCCGTCGTAGCCGCGAAGGCGACCGAATGCACGTTCTTACCGATGCCGGATTCTAAGGGCCACCTGGCGTCGGATGCTCTTGAACCAATTCTTGACGTGCTGCCAAATTACCGAGCCATACTGGTCGGCTGTGGGTTGGGAAACGAACCGGAGACATTTGAATTCGTCAGAATGCTGGTGGATAGTCTGCGCTCCGCTACAGACGCCCCTCCTCTGGTGCTTGACGCCGACGGCATCAATGCGCTCGCGGGCTTGGCGTTAGAGGGGGCCCTTTCAAAGAACACGATCCTCACGCCACACGCCGGTGAACTTGGGCGCTTGCTCCGGCAACCGGCGGCAGACGTAGACGACGGCAGGCTGGAATTGGCGCCGCAATGCGCCGCCGCATGGGGGGTGGTCATGCTCGCCAAAGGAGCGCCAAGCATTACCGCCGCGCCGGATGGCTCGACTTGGATTAACCCTCACCGCAATCCGGCGCTGGCGACCGCCGGCACCGGCGACGTGCTCGCCGGCATCACGGTCGGCTTGGTGGCGCAGGGCGTTTCGCCGGCGCACGCTGCGGTCGCCGGCGCTTTCATTCATGGTGAAACCGGCGAACGAGTACGCTCTCGCCTGGGCGCAAGCGGACTCCTCGCCTCAGATCTCCTCGGCGAGATCCCCTTGGTAATGAAGGCGCTGCGAGACTAGCGCTCGAGCATTGGCCATGGGCATGCGAGCCGGATAAGACTGGGCCGATGGCGCTACCGGCTCTGTGAGTTAGGTTAACTGCGAAACCCTTCGACCCTGCGCAAGTCGATGTCCTTACTTAAAGGCCGGCGAGCCATTTGAGTCCCCAGGCTGGCTCTCGGACTGACATCGCATGTGAACTGCACCTGTCTCAAGGATTCTCCGTATTCGCCGGGAGACTGCGTTTCAGGAATCTATCAGCCCTTCTTGAGGCACCACCCAGGGCACGGAAGGCAAGTGTGCCTGCAACTTGGCACGCGGCAGCGGCATGTCTCCGACGGGTACATCGATGATCACCGGCGCTTGGCTGTCCAACGCGAGCGGAAGGAGCGTTGCCAGCTCCTTGGGGTCGTTCGCCCGCATACCGACCGCGCCAAACGATTCGGCAAATTTGACGAGGTCCGGGTTGAGCAGGTCGGTTTCATAGGTTCCGGCAAAGAACTCGTCCAGATCGTAGGCTACATTGCCGTAGGAGTCGTCTCTGAAAACTATCGTCGTCGTGCATATCCCGTATTGCACCGCTGTGGAGAGTTCAGGAGCATTGAACATGTATCCACCGTCTCCGATGACGCTCACGACGGCCCGATCGGGACAGGCCACCTTTACGCCCAGCGCGGCCGGGAAGGAGAAGCCGAGGTTGAATGAATAGCCGGAATCCATGAAGGTCTTGGGATGGTTCACCGGATAGTGTGTGCGGGCGTAGTAGCCAAACTTCGTGCTATCCCAAACGACGAATGTGTCTTCCGGAATGCTGTTTCGCATTGAATCCAGAATTGGATACTGCGGCTCCTTGAGCCTAATGTCGTGATACGCGATCAGCCGCCGAGCCGCGCTGACTGCTTCCGCGGGTGACGGCCGACTCCCTGCCCCTGCCTGTATGAGGAAGGGATGCAGGGCTTCAATAGTCGCTTTGGCATCGCCGTGCAAGGGGATTGTATTGGACTGGACTTTCGTGAGTTCGGAGTCGTCAATGTTGATGTTCACCAACGTGGACGCCTCGCCGGCCGGATTACCCAACGAAAAGCGTGTGCCTAAGCCGATTACCACGTCAGCGGACTGCATCACCTCAAAGAGTTGATTCATCTCGGGTCTCTCCCCGGCGGGGCTGAGACACGCGCCGTAGCACAGCGGATGGCGGTCTGGGATGGCACCCTTGCCCCCACTGGACGTGATTACGGGTATATTCGTTGCTTCAACCAGCGCGAGGAGCGCCTCTTCCGCGCCCGATAGCCCCACTCCGCCGCCGGCGAATATCAAGGGCAGGCGAGAGTTCGCGATCACGTGGGCAGCATTGCGCAGGTGTTCCTGGCTCGGCACAATGCGCGAATACTGAGCCGGATTCCGCAATGCGACCTCCTCGCGCTCCACCCCCGCCTCGGGCGGGATCTCGAGGAGCACGGGGCGAGGGCGGCCGGTACGCATCTGTCTGAAGGCTTCGCATACGGCGTCCGGGATCTCCCGCGGCCGCAGCGCCAGCCGCTGCCACTTGGTCACGGGTCGTACCACGGAGGGCTGGTCGGCGACTTCATGGTAGACTTCGAGGTTCTTGCCGATCTGGGGGCGCGGAATCTGGGCGGCAATGACAAACACGGGCGAGGAGCGGGCGTAGGCCGTGGCAAGGCCGGTGGCGGCATTGTAGAGACCCGCGCCGGGAACCGTCAGGACTACGCCCGGTTTGCCGGAGGCGCGGGCATAGCCGTCGGCCATGTGTGCCGCGCCTGCTTCGTGGCGGGTCGTGACCATGCGAATTCCCGGCTCGTCCCGCAACGCGGTGATTATCCCGGACATGTGAATGCCCGGGATCCCGAATACGACTTCGACCCCCTCCCGGACGAGGGACTTGACGAGGGCTTCGCCTCCGCTCATCTTGGCCAATTTACAAACACTCCGCTTGGTTGCATCAGCATCCGCAAAGCACGAAGTAAAGACAGGCTAATCGCGCGATACCGCTCTTGCCCCGCGCCGATGCGAGCCGGCGCAATGACTTTTTTGCTCTTTGTAGCCTAGCTTGGTGGAGCGATCGAACATTGGCTACTCTCACCGCAGCGTTTTCAATCTCCATTGTCGGATTCTGCAGACTCGCTCAGTCGTGCGAGGAGATCAGGCAATGCTGGCTCACTTCAACGCCACACGCCGATGATCGCGCCTTGGATCAGCAGAACGACCAGCACATATCCGTAATCTATAGCAAAGAGTTTCCTTGAGATGCCGGAGTACATGTTGTTCTGAAAGGTCGCCGGCCCAACAAAGCCAACCCAAATCAAGAGTGCAACCAGGAAACCGAGTACAAGGCTCATGGCCTGAATACTGGCACCTACGTGGTGAATGAAGATGGCGAGCACGAGTGCCATGAGCAACGAGAGCAAGAAGGAAGCAACGAAGATGAGCGGATTTGGGTTGATTTCCCCCGGGGCAATGCCGCGCAGCGCCATCCACGCCTTGCCAAAGATCGGACCGTACCACAAGAAACCTACCACCATGTTGGAAATACCTGCCACCAGTATTGCCAGGTAGTTCAGATCGGTAACGAACAGGTCGGACATTGTGTCAACTCCTCTCTATGGTTGGATGATTAGAGCTGCCGCAGATATGTGAATCTCTGTCAAGTCCTTCCTAAACGATCATCCCACCGCGGCTGCAATTGCCTCTTCCAGGATATCCGCGCCGAGCAAGGCCTCTTCTTCCGTGATGACGAGCGGAGGCGCAACGCGAATTGCATTGCCGTAGAAGCCGATCGGCGCGATCATCACCAGACCCCGCTTGAAGGCTTCGTCAATGACGGCTTGCGTCAGCTCCGGAGCGGGTTCGCGGGTCTCCGGTCCTTGACGAACTCAATGCCGAAGACCAAGCCGAGACCCCGCACGTCGCCGATAGCGGGATACCGGGCCTGCATTTCACGAAATCTGGCATCGAGAATCTCGCCAATGCGGGCCGCATTGTCGGAGAGATTCTCTTCCAGAATTATGTTGATGTTCTCCAGGGCGACACGGCTTGAAAAGGCGTTGCCACCGTGCGTACTGGATACGGATCCCGGCGTCAAGACACTCATGATGTCTTCTTCGCCAACCACCGCCGAGACCGGCACCGTGGAGGAGATGCCTTTGCCGAGGCAGAGAAGATTCGGTTCGATGTCGTAGTGCTCGAAACCAAAGAGCTTGCCGGTGCGGCCAAAGGAAGCCTGCACCTCATCGATGATGAGTACGGCGCCGTTCTCCTTGCACCACTGCGCGATCATCTGCAACCAATCTTTCGGGGCAATGATGGACCCGGCAGCGCCTTGATAGGTCTCCACCAGCACCGCGGCGATGTCTTTTTCGGACTCTGTCTCTATGATCCACTTGAAGTATTCGAAGCAGCGTTCGCTGCATTCGTCTTCATGGCCGCGGCAGAGGATGCTGCGATAGGGATAGGGAAACGGCGCAAACACGACGCCGGGCAGAAACGGCCCAAAGCCCTTGATGCCCGGACTGGAACGCTTGCCGTTCACCGACATCGCGCCAAACGTCCGGCCGTGAAACGCGCCGTGGAAAGCAACGATTTCGTGCTTGCCGGTGTAGAGCCGCGCGATCTTCATGGCGGTTTCAATCGTCTCGGCTCCCGTTGAGAGCACAATCGCGCGCGAGAGGTTCGGCGGCGTAATCTCCACGAGCCTCTTTGCCAACTGCGGACGCCACTCATTGAGGAAGTCATACGTGTTTACGGCGCGCTCCGCCTGTTCCTGCATGGCGCGCACGAGGCGCGGATGGCTGTGACCGGCGTTGGCGACGAGCACGCCGCTGGTGAAGTCCAGAAACGTGTTGTCGTCCATGTCCGTTGCCCACACGCCCTCGGCGTGCTTCCAGACAATCGGCACCTGCTCACTGGAAGCATTGGGCTCGTACTGCTCGGACATCGCCTTGATTTCACGCGAGCGCGGGCCGGGCAACTCGGTTGATGATTGGCCCGCGTAAGCGGGTGCTTGTTTTCATCTCTTTCCTCCGGCTTTGATGTTTGTACGTTGTAAGCGCATAGTGTAATCGCTAAACCATGGAGCCTGACGTGACGAATTGATGTTTCTCTCCCTCCAGGTCTGCGCATCGCGCCGGACACGCTGAGTGATAGGGAATCTAACGGTCGTCGCCGTTCGCGGGCATTGCGCGCAATATAAATTCATCGAACATTGGCACGGTGAAGCCGGTGTCTCCGTGCTCCGGGCTCCAGACCATGCCTTTGCTAATGAGATTGCTACGTGTCGGCGCGAGCGATGAAACGAGCCGGCCGAGTTTTGGGCGATCACGCCGGAACGGTGCGGACCAGGACCCAGATCAGCCATGGCCCGGAGGTATCGACGCTCCGACGGTGTTAGTCTATCAAATCTAACGCGAAAGAAACTCTGGTCCAGGCTCGCAATAGCTAGTTTAGCTGCATCATCTACCACACTCGCAGTAATGGGAGAGGAATCAGCCGCGTTCCACACGTGCTTGCCCCACTCCTGCAAGAAGTAGGGATATCCTTGCGTCTGCGAGACGATGGCATCGAGCGCGCTATCAGTAAACGTCACGCCTTCCGCTTGCGCCGGTTTCTGCATTGCCCACCTGGCGTCCGTGGGTGAAAGCGCTGCAATCTCGGGGAAGTCGAAGAGCCTCTCTGCGTATGACTTGGCTTTGCCAATGCGGCCGCGCACCTGGGGCAGACCGGCCCCAACAAGGGTTACGGGCAACTGGCTTTGGGACGTGTGGTGTAGAGCAACAATCAGCGCCGCCAACTCCGCCTCTTTTACGTACTGAATTTCGTCAACGAAGAGCGCCACGCAGGAACTGACCGCTTTTGCGGCGTTCCCAACGACTCCGAAAATGTCCTGCAGATCCGCCTCCAGGTCTCCGCTGTCCGCCAAGCCCGGTTCTGGCGAGAAATCTAGGCCGACTTCGATGTCTTGGTACTTCACCTTAAGCGCTTACAAACCCGGCAAGCCCACGCAGGGCGCGTTGTGCGAGTTCCCGTGACGCCTCTGTGCGCGACAGTCTCAGCACTATTCGCCGCAGATGGGGCGTCCGCTGGCAGCGAACGATGCTCCGGCGCTTCGACAGCCGCCGTGTAAAAGCCGCGCTCCCCGGCGTCTTCTTGAATGCGGTTGAGCAACACTGTCTTGCCGACACCCCGCAAACCGACCATGATGATGCTCTTGCTGGAGCGTCCGCGGCGGATGCGTTCCAGAGCGATCAGCGCGGTCTCGCGAATTTCTCCACGGCCCGCAAGTTCCGGCGGCCGTGTACCCGCTCCCGGGGCGTATGGGTTCTGTATTGGATCCATGCACGTATTATAGCAAGATTAGAGAAATTAGGATTGTTAGTGTAGTTTATCCCTTCTTAGCGTTGGGCACGAGCACCAGGCGCTACGCTTCCAAGAAGGCACACAGGCCCGCACCTGCACCCGAGCACCGGCGCACCGTGTGACGTGACGATTGGTCCGCCAAGCAGTGGCAGCAGTGCTGCGCGCTCTTCCGGCACGAAGACGCGCCAGTCGGCATCGGGATGCGCGACCAGCCCATCGCCAATCACAAGCACACCGGGACCGCTCGGCACGAGCAACGCAGTCTCTCCTTCGGAATGCGAACCCTCGAGGTGATAGGCCTGAATGCCACAGGGGAGCTCGTCGTCGCCGCTGTACACCCGATCCGGCACCATGTCCATGTCGGACACTGCCGCTTCCGGCGCCCAAATTTCCGCGCGCAACCCCAGCTTGATGGAATACGCATCGCGCTCATGGTTGGCCGTGGTCAGCAACACGACAATTGCCTTGCTCGGATGGCTGAAGCGGCTGAGACCTTCCTCCGGCGTCAGGGGGTCGATGAGCACATTCTCTGTCTCACCTTCCACCCAGACACTGTACGCCTCACGACCGGGACGGAACGGCGCGCTCCAACAGTAGAAGCCTGGAAAGAGTTGCTCCATGCCGTGTTACGCTCACCTCAAGTTGACAATCGCGCCGCTATCGATGCTTTGATGGACTGCCTCGGCAATGCGGGTTACTTCCAGTGCGTCTTCGCCGCTGGGGTAGCGGCCTTCCAACTGCTCGATGGTGCCGCCCTCCTGCAGAAACTCCAGATTGTCGACGAAGTCGAGAATGCTCTCGTAGCCGTAGCCCCGGTAGACGACATTCCCGTTCTTGTCCTCTTCCTCACGCATGAAGGCTTCGTTGTACGTCCGCATGCCGTCCTTGTAGCTGGCGGCTTCCATGCCGCGATTCTGGCTGTCGACCTCGGCAAACCCGTCCGTACCGACGAGGCGGATGGACTGGTTCACGATGGCTTCAAAGGTGTCGGGGAGTACCCAGCCGGTATCGAAGAAAACACTGGCCCCGCCTTCAAACTCCACTTTCGCCTGGATGGCGTCGTAGGTGTCAATACCGTGTGACACGAGCTTCTTCTTGATGCCGGTAGCGTAAACTCTCGTGGCTTCTTTCTTGATGCACCAGCGCACGAGATCGTAGAAGTGCACGCCCAGGAACCACGCCGGGCTGGTTGACCCCGCCCAGTGCGGAAACCAGTCCCGCGGCACGACGATCTTGTCTTCCATGTGCACATAGCCGTAGAGCACTTCGCCGAGCGTGCCGTCGTTGCACTGCCGTTCGAGGGCCAGGTGATAGGGATCGTAGCGCTTGTGGAAGTCGACCTGGAGAAACACGCTGTTGGATGCACAGGCGTCAACCATTTCACGGCAACCGGCTGTGGTCACGTCCAAAGGCTTTTCAACGAGGACGTGCAGACCCCGGTTGGCGGCTTCCACGGTCATCTCACGATGGAGGTGGTCGGGGGTCACAATGGTTACGGCGTCCAGCGACTCCCTATCGAGCATCTCTTTCCAATCGGTATAGATGGGAATACCGAATTCCTCCTTGCGCTCCGCGTCCCTGGCCGGGTCGCGACCGGAGGAGCAGGCGGCCACGAGGACGGTGCGGCCGGCTTTCTCAGCCTGCTGGAAAACGCGCAAGTGACTTATGCCGAAGACGCCGGTACCGATTACGCCGATGCGTATGGGATCTGCCATGAGAGTATTTCCTCCTAAGGATCTGTGCGCGCTGGTGAATCTATTGTCACATGTGGATTTCGAACTGAGGGCGATAGAAGTCTCGTTGGCTGGTCTTGCATGAATTCGCCGCGCCTACCGTAGAGAATCATCCAAGTGCTCTGATCTTAGCGTGACGACCGCGACGGACGTGGAGAGCGCGTGGGCACGGATCAAGTCAAGTGCGACATTGCCGGCCCGCGCTCCATAGGGACTAAGCGCTTCCTCGATGACCTCGCGGTAGAATCCGTTGGCATAGAGCGCCTTTGCCATCTTGTCAGCCAATTGCTGCCACGCCCGTTGAGTCGGATTGCGTGTCAACCGTCCCACCGTAGTTGCGAATTGCACTTCAAGCGGCACGACCGGCACGAGCCAGTTTTGAAATCGTACTCTGCCGACAACGCCCCACAGCGTTCCGCCCACGCCCTCTAGCAGTATACCCTGTTCATTTTCTTGAGGTTCGCGCACGAAGACGGTGGCCGGTGCGTGTTCTACGGTGAGAGAGAGCTTGGCTTGGTTGGGATCTTGGTTGTCCGGTTCCTCGTCCAGCCAATCCCAGAGATGTTCAGACCATATGTCGAAGACTTCGGGTGCGCTGAGAATCCGCAGTTCGTTGGGGCTGACCGCAATATCCTGCAGCGCAGACGCCGCGCTTCCTATGATCGCCCACTCGGCGCCCGCTTCTTCCAGCGGTTCGTAGACGCGATGGAGAATGAAAGCCAGCGCTTCCCAGATTCTGCGGCTGTCTCCACTGTTGAGTTCTACCGACGACATGTCTCTCAATCCGGACGCGCTTGCGAGAGGATGCGGTGTTGCCTAGCCTACGCCGCACCAATCCTGTACGAATTGGGTCAGTGCGCAGGCGGCGTCGACCATGTCCGCCACTGCAAAGTGCTCGTGCGGTCCATGCGCGGTGGCAAGGTCACCCGGACCAAACACGACAACCGGCAGTCCGCCAACGCGGGCGTAGAGCCGCGCATCGCAGGAGACGTTCCAACCGAACACCTCGCTTTCCAGTCCCGCATCTTGCGCGGCCGCTTGGAGCATGGTGGGGAGCGGGTGATCGTAGGGAATCTCAAAAGAGTCGTTGCGCAGCTTGTTGAATTGGATGGCGGTGTGGTTCCGGATCCACTCGTCGGGATGGTTCGCGACGATGCTTTCCAAGTCCGCGCGCACGTCATCCATGGCCTTGTTGGGCAGGAAGCCGACACCGCCTTCGATGACGGCCTCACCCGCTACGGCGCTGGGCCAGTGGCCGCCCTGAAAGATGCCGACGTTCAATTGCACCGGGTGATCGTAGCGCTCAAAGCCGCGATAGCCTTTACTCATTGCGACCAGTTCTTTCTCGTATTCTTTGAAACTGGCAATGAGGGCGATGCCCTTGTCAATGGCGCTGACACCTTCGTGCATGCGACCCATGTGCATGCTGACGCCTTCGATGCCGATCTGGAACCAGAGCGCGCCGCGATTGGCGGGATGGATCTGCGCCAATGACGGTTCCATGACAACTACGCCATCCGCGCGGTGTCCGGCGTGAATGAAGGCAAGCGCGCCGTTGCCGCCCACCTCTTCTTCGGTGACAAGCTGGAGAGCCAGGTCGCCCTGGAGGGAAACTCCAAAGTGCGCCAGGGCGCGCATCACGAGCAAAAGTGCCGCTACCTGCCCTTTCGCATCGTTGCTGCCGCGGGCGTAGAGGACTTCTCCACGCTCAGGGTCCTGGATGCGCTCGTAGCGCTGGCCCTCGCTTGCGGGTACCACGTCCAGGTGGGTCTGCAGAATGAGGCTGCGTCCGCCGCCGCTGCCGGCACGCGCGGCAAGTACGTTGGCGCGCACGTGGTCCGGGTGCTGATCGAGTTCGGGCACCGGAACATGGTGGGGATTTTCCGCTATGTCGTGCGGGTAGGGCACTTCCTCAATCGTGAGGTTAAGGCCCTGGAAGGCACGCATTACCTCAGCACGGGTTGCCGCCTCAAAACCAAGTTTGCTTTCCTGGGCACAGAGCGCGAAGAGCCAGTCCGCAACCGCAGAGGCTTCACGTTCAACAAAGGCGCGAATGTCGCCGGGGAGAGGTCTCGTCATGACGGGACGCATACTATCACACTTTGCTCTAGGCGACCAAGCCGTTGTATTCTCAGGGCACGACAACGTAGAGAGGCTAGCGCGCGTGTGAGTTTTCCGCTCTTCCTCTCAACAAATGCGGGCCCCGGGCAGGCAATGTTTAATCTGGCGGCAGTGTAGAGAAGGAGCATCCTCATGGCGGTATTGAGCGGACGCGTTAGCGGGGCCGACGAGGCCTACTTTGGCTATCTTCTGCGGCAGGCGCGCGAGCACAATTGGCGGCGCAAGCGTAAGCTCCGCTCCTTCAGTTCGGCGGAGGACTGGCAAGCGCACCTGCAGGCGGTGCGCGAGCACTTTCGCCTTTCGCTGGGCGCGTTTCCTGAAAAGACGCCGCTCAACCCGCAGTTGGTGGACACCCTCGAGCGAGACGGCTACGTTGATGGAGAAGTTGCTTATCGAGAGCCAGCCGGATTTTCCGGTCACGGTCAACCTCTACCGCCCGCCGGAAATCACGGAGCCGTTGCCGGCTGTGCTCAATCCCCTGGGGCACTGGGCCGACGGCAAGGCAGAAATGGTGGTGCAGGCCCGTGGCATCGGCCTGGCGCGGCACGGCTATGTTGCCCTTGTCTACGATCCCATCGGGCAGGGCGAGCGCAGCCAGCACTGGGATACCGCCACACATACTAATCCGGTTGAGAGCAGCACTGAGCAGCACGCCGGCGCGTGTCTGCCCTGCTGGCTAACGGGCCAGACGGTCATCAACCACATGGTGTGGGACGGCGTGCGGATGCTTGACTACCTGGAGACGCGAGACGACGTAGACTCGAGTCGCATCGGCTGCACCGGCGCGTCCGGCGGCGGAACATTCACCATGTTCTTGACCGCGTTTGACGATCGCATCACGGCGGCGATGCCGGTGTGCTCTACTGCCACCTACGAACGCATGCACTCGAAAGGGCAAATCGGCGACCCGTGCCAGGA
Source organism: Chloroflexota bacterium (assembly GCA_965220045.1). Lineage (GTDB taxonomy): Bacteria > Chloroflexota > UBA11872 > VXOZ01 > VXOZ01 > VXOZ01. The sequence goes on along the minus strand of OZ244803.1, from coordinate 1,583,056 downwards.
CCCGGTCGGCAGCTATCCCGACGACATGGATATGGCGGACCTTCTGATGAGCCGCGCGCCGCTGCCCATGCAGATTACGTGCACGACCTATGACTTCTTCCCCCTCATCGGCGCGCGGGACGTCTATGCGGACGTCCTCGACTGCTACACGGCGCTGGGTGTGCCGGAGCGGGCAAACCTGTTCGAGGCGCCGGCCCACCATGACTACAACCAGCCGATGCGCGAGGCGATGTACGCCTGGTTCAATCGCTGGCTGAAGAACGAGCCCGGACCGGTTACCGAAGCCCAATTTGAAGCCGAGACTCCTGAGACCCTCTGGTGCACGCGGCAGGGGCAAGTGATTCTGACTGATCAGAATGAGACGGTAGTCTCCCTGAATGAGAAACGAGTCCAGGAGCTCGCGCCGCAAGTCCCAGAGCCGGAAACCCAAGAAGATGCGGCGCAATTCAGGCGAGATATTCGCGATGCAGCACAAGCAGTTCTCGCTTACGAGGAGAATCCCGCTGCCGGCGTCCTGCAGACAGTTGGCACGCGCGAGATCGGCGGACTGCACGTTGAGGAGGTGTATTTCGAGAGCGAAGTCGATCTGCCGGTGCCCGGCTTGGTCTTCCACCCACCGTCAGAGGGTCCGCATCCCGCGGTAGTCTACATCCACGATCGCGGGAAAGACGCGGAGGCCGGTGAGAACGGCGTACCCGCCGCGTTGGCGCGGGCCGGCAGCATGGTCTTTGCTATGGACGTGCGCGGCTGGGGCGAAACCCGTTGGAAGCCGGAAACGGTCTATCGCCCCGACGACTTCGCGCTTCTCGGAGCGGACTCCCGCCTGGCGTATATGGGATACTTCCTGCGCGAATGGCCGTTGACACAGCGGGTGGCCGATACCATTCGCAGTGTCGATCTGATTGTCGAGCGTCCTGACGTGGATCGGGATCGGTTAGCGGTGCTCGGGCACAGCGGCGGCGGCCTCGTCGCGCTGCACGCTGCCGCGCTTGACGAGCGCATACATGCCGCGGCGACCTACGAGACTCTCGCATCGTATCGTCACATCACACGCGCGGGAGATTACACCGTGCCCGCGAGCAGCTTCCTGCCCGGTGTGCTCTTGCGCTACGACTTGCCAAGCCTGGCTGGCGCACTCGCTCCGCGCGCGGTTTCAATTGTCACTCCCGTGGATGCGATAGGAGAGGCGGTTGCGGTAGAGGATGGAGAGGCCACCTTTGCCATTGCTGACCGCATGTTCCGGCAATTCGATGCGCGGGCGCGTCTCGACATAAAGCTGCGGGCGACGCGTTCGGAAGCGATTGCCAATCTCATCGCGTGGGCGCAGCTTTAGGCGCACGTTCGATAAGTTGCGTTTGCTCTACAAATCTCCCGAACTTCGCGGGGATGAGCTTGACCACTTACTACGGCTAAGTCTCATGTGAAGGGCAGACTCTGACGCTTGAGGCCACGAACGCAGGTTGCGCTGCGCGCTGGTGTCGAAAGGCACGAATTGCGCGGCGTATTCGTGCAGTTGCACGGCGTGTTCGTGCGGTTACAAGGATCAATTGTGCCTTTCGAACCCCAAGCTCGGGATGCGGGGCGTGAGCAGTGGAGTGATCTTTGGTCCATCTGGTCGCAGGATGAATTGAGCTGCAGCCGCCATGGAGCAACCGGGACTCAACCTCCTCATTCGTGGTAGGGTAAAAGAGAGATTCCTCCCCAATCTTGCTTAGTTCCCGTTGATTCTCCTGCCTTTGTCCGGTCCTCCAAGGAACATGCCGCGCATTACCCGTCGTCACTTTCTTGTATCTTCGCTAGGCTTGCCCGCCCTTCTCCTCACGTGCGGTCCGCCGGATGAGACTTTGTTCAAACCGGTTCCCCCGTCGGCCCCTGAAGCTGCCGGCCGCCTTACGCCCACTGAGGATGTCGTGGTCAGTGTACCCACGCCGGTCGCGCCGCCTGAGGTACGGAGTCCGGTGGAGCTGTGGCTCTTTGCGTGGGACGATCCCATTGAACGCCGGCTCTGGTTCGCGGTGCGGCAGCGCCTCGAGCGGGACCTGCCGCACGTGCATCTGCGCCAGGAATTCTACCAACGACCTGTCGAAGAGGCGGTTGCCGTGGCGGCCGCTGCGGGCTTGCCGCCAGAAGTTGCCCTTATCCAGGACATGTACTTTCCTTACTGGTTGGAGCGCAACCTCTTCGTGAACATCCAGTCCTTCGTTAGCAGGTCACCGGATCAAGCTGTTGCCAGCGATAGGCCTGCGGCGGCGCTCGGGGCCTTTCGCTACTATCCGGAAGCAAGGCGCCTGGGTATCGGGGACTTCTATGGACTGCCCTGGCGCTTCAATCCAAGGCTGCTCTATGTCAACGAAGGGATGCTCAGGCGAAACGGGGTTGAAGGGTATCCCGCGGGACATCGCTGGACACTCCAGACAGCGAATGAATTCGCTCTCGATCTGTTGCAGAGGGAGCCCAGCGGCGGCGGACTTCAAGCCGGGATTGGATTTCCCGATTCGTGGTTCCAGTCGTTGCCGTGGCTATGGAGTGGCGGCGGCGACATCCTCGATGCAGAAGGCAGAATTAGCACCCTGGATTCGCCCGCAGTAGAGAATTCGTACCAGTTGCTGCAAGACTGGAGACACTCTCTTGGTATATCGCCGCTTACCCGGGAAGGCGGCTCCGACTCTTACGCGCAGCAATTCGCCGCCCAAAGCCTGGCCATGTTTGTCGGCGATGCCGGGGATATGTTTCGTTTGCGCACGTCAGATGTTGCGTGGCAGGCGAACCCCCTCTTTCCTATCGGTGGCGGTGATAGCCAAACGTTGGCAACGTATGAGGGATTGGCGGTCATTACCGGCGCGCAGCAGATTGACGCGGCGTGGGAGTTTGTCTCCTGGGCGATGGGCGCGGAGGTACAGGGAAACGTGCTGGGGACCGAGAGTGCGCTGCCGGTGCTGGGCAGCGTCTTGGCGTCAAGCCAATTAGAGGCACGCTATGTCGCTACACTCTTGGGCGAATTCGAATCGCAACGATCGTTGCCGATCACGGTTACCTTCCCGCTCTATAGCCCTGTGATCGCGCACTTCTATCACAAGATGATGAATGGGGAATACGCGCCGATCGCGGACACTCTCGAAGAGCTGCACGCGCTCCTTGGCTTCATCTTGGAGCGCCAGACCCTTCCCAATCAGTGACAGGGCAAGAACGGCTTTGACCCCCGCGTCTGTGGTAACCGCGGCAGACACGCCCACAAGTCCTCTCGGAATCGGCATTCGTCAGTGTCCTAGCCATTGCACTCGCTAAAGGAGGAGAGCGTGGAGACTCTTGACACGTTGTGGCACGCGCTCAATGTGACTCTCTTTACCATCAATGCCACGAACGTTGACATAAAGAACATCATAGTCCTGCTCGTCATCCTTGGTATCACGTGGGTAGTGGGGCGACGGGTCCGCCGCGCTTTCCAGGACCGTACTTCAGAGGATGATCAGCCGGACGCGCCCGCCAAATACGCAGTGGGCGCCATGATCCACTATCTCATCGTGATCATTGGGTCGTATATCGGATTCCGCACGGTTGGATTTGATCTCGACGCCGTATTGGTAGTGCTTGGGGCACTGGGCATCGGTATCGGGTTCGGCCTGCAGAGCATTGTCAACAACTTCGTTTCGGGCCTCATCTTGCTGGCAGAACGTCCCATCAAAGTCGGGATTGGTGACGTCATTGAGGTAAATGGCCAACTCGGCACCGTCGAGCATCTGGGAGCACGGGCAACGACACTGCGCAAATTCGATCATACGCAGGCGGTGGTGCCGAATGCTGACTTACTCTCCTCTGTCGTAATCAACTGGTCGCTCGACGACCGCCGGATCCGCCTTGACTTCAACGTCCACGTTGACTATGCGTCCGATACGCGCCGTGTGGAGGAAACGCTCTTGGACATCGTGCACCGTCATCCGGCCATCCTTGAGGATCCGGAACCGCGCGTCTACTTTCGCGCGTTCGGCGCATCCGCACTGGACTTCTGGGTGATTGCTTGGGTGGCTGACCTGAGCGATCGTTTCCAGACAGTCAGCGAACTCCACCACACGGTCTCCGCGACCTTCCGGGAACAGGGCATCGAGATTCCCTTCCCAAGGCGGGACGTTCACCTAAGGTCAGAGCCCCAAGCCACCGGCAGCATTCGCGCAGAGTAGATTGCCGGAGAGGCCGCCTCACATACCATTGCCACAGAGATTTACCGTGGGAGCGGCAAAGATACCCAGCGGTCCTCAATGTGGGATACCTCCGCAGCCTCGAGGACTTCCTGTGTGCGGAGCCCGTCCGCAAACGTGGGAAAGTCTACGGGCGCGCCGTCGAGGATCGTGTTGACGAAGGCTGGCACGTGCGAGCGCGGGCTCGCCGCAAGTCTTGAAGGCACGGGCACGGGCACAGCGGAGCCGTCTTTGCTGAACGGCTCCACGGCTACCTCGATGCGGGCCTCGGGGCCGTTCTGAAAGACCAATGAGCCCTTGTCGCCGTAGATCGATATGCGTTGGTGGTTTGTACGTCCGGTGGCGAAGCGGGTAGCATCGACGACGCCCGTTGCGCCGTTCTCGTACTTGGCGAGGAAGGTGGTGACGTCGTCCACGTCCACGGTGCCCACGCCGGACCCGTCCAATAGCGGACGCTCATGAATGAAGGTCGCCATCTGGCCGCGTGCACCGGCAATGCCGCCATTCAGCCAAAGTGCAAGGTCCGTAGCATGGGACCCCAAATCCGCCAGCGCGCCTGTACCGGTCAGCTTCTTTTGAAAGCGCCACTCCAGACCGCGGCCCGGTTGCACAGAGTAGCTTTGATAGTACTCGATGCTGAAGTGCTTGACATCGCCAAAGATTGCTTCTTCCGTGAGTTCCTTGATGTAGCGGGCAGCGGGAGTCGTACGGTAGGTGAAGTTGATGCCGGTCACGACGCCTTTGGCCGCGGCGGCTTCAGTCATTTCGAGCGCTTCTGCAAAGTTCATTGCCAGCGGCTTCTCGCAAAAGACATGCAGGCCGCGCGCAATGGCCGCCATCGCGGCGGGATGATGGGCGTCGTTTGAAGTACAGATGCTCACCACGTCCAATTCTTCCTGCGCCAGCATGTCCTCCACACTGCCGTAGTGACTGGGGAGTTCCTGCGTTTCGGCGAACGACCGCGCCGCATCCGCATTCACGTCGCAGACGGCGAGAACGTCTGCCCTCCCGGAACTAAGATAACCTGGGACATGTGCGCCTCTTGCGATGCCGCCCGCGCCAATGATGCCAACCCGCAACTTGCCGTTTTTCATGAGATTTCGCTCCACACTACTTCTCTTTGATGATGGTCACTCACATTATGGAGCATGCTTGCCGCGCACTGCTACTTCACTATGCAATCTAGGAAAGGGTGACAGGGGCACAACTCTCCGGAAGGCCAAATGAGAAAGAGACTGCGAGACACACAAGATTGCATAAGGAGGGTAGGAGGTGTGCGGAGTGGCCCTGGCGAGAGCAGCAGAGTCAGAGAATAGTCGCCAAGCGCTCGTCCAAGACAGTCTTTGTCATGCCGCCCACAACCAGGGTGCGCAGTTGGCCTTCGCGGTCGATGAAGAACGTCATAGGCAAACTGGTGACAAGATAGCGATTCCCGACGGCAATGTCGGGGTCGAGCACGACCGGAAAGTCCACGCCAACCTCGCCCAAGAACCGCCTGACCGCCTCAGGGTTTTCACGCACATTCACCCCGAGTATAACGAGACCCTCCGCTTGGTGTGCCTCGTACGTCTCTTGCAGGAGAGGCATCTCCTCGCGGCACGGCACGCACCATGTCGCCCAGAAATTGAGCACCACCGGTTGTCCGCGGTAGTCGCTGAGGGAGACGGTTTCACCGTCCAGCGTCTCTAACGTGAAGTCGGGCGCAATCGCGCCTTGAGTCGGCGCCGTTTCGGGCAAGCCGGGTATCCGGTCAAGCAGCGAATCCCGAATTTGCAACAGAATCGAAACTCCGATCGTGGCAGCCAGAATTGCCAGGATGACTACCAGTGTTCGGAGCGGCCCGCGCTGCATACCTAATTGCCCTGCGAATGACTCATTTGGTAAAGAGTATCGTGCACTTCAGTGTCCAAGGTACCACACTCTCCTCGTATCCTGCGTAATCTGGCTTACACACCGTCAATCTGCGGGAGATTTTCCGCATGACGCAAACTATCTCACGATGCTGCGCTCGCCGAAGAAGCGGACGATCAGCGATTGGGTCGAACAAACGCCCTCCGGTCCTCGCTTGGCCGAGAGTTGCCGCGACGAAGCCCGCCCTGCAGATGCGGTATAGTCTCTAGTGCGGACCTGCAAGGGGAAAGCGCCGTTTTGACTGCAACTTAGTAAACACAGCCGGATAGTCGAAAAAGCCAATTGAACATCGTCCATTCACGATTGAAGAAAAAGAGGGAGAGTCGCAATGCAGTTGCTTGACAAGAAGATCGCAATCATTGCCGGTGCGAGTAGTGGCATGGGCGCAGCCACTGCCCGCCTCTTTGCCGCTCAAGGGGCAAAGGTGGTGCTTGGCGCCCGTAACGCCGCTGCGCTCGAAGGTCTGGCGGCAGAGATCAATGCTGCGGGTGGCACGGCGAGCGCTGTTCCCACTGATGCGACGGACGGCGCCGCGGCACAGACCCTGGTGGAGCGAGCCGTGGAGCAGTTTGGCAGAGTTGATGTGCTCATCAACAGCGTAGGCACCAATCTCAAGCAGCGCGCACTCACCGTGCTCGATCCAGCCGACTGGGAGATGATGCTGGCAACCAACCTGTCGGCGGCGTTCAACTTGACTCGCGCGGTGCTTCCCCAATTGCGCACACAAGGCGAGGGACTCATCGTCCATTATTCTTCCGGCGCCGTCCAGCGGCCCGACGTCTCCGGTGTAGCCTATCAGGCCTCGAAGCACGGCGTGGCGGGCTTGGCCTACGGCACGATGGAGGAGGAAAAAGAGAACGGCGTCCGCGTGACCGTGATCTTTCCCGGTCTGTGCAACACGCCGTTGGTGGAGAAGAGGCCGACGCCCACGCCGCCGGAGGTCCTGGCGAAGGCGCTGGAGCCGGAGGACGTGGCTAAAGCAGCCCTGTTGGTTGCCTCGCTGCCGTCACGCGCCTATGTGCCGGACATGCGTTTGCTGCCTAGTCAACTGTAGGGGCGTTTGAGAGAGAGGTCTGTGTTCATCCTTCGACAGGCTCAGGACGAACGGATACGAGCTTTTTCGATGGATTGCAGGAACTGCCAGTCGTGGGGAGCGGGCGTTGCGAAGCCCTAGTCTGACTGTGAATGTTGACTGGCAGGTGGCTTTTCACATTCCCTCGAGAGTCAGCGCCTAGCGCGGTAGGAGAACATGGTCCCACCGTAAGTGCCGACACAAAAGCCATCCGGAGTGAGGCAGGGCGAGGCCGAAATGGGCGCGCCCAAGAAGGCGCGGTCGGTACAAGCGCCGGTTGCGCGCTCCAGCACGGAGAGCCAGCCGTCACAGCCTCCCACGAGCACGTGATCACCTATGGGCACCGGTGCGGCCAGCAGTGAACTGATGCCGCGCTTGTAGGGGGTCATGTCCAGCAGGTCCTCTCCAGACTGGAACTGCCAGAGTGATCCTCCACCGTGCAAATCGTAGCAGTGCACCGTGCCCGCCGCCGTCGCAGCATATATGTAGTTGTCTACCACCGTCAACCCCGTGCCATACCCCGCGAGCGCGTGTGAGTAGAGCGTGACCACTTTCCCGGTGCGGGCATCAAGCACGGCGAGATCGCCCTGCCGCCCTCCGCTCAGGCTGGCTCCCGTATGCGGTGATGCTGAACTAGCGACCACCAGGTCGCCGGCCAACAGCGGTGAGGCGCAATAGTACTCCACCGGCAGGTCTTGCTCCCAGACTATTTCTCCATCTTCCATGCTGAGCGCGAGAATGCCGCGACGCTGCAAGAGCACGATGCAAAGTTCATCATTGTACACCTGCGGACAGATGTAGGACGGCCATTCGTCGCCTTCCCCGGGGGCGAAGTACCATTGCTGGTTCCCGTTCGCTATATCATACGCGCCATAGCCTGCCTTAGACCCTGCAATGACGGATTCCTTATTGTGGGCGGGTGCCGAGTAAACCCAGCGCAAGGGGTGTTGGGGAAGTTCCGCCTTCCACTCGCGTTTTCCGGTTGCCATCGCGATGATATGCAGCTCTCCGCTGACCGTTAGGGCGGCACACCGATCGCTTTCGTCTCTTGATTCGGAACTCTCATTCTCACTAAAGACGTCCACCCGGTTCTTGATTGAGGACTCTGTGGGGTAGAACCACTGTTCATCTCCGCTTTGAGCGTCAAGGCTGGCAACTCCGTTGCGACCGGGGAGTTGCTCACTGTGCAGACTGACCAGCACGCTGTCCTTGTATGCGACCGGCTCGGCACGGTGAAGCGGGCTCTTGAGCTCATGCTGCCAGGCGAGCGAGAATGTCTCTTCTCCTATTGCAATGCTGGCTGGCGCAGGACCATTCGTACGGGAGGACTCTTCGCGCGTTGTGTTCCTGCGCTCGGTCGCACTCCCCCCAGTCTGCAACGCAGTTTGAATTCCCTCAGGCGTGAAAGAGACTACCCGATACCCTCGCGGCCGCGTGTCGATGCCACCAAAGCACGCCGACGCCGCGGAAGCAACTGCGGTTTCTCCTTGTGTAATGACACGGCTGGAGTGCCAGTGGCCGTGAAGTATGAGGGCCCCGTTGTTGCTGCGAAACCGCTCCAGCAAGGCCTCGTCCGGGGCGGTATGGTGCATGAGGACAGACTTGCGGTGGCTTGGCTGCAAGCTAATGTCGGCCCACAGCCAGCGCTCTTTGCGGTCTCGACCGGCGGACGTGAAATAGTTGTCCTCGGTCGCGAATACGACAAAGTGGTACGCGCCCCAATCAAAGCTATAGTAGGTTGGCCCCAGCGTCGCTTCGAAATTGCGCGTGCACGGCACATCAGCCTGGGTAGATCGGCGCTCGATGTTGCCGTCATGCCCGCCGAATACCGAGAATACGGGCACCGAAGCAGATTCTACGGCAGCCCGGTAGCTTTCCAACTCCGGGACGGTGCCCATGTTCGTCAAGTCTCCCGTAACAACGACGAAATCGGGTGCGAGGTCGCCGACGATCTCATCAAGGTCGCGCGCCAAGATAGCTTGCGAAACCGCGCCACTCTCGTCGAGGACGACATGGGTGTCAGAGAGGTGAGCCACGCGAAAGCTGTCGCGCGCCCGCTCCGGGGCAGCGATCAGGGGAAAGTCCAGCGGTCTTTGCGCAAACTCTCCTTGAAGGAGGGCGTAGAATTGCTCTTGCGGTCGATAGCCGGCAGGTACCGAGACAAATACATAGCGGTCTTGCTGCGGATCGACGTCGAGGGAATAGCGGCCGTCTGGGTCAGTTCGGACAATTGCGTCGCCATTGGAGACTGAGACTTTGCCAATCCCTGAATTAGAGGCCGCATCATAGACGCGACCGGAGATGCTTTGAGTCGCCATAGTACTTCACTCGCCACGGTCAAGAGCAGATTGCGGGACAATCCTGTGGTTGATCAGATAGCAGCATAGCACAATGCACTAGCATGCACGTGGGTCATGGAGTAGTGTATAGAGGAGTCGTCCACTTGCATGTATGCCCATCCGGCTGACCCAGCGGCGCGCGGCAGCGCGTCGCAGTAGGAGATGCAATGGCCCAAACGAGAATCGAGAAGCAAGCGCCCACGTCGCCGTGGCAGGTGACCAGAGTAGCTGGCAAAGGCGTCGTGATCAGCCCTGACGTGCTCGCGCGCGAAGAGCCGTTGGAAATCAGGGTGAACGGTCAGAGCATTGCCGTGACGATGCGTACACCCGGTCACGACGAGGAGCTTGCCGCGGGCTTCCTGTGGACGGAACGGCTCATAGAAAGACCGGATTCTCTGGTTTCCATTGGGCATTGCCCCGGCAAGACCGAGGAAGAACGGGAGAACATCGTCCTGGCATACGTTTACGGCGCCGGCGATGCGCTTCCGGAGGGCTGGCAGCGCAACTTTCCGGCCTCTTCGAGTTGCGGCATATGTGGTAAAGCCAGCATCGAAGCGGTGCGGCAGACAGCGGAACCGATTCAGAGTGCTATGCGAGTTGCTTCGGAGGTCTTGCACCGTTTGCCAGCGGCCCTTCGGCAAGCGCAGGAGACTTTCGACCGCACCGGAGCGCTGCATGCCGCCGGGTTATTTGACACAGAAGGCAACCTCATACTCCTGCGGGAAGATGTCGGGCGTCACAACGCAGTGGACAAGCTGGTCGGGGCTGCGCTCTTTCGCAAAATGCTGCCGCTAGAGAATCAGGTGGTGCTGGTAAGCGGGCGCGCCGGCTTTGAAATCGTGCAGAAGTGCTTGCTGGCAAGTGTGCCCATTGTCGCCGCGGTGGGAGCGCCCTCGAGCCTGGCGGTTGAGCTCGCCGCCGCCTCCGGCATGACGCTCGTGGGGTTTCTCCGCGAGAATTCGATGAACATCTACGCCGGTGCGCAGCGCATTCTGACCTGATCGCTGCATGCGCCCTGCCGCGCCGTCATTATTCCTGTGATCGCCCGTCGTCCTGTGCCCTATTCTCATCCTTCTTTGGCTGCTGCATGAATTGCCAGCCGAAGCGCCCCTTGATGCACAGATTCCCCTTCGTGACGTCACTTTCCAACGGCGACATGACCTTGACGATTTCGTTGTCCTGAACGTGCAAGCTCAGGGAACAGCCTACCCCGCAATATGAACAAATCGTCTCGGTCTCAGTTTGTGCTGCTTCGTCCCATGTACCGGCGGCGCGCATGTCGAATTCGCTGCGAAACATGAGCGCACCCGTCGGACAAACACCGATGCAATTGCCGCAATAGACGCACGCGGAATCGGGCAGGGGCACCACATGCTCGGTGGAAATGCGCGCGTCGAATCCCCGCCCCGCCACGGCGATGGCGAAGGTGTTCTGGGCATCCTCGCCGCACGCTTCAACGCACTTGTAACAGAGAATGCACTTGCTGTAGTCGCGAATGTAGAGTTCGTTATCGATCTTTACCGGCTGTTCGACGGTGTGGGCGGCGTCAAGCGCGGGATCTTCGTGATGACCGGGAACGGCACCATCGCGCGCAGTCTCGGGAGCAGCTTGCCCAGGCGGCCCATACCGTTCCGGCTGCGCTTCATACTGCTCCATGTACGCTAGCAGTTCCGGCGCCGTGGAAACATCGACAGACGAGGCCAGAAACTCCAACACCATGCGCCGGCTGAGTTGGACGCGGGGGCTGTCGGTGTGTATCTGCATGCCCGGCTCCACTTTGCGCGAGCAGGCAGGGACGAGGGTACGGGAGCCTTCCAGTTCAACCACGCATACGCGGCAGACGTTTACTGGCGTAAGGCTCTCCAAGTAGCAAAGAGTCGGCGTCTCAACACCGACGCTCTGTGCCGCATGAAGCAGCGTAGTTCCCTCGGGCACAGACGTTTGCTGACCGTCAATGGTTAGCTCGACTGCAGGTTCGACAACCTCTTCGGGCGCCGTTGGCAGCGGGCCGCGAGGAACCGGATTGAGAAACTGCCACGTTGGCGTCATCGCTGCCTTATCAGACTCTGGTGGCATCAGCGATCCCTTCCGTTGAAAACTCCCAAGCGAGCAACCGCAGACTCGATGGCACTTGACGCAGTCTGCCCTAAACCGCAAATTGACGCGTCGCGCATGGCCTGCCCCACATCATTCAGGAGATGGATTTCATTGTCTACGGAACCAATAGTCTTGTCCGCAACCAGCCGGTGCAGCAATTCTTCCTGCCGCACGGTGCCCACGCGGCAAGGGACGCATTGACCGCACGACTCGTCTCGGAAGAAGGCGGCAATGCGGAGAAGCACGCTCTGCAAATCAACCGTGTCATCGAAGAGCATGACAACACCCGAACCAAGGGTAGTCCCGGCTGCCCGCGTCGCTTCAAAGGTCAGCGGGAGATCTAACTCGTCCGGCGTAAGGAATGTCCCGGCGGCTCCACCCAGCAAGACTGCCTGCAACGCACCGGTGCCGGCCACGCCGCCTGCAAGGTTGATGAGCTCGTGGAGAGTTGTGCCAAATGGGACCTCATAGACGCCGGGGCGTCCCACGTGCCCGGACAAGCAGAAGAGCTTGGTGCCGGTTGACTGCTCCGTACCCATCGCTGCGAAGTTTTCGCCGCCTTCAAGGACGATATCAAGTACGTTGATCAGGGTCTCGACGTTGTTTACGAGTGTTGGTTTGCCGAAGAGGCCCGCCTCGGTGGGAAATGGCGGCTTATTGCGCGGCTCGCCCCGAAAGCCCTCAATGGAGTTGAAGAGCGCGGTTTCCTCACCGCAAATATACGCTCCCGCGCCGCGCCGGATTTCAATATCAAATGACACGTTGTGACCCAAGATCGAAGGGCCAAGCAGCCCGGCTTCACGCGCTTGGTGAATGGCATTCGTCATACGTTCCAAAGCCAGCGGATACTCGCCGCGGAGGTAAAGGTATCCCTTCTCACAGCCGGTTGCGGTGCCTGCGATCGTCATGGCCTCGACTACGGCAAAGGGGTCTTCCTCCATGACAACCCGGTCCTTGAAGGTGCCCGGCTCGGATTCGTCGGCATTGCAGATCATATAGTGCGGCTGAGCCCCGGCGGTGGCAACCGCCTGCCATTTGACGCCTGCCGGAAAGGCAGCGCCGCCCCGGCCGAGGAGCTTGGACGCTGTAACCTCATGCACGACTTGTGCAGGCCCCATAGAGAACGCCCGTTCAAGCGCCTGAAAGCCGCCGGTGTCCCGGTAACTTGCCAGGTCCCCCGGATCAATTCGACCCACCCGGCGCAAGAGCCTGAGTTCTTCGCTTCCCGCTTGCGGTACCGACCGTACCCCGACGGACGGCTGGCCTTTTGTACCGGTCGGTCTAGGATCGGTTAGGTGCTGTGCTATCTCGGCGGTATCCGTCTGCGCCAGCACTGTAGTGGACGGATTCTCGCCAGCCACAGTTACCATGGCTGCGGGCGCTTGCTCGCACATGCCGAGACACGGGCTGTGATGCCAGGTGACATTGCTCTCCCCGTCTGTGCTCCCCGCTGCGCCAAAGCGTTTCGCCATGGCTCCGCAGAGCGCCTCCGCGCCGTTCGTCAGGCATGCGATGTCGTCGCACACGTGGGCCACGACCGGTGGCTTCGGCTGGATAGAAAAGAGTGCGTAGAACGTCGCTACACCGTACGCTTCCGCGGGTGGGACCGTAAGCCGCTGACAGGCATGGTTGAGCGCGCCGGGGCTGATCCAGCCGATGCGATCTTGAATGGCGTGCAGCACTGGCAGCAAGAGGTGACGGTTTGCTCTCGTCGCGTGTCCGCTGGCGGCCGAGTGCGCTGCATCGGGGGTGAGGCTCGCGGCGCCTACAAATCCCGATTCTGGTGCGTCCAGGACGCTATCCACCGCCAATTGCTCTTCTACGCTCGGCGTGTGGCTGGTGAGATGGAGATCCATAGGGGCTTACCTGCGGAGGTTGGACGGCACGGTCGCGAGCTAGTCCTGCGCGGCTGCGGCTCCGATCTTTTCCACGCGGATCGCAGTAGCCTTGAACTCAGCCGTGCCCGACTTGGGATCGGTCGCGTCGATTGTTAGCTCATTGGTAGCGACTTCGTTGGGGAAGTGCGGGGTCATGAATGCCAGGCCGGGTCGCAAAGAGGGATCGAAGTGGACGGGCGCTCGCACCGACCCGCGGCGCGAACACACGCGCACCGTCTCGCCTTCCGCAACGCCAAGGTTGCGGCCGTCTTCAGGCGCTAGGTCAATAGTCTCGCCCCGGCGCAACGGCGACGTGTAGCCTGCGGTCTGTACACCCGTGTTGAAGGAATCCAGGCGACGCCCGGTCGTCAGACGAAGAGGATACCGGTCGTCAAGCCGCTCTACCGGTGGATCGTAGGCAACGGGGGAAAACGGCGCCCGCGGTCCAATTACGGGCCGTTCCCACAGCCTGCCGTGGAGGTACAACTCTCCCGGATGCGATTCGTCATAGCACGGCCACTGAATCCCGCCCACCTGCTCGATGCGTGCGTAGCTCATGCCGGCGTGAAATGGGCTGAGGCTACGCAGCTCATCCCAGATGTGCTCCGCCACCGGCGCTCCCAAGTCTCCCCCCATACAGCGTGCGACGTCGCACAGGATGGTTAGATCGTCTTTCACGCCGCCGGGCGGCTCCATGGCCTTCCGCACGCGCTGTACCCGCCGCTCGCTGTTGGTGACCGTTCCTTCGGACTCGCACCAGCTTGCGGCCGCCGGCAGGACCACGTCGGCCAACTCCGCGGTGGCATTCATGAGCATGTCCTGCACTACGAGAGTGTGGAGACTCTTTAGCAACTCTATGGCGCGATGTTGGTCCGCCTCCGATTGCGCCGGATTCTCGCCGAGGACGTAGAGGGCAGTCAACTCGCCGCGTTCAATCGCCTCGAACATTTCGGTTAGATTCCAGCCTTTCTGCGCCGGAATGGAAGCACCCCACACTTGCTCGAACTTCTCACGCAGCGGGGCGTTCTCTACGTGTTGGAATCCGGGGAGCCGGTCCGGCAGGGCGCCCATGTCGCCACTGCCCTGTACGTTGTTCTGGCCGCGGAGTGGGTTCAGGCCCGAGCCGTAGCGTCCGACGTGCCCGGTCAGCAGGGCAAGATTGATAATCGCAAGCACATTGTCAACGGCGTTATGATGTTCGGTAATGCCCAGCGTCCAACAGATCTGCGCGCGCTCGGCAGAGGCATACGCATGTGCGGTCTCACGAATCACTGCTGCCGGCACACCCGTGACTTCCTCGGCATAGGCAAGCGTATACGGCTCTACGGACTCGCGGTATGCGGCAAAGTCACTCGTCGCGTGGGCAATGAAGTCATCGTTGGCAAGACCGGCAGCGATGATCTCGCGTGCCATCGCGTTCGCCAATGCAATGTCGGCGCCAACATCTACGCCTAGCCACACATCTGCCCATTGGGCCGAACTGGTGCGCCGTGGATCGATGACGAACAGTCTGGCGCCCTGGTGAACGCCCTTGAGCACATGATGGAAGAAGATGGGATGGGTATCGCGGGCATTCGATCCCCAAAGCAGAATGACATCGGTCTCTTCGACCTCTCTATACGAACTCGTCCCGCCGCCTAGTCCGAACACTGTCGCCAGACCGACGACGCTGGGAGCGTGTCAGGTGCGGTTACAGCTATCGATGTTATTGCTGCCGATGACGGCGCGCGTGAACTTCTGCGCGAGATAGTTAACCTCGTTCGTAGCCTTCGAGCAACTGAAGAGACCGAAGGCGCTTGGGCCGTGCTCCTGGATTGAGCCTTGCAGACCTGTGGCGACGCGGTCGAGCGCTTCGTCCCAGCTTGCCGGTCGAAGCGTCCCGTTTTCCCGTACCAGCGGCTCAGTCAACCGCACCGCTTTGCGTTTGCCCATGCGCTGCACACCTACCTGCACTCCCAATAGCGCTTCAGTTTCCCTAGTATAGCAGGAAAGAACTGCTGTGAATTCAAACACGGTGCAGGCGAGTTCTGTGGTGGATTCGCACCCGCCGCCGCCTGCGATGATACGATACTTGGCGAATTGCCAGACGGAAAACGGAAAAACCCAGTGAGAGGGGACTTGGGGAGTGGTGCAGTCGTCCGGCACAACAGGTCTGATACTGGCTGGTGGCAAGAGCAAGCGGCTCGGCCGAGACAAGGCGCTCCTGCCTTGGCCGCGAGAGAGCAGCGAGACAACGCTGCTGCATCACGTCCATAGGACTCTGGCGTCAGTTTGCGATGACGTAATCGTCGTGGGTAACCGAAGTGATCTCACCGGCTTCAACGTTACTCCCGATCTTTCACCGGTGGGATCGAGCCTAACCGGCCTGGTGAGCGGGATGCAGGCGGCGCGCACTCCTCTGGTGCTGGCAGTTGCTTGCGATATGCCTTTCCTCGATGGTCGCCTGCTGCGCACACTCATAGAGCTCGCGTCCGAAGAGTGGGATGCCGTTGCGCCGCAAGTGAGGGATGAACCTGAGACTCTGCACACGGTCTATCAAAGGCGATGCCTGACCACTGCCATGCAAATGCTTCAGGCCGATGATTTCAAGCTCTCGCGGCTCCTGGATCGTCTGCATGTGCGGCGGGTCACGCTCAAAGAGGTGCGAGCGTTTGATCCAGACCTCATGTCTCTATGCAACATCAACACGCCCGGAGAGTTGGCTGAGGCACGCGCGCGGGCGCTTCTGGGGGCCGGAGGCGAGCGAGACTGATTGATGCTGGTTTCCGGTAGTCCCTGGAAAGACCTTTGCATAACTAGGCCCCGAGGTAAAGGCGCTACGCCCTCTCCCTGGGGAGAGGGTCGGGGTGAGGGGATTTCCTGCGAATTCTAAGCGAATGGCATGTACAATCAATCTATACCAGAGCCAAAAAACTGGCGTTCAGAGCAGATTCACCCTCACCCCCGTATCATCCGATACTGTGAATCGGCGTACGGGGCAGGCTCTAAACCTCTCCCGTCAAGGGAGAGGGAACTGCCTCGCTACCGCGAAGGTTACGCAAAGGTCTCCTGGAGCAGTGGAGGCTCGATCGAAACCGGCTTGAGTGTCCACTGCTCTGTCACTCTTCGTCTTCCCTTGGAACGGGGAGGTTGACTCTCACGGCCAGCCATAAGGCCGCCAGCAAGAGCACGCCTGCCGCGCCCACAAAAGCCGCGCGAATACCGAGCATCGCGCCCATATATCCACCCACGATGGGCCCGATTGCATTGCCCAGGGAGGAAGCGCTGTTGGCGATGCCAAATGCCAATCCCCGGCGCTCGGACGGCACGCTTAGACCGATGGTCGAGCTATAGGTCGGGGCCCAGACCCCGCCGAACGCGCCCAGTAGTATGCGCACGATCCACAGTTGCAGGAAGGAGGCTGCGAAGGCTTGGCCTACGTTGGCGGCAGCGATGCCAAGCACTGCGATGAGCAACAATAGGCGCACCCGGTAGGTGTTGATGAAACGCCCGGTAATGGGAGAGCAGATCGCCCCCACGACGCCGGTCGTGGCAACGAGAATCCCTGAGATGGTTGCGACAATGTCCTGCGGGGAGATTCCGGCGAAGGAGGCTGTCGCATCCGCGGCGGCGAGGTCGGCGACAAAGAGGGGAAAGATAGGTCGCGACGCCATGAAGGCGAATTGCACCAAGAAAATCACGGGCGCCAGCATGAAGACCGTGCTCAAGA
This sequence comes from Chloroflexota bacterium, assembly GCA_965220045.1. Classification (GTDB taxonomy): domain Bacteria; phylum Chloroflexota; class UBA11872; order VXOZ01; family VXOZ01; genus VXOZ01. The sequence goes on along the minus strand of OZ244803.1, from coordinate 1,565,858 downwards.
CGCCATCGCCGACCGGTCTGCGCAGTTTCGGCATGCGAAACGCTGGGAGGGGCTGCTTTTCGCCGACGGGTTCTCGTACAAAGACGAACACGACAAGACCTATGATGACCATGGCAACGCTGGTAACCATGAAGGCAAAACGAAAGCCCAAGGTGTCTGCCAAAACGCCGCCGACAAACGGGCCGACGGTAGATCCGGCAAAGATGGACATTTGCATGGTCCCAAGCACGCGCCCAAGCTCATCGCGTGGTGCCATGGATGCGGCAAGGGCGTTCACCGCAGAGGTTGTGCCGGTCAGTGAGCCCTGGATGACGCGAAAAATCAGCAATTGCGCTGCGGACTGTGCGAGCCCCATGAGCAGCAAGGTAATGGCAGCGCCAATAAGAGCCCTTTCTAGCATGAGTTTTTTGCCAAAGCGATCGGCAAGGCCGCCCCAAACGGGGGAGAAGATCGCCATGCTAATGCCGGATCCCCCTGCGACGAGTCCGGCCCAAAGCGCGGCCTGGCGCGGGTCCGGCGTGCCAATCTCGAGGATGTACAACGGTACGAAGGGCAGGCTACAACTGAAGGCCGCCATGGTAGCAAACTGCGTGATCCAGAGGATGCGGACCGTTGCCTGCCAGTTGCCGGGATGTTCGGTGGATTGCATACTCGCCATGCTAAAGGCAAGGCGCGGTGAGGCGCAAATGAGAGTATTGTGTCCCTCGATGGACGCGGCGACAAAGCTCCATTAGGATTAATTGGATGCCGTTCCGGCACCCGCACGAGGGAGTCACAAAGGGCGCAATTTCATGGCTCCATTTTTGATCGAGCAGTTGTCCCGTCTCATAGATTTGCTACTGCGCACTGAACCCACCGCGCCGCCCCAGGCAAGCGACCGCCCCAATGTGCTGGTGGTCAAGCCCGCCAGCTTGGGCGATGTGCTCATGAGCACGGCGTTTCTTGCCGCGCTGAGAGATTGTCTGCCACAGGCCGCCATCACCGTGCTGGCGACAACGTGGGCGCGCGCAGCGCTGGCTGGTAATCCGCACTGCGACCACGTCTTAGATTCGGGCAGTGTTGGCTTTCCCAGGCGCTTTGGCTTCAGGGCATACCGCACGTGCGTCTCGCGTGTGCGAGAGCAGGGATTTACCCACTGCTTTGTCCTGGACCGGTCCCCGCTCATGGCAATGCTGCCGCGTTTGGCCGGCATTCCTTGGAGAGCCGGACTCGATAGCGCCCACCGCGGTATCGCTTTGCACGTTAGGGTGCCTTGTCCGGAAGACCGCCATGAGGTCAAGATCTACTTGGATGTTCTGCGCAAGACCGGCATTGACGTGATGGAACCCCGGCTGCACTTTGTGCCCCAGCCGGCGGACGAGGCCGCGGCGGAACGACTGCTTGTGGAAAGAGGCTTGGCGAAAGCCGGACCACTAATCGCAGTTCACCCTGGCGGCGGCACCAATCCCGGGGATGAGCTCGAGAGCAAGCGCTGGTCCAAGGGCAACTTTGGGGCGCTGGCGGAGCGGCTGGTTCAAGCGTACGGGGCCACAATTCTCCTGGTGGGCGGTCCCGACGACGTCGCGATTTGCGGCGCAATTGAACAGTATGCAGATGTGTCACTGGCGAATGTGGCCGGTGCGTTGAGCTTTGCACAACTCGGGGCGCTCATTCAGCGGTGCCATCTCTTCATCGGCAACGACTCGTCGCCGATGCATCTTGCCGCCGCCGTCGGCACGCCGGTTGTGGCCTTGTTTGGGCCCACGTCGCCGCGAAAATTCGGGCCCTACGGCACAGGGAACGCGGTGGTCTGCTTTGAAACCGGGCGGGGAGAAGAGCAAAGTCTGAGTGAGGTTGATGCCGTGGCTGCCGCGGCAGAGCGGACAATCCGATCGGGGAGAGCCGGCAAGCACGCGAAGTCCTAGAGTGTCAAGATTCACACTTGTGCCGCAGCCGGAACCAAGGCTTGCGTATTCTCAGTTCCCCGCACACTGACGGCAATGCCCCCGGGGGGGCCGGACGCTATCGACCCACACCTCTGCGCTCGGCAATGTTTGCCGTTGAGGGCAGTCTCAGAGTGGGTTCGGCACGTCAATGAAGACTGAATTCACGCCGAATTTCTCTTCCAACAGGCGGCCGACGGCTTGAATTCCGAGCTTCTCGGTATTGTAGTGGCCGGCCCCGATGAGATTCATCCCGAGTTCGGTTGCCAGGGCAGGTGCGGGCTCACTGAGATTGCCGGTCAGATAGGTGTCACACCCTCGCTCGGCCGCCTCTATGACGTGCACGCTGTTTCCACCGCCGCCGGTCACCAAACCGAGCCTTTTCGTATGGCTGGGTCCTGTTGGCAAGAGATAGGGTTCTCCGCCAAAGGTGTCCTTCGCGCGTTCTACCAATTCTTCCCACGCCACGGGATCTGTGAACTCGCCCACATAGCCCACCGTCGCGAGCGGAGAATCGAAGTCAACGGGGGTTGCCCCCATGGCACGGAGCGCTAAGACGTTGTTGCCGATCTCCTGGTGCCGATCGAGGCAAAGGTGATACCCCAGGAGGCTCAAGTCATGGCGGAAGAGGGTTTCGAGCCGGCCGCGCATAATGTGCCCGACAACTCGGCTATCGCCATCCCAGAAGAGACCGTGATGGACGATGAGCACATCGGCTTCAAGACCCGCGGCCAGGGCGAAACAGGCCTGCGAAGCGCTCACCGCTACGGCCACCCGAGCCACCTCGCTCTTGCCGACTACCTGCATGCCCATGGGGCCGTAATCGTGAATCCCCCGTACGTCGAGGTACTCATCCAAGAATGCGACTATGTCGTCTCTTGATGCCCCCATCATGCAGTCCCAGTTCTAGCGTAGGCTTGAGCGCAACGGACAAACCCGCGTCGGGGCGCCTCAGTCCGCGGCAGCGGTTCCAGTTTCGACACTGAGCTCTTCTCCTTGGCGCTGCTCTTCCCGGATATCGCGAAAGACGACGAACGCGGCGCCCATGGCAATGACTATGCCCAATGCGGCGGCGCTCGTCACGAGCGGCGCGCCCCATTGGTCGACGAGCATGCCCAAGGGCAGTGTGAATAGCGTCATGAGCGACCAGTTCATCATGTAGATGCTCATTACGCGACCGTAATACGCTTCTTCCGTGCGCAGCATCAGCAAGGCGCTGTTGAAGCCCGTGCAGGCGTTACCCGCGAAACCGACCAGCCCGATCATGACCATGCTCAGTGTGAATGAAGAACTGTAGGCGAATGCGATCAGGGTGAGACCGAAGAAGACACCCATCACAAGCTGCAAGACGTGACTGTGCTTACTCTCCGCGAGCGGCGCTACCAAGAGCGAGCCGAGTGTGCCGCCGACTCCTAGGGCCGAATACAGGAGCCCGAGTTCTACCGACCCCACGTTAAGCACGTCCGCCTGGAAGACCGGCAAGAACGAATGCAGTGGCATGCCAAACAATATGGGGACGAGCCCCAGGATGAGCAGCACGAGCAGCGGACGCTGCGTGAAGATGTAGTTGAAGCCGTCGATCATCTGTTGGCCGAACGCTACTTGGGAGCGTTCACGGCTTTCGGCCAAGCTCTTTGGCAGGCGTAACATGAGCAACGTTGCACACACGTAGACGAATGCGGAGATGTCAAAAGCGCCAGCGGTGCCCAGCCACGGAATTGCAATGACGGTCCCGGCAATTGCGGGAGCAATCACTGACATGAGATTCCGTCCTGAGTTGGTCAAACCGATCGCGCTTGCAAGCAACGGCCTTCCCACCAGGTGCGGCAACGCGGATGAACGGGCCGGCATGTTGATGGTGAATAGGATCCCTTGTAGGAGGCCAAAGAACGCAAGGTGCCAGATTGCTATCAGGTTGAGATGGATGAGGGCGGCGATGAACAACGACGAGACCACCATGAAGATCTGGCTGTGAATGAGGATGAGGCGGCGATTCATCATGTCCGCCAGCACGCCTCCCACGGGAGACAAGAGCAACATTGGGATGCCCGATGCAACGGTGACAACACCAAGTACTGTGGCAGACCCCGTTAGCTCGTAGGCGAGGTACCCGCGGGAGACCATGCCCATATACATGCCAATGTATGAAGCGAGCATGCCGATCCAAAGGTCGCGAAATGCGGGGACCTGCAATGACTCGAACATCCGGCCGGCGACCTGGATGCTTTGGCGAGACGTCAGGGGTCTTATTCTTCCTGCCACACTGGGTCCTCAGGTGCGTAACTACGGTGCCAAGGAGGGCAGCACTGACAATTGGGCTCCAGCCAATGCCCAACGCAGATCTAATGCACAAAGAGTTTACATAACAAACTGGACAGACAGACTCTCCAGCCCCCTTGATCCACATGGCATACCGTTACCATCGGCCTCGCATTTGGGCGTAAGGGGCCCGAAAAGGTTCCAGCACAAAACAAACACTGGATAACTTGTACGGTACATCTTTCCGCAGGTTCCTGCAATCAATTTGCAGTGTTTTTTTGTTTACGAATCTGGTCTGCATCCGGGTTGGATATTTCGCGGCAAAGAGGCTCCTTTGCTATGTGCTACTATGCAGGCAGTATTTGCCCTACTTTGGTTGGAGTGACGCGCTTAAATGCTGTCTAATCGGGGTCGGACTCTCGCCGCGGCCGAGAGCGGCGACCGCGACGCGTTTCTGGGTCTATACGATCAGTTTGTCCCCATGCTCTACCGTTTCTCGTTCTGGCTCACGGGGAATGAGAGTGATGCTCGTGAGCTCGTCGTTGCGACGTTTGTCCGCTCCTTTCGTGCCTTTCGCAAGCGTCCCCGCAACCTCGTGTTGGATACCTGGTTTTACCGGATGGCAGTGCGGTCGTTTCTGGCGTCGAGCCGGTGGCAGAGCATAACGCGCCGCGCTCCCGGTCCAGTCGAGATCGATGACCGCACGACTGCTTGGCGCGAGGCCACGCTTGCCTTGCCGCCGCGTTTGCGAGTGGTCTGGCTACTTGCCCTCGCTGAGGGGATGCCGCAAAGCCAGACTGCGGAAGCGCTGGGCACGTCTCTGGATCGTGTCGACTCAATACTGGATCGCGCACGAGCAGCATTTCGCGCGCCGGACGACGAGGTGGATCGCGCCGCGGTCGAGCGTGCCATGCGCCAGTTGAGCGCGCCTCGATCCAGTGCAACCCTGAGGAGTGAGGTAGCCGCCGTGCTTGCCACCAGCGGCTCCCCGGTGCGCACCCGCGTCATGCAGGTTGGGGTTGGGCTGGTCGTGCTCGCGCTCCTGTTTTCCGTCGGCTTTTCACTCCTGCGCGACCAGGAAGAGACCGAGGTAGCGACGGAAGCGGTGAATGTCGAGCCGAAGAGCATAGTAGTGCTGGGCTTGGCGGATACCGGCGCGCTCGTCGCATTCAGCGCCAAGGACTTGCGGCCGTCTTCCGTCATTGGCGTTGGCGGCGTACCGCGCGCGCTCGTGCTCTCTGCTGATGGCACGACACTCTACGTACTGCAGGAAGACGGATTACTCGCCGTGGATGCAGAGTCGCAGGAAGTCGGTCGGCTCATATCGCTGCCGTCTGAGGACTTTAGCAGCCTGGCGGCAATTGGAGAGTTCCTGGTAATGGGATCCGCTTCCGATACACGCTTGTTGGCGCTGGATGAGAGTGAAGAAACCGTGAAGGAAATCACTCTGCCGTGGGCGGTGGAGAGCCTGGTGCCGCTTGGTGAAGATTCGCTTCTCGCCGTCGCAGTGGATCGCATGCGCATGGCCCGCGTGGAGCTGGACTCCTCTCGTGTCGACGAAGCCATTTCCATTGGTGAGGACTTGGAACTTGGCGCCATTGTGCGCGGCGCTGATGGAGCTCTCGTCTATGTCACCACGCCGGATACCGAGCAAGTCTGGCGTGTTGCTCTGGAGACCGGACAGGCAGTGCTGCTGGCCGCGGAAACTGCCGGACGCGCGACTAATGGGACAGTCAACGCTGATGGGAGCGCTCTGTACCTTAGCATCGAGTTGGAGCCGCTCGCACGTGAAACGTCAGAAGGTGAAGCTGAATCGAGCGCTGAGGCCAAGAGCACAGTGCCGCCCGTCAGAACTACCGCCAAAGCAATGTCAGACGCCGGCGATGAAGAGGGCGCTGAAGCTGAGGAGCTGCCGGCGCTCACGATGATCAGTACAACCGATGGGAGCGTGGAGCGCATGCTATGGCAGGGCGGCGGCATCACCCAGTTGGCACTTGATCCCGAGCGGAATATCCTCTACGCCCTTGCGCCGCACGCCAATGCCATTCTCGTGCTCGACTCGCGCACACTGCACTTGCGTAATGTCGTACCGCTTGCCGTGCGCCCCGTGGCGTTCACGCTTACTGCCGGGACAGATTAGACGCAATCCGGGCTAGCGGGGCAAAGAGTCTCTGCCGCAATCGACACTAGGCCTCTTCCCAGACTCGGCGTATGTGAGCAGAGCACTCTTTGAAGCCGAAGTCCGCGGTGCCTCTGCGCGGGCACTCCAAAGCGAACGCCCTTCCGAACCCGTTTTGCTTCAGCACGCGGAATGCGGGCGCAAAGTCCGTGTGCCCGCACCCGGGGAGGTCGCGATTGCTATCCGCCAAGTGCACGTGGCTGACGTAGGCCAGGTTCTCGGCCAGGCTCGCGGCAATGTCTGCCTCCTCAATGTGCATGTGAAAGAAGTCCGCCATGACGCGCACGTTGGGGTGGCCGGCGCGCTGGCAAATTGCCGCGCCATGCGCCAACGTATTCAGGAAGTGGGTCTCATAGCGGTTGAGCGGTTCCATGACCAGGGTTACGCCATGGCTCGCGGCAATATCGCCAATTGTGGGGAGAATCGAGTCCAAAAGGGCCTCTTCCAACTCGATCGCAGAGCGCCAGGGAGACAAATCGGGCACGTCTGGGCCGCCAAAGACCGGGACGATGATGACAGCGCTAACGCCGCAGTCCTCGGCCAAGGCGCACACACTCTTCAGGCTCTCAATTTGGGCCCGACGTCTTGCCGGATCGGCTGAAAGCAATTCCCGCGTCCGGCCGCGCATACTTGGGGCCTTTATCCCCGTTTCCGCCATGGATCGCTTGAGCTCATCGGTGTCCTGCGCGGCAATATCGGGAAAGAGCTCGATACCGTCGTATCCTTGGTCGCGCAAGAAACGGAGTTTCTCTCCATAGCCTGTGCCGGGTATCATGTTTTCGGATACGGCGAGCAGCACGAGTCCATCTCCTCATATTGGGGGCACGAAAGAAGCCTGCGAGCAACGTAGCGACTTTGCGGAAGTAGTGTAACAGTTCGGTTAGTTTGGTTCAATCAAGACTGTGACTAAAGACACGGCAGGAAAAGTAGCGGTTGTCACCGGCGCCGCGCGCGGCATTGGCAGAGCCATAGCCTTGGCACTGGCCCGCAGCGGCTCCCACGTTGTGCTGCACTACAATAAGTCGGCGCAGGATGCGGATGAGGTGCGCAGCGCAGTTGAAGCGAACGGCGTTCGCGCCACGCTAGTCCAGGCTGACTTGCGCCGGACTTCAGCCGCGCAGACGATAGTGTCCGCCGCGCTCGAGGCGCATGGGACAGTAGACATTCTCGTTAACAACGCGGGGGTATTTTCCGCAAAACCCACACTGGAGATTACGTCCCAAGACTGGCAGCGCGTCCACACGATTAACCTACAAAGTCCGTTCTTGCTCTGCCAGGCTGCCGCACGTGAAATGCTGGGACAACAGGGCGGGGTAATGCTCAACATCGCTTCCGGCGGCGGCCTCAGCCCCCATCCGGCCTATGCAACCGGAGCGCATTACGCCACCGCCAAAGCTGCCTTGGTGATGCTCACGAAGCGGCTGGCTCAGGAGTGGGCGCCGGCAATTCGCGTGAATTGCATCGCTCCCGGTGTCATTGATTCCGGCAAGACCGCGCTGTCTGAGGACTGGAAGCAGCGCATTCTGCCACACATTCCTTTGCACCGCATCGGCTCAGTGGATGACATTGCGGAGGCCGCGGTATTCCTCTGTTCTGACCAAAGCGCGTACATGACCGGTCAGATTATCAATGTGGATGGCGGAATCTTGATGCCCTGAGGGGGAAGTCTCCCTCAATCCGTGTTGTGGCAAGGAGTAGACTGAACCGGAGTAGTGCAGAACCTGTAACACGCACGTTTCGTTCAAAATTCTAGCAAGGAAAGCCCTATGCAGGACGATCGCGGCATTGCAATTGAAGACCTGGAGACGTTTTGCACCGAGGTATTCGCATCTCTCGGTGTCGCGCGCCGGAACGCGCAGCTATTGACAGGCATCCTGGTGGAAGCCGAACTGCGCGGTCATGCCAGTCACGGCGTTCGTCTCGTTGCCTACTATGCGCCTAGGGTGAAAGCGGGGACGATTAACCCGAAACCCAGGGTCCGCATGCTGCGGGAGTCGCCCGTAAGCGTGCTGGTGGACGCCGACTACGGCTTTGGCGGCATCGCCGCGACGCGGACGTTGGAGCGCTGCCTCATTAAGGCGGGGACGAGCGGCATAGGCGTGGCCGGTGTGTACAATTCGAGCCATCTCTTCATTCCCGCGCACTATGTGCTCCGCGCTGCTCGGCAGGGGTACATTGCCATCTGCACCTCGGTGGCGCAGGCGATCATGCCCCCCACGGGCGGATTGGGCCGCGTGCTGGGCAATAATCCCTGGGCATACGGCATTCCCGTGGGTGATATGGACCCGCTGGTGCTCGACATTGCGCCCTCCGCGTCGTTTGCCAAGGTCCGCATGCATGCCGCGGCGGAAACACCGCTTCCCGATGGCTGGGCGCTGGATAGAGATGGCAATCCCACGACAGATCCACAAGCCGCGTTGGAAGGCACACTGGTCCCGCTCGGCGATCACAAAGGATTCGGCCTCGCGATGGTTTCAGATGTCCTGGGCAGCGTGCTTACCGGTGGGGACTTTGGATCCGACAGAGGGCATGAAGGTAAGGTGGGGCACTTTCTCTTGGTCATGGACCCCAGCTTGTTCATGGCGCATCCCGAATTCGCGCAACGCGTAACCGAGTATGTAAACGGAATCAAAGCGTCGCCGCGCCGGTCCGGTGTCGATGAGATTTTCTATCCCGGTGAACGAGCCGGACGCCTGGAGCGCGAAGCTCGCGCCCGCGGTACCCATACGCTGCCCCAAATTGTGTGGGAACCAATGCAGCAGCTCGCGGGTGAACTCGGCTTGGACTTAGAGCTCAATTGATGAGCACTTAGACTGAGGGCTCAAGCCATTGATCCCGTTCACACAGAGCTTGTTGAAGTGCGCGGGCGGATAGCGCAGTGGATTCCGCTACCTATGCTTGGAGTGCCGTCCGTGCTGCGCTGGGCGCTGCACGGACGGCGAGATGCTTGGCTGCCGGTGAATCCTGGTGGGGTCCCCAGTTCGGTCGGAGAGATCGCTTAGTGGTTGAGCCGCCCTACCGAGCAACCCAGGTTCACCCAGCTATCTCAGGCCTAAACCCTTCTCCACGCTTTCGCAATACGACCGTCCCGACCGCAATGCCACAATGGCGTCCTGCGTCCGCTCGTATTCCAGGCCGTGGGCAAAGAGGCAGAGCGGGTCCTGGTAACCGATGTTGTGCAAGGCGCGGAACATGGCGTGAAAGTCAATTACTCCGGTGCCGGGCACCTGTTCCTGCGGGTCTTTCCAGTTCTGGTCGGCACTTGGCCCCCAGTCCCATGCGTAGAAGAGTCCGATACGGTCGGCCACCGCGTGAATAGCTTCAGGGATATCTTCCTTGGCCATGTGAACGTGGATGGGCGCGAAGGCGATGCCCAGCGCCGGACTCTCTATCCGAGCCAGGAGCTCACGCATTGACGCGATTGAGTTAATTACGGACCCGCGATGGTTTTCAATGCAGATTTGCACACCGAGTTCTTCCGCGCGCCGCACAAACGGCAGGAAGCTGTCTGCAAAATCCTTTACCGTCATGTCCTCCGGCCCGCTGCCGCGCACCAGCGCCTTGCCGCCCAGTTCGGCCAAGTGTTCCAGCCGTGCCAGCAGCATCGCGTCAGAATCTTTGCCGTAGGCCGAGATTGCCCGGCACGACAGCGCATGTTCGTCGAGCGCGCGTTTGACCGCAGCGAGATCTGGCTTTAGATCGCTCGGCGGGAGGTGATCGCACCAGTTGGCGACCGACCAGATGTCTACCTCATTGACGCCAAGGGCGCGCAGCGCGGCGCAGGCCTGTGGGAATGGCTGCTCGCCAAAGGCCACGCTAGACGCGAAATAACTAAACATGGGCGCCGTCCGGCTTGAGCGCCTGCATCGGTGAGTGTTCCCATGCCGGCAGCGGCCACGTGACGACTTCCCTTGTCTCTGTCGAGGCACACAGCGCCTCAAGCATCTCAAAACTGTAGAGCGGACGGATGCCGCCCGCGGGCGGATCATACGCCGGATCTTCGGAGGCGCGGATTACCGATTGCGAGAGATTCATCTGAGAGCTGGCGAGGTTTGCCGCGTCGGTCCAGCACTCCGGCCAACTTGTTGGCTCCGACTCCCCTTTGCGCCACACTCGCGTGCCGATGGGGAGATCCACTTGTCCCCGGCCTTCCGTGCCCCACACGCGGAGTTGCAAGCGCATCCACGAGTCCTCGCGACCCAGCAACTGGGGCGCTTCGTCGCCCATCTGCACATACGCCGTGATGTCGTTGGGAAAACGAAACTGGCCCAGCGTATAGCGGGGGCCGGCGTGCGCTGCCGCATAGTCGCGCCAGCCGACGCTTTGGCCTATGGCCCAAAGCGGCTGCACGTCACCGCCGAACTGAAGCACCATATCCAGCACGTGGGTACCTTGGCTGGCCAGGTTACCAAATGACGACGCCTCGATCCGCTCAATTGTGCCCAGCTCGCCGCTCGCGCACATGGTGGCGAGACGCTGCCACTCCGTAAGGTGGCGCTTCTGGTGATTGATGACTAAGGGCACGCCCTTGTCAGCACAAGCGCTGTGGATGCGGTGGGCCTCCCCAAGGCTGAGCGCCATGGGCTTCTCGCACAGAATTCCCTTGATGCCGGTCTCTAGCGCTGCAACCACTGCGGGTTCACGCAACTCAGGCTTGGTGGCAAGCGAGATGAAGTCGAGCTCGGCATGCGCCAGCATGTCGGCAAAATCGGGATAACACTGCTCCTCGGCCACACCGTACTCTTCTCCCAGGGCTTTTCGTCGTTCTTCAATGGGGTCTGCTACCGCAGCCAGCGCTACGCTGTCTATGGCGGTCCAGCCCTCGGCATGCGCTCTCGACCGTCCGCCGCAGCCGACAATTCCAACTCTATACGCCGGCATTGCTCGCTCCTGTGAATTCTTGAAGTGTAGAGATACTTCGACTAACTTGTGCCGTATTCTAGGCAGGAGACGGTCCTGATGCAAGTTTGCGGGCCATCAGCGGATAGCCCTGGAATTCTAGAGATGAGTTGAAGTCAAGTGTGCAATTGCTTGATGTCCTACGGCGTATCTCTTGAGGGATGCGGTTCTAGCGGCGCGGGGGCTTTGACACGAATCTATTGTTTTTCCAGATGTACCGCCACGGCCATTGTGCCGCAGGCGAGTCGGGATTGATGCCGATGCGTGCATCACACACGATGGCGCTTGCCGGTAGCGGCGAATCGCCCGATTCCAACCAGATGGTGTCACCGTCCAGAGGTTGGCCGTTGAGTTGCCTATCGATGCTGAGCGCAGCACAAAGCCGCGCCGGGCCGTCGGTGCGACCGGCAATGTTCTCGAGCGGCTCAAGGGCCCGAATGAGGATCGCCGCCGCTTCCCCTTGGCATCCCGTCACGATGTTCAGGCAATTGTGCATTCCGTAGACGAAGTAGACATATGTAACGCCGCCTGGACCGAACATAACCGCATTGCGCGGCGTTTGGCGGCGGAAGGCGTGGCTGGCCGGGTCGTCGCTGCCGCCGTACGCCTCCACTTCGACAATGCGTCCCCGCCGAACGACCCCAGCCTCGCGCCGCGCCAGCACCATGCCTAGAGCGGCTGGTGCCATTTCAAGTACCGGGCCGCGCCAAAAGTGGCGCGGCACCTTGCGTCGGACGCGGACGGTGCAGCGTTCATCATCCCGCACTAGATTTCGCTCCCGTTTCTTGCCAGTATATTGTGTAGGAAGCAAGAGGACGGTAACCAATCTAGGTGCGCTATGGGCCGAACGACTATCTTGGGCATGGGAGAGGCGCTTGCCGAATTCGTGCAGGTGGGCGAGCATACGTCACTGGGGCAGGAAGGCACGTATCGCGGTCCTTTCGCCAGCGGCGCTCCGCTCATATTTGCCACGGCAGCAGCGCGTCTCGGCGGTAATAGCGCTTTCCTGGGCACGGTGGGGGACGACGCCTTTGGCGTAGCAATCCGTGATTTTTTGTCCGAAGAGGGTGTTGCGCATGAGGGTGTCGCAGTCACCGACGCCCTGCCGACCTCCGCCTCTTTTGTCGTCAATCATCCGGATGGGACCAGGTCGTTCTTCTTTCACATGCGGAACGGAGCGGCGGGTGTGCCGCCGCCAATGCCGGAACCTGCCTTCCTGCAACAGATCGCCTGGGCGCACATCAACGGATCTTGTCTTGCCATGAATGACGCATGGTGGCAGTACTGCATTGAAATAGCGCGGCGTGTAAGGCAATCCGGGGGGCGGGTGAGCCTGGACCCCAACGTTCGCGCGGAACTGGCAAGCCCGGCTCAGATACGCGCCCTGGTAGATCCGATCGTCCGCGTGGCCAGTATCGTGTTTCCCAGCGGAGAAGAAGCCCAGTTGATTACGGGAGCCGGTACCACCGCGGCCGCATGCGCTGCTCTGCGGGAAGCGCCGCACAATGAGGCCGTGGTGCTCAAAGAGGGCGCTGACGGGTGCACCGTACACAGCGCAAGCGGGTCGGTCTCGGTGCCGTCGTTCCCCGTGCGTGAGGTCGACGCGACCGGGGCCGGTGACACCTTCGATGCCGCCTTCCTTTGGGCGCTGCAGCACGGGGCCTCGTTAGAAGAGGCTGCGCTGTGGGCCAACGCGGCGGGCGCCTGCTCCGTCACGGTAACTGGGCCCATAGCGGGCGCGCCAAAGAGAGAGAAGGTCGCGGCGTTGCTACACGCCAACGGCAAGCGCACCGCCGCGATTGAGCGACTCATTGCCGCGTCTTGTGTTGACTAAGGGGAGAGTCGCCGGATTAATTGCAAGAGCGCTGCAGCGGTTTCACCATGGCATCCGGCTGCAACGCTCGCTGGCAGGCGATGGGAGTTTGGCGCGCTTCTCGTTGCTTACTTGTCGTCCATGGCGGCAACGCGGTCCACGGACTCCAACAGCGTCTCCACGTCGAAGGGCTTCTGGAAGATCTCCTCAACCTCGTCACGTACCTTGTAGTTGACCCGTGTCGAGTAATTCGACATCACGATGACGTGGGTCTTCTTGGCTTCCCAGTCGCCCTTGATTTCCTGGAGCAGCGAAATGCCGTCCGCATCTGGCAGGGCGACGTCCATGATCATCGTCTTTGGTTTTTCTGCCTTGAGAAACTTGATGATGTCCCGCGTTTGCCGCAGGTGGATCGACTGATACCCGTGGTCGCGCAGCCGGCGCTCAATTGCATCGGTCAATTCAGAGTCATCTTCCAGGATTACTACCTTCCTGCTATCGAGGTCATTCGGCATTAGTGGCCCTCCCTTACTGCAGATTGCACTGTTAGCTGTTCAGTTTTGTGATGGAGCGTGATTCCAGCTTTCTATTGTACGTGCAGCGGGCCACTTCTTCAAGACTTAGGCAGTTTGGCGTCGAGACGCGTGGCTGCCAAGCACAATCGGGCAACTGCGCCGTTACTTGCCAGCGGATTTGCGCGCTCCGTTAAGGACCTGACATAAACGGTGAGCGAGCGCATGGAGGCGCGGTGCGTCTCCGGCTCAAGCAACGGTAGCTGCCGTGCGCTACTCTTCCGGCTCCGCTTGCCATTCCAATTCCAATGGGCCGATGACTACGGTGCTGCCTGCTCGTGCCCCGGCTCTTTCCAGCGCCGCGGTGATGCCCATACGGTCGAGGCGCTGCTGGAAGTAGAGCACACCGTCTAACGTAGAGAGATCGGCCATCGCGGCGAGACGTTCTGCCGCCTTTCCCGTCACGACGTATGCTTCGTCGTTGCGCGCGATCGCAAAGTCTTCGGTCACAGGTACCGTAATCTCGGGAACGGCGACCGCAGTGGGCTCCTCGGCAGAATCTGGGGACTCCTGAAACTCGCGAAAGACGCAGCCGAGCAATTCATCGACTCCCCGGCCCGTCACCGCCGAAATGCCGATTACGGAATGGCCGCGTGCCGCAATTGCCAGCTTGGTTGACTCGAATTGCGCGCGCGCTTCGGTTACATCGAGCTTATTGAGGGCGACGACTTGCGGCTTCTCCACTAGCTCGGGGTCGAACTGCCCTAGTTCTTCGTTGATCTGGTGAAAGGCCGCCACGGGATCTGAACCGTCGAGAGGCGCGCAGTCCACGACGTGCAGCAGCATGCGTGTCCGCCGTATGTGGCGCAGAAATGTGTGACCGAGGCCGGCGCCACTGTGCGCGCCGGCGATTAGTCCGGGAATATCGGCAAATACCAGGGTGGCATCGCCCCGCTGCACCACGCCGAGCTCAGGTTGCAGCGTGGTAAAGGGATATTCTGCAATCTTGGGGCGTGCCGCGCTGATTCGCGCGAGCAGCGAGGACTTTCCGGCATTCGGCAGCCCCACGATGCCGATGTCGGCAATAAGCTGCAATTCCAGGTTTAGCCAGCGCTCTTCGGGTGGCTCTCCCTTCTGCGCAAAATTGGGTGCCTGGCGGGTAGACGTTGTGAAGTGCACGTTGCCAAGGCCGCCTCTGCCCCCTCTGGCTGCTAATACTCGGTCATCAATTTGCCGTAGGTCGGCGATGATCTGCCCCGATCCTCCATCCGTTACGATCGTTCCAGGCGGCACCCATGCTTGGACGTCGGCGCCGGCGGCGCCCTGTTTGCGGTTGGTGCCGCCAGGTTTGCCAGCGACGGCGACAAAGCGACGCGTGCGATGGAGGAAGAGCAGGCTGTTCAAACTGGGATCTACGGCCAGATACACGCTGCCGCCGCGCCCGCCGTCACCGCCATCCGGCCCTCCGCGAGGACGGAACTTCTCGCGGTGAAAGTGGACCATACCGTCGCCGCCTTTGCCGCCTTTCACAAAAATACGTGCTTCGTCATAGAACATTGCGGGCGATCGCTTTCATAGTTTGACTGAGCGTCTTAGGGAGGATTCTTGTCACTATTTGCTTCTCTCCCTCTTGCCACACGAGATGCGCGCCGATTCTGCCATGCAACCTGCATTGAAGGTGGAAGCGGGTGCGTCCGGCTATTTGGGACACTCAGCCGACGCATCGTGACTAGGTTAAGATTCTAGGGGCAGGCGCAACAGGAAGAGCGGTACGAGCTATGCGGCCGAACGGGGCGCGTCGGCCGGCAGTTCGGATAGCGGTACTCGCGTTACGGCGGTGGGGCCCACAACCCAGAGGTAGGTCTCGCCGCGATTTACATAAATGTCAATGGCGGTGGCAAGGAGGCGGTTAGGCGCCTGTATCTGCCGCTGGAATTCGCCTTCAGTCGTCACCTGGACGATGCGGTCGTTTTCACCGTCGAGGATATAGAGCGAGCCCATGCCTTGGCTGATGAAGATGGCGCCGGGTGTTCCCAGGGGTGTCGGCAGCGAGGCCAACGAAAACTCCGCCGGCGCCCCGGAAATGTAACGATTGATGGTACCGTCACTAAACATGATGTACACTGACCCATCTATCGCCAGGTCAACTGCCTGCGATAGGTCTACCCCGCTGTTGACCCCAAAGAATCCTTCCGCCTCTCCGTACACGGCGCTGCCAACCGGGCGGAAGCGCAGGACGTCATTGGCTCCGGTGTCAAGCAAGTAGTAGTTCTGATCGTACGTTGCACTCGATCTCGGCTGCTGAATCGAACCCGTCGGTAGTTGGGCTACTTGGGGAGACTCACCGTTGACGACCTGGAAGAGGGTGTAGGAACTGTCGAGGATTTGGATGGTGTCTGCCCGTCCGGTCACGAGCTGTGCCGCACTCCCCCCCAGATCGCCTTCGCCAGGCGAATACACAACCTCGTTTGTTCCCGCCGTACCAATGCGGTACACGGCGCCACTGGCGCCATCGAGCACGTACACCGTGCTCTCCAGACCGAAAATGTCCCCGGGCTGCACGGAAGCAGGGAACTGAACAAGCACTTGCAGCTCATCGATGAGTGAACTCGCAGTCTCTGCGGCTGGCGTGGCCGCCGGCGTTGGTACGGCAGTCTCAACCGGAGCCGGACTCGCCGTCGCCGTCTGTGTATCGCTCGGAGTAGCTTGTTCAGCTTGCTGCGGTACAGCGGTGGGACTGATTTCTTCGGTCAAACTCCCCGCGGGATCATCCCTGCCTAAGAGTGCATTCGCACCGATGACAAGGACGACCAGCACCAAGAGGACCACCACGCCTGCGGCAATCCGGTTCACTCTTTGCCGGCGGGCCTCCTCCGCGGCATTCCTTGTAACAATTGTCGACTGCATCGCAACGCTGGGAACGCTCGAGGAAGTTTGCGTTGTAGGCTGGCTGCGAGAACGAAAGAGCGACGCAATAAATGACCCTGTCATGACTATAAGCGCCAACACAACACCAAGAATCGCAGTGACCACCCCACCTCGGGCCTGCGGTCTCGTATCGCTGACAGTCGGGCGGGCACTTGCCTCAGATTCTTGAACGGGCAAAGTGGGGGACTCCAGTTCTTCCTTGGCGCGGTGGAAACCCAGCACCAAAGCAGAGCAGTCCCCTTCCCCGCGCTTGCGGGCAGAGTCGACGAGGGCTTCGGCAGCAGACTGGACTTTGCCGCCTGCAAGGAATTCCTCTACCTCGTTGTCGCTGAGCGCTCTGCCGATATTCTCCGAGCAAAGCACCACTATGTCTTCAGATTGGAGAGTGGCGCGGAACATCTCGACGGGAGGTTCCCATTGAGGATAGCGGTCATCCTGGGCGGAGGTGGAACTAAGGCCCGCAAGCCGTTCATCTGCGTCCGGCAATGCGGTCAGTTGTTCCTCTTGTACCAGATAGAATTGCGTTGGCAGTGCCTGGGCGATGGAGGCTTGCCCACTGCGAATGACGACCGCGGTGAGGCCGATATTTGAAAGAGAGCTTTCGATGCGGGCGTCGTAGAGAAACCGATAGGCATGACGTACGCTGCGTAGGAGTGCAGTTTCCGGCCTTACGGTTGTATTCTCGAAGTATTGCCGGGCTACTTCATTCGAAATAGTGGCGGCGGTTTCGCTGCTCACACCCTCTATGTTCAGATAGAGGGCCCCCATATCGACATCAGACGAGGTGTCCTGAAAGGTATGTGCCCAGGGACTGCTTGATCGACGTTGATTGCCAACAAGCGCAGCCTGGCCGATTTGCACGGTCAGCACCGGCACGTGACACCCCTTTTGCTCAGGTTCTCACCCGTGAAATCGTTCCTCTGGCGCATCATGATAGCAGATGTAAGGGTGTCTATCAAACCACGAGTGCCAATTTCGGCGCACTCTTGCAACGACAGGCGAGGTGAATTTCGCAGCACATTACTCTTGTAGTATGTGGCCTCTTGCCGATGCGGATTTTACTAGGTAACATGAGACATGAAATCAAGGAAATAAGGGCGAGGCATAACAACCTAGAGGCGGAAACTATGGAAAAGGGTACGTGGCTTGTCAAATCCGGCATGGCTCAAATGCTCAAGGGCGGCGTTATCATGGACGTTGTCACGCCTGAGCAAGCCAGAATTGCCGAAGATGCCGGCGCGGTGGCCGTTATGGCGTTAGAGCGGGTGCCGGCAGACATCCGCTCCCAAGGCGGTGTGGCACGCATGTCGGACCCCGAGCTTGTCACGCAGATCAAAAACTCCGTAACGATACCGGTCATGGCCAAGTGCCGCATCGGCCACTTCGTCGAGGCGCAGGTTCTCGAGGCTCTGGGCATCGACTACATCGATGAGTCGGAAGTGCTCACGCCCGCCGATGAAGAGCACCATATTGACAAGGATGGGTTCACCATCCCCTTTGTGTGCGGTGCGAGAGACTTGGGTGAAGCCTTGCGGCGCATTGGTGAAGGCGCGGCCATGATTCGCACCAAGGGTGAGGCCGGTACCGGCAATGTTGTCGAAGCCGTCCGGCACATTCGCGCTGTCGGTGGCGCGATTCGGCGCCTCCAAAGCATGCGGTCCGATGAGCTCATGGCGCAGGCCAAGGAACTCGGCGCGCCGCACTCGCTCGTTGTCGAGGTAGCGGAACGCGGCGCCCTTCCGGTTGTGAATTTCTCAGCGGGAGGTATCGCCACGCCAGCCGACGCCGCACTCATGATGCAGCTTGGTTGCGATGGGAATTTCGTGGGTTCGGGCATCTTTAAGTCAGAGGATCCGGCTACGCGCGCAAATGCAATTGTCAAGGCAACTACCCATTACGACGATCCTCAGATCGTTGCCGAAGTCTCGCGCGGTCTGGGCGAACCGATGTCGGGTCTTGACGTGCGTTCCATGCCCAGTGAAGAGTTGCTTGCGCCGCGAGGGTGGTAGAGTCCGGCATGAAAGTCGGTGTCCTCGCGCTTCAGGGCGACGTACGCGAGCACGTTGAAGCGCTCAGCGACTTGGGCGTAGCCGCAACGCTGGTCAAGCTGCCGCGGGACCTGGAGGGCGTGCGGGGAATTATCATCCCCGGCGGTGAGAGCACGACCATCGGCAAGCTGATGGTAACGTACGACCTCATCGAGCCGATACGAGACCGCATTCTCGCCGGTTCCATGGCGGCGTGGGGAACGTGCGCGGGCATGATCTTGCTATCGAAGGACACCGGCGAGCAATGTCAGCCGCTGCTCCGGGTTATGGACATTGAAGTCCAACGCAACGCATTTGGCAGCCAGGTAGATAGCTTTGAAGCGGACGTGCCAATCCGGGGCCTGGAAGGTGGGCCGTTTCCCGCGGTCTTTATCCGCGCGCCGGTTGTCGCTTCTGTTGGCCCCTGCGTGGAAGTCATGGGCAGGCTGCCGTCGGACGGGAGTGTCGTTGCCATTCGACAGGAAGCGATGTTTGCTACGGCCTTTCACCCTGAAATCGTCAAGGATCGGCGCCTGCATCGGTATTTTCTTATGCTCTGCTTGCAGGTGGACGGGTAAACTGCCGGCATACTCTGCATGCGAGCGCACACCTCGGTTCCTCGTGGCGCAGGTATGCGCCGCTGCAACGTGAGGGACGAAGTGACTTTTTCAGCCGAAGTCAGGCAACAGGACACCATTCGTTTCTTGCAGGCCCTGCGCTTGCAGCGAAAAGCGGGCCCATCTCTGGTCGTTGCCGACTCGCCGTGGTCGCCGACGATAGGGCTCCTGTTTGGCACCATTCTGCCCGCTACGTGCGCGGTTGCTTCCTGGGAGGGCCGCAGGGCAGTGGCGCTGGCACACATGGCGCGCCAGTCCGGTCGCGCACAATGGGAAATCAAGCACTTGGTAGTTGCGGATTTGGATGAGCCTGCCCGACCGATTCATGACGTTGCGGGCTTCCGTCTCTCAGTGCTCCTCGACGAAGTGTGCCGTCTGGCTGGCGCAAGGCGCATCTCGGGTGTCGTTGCGCGCATTCCGGAAGAGAGCCGGCTCATTGAGGTGTTCTACAGGGCGGGATTCACGACCATGACGCAGGAATTCACGTTTGCGCGCACTGCTCCATTTGGCGCAGGCCGATCGGATGTCCCGGGCCTCCGACTCCAGGAGAAGCGGGACGCTTGGCCCTTGCACCAGCTTTATCTTCGCTCGACGCCGCAAGTCGTCCGCCTCGCGGAAGGACGAACGGTTCGGGACTGGCAACAAAAGCGCAGCGCGTCGCGTCTTTCGTTTCAGGTTACCCGCTGGGTGGTTGAAGACCAGTACGGGCTGACAGGTTGGCTGTCAGAAACTCCCGGACAAAGCGGCGGCATGCGCGTGCAGGTTGGCGTTGGTCCGGGGGACGGCAAGCTGGCCCGAAACCTGGTGGCGGTTGCACTGGAACACGCCGATGTAGCCGGCAGGGACGAAGTGTGGACGAGAGTTCCGGCGCATTCGACGGACATTCGTACAGCGTTTGAGAGTAGTGGCTTTGTCAAGACCAGTCGCGAAGCGATATTGAAGCGTTCGCTCGCTATCCGGGCTCGTGACTTGGCGCCGGCCCAGGAGGTGAGAAGAAAGGTGGCGCGCGGCGGTCTGACTACGGCGCAGAGTCACGTGCTGACAGATCACGGCAACGCTGGCCCAACCAACTCTGCGCCAACGAGAATGTCAGGGTAGCAGCCCGTGCTAACGCTGGACGGGTCTTGATTCCTGGCATATTGATATGGTATATTCCAGCGAGGTTTGAAATACAGCAGTCCAGGAGGGATGAACTATAGTCAAAGAAGCGCGCAATAACCGAGAAATCCGAGCACGGGAAGTTCGCGTCATAGACGAAGACGGGGAGCAAGTCGGCATTCTGGCAATTGAGCGAGCGCTTGCGCTTGCGCAAGAACAGGGTGTGGACTTGGTGGAGGTTTCTCCGAACGCATCCCCGCCTGTTTGTAGACTGATGGACTATGGCAAGTACAAATATCGCCAGACCAAGGAGGAACGCAATTCCCGCAAGAATCGTGCCGCCACCACGCTGAAGGAAGTGCGTTTTAGCCCCGTCATGGATCGGCACGATATAAGCTATCGGATTGATCGCATCAACAAATTCCTGGAAGAGGGCCACAAAGTCAAGGCGTTCGTTCGCTTCTTGCGGCGGCAGATGGCTCACCCTGAGCATGGACATGATGTGTTGCGTGTCGTGCTCGAGCAGCTCGAAGACGTTGCGGTGGTGGAAAGAAGGCCCATCATGGAAGGCAACCAACTTACGACGTACCTCAGTCCAAGACCTCAGGCCAAGCGGGCTAAGGGGAATGGGACTACGTCAAACAACGAGGCAGAGTAAGACCAGCAGGAAACGATGGCTCTGTGCCTGATTCAGCACGCGAGAGCGCCTACATCAAGTGGGTACCCGAAGCCGACTCTGGGCGTAACGGAGAGACGCTCTGGATAGCTTGGCTTGTGCGCGACATAGTGGACGATCTCGGCACGCGCACCCAATTCTTGGCGTATCTCGGGGGACGACCGCGCGTCACGACAGACCTGCAGTTTGAGGTCTCCGAACTCTACCCCGACCTTGAAATCGACTGGGACAGCATTCGCCAGAGCCTGGAATCGCGGCAACCGCAAACGGACGTGCAAAGTCTTAGCGACGATGAGTTCGTCTTCCGCTTTCGTGAACTGGCCCACGAACAGGGTCTTTCGGTGCAGGATATTGCGAGCCGGGTACGCATCGCGCCGCGCAATATTCTGCAGGAGACCGAGACACTTGTGCTCACGGAGGGGAATAGGGAACGATTTGAGCGGACGTCAGGCTCGGTCTTTGCATATCTTGCGGAGAACCATCCCGAGTACGCCTATGGCATCATGAAGGTACGGCTCTATCTTCAAGGAGACCACGGCCTGCTGGATAAGCTCGTTTCCAACGAACCAACCGGCTTTAGCACTGATGCTGTCAAGCGACGCAGAGAGTTCTGGTCGTTGTCCTTGCTCTCGCACATGGATGCGTCGAGCAACAACCGAGAGTGAGCCTGATTGCGCGCCGGTTAGCGTTGCCGCCAACTGGGGAATCTCCCCGGTTCTTTCTTTCTGCGGTACGCCCGGTTCCGTAGGGCGTACTTGTGAAGTATGGCGGGCGTTGACGCGGCACGCGTGCGGCCAAGTGGCACATATCTGGCACAGGGAGAGGTCTAGTGATGGCGCAGCCGAACATTGTGCTCCTGCTCGCAGACCAACAGAAGGCAACCAGTCTCGGCCTCTATGGAAACACAGACGTTGAGACCCCCGCTCTTGAAGCGCTTGCGCAACGCGGTGTGGTATTCGAAAATTACTTTACGCCGCATCCCTTCTGTCTGCCAGCGCGTTGTATCTTGATGACGGGGCGCTATGCCCACGCCATCGGCGTGCATGGCAATGGTTTCACACTTCCTCACTACGAGGTGACTTTAGCTGAACGCTTGCGTGAAGTTGGGTATCAGACTGGCGCAATCGGGCACTTTCACGGCGGCAAGAGCGGCGGCGGCCGCGGTTTCGACTTTCAACATGACATCGGCAAAGGCGTACTTTCGCAGCGCAGTCGTCTGCGCAGAGATCTGGTAGAGATGGCGCCGGAACGTGTGCAGCACATGGTTGCCGAGGTGCCCGTGCCCCCGGACGAAGACCTCAATGGCGCAATGACCACCATTGGTCTTAATTTCGTCGATTCGTGCCATTCGGATCGCCCTTTCTTTCTGCACATTGCTTACATGGACCCCCACCCGCCGTTCTTTGTGCCGGAGCCATATTTCTCCCAATTCGATCCGGCGGAAATCACTATGCCGCCTGTAGAGGGCCCCAATGCCGGCAAACCGGCGGCACACGAGCAGACTGCCCGCGACGGCGGCACCTGGGACGCGAGTGAAGATGAACTTCGCAAAGCCCTGGCGGTCTATTACGGCATGGTGAGGCACCTGGACGACCAGGTAGCGCGTTTGGTTGACTTCCTGGACGCGCGGGGCATGCTTGACAACACGATAATCATCTACTCCTCCGATCACGGTGATTACGCCGGAGAACACCGTATGTTCGGTAAGAGTTGTACTTTGTATGACTGCTTGGTGCGCATTCCGGCAATAATTGCCGGCCCCGATCACCTTGTGCCGCAGGGCGAGCGCATGACCCAGTTGACAGACTCCACGAACGTGGCGCCAACGGTGCTGGATTGGGCCGGAGTCCCGGTCCCCGATACCATGCACGGCAGCTCGTACCGACCGGTCTGGGAAGGGAAAGCCCAATTGCGGAATGTTGCCTTCGCTGAAGTCGGCGCCTTTCCCGCCGCTATGGTGCACGATACCGCGCGCGGGAACAACCTGCCCTTCGGGCCTCCGGCCAGCGGTCGGCAGACTGAGATCTCAACTATGGTGCGCACGGCCGACTGGAAGCTGGTGTATACACCGGGCAGGGAGCACAATGAACTCTACAATCTGCGTGATGATTCCTGGGAACTGAAGAACTGCTACCATGATGCGGATAAAGCGGGCGTGGTCGCGGAGCTGAAGCAGCAACTGATGGACTGGCACCTCGGAGTTCACTGAGATCCCTGCGTCTCAGGACAATTCAGTGTAAGGTATACTGACTGCATGGACACTGCCAACTACAAGGACCCTAGGCTTGCATGCCGGTAGACGCTGAGATATTTCGCAAAGTAATGCGCCAGGTGGCGCAACCTGTCACTGTTGTCACCGTACGGGACGCCAATGGCCTCTACGGCATGACGGTGAGTTCCTTCACTTCAATTGCCGTCGAACCGCCACTCGTCTTGATCGGTGTGGGAGAATCCAACACGACGTGCGGCCGAATTGAGACGGTCGGCCGTTTCGCGGTCAACGTACTTGGCGCGGGACAACACACGGTGGGCGAGAATTTCGCGCGTCCCGGGATCGAGAAAAGCCTAGCGTTCGAGCGCATTCCTCATCACTTCGCTGTGACGGGATCGCCTATCCTCGAGGAATCTGTCTGCTGGCTCGATTGTACGGTCTACGCCAGGCACGAGGCGGGCTCCTGTGTGCTTTTCGTCGGCCAGGTCGAGGCCGCGGGCCTGGGTGCAGCGGAGTCGCCGCTTCTGTATCGCAACCGGGCGTACGAGCGTCTCAACCCTGTAGAAGTCGACTAGGCTGACAAACCGGGAACCCCCATTGGGTTGCCTTGGCGCAAGGCCGTGAATGAAGGGTTGGGGCCAGTTCTGATTTTCTTCAGTTGATTCGCGCATCCACCGGTGGTTAAAGACACCAAATGTCCAATGTAACTCTGCAACCGGAAGACTACCGGCCGGGTCCCCCTGGCGGCGTCGACCTATCGCAATACGGCGTCGGGATTGTGGGCTGTGGCGGCATCGCCAATGGCGCCCACTTGCCGGCGTATGCGAAGGCAGGCTATAGGGTCGTAGCATGCTGCGACGTGGATGAAGAGGCCGCCCGGAACACGGCTGAGCGTTGGCATATCCCATTCTGGACGACAGATATCCATGCCATGCTAGAGCGCGACGACGTGCGCGTGATTGACATGGCGTTGCATCCCGCAGCCCGCAAAGAGACACTGCAGGCCATTTCGCATGCCCCCCGGCCCGTACTGACGCAGAAGCCGCTGCATATGGAGTACACGCTGGCGGAGGAGCTTATTGCGATCGCGGAAGAGGCAGGTATTCTCCTGGCAGTAAATCAACAGGCC
Organism: Chloroflexota bacterium; assembly: GCA_965220045.1. Lineage (GTDB taxonomy): Bacteria > Chloroflexota > UBA11872 > VXOZ01 > VXOZ01 > VXOZ01. The sequence goes on along the minus strand of OZ244803.1, from coordinate 1,541,587 downwards.
CGCTGGGCGCCTGAGCACAAGGCGCTCCGGGTGCTGATGGATCGTGGGGTAGCGGGCCCCATCTACAGCATTCACCACCTTAGGCGCTCGTTTCAGGATCAGCCGAACATGTGGTGGACGACGTTGGCGAATTTCAATATTGGCGATCATGGAGTCCACTATCTGGACTTGTGCCGCTTCTTTGCTGCCTCTCCCATGGCCGGGAGCCGCGAGTGGACGCGGTTACACTGCACAACCGCCATGCTGCCGGACCAGAACGGCCCCGATCCGCTCATCTACTCCGCCAATGTGGAATTTGGCGAGGTTGGTGGCCGGGTGGGTCTCATGGCGAGCATGCAGTTCAACAACATCGTGCGCGCCTCAGGGGCGCACAGTTACACGTGGTGGATGGACGGCACCGAGGGGAGCGTGTGGGGCACCAGCAAAGAGGTCTCGTGGGTCCGTGCGGAAGATCCTCTTTCGGTGCACACGGTGCCTATCGAAGGCACCTGGTTCAGCGACGCGTTTCAAGGACCGCTCGGCGACCTGATTTCCGCAGCCGAGTTCGGCCATGAGCCCGCAGTCACGCCGCGTGACAATCTCAATACGATTGCCATGACGGCTGCCGCTATCCGTTCCAGCAAGAGCGGCCGCGTGGTTGCGCGAGAAGAGGTCATGGCTTAGTCGGGGGCGCTATCAGTCTCCTAAGCTAAACGCTCGGCGCTTTGGCTGCGCACGCACTAGGCCCCATGGGGGCAGGCGAGGCGGGCCGCAAGCCAAAGCCGCCTCTTGTGCGGGGCGCTCATTCCCACGGCTTCTGAATATCGCTCTAGACTACACGAGAGCCCAGACCGGGCAGAATCCAGCCACGAAGAGGTCGCCCCCACTTTACGTGCAATCTGTGGAGGCTAACCAAGCACATTCAACCAAATGATGTGTAAATCAAGAAAATGTCTTTCTAAGGAGAAGTGAATACCATGGCGGCTCTGGCAAAACGGGCAATCGTAATCGGTATCGACGGCGCCAGTATGGAAATCGTGCGCTATATGGCCGACCAAGGCGCGACGCCGCATCTCAAGAAACTCATGGATACCGGTGCCTGGCGGCCAATGCTCGGAGTCTTTCCTACGCTTACACCGCCTGGCTGGACGTCGATCGCTACAGGAGCCTGGCCGGGCACCCATGAGGTCATGGACTTCAACATTCGTGTGCGGGGCAAACCGCTTTCTGAAACGGCCTGGGGAGTCAATACGCAGTTGTCCAAAGCGGAGTACTTCTGGAATACCCTGGAACGCGCGGGCAAGACCCCTATTCTCGTGAAGTGGGAGATGTCATGGCCGCCAACAATTACTAAGGGAGTTCAGGTTGAAGGCACCGGTCCCGGGGTAGCGAACCACCATCAGATTGCCGGCTATCACCTGTGGGTCTCAGGAGACTGGCAGCCGCGCCCCATCGGCGGCGCTGTAGATGCAGAGGCAGTTGACCCCAGCACGATTCAGGAGGGCGATGATGTCGACCATGTCGCTGTCCGCCCTGCGGACCCGCAGCAGTGGTCAAACGCGCCGGAATCGTCCAAGCCGCTGCTGGAAGTTGAACTGACTGTGCAACCCCTGGCCCGCGGTCGTTCGGACCTGACAGCCTGGGGCACTGAAGGCGCCATTCCACGGACATTCCATTGTCTCATCTATGCGCAAGGAAGCGGCGGGTATGACCGGGTGTTGGTCTGCGCGGATCGTGATGCCGGTCAACCGATCGCCGACCTTGGTGTAGCTGGCTGGAGCGACTGGTCGCGGCAGGAATTTACAATTGGTGAGCGGGCGCTTACGGGCTATGTACGCTTCAAGCTCATCACCCTGACGCCCGATGCGCAGACGTTTGAGCTCTTTATGCCGCAAGTGTGGGCAACGGAGGGATATACCTACCCCGCGGCGGTGGCGCAGGAGATTGATACGCACATCGGCTCGTTCCTCCAGAATCCGGCCCGCGATACGCTGGGCCTGGTGGACGACGAGACGTTCTTCGAGTTGGTGGACGTGCACCACGACTGTCTCGCGGACGTGGCGCATCATCTCTGCGCGACCCGTGACTGGGACGTGCTCTTCACAGAAGTGCATTCTCTTGACTACGGCAACCACTTCTTCATGGCACAGACGGACCCACGATGCGGTGCGCCCGATGATGTCATTGCCCGCTCGCTTGAGGGCATGACGCGCATCATTGCCTCTGTTGACCGCTGGGTCGGGCGGCTCCTGGAGCTGCAGGATGACGATACGGTGGTCGTTGTAACTTCCGACCATGGCGGCACGCCGGACTTTGTGCCGCCAATTGAGGCGGCGGACGTGCTCAAAGAGGTCGGCTTGCTGGTCACCGATCCTACCACGGGAGAGATCGATCTCAGCCAAAGCGCGGCAATTCCGGTGGGAACGATTCACGTCTTCATCAACCTGAAGGGTCGGGATCCGGGAGGAATCGTAGAGCCGGAGGACTTCGAGAAGGTGCGGCAGCAGGTAATCCACGCGCTCACGACGTACGTAGACCCAAATACCGGCAAGCAACCGTTTGCCCTGGCAGTCACCCGCGAAAACGCCGAAATGCTGAATCTGTGGGGCGATCTTGTGGGAGACGTCGTGTGGGCGGTACATCCTGAATTCGATGCGTGCCACGGGCGCCATCTGCCCGCCGTGAGTCTCGGAATTGGCGGTCAGCATACCACCTTCATAGTCAACGGCCCGCACGTCCGCAGTGGACTGGCCCTACAGGGACAGGCGCGGAGCGTCGACATAGCGCCCACGCTTGCCTATCTCTTGGGCGTGCCGCAGCCTCGCGACGCCGAAGGGCGTGTGATCATGGAGGCAATCGAAGACTAAGCGGTTGTCCCAAGAGACTTAGGGCAACGCCATCCGTTCGCCCTGAGCCTGCCGAAGGGCCGCCCATGGTTTGACGGGCTCAGCAAAAATGGCGTTAGTGGGCCTTGTGGTTGCACCACAATTAGACTCATGGAGGTGGTTGTACGGATGGGTGCAACGCCATCCGTTCGCCCTGAGCTTGTCGAAGGGCCGCACATGCTTCGACATGGGCTTCGCGCAGCCCTCAGCATGAACAGTCTCCGTGCTCCGTGAAAACAGCGTTCTAAGCAAGCAACTCGAGCTCTTTGAGGCCGGCCCGTACCCCCGCTTCCTCATCAGGAGTTACTTCCGGCAACGGGCCGCGGACCGGTCCCGCAGGCAGTCCCAACATGCGGAGGGCCGCTTTGCATGGGCCGACATAGCCGGGATCGTACTCCAGGTAGCGGTTCAGGGCTTGCAGTTTCAGTTGAAGCTGCCGGGCTTCCTCAAACTCTCCGGACTGCACCAGGTCAAAGATGGCGACCATTTCGCGCGGAATCACGCAGGCGGCGGTTGAAAAGATCCCCGTCGCGCCGGCAGCGAGGGCGGCATAGAACTGGCTATCGATGCCGGTGAGCACCGCCACTTTGTCGCCGTTGGTGCGGATGTTTTCCATCAAGATGCCAAAATCGGCATTGCTTTGCTTCAGCCCAACTATGTTGGGTACGGCAGCTAAGCGGTCGATCAGTTCCGGCGTAATCTCGTTTCCGGTGTAAAGCGGATTGTTGTAGAGCACCAGCGGCAGGTCCACCGCAGTGGCGATAGTCTCGTAGTGGGCAAAGAGCGCGTCTTCTGAAAGCTGGAAGTAGTAGGGCGCGGTAACGATGGTGCCATCGGCGCCAACGGCGTGCGCATCTTGAGCCAAGAGCACCGCTTCCCTCGTACCTGCGGCCGCGGTTCCCGCAATGATCGGAATGGCGCCGGCAGCCTCTTCCACGATCGCGGCCGTTACGGCCTTCTTCTCATCCGGCAACATGTGCGGAAACTCGCCGTTGCCACCAGTTGTCATAATGCCGTGTACCCCAGCGTCAATGAGAAAACGCGTGAGTTGTTTGGCTCCACTGAGGTCTACGTCCTGGTTGGCCTGAAACGGGGTAACGATGGCGACGATAACGCCGCGCAGGGTCTCGGCTGTGAGCGTCATGGGTCTTTGCCTCAATCACTTGTGTGCGGTTGGTTTGAAACGAGTATACACCCCTCTCGGCGATTGAGTGGGATAGTCAGCTTTGCATAGGGGCAACCCCGTACGCCATTGCCTCGGCAACGAGGCGGCCTGGGGTTTTAGTCTCGGATCGTGCTCACTTTTGGCGTCAAGCAGCGGGGGACAAGCCCCCGCGCTACTCGTCGATCAAGCAGCGGGGGACAAGCCCCCGCGCTACTCGTCAGCCAAGAAGCGGGGGATCGCCCCCCGCGTTACTCGCTAGCGTAGAGAGGATAGACAGCGTCTACAGCGAATTGAGCTGCCCTTACCATAGTTGCATCTCAGTCACATGGCTTTGCCGAGAGGTGGACGTTACCGCCCTCAATCTGACTCGTGTCCCAGAAAATGACTATAGAGGTCCGTCCGTCGGTCGAGCCACGTGTGGTTGAGATCGTTGCGGTGCTTCGCTCGGCGGGCCGTAGAAAGGTTTATCTCCGTCACGAGCACCTCTTCGCCGTCGGCGCTGGCTGGCCCGACGAGGGGCGTTCCGGCAGGATCGATGATGAGACTGCACCCCAGGAACTGCACGCCCCGCTCCTCCCCCACGCGGTCGGCGCATGCCATAAACACCTGGTTCATGGTCGCATTTGCCAGCGCGACGTAATTCGCCTGGCAGTATCCTTGTGCATCCCAAAGTCTATCCGGCGTCATCATGCTTACCCAGTTTGTGGGAACGCAGATCACGTCTGCCCCTTTGAGGGCGAGGATGCGGCTCGCCTCGGGGAAACGCAAGTCATAGCAGATCAAGATCCCAATCTTGCCAAAGGGCAATTCGAATATTGGGAAACCAAGATCACCAGGCTTGTAATAGAGTTTCTCCTCAAAGAAGAGGTGTGTCTTCCGGTAGGTGCCGAGAATCCCCGACGGGCCGATGACAAGCGCCGAGTTATAGAGCGCGGTAGCGCTGACCTTCTCACCAAATCCGGCAACGATATGGGTATCGTACTCCTGCGCCAGTTGCTGCCAACGGGCCACGGCAGGGCTCTCATCGGGACGCTCTGCAAGAGCTCGGGCTTCGTCGCTCGAAAAGACGACATAGCCGCTATTCGCCATCTCAGGCAGTACAATCAGGTCGGCGCCACTCTCGGCCGCCTCCTGAATAGCCTGCGCGCCCTTTTCTACGTTGGCGGGCAAGTCACCGAGGAGAGGGGCGTACTGGCAGACGGCAGTCCGTATCTCGTTGCCGCGCTCTGAAGCAGGCAACGTCTCTTCCTGGACCAGCGGACTCTGCTCAACCTCTGTGCGCATGGCTACCGAACCGTATGCATGGGCATAATCACGTGGACGTAGTCAGTGTCGTCCGTAGGGCGAATAACGCCCGGGCTGGTTGATCCCGTGAGTTCCACCCTGATTTCGGGTGAATTGATCGCATTGATACAGTCAAGCAAGTAGCGGGCGTTGAATGCTATCAGCGTCTCCTCGCCCTTGACTTGAGCCTCAAGGTCAGAGCGATTGTCGCCAAGTTCAGTGGCGGTGGCCGTGATGGTGAGATTGCCCTTCTCGTCGTCGGGTGTGGCTTCCAGCTTGATCACATTGGCGCCGTCCCGGGCAAAATATGACGCCATTCGCGTTGACTGCATGAGGTCCACCGTGGAGACCTGAATCTCGGTCTCGTACTTGTCCGGAACCATCTGTGTGTAGTTCGGAAATGTGCCTTCGATGAGGCGTGAGACCAAGTGTACGTCGCCGGTGCTGAAGATGACTTGATTGCGATTCTGGGTAAGCCGAATCTCAACGGGGTGCTCGCTGTCAGCCAGGATGCGCGAGAGTTCCGTCAAGCTGCGTGCCGGCACGATAAACTCTGTCTTCTCGCTGACGCCGCTCTCCACCGCCAAGGTGCGAACCGCCATGCGAAAGCCGTCTGAAGCCACCAACACAACTTTGTCGGGCTCGATAATGACGGCAACTCCCTGCAGATATTGGCGGGGATCGTCACTGGCCGCTGCCATGGCGACCTGCTCAATGCTCTCCCGCAGTTGCGCTGCATCCAAAACAAGCGTCGGGTCGCCTTCGCCCAGGGGGATTGGCGGGAACTCTTCTGCCGCAATTCCCTTCACGTTCGCCTGGTACCGCCCGCAGGTGAGGTGAAGCGTAAGGTCTTCTTGGTCCAATTTTAGGTCGACACGCTCGTTCGGCAGCGAACCGATAAACTCGCCGAGAAGCCGTGCGAGTACGGTGACTTCCCCCTCAGCCTCTACTTTGCAGCCGATCCAATGAACGATTCCGATTTCCTGATTCATCGCTGAGAGTTTCAAGCGCCCTTGATCGGTAGCGATAAGGACATTGCTGAGCACGGGCAGGGGACTGCGCGTCGCGACAGCTCGCCCGACGATGGCTAGTCCTTTGGCCAGGTTCTCTTGAAGGCACGAAACATTCACTTTACCCGCTCCACAAACGCACTCCAGAAGACTTTCTGGAGATAATACATTGCCGCCAAACAACTTTGGCGGCCACTGAAACCCATAGTATACTGGAGCAGACCTTGTGTCAACGACGGGTAGACGATGCAGTTCCCCGTACTTGGCTTCTGGGTGGCCAATGCGCTCGCCGGCATTCCACGAGAGAGATGAGTAGTGTCACGACTTCCGTATCGGCGGACCACGCAGCGGTTGATTAACGATCCCTCTTTTGCTTTCGGCCGCGTGTACGAACCGTTTGACGTGGTTGAGTCCAATATCGTGCTCTTGCAGGCGAAGCTCTCGACACTGCCCAAGACGGAGCTTACGATTCCATACCTCGAGTCGGCCTATACGACCCTGCTTGACCGCCTAGAGAACGCCGGCGAGACCATCGTCACTGCATACGCGCGGCCTATTATGCCTATGGACGTCTGGTTGACGTGTCAACTCTCGCGCATCGAGAAGTTTCGCGAGGACGTGCGGTAGGGCAATGGGGCAAGCTCAGCGCCAGTTGGCGTTTGCCGGGAGTTAGAAGCATTCACATGATACGGTTGGAAAATGCGGTTCGTGCTTCGACAGGCTCAGCGCGAACGGATTTCGTACTTCCGTACGCCCCCGTATCGGGTGCAGGACAAGCAAAAGGCCTGTCTCGTTCCGTTCGCCCCCGTATCGCGTACGGGGCAAGCTCTGAGCCAGTTTCTTTCCATTCGCCCTGAGCCAGACTCACGCCGTTCGCCCTGAGCCTGTCGAAGGGCAAGAATGCGCAGGGCGATGCACTTGGAAGATGAGATCTAGCAAGACTGCGGCATTGGGCATATTGATCGAGGTGGTCAAGACAAAGTGACTGTGCGCACTGTGGCGGATCATGAAGAGAAGGTGTCGAGATTGATAGACCTGCGCTCGTGGGTGGTCGTAGGCGTATCGCAAGATCCCCGGAAGTACGGCCATCGTGTCTTCCTGTCGTTGTTGGAAGCCGGATACTGCGTGGCCGGCGTGAATCCGAAGGGAGGCGCAGTTGCCGGTCGCACTGTCTTTGCCTCGCTTGCTGACCTCGCTGAAATTCCCGACGTGGTCGTAACGGTTGTGCCTCCGGCAATAGCCGAACGGATCGTCCAAACCTGTAGCGATCTGGGTATAAGGCACATCTGGATGCAGCCTGGTTCAGAGTCAGATGCAGCGATCGATGAGGCTCGTCGCCACGGGATGACGGTGGTTGCGAACGATTGTGCAATGGTACGGAGGAAACAGTGGCCGGACGAGTGCTGACAATTGCGGGATCGGACTCCGGTGCCGGCGCCGGCTTGCAAGCGGATCTCAAGACGTTCTGCGCCCTTGGCGTGTACGGTAGCACGGTAGTGACCGCGGTCACGGCTCAAAACACGCTTGGCGTACAGGATTGGATGGCGTTGCCTGCGTCCCTTGTAGCGGAGCAGATCCGATCCGTGCAGGCGGATATTGGCGCCGTAGCCGTCAAGACCGGAATGCTGGCAAACGCCGCAATAGTGAACGTGGTTGCGGAGGCTATGCGCGCGGAGCCGCCGCAGGCCCTGGTGGTAGACCCGGTCATGGCTGCGAAGAGCGGCGATCCCCTCGTCGACGACACAGCCGTTGCGGCCTATCGTGACGCACTCTTGCCACTTGCCACCGTCGTAACACCCAATCTACCGGAAGTTGAGCGATTGCTCGGCATTCAGGTTCGCAGTGAAGGTGAGATGCGCTCGGCGGCCAAAGCGGTGGTTGACTTTGGCTGTGGCGCCGCGCTTATCAAGGGCGGGCACGCCACCGGCGCCGCGCGGGACATCCTCTACGACGGAACGGACTACTATGCGTTTGAGGAGGAACGGATTGCCACGGACAACGACCATGGCACCGGCTGTACGCTGGCGTCAGCGATCACCGCTTTTCTTGCTCACGGTTTCGCTATCTCAGATGCCGTGGGAGAAGCGAAAGATTACCTGACCGGCGCTCTCCTTCATTCCTACGCGATCGGCGCAGGCCACAGCCCGGTCAATCACTTCTGGCGCGGCGTGCAAATACCTGGTGAGAGCAGCCGCTAGCCGCGCACCGGCCTCCAACCCTTCAGCGAGCGTAGGCAAGGAAGCCAAAGCCTTCTTCTCCGGCCTTCCGCGTCATTGCCACCACAAGCTCGAGAGTGGCTGCGACGTCGTTGATGTCAACGACTTCAATTGGGGAGTGCGAATAGCGACGGGGAATCGTGATGGCAATTGCCGGAATGCCGCTGCGCGAATAGTGAATTGCCGTCGCGTTCGTGCTCCCGCCTTCAAGAATGGCTTCTTGGTGTGGAATGCCGGCTTCTGCGGCGGTGCGCACGGCGAAGTCAAGCACAGTCGCGGGCGTAATCATGCCACCGTACGAGCTGCTACTGGCCGCCTGGAGCACTGGACCTCGTCCCAGGCCGATAGGCAATTCAGTATGGAATTTCACGTCGGGCGTGTCTCCACAGGGCACGGTGTCGATGGCAATGGCGAGGTGTGGCTGATAGTTGAATGCAGCCGGGCCCGCCCCGTGCAGCCCTGTCTCTTCCTGAACCGTAAACTGGGCAGCCAGCCGCACCGGAAGGTCACCTTCCGTCAGTTCCTGAATTGCATGCAAGAGCACCGCACAGCCGGCACGGTTGTCAATTGCCTTGCCGCAGAGACGGTCCGGGTTGGCCATTTCCTCAATCTCACTAACATAGGTCACCGGGTCGCCCACTGCGATGCCTGCTTGCCGCACCTGGCGGTCGGAAGAGAAGCCAAGATCAACGTAGAGGTCCTTGACTGGTACGACCGTACGTTGTTCCTCCGGTGACTGCAAGTGCCCGGCTTTCACTCCTATTACTCCTCGCAGGCCCTTCACGGAGACTTTGCGTCCCACGAGCAGGCCGTCCAGGATGCCGCCTACCTTGAAGAGGCGCAGGAAGCCCTCCGGCTCGATGCTCCGCACGAGGCAGCCGATTTCATCGGCATGGGCGTCCAGCAGCACTAAAGGCGCTTCCGCAGGCCCGCCGCAGTCGGCATGCAGATTGCCCATGTAGTCCACGCGGACCGACCGCGCCAGCGGACGCAGGCGCTCAGCCAAGTCAGCGATGATTGCCTGTTCGCGTCCTGAGGGTCCGTGCAAGGCCGCAAGACCTGCTATATCTGCTCGCAGTCTATCGACTTTGGATTCTGCCATTGCCCTGAATTCTCCTCGGCCCAAGTAGAATTTACATAAGTGCCAATGAAACGTATAGTCTTTGCCATACTTTAGAAGTCTTGCCGGGGAATCGCTGCGCCTTTCACTATGCGGCCACGGTGCTAGTGCACCTGCCGCATTGCGTGGTGCCTTACCCCAGCAGAACACGAACCGGGGCAGAATTAGGCGCTGCCGCCGGCTCGGCTGGGAGTGTGCATAGAGGCCGTAACCGAGGGCATAGTAGCATAAGGGAGGCGATGTTACCGCCAATACGTGTCAAAGGCACGGCTCACTCAGGAGGTTAGCATTGCTAGAGTCACGGAAGGTCTGGTTGTGCACCTTTGCGGTGGCATGGAGGCGGGTTTCACACGTCCCCATGATTTGCTCAGGCAGTGCGCGCCTGCTATTCTGAACTCGGTTGCGCGCATGGCGAGAGAGAATGACCGTAACCTTAGCAGACATCGGTGAGCTCGGGCTCATAGATCGCATCGCGCAGAGCGCGTTTATGTCGGAAGACATGGCGTTGGGCCTGCAAGACGATGCGGCTCTGTGGCAGCAGGGCGATGAGTGGTTGATTGCAACCACTGACGCTCTCGTGGAAGATGTCGACTTTCGGGTGCGCACCTTCAGTTGGGAAGATATCGGATGGAAAGCGCTGGCGGCGAACCTCAGCGATATCGCCGCCATGGGTGGAAATCCCCGTGGAGCCCTGGTAACGCTGTGTCTACCTGCCGCATGCGATGCCGCGAACGTCACGGCGCTCTACCGTGGGATGACGCCTTTGGCACGGGAAACCCGAACTCCCGTCCTGGGCGGCGATCTTTCATCGAGTAAGCAGATTGTGGTTAGCGTTACAGTGTTTGGGGAAGTGGAGAGCGGAGAACGCGCGCTGCGGCGCACGACGGCGCAGGTGGGCGATCTGATCGCCGTGACCGGTACATTGGGAAACGCGGCGGCGGGTTTGGCGCTCTTGGAAGGGCGCACAACCGAGGACAACGAGCATACTGCACGATTCGTGGCGGCCCAGCGACGGCCAATCCCGCGTCTACGCGAAGGCCAAGCGCTGGTTGAGGCGGGTGTGCGCTGCGCCATGGACATCAGTGACGGCCTCGTCGCCGACCTGCACAAGCTCTGCGCGGCCAGCGGTGTTCAGGCGGAAATCATGCTGGAGAGAGTCCCGCTTGATCCGGCTCTCCCTTTCGTGTTGGGTGACTCGCACCGGTCGCGCGCCATACGCGGCGGCGAAGACTTTGAGTTGCTCTTTGTCGCGCCGCCGGAGACGATGCAACAGGCGCAGGATCTGCTCAAGGCCAACAATCTGGTACAGAGCACAGTAATTGGTACGATTGTGACGGGCCAGAGTGAGACCATTGCAGTGCGCGACGAACGTGGAATCGTAGTGCCGATTACCGGCATGGGCTACGATCATTTCGGCGCTGTCGAGAGTACTCTTGCCGGCGATTGAGAGGATGCACTCTTGTCGACCAGTAAAGATGTGGATCAAAAACTCGACTGCATTAGTCATAGCGAACAACAGACGCAGCGCCTCGGGTTGCGGCTGGGGACGTTAGTTACGCCCGGCAGTGTTGTTTTGCTTGAAGGCACTATGGGTGCGGGGAAGACCGTATTCGCGCAAGGCGTGGCGCTCGGCTTGGAAGTGAAGGAGCAGGTTACAAGTCCTTCGTACACGCTGATCAAGGAGTATCATTCGGGTAGAATGCCCCTTTTCCATATAGACCTCTACCGCGTAAACTCCAGTGATTCCCTGTGGAACCTCGGACTTGAGGAGTATCTTGAAGGAGATGGCGTTTGCGTCATCGAATGGGCCCGTAAGGTGCGCGATTTCCTGCCGGAATCGTGGCTTTTGATAAACATCGAAATCATGACGGACACGAAGCGGACTCTGCATTTTGAATCTGAAGGCGACCACTTTCAGAAGATCCTTAACGAGTATCGCAGGCTAGCGTTTGGGTTCTAGCGCGCTAGATGTGAGTAAGCTGACATGATCTTGGCAATTGATACGTCTACGCGGCAGCTTGGTGTGGCATTCTATGCCAACGAGCGCATTTTGGGCGAGATTAACTGGGTTGCTGGGTACCATGCCACCGAGCAACTCATGGCAAGCATCAATCAGTTGTGGGGGATGATTGCCGGCAGCGGACAAGCGCCGGAACCGCTTACTCGAAATGAAGGCGGCGTGACCGGTGCAAGTTCTGACGGGCTGCACGCCATTGCCCAATGTGAGATACCGATTAGTGCGGTTGCAGTAGTCGCGGGCCCGGGCTCGTTCTCCGGTCTGCGCGTAGGCATGGCCACCGCCAAGGGATTCTGCTTGACCCTTGGTGTGCCGCTCGTCACCGTGCCAACGTTGGACGCCATCGCCTACCCCCACCTACAGTCGTCAAACGCCCACGTCTGTGCCTTGCTGGAGGCCGGGCGCGGGGAATACTACGTAGGCTGGTACCGGTCAGTTGCCAGAAACTGGCGTCGCCTGGAGGACTTCACATTCTTGGGGATAGAGGAGATTTGCGCCAGAATAGTCAAGCGGACTGTGATTTGCGGCGATATTTCGTTAGAGCACAGAGCGCAGATCGAGGACAGCATTGAGAAGAAGCTGCTGGTCTTTCCTTCCGGGCTTTCGAGTGTGCGCAGAGCTGGCACCGTTGCCGTTCTTGGCGCGGAACACCTCAGCAAGGGATATACGGTGGATCCGCTGGCGGCTGAACCGGACTACGTGCGCCGGCCCGCTGCCAAGGTGCCGCTTCACCGCATTCATCCGATGAGCGACACGTTGGCGCCATAGCACCGCTGGCGGGAGCGCACCTGGTTGCTAACGTCAGCGCATTACAGAGCTCGGGAGAAGCCAAGTGCCGGGAAGCCGCTTCCTGCCTGAACTCTGAAGCATGCACGACGCTGTACGCAGCGGGCCGACGTGCGGGTGGCGTTACGAGACTGAAGTCGAGCCATAGCAATCGAGAATTGTCAATCTTGTGGGCGGTGTGATGGAGCAACCGAAGGCCATCTATGACGGGCGTCCCGATCCCCAGCCTATGAAGCTGCGGATAGAGCCCATGCAATTGGAAGACGTGGCTGAAGTGCGGAGTATCGAAGAAGCTTCGTTCACCTTGCCTTGGCCGCGCAATGCCTATCGACGGGAAATCGTGGAAAACAAGCTGGCACGCTATCTTGTCATTCGTGACTTAGATGCAGTTGCGGATGCGGGCAAGATGGAACCCGAGACCGTGCCAAATCGGCCGCGTCCCAGGCCGTTTCCGCTCTCGCTCTTTCCGGCTGTTTCTAAGGACCATGCTGACCAGTGGCGCTATGGGAGACCGTCTCTCGTAGCGTACGGAGGGCTTTGGCTCATGGTGGATGAAGCCCACATCACCACCATCGCTTCGCGGCCGGACGTGCGGGGCCAGAAGGTGGGGGAACTCATGCTCACGGCGCTCATTGACATTGCCATCGGCTTGGCTGCCCGCTGGGTGACTTTGGAAGTCCGGGTGTCGAATTCGTTGGCGCGCGCCCTCTATAAGAAGTACTCATTTCGCTCCACGGGAATTCGCCCGCGTTACTACAGCGACAATCATGAAGACGCGCTGGTAATGTGGAGTGAAGACGTGAACGTGGCAGGATTCCAGAGGATGTTCCAGCAGCGCATAGACGGTCTCCGCCACAGACATAGTTGGACAACCGCGTATCCCGAGACTGGAGGGTTCCTTGACGACTCTGCTCGCGATTGAGACCTCTTGCGATGAAACTGCCGCAGCGGTCGTGGTGGACGGACGGTACGTTTACTCAAACATCGTCGCGTCCCAGGTGGAGATTCATCAGAAGTACGGCGGTGTGGTCCCGGAACTGGCTTCGCGGCAGCATTTGAAAGCCATAGTGCCGGTCGTCACAGAGGCCCTGGTCGCAGCGGATGTAACGTGGGAAGAGCTTGACGGAATCGCCGTCACGTATGGTCCTGGCCTTGCGGGCGCGCTATTGGTTGGCGTCAACTTTGCAAAGTCGCTTGCTTTTTCCTTGGGTAAACCGCTCATAGGCGTGAACCACCTCGAAGGGCACGTGTACGCCGCGTGGCTTTCGCGCTCCCGCCGTGCGCGCCGAGACGCCGACGTGGAAGACCTGAAATTTCCCTTGCTTGCCTTGGTGGTATCGGGCGGGCATACAGAACTCGTGCTCATGCGCGGTCATGGAGACTACGGCCTCATCGGCGCCACGCGAGATGACGCCGCCGGAGAGGCCTTCGACAAAGTGGGACGCATCCTCGGTCTGCCTTTCCCCGGCGGTCCCGCGGTGCAGATAGCCGCGGAGCAACTCTCGCGGTTCGGACTCAGGGGGCGCAGAAACATGGTGGATCTGCCCCGAGCCTGGATGCAGGGCACGTATGAGTTTAGCTTCAGCGGCGTAAAGACTGCCGTCTTACGATACATGCAGAGCCGCATGAAAGATCAAGATCTCTCGGAGCCGATTGCCGTGGGACCCGGCGGCATCGTGAATACCGAAGTCCCGCTCTATGTGGCCCAGGTCGCATCCAGCTTTCAGCAGTCGGTCGCGGATGTCCTGGTGGCCAAGACTGTGGATGCCGCGCGAGAATTCAAGGTCCGGATGATACTTGTGGTTGGCGGCGTGGCTGCCAATAGTCTCCTACGCGAGGAGATTACGGCGCATGCGCCCGTGCCGGTGCGCATTCCCGACCTGGCGTTTTGCACCGACAATGCCGCCATGATTGGCGCCTGCGGCTACTATCGCCTGCAGCAAGGGCTGGTTTCGGATTTGACCTTGGATGTTGATCCGGGAGCTCGTCTCGCGCCGCCGTCGACAATGATCCCGTCCGAAGGCTACGGCGCGGCGGGCAAGTCGTAGTCCCGGGCTGCCTAGACCGCTGCCAATGCCGGTTCAGCGATGTACGGGATGGTCAAGGGACCCATAGGGAGAACGCAAATCCGCGCTCCCGGCCCGAACCTCTCTCTCAGTGCAGCCACAGTTTCTTCGATTGAGCGGCAAGGTGTTATGTGCGCATTGCGGATTGACTGGTCCGAGAGAGTATCCGCATAGAGATGCACCTCGGCTTTCAAGAGGATTTGTGCCAGAATCTGGGCTTCCCACTGGTCGTACCGCGAGAACCCCGGACTGTTGATCAAGTCGAGCAGCGCGGCAGGCGTTTCCCGCTCTTGCAGGAGGTCCTCAAAGTGGCCGTGGCCGATGCCCTCTGAGCACTCCGCGGCAATGACGATTGCCCCATCCTGTTTCACCACTTGATACGCCGCGGACATGCCCTTGACGGCTTGATAGAGGTTGAGATCGAGGGGATACCCGCTATTCGTCGTGATGACGATGTCGTACGGCTCGGCGACCGGCCGCATAACGGAACGACGAGCGTCGGCGCAGCCGGCTTCATGGGCCTGAATCATCTCGCCGGCAAAGACCCCCGTGATCTCCTTGCTCTTGTTGATCGTTACATTCAGGCTCAGGTCGGGCGGGCATAGCGCTGCCGCCTCGCGGTGTTCGCGGTGAATGGGATTGCCCTCCAAGTGCCCCCATGTCGCTTGCGGATGGCCGATCATGGCTGCATTGTGGTTGTGCATGACAGAGTCTGCACCGGCAATGCCGGGAAGAATGAGCTTGGCGCCGCCGCTGAAGCCCGCGAAGAAGTGCGGTTCGATGAAGCCGGTCAGGATTTTCACTGAGGCGTCGAGATAGTGGGAATTGACCCAGACGGGCCCGCCGGAGGAGGTCTCGCCGAGATAGCGCAACTGGGACTTGTCTTTCGAGTCATGGTTGACAATGCGGTAGTTAGCGACGATTTCCTCGCCCAGCATTTCGCACAACTCGGCTGTCGTATTCGGACGATGCATGCCTGTAGCGTTGATGAGCACGAAATTCTCACGGGGGACGTGGGCGAGTTCGGCGAGGATTGCCGGTACCATGAGGTGATTTGGCGCGGGCCGCGTTTTGTCGCAGAATACGATAGCGACCGTGTCATCCACTCCGGCGAGCTCGGCAAGCGGTCTCGTACCCATTGGTTGGCGCAGCGACTCGCGCAGGGCAACCATTGGATCCGCGACACCCGGGAGTTCAACCGGTTCTACGATGTCGACGTTTTCGTCCGGCAGCGTTACCGTCAGTCCCGCGCGGCCATAGGCGAGGTCAACCTGCATCGTACGCCTTCCTTCGTGGCTTGAAATCCGGGCAATTCTCTGTGTGTATCGATTCTAGTCTTTGCGGCATCGCGCAGCAAGAATCTGCAGGCAAGAGCGTGCGTGGGCTATCCTTCCTGGCGCTCTTCGGCATTCATGGACCAGAAACAGTCTTTGACAAGAGAGCTTAGCTCCGGTAGCATCGTATTTGACGGTTGATGTCTCGATTTCACGCGCTTCCGTAAGCGCTATGAGGAGTTTGTGCGTAGTGTATCGTTCAAGTGGTTATCCACTCCTAGCGCGATGCATTGCCCGTATCACCACGGCTGGACTCTCTATGCATGGGACGAGAGGACAGTAAGACCTATTCCTGAATCTTCAGAATGTTGCCTGGGGCCTCTCGTACGTGCCTGACGCGAGAGGCTTTTTCTTTTGCCTAGACTTAGTTCTACACACAAACAGAGTTTTGATTAGAGGAAAGCGACATGCCACCATCAAAAGCAGACAAGGACAACCAGCGTTCTGAACGCTTACACACAATGCGACATTCGGCCGCTCATGTGCTGGCGACGGCCATGCTGGAATACATGCCGGAGGCCAAGCTAACCATTGGCCCGGCCATCGATGAAGGATTCTACTACGACTTTGACCTCCCGCGGACGCTGACGCCTGAAGACATCGATGAATTAAGCGGGCGCATGGAGCGTATAATCCGGGAAAAGCAAGCGTTTGAACACTCCACGATGCCGGTTGCGGAGGCGAAGGAGTTCTTCCGCGCGCAAGGTCAAGACTACAAGGTGGAACTCATCGAAGACCTGGAGCGTGATGCCAAAGCCGAGCACGTGAGCATCTATCAGAACGGCGACTTCATAGACTTGTGCGAAGGCCCCCACGTGGAATCGACAGGAGCGGTGAGAGCATTCAAGCTGCTGCGCACGGCTGGCGCCTATTGGCGGGGCGATGAGAACCGCCAGCAACTGCAACGTGTGTACGGTACGGCCTGGGAATCGAGAAAGGAACTCAAGGCATACCTGAAGTTCCTGGAGGAAGCAGAGCGGCGCGACCACCGGCGGCTTGGCCGTGAACTCGACCTCTTCAGCTTTTCTGACGACATCGGCCCGGGCCTCGTGGTCTGGCATGCCAAGGGCGGTCACGTGCGCAGCGTCATGGAGGACTTCTGGCGCGATAGCCACCGGGCAGGTGGGTATGAGTTCGTCTACACACCGCACATCGGACGGGCAGACCTCTGGCGTACCAGCGGCCACCTGAATTGGTTTGCGGACAACATGTACGCACCGGTTGAAATTGACGAACAACAGTATTACCTCAAGCCGATGAACTGCCCGTTTCATATTCAGGTGTTCAAGAGCCGCACGCGCAGTTACCGCGACCTGCCGTTGCGCTATACAGAAACCGGGACTGTGTATCGCTATGAACGGTCGGGGGTACTGCATGGTCTGTTGCGCGTGCGGGGCTTTACGCAGGATGACGCACACTTGTTCTGCCGCCCGGAGCAAATGGAGAGTGAACTCGTGCGGGTCTTAGGCTTCTGCCTGGAGATTCTTGAAACGTACGGCTTCAAAGACCTCAAACTGGAGCTCAGTACGTGGCAGAAAGGCGAAACGAGCAAGTACGCTGGTGAGCCGAAGGACTGGGAAATGGCTGAAGCCGGCCTGGTCAGCGCGCTCGAAGAGTTGGATCTCACCTATGAGCGCATGGAAGGCGAGGCCGCCTTCTATGGGCCAAAAGTCGACATAAAGATTGTCGACGTCCTGGGCCGTCCATGGCAGCTCTCAACGATTCAGTTCGACTTTTGGCTGCCGCAGACCTTTGGTCTGGAGTATATCGGCGAGGACGGCGCGGCGCATAGGCCCTACATGATCCACCGCGCACTCTATGGCTCTATCGAACGCTTCTTCGGCATCTTACTCGAGCACTACGGCGGCGCGTTCCCCGTTTGGTTGGCGCCGGTTCAAGTCGCAGTGATTCCCATCGCTGACCGGCACAACGAGTATGCCCAGCAAGTCGGGGCAGAATTGGCCCAAGCCGACTTGCGTGTGGAAGTGGATACGCGTTCGGAACGGATGAACGCCAAGATACGCGACGCCCAGTTGCAAAAGGTGCCGTATATGGCCGTGGTCGGGGATCGCGAGATTGCCGACGGCGCGGTCAATGTTCGCTTGCGCACTGGCGAGAATCGCGGCGCCATTCCGGTTGCGGACTTCCGCACTTTGGTGAAGGAAGGCGCTGATTCAAGGTCAGACGCTTTGTAGCTCATCTCCAGCCGGAGCCGCCTGGCGTCGCGCGATAGCTCGTTGTGGTACGCTTAAAGGGAGGAGTATGCACCGTCTTATCTCGGTAAGGCCGGTGAACTCCTTCCTTTCCCCGTAGACATTCAATCAGTTCAGTCATTTGTCTTGTTTGGCGTTGGCACCTCCGGTTCGCTTGCGCTAAGATTTCAGCCTCTTGATTTGAACTGGCGATACTCTGTTCCATTGAATGGCATGCGGCAGAGATGCTTTCCTCGTCTGACTCCTAGACCCTTACTTGATCGCTGCTAGCAGGGAGTGGCGTAGCTTTATCTGCGCAAGCCTGAGGTTTCACGAGCTTAGGACATCGAACTGGAGTATTAGCCCGCCATGAATTCCCAATACCGGCGCACGCTACTGCGACCTCGATGGCGCTTGCGCCTCATCCTCATCGCTGTGCTTCTCACGGCATTGTGGCCGCAGGCTCTTCGCGCTTCCGACCACACCCGTTTCTTTCCTGAAACCGGTATGTCGGTGTCTTTTGGTTTCAAGCGATTCTTTGAGGAGCGGGGCGGGATAGAGATCTTTGGCTACCCCATCACGCCGGAGATTCAAGAGAAGGGCTTTACCGTTCAGTACTTTCAGCGCGCGCGCTTCGAGTACCACCCGGAGCACGCTGGCACTCGCTATGAAGTCCAATTGGGACTGCTCGGTGACATGCTCACCAGCGGCCGCACGTTTCCCAAGGCAGCCCCAGTGGTATCGACTGATAGCCAACGGTATTTTCCGGAAACCGGCCAGGTTGTAAGCGGCGCGTTCTTGCGCTACTTCAATAGCCGGGGCGGACTAGACATCTTTGGCTACCCGACTTCCGGGGTGATTCAAGAAAATGGTAAGACCGTACAGTACTTTCAGCGGTCACGGTTTGAGTATAATCCGCAGTTGCCGGAGGCTAACCAGATTACGCTTGGCCTGCTTGGTGTGGAGCTAGGGGAAAGAGTGGGGGCTCGCGGGCGATTCTGGGTATCCGGCATACCGGATACGCTGATGACGAATCAAACCGTACGGCTGCAGGTCGCCGTACAGAACACCGGGATTCTGCACTGGTCGCAATCCGGGCGGGCCGCTGTTTCGGTGGGCTATCGCTGGCTCGACGGGATTGGCAGTAGTGTATTGGAAGGACAGCGCATTCCGCTCTCAAGCTATGTTCCCGCTGGCAGCGTCGCTCAATTCGCGATCACGTTGCGAGCGCCTTCACAAGCAGGATCGCACATACTGCAGTGGGACATTTGGCAGCAGGGGCGCGGCTGGTCTGCAAAACGCGATGCCACTGCCACCACGCGCCAGGCAATCGTAATCCACGCTCCCCTTCCTACTCCAACGCCTACGCCGCTGCCCTCGCCGACCCCAATTGCGACACCCGTTACTACGACTACGGGGGCGCATGGGCCGGACGGCATGACCATTCGAGTAGGCGTGTTTTCATCCACCGAGCAGACTATGCGGATCACCGCAGACGGCAGTTTCCGGGCCAGAGGAGACACAGGCAGCGCGGCCGTCAACTTCGCGGCTGACGATGTTGTCACCGTTACGCACGTACCCGACAGGTCCAGCTATCGCTTGACGGTAGACGGTCGCACCGTTGCGGAGTTCAAGACTTTCGCCCGTTTCATTGCCCTTGGCAGTACCATCCTTACTGTCCTTGACATGCCGCAGTTTCGACAGTACCGGAATGTGGTTGAAGTCCGCTATTCCTCGTATTCAGAACGCCTGTGGGCCATCAACGAGTTGCCGATGGAACACTACGTGAAGGGTATTGGCGAAGAACCGGAGTCATTCCCTGCGGAGGGACTGAAGGCCGCCACAGTTGCGTACCGTACCTATGCGCTCTCGCATATGGACCCGCAGTGGCGGGGGCTGGGTTGTCTCTGCGGTAAGGAACCGTTCGACATAGGGGCGGCCCATAAGTACGTGCCTCCGTATGTCGGATCGCACCAGTGGTACTTGGGATACTATCGAGAGACGCTCGGGAAGAACCTTGAGGCCGCGGCTGACGCCACGCGGGGCCAGTTCATGACGTATGACGGCAAAGTAATCCGCGCGGCCTACTATTCTCGAGCTGACGGTAGGACTCGGTCCTGGCAAGAAGTGTGGGGTGGTCCGGGATTCCCCTGGGCGGTGGCTGTGCCGGATCCGGTGAGCCGCGAGATGACCCTTCACGGACACGGTGTGGGCATGCCGCTCCAGAGCACGTTGATACTCGCAGAGCGAGGGTTGACGTACGATCGAATTCTGAAGATGTATTACACGGGAGTGGAGTTGACGCAGCTCTATTGACGGCAGGCACGGTGACTCTCTTGAATCGCGCGGTCTCTTGCCTTGGTGTTGCGAGGCGGCGCGGAGCCTACGTCCCTGCCAAGGAAGTGCAGGGGGAGCTTAGTCTTTGACGCGTAGGCTCGTCCCACTGGGTTGCAATCGAGTCGCGCAGACTGGTGGTAGAGTGGCGATGCTGCCAGTGAGTCAGTGTCACTCTTCGCGAACAGGAATACAAGAGAACATCGCAATTCAAAGAGGCCGGTCTCACACTTGAGACCGGCCTCTTTCTCGTTGTCTCCGAATCGCTCCAGTTCCAGGAACGCTTACAGTTGCCTGATTGCGATGCCGTGGTAATCCAGCGCCGGCAGTTCGCCCTCATCAGTGAGTTCACCCTGAATCAGGATTTCCACTACCTCTCTGGTCTCCACCGACACAACCACCACGGCAGGTAGTTCACCGGAGCCGCCCATAGCGCCGGCATCCGTTTCTCCGCCACCCCGCAAGAGGATGAACGCGAAGACACCGTCAGGTGAGAAGGCCAGGAGGTCCGGCGCTTCCCCGACAAAGGGTATCCGCTCGACAAAGTCGTTGAACTCGGTGCTAATAATGCCGACGTTGCCGGTCCAGCGGTTGGTAATCCAAATCTCGGAGCCGTCAGGCGTCAGCGCCATGCCGTGCGCCTCGGCGCCGCGGGTGGCGTCCTTGGCGATTATCTCATGCGTTGCGGTATCGAACACGTAGTAGAGGCTCTTCTCGTCCCGCGAGCCCCCGGTGATGAACATCTTGGCGCCGTCGGGCGAGAGGACGCCCATCAGGTTTACCCTGACCTCTTCCGGCGAGAACGCCTTGACCAAGGTGAAGGTCTCCAAGTCCAGTATGACCAGCCCGCCGTTAGCAAGGGCAGGACCCAAGGTCACGTATGCATAGCGCCCGTCTTGGGTAAACGTTGACGAAATCGGATTGGCAGAGGGGAACTCGTCTGCCCGCTCCTTCACGAGCGGGTCCTCCGCAATAATAAGTCTACGGCCGATGGAGAAAGTCTCCGCGGCGTGGTCCGACACAATCTCCACCAACTCGCCGGCTTTGATAACGGAAACGAGCACGCCGCTGTCGTCCGGATAGATGTCCGCGGCATGGCTGGCGGGTCCGGTGTCAAAGGTGGCAATCACCTTGCGGTCTTCCGCTCGAATCACGGCGGTGTTGCCGGAGACTGTGCTGGCTATCCAAGCGTACTTGTGGTCACTGGTAAAGTCTATCCAGTGGGTGCGCTCCAGCCCGGCCTCTGAAAGATCGACAGTCTCCACCACCTCAAGTTGCGGACTAATCACGTAGAGGATGTTGTTGGTCTGGTCCATCGCCCAGACTTCGTAGTTGGCAGTGGATACGGGTGGCTCCGATTCTATGACGTACGTACCGCAGGCGGAAGCCAGCAGTCCTACAAGTACAATGGCAAGTAAAGGCGCAAATGTATTACGCCATTTTGTCGACACTAGCTTCGCAAGACTCTCTAATGACCCAGACATTGGTTCCTTCCTCTCCCTCATTAAAAACAAATCACTCGCTCGCTAAATCTTCGACCCGAGGCCGTCTGGTCCTCTCCCTGGTCTCAGATAGTTGTCACCCTACTTCTCGATGGGAACGCCGATCATGCTGCCCCATTCCGTCCATGAACCGTCGTAGTTGCGCACGTCCGGATAGCCCAAGAGGTACTTGAGCACGAACCATGAATGCGAAGAGCGCTCGCCAATTCTGCAGTACGTGACAATTTCCTTGTCCGGTACAATGCCCTGGCCGCCATAGATCGCGGTCAGTTCTTCCGGAGACTTGAAGGTGCCATCGTCAG
The DNA here is from genome assembly GCA_965220045.1 of Chloroflexota bacterium. Classification (GTDB taxonomy): domain Bacteria; phylum Chloroflexota; class UBA11872; order VXOZ01; family VXOZ01; genus VXOZ01. The sequence continues at coordinate 1,519,395 of OZ244803.1, read as the reverse complement.
CGACAGCCGTCGCCCACGGAATGTTGGCAGCGCCGGGAATGTGTCCCCCTCGTTGGGCGGTCTCCGGCAAGCCCGGCGGCGCCAGAATCTCGCCGGTGAATTCCTGCGGTGAGCGCACGTCGACGAGACCGACGTTCGGGTTTCCCAGCCGCTCATGTACGTCGCCTTGGAAGACGCGCAGAGAGCTATCCGGATCCTGGGCCGTGTACGATGCTTGCGCCACGTGGGGGATGTCATCCGTGAACGGACGACCCTCGGCCTCCCATTTAACGCGGCCTCCGTTCATCAAGCGCGCATCTTCGTGCCCGTAGATCTTCAGGATCCAAAGCGCAAACGCCGCGAACCAGTTGTTGTTGTCTCCGTAGAGAACCACCGTCGTATCGGGCGCAATCCCGCTCTGCCCCAGAAGTTGCTCCAGGTCCTCTTTACCAATGAGGTCCCGGCGCACCGGATCGTTGAGATCGGACTGCCAGCCCCAATCGACAGCGCCCGCAATGTGACCCGTCTCGTAGGCGGTCGTATCTACGTCCACCTCCACGAGACGGACGTTTGCGTCGCCGCCGTGCCGGGCAACCCAGTCCGTTGACACAAGGACATCAGAGTCCGCATATTCAGCCATAATTTTTGCTCCTCACCAAGCATAATACGTAAAGTTGACCAAATCGCTCTACGATAGTAACAATAGTCTGATTGTTGAGTCAAGCAGCGGGATGGCGGCAGTGTCTATCGTAGCCGCCTGGGTCTAGGAGACGTTCGCAGAAGGCAGACAGGCAGTCAGCTCTGCAAAACGAAAGGCGAGGGCGCCGCAATGAAGCCCTCGCCTCTTAAACTGTCTCCTCTGTCGCGCCCCGACGCAATGCGCCCTACCGGCAATAAACGCAGCCTATATGGAAGAGTGCGCTAGATCCATTTGCGGGGATAGATCTCAAGATAGACCGAAACCGTCTCCCAAGTTATGTAGTAGAGAAACAAAGCCGCCAGAAACGCTACGATCGCGCCGGCATAGAAAACCGGTCGCAGCTTTGCGAAGCCTTGGGGGAGGTCGCGTGTTCCAACCAAGGATGGAAGAATCGCGTGGGCGAGCAGGAAGGAAACGGCAGTAGCGACCATCATCAGAAGCGCAAGCCAGAAGAAGATGAGGCCTGTATCCAACTCATCCCAGATCGGGAGCGCAAGTGCATGGTCCATGGGTTACTCTATCTCCAGTCCCTAACCGTTTTCCTGTGCCTGCAGATCGCGTATGAAGATGATCAGTTCCCAGCGTTCTTCAGGGGTTAGCAAATTTCCAAACGACGGCATATTGCCAAGGCTGTTCGTCAGGATCCAGTATAATTCGCCGTCTTGACGCTCATTTGTGATCCGTTCGCCCTGCATTGCTTGCGGCAGCGGGTCGAAGTATAGCCCTACTGGGCCTTCTCCCCGACCGTCCGCGCCGTGGCAGTGCTTGCAGTTGGTCATAAACAGTTGTTTGCCCGACTCAATCCGTTCAGGAGTGCTCGCCAGAGGATTGGTTACGTCCACGGCTTCCGCAAAACTGTATTCGCGTGCTTTCCCAGTCACCGGTACAGACTCGGCGGGAGGCATGCGCCGAGGAGGTTCCTGCTGCCGGTACGACTGCTGGTAGTGCATCTCAGGAAACACATCCCAAAGGTACCCATAGCACGAAGTCAAGAGACCGGCACTCAGGGTACCAAAGACAAGGCTCAACACCACCCAGCGCGGGCGCGAATTGCCCCGCACGAAGTGGGACAGGCGTTGTGTGAATGGCCGGCCTCGCATCCGGTTAGCTCCGTCCTTGCTGCTTTACTTCCTCGGCGCCCGCTTCGGTCAGGGTTGTCTGCGCGGTGTCCGCCTGCGCATTGTCCTCGCATTGGACCACCAGACCGACGTAGCCTTCAGTGATACGGGCATCGTAGAGGTCGTTGGTGAGATTTGGGAGCCGCGATTCAAAGATCACTCCCATGATGGTGAAAATGAGAGCACCGAGCATAGTGCCTTCATACATGATGATGAACATCGGCGGTATGCCGAGGATGGGCTTTCCCGCCGTAACGAGCGGATAGGAAAGCTGCGTACCGGCCGTTACCATAAGTCCCACGGCGAAACCGATCATCGCGCCGCCTAGCGGGAATATGAACAGGCGATGGTCTCCGGAATCCTCGCCGAAGGCGCCTTCCGGATAGGGCGCGCCGGTCAGAACCTCATAGTCAGCCGGTCCGAACCCCGCTGACTGCAGACGATCAGCGGCAGCCGCCGCGGTGTCTGCTGATTGAAATAGCCCCAGAACACTGGGCATGGTTGCCTCCCTATTCTCTCACTATTGCGGGCAAGCGTAGTTTACCGATGCGGAATTCGCGTTTCCAGATATGCCCCTCTTTTTCTTCCCAGATTGGGATCACGGGGAATATCTTTGAGAACACGAGCAACAACAGCGCTACGTTGGCGAACGAGAATATCACCAGCGCGATCTCGACGAGGCTGGCGGAATATTCTCCCCACGCGAACGCATCGGGGTGCCGTCGCTGCAAAGTGGGAATAATAATCAAGAATCGCTCGAGCCACATGCCAATGTTGACGACGACTGCCGTCCACACCATGATGCCGATATTCCGGCGGAATCTTCTGAACATCCAAATCGGTACCGGCAAGAAGACGTTACACGTGATCATCAAGAGGAAGAGATAGAGGTAGGGCGGCGATAGCCGCAATTTCATTACCTCGTATTCCGCCTCTTCCTTGCTCAGCAGCGCGAAAACTACATCCAAGAAGTAGAAATAGGCCCACGCCAACGCGACAACGATCAAGAGCCGCCCGATCATATCGAAGTGCTCGGGTCGGATGTAGTCGTGGAGACGGAAGAGCGAACGCATCACCGCCATCAAGGCGATCACGGCGGCTACACCGGAGAGCACGGCTCCTACAACGAAGTAGGGAGCGAAGATATGCACGTGCCAGCCGGGCACCAGCGACATGCCGAAGTCCCAGGACACGATACTGTGCACGGACACGAAGACCGGCAGGATGAGCGCTGACAGCAACAGTCCTGTGGCGTTAAGCAGCTTCCACTGCCGCGCGTTGCCGCGCCATCCCAGGCACAGCACGCCATAGACCGCGCGACGCCACCCGGTGGTCTGGTCCCGTGCGAGCGCAAGATCTGGAATCAACGCGGCGTATACGAAGAGGATACTTCCCGTTAGGTACGTAAAGATGGCGCTGGGGTCCCACACCAACGGGGAGCGTACGTCGGGCCAGATGCCGCGCACGAAGTCGTAGGGGAAGGCCCAATAGAGTGTGCGCCACGGCCGCCCTGTATGCAGAACCACAAAGAGCGCGGCGGTCAAGAGGGAAAACACCGTCATGACTTCCGCAGCGCGCACCACGGGCCGGCGCCATTCCGCTGCCGAAAGCCGCAGAATCGCCGAAATCATCGTGCCGGCGTGGCTGATACCGACCCAAAACACGAAATTGATGATGAAGAAGCCCCAGAACACCGGGTGATTGAGTCCGGTGACGCCAAGGCCGTACGTTACCATCAGGGTAGCCGCAACGACGCCCAGTCCAACCAACCCCATCAACAAGAGCAGCAAGACGTAGAAGATCAACGGCGTCTCTACCACCGACCGGAGCAGGTCTCGGTTTATTTGTATAGGCGTGAGCCGGGGGCGCTCATGCATTGGGTCTAAACTCCTTCATCGGCCCCGCACCGCTTTGCAGCGGCGGCGGGCACAGTGTTCTACCGTGGCTTGATGACATACGGTACCTCAGCGTTTAGGAATTTCTCATTGCGGCGCAGGATCATACACTCCTGCATTTCCCAGTTGGAAAGCGGCCCCAAGGCCTTTACCGCCCACATCACGAGGAAGATCGCGCCGGCCAAGCCGCCGACTACTATAAGCACGTCCGGCAGGCCGGGCCACGGCACTGCGACGGCCTCATGCAGCTCGTGATCTAGCGGGTCTTGCGTAACGAGATACGTGGGTACGAAGTCGATAATTCGCTGGATGAAGATCCCAATGAGCGACAACACAGCCACTACCGTGGGGCCGGCGACGCTCTTGCGCCACGGATTCCACATGAGGATCAGCAACGGCAGCAGGAAACAGCAAATGAAGGCGATGACAAAGAGCCATGTATTCTCGCCGAAGCTACGTATACCCAGCGTGACGACAGTCTCTCGCGGGACGCGGCCATACCAGGTAGTCAGGAAGTCCGCCCACCAGTGGTACGCCCACGCCAAATTGAGAGCGAGCATGATCTTCGCCACGTTCCAGAATTGGTCCACCGTAATGTATCTCTGAAGCCCGTAGAATCGGCGAATAACTGCCATGACGAGGATTGTCGTGGCTGTGGCGGCCAGCAGCCCGTTGATGCTGTAGAATGCCGGGAACATCGAGCTCTTCCATCCCGGTACCAGAGTCATCACGTAGTCGAGGCTGATCAAGGACTGCACGAAGATGAAATTCATCACATAGCAGCCGCCCAGGACTGCCAGGCCTATGCGCTGGACTCTCCACTGCTTCGGGGTGCCAATGAACGAACCGGAGAGCAGGCGCGCCAAGAGGTGCGTCCCACCGCTCTGCACACGCAAGGAGGCCAAGTCCGGAACTGCTTGCACCCAAAGAAACGCGAAGCCGTTTACCACGAGCATGAGAACAAAGATCGTGTCATAGAAATGCGGAGCACCCCACGGCCAGTCAAACCACACGGTAGTGCGCGTCGCGCTGGACGGCACCAACCAAAGGAGCGGCAAGAACAGCAAGACATTGAGGAGTCCCGCTACCGCTACGACTTGAGATGCCCGCGTTAGCGGACCGTGCCAGCGGGCGCGTGCCAGGCGCGGCACAAACGACACCATAGGCGCCGCCTGCCCGACGGTGAAGAGGAAGCCGAACACGGCGGCATAGTAGCCCCACGGTCCCCGGTCCTCAAGGCCGGCTCCCAGCCGCATGGCAAATCCGACTACGCCGCCCACAAACAGCACGAACAGTATCAGCAGCGTGGCCCTGTAGGCGCCACTGCTCCCTAATGCCCGGCTGAAAGTGTCACGCGCTATCTCTGCCGGAGTTGGCAGCGGTTCCAGCGTGTGCTGGTGCTGTCTCGCTTGCATGTGGATCAACCTTCTTCAAGTAGATCACATTGGTATCGGTGCCAAGGTTTTCCATTACGCGGTAATGCCGCTTGTCTTCTGCCAACTGGGCAACCCGCGAATCTTCGTCTTCCAAATTCCCGAATACAAGAGTGTCGGTAGGGCAGGCCTGGACACAGGCCGGCGTCACGTCCCCTTCTTGCAACTGCTCATCCGCCTGACGCCGCTCCCACTCGCTCTTGCGTATGCGCTGCACACAGAATGTGCACTTTTCCATGATGCCCTTCGTGCGAATGGTGACATTGGGGTTGAGGTATTCCCTGTGCGAATCGTCGAGGTCGCGCTCCCAAAAGTTGAAGAAACGCGCGTGGTACGGGCAATTATTCGCGCAATAGCGCGTCCCAATGCAGCGGTTGTAGACCTGAACGTTCAGTCCCTCTTGGTTGTGGTACGTCGCGTACACAGGGCAGACGGGCTCGCACGGAGCATTGTTGCAGTGCTGACAGAACATGGGCAGGAAACGCGCTTTCACATTGGGATATTCGCCTTCCCAATAGCGCTCGATGCGAATCCAGTTAATCGCCCGCTGCTGCAGCACAACGTCCTCGAGATTCAGCGCGATGTTGTTTTCCGCATGGCAAGCGACAACGCACGCTTGGCAGCCGGTACAGCGGTCAAGATCTACCACCATACCCCACCGCCGGCCAATGCTCGCCACCGGCTTGCTGGTGTCTTGCTCTGTGCCTTCGGCGGCTTGTCTCACCGCTGTCTCTCCCTGTTCCTAGTTGGTTTCGTTCGTGATCTGGAATGTTTTTTCGTCGGGCATCTGCACTGGCGCGGTAATGCCCTCGATGCGCGCCAAGCGGGTCCGCCGTCCGGTTGAAGCGATCCGCACCCGTGTTGACGACCAAGCAAGCGCCCCTGTCTGCTCCTGCATCACCGGTGCCAGAATCCGCAACGGGTTATCTCCGCGGTTCTCGGCATAGCGTCCAAGTTCGCTGTGACCTTGGCCCAGAGGCACACTCACGACACCCTCGCCTATCCCAGGGTAAGGATACGCGGGGGCCAAGAGCGAGCCCGCGACGGACGTAAGGCGCACGATATCGTTTTCCAATATGCCCAGAGCGTCCATGGTCTTTGGGCTAAGCGCAACCCACGTGCCCCACACACCGGTCGTCATGGGATCGGATGTGGACTGCAGCCAAGGCGACACGGCCAAACTGCCGCTGCCGTCCCCAAGCAAGACCGACGGCGTGACGATGAGGTGATACGGATAGTCTCCTTCCGCACTGCTGAATTCCGCTTCGGGTGCGCTTATTCCGGTCAAATCCGGCGCCTCTGCCGCTACTGCTTCGGCCGGTACCCACCAGCCACCGCGCTGCAGCACCGACAACCAGAATACTTCGGGATCGTCGCTCGTCACCGACCCGTCGCCCCGAGCCTGAAGCTCGTCAACGCTCGCGCGTATGGCGTCTCTCATCGTGGACCACGGCAGCGCTTCGGCGAGTTGGCCTCCAATGGACTGCGCCAGACTCAGCAAGACATCCGCGAAGGCGCGTGTACCCGCTTCTCCCTCGAACTCCTGGTGATACGGGCGCACGACGGGTTGCTGGACGCCAAGCGTGGAGTACTCCGCGCCCAGTGCCGGCACACTCGTGCCCCAACTCTCCAGGTAGTGGTGGTCCGGCAAGATCAAGTCCGCCAGTGCCGTAGTTTCGTCCAACACACTCGAAAAACTGACAATATACGGTATCGCATCTAACGTGCTGGCCGTATTCAATACTCCAGGAAGCCCAAATACCGGATTCGCGCCGTGAATGAGGAGGACATCCGGTACCTGACCGTTGTCTATTTCGCTGAGGAATGCCTCCCACTCCTGGAAGGATGTAACAGGAGTTTCAGCGGGTATGTTCTCCAGGGGCGACGGCGCATTGAGCAGTACGCCACCCGTCTGCCCTACGTTGTTTTTCAGCAGATTGAGGGCGAAGATGGCGACCATATTGAATAAGCCGTTCGTGTGCCCGGCGGCGCTGCCGCCACCCATGGCAACCGCGGTCGGTGCTGCGGCAAAGTCGTGGGCAATCCGGGCGACGGTCTCAGCCGCTACGCCGGTTACGTCAGCGACTTTCTCCGCGGCATAGGCCTCCAGCGTGCCCTCGCCACCCGTCAGAGGCTGGAGCGCCGCGGGCACCGCTCTGCCGTCCAATACCGCGTGCGCGATACTGAGCGCCAGGATACCCTCTGTGCCGGGGTTGACGGGATGCCATTCGTCGGCATTGGCTGCCGTCATCGTCAAGTGCGTGTCGAAGTGCGCGAACGTGCCGCGTGACCGGCCGTCTCCCTGGCGAAAATGTCCGTATGCCTGGCCGTAATGAACCGGAGAGTCGCCGCTTTCCAGAAAGTTGCCGCCAATGGATAACACGTAATTGGTATGCGCAATATCGAATTGCGGCACCCGCGTGGTCCCAAATACCTGGTCGCTGGCCTGTCGCACGGCCGCCTGCTCGAGCGGCTCAAAAGTCAGCCAACGTGCGCCGATGCTTTGCGTAAACTGCTCCAGGATCATCCCCAAGTGCCCGTTTACGGGCTCCGTAATCATGACGATGCCGCCATCACGGGCCGCGGTAAGCTTTTCCTGGAATTCCGGCAGCACGTCATTCCAACGCATGAACCGGTAGCGGCCGGAGCCTCGACTGCGCCTGGGGATCATCGGGTTGGGGATGCGGTCCGGATTGTAAAGCGTCTGCAAGGCAGCCTGCGCGCGTCCGGAAGACTTGCCACGGTTTAAAGGGAAGTCGGGATTGCCCTCGATCTTGCGCGCGCGGCCACTCTTGACGCGTACGATCACACCGCTGCCATCACCGGAGTCCTGGCTGATGGTCGCGTACCAGGTATCCAGTCCTGTCACCGTATCTTCCGGAATGTCTACCGGACTTTGAATGTGGAACTCACGATCCGGCGTGCCGCAGCCGGCAAAAGCCACCGCTGCGCCCATTCCCAGGCCCGATGTTCCCGCTAACTTTAGGACATCGCGTCGTCGCATAGTTCTCCTCTAACGGTGGCAGATCGTGCAGTCCGTGGGCGCGTTGTTTTCCCGGTGGCATGCCACGCAGTCGCCCATGTTCAATGACCGCACTTGCTTCACACGTTCCATCGAGCCCACGTCGCCGTGACACGTTGCGCAATCAAAGCCTGCTTTGATGTGCGCCGCGTGGACAAACCGCACGTGGTCCGGCATGACGTGCACGCGCACCCAGTCGATAGGCTCTCTGTTTTCCCAGTGTGTCACCAACTTGGTGATCTCAGCTTTGTGCAGAGGGTTCGTCACATTGGGATGCTCACCAGTGATGACACGGTGACACATCATACACTGTTCAATTGCCGGAATAGTAGCTTCCGCACCGGTCTCAACATTGCGGTGACAGAATACGCAGTCGATGTCGTTCTGTTCTACGTGCACGGTGTGCATGAACTCAATCGGCTGTTTGGGGCCGTCGGCGGCTTGCGTAACCCACGTGACGGCGCCGATGACAACCAGGCCGAAGACGACGACAAGCGCACCAATAGTAATGCGCAGCGTACGCGGAGTCATGCAGATTCCCTCCAATTACGTTCTGCGCGAATTGGAGACGTGCAAAAGGGTCCACAAGAGGCAGCGGTCAGCGCCCCAGGGGTACTTGCTACAGGATTGATCTTGGACATTAAACTCCCTGGCGAGGCGCCAGGGTTACCTATGTATTGCCGTCTTTGGAATGTCCGGTCTGTCACGAAGCGGTGCTTTCTCGAGAGAGTGTCTTATGCCCAGATGAGCGGCTTGCTACAACCCACAATACGTCAAAATCGTCTCAATATGCACTTCGGTCTATTATACTGATGCCCACACAAGATGCAAATCAAATGAGAGTGCCCGGAGCGGGTTTCATGCTTGTGCCGATACCCGCTACAATGCGTGTGCGACCCTAGCAAAAACTGACCGCGACGAGCCTTGGCTTTCCGCCAATTTACAACGCCTAGCAGAGTAGCATAGGGACGGGCGGACTGACAAATGTCCGTACCATGGGTGAACCAAACCACAGCGTACGGTCCTGTCCGCAGAGTGGAATAGAACAATGCGGTGTCGTGGAATGGCGCAGGCGTGGGCCATTTCGGGATAGTCCACGGGACGGACCGCTAGCTTGGTTCGCGATTTCGTTGTACTAAAGGAAAGAGCAATATGCCGAACACGCGTCCAAACCTCTTACTAATCATGTGCGACCAATTGCGTTTCGACGCTTTGAGAGCGGCCGGCGATGGCTTCCTGCAGACCCCTAATCTTGACCGCTTGTGTGCGGAGGGCGTGCGTTTCGCTTACGGCTACACGGAATCGCCGGTCTGCGTTTCGGCCCGGGCAATTTGCATGACCGGCCTTCTGCCGCACCGCACGGGTATCTTTGACAATGGCTACGCGCTGCCGGCGGATCATCCGACCGTCATGTCGCGCTTGCGTGCAGAGGGATACTTCACGCAAGCGATCGGCAAGATGCACTTCTCCCCGGTCCGTGAGCAGCACGGCTTCGACCGCATGTGGCTGAGCGAGGAAGTACCCCGCCGCGTGGAAGACGATGAGTTTCTGCAAGACGTGCTGGCGGCAGGGCACGGCCACGTAGAGGAGCCCCATGGCATCCGGCATGAACTCTACTACATCCCGCAGGTCTCGCAATTGCCGGAGCACCTCCATACCACGGCGTGGACTGCACAGCGAACCATTGACTTCATTGAAGAGCGTGCCAATAATAACTCGCCATTTTTCTGCTGGACTTCCTTCATCAAGCCCCATCCGCCGTTCGATCCACCGTCGCCATGGCACCGCCTCTATCGAAGCACGGACATGCCCGCGCCGGTGCGCAGTGAAGATGAGTTGGCGTGGCACACCTGGTTCCAGCGCAGCCAGAATCGCAGCAAGTGGATGGATTGCTTTCCGGACGAGAATCTGCTACGCACGATGAAGGCGTACTACTTCTCGTGTGTTTCATTTGTGGATTACTGGGTCGGCGAAATTCTCGCAGCGTTGGAGGCAACGAATCAGCGTGAAAACACGCTGATTATGTTTGTCGCCGACCACGGCGAGTTTCTGGGCGATCACTTTGCCTTTGGCAAGCGGAACTTCCATGAGCCTGCTTGTCACATCCCGTTCATCCTCTCATGGCCGGAAGCGCTGCCGCAGAGCGCCGTCCGCGAGCACCTGGCGGGTCTGCAGGATGTGACGCCAACGCTTCTCGCCGCCGCGGGACTGGATATGCAGCAAGCGGAGTTTGATGGCATGTCCCTTCTCAGCCTTGCCCTAAACGAAGGCGCTGCGGGCAGGCCCTATCTCTTCGGGCAGATCAAGGAAAAGGAGTACGGCATGTACTGTGCAATGAACGCCGAGTGGAAGTACATCTACTGCTCCCCGGACCGCATGGAACTGCTGCTCAACTACCGGGACGGCGGCAATGAGTTGACCAACCATGCTCAGGAGTCGAGCTTAGCCGAAGTCAAGCGGGAGCTGAGAGATGCGCTCTTTGCGCACTTCCGTGCCGCGAGCTACACGGATCCGTTTGATGGTGACGACTGGGCACTCTTTCCGCAACCGACCCACGCCTGGCTACGCCTCGACGAGTTTGAGAATAAGGAACGGGTTGGGCGAGGCTGGCAGTTTGCACGGTGGACGAAGAACTACCCTGTGGATGGCAGACAGCGCTCCCAGCGGGAGAACTACCACTTCTTCGATGGAACGCAGTAATGTTCGGAGACGTTGTTCGCTATCGCGTGCTCCCCCTCATCGTTGCTTTTGCGCTCGTGTTTCTCTTCATCTTCGTACTGGTGCGACTGGCAAGTTCCGGTACGGACGTTGAGGCTGAGCGGGAACACGCGATAGCCCTCGCTCAAGAGCTCTACGCGCAGCAGAAAGCGGAGGGCGTGGACCTATCCAATGGCCCCTGTCTCTCTGAAAACCTGATGGACGGCTGGGTTGCTGACATTGTGCACAACCCGCGCCAGCCGGTGGACGAAGAACCGGAGAATCAATGCCAGTCCTATCGCTCCGGCAAGGCATTTCGGTTGGTGGAGCTTGATCCCGAAGGGAACGTCATACGGGCACAGTAACAAACAAGACTTTAAGCATACAGCTTCAGACCTTCACACCGAGAATAGAACAATGCCGCCAACCAGGACGCACCCGCGCCCCAAGGCACATCCTGGTGGCGGCATTCCGTTGTGAAGAGCAAACAGACAGGTGGGTTTGAATTGCGAGTTGTCTGGGCACTTTACCACAGGGAACTACATTCCGCTAGTTAAGTCGCGCGATTGCAGCTATCTGCGGTCGGCGTGAAATCGGGCGATGGCTAATCATCAGGGTCTTTGGGCAGTAACAGGCGGGGAACGCAGCCGACAATTCCAGGAACGAATTCTGCAAGAGCGGCGGAGGCATCGCTATCGGTGGCAAAGAAGACACTCCAGTCGGCACTGAGTGCCCAGTCCCGCAAGCAGGAGGCTTCCTCCGCACTCAAGTCCTCCAACTCCACTCCCATACCTGGGAGAATGCTAGAGAGAAACACGTCCGGAATGCACTTCACCATTCCAGGGGCGATTTCTTCAAGTGCGGCAGAGGCATCGCGGTCAGCGACATATTGGACACTCCAGTCGGCACTGAGTGCCCAGTCCCGCAAGCAGGAGGCTTCCTCCTCACTCAAGTCCTCCAACTCCACTCCCATACCGGGGAGAATGCTGGAGAGGAACACGTCCGGAACGCATTTTACCAAGCCCGGGATGACCTGCTTAAGTTCGGCGGCGTGTTCTTCTTCGGCGACGATTGCTATCAGGTCAGCCACATCGACGTCGACTATCTGTACGCGCAAGCAAGACTCTTCGTCTTCGCTCAACTCCCCTCCCTCTTCCTCGAACCCCGAGATTGTCATTGAAAGGAAGATGGCGCGCGTAGTCGCCGGCGCGAGGCATCGGTAGATCTGCGCCTCCCAATCTTGCCGGCTATCTCCGATGAAGGTAACTTTCCATCCGCTCAAGGAGACTTTCCAGCTGAATCCGCCAAAGAGCGATCGGTCTAGCGCGGATTCCAACTCATCATCCAGTACTTCGCGGATGCAGGATTGTTCGGCGTCAGTGACAGAGTTGAAGACCTCCCGCCAAATTGTGTTGCTATCCACGGTGACGTCTAGTTCGGCGATTGTGCCTGACGGGGCTGTTGCTGCGAGCGTTGGAGCGTGGGTTGGTGTACTTGTGGGCGCCAAAGTGGATGTGCTCGTTGATGTCCACACACCGCAAGTTGCGACTAAGAGGACAGAGACGGTTAGAGTTCCCAGAAACGCTAGCCAACGCAAGTGCAAAGCGTACGTTTTCATGGGGTTTAGTCTCCTTCTATTCTTTCAACTCTATGTTGGTAAAGCTTAAATCTATAGATTCAATTTACCAACTAGACTTCAGAATAGCAAATCATAAACATAACATGCAATATTTAAATGCCAAAGCCAGCTCTCAATAGCTGAGAGCTACTGGCTGGTAGGTGGTTCTAAGTCTCTATGCTGCCGATTGCGTCCGTACGCTCGCAGACAGGAACGCTACGGCATGAACCGACATTGCAGAAGGAAATCGCCGACGCACCAGGTGCCCTTTACGCGCTGGCGATTATAGTGTCCAGACTGGTGCTGATGTCGAGCAGACTCTTTTCCGGAAACTCCTTGTGAAGCTGGATTTCTGCGGAAAGGTAACTGTCGTAGCCGACCGTGCGCAGCGATTGGCGCACGGCCTTCCAGTCTACGTCCCCTTGCAGTAGCGTCACAAAGCCGTGCCTGTTGCCCACATCTATTTTGAAGTCCTTTACGTGCACCTTCTTAATGCGGTGCGCGAGGATCTCAATCCAGTGCTGTGGGATGGCCCAACCGAGGAAATTCCCCACGTCGAAGTAGCAACCGACATGCGGGCTATCCACCTCATCGAGCAGGTTGCGCATCTCCACTGGGGAAAGCAGGAACTTATTCCATACGTTTTCCACAGCTACATTGATTTGTAAGTCTTCGGCAATAGGGGCAATCTGCTTCAGAGCCTCAAGCGTGCCTTCATAGGCATGGTCGTACCGCACGTCCACGCTCACAGTGCCCGGTACGACCAGCAGGCTGGTACCACCGAGAATCTTTACGACGCGCAGGGCTTTCGCGACGTTTGTTACTCCCTTGCTGATTTCGTCTTTGTCGATGGTTGTCAGGGGAGCGCTCCGTATGGGCTGTCCGCCCATGAGCCCATGGATCTCCACAGTCTGTTCCGCATGGTCGCGCAGCCGCTTGAGGTCATCATCCGAAGCGTCAATGGAAACGGGACCGTCAAAAGTCAGACTGGGCTCGATACCCTCGAATCCAGCCGCCTTCGCCATGCTCATCGCCTCTACGAGGGGAATGTCTCCCCCGAAACAGTTGCCGCAAACCGCTTTCTTCATGTTTCGTGCCCGCCTTTCAGGTTTGTAGGCCTAGCTCACCTAGGGATGCGATTGCTAGAAGAGGGGACTTGCGTCACAGGTCGGCTACCTTGGCTGCACTATAGTATACCGGAACTATCAATGCTGACGTAATTGCGTGGTGCTCCCTGCTCTGCTAGCCTGTGCACACGAGGAGAAAGTAACGATGATAATCGATGCACACGTTCACGTTGGTAACTCTACCGCCTATAACTTCTCTGCAAGTGTCGACGATCTGCTGCGTCTCGCGGATGACAACGGCATTGATAGGCTGTTCGTCACCGACTTCACGGCCCTCATCCATGACATGCGCGAGGGGAACGACTGTTTGGGCAAGGCAATACGTCAGCACCCGGACCGCATTCTGGGATACGTGAGCATTCCCACCATGAATTTCGATAACGGAGCGCTTGAAGAAATCAATCGTTGCGTGAACGAATACGGCATGCGAGGGATCAAGATATATTCATATCCCATGACTCCCTTGGTACGCCCGTCGGTCTTTCCCGTGCTCGAGCGTGCAGCGTCGCACCGCATGCCGATTCTGGCGCATTCTATCGCCGAAGAGTGTGAGGTGATGGCTGCGCACGTGCCGGAGGCCTTTCTCATGATGGCCCACTCGGGCAATACGGCTCTGGCGCGAGGTGACTGGTTGCGCGCGGTGCAGGCGGCTGAACGCCATCCTTCAATTCTGCTCGAAACCGCTAGCAGTTCCGTAAACAACGGTTCGCTCGAGTACATCATCGAGCGCATCGGCCCCGAGCGGATCATCTTTGGCACGGACATGCCGCTGCTAGAGGTGAGTGTGCAAATGGCGCGCGTCAGCGGCGCCGCGATCAGCCAGGCGGACAAGGACTTGATTTTCGGCGGCAATATGGCCCGCCTGCTGGCGCTCGATGCCTAGCGGCGAAGTGGGACGGAGAGAAAAATGACAGTGTGGGACTTCTCCGGATTTGTCGGCGCGTGGGGCTATTGGCCCCTCAAGGCCCGTACCGGTGCGGACGTCTTGGCCTTGATGGATGCCCACCGCATAGAGCGCGCGGTCGTGGGCTCTACGCGGGCGCTCGAAAGCGATTGGCGTTTGGGCAATACCGAAGCACTTGCCGCGGCGGCAGAATCCGGCGGCAGGCTGATACCGTTCGTGACCATTGACGGCACGCGGCCGGAATCGGCTGAACTCTTAGCGGAATACGCGGCTGCGGGCGCTCGGGGAATTCGCTGTTATCCCAGCCACCACCACAACACGTTGCCGTCACAATTCGAATCGCTCTGTGCGGCGGCTCAAGACCATGAATTGGTCGTGGTAATCGTGGTGCGTACCATCATGGACTGGTCGTTCCCCGTAGCTGCGGTAGAGCCATTCGAGAGTCTCTTCGCGCAGTTCACCGGAGTCCAGTTTGTGGTGCATGGACTGAACTATGGACAAGAGGCCTGGAACGCCATCCGCCTGCTCAATACCTACGCCAATGTTTGGCTGGAGACCTCATGCTTACAAGGCCTCGGCGGCATTGCGCAGTGGGTGTCACAGGGTGACGTGGACCGCATTCTTCTGGGCACGGGCATCCCGCTGCAGTACCCCGCCTGCGGCGTTGCGAAATTAGAGAAGGCAGCAATCTCCGCAGCGGACAGAGAGGCAATTGCGTACCGCAATGCGAAACGCTTGCTCGGCGCCGCCGATTAGCCGGTAGCTCTCCCTCTCGATCGAATGGACAGTCTGTAGCCCTTCCTTGCTATCGGTGCACTGTGCCGCTTAAGTTCCGTTGCGCCCTGTGATGATTTTCTCCGGCGGATGCGCGCCGTAGTGTCGTGAAACCCCAATGCACACCTTAGTGCCCGAGAATAGAACCCCATTCTTTACATAAAGCCGCAAGCAGGTGCGGTGCGGAGTTCTTGACCTGACCTTTCGTACCAACTTCGGCCACTGCTACCGCAACATGTTCTCGAAGACCGATAGACCCTATGGAAGATTCACCCAAGGGCCGCGTGCAAGAGATCTATAGACCAAATGCTGGTATACACTCCGCACGAACCGCACAGTTTGTTGGCTGATTGTCGATTCCAGTATTGCTTCTTTCAGGCTAGACTTCGCCGTCGCGCGGGGCGCGACGAAGTGGACGCGGAAGCGCGGCACTGACTCCTGCCATTCAATGATCCCGTACGAGTCAACCGCACCGGTTGGCACTGCCCGCGCATTGGGGTCAAGCCTGAGGTACCCTGGGTTGCTCGCGTAGACTCTGCTCCTATCAAAGTCGCGGCCAATTGTAATACGGCCTTCCGCCCACACTCGCGTACCAGTTGTCGCTTGCTGCAGAATCGCTCGCGTGAAGGGAATTGCCTCAGGTGGCGCCTTGCCGGGAAGATACCGTATGTGCGTATCGGGCAGGTGATTGAGGTCAATTTGCATTCCCTCACGTGAGGCGAATGCCATAAAGCGAATGTGACTTCCCGTTGGCGGCGGGCGGACGCCTATCCCGAGGTGGAGGACAGCCCCGCCGCAACGATCGGCAATGAAGACCAACGTCTCTTTTGGCAGTGGACGAACTTCCGTAACCACACCGGAGACCTCGACACGTTGCAGCACGGCAGGTTGCGGAATGTACGTGAGGCATTGCAGCCTGGTTGGCGTCGGAGTCGGTGGTGGAGTGGGCGTGGCGGTCGGTGCCAGCGGCGTGGGTGTTGGCGTTGGCCGTGGAGTGGGAGTGGCAGGAACCGAGGTTGGTACTGGCGTCGGCGTGGGAGAAGGAGAAGGCGTGGCGCTTGGCGTGGGTGTTGGCGCGGGAGGTAGCGGGGTAGGCGACGGTGAGGGAGCGGCGGTCGGGCTGGGCACAGGTGTTGGCGAAGGAATAGGAACAGGCGTAGGAGGAGGCGGGACTGTACCCGGAGAGGGCGCGCCTGCCCGCAAGGTTGACGGAGCGCTAGGAGAAGTGCCCTTGAGGATGATGCGCCGGAGGGACTGCCCGCCGGCAGCCGAAGGGTAGTGCCCACGTAGGTCCATGTAGCCGCCGGGATCGTACCCATAGGCAATGACGTCAAGTACGGCGCCTTGATCGCTCAAGAGCGCCACTGTCGCGCCGGAGTTGGCCAGCGCCCATGTGCGCCGGGAGATTCTGCGATCGTGGACCAGATCCGGCACGTCCGGAGTATTGCGGAATCCGGATCCTGAAAAGCGCGCCTCAAAGTCCGGCTGCGAGCCAAAGTGGGCGGTAAACTGCCGGGCGTTCTTTGCCACGACGAGGGTTTCGCCGGGATTGAGCTTGGTGCCAACGGGGAAGCCATAGGTTACAGGACTGCGGGCGGTTGCGCTTTGCGTGCGTATGAGAACACGCGCGAGGTAAGCCACTTCGCCGGCTTGGTTTTGTATCTCAATGAACTCATCGCCCTCAGTCCGACGTGTCTGTCCGTCATAGTAGATCTCTGTAATGCGAAGCAGGCGCGGTACAGGCCGTGAAGAGGCCCGCGCGCCAGCCTCTCGTGTCGACCGCCCTGTACTGCCCGCGCTCGCACGTCCGGAGGATGGTCTTGGAGTGGGTGTCGGGGTTTCGTTTGACACACCTTTCGTGTGCGCGGAAGCGTGCCTCCAATCGCCGGTGCCGTCCGGAATGCGCGCCTTGGCGACGACATCCTGTGGGATGGCGTAATCGATCTCGATGAATACCTCACCAAAACTGTCCAATAGCCGTAACCTGCCATTCGGTGGGAGAGGAAAGATGGGGGCAAATTCCTCGATGATCAGGTAGCTGCCGGCTTCGACTAGCGTGTCTATGGGAAAGAAGTAGGGTATGTCTGGGCTATCGCTTCCCGTATCAAGGGACCAGCAGGTCAGATCCATGGGGGGAGGCCCGTTGTTGAAGATCTCGATGTAGCCGGACTGTTCAACACTCTGGCTGGGCGCTATCTCGTTGAATACGATGTCCGGACCGTGGTTAATCGGGCACTCAGGGATCGGAGTCTGTGGCGTGGGGGTCGGAGTAAGACTTGGTGTTGGTGAGAGAGCGATATCCGGTGTCGGGGAAACCGTTGGGGCGGGGTCAACTGTTGGGGTGGGCGAAAGCGTCGGTGGGGGAGCGGCAAAGGGTGTTGGCGTAGGTGTTTGTTGTGGGGTGGGTGAGGGGGACGGAGTGAGCCCATGCACGATCGCGGGCGTCGGCGAGGGAGTACTTGAAGGTGTTGGAGAATGCGTTGGCGTTGGGGCTACTGGTACGGACGTCGGCGAAGGAGTAGGCAAGGCTGTGGGCGTCAACGGCGGTGAGGCGGTTGGAGCGAGAGAGGGGGTAGGCGTGAATGCCGGCGTGGGAGTAGGTGAGGGCGTCGGCGTCGGCGAGGGAGTGGGTGTAGGAGTAGGTGAAGGAGTGGGTGTTGGTGTGGGAGTAGGTGTTGGCGTAGGTGTAGGGGTTGGTGTGGGAATAGGCGTTGGCGTAGGCGACGGAGTCGCAGTCGGCGCACCATTCGCGGTGCCTTTGGTTGGCGTAGAAACAACCGACAAGTCGGCCCCGCCATCCGGTACCCGGGCTATTGAAGCGCCGTCGACATCGATGGCGTAATCAACCTGATCCGTCAGAGCGTATGCAAAACTGTTGAGATCAACTGAATGCAGCCGCAACGTGCCGCTTCTGGCAATCACCAGTCCCGTAGAATTCTGTTCGAGGACCAAGTATTGGCCGGGGGCGAGTGACGTTCCGAACGAAATCTCATGATAGTTGTCGTCTTCATCACTGCCCGTGTCAATGAGCCAAAAGCTCAGGTCTACGGGCGTCGTGCCCCCATTGTATAGCTCTATCCAATTCGTGCTGCCGTCGGCATAGTCCGGAAAGACCTCGTTGATCATTACGGAGCCATGGGACCGCGCCGGCTGTTGCAACAACATGGTCGCGATCAACAGTACTAGGGCAGAACGAACCCAACGCGTCAGCCCTTGCCGCCACACCGCCGAGAGTGAGGGCTTTTTCAGGTCCGCCGGTATTCGCCGCTTGCCTAGCGCAAAGTGCACGAGTTTCTTCCGCGCGGAAGGCAGGCGACGAGTATCGGCAGCCCGCTCTAGCCGTCGGAACGCCCCGCGGCCACGCTGGCGGGCGGTGGATTTGCCTTCTCATATGCTCTGTTTGATTGCTACTGGGACTCATTGCTGCCGTGCTCCTATGAACGGCAATAGTAGCCCTAGAGTAATACGTATACGATAGAGCTATAGTTGCGGAATAGCAAATAATCATAAGAGACTTGGTGATGACTACAAAGAAGAAAATAAAAGCCTCGTCATCATTTGGAGAGTCGGAGGCAACAGTAGGGCATCTGCGAAGGTGTTCTGAGCTTGTCGAGCCGAGGCAGGGGCTACATCAGCCATTCCAGCTCGGGGATGGGCACGCGGCTGCGGTTTTCTTCCGCATCCACTGTCTCCACGGCGGGGAGCCGCAGGCCGGAGGACACTGCCAGGGGGAAGGGCAGGAAGGCATCCAAGCGCACTTCGCCCGGTTGCACGGACATGCCCGCCCGCTTCAGTCGCGAGCCGGGGCCAAAGCGCGCCCAGGCTTCTCTCGGCGCCAGCGAGCGCACGGGCAAAATCAGCAAATACTCGTGCAGGTCCGGCCGCGCCACCACCGTAGCCCAGGCCACCGGCTGCGCGGTAAGGAGTTCCCAGAGGGTGTCCGTCATGGGGTGCGCGCCGAAGCCTTCGGTGAGCAGGAGCGGCGGTCCTTTCCACGTATGCGACGTGGGACGCGCCAGCGGGTCCATGCCGAGGACCGCCATGTCCTTGCGGGTGGCGGAAGGCGCAATAATGGCGGCTGCTTGCAGTTGAGACGCGCGTCGTAGCGTATCGACACCGGCCGGCTCTCGCGTTACCAGAATGAGGCGTTCGTCGTTTGCGGGGGATTGGGAAAGCACCGTGGTCAAGTTGCCTGATGCTTCACCGCCGACCGCATAGACGCCGCGAACCACCACGGCTTCCGCTTCAACAACAACCTCTCGCGGCGGTACAACATCGATGACGGTCCCGTAGAGTCCTGCCGGCAGTGCGACGTCTTGGCTTGTCCCTTCGAACCAGGCGAGACCGCTGCGCGAGGACACCTCTCCGAGAAAGCCCTGAAACGGGGCAACCGCCGTGCGTGTGCGCAGCCCAAAGAGGCGGCGCTGGGCGGCAATGAGTGCGCCTTCCGCGCAGCTTTCGCCGGGAGCAAGTTCAAGTGTCTCTTGCACGCGCTCCGGCGCAACGCCAAGCGTGCTTGACAAGTCGATCAGCGTTCTTTGCGGTGTCAGCGAACAAGAGCCGACGATCGTGTCCGGCTCCACCTTGTCTCCGGGCTGGACCGAGAGCGTACCGTCGGCGGGCAGCACCCGGCGCAAGCGCAACAGATAACGGCCGATTTGCGGTGTCGGCGTAGGGGGATTTGCCGTACCTCGCAGCGCAAGCATCGTTGCCATGGCTAGTTAGATCTCCCGGAAAAGGACAGAGTGGGATACGCCCCGGTGGTCTGCATCCACTCGAGAATCTTGGCCTGGCGTTTGTCCTTGTTTGCATCGAGGTCGATGGGTCGTCCGCGCGCGTCGACGATTAGCCCCAGCGAACCACCGAACAGGTTAGCACGCGGTTCTGCGCCTCTCCCCCGTCCCACGCCCAGGTTGAGCCTTGTCGCAGGCCACACCTCCAGCATGGAACCGGCTCCTCCTACCCAAGGTATGACCTCGACCGATCCGAAATTCACGAGAGTTTCCTCGGGCGCCCGCGACTGCGCGCTTGTGCGCAAGCGCAAGGCGGGGCGGTTTTCCGCCATGCGGCCGGCGGGAGAGATTCCCACTCCCAAACTCAGCAGGACGTCCTGTTCTATGAAGGGATTACCTTCTTCAATGGCTTTGTCGAGCAACAATACGGGGAGCGCGCCGGCGCGGTCCAAGGCAAACTGCGTAAAGCCTGTGGGTAATACGGAATCGAGCATCATCAATACTGCTTGTATCAGCCGCGGCGCGCCGCCCAAGGTGGCCCCGCAACCAATGATGACATCCGCGTTGGCACAGGCCGCGATTGTCTGACCGTCAATGGTCTGTTCATCGATGAGTTCAACAACATTGCGCAGGGCTTCTCGCGCAAATGCGTGCTCCAGGACGAGGCTTTCAATGGTGGTAGGCAACGCGCCGGGATGGGCGAGCCGGTGCAGGAGATAGTCATCCAGCCGGCCCTCATCCAAGTCGTATGGCAGCCAGCGCTCCACGGCCTCACGACCGGATTCCATCAGGATGTTCTGCGGGCTGCGCAGCGTGCCGAAGCCATCCAGGGAAGCCTTGCGCAAGACACCATTGGGCAGGCTGGCGACAGCAGCCACGTGACTCGCTCCAAGATCCAGTGAGAGCACATGGATGCTATAGCGCTGGGCAAGTTGCTGCGTAACGTGGCCGAGAGCTTCTTGATAGTCGATTGGTTCCGCACCGGCCCACTCGCTAAGCCCGGGAAAATTCGGCACCAGGTGCTGGCGTCTCTCACTTGCGAGCGTCTGCACCAGCGACTCAAGCGCCGCGAGAGTGGCGTCACCTGCCTCTACAGGGTCCAGGTCAATGTGGCGGAGCGGCGCCCGCTCGCCAAGGAACGTGCGCAGAGACTGGGCGTGCGTCCCCGATCCTACGAATACGATGGTTAAGTTCCACGCGTTCCGATGGTTGCTAAGCACGTTTCGTAAAATATCGCCAATACGGGCAATATCAATCTCCCAATCTTTGTCACTATCGCTGCCGAGGACTAGCAGGGCGTCCAAGGGAGTTTCGATCAGTCGCTGGAAGACAAACTGATACGCGTCGAGCGGACGGTTGTTGAGATCAAAGATATCTACGGGTGTTATCGGCAGGGATTGCAGTGATTCAAGGAGCGCATTCAGCGTTCGATTGTTGCTCAGGCTGAGGACGCTCGTAACCGCGGTGAGGCCGACGCTCGTAACCGCGAGCCTGTTCACCTCTTCGTCCTCGGCATGCCAGCCGGTCGCACGCTCCAATTCCGCTAACGCGCGCGAGACTCCGAGCATCACATCGGAAACGGGGGGATCGATCGTGCTTGGAACGCGTGCCGCGCCGGCTAAACGAAACTCGCCTTCAACACGCTCAAGGAGGGAGACGCGCGTACTAACCGTGCCCACGTCCGCAACGAGCGTAGAAGAGGAATCCGCAATCTCTGCCATGCAATTGGTTTCGTAGGTGAAGGGTTGCCTGCGTGAGGTATTGCTGTAACTGCCATGGTAGTTTCGTGCGGAGATGTCTGTCAACTGACTGAAACGCGGGAAGGGCAAGCATGTGGAAGACACGGGATCAGGCGCGGAACGGTCGCCGCTGAGCTTTGACGCCTTTGTCAGGCCGCTGCTAGACTCTAAGCAGGGGATTGCTCGGTCGCCTGGGAAGGGCGCTGTTGCGCGCGCGAGATTCTCCAAGATTCACAGGCAGAGACCACGGCATCCCGGACTACTATAATTCGAGGCGCGGAGAGGTAGCCAAGTGGACGAAGGCGCTCGCCTGGAGAGCGAGTAGGCGCCACAAGCGCCTCGTGGGTTCGAATCCCACCCTCTCCGCCACCGCTCTTCATCAAGAGCCATTTTCCGATCAAAAAGACCAACCGTAGTGGCGGCGGATTGTTCCGGGCCGGAGAAGCTGTAGCAGGACTGCAGACCGGCGGTCCTGTCCCCTGTCACACTCACCGGCTAGACCTGCTCCGGCAATCGGGTTTTGTGTTCAATCCACTTTTTGCGGTGGATTGCGCCCGGCGCTAGCGATCAGAGTGAATCTCGCCGTCGCTTTGAGGAGAAAGACTGCATTAGATGGGTAATCCCGTTCGCGTACGCATCGCGCCAAGTCCTACCGGCAACCTGCATGTCGGTAATGCCCGCACGGCGCTCTACAACTACCTCTATGCCCGCCAGACCGATGGCGAGTATATTCTGCGCATAGATGACACCGACGCGAAGCGCTCTTCAGACGCCGATATTGAAGGGGTGCTCTCCAGCTTCCGCTGGCTAGGCCTCGATTGGGATGAAGGCTATGCCGCCGGCGGTGATTATGGGCCGTACCGTCAGAGCGAGCGACTCCCGCTCTATAGGAAGTGTGCTGAAGAACTCTTGGCGAACGGCCATGCGTACCAGTGCTGGTGTACGCCGGAAGAGCTCGATGTGTTGCGCAAGCAGGCGCAACGTGAACGCCGCCCCTTCCGCTATCCACAAACATGCCTGCACCTCACCGCAACGGAACGAGCGGCCCGGGAGCGGTCGGGCGCGCCGTTCGTGATACGCTTTCATTCTCCTCGTGAGGGGACGGTTGCATTTGAGGATCTCGTACGGGGCGCAATGAAAGTTGAAGCTACGGAGCTCGACGACCTGGTGATTGTGCGGACCGACGGCATGCCAACTTACAACTTTGCCTCGGTTATCGACGACAGCCATATGCAGATAACCCATGTTATTCGCGGCGCCGATCATCTCTACAACACGCACCGGCAGATCCCGATAGCCTCAGCGCTAGGATTTGATCTGCCCGCCTACGCGCATCTGCCGCTGCTTACAAACCCGGATCGTACGAAGCTAGGCAAGCGTTCCGGTGCAGTGCTTGTTGGCGATTACGCGGCGCACGGATACCTGCCGGAGGCGGTTGTAAACTTTCTGGCGTTGCTAGGCTGGAATCCCGGAGACACCCAAGAAGTGTTTGGGTTGGATGAACTCGTAACGGCATTCAGTCTGGACCGCGTGAACAGGGCAAATGCGGTCTTTGAGCTCCAGAAGCTCGTATGGCTGAATGGCGTCTATATTCGCAGTCTCACGCTCCAGGACTTAACCGAGCGTAGTGTGCCGTTCTTGGCGGATGCGGGGTTGATCCAGCCGGACGAGTTCGACCGCGCCTATTTGCAGGCCGCGGTCGAGCTTGAGCAGGAGCGCCTGAAAAATCTTGCGGAAGCGCCTGCCGTTCTCGACTTCTTCTTCGCGGATGAGGTGACACCGGAACCGAAGCTGCTCGTCGCTAAGAAACAGACCCCGCCGGCATCGCTCGATGCGCTTGAGCAAGCCTGTGCACAGCTAAAGCTGCTGGATAGCTGGGACCATGAGCCGATTGAAACGTGCCTGCGCGGCCTTGCCGCCAGCCTGGGATGGAAGGCCGGCCAGCTCTTTATGCCGCTGCGTGTAGCCATAACCGGCAAGACCGCTACGCCGCCGTTGTTCGAGACGATGGTCGTCCTGGGCCGCGAACGCACGCTGGCAAGGATCGAGTCTGCGAAGGGCATCTTGGCTGGGCACATCGCTGAGAGTGAAAGCGGCTGAACTGGCCTCGGCGAGAGCAGCGGCGATCTGCTGGACTGCGTCGCTGAGAATGCTGCGGCTAATAGACCGGTCTAGTGAAGACGCCTGCCGCGTGCCCTAACGGCAAATTGAATTCTTCCTTGATGACTATGAAAGATTGATGGCTGAGCGAAGATGTTTACTCAGGTCAAGGTCGCCGCTGTCTCAATGCTGCCCACCAAGTGGGACAAGCCCGCCAATGCCGCCAAGATGGAGGGGCTCATTCGGAAAGCGGCAGCGGGGAATCCTGACGTAGTCGTGACCATCGAGGGAGCTCTGGAGGGGTACGTCGTCTATGACGTTATCGAGGGCAGACGGACTGCCGACGAGATGCTGGCGATTGCCGAACCGCTGGATGGGCCATACGTTGCCCGCTTCCGCCATCTGGCGCGAAGTCTCTCCGTCTGTCTCTGTTTTGGCTTCGCGGAGCGGGTCGGCGGCGATGTCTACAATACGGTAGTTTTCGTAGACCATGAAGGCGAGGTCTGCGGGGCGTATCACAAGAGCCAGTTTGCGGAAGGCACCCATCCTACGTGGCACTTCAACCGCATTGGCAAGGAGCTGCGCGCCTTCGACACGCCGTTTGGACGCGCCGGCATGCTGATATGCAACGACCGTTGGAATCCGCTCATTGCCCGATCGATCGTTCTCGACGGCGCGCAAGTGCTGTACATTCCAACCTTTGGGAATAAGTCGAAAGCGCAGAATCAGGCAGTCTTGGCCAGAGCTCGCGAAAACGGTGTGCCGATCGTCCAGGCCAACGTGGGGCAGAACATGGTCGTTTCCAAAGGCGAGATGGTCGCCTATCAACGCGGGTATGACAGAATCACGTACGCAGACATTCATGTGCCGACCGCAGTCTCAACTGCTGCGGCGCGCAATTTGGAGCAGGAGTACCTCAGGCGTCAAGGGCCTGAGATGGACCGGCGCTACCGGGAGACGATGGAGAAACTGGAAGGCACCGGAGACTAAGGGTCGCGCGCACCCGTCCTAGTCGTCGAGAATTGCCGTGGCCTCTACCTCGATCAAGATCTCGTTCATCTGCACGCCGACCGTTGTACGGGCCGGTGGGAACTCGCCAAAGAACGTCTTGTAAACGCCGTCCATTTCAGAGAAGCCGTCCATGTCAGCAAGATAGACGTTGACCTTGACCACATTGCGGATGTCGCCACCGTGACCCTCGACGATGTTCTTGATGTTCTGCAATGTCAATTGACATTGCTCCGCGAGAGTCTCGCCCCTTATCTCGCCGGTTTGCGGGTCCAGCGGTCCCTGGCCCGCAATGAACAACAGGTTCCCGGCGCGCACGGCTTGCGAATAGGTGCCGGCAGGTCTTGGGCCCTTGGGACTATACAATCGATCGACACGCATTGTGGTGCTCCTCACTTGAAAAAAATGTCTACTGAGTTCTCCCAGAATTCATGCGTGGAACAGTTTACCACAGGACAGAACGCCGCCAAATAGTGTTATCGGTGCCTGCTTCACCGAGGGCGCGGGCCAACGTCAGGCCCTTGTTGCCGTCTACATTTGCGGTATGCTGGCAACCGGTTAATGTGATAGAATAACTGAGACTGAGCGCTAAAGGTGGACGCTGATCGTTCAAGCGGTTAGTGCGTTCAGTTCCTCTTTGTACGATATCTGGCTCCCCCAAGAGTCTGTGTGGATGTAGGGTAAGCAATGCCGCTTTCTTCCTGGCGATCAAGCATACTCGGCCCGTTTAGTTCGTTCCTTGGACTCTTTTCCCAGGATCTGGGCATTGACCTGGGGACTGCCAACATGCTGGTGTATGCCCGGGATAAGGGAGTGATAGTCTCCGAGCCCTCAGTGGTCGCGATGGACATGCGGACGAAAAAGGTGCTCGCCGTCGGCGCGGAGGCGAAGCGCATGGTCGGCCGCACACCGGCGAGCATCGTCGCGGTGCGGCCCCTCAAGGACGGAGTCATTGCGGACTTCGAGACCGTCGAAACCATGCTCCGTTATTTCATCGATCATGTGCACACCAGCTTTCAATTGGTGCCACGACCGCGTGTCATTGTCGGCATTCCCAGCGGGGTGACCGAGGTTGAAAAACGCGCGGTGCAAGACGCCGCTATCAACGCGGGGGCGCGGGAAGCCTACCTCATCGAGGAACCCATGGCCGCGGCCATCGGCGCCGGGCTGCCCGTAGATGAGCCGGCGGGCAACATGATTGTGGACATTGGCGGCGGGACGACAGAGGTCGCGGTCGTTTCTTTGGGTGGTATTGTGGTAAGCCGTTCGGTTCGGGTGGCCGGCGACGAAGTGGATCAGACAATCATCGACTATGCGCGCCAAGCGTACGATCTCTTAGTGGGAGAACGTACCGCCGAAGAAACGAAGATGGCAATTGGCTCGGCGTTCCCGCTGCCGGACGAACAGGAAAAAACCTTTGAGATGCGGGGAAGGGACATGCTGTCAGGTCTTCCCAAGACTGTGACAATCACCCAAGCTGAACTGCGGGAAGCTATTGCAGGGCCGGTGAGTGACATTATCGAAGCAGTCAAGGTGTCCGTAGAGGAGACGCCGCCGGAATTGCTTGGTGATGTCGTGGATCGAGGGATCGTGCTCACCGGGGGAGGCGCGCTCTTGGGTGGGATCGATGCCCGGATTTCGGAGGAAACGCTTGTTCCGGTGGTCGTAGCGGAGAATGCCCTTACCTGTGTCGCATTAGGAACCGGAGAGTGCCTCAATGACATCGAGTCCTACCAGAAGCTCTTCGTTTCCGATACACGCGAATACACGCCTGTAACCACCTGAGCTTGGCTGTTGCCTAAGAGGCAAAATGCGTGACTTCAACGTACAGCCGCAGGCACTGGCCCTGAGGGTCGCACTCCTTGTCGTTGCAGCAGTGCTGCTTGTCTTTCTTTCCCGCCAGGGGTGGCTGCGTCCGGTCGAGAGCGCCGTAGCCTTCGTTGCAGTGCCAATTCAGCGTGCCCTCAACAACACGTCAGGCGGCGCTGCCTACGTGCTGGGTTCCTTTCAGGAAACGCGCAATCTCCGTGAGGAGAACGCTGCGCTCCGGCGGGATGTCGAAAAGCTGTACCAGGAGGTCGTAAGCCTGCGCGGCGCCAGGATTGAAAACCGCCGCCTCCGGGAACAACTAGAGTACGTTCAGACGACCACTGAATGGGACTTGTTGCCTGCCGAAGTCATTGGCAGAGATCCCACAAACCTGTTGGATACCATCATCATCGATCGCGGTACCAACGGCGGTCTTGAACGCGGGATGGTGGTGGTTACCCACCTCGGTGTTGTCGGCAAAGTAATCGGGGTCTCGTCATATTGGTCCAAGGTACAACTCATTACAAGCCCCTCGATGGCAGTAAACGCGGTCGTACAGGGCGGTGAGCGCCGGACGTTCGGCATCGTGTACGGCACTCCGGAAGGCCTGCAATTGCGCTATGTCCTGCAGACCGAGGAACTGAACGAACAAGACCTCATCGTGACTAGCGGTGTGGGCGGCGGCTTTCCTAAAGACTTGGTGCTCGGTAAGGTAACAAACGTGCACCAGGAGGACTATGAAGTGTTCCAGACGGCGGTTATTCAGCCTTTGGTGGACTTCACGCAGTTAGAGCACGTCATGGTTGTCGCGAACTTCGTACCGCTGCCATTGGAAGAGAGGGACTTCGCAGGGCCGACCCTATGAAAGACGTCTCGCGTCCTGCAATTGTGATCCTGATGCTGTTGGCCGCCACGGTGCAAACGAGCGTCGTGTGGCATTTTCCTCTCTTTGGCATTGTGTGGCTGCCAATGTTGCAGATCGTCACGCTCTTGGCCCTGTGGTATGGGCCTTCAGGCGGTGCCGGATGGGGATTTGTCGGCGGCTTGCTGCTGGACGCGTTCTCCAGCGCACATTGGGGACTGAGTGCCCTTGCCTTGACTATAGCGGGCTTTGTGGGAGGGTTTGCCGTTAGTGTCGTGCAGCCGAACCGGGCTGTGCTGGCTGTTGTGACGACAATCTGGGTAATCGCCGTGTACTTTGTTATACTCGGCGCTCTGTTGATCACGTTTGAATACAGGTTTTCATATCGCGACATGCTCCTACAAATGGCCCTGCCCACAGCGCTTCTCAACGCGCTCTTCTCACCATTGATCGTACTTGTGGGTTTTCGGCTGCTTGAAGTGACCACGGGGAGTATCAGCACCGGGAGACGATGATGTCTCCGGGAGGCGATGATGTCTGAGGAAAAGCGCAGACTCACCCGGCGTGAAGCAATCCGCTTCTACTTTCTCCGCATCGTTCTGATCGGCTCGTTCTTTGTGCTCGTCGCGCGACTCTGGTACATCCAGATCATTCGAGGCCCGGAGTATCGCGACCAAGCGGTGAACAACAGCCACCGGGTGCTTTCCATCAAGCCGCTGCGCGGCGTCATCCACGATATGAGGCTCCAAAGGGTTGCCATAAACGCGCCCAGATTTAGCGTCGTCGCGCGCATGATCGACCTGCCCCGGGACGAGATTGAGAATGTCGCGCGGCGCCTGGCAGCGCTGCTTGAGGTTCCGGCGCCGACCATCATGGAGATGATGGCGGAGGGACTGCAAAGTCCCTACCAACCCACGATTCTTAAACGAGACGTACCGCGTCACGTGGCTCTCATCATCGAAGAAGAGAATCCGTACCTACCTGGAATTTCCGCGGTAAGCCGGCCGGTTCGCGAATATGCCGCCGGCGATAGCATTGGTCACACCCTGGGCTACGTCGGCCCCATCCCCCATGAACGCACCGAATTCTACTTGAACCGCGGGTATGAGCGCGACGACCACGTAGGTCTCGCTGGAATCGAGTCCGTCTACGAGACGGAGCTTCATGGAGAGAAGGGTCAGAGAAACGTCGAGGTAAACGCGTACGGCCGCACAGTGCGTGTTCTCCGCGAATCGCCGTCCCAACCCGGGAATAACCTGGTGCTGGGATTGAACCTGGATCTCCAAGAGGCCGTCACCGAGATGCTCCACGAAGGTCTTAGAGATTCGGGAGCGCCCTCCGGCGCGGTGGTGGCGCTGGACGTTGCCACTGGGGCGGTGCGGGCATTAGTCAGCTTGCCGGGATTCGACAACAACCTCTTCGCCCGGTCAATTTCCCAGGAAGACTATCAGAGGCTGGCCAATGATCCGTCACGGCCTCTGGTCAATCAGGCTATCGCCGGACTGTATCCGCCAGCCTCTACATTCAAGTTGGTTAGTCTTGCGCACTGGCTTGAGCACCACAATTTTGACCTGGACACGCAATTCTTCTGCCGCGGTAGCATCGTATTGCCGGGCGGATGGGAATTCGGGTGTTGGAAGCGCAGCGGGCATGGCTGGGTCAACGCGTACGAGGGCTTGGTCCGCTCTTGTGATGTCTTCTTCTATTCGTTGGTGGGCGGTAGTCCCGATACGGACTTTGAGGGTATTGGGCCGGAGGCGCTCGCGCAGGCCGCGACTGCCTGTGGCTTCGGCCAGGTAACAGGCATTGACATTCCTGGCGAACTGGAAGGACTCATGCCGACCCCGGAACGCAAGCTGCGCATCAAGAATGAGCCCTGGTTCCAAGGAGATTCCTACAATTCAGCCATCGGACAGGGCGATGTCTTGAGTACGCCGCTCCAACTTGCGAATCTATCCGCCGCTATTGCAAATGGCGGCAATTTAATGTACCCTAGGGTAGCCGCTGAAATACGGGGCGCTCAGGGCGAGCAACTGCAGCGAATTGAACCGCGAGTGGCCCGCCGCTTGCCATACTCTGAGCAGGTGCTCTCCCTCATCCGAAGCGCGATGCGCGAGGTGGTGGTGGGTGGCACAGCCATTCGGATAGCATCGAATCCGTATGGCATTGCCGGCAAGACCGGTACAGCAGAGTACCCCGGCCCCCGTGATGAGGACGGACACCTGCCGACCCATGCCCTCTTTACGGGATTTGCGCCATTCGACAATCCGGAAATTGCCTTTGCAGTAGTGCTCTATGGAGCAGGCGAAGGTTCCGAGTTTGCCGCTCCGATTGCGGATAAGATGACCCGCTTCTACTTTGAATCCATGGGGAGTGCCAAGCAGTAGCATGATTGCCGTGCGAAAGTGGCGACTCTACGACTACTGGCTTACGCTTGCTGCCATAATTCTTGGAGCGATCGGCATTGTGCTCATTCGCAGCGCCACGCTGATCGAGTCCGACGTGTCCTTGGATGTGATCAAGCAGAGCATCTTCTTAGGAATGGGAGTCGTCATACTCGCGATCGCCCCCAAACTGAATTACCGATGGCTCGGCAGTTTGGCTTGGATTGGCTACGGCGCTTCTGTGCTGATGCTCGCTGCGGTGCTTGTGGCGGGAGTATCCATCGGCGGATCGCAACGGTGGTTCCTCATCGGACCATTCTCCTTGCAGCCTTCAGAATTGGCCAAGATCGCTCTCATTCTGGTGCTCGCCCACTACTTTAGCGCCGGGCCGCATCGCGTGGAGGACATTCGCTATTTCTTGGGATCCATGGTGATCACTGCCGTGCCGGCGTTCTTGGTATATAGGGAGCCCGACCTAGGCACCACGTTGATGTACCTTGGCATATGGGGTGCGATGGTCTTCATGGCGGGAGTACCGTACCGCTACATCTTCGGTGTGGCAATCGGTCTGCTTTGCGCGATGTTCTTGCAGCTCATACGCATCAAAGAGTACATGTGGGAGCGCATAGCCACATTCCTCGATCCGATGGCAGACCCCTTCGGCGCCGGGTACAACGTGCTCCAGGCGCGTATCAGTGTCGGGGCGGGCGAATTGTGGGGGCGAGGGCTGTTCCAAGGCTCGCAGACGCAGTTGGAATACCTACGCGTGCAACACAAGGACTTTGTGTTCGCTGTCTTGGCGGAGGAGCTCGGATTTGTCGGCAGCGCACTCGTGCTTTGTTTGTTTGTGGTGCTGCTCATGCGGGCCTCGTTGATTGCAACGAGTGCGCGCGACCACTTCGGTCAAAACATCGCCGTGGGCGTTACGACGTTTATCTTCTTGCAGACGTTCGTGAACGTGGGGATGATAATCGGCTTGCTGCCTGTGACCGGAATTCCCTTGCCATTCATGTCCTACGGCGGCAGTGCCCTGCTGGCCACCTTCTTAGGCATTGGCTTGCTGCAAAGTATCGCCGTGCACAGCCAAGTGAAGACCTACGCGATGCCTCCGGTCTTTCAGGTTCCCGCTCGGGCCCGCCTGCGGCTCTTGCCCTGGAAGACGCAGTCAGCAGACGAAACGCGGGGCCTATAGCGTAATGCCCTAGGCATTCCCCGCGGCGGAAACCCTCAGTGCGGAAGAGGCCTTAGGTCGGCTTGTGCTCCGACCGAAAGTCTATCGTGAGACAGAAGACAAGACGTGAAACCGCACCGAAGGGGTTAGGAACCCTCGAGCACCTCAGGATTGAGAATCGTGGGCGGGCGGTTGCCCGAAAGCGCCGCCAGAATGTTGTTTGCGGCAAGCTCGGACATGTCGCTGCGCGTATTGAAGCTCGCGCTGGCAATGTGGGGCGCAATCAGACAGTTGTCCAGAGTGAGCAGCGGATCATCCATGGGGATTGGCTCAGGTTCCGTGACGTCAAGGCCTGCCGCCCAAATCTCGCCTGTCTTGAGTGCCGTATAGAGCGCTTGCGGATCTACGATGGCGCCCCGCGCACTATTGATCAGGACAGCGGATGACTTCATCAATGCAAGTTGCTCTGTGCTGATCAGGTGATGCGTCGCAGGCAAATAGGGAACGTGCAGGCTAACGAAGTCCGATTCCTTGAGTACCGTCTCAAAGTCAGCGTATTCGAGGCCAAGTTCCTCTTCTAAGTCTTCCCTGCGCACGACGTCGTTGTAGATTACACGCATCGAGAAGCCTTGTCCCCGTCGTGCCATTTCCACACCGATGCGACCCAATCCAATCAAACCGAGCGTGGCATGGTGAATGTCTTGCCCCATGAGCAAGAGCGGTCCCCAGGTTTCCCACTTTCCGGCATGCACAAACTCGTGGCCTTCGCGGATGCGGCGGGCAGCGGCCATGAGCAATGTGAAGGCAAAGTCAGCCGTCGTGTCAGTGAGCACGCCCGGCGTGTTGCTAGCCATGATACCCCGCTGTGTGCACGCGCCGACGTCGATATTGTCGAAACCAACGGCCATGTTGGCAAAGATCTTCACGTTCTTGGCGACGTCGAGAGTCTCCGCGTCCACTTTCTCGGTAAGAAGGCAGAGCACAGCGTCCTTGTCGGCAACAGCCTGCAGAAACGTGTCACGAGGAACAACGTCATCGCTATCCCAGATCTCTACCTCACAGGACTTTCGGAGAAGCTCAATACCGGACTCCGGAATGCGACGGGTAACATAGACTTTCGGCGGCATGTCTCATCTACTCTTTCTAGATTCTCGACGCTTTCTACAATTGTGCCCACGCTGCCTGGAATGTTCGCTTGGCATTTGCCATGAGCGAAAGCGAATCCTCGCCAGGCGCGGGTTTCAGCTCAAAGGTGCACAGCGGTTTCTCTGTCGGGACGTCATTGTCAAAGTATCCAATCTCGAACAGTGTGCGGAGAAACTCCGTCAATTCTGCGGTATCGTTCTCGCCGTCCTCGTGGCCGAAGCGCGGATGCTGGTCACCATAGAGGGCATGCCCCGGCTTCTTGATGCAACTGCCAAGGTGAATGTGCCCCAAGTACTCTCGTGCCAAAGACAGCGTGCCGTGCGGCGTTTCACCGAGCAGAGGGAGATGCCCTTGGTCCACGAGTAGCCCGAAGTTGCCGCATTGTGCGCGGACTGCTCGGCAGAGAGGCAACGTATCCTCGATGGGGCCCACCAGACTCTTCTTGTCAACGTCCCGATCAAACTGCTCGAGAGAAATCCAGAGCGTATAGTCAGTCCTCTGCTGCTCCGCGTAAGCACAAATCTCCTTGAGAGACTCGGCAAACGCGTTGAGCGCTTGCTGCTTGTGCTCTTCTCCCGGATAGGATGAGGGACCGTCAAAGAGACCGAGCACACGCGTCCCCATGGCATACGCTTCATCCACGGCTTCCTTGACCCGCGTCACCACGGCCTGGTGATGGGACTCATCGATACTCGCCAGGTTCAGTTGATTGCGCAGCAGGATCGGCTGCACGCCATAGCCAAGATGGAGCTTGGTCGTCTTACTCAGTTCTTTGGCCTGCTTGGCGACATCCGGATCGGCAATGTGGGTAATCTCAGCGACTTGAAAGAAGTCGTCAGCCGTGAGATGACGCAATGATTCGAGAATTGGTCCATCACCACCCATTACCTCCGGAAAGAGCATGAAGTGCACAAACCCCAGGTGCATGTAGTGGCTCCAGTGTCTCTCCATGCCGGCTAGAATCCTCTCTTCTGCTTGCTTGCGGTATTGGTTCGTTGCAAGTCTATCAACGGGCTATGCGCCTGTCAAAGCATGGCTAAACGTCAACGGATTGATGGTTGCTCCCTGCAAACCCTAATCCGCGTGAGCCAACTGTGCCTTAACGTGGTCGATTGGTTCAACCGGCGTGGGGTCAACGCCGTTAAGCATCGCCAGATAGAAGCTGACGTAGTCGCCAAGCAAAATAGCATAGAGTTGCTGTGCCAAGGGGGTTGAGCCTTGTGCTTCCACCGTCCTGCAATCCAAGGCCGCGGCATGCAGCAGCTCTCGCGCCGCTGCCATTCCCCGTTGTATGCGCTCGTGATAGAGGGACGATTGCAGGTGGACGACACTCACAGAATCAGGGTTGCTGTGGGGATGGCTATACCCAACGACGGCATTGTGATTTGCTTCGGGAAGGGTCTCGAATTCGGCCCAGTGCTTGCTATTCTCGTTGATTTGGGTCTTCCATCGTCGCGCCACTTCCCCCAGGAATTCCGCGGCATAGATGCTCACGATCTTTCCGAAAAGTGCGCCCGCCAGGATCTTAGCGTCATTCTCGTCACAGGGAACGCCGGTACCGAGAGCAGGTGCCCGCTCCCCGATGAAGCGCACAGCCTTTTCAATTTCCCGCTGGGAGCAGCGCAGGAGATAGAGCGTGGTCAGGGCATGCAGGACAGGCAAGTAAAGATGCGGCAAGGCGGCGCGGGGCTGGCTGGTTGCGCGGATAGGGTAGTGCGGAATGCCGGCAGCCTGCGCCCGCGCTAGCAGCTTCCCGCCGCTGGCAACGACGATAAGCGACGCCGTTCTTTCGGAGGCTGCATCAAACGCCGCCAGGGTCTCCTCCGTGCCGCCGGAGTAGCTGATGGCGAGCACGAGCGTATTGCTGTCCACATAGCCGGGAATGCGAAAGCCGC
Source organism: Chloroflexota bacterium (assembly GCA_965220045.1). Classification (GTDB taxonomy): domain Bacteria; phylum Chloroflexota; class UBA11872; order VXOZ01; family VXOZ01; genus VXOZ01. The sequence continues at coordinate 1,485,281 of OZ244803.1, read as the reverse complement.
GTACGACTTCTATGGGCACGGAAGCCAGGTCCGCCCCCAGGGTGCGTGCGAGGTCCCCGCTTATGGCTGACCCTCCCATGCCGAGAATCACCACTGAGCGCACCCCTCTGTAGGCGAAGGGTAACGTCACTGCTTGAGCCGCTTCCCAAGCGACGGCACATGCTGCGGGGAATCCCGCTATTTGAGACGCCATATTGCCGGAATCAAGCAGTGCAAAGGATCGCGCGTCGTCGAGGATGGTCATAGTTGTCGGCAATTATGGCTTGTGGATGCGTACCCAGCGGTTCGGCTCTTTGCCATAGCTGCGCGAGCCAAGCTTGAACTTCTGGGCAAGCTCGTGTTGAAGTCGGCGAATGTAGGCGTTGGCAGGCGGCAGGTCGACAGGGTGCGACGTGTGCAGAGTTTCCTGCACGGCTGCCTCTGCCAAACGGAGGTCTTCACTGTCATCGGTTGCATGGCGCGTATTGAGATCGAAAATATTGGCCAGGCTCTGGTTGATCTGCGACTGGGCATTGCTCCGCAGGACGAAGATAGGGATTTGCTTTCGCTCCGCCTGGCGCAAGGGTCCTGTTCGCTGGCGATAGTAGCTCTTGAGCGTCATGACGACGTCGGCCGAACCGAGGTCTTCCGTGACCCACACCGGTACACCCAAAGACCTGGCGGCGTCTTCCAATCGCCTGCGACTGACGCCGAACGGGTAGATCGAAACCGGATCCCGCGGCGGCCGTTCCGCTTGCGCCTCTTCCGACCAGTGATCAGGAATGAAGCGCGTATCAGGCGTGCGTATGCGCCCATTCTCAAAAGCCCCCCGACGCTCCCTCGGCTGCCTGGCTTCGCCTTCCTGCGGGTCCCAAAGCTCCTGTGCGCGCAGGCCCTTTGGAGGAGCAATCACGTGCTTGGTAGTCTCGATGCGGTTGTCGTCCTTCCGTACACGCTCCTCCACACCGATCGGGCGTCCGCGCAGGAGGCTGTCGATAGTCTCCGCGACGTCGAGGTGCACGGCCATATGATGCCAGCCCTTGATCTCAACCAGGACTTGAAAGGTCGGCGGCGCCTTGCGCTCGAGAACTGACTTTTGTGAGCGTCGCCGCCGGGCCTCTTCATCACTGAGCGTGACGGATTGGATGCCGCCGATGAGATCGGACAGGGTCGGGTTCTGCATCAGGTTCATCAACGTGTTGCCATGCGCCGTGCCGACGAGCTGTACGCCGCGTTCTGCGATTGTGCGGGCAGCGGAGGCTTCCAATTCCGTGCCGATTTCATCGATAACGATGACCTCGGGCATGTGATTTTCCACTGCCTCTATCATGACTTTGTGCTGGTCGGTGGAGCTTGGCACCTGCATGCGCCGTGCGCGGCCAATGCCGGCGTGCGGAATGTCGCCGTCGCCGGCAATCTCGTTGGAGGTATCGACTACGATGACGCGCTTGTGGGATTCGTCGGCCAGCACGCGGGCAACGTCTCTGAGCAGTGTCGTCTTGCCCACGCCCGGGCTGCCAAGCAAGAGCGGGCTCTTCCCAGACTCAACAAGGTCGCGGATAATCTCGATGGTGCCGATGACGGCGCGGCCAATGCGACAGGTCAGCCCAACGATGTCGCCCGTGCGATTGCGGATGGCAGAGATCCGGTGCAGCGTGCGGGGAATACCGGAGCGGTTATCGCTGGTAAATGCGCCCAGCCGCGAGACGACTTGGGCAATGTCGTCTTCGGTCAACTCTCGTTCGTCAAGGATGACTTCACGCTTGAGATAGCGCGCTTCCGGTTTGCGCCCAAGGTCCAGGACAATCTCGAGGAGGTCCGACGCGTCTTCAATTGCTTCAAGGGAACCTTGGATCCGCGGCGGCATCACACTAACGAGGGCACCAATGTCATCCGTTACCTGCACCTCGGTTTGGGACAGCGAATGCCCCAACGCTACCGGATCGTCCATACGCAAATGCCTCGCGGCCGCTAACGCGGCACTGACTCACTCCTCACCCAAGCCTGGAGGTGGCATTCGGCCACCTGTAGTACCGAATCCGGTTACCACTTCACCGTCATGATACCATGCATGGCCCATGGAGTACTGCGCCGATGATGGCGCCGTAGCCATGCATGAAATCGACCGCAGCCAAGGCGCGTTTTCCCGCCATCTGCACCTCATCCAAAATGACGACCCCCGACCCTGCCACCACGGCAAGGTCTTTCTGATGGCGGATAACGCTGCCGGGCACTTCGCTGCTTCGCTCGGCAATTGGCCGCGCGCGTAGGACCTTCAATTGCCGGCCATTCCACATCGTCACCGCACCGGGCCAGGGTTGCATGGCCCGAACGTGTCGGCAGATAGTCTCCGCTTCCTGCTCCCAGCGTACGAGGCCGTCCTCTTTCGTCAACATTGGAGCATACGTCGCCAGGGATTCATCCTGGACTCGCGGTTCGAGGCGTCCGTTACCCCAGTCTTCCAGGGTGGGGAGTAAGAGATCGGCGCCAAGCTGAGACAATGTCGTCGTCAGTGAGCCGGTCGTCTCTTCTCCCGTCAACCGCACTGTCCGCTGACTGAGAATTGGGCCGGTATCCAGGCCTTCATCCATCTGCATGATCGTGACCCCCGATTCCGCATCACCGGCAAGAATGGCGGCGGTCACCGGGGCGGCACCGCGATGACGTGGCAAGAGTGAGGCATGGACGTTGAAGCACCCTTGAGGCGGCAGGTCTAGAATAGCCTTGGGTAAGATCTTGCCATAGGCCGCAACGACGATCGCGTCCGCAGAGGCTGCCGCAAGAGTCTGCGTCACCGACGCTTTGCGTAAGGAACGTGGTTGTACCACCTCAAGAGCGAGCTCTGTAGCAGCTATCTTGACGGGTGTCATTTGCGGCTTGCGGCCGCGTCCGGCGCGGCGATCTTGCTGGGTGACTACCAGCACAACATCGTGGTGCTGAACAAGCGCGTGGAGGCTGGGTACGGCAAAGGCGGCGGTACCGCAGTATATCACACGCATTCAGTCATCCTTGAGGTCTTCCTCCGGCGGGTGCGACTCTGTATCGGGGTCGACGCGGCGGAGCTGCTCCGGGTCCTCCAGGTGGTCTAGGAAGAGCGTACCGTTCAGGTGATCGATCTCATGTTGGAACACCCGCGCCAATAGGTCTGTCGCGCGAATGCGTATGGCTTTGCCTTCCAGGGAGAGTCCCTTGACGACGACGCTTTGGTAACGATTCACGTAGCCATAGTATGAGCTATGGGAAAGGCACCCTTCTTCATCGAGGATGGTCTCCTCAGAAGTCTTGACGATTTCGGGATTGACAATTGCCATGCGCACTTCATCGGCGTCGACCACGATCACTCGAAGCGAAACGCCGATTTGCGGGGCCGCCAATCCAATGCCGGAAGCAGCATCCATCGTGGCAAACATGTTGTCGGTGAGCTTGCGAAGCCCCCGCATGCCTTTAGGAACTTCCTTCGCCTTCTGGCGTAAGACTTCGCTGCCGAGTTGCAGGATTTCTTGAACGGCCACGGCTGTGCTTCTTGCCTTGTTGCTCCATGACTAAAGCACGCTTACAGGATCCACGTCGACTGTCCATCCCGGCGGGACGTGCACCAAGACATCGTGAATGCCCTGCCCGCGTACTATCACGTGCCAGCGGTAGAGTCCGCGCATACGCTCGGGGAATGCAGGTGCTGGTCCCAGGAGCTCGGCGTCTACACTGTCGCGTGCCACAATCTCCTGTAAACATTGTACCAAAGCGAATGCGGCTCCTGTGGCGCGCTGGGGGTCGCGATCCTGATAGAGCAATACTGCCATTTCTACGCTCGGCGGAAAGACACCCGTCCGTTCTTCCTTGCTCTTGCGGTAGAACCACAGGTAGCGTCCGATCTCCAAGGCGCGCAACGGCAGGCTGTGCGGAGTATAGGTCTGGACAAGCATCTTGGCGCCCGCTGCCGCCGCGAGAAACCCTATGCGCCGGAGGAGTTGGTATGTCCGCTCCCCGGCACGAAAATCCGGCAAGTGCAGTGCGGTATCCGCAGAAACTACGGCGTAGAGGCCGACCGGCAATGGCTCGGCGAGGACAGACGCGGTGCCGACAAGGATATCCAGCTTCCCTGCTCGCAACGCAGCGAAGGGACTGCGCTCTTCATCGTCACTCAGTACGTCGCGGTCCCAGCGGGCAATCCGCGCGGAAGGGAAGACGCGGAGCGCTTCGACCTCTACGGTTTGCGATCCGATGCCCCGAAAGCGCAATTGGTTCTCGCACTTGGGGCAGTGCGTTGGGATTGGCGTCTCCGCCGCACAGCGGTGGCAGCGCATCACCCCGCTCGCACGGTGCTGCACCAGCGGCACGCTGCAATTGACACATTCGATGACGTGACCGCACGCGGGGCAGAGGGCATGCGTGGCGGCGCCACGACGGTTCTGCAGCAGCACGACCGGCCGTCGGTTCTCTAGCGCATGCGCAATTGCATCGCGCAACTCACGGCTAATAATCTGACGCGGCCCCACGTGACGCGCGGTGCGCATGTCAACGATTTCCGCGACCGGGGCTACGTCTGAGGCGCGCGTAAACTGCAGATGCCCGCTCTCTACCTCTGCATAGGTTGTCACACGGGGCGTGTGAGAAAACTGCAGGATAGGCGCCTGCGAGAACTCGGCGAGCCACCGCGCAACGGTAACTGCATGGAAGCGCGGACTCTCCTGATTCTTGTAGGCATCGTCATATTCGCTGTCAACCAATATGAGGCCCAGATTCCGCAATGGAAGTATGACCGCCGAGCGTGTCCCAACGACCAGGACCGGTTCGCCGCGTTCAATTCGTTCCCAGGTGGTGCGACGGAGCGACGACCGCATTGTGCCGTGCCACGAAAGGACCCGTCCGGGTAAGTGTTCCTCAAGCTGTTGCGCGATGCGCCGCATTGCAGCGTTGTTGGGTGCGAGCAGCAGTACCTGGGATCCGTCGCGCAGGGCCTGACCGGCGGCGCGCACATAGAGTGCCCAGGAATCTGAACTGGCGGCAGATGTGGCGTCATCCATCACGAGCATGGCCCGTGCACTCCCCGCACCGTCAGAACTAGACATAAATTCCTGGATAGCTTGCCACGCTCGTGCTTGCTCCGGCGCATCCAACGTAGGAAGGTTGCGCGGACGGAACCCGCCGGAATGCCTGTGATGTGCTTCGCTGAAGCGGACCAAGCCCTTTTCTTCCAACGCCCGCAGTGGGGTGGCAGTGGTGCCGGTCTCTTCCAGCAGGTCGCGCACAAGCACTCCCTTATGATGCGATTCAAGGGCGCGCAGCAGCTTCATCTGCGAGCGCGACCGCCGCAGGGAGGGCCCAGCTTCTTTGGTGGAAGTGAGGATTTCCACCCACTGCTCACGCAGAGGCGGCGGCTTGTGCGGCCGCAAAGCGGCGCGCAAATGTACCGCCCCCAGCCGCTCCAATTTTCGCTGCATGCGCCGAAAGACCGTCGGGCCGGCGAGTTGCTCCAGCCTCTCATGGGAGACCTCACCTTCAGTCTGCAAGGTCTCAAGGTAGAGGTGTTCACTTCGTGTGGTTGCGGCGTCTTCGGGGAGATCTACCAACGGGTCAAGCCTCGACCAACGCTTGATGCGCTCACGCAGCCCGGGCGGAAGCATGGGGGCGATGACTTTCATCGGAGAAGCCAGGTAGTGCCGGGAAATCTTGCGTGCAAGCCTGATCTGCACTGCGGTTAGCAATGCGCTATCGGCCACGACATCCATGATCTCGCGGACTTCATCAACCGGCGATGTCTCTGCGCCGGCAATTACAAGGCCTTCGATGATGCGTTCGCCAAAGCCGATGAGCACCATGACACCGGGGGAGACCCGGTCCCGCAAGTGATCGGGAATGGCATAGTGATAGGTCTTGTCGGCGGGGACGTTGAGAACGTCAACCGCGACTTCGGCATACGGAGTCTCAAGGGGAAGGGGGTTCACCCGCGGGGGGAAATCCGACACTTTTCCGCGGTGATGATGGCGATCACTTGGTCCACGGCCCGGTCGATGGCACCGGTTTCATTCATTACGAGATAGTCGAACCGGGGAATAGCGGTAAGTTCGTCCCGCAGCAGTGAGTCCCGCCTAGATCGTTCAGCAGGAGTCTCCACGCCTCTTTGGTCTCTTCGCTGCCGAAAGGTCTCCAAGGACAGCCCCGGCACTCCAATGAAAATGTGAATGCTCTCGGGTATGCGCCGGCGCACTGTGGCGGCTCCCTGTACGTCGACACGCAAGACGACATCCTCGCCGCGGTCCATTGCAGCTCTTACTTCCTGAAGCGGCGTGCCGTAGCGATGTCCATACACGGTCGCGGTCTCGAGAAACTTCCCTTCAGCTTCCCACCGTTCGAATTCATCGGCGGTCAGAAAGTAGTGGTGCGTGCCATGCACCTCATTGGGGCGCGGCGCGCGCGTGACAGCGGTGATCGCTCGATGAAATTCCACCCCCCGGCTCTGTAGGCACTCTAAAACCGAGTCTTTGCCCGCGCCCGACGGTCCGGAGATAACAAGAAGGAGAGGGCCTGAATTCATGGTGAAAGATGCGGGCAATGCGGACCCCTGTTGACTGACGGCGAACGCCGCGACAGCCTCCGCCTCGTTGGAGCACTTCTTCAGTGCCTAGACTACGCTACCGGTTTGCCGGCGGTCAATCGAGACTAACTCAGGCGTTTGGCCCGTGATGCTCACGAAGACTCCGCAATCTACTACAGGATTGTCCCGCGCTACGCCTGTTCCCACGGAGTGAGGTTCTGCGCCGTCAGCTCGTGGTGGAACAACACATAGCTTCTGTACCGGCGGGCGACTATAGTCCCTGCCTGCTGGGCCGCGCGCACAGCGCAAGCCGGCTCGTCAATGTGGGCGCAGTCGCGGAAGCGGCACTGTCCAATAAGCGCCCGGACTTCCGGAAAGAGGTGCGGCAGGTCCTCCGGCTCGATGCTCCACGAGGAGAGTTTGCGCAGGCCCGGCGTATCCATGACGTGTGTTTCATCGTCAATTTCAATTGTCTCGGAGCGCGTGGTGATGTGACGGCCCTCACCCTTGGCGCCCACGGCGCCCGTCGGCAGGTCTGAGGTTGCGGCCAAACGGTTAATGAGGGAGGACTTGCCGACCCCCGATACACCGGTGAAAACCGACCGGCTGCCCTGTAGCCGCTCCCGCAACGTTGTTAGTCCGGTACCAGATTCGGCACTCGTACGCAGGAGCGAGTAGCCAATTCGAGAGTAAACGGACAACTCCTCTTCAATCTCAGGAATCGTGTCAAGGTCGACCTTGTTGAGTACCAAGAAGACCGGGAGGGTGTGGTACTCGACGATCACGAGGTAGCGGTCCAAGAGAGTGAAATCAGGCTCAGGTTGTGTCGCTGCAAGCACAATGACTACCTGGTCGACATTTGCCGCGAGCACCTGGGCCCGCTTGCTTTCCGGCGCTTGCCGGAGGATGCCCCACGTTTCGTCGTCGTCTCGCAGAATCTCTTCGATTACGGCGGCGCCCGGGGCGAGCAGCCGTATGCGCACGTGATCGCCAACGCTCACCGGTGCACGTGTCTGCGTAGGCTGCACGCGTTGCACGCGAGGCGCCCTGCTCTTGCTGGTGGAGTAGATGAGCTCTTTGCGCAGTTTCCCGCGCAGCTTACAACGATACGTCCGGTCCTCGGCTTCGACTACATATTCGCCGCGAGACACCTGTAATACGGTGCCCTCCAGCAAGCGATTGCGCAGTTTGGCACTCATAGACTTGAGCCATGCGGCCGCATGCGAGCGTCGTCATCTTCAGCACACCAAAAAGCAAGAAACCGCCATTTCGTTAGAAATGCCGGTCTCGCGGGTGCGGCCAGAGTCAAGTTCCGAGCACGATTTGGTGTCACGGGAGCAACGTCCCCAATTAGGTGGACTGAGCGGCGGGTGCCTCTGCGGGTTCCTCTGCCGCCGGTGCTTCTTTCGGTTTAGCTTCTACCGTAACCTCTTCGATGGCGACGGTTTCCTTGAGGAAATCAATCGTCTTGCGCATGCGCAAGTTCATGGCAATGTTCGTGCGCGAGGCATCGCTGTTCAGATACTGCTGCATCTGCTGCATCTGTGCCTGTACTTGGTCCTTTGAGGGCTGTTTCTCGGTAACGATCGTGCCCGTTGGTTGTTCCTGCTGCGCGATCTGCATGCGATAGTTCGCCATGCTCCTTTCAACTTCCCCGTCAATCTCCTCGGCGGGGACGTTGATCTCTTCCTGGCTGGCAACGGCATCGAGAGCGATGAAGTTGCGCACCATGCCTTCTGCGCGCTCCTGGAGGCGCTGCTTCCACTCTTCTTCCGAGAGGTTGATCATCTGGAGATAGTATTCCTTGGGAATACCGCGCTGCGCCGCTTCGAATGCCTCACGTTGTTCCAAGCGCTGCGCCTGTTCTTCGATGAGGACGTCCGGCACCTCGAACGTCGATCCGGAGACGAGTTCCTGGACGAGGGTATTCTCCGCCTGCTGCTCGGCTTCTTGTTCCGCCCGCTCTTCCAGCCGCTTGCGCACGTCGGCGCGCATTTCGTCCAGGGTCTCGAAGTCGCCGGTGGCTTGCGCCAAGTCATCGGTCAGACCCAGGAGCCTCTTCTGGGATGTGCCAAGCACCTTAATCTCAAAATCCGCCGACTTGCCGCGCACAGCCTCAATATTGTAGTCGTCCGGCAGCAAGAGGATGAAAGACCGCTCTTGACCGGCGACCATGCCTATGGCGGCTTCGTCGAAACCCTCCGGCATGGTATTCTCGCCGATTATCAAGTTGGCGCCAGGCGTATTGGTGACCGTGCGTCCTTCGACATTGATGCGCAAGTCCAGCTTTACCCGGTCGCCGCTCTCTACGGGACGGTCCATGTCGTCCCACTGCACGAGCTGCTGTTCCAGGCTCTGCAAGACCACCTCAATGTCTTCGTCGGTAACCAGCCGCTTCTCTTTGGTGATCTGGATGGCACGGTAGTCGCCCGCATCTACTTCCGGCTTCACCGGCACGGTTGCGGCAAACGAAACCGGCTGGTCCTTTTCGGCTTGCAGAATCTCAAGTTCAGGAGTGCCAACCGGCTGAATCTCTGTTTGCGTGACGGCTTCGGCGAAAGACTCCGGCACAAGGCGGTCGAGTGCTTCGCGAAAGACCGTATCGGCGCCGGCATGCCGCTCAACGAGGGCCTGCGGAGCGCGACCGCGGCGAAAGCCAGGGATGTTGACCTTGTCACTCACACGGCGCACGGCTCGCCTATAGGCTTGTTCCACTTCTTCCACCGGAACATCGATTGTGAGCTTCACGCGGCTTTTTTCAAGCTTCTCTGCGCTGACCGTTATCTCCATTGCCGTCTTTGCGCTCCCTTACCGCAACACCGCTGCGAGTGCAGAATTTCTGCTCGTTCGTCTACGTGATCGTCCTAGACATGGCAAAAAAAGAGGCGCAGCCTGAGCAGCGCTCTTTTTCACCAACGTCGGCGTTATGTGAGCCGCCGGGAGCGGAAGACGGGATTCGAACCCGTGACCCTCACCTTGGCAAGGTGATGCTCTACCACTGAGCCACTTCCGCATTCTACTAGTCGGTAACATTATATCGAGTTCACTGGTCGTTGGCAAGACTTGCAGGTACGATTACTGTCCCTTGAGTGACTCGCAGGCAGAGGCTCTTACATGCTCGCAGAAAGAGCAGTCGCCCTGGCACGGCGGCATTCTTGTACTCTTCTGTATCGTGGGAAACGGTCACCCTAGCGCCTCAACGGTCGAGATCGAGAAAGGAATCGCCTATGTCTTTAGACGGCATGAGACGAGCACACCTCACTCCCGTTCACGCGGCAGCGCCAAACAAAGGGCATTCCATGCACGGACGGAGCCGTGTCACGACGCACTCCAATCGCCGCTCGCCGTGTCGGCAGACAGCGGTCGAATTTCCGGGTCGTTCCATAGAGATATGATATGCTAATGCCGAAAGTTCAAGGAGGCAACACATGGCAGACTCTGACAACAGCGAGGCGCGTAGGGTAGTCATGCGGGCCTGGCAGGATGATGACTTTCGCAGTTTGCTCCTGTCCGATCCGCGCAGTGCCCTCAAGCAACTCGACATAGACGTCCCGGATCACATATCTCTGGCAGTCTACGACAATACCGGATCTACTCACCACATGGTGATTTGCACGCCGTGCAGTTGCTATCCGTTATTTCTCGGCACAGCGCCGCATTACTGGAAAGACTCGGAATACAAAGCCGCAATCCTGCGCGACCCCGCGGCTTGGCTACGGCAGATGGGCACGGAACTGGGGGCGGAAGAAGCGTTGCAGGTCGTCGATACGGACGTAAATCGTCGCGCTTTTGTCATACCAAAGAAACCGGAAGGCGAGATCACTGAGGATATGGCTGCGCGAGCGGTCACTGCCACCGGTCTTGTCGGCCATACCCGCTGAGGCCGGCCCGGGAAGGTAATGGCCGGCATCTGTCAATAGCAATGGTGTTCTGAAGACTGGGTTCGATGCGGTCAGTTGTCCAGGGAGCGAATGCGATTCGAATCTGTGGGTCTGGTAGGAACTAGGAAAGTCACAAGATGAATCTTTGCATCGTTGGGTACGGCAGTATTGCCGAAGTCCATCGCCGGTCGTTTGCCCGCATCCCCGGTGTAACGATAGGCGCTGTTGTCGGCCGGCTGTTGGAGCCCACGCAGGCGTTTGCGGAGAAGTGCGGCGCTTCGTTGGCGACCGTTGATCTTGCGGAGGCGCTCTCCAGGGACGACATTGAGGCGGTTGTCATTACGTCGCCCAGTGCGAAGCACGCCGCGCAGACACAGGCCGCGCTCGAGGCCGGCAAGCACGTGCTGGTAGAGATTCCTCTTGCCCTTTCGTTGCAGGAATCGGAGTCGCTGACCGCGCTCGCGGAGCAGCAAGGCCGCACCTTGATGGTGGCTCACACGATGCGCTTTTGGCCCACATTGACGGCCGCGCGACAGCGCATCGCCGAGGGCGAACTCCATGCTCACAGCGTGTTTATTCACTATGGCTTCTTGCGACGAGAGAACGTGAACTGGCAGGGCCGGCGGCGCTCCTGGACGGATAACTTGCTCTGGCATCACGGTTGCCATGCGGTAGATACGGCCCTGTGGCTGCTGGGAGAGCCCGCCGCAGACGTAGCGGGGTTTATGGGACCACCGCACCATGAGCTTGGCATCCCGCTTGACCTCACGGTCTCGCTGCGCACTCCCCGTGAACAGGTTGTTTCTTGCGCGCTCTCCTACAACACGATGCGGCCTCTGCTGGAAATCCTCGTCATTGGCGAAGAAACGACCCTGGCAGTGCGGGACGGAAGGCTGGTTGACCCCAATGACCAGATTATGGCTGCCGGGGGCGAAAATGAGGAAGCGAGCGCGGTGTACTTACAGGACATCGAGTTCATCACGGCGCTCCGTCAAGAGCGGGAACCCTTGGTATCCGGCGAAGCGGTCTTGCCGACTATGCGTGCCCTGCAGTCCGTGCAGGACATGAATCCGCAGAACCCGCATCAGCAATAAGAGTAGTGCGCTTTCACAGTTTTCGCTGTTGGCTGACTTGAGTTGTTGGCATCACGAAATTGCGCCAAGTCACCGAACATAGAGACCGCTCTTACGCCTCGACCAAGGCCAAGTGAGGAGGGTACTGATGAAGTATGCAACGCCTCTCGACCTGTCGGCAGTGCGGAATGCCGCGCGCCAGGACGACGCGTCGTCTTGGGACGGACCCGTGGCAGAGGACTTGGCAAAGCTGCCGGAGGGAGAGCAAGACTTCTGGGGAATTCCCTTTGCCCTTGGTGAGAGTGACGCCCCGAGGAGTTGGGTCCGCTTGAATGAGACGGGTCTAGCCGTCCCGGTCGGCCGCAGCGGCATTACGCACGTTGTCATTGCGCACTTCTGCGACGCCGAGCCTGGTGTGTCTGCGCAAGCCGGGATGACCGGCATGGTCGCACGGCCCGGCGAGCACCTTGCCGTCTACACTCTACGCTATGCCGACGGCGCCGAGCAGTCTCAGCCAATCCGACGCCGGTTTGAGATCAACTCGACTGTAGCGTGGGGTCAATTGGCATTTGCCGCCCGACCCCAAAGCGGAACGGAGCCCGCTGACCTGAACGGGCCATACCCGCGCGGCTCCTGGGGTTACTGGCAGACAGGCCTCCAGACTCAGAGGGCAAGGACTGCTTCCAACTATTGGATCTACGCCTTGCCCAATCCGCACCCGGACCGGATCGTGGAGGCGTTGCACGTTGCCTCCACAAGTGAAGTCAACGTGGTGATTGCGGGCATCACGCTCTATAACGGCACGCACCATCCATTGCGCCACAATCAACTGGAAAGCTTTCGCATAGCCCTCGCCCCGGATTTGACCAGTGGGTCACCTGAAGATACGCCGGTGTCTGTGGACCTCGGCACGTTGGCGCGCAAGTACGCGGTACCCGCCTTCGATCCGGACACATGGCTCGCGGACGCAGCGCCGGGGCTGGGCGAAGCCGAGAGCGGCGACACTGTCAAGTCGCTCATCGTGGACGTGACCGCCAGCCCGGACGCCACGTTGAATGTCGCCGATCATGCAGTGCCCATGGAATCCCTCTACAACACGGGCAAGAGCAAGAGCAGCGACGGCAGAGTGCGGGTGGAAGTTCTCACGCCGGAGCGCACGTGGGTCCACGTCCGGCTGGAAGACGCGGCGAGCAGCAAGCCTACCGCGGCGCGCGTGCACTTCCGCTCGCCGGACGGCCGCTATTTTCCACCGTATGGACATCGCCACGAAGTCAATGCGAACTGGTTCGAGGACTATGCCGGCGACCTCAAGCTCGGCAATACCCAGTATGCCTATGTAGACGGCACGTTCCAGATCGAGCTGCCGGTGGGCGATGTCTACGTCGAGATCTTCAAAGGCTTCGAGTACCAGCCGCTCCGGAAACGACTCAGTATAGCCCCAGGCCAGCGTGAACTCACGCTCAAGTTGGCCCGTCCGCTGAATTGGCGCACGCACGGCTGGGTTACGGCCGATACGCACGTGCACTTCATTTCCCCACAAACCGCGTGGCTGGAGGGCCAGGCCGAAGGGGTTAATCTGATCAATCTGCTCGCTTCCCAGTGGGGCGATCTCTACACCAACGTCGCGGACATCACCGGCGAGGTCTCCGGTGTGAGCACCGATGATACGGTCGTGTATGTCGGTACGGAGAACCGACAGCACCTGCTCGGTCACATCAGCTTGCTGGGAGTGCAGGGAGAACCCATCTACCCCATGACGACGGCGGGGCCGAGTGAGAGCTACCTTGGGGACCCAGTGCTCAGCAGCATGAGCGAATGGGCCGACCGGGCCCGTGAGCGTGACGGTCTTGTCGTCATTCCACACTTCCCGAATCCGTACACAGAAGCGGTGGCGGAGATCGTGCTGGGCAAGGTTGACGCTGTTGAGTTGAAATACTTTACACCGACCATCGACTTCTTTGGCCTGCACGAGTGGTATCGATTCCTCAACAATGGTTACCGCGTGGCGGCGGTGGGCGGGACGGACAAAATGAGCGCTGGAATTCCCGTTGGCGGCGTGCGCACCTATGCGCTGCTGCAGGATGAATTCTCCTTCGGCACATGGGCGGATGCCGTACGCGCTGGGCGCACGTTTACGACAAGCGGCCCGCTGATCGACGTGCGGGTAGAGGGTAAGCGGCCGGGTGACGAGCTCAAACTGTCGGCCGGTGGAGGCACGCTAACGGTGGAAGCTTGGGTGGAGTCTGTGCTGCCGTTCCAAGAATTGCAGATTGTGTGCAACGGCGCCGTGGTCGCCACTCAGACAGTCTCCAATGGCGAAAAGTCGTGCCGGATCAGCCAGGAAGTAAAGCTGAGCGGAAGCGGCTGGATCGCGGCCCGTTGCGTGAGTTCGCTGGAAGTCCAGCATACGTGGGTTGTCAACGTGGCCGCCCACACGTCGCCAGTGTACATCATGGCCGATAACCAGGAGCTTTTCAATCCGAGCGACGCGACGTACATGATGACCATTCTGGATGGCGGCCTCACCTGGCTCGATACGCTGGCGACGCGCGCAGACGCGGCGAGGCACGCCGGGGTGCGCCAGGTTTTCGAGCACGCAAAGTCCCACTTGCAGGGGCGCTTACACTCGCACGGGAATGAGCACTAAAGGCAGTTCGCGGGAGCCGAGTGACTCCGGATTTGTGCTCTTAGAGCACACGGCGGATGTAGGATTAAGAGCGTGGGGGCCTACTCCCGCCGCTGCTTTCGCCGCTGCGGCCCGCGGCATGTATGGGCTTACGCTGGGCGGGGATCCCGCTGGAGCCACTGGGCCTCGAGCCACGCACGCGATTTCTGTCAGCGGGACAACGTGGGCCGATCTGCTTGTGAACTGGCTCGCGGAACTGCTTTTTCAATTCAGCGTAGAGGGTCTGGTCGGTCAAGCGTTCGACTTTTCCGCGTGCGCTCCGCCACTTTGTTCCGCCGCAGTCACGGGAGTCATCCTTGAGGATGAAGAGCAGGTCGAGGGCGGAGAGATCAAAGCAGTAACTTACCATAATCTTGAAGTTAAATTTTATCCAGGCCGCACATCACTCCAAGTGATTTTCGACATTTAGACAGGTGAGAGCAAATGGGTAAGAATGCGCCGCAGAACTGGCGTTCGGTGCTGCGGCAACAGGATGCCGTCCGCTGGGTACTGCCGGTAGACTACATGCCCGGCATGCGCGTCCCTGGGCTGATATTCGCCGATGAGGCCATGATCGACTCGATGGCCGGCGACATGGCAATCCAGCAAGTGGCCAACATGGCGACGCTCCCCGGTATCGTGGGCTATGCGCTCGCTATGCCGGACATCCACTGGGGCTACGGTTTTCCCATCGGCGGCGTCGCAGCCATGCGAGTGGATGATGGCGTGGTCTCGCCGGGCGGCGTGGGATTTGACATAAACTGTGGAGTGCGCCTGCTGCGCACAAATTTGCACGAACGCGCGGTCAAGGGCAAGGTTCCTGAGATTGTAAACCAGTTGTTTCGTGACGTCCCCACCGGCATAAAACGGGGCCGCAAGAGGCGCGGAACGAGCATCAACGTCGAGGGTGCTCTCAGTGGCGGCGCGGCGTGGGCCGTGGACAATGGGCACGGAAGCCGCGAAGACCTGGCCGCCATTGAATCGGGAGGATGTCTGCCCGGGGCAAAACTCGCGAATGTAAGCCAACGGGCACGCCAGCGGGGCGCACCGCAACTGGGCTCGCTCGGCTCCGGCAATCACTTCTTGGAAATGCAGGTGGTGGAGACAATCGCTGACGAGAGAGCCGCTCGTGCCTTCGGCATCGTAGAGCCCGGCCAAGTCATGCTCTCCATTCATACCGGCTCTCGCGGGCTTGGCCACCAGGTGTGCCAGGAATACCTGGGCACGATGCAGCGCGCGATGGAACAGTATGGCATTACGTTGCCCGACAAGCAGTTGGCGTGTGCTCCGATCAAGTCACCTGAGGGGCAGGCGTACCTCGGCGCAATGGCGGCCGCGGCGAACTTCGCTTTCGCCAATCGACAAGCGATAACGGAGCGCACGCGACGCGCGTTTCAACACGTGCTCGGACGATCGGGGACTTCGACCGAAATGGGTGTAGTCTACGACGTTGCCCACAACATCGCCAAGCTGGAACGCCATCGCGTCAACGGCCAAGAACTGGAGCTTTGTGTGCATCGCAAGGGCGCCACTCGCGCCCTACCCGCCGGGCATCCCGAAGTGCCGGCTAAGTATCGCGGCGTGGGTCAGCCGGTCCTCATTCCCGGTGACATGGGCCGCTACTCCTACATTCTGGTTGGTGAAGAGCGCGCACAGCAGGAGACGTTTGCTTCGACGTGCCATGGCGCGGGGCGAGTGCTGAGCCGGGGTGCGGCCAAGAAGAAACTAGCGGGCGTGGATCTGGTTCGCGTACTCCAAAGCAGAGGCATTGTCGTGCGCGCGCAGAGTAAGGCGGGACTGGCGGAGGAGGCGAGCGATGCCTACAAGGACGTGCGCGAGGTAGTGGACGTCGTCGAGCAGTCCGGTATCGCCCGCGTGGTGGCGCGAGTGCGGCCAATGGGTGTAATCAAGGGTTGATGCCATGCTGCAAGGGAAGTTGCCGCCAGGCCTATTGAAGAACCTACTCGCTGATATACCCGTAGACGACCCCGACGTCATCGTGGGGCCTCGTTTTGGCGAAGATGCCGCCGTGCTGGACATCGGCGACCGGTATCTGATTGCGAAGAGCGATCCGATCACGTTTACGGCCCATCGCATTGGCTGGTATGCGCTGCAGATCAATGCCAACGACGTGGCCACGATGGGAGCGCGCCCGCGCTGGTTTCTGGGCACGCTCTTGCTGCCGCCAAGCTGCTCCGAAAGCGATGTGCAGCAGATATTTGTTGACATTCGTCAGGCGTGCCATGCATTGGGCGTCACGCTGGTGGGTGGACATACGGAAGTCACGGATGGGGTGGAACGGCCGGTGCTTGCCGGTACGCTCTTGGGCGAGGTCGCCAAAGAGCGGCTCGTGGTGAACGCCGACGCGCAGCCTGGTGATGTGGTTCTGCTCACACAGGGCATTGCCATTGAAGGCACGGCTATCCTCGCACAGGACGCGAGCGCGCAACTGGCACAGCGCGGCGTGTCGAAAGCGACGATCAAGCGCGCCCAAACCTATCTCGACGATCCAGGCATTAGTGTGGCGCCCGCTGCTGAGGCGCTATGCCGTGCCGTGCGTCCCCGCGCCATGCACGATCCCACTGAGGGTGGACTGGCCGCTGCGCTCACTGAACTGGCCGAAGGAGCGGCATGCGGCCTCACGATCGATCTCGATACTGTGCCGTTTCTACCGGAATCCGCCGCGATCTGTGAGGCTCTGGAACTGGATCCGCTCGGACTTCTTGCCTCCGGTGCACTTCTGGCGGTTGTGTCACCAAATGACGTCCTGCCTGCCTTGGCAGCGCTGAAGGACGCAGGCATCTCTGCCGCCGCGATCGGCAGACTGACGGATTCTGAGCAAGGCATGCGGATGCTCGTGAACGGTGATTGGCACGACGTACCGGCGTTTCCCCGCGACGAATTGGCACGGTTCTTCGAAGAGGGCGAGGAAGCCGATCTCTGACGTGGCCGCTGAATGCAAACGGCTAACCGCTATGTTCGTAAACCATTGTTCAAAGACCGCAAGTGTGCGTTACGGGGGCAAGCATTCTATACTTGAAAGAGACACAGAATTGGGCGACGTGGGGAACTGAGTAAGCCCAAGCCGGGCCCAGTTCCCCCGCTTATGTACGGAGAGCCTTGGGTTCGCAAGGTTAGTCGTCTTGCTTAGAGAGAGCACAAGAACGAGGGAGCAATCGAATGTCTCGAACAATCGACCTGCGTAGCGATACCGTGAGCATGCCGACGGCGGAAATGCGCGAGGCCATGGCCAATGCCGAAGTCGGCGATGACTGCTATCGGGAAGACCCGTCAATCAATCGTCTGGAAGCCATGGCCGCCGAGATTACGGGCAAAGAGGCCGCGCTCTTTGTCACCAGCGGCACGCAGGGCAACCTTGTCTGTCTCGTGACCCAGTGTCGCAATGGCGACGAGTTCATCGTGGCAGACGAAGCCCATATCGTCACAACTGAAGCGGGAGATTTCTCCTGCGTAGCGGGCGCGTCGCCGCGCATCGCTCCGTCCGAACAAGGCATCCTCACGGCTGACAGCATTAGAAGTGTGCTGCGCCGGTCCTATGACGCCTTTTCGCCAACGACCTTGATCTGCTTGGAGAATACCAATAACCGCGGTGGCGGGGCAGTGTATCCGCTGGAAACCCTGGCGGGCATCCGTGAGTTGGCGGATGAACTAGACATAAACGTTCACATGGACGGCGCGCGGGTTTTCAATGCCGCGGCCGCCCTCGGGGTGCCTGTATCGGAAGTCGTGCAGTACGTCGATTCTGTGACATTTTGCCTCTCCAAGGCGCTGAGCGCACCGGTTGGGTCAATCGTCTGTGGCACCAAGGAGTTTATCGAGACTGCCCGGCGGTTCCGACGAATGTTGGGCGGCGGCTTGCGTCAATCAGGCGTCTTGGCGGCGGCAGGCATCGTGGCCCTGGAGACGATACCGCAGAAGCTCCCCCAGGATCACGCCAATGCCCAGCGCCTGGGTGAAGGCCTCGGTGCGATTCCGGGCATTTCTGCTGATCCCGTAGAGACCAATATGGTCTATATCGATGTTGATCCCTCAGTGGGTGAGGCACAGCAGCTTGTAGATGAACTAGCGGCTCGCTCGGTAAAGTGCAGCGCGGTCTCAGCAGATCGTATCCGTCTCGTGACCTACCATCAGATCACGTCTGATGACATTGAAGCGGCGATTGCAAGCGCCCGGGAGTCTGTGGCGGCACTGGCGAGCGTGCCTGCCGGAGTGTAGGCGAGGTCTCAAATCCGAGCCGGATTGCGCTTCGATTCTGAAGGATCTGCGTGCAGGTCCGCAGGGGAAGACTGGCGGCGCACGGAAGCCCAACCGGCCATGGGGTAGCTATTGCTCCGGGCTCGGCTCGTCCTGCAACCGCCGGCGGATCTCATCGGCAGACAGTGCGCTCTCGAGGACGGAGAGTCGTGTTCCTTCCGGCAGAGAACTCCCCTCAATCAGGTCGAGCGCACGCTTCAGATCGCCGCCCGTCAGCGTGACGACAAGGCTCTGGAGGTCGGTTTCGGACACAATTGCATCAGCCGTTTGCACCGCTTCTTCTGCTGCTGTCTCTTCGTCTCTCGTCGCAGTTGATATCCCGCGTTCCTGCCACAGGAATCGGACGTGGTACAACAGCAGTGCCACGGCTATGAGCGCAACGCTCGCGTAAATGTTCAGAGCGTCAATCAGATCGTTGCCGGCGCTCGTGCCAAGCACTGATCGCAGCGCTTCATAGAGCAGCGCGCCAATTGCGATGGCGACCGCGATGACACTGGCCGCCGACACCGCGTAGAGGTAAATACGCCGCACGAGCGATGCGCGCTCCTCCCCGTCAGTATCCGCACCCAAATGGTGTTGTACCTGGCGCCAGTACCATACCCACGCTATGAGACCCACGAGTAGCAGCGTCACGTACAGACTTAGTTGACGCTCCAGAAAGTTCTCAGGGAGGTCCAGCGTGTCCGCCTGGCCGGTCAAGATGCCGATTACCAAGCGCAGTATGCCGAAAACTCCAACGGACAACAGAGATAGGCCGATTGCGGAAAGCAGGTAGGAATAGATGCGGCGAATTGTCGCTTGTCGGGGCAACTCCGCAGCCAGGGCCGCGTCCCGCTGTAGGATGTAGCGATGGTAGAACCAGCCTGTGGCCGCGACGAGTCCGACCGGCACGACCCAGACCGCGTCATCGACGAATGCAAGCCGATCTTCAACAACGCCTAATACGTTTAGCAGGACCAAGTAGAGAACGCGGCCGATCGCCAAGAGTGCCCCGGCGGCGGCAGATCCCACCATCACGTAAAGGTACACTTTGCGCAGCGCCGACAGCAGTTCGGGGCTCTCCACCTCTCTAATCCGGTTCTGAATAACGCTCCAATGAAGTGTCCAGCCGACACTGCCTACGATGACCCAGGCGAGGTTGTTTGCGACCGGCAGCTCCCACCACGTGGCATCGATGGAAGCAACGACAGGCGATCGCTGCAGAAGCGTCGATAGCAGGGGTATCAGTGATGTCACCAGGATTCCCAAGCTGCCAAATGAGGCAGCATACCAGTACCAGCGCGTAATGGTTGCTGCCGCTCCGGTCTGGGAATGGGCAGGCGGTCGTTGGCGAAGGTGGTAACCCCAAAAGAGCCCGTAGATCAGTAATTCGGCTACATTGTCAAGGAGAGCGGGCACTGACGACGTTCCGCCGGCGAGACGAGCAAAGGGAACGAAGAGGATTGCACCAGCCGCCGAGGCGCTTTCAATGAGCGTGACGCCCAGCACCCCAAGGAAGAAGAGGGAACGCAGCGCACTGGCCTCTTCAGTACCCTGTCGTGCCAACCGTTGCGCCCACAGCCAATGACCAAGCCACAGCGGCGTGCCCACTGCAACGATGGCGAGGTTGAGACTCAACTGCTCTCGCCACCAATCGCTGCCCAAGCCGAATTCAACGTCTTGCGGAATGATGAGGAAAACAAGCCGCAGCAATTCGCTGCTGCCGTGCATGAAGAGGAGCAGCCCGACGAAGGCGGCCGCGAGAATGTAGAGTCGTCGCACCGTAAGCATTGCAGGTTTCTCGATGCTAAAAGCAGCTAAAGCCAGCGGGGCGCTTAGCCATAGGCTAGGAAATCATGTAATACTCGAATGGCTTGACTATCATCCACTCGCCGTCGAATTGGCGCAGCCGCACCGTGTGCCGAGACGTCCACTGATTGCTGTCGAAAATTGCAAACAAACCGATTGGTGACGGGTCTGAATAGAAGTGCGTGATATCCACGTCCACGGTTGCCAGACCGTCTTCAATGCCCTCTAACTCTACGACAATGCGAATGCCGGTCTCTCTTGACCCGGAGCGGGTCCTGACCAGTGAATAGCCGTCTCCCTCTCGCTCGTCGACTTCTTCAAGAACTTCTGACGAAAGGTATGACTTTGCGCGTTGCTCATCCCCTTTGGTGATAGCAACGATGTAGTTGTGCACGACATTATCGGGCTCGCTGCCGGCACTGTACTCCAAGTCTATCTCGGCCGGCGACCGCCAAACGAGGACGACAGCAACGACGACGATGAGGAAAATGACCCCAAGGATAGTGGCAAGAAACCGGTCAATGCCTTTAAACATGCGCTTTACTCGTGGTCATCGTGGATTCCTGGATTTGCACCTCTAAGGCCAGTATAGCAAGAATTGAAGGGTGCTGACGGGACTTGGATCGCTTAGTATACAGGGGCATGGCAGTTTGGAGTGCGCTAGTGTCAAGGTTGTCGTCTAGAATCCGAAAGTTAGCGCAAGCCGAGCGTATTCTACAGGTGTGAACTTCAGGAACGAAATTCCATACTTGAGAGATGAGCCGAGCTAGGGAGGGCAAGTGAAATGAGAGTTGTGTCAGAGCAAACGCTCGGTGGGTTGACTCTCATCGCCGGCCCCATCCTGGCCATTGTGTTTTTCGTGCTTCAGCCCGGTGGGATCCTCATCAACAGCGCGGAAATGGATGAAGCCCTTGCCACTATCTACGCCCTATCCCGGTATCGCCTGCTCACCAACCTTTCGGTCATAGCGATTTCGCTTGGCCTCATCGGCTCGCTCTACGGCCAATTTGCACTCTTGAATCTGATTCGAGCAAAAGCCGGGTCTGCTGCGCTCGCTCAGCTTGGCTTTGTGTTCCTGGCAATTGGAGGCTTCGGCTGGTTTGTCGTTCAGGCATTGAACTTCGGCATGGCCGATACGCAAATGGAGGTCGCGGCGTCAGTGCAGACTGCCGTCGCCGTCTATACGGCGGAGACGAGCATAGCCCACTTGGCGAGTCTTGCGGTCGCCTGTGGTTTTCTTCTCTTCAGCCTGGGTCTTTGGAGTAGCGGTGCGTGCCATCCGGTTAGTGCGTGGCTGATCGCCGCGGTATCGCTCATCGCGCTGGTAGCCCTCGTGATCGGGATCAATGACCCAGCGCGGTTGAGCACCATGATTCTGATTTCACGGCTCTGTTATTTTGCCTGGGCGGTTTGGAGCATTGCGCTGGGTGTGGGTCTGCTGAGGCGCAAGGGGTCTCAGACCGCTTCGGAACGATAGCGAATCCGCCAGACTCACGTCGTGCCCCGAAATGCCGGTGAACGTACAATGAAAGAGTAGACGTACTCTTGCCAAGTCTCTCGTCGGGAGCGAAATTCGTGCGTGTCTTATTTCTCCGTAGCTTGGCTGTGCTGGTCGCAGTGCTCATCGCGAGCCGTTTTGCCCTGGTCGAGATTACAGACAGCGGCGATTGGCTTTCGCTGATTATCTTCGCAGTTGGAGTTGCCTTGATCAATGCCGTAATCGGCTCGGTGCTCAAAGTCATTTCGTTTCCGGTGACAATTCTGACTCTTGGCATCTGGATTCTCGTCTTGAACGGCCTGCTCTTTTGGCTGGGCACTACGCTCTTGCCGGGCGTCGAGTTGGCAGAATCGGATCGACCGACTCTATTGACTGCCGTGCTTGTCGCTCTCATCATCAGTGTGGTTAGTTTTGCCGTCAATCGGGTTGTGAAAGAGGATGAGGACAAGGATGCGCCTCGACGAACATAGCTGAAGAAACCGAGGAATTTTAACGACATGCGAATTCTGGTAACGGGCGCGGCGGGCTTCATCGGCAGCAACTATGTACGCTACGTGCTTTCGGAGCATCCGGAGGCCTACGTCGTGGCGTTGGATAAACTGACGTATGCAGGCAACCTTGCAAATCTTGCTGCATTTGAGGGTGATTACCGCTTTCAGTTCGTTCACGCTGACATATGTGATCCCGACGCGGTTGGAGAAGCGCTGGCGGGCTGCGACGCGCTCGTCAACTTTGCCGGAGAGAGTCACGTGGACCGCTCGGTTATGGATCCGGCGGCGTTCGTGCGGACGAACGTGGAGGGCATCCGCGTACTCATGGAAGCGGCCCGCGTGCACGGAGTGCAGCGCATAGTTCACGTTAGTACGGATGAGGTCTACGGCCACGTGCCGGTGGGATCTGCCGACGAGGAGTCTCGGCTGGCCCCGCGTAATCCGTACTCCGCCAGCAAAGCCGGCGGTGAACTTCTGGCCTTATCCTATTTCACCAGCTTTGGTGTGCCGGTGGTGGTGACCCGTGGGGCGAATACTATTGGCCCCCGCCAATACCCGGAGAAGGTGGTGCCCGTCTTTGTGACGAACGCCATAGATGACGAACCGCTGCCCATTTACGGTGAAGGCGCGGCGGTACGTAACTATATATACGCTTTCGACCATTGCGCGGGTATCGACCTGGCTCTGTACAGAGGAGAGCCCGGCACAGTCTACAACGTCGGGGTCGAATATGAGGTAGATACGGTAACCCTCGCTACCAGCATTCTCGAATTCCTCGAGAAACCCCGTTCACTGATGCGACTTATCGATGACCGGCCCGGCCATGACTACCGCTACAGTTTGGACTCCACGCGCCTGGAAGCGCTCGGCTGGCAGCCGCAGTATGCATTCCCGGAAGCGCTGGAGGAGACGGTCAGGTGGTACGTTGACAATGAGGACTGGTGGCGCCCCATCAAGTCCGGCAGCTATGGCGAATACTATGAGCGGAACTATGCCGAACGGCTAGCGCGCTCGCGTCCCGTGGCAACGGGGTAGGCCACGGTAAGAACTCAGACTGCGATACACACGTCTGAGTGGGTGCCCAATGAGCAGTCGAAACCGTGAGTGGGCCGCGCAGGTGTTGTCGAACCAATATTCGGCGCTACGACCCTGCGACAAGCTCAGGGCGAACGGCCCCTAATTGGACGACCTCTGAGGCTTGATTTCCGCGGTTCCGGTGACGAGATCGGTGCCGTCTTCGTCACGGCAACCAACCGTAATCTGAAGGCTGCCGGACGTGGCATCTACCTTCTTGACTGTACCCCACGCGGTCACGGCGCTATCTACGTACGCCGGCTTGCGGAAGCGGACCTTGAGTTGTCCCGTTGTGATCCAATCTGCGCCAAATGTGGTTGTCAGCATCTCCATGATATATGCCAGCAACAGCATCCCATGGGCGATAGGCTGCTCAAACGGCGTGGTAGCGGCAAAGTCGGGATCGGTATGAATGGGGTTATGGTCGCCGCTCGCCGCCGCATAGCTGCGCAGCATCCCCAGCGTCACGGTTCGTGACTTACTTGGCAATTGAGCCCCTACAGTCCAGCGCTTCGTTGCGTTCATGCTTCTTCCTCATCTGCCGGCATCAGCAGCATCGAGCGGCCGGACAGGACGGGCCGATTCTCATGAGCGGTTTTTATCTCTACAACGATTACGTCCATGCCAGCACGTGACGTGGACTGGACGACTTCAGCCTCAGCATCAAGGGTGCTGCCGAGCGGCGCAGTTCCCATGAAAGAGAATTCCTGGGTGGCGTGCACTGAACCGGGCGGCAGTCCGATGGCCTCGATGAGGCCCGCTAAGACCCAAGCGGCAATCGCCAGCGGTGGCGCGGCACTGCTCTCTTGGCGGTAGAGGGGACTCTCACTGTCTACGGCGGCAAGGTACTGCCGCACCTTCTCGGAGTCAACGTGAATACGTTGTACCGGGAACCGATCGCCAACGGAAAACCGGGGCATATTTCTCTGCTCATTTTGTGTTTGGCTTGCCTACCGGTATTGGGTAGAAACTTTGCAATACCAGGCTGGCACTTCAGTGAGATGGACGGTTGCTCGCCCAGCCCGTTCACGCGGGCAGGACACAACCTGTCCGGCTCATTATAGCGGCAATGGCCGCGCTTATTCCAGATGCACGAGCGCGCTCACCAGATGCGTGAAGTTGGTGTACAATAACCAGCGAAACGCCCGCCACCCGGTTCGGAAGGCACATAGGTACACGCAATGGGATCGCTTGAAGAGTCTTTGGCGACGAAAGGTCTGAGCAAAGAGGCCGAGTTGACTGAGGAGCCGGACGGACACCGCTATCAAGCGGAGCAGCAAGCCTTGCTCAATCGCCTGCGGCGGATCGAGGGCCAGGTGCGGGGCATCCAGCGCATGGTGGCTGAAGACCGCTATTGCGTGGACATTCTCCAGCAGATGGCGGCGATTACGGCCGGACTGCAGGAAGTCTCTTTGATCGTGCTCCAGAGCCACATCGAGGGGTGTGTATCGGAGGCCATTCGTTCCGGCGAAGAGGAAGAACTCATCGAGGAATTGATGAACGCGATTCGCAACGGCGTCGGCCGCTGGGTCGTACCGCCGCATACCGCGAGCAATGCAGAGCAATTACCGAAGACAATCGGACCGGAGGAGTAAGGCATGTCACAAGTGGGCTGGGGCATCATTGGGTGCGGCGATATCGCCAACAAGGCCGTTGCGCCCGCCGTAAACGACGACCCAAATAGCACTCTCGTTGCTTTCGCAAGTAGCAGCCAGGCACGGGCGGAAGATTTCACGGCGCGGCACGGCGCAAAGCGTGCGTACAGCAACCTCGAGGCCTTCTTGGCGGATCCCGAGATTGACGTCGTCTATGCCGCCAGTCGCGTGTATGAGCATTTGCCCCAGACGGTGGCGGCTGCCGCTGCCGGCAAACACGTGCTCTGTGAGAAGCCGATGGCGCTCACAGACGCAGAGTGCGCGGAGATGATTGGGGCCTGCGAGAATGCGGGGGTAAACCTGGCTGTTGCCTACTACCGCCGCTACTACCCCAAGAACATCAAGATCAAGGAATTGCTCGACCAGGGAGCAATCGGCACACCGGTCTTGGTCCGCATGGTGCTTACCGGCAACTATGATCCCACCCCGGACGACCCCAAATACTGGCGCATCGATCCGGCAAAGAGCGCCGGTGGGCCGATTGCGGACGTGGGCTCCCATCGGCTTGACCTCCTCTGCCACTGGTTTGGCGATCCGGTTGCCGTGGCCGCCCGCAATGAAACACTCGTGCACTCCTATCCCGCCGATGACTCTGACATGCTGCTCATAAAGATGGCGAGCGGGGTTCAGGTGACCGCGTCATTCCATTGGAGCATCGGCGTGGGACATGACACGATAGAAATGTTTGGGACTGAGGGCGCGCTGTTCAGCGCACCGACCGACGGGCCGCACCTGACTTTGAAGACTGGCGTAGGCACCGAGGAGTTCAACCTCCCACACGCGGAGAATAGGCACTCGCCGCTGGTTGAGGACTTTAGCGCACGCGTCCTGGCCGGTGATCCGCCGCTCTATACGGGTGAAGACGGCGCCAAGACCACGCGTATCATTGAATCTTCCTTTAACGCAACTAACGCGGAGAGATGGGTGACAATCGCATGATGAACATCATTGGCCGTCCGGCGGAGGACATCGACACCCCTGCGCTCTTGGTCGATCTGGACGCCTTGGAGCGCAATGTGACGCACATGGCGCGCGTAATTATCGATGAAGCCGGCATCAACTGGCGTCCACACACCAAGGGGATCAAGTCACCGGCGATTGCCCACCTGCTCGTGGATGCCGGCGCCATTGGCGTTACCTGCGCGAAACTTGGCGAAGCAGAAGTCATGGCTGCGGGCGGCATTCGCAGCATACTGATCGCCAACCAGATTGTCGGGCCGCAAAAGATAGAACGGCTCGTCAACCTGCGCAAACATGCCGACGTCATACCCGCGGTGGACAACGAGGAAAACATCCGCGAAATAGCCGAGGCGGCAGAGCGCAAAGGCGTACGGCAGCGCCTTGTCGTTGAGATCAACGTGGGCATCGACCGCGCCGGCGTGCTCCCCGGCGAACCGGTCGTCGCACTGGCAAAACAGATCGCAGACTGTCCAAGCCTGGAGTTTGCGGGTGTGATGGCCTGGGAAGCGCTGGTCCTCAGGGCTAAGGACGATGCTGAGAAAGGGCGTATGGTCAAAGAGGCGATTTCACAGCTCACGGAGAGCGCGGATCGGTGCCGCGACGCGGGCTTGCCGGTGGAGATCGTAAGCTGCGGTGGCAGCGGCACGTACTGGCATACGGCGTTCCAGCCAGGGGTAACGGAAATTCAAGGCGGCGGCGGCATTTTCTGCGACATCACGTACCGGGAGAGCTTTGGCGTGCCTCATGACTATGCGCTCACCATCCTCTCAACCGTCACGAGCCGACCTGCTCCCGAGCGCATCATCTGCGATGCCGGCAAGAAGACGATGAGTACGGACGCAAGCGTCCCAAAGCCCATTGGTGTGCCCGAAGTTGCCTCCGTTGGTTGCGCGGCAGAGCATGGGACTGTTCAGTTGGTGGAGGGATCAGATACGCCCCGCGTCGGTGACAAGATAACCTTCATTGTGGGCTACGGCGATACGACGGTTTTCCTGCACGACAACTTCTACGGCATACGCAACGGCCGCGTGGAGGTTGTATGGCCCATTCTTGGCCGCGGGAAATTGCAGTAGACGCGACAAAGCGCTCTCTGCCGAGCATTTTGGACAAGAGAGCGCTCTTTAGGTGCCCTCGCTACTGTCAATAGCGCGATCAACAAAGACCGCGAAATTACTGAAGCCTTCAACGTCGCCCCGTCTAGGCGGCTGGGATGCCCATCTCTATGAGCATTACCGGGATGTTCTCATCGATCCGGTAGACTGTGGCGCCGTCTTCTGTAATGAGGCCCTCCTCCAACGGCTTGTCAACGAGATTTCCGTCCTGGTAGTTGATCTCAGACTTCTCAATACGCGCGTTGAGAGAGCTGATTTCGTCTGCGGTAAGGGGCCGCAACGGCGCTTTCGAGGCGGGGCACCGTAGGATTTCCAGCAGTTGTTCGCTAATAGGCATGTAAGCTAGTCTCCCGTTCAATGAGTACGTCACTAAACTAAACACATGATTGCGGTGAGCACGTTCGTCGAATTGATCACGTAATGGGCTTGCTTCTGAGTCTATGTCCTTGGCTTGTTTGAGGCAAGCCACCGCCAAGCAAGGCAGGAAGCGTGCTACCGCGCAACCTATGCAATGCGGCGTGGGGATTCAAATGGAACACTGGTCCTCAATTGCTTAGAGATTGGCCGAAGTACTGTCAAACAGATTGTGTCCGCACCACTCGGTAGGGGATCTTGCCGAAGCGTGTGAGCACAGCGGGACCCAAATTGAAGAGCGCAAGATCGGCAATGAAGTGGACAAGAATAGGCGTCAGTATCGTGTCGGAGATGAGGAAGAGTGCGCCAAACAGGAAGCCTCCTGCGGTGGCTAGCAGCAGAAACGGCATGGTGAAGCCCGCCAGGCGGTGGTAGAAGCCAAATACAAGGGCCACTATCGTGAATCCCACAGCCGGAGGCACAAATCCGATGGCCATTGCCCATGATTGCAGCATCCCGCGAAAGAGGAGTTCCTCCGCTGGGGCGTTGAAGAAGAGAAAGTATCCGTCCTCAATGAAATGGGCGCGCCGTGAAGCCAAGCTGTAAATGGGCCAGTAACGTGCCCGAAAGAGCGTGCAAGCCGCAAACGCGGGAATACCTGTGCCGAGAATGAGGGCGATATCCATCCCAGTCAGACGCCAGGTAAGCTTGAGAGTCTCGGCCCCGTCCGCAAGTGCATAGGCCCAAATGAGAGCGATGATTGCAAATGGAAAGAGTCGGACCGGGACATCTTTGCCGATCCAGCGCAGCGAGTCACGCGCGGTGCGGAGTGGGATAGGGGGCGTGCGTTCCATGGAGCATCAGCCTTGCCGGCTACTGGAAGAGCCGGGGCTGGTCGTCCTCGGCGGCCTCGCTGACGGGAAAGCCCAAGTGTTCATACGCCGCGTTCAGCACCACGCGCCCGCGAGGCGTCTTTGCCAAGAAACCTAGCTGCATGAGAAACGGCTCGTAGACATCTTCTAAGGTCTGCGCCTCGTCGCCAATGGCCGCAGCCAGCGTGTCGATACCCACCGGACCGCCGCCGAATTTCTCGACAATGGTCGAGAGAATTGTCCGATCGACCGCGTCCAGCCCCAAACCGTCGATCTCCAGGCTCTCCAGGCAGTCTTCGGCTAGGGAAGCCGTGATGCGCCCGTCGCCTTTGACCTGCGCCCAGTCGCGAATGCGGCGCAGCAGCCGGTTGGTGATGCGCGGAGTGCCGCGAGAGCGCTGCGCGATTTCGTTGATACCCGCTTCGTCGATCACGACATCCAGGATTCCAGCGGAGCGTTCGACAATCATGCGCATCGCGTCAAGGTCGTAGTATTCCATGTGAAAATGCGCACCGAACCGGTCGCGCAAGGGCGAGCTGACGAGAGCGAGTCGCGTGGTTGCCCCAAGCAGCGTGAATTGCGGTAGCGAGAGGCGGATACTGCGCGCCGCCATGCCTTTACCCATGACGATATCTAAAGCAAAGTCTTCCATCGCCGGATACAGAATCTCTTCCACGGCACGGTGGAGGCGATGGACTTCGTCGATGAAGAGAATGTCGTGGGGTCGGACATTGGAGAGGATGGCCGCAAGGTCGCCGGGTCGTTCTATGGCCGGGCCGGCGGTTACTCTGATGTTAACGCCCATCTCCGTGGCCAGCACATTAGCGAACGTTGTTTTACCCAGTCCCGGCGGGCCATGGAAGAGCGTGTGGTCGAGCGGCTCTTGCCGCTGCCTGGCGGCGGTGATGGCTATGCGCAGGTGTTCACGCACCTTGTCCTGTCCAATGCACTCATCCAAGGAGCGTGGACGCAGCGACTGCGAAACCTGCGCGTCTTCCGGTTCCTCTTGCGGTGCGACCAGCCGGGATTCCGTCATGGCCTTTTTCCTCGCGGTTCTACGCGCCGCGCGATCGTAAAATCCGTATTGGGAGAACTTTGAAAAGCGCTACCCGTGCAAGGGTGTGCGTCTCTCGCATGCCTGTAAAGCAGTCGGGCGATCACCATTGGTGGGGCTCCGTTAGCCTCCGAGGTGTCTGAGTGCGGCGCCCACGCGTTCTTCAACCGACGTTGCCGCCTGAACTTCCGGATGAGAAAGTGCGTGCCCAATCTCGGCAGCCGAATATCCCAGCGCCGCCAGTGCGTCCGCGGTCTCATCGGGGGCGTCGGAGACGTCGTCCGCGGCAGCCAGCTTGCCGCGAAGTTCCAGGATGATGCGGCTGGCGGTGCGCTTGCCCAGTCCGCTCACGAGTGTGAGCTGGCGGAGGTCCTCGTGCTCGAGTACCGTGGCAAACTGGTCGGGCGCAAACGTGGAGAGAATGGCCAGCGCAAGCCTGGGCCCTACACCGCTAACGGTCTGAACCTGGTCGAAGAGCGACGCCTGTCGTTCAGTGGCAAAGCCGAAGAGTTCGAGCCGGTCGTCGCGCACCAGCAATCGCGTCGCGAGTCTCACGGCGGTGCCAACCGCGCCAATTTCCTGGACGACATTGGTGGGAACGAGGACACGCAAGCCTACGCCGCCAACCTCAACTGTGACGGATTCCAGGTCGCTGCTTACCAACTCACCTTGGATAAATGCAATCATGTTTGCGCGAGGAGTTGCTGAGCAGTGCGCATATGGGCGTGGCAGATTGCTACGGCGAGAGCGTCGGCTGCGTCATCGGGCCTCGGCGGCTTCTCTAGCGCCAGGGCCATGGACACCATGGTCTGGACCTGTCGCTTGTCGGCCCGTCCGTATCCCACCAGCGCCTGCTTGACCTGAAGCGGCGAGTAGTCGCTCACGGGACAGCCGGCCTCGGCTGCGCGCAAGAGCACGACGCCCCGTGCTTCGCCTACGGCAAACGCGGTGGTGACATTCTGATTGAAAAAGAGCTGCTCTACTGCTACTTCTTCCGGTGCGGTGGCTGTAAAGATCTCCCCCAACTGTTGGTAGATCGACAGGAGACGGTCCGGTTGGTCGTCAGTTGACGGCGTCGTCAGGCATCCATATGTGACAACCGATAGCTGCGGTGTATCTTCTATGACTCCGTAGCCAAGGCGAGCAGTGCCCGGGTCGATGCCAAGGATGCGCATACAGTCGTCCTAACTTGCCTATAGTGACCTCATCGCGGACGCCGGCTTCGTCGCAGACGCCGAATCTATCGCAGACGCTGGCTACGTGGAATACGCGACCATCATTTCGTCGGTCAGCTCAAGATTCGTGTAGACTTTCTGCACGTCGTCCAGGTCTTCGACGCTCTCAATGAGACGCATCGCCTGGTCCGCTTTTGCTGTATCGGGTTCGGACATAGTCTTCGGCACTCGGGTGAGTTCGGCGCTCTCAACCGGATAGCCGCTTTCTTCCATGCCCTGGCGGACGGCTTCGAGCTGTGCAATGAGGGTGATGATGACAAGCGTTCCATCCTCTTCTTGCACGTCTTCCGCACCAAGCTCAATAGCTTCCAGCATGGCCTCATCAGGATCGCCGTCGCTGAGTTCGATGATGATCTGCCCCCGCGTATCGAACATCCACGCGACGCTGCCGGCTTCGCCCAGATTGCCGCCACCGCGAGTCAGTACGTTACGGAGTTCGGCGACCGTGCGATTGCGGTTGTCCGTCAGGGCTTCGATGAAGAGCGCCGCGCCCCCGGGACCGTATCCTTCATAGTTGATGTCTTCCAACCGCGCGGCGTCGTCAAGTTCCCCGCTGCCCCGCTTGACCGCTCGCTCGATGGTATCGGCGGGCATGTTGGCGTCCTTAGCCCGCTGAATAGCGAGGCGCAAGCGAAAATTCGTTTCCGGATCACCGCC
The DNA here is from genome assembly GCA_965220045.1 of Chloroflexota bacterium. Classification (GTDB taxonomy): domain Bacteria; phylum Chloroflexota; class UBA11872; order VXOZ01; family VXOZ01; genus VXOZ01. The sequence goes on along the minus strand of OZ244803.1, from coordinate 1,454,123 downwards.
GCCATCCCGGGCCGATACGGTGATCTCTCGTCCCAACTTGGTATAGAGCTGCCCACGTTTTGCGTCGTTGGCTGCCTTTTGGCGCTTGATTTGCGCCCATTTCGAATGTCCTGCCATGCTGTTTCTCCTCGACAACGCGCAGTTCGACGCCGTCAGTCTTCCGGGGTGCAAGTGCGTTGCGAGAACGACTTTCGCGCCGTATATCAACAAATGTCCAATGCCATTATAGCATTCTATCCGGTTCGACCGGATGCGAGAGCACGGGTGAATTGCCAAGTGCCGGCTAAGACGTTGATGCTGTATAGGTGTAGTTTCAGGAGCATGAATGCAATAGGCGAGACCTGAATGGTCGCAACCCTATTTCGCTTTCATGCCGGCAAGAACACATCAAGCCTCGACTCTCGCTTTCGGAGAGTCCGTCATGCCAGAAAAGGCTGCCGCCAAGCCGTTGATACGACTCTAGCGAAAACTGACCAGGCTGCGTTTCAGGGTGTCGAAGTACTGCATAGCCACCCCGGTCCCAAGCGCCACGCAGATGAGGGGGCTGTCGGCCACATAGCAGGCGATGCCGGTTTCCTGGGTGAGGAGACCGTCGAGGTTGCGCAGCAATGAGCCGCCGCCTGTCATGACGATGCCGCGATCGATGATGTCCGAAGCAAGTTCCGGCGGCGTTCTTTCCAACACGTCGCGGACACACTTCACGATGATGCCGATGGTCTCTTGGATCGCTTCCGTTATCTCGTCGGAAGAAATCGTGATGGTTCGCGGCAACCCAGCCACCTGGTCTCGGCCGCGCAACTCCATCGTCAGAGGTTGGTCCAATGGCAGGGCGCTGCCGATGGCAATCTTGACCTCTTCCGTCGTGCCTTCACCGATTAGCAGGTTATAGTGTCTCTTTACATAATTGTATATCGTGGTATCAATACGACTGCCGCCGACCCGGACAGACTGGCACTCCACTATCGCGTTCAGGGAGAGAACGGCTACCTCGGTCGTGCCGCCGCCGATATTCACCACCATGCTGCCACTGGCGGACGAGATTGGCATGTTGGCGCCGAGTGCGGCAGCGAGCGGTTCCTCGATGAGGTACGCATTGCCGGCGCCGGCCGAGATTACGGCGTCGTGCACGGCACGCCGTTCAACGCTGGTGATGCCGGTTGGCACGGAGACCATGACGTCAGGCTTGAAGAAGCGCACCCGGCCGCAGACGCGACGGATGAGATGGCGGATCATCTCTTGCGTGACCACGTAATCCGCAATCACGCCTTCCCGCATCGGACGCACCACTGCGATGTTATGGGGCGCGCGCCCGATCATCTGGCGCGCTTCGTCGCCAATGGTCTCCACGCGATTATCATCCGTGGAAACGGCAACGACCGACGGGCCATTGATCGTAATGCCCCGTCCCGGTACGTAAACCAGCACGTTGGCCGTGCCCAGATCTATGCCGATCTGCTGTGCGCCGAACATCTACCCAGCTATTCCATTTCAATCTGCGCGCCAAGAGACTTCAGATTCTCCGGCAGAGACTCGTATCCCCGAAAAACATGATGCATGTCTTCTACACGCGTTGTGCCCTCCGCAGCCAGGGCCGCAAGCAGAAGCGCGACGCCGCAGCGGATGTCAAGCGCCCGCACTGTCGCGCCGCGTAAGGGAGCAAACCCATGAATGTATGCTTTCTCCCCAGTTACGCTGATCTTAGCGCCCATCTTGAGCAGTTCTTCCACGTAGTTGAAACGTGCCTCGAAGACCCGCTCGTGGATAACACTTTCACCATGCGCTTGGGTAAGCAATGCACAGATTTGCGGTTGAAGATCGGTTGGAAAGCCCGGAAAGTGAATAGCCTGCACTTCCACTGCACGCAAACGATCATTGGCAGAAACCGTGATCGGATCGCACGTTCCCCCTATGGTAACACCACACTGCCCAAGTTTGTATAACACGGGCTCTAAGTGATCATAGTTGACATTGTGTATGGTCACCTCGCCGCCGGTGATGGCAGCGGCAAAAGCAAAATCGCCGGCTTCATGGCGATCGGGAATTACGTCCCATTCTGCACCGTGCAGTCTCTCTACGCCTTCAATTTCAATGGTATTGGTGCCCGCACCGTGGATGCGCGCTCCCATTTGATTCAGACAATTCGCCAAGGCGACGACCTCCGGCTCGGAGGACGCGTGCCGTATCACGCTTGTGCCCTTGGCTAACGTCGCGGCAAGCATGAGATTCTCCGTGCCGGTATGGCTTGGGTAGTCCAGGTATAGCCGCGCGCCGTTCAGCCGGTTGGCCGATAAGCGATAGTCCTGCTCTTGGCTCTCCACGGTGGCGCCCATGGCCGCAAAGCCAAGCAGGTCCACGTTTACGGGCCGTTCGCCAATCTTGCAGCCACCTGGGTGCACCGAGGACGCTTCGCCGACGCGTGTCAACAATGGTCCCGTTACGAGAAAGGAGGCACGAAAACTGGCAGCAATCTCTGCTGGCGTGCGTGTTGAGGAGATTGCGTCGGCGGTTATTGCGATAGTGCGCTGATTTGCGTCAACCTCGACACGAACACCCAGGCTCGTGAGCAAGGCGGCCATCGCTTCTATGTCGCGAATGAATGGTGGATTGTGCAATACGCATGTCTCTGGCGTGAGCAGAGCGGCCGCCATCAATGGGAGTGCACAGTTCTTCGACCCACGAGCGCGCACCTCGCCGGACAAGCGCGCGCCGCCCTGAACGATGGCGGTGTTTACTTGCGTTTGTTGCTGCAGTGCTGTCATGCGTGGGAGTCCTTTCTGAAGAAGGGCGTGCGCCGATGCTCGTACAGCCGTTCTCGGCTATCGGTTGGCAAAGAGGTGGCTGGAGTTCGGATATAGCGGTAAGTAGTATGGTGGGTCGTGCCGTATCGTTGTCCGCACCACTCACAGTATACGATACGGAAACTGGTTTCGCTTCTGCTCAGTCTACTGTGCCCGGGAAGTGCCTCGTCTGCCTCGCGCTCGCTGTGCCAGGCGCAACCGTATCAATGCGCGCCGCATAGCTGCCTCGGCGGCAGCAAGTTCCGCACTGTCACGTCTTTCTTTCAGGGCCTCTTCGGCGCGTTGGCGCGCCTCCTCCGCCCGGTCGACATCGATTTCCTCGGCGCGTTCAGAGGCGTCTGCCAGGACGGCAATGTGATTGTCCCGGACCTCCAAGAAGCCGCCGGTCACAAAGAAAGACTCTTCTTCCTCCCCCTTGCGAAGAATGAGTTCACCGGGGGCCAACGTCGTCATCAACGGCGCGTGGCGCGGCAGTATTCCCACAATGCCTTCCGACGCCGGCACGCGCACAGAAGAAACTGCTTCTTCCGTAAGGACAATGCGTTCAGCGGTAATGATCTCTAGGCGAAGCGATGCCATTGTACCCTTTCACCCTCATCCCCGTGTCAAGCACGGGGCAGGCTTTAGTCCTCTTCCCCGGGGAGCAGTAACCATCCCGGTTCCCAGCTCCTTGCGGAATCCACCGGGAAACGGCAGCAACTAGGACTCTTGCTGCATTTGCTCAGCGTTCTCGACAACCTCGTCAATAGTACCCGTCATGTAGAATGCTTGCTCGGGCAGATCGTCGTGTTTGCCCTCCAGGATTTCCTTGAAGCCCCGAACGGTTTCGGCAATGGAAACGTACTTGCCCGGCATGCCGGTGAATGCCTCCGCAACAAACATCGGTTGCGAGAGGAAGCGCTCCATGCGGCGCGCCCGCGCCACGGTGAGCTTGTCTTCTTCCGAAAGTTCTTCGACGCCAAGAATAGCAATGATGTCCTGCAAGTCCTGGTAGCGCTGGAGCACCTGCTGCACTTGCCGCGCAACTTGGTAATGCTCTTCGCCAACCACCGTTGGATCGAGGACTCGAGACGTCGATCCTAGCGGGTCGATGGCGGGGTAGATCCCGCGCTCGGATATGGCGCGCTCGAGTCTGATGGAGGCGTCCAAGTGGGCGAAGGTGGTGACCGGCGCCGGGTCCGTATAGTCGTCGGCCGGTACGTACACCGCTTGCAGGCTGGTGATGGCGCCGCGTTTGGTGGATGTGATGCGCTCCTGGAGCTGACCCATCTCCGTTGCCAAGGTTGGCTGATAACCCACCGCTGAAGGCATGCGCCCCAGCATGGCGGATACCTCCGAACCTGCCTGGGTAAAGCGGAATATGTTGTCGATGAAGAGCAACAGGTCAAGCCCTTGGCTATCACGGAAATACTCGGCAACGGTGAGGCCGGTCAGGCCGACGCGCAGGCGCGCGCCGGGCGGTTCATTCATCTGTCCGAAGACCATGACGGTCTTATCGAGCACGCCAGCTTCGCGCATTTCGTTCCAGAGGTCGTTGCCTTCGCGAGTCCGTTCGCCGACGCCGCAGAACACGGAGTAACCTTGATGCTCGGCCGCGGCATTGCGGATCAATTCCATAATGATGACCGTCTTGCCGACGCCAGCGCCGCCAAAGACCGCGATCTTGCCGCCGCGCCTAAACGGGCAGACGAGGTCAACAACCTTCAAGCCGGTCTCGAAGACCTCGGCCTCGATGCTCTGCTCTTCCAAGCTGGGCGAACTGCGATGGATCGGGTACGTGTCGGTGTTTTCTACCGGTTCCCCGCCGTCGACGACCTCGCCGATGACGTTGAAGATGCGCCCCAGCGTTGATTCACCTACCGGCATCTGAATTGGTGAGCCGGTATCCGTAACCTCAACACCCCGCCGCAGGCCCTCCGTCGGGCCCATGGCGACGCAGCGCACCCAGTCATTGCCAAGGTGCTGCTCCACTTCAAGCACGAGCCGCTCACCTTCCGGTGTTTGCAGTTCGATTGCATTGTGAATGGTGGGAAGATGGCCTTGCGGGAACTCAATGTCAACGACCGGGCCAAGTACCTGGACTACGCGGCCCTTCACCGTGGCTTCCGCTTCAACTGCCATGGGTGTTTGCTCCTAACTCTGGCTCGCTGCTGCCAATATAAACAACGCTATGCTCCGGCAATGGCTTTCGCTGCCGTCGCAATTTCTATAACCTCGTTCGTGATCGCGGTCTGGCGTACCTTGTTGTAGGTGAGCGTCAGGTCCTGCAGGATTTCCTCCGCATTCTCAGTGGCGTTGCGCATCGCGATCATGCGGGCGCTATGCTCGCTGGCAATGCTCTCCAGCAACGCCCGGTACACTTGGGCTTCTATGAATCGCGGCAAGAGAGTGGAGAGTACGTCATCTGGGTCGGGCTCATAGATGTAATCCACCTGATGGTAGGCACTCGCGGCCTCGGTCTCATAGTCCTCCGGTGAAATTGGCAAAATGCGCAACAAGGTTGGCTCCTGCCGCATGAGGTTTACGAATTGCGAGTAGCCTACGTAGACTTCATCGTACTTTCCGCTAACAAAGCCATCTATGGTGCTGCGGGAAATCGGCAGGATATCCGCCACGTTGGGGTAGTTGCCCAAGTCCTGGTATTGGGCGGCAACCGCGTCGCTGAGGCCGACAGACCGCAGCAAGGCCGGGCCCTTGGTGCCTACGGCTATGATGTCCACGGATACGCCGCGCTCGAGAACGAAGCGCACCGCCGCCCGCACCATATTGGAATTCAGGCTGCCGCACAGGCCGCGGCTGGTGGTGAACAAGATCAGCGCGGCATGTGAAACGGGGCGCACTTGCAGCAAGGGGTGCAGTTCCTGTGCGCCGCTCACCGTCGCGAGATTGCTGATGACGGCTCGAATCCGCTCCGCATACGGGCGTGAGGCGAGCACGCGCTCCTGCGCGCGCCGCAAGCGGCTCGAGGCCACGAGTTCCATCGCGCGCGTGATCTGCCGGGTGTTCTGAACACCCCGGATGCGCCGCCGCAGTTGACGGATACTCGGCACTTACGCTGCTCCTGTTTGCACGGAGGCCTGGAAGACATCCTGCTTGAATTGCTGAATCGCTGCTCCCAGCTTCTCTTCCAAATCGTCTGAGAGTTCCTGGGATTCTCTTATCTCTTCTGCCAATGCCGGGTGGCTGGACGCAATGTACTGCAGGAGCTCGGTCTCGAAACGGCTGACGTCTGCAACGGCGACATCATCTAACTCACCGCCGTTCAAGGCAAAGATGCTGATTACCTGGTTCTCTACTGGCAGCGGGACATACTGAGGCTGCTTCAGGATTTCCATGGCACGCTGGCCGCGTTCAAGTTGCTGCCGCGTCACACGGTCGAGATCGGAACCAATTTGCGCAAAGGCGGCGAGTTCGCGGTACTGTGCCATATCCAAACGCAGCCGGCCGGCCACCTGTTTCATCGCCTTGATCTGTGCATCGCCGCCAACACGGGACACGGAAATACCGGCATTCACCGCCGGTCTTTGACCCGCGTAGAAGAGGTCCGGCTCCAGGTAAATCTGTCCGTCCGTAATCGAGATCACATTAGTCGGAATATACGCCGACACGTCACCGGCCTGCGTCTCGATGATGGGGAGCGCCGTCAGCGTGCCGCCGCCGTAGTTTTCGTTGAGGCAGGAAGCCCGTTCGAGGAGGCGGGAATGCAAGTAGAAGACATCGCCAGGATAGGCTTCCCGTCCGGGCGGGCGCCTAAGCAGAAGGGAGACCTGACGATAGGCCCACGCATGCTTGCTGAGGTCGTCGTAGATGACCAGGGCATCCTCACCCTTGTCCCGGAAGTATTCTCCCATGGTGCAGCCGGCAAAGGGCGCCAGGTAGAGCAGGGCGGCGGGATCGGAAGCGCCCGCGGCAACAATAATCGTGTGATCCATCGCGCCGTGTCGGTCGAGGATCGTCATCACGTTGGCAATGTCGGACTCTTTCTGGCCGATGGCAACGTAGATGCAGATTACGCCTTTGCCCTTTTGGCTGATGATGGTGTCAAGCGCAATTGCCGTCTTGCCGGTCTGGCGGTCGCCGATGATAAGCTCGCGCTGGCCGCGGCCGATCGGAATCATGGAATCGATGGCCTTGATGCCGGTCTGCAGTGGGACGTTCACGCTTTCGCGCGTGACGACGCCCGGGGCCACTTTCTCGATAACGCTGGTTTCCGATGTGTTGATTGGCCCTTTGCCGTCTACCGGCTGGCCCAGCGAATTCACTACCCGGCCCGTCAATTCAGGTCCGATGGGGACGGACATCACACGGCCCGTGCCTTGAACCTCGTCGCCTTCCTTGATGTCCTCATAGGGGCCCATGATGACCGCGCCGACGGTGTCTTCCTCCAGGTTGAGCGCCAAGCCAAAAACACCGTTGGAAAACTCCAGGATTTCGCTGCTCATGACTCCGGACAGGCCGAAGACACGCGCGATGCCGTCTCCCGCCTCAACCACGGTGCCTACGTCCACCGCCTCGCTGGGGCGATCAAACGCTTCAATCTGCTGGCGCAGCGCAGAGGCAATATCTTCTGACTTGATACTCAAGAGGCCCTCTCTCCTTTTCAAGCGCGCTCATTCACACGCGCGCCAGTTGCTCCTCCATCGCTCGAAGCGATGCGTGGACGCTGAGGTCTAGCAGTCGGTCTTCTTCACGTAGGATAAGGCCGCCAATGATGGCGGGGTCCACCGTTTCTTCCAAAAATACCGTGCGCCCGTCTCGTCCCAGGGCGCCCCGCAACTGCTGACGCAGTTCGTCAGTCAACGGCTCTGCACTGGTTACCTGAATGCGGGCGATTCCTTCAATGCGGTCAGCCTCGCGCAGCACTTGCCGGGCAAGTTGCGGCAAAACTCGCACTGCACGATCTTCAATCAGAATGCCCAGCAACTCCCGGCCCGCTTCAGAGAGCCGGTCGCCGACGGACCGAACGACCGTCGCCAAACGATCTGCCACCGAAATGCGCGGATCTTCCAGGAATTGCCGGATAGCCCGTTCCTCGCCCAAGACCCGCAGTACGGCCATGTCGCCTCGCCACTGGTCGAGCGTCTTCGTTTGCTGCGCAAACTCCAGTACGCCGCGTGTGTAGCGGCGTACATTGATCGCGGTGCTCACGATGACTTCTCCGAAGACTGCTTCGAAGACTCTTCCAAGTCTGCAACGAGACGCGACGCAAGCTCACGATTCTTCTCAGTATCGAGACTTTCCTGAATGAGCTTCCCCGCCACCGCCACAGAAAGCACCGCGACTTCCTGCCGCAATTCACGGCGGGCGTGCTCAATTTCGGTACGAAGCTCTTCTTTACCTCTCTCAAGAATGCGCTGCGCTTCCTGCTGGGCGTTGGCGACACTCTCTTCACGCAAGCGCTCAGCGGCAGCGGCGGCATCATCGAGGATCTTCCGCGCGTGCGTACGCGACTCTTCTAACTGGCGCTCATATTCCTGGCGCAGTTCTTCTGCCTCGGTTCGGGCCTGCTGCGCCGCTTCCTGACCTTCCCGGATGCGCTCTTTCCGCTGGTCCAGCATGTTGAGCACGGGCCGGTAGAGAAGGCGGTGGAGCAAGAGTGCAAGAAGCAGAAAGTTTATGATCTGAAAGGCGAGGTACGTCGGGTTGATCCCAAGCTCGCCCATAGGCTTCTCTCTCCCTTTTGCCTAATGTGTCTCGTTTCCTGCCTGAACGTGCTGTTCAGTGCCTGGGTGCATTACCCGAGGAAAATCAGCAGGATTGCGGTGAGCAACGAATAGATCGCGATTGCTTCCGCCAGACCCGCACCAATGATTAGCGTGTTGCGGACATCATTCGCGGCTTCCGGGTTGCGTCCAATCGCCTCCATCGCGCCGCGCACGGCAATACCAATGCCCAGACCGGGACCGATGGCGCCAACACCCATAGCGATGCCCGCAGCCAATTTTGCAGCAGTTTCCGGATCCATGGATACCCTTTCTCCTTATACTGATCACTACTGGATCGGTACCTAATTGCTCTGCACTTACACGAAAACTGAAACCTAGCTATGCGCTTCCTCGTGCTCATGCTCACCGCTCATGGCTAATCCGAGGAATATCAGGGTGAGCATGGTGAATATGAGCGCTTGGATGAGACCGAATAGCACTTCCAACAACATGAATGCGGCCCCAACCACCGGTACTCGCATCACCAAGAGCAGCACTTCACCGGCAAAGATATTACCGAAAAGCCGGACGGAAAGCGACACCGGTACAAAGGCTTCAATCGCAACGTTAATGAGGATCAATATCGGAAGGGGTCCTGCCAGATGCTTGAGATATCCCAACGGCTTGTGAATTATGATGCCGGCAGAGTGAATGAGAATAAACGCAATCAGCGCCATGCCAATGGTCATATTGAGATCACTGTTGGCAGCGCGAAAAATGGGAATGAAGATCTCGTGTCCCTTCCCGTCGTCTCCCCAGACGCCGAGGCTATTGAAGCCCGGCAGCAATCCCATCCAGTTCGCCACGACGATGTAGATGAAGAAGGTGGCGATGAGGGGAAAGACGATCCGCGCACGCTCACCTACCACGCCTTCAACAATCTCGTAGAGCATACCAACGATTGATTCAGCGAAGTTCTGCAGGCCGCTCGGCACCAATTGCATGTTGCGGGTCGCGAAAAAGGAAACGACCACGAGGAGCACCATGACTATCCAAGCAGTAAAGATGGTGTTCGTGATCGTTATCGGCCCGACGTGAAAGAGCGGCTCCGCCGCCAGTGATATGTGCAGCCCCTTGAAGCCGATGACTTCCAGGAAATCCATAGCGCTCCCTATATCTGCAATCGAAAGAGCTGATAGATCGTACCGAAACTCAGCAACAAACCGAGCAGCATACCTACTATGACAAGCAACGGCCCAGTGCCGAACCGTTCATCGAGGTAGTTACCCGCCCAAACACCGCCGAGCACAAACGTGCCCACAACAAACCCGAACTGCAGGGCAAACATACCGGCGCGCAACGGCCCTAACTCGATGCGCTTCTTCGGCAGCGGCGGCATCGTTACCCTTTTTGCGCCAAGCAAGTATAGCATACGCTCATGCTCGCCTCAAAGCTTCTCACGTGCATGTGCATGCGTCTCTCGCGCATGTGCATTATTTCACAATCTATCTGGCTTGTCTACAAATCCGGGTGATTTGTGCACTCTTTTCGATAACCTATGCAAGGGTATCCAGAAGCTCATCTGTGGAGACCTGCGCTCCATTGCGCTGCGCGGAGACATTGGCGCCCAATACCGCCGCGAGACTGCGCATCGCATCGGAAAATGAACTGCGAATGTGCCTGGGATCCTGCTCTGCTAGAGCAGTAACAAAAGCCCTACTGACTTCCAAGGTGGCATCGCCGCGATTCTCTACCTTTAAGGGATGCCGCAGGACTTCTAAGGCGGGACGCGAGGCGGGAGGATATGGACCGTCGTAGAAGTAGGCAGCCGGACCTTCCGGTTCCAAGCGCAGGTGGCCGTGATCCCAAAGTACATGCATGTACTGTTCTTGATGAAGGACTCGTGCCAAACGCGACATAATGAGGTGTCCCACCGCCCCGTTCGTGAACGTGTACGTCACGCTGTATGCCATCGGATTGTCGCCTTCACTCTCGATGAGGTCGGGGGCGCGGGGCACGTAGCGCGCCTGCACCCCTGCAATCTCACCGCACCAGTAGCGCATCAGGTCGGTCTGGTGAATGCCTGCCTCTACGACCGTGTTGCCGGACCACTCTTGGTAGGCTGTCCATATCCGGCTGGCGGGCCCGCCAAGCGCTTCGGTCGGCGTGTGCTTGACACTGTGATTCTCTACGTTGCTGGTGTGGACCATAGTGGCCATGACGATGCGCTTGCCCTGCAGGTACTCGCGCATGGCCGTGTGCCACGCATCGTAGCGCTGTTGAAAGCCGACGGCGGCGAGCACGCCGCTGCGTGTGATGGCTGCGTCCATCTCGCGAGCTTCGCCAATATCCAGGACTCATGGGTTTTTCGACGAAGAGATGAATGCCCCGCTCAGCGGCGCGGACGACCTCGCCATCGTGGCGGTTAGGCGGGATGCAAACGTAGAGTGCGTCGAGCCCATCTTCTGCCAGCAGCGCGTGGGGATCGGAATGGCATCGGATCTTCTCCTGCCGGTAGTCCGGCACAAAGCGGCGTATCTTCTCTTCATCAAGGTTCGGCCCGTGCATGTCTCCGAGTGCCGCGATGCCTACCAGACCTTCTTCCTGCAAACGCCATAGTGCGGCAAGGTGTTGCAAGCCGCGCTGCCCGATGCCGAGCATTCCGATCCGTGGAGGAGCATTCATCACTGATTTTCCCTTCCTGCCCTTCATGCTGCCCTTGCTCATAGAGCTGCCTGCTGCAAGCACTCCCCAGCGCTTTTCATGCGGGTAGCAGGATATGCCCGATCACGGCAAACCATTGTTCCACTGCTGAACGTGCTCCCGCACCTCTTGAGCGCAACTAGGGAGTGTTCACACTCTGCCGTCATTCCCGCGAAAGCTCGCCCCCTTGCGGGGGCGCGGAATCCATCTTCTCGCAGTGCCAGGCTGTGATGCTGCCCGGGACAGCAGATCGTCAATGACACGAGAAAGTACCTCTCTCCATGTTTCCATGCCATCCCGCTTCCTGAGAGGAATGAATCGTGAGAGAATACCCCACCAAACGCTTGAGGTTTCTCGCTCTTGCTCGGAGTGACATTTGTGTGAACACGGCCTAATACGGCAAATCAGTCTCAGGGTTCTCTTGCATATAGTGTGCGAGGCGGACGCCGAGGTTCTCTTGCAACTGGATGCTCAGCCCTCCGTCCACGACCAAGTGGTGGCCGGTTATGAAACTGGCCTCCCGCGAACAGAGAAAGGCGATCGCGCTGGCGATCTCCTCAGGCTTGCCGCACCGCCGGAGCGGGTATTGCTCCTCGAAGAAGGCGTAACCGCTGGAATTCTGTTGCCACATGTGCTCTTGGATGTTCTCCGTCACAATGTGGCCCGGGCAGATAGCATTTACGCGAATGCCGCGCGGGCCGAGTTCGACAGCCATCTGGCGGGTCATGCCGATCACGGCGCTCTTGCTGGCTTCGTAGACAAGAAACCCTGGCGATTGGAGCAGACCATGGACGGAAGATATGTTTACGATATTGCCGCCGCCGTTCTGCTCCATGTGCGGGATAGCATGCTTTGTGGCGAGAAAAAGTGCCTTTGCCATGACATCCAGACCGGAATCCCAGGCCTCTTCGGTGGTATCCGGAATGTCAGTGTCGTGGGCAGCGGTCGGCGAATAGGCGTTGTTTACGAGAATGTCGAGCCGTCCCCAGCGCTCCACCGCAGTGTCTATCATCGCGCTGATGTCCGCGGATTTGCCCATGTCTGCTACCACTACACCGGCATCGCCGCCCGCCTCGATGATGCGAGAGGCGTTTGCCTGCGCGGCTTCCCGATTGATGTCAGCGATAAGGACCTTTGCGCTGTCTGCTGCCAGCCGCCTGGCGGTAGCGCCGCCAATGCCGGCCGCGCCACCCGTAACTACGGCCACTTGTCCGGACAGGTCAAACATCATGCTCCCTTTTTTCTGCTGCGCAGGAGTTCGTCATTCGCTCTCGTGCAGCTCTACGCGGTCCAGGACCTCAGGATTTACGACGCTCTCCGGCATCCGCCCCTGCAGTACGCGAGCGACCGACTGGGCCGTTCGCGTCTGGAGTTCAGCCAGCGACTCCTCGCTGTTGAAGGCGACATGGGGTGTGACGACAAGGTTGTCCTGCCTCAGAAGCGGTTCGTCGGGCTCAGGGGGCTCCTGAGGGAGCACATCGACACCTGCGGCAGAAAGATGCCCGGACTCCAGCGCTTCCGCAAGTGCGCCGCTCTCGACGAGGCCGCCGCGGGAAGTGTTGATGAAAATTGCGCCGGACTTCATCTGGCTGAAGCGCGCGCGGTCGAACATCTGCGCCGACTGCGGTGTGAGCGGCAAGTGCAGGCTAACGAAATCCGACTCCTTTAAGAGTTCGGCCAGGCCGACTGCCCGGCAGCCCGTTTCCTGGGCGTCCGCCGGAGTCAAGCGAGGGCTGTAGGCAAGTATGTGCAATCCTAGGGCTTGCGCCTTCGCTGCCATCCGACTGCCGATTTGCCCAAAGCCCACAATTCCCAAGGTCTTGCCGGCTATGCGGTAGAGCGGCGTGCCTACCGCGCTATTCCAGTTCTCGTCACGCACGGCGCGGTCGTATTTTGTAAGGCGCCGCGCGCAGGCAAAGAGGAGTGCCAATGCATGTTCCGCAACTTCCTCTACGCAATAGTCCGGCACGTTCGTCACCACAGCGTCGCGGCCGGAGGCTACGTCCACGGCGATGTTGTCCACGCCGATGCCGTAGCGCGCGACAACCTTGAGTTGAGCGGGAGCCCGCACCACGGCAGGCGTGACACTCGCAAAGCACGTCATGATGCCGTCGACGCCAGCGGCAAGGCGAGCCAGTGTTGCCTCGTCGCCGCTTGGAGACGGGACCAGCTCGACGCCTAGCGGCTCAAGGATGGAACGCTCTCTATCCAACGTAGGCCAGACGTAGTCAGTGACGAGCACCCGATAACGCATGCATTTTCCTTATCAGCGAAGTTCAGACGGCAGTCGCCCCTTGCCACTGCGGGCCAGCACGACAAGCAATGCGGCAACTATGACACCGAGTATAGCCAGTGCGTAGATTTTCTGAAGGGGAGTTGGCAGCAGCAGCGCGATAGCCCCAAAGATCGCGGAAAACGACCAGTAGACAATTGCTATGGCCAGAGGGGGCAGACCAAGTTCCGAGAGACGGTGGTGGAGGTGGCTGGTATCGCGTTGGTAAAACCTGCCGCCCTGCAACGTGCGACGGATTATCGACCACGCAACGTCAATGGCCGGCACCCCAAAAATGAGCAGTGTCGTTGCCAGCTTCGCGCCGCCGATGATGGCGATGGTGCCTAGCGCGAACCCCAAGAAGTGGGCCCCGCTGTCACCCATGATAATGCGGGCGCGGAACACATTTAAAGGAAGAAAGCCCGCTATGGCGCCCGCGAGGATCAACGGCAGAAATGCAATGCTGAACTGCTGCAACGACATACTCAAAAAGAAGAGTACACCGGCGCCGATAAACGAAAGCCCCCCTGCCAGACCGTCATAGCCGTCTACAAAGTTGATGGCATTCATCATGCCGACGATCCAAAACAACGAGATCAAAATGGAAAGCCAGCCGGCAAAGAAGATGTGATTGTCCATGGGCACGGCAAGCCACTCAGGGAAGGCAAGACCCCCGCCAAATGGATCGCGGACAAATTCGATGACGACATCGAACCGGATGGCAATTCCCGCCGCGGCAATCTGCGCCACAAATTTCGGCAACGGGGGCAGCCCTCGGATATCGTCAATTAACATAATGACCGTTATGAGTGCGGCACCCAAGAGCAGGCCGAGGATCTTAGAATCAAACTCCAAGTCCTCGCGCAGCCATGTTGTGGCCAGCAAGGTACCGGCGAAAGCCGCGAAGATGGCAAGTCCGCCAATGCGGGGAACCGGTTTCTTGTGTACTCTGCCTACCCCAGGCTGATCCAGCCACTGCAGACGCAGGGCGAGTCGCCGCACGGCATCGGTAAGGAGCAAAGCAATGAAGGCAGCAGCAAATAGGACGAGTAGGAGGGTGCTTGTCGCAGGTTGCACAGTTCTACCTAGAATGAGCGCTGCGAGAGTGGGACGGTCACCGCCAATCAGTATACCATCACCAACCATCGTGCTACTTCTTTAGACGCAGGCGCTTGGGCGGCGGTACAATAATGGTAAGGGGGAATTTCGTCATGCAGATAAGTGCGCAAGCGATGCGAGACTCAGAAGAGGGCCCGCAAAGACTTCCTGAACATCGACCGGAGCAACACGTCGAAGAGAACGACCCGTTGGGCTTTCTGGGCGGCCTTGTTGCGGGGACGATGTGCAGTGCCGTTGGCTCCACGACGTGGTTGTGGTCGCTAGGCGTTCTGCTGCTCAACGTGGTGCCCCAACTGGAACGGTTTACACAACCCACGCGGCCGCTCCTGAATTTGGACCGCCTCATTGGCAGTCCTGCTGAGGACTTTGCATTGGTTGTTTTTATTGGGGGCCTGTTCTTTTCTTTTCTTCCCATTGCGCTGGCAATTACCTTAAAGGAAGGCGGGCAGACGTTTAATCTGCGCAACGGTCTGTTCTTGGGCTGGATGCTGGGCCTCTTCTCCATACCGATCATGGTGTTTCAGGCGTTCACCGAGTCACTTGGTAGGCTGCCAAGTCTCTAAACTCTGGAATTGCGTGATAGTATGGTGCTAGGCCCTGAATAGATGAGTCGCTGAATCGGACAAGCCGCTAACGCGCGAATCGATAGTGCTTGGCGGCGAGACACTGCAAGAGATGCAAGTGGCGGGCCATCGAGCGTGCGCGGAAGGCCATAGGTCTGCCGCTGGGCTGCCGTTCTGCGCAGAATAAACATAGTCCCGGTCCCGTTGCGGAGCGTAGTCTTCTACACCCAGGATGGCTCCCGTTCACAGGCAAGCCCGTGAGACATGGAGCTGATGTAGTAGAGACGCGCTTACTGCTTGAAACAGGTACGATGGCTGACAAATCTCCAAATCCGGCAATGAGCTCGGTCCAAGGCGATTACCTCATTCGCATATACACCACGCTCCGCGAGGGGTCGAGAGTGGTTGGCTCGCGCTTGGCGGAGCGACTCGGCGTCTCCGCCTCCGCGGTAACACAAGCATTTCAAAGAATGGAACGCCAAGGTCTGGCGGTGATCGATCAGGACTGGGGAGTTCAACTGACACCAGAAGGTCGGAGCATTGCCGAATCGATTATACGCCGGCACTACCTCATCGAAAGGCTACTGGTCGATACCCTGGACTTTGACTGGGCAGATGCCGATGATGAGGCTGAGCGGCTGGAACACTCGCTTTCTCCCAAGCTGGAGAACTACCTGTTTGAGAGCTTGGGTCATCCCACCACGTGCCCCCATGGAAACCCGTTTCCGGGTTCGCCGGACGAAGAGCGGCTCCTTGGAGCCCGCAAGTTGACCGAAACAAGCAAAGGGGAAAGCGTCACCCTTCTACGCATAACCGAGGAAGGCGAAGACGAGGGTGATCTGCTGCGCTTTGCCCACGACAACGGCCTGCTTCCGGAAACGCAGGTTGTGGTTGATGACATCGACTTGAGAGGCGGACACCTCACGCTGCGCATGCAGGATCATAAAGTTTCGATTCCTGCGCGTTGGGCACAGAGTATACGCGTCTCAGGTCCGGTCTAACGGTCGCGTCCTCATTTGAAATGTCGCTCCGGGATCTCTGCCCCAAGTAACGTCCTCTTTAGAGTCCCGAATGCCGCTAGGGACATAGTCTCACCCCTACCTCCCCACAACCCGCCAGGGCATCTGATCGCCCCCTCCCTCGCACAGTCAGATGCAATGCATTTAGCATCCGAATTTCCTAGCGTGGCTATTGGTGCGTGGTGCCGCTTGACTGCTTGGGCGAATTCTCCTCTTGCCACTCCCCGTACAGGCACGGCCCTTGACAGATTTAGTTTGCTATACTAGCATTAAGGTCACTTAAGTACTGTTCTTATAGCTTACGATACAGCAAATACCGGTACTGTAGTGAATTCGGACCGTGCCATAGAGGAGCAGGGCTGTGCAGCGAGTTTCCGTAACACGTCTTCTAAAGGACAGAACTTCTCATGAATCCTTCTTGATCATGGCAGCGCTTGAGAGTGGTGAGGAATTGAGAATCGGTGTGCCGGAGCACAAGGCGGGTGTTTTGGCGCTTGAGGCACACGGACTGAGTGACCGCTGTCCTCTTTATTGCATTCTGTTAGAGTGCGTTGCCCAGCTTGGGGGTTCGTTTGGCCCGGTCGTAATCACGAGAAATGAGGTGTACGGCGATGGAGCCGCCATCTCTCTCACGCAAGATAGCCAAACCAGATGGGTTTCTGCCGACCTTGTTGAGCTTGTAGCGCTAGCCCTGCACCTCCAACTCCCCATTTTCGTGAATACTGTCGTGCCGCTGAAAGGCACAGAATGTCGCGACGAGCAGGACAATTCAGGGATTCCCAGCGTCTTTCACGAGACTTTTAGAAAAAACATGCTGGCGGATGGAGACGAGGACCGAACTTCACCCTAGGCAATCGACTTGGAGGCTTTCGCGATTGTCAGGTCTCCACGCCAGCTCAATTTGAAAGGAATGAGCTCTGCACGATTCGGAAGGGAGGAATTTGGATATCGGTTCGGTAGCATTGGGAGCACTGCGTAGTCGGCGGACAGAGCGCTATGGCGTCTAAAGTCAAACGCCAATTGAGGAGACTTGATCCGTATGGAAGTCAGTAAGGGACTTCTTCGGTACGATAAGCAAAGAACGGCAAAGGGCCTGATTCCTTTGGCGTTCTTTGTGTTTTTGGCAGGTCTGTTGGGAGCACTTTGCGCCCATGGCGGTGTCAGTGCTAGTTTTTATGCTCTCCTGGCAACCGGGTGTTTTGACGTCTCCCGTGCGTATGGACTTAGCGGGCGTCGCAGTCACGACAATGCTGGGCGCCTTTACCACGGGACTGATGACCGTCTTCAGCGACCGAGTCCAGTCGGTCGTGTTGTGGATGGCGGGAATTCTTGTGGGACGAAGTTGGAACCATCTCGAATTAGCCTGGCTTTACAGTTTGATTGGCGTGGTTGGCGGGCTTCTGCTTGTGCGTCAACTCAACGTCATGCAATTGGGTGACGAAACCGCACAGGGTCTTGGCGTTCGGGTTGAGAGGGCCCGCTTTCTGTCAATGGAACTAGCCGCAAACTTGGCGGCATTTGCGGTAAGGGGAGCGGGGCTGGTTGGCTTTGTCGGCCTCATCGTGCTTCATGACTTGCAGCTGCTGGGAGGCCACAATCACGTCTAGCTCGTGCCGGCTTCGGCCGTCGGTGGCGCAGTGCTGATCGATTGGGGCGACCTCGCCGCCCGCATGGTGCTTGCCCCACTGGATTTGCCGGTAGGCATCTCAACGGCTCTCATCGGCGGCCCGTTGTTAGTTTTCTTGCTCTGGAGGACTCGAATCGAAGGAGGAAGAAATCTGTAAATCGCGAGACGAGGCAACAGATTGTCCGGCAAACCGAGTTTGCTTTTTGGGTGTACGAGTAATTCGACAGGTGTATATCGATATGG
The DNA here is from genome assembly GCA_965220045.1 of Chloroflexota bacterium. Taxonomy (GTDB): domain Bacteria; phylum Chloroflexota; class UBA11872; order VXOZ01; family VXOZ01; genus VXOZ01. Next base: position 1,436,134 of record OZ244803.1, on the reverse strand, counting down.
CTAGTTCGGTCCATTCTGACTCGCACCTTCCGCTAAGGAACGGTGCCACAAACGCAAGAGACTCTTCCGCGCGCATTGCCGGAATCTTGCTCATTCTTACAGCGGTCGCTACTATTGCCGCCGTCTATTCGCGAGTCTTCGCGGACGCCGATCAGGCCACACTCGGGGAATCGCTGGTCGCGATTGCGGAAAACAGACTCCTCTACGGCGCGGGTGGCATTGCGCGTCTCACATCAGCGATTGCGCTTGGTAGCGGTGCTTGGTATCTCTCCAAGACCTGGGTTATTCGCGAGGGCTGGGGCAATCCCCTCGTGCCGCTAATCTTTGCTGCTTCAGCCGTCTTCACGGCTGTCTCCGGCGTAGCAGCGACGGCTCTGGCAGCCACGGCGCCTGCCCTGTCCGATCCCACTCTACTCGAGCCAAGCACTGCATCGGAGACAATCAATCTCTTCCGATGGATGGCCGGCAAGATCGGATTTGCAGTGGCCGGTCTGGCCCTGCTCGTTGCGGCGCGGCAACAGTGGAAGGGTGGTGGCAAGATGCGGCGTCTGTCGCCACTCTCGGCCGTCATTGGCCTGGCGATGCAATTCATCTGGATTGATTCGGCAACATTCATGCACCCCATCAACGGGACCGGCTTCGTAATCTGGCTCTTGCTGATAGGTAGTCTCCTTGTCGGCGGATTTGTCGAGAGACACTTTCGAGCTATGCGTGAAGCGCAGAAGACGGCTAAGGGCTGAAGTTAGCGTAGCGGAGACTGAACTCAGCGTAGCAGGCGTTACCGCCGCCTAAGCACGATCACGGTCCTTAGTCCTTAGCGGGCATAGATTCTTGCATTGCGCTTGGCGAGACTGTTGGCATGGGCAGAGCTTAACCATGTGCACGAAATTTCGGTCGCTATCGTCCTGCATGACTGAAACCTTGCAGCACGCTACTGTCGGCGCTTGATTGCGCTAAAGTTAGGGAGCGTTTACGCGAACGGGCCAACAGAGGAAGTCATTCGGGAAGACGTCCTGCGTGGGGTTTTCGGGATAGGCGCTCGTATAGGGCTCAATCCACTGACCCTACAGCCGGTCTGTCTTTCCTTTCGACTCGAGACGAATGTCTGACTAATTTGGTATTGTTGGTAAACCGAATTCTCTAGCTAGGCACACAGCGATAGAGGCAAGAAACCATGTACATTGCGACGAACAGGATCAGGATCCAGGCGAAGTCGGGAGGGAAGTTAGAAAAGCGCTTCAAGGAGCGTCAAGGTGTACAGAATCAACCGGGATTCCTGAGCTTAGAGTTGTGGAAGACGGATGACTCAGAAGGGCGCCCATACGAAGAGTACTTAGTTGTAACGCACTGGGAGTCGAAGAGCGATTTTCAAGCGTGGACCAGCAGTGTGATGATCGAGCGCGCGCAGTCAGAACCTCAGGCCGACAAAGTGATAGAGCGTCAGGAGTTCACAGGCTACAACGTGCGCCAGAGCTCAAGGATGTTTCGCCTCTTTGGCAAGGACATTGGTCTAGACGTGACATAAGGCAGCAGTTTCAGTACAACTGGTACGTGCCGCTGTCAAGGGAATTAATCTGCCAACCAAATATCTCACCGGGCTGCCTCTTCTAGGTAGCTGGCAAGCGCCGCCTGCCACGGACGCAGATCGTCTTGGCCGAGCGCGGCCAGTCGTCCGCGCGCGAGAACCGAGTACGGAGGTCGCACCGCCGGCGTTTCATATTCCTGTGACGTAGTGGGAGTGAGGTCCGCGTCGATGCCGGCGATCGCAAAGATTGCCTTGGCAAATTCATACCAGGTGCATGAACCCGCGTTGGTAATGTGGACGATGCCGGTGAGGTCTTGCGTGATTAACCGTGCAACCTTCTGCGCGAGGTCTTTGGTCGCAGTCGGTGTACACTCCTGGTCGTCCACCACCCGCAACGCGGCTCCTTCGCGCGCCTTACGCAACATGGTTTGCACGAAATTGCCTCCCCTACCGCTCGCTCCGGCCACGCCGTAAAGCCCGCACGTACGTACGATCAACGATTTGCGCCACGTCAATTGCGCAAGATATTCCCCCGCCAGCTTAGAGGTTCCATATACTGAAAGCGGAGCAGGTATGTCGTCTTCGCTCAAGGGGAAGCGTTTGGCCTGACCGCCAAAGACGTAGTCGGTGCTAACGTGCACGAACAACGCATCTTGCTCTTTACAGAGCTGAGCGAGGTAGCGCACAGCGAAGGCATTGGTAGCAAAGGCGAGTTCTTGCTGCGATTCACAGTCATCGACATGATGGAAAGCCGCAGTATTGATGAGCACATCGGGCTTCACGGCTTGGATAATTGCCGCCGTTTGAGCGCGATCACAAATGTCCAGGCGCTTGCGAGGAAGTGAGTGCACCTCATGGCCGCAAAGGGCACGTTGTAGATCGTGGGCGAGCTGCCCGTTTCCGCCTGTGATTAGGACCCGCATTGCTTGCCGGAAGATCCTGTGCGCTGTTTCTCGATGAGATTTGTCTAACTCTTGACTGCAACAGTAGCGGACTTCAGTAGTGTACTACTTTGAGCGCGCCTAGGATTGCATCTGATTCTTGGCGGCTAAACAGGTCTAGATAAATCCCGGCTTCACAGTTTGCTTCCGGTGCAAGTGACCCGGTTTGATTCGTGCTGATCTTCGCAGTGTAAGGCAATTAATGTAAGGCAACAGTAGATGCAGGATGTCTCGGTTCAGGATGCCTTCGCGGCTCCGCAAGGCTTGACGGCTACGGAGGTCATCGTCGTCGGCGGCGGACCAGGAGGGCTGGCTGTTTCGCAGCAATTGGGTGAGCGGGGCGTCGAGCACGTCGTGCTTGAGAAGGGCGCGCGTCCCGGGTGGATGTGGAGCCACACCTACGACAGCCTCCGCTTGCATACAGGAAGACACCTCAGCGCTTTGCCCGGCATGTCGTACCCCAAAGGCACGGACCTCTTTCCCTCTCGCGCTGAATTCTTGTGCTATCTCACACGCTATGTAGAGCGGTTCAACATTCCCCTGCAGGTTGGCGTAGAGGCGCGTGCCCTCGAGCGGGCAGGGGACAATTGGCGTGTGAAGACGGACTCCGGTTGGATCGAGGCGCAGGCTGTAGTCGTAGCAACCGGCATCATGTCGGCGCCCGTGTTGCCGCAACTACCCGGCCTCGCAGAATATAGCGGCACTGTCGTGCACAGTTCTGAGTACCGGCGGCCTTCGCCGTATGTTCGGCAGCACGTGTTGGTCGTCGGCATCGGAAACTCCGGCGCGGAAATCGCAACAGAGCTTGCGGACGCGGGCGCCAATGTGTCAGTGTCAGTGCGGTCGGGTGCCAACAATGTCCCGCGGAGCATCGCGGGGATTCCGAGCCAATACCTGGGCTGGGCGATCTCCTGGCTGCCTAAGCGCCTACAACAACGCTTGGCACGGCTCCTCGGAGCTATCGGCGCGGCCGCCCGCGGCGGGACCCCGATCCCGCGCAAGCAGGGGTATGGCGAGTGTCCGGACGTGCCCCTGATCGGCCTGAAGCTTGCCAACTCGATACGTTCCGGCACTGTCGCGCTCCTGGGGGAAGTCACAGGCTTCACGGACCACGGCGCACAGTTTGCCGATGGCACGGAACGAGGGTTTGATTGCGTAATACTGGCTACCGGCTATCAGGCGGCGATTGACTGGATGGGAGACCTGGCTGACCGGGACACGTGCGGTTTTGCCAAACGCCGGGACCGAGTCCGCAGCATCGACTGCCCGGGACTCTACTTTGTAGGGCACAACTATGACGGCAGGGGCGGCCTCTACAACATCGCGATTGACGCCAAGCGTATCGCTCGCCTGATCCACGCGGATCACGGGCTATGATAGCTGCCAAACGTCCACAGGGCTGTTGCCAAGACCATATGAAACCAGATGGGTATTGTGCGCTTGAACCATCGTCTCTCGGGCTTGAGAGCCATGGTAAGCACATAGCGCACGACCATTGCGGCGAAATATACAACCGCACCAATTCTTAGGGGTACGGACAAGGCCTCCCAACCGCTGTCGGCAAAGAACCCATCCATGCGAGAAACGTCATAGGCAATGAGGACCAAGAGCGTCAGCAAGACCAATTGCGCCGGCAGCAGATAGCGGTACGGCATCAGCCCCGAATACCAGTGATGCATGGCTGGCAACCAGCGGGGCGCATAGAGCGCGACTATTACCTGCCCGCCTACACGCAGCGCGAACAAGAAAGCGCATACGAAAAGCACCCAACCGGCAATCGCCATGCAAATCACCCCCTTCTAGCGGCTGCTTCCACGGAGTTCGGCTGGACTCGCGCTATGCTGAATGGCAAAGGCACCTGCGCGCATACGACTCCCTACTTAACTCTCTTGCTCACTTTGCTCTCAATTGTGCCATTCTCGGCGCTGCGGTTCCCCACTCTTGTCGGTGGATGTCTTCTCAGCTTAGCTGCAGTAGTACGTGGTTCTGCAGTTCTGCCCTGATATCCGGGCCGGTACTTACTTCAATGGCACCAGAAGCACACGGTACCGTCTCTGGGTCATGGCGCCCCTTCTCAAAGAGTGGATAGCAGCCGGTCAGCGCTACGTCCAAGCGTCGCGTGTGGAAACTGCGCGGGCGGCATTTGCGCTGGGTATTGCTGAATCTACTGGCAGCGTGGTCGTAATCGTGCCGGCAAACCAACGCATGACGCAGAGCATTGCTAGAATTCAGAGTAGCGGCAGAGCAAGGAGATTGCTCTCAATTCATGGGGAAACTGCGCCGTCTTGGCCTGCCTTGACATACCAAGCGTTAGTTGATAGTGTGGTGTCGCATCCAGCATTGACCAGTCTGCATGGCGGTTCACCACAGGAGCGCTAGTGCGACGAATTAGGCAAGTAGACGATGTGGGTGTGCACGTGGTGCCTCCGATGCTGCCGGACCGGCCAAACTTTGTTTCCATGAAGCGATTTCGGTATTATCTAAGGTGCGCCAAGTAGCCTCTGTGGAACCTGCGAAACGTATCCGGCAAAGATGGTATAGTAGGTTCTAAGTTTGAGCAGAGCTGAGATACTAGCGAGTTTCGTTGCGAGACTCGCTAAGATCCAGAGCGAGGGTGCCAATGCAGTGAAAGCATCACGCCGGTTTTGGCAACCGTACGCCGAATTGCTTGGCATTGTCGTCAGCTAAGTGCAAAGTCGCAACACTTGAAGGAGATTATCCGAATGGGAGTTACAACCGAGCGGCAAGACAACACTCTGATCGCGAAGACTGAGGGTCGTATCGATGGCGCTAATGCCCGTGAATTCCAGGATGCATTGGATGCTGCGATTGACTCCAGCGAGCGTGCCGTAGTTTTGGACTTGGAGGAAGTCTCTTACATTAGTAGTGCCGGACTACGGGTCATTCTGCTGACGGCAAAGTCCCTTCAGAAACAGGATGCGAAGTTTGCTGTGTGCTCACTTTCGGAGTCAATCCGAGAGATCTTTGAGATCAGCGGCTTCGATCAGATTATTGCCGTGCACGATTCTCGTGATGAGGCAGTTGGCGCTCTCAACAATTAGACTGCCCACTCTTTCAAGGCGTCGAGAACTCCCGCTGGCTCAAGAGGAATACCACTTGAGCCAGATTCTGTCGTTCTCGAGGAAAGGGAACAATGGAACCCCCCTATAAGATTCTCGTTGTTGACGATGAGCCGGATCTTGAGCCGCTCATGCTGCAGCGGATGCGTCGACACATACGAGCAGGGCGCTACACATTTGTCTTTGCGCAGAATGGCATTGAAGCGTTGGAACGCCTAAACGAACAGGACGATATTGATATGGTCCTTTCGGATATCAATATGCCGCGAATGGACGGCCTGACGCTTCTCGAGCAAATTCCCAAAGTTGACCCCAATATTCGCTCTGTTATCGTTTCGGCCTATGGAGACATGAAGAACATCCGCACTGCCATGAACCGCGGTGCGTTTGACTTTGTCACCAAGCCCCTGGACTTCGCGGACCTGCAAATCACTATTGACCGTACGCTCAGCCATATGACCGAATGGCGTGAAGCCCTATCTTCCCGCGATAAACTGGTGGCGTTGCAGAATGAGTTGAACGTCGCCAGCCAAATCCAGCAATCCATTTTGCCAACACTGTTTCCTCAAGGTGATAACTACGAGATTTTTGCCAGCATGGAACCCGCTCGCAATGTTGGCGGGGACTTCTTCGACGTCTTAGTTCTGGAAGACGGACTGATTGGGCTCGCCATTGCGGACGTCTCTGACAAAGGCGTTCCAGCCGCACTCTTCATGATGTCGAGCCGAACACTCCTAAAGGGCGCAGCCATTGGCATGGGGGAACCCGGTCAAGTGCTCGGTGAAGTCAACGAACTCCTTCATGAAGACAATGACACCGGGATGTTTGTAACTATTCTCTATGCGGTCTACAACCCGTTTAGTGGGGAACTTGCCTACGCCAACGGTGGACATAACAGCCCCCTAATCGTCCATCCCGACGGCAGTTCCTACTTGCTCCCGCTAACTGGCGGCATTGCGCTTGGAGTTGCACCGGGATTGCCGTACCAGCAACAAACCGTGAACTTGGCTCCGGGCGAATTTGCCTTCCTCTATACAGATGGCGTTACTGAGGCCATGAATGAGGAGGGTGAGGAGTTTGGTGTGGAGCGTTTGCAGGAAGTCTTCGCTGCCAATCCTCCCAGCAACCCCAAAGAAGCCAATGAAGCAGTATTCAGCGCCGTGAGTGAATTTGCTGGCGATACACCTCAATCTGATGACATTACATGCTTAGCAGTGTCTCGTAGCGAGTGATGGCGTTGGGCACAGAATTGCACCTAAGGGTCGAGAACAGACACGACGAATTGGATCGTGTCTCAGCCGCAATCGAGGAATTTGCGGAAGAGGCTGAGTGGCCGTTAGACCTTGTATTTAAGATAAATCTGGCCCTTGAGGAAATCGTGATCAACGTCATGAATTACGGTCATGAAGATGGCCTACATGAAATTGACATTTCACTGATTGCTGACGGAAACTCCCTGACCATTGAAATTGTTGATGACGGCCGGCCCTTTGACCCGTTGACCGACGCACCGAAGCCCGATGTAGACGCGGAACTTGAAGATAGGAACATCGGCGGCTTGGGTATCCATCTCGTGCGCAAGATGATGGATGACGTACGGTACCGCAGGGAAGAGGGCAAAAACCATCTCACTCTGGTTACGAGCTTAGACAAATGAAACAGGTCTCCTGCCTTTCGGCGGCCTGGCTGGTTCGCGTTGGGATCAGGGTGCTTGCCGGGCTTGTTTTGGTCGCCAATCTCGTTGGTTGCTCTGCAACTTCCCAGGACGGCGAAGCTGCCGTCACCGAACCGACTCCTGCGTCGGAAACTGTGGCTGAAGTCCCACAGTCTACCGCTCCCGGCGTGACCGAAAGCCAAATCCTCTTTGGCCAATCCGCCGCCTTTACCGGCCCTGCCGAAGAACTCGGCAAGAATATGGAGTTTGGTATTCGGGCCGCCTTCCATGAGATCAACCTGCAGGGCGGCGTGCATGGACGTGAACTGGTACTCCTCTCCCTTGATGATGCGTATGAACCCGAAGCCGCCATTGCCAACACCAAGAAACTGATCGAAGAAAACAGCGTCTTTGCCCTCATTGGCGCGGTTGGCACGCCAACGTCCCGTTCCGCTGTCCCGGTTGCGTTTGAAGCAGGCGTCCCCTACATTGCTCCCTTTACCGGCGCCGAGATCCTGCGCAGTGATGAGTTGGTGAATGTGATCAACCTGCGCGCCTCCTACTATCAAGAAACCGAAGAGATGGTCGAGCGCTTGACCACAGACTTGGGCATCACGCGTATCGGCGTACTCTATCAGGATGACTCCTACGGTCGCGCCGGCTACAACGGTGTACGTATAGCCCTTGAGAAGCGCGGCATGGAGATGGTGTCCATCGGTGTGTACACTCGCAATACCATCGCCGTGAGAGCCGCCCTGCTTGACCTGCGGCGCGGCAGCCCTGAAGCGGTGATCATGATCGGCGCCTATACGCCCGTGGCCGCTCTGATCAAATGGGCCCGGCAAATTGACATGGACCCGATCTTTATGACCGTGTCATTTGTCGGCAGCAACGCCTTGGCTGAAGAGCTTGGCTCTGACGGCGAAGGCGTATTCGTGACACAGGTGGTCCCTTTTCCAACTGACCGAACTATTCCCATTGTGAAGGACTACCTCAACGCCACGCGTGAGTTGTCTTCCTGGCACGATCCCGGCTTTGTCTCGCTTGAAGGCTACCTTGCCGGTCGCTTGGCGATCGCAGCGCTCGAAAGCTGTGGCCCTGAGCCCACCCGGCAGTGCTTCCTCGAAAGCGTGCGCAGCATTGGGTTGATTGACCTTGGTGGATTCGAGCTCAACTATGAAGGCATGAATGACAACCAAGGCTCTGACAGAGTTTTTCTCACTATGATTGACGCCGAGGGCAATTATCAGTCTGTGGGCACGTTGCGAGACGTACAACCGTGATCGACTGGATTAAAGGTCTGCTGGAGACCAGATATCGCATCGCCACCCAACTCTATCTGGGTATTGGCGGCGCTGTGGCGCTCGTTATTGCTGCCAGCCTTGTCGGTTGGTTTTCCTTTAACCAGGTTGGGGACGTCCAGCGGCGAGTCAATGAAGGCAGGGTGCCTGAAATGGTGGCCGCCTTTAGAGTTGCGCAATTCAGTAATTCTCTCGTGGCCGCTGCCCCGCGCCTTACAAGCGCAGTTTCTACCGAAGACTTCGCCAGTGTGGCCGCGGGCATCGATGAGTCGCATGCCGCCCTTGAACAGCAACTTGCCGTGCTCGAGCAGGCCGACGCGGGAGACGAGCGCTTTGCGCGGATTCGCGCCCACGCGGATGCTCTGATTTCCAACATTGGCGCCGTTGAGGACGGCATGTCGGAGTCTTTTGAATTGAATGAGGAAAGCAACCAGTTACGGGTTGCATTGACGGATGTGGGAAACAAGCTGGAGAGGACCCTGACCCCTCTCATCGATGAACAGTATTTCTATACGATTACGGGGCATAAAGTCCTGGGTGAGACGGCCGCGCCACGGGAGGAGCACTTCTCGGAGGAAGAATTCTACCGGTACTATCACTTGGCGCTTCTTCAGGCAAACGCCAATGTTGCTACTGACATTCTTGCCAACTCGTATGTCGTTTCCGATGCATCTCTTGTCGAGCCCTTAAAAGAGCGCTTTGAGTCGGCGCAAAGCCGCATTGAACGCAGCTTGTTCGCACTCTCTGATGCTCCGTTCTATGCGGAGATATCCCCCGTATTTGGAGAGCTATTTGCCTTGGAAAGCGCGCTAGACTTGCGTGCAACTCAATTAAGGTTGTTAGAACACCAGAACGACTTGCTGGAAAGCAATAGCGATTTGGCCAACCAACTCCTGAGTGAGGTGGAAGGTCTCGTGAGCGCTTCTTCTGAGAGCGTTCAGGAAGCCACACAGGCATCTACTCAGGCCATTTTCACCGGTCGTCTTCTCCTGCTGGCAATCGGCCTCATCAGTATCGTTGGCGCTCTCGTCATCGTGTGGTTGTTCGTCGGCCGGGTCGTCGTGAGCCGCATCGAGATGCTATCGGGGTGGATGCGCAGCATGGCCGGCGGTGATTTGGAGACCCAGGTGGAGATTGGTGGACGCGACGAAGTTGCCGAAATGGCGGCAGCACTCGAGGTGTTCCGCCGCCACGCCTTGGAAGTGCAGCGCCTTAACCTGGTTGAGAAGCTCGCAGACGAACTGCAGGGCAAGAATGATGAATTGGAGAGTGTGCTGGCCGATCTGCGCAAGGCGCAGGACCAGATCGTTATGCGAGAAAAGCTGGCCGCCTTGGGTGAACTCACGGCGGGTGTGGCGCACGAGATTAAGAATCCGCTCAACTTCGTGAAGAACTTCTCCGAATCTTCCGCGGACCTCTTGGAAGAGCTGCGTGAAGTCTTAGGCGAGAATGGCGGGGAGATGACCGAAGATGATCGAGACCTCATTGAAGAAATCTCCGATGACCTCACCGGCAACCTTGAACGCATTCGCACACACGGCGAACGCGCCAACCGCATTGTGCATGACATGCTTTCCATGGGACGCGGCGCTGGAGGCATGGAGTCCACAGATCTCAACAATCTCCTCGATGAACACGCCCGGCTCGCATACCATAGCAAGCGCGCAGCCGATACGGAATTCCAATTGGATTTGAAGCAGGACTTAGATCCCGAAATGGGAGCGGTCGAGGTCATCCCACAAGACATGGGACGTGTCTTCTTGAACATGGTGAGCAATGCATGCGACGCGACTGATGAAAGGCGACGCGCACTTGAAGAGGCTGACGGCAGCACCGACTACAGTCCTACCGTATGGCTTACCACGAAGCGCAATGAGGAAGTCGCTGAAATCCGCATCAGAGATAATGGTGCGGGCATCCCGCCAGACGTCATTGAGAAGATCTTCAACCCCTTCTTCACCACCAAGCCGACCGACAGAGGGACCGGTCTTGGACTCGCGATGTCCAGCGACATCGTGCGCCGCCGCGGCGGGACGATTCGCGTGGAATCAGAGGTTGGCGAGTATACAGAGATGATTATCGAGTTTCCCTTGGAAGCCGTGTCGATCGAGGAAGACGCCGGAGAAGCAGCGGTCCAGGCACAATAGATGACTCCCAGCGGAAAGACGATGGGGTTTGGATGTGGGAGTTTGTTCCACAACGAAGTGGTAAGCCTTTTGACCGGTATTGGTGGACCTGCGAGATAGTCTTGGAGGGGCTGCGAGACTTGCCCGCGCGGCGATGAAGTTCGATTTCCAGGCATTAGGAACGCCCGGCACTTTCTTGCGACCGCGGCGCAGCTTGAAATCCCTTGCTTGGTTTGGTATTGTCTCTGGCGGGAACTCCATGTCCAAATACCCCTAGGGACAAAGCACTGCGAACAGCGCAACCCTTGGCCCCGGATCGTTGTGCTAGGCAGATACGGTCAAAGAGACGAAGGTGACTCTTGAGCGAGATGTGCCGTGAATTTTGACGACTATCAGTTGGATCCCGATGTCTATGACGAGATGTTCCTTGCCGACGGCACGCCCCGGGCACACAGCCGCGACCTCTATGATCTTCTGTGCCAGTTTTCTGCAGATGAGTTAGCCAACATCCAGGAACGGGTGACCCGGTCATTTTCCAATGAGGGCATCACCTTTACCGTCTATGGCGATGATGAGGCTGACGAACGCATCATTCCTATCGATTCCCTACCTCGAGTCCTCTCGGGCGCTGAGTGGCAGCAAATCGAGGCCGGCCTTACACAGCGCATCAGGGCGCTGAATAACTTCCTGGAAGACGTCTACGGTCGTTCCCGATCCAAAGACCTCTATGGTGAGCCGCGCATTGTTCACGACGGTGTGATTCCCGTCGACATGGTACGCGGGTGTCCGCAGTACCGGGTAGAAATGCGGGAGTTTTCCGCACCCCATGGCACGTGGGTGGCGATCTGCGGCACCGACATCGTGCGCACGAGTGACGGCTTTTGCGTGCTGGAGGATAACCTGCGGGTCCCGTCCGGCGTCTCATACATGCTCGCGAACCGAGAAGCGGTCAAGAAGAGCTTTCGCCGTCTGTACAGGCGCTCGCGTGTGCGCGAAATCGAGCATTACGGTCAAGTGCTCCAGACCACACTGCGAGAACTCGCTCCTGGCGGACAGGCGGACCCCACCATCGTGCTGCTGACGCCGGGCGTGTACAATTCCGCTTTCTACGAGCACATATTCCTGGCGCGTGAGATCGGCGCCGAGCTCGTGGAAGGCCGCGACCTGTTGGTCAATAACGGCTTTGTCTATATGCGCACCACCACCGGACTGCGGCGGGTGGACGTCGTTTACCGGCGCGTGGACGATGACTTCTTGGATCCGCTGGTGTTCCGACCGGATTCCCTGCTGGGCGTACCGGGCCTCCTGCATGCCTATAAGCTCGGCAACGTGGCACTCGTGAACGCGCCGGGCACAGGTGTTGCCGACGACAAGAGCATGTATGCCTACGTGCCGGATATGATCCGCTACTACCTGGGTGAAGAGCCGATCATAGCAAACGTAAAGACGTACCTCTGCAGACGGCGTGAAGACCTGGAGTATACCCTAGACAACTTACAGGACTTGGTAGTAAAACGTGTCGGAGAATCCGGTGGATACGGCATGTTAGTCGGCCCGCACTCATCGCCCAAGGAGCGAGAGGAATACGCGGAGCAAGTGCGTGCCGATCCGGCCGGATTCATCTCTCAGCCTGTTCTCGCGCTCTCACGTGCCCCATGCTTCATCGACGGCCGCTTTGAGCCACGTCACGTGGACTTGCGACCGTTTGTGTTGCACGGTCGCGAGACGCGCATAGTCCCCGGGGCGTTCTGCCGTGTTGCCCTGCGGCGCGGCAGCTTGGTAGTCAATTCAAGTCAAGGAGGAGGGGGCAAAGACATTTGGGTTGTTGATGACTGAGGATCGTAGTATTCAGGAGAGAGGGTACATGGTATTCACGGACGTTTTGGCGCGTCATCGTCGTGTCGCCGTCATTGCGGCGGTAATTCTGCTGACGTTTCTCTATTTCTTGGTCCGGCCGGCGGTCGCCCACGCGGCCACGGATGGCGAGACCACGTTTGTCCTCAATACGTTTGCGTTCCTCCTTTGGGGTGTATTGGTGATGTGGATGGCCGCGGGCTTTACGATGCTCGAGGCCGGTGCGGTACGCACCAAGAATGCCTCCATGATCTGCTTGAAGAATATCGGTCTCTATTCAATCGCCGGTCTCGCCTACTTCTTCGTCGGTTACAACCTGATGTATATCGACGTGAGTATGGATCGGTTCGGAGGATTGATCGGTTCGTTCAATATTCTCTACGGCCCTTCCGCCGATGAACTTGCACTCCTCGACGGCGACGAAAGCGCGGCGGCGGCCGTGATCGAGAGCGGCTACTCGGTCATGTCGGACTGGTTCTTCCAGATGGTATTTGTCGCGACCACCGCTTCCATCATTTCCGGCGCCCTGGCCGAGCGTGTCCGTATGTGGTCCTTCTTCGTCTTCATTCTGATCCTTACCGCTCTCATCTACCCCGTCGTCGGCGCGTGGACGTGGGGCGGCGGCTGGCTGGCTGACATGGGCTTCCAGGACTTTGCCGGTTCAACCATCGTGCACAGCACCGGCGGTTGGGCGGCGTTGGCCGGTATCATCATCGTCGGCCCCCGCCTGGGCAAGTACCGCAAGGACGGTACCGTTCGGCCCACGCCGCCATCCAACGTGCTTCTCGTCACGCTGGGTGTCTTCATCCTGTGGCTCGGTTGGTTTGGGTTCAATGGCGGCTCGCAGTTAGCTCTGGGCAGCGCAGCCGACGCGGTCGCGATCGGTCACGTGCTGGTGAACACCAACCTCGCGGCAGCGGGCGGCGTCATCGCGGCCCTCCTTGTCTCGCGACCCCTCTTGGGGCGGACCGATCTCTTTGCCGGCTTGAACGGCGCCATTGCCGGCCTTGTCTCGATCACGGCCGGGCCCGACATCACGCAGCACCTGTGGGCGGTCATCATTGGCGCCATCGGTGGCATAATCTGCACACTTGGCCTCAAGCTGCTTGAGAAGATCAAGCTCGATGACGTGGTGGGGGCAATCCCCGCTCACTTGTTCGCCGGCATCTGGGGCACTTTGGCAGTTGCTATTGCCGCTGGCGGCAATATTGGCGTACAAGCTATCGGCATTATCGCTATTGGCGCGTTCGTTTTCATCGTCTCGCTGATACTGTGGAAGGTTCTCGATTTGGCTCTCAGCCTCCGGGTTTCGGCCCAGATCGAACGTTTGGGCCAAGACACCGCAGAACTGGGTCTTGAGTCCTATCCCGAATTCGTTCTGATGCCGGAAGAGCACGATGAGGACTGAACCTGTGCCGGAGTTGAGGAACTAGTCACATGCTCTCACGCAGCGCACAGAGCCTCTATTGGATGGGGCGGTATCTCGAACGGGCGCAGCACCTTTGCCGTCTTCTGCAATTGCAGACGGCGGCATTGGTAGACCGCCCCGTCCAGGAAATCTACTTTGGCTGGAGTCGCATTTACATAAGTGTTGATCGGCTACCCCCCGGCGGTAGCCTGGAACTCACCGATAGCAACGATGGCTACTTCGAAGAAGATTTCACGCTGGCCGACTCCTATACGCTGGCCGACGATTTGACGTTCGAACGCTCCAATCTCGGCTCTGTTTGGAGTTGTTTCGCCGCGGCACGAGAGAACGCTCGTCAAACGCGCAACTGCATCAGCGCGGAGATGTGGTCGCATCTGAACCTGGTCTACCTGCGGCTGCAAAAGCGTGACATCCAGGATATCTGGTCTTCATCGCCTGAGAGCTTCTTCGGTACAACCAGCAATGAGATTGACACCTTCATGGGAATTGCCGACGGCACCATGTATCGCGACGAAGGCTGGCACTTCTTGCAGCTCGGCCGGTTTGTCGAACGGTCTCAGCTCGCTATTTCCCTGTTCTTGGCCCAACTTGCGAGTGAAGTCCACTTCGAAGAATCATCGGAGGCAGACTGGACCAGCCTCTTGCGCGCTTACCATGCATTGGAGGTCTACAACCGCAGCTATAGCGTGGAGGTGCAGCCGGGTAACGTCCTCGATCTTCTCGCAACAGACCCGCTGCTGCCAGATTCGCTCTGCCATTCGCTCGACATCCTGGGAGCGCAACTCGATGCAATTGGTCCGGGTCCAAATCCCGAAGCCGGCGGAGCGACACGGCGGCTGGCCGGCCGCCTGGCATCACTGATCCACTACAATTGGCCCGATCTAGAAGACCGCAAAGAGGCCCTGCAAAGCATGGGCGCGTTCTGTCGCGACCTCCATAGCCATATCACAGCGACGTATTTCGATTACCAGGTCGAAGAATCCCCGGTCTAATGACGCTATGGCCGGATTGAACCGCTTCGAGATCGAGCACGTATCCCACTATCGATACACCTCTCCGGCGCGGCACTCCGTCATGTCCCTCTGCCTGCAGCCGCGTGACAGCGTGAGGCAGCAACTCTTGCGCTTCGACCTCACTACGGACCCGTTCACGCTCTCCAGCGTGGACAAGGACCCCTATGGGAATACGAAGCACGTTGTGTGCGTGCACCAATGGCACGAATCCCTGAAGATTGTGACGCAGGCTACGGTCGATACCGGGCCTGCCGCCCAGCTCCCGAGCCGCTTGGAAGCCGGCGCTTGGGACAAGATCCTCTCATGGCGCGACTCTTTCGCGCTTTGGGACTTTACGCACGACAGTCCGTTGGCGCGGTCGTCGCCGGCGCTTAGGTCCTTCATTGAGCGCGAGCAAATTGAGCATGCCGACGATCCCTTGCAAGCAGTCGGCATGCTCTCGGAAAGGCTGCACGGCGCGTTCGACTACGTGCCCGGCAGCACGACGGTGGCCTCTCCCATCGAACACATCCTAGAGTCCGGGCGGGGGGTGTGCCAGGACTACGCGCACGTCATGATTGCCATTGCGCGTTCATGGGGAGTGCCTGCCCGCTACGTGTCCGGCTACGTCCACGTGACGGGGAGGAACCGGCAGCAGGCACAGACGTCGTTTCAGTCGCAGTTTTCGTCGCAGACGCAGACCTCGTCGCAGACGCGGTCTGCGTCACGGGCGCCGCAGACCGCCACCCACGCCTGGGTGGAGTGCCGCTTGCCCGGCCTCGGCTGGGTAGGCTTCGACCCCACCAACCAGACCCTGGCCGACGACCACCACGTGACAATCGCCGTTGGGCGCGATTACCAGGACGTGTCTCCCTCCAAGGGCATCCTGCAGGGCTTTGTGGGGAGTAACCTGGAAGTCGACGTCCGCATGCGCCGCCTGCCGCCAGCGCAGTCCGAAACGGCGTGACCTGCGGCGCCCCAAGCGCGGCAAGGGAATCACTAGCACGCACTCTCGTTCCCTTCCCTCTGTTACCATCTAGGTATTGCTGGCAGCCAAGTGCGTTCGTTTTGCTTTTTCCCGCAAAGACGATGGAGACTTTTGCGTAACCACCTGCAGGCAAGAAAACCTCCCTCTCCCTGAGTGTACAAGGGAGGGCCGGGGTGACAGGTCTTTTTGCTACAAGGGTCACCTTATTTGTGCAGTGTCAAGATGTAGTCGAGCAAGATTCCGTATACTTTAGTAGAGATTTAAGGAGATTCACCCTCACCCCCGTATCATCCGATACTGTGTATCGGCGTACGGGGCAGGCTCTAGGCCTCTCCCGTCGAGGAATAGGAAACTTCTTGCTGCGGGGAGGGTTATGCAAATGTCTCCCTGGGGAGAATAGCTATGCAAAAGAGACTCAAGATCACCGCCCACGTCGTGCTCTTCGTCGCAGCATTCATCGTCTTCTATCTGGGTCTGGGCATTGGCCTCACCAGAGACCCCAACCTCGGCACGGCCTTCTGGGCGCTGGCTGCACTTATCGCAGCCGGCAATCTGTTCTGGATCTACAAGACACGCCCGCGAAAGCAGTAACGATCTGCCACATGTTTTTGCTGAATCAGGATGGTGGTGCCTGCACGCCCGCCTCGACGCCAGCTACCTCCACCTCCACGGTATCGACCGCAACGACGCCGCCTACATCCTCAGCACCTTCTCCATCGTCCAACGCCAGGACGAAGCTGCTTTCGGCCGCTACCGCACCCAAGACCTCATCCTCGCCTACATGAACGCCCTCACCGCCAACGACACCGAAACGGTGGTCGATCTCTAGCCCGGCGCGAACGTGCGCCGCTCATGGATTGCCGTACCGCTAATCAACCTGCGAGGGAAGTATCTATGTGAAGGCTTTCTGCAGGAGAGGCGGCTGTGTGGGATCTCCGTCACTCCGGCGCACGCCGGAGTCCAGAGGAAGTTGTAGGTGAAGGTGGATTCTCGCATGCACGAGAGAGACGAATGGTACCCGCCCCTACACCGTCACTCCCGTGAAAACGGGAGTCCATCGGGCCGGTAAAGATGGATTCCGGCATTCGCCGGAATGATGGTCGGCGGCTAGATCGCTGCAAACTGCAATTCTCGCCCGCCACTACTACTCTTCGCTGCTCGGCGTAAGCATTGCAGCAATGTCTGAAGGCACTTTGACGTTGAAACGCTCCTCAAAGCCCGCCACGCTCTCGTATTCGTCAATAAATGCAGTAGTAACGTCTTTCCCTAAGCTCACTGCTGTGGACAAATCAGCTTCAGCCTTTGCCCACTCCTTCAAGACCATCCAACACTCACCACGATTGTTGTAGGCCATTGCATAACTGGAATTTAGCTCGATTGCCCGGCTGAAGTCCTGGATCGCCGATTCGTACTTACACTTGAGAAAGTAAGCTGAGCCTCGACTGTTGTAGGCTAAGGCGTACCTAGGATTTAGCTCGATAGCTATGTCGTAGTCCTTGATCGCGCCATCATGCCAGCCCTTGTCACAGTAAGCGTTTCCACGATTGCAATAGGCCTCAGCGTAACGAGGGTTTAGTTCGATCGCTCTGTCGTAGTCTTCAATTGCGCGATCAACGTCCTTCTTACTCTTGTAAACAATACCGCGATTGTAATAGGCTGCGGCTAAGTTGGGGTTCAACTCGATTGCCTTGTTAAAGTCCCAGATCGCGTGGTCATACTCGCACATATCCTTATATACATTCCCACGATTGTTGTAGGCAGCGGTCAGTTGCGGATTTAGCTCAATGGCGTCGCCGAACCCTGCAATGGCTTCCTTGTAGTCGCCCTTCTTGGCATGAGTCAGAGCAGTGTAGAACGTCATATAGGAGCTTGGGTAATCCTGGCGGTGGCGGATGAAGCCGTAGAGATCGTTGTAAATGGTTTGGGCATTAATGCCGTGGTGCTTGTTAAGGTATTCCAAGATAGGCTTTTTCAATTCATGCGGTATGCAGATGGTATCGTTTGGATTGACAGTGCCATCAGGTGGATGCACGAAAATGCTCTTCTGTGCGATTACACGGTTCTCTGGAAAGCTTGGCTGTAACAGGGGGTAGCTTGTCCGACTTAGGAGGATAACTCGACCGTTTTCTTGAAATTCACCGGTACACGCAAAGAATAGTGCAATTAGGCAATCGGTGGTAAAGTCAATCAGATTAGTGTCGGACCCGTAGTGCTGAAGTTGAGCCAGAAGATCATCATCTTCAAAAGTTTGGACGACGAATTCTCTGGCTTCTTTCAGGTCCTCCTCTTGGGCGCGTTTAATGTCTACATTCTCTGATCCTTCACGTTGAATTCTGCGATAAAGGCTCGAGGACACCTGACAGTAATGCTTGGGTTCTCCCCGGTAGATGTAATCGCCGTCCGCTGATTTCTCGACAATCTCCTTGATAATTCCCAGAACCTTCTTAAGGGAATCGTCGTTTGCGGATTGATCGTCGTTATGATCGGTCATGATGATTACTTGCCTTAGCAGTTCCTTCTTGTCGCGCTATCAGCGTATCACACGTTTCGCCCCCGCCGTCTCCAACCTTGCAAGACGAATGTAGCAGGTGATACAACGGAACAAGTTAGTTCGTTGGACCCGTCACCATCTAGTAGCAGAGTGCAGGAAATAGAACATGAAATGTCCGCACTGCTCCGTTGCAATTCACGAAGACTGGCACTGGGGTCGTTTTCGATTTGGACCAATACCGATACCTGGCCGCCAAAGTAGCGCTCTGGGGCCTATGGATTCAAATTCCGATACGGATCATCAGTGGAGTTGGCAAGCTACTGTTTGTCCGGCCTGTAGAGAGCCAATAATAAGAATTGGAATCGATAGCATGCAGAAAGAATTTTGGCACTTGGTCTATCCGCGATTTCCGGTACGTGCTCCTATTGATGATGCAGTGCCTGAACTCTTTAGGAAAGACTACGTAGAGGCATGCAATGTATTGCCCATCAGCCCAAAGGCGTCGGCAGCGCTATCTCGTCGAGTCCTGCAAGCCATATTGAAGGATAGAGGTTACTCATCAACAAACTTGGCTAGGCAAATTGAAGTCGTATTGAACGAGAGTGATACCAGTAAAGCTCTGCCTGAATCCATTCGAAGCACTGTTGATGCTGTGCGTAACTTTGGCAACTTCGCTGCGCATCCCATTACGGAATTAACCAGTCTTCAGGTTATTGATGTTGAACCAGAAGAAGCTGAATGGTGTCTTGAGATAGTAGAGGCACTATTCGAACACTACTATGCTACCCCTGCCAAGGAGAAGGAGCGATTGGCAAGACTCAACAGCAATCTTAAAAGGGCAGGGAAACTTCCGGCAAAGTCTTAGTCAATGGATCACTGGGTTCTACTTCAACCCGAGGCTTGAAGTAGTGCCCACAAAAGCTCAGGAAGAATTTCTGTGGGACTGGCGAGTTATAAATAATGGCCTTTGCACCGCGCTTTACCATTACGAACGCGACCACCGCGGCGCTGACTGAGATCGAGCGCGCGCGGGGCTATCTGGAAGCGGCGGCGCTGGCGGAAGAGTGGGTTGACGCGATGCGTTCAGAAGCGTTTGTGCGGGAAGCGCATCACACGACGAATATCGAGGGCAATCGGCTGACGCCGGAGGAGGCTGCCAGTCTGCTGGTGGGGACGGCGGGACTCGAACCCGCACGCCTTGCGGCACATGATCCTAAGTCATGCTCGTCTTCCAGTTCCGACACGTCCCCGTGAATTCTATTCTAGCAGTGGCGGGGCGGGGGCGGCTAGGCGGGATCGCAAGGGACGTCAATCGCGCCGGAGCACTTCGACAAGCTCAGTGCGAACGGTAAAGGGGGCTCCCCGCTCATACTTCGACAGGCTCAGCGCGAATGGTAGTTGGCGGGCTTCGCCGCACTTCGACCCTTCGGCAAGCTCAGGGCAGGCTAGGCTCTGTGCGAACGGCAAGAGGGCTCCCCGCTCATACTTCCACAGGCTCAGCGCGAATGGTAGTGGCGGGGTTCGCCGCACTTCGACGCTTCGGCAAGCTCAGGGCAGGCGATGCTCAGTGTGAACGGATGGGGAACCTGATTCCGTTCACACTGCGGCAAGTTCTGTGCGATTGGCAAAGCGGCTCCACGTCCATGCTTCGACAGGCTCAGCACGAACGGGCGGGGAGCCATATTCCGTTCATCTGAATATTCACGCTCGAGCTTCGACTGGCTCTGTGCGAACGGTAATTCGGACCCCTCACCCCGGCCCTCTCCCCAAGAGGCTGTCTCATTATTTAATTCCGAGGCATGGTGAATTGGGTGGGAGACACAGTCAGATGACGGGTGGTATGAACAAGACGGTGCAAGTGACAAACCCATCCCCGGGGCGGGTTTGGGCGCATTCTGGACCGCCACAACGCGTGGAGGCTCTTGAGATTGAACGCAGTGGCCAGCAGGTGCCATTCGGACAGCACGTGGCTGCGGCCTCTGAGCAGGAAGCGTCTAGCGCTGTGCCACTCCTTGAGCAGGCCGAAGACCGGCTCGACTATGGCGCATCTGCGCCGGTACAACTGCTTGGCCGCTGCGGTCGCCATCAGTGCGCGGTGCTGTCGCAGCAATGGTTCGTATGCGCTGATCTTTAGGGAGCGGCCGCGCTGGGAGGTGGTGCACGTACCAAACGCCGGGCAGGCGCGGCAGTCCCGGCCGTTGGCTTGGTAGCGCCTGACTTGGTAGCCGTTGCGGTGGGTCGCGCTGTGTTTGTAGGTGAGCACCTTGTGCTGCGGACACCGGTACGTGTCGGTCTTGGGACAGTAGGTGAAGTGGTCCTTGTGGTACGGGTCGCGCCGTCTGCGCGTGTGCGTCTCGGGCATCAGCACCGTGTGGCCGTCAGCCGCGCACTGGGCGAGGTTAGCCCCCGAATGGTAGCCCGCGTCCGCCACGGTCACCACCTCCCGCTCGTCGTCGATGTTCGCCTGCGCCGCTGCCAGCATGGGCGCCAGGTGGGGATGGTCGTCGGCGTCGGCGCTCACGTCCACCGCCGTGATCATCCTGCCGCGTGCGCCTTCGTCCTGGGGCGCCAGCGGGGAGACCATCGCCTGGCCGTTGTAGCCGGTGATGAAGCTGCCCGTGGCAGTCTTGAGCAGCGCCGCGTCTTGGTCGGTCAGGTTCGTGTGGCGCGGCCCGCCCTCAGCCTCCACGCGGGCCAGCGCGTCCTCCACCCGCTGGCGCAGCGCTTGGGCGTTGGCAAGTTCCTGCGGCAATCGCGGCGGCGGCGCGTCGCCTCCAGTGGCGTTCTGCGCCTCCAGATCCGCGAGCGCCTGCTCGGTACGGGTCAACAGCCGCCGCAACTCCCGGGCGTCGTGCGTGTGCCGCATCCCGGCGTTGGCCGCAATGCGCGTGCCGTCCACCGCCTGCATGGCCAGATCCACCAGGCCGGCACGGATAGCGATACGCACCGTGCGGCGCAGCAGCGTCCGCATCCGGTCGCGGTGCGCCGTGTAGAAACGCCACAGCGTGTTGTGGTCCGGCTGCTGCCTCCCCACCAGCCACAGGTACGGCACCTGGTCTGTGCAGGCCGCCTCCAGCTTGCGGCTGGAGCGTACACCGGTCATGAAACCGTAGACCCACACGCTCAGCAGCGCACGGGGATGATAGGCGCCGGCGCCGCGCGGGTCGCCCTGCAGGTCCACCCCCAACTCCTCCCAGGCTGCGGTGTCAAGCCCGTCCACAAACGCCGCCACAAACCGGACAGGATGGTCTGCCGGTACCAGTTCATCCAGCGTCGGCGGCAGCAGCCAGGCCTGCTCACGACTAAACGGTCTCAACGGCATCGTTCCTACCTCACTCCACGCGTATCCCGTTCCCTCATGTTGCTTCTCTACACGGTAGTATACATACGGAAGAACTATTTTTGAGACACCCTCCCAAGGAGAGGGTGTCAGGCCTTGCCTACGGCCCTTCGTGGGAAGGGCGTCGCTCGTTGCCTACTCGCAATAGAAAACACTCAGCCGCGATGGCCAAGTGATCCGATTCTTCTTTCAAGAAGCTGTGCCGGCGACCTGTTCGGCGATCTCCTCGGCGGGGTAGGTGAGGATTTCCGCCAGGGTCGGGTGGTAGTGGGGGATGCGCATGAAGTCCTGGGCGGTGGCGCGGTAGTGGAGGGCCACGATGCACTCGTGGATCAATTCGCCCCCTTCCGGTCCCAGGACCTGGTAGCCCAGGATTTCGCCCGTCTGCGCGTGGCCCACCATCTTCACGAAGCCGCGCGTCTCGCCGAGGCAGAGCGCCTTGCCGTGGTCGTTGAAGGGATAGGAAGCTGTCACGATCGGCAGTCCCTTAGCAGTTGCCTCCTTCTCCGTCATGCCCACGCGCCCGTACTGCGGCTCGGTGAAGATCACTATGGGCACGATGCGGTAGTCCATGTACTGCGTCGGACCGCTGCCGAGGGCATTGTGCGCCGCAACCTCGCCCTGTTGGATCGCCACGTGCACGATGTCGAACGACACGGTTACGTCGCCCACGGCAAAGATGTTGGGGTTGGAGGTGCGCATTGCGGAATCAGTCTTGATGCCCCGCGACGTGCTCTCGACGCCGGCGGCGGCCAGGTTTAGCCCTTCCTGCGCGGGACTGCGTCCCGTGGCGACCAGGATGTGGTCCACCTCGATGACACTCTCGCTCTCGTCCTGCAGCAAGTGAAGCACCTTCTTGCCGTTGCGTTGCTCCACTGCCGTGAGGCGGGTAGCGCAGCGCACGTCCATGCCGTCTTCCCGCAGGTAGTCGGCCAACGCCGTGCCCACCGCCTCGTCTTCGTTGCTGAGCACGCAGCTACTCCGCTGCAAGAGAGTAACGCGCGCACCCAGGCGTGAGTAGAATTGTCCCAGTTCCAAACCGATGGGGCCGCCGCCAAGAACGCAGACAGACTCCGGCAGGTCTTCCAATTCGAGGGCCTCATCGCTGGTCAGATAGCCCGCCTCCTCCAAACCCGGCACCTTCGGCACAAACGGCACGGAGCCGGTGGCGATGACAAACTTTGGAGCGGAGAGAACGCGGTCGCCGACTTGCACGCTCTCTGGTGACAGAAACTGTGCATCGCCCTCAACCAGTGTGATATCCGGCGCGTTAAGCTGCTCGATGCGGTAGTCGGCGAATTCCTTTACCAAGCGCCGTTTGCGGGCAATGATAGTGGGCAGGTCCGGCGCGAGCGTGCCGACCTCTATGCCCATTTCAGCGGCATGTTGCGCGTGGTAGAGACGGTTGGAAGAAGCCAAGACGGCCTTGCTGGGCATGCAGCCGCGCAGAATGCACAGCCCGCCGAGAGGCCCTTGCTCGGCCACCGCCACGCTGGCGCCTCGTTCCGCCGCCGTGCGCGCGGCGGCGTAACCGGCGCTGCCACCGCCGAGTACGATCAGATCGAAGCGCTCTGCCAAGGCTCTTTCGCTCCTCCGCTCCTGAGGTTCAGGTCGCTGAACCATCACGCAGCCAATTGTTCATAGATAGTTTACATAACGCTCACGATTGAGTGGTGCCGGCCGGCTACTTAGAGATTGCCCAATGCGGTAATCACCGCCTCGCTATCTTTCAACCAAGCGTGAGCGGGATCGTCCCGGGGCGCCAGCACCCGTTGATTCCCCGCCAACACCCAGAGGTAGTAAAGCTGGTAGCCCGGGGCGGCCGCAACCGGATGGTAACCGCGCGGGATAGCTACCACGTCGCCGTCTTCCACGGCGTAGGCTTCATCGAGGGAACGGTCATCGGTATAGACGCGCTGCAAGCCAAAGCCGCGCGCCGGGTTGAGACGGAAGAGATAGGCTTCCTCGTGATCGGACTCGTGGGGGGGATCGTCGATTTCATGCTTGTGGGGCGGCGCGCTGCTCCAAAACCCCGGCGGATTGTACGTCTCGCCCAGGACCATCGTGTGAGCGGGAAAGGGCGCGTCGATGATGTCATAGATCTTGCGATACCAATTCCCTTGACCAACGTGGCGAATTTTGAGTTGATCTGCCGTGATAACGTGAGAAGCTGCTCCCGGCTGGCCCGGGGTGCTGCAGATCGCTAGCTCCAGCGGCACGTTGCCCTGCGCCCGGACCTCCCATTGCTGCTCGGGCGCAACAAAGACGGTTGAAGACGGGCCGGCAAAGACATTCGCGCGCTGGCAGTGATGGGCAATGCCATGAGATTCCACGGCAATTGTACCCGCGCCCGCTTGCAGCACCAGGGCGGACTCCCACGCGCCGGTATTGGCCGCATAGGACTCGCCGGGCGCCAATCGCAAGACGGCGATGCGAATACGCTCCAGCGAAGGATGCCCGTCCGCCACGATGGCATGGTGGCCGAGGCCCGCGGGAGCTTTGTGAAGGAGACTCATCGATCGATCCTTTCTCGCAACATCCGCGCAACTGCCCTAGACGGCAATCGCTGCCAAAGAAGTGTCCCTTATATACGCAATAATCCAGTCTTGTATACGGTACCCAAAGCGCCAGCGCGCTGCAATTCACAACTCCCGCCACTTCCCTTGACTTTGCGCACAATTCGTTACTATAATCGTGTCGATTGGGCAGTTGCGCTCCTGCAACTGTCTGAGGCTTGTGGAGGAGTTGGGTCTTCGACTGCTCCGCAATGAATATGATGAAGTCTGGTGCGGCTTAGGGCGAATGCGCCGCTGCTGTAGATCAGGAATTCGAGGTTACAGGCATGCCTCCACTTACAATCGTCTTCGGTTTGATCGGCGTAGTGCTCTTGGGAATTGGGCTGGTTGGCAGACGGGCAGGAACCCGCCCTGGAGCATCCCTCACTGCCCTGGGCGCAGGAGTCGTATTGCTCGTGGTTGCGGTAATGATCTTTATGGTTTCTGGATCTTCGGAAACGGCTTCTCAGGAAGACGCAGGCGCAACCATCAAAGTAAGCAGCACGGCAACAGCGGCGGCGAAGGGTGATGAAGAGGCAGAATCGGCTGCCGACTCGGCCGACCTGCCGGTGATTGAACCGGAGGCCACGCCGGAGAATATCGGAGATTTGGAAGTCTTCTATGAGGCTACCACGTCGGTGGCGAATTTCGATGCGTTTAGACTGATGGAAATGACGGCCTACGGCCCGCCGGGCCATGGCATTGGAGGCGACAAGTCTCCTTTCAAGGTAGGCCAGGAGATTTACATTGAGTTCACGGTACAGAACCTACGCAAGTCGTCGATCGAGTTGCAACGGACGTTTATTGCCGTAAATCACCCCTCAGGCGATGAGATCGACATTGGCCTCGCTCATGTAGGGGTGGAAGTTGAGCGGTACCAGAAGTTCAAGACCGGGGTGGTTGTCCCGCTCGATGCAGCGGGCGAGTGGGAGATCTGGCCCTGCTATCAGTTGGTGCTCGATGACGATACGCTCCGCGACCGTTGCACGACCAAGTGGCAATTCTTCACTATCAAGGTTGAAGAGTAGCCGGACTTTGTTGGGTGCCGGGTATTGAGAGCCGCCGAGACTCCCTTATTTGAATGTATCTTGGCTGAAATTGAGTGCATACCGCCCTCATTCGTTCTGTGCCAATCAGTTAAGCAGGATGCTTAGCGCCGTTAGTGGTCGAGACGGTCTGTTTGTTTGGGGAGACCGGGCGGTTGTTTTGGACTGATATATGAGTACAGGAGGCAGCGGCGACGCTGCCTCCTGTATAGATTCATGGGGGTATGGGCCAAGTCCTGGTAGTTCTTGACCCACCTTGACGAAACATATATAATTTCTGCTAGCCTAGCCGAATAGTGTGCGAATGGCCTATTGGATTGTTAAGGACTTGCAGGGCGGCTGGGCGTGTGATGGCTGGTACTGACAGATCATTCACAAAGCAAGTTCGAATTGGGGAAGAGCCAAAAGGAGGAAACCCCATGACTTTGACGCGACGATCGTTGCTCGGCGCTGGCGCCGCAGCCGGTGGCGCTGCCTTGTTGGCGGCGTGCGGCACAGCGGCAACCACGGGTGCCCCTAAGGAAGAGATGGCCGAGGCACCCAAGGCCGAGGAAAAGACGGAGATGATGGAGAAGCCGGTTCTCAAAATCTCCAACTACCACGCGGAAGAAGATCCGCGCTGGAAGGCGCTCTCCGAGACATTTCGGGTTGGTGAAGAGTCTCTCGGCATCACGATCGAGGCGACCCCGGACCGGACATTCGACGGCGGTGTGTTTGCCAAGCGCAACACCGAATTTGCCGCTGGCGAGGCCGGCGTAGACATCACGTACAACCAGGTTAACTGGGCGCTCAAGTGGGGTCTGACCGGTGTTATCGAGGAACTGACCCCGTATTTCGCCAAAGGCCCGCGCAGCAAAGAGGACTACTTTGCCGGCGAGCTGGTGAATTGGAGTTGGGGCCCGAACCTGTACGGCGTGCCCTTCCAATCGGGCGGCGAGGTCTTCCACGTTAACAAGGACCTGCTCACGCAGGCCGGTGTTGACATGCCGCCTCCGGACTGGAGCTACGACGACTTGCTGGAGATGTCCCGCAAGCTTACCAATGCGGATGAGAATAGGTGGGCGCTGGTCATCTATCAGAACTACGTGTTCTACATGATGGGCACGTGGATGTATAACTTCGGCGGCCAGATTCTCAATGAGACCAAGGACAGAGCGGTCTATGGCACCGACCCGCTGTCTTTGGAAGGCGCTCAGTTCAACATCGACCTGGCGCTCAAGCACAAAGTGATCGCGCCGGGCGCCAGTGAGATTGGCGTCGAGTTCCCGAAGGGCACGTATCACATTGAGAACCAGTTCGCGGCGATGGAGAACAACGGCATTTACCGCCACAACGGTATCCGCCCGCATTTGGGTGAGGCGCTGGACTTCCTGCCTCCGCCAAAGGGCCTGGATCAGCGCGTAACCGTGCTGGGCAATGCCTACTCCATCCTGGCCCTCTCCGAGGCCAAGGACCTGGCATGGGACTTCCTCATGTGGTTCCACTCCGACGAGAGCATGCTGGAGACCCCGCACTTTGGTTCCATCGCATGGCCGCCCGTCATCGAGTACGCCACGCATCCGGTATGGCTGGAGCCTTTCAAGGGCACCCGCGTAACGGACGTGGTGGACGTTTGGATTTCCGGCGGACACGATGCCATGATCGTGCCTGAAGGTTCTGAGGCATGGGGCATCGACATCAACTGGACCCGCAAGGCCATCTCCGGTGAGGTGACCGTGCCTGAGGCGTTCCGCTCATCTGCCGAAGAGATGAACGTGCTGTTCAGCCAGCGGCCGGAAGAGTGGAAGATGCAGGGCTAAGAGTTTGCCTACGTGAAGGCACACTCCGAGATAGTCGACTGATGCAGGAGGCAGCTATTCGCTGCCTCCTGTCTTTTAATGCATCGTCAAGAGAAAGGACTATGCAGTGAGAAAGAGAGTTACCGTATTCGGCCTGGCAGGGCTCCTGGTGTTGCTGGCGCTCTCCGCCGGCATACTTACCGCCTTTACCGGCGACGAAAGTGATGAATTAATTGTTGAGGTCACAATTACGAACCTGACCCGCGGCCAAACGATGACGTCCTTCTTCGTCGCGCGGCACGACGGTAACGCCGCGCCGCTCTATGTGCTGGGCCAGGCCGCCAGCGATGGCTTGGCGGACATGGCGGAGGACGGCAACGCGAGCAA
Source organism: Chloroflexota bacterium (assembly GCA_965220045.1). Taxonomy (GTDB): domain Bacteria; phylum Chloroflexota; class UBA11872; order VXOZ01; family VXOZ01; genus VXOZ01. Next base: position 1,408,647 of record OZ244803.1, on the reverse strand, counting down.
GCTACTGGCAGCGTGGGACCCGGACGAGAATAGCAGTATCGGCGAGGCCCGGGTAGCGGGAGGGTTCATCCGACCCGGTCAGTCCGCGACCATCACCTTCAATGTCAGCGACGGCAAGCAGCTTCTCTCCCTCGCCAGCATGCTGGTCTCAACCAATGATGGATTTGTGGGCGCAAACGGCCTTGATCTTTCATCCTCCCAGGTTGTTTACTTGAACGTCTATGACGCGGGCAGCGAAGGCAATAGTGAGAGCTGCGACTACGTGCCGGGACCGCCCTGCGGCGCCCACAAGGCGAGAGACACCGAGACCGCCGAGGGCTTTGTGCACGTCCATGCGGGCATCCACGGTGACGGCGGACTGAGCCAGGCCCAGCACGACTGGCGCAACCCGGCCGCGAGGCTGGAGATCAAGACGTGGAAGCGAGTCTGAGATGAAGAAGCGCTTACTGCGTTTGCTTGGAGTGCGTCAATCAGAAACAGTGTATGGACTCCACGAGGGCTCCCCTCAACCTGGGCAGGACTTTGCGCCCATGTTGGGACAAGTCGAAGCGTGATACACTGGTTGAGACCGTCAGGAAACACGCCTCATTGTGCTGCGATTTGCTAGTATCCCGTTGCAAAGGAGTGTGCGATGGTAAAGGTAGTAAGTAGAGAAGCGCTCGCGCTCGAGGGCGGCCCCAAGGCCGTTACCGTTTCGAGTGACGACTCATGGGAACGTGTCAGCCCGCTCGAGAAGCAATACGTCAACGCAGTGCTCGATGACTACGGCAGCGCCTACGATGAGATTGAGAAGTTCGAGGAACAGTTCCGGGACTTTGTCGGCACCCGCTACGCCTTAGCTCATTGCAACGGCACGTCTACCATTCACGCGGCGGTATTTGCATCCAGCGCCGGCCTGGGCAAGGAAGTCATCGTGCCGTCGGTGACGTGGCACGCGAGCATTACGCCCATTCTGCACTGCAACGCCACACCGGTATTCTGTGACATAGATCCTCAGACTTTCTGCGCCGACCCAGAAGACGTGCGACGCAAAATTACACCGAACACGTGCGCAATCATCGTTACGCACGTTTACGGCAACCCGGCAGACATGGACGCCTTCCGTGAAATCGTGGACGGCACGGACATAACCTTGATCGAGGATGCCTCCCATGCGCACGGCGGCACGTGGGACGGGCGGCAGGTTGGTTCCGTTGGCGACATCGGCTGCTTCAGCCTGCAGGGCAGCAAAGCGGTGACGGGTATCGAGGCGGGCGTAGCCACCACGAATTGCCCGGATCTCTACGACCGCATGCTCGCTCTGGGGCACTACGGCCGCACAGAGCGCATGTGGCAGACGGAGAAGTTCACGTCGCTCCACAATATCGGCTTGGGCGTAAAGTATCGCGCCAACCCGCTGGCAATGGCTATGGCCCGCGCGCAGCTCGAACGCCTGCCGGAGTTGAACGAAATGCGCCAGGCGTGGTTTGGCAAACTCGACGGCATGCTGGGAGAAATACCGGGCATCAATCCGCAGAAGACCTATCCGTCAGCCGTCCGGGGCGGTCTGCTCCTCTACGCCGGCGTGATCGATCCGGCGGAAATCGGTGCGCCGGTGAATGCCGTTCTCCAGGCTCTGGTCGCGGAAGGTGTCAGTACGACACCCGCAATCACACCGTTTGGCTACGGCGTGATGCACTTGGAGCCGCTCTTCAACGACTTTGACTTTGCGGATTTGGGCGGACCTTGGGGCGACTTGCCCGCTGACGCGCGGCGACCGCTGAAGCGTGGGTCGCTGCCGGTCAGCGAGCGCGTCCACGACTCTTGTTTCTGGCTCTCCACGCCGGTCGATCCCAGTGATGAGTGGCTTGAGCAGAATGCGGCTGCCTTCCGCAAAGTGGTTGAAAATGGCCCGCGGCTGGCCGAAGTGCTTGCAAAGGCAGGATAGAGCACGAAGTCATACTCGAGAGGGCCGCAAGCCACCTGGAGTCTTTGCCGGGCCAAGTGAGACCTTGGGCATGGGACATTGATTCAATCGCCGAAGGAACTTCGACATGGTGAGAGCTGCAACTGGCCGGAGTGCATCTCGCGTCCCAGGTGAGTTCGGTTGAATGGAGTTGCGCCCAAAGCGCCAATGGAGTTGAATTCATCGCTCTGTGAATTCAGGGCGGTGAATTCGCTTAATCCGGCCTCCCGTCGCATTAGTGCATGCTGTTGCCACGTTGATCGCTAGTGCCAGAGAGTCAAACACCGCTGAGGAGTGCCCCTTACCCATCGTCCTTGCCAAGAAATCTCATCTTTGGTCTGGACCTGGACGCCAGACAAGAGCGAAGAGAAATTGCACTATTCAAAGCCCGGCGTGACGAGAGCCTCAAGCGCCGGCACAAGAGGGTGACTGGTAGCACAATGGATCTGGATGCGCGTTGTCAAGAAGGGATTACGCGCGCTGTGAAGCCGTTTACTTGAAGTCCCCGCGTGGGCAGTGTAGCTTAATCATTGAACCCTTTTTCACATTGGAAAGCCTAATCACGCATGGCAACAGAAGACCAAGACGTTGCGGAAGAGTCGGAAGAGGTCCCATCAGACGGCAGACATCCGGATGATGTAGCCGACCTCGACAAGGAAATGAGCCTTGGAGAGCACATCTCCGAGTTGCGGCGTCGCCTACTGATTGCCGCGCTTTCGGTGCTCTTCTTTACCATCATCGGCTTCATTTTCATCGATCCTATCATGACGTTTCTCCGGCAGCCCTCGCCGGATGAAATCCGCCTCTACCAGTTTTCCCCGACTGAGGGTCTCTTCACATACATGCGGGTAGCGCTCATGGTGGGCATTGCCGGAGCGATGCCTGTGCTCGTTTACCAGATTGGCGCGTACGTGCTGCCCGGCCTGACGCGGCGCGAGCGGCGCTATCTATATATGCTGGTGCCTACGTCGTCGTTCGCGTTCCTGGTGGGGATGGCCTTCTGCTACTACATCGTATTGCGGTTCGCGCTGAACTTTCTCATTGGCGCGGAGGCATTCGTCTCCAGCCAGGTGGGTAGTCTCATCTCAGTCAAGTTCTACATCAACTTCATCACCCGCATGATGCTCGCGCTCGGTCTCGTCTTTCAAACGCCGATATTCATCTATTTTCTCTCGGCGATCGGTCTCGTCGACACGCAGCGGCTTTCCCGTTGGCGGCCCTTTGTAATCGTCATTTGCGCCATTGTTGCCGCAGTCATCACCCCGACACCGGATCCCTTCAATCAAGCGTTGGTTGCCATTCCCATGTATCTGCTCTATGAGGTTGGCATCCTCCTGTCGCGCATCACGGGACCTGTCATGCGGCGGCGCTCCCGGAGACAGAGCTAGGCCGGTCACGAGTCAGCGGCCATCAAGTGCAGGTACGCGAGGATGTCCCGGACTTCCTGAATCGTGACTTGATCCTCAAGATATGGCGGCATAGTCTCCGCTGGGTTGCGCACCGAGTCGAGGAATGTGACAAAGTCCACCCGAGTGCCGGCAATTTCCGGGCCGATCCCGCCTTCTGCCTGTAAGCCATGGCAGAGCACACAGCCGGCAGAGCGATAGAGTGCCTTTCCCTGCTCAGGATTGCCGTATCCGAACGGGGGAACCGGCGCCGGCGCAGGTGTTTGTGCCGCCGAGGGGATGAGGTCTAGTTCCTTTGCCAAGTCACCCCCATTCACGACGACCACTTCCCCGATGCGTGACCAGGGAGTCTCAACTCTCCAGAGTTGAAAGGCGCGCCGCTGCGCACGCAGCACGATCACGTCACCGTAATCGCGGATACCCATCGGCAGACCGTTAATCGTGATCGGATCTCGCCCTAGCTTGCTTTCGGCCAGGTAGGCGGCTTTGATGGCTGGTTCTTCGTCGAGCAAGGCGATGTGGTTAGCCACGATTACCGGCCAAGGCTGTCCTCTATCTTCCAGCCAATCGTTAGATCTGGGGATGAACCGGTGCGTTTCCAGGAATGGATCCGCTCCCGCAGCGGACAGTTCGTCGAAGAGGTTCATCAGGTGCACGGTTTGGAAGCGTCGATCCCAGAGAAGGATGCCTTTCTGGAACGCCTGAGCGACAACACCCTTGTACTGAAAGCGCTGCGAGACCGGATAGCCAAGCGCCCGCCAGCCTCCGTGTGCTTGGAACCACGTCCAGAACATTGCATCTTCATCATCGAGCACCGCATACCCAAGTTCATTACTGCCGGCTGTGCCGTTAGTCTGCGTATAGAAGTGCCCGTTGGGAATCACCCAATCCTGAACCTCTTTCAATCCCGCGCGCTCTTGCCCTGGAGTCGATGCGGTAGCCAAGACAATGAGAGTGAGATGCAAGAGTAGCTGGAACAGTCTCTTGTGCGTCATGAAAATAGGGAATGTAGGTCAGTCTTGGGGACGGGAGAGAACATGCAAGTAACGAGCCAGATACTTGTGGGGCGTGCGTGAAATGAGCGTTTGCTCCAGGGCAAAAGCGTCATCCCACCCATCCTGCTGTTCTAGACAGTCTTGAGAGAGGAAGTCGCAAGCCACGCGCACACCGCGTACCGCCACACTGCGGAAACCTGCCTGATCGAGCATAGCCACAAGTTCGTGCAACGCGTAGACGCGTCTATATCCCCCAAAGAAGGCCGCCGGATGGACGGTCTTGTCAACCAATTGCAGCGCCGCCCGAGGGTCCTGTTGGTTGACCGCCGTTCGCAGCGGTTCCGCGTCTCGATTCGCCACGGCGACGGATAGGAATCCATCTTCCTGGATGAGTTCGCGAATGCGGTTGAGGATCTGCTGCGGCCCAACGGCGTACTCCAGGATATTGTGGCAGAGGACCGCCGTGAACTTACTCCTCAGTTGTCGAGGGCGCAGGTCCATGACCGTACCTTGTTGCACGCGCAGGTTGGCGCGGGCCTTGCCAGCAAGATGTCGCTTTGCCTTTGCCGTCGCAAGGTCCAACATGCCCTGGGCCGGATCCAATAGCAGCACACGTTGCCCCTGCGCCGCCAGACGAAGCGCAAAAGCACCGGTGCCGCCGCCTACATCCAGCACGTGATGCGGGGTATCAGCTTGCCGGAAATAGGGTGCGAGTCCGGTCCAGACCAATTCCGTCCGCAGCCTGCCAAGCGGGCTCTGCAAGTACTCTTCAAAGTTGACCGCATCGCGGTCGAATAATTCAACTTCGCGGACCGGCGGCGCTTTCACCGTGCTTGTCCTTTGCTCTTTCGTTCTGTCATAGACAGCTTACCTACACTCCGGGAATTCCGCTAGTGCCGCCGTTGAATGAGGCGGCAATTGGCAAGAGTGAGATCTGCAGCCTAAATCACTCCCGGCAGTAACCAGGTTAGTCAGCAGAGGCCTGTCTTAGAATTCGGACTGATGGAAGGGCAGTGGAAGTGTGTGGGGCGTGCTTTCTTGCCCTACGAGGGATCATTGCATTGGGACAGCCATGAAGTGAACAGAGGAATTCTGCTAAACTGCGGACAAGAAAAATGGTTGTCAGTATGCAGCATTGCAAGTAAAGGGAACAGCAGGGAGAAAGGGCTCCAAGTGGCGGCGACATTACAGGCAGTTGTGGGGCTTGTGGGACTCATTGCGTTCGCATGGGCCATTAGCGAGAACCGCCGGGGGTTTCCCTGGCGAACGGTGGTGGTGGGACTGGCCGTGCAATTCGGCCTCGCCTTACTCTTGCTCAAGGTCCCAAACTCGCAAGTGGTCTTTGTCTGGATCGGCAACGGAGTGGATGCGCTGGTCCGTGCCACCGAGGCCGGCACGTCGTTTGTGTTCGGCTTCCTTGGAGGCGGCACACCGCCTTTTGAGGAGACTTTTGCCGGCGCTTCCTTCGTGTTTGCCTTCCGCTCACTGCCGCTTGTGGTCGTCATCGGCGCACTATCGGCCATCCTCTATCACTATCGGGTATTGCAATGGGTCGTAAGAGGGTTCGCTTGGGTACTTAGCAAAACGCTGCAAATCGGCGGGGCGACGAGTTTTGCAACGGCCGCCAACGTGTTCATTGGCATGGTCGAAGCGCCGCTGCTCGTCAGACCGTATCTCGAGCGCATGAGCCGATCCGAACTCTTCATCGTAATGACGGGAGGCATGGCCACTATTGCCGGGACCGTATTCGCCCTGTACGTAACTTTGCTAGAGGGCATCATCCCCGATCCCGCGGGTCACGTGCTCACTGCGTCGATCATCAGCGCACCCGCGGCCATCACGCTCGCACTGATTCTCGTGCCACGAACGGGAGAAGAAGTGGATGAGGGCAAGGTTGAATTTGCGCGCCTTTACGAGAACGGCGCTGATGCGCTTACTCGCGGCACGATCGATGGCCTGCGGCTCTTCGCGTACATCATTGGCATGCTCATCGTCCTGGTGGCGTTTGTAGAATTGGCGAACATCATCCTGGGGCTCGTGCCGCTCGTGGCCGGCGAACCACTGACGCTGCAGAGGATTCTCGGCTGGGTTCTTTCCCCCGTGGTTTGGTCCTTGGGAGTCCCGTGGGCGGAGTCGGTTACCGCCGGTCAGTTGCTCGGCACCAAGGTGATCCTCAATGAGCTCGTGGCATATGTGCAGATGTCGCAACTTCCGCCCGGGAGCCTGAGCGAACGCAGCGCCCTGATCATGACCTACAGCATCTGCGGTTTCGCAAACTTTGCCAGCCTCGGCATCATGGTTGGGGGCATTGGGGCCATCGTGCCGGAGCGGCGGCTGGAAATCGCGAATTTGGGGCTAAAGTCCATCCTGGCAGGCACCATGGCAACGTGTATGACGGGTGCGATAGCCGGTTTGCTCTACTGGTAGGTCTCTAGGCGTTGTCGTCATGGCAGTATGGAATGCGCCTGCTCTTGGTCATGCGCATTCGCTCCATGAGTTCATCTTGGCATGTTCCCACCCAGCGGCATTGAGGTCAGCCAGCGGGGTTTGCTAGACTGAGTATACGACCCGGTAGCTCAGTTGGCAGAGCACCTGACTTTTAATCAGGGTGTCCTGGGTTCGAGTCCCAGCCGGGTCACCATGTGCTGGCACGCGGTGTGGTCACTTACTCGGAGCGATCTACGGGCACACTTGCATCCCTGTGTAGTGTGCGATTCTAGATCAACTGTCTGATTTCCCCGCAAAGCCTCTGGGGGGCTAGGCGTCGATCCACAACACGCGGTAGGAAAGGCGGTCGTCTTCATGAGGCCGGCTCGCGTGGCCTGCCATGTCAAATCCCCAGGACGATATCTCCTGCTCCAATGCGTCTGGCCCGGTACGCACTCCGTAGTATGTGCCAACGATGAGACGACCACTCTCTGACACGAGATTATCGATAATCCGATGTACGAGATCGCGTCTACGGCGAGCCGGTACGTATTCCAGACCCGTCCGGACGAAGTCAAATCGCTGTGGTGGCGACCAAGTCATCACGTTGCCGGTATGTATCCTGTCTGCCCAGCCCACAAGCCGACTGCGGGCAAGGTCCGCCAGTTCCGGCGAGATATCAAGACCGTGTGGCTCAATGCAGAGCCCGCGGTCAGCCGTCCACCTCTGCATGCACTCCATCAAATAACCGTTGGCGCAGCCGACATCCAGGAACGAGCCGTCCTTATTTACAGCGTCGCAGATAAGGCTTCGCGCGTAGGACCAACTACGCTCGTCCCCGCTCTTCCCGGACTGGCCCCATGGCGTTTCGGCAGCCAGGTAAGCAGAAGTGATGACCTGGGAAATCTGGCGGTGCCACTCAGCCTCATCGATATCTCCGGCTGCCAGTGCTGCATCCACACGCTCCTTCAGCCAGTTAGCCTCGTCCTTTACAGCTTCACTTGGCTCGTCACTGGGCATTGGTGGCTTCCCTGTGTGCGAACTCTAGAGATTGTCTGTATCCCACTGGATTTCCCACGCGTGCTGCTGCCCGGCCGTGTAGTCGGTGGTGAGGAGCACCTGCGGTCTGCCTTCCAGTTCGCGCGCGTGTATCGGCACTTGCTCGCCATTCACTTGGGCGCTTTGCATTGGCGCGCCGCGAAAGGCGTAGGGCAGTATGAGCGAAAGGGATTGCGCCGGCAGCGCGGCTTCCAGGGTAAAGCGCAGGGTCAGCGACGCGGGGTCAAACGCATACGCCGTGATTTGCAGCGCACGTCTGGCATCGTTGAAATTTACCCAATCCACGCCGCTCACGAAGTGGAAGCCGCGTTCGCGGCAGTGCTCCAAGACCCCTTCAAGCCATTGCCGCGAGGAGGTCGGCCCGGCGCGGGTGCGGAGCGGATGAAAGTAGGGATGGTAGACCGTGTGGTACCGGTCGATGGCGTCGTCTGCCTGCTCCTTGGAAAGCGCGATGCACTCTTCCATGCTCATTGGCGTCGCGAATATCTTGTCGGTAGTCCAGCCGTCGTCGGTGGACATAGTCGTCTGTTCGTAAAGGTCAATCAACCTGCCGTCCTCATCCATGAACTTCACGGGCAAGCCGCTGCCGTTTACATACCCGGCATGGTGAAAGCGCGCCGCGGCAAAATTCGTGTCCAGCCTCACTTCGTTTTCACGTAAGTACTTTGCCATCTCGGTCCAGCCGACCCAAATGACGCTGTGCCCTCGGTACGTAACGGACTCATGGCCGTACCGTGTGCGAAAGGCCTCCATCTCCGCCCGGAGCTTGCTGCGCATCTCCTCAAGCGTAGGCTTAGCGCCGGCAAAGGCGTGTTGACCAAAGTCATGGCCCTGCTGTCGGAGCTCGTTTTCGTATGCCGGCTCCACTTTTGGATGGTCGTCCATCTTGAGGTATGCAGTATACGGTACTTGGTAGCGGTCGCACGTCGCGACGGTCTGCATCAAGTCCGTAAGCGACATACCGTCGCCATCGCCGTTGATGAAGGCTACGGCGGGAGCAGCTTCAGGAAAGTGCCACAGGCGGGGCAGGGGTTGGCTGAGTGTCGTCATCCACTCGAGAATGCGCACCAGGATGTCTTGCTGCAGATCGGCTTGCGGCAGCGAGCATAACGCGGGATCGAGGTGCCCAACGAACAGATCGTTGGGTTTGTAGCTCCGGTCTCCGTCATAATCAGGATAGGGTCCGGTGCTTGCCTGTTCGCGCCGTCCCTGGTGCAGGAGAACCGTGCTTTCGGCAAGGTCATAGGCAAAGACCGCCCACGTGCCCTGACCGCGCTTGCCCACGGTAATGGCAGGGTGCTTGGTGATGTACTCGGGGGACGCGGCAAAATACGCCATCACGTTCGCCGGTTCGCCATGCCAGAGATAGAGTTCGGCGCGACCGTGGAATTGCAGAGGCGGCTCGTCGACGCCAACATTGAGGGCACAGATCTTGTTCAAGGAGATGTAGCGGTCTGCCAGGTCGCGGTTGAAAGGCAGGAGGCCCAATGCAGACGCCAGTTGCTCCGGGGGCCGCAAAGCAATAAGCGCGCCTCCTTGATCGACATAATCGAGAAGTATCGCTATCGTCTCTTCAGATACGGCCACATGGGTCAGCAGCACCACTGCGTGCCGACTAAGCTGCTCCAGGGCAATGGGCGACGCGGCCAGGTCGTGGACGGTAAACCAGTTGTAGCCCTCAACGTGAAGGATTTCCGTTACGTATCCGGAGAGACGCGCTTCAGTTTGGCTATCCCAAATTACCAGAACCGGTGAGTCAAAACGTGGCATGATGCGGCACCTCAGAATCTGAGCTAATGAGTTCTTGAAGCAGCTCTTGGCGTCAAAGGAACTTCGGCAGCAGCAAAGTGAAGGATCGCCGGCTCATTCGCTATGCAACTGTTGGACTTAGACTGAGTCCTCCTCGTGCGCATTTTCCGATTCAGCATACAGTGACCGGCATCACGAGTCCACAACCCGAACGGTAACGCGGGCCCGCAACTCTGGTGTCTTCCGTCCGGTTGCATCCTTGCGTCATTCAATGAAAGGCAGTGCAGTTACTCTTGCACGAGAAACACAAAATTCGTTGACGACACCCTGGCCTTGCAGTAGCATAGAATCACGGCGCAAATGCGCCACTTGTAGGAGCGTAGCTCAGTTGGAAGAGCACTGGTCTCCAAAACCAGCGGTCGGGGGTTCGAGTCCCTCCGCTCCTGCCACACCACCGTCAGGGTCGCTGACTGGCCGGGATTGCGCAATCCATGCGCCCATCTAAGATTCACTTTCTTCTTCCACTGTGTGTACGGCTGTTTGCTGCAACCACAACTTGTAATTGAATGACTTCAGCAGGCTGTGCAATCCAGATTGCTAGTGGTAGGCATCGTTTTCACGCCCAAGCCGACTGAAATAGATCCCGGGCAGTGAAAGACTCTCCAGCCCATATGCGATTGCGATGCGATGACCCCCATTGGCTGTTTGCTGTCAGGTAATGCCATGGCGTTGGTAGTGCAGATTGCCGCGGCAACAGTTTTATCACCCGGTAAAAAGGGGAGTTGAGGTCCGCGGCTAGGTTCTTTCGTTCTGCCGGTGCAATTGATGCCGGCGGTCTGAAGATCACTCTGCGGAAACTCCGCTTGCATGGCTGCAGGGCGATAGCGTTTTGTGGGGCACACAGAATCTCCTTCGCCAACACCTAAAGTCATCGTCTAGAGGAGTGCATGCAGTGAAAATAGCGCTTTACGGTGGGATTGGCTGGCAGCATCCCTTCGGACTGGCAAAGGTCCTCGCCTGGGCGGGAAAGTACAAGTACGACGGCATCAGCTTGCGCGGCTATACCCTCGACGTACCGCTTCGTGTCGAGCGTCACTACAATGCGTTGGGCTACGACATGATCAGTCCTCGCCTGGTCAACGAGGCGGGGAGAAACGAGTTTCGCCGCGTTCTGCGGGCCAAGAAGCTGGATATAGCGTGTCTATCCTGTTATTGCCCCCTAACATACCCTCCGGGCGAACTCCGCGAGCAAAGCCTAGATCTCAATAGGGCCTACATCGACCTGGCTGCCGCCCTCGACGTGCTGTGGTTGCGCAGCATCGGTAATATCACAAATCCCGTCCCGGGAGAGACCTTGACGATGGAAGAGGCCTTTGACCTCCACGTGGCTGCGCTTAACGAGCTCATCCCATATGCCAGAGAGCGCAACGTACGGCTCATCGTCGAGACCAACGAGAACACGACGACTTCCAATGCCGATGAACTGATGGCCGTCAGTGAAGCGGTCGGGCCCGAGCTGGACCTGGTGATGGACGGGGCAAACCTCTACATGGAAGGGCGAAACGTCTTGTCTGAAGCGCGCAAGCTGGCGCCGCACATTGCCATGCTCCACGTCAAGAACGTCCGCCGCCGCGAGCCGGGTAAGCTCGACTACCTGCCGAAGGACGTCTATGGCTACGAGTGGACGCAACTACCGGATGGGGACATCGATTGGGCGGAAGTGCTTGGTGAGTTGCGGCACGGCGGTTTCGATGGTTTCGTCTTGTATGAGTACGTAAACCCGTTCAAAGGCATGCCACGGGCGTATTGGCACCTCTTGCCAGACCCGGAAGAGGCCGCGAAGTCGGCAGCGGAGTACTTGCGCCATCTCGCGGGACTCTGATTGTCGAGCTTACGATCACCTACGCTCTACGCTATTGCTGTGTAGACAATGCTCCTGAAACTGAGAGTATCTATACTGATACCCGAGTGGAATCTACAATTCCGGGGCACTGAGAACGCGGATTTGGCATCCTGGCCGCCTCTTTGCCCCGTTACTGGGAAATGGTCCGGCCATGTCACTGAACTTTGTCCGCGGAATGTACATTCCACCTTGGCTCCGGTTTAGGGCAAGACCGCCGTCCTCACACTGCGAATCGCCCGGCGTGGAGGGGGGGGTTCTAGGAGTTCAATGAGAGCGAGAATTGCAAAAGCCAGATTCTGGATTGGCGTATCTCTCATCGTCAGCCTCGTGCTCGTGTTCGTCTTCCGCATAGAACCATTGGGCGTCTTCTTGGTCGCCGGTCTGTTCTGGCTGGGATACATCCTGGGACCCTACTTACCCAAGGGTGGCGGCGGTGGAGGCGGGGGTCTCGACGGCGGCGGAGGCGGGAACGGTGGAGGCGGGAGCGGCTGACACGCGTATGTGAGAACGAGATTGTAGCCACAGACCAGCCCCATCACCTTCGGATTCTTGGCTACGGCGGGGTGGAAGGCTGGACCCGGAAGCAAGCCCTTCAGACCGCGGTAGCTAGACAGTTCGACAGCGTCGCTGTACCTCATGCTTGAGTCTGGCCAGTCCTGAGCGGTTCTGCTGACTCATTCCTGTGCCAGGGTCTTGTTTTCCACCAACTGCAATAGCCTTGAGTATCCTTTCTACATGGAATGGCAGTAGGATTGACCGCAACACTTGGTTACAATACGCTAGAGTCATCCCCGGAAAGACAGGCAGAGAGGACGTATTCAGACTCTCATTGGTCACTTGGCTTGGACGCCTGGTCAGTCGGACAGGATGCAGCAGGATGTCGTTGGAGCTGAATGCGGGCCAACGACAATCTCTTGAAGGTATTCAATCTTGGTGAATTTGCAGTCGCGCTGGCGACCTGGTCGATTACGGGCACTGCAAGCGGTAGCTGGCGTTGGAATCAGTGTAGTGCTCCTGTGGCTCGCGCTGCGGGGCCTTGATCCTCGACAGACTTGGGATGCCCTGAGCGGCGCCAACTTCTGGTTCGTGGCGCCGGCTGTCCTCATATACTTCGTAGGCGTGGCAATTCGCGGCTTGCGCTGGCAGCGACTCCTGCTGCCCGTAGAGAAAATTCCGGCCCGGCAGGCTATCGCCCTTCTCATCGTCAGCTACACAGTCAACAACATTGTGCCGGCGCGCATGGGCGACGTGATGCGTGTCTTCTTGCTCGCCCGTGAGACGGGAGTTCGCAAGAGCGCTTCTTTGGCTACTGTTGTCTTGGAGCGGCTCTTGGACCTCCTGGCAATTCTGGCCATAATCGTTGCGACCACGGTCGTCCTCTCTTGGCCGTCGCCGCTGCTGACGGCGCTGCGAGTTGCCGCGGTGCTGGCGATTGTCGCTACCGGACTCTTGATACTCGTCGCGACCCACCGTTCGCAACGCTTGCAACGCGGTCTCGGTCGGGCACGAACCGTGTGGAGAGCGTTTGCTCTGACGGCTCTGTTCGCTACGCTAATTGGTGTAGCATTCATCGAGTTTAGGCGGGACATTCCCGATGTGCTCCTTGCGCCGTTGGCAGGAGCGAGCATTGTGTTCCTGCTTACAATTTTCGCGACCGCTACAATCGCACGCGGCTACCTGATCTCGCTGCCTCTGCGGCTATCACTCTTGCTGCCCGGCAGATTGGGCTATCGCGTCATTGGCATGGCGCGGTCCTTTGTCCAAGGTCTGCAGAGTTTGCGCTCGCCGCAACGTCTGGCGGAAATGTTGCTGCTGAGCATGGCTTCCTGGCTGGTCGAAGGCTTGGTATACTATGTGATCGCGCGAAGTATGGGAATTGACAAGTCGCCGCTGATATTCCTGCTGGCAATGGGTGTCATTAACATCTTCTCTGCGTTGCCGTCTTCGCCCGGGTACATTGGGCCCTTCGAGTTTGCCGGCAAGCTTGTCCTCACCCAGTTCGGTATTTCGGCCGAAGTGGCGGTGGCGTATCTACTCCTGATGCACGCACTCCTCTTGCTACCCGTTATCGTGTTCGGCGGCGTGCTTGCGTGGAGGCGCCGCGGGCGTTGGTGGCCTACACAGGCTGCGGACTCATCCCAATCCCCGTTGGGCCAGCCCACAGCGTAGACCACTTTGGGCAATCTGATGAATGCACCTCTCTCCAAAACCGTTTCCGAGGCTCCACTGCGCGTCGCCGTCGTTGGCGGCGGCTTTAGCGGCTTGGCAGCCGCGGAAGCACTCTTGGCCCAGGGCGCTCAAGTCCACGTGTTTGAGAAACAGTCACAACTGGGAGGCGAGGTAGCCACGCGCGCGATTGGAGACACCTTTGTCGAGTATTACTACCATCACTGCTTTAGCAGCGACCACCACCTCCTTGCCTCCGCCGACCGCCTCGGTGTGACCGACAAGCTGACCTGGGTCGACTCTACTATGGGCTTCTTCTGGGACGGACAACTGCTCCCCTTCAACGGCCCAGCCGACGTCTTACGCTTTAGTCCCTTGAATCCATTACAACGTCTGCGGCTTGGGCTGTCAGTCCTCTACTTGCAGAAGCAGAAACGTTGGCACCCGTTGCAGGACATCAGCGCGGCAGAATGGATGCGCCGCTTTTGCGGCGACCGCGTCTTCGATACCGTGTGGGGCGGATTGCTGAAGGCGAAGTTCGGCGAGGACTGGCACCGCGTGAGCATGTCATGGCTCTGGGCACGTATCCACGTGCGGGCAGCCTCCCGTTCGAGGGGCATGGCGAAGGAGCAATTGGGGTATTTCACAAACTCATTTCGCACTTTGGTAGATGCCTTTGGACGCCGCATCGAGGAACTTGGCGGCCACATCTACCTGAATGCACCGGCAGAGGGGATTGTTATTGAAAACGGAGAAGCACGCGGCATAGTCGCAGGCGGTGAAATACGGGACTTCGATCTCGTCTTGGCGGCAGTGCACACGCCCATTTTTCTCCACATCGCTGCCGACTTGCCGGCAGACTATCGTGCTCGGCTGGGCAGCATCCAATACAAGGGAGCCTCATGCTTGCTCCTGGAACTGGACCGCCGCATGTCTCCCTACTATTGGCTCAATATTAGTGCTGAGGAACTGCCATTTACGGCATTGGTAGAACAGACGAACCTCGTTTCCCCTGTAGCGTATGGGGGCAGCCACTTGCTCTACGTGGCGCGCTACATGTCGCCGCAGGACCCGCTCATGCGCATGGAGACCTCTGCCTTATTCGAGCACTACCTGCCATACTTGCGGCAAGTGTATCCACACTTCTCGCGGGACATGGTGAAGAACATGTGGTCGGGCGGCGATCCGTTCGCCCAACCGCTCATCGAAGTAGGCTACCAGCACAAGAAACCGGAAGTGCGCACGCCTGTTTCCCGGCTATATCTAGCAAACACCACCCTCATCTATCCCGAAGATCGCGGGATTAACTACAGTATTCGACTTGGACAGGAGGTCGCGGAGCAGATCCTGGCCGACGCGCCTCAACTCATGCAACAAAGGAATTGACATAAATGGCTCCGCTTGACCGCTGCGATTGCTATTGCCTAGAATCATCCTAGGCTTGCCGAAGTGGCGGAACGGAAGACGCGCTGGTCTCAAAAACCAGTGGGGTAATACCCGTGCGGGTTCGAATCCCGCCTTCGGCACCAGTCTTGTTCCACACCCCGTTGTTTGGCCGCACATGACAGGAACCGATGCGTTTCTCACCATGTGCGGTTTGATCTCTGGTGCAAACCGCAAGAGAGTAGTTGAAGCGTGCTATGGCGTCACTCTTGCTCGTTGCCCTGGGCGGTGCCTGCGGAGCTACTCTGCGTTATGTGCTTTCCGGTCTTATCAGCCGCTATTTTGAGAGCGCATTTCCCGCGGGAACACTGGGCGTTAACCTGATCGGTTGCTTTGCCGTGGGTCTGCTGTGGGAACCGCTGGCCCACACGGCGCTCTCTCCCCACGCCCGCACCTTCCTACTGATTGGCGTGCTCGGCGCATTCACGACGTTCTCAACCTACGGGATTGAGAGTGTAAACCTCATCCGCGAGGGTGCGTTGCGTATGGCTCTGCTCAATCTCTTGCTCAGCAACGTATTGGGGATCGCCTTAGTTCTGGTCGGGCTGGGCATCAGTCGTCTCGCGAGCAGCGCGGTCTAGAGCCGGTGCGCCCTGCGGGCGGCACTATGCACACAGTGTGCTCACTTGCTGCGGAGAGAGGATGGAAGACCTTTGCCGTTGGGGTCCAATCGACGTGAGAAGAGCCTGCGTGCAGAGTACAGAGGATGAGGTGACTCTCATTGTTCTGATGGCTGGAAATTACTCAGTCCAGGCTCGTCCAATCGAAGAGCACACCCATAGCTTCGGAGCGGTCCTTCGTCAGCATGCCGTACGCCTTGACGGCCCGGCGAGGACTATAGCGGTGGGTGACAAGGTCTTCAACGTGCATGTCACCGCGCTCCAGGTAGGTGAAGAAGAGCTTCGTCATGTGTTTGTGGGTCCAGTGGGCATAGTCGCTCGCGCTTGGCGGCGGATTCGTGCTGTGGGCGCCGACGATATTGATCCCGCGCCGAATGACGTCACCGGTGAGCCTCTGGTCAGACGGCGTCCCGGTGTCGCCGAGTAGGAGCACTTTCCCAAACCGCCGCGCCAACGGCAGGGCCGTAGGCAAGACTGCCGCGTTACCGGTAATGTCGTAGACGACGTCTGCCATTCTACCCGCAGTTAGAGATGCCACTGCATCTACGGCATCGGCAGAGACAACAGACAAGGTGTGCGTTGCTCCATGCGCTGCGGCCATAGCCAGTCGTACAGGCGCCGTGTCGATAACGATGACGCGATTGGCGCCAATCAACCGGACGTATTGCGCCACTAGCTGGCCCAATAGGCCGGCGCCTATGATTACGACATCATCTCCAAGCCGGTGCTCTGCCCTCCGCACGGCATTCTGCGCAATGCAGGACAGGTTAAACCAGGCGGCTGCCTCATCCGAGACTCCATCCGGCACTTTGACCGCCCGATCGGCATCAAGAACCGCATATTGCCCATGTTTGACGGGAATGGCGACCCGGTCGCCAACGGACACGTCCACCACATCGTCAGCGGCCTTCATCACTACTCCAGCGGCACTGTACCCCGGCCGATAGGGATACTGCACCCACTTGTCCCAATGTGTGCCGGGCGCGAAGTTGCGTTGCAGGCAGATGCATTCGGTACCGGTGCTGATTAGGGAATATTGCAAACGGACCAGGATTTCACCCGCCTTCACATCGGGTACCGGTTGCGTCTGAATGGCAACCGCGTCCTTGGCAAGGAAGAAAATGTCGATGGATTCCATGGATTCACCACCTGTTTTCTTGGCACGATGGGGATTGGTGACACCTGAATCTACAGCACGTAGGGGCAGTCCTCTCGTTCAAGGCTCAAACGCCAATTCTTGAAGTCTCTCGACGCAAAGACTAGGAGTCGGTCTTGCTCCGGTTTGGCGGAGGGCAGACTCCTGATAGCGTCACTGCGTCAGATTTGGCCGTATTCGTAGGTGCCATTGTGCCAGGGCAGCACAGCCAAAGCGAATGCTTGTCGCCGGGCAATTCTCGGCGTACGATGGCAGTGGACTGCAAACGTTGGACAAGGCCAACTGGGAGCAAACGACCTTTACATAACCTGAAGGAGTGGCATTCATGGGGCAAGCTGAGGCGTATCCTTTCTTCGAAATCAGCGGCTCATCGTTCGAGGTAGGCCGCCAGCACGGGGAGGCCTGCCGGGAACAGATCCGCACCTTTCTCGAGTATTCGTATCAGACTATTGGCGATGCTAAGAACCAGGACCCCGCAACACTACGCGCGCGGGCGGAGTCGTTCGTGCCCTCGATTCGGGGCTTCATCCCTGATGCAATTGAAGAGATGGAAGGCATTGCGGAAGGAGCAAACGTCGCGTTTGCTGAAGTGGTACTGCTCAACGTGCGCACCGAACTGACCCTGGGTAACGCCGGGTTGACCGACGGCTGCAGTTCGCTCGGCTTCCTGACGAGCCGTACGGACAACGAAAGCACAATCATCGCCCAAAACCAGGACGTTGGGGACTGGATGAAAGACGTAGGCGTGGTCTTGCGAGTGGCGCCGGAGGAGAAACCGGCATTCATCATGTTCACGTGGGCGGGCGTAATAGGGTATCCGGGCTTCAATGAGCATGGCGTCGCCTTCGTCCAGAACCAGCTCTACACCGAAGGCTGGCGGGTTGGGGTCTCGCATTACCCTCTCAAGCGACGCATTCTCGAATGCCGCAATCTGGCGGAAGTTCTTGACATAATGCAACAGACGGCGTTTTCATCCGCTGGCAATTACCTGATGGTTGATGGCGAGAACCGCCTGGTGGATGCCGAGATTGCGGCCCCCCACGGCCTGGGCGTGATCGAGGCCACTGAGGGTACACTTGCGCATACCAACAATATCCGTTCGCCTGAACTCGAGGAGTTTGACACCTTCCGCAGTCAACTGCCGGATTCAGAGCCGCGCTGCGCGCGGGCGGACCAGCTTGTTGCCAGCGTTGACCTCGCTTCGGCTAGCGATGTGATGCAGATGATGTCGGATCATGCCGGCCATCCCCACAGCATTTGTAGACATAACGACGGCACGCCGGAGAGCATAGAGACGGTGGCTTCATACGTGATGGAGCCCCTTCAGGGACGGCTTCACGTGAGCTACGGCAATCCGTGTGAGAATGGGTACACCACGTACACGTTGTGAGGGGTCTGCACCTATCAGTGTACGCTATGCCTCTTCGCCTCCGGGAGCGCCGGTTTGTAACCTGCGCCTGTTGAGGCTCACTTGCTCGTGCGCCCGTGTCCCTACGCGGCAACGGTGGTGATACTCCCCGTACTGCCGACGTGGTGCGCAGTTTCGCCGAACTCTGGCGGGGGACAAGCCCCCGCGCTACTATCGATGCGGCACTGGGATTAGCCTCTACTTCCCTGTATCAGGGCACGGGAAGGCTTGGCGCGCAGAGTGCACACCTCCCCAGGCAACAGCACTACGGAGAAGAGAGCGCTAACCGCCGCAAACTCAATAAGTTCCGAGAATGTATCTTCTCGGAACTTATTACTGGTTTTTATTCAGCTAGATAGCTTTGAAGCCAAATGACCGCCTGATCGATCGCCTGTTCGATGACTACCTCGCCACGGGCCAGCGGCAGCGTGACTTGGTGGAAAAGGTGATACGAAATCGAGGAGCTACTTGCCGCATGGGACGCTTTTGAATTGGGCAAGCTCTGCGATGCGGTCTCTCGCATTGCTTCTGAGAGTATCAAGTCGAAATGGCCTGAATCCGGTTTCTCTAGGTATTGCCAACCGGCGGTCACAGCAGGCAAGACCCGGCGTTCGCCAATCCAATGAGCGAGAGGAATTAGCGCTTCATACGCGTCGTCCCCGGCTGCAGCGGCCGGCACCGCCAGCACTTCCTCCAGCAACAGCGGCGTAGCTTTCTTTGATCCTTGCGGCATTGATGCATAGTCGGGCCAATAGCCCCACGGATGCTTATTAAACCGCGAAAAGCGCATGGCACTCGGAACAACATCCTCGTAGCCCCGCAAATCCGCATCCGTAACCTCCGACCCGTACGGGTAGATGCCATACTCTCTACCCATTTCATCCCAGGCCGTGAGCGCGTGTATGGCGGCTGGTCCTTCCAGACGAATTACGCCTGAATCCAAGTCTACGATTTCACCGCCCTCTTGTAGCAGGAATGGCAGCCAGTCTGGGAAGTCCCAATTCGCCGAAAGGCCCCACTGTTCCGGCTTGCCGTCTTCATTTGCGCCCAAAGTCAGGCGCTGGCCCGCCTCGATGAATTCCGACCAAGTCCATTCGGTAGCAGGCGCGGCCACGTTGGCACGTTGAAAGCGATCGGCGTCGTAACCCAGGACGCCGGGAGCGACCGCAATAGGCAAACCGAGGGTCTGGCCCCTATATCGCACGAGGCGCATGGCCTCCGCTGAAAATGCCTCCAGCGGATTCTGCTTATCTCCTTGCAACCAGCGATCAAGCGGCAGGAAAAACCTGGATCTAAGCATCTCCATGATTTGTGCATAAGAAGGAAGCCAGACCACATCCGCTGCGGATACCCCGCCTGCCGCCGCCGTATTCAGGTACTCGATTACAGACGTGGCACCCAGATAACTGTTGTTTTCATCGGTTTTCCCGGGTATTGCGACGAACTCTAGCGTCGAATTCTCGGGCGCGCCCGGCAAACCGCCACTGTTCCACCCCGATACTACTTCCCGGCCAAGGATGCTAGGCTTGGGGGGATTCCGTATGAAAGGGTGTTCCAAATATGCCAGTGTATACTCCCGCGGCTCCTTGGCGGTCTCTATAGTGTCTGCCGCACGGGGACTCGGCTCCGGCCGCGAAGTCTGCTCGCCATCATCATCACCACCGCAACTCGCTACGAGCAATGCTACACCGGCGCTAGCCGCAATCGTTAGCCATTTGCGTCGTGTCATATTTCGTGCTCCAGTCAGCCCTTTGCTATACAACGAGTACAACCACCCTATTGAGAGTCTGTGAATTGCCAATCATCCGCACGCCGATCACTCCCTTAGGTACCTTAGCTGTCCAGCTTAATGATCGGCACGCCGTCTTCGAGTTTGTGCAGTACGCTCAGCTTACTGCACACTTATGTAAATGTCAAGCGTAGACCTCCCACTATCTGTGCGTGCCGTTCGTTAGAGTAATCTTGGAGCGCGAAAATCGACGCTGAAATAGTTTGACCAAGCGAAATCTCTGTGGGATACTTGGACTAATGTCAGTATTCCTTAATGCGGATTCGAGCGGTCGTTTAACCGGAGGAATGTGAATGGGTGTCTTTTCGCGGATGGGTGCTGTGCTCAGCGCCAAGATTAACGCGCTGCTGGACCGTAGTGAAGACCCGGCGGAGACGCTTGACTACGCATATGAACGCCAGCTCGAGCAATTGCACAAAGTCAAGCGCGGCATTGTAGAGGTGGTTACGTCCAAGCGGCGATTGGAAATGCAGGCGGCGAAGCTGGAAAGCAACGAGGCGAAGCTTTCGGACCAGGCCCAGCGCGCCATTCAGGCAGGACGCGAAGACTTGGCCCGCATTGCGCTGCAACGCAAGCAACTTGTCGTTACGCAGGCGGATGGGCTGCGGCAGCAAATCCAAGCTCTGGAGCACGATCAAGAACGACTTGCGCTTACCGAGCAGAAGCTGGCGGCAAAGGTTGAGAATTTCCGTACGCGCAAGGAAGTCATCAAGGCCCAGTACAGCGCGGCCGAGGCGCAGACGAGGATAAGCGAGACGGTTTCGGGTCTTTCGGAAGAGATGGCGGATGTTTCTCTGCTCGTCGAACGGGCGGAAGAACGCACGGAATCTCTGCAGGCACGCTCGCTGGCGATTGATGAGCTTGTGGATACCGGCGTGCTGGAAGACTCTACCGGTGCCAGTTCCGACCTTGTCGAGCGCGAATTGAACAAGCTCAGTGCCGAGGGTGGCGTGGATGAAGAGCTGGCAATGCTCAAGCGACAGCTCGAGGATAAGGACAAGAAGCAGTTGGAGGACCGCTCATGATAGTCCGCATTGCAACTGTGGGACAGTACCGCCTCGATGACGCCGTCGCAACCGATTTGCAGCGCTTTGATGACGCGATTGAAGCCGCCGTGTCAGGCTCTGACGACGGGGCATTCCGAGAATTGCTTCAGCAGATGCATGATCTCGTTACCCAGCAAGGGACCGCCCTTGCGGATGATGAAATCGTGCCGTCGGACGTAATCCTGCCGCCGCCGGATGAGACTTTGGAAGAGGCCCAGAAGCTACTCGGTGAGGAGGGCTTTATTCCCGGCCGTTCGGGATAGGTTCTGCAAGACGGACAGATACCACGTCTAGACACGAATTTGACGCCTGCTGAAAATGCAGCAGGCGTCTTTATGTCTATTCACACCATCTTGGAAGATTGCACCTGCAATCGCAGAGTAGCCGGCGGCGAGTTCACTCAAGTCGGAGCACGCGTGTGGACTTCACTCTACTCAGATCGATGCGCGGCGATCCCTCCGCATACGGTAGCCGACACTATACTTCTCGGCAGCAGTTGCTGCAATGCGCGAGAACTAGAGTAGAAACACGCCTACGGTTTACGCGTTGACGTAGCTCTGCAGCCAGTTCTGCGCTTGCTCGATTGCTTGTTCGATGCTCACTTCGTCCCGTGCTAAGCGATACGTGACGATATTGAAGAGCCCCTGTGACAGTTCCGGGCTGCTGGCTACGTGGGAAGCCTTGGCGTTGTTCAGTGCCTGTAACAAAGTCTCCTGCGTCGACTCCGGGAAGACCAGGTCAAAGTGGTCTCGATCCGGGCGGCTGATATATTGCCAGCCAGCGGTTGTTGCGGGCATGGCGCGACGCTCGCCGATCCAGTGCGCCAGTGGTACCAGAGCCTCGTAGACGTCCTCGCCTTGGGCCGCAGCCGGAACGGCCAGCGCTTCCGCAAGAGCAAGGGGAGCAGAGCTCCGCGCTCCGGTGGGTAGTGGTGTGACATGTCTCCATCGCTGGGGCATAAGGTTGAAAGAGTAGGTAAACTGCATGCCTCTTTGCAGGAAGTCATTTAGGCCCTGCAGTCTTGCCACCGTAGTGTTTGGCCCATAGGGAAGGATGCCGTGCACTCTTCCCAGTTCGTCCCAAGCGGTGAGGGCACGGATGCTCGCCGGGCCATCCATGCCGATCTGACCGGAATCGAGGTCTGCAACTATAACGTCCTCTTGCTGCAGAAACACCAGCCACTCCGGGAAGTGGCCGGGCGCCATGAAGCCCCAGCGGTCGGGTGAGCCGTCGCCGTTGATGTCTTCCGTCAGGCTCTTGCCTGCCTCGATAAAGTCAATCCAACTCCAGTCGCTGGTGGGCGCCGCCAAATTTGCGCTCTCAAAACGAGATGAATTATGCGCGAGCACGACCGGGGCGATAGCCAGCGGCAACGCAAACGTCCGTGCACGCAAGCGCACTAAGTGGCGGGCTTCTTCGACAAAGGCCTCGAGCGGCGCTGACTGATCTACTTCCAGCCAGCGGTCAAGCGGGGCCAGCAGCCCGGACTTGAACAAGCCGGGAATGTCCTCTCCGTGCGGGAGCCAGATGAGATCCAGAGGCACTCCGCTTGCCGCTTGCGCTCCCAGGAACTCCCTGATGCCGCCCGGCCGCGGAACTTTGATTAGCTGCAGGGCCGTCCCCTGGGGCGCGCCGGAGATATTGCCCTGTGTCCAAGCATCTATGGCCCTCTGGCCGGGCGTGATCGCTAGAGGATTGTCGAGAACGGCAAGCGTAAGATTTCGCGTCTCCTCAACCGGGACCGCCACGCTTCCCTGGCGAGATTGTGGCTCGCTCTGAGAGGGTGATTCACTGTCGTCGCCGCCACAGCTTAAGAGCAGAACCTGAGCGCCAACCAGGACAGTGCTGAGCAACTGGCGGCGGGTCATTGGCTTGACTTGATTGATGGAATCCAAGTATCCAAGCCTATCAGTATCCGTTTCTCGAGCGTCCATAGACCCTACGTTCTGATTGGCAAGCGCTCTGTCTGTGTGTGAGGTTCTCTGATTACGTCAACCTCCGTCACACCGATAACCCGCAAGCCTATTTCCCGGACGCGGCGCAAGTGGTCAGGCGTGGGGAATTCGCCCTGAACGTGCGCCACACCTGTTGCCGCATCAATGCGCACGGCATGCAGGCGGCATTCGAAGAGGTAGGAATCATCCTTCAACAAGCGAAAGAGCGCAGCCTCGCGCGCTAGCCACCTCATCGATTCACCTGCAGTAGAACGCAACATAGGAATGACAAGAGCTTCCCATGCCGATTCGAATATCAACCCGGACAGAATCCAGGCGGGCGGAAATATAAGGAAGAATATCGGGGCAAAGCTTAGACTGTACCCGGCAGCGACGCTCACTGCGTGCAGAGTAGCCGCAGCCAAAAGGGGTACCACAGCAAGAGCTATGACCGAATGCGGGCCCGGATGCGACGAGAAATAGTGTCCGACCAGCAAATTCCAGGATATCTCCCGACGCACGCTCCAGCGGCGTACCGCGCCCATGAGGGCGCCCAAGGCACCACTGCTTAGCACAACAAACAAGAGTGTGACTACAGCCAGCGGCGTGACGCCGCTTGCAGACGGGGAGAAAGCCGTGAAGCCTATCGTGCCGCGATTAAAGAGGATAGTAGCGACTACTCCAACGGATCCCAATACCACAAGGGGAATACACGGCACCAGCGCGCCGGCAGCAAAGCCAAACACCAATACGGTGCGCACATCGACGACAGTGAGAACGGTGTCTGAATCAAGCGTATCAGGCAGATCGCTCGGCAACTGTGGCGACAACGGACTGCCCACCGGGGCCATCGGGTTTTGACTTAACACAGTCTATCCCTCCTTGGAATCGTGCCCCCCATTGCGGCTCGTGCGGGGAGCGGTGCCTACAAGAGCCTGCCAGAGGCTGAGCCCCACCCGCAGCATTTTGCGATGCGGCACCATTCCTGCCAACCCCACCACCCTTTCTCGGGCCGACGCGACTTCCTGGTCTTTACCAGCGCTACTCAGTCTATCCGACTCCGCGGCCGTCCGCAATTGTTCTCTTTCAAGGAGAGTCAGACCCTCTGCCTCCACTGCGTTTACGCCGATTACGCGTTGGCCGATTTCTCTCACCCGTCGATAGTGGTCCGGCGTGCGGAAGTCACCGCGTACATACGCCACACCGGTTTCAGGATCAATGCGGACGGTATAGAGACGGCAAACAACGAGCTCGGAGTCGTCTTTCAGGAGGTGAACAAGGGCAGCTTCACGTCTAAGCCACGTCATGGGCTTACCTACGGCAATTTGCAGGATCAAGAAGACGATGGGTTCCCATACCGTCTCGTATACGAAACCTGAAAGCGTCCAAAAGGGGAACATGAAGAACAGCACCGGAGCAATGCTGACAAGATAGCTGACTTCGAGGCTCAATAGATGAAGGGACGTGGCGATGAGCGAAGGCACAAATATGAGGGCAAGTACCGTTTGCGGGCCGGGATGGGATGAGAAGTGAAAACCAACCAGCAAAGACCACGTCACACCGCGTTGCACGCTCCAGCGGCGCACCGCCCCCATAACGGCTCCCAGAACGCTGCTAAACAAGAAAAAGAGCGTAAGAACCCGCGCCGCCGCCTCCGCGCTACCCGGCGCGACCACATACGACGTCGTCAAGTCGATCGTGCCGCGGTTGAGAAGAAACGTCCCAAAGAGGCCGGCAAAGATGAGGATAGCGAATGGAAGACACGGTACAATCGCGCCAGCCACGAAGCCGGTCACTATCGCCGTGCGCAGAGGAACGACCATGAAGACGGCGTCGGCATAGCTGGCGTCCGGCAGGTCGTCCCGAATGGGTGGCATCCGCATTGAAGCGCCTCCTGCTGGATTTAAGGAGAGCCTCTACGGATATCGTATCTTGACAATGCAGAGCGGTCAAGCTGTTTAGCGTGACCGCTTACCGCATGAACCTTGCAGGTTTTACAACGTCGCTGGGTCAGTTGTTCGGCCAGGCCGCGAGCGTCGCGGTAAACTCAAGCGTTTCGCCGTTGCGATGCACCGTTATCGTGATGGTGTCGCCAATGTCCTTAGACTGGATGTAGGCTATGAGGTCGTCGGCGGTGTTTATCGAAACTCCGTCAATTGCGGTGATGATATCTGCGTTGCGAGAATTCTGCACCGAACCGCGGATGCCGGCCTTCTCAGCGGGGCTGCCCAGCGTGACACCGAGTATCCAGGCTCCGCGCTCGACGCCGAGATTCCTGGCCCGGGCAATTTGCGGTGTGACCGTCTCCATGCGTACGCCCAAGAACGCGCGGCGGATGTCTTCTCCTCTAATGAGTTGCGGCAAGAGCTGCTGCACGAGGTTTGAGGGGATGCTAAGGCCGACGCCCTGAAATCTCTGATTCGTGGTCTGAATAGCCGTGGTGATGCCGATTACCTCGCCATTGGCGTTGAGAAGCGGTCCGCCGGAATTGCCGGGATTTATTTCAGTGTCGCTCTGGATAAGCCCGCTGATCCGGCGTCCTCTGCCGGGGTAGGCCCTTCCCACGGCGCTCACAATGCCTGCAGTGATGCTGTGGCTAAAGCCATACGGCGCGCCTATGGCAAAGACCGGATCGCCCGGCTTTACCGCTGCCGAGTCTCCAAAGCGCGCTATCAGAATGCCATCACGGGGGAGATCAGCCCGGATGACGGCCAGGTCCGTCCCGGGATCCCGTCCGACAATATCGGCGAAGAGGGAACTCCCGTCAAGCAACTGCACACGCACGCGGTCAGCTTCGCTAACGACGTGGTTGTTTGTCAGAATATGGCCCTGACCGTCAACGATGATGCCGGTCCCCGACCCAATTCCACCGGGTCGGTCTTCATCGAGGGTCCAAACAGTAACGACGCTGGGGGCAACAGCGTCGTAAACTGCGACAGCGCTTGCTTCTGACTCTGCCGCGTAGGTGATTTGCGCAGTCTGTATGACCGGCGCCGGCTCTGTCCGGCTGTCGCGCAATATCAGCCAGGCGGTGAAGCCTCCGGCAATGATGCCTGCCACCACTGCAAGAACTACGCTGAGGAGCACAACGAAACCCAGCCCTCTGCGGCTCAAACCAGCGCCGCCTGCGTGGCCTTCAGGCGACTGCATCGAGTGCGAGGACATTGCCATCGCCGTGCCTCCCTGCTGAAAAATATGCTTTAGTCTCAGTGTACTCTTGTTAGCTAAGCAATTCCTGAAAAGAAGATAGTTCAGCCCACTGAAATGCGCTGCCCTAGGATTCTGATTTGTCGGCTTGCTGTCGCGCAGCGTGTTCGAAGAGTGTGCCGTTCCCACCGTCGGTCTGTTCCGCATCCGTGGCAGAGGCATCCAGCTCTTCCTCAAGCCCCCCCAAATTGCGGGGGAGCTTGACAATGACGGTCGTACCCTGATCCGGTGCGCTAGTTATGTCAAATTCCGCACTGTGCGCTTCGACAATCCACTTGGCAATGGATAGTCCTAGTCCAAAGCCACCGGAATGCCGGGCTCTATCTGCCTGATAGAAGCGATCGAACGCGTTGGCTATATCGGTCTCACGCATGCCGATGCCAGTGTCCTCAACGGTGAGCCGCACGGCTCGCAGCTCGCTCGCTGTGTTAACGGTGACCGTACCACCGGCCGGCGTGTACTTGAGCGCATTGTCCAGCAGGATCAGTATCAGTTGGCGAAGCAGATCAGGGTCACCCATCACACTGACGTCTTCGTCTGTCGCGTTTAGTTGCACTGCCACCATTGCGTTAAAGTAGGGGGCCTGTCGACACACATCCGCGGCTATGGCATTGAGGTCAACGCGCTCACGGCGCACGGTTTGGCCGGCATCGGCGCGCGCCAGGGCGAGCATGTCTGATACCAGGCGGCTCATCCGTTCCGATTCCACGGCAATGTCATTCAGGGCGGACTTTCGTTCTTCCTCCGAAAGATCGGGAATGTCCCGCAGCAACGCCACGTTACCCCGAACCACTGTTAGGGGTGTGCGCAGCTCGTGTGAGGCGTCGGCCACGAGACGCCGCTGGGCGGCAAGCGCTTCTGCTACACGGGCATAGCTGCTCTGGAGGCGGTCCAACATGGTGTTGAACGTCTCGGCCAGGCGGTTCACTTCATCGTTGGCGCCCGCCTGCGGCACTCGCTTGCTGAGGTCTTGGGTCTGGCCGATCACTTGCGCGGCCTGAGCCAGGCGTTCAAGGGGCAGTAGGCCGGCATGCGCAATGAGATAGGCAAGGCCCATGGCCGCCACGATGCTCATGCCGCCGCCAACCAGGATTATCACGCGAAGTTGGCGCAAGCTCGTCTCGACGTCGGTCAGCGAGCGGGCAACCTGCAATATGGCGCGCAACCGACCCTGCACAACATAGGGCTGGTGATAGATGCGCAGCGGGGTGCCGCGGACTGTAACCGTCTCAATGAAGGGCTGGCCCTGGCGGGCACGCTCCAGAATCTCATCGCCGCTCGGGAGGTGCTCATCGCTCAGATTCGCCGAACGCGAAAACACGGAACCATCACTGCCGACAACCTGGACAAAAGTACCGGAATGGGAAAATGCGTCGCTGAATTCCGGCCGCAGCACGATTTGGAGCCCTTGGGCTGTGGGACGAGTCTGCGTGAATTGCAGTGCCTCGCGCGATTGTGTCTCTAGGGCTTGATCGATCTCACCGTAGATCGCGCGAGAAATGAGGATGTACGTTAGTAAATAGTAAACGACGAGCGTAATCGCAAGTACGCTCCCTGCCAGGAACGTCAGTCGGAGACGCAGTGACATATCTCAGCTTTCGCGAAGAACGTATCCGACACCGCGTACGGTAAAGATGATGCGCGTACCACCGTCAGATTCCAGCTTTTGCCGCAAGTATCCGACGTAGACTTCGAGGACGTTCGATTCCCCCTCAAAGTCGTAGCCCCACACCTTTTCCATTATGTAGTGACGTGGGAGCACGCGCCGTGGGTTCTGCATGAAGAGAAGAAGCAACTCATACTCCGTTGCCGTTAGGTCAAACGTCCGGCTGCTACGCTGGGCACGCCTGCCCGCGGTGTCCAGCGTTAGGTCGGCGAAATGGAGTACTTCATCATCCGGCGAGGTGCTCCGCCGCAAGAGGGCGCGAATGCGGGCGAATAGCTCTTCCAACTCGAATGGCTTGACCAGGTAGTCATCCGCACCGCTGTCCAGGCCCACCACACGATCCGTGAGTTCGTCTTTAGCCGTAAGCATGAGAATAGGGACGGTGCTATCCTGCCGGATGCGCTTGCAGACTCGCAATCCGTCGAGACCCGGCATGAGGATGTCAAGTACGATCAAATCCGGTTGGCTCTGCGACACGATGGAGAGAGCCTGAAAGCCGTCGTGCGCAATTTCTACTTCGTAGCCTTGATGGGAGAGGGCTCTGTGAAGCAGTGCGGTGATTTTCTGGTCGTCGTCTACGACGAGGATTTGCATACCACCTTCTCCCGGATGATGAGATCTGTCTCAGGCGCCAAAGCGCCGTAGACTTCCCAATGAATCACCGCCCTAGTACCTCCTCGTGTCTCTTCACCGCTCAATTGTACCGCAGGTAGAGAGTTACCGGCCCACCGGTGCATTCCTCGGTGCGCTCATCTTGGAATGCCACACGGAAGTGACAAACGTACGATCGTGCCGTTTACTGGGCGCGGCCGTTCACTCCTATCAAGCCGCTCGCGGCCCGTCAGGCAGAGCTATCGCTTAAATTCAGCGCGCCGGTACAGCGTGCGTCTCGGTGTACGTACGCGGCTTCCTCAACAACTCCAGCACGTCATCTGCCGAAGCACGAGCCGTGCGGGACGGCGTGCCGTTCTCAGGCCGTGAGACGCTAATGAGTTCGTACGGGGGCTCCAGCCAGAACGGCTTGATTTCGTGCCGCTTTGCGAGCGCGCGCCGCACGCCTTCTTTGATGAGCTTTCTGGCCTTTGTCGGGTGCAAGTGAATTGCGGCGCCGTTGAACTTCCTGTTCTCGTCACCGGATATGCCTGCCGCAGGCCCGCGTTGCAGCCCCGCCTTGACGGCGGCAGTCTCGATATTGGGCACAAGCGCTTTGGCTTCGTCAGCCGCCGCCTGATCGCCACTTAGAAAGATCGACGGCACGCCAAAATAGGACGCAAAGAGAAAGTTGCAGCCCATCTCGCCGACGGAAACACCGTTGATGGTAAGCTCTTCGCAATTGAAAGAGCCGGTGTGGGCGAGGTGGCCGCCGTCAGTGTTCGACTTGGCATGCTGGCCGATGCTCAGTGCCGCGTCAAAGCTATCATCGCACCCAAACGGGTAGCCGATTGGTCGGCCCGCCAGCAGTTTGGCTTCCGGGTGAAGAAGCACCGGGTCGATGGCTTCGTGGCCGTGTCCATCCACCACCAGGATATCCGTGGCGCCGGCTTCCAGGCACGCCTCGATGGCAGCGTTAGTCTCCAACGTTGTCAGTTCGCGGCCACGCTCGTAGTACCGAGACGTCTTGGCACAGTAGTTCTCTGAATCGACAACGCCTGCAACCGCTTCCATATCCGTCATTATGTAAATCTTCATGCTAGTGCCTCCGCGCTGCTGCGTGAAACGAGTTCTCCCAATGGTAAAACTCCGACCAATTCTACGCTCCCGACCTAAGCCTATCAAAGAACCTCAACGGATTCCACAGATCGCCGACACACTTCGAAAGCGTGCGCACAGGCCCGCTGCCCCACATCGCTAATGTCCGTTCACGCCTTTGCCGAGGCAATTGGCTGAGGCGTGAACGTCATTGCTACCGGGGTCGGCCGGTCATTCCTTGTGCCGGCGCAGCGCCAGATGGACCTCTGCGAGCTGCGGCTCGGCTACCGGCGACGGAGCCTGCGTCATTATGTCTATCGCTTGTTGGTTCTTGGGAAAGGCGATGGTCTCGCGGATGCTTTCGGCGTCCGCGAATATGGCGATAGTCCGATCGAGGCCCATGGCGATGCCGCCGTGCGGAGGCACGCCATAGGAGAATGCCTCGAGCATGTGTCCGATTTGCTCGTCAATCTGCTCCTTGGTATAGCCCATTGTCAGCCAGATTTGCTCTAGCAATTCGCGCTTGTGCGCACGGACGCTACCGCCGCCAATCTCCCAGCCGTTGCATACCAGGTCATATTGCAGGGAGCGGGCGCTGCCCGGATCGGACGTGACCAGGTGCTCGTCCTCCGGGAACGGCCCGCAGAACGGGTTATGCACAAAGCTCCAACGATCTTCGTCGTCATCCCACTCGAAGAGCGGGAAGTCTACGAGCCAACAGAAGGCTAGCGTGTTGGGATCACGGAGGCCCAGTCGATCGCCAATCTCCAAGCGCAAGCGGGAAAGCACCGCGTTGGTGACGTCCGGTTGATCGGCGACGATCAGCACCAGGTCGCCTGCTTGCGCTGAGAGTGCCTCAGCAATGCGCAATGCCGCCGCCTCACCGAGATGCTGCAGCACGGGTGAGCGCAGTCCATTGTCGTCAATGGCTAGGCTGACGAGCCCTTTGCCACCCAATGAACGGACGAGCGTCGTGAATTCATCGACTTGTTTGCGCGAGTAGCTCGCACACCCTGGGGCCAGAACTCCCTTGACTAGTCCACCCTTGGATATCACGTCTTTGAAGACACGGAATTCCGTTGCTTGCGCCAGGTTGGAGACGTCAACCAATTCCAAGCCAAAGCGCAAGTCCGGCGTATCACAGCCGTACCTTTCCATGGCCTCTGCAAAGGCAATGCGCGGAATGGGCCGAGCGAGGACAGTCTTGTCACTTAGCGTGTCGGCCAGCTCCAGGTAGAGCCGCTCGATCACGCCCATGACATCGTCTCTCTCCACGAACGACATCTCTACGTCAAGCTGCGTGAATTCAGGTTGGCGGTCGGCTCGGGGGTCCTCGTCGCGAAAGCAACGCGCTATCTGAAAGTAGCGATCCATGCCGGAGACCATAAGCAACTGCTTGAGCTGCTGAGGGGACTGCGGCAACGCATAGAACCTGCCCGGATGCACGCGACTGGGCACCAGGTAGTCACGAGCGCCCTCCGGCGTGCTTTTGAGGAGAATGGGCGTCTCGATCTCCCAGAAGCCATCGGAATCCATGAAGTCACGGATCGCCTTTATCAGCCGGTGCCGCAACTCCATCTTTCGTTGCATATCCTCGCGGCGCAGATCGAGATACCGGTACCGCAGCCGGATGGCCTCATCCACCTCCAACGCCGGGTTGTTCAAGTCAAATGGCGGGGTCTGAGTAGCAGAGAGAACCTGAATGTCCGTTGCGTGCACTTCGATATCGCCGGTGGGCAAGCTGGAATTGCGCGTGCCTTCCGGCCGCATTTGGACGGTGCCGGAGAGACTCAGCACGAATTCGTTGCGGACCTGCGCCACCGCCGTCTGCACGTCTGCCGAGGCCTGCGGATCTATGACTACCTGTGTGATGCCGTAGCGATCACGAACGTCAATAAAGACGACGCCACCATGGTCGCGGCGCCGGTGTACCCATCCATTCAATGTGACCGCTGCCGCGACGTGTTCTTTCCGTAACGCGCCACACGTGTGGGTGCGTTTCCATTGTCTGCTCACGAGACTGTGCTCCTAGGAGTGATGGGGAAGTTGCTAGTTGATGCAGCAACCGTTGAGTATCAAGAAAGCCAATTGGCTCGCTCAACCGAGCTATCGAAGGCCTGGAGGCCTTGCCGGACAATTCAAGGTCCGGACCGGCGCAACGGGCTTGCGCCGGATTCAGCGCATGTCAAGCGAAACTGCCCGGTGGAATGACCGGAAGTGCATTACTGCCGCTGCCCCGGTAGCGAGCGCTACAGGGCAAGGTGATAGCAACCTTTCTTTCACGTCTCATGCGAGCACCATGTGAAGAGTATGGCAAGGAGACCTCTATAGGACGGCAGCTTCTGCTGGTACATTCTTCGCTAAAGACCGCTGGGCCGCTGTAAAATGCAGCCTATCTTCCTGCAATTCTACCGTTACGGCGTAGTTTTCAGCAAGCGTCCCGTCCAGCAGCATCTTAGCGAGCACATTCTCAATCTCTCGCTGCACCAGCCTGCGCATGGGTCGGGCACCGTAGTCAGGATCGTAACCGTGCTCTACCAGCCAGGCCTTGGCCGCAGGGCTGACCTGAAGCGTGACATCACGCTCTTCCAAGCGCTGCCGCACTTCTGAAAGCATGCGTTCGACGACGTCCTGCAACTGTAGTTTGCTCAAGTAGTGGAAGACGACAATCTCATCGATGCGATTGAGGAACTCCGGTCGGAATGTCTGCCGCAACTCTTTGTGCAGCGTCGCTTTCAAGGACTCGAAATCTTCCCGCTCTTCATCCGTACCTCCTGACCGAAAGCCCATCACGCCATTGGATCTCAGCATCGTCGCCCCGACGTTGGATGTCATGATGACAACGGTATTGCGGAAGTCAACAACATGCCCGTGACCGTCCGTCAGGCGTCCGTCTTCCATGACTTGCAGCAAGGTGTTGAAAACGTCTGTGTGGGCCTTTTCAATTTCGTCGAAGAGGATCACCCGATAGGGTCGCCGGCGCACGGCTTCCGTCAACTGTCCGCCCTCTTCGAAGCCAACATAGCCGGGCGGCGCGCCAATGAGACGGCTGACGCTGTGCCGCTCCCGGTATTCAGACATGTCAATGCGCACCAGAGCGTCTTCATCGTCGAACATGAACTCCGCCAAGGCGCGCGCCAGTTCGGTCTTCCCCACTCCGGTGGGGCCCACAAAGAGAAAACTGCCAATTGGCCGTTTAGGATTGGCCAACCCGGAGCGCGAGCGCCGAATTGCCTCGGAAACCGCGACTATGGCTTCTTCCTGGCTTACGATTCGCTTGTGGAGATCCGCTTCCATCTGCAGCAGCTTTTCGGCTTCTTCCTGGAAGAGCTGCGCCACCGGAATGCCGGTCCACTTCGCAAGCACCTCTGCGACATCCCTGGCATCGACCTCATCACGAATCTCTTGGCTGCCCAGCCACTCCTTGCGGGCAGAGTCATACTCTTCCTGCAGGCGTAAGTGCTCGGTGCGAGCGTTGGCCGCGCGTTCATAGTCCCGTTCTTGCCAGGCGGCTTCTTCTGCCCGCTCACATTCCTTGAGCCGGCCTTCAAGCGCCTTGATCTCTTCCGGCATGCTGAAGATCTCCATGCGCACCTTCGCTGCCGCTTCATCGATGAGGTCTATCGCTTTGTCCGGCAGGTAGCGCTCGGTGAGGTAGCGGTGGGACAACTTTGCCGCCGCGGTGAGGGCGCTATCGTGAATAGTCAGCCGGTGATGCTCTTCGTACTTGTCCCGCAACCCCTGCAAGATTGCGATCGTATCCTCCAGCGCAGGCTCATCGACGTACACCGGCTGAAAGCGGCGTTCCAGTGCGGAGTCTTTTTCGATATACCGGCGGTACTCATCGAGCGTTGTGGCGCCGATGACTTGCAGTTCTCCACGCGCCAGCGCGGGCTTGAGGATGTTAGCTGCGTCGATGGCCCCCTCAGCGCCGCCGGCGCCAACGACGGTGTGGAGTTCGTCGATAAAGAGAATGACCTCGCGCTTGGCTTTCTGCACCTCTTCAACGACACCTTTGAGACGCTCCTCGAACTCCCCGCGAAATTTGGCCCCCGCAAGCAGAGCGGCCATGTCCAGCGCAATGACGCGCTTCTCGCGCACTTGCTCCGGCACGTCTCCACTCGTAACGCGCTGTGCCAGTCCTTCGACAATGGCGGTCTTGCCCACACCTGGTTCGCCCATGAGCACAGGGTTGTTCTTGGTGCGCCGCGTGAGGATCTGCATTACCCTGCGAATCTCTTCGTCTCGCCCAATAACCGGGTCGAGCTGTTCATTGCGCGCTAACTGCGTGAGATCTATGCCGTATCTCTCTAGCATTCGGTACTTTGATTCCGCTTCCGGATCGGTGACGCGATGGGAACCGCGCACTTTTTCCAGCGCCTGATAGATCCTTTCGCGCTCGACACCGGCTTCCCGCAATATCCGGTGAGCGTCACTGTCTTCGGCGGCGGAAATTGCGATCAAGAGATGCTCGGTGCCAACGTATTCATCTTTCAGACGACCCGCCTCTCTCTCAGCCATCTCGAGTACCCGCTTGGCCTGCGGGGTCAGGTAATACTGTGCCTGCCCGCTCTGACCGAACGAAACATTCGGACGTGGCTGCAATGAATTCTCGAGTTGCCGTTCCAACTCCACCGTATCTACGTTGAGAATGCTCAACATCTGTGGCACTAAACCGTCGCTCTGCTGCAGAAGCGCCAACAGTATGTGCTCTGTGTCCAACTGATTGTGGTTATGCTGAAGCATCAGCTCCTGGGCTTTGCCCAGTGCCTCTTGTGCCTTCGTCGTGAATCGGTTATTCCACGCCATCGTCATTCGTCCTCGTTGTTAGTTCTCTTGGCGGGGTAGGTCGCCACAGTCTCGCCATGGCGCTCCACGCGTGCTGCATGCCCGCAGCGATGGTATGTAAGCCAGCAAACTCTTGGTTGTCTAGGACCTAAAAGTTGCGCGTAACCCGCTGCAACAAGCCCTTGAGCCGGGCAATCTCCGCTTCGTACTGCTCCCGCTGAGCGGTCAGCTTCTGTTCCATTTCTTCTTGAAGCCTCTCCATACGCTCGGTGAGGTTCAAAATCACTTCCACCCCGGCGAGATTGACGCCAAGGTCGTTCACGAGGCGCTGGATCTGCTCCATGCGTTCCAAGTCGGCGTGCGAGTAGAGACGCACATTGCCCTTGGAGCGGCGCGGTTTTACCAAGCCGAGCCGTTCGTAGTGCCGCAGCGTCTGGGGATGAACGCGCAGCACCTCAGCCACAACGCCTATTGCAAAGAATGGCCCTTCGCCCTCGAAGCGTATATTCATAGTGTTTCACTGTCTCCCCAGTAAGGCTTTGGGTTGTCCCTCGCCGCGCCTGCTATGCCGTGACAGGACTCTCTTTGCGCAATTGCGCTAGTTCCGCAAATAGCTTCTTCTCACGAGGGGTCAGTCCTTTCGGCAAGCGGACCTGCACCCGCACAAACAGACCGCCGCGTTCGCCGCCCTTGAGTCGCGGCATGCCTTGACCGGCAAGTCGGAAGACCTGCCCATTTTGAGTTTCGGCAGGGATGCGCATCATGACGCTCTTGCCATCCGGCATCGGTACCGGGACTTCCGCGCCCAAGACGGCGTCTACGAGTTCAACTAGTACGTCGACGTGCAAGTCGTCGGACTTCAGTTCATATTGCGAATCAGGTGCGATCTTTACGATCAGATAGAGGTTGCCGCGCTCACCGTTTCTCCCGGGATGCCCTTCCCCCGCGACGCGTATGCGCGAACCTTCACGCACGCCGGCTGGAATCTTCACGTCAAGCCGGCGCTGTCGGGTCTGGGTGCCACTGCCGCGGCAAGCAGTGCACACCATGCTCTCGATACGTCCCGATCCAGCGCAGGCGGGGCATTGACTTGGGACCTGCAGATTGAACGAGCGGCGGGTCCCCGCGTACGCCTCAGCCAAGGTGACTTCGATCTCTTGTTCCAAGTCCATGCCCTGTTGGTCGCCTGGCTGCTGCATTCGCCCAAAGACCGACTCAAAGAAGTCGGAGAATCCGCCGGACCCTCCTTTGCCGCGTCCAAGGCCGTCGAAGTCGATGCCGCCTAGACCGCCGATATCAAACGGGAAGCCGCCGCCCGCGCCGGTGCGCGCGTGGGTCTGCCACGCGCGCCCGGATCGGTGGGCAGCGCGCACTTGATCGTAGCGTGCCCGCTTCTTGTCATCCCGGAGTGCCTCGTATGCCTCGTTGATTTCCTTGAAGCGCTCTTCTGCGCTAGCGTCACCCGGGTTGACGTCCGGGTGATACTTGCGGGCGAGCCTCCGGTACGTCTCTTTGATCTCCTTCGAGGATGACTTGGGACCAACGCCCAATACCTTGTAGTAGTCCTTGAACTCCATCGCACTCTCTCTACGGCGCAAGGTGATTTGCTGGACCCAGAACCTGCCGCAGCCTAGACATCCAGTCTCGCGACTTCATCTCTTCAGCGCTGCTGGGCGACCCGCACTTTTGCCGGTCTGAGAACCGCGTCGCCAAAGAGATAGCCCGTCTGTAGCTCGCCGATGACGGTATCGGCATCCACGCCATCCTCGGCCGGCTGCACTTCAACCGCTTCGTGGTAATGCGGATCAAATGGCTCGCCCACAGCCTCAATCCGCTTCACTTCCTGTCGCTCCAACGCTTCACGAAGCTGCCACAGCGTCATGCGGACTCCCGTTAGCAGGTCTTCCACGGAATCCGTCTGGTGTTGCTCCTGGTAGTCGACAGCCCGTTCCAGATTGTCGATTACGGGCAAGATAGCTTCGAAGGTCTGCCGCTGGCCGTCGCGGATTCCTTCCGTCACAAACTGGACGGATCGTTTGCGATAGTTCTCCAGGTCGGCTTTGGCTCGCAAGAATCGATCCTTGTATTCCTCGGCTTCCTGCGTTGCCGCGGCCAGTTGTTCTTCAATCGATGGATCTGGAGTGGGTTCCGGTTGAGCGGAAGTCCCGTCGCCATCGTTGGCTGACTCTTCCTGGCCGTCACTATCGGCCCCGGTACCGGCGGCTATTGCCTCGGAATCGTCAGCCGTAGGCTCTTCATGTTTCCCTGTCGGTGCCACGAGTTGCTTACCTCCCACAGAGTGGCATAGCTTGCAGGCAAATCTGCTCTAGCGCTTTTCACTCCCGGACGCATCACTCTTTTCTTCAGCGTCCGCTTCATCTGTGGCACGAAACTCAGCGTCTACAACGGTGTCGTCAGTGCCGTCGCCATTGCTTGCTTGCGGGCCTGCCGCGGCGCCTACCGGGTCGCCGTCTTCGCCTTGTGCCGCACCGGCCTTGGCATACATGGCCTCACCGATCTTCATCGAAGCCTGCTGCACCTCTTCCACTGCCGCGTTGATGCTGGCCGTATCATCACCCTTGAGCGCCTCGCGCAGATTCTCGAGAGCGCTCTCGACCGCCGTACGGTCCTCCGCAGGAATGTCGTCCTCTCCGAGGTCCTTGAGCGTGCGCTCCGTCTGATACAGGAGAGTGTCCGCGCGGTTGCGTGTCTCAACCTCTTCGGCCCGGGCGCGGTCATCGTCAGCGTGCTCTTCGGCCTCCTGGACCATTTGGTCCACCTGCTCTTTGCTGAGCGTCGTGGATGCGTGAATGGTGACGTTCTGTTCCTTGCCGCTGCCCAGGTCTTTTGCGGTCACATTCAGAATGCCGTTGGCATCGATGTCAAACGTTACGTCAACTTGCGGTACACCGCGCGGCGCAGGCGGGATGCCCTCCAGCCGGAACTGGCCGAGGAGCATGTTGTCCTTCGCCATCGGGCGCTCGCCTTGAAAGACCATGATGTCCACGGCGCTCTGGCCGTCTTGCGCGGTGGAGAAGATCTCGCTCTTGCGCGTAGGCACCGTCGTATTACGCTCGATCATCTTGGTAAAGACGCCGCCGAGCGTCTCCACGCCCAAACTCAGCGGCGTGACGTCGAGCAGGACCACATCCTGCACTTCGCCGCCAAGTACACCGGCCTGAATGGCTGCGCCTACCGCCACTACCTCGTCCGGATTGACGCCCTGGTGTGGATCTTTGCCAATGAGCTTCGTTACAAGCTCTTGGATGACCGGCATGCGTGTCGCCCCACCCACGAGGACCACCTCATCGATGTCATTGGGACTGAGCCCGGCGTCATTCAAGGCCTGTTGGAACGGCCTCTTCGTGCGCTCGGTCAAGGTCGCGGTCAAGTCCTCAAATCGTGCGCGCGAGAGCGTGTGAGAAAGGTGCTTGGGACCATTCTGGTCGGCGGTAATGTACGGCAGGTTGATCTCCGTTTGCACCATGGTGGAGAGCTCGATCTTAGCTTTTTCGGAAGCTTCGATGAGGCGCTGCAATGCCTGACGGTCCTTGCGCAGATCGATCCCTTCGTCGCTTTGGAATTGCTCGGCGAGATGGCTGACGATCCGGTCGTCATAGTCGTCTCCGCCAAGGTACGTATCGCCGGCCGTGGACTTTACTTCAAACACGCCGTCTCCGACTTCCAGAATTGATACATCGAACGTCCCGCCCCCAAGGTCCCAGACCAAGATGGTCTCCGTCGTTTTCTTGTCGAGACCATACGCAAGGGAAGCTGCCGTCGGCTCGTTGATGATGCGCAGCACTTCAAGCCCGGCAATCTGACCGGCATTCTTCGTTGCCTGACGCTGGCTGTCATTGAAGTACGCCGGCACGGTAATGACTGCTTCCGTAACCTCCTCGCCCAGGTACTTCTCCGCGTCGCTCTTTAATTTCTGCAGGATCATCGCGGAAATCTCTTCCGGGGTGAAGTCCTTGCCCAGCGCCGGCACAGCTACCCGCGCTTCGCCTTTGGGCCCTTTGCTGATTGAATACGCCACCCGGCGGCCTTCGTCCTGCACCTCATCCTCGCGATGGCCCATGAAGCGCTTGATGGACGAGACCGTATTCTCCGGGTTAAGAACCGCCTGCCGCCGCGCCAACTGGCCAACCAGGCGCTCTTCGCTCTTGGTGAAGCCAACAACCGAAGGGCACAGATCGCCGCCCTCCGACGTTGGGATGACGACAGGATCGCCGCCTTCCATCACTGCCACCACAGAGTTCGTCGTACCGAGATCTATACCAATAATCTTGCCCATTCGTTCTATGCCTCCTCAGCTATATTTGGACTTATTGGTGTACCAACCGGTGGACCCTCCGGCGTCGGCGCCGGGAGTCGTTGCTTTCTATTCGGATGCTTCGTCTTGCTATTCCTCCTGGGAGAGACCTTCAACAGCGCGGCATCGAGCACTTCATCCATGGTTTCCGCCCAAATGATGTTCAACTCGTCAAGCGCCTCTTTAGGCACGTCTTCGAGACTGTGCTTGTTCTTGCTTGGCAGAACGACGGACCGCACTCCAGCGCGGTGTGCCGCCAGCAGCTTCTCCTTGAGCCCGCTGACCGGCAAGACCCGGCCGCGCAAGGTCACCTCACCGGTCATGGCAACGTCTTTGCTTACCGGACGCTGCGTGAAAATGGAGACTATCGAGGTGGCCAGCGCTACCCCGGCGGACGGACCCTCTTTCGGCACGGCGCCGGCAGGCACGTGTACGTGAAGATCATTTCCCTCGATCTCGTCTGCCGCAATATCGAAAGACCGTGCTTTCGCGCGCGCAAAGGAGAGTGCCGTCACCGCCGACTCTTTCATTACTTCGCCGAGCTGACCCGTCAGGATGAGGTTTCCCTTTCCTTTCATGAGAGCCGCCTCGACCGTGCTAATCTCGCCCCCGGCGGCAGTCCACGCCAAGCCGGTGACCACACCGACCTCATCCTTGCGTTTGTCGAGTTTCGTGTTGAGCTTTTCCGGGCCCAACAATTCCTGGACGCGTCGCGGGCCGATGCGTACCGACTTCTGTTCCCCCGCTGCCACCATGCGTGCGACTTTGCGGTCGATTGTGGCAATCTGCCGTTCCAGGTTTCGTACGCCGGCCTCTGCCGTGTAACCGCGGACCACTTTCCGCAGTCCTTCATCCGTCATCTTGCACTGTGTGCGTGTAAGTCCATGCTGTTTGAGTTGCCGCGGCACCAGGTAGTCCCGTGCGATGTGGAGCTTCTCTTCCTCCGTATAGCCGGAGATATTGATCACCTCCATGCGGTCGCGCAGGGCTGGCGGAATAGTCTCCATCAGATTCCCCGTCGCGATGAAGAGCACATTTGAGAGGTCGTAGGGCACTTCAAGATAATGATCGGAGAAGCTGAAGTTTTGTTCCGGGTCCAGCACTTCAAGCATGGCGCTGGAAGGATCGCCGCGGAAGTCGAAGCCGAGCTTGTCGATTTCATCGAGCACGAAGACCGGATTGACCACGCCTCCCTGGCGCATGCCCTGAATTATCCTGCCGGGCAGCGCGCCAATGTACGTGCGACGATGACCTCTTATTTCGCCTTCATCCCGTACGCCGCCCAAGCTGATGCGCACGAACTTGCGATCCAACGCCCGCGCAATCGAACGGCCGAGTGACGTCTTGCCGACACCGGGAGGGCCGATGAGACAGAGGATGGGAGTGCGCGCATGCTTGGCAAGGCTGCGCACCGCCAGATACTCAAGAATGCGGTCCTTGACCTTGTTGAGACCGTAGTGATCCTGATCGAGGACGGTCTTGACATGTGTTATGTCAATTTCTTCATCGGATCCGTTCGCCCAAGGCAAGCCCAGCAGCCATTCCAAATACGTGCGTACGATGCCGACTTCCGGTGATGCCGAAGGCATGTTGCCCAAGCGTCCTGCCTCGTGACGCGCCTTGTCTTTAACGTCATCGGGCATAGCGGACTCTTCAATTGCTTTCTTGATTTCCTCAATCTCCGCCAATTGCGGGTTCGTTTCTCCCAACTCGCGGTGAATGGCTTTGAGCTGTTCCCGGAGGTAGTACTCCCGCTGCGCTTTTTCCATGCCCTGCTGGATCTCGCCCTGGATCCGCGCCTTGACCTCGGAGATTTGCAGTTGCCGCGCCATGATGCGGTACACACGTTGCAAGCGCTCTACAGGGTCGACGATATTGAGCAATGTGCGCCGCTCATCGAGCGTTAGCTCCGGCGCGTAGCCAAAGAGGTCGGCGAGGCGACCCGGATCGTCCATGCCTCGCGCCACAGCCACCGCATCGCGCGGTACCTGGGGTTCTTTCTCGACGTAGGCTTCGATCTGGTTGATCACGCTGCGAACGAGCGCTTCCGTTTCCAGGCTGGATTCGGCCACCTCTTCTACTGCTTCAACTTCCGCGATCAGGTGCTTCTTCTTCCAAATGCTGTGTAGCAGACCCCGTTGCTGCCCTTGGAATAGCGCCTGGTGCTTGCCATCGGGAAGGCGAATGAGTTGTCCCACCCCCGCAATGGTGCCCACAGTGCCCGCATGTTCTCGTTTCGGCCGCTGCAGGTTGAACTCCGAGTCCGGCGTCAGGAGCAGCACCTTGTGGTCGCCCTCCGTTGCCGCCGACACTGCTCGGAATGCAGCTTCATCCTCTAGTCGCAAGGGGACCGTCATATACGGAAAGACGACGGAATCCGTGAGCACAACGACCGGCAGGCGCAAGAGCTCCTGATCGGTAGAAGCTTCGTTAGTGCTCGTTTCCTTTTCCGGCTGTTCTGCCATGCAAATGCGTCCTCATTCATTCCCGTAGGAAGGTTTCGCTACGAACATAGTATAGGTTGAGTGTCTACCTGTCAACTAAACTACAGTCTCGCATATAGTATTATCCTACATGTACGTGTGAGATTAGGCAAGAATGCTGCTGTCGCGCAACGCTGCCGAAACGATAACCGCAATCGAATACGGACCGGTTACTCGCACTTTCACGTCTTGCCACCGCCATCGGAACCATGGACTGCCGCCGCCTAGCGGTACATGTTACCTTGAGCGCGGCGACAAGCTCATTCTTTAAATGACAAGCCGCCCGGGCGTACGAGCGGCTTGTCATCAGGAAAAATGGAGGAAGGATCGGAGCGTATATGTGTGGGTTACATATACGTACATTCAGGTTTTGGTTAGCGCCATTGCAGGCGCTCTAGTCGAAGAGCAACGCTTTCTGGCGCAAAATTGCGTCGCCTAGGAGTCCAAGTTGCACTTCGTATCGAGTCCCGGCGTGCTGTGGATGGTATTCGAAACGCGCACGCTGGAAGTACTGGACAGTCTTGCCGTCTTCGACAACCTCCTGCGTAATGGGGTAGCCAAAGATGTAAATGCCACCGTTCTCTCGGAAATATTTCAGGAAGGCAAAGTGGACGGAATGACCGGTTTCCGGAAAGTACTGCTGCGATTCAGTCGTCGGTATCGGTGCAGCTTTCGCGGCCGGCGGCTCGCCATTGCGGATGGCAGTGCCGAGCAGTGTGAGTTGCACCTCGTAGGGAGTGCCGGCATGTTGGGGGTGGTACTCAAAACGCGCACGTTGGAAGTATTGCACAATCTTGCCATCTTCCGTCATTTCTTCGGTACGTGGATACCCGAAGATGTCGAGTCCGCCGTTAGCCTCAAAGAACTCTCGAAATCCGCCAAAGACATTGTGACCCGTCTGGTTGAAGTACAGCACGTCCGCGCCGTTGATCCTGGGTACAGGATCGGTGGGCAATCGATCGCGCAGGCCGATACTTACCCACAAATCGTCGCCTAGGTTTTGGCCGCCCGGCCCTTGCATGCTCCAGACGCTCATACATTCCCCGCATACGGTAGGCGCGCGTAGTCTCAGACTCACCGCCCCGGTCTGCCCCGGCATGAGGTAGGGCAGGGGTACGCTCACCGGTCCACCAAACTGGTTTCTGCCTTTGAATACCAGGCGATAGTCGCCGTTCCAAGGCACGCCGCCGGTGTTCATAACTTTCCAGATCTTTGTAAAACTGCTGCCTGCCAGCACTGCAGTGCCGTCCGGGATCGTAAGGT
This sequence comes from Chloroflexota bacterium, assembly GCA_965220045.1. Lineage (GTDB taxonomy): Bacteria > Chloroflexota > UBA11872 > VXOZ01 > VXOZ01 > VXOZ01. The sequence continues at coordinate 1,366,190 of OZ244803.1, read as the reverse complement.
CTGCGACATAGCGTCCGTCCGGCTCCGTGAAGTACGAGTAAATCCCCTTGTAGAGCGAGGCCGCGACTTTCTGCTGGTAGCTGGGATCATTGAGCTTGATTGCTTCTGCGTAGTTGGAAAGCGTGCCAATCTCTGCAAGTACCGCCGGCGAGTTTATCTTGCCAAGAATGTAATAGGGCGCCGACTGTACTCCACGATCATCCGCCCGCGTAATCTCCTGAAGGCTGTCTCGTATTCTGCGCGCCAGATTCCTGCTTTGGGCGATAAGTTCCGGCGGTCGCGTTTGGGAGTAAAGGTAACCACTTTCGGGCCCAAAGAAGACAACCACTCCTGTACGAGAGGCATCTTCCAGAGAGTCCGCGTGAATTGATACGAAAATGTCCCCATTCGCCTGGTTCGCAATCTCCAGGCGGGCTTCCAAGTCCGATCTGCGACTATTGGCACTGGTCCCCAGGGTCGAGTCGTCAACGCGCGTATAGACCGTGGTAGCCCCGGCCGATTCCAAGAGCGACTTGAGCTTGAGAGCAATCTGAATATTGACGTCTTTTTCTTTGAAGCCATTTACTACGGCTCCCGGGTCTTCTCCGCCGTGACCAGGGTCAATTACTATGACTCTGCCGGCAAGTGATCCCGCCGCCTGTACAAAGCTGCTAGGGAGTACTAACGCGGTAAAGAGGAAGACAAAAAGGGTGGAGAGAATTGAGACGCGAATAGACCGCATACGTATTTCGCCAAATATGATTCAGCGAAGGCAAAGTTGAAGGAGAAAACGAACGTAGAGAGGTCCTACGCTTCAAGTATAGCAGGGCCGCCAAATGCGTGCAAGCGTTTGGGTAGGAAATGTCACAATTTCCTCGACGCGCGCCTTTTTCGCAGAAGACGGTGCCCGGAGAAACTTCGTCGGTACGTGCAACGCGTGCTAGTTTGGGACCTCCAGCGTCCTTACCCGGCTGGAGAGGGTGAGAGCATCAACCTGTTGATAACTGCTCGTTTCGATAACGTGGATTTTGGGATCGCTCTCTTCCGCAATATAGAGATACTTACCGTCGCTCGAGAGTGCCATAGTGCGCGGGCGTTGTCCGACCGGAAACGTGTCCTTTACCTCCAGGGTCTCCGGATCAAGCACCTGGCAGTACCCAAGCACCCCGTTGAGTACATAGAGGTTTCTCGAGTTTGGATGCAGCGCGAGCGCAATAGAGCCGCTACTGGTAGTCGTACCCGGCACTACCGTCCCTTCATGGATGTCGACAATCGCCAGGACCCCAGAGTCTATGAGTGTTGTGAACAGGCGCTTCCCGTCGGGGGACATGACGCTCCGTCCCGGATTCTCCTTCACCTCAATCGTACGGAGCACTGCGAGGGGATTTGTACTGAGAACCGTAATGGTCTTGCTCCAGTGTCCCACGTGAATAAGGCGGGAACCATCCGGGGTAAGAATCAGTTGGCCGAAAGATGGGATGTCCGTCACACTCGCGGTCACACGACGGGACTCCAGATCAATCGACACAATCCGATAAATCCGCTCGTCACTGTCACTCTGAAATCTCATCAGACCGTACAGGGTGTTCTCATCCGCTGGACGCAGTGATAGGAATGTCGGCTGACTATAGTCGCTTTTGATTTCCATCCATCCGTCCTCTTCACCGGTGGCAGCATCGAAGCGCACAATCGAACCGCCAAAGCGGCCGCTATAGAGGTACCGGCCGTCCACGCTGCGGACAAGACTATACGTTTGAGAAACATCCTCATACCGTATGATTGAAAGATTGCTGGCAGTGTCAATAAGGGTGAGAGAGTTGTCGATGCCGCCAACGAATAAGCGCCCCCCGGCGCTTGGCACCAAGGTAACCGGCACTTCAGTTTCGCGTCGCTTTACCTCAACTTCGGCACGGACGAGCGCATAGTCAATGTTACGCACGCCGACAATGTAGTTTCCTAACGGCACCTCTGGAATAGTCGCCTTGCCGTCATCCCGGGTGAACGCCTCGGCCAAGAGCTGGCCGACCGCGTCATAGAGAGAAACGTGCGCGCCGGACAGAGGCAGGTCACCGCTGCCGGTCACGGCCACCACGAGCGGCCAACCGCTGCGTGAAACCTGAAGAGGGAGTGATAGCTCAAGCTCTCGCCCACCTGGGGTCTCGCCGCGAGCCACCAACAGCAAGGAGTTCTCGCCAAGGAGCGGCAGGTCGACCGGCAACACGAAGGGGATGCGAAATGTCCCAAATTCGTCCGCCCAGGTATGGCCGACCGTGACTGCCGATTCTCCGTTCGGATACGTGAGTTGCAGCCGAATGAGGGCGCCTTCCGGCCAGTGCGCACCGGTGATGAAGACTGTTGCACCGAGTTCCGCTCGCCCCGGGAGCACGCTTACGACCGGGTCTCCATCCTCACTCATTTCAAGCACTGGCGCTGGATAGTCCGGTACACCGCGCAAGCGGTCAATGAGCGCGCCTGCAAAGCCCAAGATGAGAACCAAGCCTACAATTGAGAGCAGGCTGATGACCAACGCGCGCGTGCGATTTGCTGAAAGCGCCATCGAGGCTCCTAGGCTGTGTCCTTACCCGTTTCAATGGTACTCCTGGTCACCGCTTGCGAGCAATACTCTTCAATGCGGTCATTCGGCGCTACGCGCGGACCTTCCCGCCAATCAACCTGACCGGAGAATTGTATGCCGGTGAGCTATGTGACTGGAAACCATAGCGAGCTGACTCCGCATGGGCCCGTGACCGCGGAGAAGCGCACACAACAGGCCGATAGAGCTTTGAATTGCAGCGACTGGGTAGCGTATAGTCACAGTGTGCGCACAAGTGCTCCGGCCCTGAATTGGCCAGCGCGCCTCGGCTCTCGTGACAATCTATCCATGGTGACCGTATGGCCAAGTACCACGACAGTGAGGTCGGCCGAATGAAATTTCTGCTCTTTACAAAGCGTCTTGAACATCTTTCCCTGGAGGAGTTAGCCGCGACGGTCGCAGGCCTGGGCCTGGACGGCGTTGATCTGACGGTGCGCGGCGCCGGGCACAATCTACCGGAAGCGGCGGCGGGCACCGCGGGCCACGTCATACCTGAACGGGTACATACCGATCTCCCGCTGGCTGTTGAGATTTGCCGTGCGCACGGGCTTGAAATCGGCTGGATCACGACCGACATTACGAGCGCCGCCACACCGTATGCCCGTGAGGTAATCGCTGAATTGGGTGCGTGCGGCATCCCACAGTTCAAGCTCGGCTATCACCACTACGAAGGCTTTGGCCATCTGCGGCGGCAACTCGACGAGATGCGGCGCGACCTGGCAAGCATTGAGAAGCTCTGCCTGCAATACGGCGTGCAAGCGGGTGTCCACGTCCACGCGGGCTATTGCCTGTCCGCCGAGGCGATGCAGGTGGAGCGCATGGTCGCCGACTTCGACCCGGCGGCCATCGGCATCTACGCCGACCTCGGGCATATGGGCCTGGAAGGCGCCTATGGCGGTTGGGTGCAGAGTCTCGACCTGGTTTCCGATCGCCTCATCATGCTCTCCCTGAAGAATGTAGGGCTTTTTCCCTTTACTGACGCGGCAGATTCCAGTCGTCGTTCCCATGTGCGTCCGGCACAGTTCGAACAACCGTCAGACGCATCAGGCGGCGAAGTGATGTGGGAAAGCAAGTTCGTGCCGTTAAGGGAAGGCATCACTCCTTACCGCGAGGCGTTTTACTATCTCAAGCAAATTGGTTACAGCAACTACGCCTGTTTCCATACCGAGTATCAAGGTGCGTGGAGTTGGCGGGAACTCTCCTATCCCGAACTGATCGACCAACTCAAAGACGACGTAGCCTACGTTCGGGAAATCACGGCTGAATTTGATATGTAGCCAGCACTGTTGAGAGAGAGGCCTGAAGGATCTTTCTACGACCAGATGAGTGAACGCAGATAAATGCTTAGGTAAAGGCTAGTTTTGCGGCGTATTTGGCGTCATGCAAGAGAGGCAGGAGGCAGCCGTGAGTTACCGCATCGGTTTAATCGGACTTGAGCAGCACGTGGAGCGAGTGTTCGGTGCCGTGGACAACGATCCTGAGATTGAGCTTGTGGCGGTCGCCAACGCGGGCGAGCAGTCCGCGGAGCTTGCAGACACCTACCAGGCCGCTATCCATGATGACTTTCACGATCTGTTGGCCCGCGACGACATAGACGTAATTGCCAGTTTTCAGTTGCCGGTTCGGCAGGGCGAAACGGTCATCGCGGCGTTGGAGGCAGGGTACCCGGTTCTATCCGAAAAGCCGATGGCAACGCGCCAGGCTGAACTTGACCGCATCATTGCAATCCTGCAGCGCAATACCTCGCTCCACGTCGGACAGCTCTTCAGCCGCAGGGGCAATCCAGTCTACCGGGCAGTGCGCGACGTGGTACAGAGCGGTCAAATCGGCGAGGTGGCTTTGGCATATGCGCTGATTGCGGCCACCGAACGGCGCGGCGTGCGGCCCGAATGGTTCTTCGACCGGCGGCTCTCCGCCGGTCCGGTGCTCGATTTGCTTATCCACGATATCGACATCGTGCGCTGGATCACCGGCTTGGAGTATCTAAGCGTCGTCGGCACGGAGAACAACATCGGCCGACCCGACGATGTTCACTACCACAACGTCGGGCAGGTGCTGTTTCGCATGGACGGCGGCGTAAGCGCCGTCATGGAGCACCACCGTCTGGTGCCGCCGAGCCTGAGTCGCATGGACAACCGCCTCAAGATCCTTGGCACCGAGGGGCAGGCGGAAATCACCCACGACGGCCGTGTATGGCTCTATCGCTGGGATGAATCCCAGGAACTCAAAGAGCTGCCCGAGCAGCAAGACATCTTTGCCAACTTTGTCCGCACCGCCTGTACGGGCCAAACACCCATCGTGAGCACACAGGATGCGGTCCAAAGTATGCAGGCCACGCTCTGTGCCACGGAGGCCGGCATCAGCGGAATCCAGCAAGAGGTGCCGCCTGTGCCAATCTTGCCGGAGCGTACGGCACCATAGCCAGAACGTTCGTTCCACACTTGCTTCTGCAATCCGCGAAGAGACTTTCATCTGCATTTGCTCAACGTTCCCCGATCGCGGAGTAACTGTGCACAAATCACTACCGGATCGCCGCATGCGATGCAGGTATAGGAGTCATGGATGAACTACATGGTTGATGTCAGTCCCGCAATGCCACACCAAGGGACGACCCTGGCTTCCTGTCTCTGTCCGTTGCTGCAGGCCGTCGGACGACCGGAGTGGACCATGGCGCGCTTGCAGGGCGTCTTGGGACATGCGTTCCAGTTCGACATGAAGGAGGGGGGCGAGCACGTCAATCATGACCATCTCGACTGGGGGCCGGCCTTGGATCTTCTGCCACTGATCACGCGGTTTCGCACGTTCAAGGCCAGCGAGGAGGATACGAATGTAGATCTTCCTACGCTGAAGCGAGATGTGAGAGACTCCGTTCTCGCCGGTTTGCAGCAAGGCATTCCCGCGCTGGCGTGGTCCCCCATGAGCCGAGAGATCGCGGCGAGCCACCACCATGGCGTGTGCTGGGGTCTGATCATCGGCTATGGAGAGGCGGACGAGACGTACACGATCCGTCACCCGTTCGTGGAAGGCCGCTACGACGTGCGGTACGACGCCATCGGTCACGCAGAATCTGTGGAGTCGATCTGGGTTATGGTCTACGAACGGCCCAGCCCAGCGAACGAACGGGAAGTGCACCAGACGGCGCTGCGCAACGGAGTTGCCTATGCACATTCACGACGCTATGCAGAAGGCGACGAGCGCAACGCCAATCGGCGGGCGCTTCCCCACGGTTTCGCAGCCTACGACGTCTGGCAGCAGGCCTTCACGTCGCCAAATGTGCCGGTCAATGTTACCCACCATCACCTCGAGATGCTCATGTACAGGCGCGTTGCCGCCGCGGCATACCTGCGAGAGCTTGTCGGTTTCTATTCGGCAGCGGCCGAACACCTCGAAGCGGCGGCGAATCACTACGACCGTGAAATGGAAGCCTTGAATCCGCTGCACGATCTCTGCGACGCGGCTTGTGACAGAGAAGCGTGGCTGGCGGAAGAAAGGGCCAGGGCGCGGCAATTCATCGGAGACGCCCTGGATTCAGACCGCGAGGCAATTGCCTGCATTGAGGCGGCGTTAGCAATTCTAGAGGATACGTGACTTGCCGGAACAATTCCCTAGACCGAATGTCATGGTCGACGTTAGCCCGTTTCTCCCCCACGACGGGACGACCCTCGCTTCATGTCTCTGCCCATTCATGCAAGCCATCGGCCGTCCGGAGTGGTCGATGGCGCGGCTGCAAGGCGTCATAGGGCATGCCTTTCACTTTGAGATGGCCGAGGGTGGCGGCGACGTCATGCACGACAACATCGACTGGGGACCCGCTTTGGACTTTCTCCCGGTATTCGCGCAGTTCCGTACTTTCAAAGCGACCAAACATGAAAGTGATGTTGATCTTCCCACGTTGAAACGAGAGGCGAGAGACGCCGTTCGCGCCGGACTAGAGAGCGGCATCCCTGCGCTGGTCTGGCAGCCAATGTCTCTTGAACAGAAAGCAAGCGATCATCCTGCGCATCACGCGTACTGCTGGGGCCTGATCGTTGGATATAACGAATCTGAAGAGACGTACACGGTTCGCCATCCTTTCGTAGACGGCGCCTACACCGTTCGTTACGACGACATCGGACATGCCGATCCGGCCGAGCTGTTTAGCGTCCTGGTATATGAAGGGGCGAGCGCTGAAAAGGACGAATCGATCCACCTGACGGCGCTGCGGAATGCCGTAGCCTTTGCACACGCAACCCGCTTCGCGGCTGACGACGAGGCCAATGCCAGGCGGAGAGCCAGACCGCACGGTTTCACGGCCTACGAGATCTGGCGCAAAGCGTTTCTGGCGGAAGACGTTCCCACCTTCACGTCCCATCATCACATCACAGTGCTTGTGGCACGGCGACGCGCGGCAGCCACATATCTGCGCGAAATCGCCCCGTCCTTCCCCGCAGCAGCCGTTCAACTTGGTCTTGCGGCGACCCAGTACGACCATGAATTGGAGCCGCTTAATGCAATCCACGTTCTCTGTAACACGGCATGTGAAAGAGATGCCTGGCTGGCGAAAGACCGTGCCAGGGCAAGGGAGTGCATCGATGACGCTCTGCATGCGGAGCGCAACGCGATTGCCGGTATTGAAAGGGCACTCGGGTTGTTGGACGGGTAACTGCTTGTATTCTTGACATGCGAATGAATAATGTATACACTACCTGCGCGAAAGTAGCGTGGACGGGCCTGCCTTGGAGGAGGATGCCCGGGTGATCATCGACGTTCATTCCCACGTCAAGAACGACCACGAGATCACGGTCTCGTTGCGCAAGGCGCGGCGGCTGGGCGTCATCCTCTGCATCAACGTGCTCAACTCCAACAATAACTATCCCCCCACGTTGCCCACCCCTGAGTATGTCACCGCCTGCAACGACCTTACCTTTAAAGTAGCCTCGGACAACCGCGACTGCGTGATACCCATGTGGTATCTCAACCCCTATCACCCGCGGGAAATGGAGGCTGAGCTCAAGCGCCGCGTAAAGGCCTGGGACGGCCATCAGGGCGCGAAGCTTTGGACCGGAGTCAAAGCCAATGATCCGCGCTTAGAAGGCATTTATGCTCTTCTCGCCGAACACAAACTGCCGGTGCTCCAGCACACCTACATGGCGGTGACGGGCAACATGCCCGGCGAGACCAATCCTTTCGAAATGCGCGAAGCCGGGCTCCGGCATCCCGATGTCAGCTTCTTCTTCGGCCACTCGGGCAGCGACATGGAGTACGGCGCCAAGGCCGCCCAAGGCGTGCCTAACCTCTTCATGGACATTGGCGGCGGCGACGCCACCAATGGTTACACCGAGACTCTCGTAGAGCACGCGGGAGCCGACCGCGTCGTATACGGCAGCGACCTCAACGCGCCGCGCTCGTTCATGTCGCAACTGGCGAAGGTCTACGGAGCGGACATTCCCAATGAGGAAAAGGAACTGATTCTCTGGCAAAACGCGCACGGAATCTTTGCGCGGCAGGCGGTCGCTTGGAGCCAGTTCGACCGGCATCAGGAGGCGGCAGCGCACTAAGAGTCAGGAGTGCGGGCATCCGTCACTCCGGCGCAAGCCGGAGTCCAGGGGGGAACCAAAGAGAAGATGGATTCCGCGCCCCCGTGCCGGGGGCGAGCTTTCGCGGGAATGACGGTCAGTTTTCTCACTTCTCTAATGGCATTAGAGTCTCTAATGGGACTAGAGTCTATCGAATCAGTTTGAGCGAAGTCTATGATTGACGCGAACGCATACATTGGCGAATGGCCCTTCCGCCGGCTTAACCACGCCGCGCCGGATGCCTTTTTGCGGAAGATGGACGCGCTCGGTATTGAGAAAGCGGTGGTCTCGCGGCTCGAGAACGTCTTCTATAAAGACGTGATGGTGGGCAACCGCGAGTTGAATCGCATCGTGCAGCAGCACCCCGATCGGTTTGTGCCCGCGTATACGATCAATTCCGCCATGCCGTGTTGGGAACAGGACTTCAAGCATTGCGTTGAGGAATTTGGCATGCGGAACCTGCGCATCCATCCCAACTACCACCAATTCACGCTGTTGGAGCCGCACACTACGCGTGTCATGGACGCCAGCCTGGAAGCGTACGCCCAGTACCACATGCTCACCAGCAATGCCCTCGCCTTGCTCGAGTGCGCCAAGACCCACGATCTCGTCGTGCTCCTCACGCTCGCCCTTGAAGACTCCCGCTGGCATCACTGGCACGTCAAGGTGCCGCCGGTCACGACGACTGACGCTGTGGAAGGCATCTGCACCTTTCCGGACGTTCGCTTTCTCGTGTGCACCGGACGGTATGCGCACATTGCGGATATCTGGCGACGGGCGTACAAGAACGACAATGTATTCTTTGACGTTTCCCGCGTGCAGGGACCGGTGGACGATATCGAGCAACTCTGCGCACAAGTGGGGGCAGACCACCTGCTCTTCGGCACGAATTGCCCGATTTTCTACCCTGAATCGGCCAAGCTGAGCATCGAGCACGCCGAGATCACCGGCGAAGAAAAAGAATTGATGCTCTCCGCAAACGCGAAACGACTGTTTGCACTGTAAAGGAAGTGCCCTATGGCCAGCGCGACCAAGCTCGACGTTTCTCGTTCGGTTGAACTCTACGAGGAAGCCGTGCGCCTCATGCCCGGCGGTTCGCAGACCAAGGGCAAGCGTCCCAATCCCGCGTCCTACGGTGCCATGCCCATTTTTATGTCACACGGCAAGGGCTCTCGCCTCTGGGACGTGAACGGCAACAGCTACATCGATTACTACGGGTCTTCCGGCGGCGTCTTGCTCGGATATTGCCACCCGGAAGTGGACCGGGCCGTGGCGGAGCAACTTGAGAAAGGCATGCTCTTCAGCACGCCCTCCGAGCCGGAGATCGAATGCGCCAAGCTCGTGAACGAGGTGGTGCCGTGCTCCGAGATGGTGCGTTTCTTGAAAGGCGGGGTGGACGTAAACCTATGCGCCACCCGCATTGCCCGCGCGTACACCAAGCGCGAGATTATCCTGAATAACGGCTATCGCGGCTGGGCCGACGAATGGAATTATTGGCGCAACGACGGCGGCATGCCGGCGGCCTTCCACCATTTGAACCAGCAGTTTCGCTTCAACGACCTCAACCATCTGGAAGAGCTCTTCGCGCTCAACGACGGCAAGGTCGCCGCGGTCTCATTCGATTGCGCGGAACCGCGCAAGGAGCCGGAACCCGGTTTCTTGAGTGACCTAAAGGACTTGGCGCACCGGCATGGGGCGCTCGTGATCTACGACGAGTGCATGACGGGCTTCCGCTTTGCCCTGGGCGGCGCGCAGGAATACTACGGCGTGGAGCCGGACATCGCCACCTACGCCAAGGGCATGGCCAACGGCATGTCGCTGGGCGCGGTGGCCGGCAGGCGCGACATTATGGAAAAGACCGCTGACTGTCTGATCAGTCTGACGTTTGGCGGCGAAACGCTCTCCTTGGTTGCGAGCATTGCCACGCTGCAGATCTGCCGCGACGAGGACGTGGCGGGGCACATCAACCGCATATCGCAAGCCGTTATGGACGGCGTGGAAGCGGTCTCGCACCGCGTGGGCATCCCCATGGAGTCATACGGCCCGCCGGCGCTGTTTGGGATCCAGTTTGTTGCCGGTGATGAACCGTTGCCCGCCGAAGCGGGAACGTTTTTCTATACCGGCCTCGCCAAGCGCGGCGTGATGCTCAAGGGCGGTTGGAACAATGTGCTCTACGCACACAGCGACGAGGACGTGGTGGAGACGTTGGAAGCGGTGGAGGATACGCTATTGGACCTGCGCCGCGCGCGGGATGCGGGACGCGTGGCGGCGGAAGTGGCTGAGGCAACTATTCCGTTTAACCGGCCGTATTAGTGCAAATCCCGTTCTCCCACTCAACGAGCCAAGAGGTGCTTCGACAGGCTCAGCACGAACGGACGAAGTGCCTTGAGTTGACAGATGGCCAAGCTCAGCACGAACGGATGACAAGCTCAACACGAACGGATGAGAAGCTCGGCGAGAACGGACAATAAGAGCTTAGCGGGACCGGACGTCTAGACTTGCGAAAGAGTTTCACCCTAGTCCGTTCACCCCGAGCCTGTCGAAGGGTGCGCGGGCTTCCAACAGACCGTTCGCCCCCGTATCGAGTACGGGGCAAGCTCTGAGCCTGTCGAAGGGCACGCGGACAACCAACAGACCGTTCGCCCTGAGCCCGTCGAAGGGTGAACGAGAACCGACCAAATAAATCAGGCCTGAGCCGACAACAACAAGACCTACGTGAGTGAGCCTGATACAAGGCATATCACCCATGGCAACATTTCACATGCCGGTGCGTTCCTACCGGGTTCACCCGCTGCCCGGGCAGGCGTATGACGACCGCAATTACGGCCACGTGCACAAGAATGTGGCGCTCGATACAGCAAACACGGCCGTCATCGCCATCGACATGTGGAACCTCGGCGGCGACGGCGAGCCCATCATTCCCGGTGTGGAAAAGTACTGGGAATATAACTATATGGGCGGCCACGGCGTGGCCAAGCGGGCGGGCAAGATCATGCAAGAAGCAATCGTGCCCGTGCTCGCGGCGGCGCGTGAGACCGGCGTGCCGGTCATCCACAACGAACCGCCCCAGATACTTGCGCGCTATCCCGGATTTGAGCCGCCGGATCCGTCGCATAGGTCAAGTAGCGACACGCCCGACTGGCCGCCGCCCGAATTCCGCCGGGAATTGTTGGCCGAGTACTCCAGCACGGTCTTTGGAGAGGGTTACGCAGAGCCTTGGCAGAAGATTCGGGAAAATTACGACTTTGCCGACTGCGTCAAACCCGACCCGCGCGATTTTCTTTTCTCCCAGCCTCAGCAAATTGAGGACTTCCTCGCAGAACGCAAGATTCTCAATCTCGTATACGTGGGTTTCCTCTTGAATTTCTGTTTGCTCATGAAGCCCGGCGGTATTCTGCAGACCCGCAACCGCTTCCGCGTCATCGTGCTGCGGGACTGCACCGCCGCCTCGGAAACGGCATGGTCCACCGGCGAAAATCTGATGACCAAGGCATTCATCCACTGGCTGGAAATCGGCGGTGCGCTTACCGCCACAGGAGAGGAATTCAGGGTAGCGCTCTCGCCCGCTTAGCCCAACGCAGTTCGGAAAGGAGGTCGTGCTTGCAAGCGCTTTGGGGGGGGGGCGTAAATCAGAGTACACCAAGTAAACCCACCAGGAGAATTGACATGCGCAGCACATTCAGTAGCTTGAGTAGACGGCGCTTTCTCGCCGGCGCAACAGGTCTCAGCGGAGCCGCCCTCTTGGCCGCTTGCGGTGTGGCCCAGGCTCCGACCGATGCGCCGGTAGCCGATGACGCGCCGCAGTCTGAAGACATGCCCAAGAAGGAGCCCGCAACCGTCAACGTGCGTTGGATCGTGAACGTCGCGGAAAACGCGCAAGCGTTCGAGGACGGGGTGATTAACCGGTTCAGGGAGATGCATCCCGACATCGACCTCACCTATGAAGGCTCGCCGTACCGGGCGCATTATGACAAGATGCTGGCCGAGTTGGCCGCTAACGAGGCCATCGACATCCTCACCCCCGATCCTACGCGGTGGATTGAGTGGACGGACAAGGGGTTTGTGCGGGAAGTCACCGACCTCTACAAGCGCGACCAGACTCAACTCGGAGACACCGTGGCGCTCGATTGGATCATTGACCCGCAGGGACGCTTCTGGTCCATGCCCTATACGGCGCTCGGCACCATTCACATCTACAATACGTCCATCTTCGACAAGTATGGCATCAGCGGGCCGCCAAGGCAGTGGAATGCCAGTGACGGCGGTGAGTACCTTGACGTCGCGCGGGAGATAACGAGTAGGTCCAGCAGCGAACCGGACCCGATTTGGGGCATTTACACCGGCGCTGACTACACAACCGAAATGAGTACCTACATCGTTCAGAACGGCGGCAATTTCCTCTCCGACGACCTGAGGCGGGCAACCATGCACGAGCCTGAATTCATCGAGGCCATTCAGTTTATGTTTGACCTTGAGTTCAAGTACCGCGTGGCCCCCTCCGCAGAAGCGAAGGCTGCGTTCAGGGAGACCTTGGGCGAAGGCCGGCATCGCGACGCGCTTTTCGTGCACGGGCGCGCGGCGATGAACAATACCTGGTTCAACGCCGAGAGTGGCTGGACCCACCCGGACGTGGAAAACCTGCCCATGAAGGCCGTGCCCATGCTGGAGAGCAGCAAGGCGGGGCCAACCTCCAATAAGGTCGCCGGTTGGACGGCGGTGCAATATATGTGGTCCGGCGCAAAGCACCCGGATGCCGTCTGGGAGTTCATGAAGTTCGCCATGTCGGACATCGAGTTCGGTGTGGCGGTGACGACGCTGCTCAACTACGGTCTGTCGGCGAATGCCAACGCGTGGGACGATCCCCGCCTGGTGGCGACGAAGACTCGCCCGCCCCGCGAGATTGACTCCATTGCCACGCCGCTCCGGGAAGGCCGCGGCTTTATAACCCAAATCTTCCCCGGCTGGCGGGAGCACCTGGGCTTCTTCAACGAACAAAAAGCACTGGTGTGGAAGCAAGAGCTCACCGTTGAGGAAGCTATGCAGAACGCCAGCAAACACACGCAGGCGGTAATTGACGCGTATTGGGCCGACAAAGAGTAGAGATGTCAGCAAGGGGCGATTGTCAACAGTCGCCCCTTGCTTTAGAATTGACACAGCGACGCAGAGTAAGAATCAAGCCCGATAGGCGTTGGCTGGAAAGGAGACGTGAGTGGTTGGTTGGTAGATGGCGTCCGTAGCGGGTGATAGTCCCTTGTTGCGGGCGTGTGAATTGTGTTGTGCGAAATCTGGAGGTAACCAGAGATGAACGGACAACTCACAGGGATTACGCGACGAGGAATCTTAGCTACGACGGCAGGTGCGGGCACCGTGGCCGTGTTTGCGGCCTGTGGCGTAGCGCAGGCGCCTGCTGCCGCGCCGGAGGCTGACGATGCGCCTAAGTCCGACGACATGCCCAAGATGGAAGAGGCGACGGTTAGCGTTAACTGGGTCGTGAACATACATGAGAACGCGGGGGCTTTCGAGGATCTCGTCCTCGGTCCTTTCAAGGAACTGCATCCCAACATCACGGTCAACTGGCAGTCCATGGCGTATCGGGCGCTCATGGAAAAGCAGGTCGTGGAACTCGCTGCCGGGTCCTCGCCGGACATCCTCGGCCCGGAACCTACCCGCTATCCTCAGTATCGGGATGCCGGCTATATTGCTGACCTAACGCCTTTTGTCCAGCGCGATGCGGCCGCGCTTGCCGACGTGGTGGGAATCGATTGGTTGCAGGACCCCGAAGGCAAGTCATGGACGTTCCCCTACGGCGTGCTGGCTACTATCCAAATCTACAACACGGCCCTACTTGATAAGTTCGGCATCAACGAACCGCCAAAAACCTGGAATCCCAGTGACGGCGGCGAACTGCTCGAGACAGCGCGCGAGATCACGCAACGCTCCAGCGCCGATCAGAATCCCATCTGGGGCTTCTATAGCCGCAATGACTCCACTACTGAAGTGCCGACGATGCTGATCCAAAACGGCACGAATTTCGTTTCTGACGACTACTCCCGCTTCCGGCTGCACGAACCTGAATTCATTGACGTCATCCAGTTCCTGTATGACCTTGAGTTTAGGCACCGTGTGAAGCCGACCAGGGAAGACGTGGCTGCGCTCAATGACACTATTCCGGCGGAACAACGTCGTGATTCACCGTTCGTGCACCAGCGCGCCGCGGTATTCCACACGTGGTTCAACACTGAATCTGGCTGGAACGTGCCGGGCGTCGAGGAATTGCCGGTCAAAGCGCGGCGCTTCCCGGCTCACAGCGTCAAGAGCGAAAACTCGGACGCGGTGGGCAGCTACACACCGGTGCAGTACATGTGGTCGGGCGCCAAGTATCCGGATGCTACGTGGGAACTAATAAAGTTCATCAGCACCGATCTCGAGGTGCAGGTCGGCGTCACTACGTTGCTGAACTACGGCATGCCCGTGGTGAAATCGGCCTGGGACGACCCGCGTTTGGCGGAGCAGAAGGCGCGTCCGCCGCGCGAGTTGACCCCGATCACGGAGCCGATTGGCGAGGGCAACGGCTTCATGACGCAGATCTACCCCAACTATGTCGACATTCGCCGGGTCTACCTGGACCACATGAACATGGCATGGAGTCAGGAATTGACCGTCGCGGAAGCAATGCAAAGCGCCGGCAAGATCATGCAGGCCATGATTGACGAGTACTACGCCAATAAGAGCTAAGGTTCCCTATATTCGGTGTAGTTACGGTCAGACATTCGCCCCCTCTATAACGAGGGGGCGAATGCTCATTGAGACGCCGAATGCGCATTTGCAATCTTCCTCAGTTCAATTGCGCTTCCTCACTAGAGGTCAAATCAAACTTTGATGTCATTTCGAGCAGAGCGAGAAATCTAGGGTCAGACCACAAGCAGTCTAAGGAGCACAACTTTGAAGAAAGAAACCATCCTCGGCGAGGGCGTCTGCCCGCCATTCAGCAACTTTTCTCAGGGCCTGATGATCGATGGAATCAAGCGTGTCCTTTTCATCGCGGGCCAATTCCCGGTAGATGAGAACGGCGAACTGGTAGGCAAAGGTGACATTGAAGCCCAGACCCGCAAGGTCTATGACAATATCGAAGCGCTGTGCAAAGCGGCAGGCGGCTCACTAGCGAACGTGGCGCATCTCAATATGTACGTCACCGACATCCGCTTCCGCGCCGTCGTCACCGGCATCCGCAACGAAATCTTCGCGCCGCCGTACCCCACCGCCACCATGGTGCAGATCGGCTCGCTCTCCGGCGAGGAATGGCTGGTGGAAATAGACGCGATTGCCGTGTTTGATTGAGTTGGCGAGAATTGAAGCCGCAATTGAATTCCAATAATATGCGGGTCCCCGGTTTAGGTGCTAGGCTTGGCTGCACGAGTGGGACGCCAAGGTGAACAGAGGCTTGCGACTGTACCGGAGAGCCTTCATCGGGTTTCCGGTCACTCTAGGATGCTGGTGGCTACTATCCGTCACCGCCTCAGATGCAAGTATGTGCAGGCATCATTAACGGCTGTGGTCACATCGTCGCCGCGCACCAGTGCCTGCAGCGCCCTATCCAACGTCCTTCCGGTTAGACCGAACCTTGAAATGCCGCGTCCATGCTCCATGGATCGCTGGATTATTGCAATGTCTTCATCATCAAGACCGACTTTGAATTCTCCAAGACGTGCTACGGTTTCTCGCTTGGCAGGTATGGCGACAAGCTCCTGCATCACTTCCACTAGTCCTCGAAGGGCCGAATACGCGACTTCGGCGTGAGGAGACTCTGCTAGAATCGCCATTCCCATTTCGGCTTCAACCGGCACAACCTGTGCTTTTCCGCGGGGAAGTCCCCCTAAGCGAATTCCTAGGGACGGCTTGGGAGACTGCGAATGCAACATGGCTGGCGGCACCCTATTTATGTAAATGTTGTCCCAAAGTGCTCGGCCTATGGCTGCAGGCGAGACACGTTGCGCGTAAAACAGTCCTTTGATGAAATCCAATGCTTCAATTGCGACAGGTTCGTCTAGGCCGCACTCTCCGGTTGCCGGATCGATAACTGCCGCATCGTTTTGCAAGAGCGCCCACCATATACCGAAGTTGTGGGCAACTAGACCCCAGCGCTTGATTTTCCCGTCATTGTCACGCTGCGTCAAACGGACTGCGGTGTCTACCAAGTCCTGCCAATCCCAACTGCTGTCCGGCGGTGGCACGCCCTCCGCCGCAAAAAGAGCTTCGTCGTAGTGCATCATCAGCGGTCGCGCATTGAGGGGTAATGCATAGAGCGAGCCCCCAATGCGGAATTGGTCAAGCACGCTGTGATAGTACTCTTGATTCAAGGTAGTCTCATCGGCGCCAAAGAATCCATCTAGGGGCAGTAAGACACCTCTTTCAGCCAATTCGTCTACATTGAACGTGTCCACGTTTACCAGGTCAGCTTCCATCACCTGCAATATGTCAATCAAGTCTTCAGGGTTGTAGTTTTCTCCAACCTCTTGTCGCGAGAGCGTGTAGCCCCCACGCTTGGGGCCGTTGGGATTCTCTTCATCCTTATTGAGCAACTGCTCGGCCAACCAAGGCAATTCCTCGTCGAATACCCTGGATACCGCCCAAATCAGTGGTATTTCTTGTGGTAAGCTCGGCGCAGAAAACCGCGATTCAAGAAATCCACACCCAGCGGTGAGTGCAGCAGACCCTGCAATCAATGCGCGACGCGTAAGCATAGCGCGCCTCCTATTCTGGATGGTTTAGATTGCCGTTTGAGACTGCCGCAGACAAACAAGATCGCAGTGATCGCATAGGTATACAGGCCAAAACTGAACCAAGTTTGCATCCTAAAGCACCATTAACATGCGAAAGGTCGTTTCGCGTGGCGTTGCCTCTCTGCGCTCTCGCTGTCGCCTGTCTTGGTGAAGGGAGCGGTTACGTGGCTCCAGCGACGGTATAGAGAGAGAAACTCCAGAATCCCTCTTCTAAATTGACAGTCTTTCGATCACCGCTACCGCCTGTTGTACATACCTTGACACGAGTACCTGAGAGGTTGCTTAAAGATTGTCAAACCCGGCATATGTATGTATCACTTGCATGCATGAACGCCCGGGAACTGCGGAGCACGCACGAGTCTCCTGCTTTTGTGCGGCCCCCGCAGGTACACTCGGATGCTGTGAAAGGCATGGCTCATGCTTCGCGTGTAATCCTGTCCAGAGTTAGTTAGAAATGTCGGGCAAGGCACTTCTTTGTAAGGGGGTGCTATAATAGGTTGGAAAGTAAGGAAACCACGCAGCCTCAATGATGAGGATGATCGACATGACGTGGCAAGATTGGAATGCCTTACTTGCGGGCTTACGTGGCACAGTTAGTCCCGCCACCGTTACGAACGTACCCCGCAGCCAGTTCGCGCTTTTTCCACCGTGGAAGTCCCCCGAGAGCAGTGTGCCCTGTGCGAGATGTGTCCACGCACATTCGCCGGCACGAACCTTTGTGTGCGACCACGAAAGCGCCGGCCGCCCTATCTTGCCAACACCATCTGGCGCTCCTAATCTGCACCTGACTACACCAGATTACCTAGAGTTGCTTGAACAACATCAAGAGGTTGAAGAAGGTAGCTTATTTACTTGATCGCGACAACAGCAATGCCGCTCATGGTCACGCACAGCATGGATGTTGAATACCAAAACAGAGCGCCAGGCACGGCCCCGGCTATGGCGGCCGAGAGCGGGGCTGCTTGGCGTAGATGTGAACGGGTCGCTATGGAAATAGAAGCGATAGATGTCTCCGCGGAGTTCTAGCATGTCGATGCGATCGCGGTATGCGTGGAAGACGAGCTCTCACCGGATTCCCCGGCGGCTGCTTCTGAAAGCCGCTGCCGTGCCTGTTTTGGGCGTGGTAGGGGGATCGGGATTTGGCGTCTTGCGATCCCAAGCCGCTCGGTACGCGCTACCGGGGACGTTCATTGGCTCCGTGGACATTTCCGGTTTGTCGATGGCGGAAGCGAATGCGGTGGTATCGGCGCAGTGGCAAAACTATCTCCACAACCCAGTGGTCTTCGGTTACGAAGAAGACACGTGGACACCAACCGCCAATGACATCGGTCTTATCGTAGAAATCGAAAAGGCAATTCGCGCCGCCTTTGCCCGGGAGCGGCGACGCATGTGGTACTGGTTCTTGGGACTGAGTTCGCGCAACCACGTTGAGTTGCCGATTCTGTTGAATTCTACAGTTGCTCTCAACTTCCTGAATGCCATTGCAGAGCAAATTGACCGTCCACCTGAAAGTTCGACGCTGGATCGCCAAGCCGACCAGGTCCGTGTGGTGCCAGGCGCTGACGGCAAGCGACTTGACCGCGAAGCTACCTTGGGGTTGATGAAACTGCCCTCCGATCCACCACAGCGTCAGAGGGTCAACTTGCCAGTCTTGACCCTCGTGCCGCCAATCACGCTACAAATGGCCGAAGAGACTAAGACCGTATTCGACAAGCTTGTTGCCCAGGGTCTGCGCTTTGAGCTCGCAGGTGACGGCTGGGAACTTCCCGGCAATGCACTGACGTCCTGGCTGCAGATTCACCAGAACCCGGAGGAACGCCGCCTGGCAGTCATGGGTGATCCTGAGATGCTCCGGGGGTGGCTGGATCAGGTTGCCGTCGAGGCCACGCGGCCTGCCCTAAATGCGCGCTTTACCGTCCGCGATAAAAGCGTGCACCTCGCGGTGCCGGCCGAGCAGGGCTATCAGACCGACTCCGATGTCTTGCTTGCTACGGCGCAGGCCGCCATCGAGCAAGGTATTACGGCTCTGTACCTCCCCGCCGAAGTCCAGGAACCCGCGTATACGGCGCAGAACATGCACAACTGGGGATTTGAGAATGTCATTGCAGAAGGCACCTCGTTGTTTGCCGGATCGCCGCCCGAACGCGCCCACAACATCGCCCACGCAGCCTCCAAGCTGCATGGCTACGTGATCTCGCCGGGCGAGATGTTTTCATTTCTGAGCGTCCTCGGCCCGATCACGCGCAAGGACGGTTACCAATCCAGTCTGATCATCTTCGGCGATCAGACGGTGCCGGGAGTAGGCGGCGGTGTTTGTCAGGTCTCGACAACCATGTTTCGGGCGGCTTTCTGGGCCGGACTGCCAATTATGGAACGCAATCAACACTCCTATCGGGTTGGCTATTACGAGCGCGACGGGAGTCCGCCGGGGTTCGATGCCGCAGTCTATGATCCGGGTGTCGACCTGAAGTTTGTCAACGACTCTGAACACCCAATCCTCATCCAGACTCACGTTGATGAAAAGTCCATGGAGCTCAAGTTTGTGTTTCACGGCCAAGACATCAACCGCTGGGTGCGCATGCTACCCGCCGTCGCCAAAAACTGGGTGGAGCACGGCCCTCCCCTTCCGGACAAAGAGGACCCGGAACTACCGCTTGGTGAGCGCTTGCAGGTCGAGTGGGCCGTGGATGGCGTAGACGCCGAGATTCATCGCGAGATCGTGATTGACGGCAAGTCCCAGTTCGATCGATTTCGCAGCCGTTACCGCCCATGGCGAGAGCGCTGGCTTGTTGGCACGAAGATCGTGCCGCCGGAAGAACAGATTGGCTCGGCCCAGTAGCCACCGTGACGGGCGCACCTTCACTAGTTTGCTTTCTGCAATTGGCTAATGCGATTCAATTGGACGCAATCTTTGCGATCTCACTAAGTCAATTAGGTATTTCAAGAGCAAGACTGCGCTCTTGAGGATCGCAGCAAACACTGTCCTTAGGTTATTCCCGCCCAGTCCAAATCTGGCAGCTACGTTCCGATAGTTTCTGCCCTTGCGATGTGCAGAACCCGCGGACCGGAGCGATTGAAGGTTTCGAAGAAAGTCTACGTGCAGATTGGCACCACTGACACCACAGGCTGAAAACGATGCTTCAAGCCAAGAAATACTACCGTTAATGCATTGCCGCTGCCCAACCGGTGTGAGGTTCTTTAGGCACTTTTCATTGAGGGAATCTACCAGAATCTTTGTCAAGCCGAGGACTAACCCATCAAAGTCCTGTTGTTCATTGCTTGCTGGGATACGAATATTCTGGAGGTGGTACTCGTCGCCCTTATTCAGAGGTAACAGCAACGGCCAACCTAAATGCGTTCTGCATACTTCCTCCAGCTCCCGGTAGTTAGAGTGAAATAGGTGTTCGGGACGCTCTGAACTGGTAATCTCCGCCAAGAACTGACTTCGATAATATGTCTCGCTGAATCCTTCTTGATCAGCGAAGTTGTGCGCCCTCCAGAGAAGTTGCTCCTCATATGGAAGGTCGCCCAGGTCTCCGAGCAAAACAACCACTTTTTCGTCATGATGATCGTCCACACGTAGGCCCCACAGTGAGCCACACCAAACGGCCCCGTTTGAGAATCGAAATTTCGTTGGGTACTGGTAGTACTTACCCAATACTGTCTTTCTGAAGCTAACGGGGATCAGGTAGTCGCCTGGCTTTGCTGCCATTGCACTCGGTGCACAAGACTGCTTAATGATTTTGCCGTTGTCGTCCATACCTGTAATGAATTCTACATACTCTTTCTCCGTTTCTTCGGCTACACCCAGAATGCCACTTTGCGACGGAGGCAGTGGCGCAATTAGCCGAATTCCAAGAAATCTACTGAAAGACTTCCTGTCTTGGCTCAACATGGTGTCCCCGTAACTAAGCTTCCACCAAGAGTGTTTGTGTTGTTCCTTGCCCATTTGTCCTTCGGTGAGGCCAAGCTCGCCCAATCCCAATTTCGACCACACATCTCGATCGAATTGAATTGCCAAATGCATGTTCTTTGCTGTAAGGAATAGTCGCAATTCTCTTAGTCTTATCATCACCTTTCCTGGTTCAACCACCACAATACGATCTTCGTTCCCTAACTCGTCTATTCTTGTGTAGTGGTTATTCTCGCAATCATAGTACAGATTATGGAATAGCCGAAATTCCTCGCTGATCTCGAGACAGTCTGGCCGAATATCATGGAAGTTACGAGGGATTACGAGCGGTTCTAGTCCTTCGTAGTTTCCGAATCGGAGGTATTCTATTTGGCTCTCGCAAGCTTCAAGAAATTTCACTTCAGGCCCCCACGCTTGATGATCGATGTACCATGACGTGGGGGTACAAGCTTTTTCAACCTGATCTTCTGGTAGTAGTAGGCAGTTGACCTCTACAAATGATTGCCCCCTTTCATAGACGACAACCATCTCGGTCGATTGCCACTCACGTTGGAATTCTCTAAGCGTTTCAGCCTGCTCTAGACGATTCCTTTCCGATTCCAGATCCAACATCCTCTCCCTGCCAGTCGATAAATATGGTTCTATCCGCATTCAGCACAATAGCTGAAACCTCTATGGGATATAGTGCAGTGTTCCCGAACCTCCCCTGACACTATTGTACCGATCCTTCAACGTTGAGGCGGCAAACCTCTACCTCAAGAAACTCATTGGTAGGCACCACATTGTCGATGTAAGCCAGTTGCGTGCGGTATAGGCTTGTGATATGTTTCACGTGGCAATTGCCTCTGACTTGAGGAGCGCCAATGTCTGGGTCACCGAGGGGAAAAGCGCCGCAGATGGCGATCAGACGCCTCTCCATGTACTATCGTACATTGGCTTCCTTACGGGAACAGGGCGTTGAGAGTGTATCCTCAGAGCACCTTTCCGCCCTGACCGGATCTACGGCGGCCCAGGTCCGACGCGACCTGGCGTACTTTGGCAATTTCGGCCGGCGCGGCGTAGGCTACGAAGTGCATTCGCTGCAGGCGCACATGCAGGAAATCTTGGGTATCGGCGAAGGATGGCCCATGGCGCTCGTGGGAGTCGGCAATTTGGGCTCCGCGCTACTGGCATACGACGGCTTTCCCCGGCAGGGATTCCGCATCGTCGAGGCCTTTGACTCTGATCCTCGCCGCGTTGGCACGGTAATCCGTGACGTGGTCGTAAAGCCGATGGATCAGATCAAAGAGACCATACACACCCGCCACATCGTCATGGCGCTTTTGGCCGTTCCCGCAAAGGCCGCTCAAACCGTTACCGAGCAACTTATCGATGCCGGCGTACGCTGCCTGCTGAATTTCGCACCAGTGACGCTCAGAGTGCCCTCTCACGTCCACCTGGCCAGCGTCGACCTTTCAATCGAAGTTGAATACCTCTCATATGTATTGAGGGAGAGTGTGGCGGAGGGTGACGCGCCTGGCGGCGTTTGCTCCGATGAATCGACCGTTTTGTCTCGCTAGGATTGTTACAGGATCGCGGTTGTAAATGAACAGAGAATCGTCCATGATAAGACCGGAGCGCGACGAGGTGACTCATCTATCGAGGCAAGAAAGTAGCTGATGGAGTACTACGTCGGATACATTCCGTTTCTTGTGACTTTTGTGGCGGCATCCGCTTTCGGGATCGGCTCGCTCGCGTTGGCTTCGGTGCTTCGACCAAAATTCCGACCCGGTCCCCTACGCACGGTACCGTACGAGTCCGGGATTGGTCCGAGCGGCGTCGTCGGCGATACGCGCGGCCGTCACGGCATACACTTCTATATGGTGGCGATTGTCTATGTCGTCTTTGACCTCGAGCTTGCCTTTCTCTTCCCGTGGGCCGTGATTGTGGGCTCGTTGGGGCTGTTCGGCCTGGTAGAAATGGCAATATTCATTGCAATCTTACTTGTGGGCTACATTTATGCATGGAAGAAAGGAGCATTCGATTGGGGGTTATAGAGGATACGCTAACGCTGCCCGCCGCCGGGCAAAAGACGGGTGCTTCCGGTTTCGTGCTTGCTTCCGCCGATCAGATTCTGAATTGGGGTAGAGCAAATGCCTTGTGGCCGATGACGTTCGGCCTGGCCTGCTGCGCTATCGAGATGATGGCAGTGTGGGCCTCTCATTATGATGCCGACCGCTTCGGCATGGCGTTTCGGGCGACACCTCGGCAATGCGACGTCATGATTGTGGCGGGCACGGTAACAAAGAAGATGGCGCCGATCATACGCAACCTTTGGGAACAGATGGCACGTCCGTGCTGGGTGATTGCCCACGGCAACTGCGCTACATGCGGCGGGCCGTATCGTTCCTATAGCGTGTTGCAGGGGGTGGACCTCGCCGTTCCTGTTGACATTTACGTACCGGGGTGTCCGCCGCGACCCGAGGCGCTGCTTGAGGGTCTCATGTTGTTGCAGCAGAAGATCAAGCAGGGCGAGTGGGCCGGTGCGGAAGAGGCGTTGCTCACCGCTCGCGCGGCTGCGGAAGGGAAGGAATAAGGATTTCCGTGAGCATTCCCCCGCCGGTTGCCGCTGAGACAATCCAAGAGCGCTTAGAGTCTGTCTTGAATGACAAGATGGTCACGGCAAGCTCCCTGGACAGTTTCTTGACTATCGAGATTGCAGCCGAGGACCTGCTAGCGGTCGCTACGGTGCTCCGTGACGACCCGGAACTGCGCTTCAATTACTTTAGCGATGTAACGGCGGTGCATTGGCCCGGCGAAGCGCGGGAATACGAGGTTGTGTATCATCTGCGCTCGATTCCGGCGAATCGCAGTATCCGCGTCAAGACCCGGATTGCTGCCGAGGAGTCGATTGAATCCATGACCCAGGTCTGGCCCGGCGCCGACTGGCCGGAACGTGAAGTTTACGATCTCATGGGGGTGAACTTTGTCAATCATCCCGATCTCCGGCGCATCCTGATGGACGAGGACTACCAGTATCACCCGCTGCGCAAGGACTTTCCGCGCGAAGGGCTGTGACCATTCCAGACGCTGCTTTGTAGAGTAGTGAGTACCGCACATGGCAACCGTTGAAATTGAACGTATCTCAGGTGAAGACGATTCCGGCCTTGTCCTGAATATGGGGCCGCAGCATCCCAGTACTCACGGTGTGCTGCGCGTGGTGCTCAAGATGAACGGCGAGTACATCGAGGAAGCCGTCCCCATCATCGGCTACCTGCATCGCGGCACGGAGAAGATCGCCGAGAACGAAACATATACCCAAATTCTGGGCTACACCGACCGCATGGACTACACCGCTGCCGCTTCCAGCAACCTCGGCTGGCTGGTGGCCGTCGAGACTCTCGCAGGTATCGAGGTGCCGGAACGCGCGCAATGGTTGCGGTGCATTGTTGGTGAACTGGGACGGCTGGCGGGCCACTTCGTCTGGATAGCCACCCACGCGCTGGATATTGGGGCAATGTCGGTCTTCCTCTATGCCTTCCGCGCACGCGAACGTGTCCTGGAACTCTTTGAGGAACTCTGCGGCGCCCGCATGACCCACAGCGTGATGCGTCCCGGTGGATTCCTGGAAGAACCCCGCGAACCCTTCTACGAAAAGCTAGAGGATTCTCTGGACTACTTCCTCAAGGAGATAAACCAGTTTGATAAGTTGCTCAGCAAGAATGACCTCTGGCTGGGCCGCACGGTGGACGTGGGTGTCATCTCAGGCGACGACGCCATCGCCATGGGGCTCTCCGGCGCTTGCTTGCGAGGCTCGGGGGTGGAGTGGGACATTCGGAAAGCGGAGCCATACGCCGCGTACGACAAGGTGGAATTCGACATTCCCACGGGCACGGGTAAGGGCGACGTTTTTAGCCGATACATTCTACGGCTCGAAGAGATGCGCCAGAGCGTTCGCATCATGCGCCAGGTGATTGAGCGCATGCCGCCTGGACCCGTGATGACCGATGACTCTCGTGTAGGCCGGCCGGACACGCCGCGCCTCTACACTGACATGGAAGCGATGATCAACCACTTCTGGATGTACATCCACGGCTTTCCGGTGCAGCGTGGCGAGACCTACGCCGCCATCGAAGCGCCAAAAGGCGAATTGGGTTTCTATGTGGTGAGCGACGGCAGCGGCAAACCATATCGCATGCACGTGCGCTCGCCCTCATTCGTCAATTTGCAGTCATTGCCTTACTTGGTGAAAGGGCGGCTGCTCGCGGACGTTGTATCCGTTATTGGAAGTATTGACATTATACTTGGCGAGATTGATCGATAGTGCGGAGGGACGCACTCAATGTGTCTTGGCAAAGCGCAGGTAAAGGTAAGAAGAGGGTACGATGCCGACTCCTTCGGAGAAGACGGTAACACTTACAGTTGACGGTCAAGAGGTTACAGTACCTGACGGTTCCACGATCCTTGATGCCGCGCGCAAGGCAGGCATCTACGTTCCCACGCTCTGCTTCGATACGTTTCTGAAGCCGTACGGCGCGTGCCGCATGTGCGTCGTGGAAGTGGAGCGAGCGCCGAAGCCGCTCTCATCGTGCAACACCATGGCCATGGACGGCATGGTTGTAAGCACGAAGACCGAACCCGTGGTGCATGCCCAGCAGGGCATCATGGAAATGACCCTGCAGCATCATCCGCTCGATTGCCCCTACTGCGATAAATCGGGCGTCTGCGACCTGCAGCACACCGCCTACGAGGTAGGCGTGTACCGCAGTAAGTTGGGCAGCGACAACCCCAACGAACCGGACCACGAATTCAGTCCTCTGATCGAGTGGGACCCGAACCGCTGCATTTACTGTGGGAAGTGCGTACGCGTTTGTGATGAGCGTGTCGGCGATAGCGCGCTCACCTTTAATCTGCGCGGATTTCATAGCTATATTGGCACACAGTTCGATGAGCCCCTCGACTGCGTTGAGTGCGGCGAGTGCATCGAAGTGTGCCCTGTCGGCGCTTTGTTGAGCCGACCCTTCATGCACAGCGGACGCGCCTGGCAAGTGAACCAGAGCGAGTCAATTTGCAACCACTGCAGCGTCGGCTGCCAGATGCACGTTGAGACGCGCATGGGTGAAGTATTGCGCACCAAGGCGAACCCGGCGCTCCGCGACCAAACTCCGGTCAATACACGCGACCGCGGTCCCGGTGACGGCATGCTCTGCACGCGCGGCAGGTTTGGCTATGACTATATTCACGACGATGCCCGCGTGAAGCAGCCGCTTATACGACGCGATGGCGAACTCGAGCCGGCGAGTTGGGATGAAGCGCTTTCTCTGGTAGCCGACCGCATTGCCGGAACCAAGGCTGAGCACGGGCCGGACGCTGTCGCGGCCATTACTTCCGGCAGACTCTCCGACGAGGAGAACTATCTGATATCGCGTCTCATGCGCGAGGTCGTCGGCACGAACAACATCGACAGCACCGAGCGCTGGACGTTCATTCCCACCCTCAAGACACTGGGGCCTGCTGCGTTTAACTTCAGCATCGCCCAAATGCAGCACATGGATGCTCTCCTGGTTGTGGGCGGCGACATCATGGAAAGTCACGACGTCCTGGGCATGCGGATGCGGCAATGGGTGCGCGACCAAGGCAAAGCGCTGATTCAGGTCAGCAGTCTGCCGAGTAGGCAGGATAACCGCTTCGCGCAACGGGTACTTCGTGTGCGGCCGGGAACCGAGGAGCACCTTGTTCAAGGCCTGGCAGCCGAGCTCTCCCGCCGGTCCGGCAACGGTAGTGCGCCGGAAGAGTTGCGCAGCTATCTCTTGGAAACTGCTGCCGCCGATACGGGAATCGAACTGGCGGAACTGAGTGAGACGGCGACGGAATTGGCCCAGATGGGCCGCGTCGGAATCGTGTGGGCGCTCGGCAACTGGATAGTAGGCAAGGCTGAGAGCGTCGCGCAGGCGGCGGCCAATCTCGCGCTGACATTGCCGGAAGCCCACCTCTTCCCGCTGGCCGGTAAGGCAAACTCTCGGGGCTTGGTGCAGGTGGGGGCGGGGGCCGACATTCTGCCCAATTTCCGCAGCGGCGGCGACGCCCAGGCCCGCAGCGCCTTGGGAAGACAGTGGGATGTGGTGCTGCCCGTTTCACCCGGACTTACGATGGACGATCTCTTGTCCGGCGCTGAAGTTTCCGTGCTCTATATAGTCGGAGAAGACCTGGCAGCAAGCACGCGTAGTCGGCAACAGGCGCAAGCCCTCCTCGACCGGGCCGGTTTTGTGGTGGTGCAGGACCTCTTTGTGAACAGCACGGCGGCGGAACACGCCGACGTCGTGTTGCCCGCGGTCAGCTTTGCCGAGAAGACCGGCACATTTACAAATCTGGAAGGCCGCTCCCAACGCGCACAGGCGGCAATTCCACCGGTTGGGGAAGCCAAGGCCGACTGGCAGATTTTCACCGAACTCGCTCTGCAGTTGGGAGCGCGGTGGTCATACAAGAATTCCGACTCTGTGGCCCAAGAGATTTCTACGGTATTGGCAGACATTCCGTCAACGCACAGCGCACCGCGTTTTGGCTGGCAGGACCTGCCGGCGCTTCCAAGCGTCAATGGAGACGGCAAGCTGCTCTTGGTGACGCAAGATCATCTGTTCGTGCCCGGCGTAACCGGTCGCTACAGCAGCAACCTGCGCCGACTGGTGGAAGAGCCGGTCGCTGAGCTACACCCGTCGCAACTCGAGCGGCTTGGCGTGAATGACGGCGATAGAATAGGGATCCAGGCCAACGGCACGGACGTGACCGTTTCAGCGAAAGCAAACAGCCGGCTGGCGGAAGACGTGGTCTATCTCCCCGTTGGCTTCCCGGATGCGCCGGTGGGAGCACTGCTGGGTGTAGAATCTACTGTCGCGGTTTCAGTGCATGCTGCCGCCGTGACGTCCGAAACCAAGTCGACGTAACCGCGAACCAGGAATAGCACATGACAGAGTTTGTCATCGCGGTCATCTTCAAGTCCATCATCGCATTTATCGTGCCATTGCTCGTGGTGCCGCCGCTCATTTGGGGCGAGCGCCGCCTCCTCGGTCGTATTCAGTCCCGCGTCGGTCCCAATCGCGTTGGGCCTTTCGGGGCATTTCAAACGCTGGCCGACGCCGTCAAACTCCTGGGCAAAGAAGATATGATCCCGGCGGGAGCGGACCGCGTACTTTTCATTCTGGCGCCGTTCCTGCTCCTGGTGCCGTCCTTCATGGCATGGTCGGTTGTGCCGGTTGGCACCGAATTGCACATATTCGGTCGCATCATCGGTCTCTACGCCACAGATCTCAACGTAGGCGTTCTCTACATCGTGGCGCTCACGTCAGTGGCAGTCTACGGCATCGTCATGGCCGGCTGGGCGTCGAATAGCAAGTACGCACTGCTTGGAAGCCTGCGTTCGAGCGCGCAGATGATCAGCTATGAAATCATGCTGGGCTTGGCCCTTGTAGGCGTGGTTGTACTCGCGGGATCGTTGTCGCTGCCGGAAATCGTGCGGCAGCAGCAAGTCCCATACGCCATACCCCTGGTAATCGGCGCCTTTGTCTTCATTTGCGCCGCGTTGGCGGAAACGAACCGCGCGCCGTTTGACCTGCCGGAAGCGGAGACCGAGCTCGTTTCCGGGTATCACGTTGAGTATTCCGGTTGGCGGTTTTCATTCTTCTTCTTGTCAGAGTATGCCAACATGCTGTTGGCGTCGTTCCTGGTGAGTGCCGTGTTCTTGGGCGGCGGCTGGCCGGCGCAGTTCTTTGAACCCTACATCGGTCATCTATTCACAACCTTACTGGCCGTGGGCATCATGATGTCAAAGGTGTTCCTCTTTCTCTTCATTTACATTTGGATTCGCGCCACGTTACCGCGCTTTCGCTACGACCAGATGATGAACTTTTGCTGGAAAGTACTTTTGCCGCTGGGACTGCTCAATTTGGCAGTCGCCACCGTCTTGAAGTTAACGGTTTACGCTTGAAAGTATTGCCGGGAGAGTATGCACAATGAGTTTCCGCTTTGACTCGCTGCTGCCCATCGCGAGAGGACTAAGTGTGACCCTGCGTGAGTTCTTTCGCCGACCGGTTACGATTCGCTACCCGGAGGAAAAGAGAGACCTCTCTGCGATCTATCGCGGCGCTGTGGGCATGCGCCGTAGACCCGACGGCCGGCCCAAGTGCGTAGGCTGTGGGCTCTGTGAGACTGCCTGCCCGAATGAGTGCATTACCATTACGACGGAATCGAACCCGGCGCAACCGACGGAGAAGGTGGTGACGTCGTACACGCTGGATGTCGGCCGCTGTCTCTTTTGCAGCCTCTGTGTTGAGGCCTGTCCGGTGGAGGCACTGGAGATGACGAACGCATACGATTTCTCAACGGATGATCGCAGCACGCTCATCTATGACGTGGACCGCCTGATGGATCTGGTGGACAAGCAAGGCAAGGAGGTCTCTACGCTTGACTAGCGAGACTCTGCTTACCCTGATCTTTGCGTATTTTGCGCTGGCGAGCGTAGTGTTTGCCGTGCTCGTTATCATGCTGCGCAATCCGGTCCAGTGTGCGCTGTCGCTGGTGGGCGTGGTATTCCATCTGGCAGGAATCTTCATTCTGCTGCGCGCCGAGTTTCTCGCCGCGGCGCACATAATCATCTATGCCGGCGCCATCATCGTGCTCTTCCTGTTCACCATGATGCTGCTGAATGTCGGCGCGGTGGAGCGGGTGCGCCAGTTTCATGTCCAAGCGCCCCTCGCGATCGTGATAGGCGCCATCCTCTTTCTTGAGTTTATCGTTCTTACAGGAGCTACCATTACGGTTGGCGCCCAGGGGCCCCATTCGCCGGCGTGGGTCGCCGGTCAGGGCGGCAACGTGCAGGCGCTAGGGCAAGTGCTCTTTCGCGACTACTTGCTGCCGTTCGAGGTGGCTTCGGTGCTCTTGACGGCCGCGGTAGTGGGCGCCATCGTGTTGGCGAGACAAAGGCCGCGGCGGCCGCGCTCATCATCAGAGATGGGTGTATCAGAGTGGATGGCGGAGCGGTTCGCAAAGTCGAAGGCACAAGAACAAGAGCCGGCGGAGCCGCGCTGAGGAGATATGCGACTCATATGATCATCCCGGCCTTGGAGTACTACTTGGTGCTGGGTGCGGCACTCTTCATCATCGGTCTACTCGGTGTGCTGGTGCGGCGCAACCTGTTGATTGTATTTATGTCAATTGAACTTATTTTACTTGGGGCCAACGTGACGTTCGTGGGGTTTGCCGTCGCTCTGAACAACATGCTGGGGCAGGTGTTCGTAATCTTTTCGCTGACGGTAGCCGCCGCCGAAGCTGCGGTTGGGCTGGCGATCATTGTGGCGCTTTCACGCCATCGGGATACGCTCAACGTAGATGAAATCAACACACTCAAGGGTTAAAGGCACTTACAGATAATGGCCGACGTTGCCTGGCTCGTTCCTCTCCTGCCATTCATCGCGTTTGCGATTAATGGCGCCTTTGGACGCAAGTACCTAAGGAAGCATACCGGCCTCATTGCAAGTGCCGGCGTGCTCGGTGCGCTGGTCGTCAGCGTGGCCCTTTTCGTCACCCAACTGGATCACGCGGCACCCGAGTCGGTCGTGCTGTGGACGTGGGCGGTTTCCGGTGACTTTGCCCTGGACATTGCGCTGCGGGTCGACGCTCTCACGCTCGTCATGCTGTTCGTGGTTACCAGTGTTTCATTCATGGTCCACGTCTATTCGATCGGGTACATGGACCACGACCCCGGCTTCTGGCGGTTCTTCACCTACCTGCCGCTCTTCGTCTTCGCGATGATCATGCTTGTGATGGCGAACAACCTGCTGGTCTTGTTCGTCTTCTGGGAAGCCGTCGGTTTGTGCTCTTACCTCTTGATCGGGTTCTGGTTCGAGCGTCAATCGGCTTCCGCAGCCGCCGTCAAGGCCTTCCTGACGAACCGCATCGGAGACGTTGGTTTTCTAATCGGGCTCTTGTTGGCGTGGTATGTCTTTGGGACGTTGGACTACGACGAAATCTTCGCCCAAGCGCCGGCCATTGCGGCGGCCACGCCCGGCATGCTCACGCTGATCTGCCTCATGCTTTTTGTTGGGGCTATGGGCAAGTCCGCGCAGTTTCCGCTGCACGTGTGGTTGCCCGACGCGATGGAAGGCCCAACTCCGGTCAGCGCCTTGATCCACGCGGCCACGATGGTGACGGCGGGCGTCTACATGGTGGCGCGGTTTAACCCGCTCTATGTCTTGACACCAACCGCGATGGCGGTCGTAGCCACTGTCGGCGCGTTTACGGCCATCTTTGCGGCAACCATCGGCCTGGCGCAAAACGATATCAAGCGCGTTCTCGCGTATTCCACCGTGAGCCAGCTTGGACTCATGTTCATGGCGCTTGGCGTGGGCGCATTTGCCGCCGCCATCTTCCACCTCGCAACGCATGCCTTCTTCAAGGGATTGTTGTTCCTTGGCTCCGGTTCGGTCATCCACGGCACGGACGAAGAGCAAGACATGCAGCGCATGGGGGGCCTCTTTGGCAAGATGCCCGTTACCGGCTCGACCTACATAATTGGCGGTTTGGCGTTGTCCGGCATCATTCCTTTGGCGGGATTCTGGAGTAAGGACGAACTGCTCGGCGCCACGTTGCTCGCCGGTGGTTTCGGCTATCTGCTTTACGCCATGGGAGCGTTGGCATCCTTACTGACAGCCATATACACGTTCCGCATGATCTTTCTTACCTTCTTTGGCAAGACCCGCATGGAGTCCGAACGGTTTTCACGCGTTCACGAGTCTCCGCTCGTAATGACAATCCCGCTCATAGTCTTGGCCGGAGGCGCCGCGTTGGCCGGTCTTGTGGGTGTTCCTCCCGAGCACGGTCTGATCCACAACTACCTGCACGATACGTTCCTGGCAGCGGAACTGGCCGGTTTGGTCCATAAACCATCAACGGGATTTGTGCTTGCCGTAATGGCAGTCTCTACTCTGATTGCGCTCTTTGGCATTCTTGTTGCCTACAGCATGTACATGCGCAATTCGCCGGCTCCCGAAGCCGTTGCCGGCAAGGCGGGACCACTCCATACGCTCTTAGTCAATAAGTACTTCCTCGACGACTTCTACGATACGGTCCTGGCCGGGGGAACCAAGGGCGTTGGCTGGCTCTTTGCCTGGTTTGACCTGAATATCGTGGACGGAATAGTAAACCTCATTGGCCTGGTAGTCAGTGGCGTTGGCGGCGGTCTCCGCCGCATGCAAACCGGCCGCATGGAGAACTATGCTTTTAGCGTTGTCTTAGGCACAGCGCTCGTTCTCGCCTTCTATATCATCATGGTGCGTTGAGGTAGCTGCGGTGGAGTCACTCCCCATTCTCTCACTCATTCTCTGGTTGCCGCTTGTCGCGGCCGTAATCGTGCTTTTCCTGCCGGAGCGCCGCGCCATGTTCGCGGTGGCGCTGGCGGGGACTGTGCTGTCGCTTCTACTCAGTGTGGTTGTGTGGCTCAGCTTTGAAGCCGGTGGCGGCATGCAGTTTCAGGAGGGCTTTGACTGGCTGCCGGCTCTTGGGATCAAGTACGCCCTTGGGGTGGACGGCATCAGCCTCTTGATGGTGCTATTGAATACGTTCCTCTTCTTCCTCTGCATCGTCTACGCGTGGGCATCCGTCCATGACCGGGTGAAAGAGTATCTCTTCACCATGCTCCTTTTGGAAGTGGGAATAACGGGTGTGTTCCTGGCATTGGACTTTGTGCTCTTCTATGTGTTCTGGGAGATTATGCTCATCCCCATGTATGTGTTGATCGGGGTGTGGGGCGGCGAACGGCGAGTGTATGCAACGGTCAAATTCGTGCTCTATACGCTGTTCGGCAGCTTGCTCATGCTAGTGGCGATCTTGGCGCTCTATTTCGTGCACGGTAATACGACGGGCGTGTACACGTTTGACATCCTCGAGCTTACGCAGGGCACCTATGGTGAGCGCTTCCAGCTTTGGGCTTTCCTCGCATTCTTCCTCGCCTTTGCGATCAAAGTACCTATGATACCCTTCCATACGTGGCTGCCGGATGCGCACGTGGAGGCGCCGACAACCGGCAGCGTAATTCTGGCCGGCATCCTGCTCAAGATGGGCGGGTACGGCTTCATTCGCTTCAGCCTGCCGCTGTTTCCCGATGCCAGCCAACTGGCGCAGACGGCAATTCTCGTCCTATCGGTCATTGCCATTCTGTATGGCGCGCTAGTCGCCCTCATGCAGACGGATCTGAAGAAGCTCATCGCCTACTCATCAGTCAGCCACATGGGGTTCGTAACGCTGGGCATTTTTTCATTTACGCAGCAAGGGCTCGACGGCGCCATGATGCAGATGTTCAGCCATGGTTTGGTTACGGGGGCCTTATTTCTCTGTGTAGGACAGCTCTACGAACGCACCCATGACCGGCTGATCGCCAACCTGGGTGGGCTGGCCCACCGTTGGCCGGTGTATGCGACACTCCTGCTCTTCTTCTCCCTCGCCTCGATTGGCTTGCCGGGATTGTCGGGATTCGTCGGCGAATTCATGGTGTTGCTCGGCGCCTTCATGACCGGCACGCGCATCTTCGGCGTGCTGGCAGTGCTTGGCATCATTCTCTCCGCCGCGTACATGCTGTGGATGTACTGGCGGGTCATGCTTGGCTCCTTGAGAGAAGCCCACAGCCGCCTTGAAGACCTCACGAGACTGGAGACCGCGGTGCTCGTGGCCTTGGCGGTGGTTGTCGTTTGGGCCGGTGTGCAGCCACAGTTATTTGTGGAACTCTTTACCGCCGACACCGGCCAGATTATGCAATCGCTTGCGGAATCCGGAGTAACGAGCGCACTCATTCGTTAGCCCTAAGCACTTGGTAGGCACGTAAGGAATGGCCCGTGCAAACTGAAGACCTCCTGAGCATACTGCCTGAGATCATCATCACGCTGGTGGGAGCCAGCGTCCTGATGGTTGACGCCTTTGGCGGCCGGCGGACCCATCGTGGACTGCTGGGTTTGATTGTGGTTGGCAGCGTCGTGGCCATCCTCGTAAGCATAGTCCTGCGCGCCGATGGCGGAACAGCTTTTGGCGGCATGGTGCTGACTGACGGCTATGCCGTCTTCTTCAAAGTGCTCTTCATCGCCATTGCCGCGCTCAGCATTGTGCTGGCGTTTGCCCAGTCAAGGGACGTACCCTTCGCTGAACTGTCGGCACTAATTTTGTTTGCCACGGTTGGCATGCTCCTGCTCGGAGCAACCGGCGACCTCATCACGCTCTATCTCGGCATCGAATTGACGTCTATACCCGTATACGTGCTCGTGGCGATCAAGCGCGATCGTTTTCGTGCCACGGAAGGCGCACTCAAGTATTTCTTGCTGGGCGCATTTGCCTCTGGGGTCCTGCTTTACGGCATTGCCTGGCTCTTTGGGCTCACCGGCACGACAAACTTGGCCGACATTTCACTCTATGTGCAGAGCCAGGGCGCGGACAATCCTTGGTTCTTGCTCGGTCTCGGTCTTCTCCTCGTCGGACTGGCATTCAAAGTTGCGGCAGTGCCGTTCCACATGTGGACGCCGGACGCGTACGAAGGAGCGCCCACCCCATCCACGGCGTTTCTAGCGGCCGGGGCCAAGATCGGTGCCATGGCAGCCCTTCTGCGAGTGGTCGTGCACGGTCTGGAACCGTGGCAAGACATGGTGTTGCCCGTCGTGATCGCAATCGCGGTGGCTAGCATGATCGTCGGCAACTTTGTCGCCATTTGGCAGCGGGATGTGAAGCGCCTGCTGGCGTACTCATCAATCGCCCATACCGGCTATATGCTGGTGGGTATCGCGGTGGTACACGTGCAGTCGGAAGCCGGCGGTCTCTTGCGGGACGCGGTGGCTGCCGTGATGTTCTACGCCGTGGTGTATGCCTTGATGACGCTCGGCGCCTTTGCCGTGACGTTCGCGGTGGAGCGCCGCACCGGCGGCACGGACTTGGACAACTTCCAAAACCTGGGGCGCAGTTCGCCTCTGATGGCCGTAGCCATGGCGATCTTCATGATTTCTCTCACCGGCATCCCGCCGACTGCGGGCTTCTTCGGGAAGCTCTACCTGCTGCAGGTGGCCGTCAACGGCGGCCTGACGTGGGTTGCCGTCGTCCTGGTGCTCACGAGCACAGTATCGGCGTACTACTACCTGCGTGTTGTTGTAAACATGTACATGGTAGATATCCAACCGCGCCTGCTGCCTGTACCCGCTTCCACGGCTATTGGCGCTGTAGTAGCCATCGGTATGATCGGCACGCTCGTGCTTGGCATCTATCCCGCCGGGGCCGTCGAATGGGCACAAGCTGCCTTCGAAGAGGCCGGCAAGCTGGCCATCACTCCCTAGCTCCCCAACTCCTGTCTACCCGACCCAATCGACCACCTGCCTCCCGGCTTGTGGTAGGGCTGCAACGGTCTGGTATCATAGAGGAGCACAGGCCCCCATAGCTCAGTGGATAGAGCACTGGCCTCCGGAGCCAGGAGCGGGCGTTCGAGTCGCCCTGGGGGTACCACGAAATGTCTGAAAACTCTCAAGGGATCGCGGCCGCCCATCTTCGCCTGAATAGTTGCCAGTCTCCCTGACGCTTAGACAACGTGCGTCTTCTGGAATTCAGGAAACACCATCGTGAAGACTTCCGCACCCGGGCAAATCATCATCCTGAACGGAGCGCCGCGGGCAGGCAAGTCAAGCATCGTCAAGGAAATCCTGGACACCTTCGCCGGCGTGTGGATCAACCTCGGCGTCGACGGCTTCAAACGATTGACTTCACAGCGCTACAGTCCGGGCATTGGACTGCGCCCGGGCGGAGAGTTGTCCGACACCATTGAGCCTCTCGTTCCAATCCTGTACGCGGCAATGTACGAATCGATTGCGGCCCATAGCCGGCTGGGCATCAACGTCGTCGTGGACGTCGGTCATCACGATGCCTTTTCTGAGCCGTTAGGCATCCTCTCTGACAGCGCGCGGCGCTTGCGAGAACTCCCTGTCCTGTTCGTGGGAGTTTGTTGTCCGATTGAGGTCATTGTCGAGCGACGACAAGAGACTTGGGACCCCAATCGTGTGCTGGACGAGCACATCCTCCGCTGGCAGCGTGAAGTGCACTCGCCCGGCATCTATGATCTTGAGGTTGATACGTCGCAACTCACTCCTCTGGAGTGTGCCCACGCTATTCGACAACGCCTGGAGAACGGCCCAGAACCTATGGCATTCAAACGACTCGCCGAGATGGAACTGATTCGGGGCGGGAGAGCCGACGAGGCGCCACTGTGACCTCTTGGCTGCGGTGAGCTTCGAATTGGAAGCTTGTTTTTCTGCCCTGGCACTATGGCCACAAGAAATGAACAAGAGGCACAATCCTATCGTTTCTGTCTCCGGCATAAGCAAGTCCTATCACGATCTAGGCGAGCGGCGTGCCGTTCTGCGTGACATCAACCTGGAGGTAAGCCGGGGTGAGTTTGTCGCCATCCTGGGAAGCAGCGGCAGCGGCAAGACGACGCTGCTCAATCTCATCGGCGGCATCGATACTCCGGACACCGGATCAATCGCCATTGACGGCAACCAATTGACCAGTCTCAGCGACTCGGCGCGCACCCGCTTTCGCCGCCGCCACATCGGCATTGTCTTTCAACTGTTCAATCTGATTCCCACGCTTTCGGTATGGGAAAACATCCTCTTGCCCGCGGAGCTTGAGGGTAGTGCGGACACCAACCGCAGGGACTATGCGGAGTCACTGCTCGACCGCGTGGGCCTCGGCGATCGCAAGGACACGTTTCCAGAAAGGCTCAGCGGCGGCGAGCAGCAACGGGTTGCCATCGCGCGGGCGCTGGCCCATGAGCCGCTCGTCGTGCTGGCAGACGAACCAACCGGCAACCTGGACGCCCAGAACAGCGCGCGCGTGCTTTCAATTCTTCTCACCCTAACGCAGGAGGCAGGGCGCACACTCTTCATGGCGACGCATGACCACGAGATCGCGCGTCAAGCTTCGCGCACTTTTCGTCTACGCGACGGCGCGCTTTCCCTGCAGCCGGCTCCCGCTGGCGTCACTTGAGCCATGACCGGCGCCGTCGTTAGCCGCCTTGCCTATCGCGCGCTGCAGCGGCGCGTCTTGCAGAGCGTACTCTTCGTCGTGAGCATTCTGGCTGGCGTGGCGCTCGTGGTGGGCGTGGACGTAGCCGCGGAGTCAGCACGGCGTGCTTTCTCATTGAGCCTTGCAAGCCTGCAGGGCAATGCGACCCATGAGATCGTGGGCGGCCCCAGCGGAGTCCCTTCCTCGCTGTATCGCAACTTGCGTGTTGACCTCGGTTTGCGCACCATCGCTCCGGTAATCCAGGGTACCGTCCGAGTCGGCAGCGACGACATCGCGCTCACGCTGCAGGGCATAGATCCCTTTGCCGAGGCCCGGATACGCGAGTACCTGGCCGGCGCTGCTACTCCGCCGGCCCCAGGCGTGCAGGCTCAGTCGCTGCTTAGGCTAATGGCAGAACCTGACACCGTCCTGCTGGCGCGGTCCCTTGCCACGCGGCTTTACCTGGAACCAGGGGATCAATTCGTCTTGCGCGCTGCGCGCCTGCAGCGAACAGTCACGCTCGTAGGCACTATCGAACCCTGGAACGAAGTGAGCGCCCAGGCTCTTGCTGCTTTGGTTATCACGGACATCAGCACGGCGCAGGAGATCGTGGGCAGCCCGGGCGTGCTGACACGCATTGACCTCGTGCTCACAGACCCCCAAGAGCTGGCCCAGATCCAGGAAGCCTTGCCTCCCGGCATTGTCATCAGACCGGTGGAAAGCAGTCAAAATAACCTGGAACAACTGAGCGACAGCTTCACACTCAATCTGCAGGCGCTCAGCCTGCTCGCGCTGGTGGTCGGCGTCTTTCTTGTCTACAACATCATGTCATTCAGTGTTGTGCAGCGGCGGAATCAGATCGGCATGCTGCGGGCGATTGGCGCCACCCGCCGCCAAGTCTTTGCCGGCATCATCATTGAAGCAATCGTCCTTGGCTTGGCCGGCACACTGCTTGGCTTGGCAGCGGGCTATGTGCTCGGGGGCTTTCTGGTGGGGGCGGTAACCAGGACCATTTCCGATCTCTACTATCGGGTTGAGGTCCAGGCACTAACGCTTTCCTCATTTGCGGTAGCGAAGGGGGTGTTAACGGGGCTAGTCGCCAGCATTGGAGCCGCCCTCATTCCCGCGTTGAACGCGACCCGCATCACGCCCGCCAGCGCCTTGCGCAGCGCCGATTCCGAGCAGGCGGCACGAACGCGAGCCGACCTGGCTGCTGTCGCCGGAATAGTAGTAGCGGCCTGTGGACTTGCTCTAACACAGTTCCAAGCGCGGAGCCTCGTCCTCGGATTTGGCGCGCTCTTCCTGGTGCTCATGGGTAGCGTACTTATCACGCCTATCGCATTGTTGTTCGCGATGCGCGGCGCGCGGCCCCTCCTCGCTCGCGCATTGGGGACGCTCGGCAATATTGCCCCACGGTCAATTGATCGCTCGCTGAGCCGGACCGGCGTGGCGGTAGCCGCCCTATCGCTTTCCGTTAGTGTGATCGTTGGTGTGAGTGTGATGATTGCAAGCTTCAGAGGCACGGTTACGACGTGGCTCGACGGTGCCTTGACAGCGGATGTCTTCATTTCCGCGCCAGCAAGCGGCCTGCTGGAAACGGTCAACCTCGATCCGAGGCTGGCCGAGCAACTGCAGAGCCTGCCGGGCGTCGCGCAGGTACTCACGGCGCGCGACGTGCCCGTGCTGGCGCCTGACTATCCCGACATGCCGCCGGTCAACCTTGTCGCGGTGAGTGCGGACCTGGCGGAACGCTCTCGCCGCTATGTCTGGCTCTCCGTTCCCCAGGAGGAAGTGTGGGACGCTATGCAGGATGGCGCAATCATTGTGACGGAGTCTATCGCCTACCGCCGCAACATTACTGCAGAGGCAAATACACTCAGCATTCTCACCGATAGCGGCCCGCGAGACTTTCCCATCGTAGGCGTTTACCATCATTACGGCACCGATCAAGGCATTGTGCTCATGTCGGCTGCTGTTTACCGGAAACAGTTCGCCGATCCGTGGGTCTCATCGTTCGCTCTATTCCTCGCGCCCGGGGCGCAGAGCGACAGGGTCGTAGAAAGTGTGCGCCAGCTTGCTTACGCTCAAGGGCTGAGCGTGCAGAGCACCGGCGAGCTGCGGACGCAAGTGTTCGCGATATTCGACCGCGCCTTCAACATCACCGCGGCCCTGCGCAGCCTGGCTGCCATTGTTGCCTTCATCGGAGTCCTGAGCGCACTCATGGCCCTACAGCTCGATCAGAAGCGCACACTGGGCACGATGCGGGCTCTCGGACTTACGGGCGGCCAGCTCTGGCGATTAACCCTGCTGGAAACGGGTCTCATGGGCCTTGCCGCCGGTCTCTTTGCGTTGCCAATAGGCTTGCTGCTCGCCAAAATGCTGATCGATGTGATAAACGTGCGCGCGTTCGGTTGGACGTTCTCCTTTCTCGTGCCCCCTGGATCGCTACTGCAGGCGATGTTGATAGCGGTGGCGGCAGCGTTACTGGCAGGAGCCTACCCGGCATGGCGTGTTGCCCATCTTGCACCTGCTGAGGCCATTCGCAATGAGTAAGCCTTATGTCAATAACAAGCTGCTCGTATCCGGCCTGCTTGTGTTCGCGGTCGCGCTTCTGGTATTTGGCTTCGCGCGAGTTTCAACCCAGCCGGCGGAACCGATCGGCGCGGAAACCGTCATAATTCCATGGGAGTCCAATCCCGGTGGATTTGCGCGCGCAGCAGACCCCTGGGAGTGGGAGTTTCCCCGGGACCACGGGCCGCATCCGGCTTTCCAGACAGAGTGGTGGTACTACACGGGCAACCTGACAACAACGGATGGACGGCACTTCGGCTACCAGTTCACTATCTTCCGCCGTGCCCTAACTTCAGATCAGCGTGACTCGCCATCGGAGTGGTACACAAATCAAATTTACCTGGCGCACTTCACGGTGAGCGACATTGAGAGTGGGGCATTCTATCAGGACGAGCGCTTTGGCCGCGGCGCCGTCGGCCTTGCCGGGGCGGAGGTGTCACCGCGCTTTCGCGTTTGGATCGAGGACTGGTCGGTGCTCTCCGTGGACGACTCTGTGTCACAGTTGGAAATTCACGCTCACGCGGAAGACTTCGCCATCGACCTTGTGCTGACACCGGCCAAGGCGCCTGCATTCCACGGTGACAATGGGCTAAGCCAGAAGGGACCTGAGCTCGGGAATGCCAGTTACTACTACTCGCTGACACGTCTCGAAACGCGGGGCACAATTGCGGTTAGCGGCGAAGAGTATGACGTAAGCGGCCTGAGTTGGATGGACCGTGAGTTTGGTTCCAGCGCCCTCAGCGCCGAGGCCGTAGGCTGGGACTGGTTTGCCATTCACCTCGACGACGGCCGTGACATCATGGTGGGACAGATTCGCCGCCAGGACGGCAGTCCCGAGCCGCTCTTTGGCGGGCTGCTGGTCTCCCCGGCAGGCGCGACTCGCAATCTGTCAGCGGAAGACTTCACCATTACCCCCCTCGGCAGTTGGCACAGCGAACACAGCGGCGCCACGTATCCCGCGGGGTGGGAGATCGTCCTGGATCTGGGGAAAACATCACTGCGCCTTGAGTTGGAGCCCTTGCTCGCGGATCAAGAGGTCCTGGCAAACGTGACCTACTGGGAAGGCGCCGTGCGCGTAAGCGGGGACGCTCATGGCTACGGCTACGCGGAACTCACCGGCTACGCCCAGCCCTTGAGGGGTCTAATCTAGCCGGGATCCAACGTAGGTTCCAAAGTATCGCTATCTTCCACGCGCCCTTTTTGTCGTATTTCGTCGGCTGCGGCCAGCCGCTCCTGTAAGACTTGCTCAAAGCCCTCCGTACCCGGCGCGAAGAAGCGCCGGCCTGTGAGAGGATCCGGCAGGTACTCTTCCTCTACCCAATTCCCCGCATATGAGTGCGGATACCTGTAGTCTTTGCCGTGCCCGAACGCCGCCATCAGTCCCGTCGGCGCATTGCGCAGGTGGAGCGGTACGCTGAGATTCCCCGTTTCCTGAACCGCGTCACGCGCCGCGGCGTAGGCTCGCAACAACGAATTGCTCTTGGGGGCAGTAGCGAGATAGAGCGTCGCCTGAGTGAGCGGGTAGAGCCCCTCCGGCATGCCGATGAAGTGGACCGCCTGCTGTGCGGCTACGGCGACACCCAGCGCCTGGGGATCGGCTAGTCCGATGTCCTCCGAAGCGAGTATCACAATCCGCCGGGCGACAAAGAGCGGGTCTTCACCGGCCTCGAGCATGCGGGCGAGCCAATACACCGCTGCATGTGGATCGCTGCCGCGGACACTCTTGATGTACGCCGAGATGAGATCGTAATGGAAGTCACCGTGCTTGTCGTGCGGCAGTACCCTGCGCTGCAGCGCCTGTGCGATGTCGTTCTCCCTGACGAGGCGTTGGCCGGCGTCGTCCGGACGGACAAGCGTGGCGGCAAGTTCCAACGCATTGAGGGCCACCCGCGCGTCGCCGTCCGCCATGCGCACGAGGTACTCCAGTGCCTCCGGTTGGACGTCCACCTGTTGCGTACCTAGTCCGCGGGCCGTGTCCTCAAGACTGCGCTTTGCAAGAGCCATGATGGCATCGTCGCCAAGCGGCTCCAGCTTATACACGCGGGTCCGAGAGAGCAGAGGAGCGTTCACTTCAAACGAGGGGTTCTCCGTGGTGGCCCCGATCAGCGTGACCGTGCCATCTTCGACGTACGGCAAGATGGCGTCCTGCTGGCTCTTGGAGAAGCGGTGGATCTCATCGATGAACAGGATGGTGCGCTGGCCGGTCAGCTCGAGACGCGCCTGCGATTCTTCCACCACCTTACGCAGATCGGCAACGCCCGCGCTCACGGCGCTCAGGCTCGCAATCTTGGCTTTGGCGGTGCGGCCGATGATGGCAGCTAGTGAAGTCTTGCCCGATCCCGGCGGTCCCCACAGAATCATCGAGGGAATGCGATCCGCCGCAATTGCCTGCCGCAACACCCCTTGTTCACCTAGGAGATGGGGTTGCCCGACGTATTCGGCAAGTGTCTGCGGCCGCATGCGCGTCGCCAGAGGCACGTCGCCTGCTACCGAATGAGAGTCAGCAGATGCAGGCTCCGCACTGGGAGTGGGGTCGGAAAAGAGCGTGGGATGAGGGTCTTCTTCGTGCGACCTGCGCTTCATCGCTGCTCACACTTTCCTCTATCCATGCCGTTCTTGGGCCAAGCAAGGCATTCGTGCGAAGGGAAGCGAGCGAACGGGAGTACGCCTAGGCGACAAAGCGTTTCAATACCGTCCGCACAGCGTTCTCTTTCTGAAGGGGAATGTAAAGCTTCTGCTTTATAGGTCTTTCCCCTTTGCCCTCGAGAACGACCGTGCCACCCTCAATCTCGTAGCGGCGAAAGTTCTCCCACTTGTGGGCTTGACCGTTGCTCAGCGAGTACCCTTCAGTGGTGAAGATGTACGCTATCGGCACTACCGTCGCTATGAGAACGGCCAGCATGATCATCAACTCAGTGCCGGGCAGCATGAATGAAAATTGTATGCCTTCAACGGGGATCTGATTTATGAAAAGCAGCAAGAGGAGCGGAATCAGCGTGGGACGAAATACGAGGACTTTCTCGCGAATACCGAGGCGAATCTTGCCTATTGGTGTTCCCGGCCGCTTCGGCGCAAAGGGTAGGTAAATGCGTAGAAAGAGTAGGGCCAGCAAGAAACTGGCGAGAGACGTGCCAATGATTTGTGAGAGTGTTGTGCCTTGTTCAAACATAGTCTGTAGGGAGCATGGAGAATCTGGCCGGCGCTACAAAGATCACGTGCCGCGAACCATCGAGGTTCACCGCGTGGCACTTGAGAAGGTGCGCGGCCATTAGCGCAGAACGATCGTAAGCACCACCAGCGCGGCAACCATACCCAGCGACAGCAATCCAATCCGGGCAAGGTCGCTCCGCACGTGGTCAAGTTCGTGGACCGGCAAGTCTACAAGCTGGGACCGTTTGCGGCGTGTCGGCCACGATGTCTTTGGACTTGTCGACTGGCGTGGTGGCGTACTGGCATCAGGGGACTCACCACGGGCTGCCGTCCGTGCTCCGGGAGTTGCTACGCCCGTCAACGCGTCGCCAGATGAATCGCTTTCGCCGGTCGGCGATTCT
Organism: Chloroflexota bacterium; assembly: GCA_965220045.1. GTDB lineage: Bacteria > Chloroflexota > UBA11872 > VXOZ01 > VXOZ01 > VXOZ01. The sequence goes on along the minus strand of OZ244803.1, from coordinate 1,323,195 downwards.
CCATCGGTCGCGCGCCGCTGGGACGGTACCCTGCCTCTTGCGCGGACATCACCGTTCGTGTTGCGAGGACGAGACGACCTGCGCCGCTGGCTGTTAGACCGACGTTTCTTGCGTGCCATCGTGCGACAAAACTCTTTCAGTAAATCTAGAGGATGTTGACGGAATCAGTGGATAGGACCGGAGCAAAACACAGCCTAGAAAACTGGTTTCCGAGTTGGCTGCGCTCTTGATCGCTCCACCTCTCTCTGTCCACAACACACGCGCTACTGCCGTGTACTGCGAGGCCAATTCCAATTATACCGTGTTTGGTGGGTTGCAGCACCGGTCAAAGAACGAAGCAATGCGCACCGCTTGAACACGTGGCCTAGCCGCCCAGACTGTGAAACAGCGCTCGATAGTACTGCAAGAGCTCCTCAGGATCAGATGAGGCCTGGATTTCCGCGCAGAGCCAGCCCGTGTACTTGTCTTCCTGCAGGAGCCCAAACAACTCGCGGTATGGATAGTCACTGTAGAGGCGGTTGATGTGAACGTGGCGGATATTGTCCCGAACGAGCGCAAAGCTGCTGGCGATTGAGCCCGCTTCCAAATCCTGAGGATTGGAATTCCAACAGACAAAGACACTGGTGTTGTCGGTATGGTCCATGATTTTTCGGATATTCTGCGGCTCCGCCGTATCGCGGCCATGCATCTCCAGCCATACCTCAACGTTGAGGTCCCGGGCGGCTGTCCCCACTTCACTGAGTGCCTTGCCAATTTGCTCAAGGGTCTCGTCTCGCGGCACCCCAGCCTCCAACTGTAGGCCGTTGGGACGCACCTTGATGCCGGTTGCGCCCAAATCGTGAGCCAATTGCGCGAATTCCTTTGCGGTCTCGATGTTTTCACTCACCGTCTCACTTTCGAGCGCATGGAATTCACAGGTCGTCCCCAGGCCGATGATTGTGACCGGTGAATCTGCGAACCGCGACCTGATATCGCGGCGCTCCTGCGCTGAAAGGGTCGGCTCGACGCCGTGTGCGTGGGTAGTGCGGAGTTCTATGCCCAGAATCCCAACCGCTTCACAGTTTGCGATGATTGCGGGTATGTCCCAGTCCGCCGCGATGTTATAGGTCACAATTCCAAGTCGCATGGCGCAATAGCTTCTCCTTACGTGGCGCGAATACCTAGAGTACCCATGCTAGCACGAAAAATAGGAGCGAGACAGTTTGGGTTACTCTCACAATCCGGCGAGCAGATTGCCCCCTGGAGGCATTGAATCTTCCAGCGAAGCGAGTGCTGCCGTTGCCCGTGAATAAAAGGAGTATCCGGCAATGCCTCGTCACCGCAAAGAGCAGGGCACACACCTGCGCGTTACAATAGGAGTTGAACATGAAACCCGCCCGATCCAGCGTGAAGCAGTCTGAGGATAGGCCGTGGAAATCGGGATCAACGCCCTGAAGCTCTATGCCTCTCAAGACTATCGCAACGCCGGGATCAGCAATTACATTCGACAATTGACGACGCACCTCCTCAATTGTGACGAAAGTAACCGCTACACCCTCTTCACGAACAATCTCATGCCGGAGTGGCGCGAGCAAACGCGACACGCGCCTACCATTGTCACCAGCCGGCTCCCAACGGCCCACCCGATACCGCGCATCGCGTGGGAACAGACGGTCTTGGCATGGCACATGGCGCATGGTAGACTAGACGTACTACACTGTCCGCTCAATGTAATCCCATTGGCGGCAACCTGTCCCACGGTACTGACGATCCACGATCTTACGTTTCTGCGCTATCCTCGGCTATTTCCCCGGCTGAAGCAACTGTATCTCCGCCTATTCACCCGTTTGTCCGCGCACAAGGCTAGTGCGGTCGTGACCGATTCAGCGAGCACCCGGAACGATGTCGTGCAGATGCTTGGCGTACCGCAAGAGAAGGTTCACGTCGTCTATCCCGCAGCCGATGCAGACTTCAGTCCTCGTTCGCACGATGAGGGCAGCGCATTCCGCAATTCCAAGGGTCTGACGAATGGGTACGTGTTGTATGTCGGGACCTTGGAACCGAGGAAGAACGTGGACGTACTCATCCGGGCGTTTGGGAGAGCTGTGAAGGAACAAGCACTGCCCCACAGACTGGTGTTGGTTGGTGGGAGAGGTTGGATGACCCAGTCAATTCAAGAGGCCATTGCGGAGGCCGGCATTGGCGATCGTCTCGTGATGCCTGGGTACGTGGCGCGCACCGAATTGCCGCTATGGTATAGTGGTGCTGATCTGTTTGTCTATCCTTCAACGTATGAGGGATTTGGCTACCCGGTGTTGGAAGCCATGTCTGCCGGTACGCCGGTCGTTACCTCGAATACGTCATCGCTGCCTGAGATAGCCGGCGATGCCGGTCTGCTGGTGCCCCCCCATGAGGAGAACCAACTGGCAGCGGCTATGGCAGAAGTCCTCACAGACGGCAGCCTCGCGGCGAGCTTGCGGGCGCAGGGCCTTGAGCGGTCCGCCAGTTTCTCCTGGTCCAAGTCGGTACACACCTGCCTGAATCTGTATCAATCCCTCGGCTCTCACGCGCACTTTGAAGCGAAGCAATGATCTCTACGATGGTCTCCCCGCCAAGAGTAAAGCCTCGTCAGCGGCTCACGGCAAAGCTGTTCGTCGCGCTTATCGATCTGCTGCTTGCCGCTCTCGCACTCTATTTTTCCTGGTGGCTGCGGTACGAAATCGGTATTGGGCCCGATCTGACCGAATTCCAATACCTGGGATTCAGTCACTACGTACCAGTGCTCCTGGCACATCTGGCCCTTGTATTTGTCGCGTTTCAGATCGCCCGCGTCTATCGTCTCCGCAGGTCCACCGGCCTTGTTGAGGAGATAGGTAGAATTCTCTTAGGTTCTACTCTCGCGGTTTTCTTTCTTATTTTCTTCTTCTACATGTTGCGACCGCCGGGATTTGCCGGGTATTCACGTGGCATGTTTATTCTGCTCTGGATTAACACGCCCCTCATCATCGGTGCTAGCCGCTTGCTGTTCCGCATTGGAGTGGACATGCTGCGCCGCCGCGGTCACTTGCTCGAACAATTGGTCGTAGTCGGCGGCGGCATGCATGGCAAGATGATCATGCAGCAGGTGGTTACCCAGCCGAATCTCGGCTACCGGCTGGTCGGCTTTCTGGATGACGGGCACTACGCACGGGGAGCGCACTTCGGCCGCATCAAGGTGCTGGGGTCAGTCGATCACCTCGCTGATGTAACGCAAGCCCATGCGGTAGAGAGTGTCATTATTGCATTGCCGGCGACGGAGCATCGGCGCATCGCCGACGTGATGGACCAATGCAAAGCGCAAGGTGTTGGTTTCCATCTCATTCCAGATCTCTTTGAGATTCAACTCAACACAGTCGACATTGACTCAATCGGTGGCATACCCATCATCGGTCTGAAGGACGGTGGGATTGTCGGTTGGGACTTCTTCTTGAAGCGATTCCTTGACATCATCCTCTCGGCAGCCGTGCTCGCCCTAGGCAGCCCGATCTACCTGGCGATTGCCCTTGCCATAAAGCTGGAATCACCGGGTCCGGTGCTGTATGCGGCGGAACGCGTAGGCCAGGACAACAAGCCCTTCAAGATGGTCAAGTTTCGCTCCATGCGCGAAGATGCGGACAGTCTCAGATCGGCGCTGGCAGACCATAATCAAGCCGACGGACCGCTGTTCAAGATGGCAAATGACCCCCGGCGCACACGGGTTGGCGCCTGGTTGCGAAGGCTCTCCCTCGACGAGTTGCCGCAGTTCTGGAATATACTCCGTGGCGACATGAGCCTTGTCGGCCCGCGGGCACCTCTCGCTGAAGAAGTCGACCAATATGAGGATTGGCAGAAGAGGCGGCTCAGCGTAAAGCCCGGTCTTACCGGATTGTGGCAGGTGAACGGGCGCAGCAACGTCCCGTTTGAAGAGATGGTAATGATGGACATCTATTATATTGACAATTGGTCGGTCGGCCTCGATATCAATCTGATCATTCGCACGATCCCAGCAGTGCTGCGGCGCGACGGTGCTTACTGATCATCGCAATCAGACGCTCGCTGTATTCTCAGGTTCTCACTGCATTGGGAAAAGCCAGCAGCGGAATACGCTACTCCGAAATCATCGCACCGAGGGCTCAACTGGAGCAGGACGAATCCAGCGCAACTGGGCGTCGAGAGAAGGATGCGCTGGCAGACCGGGTCGCTAAGATTCCAGTCCATGCCGTGAGTAAGAGCTCCGCTAGGATCAATGTCGCTCTCCGTTGATTGCTGATCCCAGCAATTGGAGAAGGAGAACACTCCTGTGGGTTGCGAGCGACAATTCGATTCCGCGAGAACGTCTGCCACCCAGTTCGCCCTGCCCTTCCCCCAAACTTCAAGGAACTCCGCTCACACCGATGCGCATCGCCCTTGTCCATGACTATCTCAACCAGATGGGAGGTGCTGAAAACGTCCTCCTTACGCTCCACGAGATCTTCCCGCAGGCACCCATTTACACCTCCTTCTACCGGCCGGAAGCCTTGCCTGCGGCGTTTCGCCCACTCGATATCCGTACGACCTTCCTGCAGAAGCTCGGACCGCTTACTCGCTATCCTCGACACCAGATGTTGCTCCCGCTATACCCTGCCGCCTTCGAGCGGCTCGACCTTCGCGAATATGACGTTGTCCTGAGCAACAGCAGCGCATGGTGTAAGGGTGTCATCACCCGTGAAGACGCCCGGCACATCTGCTACTGCCTCTCTCCCATGCGCTTTGCCTGGAACACACAGGAATACCTGGCGGGGGAGCAAATTGGCTGGCTGCCACGCAAGGTGCTGCCTGCGGTACTCTTCAGAATTCGCGCCTGGGACGTCGCCACGAATGGGCGTGTAGACGACTTCATCGCCATTTCCAGGGCCATAGCTGCACGGATCAAGACCTATTACAACCGCGACTCGTCTATCATCTTCCCTCCGGTGGAAACGTCGCACTTTTCTCCATCCGACCACATTAGCGACTACTTCCTGATTGTCTCGCGGCTGGTGCCCTACAAGCGCGTGGACTTAGCCGTCCAAGCCTTCAATCGACTTGGCTTGCCGTTGCGGATTATTGGTGACGGGCGGGACCGCGCGCGTTTGCAAGCGATGGCAGAACCAAACGTCCAATTCCTGGGGTACGTAGACGACGAGACCCGGCGGCGCCATTTGTCGCAGTGCCGGGCCTTGGTCTTTCCCGGCGAAGAAGATTTCGGCCTTGTTCCGGTCGAAGCCCAGGCCTCCGGGCGTCCGGTCATCGCCTTTGCCGGCGGAGGCGCATTGGACACTGTGGTCGCGAATGAGACCGGACTCTTTTTTGCCGATCAACGGGTGGAATCGCTCTGCGCTGCGATAGAGCGCTTTGCTACGATGGAATTCAGCACCGAGCGAATTGTCGAACATGCGGCTGCATTTGACACCAGCGTATTCAAGGAGAAAGTGGTCTCTCTCATCGACTCCGCCGCGTCGCTTCCCCGCCCTCACAACGATAGGGATGCGCCGACTTAGCTGTTGGTGGCTGGGAATCTGATATGATGGTGTGGTGTTTCAACTCCATTCGATCTACCCATGAGCATCCAATCATATCTGAGAATACTTGGCGCAAGAAAGCGGTTGATTCTGGGCGTCACGTTCGTGGCGTTTGTTGGGAGTGTGCTCTTAGCGCTCATCTGGCCGAATGCGTATGAATCTTCCGTTCGCATCCACGTGCAGGCAGTGCCGCCTGCAGCGACACCGGAAACCGGTGAATCGTACTACTCGGAAGAGTACTATCGTCAGCTTCTCGCCCAGTACAACATTGAGGATTTCTCCGAGATCGTCCAAGGACAGGCGTTCGCCGCGAGCATATCCGCAATGGTCGCTGAGCGCTATGCCTTGCAGTTGACGCCAAGGCAGATTGAAGACTCGCTCCGTAGCAACCACAACCATCGAGTCTTAGAGCTGACTTTCACAAGCAGTGAGCCGTTGATTGCTCAGGCCTTGGCCGACGCCGCACAGACACTGCTGGAGACGAACGCAAAAGACTACTCACTCGCCGTGCGTAGAGGTATCGTGAGCCTCACGATCATCGATCCGGCGAGTGATCCGGAAGCCACGTCACTTGTACGGCTTGGCCTTGATATGTTTGCGCGCACCCTCGTGGCATTTCTCCTCATTACGGGACTAGCGTTCGTTCTGGAGGTACTCTCCGGCATCTGTCGATCCCGGGAGGATGTTGAGGAGGCGCTTAGTATCCCGGTGATTTCGAACATTCCCCCGCTTGCCCCGTTTGTGGGAGAATCTGGGCAGAAGGCGCCTGACCAGTCTTCAGAAAGCAAAGGCACGGCGCATGCTTGAGATCGCTTCTTTGCGACTCCAGGACTACACCGGCGTAATCCGGCGGCGCTTTTGGCTGGTGATTGTCGTTACATTGGTCGCGTCTCTGTCAGCCTACTTTTATAGCAGTCAACAGCGACCGGTGTACCAAGCCGGGGTCAGCGTCTCGGTTACGCCAAACGTCATTGATTACTGGACTATCCAGGCCGTGGAGAGACTGCTGAATACATACGTAGACCGGGTGAAAACCTGGGAAGTGGCGACGAATGTTATCGAAAACTATAAACTCGATGTGTCTCCCGATAGCGTGCTTGGTAGTGTGCGCATGGTGGTCGTTCCGGCCAGCTACAAGGTAGTTATTCAGGCGGAGAGTTCTTCTCCCCAGCAGGCAGTCGCCATGGCGAATGGATTCGCCAGGGAATTGGAGAATCTCGCCAAACAGGAGCAGAGCAGCGGCCCGGGGGGTGATGTATTCTTGAGAGCTCTTGTTCTTAATGAAGCGACCAACGCTTCACAGATAGGCCCTCGACTGCGTTTCAATGTGGCTGCCGCCTTGGTGCTCGGTGCAATTGCCGGCATAGTTTTAGCGCTCGCGATCGAGTTTCTCGATGCGCGCATCCGTCTCCGGCAGGAGGTTGAACACATCCTCGGCATGCCAATAGTTGCCAGCATTCCGCCAAATTCAAAGTGAACTGGGGTTTCTGACACGATCAACGTAAACATGTGCATTGCCGCTTGACAACGTGAGGCAAGAAACGAACATGACGGAACTCACCTCATCATTCCAGCCCATACTCGAAGCGAGCAGCCCTGCGTACGAGGCCTTTCGCTCACTGCGCACCACCATTCGCTTTCAGGCGGAGGAACACGCACAGAAGTCGCTCTTGGTGACCAGCGCGGGCCCGCAAGAAGGCAAGAGCCTTGTTTCAGCATGCCTTGCGACTTCCCTGGCGCAATTGGGACTCCGCGTTGCGCTCATTGACGCGAACCTACGCACGCCTAGTCTGCACACCGCTCTGGGCGTCCCCCAGGAACCCGGGCTTGCGGACTACCTGAGCGGCACCGAAGGCCCAACGCTGCAAGAGAACTGCGGAACGGATGGGCTAAACCTGCTGACTGCCGGTGCGGTACCGGATAACGCTCCCGAGCTTCTTGCGTCACAGCGCATGGCCGACCTCATTGCGGACCTTGCCGCGGGCAGCGATCATGTGATTATTGATACTCCGCCGCTGCTCACGGCCGCGGATGCCGCGGCAATGGCGCGGTATGTGGATGGCGTTCTGCTTGTTGTACGCGCCAATCAGTCGAGACGCGATCAGATCCAACGAGCCAAGGCGATGCTGGCGCAAATCGATGCGCACGTACTTGGCGTAGTTTTCAACGATGACCCCAATGCCAAGAAATCGCTTGTTGGATAGCGGCCGGCGCTTCACTGTCAGCCTCCTCGTTGCACTCTGGCTCTCAATCCTGGGAGTCACCCCCGCGCTTGCGACAACAAGGGGCGGCGCGCTTGCCCAGACTGAGCCGCCAAGCCAGGGATTCTATAGCGAGGCAGCCGGATACGGCCGGGGATTCGGGTACGTAATCCCCGACGTCCCCGATGGCCCCCAATTCTATCTGATGTTTCGGACGCTTGGGGGCGGATCCGTCTTGGGCTATCCGCTGGCCTCTCCCTTTGAGGACCCGGCGACCGGAGACATGTACCTCGTGCTCGAGCGAGCGGTAATGGTCTGGCACAAGTCTAGCGGCCAGATCTCCCTCGCCAATTCGTTTGAACTCCTTGACAACGAGGGCCTGCAACAGTGGCTTCTGGACCGCGGCATCCCCCAACCCATTGAGGATGACGGTGGGTCTACGTTCGCAGAGTCCCGCTCAATTCGACTCTCCTGGCTTACGGACCAGGGGATTGCGGACTATTTCCTGCAGAACCCGCTCGACCCCGGCAATCTGGAAATCTCCATCCTGCTGTACGGTCTACCTATGACTCACCCCCAGAAGATTGGCCCGTTCGTCGTGCAGCGCTTCCAGCGGGCCGCGTTTCAGCGCTGGGTCGAGTCTGTTCCCGGCCAGCCCGTACCTGGGACGGTGACACAAGTCTTCGCCGGCATACTTTACAAGGATGCCAACCTCATTCCCATGAAGGCGTTCCGGCCGGAGCCCAACCCGTTCGACAAACCAAGTGACGAACTGCTCGCCCAAGTACGGACCCTACTCGCCAATCAGGAGGCAACCGCCCACCTTGTGCCCCATTTGGACAACGCCATAATAGGATACGCGCCGGATCTACTTGATACTGCGGCCTTGCGTTTGGGCAACTGGGCAGTAATCTACTTGCATCCGGCTCTTAAGGACGCGCGTTACGAGGCGTTGGCGGCGGTTCTCGCCCATCTCGCCTCGTATTTGGAAGCACATAGTCTCTCGCCCGTTCCCTTGGAACACACACGCGAGACGTGCAAACAACTGGTTGCCAACGGCCTCCGCATTGAAGCGGCGCTTTGGGAAGCGCTATGGGGTGCTGAGGGCACCTACAACGCGAAGTCGTACGAGGAGATCCTGAACGGGTATGTTGCGGAGTCTCAATTGTCGCCCAGTTGGGCCGAGTTCATTGCAGAGATCCATTGCACCTAGAAGACGCTGAATATGTGGCAAACAGTAGGACATCAACGGGTGCTGCACTTCTTGCAACGAGCGATAACCCGACAGGCGCTGGGGCACGCCATTTTCTTCGCGGGCCCAGAGTCCGTTGGGAAACGGACTCTGGCGATCGACTTAACCGCCGCCCTTCTGTGCAACGACCAGCGGGCCGATCCCTGTTGGGAGTGTGTGCAATGCCAAGGAGTTGCGCGGTTGCAGCACCCCGACCTGCATCTGGTGGAGTTGGAGGAAGGTCGCAGGTCTATTCGCATGGAACAAGTGGCGGCGCTGCAACAGGCGGTCGCTCTGCGCCCCTACCAGGCAACTCAGCGCGTCTCCGTCATCCTTGACGCGCACCTGCTCCAGCCGGAAGCGAGCCAACGGCTTCTCAAGACCCTGGAGGAACCGCCCGCGCTAAACACGCTCATTCTGACGGCAACCTCCACTCATCTCATCCCTCCAACGTTGCTGTCTCGCTGCCAAGTGTGGCGACTAACCGCGCTACCGCAACGTCTCGTTCAATCTGAATTGACCCGCCGGGGAGTGCCGCAGCAGGATGCGGCGTTTCTGGCGGCAGCAAGCCTGGGCCGTATCGGTTGGGCGATAGAGGCCAGCACCCACCCGGAACTGCGCGAGCAAGAAGAGTTGCTCGTCCAATTGCTCCTGAATGCGCTGCGAGCCGACCGGGTAGCTCGCCTGGAGATTGTCGACCGGCTCTTGGACGATGCATCTGACTTAGAACGGTTGTTCGACCTGTGGAGTGAGTGGTGGCGCGCGTATCTCTTGACGCAAGCGGGTGTGCCGGGCGGTGAAGATGCCGGCAATCATGCTCTGGTCAAGGATGTCGAACTCAGCATTTCTCCCCAGGAAACCGTAAACGTAATCAAGCGCATCGATGAGGCGCGCGAGTGGGTGCGTGCAAACGTAAACGCCCGTCTTGCCCTGGAGACGCTGGCGCTGCACCTGCCTGAGGCATCGTGAAATGCCAAAACAAGCCCAGCTATGAGTGGTATACTTGGAACTTGATTGGTGCAGTGTTGCTCCGGCCTTGCAGCGCGAGAGTGCAGGCGACCTGCCTACGCGCACCGCATGCGACGCGAAGAGAGAGCGATAGCGTATTGCAGGGGAAGGACCGGAAGGCTCCGGCACTGCAATCTAGTGTAGACTTTGTGGTGTTTTCGCGCCTGTAGGTGCAACCTACAGAGGGAATGCCAAAGCCGATTGCGGAGGTATGAGTATTCAATGCCGTTGTACGAATATGAGTGTGAAGCCTGTACGTTTCGTTTTGAGCGGCAGCAACGCTTCAGCGACCCTCCGGTGACGAACTGCCCCCAGTGCGAGGGGGCGGTGCGCAAGGTATTCCACCCCGCAAGCGTCATCTTCAAGGGCAGCGGGTGGTATGTAACGGACAACCGGACTGACAACGGCAAGAACGAGAAGAATGGCAGTACGAAGCCCAAGGAAGCTCCGGCCAAGGAAACAGCCGAATCCAAGGCGGCAGGAACGGCAAAGTCGGACTCCGGCGGCGAGTCTAAGTCCTCCCCGGCCAAGGAGAAATAGACTCTCCGAATCCTGGGTCAGTTCCTAGTCGGATTCTCAGTTCATAATAGATGTGACCCACCAGAAGAGAGACTGCATGGCAAGCCAACGCATCCAGTCTCTTTTTTTGTTTCCTGCAGAGTCGCTGAATCGTGCGGGAGGCAGTCCGGCAGGACTCTTGCGCTTGCAGGCGGATCCAAGGGAAGCCTAGTTCATTTTTACGATTGGCTGTCCCTTGAGCCAGTAGGCGAATCCGGCGGAGACCAAGAACGCGACACCGAAAACTCCGAAGATGAGCTGTTCGCTGCCGATGAGCGAAATGATGGCCGCCCCAGCCAGAATGGCGATGCCGACCCCAAGGTCCCGCCACACAAAGAGTGACGCAATCGCCAGGTGACGATTGCTGAAGGTGGTAAGGTCGCCGATCATCGCGTTGGTTGCCACCGGCACGGTGCTGTTCAGCAGGCCCATTGCGAGTGCCGCGATACTCATGGTAACCGTCCCCCCTGAGAACGTCGGCAGGAGCAGTCCCAGTCCCGCAATGCCAAACGACAGGATGAGCACCTGCTCGCGGCCGAGCCAGTCGGCAATGAATCCACCCGCGTAGCTGCCAAAGATGCGCACAATCCAGTACCCCGCCGTTATCAGCGCGAGCATGCCGTGTCCCTGACCGCTGCCGATGATTTGGCTGAAGCTGCCGAGGATGAGTCCGAAGGCAAGGGACGAGAGAAAGAGAAAAAGCGCGGCAAGGCCGGTTCTGGGCACGGTCAGAACCTGGAAAACCGGGGCGAGCCGGGGCTTCACGCGCTTCGTATGCTGATAGGGCAAGAAGAGAAACGCCGCTACGCCAATGCCTGTGATCGCAGCCGCAACCGGTGGCCCAAACTCCACCCTTGTAACGCTCATCAGGAGCCCGAGCAAAAGCACACCAATCGCTTGCCCGCCGGTGGTCGCCGTGTACAGCAGACCGCTGGCGCGTCCATAATGCGTAGCGGCAGTTGCGTCCAACAGTTGCGTGGTACTCGAGATCCACATGGCCGCGGCGCCCCACCCCCACATCCCGGCGGCGATCAGCAGCAGCTCAAAGCGATTCAACGTAAAGGCGGCAAGGGCAAAGAGGGAATACGTCGTAGCGCCTAAAACCGTGCTCCAATACTCGCCCAGATAGTAGAGGGTATACGCAACCACGGCCCGCCACACGAGGAATGAGATGTACACCAGCGCAAGTATGGTGGAAGCCTGAAATGCGCTCGTGACCCCTTTGTCCGTCAAGTAGGGGATGAGGAACTGCTGGAATGCGCTGGCGCCCATGAACACAAAGAAGAAACCAGTGCTCAGGATGACCGCGGTGCGGGGCAGACCGGCTGCCGGTCGCGTTAGCAGGCGCAGGCTTTTCACGTAGTACCTATTTCTATTGCCCGGGAGATTGGCAGATCGGCACGCTGAAACTCTTCGTACCAACTCACGTTGCCGGATTTGGCGCCGCGACTAGATCCGCTTAACAACGTTGGGGGAGTGCAGACGCACGTATGCCGGCAGCGGCTCGCCAATTAGGGGCCGCACGTAGTCCACGAATGCCGCGGTCACATGATTGCCCGCAGCATTGAGATACGTGTCCGGGAGCGGTCGCTCCTTACCGGCAACATCCTTGACGGGCACAAGACCGGTCGTCACTGCGTATTCAGGACCGGGCGCGCGTTTCAGGCACACCATCATACCCGTGGCGCCGGAGACGGCCGCTTCCACCGCTGCCTCACCGACTTGGAAGGACTCTTCGAGGTCTACCGTCGATGCCAGGGACATACACGCACGCTGCATGGTGCCGGGCTTGTCGGTGCGGCTCTTCAGCCCCAACTCACTCGCTACCAACTCGGAAAGGAGAGTGCTGACTCCTCCAAGCTGACCTCTGCCGAAAGCATCTTTGTCCACAGCTCGATCTGAGGCAAACAGCAACTCGCCGTCCGGCCGGCGCAATCCCTCGCACACGGCGACATGCACGTAGCCAAAACGGTCAAAGGCAGCTTGGACGTCTTGCAGGAAGCGCTCTTGGGTTAGTGGCCGTTCAGGAACGTAGATCAGATGGGGCGGGTCTGCCTCATCGCGCCTGGCAAGCGCCGTGGCGGCAGTTACCCACCCGGTATTCCTGCCAAACGTTTCCAGGATCTTGACCTGGTCGTGCGTACGAAGCGCCCAGGAATCCGAACCGCCATCCATGGCGGCGAGCGCCGCGAAACGCGCCGCGCTCCCATAGCCCGGGGTATGGTCCGTTCCCATGAGATCATTGTCAATGGTCTTGGGCACTGCAATAGCGTGCAACGCATAGCCGCTCGCCTGCGCCCACCCATCGACCGCCTGTACCGTGAGCGCCGAGCCGTTGCCGCCGATGTAGATAAAGTAGCGAATGTCATGTGCCTTGAGCACGTCCAAGGCGCGCCCGGCGTCGGAATCCTGCAAGCCGTAGCGGCAAGAACCCAGGGCGGCGGAGGGCGTGTGCCGCAGCGCATTGCGAAGGTGGGTAGAGGCGTTCGTTAGATCGACGAACCGCTCCTGCAGCAAACCCTCAATGCCGTTGCACATGCCGTAAACGCGATCGACGGCATCACTCCGCAGCGCGGCTTCCAGCACGCCTGCCAGCGTGTTGCTCAGCGTGGCAGTTGACCCGCCGGACTGTCCGACAACTAAGTTTCCGCTCATTGCGCTTGCGTAGCTTATGCTTGGCACAAAAGTGCAGGTCTCTGAGCCGACGATACGTCTCCTGCAGCGTAAGCATGCTCTCGTGCTGCCATCGCGTGCAGGAGAGACTGGGAATTGCACAGCGTCAGATTGCGTGCGACGTGTGCTGCTTCCAATGCATGCTACTGTCTAGGGAATTGACCGTCAATTTGGGATTGCTTCACATCCGTTCGTTGTGACTCCGAGCCGGCCCGGCAGTCGGTATAATTGCACGGGAGTTGTCACAAGAACGAAGTGCTCCCAAGAGCAATGGGGCCTCGTTATGTATTTCACAGGAGCTGATTCATGAGGTTGCAGGACAAAGTTGCACTGATAACCGGTGGTGGAAGCGGAATTGGGGAAGCCATGGCCATGCGTTTCGCCGCCGAAGGCGCGGCCGTAGCAATTGCGGAGCTAAATCAGGCGGGCGCTGAACGAGTCGTGTCCGCCATAGCGGAAACAGGTGGGCGGGCCCATGCCATCGCCGCCGACGTTTCCAGCGAGAATGACGTGCGCGCCATGCTCACGGCAACGGAGGCTCAGTTTGGATCGCTGGACATCCTCGTCAACAACGCCGCCATTTATGTCGATAACGATGTCGAAGGTACCACCGAGGACGAGTGGGACCGCATCATGAACATCAACGTCAAGAGCCTCTATTGGACCTGCAAGTACGCCTTGCCAGCCTTGAAGAAGACCAAAGGGGTAGTACTCAACGTTGCTTCCATGGTGGGCGTCCACGCGCAGCCGCACTCCATCGCCTACTGCACGTCCAAGGGAGCCGTAATCACGTTTACGCGAGCGCTCGCGCTGGATTGCGCGCAGTATGGCATTCGGGCCAATGCGCTTTGCCCGTCAAGCGTTGCCACCCCGCTGTTTGAGAGTTTTCTCAACATGCAGCCCGATGCCGACGCGGTGCGCGCCGGCGTTTCGGCGCGGGCTCCGCTGGGATACATCTCTTCGCCGCAGCAGATGGCCGACGCCGCGCTCTTTCTCGTTTCAGACGAGGCGACGTTCATTACCGGAACCGAACTCTATGCGGACGGTGGCGGTACCCTTGGATACAGGACCGGATAGCCAATCACATTACGGCGGGGATTCTACGTCTATCCGTACCCTCGCCTTTGGCGGAGGGATGGGTTGAGAGAAGCCCTCATGTTTGAGAGTGCTGCCCACTCGTTGAATTGCTACGGGCTACTCGCCGCCGCTCGGCAAGACCGTTTCACCTACGCGTATCGTACCCTCGGTCAAGATTTCGGCGCGCAGTCCGCCGCGGTGCAACAGATGATTGATGATATTGGATTGACCGCTGGTTTCCGCGAGATTGGCGCACGGTTCGCAGAGCAGTAACCCCCTCAGGCGCACGCCGCCAATCGTGAAGTCACGGTCGATGAGGTGGTTGAGCGGCACTCCGGACACCAGGAGGTTGCGGCGGGAAAGCACAGGGTCGAGGCGGTAGCCGTACTCCCGTTCCAGCGCGTCGATGGATTCAAGCTCGATCAACGTGAGCTCCCGGTGCGGACCCCCTCGATCCGAATACGTAGCGTTCCCAATGAAGTAGCGGTCGCCTTCAATACCCTTGCCCGGGACGACGCGCACTTCCTGCTGTGAGACCATCGGCTCCCGGCTGGCTGGTGCGGTGTAGATGCCTAGGACCTTACCTTCAAACATGCTCGCTCTCCTTAGCTAAACACTGAGAAATAGTGGGCAAAGAATCGATCTGGGTCTACCGTATCAGCGACCTGATGGGAACTCGCTTCACCGCCTGCCTGCCAATGCATGTAGCCCGCCAGCCGCGGGCTGTCCAGTTCAACCTGCACGTTACCGCTCACGAATGTGCAAATGCTGTCGTCAAAGATCGTGGTGGCGGCAAGTGGATCGTGAAACGTGATTTCGTCCCGACGTTGGAAGAAAACCTCGGCAAAGTCCGCCACCGGTTGGAGCAGCGGCGCCTGAAACCGTGCGCGGACCTCCTTGGCGGGCATGCGGACCTGCTGGGTGACGTCGAGGCCGTGAGACCGGTGGGTTGCAACCACACTTCCATAGACAATTGCTGCCGCATGGGGATCGCAATAGGCGTTCCATTCCACCGGCCCCCTGCCCGGCGACCGTCCGAAGAATTGGCCGCACATGAGCACCAGGCGCTTCAGCAAGCGGGGAATCTCAGGATCGATGCGGAATAGAAGTCCGACATTCGTCAAAGGACCCACAGCGAGCAGCGTTACCTCTCCAGGATTTGCCCGAACGGTCTGCCGCAGGAATTCCACGGCAGAGCCGTGTGGAAACGTGCATCTGTGGGGCCAGTCACTGAGCGCAGCCGCCTGCTGGGCCTGGGGCTGCCTCTGGGCAGTGAGCAGCGGCTCTTCCGCGCCCGGGTAAATGGGAACGTCTTTGCCTGCCGCCTGGCACAAGGCGCTCGCCAGCATGGCGCGTCTCGTTGCCTCGCCGCTCACTGTGGTAATGCCAAGTAACTCGCACGCGGGCTGTGCCAGCAGATACGCCAGGCACACCGCATCGTCAATGTCGGTGCCGATGTCAGTGTCGAAGAGCACTTTCTCCGGCATTCACAGATCCTCCGAGATGTTTCAAAGCGGCGCGGAAGCGAAGCTAGCGGTACGGAATCAAGTTCGATTATGCCACAACTGCCCTCAATTAATTGGTGTGCGTGTGGACTCCCCGCACCGCTAGTCTCTCAAAGGCCCTAGGGGCGCATGCCTGCGGCAAAATCTGCAAGACGGCATGCAATGCGCCTAGCACATTTCGCGGTGATACTCTCAATCGGCGAACTACCGGTACACGGGTAGAGTAGAATTGTATATCAGAGTACGAAACGAATCTCAAAATTACTGGCGGGGAGAGTACTAGAGTGTTGAAAGCATATGACGTCGCCATCGTCGGCGCCGGCATCATCGGGCTCATGGTTGCGCGCGCGGTGCGTGCCGCCGGCCTCTCAGTGGCGCTGCTCGAACGCAGCGAGGTGGGCAGAGAGGCATCGTGGGCGTCTGCCGGTGTGCTTATGAGCAGACCTTATCCCTACGAAAGCATTGCCGATTTTGCCCTGCGCGTGGAGGGCAGCGAGATGCTGTTAGACTTGGCACCCGTATTGGCTGAGGAGACTGGCATAGACATTGAGGCCGTGCGTCACCCCGCGCTGCACCTTGCTCTCACGGATGATGACGAATTGAACATGCGCGCATTGGAGCCCCAGCTAGCGGGCGCGAACCTTGGATGCGAATATATTGCCGCTGAGGAAATACGGAAACGCCAGCCTGACGTCACACTGCCGGTTACCCTCGGAATGGTCACGTCGTGCGCAAACATCGAGAACCGGCGCCTGCTGCGCGCTCTCGATGTAGGTGTCCGCAAGGCCGGCGTCGACGTTCTCACAGGATGTGACGTTCAGGCCTTGCAGGTTGAAGAGGGCAGAGTTACCGGCGTGCGCACGGCAAACCACGTTATCAAAGCAGGAACGGTAGTAAATGCGGCCGGCAGTTGGGGAGGCACGTTGAGCGGGGCGCCGGAGCACATTCCGGTGCAGCCGGAGCGAGGCCAGATGCTCTCTTTGCGCGCGGATACCGTCGCGCTCACCCACCTTATAAACTTGCCGCAATACATCGTCATTCCGCGCAAGAGCGGACGCATCGTCTTGGGGGCCACGAGCGAAAAGGTCGGCTACGACAGGCGCAACACCGCCGGAGCGGTCCAAGGCATGCTCCAGGCCGCAATTCAGGCTATTCCGGCACTTGCCGCAGGGACAATCGAAGAATTGTGGACCGGATTCCGACCCTTCAGCCCCGACGGCTATCCACTTGTCGGCCCTTCTGCGCTGCCCGGCTACTACTACGCCGTCGGCCACCACAAGCTGGGCATCCAGCAGGCGCCCATCACCGCCGAAGTCATCAGAGATTTCGTTACCATCGGTAGCACGGCCCGCCCGGTCTCCCACTGGAATCCAACGCGCTTTGAGGACATCCATCATTGACCGAGATCATGGGCTGCCATAGGGAGCGCCAACTATTGCTTCCTGCCAACCCTGCAACCAACCGGCCATTCATTATGTGCCAGTGCCAGTCGTTACTCGGATAGGCCAAAGACACGCGTCTCAGGCTTGAACACGGCCCAAGCGAACCAAAAGTGGTTGCCATTGACGATGGACTGGAGTTGCTTACCCTCCAGGGGCCCCGCAACCGCGCGGCCGAGGACATTCCACTTTGACTGCGTTTCCGTATCTCGGATCTCTCCTTTATCGTTCACGCTAAACTTGAGGGTCTTGCCGTCTAAGGTTGGCAGGAAGACACTGGCCGCGCCTATGTCTCTTTCTTGCCAAAATGGTGAATCCGTGCCCGCTTGGTGAAAGACCACAATTGGCTGCCCGCCAACGGTGTCTTCAACCACACTTTGCTCCGTGAGCACGCTAAAGGGGTAAGCGGCGTCTTCGCCATTAAGCGACACCGTGACCACCCGCTCCATGGCCGGCAGCCGACCGTCAACAGGTTCAAAGAAGAGAAAGGGCGATCGCGAAATATTGTCATAGCCGGGATACGGGTTTTCGCCGTACGGACGAAGGAAGCCGGTTTCGCGCGATAGCACTACGCTTTCCGGGTGCGTGGTACGAAAGTCGAGAAACGAGACCATTGACGCCGGAACCGGGGTGAGCCTTTTACCAGTGAGTTCGCCGACGATGGCCGTGCCCGTAATCTGCTGCCACCAACTCTCGGTCTGGCGGTCGTACATGATGAGGTCGCTGTAACGCAAATTACCGCTCACACCAAAGTCATAGACGGTGCCGTCGAGGCGACGATCGAAGGCGATGGCGGTATTGCAAAGCGGGCAAAACGTGACCGTCACCGGCACACCGCCGATGGTGTCGTTGACGATTTCGTGCCACACCAAGATGTTGATAGGGTAGGCTTTCGCCTCGCCATTAATTTCCACGGCCACTACCGGCTCATGATCGCCGACGTCAAGCGTTGCCTCCTCTGGCGTGATAAACACCGGCTTATCAATAGACGGGATGCCGTCTTTCCCTGGCCCGCCAGAACTGATTTCGTCAAAAGGCACGCTGTGCTTGGAGAAGTCTGTTTTCCACCCAAATGTGGAAAACTGGAGATTTGCGGGAAGGTCTGGCGAGGGACTCGGCTGGGCAGCTTCCGCTTGCGACGTGGCTGCAGGTTCAGCTTCTTCATCGCTTGTCTCATCCGGCATCTGTCCGCAGGCGGCTACGGCAACCAAAGCCACGGAAGCAGTGCCGGCAGCAAGCAGGATGTTGCGGCGACTCATGAGTCTGCGCGTCGGTCGATTCATGTTGGTTTCTCTCCTTACAATTAGGTGCTGACAGAGCCCTGCACAAGGTCTTCGAGAGCCGAGCGATTGGTCAAAGTGATTCGCTTGCGGCCAATTTCCAGCAGATCGTCATGCTTCAGCTTGTCCAGCGTCGCCGTAACCGTTTCGCGATAGACACCGAGCATGTCCGCCAGGTCCTGGTGGGTGAGACCATGCACTTCATCGGAATCCTCCGCGAGTCGCAAAACCAGCGCGGCGGTGCGGGCAGGCATTGTCATGAACGCGCTCTCATGCAAGCGCTCTTCCGCCTCCTGGAGTCGCTCATTCAATACCTGGATAAGGCGCAGGCCGATCCGGGGATAGGCCACCAAGATGCGCTCCACTTCGGCACGTCCGAGCGTGCAAAGCGTCGTGTCGTCCACGGCCTGGGCCACCGAATCACCCATTGCCTGCCCAAAGAGCGGCATCTCGCCGAAGAACATATCCGGCCCGAGCATGGCCAACACCAGCTTGCGACCCTCAAACGAAATGCGGTAGAGCTGAACGCGGCCTTCCTTGATGAGAAAGAGCACTTCACGGTTCTCTTCCTGCGCGTAGATCACGCCGCCCTTGCTGATCTTTATGGTTGCGCTCGCATGATCGATCTCGCTGATTTCGTGAGGCAAGAGCTCCGCGAATATCTCTAACTTGGAGATGCAGGAAAGAGTGTGGCTATAGAGTGCCACCCGTCCGTTGTCCTGACGGCGTGTCTGCACATTCGTCCTGCGAGAAGAAGCGGGAGTGCTCCTCATGCGGCCCCCTCCGTTTCGTAGGGCGTATAGCAATACACCGCCCAGACCTGCAAGAGTTCTTCTTCTTTGAGCATAGCACCCGCTCAGATTGAGATTTGTACGGGAGCCTACATTACGGAAAAACTGGCGGCCTGCTCGCATAAGAGTCAATGAGCTATGGAGAAACCTGAGATCCCGTAGACTCTCGTACGCCGGCACGAAGAGTCAGTTGCCGCTCTCTTGCCATCGAGATTGTCACAATCTTCGGATCGCGCCGGTCTGGCGGATTGGCATCCTCAGCCATAATTCAACGGCTCGATGCCAGACGTGACACTGCCTAGCCTAATGCCCAATGCCGCAGGGAGATCCCGCACCCGCACTAGCCATGGAAGGGGTTGTGCGCGCGCTCTTCCTGTACGGTCGTGGCCGGACCGTGACCCGGCAGCAACTTTGTAGCAGCAGGCAAGGAGAGAATCTGTTCGCGTATGGTTTGCAGCATTTCAGGATAGGCCAAGCTGCACCGCCCCATTGAACCGGCGAACAACGTGTCGCCGGTGAATGCCGCGCTCCCAATCACATAAGTAACGCTCCCCGCCGTGTGACCGGGCGTTGTCACCACATTCACGCTAAAGCCGTCGATGTCCAGGGATTCGCCCCCTTGCAGCGAGAGCACGTCAGTCCCCAACTTGCCTTGGTTGATGGCTATGTCGGCAGCATGCACGTAGGCGCCAGCTCCGGTCTGGCTGCGAATGGCGCTAACCCAGTCCGTATGGTCACTGTGCCCATGGGTGATCAGGACTGCCAGCAAACGGACGCCGGACTCCTGAACACGGCGCACAACCTCGTCGCCAAGACCGCCGGCATCTATCAGGAGAGCGGCATTGGTGTCGTTGTTGACCACTAGGTACACATTCGCGTTGTATTCCTCAACGAGGAAGCGTTCTATGCTGACACTTTCGGCGGCTGTATAGTCGCAGGGATTCGGCTCCCATTCTTCGCGCGCGATAGCGCCGAGGCGGCCGCTCTCCAGCCCCAGGATGCCGGCAAGACGGTCAATTGCGGCTTGTTCAGGCGTGAGTTCATAGCTTTCCATTTTCTCTATGTCGCCCGCGCCCACACCAACGTGCTCAGCCACTGCGGCCACGCTCAGGCCCAACCCTCGCCGTGCCTTACCGATGATGTCGCCGAATTCGTCTTCCAATGCATACGCCATTACGTGCACTCCTCGCTTCCATCAACTCTGTTTGGAGGGAATCCCAATCTCACTCGATACGCACAATCACCACTGCCGTACCGCTGGTGGCGCCTTTGAAAGCCAATGGATCGCCTTCCACGCGGCCAAAGACGTTTACCGGCGAGGCGGGGCGAATTTCACTGCCGCGACTCATGGGTGTGGGCCCAAAGAAGATGCAGAAGGCATTGCCCGGCGGCCAGTAAGCAAGATCGCCAAGCTCGACCACTTCCTGGGCATCGTCTTCTGCGAGCGACACCGGAATGCGGAAGTAGATCTCATCACCCCAGACGTCGGCGCTGCCTTCAATGGGCAGCGCGTTCCAAATCGCCTGGGCGGTGCTTGTCTCATTCAGCGTCGCGGCAGCTTCCACGTCGCCACAGCGAATGCGTATTCGTTTCGGCATCGTGTCCTCAAATTGCCCTACATGGCAAACTCGTACTCCTTCTGTATCATGGGAAGGCGGGAATTGGCAAGCGCCGCGCTTTCGTTGTCGGGTGGGGAGAGAGCAATCGTTGCACTGACGCGGTGCCTTGCCCGGGTCGAGAACCGGGAGTGCCGTGCTTAGCTCCCGCCTCTAAGTATTGCCGTTAATCACCGCCTTAGGGCCAGGCGGTAGGCCCATTTCGACTCTCACTTGGTAACGGAAAACCCACGTGCCTACAATCGATTTTGAAAAGATGAGCGGTTACCTCGGGGAATACGGCCGCATTCCCCGCAGCATGCGGTTGTTCGCATCGGCTGCGCCCGGGCACACCATCGTCATGATCGTAATCTCCCTCCTGCAGTACCTGCTCGAACCGCTTAGCGTCTGGTTCATGAAGTTCTTGGTAGATGCTGTCGTCGAACAGCAGATGCGGGTAGCAATCATCGCGGCGCTGCTGCTGGTTGTTTACCGTATGGTTAGCTATCTAGCCATGTCAGCGTATGAAGTCGTTGTGCCCGGCCAGTTGGACCGTTTGCAGTTCTTCCTGCAAACGCGGCTCATGGCGAAGGCCGTTTCGATACAGGACCTTACCTTGTTCGAATCCCCGGAGTTCTATGACCGCTTGCAAACGGCAAGCCGGGCGGCGGACCAGTGGGCGCAACGGCTCTTTATGAATGTGCTGCAAGCGCTTTCGTACCTGGTCATCGTACTTACGCTATTTGGCTCGCTCTCGCTTCTCCATCCGGCCGCGGCGCTAATCGTGTTCCTTGCCACCATTCCTTCATACGTTGCTACCTTGAAACTCGGCGCGGAGAGCACTACCGTGTTTCGCTCACAGGCGCCCTATCAGCGAAGGCTGGACTACTTTGCCCAAGTGCTCACCACCCAGAACGCCGCCAAGGAGGTCCGGCTCTTTGGGCTGGGCGGGTTCTTTATCGACGCCTACCGGGACGTATTCCTGCAGTCTTTCCGACTCGTGGAGAACTTCCGCCGCCGCCAAGCGAGGATTGTCACACTACTGACCGTTATTTCGCCCGCGACGGCGGGCGCAGTCCTGGTTTATACAGTGTGGCAAGCGTCTCTCGGCGAGATTAAGCCGGGCGACCTCGTGCTCTACGTGGGAATGATCTTCCTGGTGCAACAGAGCTTTACGTGGCTGTTGCGGCTTGCCGGCACGGTGCATATGTGTCAACTCCATGTTTCTCATCTGCTTGACTTTCTGGATTTGGAGCCGCCGATGCCGGTAATAGCGGTAGGCGGTCGGCGCGTACCGGCGCCGCTGCGCAAGGGGATAGAGGTAAAGAATGCGTTGTTCACATATCCGGGAACGGAGCGGACGGTGTTGAGCAACGTGAGCTTTCGCGTGGGGCCGGGCGAGAGTGTCGCCTTAGTGGGACACAATGGCGCCGGCAAGACGACGCTCGTCAAGCTCCTGTGCCGCCTGTACGATCCAACACACGGCGGCGTGTTCTTGGATGGCGTTGATCTGCGCGAGTACAACCTGAAGAATCTGCGGCAAAACATCACGGCGGTGTTTCAGGACTACGCCCAGTTTCATTTGACCGCAGCGCAGAACATCGGCATCGCCGACCCAGAGCGCGCGGAGGACCGGTCCGCAATCATCCGGGCCGCCAAGCAAGGCGGCGCGGACGAAGTAATTTCCCGCTTGCCAAAGGGTTATGAAAGTCAGCTTGGGCGAGAATTCGAGGAGGGTTCGGAACTCTCAATCGGGGAGTGGCAGAAACTGGCGTTGGCCCGTGCCTTCTTCCGAGATGCTCAGATCCTCATACTGGATGAGCCCACGGCGGCCTTGGACGTGCAGGCCGAATACGACGTCTATCAACGATTCAGGGAGCTAACCCGGGGACGCAGCACCATCCTCATAAGTCACCGCTTCTCTACCGTTCGTATGGCGGACCGCATAATCGTGTTGGATGGCGGCTCCATCATCGAGGAGGGCAGCCACAAGCAACTCATGGCGTTAGGCGGCACGTACGCCGATCTCTACCGTAAACAGGCGTCGTGGTATACGGAGTGACGATGCTATGAATCCGATCGCGGACGATGTCACCCTCAGCTTCCGCATCACCGGATTCAAGACGTCATTGGTGACAAAGAAGCTTGGTTGCGGAATCGAGGTCTCGGGGCCCGACCGGCATTACACTGCAAGGGGCGGGGCCTGTTCTGCGCGGGTGGGCTTAGTCCCATCTGTCTAGCTGTAAGCAAAAGACAGACAACCCAAGCGCCGGCACCGTATGGTGCGCGTGACCGGCCGCATCTATAGATGTGCTGCCGGGAACAGGCTTGATCACGTCCGGCTCTGCCCACGTGTTGTGGGCTTTGGGGTCGCTTCCAGTGAGCACCGTTGTCCTGAGATCGGCCGTCGCACAGCGGCCTCCTAAAGAAACACTGACTTCGACATCGTCGGCGAGGCTTCTATTGACAACGAATAGACCGACGGAATCGGTCTCAGGATCATAGCTTGCGGAAACGTCCAGCGTTGGCACCTCGCCTCTGGCGCCGGCAGTGTGCGTCGGCCCATCTACTATCGGTTTGAGTGATTTACCCCGAGCGTGTTGTGAAAAGAGCTGGAGCGGATAGTAGATGCTCTGGATGAGCATGCCGTCGGGCTTTGTAAGGATGGGCGCTATGACGTTGACGATCTGGGCGAGGCAGGCGAACTTCACGATATCGGCGTGCCGCAAGAAGCTATTCAAGAATTGCGCGCAGACCAGAGCATCCTCAAGGTAGTAGATTTCTTCAAGTAGGTGCGGCGCGTGGGACCACGCACCATCGATCATGCGGTCCTTGTACCAAACATTCCACTCATCGAATGAAACGTAGGTCTGTTTGTCGCTTCGCTTGAAACCCCGCACATAGGCGAGAAGACCGGCGTAGTCGTTCAAGATCCGGTCTATCTCCACGCCTTCAGCCAGAAACCAGGCGCTGTCATCATCGGAATTGCGGCTGTAGCGGTGGGCGGATATGTAATCAACGTCTTCCCAGCAAGTCTCCAGCACAGTGCGGTCCCATTCCAGGTAGGTATCCATATAGCGACCGGTGGAGCCGCACGCCACGAGCTCTATGGCGGGGTCGATCCCGCGCATGAGACGGGCCGCCTGCTGCGCCTTCATCGCGTACTCTTCCGCCGAGCAGTGGCCCGCTTGCCAGGAGCCGTCCATTTCGTTGCCCAGGCACCAGAGGTTGATGCCGTGAGGATCCGCGCTGCCGTTGCGACGTCTTGCATCGGACCAGTATGTGCCGCCGGGAAAGTTGCAATACTCGACGAGTTCTGCCGCTTCACGTGGGCCCAGTGTGCCGAGATTGACCGCCATCATGGGTTCGATATCCATCCAGCGGCACCACTTTACGAATTCATCAACCCCAAACGTGTTGGGCTCTATGCTCTTCCATGCGAAGTCTGCCCGCACGGGACGCCGGTCTTGCGGCCCCACGCCATCGCGCCAGTCGTAATTGCTCACAAAGTTGCCGCCCGGGTACCGCACATACGGCATTCCCAGCCGCCGCAAGGCCTCACCCACGTCCGTGCGAAAGCCATTAGCGTCGCTCAGCGGACTTGCCGGATCGTAGATTCCCTCGTAGACCGCTCGGCCCAAATGCTCGATGAACCCACTGAAAACGCGCCGGTCAATCTCGCCGACGTGGTGATCGAGGTCCAACCGAATTGATGCTTTCACCGGCTAACTCCCCTTGACTACAGAGATCTCGCGGCGCACTTTGCACCCTCGACAGGCTCTCAGGCAATAGCTGCGAGACCATTGACCAGATGAACACAACGCTCTCAAGTCTGGTACCTGCCGCCGATGAGGACGCTTGCTTTGCACGGCATTGCTTACGGCTACTTGTACATTTGGATGGCGAACATCCGAAAACCATGCCGTTCATAGAATTGTACGGTAGGGAGCCAATCCACGTTATTAGACCCAACCATAGAACGCACCACTCCCCTTGATTCCGCTCTGCAAAGAATGGCCCGCATGAGTTTGGTGCCAACGCCCATGTCGCGATGTTCGACATGGACAAAAACCTCATCAACGTTCAAGAATTGCTCGCCTTCGGGCTTAAAAATGGCACCCTTGCCAAGCTTCTCGGTGCCCGCAGCGTAAGCAATGACATTGCCTTCAAGTTCAGCAACGAAGAAGTAGCCGCCAGCGAGCCAGGGATCTAGGTGCTCAGCCGTACACGGGATATAACCGGTCGTGCAGCCTTCTTCCGCCCAGAGACGCGACAGGTCTTGCACTGCCGATATGTCCCTAGCCTCCGCCGGCCTAACGTGATAGCTTGGTGTGTCTGTCACAGCTATTCGTCTTTCGGTCTCATCGGCTTCGACCGCGATTGAATGCGATTAATACGTCAACTCGCGATTGGCGTCCCTGACGCAGTGGTAGGCAGGAGAGAGTGCGAGAGCGGCTTTTTGGTTTTGTTCACAAGAGAGCCGCAGTCCACTGCAAGTATGTAGGAATGGCGAGTAGCGGCCTCACCGGACGCTGACGCGCGGAGGAGTTGGTGCCAGCATTCTGATAGGATGCCATGCCAATGTCGTGACGGGCGCAGAGATCAAAACCGCACGGGAACTGGCATCCAGCCAAGCTCTTCCCGCCAGTTCGGCGCAACCTCGCCAAACCGGTCCATGCGCAGCCCGCTTATGTCAACACTTGACTCGCCTTGGAGCACCAATTCGCTCACGACCTTGCCCGTGGCAGCCGCGATGGCGAATCCATGGGCCGATGCGGAAACAAACACAAAGTTGCTCGGCTGGTCCAGGATGTCGATGATAGGCAATGAGTCCGGGGCCTGTTCGATCACTCCGGCCCAACTCCGGATGAGCGGCACGTCCGCCACCACTGGAAACAGATCTGCAAGCCGCCGGGCAATGTTCCGAATGAGAGGCGTGTTGGGCTTGCCGGGATCAGAGGTCAGCTCCACATCGATCCACTCGTGAGGGCCACCGCCGTAAAGTAGATTGCCCTTCTTGGCCTGGCGCCCGTAGAGACCGTTCCCCACAAGGGCCATCTCAAAGAGCGGTTCTAAGGGGGCGGTGGCGATGATCTCCGCCCGTGCCGTCGCCAAGGGCACGCGCACGCCCACCATCTCCAAGAACAACGCCGTTTGCGGCCCGGCAGCGCACACCACTGTGTCGGTCTCGATGTTTCCCGCGGTCGTTTCAACCCCCGTCACCCTCTCGCCAGCAAGCTTGAAGCCCGTGACGGCGGTGTGTTGGTGGAGCTTGCCGCCTTTGTCCTGAAACGCCCAGGCAAAGGCCTGGACCGACCGGTGCGGGTTGGCGTGAGCGCCCTTGGGGAAGAAGATCCCGCCGAGGTTTCTCTCCGTGACGCAAGGCGCCAAGTCCCGAACTTCGTGAGGATCCAGTACGTCCACGTGAACGCCGAATTGATCCCCCACCTCTTTTTCAGTCAAGTAACGGCCCATCTCCGCTTCAGAAACGGCGACCTGAAGCCTGCCCTTCTGCACGAACTCGGTGGGGTACCCTAGTTCATCGTCAAGCGTCGGCCACAAGCGCACAGATTCCACCGCCAACGGGACCAAGTCCGGCTCGTCGGTGCGCTCACTGATCATCCCGCCGTTGCGACCGGACGCCTCGGCCCCGACGACGCTTTTCTCGATGACGACGACGTCCCTGCCCGCATTGGCCAGATGATAGGCGGTGCTGAGGCCGGATATGCCGCCCCCGATCACGACTACGTCTGCTCTCATATTAGGCATGCTGCCACCCCGCTGAACCGCTAATCACTGCCTATCCCAACACTCTGCTCACGGGAATGAACCACTTGACCCAATTCTCGCGCATTTCCTCCGTTTCATCGTGCGGCCACATGACACTCAGCGGCAGCGGTCGCACGGGAGGCCGGTAAGACATGAATGGAACTCTTGCTATATCGGCACCGGACTCCGCAGCCAGCAACAGCGACGCCTGCTCGCGGCAGCGCCGGCCCTGGCATTCGCCCATGCCGACCCGCGTCAAGCGCCTGACCTGGTCCGGATCGACCGGACCATCCTGCAACTGGGTTTGGAGACTCCGATTGCTCATCCGCTCCGACTGCCAATCCAGGTAACGGGGAGGCTGTAGGTCTATGAGCTCCGCGCGCGTGACCTCCTCGCACTCGCAGGCAACTACGTCCAACCCGCCGACGTTGACCAGGGACTGCAGCCATTGCTGCCAGTAGGTGTGCACTTCGGCCGACACTGCGGTCCCCGTCCCAGCCTGTATCTCTATTCTTCTTGTGCGAGCCTGCGCACTGTCGATAGCGCCCAGCGACTCGGCAGCGGCAATGCCGGCGAGGCGGCCTTGATTCCGCGCAATCTCGGGGTTCAAGACCATCCCGTCGTGAAAACCGGCGACGTCGCCCGCGATAAACACATCCTCCAGGCTGGTCCGCATACACTCATCGTGATCCGGCACGTAGCCACCAAGCTCAGATTTGAAGGATATGTCGCAGTCCAGGAGACTGAGGAGTTCTATGTTAGGCACGAGGCCAATGGCTTGGCAGACCGTATCGGCGGCGATTGTCTTATCGGAACCGCCGACCGGCTCGCCGTCTCCATCCAATTCCACGAGCACGACGGACCTGACACCGACTTCACCGCCGACGGCTTCCTTTATCGTATGAGAGGTGTAGAGGTCAACGCCGTCTTGCTGAAGTTCCCGCATGAGGGACTCGTCGCCACGCACGGTTGGGGACACGTCAACGATGGCGACTACCTCGATGTCATTTGCCAGTCCGATCCTTGCCGTGTGGAGTCCCACGTTGCCGGAACCCAAGATTACCATGCGCCGCGACGTCAATGCTTGGTAGCCACTCAGCAGCGCGTGGGCGCCGTTGGCTCCCATCGCTCCCGCCAGGTTTGAACCGGCAAATGAGAAGCTCACGTCTCGGGCGCCGGCAGCCACAATGAGCCGGTCGTACTTTATGACCCAAGACTGCTTGTCGTCGGCCAGACCAAGCTGCGGGCCGTCAAGTCTTCTGCTGGTTTCCGTATTGCGAAATGCGCCCCAGACGCACGTGCCCAACTGCAGGTCAACTCCTGCTTCTTTAGCCTCTGCCAATGCGTCGTTGGCCGCGGTTGCCCTCTCCAGCATCAAAGCCCGGTCGCCCAGCACATCCGCAAACCTCTTGCCGAACGACTGAGGAACGTCCAAGCCCATGATTGACGGGCTGATGGGATTCTCATCGACCAGTGTGACTTGAACCCCGGCTCGCGCCGCTTCGATTGCGGCAGCGGTGCCGGCTGTGCCCGCTCCCACAACTACCAGCGGTATAGTTTCCATGCGTGTCCCTCCCGCCACATCGGACGCTGACTAATTGATTGGGGTGCCGGGGAGAGCAGCTTCCTCTCCCGCCATGGCGTGCACGCTCACTCGGGGCACAGAGATGCGGTCCGGCAGCGCGCCTTCCAACCCCTTGATGTATGCCGGGCCGAATCCACAGCACGTGCCGATGACTTGGACCCCCATACCGACCCATGCGCCAGCCTCCCGCTGCAAATCTTGCGCTGATTCTTCATTGCTGGCACTGGCGTCCTGCTTGGCATCGAGATAGTCCTCCCTACCCGCGTCCGGATACGCCATGACGGGGCCAGACCACTCATCCAAGACCACCTGCAGCGCTTTCGTGGTGTCACCCAAGCGGCTATGGAACACACCAAGTACGTCAGGCGCAATCGCCGCGATTTCACTGACGGCGACAGACAAGGGCTTCTCGTCGTCAACGGTGCGCCAGGTAGACGTCCACATCGGCATCCCAATGCCAACACTGTAATTCCGATCGGGTGCGAAATCCATGCGGACAGTCTGCCCATCCTCACCCAGCGATGCCGTAAATGCCACCCACACCGGCAGTCCCGTGCTCTTCGCCGCTTCGGCGGCAATCGCCCGCGATTCGTTGTCCGCCCACAGAGTCTCGATGAGAAAGAAGTCCACCCCAGACTCAGCCAGGATTTCCGCCTGCTCCCGGGCGTGGAACCGCAACTCCTCAACTGAGAGACTGGCGCCGTAGCCGTAACCCGTGCCGCCGAGGAGCGTACCGGTTCTGCGATCGCGTACGGGTATCCGGCACGAGATCGAGCCGGCAATATACACCGGCTTTTCGCCCGCAACGCGACTTCTGGCGTCCAGCGCCGCATCCACGGCCCGTGTGTTTACTTCCCGTACCAAATCGCCGTAACCGGACGCCTCCAGGGCGGGACGCAGCGTATTGAACGTGTTCGTGGTGATTATTTCCGCTCCCGCTCGTATGTAGCGCTCGTGCATTTTGCGGACCGTAGCCGGATGCGTATAGTTGGCTGGGCCACACCAAGAGGCGGGGTCCATAGGCACTCCCATCGCCTGCAGCTCCGTCCCAATTGCACCATCCAAGATGATCACGTCGCCGCTCTCGAGGCGGCTCTTCAACACCGCGTACTTGGACATTTCCTGTCACCTCATCACCGTCCGGCCCCGCTTTCTGGTAACGCTCCCAGAGGGCCGGCTACGCAACAAGAACCCTAGCTTTTACAAGCTGGCAACATTCTAGAGTTCTCTGTAAATCGCGTCAATAAGTCAAGACCACAAAAACTGCATTTTATCGCGAAAATCTGCATTTTTCTTAAATGCACGGTGAAGGGCGGACCGGAGTGCCACTGGCGCAATTGCAGAGCATGGTCGGCAGCGTCTTGCGGACCTGACCAAAAGTTTGCAAGGCGCGGCGGATAGCTGCCCTCTTATTGAAGTGGCGTGAAGATTCGGGCACCAGGTTGCTCGGACTTTTCAACGCAACCAAGTGAGAGCGCTGACGAAACGAAGGAAGGCAGGATATCTGCTCGCCAGACTGTCGAAGCGGGAGAAGATGCGCCGGAATTGCTTGAGCTTGCCGAGGAAGCACTCCACTAGGTGTCGTTCTTGGTAGAGGTGCGCAACATAGGCGAGAGGCTTTCTGCGTGGCGCGCGACGGTGTCACGGGAAGCGCCTCGCCCTGGATTACGCCCCGTCACCCAGAGCACCATTGCAATGAACCGCCGGCACTGCGCTTCAGCGCGAACGCACACTGCCGACTGGCTGCAATGAACGTGTAGATACGGAACCAGAGTCTGGAAGACTGGGCCGCTGTCTATAGAGATGCAGGATCCTGCAGAGGCCCACAGAGCCTTGTCCCCCTTAGGCAAGCCGGCAACCAGTCAATCCCCTGCTGTCAACTGAAATTCGTCTAAAGCGCAAGCAGCGAAAAAGATAGTCCCGGGAGTGCTTGTCAATGCTTCTGCGCCAGCACCAGCGGGTGGCTTTCGCTGGCTTCCCGGCTTGCCTCATCGTAGCCGGATCCCGTTGAATTCGTCTCAAACAGCGTGAAGCCCACTCCGTTCAGAATCTCTCCGTATTCGCGGAGGCTGTAGTTGCTCCAATACATCGTCTCACCGAAGAAGTCGTCCTCCGTGTAGCCCTCCTCGTTGTAGTGGCTCAAGGTGCAGAGCAGGTATCCACCCGGCTTGAGCCACTGATGAATCCTCCGGAAAAGCTCCGGATGCTCCTCTCTGGGGAGGTGAAATACGGAGTAGAAGGCTACCACCGCGTCAAAGCTGGAGGGTGGGAACGTGGCCGACATAACGTCCGCGCACATGAAGTCGCCGGTCGGCACATTCTGCTGTGCCCGGCGGATCATTTCCGGCGAGATGTCTACGCCCGTGACACGGTAGCGTGCAGCCAGAGACTTGGCGATTGGGACTCCTGCCCCGCAGCCTACGTCAAGTACCGCGTCACCGTCTTTCAGTCGGTCCAGCAGTGCCCGCATCTCAATTCCCGGTTCCGCCCGGCGCGATGCGTCGTATGTTGCCGCGCACGCGTCATATGCGTGCCGTACCAATGCCTTGTAATCAACGTTCGGATCAAGCGCAGGAATCACGAATGGCGTGCCTTTCTTCCACAGAAGCAGGAAATTCTCAGACTTGTGTTCCGGACATTCCCGCTTGAGACCGTTACCTGAGAGAAATAGCCATGGGGCCAACCTGTAAATGCCGGCCCCATGGAGAATCCTTCGACAAGGAGAACATATGAAGTGGGAATGAGGGGTGGCTGAGGGGACTCGAACCCCCAACCGCTGGAGCCACAGTCCAGAGCTCTAACCTGTTGAGCTACAGCCACCGTGCGGGGAGTATTCCTAGCTCAGTCTAGCAAGCAAAACGCCCTCTCGTCAATTGAGAGCGCAATCGGAATTAGTAGAACGAGACTTGATAGTTTCGCAGAGCTGCATCTCTAGCGATTCGGAGCGCAGCGTCGAACAGGTCTCACGGGAGCTACAAGCCCCCGCATGCCCGACTGTTCGCCGCAATGTCAGCTGCTGTGTCTGTAGCCGCCTTTCTTGGCACATGGCAGCGCAGCGCTCAAACCTACTGTTCAAGTGCGCTCGCTGAACGTTGACTGATGATCACAAGAGCCTCTCGCTTGGCATTCCCGTTGTTCCATTCGACCCGCGCTGCCTAGAAGCGAGACTGCATAAAATGAGCGAGTCCCGACCTTACTGCTCAGGGGAGAACTCTTAGGATTCTTCTGACTACCGTACGGAACCCAAATCCACCATGAGAGGGCGTGTCTCTACGCTACACCTCTTGACTTCCAGTCGACTTTGTGCGTGTATGCAATCAATTACCCAAGAGTTTTCGGCGCACTTTGCGCGAGCACACGCGAGGCTGGCATTGGGCTGCGCCTATGTCTGCGCGCGATGGGCCAAGCGGGGCCCCGCACTCTAGAGTCTTGCGCTGGCGTTGCCGGTGGTCTGGCGTTAGGGTTACGTGCCCTGGTATGTGGTGGATCAGTTGACTCACGGCACATGGTAGTGCTACTATGACCTTTGCCTGTTTTTTAGCAGGCGGCTCCTTAACAGGTGAAGAGTGATGAAGGTAAGGGCGTTTTTTCGTAGGTGAGCGGGCTCGGGCTTCTTTTCGGGAGACGGCGGTTTTTTACTCTGTTTTCCCTTTTGTTATGGAGAGTTTGATCCTGGCTCAGGATGAACGCTGGCGGCGTGCTTGATCAATGCGAGTCGTGCGCGTGCTCCCGTGCTTGCATGGGATACCACGAGCGGCGTGCGGGTGCGTATCACGTAGATTACCTACCCTCGTGTGGGGAATAACCTGGGGAAACTCGGGCTAATACCGCATACTGCCTCCAGTCTTCCCGACTGGCGGTGAAAGCCTTACGGCGCACAAGGAGGGGTCTGCGGTCTATCAGCTCGTTGGTGAGGTAACGGCTCACCAAGGCTTTGACGGATAGCCGGTCTGAGAGGATGGTCGGCCACACTGGGACTTAAACATGGTCCAGAGCCCTACGGGGTTTAGCATGAAGGAATCTTGCGCAATGGGCGAAAGCCTGACGCAGCGACGCCGCGTGGAGGATGACGCCGTTCGCGGTGTAAACTCCTTTTCTCGGGGAAGAATTAAGACGGTACCCAAGGAATAAGCCCCGGCTAACTCCGTGCCAGCAGCCGCGGTAATACGGAGGGGGCAAGCGTTATCCGGATTTACTGGGCGTAAAGGGCGCGTAGGCGGCTGCGCTAGCCGCTTGTGGAAGCTCCTGGCTCAACCAGGAGATGCCAAGCGGGACGGTGCAGCTCGAGGCAGAGAGAGGGTCGCGGAACTGGCGGTGGAGTGGTGAAATACGTAGATATCGCCAGGAACACCCGTGGCGAAGGCGGCGACCTGGCTCTGTTCTGACGCTCAGGCGCGATAGCGAGGGGAGCGAACGGGATTAGATACCCCGGTAGTCCTCGCCGTAAACGCTGGGTGCTGGGTGTTGGGGTCGGACTTTTCTCCGCCCTCAGTGCCCAAGGTAACCCGCTAAGCACCCCGCCTGGGGAGTACGGCCGCAAGGCTGAAACTCAAAGGAATTGACGGGGGCCCGCACAAGCAGCGGAGCGTGTGGTTCAATTCGAGGCTACGCGAAAAACCTTACCAGGATTTGACATGGACGTCGTACCAAACCGAAAGGCTAGGGACTGCTCGGGAAACCGCGCAGAGCGTCCACCGGTGCTGCATGGCTGTCGTCAGCTCGTGCCGTGAGGTGTTGGGTTAAGTCCCGCAACGAGCGCAACCCCTGCGACTAGTTACATCTCTAGTCGGACTGCCGCGAGCAACGCGGAGGAAGGTGGGGATGACGTCAAGTCCGCATGGCCTTTATTGTCCTGGGCTACACACACGCTACAATGGGCGGTACAACGGGATGCAAGCGCGCGAGCGTGAGCGGATCCCTCAAAACCGTCCGGTAGTACGGATGAGAGGCTGCAACTCGCCTCTCTGAATGTCGGAGTTGCTAGTAACCGTGGGTCAGCATACCGCGGTGAATACGTTCTCGGGCCTTGTACACACCGCCCGTCACACCACCAAAGTCGGCAACACCTGAAGCGGCCACAGCGAACCCGCAAGGGACGCACGTCGTGAGGGTGGGGCTGATGATGGGGGTGAAGTCGTAACAAGGTAGCCGTAGCGGAAGCTGCGGCTGGATCACCTCCTTTCTAGGGTTTACAACCCATCCCGCCACATCCCATCCCACCCACTCCCTACCCTAACTCCCCCCTTCATCACCCTCCACCTGCTAAGCAAGACCGCATCTCCATAAAAAACAACACCATTGCCGCCTCTCCATTCGGAGGGGCTTTTCATTTATAGTGGCCCTCAGGGAGCCTAAGGCGAAAACACCTTCCTTCCAACTTGCCGTATCACCGGGTGACGTTGTAGACCGCCACACCAACAAACGCCACCGAGAGCGATTGACGAGTGGGCACGTCAAGCGAGTTTGGGCCCGCGAACGTCCCGGCTGAATTAGTGTCGGCATTGCAGAAAGGATGCATTTAAAGTAGCATTGCTGGAATCATCGCTGTCTGGGCACGAATCCTCCACCAACAACACTAAGGTGAAAGAACTAGTGGCAACGCCTAGCAGGCCACTCAGACCCTTGGACTCCAGTGAGGTCCAAAGAGTTGTTGAGGCCATAGAGGAAACGCCCGCGACTGTGAGTCCGATCCATCTTCTGAAGCATGGGACTTGCACAGCCTACGCCGTCGGCGAACCCGAGTCTCTGGACGCGGTGGTCATACAGAGCGAGAGTCTGCCGGAGGAGCCGTCCGGTCTTGGTCACAACGCGCAGGGCCTGTGGGATTTGCTCAAATACCTCGACAACTGGACGGCGGTGAATGTCTCGCCTACCGTCTCGACACAGTTGGGTGCGCTCATCCAGGCTGAAACTGGGAAGCGCGTCAGCTACTACGGCGACATCTACCATACGTTAACCAAGCCGGTACCCGTATGTGATGATCCTGCGGTACGCGAACTGACTGCAGACGACATCGGCTTGCTGGAGGACTTCGAAATGGATGGCACTGACTTCGGCGGACTTTCAGTCTTGCTCAATGAAGGGACTGTCGCAGCCGCAGTAGTCGACGGCAAGATCGTGGGATCAGCCCACACGGCTGCCCAAACCGATCGCTACGCCGACATCGGTGTCGGTACAAACAAGCGATGGCGCAGACGTGGGTTTGCCACGGCGGCAGCCTCGATAGTCGCGAGACGAATTCAGGAATCGGGGCGAATCCCGGTCTGGAGTTGCGGTGAAGACAACCTGGCTTCGCTGCGGGTCGCCCGGAAACTGGGATTCAAGGAAGTGTCCCGGCTTGCCTACGTCATCAAACACACGTAGGACCATCGGGTCTGCAGCCGGAGTACTTACGGGAAAAGGCTCCTGTGCCCGAAAGTCAACACCGTGGCGTGGGAATTAGTGTCACGGTCATACGACACCAATAGGTGCTTGTACTACCTCAAAATGCACCCAACCTTCAGCGAGTGATCGCATATTATTTGGAATACCGAAGGCAGGACAAAGAGTCTAAGCCCATTCATGTCTCTAGCTGATGCAATGCAATCTGTGCGACCGGGAGTTTGGCGCTGGACCGCCCCCCATCCGGACTGGTCTACCTGGAATCCCAATTCCAAGACCGGATTCGGCTGGTCGCGGGAGGTCGGCTGTGTCTGCTATGAAACTTCTAATGGGTTGGTGCTCATCGACCCGCTTGCGCCGCCTTGCCATACGCCGGCCCGCCGGCGGTTTTGGCAAGCACTTGACAGCGTAGTACGCGCGAAGCGACAACCGGTTTCCGTGCTCCTCACCACCGACTGGCATGACCGCGATGCGCAAGCCGTCTTTGACCGCTACTCCCACCAGCCTGGGGCGAGTATCTGGGTCCACGAAGCAATGCCGCGAGACTCGCTCAACTGCCTACCGACACATACCTTTTGCGCAGGTAGTCTGCTCGATGGAGAGGTGGACGCTTACTGCATTCGCTCGCCGCATCCGGAGGTCGCGTTCTACCTTACTGCGGCGCGGACGCTGGTCGTAGCAGACGCGCTGTGGGGAACACCTGACGGCCGACTTTGGCTGGGCAGCCACGAGTTCTGCTCGCTCTTGCCAAAGCTGCTGGAAGAGCTACCCATCGAAACCCTGTTACTCTCGCATGCGGAACCCATTGTTGCCAACGCGCACGCCGTTCTTGCAAACACCGCCAAAGAACGGCCGGAATGGACAGAAGGTGATTCCCCTCAGACGTTGTGAGGACTACCCACGAAGTCGTTCCCACCCGGTTGATAGCCGCTTTTCCGCGTTCGCTGCATCCTCTCCCGCACAGGTGACGCCAGCCGGCTACTACAGTTCGGTTAGTGCTATTGACTGCACCCTCTGGGCTGCACCATTGACACCAGTCGGTTGTGGGCGGCGGTTTGCTGTGCTACACTGAAAACTGTTGAGTAGACTAGACAGCCGCGCAGCGCGTGCGCATCGAGCGTGGGCGTAGTGAGGAAAGTCCCCACTCCACAGAGCAGGGCAGCGGGTAACTCCCGTCCGCCGCGAGGCGAGGAATAGGGCCACAGAGACCAAGGCCGGTCTTGGTTCCGCTGATGTGGAACAATTGGCCGGAGTGAAAAGGGTAACCTCTGCCCGGAGCAAGGCCAAGAGAGGGACGCTGACGCTGCTCGCAGAGTCCCGGGTAGGCCGCAAGGAGGCGCAGCGCAAGCTGCCGCCCAAGAGAGATGGCTGTCCGCGACAGAATGGGGCTTATCGGTTTACTCAGAACGCATTCCTATGCGTATGCGACGCGGGGTGGAGCAGTGGCAGCTCGTCAGGCTCATAACCTGAAGGTCGAGGGTTCGAATCCCTCCCCCGCTACCAAGTTGCCGGATTCCATTTTCCCTGTGCCCGGTTGTGTTTCTATGCTGTAGGGAGGGTTCAGCATGGCAGCGCTCAAACGACTGGCAGCCGTCTACCTATTCATAGTTGGTGTCGCAGTTACTCTGCACTTTCTTGCCACCCAGTTCTACGATCCGACGTGGTCGGACGCCTCGCTTCCGGTTTGGCAGGTATTGAACCCTCTTCAGATTGTTGGCGTGGTTATAGTCCTTCTCTTGGCGATTGATCGCAAGCGCATCGCATGTGGTGAGGGAAGTAACGCGCCCGTTACACGGAAATACCTGGAAGCCAATGTCCTCTTCTACTTTGCGGCAGCGGTGCTAATTGCACACTTGTGGAATTGGTTTGGCGTGCAGTGGGCGGATCCCGTCAATAGCGACAATCAACTCTGGATCCTCATCGACATTTCACTTGCACTGATGTTCATACCTACGTCGATTGATCTCCTGCGCAATCCGTCCGACTAGGGCTTTCTTTCGTATCCAACCCTTCGCCGAGGAGGCCGGTCCTGGCTAAGATTGTCTACCTCGCCAACCCCTACGGCTTTTCGGCTCAGCAACAGTCCCTGTTGTTGCCGCCGCTCATTGCGGCTCTTGAAGCGCTTGGCTTGGAAGTTTGGGAGCCCTTCGCGCGGAACAACCAGGTTGACTTTTCAGACTCTGCATGGGCGTACCAGGTTGGCCAGGCTGACTATCGCGATGTTGTTGCGGCGGACGGCATATTCGCCGTAGTCAACGGCGTCCCTCCCGATGAAGGCGTAATGGTCGAACTCGGCATGGCAATCGCATTGGGAAAGCCTACATTCCTGTTTCGCGACGACATGCGCACCGCGACCGATAGCGGCACATACCCCTTGAATCTCATGCTCTTCACCGGGATACCCGAAGAGGGTTGGCAAGACTACTATTTCACGAGCATCGAGGAACTCAGTTCACCGTGCAAAGCGCTTGCAAAGTGGGCTGGAGAGAAATAACCTCTAACGCTGAACTGTTGCCAGACCCCCAATGCGGGGGTCTTCTTTGTTTCAAGAAACGATGGGCGGAACCTTGAAAGAACCGACCGATGGAACAATCCAACTCTGAAATCCCGGCTTGGCTGGTTACTATGGCCTACGCACGCGGCCTCAGTCGCCGCGCCCTCTTGCAACTTTTGGGAACCGGAGGCGCCGCCGCGGTCCTCATGGCATGCGCAGAGGTCCGTGTGCCCCCGGGTGCGGAGCAGGGTTTGAGTACTGCAGTAGGATCGCCCGAGGTTGTTTCCGCTGACGCGCAAGATAAAGCGCCTGCATTTTACAAAGATTCGACCCCATTCTTGCAGCATGGTGCAAAGGGATTGGAGTCGTACCTGGCGGACATGCAGGGGTTCATCACGCCACATCGCCTCTTCTTTGTGCGAAACAACTCCGCCAGCATGGATATCACCGTACAGGACTGGCGACTCTCTGTTGACGGCGACGCTGTTTCTCATCCGCAAGAGTTTACTCTCGAGGACATTCGAAAACTGCCCAGCCGGACAGTGGTGTCTTACTTGGAGTGCGCCGGCAACCACCGCGCCATGTTCGATTTGGTCAAGGGACAGGCGGCAAGCGGCACCCAGTGGATGACCGGCGCTGTCGGCAACGCCGTCTGGACAGGGGTATCCTTGCGAGACGTGCTTGAACTGGCGGGAGTAACGTCAGATGCCGCCAGTGTGCTGCTGGTCGGCCTGGACGCGGAATCGCCGGAGGGCGGCTGGCGCCGGGCCTTGCCGATCGAAAAGGCCCTGGAACCCGACACCTTACTTGCCTACGCCATGAATGGCGAAGTCTTGCCCAGGGATCACGGCTATCCATTGCGGGCGCTTGTCCCCGGCTGGGTCGGCAGTGCCAGCGTCAAGTGGCTGGGCCACGTCATCGTCTCCGCCAAGCAGCACTGGACGCGCAACAACACGAGTTCCTACGTGCTGATAGGGGACGCCTATCCGCCGGCAGGCGAAGCGCTGGGTAAAGTGCTCACTACCCAGACGATCAAGAGTGCGCTGGCGCTCCCGTGGCCCGCCGAACTGGCCCCCGGACCGCATCGCCTCCTCGGCTACGCGCACTCGCCGTTCGGACCAATTATGCGCGTGGAGTGGAGCGACGATGGTGGCTCCACGTGGCAGGTCGCCCGGGTGCTGGAGCCGCAAATACAGCACTCGTGGGCGCGTTTCGAGTTTGCATGGGATGCTCCGGACGGAGACCACACGCTCATGACCCGCGCCACAGATGCGGCCGGCTACACCCAGCCGGATGAGATTCCCTTCAACGAGAAGGGCTACCTCTTCAATCAGCCCCTCCCTCATCCAGTCCATGTTGCCTGAGACGGGCGCAAGTCTGGATCCCTCCCCAGCACGGTAGCTTAGTTTGCCTTACTATGAAAGTAGAGGGTAAAGCAATAGTGCGACCCGTCCGGTGAATCGCCCAAGGCTACTGCGCTAAGGAGACTCTTGTGCCCAAACCCGGCCTGGCTGTGGAAGCCAGCGAACTTTCGAAACAATACCGCAATGGTGTCGTGGCGAACGACAATCTGAACGTTGCCATACGACGCGGCCAGGTCTACGGCCTCCTCGGGCCCAACGGCGCGGGCAAGAGCACATTCGTCCAGCAAGTGATGGGGTTGATACGGCCAACCTCCGGCCACGTCTGGGTCTTTGGCGTTGATGCCGAACGCGATCCGGAACGCGTCAAGCGCATGATCGGCTACCTGCCGCAAACGTCGTTCGCCATGCGCGACCTGTTGGCGGAAGAAGCCATCTATTTCACCGGTCGCCTCAAGGGCCTTTCCCACCAGGAGACCCTGCGCCAACGAGACACCTACATCGAGCAATTTGAGGTCGACGAGATACGGCGCAAACCCATCAACCAACTCTCCGGCGGTATGCAGCGCATGACGGGCTTCGTCATGGCCCTGCTCGGCAGCCCGCCGCTCCTGGTGCTTGACGAACCGACCAACGACCTCGATCCCCTGCGCCGCAGAGCGGTCTGGGAGGCCATACGTCACCAAGTAGTCTACGAGGGCGCCGCGTGCCTGCTGGTTACGCACAACGTTCTCGAGGCCGAGCGGGTCGTAGACAGAGTCGCCCTCATCGACGATGGACGCGTGCTCGCCGAAGGCACGCCCGGCGCCATGAAGAGCCGCCTCGGCGATACCATCCGCTTGGAGCTCTGGCTGCGAGACGGCGCCGCGCTCACCCGCGCCCAGGAAGCACATCTGAGCACGTTGGGCGCGCTGCACCATCCACGTCCGCGGCACCTGCTGCTGCGCGTGCCCCAGGAGCGAGTGGGTCAGACGATTGACCAAGTCTTGGCAGAAGTCGGAACCGATGCGGTGGAAGACTTTCGCCTGGCGACCGCCTCCCTGGAAGACGTCTACGTTGAAATGGTTGGGCGCTCCCTCGAAGAGAGCGAGAATGGTGAAGCCGCAGCATCAGATCAAGAGCACGCCGGCGCTGAGAGCGCCCTGCGTTAGAGGATTGTTATGACAAGTAACTACACGTCCCGCCACCAGGCTGCTTGGCGGCGCTTTGCCCACTTTTGGCAGAACTACTACCACCTGTCTGCCGTGATCGTATTGGAGTTCAGGCAGTGGATCACGATGATTCTCTCGATTTCGGTGCTGCTCAATCTCGGCATGGTCTTTGCCTTCTCCTTCATATCGGGTTCGCGGGAGCCCGAAATCGGCCGCTATTTCGTATCAGGCGCGGCGGTCATGTCGTTGGTGACATTGGGCATCATGATGGTCGCCCAAGACATGGCGCAATCGCGGCGCAACGGCGCTATCCTCTACTACGCTTCACTGCCCATTAGCAAAACGGCTTTCATTTTGGCGGTGGTCACCGGCAACGGCATCGCCGCTGTTCCCGGTATGATCATCACATTGCTGGTGGGTAGCTGGTACTTCGGCTTTCCGCTGGCGCTCAACCCGCTCATATTCGCCGTCGTGCCGCTCAGCGCCATATCGCTCGCGGGCGTGGGGGCTGCAATCGGCCTGGGCATTCCCAACTGGCGCGTCGCCGGACTCGTGGCGCAGGCAACTATGTTCTTCATCATGTTCTTTGCGCCGGTGATGATACCGTTCGACCGCCTGCCGGCCATTCTGCAATATACCGGCATGATCCTACCCCCGACCTACGCCGCGCAGGCCTTTCGCGCCGCCCTGCAGCCGGAAATCACCGCCATCTTGCTGAGAGACCTGGCGATCCTTGCAGTTTTCGGCTTAGGCTCACTGGCGATAGTGGCGCGGACGCTAAAGTGGCGTCTGGAATGAGGCGTGCGCAACTTCAAAGACGTTCGCCGCGCCAATCAGTCAGCCAAAGTCGTGTCCCGCAAAAACCCCTCAGCAGCAGAATGAGGGAGTGTCTTCGCATTGCCGTCATTACCATGGGAATAGACCGCCGACCTTCGTCATTCCTGTAAATGTTGACTAATTCGTTGACAGATTTTGCAGAGCTTGAAGAGGCGTATGCCCCTTCAGGCCTTGGTGTGGTCTTTCCGTGTTGTAGTACAGGAGGTATTGCATCAGTTCATCCTGGAACTCCGTCAGGTTTTCGAACGTCGTGCCTTCGATCAGGTCGTCGTTCAGGGTCCGCCAGAAGCGTTCCACCTTGCCGTTGGTCTGGGGTCGGTAGGGCCGGGTGTAGCGGTGTTTGATGCCGAGCTCCAGCAGCATGCGCTCGAAGGGATGCTGCGCCGGTTTCGTGCGTGCCGCCACCTCAGGACCGTTATCGGTGAGGATGGCTTCGAACTGGATGCCGTACTCAACGTTGAGCAGGTTGATGCTCTTGAGCGCGGCGAACATGACGCTGAGGCTCTTGAGGTCAGGCACCACTTCAGCCCAAGCCAGACGGGTGCAGGCATCGAGCACGGAGACCAGGTAGTAGCGCTGGGAGCTGTCCAGGAGCAGGTCGCGGCTGAGGTAATGGCAGTCCAGATGCCCCAGTTCGCCCGCGCGGGTCTTGATGATGGTGCGCTTGGCTTGTTTCATGGCCGGTTTCAGACGGTTGAGCCCATGGCGCTTGCTAATGGCGTAGATGGTCGAGGGTGAGGGTGTGTGCGCTTTGAGTACCGGTTTGAGTATGGCACAGATCTCATAGCGGTTGATACCCTTGCGGCGCTGCTCCAGCACCTTCTGCTCGATGTAGGGCAAGGTGCGGCGGCTCTTCCACTTGGGGCCGCGCTTGCGCGGCAGCAGGGCGTCGTCGCTGCGCAGTTGCAGAAAACGGTTGTAGTACTTGGCGAAGGTCTGGCGACTGGTACCATGGAACGCATAGAAGTCCTGCAGGAAGCGGAACTGGGGATGCTGCTTGGCCTTGACCCGTTCGTACTCGGCGATGAGGAAACGCCACTTCTGCATGAGGTTCCGTTCAATGGTCTTGTCACTACTATTATCCCGCATCAGTTGCCTCCAGATCTGGTGATTGACACTCATCAATGTTCTACCAGATCTGTCAACGAATTACCTGACACTTACAATTCCGGCGAAAGCCGGAATCCATCTTCTCGCAGTGCTAGGCTGAGGATCTACGCGGGGCACCCAGCTTTGGAGGCAGAAGACAGCCCCTTTGGCAAGAGCCTCAATGCTGACTGTGCGAAACGAAGAGTGTGAGACTCTCTCACGAAACGCTTGAGATTCCTCGCATTCGCTCGGAATGACGTTGAGCGAAAGCACGCCTTGGCCTAGAATCGACGGCTCACTCTAAAGCGCTTTGTAGAGTATCTGCCGAATGTCCTCTGCCGTCACCCGCCGGGGATTGATGCCGACGTTGCGGCTGCGAAAAGTGTCACTGACGATGGCATCAAAGTGCTCGTCAGTCACGCCCGCGTCGCCCATGGAGACGGGAATGCCGATGTCCGCCTCTAAGTCCCGTATGGCTTCAATGGCGGCAAGCGCGGCTTCTCGTTCGGTTTGACCGGGAAAGGTCGCATCGAATTCGCGGGCCACAATCGCCAATTGCGGTTCACATCCTATGCGGTTGAAGTCCAGGCAGTGGGGTAGCAGGAGCGCATTGCTCAGCCCGTGGGTTAAGTGATGGTACGCGCCAACGGGATGCGCCATGGCGTGGACGATCCCCAAACGCGAATGCGCGAATCCCACGCCGGCAATACACGCGGCGTACTGCATGTTGCCAATGGCTTCCATATCGGCGCTGTTTGCCACAGCGGCTCGCAGGTTCTCACTGATGAGACGAATTGCATGAAGATTGAAGGCATTGGTAAAGGGCGTCGAAAGCGGCGACGTCATTCCCTCCACGGCGTGTGTAAGCGCATCCATGCCCGAATGCGCCACGACGTGAGGCGGCAACGTGGTCAGCATCGCGGGATCGAGAAAGGCAACCCGCGGCGCCAGCCTGGTGCTCAAGATTGACATCTTGAATTGTTGGCTAGGCAGCGTGATGACCGCGGCAAACGTAACCTCTGAGCCGGTCCCTACCGTGGTCGGCACGGCATAGAGCGGCGGCAGATCGTTCTCAAAAGCGTCGAATCCCTCGTAATCCGCCACCGCGCCGCCGTTGGAAATGACGACGCCGGCGGCCTTTGCCACGTCCAGTGAACTGCCCCCGCCAACCGCAAGCAGGCCGTCACTGTCGGCGTCTCGATAGGCTGCAACCACCGCCCCAACAATGCTCTCTTCCGGGTCGGCTTGTACGTCCTGGAAGACCGACGCGGAAACCCCGGCTGCTTGTAGTGATTCCGTTACGGGAGCAAGTAATCCGGCGCTTACAATGCCTTGATCGGTGACTACCAGGATACTTGTGTGGCCCTGA
Organism: Chloroflexota bacterium; assembly: GCA_965220045.1. Classification (GTDB taxonomy): domain Bacteria; phylum Chloroflexota; class UBA11872; order VXOZ01; family VXOZ01; genus VXOZ01. Next base: position 1,280,264 of record OZ244803.1, on the reverse strand, counting down.
GACGCCAGCAATGGCCCGATCTCCGCCACAACTTCCGCGCCACTAAGCACCTTGGTAGCTACTTGAAAGGCGTGTACCGGCATGGACGTATCGCTCCTTTGCCTATAGTGCCAAATGCTGGCCTGAGTGTAGCAGGGCAATTTCGACGTGGCAAACTGCCGGTCAGTTCGCCCGCAGTAGTGTGTATTCCCGGACGGCCGCTGGCCGTAGTTCCAAGACATGTGCAGCACTGAGCGGCGGTCCGCTGCAGAGGACACTTGCACAATGTCGATTATCCGGCGTCTGAACTCAGGGAATGCAACTACTTGACTGTTCCGCAATTGGCTATATATAGTGCTAACAAGACAGCGTCGGCGATGGTGAGTATGCACGCCGCCGCTGGTAGAGTGTAGGTACGCTTCACAGCATCAGCTTGAGAGGGGAGATCGCAATGCGAAGTTCGTACATGACTCGGCGTGGGTTGCTCGCTTCCGGCGCTACGATTAGCGCATTTGGCTTGTTGGCGGCGTGCGGACAGGTGCAGACCCAGTCAATGGACGGAGACGGCGACCAGCCGAAGGCGGCGGAGCCTGCCGCAGAAGCCGGACCGAAGACTGAGGCAGTGGAACTCAGCGTGCAGGACGGCGGGCGCTGGCAAGAGTGGGCGGAAGGCATTCTGAACGAGCGCTTCCAAGCAAAGTATCCGAACGGTAAGGTGGTCTTCACGCCGCGTACGGGCGGTCAAGCGCATACCTTTGTGGAACTGTCGGTTGGCTTAGCCGCCGGTATTATGCCTGATCTCTTCAAGATGGGTCAGGCCATCGCCCCCTCCATCTACATGGCAGGGCTTTCCATTCCGCTCAACCCGTATTTTGCGACGTGGGGCATGGAGCCGGACTTTCTGCCCAGCACGCTGGACACCGTCCGCGTGAAGGGGCAACTGCAGGGCATGCCCATGATGGCGGCCAATCGCTCGTACTGGATTCGCGACGACCACATGGCGGAAGCGGGTCTAACGCCGCCTGAAGCGTGGACGGTGGACGACCAAGCCGACTTCGCCACCACCATGACCAAGTGGAAAGTCTTGGGCAAAGAGATTGAGCGCTACGGGTTCAGTCCGGGCAGTCTCGCGCGCGATCCCGAGGAAGCCGAGTTAAACGGTATTGTAGAATCCAACGGCGTGCAATGGGTTACTGACGGCAAGGCGCAGGGTTTTGTGAACGGGCCGGAAGCCATCGCGGGACTGGAATTCCAGTTGCGCCGCAAGCGGGGCTTCAACCCCCACGGCTCCACGTACATAGGTCCGGAGTTCGAGAGAGATCGTTCTGGCTACGCCGGCGGCTATATCTCCATGATTTGGGGCAACGCCGCCGTCGGTCGCACCGTTGCGACTGAGGTCCCAGAAGATATCGACCAGATCTACGTTGCGCCTGAGCCCATGGGCGACCAGCGCGCCGTCAGCCTCTCATTCAACGACTGGCTGGGCATGGGCGCCGCTACCAAGAACCCGGACGTGACGTGGGACCTGCTGCTCACTGTGCATGAGGACGATGTCCTCATCGCCTACGACGAGTTGACGTTCTTCTTGCCGCCGCGGGTGTCCGTGGCAAACAAGGCCCCGTACGTGCAGGACAACGCATTCTTGTCCGGCTTGCTCCGCAATCTGGAGAATGTCGGCCTCGGCCGCCAACCCATTCCCGGTTGGGACAAGATGCGTCCCATCATCCTGGAAGAGCTGGCAAAAGCCGGCGCTGGCGAACTTGACGCCCGCGACGCGCTCGACAACGTTGCCGCGCGCTGGGATGCCGTGCTCCAAGAGCCGTCTATCCAGGAGTTTTACAACGAGTAGAGGGCTGCATCCAAATCTACGCAAGTAGCTAAAGAAGCGATCCGGCCGATCACAACAGTGCGCGGCCGGGTCGCTTCATTTAATCGATTTGTCGATGCTCCTCTCCCAGGATCGAGCGTCCGCCTAAGGCCCAGGAGGTTGCTAGCACTTACTCAACATTGGGAATCAGTGTAGAATCTCATTTGAGTTACCACTCACATCGATCGCCACATATTGCGTGTAATCGACTGCCCCAAGCGATTCATCATCGGCTAGACCATGTGCTCACAACCACGGGGCGTAAAGGACTGAGAGAGGGGTTGACAATGAAGTCAGCTAAGCATTCGGAAATGTCCACAAACGCGAAAGCAGATAACAGATTCAATCGCCAAGTGGCGCCTCAGCCTGCGGAGCCCATCGCAATCGTCGGCATGGCGTGCCGCTTTCCCGGCGCCGGAGACTTGGACTCCTTCTGGCAGTTCTTGCTAGAGGGCAAGAATGCCGTCACCGAAGGCGATACCGCTTCCGGTGAGGGTCGCAGGGGCGAAATCTTCCGTGATCTAGACGTGCAGAACGAGGCATGCCGCTTCGGCGCCTTTGTCGATGATATCGACCTGTTTGACGCGGAGTTCTTTCGCATTTCGCCGGTTGAGGCCGAGATGCTGGACCCGCAGCAACGCATGATGCTTGAGGCAAGCTGGCTTGCCCTCGAGGACGCGGGCATCGATCCCAGCCGCCTCAATGGAAGTCGCACCGGAGTCTACACCGGCATCAGCAACGACGAGTACCGAATGCTGGTCGTGGATTCCACCAAGCCCGGCGAGGCTGCGGGCTCTCTCTACGCCTTGAGCGGCACCAACCTCAACGGCACCAGTGGACGCGTCTCCTTTGTCCTGGGTCTCATGGGACCGGCCAAGGCCGTGGACGCCGCGTGCGCCTCCGCCATGGTGGCCGTGAATGATGCGGTTGCAGACCTGCAGCAGGGCAAAGCGGACCTCGCCATCGCGGGCGGCGTGCAGGCCATCCTCAACGGACGCATTTACGAGTTGCGCGCCGAATCGATGATGCTGTCCCCGGAAGGGCAGTGCAAGACCTTCGATGCCTCCGCGGACGGCTATGTGCGGGGTGAAGGCTGCGGGGTCGTTGTCCTCAAGCGGCTAAGCGAGGCGGAGGCCGACGGCGACCGCATCTGGGCGGTGATTCGCAGCTCAGCCGTAAATCACGGCGGTGCCAGCGTCGGGCTGACCGTGCCCCACACGCCCGCTTTGGAGCAGGTAATTGAAACGGCGCTCGCGGATGCCGGCGTTCAGCCTGCCGAGGTTGACTTCTTGGAAGCGCACGGCACCGGTACAGCCGTCGGCGATCCCATCGAGATCGACGCCGTGGCCAACGTCTACGGCCGCGACCGCGACCCCAAGTACCCGCTACTGGTCGGCTCAGTCAAGACAAACCTTGGACACCTGGAATCGGCGGCGGGCATCGCCGGGCTCATCAAAGCGGCGCTGGTGGTCAGTAGCGGGGTGATTCCCAAGCATCTGCATTTTCGAAACCCCAATCCAAGTCTCGACTGGGAGCGCCTGCCGCTGCAGATAACGTCAGACTTGATGGACTGGCCGCACGACCGCCAGCGACCGCGCTTAGCGGGTGTGAATTCCTTTGGCATTTCCGGCACGAATGCCCACATCGTCGTAGAGGAGCATCGCAGCGCGAACGGTGAGCCTAGCCGGGAGCTACACACGGCGGGGGCGGCGCAAACCGTGGCGGTCTCGTCGCCGCAGCCTGAGGCGGATATCTCTTCGCAGGAAGCAGATCTCGCCCAACGCCAGACCCGCTTCCTGCCGCTGTCGGCCAAGTCTGACGGTGCGCTCCGAGAACTTGCAGAACGGTATCTCTCGTGGCTCGACGAACGGACCGCGGAATGTTCCGCCGAAGGCACTGCTACGGAGACTTTGCTGGCAGACATGGCATGGACCGCGGGGATCGGGCGGAGCCACTTCGACCGCCGGGCGGGCGTCGCTTTCCGAGACGCTGAATCATTGCGAATACGGCTCAGTGACCTGGCCGCAGCCAACGCGGTTGAGGCACCCACAGCGGCATCGAAGGTGGCATTCGTCTACACGGGACAGGGCAGCCAGTGGGTCGGCATGGGCAAGGAACTCTACGAGAGTGAGCCGGTGGCACGGGCCGTGCTTGACCGCTGTGAAGCTGTTTTCCGGGAAGAGAGAGGCGCCTCTCTCCTGGACGTGATGTTCGGTCGACCCGGCGCAAGTGGCGACCTGGGCGACACGGCGTGGGAGCAGCCGGCTCTATACGCGCTGGAGAGCGCATTGACGGCACTGTGGGCGAGCGTGGGCATCCGGCCGAGCGTGGTACTGGGACACAGCGTCGGGGAACTGGCTGCAGCGCAAGCGGCCGGAGTCTTCAGCCTGGAAGATGGGATGCGGTTTGCCGCGCGGCGCGGCGCCCTCTTGTCCGAAACTGCACCCGGCACGATGGCAGCCATCTTTGCCCCGGCGTCACGAGTCGCTGAGACTGTAGATGAACTCAACGCGTCGTCCGACGGTATCGGCCTGAGCCTTGCGGCGGACAACGGCGCGCACATCGTGGTGAGCGGTCCAATTGAAAAGATCGAAACCCTAATGGAGCGTTTCGAATTGGAGGACGTTCGGGTTAATCGCCTCAACACGACCAAGGCATTCCACAGCCCCTTGGTGGAACCGGCCTTGGACGAATTGGAAGCCTCTCTGGACAATGTGGCGTTTGAATCCCCCTCCCTCACCGTGATCAGTAACCTGACAGGCGCAGCCGTAGGGCCCGATATGGCGCTCGACGGGGCCTACTGGCGGCGCCATGCCCGCGAGCCGGTAGCATTTGCCAGCGGAGTCCGGTCCCTGGCTGAGTGCAACGTAGACCTCTTGATTGAGTTAGGCCCGCACTCAGTGCTGGGCCCCATGGCGACGCTGGCCTGGCCGGAACCGGCAGCGAATCGTGATATCAGCACGGCCCCGGTAGCGCTGTCCAGCCTGCGGCGGCCGCCCAGAGACGGGTCATCGCCCGACCCCGAAAGTAGCTTTGTGGATGCGGTCGCCGCAGCCTACGAGGCCGGACTGGAGATCTCTTTCGCAGGCCTATTTGCCGGTGAGTCGCGGCGTCGCATATCACTGCCGGGGTACCCGTTCCAACGCGAACGCCACTGGCTGGAACGGTCGAAACAGCGGCGCGCCAGCGCCGGTCATCCCTTACTCGGCCAGCGCCACGATTCCGCTCGCGGCGAGACCACCTATGAAACAGAGGTGTTCCCGTCGGATCCCGCCTGGCTACAGGACCACCGTGTCTTCGGGCGTCTCGTGGTGCCGGGGGCGCTCTACGGCGCCATGGCGGCGACGACGGCACTGGCGGAGGATAGCGGTTCGGTAGTGGTTGAAGACATGCAGTTGCACAGCCCGCTGGTCTTTGCCGAAAAGGACAACGAGAGCGGGACAGAGGAAGCGGGCCGGCAGGTGCAGGTGCTGCTCGACGCGCCCGAGGAAACAGCGTCACGCCGCGTCCAGATCTTCAGCAGCGGTGACGAGAGCGCATGGACGCTGCACGTGGAATGCCGCGTATTGCCAAGCACTTCGCAACCAGATACCGGAGCCCGCGTCGACCTGGATGCGCTGAGAGCCAATTTGACCCCCGCCGATGAGTCTACCTACTACCGCGCGAAGGCCGCTACCGGTATCAACCTCGGCCCGTTCTTCCGCACGCTTAGCAAGGTCTGGTCCGGCCCCGGTGAGGCGTTGGCTGAAGTCTCTCTGCCCACGGGACTGGGGCAGCATGACCTGGACGTGCATCCGCTTGTGTTGGATGGTTGTTTTCAAGTCGTAGGCGTAGCGCGCAACATGACCGGCGCACCGGGCGAGGCAACCTATTTGCCCTTCGGCTGGGAACGTCTCTGGATTGCCGGACCACTGCCGGAACAGGTGATTTGCCACGTGCGCATGAGTGAAGCCTCCCGGGAAGCTGAATCTGAAGCAGGCGACCCGCCGGAGGTCTTGAGCGGCGAGGTGGGCATCTACGACCCGAACGGCGTTCTCATCGGTGCAATTAGCGGGTACACGGTGAAGCGTGCCACGCAGGCGGCTTTGCTGGCGGCGGTCTCAGGTGAAGAAGGCGTCGACGACCTGCTATACGAGGTCGTCTGGCGCGAACGGCCTCTTGAATCGGGCATTCTGCCTGCCGACTTCTTCCCACGTCCGACCGCGATAGCGGCCGATACCCAGTTGTTTACCGGGTATCTGACGGACGCGGGGGTCGATCCTCAAGGCAGAGACGCACTGCTCGCAGACCTGGAGCGCTGGTCCCGCTCCCGCGCGCTCGCATCGCTGGAGGAGTTGGGCTGGCAGCGCGTCAAGGGAGCAGTCGTGGACCCCGAGGAACTGCGCCAAGAGCTTGACGTCCTCCCGGAGCACGCGCGACTCTTCCGCCGCCTATTTGAGATGCTTGCAAAGTCGGGTGTATTGGAGGAGACGGGCGACGGCTTTGTCGTGGTCGTGGGCCCGGATGACCCGCTGCCCGCAGAGCTGCCCGGCGATCTCGAGCAATTTGCAACCTGGATGGAGGAAGAATACTCACAGGGTCTTACTGAGATCGGCCTTTTCCGGCGATCCGGCCTCGCACTGGCAGCAGTGCTGCGCGGCGAAGCGGATCCCCTGACCCTGCTCTTCAGTAGCGGGGAGCCGACGGCGGCCGACCTCTACTTGAAAGCGCCGGTTGCCCGCGCGGCAAATCGGTTGCTGGCAGACGCGGTTCAGGCGTTGGTAGCCACTCTGCCCACAGGACGGCGTCTGCGGGTCATCGAGGTTGGGGCCGGCACGGGATCGGCAACCGCTTCCGTGCTGCCGGAACTGCCGGCAGGGCGGTTTGACTACATGTACACGGACATCTCGGCGGGCTTCTTTGCGGAAGCGGAAGCGCGGTTTGGCGACGGCGGCGGGAGCATCGAGTACCGTTCATTGGACATTGAGAAGGACCCCATCGACCAGGGTTTCGCTGCCCATGGGTATGACTTGCTCATTGCCTCCAACGTGCTGCACGCCACGCGCTATCTCGAGGAGACGCTGGGGCATTGCCGGGACCTACTCGCACCATCGGGACAGTTGATTGCGCTCGAGAACCTCAGCGGCCTGGGCTGGATGGACCTCACGTTTGGGCAGTTGGACGGCTGGTGGCGGTTTGCCGACGACTACCGTCCGCACCATGCCCTCGCGAGCCCCGCCGTGTGGCGACAAGCCCTTGGCGCTGCGGGATTCGAGGACGCGGTAGTCTTGGGGCCGGATGAAACCGATGAGACCAAGACGCCGGATAAGGGTGTGATCGTAGCCGCCGGACCGGCAAGGATAGCCGAACCGCCCGGCGTGTGGGTGCTGACCGCGGACGATGGTGGCGCGGCGGAAGAACTCGCGTTGGAACTGGCAGAACGAAATCAAACGGTTGTCCTGGCTGGCAGGGAAGCGCCCGATGGCAGCGCATCCGCGGTGCCCGGCTCCGCGATTCGCAAAACCGCCGTAGACATTGAGTCGCGTGAGTCGTGGCGGTCGCTGATCGAGATCCTGCCGCGGGATGTTCCCTTCAACGGCGTGGTGCACCTCGCAGCCCTGGACGGTCACGGAGCGGAAGCAACTACCGGAGAGGTTGGGGAGGATGTGAAACGCGCCGGAGCCAGCGCACTGGCGCTGGTACAGGGAGTGGCCGAATCCGATGCGATACCCGCAAACGGAGTCTGGTTTATCACGCGCGGGGCGCAGGTATTGGAACGCGAAAATGCTGGCGAATTGGCCGGCGCCACTCTTTGGGGTCTCGGCAAGGTGGTCACCTTGGAATCCCCCCACTTGCAGCCCCGCATGATTGATTTGGATCCTCGTGCTTCAGGGACATTCGCCGACCTCGCGAACGAACTGATGTACCCCGATATGGAAAACCACATCGCTTACCGGTCAGGCAACCGCATGGCGGCACGCCTGGTGCGGCCCGATGCCGCCGCTGAACGTCTATCCCTGCCAGAGGAATCTGAGTGGGTACTGGTCCCCAATAGAGATGGCATATTCGACAGTCCCGAGATCAAGATGCTGCCCGCACGCGACTTGGAGCCGCATGAAGTCCGCGTCGCCGTAGAAGCTACCGGGCTCAATTTCTGGGACGTGTTCCGTTCGCTCGGCTTCATCGAGGAAGGCGATCTGGGCAGGGAACTGTGCGGCCGCATTCTCGACGTTGGCTCCGATGTCTCGAATGTCGCCGTCGGCGATCACGTGGTCGGACTGGGCTTCGGCGCATTTGCGCCGGAGATGATCACGCATGAGGAGTTGGTGGCCCCGGCCCCTGAAGGCATGTCTGTCTCGGCGTTGGCTACCATACCCAGTGCGTTCGTGTCGGCGGCGCTGTCATACCATTACTCCGGCCTGGAGCCGGGAGACAGGGTACTGATCCACGCAGGCGCGGGCGGCGTTGGTCTGGCAGCGATCCAGTTGGCGCAAGCCGCCGGCGCGGAAGTATTCGCCACGGCCAGCGCACCCAAGCAGGCCTATCTCCGGTCGGTCGGCGTCAAGCATATTTTCGATAGCCGCACGACAGCGTTTGGCGAGGAAATCCTGGCAGCCACCGGCGGCGAGGGCGTTCACGTGGTGCTGAACAGCCTTACCAGCGAAGGCTTCATCGACGCGAGCTTGGCTTGCCTGGCACAGGGCGGACGCTTTGTCGAGTTGGCCCGGCGGGACATTCTCAGCCACGACGACATGGCGGCGGTCCGGCCGGACGTAAAGTACGACATTCTGGAATTGGACGTACTGAAGAAGACCGAACCGGCGTGGGTTGGAGAAGTCTTGCGGGAGGTGATGGGCCAGCTCGCGGCAGGAGAGCTGAAACCGCTCATCCACAGCCGGTGGCCGCTGGCTGAGGCGGGCGCCGCCTTGGGTTTCATGCGCTCCGCCCGGCATGTCGGCAAGATCGTCCTCACGCCGCCTCCGCTGGCGCAGGGTCAGTTGCGTCAAGACCGCACCTACTTGGTGACCGGCGGTCTGGGTGGTATCGGCTGCGCCGTGGCCGAGTGGCTCGCGGCTTGCGGCGCCGGCACAATCGTGCTGAACGGCCGCCGCAATCCCGATCCCGAGGCGGAGGCAGCTATAGACGCCCTGCGCAGTAGCGGGGTCTGGATCGAAGTTGAATTGGCGGACGTAACGGATTCCGCCGCCATCGACGCCATGCTGGCACGCATTGACGCCAACTTACCGCCACTTGGAGGCGTCATTCACAGCGTCGGAGTGTTAGCGGACGCCGCGCTTTCCAATCAAACCTGGGAGAGCTTCGAGCAAGTGCTGTGGCCGAAGATCCTGGGAGCTTGGCACCTGCACCGCGCGACTTTGAACCGCGATCTGGATCTTTTCATACTCTTCTCGAGCCGGGTCGGTGTCATGGGCAATCCCGGCCAGGCGAACCACGCCGCGGCCAATGCCTTTCTCGATCAGCTTGCCGGACACCGCCGCGCGCTGGGACTGCCGGGTCAGGCTATTGCCTGGGGTGCATGGTCGGAGATTGGTGAAGCAGCCGAGCAACGAGAACGTATCGAGCAGCGGCGGGCAGCCCTCGGCGGCCGCTGGTTTACACCGCAGCAGGGCATCAAGGCACTTGAATTGCTGGTGCGGCAGGACACGACGACCTCCGTAGTGATGTCGATGGACTGGTCGGTGTTCGCCGAAGCGGTCGAGGATCGCCCGCCCTTCTTAGAAGACCTGCTCTCCTCAGCTGCTGACGAGCAGGCCGACGGCGCGGCATCGTCGGAAGACCTGCTGACCCGGCTGCGGAATGCGCCACCGGTGGAGCGTGAGGACGTGCTGGCAGCCTTCCTGCAGCAGGAAGTGCAAGCGGTGCTGCGATTGAACGCGACACCAGCGCCCACTGTCGAATTCTCCGATCTGGGCATGGATTCACTCATGGCAGTGGAGTTGCGCAACCGCATCAACCGGGGCTTCGCCGGTGAGTATGTGGCCTCGAATACTGTGGTATTCGACTACCCCAGCATTGGGGGCCTCGCCCGTCACCTGGCCGGTGAACTTGCCAGCGCCGGCGTATTGACCGGTGGCGACGCACCTGCAGCGCTCCTCGAGCAGCCCGTTCCAGAGCAGCGCCCACAGGAATCGATCGAACAGGATGGCATCGCAATTGTCGGCATGGCATGCCGCGTGCCGGGCGCGGATGATCTGGACGCCTTCTGGGACCTCTTGGAATCAGGCCGGAACATGGTCACAGACGGCCGCCAGGATGCCGGCTCTTGGAGCGGCATCGCCGGCGACCCGGAGGCCGAAGACACTGCCTTGCGATACGGGGCCTTCCTGGAAGGCATCGACCACTTTGATTCGCGGTTCTTCCGCATTTCTCCCATTGAGGCGCGCATGATGGACCCGCAACAGCGGCTCCTGCTGGAGACGAGTTGGCAAGCCCTCGAAGATGCCGGTATTGATCCCGACAGCTTGCGAGGGAGCCGCACCGGCGTGTATGCGGGCGTTGGCGGCAGTGAGTACCGGCACGTCATACATGCCAGCGGCTATGACGACGATCTCTTTGGAACTTCAGGTGGCATAGCTACAGGGCGGATTGCCTTTACGCTCGGCTTGGAAGGGCCGGCCGTCCCCCTGGAACTGGCCTGTGCCGCGTCGCTGGTGGCGGTGCACCAAGCGGTCACGAGTTTGCAGCGCGGCGAAATAGACATGGCTCTGGCTGGGGGCGTAAATGTGGTTCTCTCGCAGGCGGTGATGCGGTTTCTCGCGGATGCGGGAATGCTCTCGCTGAGCGGGCAGTGCCGGACATTCGACGCCTCTGCCGACGGCTACGTGCGCGGCGAGGGCTGCGGCATGGTGGTCTTGAAGCGGTTGAGCGACGCTGAAGCGGACGGCGACCGCATCTGGGGTGTAGTGCGGGGCTCGGCGGTGAATCAGAACGGCGCCGGTCTGGGGCTCACGCAACCTAACGGGCCTGCCCAGGAGCGCGCCATGGAAGAAGCGCTGGCGCAAGCCGGCGTCACGGCGGCCGAGGTTGACTACCTGGAGGCCCACGGACCGGGCACGGCTTTGGGCGACGCGGTGGAACTCAATGCCGTAGCCAACGTCTATGGACGTGACCGTGACGCCGAGAACCCGCTGCTGATCGGCTCGGTAAAGACCAATATCGGTCACCTGGAGGCGGCGGGCGGCGTCGCCAGCCTGATCAAGACGGCTCTTGCCATGAATCGGGGCATGCTTCCAAGACACCTCAATTTCGACACGCCCAATCCCGACATTGACTGGGGGCGGCTGCCGGTCAAGGTGACGGCTGAAGCGGCTGACTGGCCGCGTGAACCCAACCGCTCGCCGCTCGCAAGTGTGAATGTCTTTGGGATCTCAGGCGCCAATGCGCACGTGGTCGTGGAAGGCCACAGCGCACCGGAAGCTGATTCCGCTGATTTCGCGGAAGGCCAGTGGCCCGCCGGCGCAGCGCGTGAGGTTGCCGATTCCTTACCTGAGGAAGTTGCAGACTTGCCTGCCGCGGCGGCACAGTCTGCGCGGTCCGCGAGGCTGCTGCCTCTTTCCGGTAAGACCCATCAAGCTCTGCGCCAGCTTGCCGGACGCTATCTGGACTGGCTCGACGGACATGCCGATTCTCTTGATTCCGCCGCCTCTTCCCTGCTCTCGGATATGGCGTGGACCGCGGCCAGCGGGCGCAGTCATTTCCCGTGTCGTGCCGGAGTGGTGTTCCAGGACCCCAGCGACTTGCGGAAGCGTTTGCGGACGCTCGCCAATACGGATAATGATCCTGAGGAACCTGAATCGCGCGCAATGAGCACCGTTGCCTTTGCATATGCCGGTCAGGCCAGCCAGTGGGTTGGCATGGGCAAAGCGCTTTACGAACAAGAGCCGGTTGTGCGTGCGATCCTTGACCGCTGCGATGCTTTGCTCCGGCAAGAGCGAGATATCTCGTTGCTGGATGTGATGTTCGGTCAGGCCGGAGACGCGGCAGACCTGGATGACCCAGCCTGGGCACACCCGGCAATTTACGCCCTGGAGTGTGCGCTCACCGCGCTCTGGGCGAGCATAGGCATTCGGCCGAATGTTGTCGTAGGCCACGGTCTTGGCGAGATCGCGGCGGCGCAGGCTGCGGGCGCTCTCGGTCTGGAAGACGGCTTGCGTTTGGCGGCCGCCATCGGTGCTCACGTGTCAGATTCAACTTCCGGCAACCCAGGGAAGCCCATCGGCGCGAAGCTGGAAGCGGCTATCGCTGCCGCTTCAATCGGGCCGGCGACTCTCCCGCTGGTGAGCAGTGTTGGGGGAAGGATACTGGAATCGAATGAGTTACTCGACGCGGCCTACTGGGAGCGGCAGGCCCACGAGCCGGTGGAACTGCAAGCGTGCCTGGAGACAATGGCCGGACAGGGGGTGGACCTCGTTATAGAGATCAGTCCGCAAGCGATGCTGGCGCCCATAATCAAGGCGCAGTGGCCCAAGGCCAAAGCAGCAGAGGCCATGCCGCCGGTTGTAATCGAGAGCCAAGTACGTGATTCAGACGATGTATACCCCTCAGGCTCAGAGAGTGGGTACCTCAAGGCGGTGGCAAGGGCGTATGAGGCCGGACTCGCTGTCACCTTCGCAGGGCTATTTGCCGGGGAATCGCGGCAGCGCATCGCGCTGCCGAGCTATCCCTTCCAGCGCCGCCGACATTGGATCGCGGCTTCAAAGCGATTGGCATCCACCTAGGGAGATCCTAATGCCCAAGATGGCAGGAGATTCGCCCCTCTGTGGACAGCAGCAAGGGTGTTGGTACGCGGGTTGACGAGAGAGTCTCGTCTTGCTAAACTGCCAGAAGTTTAGTTCAACAATCACCTCAGGAGATACGGATATCATGGCTTCTACGGAAGATCGAATTAGGAAGCTCGTCGCCGAGAATCTCGAAGTAGACGGCAAGTCCCTCGGTTCAGACGTCGATCTAAGTGTCAGTCTCACGGAAGTTGGCGTATCTTCCATGGACGTCGTCGCCTTTACCAAGGTGGTTGCCCAAGCGTTCAATATCACGTTTTCGCGTGAACAGTGCCCAACCATCAATAATCTCCAGGAGCTCGTCGAGTTCATCGATTCGCAGGCTGCTTAAGTCGGCGCCAAAGCGAAAGCACCTGGTGTCCTGGACAACATTACTTGACTGGGCAATGCCGCCGCTCCTTTGGGGGCGGCGCGTTTTTTGTGGACGGTGGTTCCGCCGGAATATGCAACCCTCGCTGCGATAGTGCACAATGATGCCAGCCACAGACGTTTCTTGGTGGAGACCCTTCAGGACTATCCGCAATGTGTCAGTCGTCCACATTGACTTGTCTCCCGGGACCGAATGGGAAGGTGACGCCTTAGCGTGGCTCGACGACCGGGAGCAGGCCCGCCGCAAACGCTTCGAGTATGAAGGGCCGCGTCGTCGTTTTACCCGGTGTCGCGCCGTTCTACGCGCTATTCTCTGTAGAGAGCTCCGTTGCGATAACGCGCACCTTGCCTTTCGCACGACTAGCCTCGGCAAGCCATATGCTCTGGTGCAAGGCGAACCTGCCGCGGCCAGCTTCAACGTCAGCCACAGCGGGAACCACGGGTTGGTGGCCTATGCTGCGGCAGGACGCTTGGGTGTCGACATTGAGGAACGCGACGCGCGAAGAAACCTTGATGTTCTCACGGAAACTGTGCTTGGGCCGGAAGAGCAAGCAGCACTCGCCGCCGCAGACGGGCTAGAGCGGACAAACCTGTTCTTCACGATATGGACTCTCAAAGAAGCGGTGCTGAAGGCGCTGGGCAAGGGGTTCGCGATGGATGCGACCAGCATCAAGATTCCGGCCGCGATGCTTCGCGGCCGGAAGAACGGTGTTATCCGGTTGCCGGATTTCCCCGCAATCGCTTGGCACGTGGAGAACCTCAGCAACCGGGAATTCGCGGCTGCGGTAGCATTTGAAGAAAGTACCGGAACGGCAAGACAAGCGTAGAGATGTCTGATTCAGATTCAACCTATCAAGTCCCCGCGCCCGCCGCCACCTTGGACGTGCCGGTGGATGATGAGACCATCATCACGCTGCGCCGGCATGGCAACCCCGATGGGCCCCGGCTTGTGCTTAGCCACGGCAACGGTCTGGCCATCGACCTATACTACCCTTTCTGGTCTCTACTCACCGCTGACTTCGACGTCATCGTGCATGACTTACGCAACCATGGTTGGAATGCCCTTACTTCAATGCGGGAGCACACGGTTGCGACATTCGCCAACGATCACGACCTCATTCTGGATGCAATAGAGTCCCACTTTGGGTCGAAGCCGCTCATTGGGGTGTATCACTCCGTCTCATCCCTGACAACGCTTGTGTCGCCGACGAAGGGCAGCCGGCACGCCGCGCTTGTCTTGTTCGATCCCCCGCTATGCAAGCCCGGTGCCAGCTATGAAGAATTCGATACGGCAGCCACGCGGGCGGCGGGGTTTGCGCGACGCAGGACTTTTCGGTTCAAGTCCAGGGAGGACTTCGAGGAACTGCTGAGTTTTGCGCCAACGTTCCGGCACACTGTGCCCGGCGTGACGAAACTTATCGCGCAGGCCACGTTGCGTGAGAGTGCGGAGAACTCAGGCTTCGAACTGCGCTGCCCGCCAGAGTATGAAGCGCAGATCGTGGACTATGCCAGCCCCTATGCCGTGCTCGTGGATTTTGGGAAGTTTAACTGCCCCATTAAGGTGGTTGGGGCCGACCCAACCCTACCCTACTCGTACCTGCCGACGCTCGACCTCAGCGACATACTGAGCGTGGACTACGACTTCTTGCCCGATGCCACCCACTTCCTGCCTTTGGAGATGCCGGAAGAGTGCGCGACCATCGTGCGGGAGTTTGTTGAACAGATCACGGCTGACTGAGGCGGGCCTGTGCCCCAATGGGCCCCAATGCGCCTGTGCCACGCTCTATGGGCCTTCAACCCGCACGGTAACGATGTCCAACCCGTGGTACTTCTGGTGCTGGACCCCAGAAGCGTAGTGACGTAGCAGACGAAACGATACTTCCCTCTCATCGCTGATTTCGGACTGCTCATCGAGATGCGCCAGCCGGTCTTCCAGGTTCTCCTCAGCGAACACGGCCGAGAACTCCAATTCCACCGCACCACTTTCCGGCCGCGCGACGATGATGAGGCGCGGCACCTTCTCACCGGGCAGTTCGTTACCTGGTTGCAACAGGCTGGATAGCGTCTCTTCACCGGCGGAGCGCAGCCGGTCGATTGAAGCGTCGTCCCAACCGAGCCTGGCTGCGGTCTCCCGCAGAAACGCGTCAATTCGGGGTAGGTCGGAACCGTCTAGTTGCACTGCCAACCGCCTACGCCGTGGGCCCGTCACATCGAGCAATACTGTCAACGCGATCGCTACCGCGGCACCGATGGTGATGCCATTGCCCAACAGCGCATCCCATGGCGAACTCACAATGCCGACGAAGATATTCTGGTGCTGCAGTCCCACGCCGATGGAGAACGACAGACCGACTACCATGGCATCCTGAAAGCTTAGTCCTGAGCGCGAAACCGTCCGTATGCCCTCGAAGAAGAGGATCCCAATCGCTACCAGCAAGAACGCTCCCATTATCGGGTTGGGTATGGTGAGGAGCAGGCCCGTAACCTTGGGAAAGAGCGCCAAGATCAAGAAGATCACCCCAATTGCGTAGGCGACCCGGCGTGCCGCTATCCCGGTCAAATTGATGAGCGAGACGGTGGAAGAAGAGTAGGCACTGGTGGGCGGTGTGCCGGCAATACCTGACAGCAGGATGCCCATCCCATTGGCATAGAGCGCGCCTTGAACCTGGCGAAAGTCGATGGCCCGCTGCCTACGCTGCGAAACCTGTTGCACTACAACTGCGTCGCCAATAGTCTTGATCGCCTGCACTAGCGTTACGACCAGGAACATCGGCAACAGCGCCCAAAAGCCTGCCGTCGGCGTGAGCTCCAGTCCGGGAAACCCACCATCGGGAATGCCGATCCACGGGGCGTCCGTGAGTCGCGCTAGGTCGTACATGCCAAAGAGAGCTGCCGCCCCGCAGCCGGCGCCGATGCCAATGAGCGGTGACCACAGCCGCCACTGCGCGGGCGCGCGCAAGGCAAGAACCGTAGTTACCACCAACGTCACCAACGCTACGCCGGGGCCGGCGAGCTCCGGTGTGCCTGCCGGGACCTCCTTCAGCCGGTCGAACGCAACGGGTAGGATCATGGTCGCGATCAGCATGAGCACCGTGCCGGAGACGGCAGGCGTGATGATCCGCCGCAAACGGGGCAGCCACGCCGCGATTGCCAAGTAGAAGACGGCAGAAAGTATAATGAGACTTGCCAGCGTGGCGGGACCACCGGCTTGGAGCGCCAAGACCGATACGGCCACATAGTTGGGCGTGGTGCCCGTAATGAGGATATGCCGCGTGCCCAGCCACCCGACTCCGGCCGCCTGCAGCGCTGTTACCGCCCCGCCGATGATGAGCGACGCAAACACAGCCCACGTGAGATAGCGCTCGTCCTGGCCGGACGCAACCGCCGTTATGGCTACAATCAACACTGCCGGGGCCACAACGATCAGAACGCCCTGGGCGCCGACGGCTACCGCCTCGAATAGCGAGCACTCTTCATCAGGCTCGTAGCGAATGTTCTCACTCAAGCGGGCTGCAGCCAAAAAGCACCCCTTTTGGAATCAACGGCAACTCCATTGGGGATCGCACCTTAGGCATTCCGGGAGTTGTCGCCTCGCGAACGTTAGACTCCGCCCGGAACATCCTCGCCGCTGATGCGCAGGTAGTCCGGCTTTGGCGCGTCACCCGTGTACTGGAATTCCGTCGCCATGTAGCTCATCGTAATCGCCCGCCGCGAATTTGCCGTAAGGTTGGGCGCGGTGCCGTGGAGCAGCAGGCTATGGAAGAAGAGGCCGTCGCCCGCTTCCATGGGTACAGCAATCACGTCACTGGGATTGTAATTGGCTTCGTTGATAATGTAGTCATCCGGCACGCGCTCGTGGGGTACGGGGCCGCGCTTGTGACTGCCGGGAATGGCCGTAATGCAGCCATTCTCCGGCGTGGCCGGCTCAAAGGGCATCCAGCATGAACTCAATGCCATCGGCTCAATCGGCCAGTAGGGCGAATCCTGGTGCATGCCCTTGGCTGAACCAACCTGGGCCGGTTTCATGAGCACGGAGTCGCGAAAGAGCTTGAGATTCCTGCTGCCGATGAGCGCCTGCATGCGCTCCACAACTCCGGGCATGGTCCCCAGCGCGCGGAAGCGGTCGTCGTGGATGACGAGCCGGTCGATCTTGCGGTACGCGTCGCCGCGCCGTTCCGGCCAGGGCACTTCGCCGCGCTCGACTCGCGGCTCTATCTGGATCTTTACACCTTCCGGTACGTGCAGACGGTCGTACATGTACTCTTCCAGCCGCTCTTTGAGTTCCGCAATACCCTCAGCCGAAACCAGACCCTTAATCAGGAGATAGCCGTTCTCTGCGTAAAGGGCCTGCTCCTCGGACGTTACCTCAACTGTCGCCTGCGCCATCGTGTCTCCTCCATGATTTTGCTGCCAAATGCCTATTTCGTCGGTGCGGAGAGCCCGGGTCGTGGCGGGAATTCATAACTGCCACTGTGGCAATCTACCTTGGCCCTGCGCCACATTTGCGACGGCTGTCCCACACTCTGTCAGCACAACGCCTACATTATCGCCCAAAAGACCGTATCGGCAAAGTGACAAAAGCGCAAGAACAGACTACAGCCAATCGCCCCGGCGCACTGGTCGCTTTAGAACATAGCCGGTTGCCTGGCTTCCAAGGGCCAGGCATCGATGCCTCTATCGCGCAGGTAAGCGGAGAATTGCTGTGGACCAAACATCGTGAACACACGCTCTGGCTGGGCCCGCGCCACATATGCGTCAAGCTGGTTCCAGTCGCAATGATCGCTCAGAGGCAGGGCCTCATCGACACGCATGCGATACTTGCAGGATGGATCCATCGCCCAGCCGCTGAGCAGCAGCGTGCGGTATGGCTCAAGGGCGAACATCTCCCGCCGGCTGCACGCGTGCGGCGGCATCAGCACCACCGTCCCTTCCTCCCGCCGGCCGCACCAGCGCGTATACGGTCCGGGAAAATGCACTCCCATCTGTCGGTAGACTTCTGTCATGGTAAACGTCGACTCGTGCACCTGCACCTCAAAGCCGGCCTCAAGCAGGATGTGCAGCGCCTCCTGGCCTTTGCCGAGGCTGTACGCGAGGACAACGGGCACTTCACCGTAATGGAGCGTTGCCTCTACCCATTTGCACAAGTCCTCACTCACGATGGCGCGGGAAGGAAAAACGTAGTCCTGATGTCCGAACGTGGCATCGATGATGAGCGTGTCGCAGCGAATAGGCTCCGCCGGTTGCCCGAAGAGATCATCCCCCAGGTGCAGGTCTCCCGTATACACGATGCGCTCGCCGGTCGCGTGCACGTCAATAGCGACCTGTGCCGAACCGAGGCAATGGCCTGCCGGAAACAGTGTCAACGTAAAGCCGTCGCGCTCCAGCGGCTCATCAAAACGTAGCGGCTGCGCCTGTTTGATCTTCATCCGCTGGGCGGCGAGAGCTATGGTCTCGGCGGTGGCGAGGACATGATGGTGCGACGCCAGGTGGTCGCTATGAGCGTGAGAGATGAATCCTTCCGGCTTTACCCGCCGCGAATCGAGCCAAAGGTCCAGCGCGGGAATGAAGATGCCGGGTTCAATCGGAGTCTGCATATGGGTCTTTCGATAAGACACGTGAGCGTGGAAAATGAACGAAAACGGGCTCACAGAATCGTAGCACGCGTGGCTTGTACGTTCAATTCACGCCCACCAGCGTGCCTTGCACTGGCTTAAGGCCGGATGGCCACTCACTACCCTTGCTGCGCTCGCTAGTCCGCAGCCCGTAGAGCAATGATTGCCAATGTGCCCGGCAAGACCCACCTAAGAATCACGATAGAGTCGAATTTACAAGTTCAAGGGCCCGACTTACGAATAGACCCTGGGTTCCCGTTCTGTAATGCGCCGGCGCCAGTTCGTCATCCTGGTAGGAACCGACCTCGTACCCGCCGCGCGGGATCTCTCGGTCGGAAGCAACGTAGCCGATCATGTCGTTGGCCATGCTCACGTGCACTACGTCGAGGCCAAACTGCTCTTTGACGCGCGAACGGGTCTCCATGCCGTACTCCAGGAAAAACTCACCGGGAAAGCCGACGAATACGAGGTGTCCCACGCGGATCACCTGCAGTTCCGTTTCCAGGCCTTCGGCCAAGGTACTGGCTTCAAGCTGACGGAGAATGCGCTGCGCCCACCGGGCTTTACAGAAGGGAAGGCGGCGGCCGGTATCGGGAAACGCACCGGTTTTCAGCGCCGCGCGCAGATAGCCGAGTGTCGGCGGCTCGGCAAACGGCGCGACGATGGGCGTGCTGGCCGCTGCTACTCCCTCAAGGACACGGGGGTTGATGCGCTCCCGCACCTTCACCACTTCCGCGCCCATGATGAGGCCTTCACGCTCAAGCTCGGCAAAGTTCGCCGAGCGGAAGCGGGTCCCCGTTTCGTCGGTGTAATTGGGTCGAATGTCGCCGTGGCAGCCCAACAGAAAACCCACCACGCAATCGACGCCGTACACATTTTCCACAAACGCCCGTGCGGGGCCCGGATAGTCGGCGCTAATGGCATAGTTGTCGCTCATGCTGGTCGGGTGGCAGGCATAGTTGAAGACAATACCCGCCGGCTCGCCGGTCTCCGTATCAAAGCGCAGCACCGGCACCGCATGATCGACGAGACCGTCGGGTCGTGGGCAGTTGACCACTTCACCATTCCGCTCGCCGCGGCGATTGATGGCGAGGCCGTATTCGCCGGTGCCGATGTCACCCACCACGGGCTGCAACCGCTGAAGCGCCATGGCCACCGCGCCGGTGAGCTTGTTTTCCAGTTCGGCAAGGTAGTCGTGATCGAGGATCGGCAGTTCATAGGTCAACTCTTCATCCGGTATGCCGCCCGGATAGGGAATGGTAGCTCCCGGCAATCCCGCGCCCCAGTCTTTCGTGTTTGGGCCGCTGTGGGCGTGAGTCATGCCCAGCATGACGTGAGAGCCCGGAATCCCGGTCGCAGCCGTGATCTTCTTGCGGACGGCGTGCGTGCGCTCCAAGGAAATGTCAACGAGATCGGCGCCCACGACGGCAGCGGTCGTGGTGTCGTCTGCAAACACATACACGGAAGCGTAAAGTTCATCGTGGATGTCATCCGACGGCTGCTGGCGATTGCCGTAGCCGCCGAGATGGGTACCCACCGGCGGAGTTATGTTTACTTTCACCGCACCCATGCGGACGTTACCAGCCATCGTTCGCTTCCTTACTTCACAGACGTTTCAACTACCATCAGCGGCATTATTCAGTTTTCCAAATCGCAGACCTGCCGGGCGAGCGCCACGGCCCGGTCGACTACGAAGTCTTCAGTTTCCGGCCTGAACGGCGCAGGATACCAGAACCAGCGGTAGAAGTCGGCCGGCTCGGATCCGCCTTCGGGATAGGCGCTGGCGGTGCAGACGTAGCCCACTTCCGAGTTGCTGTAGCCGAGCGTGAAGGCCATCTGTACCTCGTGGCTGTCCTGCAGTGCCCGCTCGATGGCCAGCCCGATCTCCACAAACACCTCGCCGCCCATGGCGACGATGCAGACACCGCCGAGTCGCAGCACTTGGACCTCCATATCCACGGTCTTCTCCAATTCCTCGCCTCTTTCCAGCTTCTCTATCAGGCGGTCGGCCCACGGATGATAGCGATGGCGGCGAGGATCCGCGCGGTACGCCCGCAATTCTCCAAGCGTAGGGGGATCCTGGAAGGGCAACGGCAGTTGCTCTCGAGCCACCGCAAGCGGATACCCCACGGCCATGTGGCTCTCGCGCGCCGCGCGCACGGCAACTGCGCCGGCACCGCGGCCGAGCGCCGCGATCTCCCCCGGGGTACACGGATGAAAACGGGCGCCGTCCGGCGTCAGCACGCGCGGCCGGATATTGCCGCCGCAACCCGTTAGGAAGACCGCAATCGGCCCTCCTTCCGTGGCGAACGAGCGCTCGATCTCGTCTTTGGCCGGAGAAATGTAGTCGCCGCCTATGAGCGGATCATTACCCCGATAGTCGTAGCCGGTGCCGTGGCAGGCTATTGAAAACAGGATTGCGATCACCGAGCCATTCAACCGGTCGAGGCGCAGCACCCGCGCGCGATTGTCAACGGGTGCCGTGTAGTTCGGCAGCATGCTCGAAGTGCCGTCAACCACCTTGCGGCGATTGACGGCAAACAGACCCTCCGCTTCACCAATAGACAGTGAAGCAGGTTCCAGGGCCGCCTCCGCCTTGACTACCGTGTCGACGATGCGCTGGATCAGCCACTCACGGTACTCCATGTCAATCGCGTACGGCGAAATGACACAGATATTAGGACCCGAGTGGGTGTGCGAAGCATTCAAGAGGACATTGTTGCCGGATAGGCCGGTCTGCGCGGCGATGCGGGAGCGGACTTCCGCCGCCAGCGGGGCTTCCATATAGATGATGTCGTTGCCAACCAGCGCGACCTTCGTCTCTCCGTCATCCAGAACAACAGCGGTGCTGTAAAGGTCATCGAGGACGCCGGTTGACTCGATCGTCATACCGCTTTGGAGTAACGCTCCCACCGGCGGTGTGATCTGCGTCTTGGCGGCTCCCGCCCAGAGCGGTGGGCGTTCCGGCAGCACTTCATCCGCTCTCGATGTCCCTAGCTCCACTTGCCGCATCCTGAGTATCCTTGCCGTTTTTGGGCACACTATGACCCATTTACAGGCCAAGTCCTCGCGCGTATCTACAGGGCGATGCACCAATCGTGCCACATTGCTATTCGCTATCATGAGGCAGTGAGTTCGCTCATGCAAGTTGTGCCAAGAGAAGGGTGGAGTAATGCGCACTGTAGACATTCTGCAGACACTCATCGAGACGTGCGGCGATCTAGGCCGCGATGAAGGCGTTCTGTTTGGCGACCGCGAGCAGGAAGTTAGCGGCATTCAAGTCTGCTGGATGGCAAGCCTCGATGCCATCGCACATGCCGGGAATGCCGGCGCCAACCTCATCATCGCCCATGAAGACCTCTACTTCCCATCGTGGCGCCCGCCCGGCAGCGCGACGCCGGTTGACTATCTGAGCTGGCGGGTGAACCAGCGGCGCCTCGGTTTACTCGCGGAACATGGCATAACGGTAATTCGCTCGCACGGGTCACTGGACCATCACTGTATTTTCGATGCCTTCGCCGAGAAGCTCTGTCTTGGTGTACCCGCTGTAGATGAGGGGCCGTATTTGAAAGCGTATGATTTGCCGCCTGACACGACCTACGGCGGACTTGTGGAGCACGTTAAGTCTGCTCTGGGCATGGCGGCGGTGCGGGCGACCCCGCACGATCCCGCAGCGCCGGTGAAGCGGGCGGGCTTGCCCTGGGGCGGCTTGGGCCTGTTCGTTAACGTGGGCTACATGCAGTCCATTCTCAAGTATGGTTGCGATGTCTTCATTGCCGGGGAAAGCGACAATTACGGGATGCACTTTGCCAAGGACTCCGGCGTACCGTTAATTGAGACCAGCCACGAAGTGAGCGAGAATCCAGGCCTTGCCCAGTTTGCCAAAGAGCTTCAAGCGAAACTGCCCAACATACCGGTGCACTACTACGAAAACCCCATGCCCTGGCGGTGGTGGTAGCATGGAATGAGGCAACGCTCGTACCATGGTGGAGTGGAGTTTTCGTGGCGCTATCCGTGGACGCAGTCCTGTTTGACGCGTTTGGGACGCTCTTCGCTCCGGTCTCCGCGGGCTCGCCCGTTGCCCACCTGTGCCGGCTGCTGGCCTCAGACGGCGTGCGCGTACCTCCTGATCTCGCGGAGCGAGCTATCATCGCGGAGGTCGCCCTCTACCGTACAAAGTTCCCTCTTGTGCGCAATGAAGCAGAGCTGCGCCGCTTGGAATACGAGGCTACCGACATCGTGCTCAGTGAGCTTGCGCTCGTGGACTTTCCCCGTGACCGCATGCGCCAGCATTTGCTGGACCTCTTTGCACTGACTGTATTTCCCGATGCGGAGCCCGCGCTCCGCTACCTGCAACAGCGCGGACTGGCACTCGGCGTAGTCAGCAACTACAACGCGCTCCTGAGCGCGCACCTCGCGGACTTAGGCCTGGCAGACTGGTTCAGCGTGATCGTGAACTCCGCGGACTTCGGCGAGCAGAAGCCGCATCCCGGCATCTATCACGCGGCAATCGAGGAGTTACAGGTGTCGCCCGACCGGGTACTCTACGTCGGTGACGACGTGGACAACGACTATTACGGCGCACGGCAGGCCGGCCTGCAAGCCGTACTGCTCAACCGCGACTTTGCGCCGGTAGCTGAGGGAGTTCGCGAGATTCAGGCGCTTACGATGATTCCCGATCTGCTGGACTGACTCTGTGCTTAGACGTCAGTGTCGCATGCGTTTTTCGCGCACAGGGCTTGTCGATAGCCAGTGTCGCCAGAGCAGTGAGAAAGCGGCCGGCATAGCAGTTCCGCGCGTTGGGCCGAATTGCGCGCGAGTACAGGGAGTCCGCTTCGACCCTAGACTCATCGACGCTTTATCTGTCTGTCGTGGCACTGTCGCCTTCAAGCCCGCTGGGAAGTTCCCCACCGGCATTGACACCGAGGCCCCTGCGCGCAGTCTCAATGCGCAGCAGGCTCTCCGGCAGGACGTTGCCGATGTTTACGTTTGGGCCGAAGGTCTGCATCAGCCAGCGGGCCAAGGAATCCGGTTCGGAATAGGGGGTTCCTTCGATCCAGGGACCTGTGAGCTCAAACATGAGCTTTTCAAGCGGCGCGGCTTCCGTAAGCTGTGCGGCTAGAGCTTTGTCTCGTCCATGGCCGAAAATCTCTGCCGCCTCGACGAGCACCTTGCTGCTGCCCGCTTTCAAGCATGCCTCTATGTCTTCTTCAAGGCTGACGGTAACTGCCAGGCCTTCTTTCTTGCCCACTTCCCCATAGACCTCGAGGCCGTGCGACTCCCGCGCTTGGGCAATGAGGGCCCGCTTCTCATCTAGAGTGATTGAGAGAAGATTATCTGACACTTCGATGGCAGGGAAACCCACCGCGCGGGCTTCTGCCAGAAAGGCATCCACGCCGTCGCAGAGCACGGCGTATTCCAGGAACTGCCCGCCCGGATAGGGCACAACCGCATATTGCTGGTAGAGGTCGATCTTGCGTTGGACCAGCTCGCGCGGCAAGAGGCGAGCCACGCCAACGGCGATCTTGGCGGAGTCAATGAACTCGCTCGCCAGTTGCAGAATGTCCTCTTGCTGACGCAGTCCCAACCCAAAGTCGATCATCATCGTCTGGCCGCAGACTCTTGGCTTGCTGGGCCGCTCCAACATGGGGATTGCGCCAAAGGCGTAGTCTGTCATTGCTCGGTTGCCTATGAGATGCCGAGGATGCGCGCCATGTTACCGTAGAATACCCGGTCTTTGTCCAACGAGTCGGCGCCGAGACGATCCAAGAAGGAGTCGTAAGCGGTTACAACGTCCGGTATCTCCGGTGCCGTGACATCTGAGCCGAAGACGAGCTTATGGGTGATGCCCGCGCCAGCCACAGCCTGATACATCATGTCGTGGACGACTTTGCGATTGCCGTAGCGGATCGTGATGGGGCCGCTGAGGTCCCAGTAGACGTTCTCGTTCCAGCGCGCGACCCAAGCGGACTCGGCAAAGGACGGCGAGCCCAAATGGGCGCCGATGAGCGTCAGCTTGGGAAACGCCCGCGCAATCGGATCAAGCATCCATGGCATCATGCGGGCAGTGCTGACGTCCTCTTCCCGCGAACCCGTACCCGGGGCGCGAAAGAGCTGCCCTGTGTGAAAGAGCATCGGCATGTTGAGCGCCTCAGCCCGTTCATAGATAGGATAGAAGGCCTTGCTGTCATAGTTGTCCCTGGGGTTAATGGTCTTTAGACCGCGAAAACCCATGTCGTTCAACTCATCTACCACCTGGGGTTCGTCGATACCGAGGCGGATGAAGCCGAA
Organism: Chloroflexota bacterium; assembly: GCA_965220045.1. GTDB lineage: Bacteria > Chloroflexota > UBA11872 > VXOZ01 > VXOZ01 > VXOZ01. The sequence continues at coordinate 1,255,368 of OZ244803.1, read as the reverse complement.
GCCAACGATGAAGTCAGGGTTTTCCTGGATGAGACGTGCTACAGCCTCATGCGTGGGCGGATTCCCGGTTGAGAGCATGCACAGCCGCCGGCAGCCGAGGGCTCGCTCCATGGCCCGCAGTTCTTCAAGCTGGCGCTCAACCGGTATCTGGGAACCCGTGGGGTCGAATGCGGCTTGCGGATAGTGGACGTGGGCGTCAATGAACCGTCGGTATGCCATCGCTCATTTCCCGACTACACACCCAACGATTCACGTATACACTGTCGGCTCAGAGTCGCGTCCTCCTTCACGGAGCGATGCGCCACCATGCCGTGTCCCGGTTCAATCTCAACGACTACCCAGCCGCTATAGTCGATACTCCTGAGGTTCGCTGCCACGGCGTGCCAGTCAATGGCGCCTTCGCCAATTGCCTCCACTAATACCCCGTCCGGCCGGCAGTCCTTATAGTGAACGTACCCAATGCGCGAGTGGAACGTCTCAATGAAGTCCACGGCTCCGACCGGGCCGATGACGCGCGCGGCATTCGCAATGTCGTAGGCAAGACTGATGTGCGCCGGATCCAGCTCCAATATGTGTCGCACCTCGCGAAAGTCGTCTTCCAATTCGGGACCGTGCGTATGTTGGTAGCAACGCGCACCACGGGCAACGAAAAGCGCGCAAGCCTCGGCGAAAATGCGATTCTGTACGTCGAGTTCCCGCAGCGTCTTGGGACCCTCCTGCTTGGCGGCCGGACTGATGAGAACATGCGGACAGCCAATTGACTCAGCAAAGGCTGCAATGATCTCAAGATTGGGCAGCGTTTGCTCGCGGGCGACATCTTCGGCGTAGAAGTTGCCGCCGGTATGCAGGGCAGCAAGTTCGAGGCCGTGGTCCGCAATGAGCGCGCCGACTTCCGCAGGATCGGGGATTGTCGTCACGTCGCTATCACCGGCCGGCGGCGCCCCTCCGGGACGAATGGCATTGAAACGTCCTCCCGCCAGAAAGTGGTAACCAATCTCCACCCCACGGTACCCGGACTCTGCAATCTGCTTGAGGACAGTGTCGAGGTTCTCCGCAATTGGGAACTCGCGGAGCCATGCATTTGCTTGGATGCCGATCTGTATTTCAGCCATGTCCCTACACCAAATCTACTTCCTGAAGGTGTTGCCGTACGCAAAACTCTAGCCAAAAGCCCACTGCGTCTGTTCGCACAGGCGGGGGACAAGCCCCCGCGCTATAATTGCAGGCAATTAACGACACTATCAGATGCAATCTCGTACTCGTGCGGTCAATGCACAGCGACTACAGAGATTGGCTACCCGATTGAGTGTACGATTGCCTTAGGATACCATGAATTGCGACCGACATTACCCTGAGAGTCGGGGTGCAGCCTAGCGTCCCGAAACTAGGCGGGTCGACTCGGAGTTTGCTCAGGAAACCTACCTTGGGATCAAAGAGAGAGAAAGAACATGAACATAATTCTCATCGTCTCCGATACCTTTCGCTACGACCATATTGGGGCCAATAGCGATCTCGGCATTCGGACGCCGCACCTCGATGCCTTTGCCGCCGAGTGCGTCAGCTTTGACAATGCTTACGTTGGCTCCTTCCCCACGATTCCTCATCGCACAGACCTACTTGCAGGGCATTATGTCTATCAAACCCGTGGCTGGGCCCCCCTCGCGCCAGGAGAAGATACGCTGGCAACCCTCCTCGGCCGGCAGGGTTATGTCAATCAAATGATCGTGGACCACGTGCAGTTCTTTCGCCCCGGCATGAACTTCCATCAGGGCTTCGATGGCTGGCAAGCCGTGCGCGGACAAGCCGGCGAGCCCTATATTACCGATCCCGTGCCGATCGAACTGCCGTGCGCGCCGGAGAAGATTCGTATGCCCGAAGCGGCAGTGCGCTATCTCAAGAACGTCTATTACCGCACCCACGAGCGCGAGCACTTCGTGGCCCAGACGTTCGCCCAAGCTGCGGACTGGCTGGAACGCAACTACACCCACGAGAAGTTCTTCCTTTACGTCGACACCTTCACGCCGCACGAGCCTTGGGACCCGCCGCAACACTACACGGACATGTACGATCCCGGCTACGTCGGAGAGAAGATATTCTGGCCGCGCTACGACCGCTGCGATTATCTGACGGAGCCGGAGCTACGCCATGCCCGCGCCCTCTATGCTGGGTCGGTGTCTTTGGTGGATACGTGGTTCGGCCATTTCATCGAGCGGGTCAAGCACCTGGACCTGTGGGACGATACCATGATCGTCTTCAACGCGGACCACGGCTTCTACATCGGCGAGCACGGGTACATTGGCAAGCACACCGTGATTGAGCCCAAGCAAGGCTGGCCGATGTACCGCGAGGTATCGCGCACCCCGCTCCTTGTGCACGTGCCGGGCATCGCTTCGCGCCGGACCGATGCCTTGGTGCAGGCCATTGACGTGATGCCAACGGTGCTGGAGGTGACAGGCACACCAGTGCCGGATGGACTGCATGGCAGTTCGCTGCTCCCCGTGTTGCGCGGAGACGCCGACACCCACCGCGATGCCGCTATCAGTTCGCCGCTCCTGCCCACACAAGAGGACGTGCTGCTCTACAGCACCGTCAACGATGGCGAGTGGACTCTTATGGACGCCGGCAGCCGGGGGGTGGAAACCGCGGAACTCTACAATTTGGAAGCGGATCCCGGCGAGGAGCACAACGTGATCGCGGACCACCCTGACGTGGCGCATCGGCTCCACGAGCGGTACGTAGCGGAATTGGAAGGTTTGGAGACTGAGCCGTCCCGCGTTGACCTGCGGCGCTGGCCGAGTGAAGGCTAGTTCACTGAAGAGGGAAGATGGATTCCCGCTTTCGCGGGAATGACGTGTGGGATTCGCCCCCAGACTATCAGCTTGGGGCAATCCGCTCCATGCCGCCGAGATACGGACGCAACACCTCGGGAATGACCACGCTGCCATCGGCTTGCTGGTTGTTCTCCAGCACCGCTGCGTAGAGCCGGGCCGAAAAGGCCAAGCCTGACCCGTTGAGGGTGTGGACGAATTCCGGTCGCGCCTGAGGGCTGGGACGGTAGCGGACGTTGATGCGCCGTGCCTGAAAGTCCTCGAAATTTGAGCACGAAGAGACTTCCTGCCACTTCTCGATGGCGGGGCACCAGACCTCCAGGTCGTAGCACTTCGTCGCGGCAAAGCCGAGTTCGCCACCGCAAAGTTCCACCACGCGGTAGGGTAATTCGAGCTGCTGCAAGACCTCTTCCGCATCGTTGCGGAGCGATTCAAGTTCGTCGTACGAAGTCTCCGGCGCGACGAATTTCACCATTTCGACCTTTTCAAACTGGTGGAGCCGCAGTAGGCCGCGCGTATCCTTGCCCGCGGCGCCGGCCTCACGGCGGAAGCAAGGCGTGTAGGCCGTGTACTTGATTGGCAGTTGGTCGGCGTCGAGGATTTCATCCCGGAGTATGTTGGTCACCGGCACCTCGGCGGTGGGAGCCAGAAAGAGATCGTCAGGATCCGTGCGGTACATGTCTTCTTCGAACTTGGGAAGTTGTCCGGTACCGGTAATCACCTCGCGCCGAACTACAAACGGTGGCCACACCTCCACGTACCCATGCTTCTGCACGTGCAGGTCGAGCATCCAACTGCCGAGCGCCCGCAGCAGGCGCGAGCCGTCGCCCTTGAACAATGGGAACTGCGCTCCGGCAATCTTCGCACCCCGCGGGAAGTCGAGGATGTCCAATGCGGCGCCGATGTCCCAGTGGGCCTGTGGTTCAAAGCCGAACTGCGGCTGTTCCCCCCAGGTTGCATGGATGTAATTCTCTTCCTCCGTGGTGCCCTCCGGGACGCTGGCGTGCGGCACGTTAGGGATCTCAAGGATTGCCGCCGCAATGCGCTGCTCAATCTCCGCCACATTGCCATCAAGCTCTTTGATCCGCTGGCCGACGGCGCGCATCTGCTCGCGCAACGCGGACATTTCTTCCTTGTCCTTAGCGGCGCCAATCGTCTTGGACGTGCGATTGCGTTCCGCCTTCAGCGCTTCACTCTCCTGCAGCAATGAACGGCGCTCCCCGTCCCAGGCCACGAGCTGGTCCACGACACCGGATTCTTCCCCACGGCGTTCGAGACCGGCCTTCACTGCAGCGGTTTGCTCGCGAATGCGGCGCATGTAAAGCATTATTCAGACTCCCGGGTGCGTACGGGCGGAAAGAGAATCACGTCACGGATGGAAGCGCTGTTCGTGAAGAGCATAGCCATGCGATCAATCCCAATGCCAATGCCGCCCGTCGGAGGCATCCCATACTCGAGAGCTAAGAGAAAGTCCTCATCCAGAGGTTGCGCTTCTTCATCACCGGCGGCACGTTCCTTTACCTGTTCTTCGAAGCGCTGTCGTTGGTCCAACGGGTCATTCAACTCACTAAAGGCGTTGGCAATCTCCAGGCCGCCGACAAACGCCTCAAACCGTTCGACCAGCCGGGGATCGTCCTCCCGGCGCTTGGCCAGGGGCGAAAGCGCCACCGGATAGTCCAGAAGCAACGTCGGCTGCACGAGCGTCGGTTCCACACACTCCTCCAGCAGTTCCTCCACCAGTGTAGCCCACGTCACGCGTTCCGGCACGCCGATACCTTGAGCCTGGACTTGAGCAAGCAAGGCATCAGACTCAGGATGCGCATAGATGTCAATTCCGGTGGCCGATTCGATAGCCTCATGCAGTCGTGTCCGCTGCCACGGCGGCGTAAAATCGAGCTCGTCATCGCCGTACGGGACTGTAGGCGAGCCATGGACGGCAAGGGCCACTTCGTAGTAGAGCCGCTCGATCAATTCCATCATGTCCGTGTAGTCGGCGTACGCCTGATAGGCCTCGAGCATCGTGAATTCGGGGTTGTGATCGCGGTCCATGCCCTCGTTGCGAAACGTGCGTCCGATTTCATAGACGCGCTCGAAGCCGCCGATCAGACAGCGCTTGAGGTAGAGTTCCGTGGCGATCCTCAGGTAGAAATCCTGATCCAATGCATTGTGGTGTGTAATGAACGGCCGCGCGAATGCCCCGCCGTAAAGGGGTTGCAGCACCGGCGTCTCCACTTCCAGAAAGTCGCGGCCGTCTAAGAATGTGCGAACTTCCCGGACGACACGGCTGCGCGCGGCAAAACTTTGGCGCACATCCGGATTGGCCGCCATATCCAGGTAGCGGCGGCGCAAGCGGGTCTCCATATCGCGCAAACCGTGGTACTTTTCCGGCGGGTTTTGCAGCGACTTCGCCAGCATCTCGATCCGTCGCACCTCCAGCGTCTCTTCGCCCGTGCGGGTACGGAACAGAATGCCTTCCGCGCCGACTATATCGCCAAGGTCGTAGAGGTCTACAACCGTCGTGTAGGAGTCCTCACCGAGAATATTGAGTCGCAGGTAGAGCTGGATGCGACCCGAAGCATCTTCAATGTGGGCAAACGCCGCCTTGCCCATTTTGCGCAGGGTGAGGATGCGTCCGGCAAGGCGAATAGTTTCCTGTGATGAAGACAGCTCCTCGAAACAATCGAGGGCTGCGTGGGCAGTATGGGTGCGGTGAAAGCGCAGGGGATAGGGGTCAACGCCCTTTGCGCGCAAAGCCTTGAGCTTGCGAAGGCGGAAATCTTCCGGTGAAGTGCCTGACTGGTCTGACGATTCCGTAGCTACATTACCTCTTGAATCGTATACGTCAGGGTGCCGGCGGGGACTTCAATCGTCACCTGTTCACCCACGCGGTGACCCATGAGGGCATGGCCCACGGGACTTTCGTTGGAAATGCGGTTTTCGAGAGGATCGGCTTCCGGGGCGCCCACGATGGTAAACGTCTCACTGTTGCCGTCTTCATCGGTGACCTTGACAGTGGCACCCAGGTCGATTTCAGCACTGACATGGTGTTCCGAGACCACCGCATCCCGCAGGATGTGCTCGATTTCGATTATGCGGCCCTCAACGAAGGCTTGCTCTTGCTTGGCCTCATTGTATTCGCCCATGTCCGAGAGATCTCCGCCGAACTCCATAGCTTCATGGATTCGCTGCACGATCTCAGGACGCCGTACGGATTTGAGTTCTTCCAGTTCTTGCAGCAGATTATCTCTGCCACGAGGCGTCAGCATATGCTGCTCCGCCATACCCGCACCCTCCTATAAAAGAATATGACGGAAAAGAGACCCCGAACTGGTCACTCTTTTCCAGTCACCATTATAGTAGCAGGTTGCGACGCCTGCGGTCAACGATTGGGACAATCTGCTATGGAGTCGTGGCAAGAGGCTGCAAATGGGTTTGTGGTACACGCCAGCAGCAAGCGTTCCTTCACTATGCGTCGAATCCCGCCAACGCAAGACAACGGGGAGAAAGGGTTGCTTCCTCCCCGTTGTAGTCTGCTGATGCCGTCCGAAGGCCGCGATCTCTCCGGATTACTGGTTTTCGAGGAATTCGTCCATTGAAGTCTGGCCCTTGTCCTCGAAGAGTTGCAGTGCCTCAGGAATGGTCGCCTCGCCGTTGCGGATGCTGTTGATTGCCGCGCCGGTAGCGCCGAGAATGCCGCGGGCCCCGGGCACACTTGCCACAAAGCGGGCGCCGTCCATCTCCTTGATGATCAACTGCTTAAAGGGATCGCCCTGGATATAATCTTCGCTCTCCGCAACCGACTTGCGCACGGGAATGCGGTCCATGACAATCGACCACTCCAAGTTGACGCCCGCGTCATAGAAGAAGTCGATCACCGCGAACCCCCCGTCCGGGTTGGCGCTGCCGTTTGGCATGCAGAATGCCCAGTCTCCGGAGTAGTTACTGAGCACGCCGTCAGCAGAAGGCAACGGATAGCCAAAGAAGTGGAACTCGAAATCCGGGTGGAATTTCCGGAAGAAGGCGTTGCGTACGGCATTGCCCTCGTAATAGTGCGTCATCTCGCCATTGGCTGTCTGCTCGCGGTTGCGCTTATCCGTGTGGAATGGCGCAATGCTCGGCCAGCCGCCCTGGAGGTCGTAGATGCGCATTAACCAGGTGAGCGCTTCGACGGCGAGTTCGTTATTGACCGTGAACTTGGTCTTGTCCTCGTTGAAGATTTCGCCGCCAAGCTGCCAATAGGGCACCATCCACGTGTGCACGCCGCCGGATCCGCGGAAGGGGTCCCACGAGAGCACCTGGATGTCATCGCCCTGCTTCTTGAAGGTCTTGGTGACCGCGTCTTCCATATCTGCCCACGTCTGTGGCGGATTCTCCGGATCGAGCCCGGCCTCGAGGTATTGAACGGTATTGGAGAATATAATGCGGGCGTCGATACTGTAGGAGAGCGCGTGGGTCTTGCCCTGGTACTGAGTCGCGTTCAGCTTTTCCTTCCAGAGGTCGTCAAACTGGGTGTTCTGCGCCGTGCCCAGCCAAGGATCGAGCGGCTGCACGATCTCCAGCACGCCCCACTCGTTCTGCACCCAGGACTGCGTCTTCACGACGTCTGGAGCCGTGCCAGCTGCTACCACCGTCTGCACGTCATTGAATCCCCCATTTGGGCGACCCAGCGGGATCATCTTATAGCCGGACGTCTCATCAAACTGCGCCCGTAGCGCCCTGGGAAGCTCTTCCGTATCGAAATTCCAAGCCGGGAAGGAATGGTACCAAAATGTGACGGGGAGGATCTTTGCTTCTTCGGGGGCCTCCATGGCCTCCTTCTCAGGTTCCTCTGCCGGGGTTTCTTCCATCGAGGTTGCCGGCACCGCGCCGCAAGCGGCAAGAATCGCAATACTCGCGCCTCCTCCCGCCATCGCCAAGAATGTGCGTCTTGAGGTTCGCATGATACCTGCCCTTTCCGCACAACCGCCTCAGGCATTGAGACGACATTGCGCGCTATGTAGGTGATATACACGCACCGTTAATACCACGGTTAGAGATTCTAGTCAAGTAGTTAGAGGGGGCTTTTCCTTAGTCAGTCAATCTTAATATTCACGGGAGACCATTGACAAACCGACACAAGAAGATCACGAAATGGATCTTTGCGGAGTGTTGGCTCTTGGGCAAGATGAGACGGGCGGTTGTGGGACGGGGACCGATCCACGAGAAGTCGCATGCATGGCACCTAATGGAAGTCGGGCAAATTGCGAACCACAAGATGCGGCAGAAAGCGCTCCAATTGACATGGATGCGTGTGGAAATGCGGTGGAATCCGACACAGCAGAGCACTGCATTCAGAGTGAGAGAACATTGGCTGGATTGAAAGAAAGAGGCGCCCCCAGCGGGAATCGAACCCGCGTTACAGGCTTGAAAGGCCTGCGTCCTGGGCCACTAGACGATGGGGGCAAGGGAGGTCCGCTTCACTTTCTCAGTATACCGCAAAAAGGCGCTTCTGCGAAGATGTGAAATCACTTCTCCCAAGGCCAGTCGAACTGGGTTAGCAGGGTTGACAGAAGCCAAGATGGCGATTAAACTGTTGTCAATATCGTGAATTGTAGCCAAGGAGAGTAAATTGGACGCACTTAGGCATTATTCCCGTAGATCCATTTTGGCCGGAATGGCAAGTCTTGGCGTAGGCAGCGCGGCTCTCGCCGCCTGCGGCCAGGTGCCCGCCGCACCTATGGAAGCGCCGCAAGCGGAAGAAAAGCCGCAGGCCGAGGCGAAAGAGGCTCCCAAGGAGATGGAGTCTAAGGTCATCAAGTACATGCACTACACCACGCAGCAGCAGGTGTGGGATGACACGTACGGCGGCGTCATCAACCGCTATGAAGAGCGCAACCCGGACGTTAAGGTGGAGCTTGACCTCGTTTCGGGCGGGCTGACGAACTTGTCGGAAAAGGCGGTATCGACGCACGCGGCAGGGATAACGTACGACATGTACTATGGCTGGTTCGGCTATATCAGCCAGTTCGCCACTGCCGAGATTATCCAGCCGCTCGATGCTCTCGTCGCGAAGGATGCCACGTTCGATCTCTCCGAGTACTACGACTTTGCCTTGGAGAAGATCAACGGCAGGCTGTACGGCATCGCCTGGTTTATGGGTGCGCGCACCATCTGGTACAACGCCGACCTCATGACGAGCGCGGGTGTCGATTCGCCGAGCAAGTTGGAAGCCGAAGGGAAGTTCACCTGGGACGCGCTGGCGGAGCTTTCTACAAAACTGACCACCCACGAGGGAGCTAATGTTTCCCAGTGGGGACTACACTTTGGTGGCAATCGCCCGGACCGCATTCTCATTGCGCTCAAGTCGTGGGGCGCGGACTGGTGGAACGAGGACTTCAGCGCCCCGGCCATCAACTCGGCGGGCTCAGTCGATGCGGTGCAAGCCGTGCTGGACCTGGTCGTCAAGCATAAGGTGCATCCCCCCATTAATCGCAAAGAGACCGACGTTGCACCATCATTCAATGAGCAGAAACTTGCAATGGTCCTAAATGGGCCCTGGTATACGCGTTCCATCAATCAGCAAATCTACGAAGGCGAAACGCCGTTCAACGTCGAGCTTGCTTCAGTGCCGGTCGGCCCTGGCGGCCGCGGCACGCCCATGCTCCTCAACGCGTTTTGGATTGCCAGCACCTCGCCGGATCCCGATACGACCTGGGATTTCTATAAGTACCTCATCAGCGAGGAAGTGCAGCCGGATTGGGCCAACCTGGGCGGCGGCCGGTTCCCGGCAAACCGCACCTATCCCCCAGTCGTGCAGTATCCCTTCGAGAGTGTGGAGACCTACCAGGCCATCGCCGAGGTCGGCATCCCCTTGCGCCAAGTAGTGAAGCAATCTGACGTCAACGGCGCGTGGGGCGAACTTTGGGGTCAGTTGGAAGAAGGTCAGAAGACTGTTGCGGAGTCTTTGGCCGAAATTCACCAAGTGGCCGACAACGCGCTGAAAGAGGGCGGCTGCATCTGCTAGGTCAACGCAGGGCGAGTCGCGCCTATTCTCTTGAGTTGGCGGAGGGTGAACGGGACAGAGGGCGCAATCCGTTTGCCCTGCGCCAGCCTCGGTTTGCCTGACGAGCCACGCTCCGGCAGAGCGATGAAGCACGAGGTGGCTTGTTCGCCGTGGACGGACAGGCCGCTGAACGTGATCCCGTCGGAGAGACCGCGTTGGTCAAGGATGGGGCGGGGCCCCAAGCAAACTGCCTTGCGGTCGGAACAAGGGCCCGAAATAACAAGCAACTTGATGCGGCCACTGCTAGCATTTCCCCAGGTTGTAGTTTGACAACACAAGAAGGGGGGGTAACATTCAGTCAGTTTTGCCGCGGGTATTGTCAAGGAGAACATTATGCGAACTGCAAAGCGATTTTCCCGTCGGTCTCTTTTGTCCAGCACGGCAAGTTTGGGTGTAGGCGGAATTGCCCTGGCTGCTTGCGGCCAGGTGGCTCCCGCTCCCGCAGATGCGCCCGAAACTAAAGACGAGCCGGAACCGGAACCGACGGCGGCGCCGGAGGCTATGGAACCGACGATTATCAAGTACATGCACTTCACTACCCAGCAAGAAGTGTGGGACGAGACCTACGGCGCGGTCATCGGTCGCTACGAAGAGCGCAATCCCGACGTAAAGGTCGAGCTTGACATCGTGACTTGGCCGCTGACCGCGGTGGCGGAAAAGGCCGTGGCCGCCAGCGCCGCGGGCATTGCGTATGACATGTACTATGGCTGGTTCGGCTACATCAGCCAATTTGCAACCGCGGATATCATCCAGCCGCTGGACCCCTTCATCGCGAAGGATGCTGACGTTGACCTCTCTGAGTATTACGAAGGCGCCCTTGAGCGGATTGGCGGCAATCTATACGGCATCGCCTGGTTCCTTGGCGCCCGCTCCATTTGGTACAACGACGACATGATGACCAACGAGGGACTGACGTCTCCAGCCGACCTGGATGCCGCGGGCAACCTGAACTGGGACACCCTGACTGAATTGGCAACGAAACTGACTACCCGCGAGGGCACGAACGTGACGCGCTGGGGTCTGAGTTTCAATGGAAACGCCCACTCCAGCATCGTGATCGCGTTGAAGTCTTGGGGCGCCGGCTGGTGGAACGAGGACTTTACCGCGCCCGCCATTGATTCCCCCGAATCAGCCGAGGCCGTGCAAACCGTGCTGGACCACGTCGTCAAGCATCAAGTGCACCCGCCGCTCGCCCGGAAGGAAACCGACGTTGCGCCGAACTTTACTGAGCAAAAGCTCGGCATGGTCCTGACCGGACCTTGGTACACGCGGACCATCAACCAGGAGATTGTTGAGGGGCAAACGCCTTTCAACGTCGATTTGGCAAACGTCCCGTTGGGACCTGCCGGTCGCGGCACGCCGTTGTTGATCAATGCTTTTTGGATCGCCCGCAGTTCGCCGCAGCCGGACGCGACGTGGGACCTCTACAAGTACCTCATCAGTGAAGAGGTGCAACCGGACTGGGCGAACCTCGGCGGCGGCCGCTTCCCGCCCAACCGCACCTATACACCCGCTGTGCAATATCCATTCGAAAAGCCGGAAACGTACAAGGCGATTGCCGATGTCAGCATTCCTCTGCGCCAGGCGGTAAGACAAGCCGACATTAACGGCGCATGGTCTGAGCTTTGGGGACAGATGGAAGCAGGTGAAAAGACCGTAGCAGAGGCAATCGCTGAGGCCCAGCAGGTTTCGGCGATAGCGCTGCAAGAGGGTGGCTGCATCTGCTAAGCTGCCACCAGACACTTTGAGTATCGAGTGTGGTAACAGGCACCCAATACTCCGGTGCCTGTTGCCGCTATGGCGAATGAAGGAGCGTCAGCCATGGCGATAAAGACCCCTGTAGATACGCGACTCGCGATTGAAGGCGGGACGCCGGTGCGGTCGGCGGATAACCCGCTTCCGGGGATCTTCCCCCGCGACGTACCGCAAGAGTCCTTCGATAACATCAAGGAAGTGCTGGAGAAGGGTCTAAGTTCCGGTTACTTGCCGCGCTTCGAGCAGGAGTTTGCCGAAGTCAATGGCGCGAAGTACTGCGTCTCCCTGGCCAACTGTACCGCCACGCTGCATACCATCATCGCGGCGATGGATATCGGCCCCGGTAAAGAGGTCATTGTTAATCCGATTACCGACCTCGGCTCGCTAGCCGGTATCATGGCGCAGGGGGCGATTCCCATCTTCCCGGACGTGGACATTCGCACCGGTAACGTCACTGCCGAAACCATCGCAGAGGTCATCTCGGAACGCACGGCAGCCATCATCGCCGTCCACTGGTACGGGCTGCTCTGCCCTATGGACGACATCGTGGCGCTGGCCAAGAAGCACAACATCCTTCTTATTGAGGACGTGTGCCAGGCCCCGTTGGCAAAGTACAAGGGCCGCAATGCGGGTACCCTGGGCGACGTAGGCGCGTTCTCATTCGACGCTGAGAAGCATCTTTCCGGCGGCCACGGCGGCGCGCTGCTTACGGACAACAAGGATATTGCCGACCGCGTGCACCTGTTCGGTGTCTCGCGGGGCGGCGTGCCGGTGGAGCGCTACGGCCGCAAGCACGTGCGCTTCGGCCTGAACATGCGTTTTGGCGAACTAGAGGCAGCCTTTGTGTTGGGCATGCTCCACATTCTCGAAGAGCAGAACCAGCGTCGCCGGGAAACGACAGCCGCGCTGAGCCAACGCATTGTAGAGGATATTCCCGGGCTGATCCCGCCGTACATCCCTGAAGGCGCCGACCACATCTACTGGTACTACTACTTGCGCGTAGACCCCGACGCGTTCACGTGCGGCCTGTGGGATCTCTCCGACGCGCTCATGGCCGAGGGCCTCAAGGCCGAGCCCGGTCCCTGGCAACTGGTGCCCGACAGCCACACATTCCTACACACTAAGACGACGGTGGCCGGCGAATCGCACTGGCCGTGGGACCATCCCATGAACGAGTTTGCCAAGGACATCGAGTACAGCGCGGACATGGTACCCATCGCCAAGGAGCACGTGGATACGACCATCCGCTGGAACTGGACGGATAAGTACACCGACCAGGACGTGGAAGACATGGCGACGATCTTGGCCAAGGTGACGGACCGCTACCGGGCGTAAGGTCACGGGTCCTGAGTTCAGTGCTCTCTTAGACAAGACCCTGCAGCCGTTCGTGCTGAGCCTGTCGAAGCACAGGCTGCGGAGATTAAGCGGCGTTAGTATAATACTTCGAGTCCGTTCACCCTTCGACTAGCTGAGGGCGAACGGACTCGATCAGGACGCCAATGCTCAGGGCGAGCGGACTCGATTAGGGCGCTAATCGGATCTAGACTTCTAGTACATCTAGCTGCAGTCACTCGATTTCACGGCCCCTGCGAAGGTCAAAAGGATATGTACCCCAACGGCGCGCAATTCTGCCTGAGCCTGACGTTCGATATCGAGATGTCCTACAACTTCCCGTATTGGACATCCGACTATGACGACTATGGCGCCATCGATCCCCAGGTAAAGCAATACGTCCACTCCATGCTTGATGTTGCCAAGGAATACGATGTAAAGCTCCAGTTCTTCGTGGTTGGCAGCGCTTTGGAGGATCCTGACGTCGACTACCTCAAGCGGCTGGTCGCGGAGGGTCATGCGCTCGACAATCACACCTACCGGCACATAAGCGTGAAGGCGAACCGAGTCGAAGACCTGCACGCCTCGTACAGGCGGGCGCCCTGGCGGGCGGGGGGACTCTCGCCACATGAGTGCCTGCGCCATGAGCTACGCCAAACCGACAGAGCTCTGCGCGAACGCCTGGGAGTGGAAACCCGCGGCTTTCGCACGCCGGGCGCATTCCCGAATGGCTTGGAAGACGCCCCTGCAGTTCAGTCCCTGCTGCAAGAGGAGGGTTTCCAGTTTGCCTCCGCACACTACCAGTGCCCCACCGAGCGCACGTGGCATCCGCCGCGCGCGGACATGGAAGCCGCTGTGCGTCACAGCCTCGACACTCTCCAGCCCTACCGCTATCCCAACGGTCTCCCGGAAATCCCGATGATGGGTTTGAGCGATGCCATCGCCTTTCGTTCGTTGGACCTGGACCGCTGGGAGTATATTCACCATACGACGGTTGCCGTGGACCATGCGTACGAGCACGGCCTGGTCTTGAGTCTCTTGGCGCATCCCTCGTATCTGGCGGCCCGCGACCCCCACTGTGATATGCTGGACACCGTGCTGCGCCGCGCGCTCGACAAGCCCGGCGGTTGCTGGGTGGTAACAAACCGGGAAGTCAACGATACAATCCTGGCTGCGTAGTGTGAGTGCACAGCACGCTGCAGGGCTGAGTCGCAATCCCCTCTCTATTGCTGTTGCTCTGGTTTCTCTCTGCCCGGTTCTCGGCAATTTTGGCGCAGGTTGCAAACCTGCGCTACCGGTCGGGCGCGATGTGATACACACTGACAAGGAATAGTGGAACTGCGGGATCAATGGGGACAATCACAGGGACAATAGTTGATGCCCGGAGCGGCGGTCCGCTCGCTGCCAAAGTCTCCGTGCAAGGCAGCGGCGGGCTCTTCCACGCACCCGAAGGCTCCATCAGTACCGTAGGAACCACCAATCCCTTCTTTTACGCCGACGGCACGTTTTCGTTAGAGCTACCCCGCGGACAGGCTGACGTCAGAGTGGAACGCGGCACCGAATACGCGCCTCTCCACGTCACGGTTTCAATTCCATTAAAGGGGACGGTTGACCTCTCGTTGCCGCTGCAGCGATGGATACGTCTCGATGACCAGGGCTGGTATCCCGGCAATACGCACATCCATTACCGCGAATTCGAGACCCGTCCCGAGGAACGCCTCCGTTTCGATTCAGAAGTCGAAGATCTGACTGTCACCGTCATCAGCATCCTTCAGCAGCAGGAGTTTGCATACGCCACCAACCGCTTCCCGGTTGGTGAAATGGCGCATCCAACCAGACCGCACTGGGTGCTCGACGTGGGTGAAGAGACGCGGCACAATGCCGTCTTGGGCGACAGCAGTTCCGGCTACGGCCACGTCATGCTCGTGCGTCTGCAAGAGCAGGTTGATCCCCTCAGCCGCGGCGTACTGGTGGACGATTCCGATCCTGACTATCCGCCCCTCCTCGACGCCTGCGATTCTGCGCAAGCGCAGGGCGGAGTCGTAATCTGGTGTCACAACGGCTGGGGCATGGAGGCGCCGATTGCCGCCTCTCTCGACCGCATCGATGCGCTCAATCTTTTCGACCCATACTGGCTCGATACAGAATACGATCTGTGGTATCACCTCCTGAACTGCGGCTTCAAGCTGCCGGCAAGTACCGGTTCCGACTGGTTCATATGTTCGGCGAATCGCGTGTACACGCACCTGGAAGGTTCCTTCACATATGACCGCTGGCTGGAGACATTGAAAGCCGGTCGCTCGTACATTACGAATGGACCGGTGCTTGAACTCTCAGTGGAGGGTAAGCCACCGGGCGAATTCCTCGATCTTCGGGCACGACAACCGAAGCAGGTGCGCGTAGCAGTGCAATGGCAGGCGCACCGGCCCATAGAGTGTGTCCAAGTCATCATGAACGGCAGCGTAATTGCCCGTGAGCACACGGCGAGCGGCAGCACGGAGGGCAAGCTCAGCGCAACGGTAGCCGCGCCGCACGACGGCTGGATTGCGGCGCGCTGCTCCGGCCGGAGCCGTGACAGCTACGGCCATGCCCAATGGGCGCATACAAGCCCGGTCTATCTGAAAACCGGCAGTAAAGACTCCGCAACGAGAGACTCGGCACAATTCTTTGTGGGACGGATTGAGCGCTCCCTCCAATGGGTAACGGAGAAGGGCCGCTTTGCGGAAGCCGCTCACCGGCAACGCATGCAGCAGCTCTTTCGCGAGGGCCGGGAATCTTTCCTCCGCTTGGCGCAGGGATAGTATCTTTAGGGCAGGGATCCTCTTGAAAATGACAATCCATGAAAGGGCAATGGGTGACGGCAGTGGAAACAGACGGACAATGGCTGCAGTGCGTACGGTGTGACGAGCGCTTTCCAATTGGGACCTATACGTTTGGCTGTCCAAGCTGTTTTGCGGCCGGCCGGCAAGGACCGCTGGACTTCCAGGTGCGACTGGCTGACGGAGTTCCCGGCGGCTTTCAGGCAGCGTGGGACGCCGGGCCGCAACACAATATCTGGCGCTATGGCGACCTGCTCCCCGCAGCGGACGACCCGCTGAGCCTTGACGAAGGCGGCACCCCGCTCACGTTCCTTGATGACCTGAGTGAAGAGCTTGGCCTCAATGTTTATGTCAAGAATGAGACCATGAATCCCACTTGGTCGTTTAAAGACCGTCACGCCGCCGTGAACATCTCCATGGCGCGCCACCTCGGCCACACCAAGGTCGTGGCGTCATCCACCGGCAACGCCGGTCAGGCCGTGGCCGCTTACGCCGCGCTCGCCGGTCTGCGGGCGCTCATCATTGGGTACCCAACGTCCTCGGAGCTGCTGCGCCGGGTGATGCAAATTCACGGCGCCAACGTCGTCACCATGCCGAAGAAAGAGATCGGCGGCATGATGCGGAAACTGGTCGAGGACCACGGCTGGCTACCGGTTGGCTCTTCCGACCCGAATCCCCTCGCCAGTCCCTACGGCGTCACCGGCTACAAGACCATTGGCTATGAAATTGCGAGTTCCCTCGGCAAAGCGCCGGATGCCGTTCTCGTGCCCACCGGCGGTGGCGACAGCCTTTACGGCGTTTGGCGGGGATTGAACGATCTGCGGGACATGGGTCTGATAGACCGCCTACCGCGCATGGTGGGATGCCAAACCGAGGCCACGCACCCGCTGCTCCATGCGCTGACACGTGACAGCCAAGAAATCGAAGTGCAACCGGAGCCGGACTCGTTGGCCACGTCCATCATCGAAGGCCGCTGCGGCGTGCATGCCCTCCGTGTCGTGTATGATTCCGGTGGCACGGCAACAGCGGTAACGGAATACGAGTTGCGCCAGGCTATTCAGCGAATGGCAGGCAGAGGATTCTTCTTCGAGAGTGCCTCGCTGGCCACTGTCGCCAGCCTTGTCAGGTTGCATGGCGAGGGATATTTTAAGCCGGGTGAGACCGTAGTCTGTGTCATCACGGGCTCCGGCGTAAAGTGGCCTGACGTCATCAATCACGTCGCGCCGGCCGCGCCGCACCTGGAGGAGCCAAGTATCGCCGCGCTGGCGGACGTCATGGAACTGTGACACGTTTGGAGAATTAGCGCAACCGACGACTTCGCACATTCGGAGACGACTCTATGGAAAGACCACACCGGGTAGCTGTCGGCTCGATCTTGACCGAGTGCAATCAATTCGGCGGTAAGCTCATCGAGCACGCCGAGTTCGCCCGCAGCCAACTCGCGCGCGGCCAGGATGTTATGTCAATTGAAGGCGGCGCCGTTGGCGGCATGCTGCATACCTTGCGCGAACGGAACGCCGGCATTGTGCCCCTTGTCGTAGCGAGCGCCTATCCCGGCGGCCCGATTGCGCAGGAGTGTTACGCGCAACTGAAAGCGGACCTCCTGGAAGATCTAACCGGAGCTCTGCCCGTAGATGGCGTTCTCCTAGCGCTTCACGGCGCGGCGGTTACCACGGAGATCGGTGACGTAGAGGGCGATCTCATTGGTGCGACCCGCGCCATCGTGGGGCCGGATGTGCCGGTTGTCGGCACCCTTGACCTGCATGCCAATGTCACGACCCAGATGATGCGCCATGCGGACGGACTGGTTGCCTGGGAGACGTATCCCCACGTTGATCCCTTTTCCACGGGTGTGCGCGGCGCTAGTCTGCTCCTCGGTACCCTGGACGGCGCCCACCAGCCGGCTATGGCCATGGCGAAAGTGCCCATACTCACCAGCGCCATCAACGCGAGCACCGTGGGCGAGGGTCCCTTTGCCGACGTGATGCGTTTGGCAAAGTCATTTGAAGAGCAGCCGGGTATTCTTTCCACCAGCGCGTTCCACGCCCACGCGACTCTTGATGTGGCGGAAATGGGCGGAGGCGGTTTGGTAATCACAGACGGGGATGAAGAGCTCGCCGCAACTCTGGCAAACCAAGTCGCGAACCTCATGTGGGAAAAGCGCTTTGCGCTGGATCCGGATACCTTGACGCCTGAAGACGCAGTCCGCGAGGGCCTGAAGATCCCTGGCGGCCCCGTAGTCCTGGTCGAATGCGCTGACTGTGTGGGCGGCGGCGCGGCCGGGGACAGCGTGGCTACGCTTCCCGCCCTGCAAAACCTCAGTGAGGGTTTTGCCATCATTCCGGTGGTCGACCCGGAAGCGGCAGCACAGTGCCTCGAAGCCGGTGTGGGCAAGACGGCGACAGTTACTCTGGGGCACAAAGTCGATCCCCAGTGGGGCAGTCCTCTATCCCTGTCCGGCACCGTGAGAACGGTGAGCGACGGCAACTTTCAGTACACCGGCGGCATCTGGGCCCATGAGTGGGCGGAAATGGGACCTTCGGCCGTGCTGGAGTGCGGCAGCGTCCAGATCCTGATCACGACGTATGGCACGTACGAGTGGCGCGACGAGCAATTTCGCGCGCTGAACATGGACATCGAGGGCGCGAAATTCATCGTGGCCAAGAACCCAATGAACTATCGCCAAACGTTCAATGACATTGCGAAAGGCGAGTTCATTCTCGATACGCCGGGGGCCACGCCGCCGACGCTCAAGCACTTCACGTACCACAACGTGCCCCGCCCCTATTTTCCATTGGTAGATGAGATTCCTGACTTCATCCCCACGCTGCTGCGCGGCAGCCAGTGAGAGGAGAAGAGACCGCAATGCCTGGCGTCTTCGTTAACGATCTTCACTCGCAACTCAATCCCACCACGGTGGATCGGGTCGTACCGGTAGACTCCCTGGAATCCATCCAGGCCGCCCTTGCCGCTGCAGAGAGCGAGGGAAAATCTCTTTCCATCGCCGGCGGCCGGCACGCGATGGGAGGGCAGCAGTTCGGCAGTGACACGGTCCTCTTGGACACCGTGCCCATGAACCGGGTGTTGGCCTTCGACGCAGAAGCCGGCTTGATCACGGTCGAGGCCGGCATCTACTGGCCCGAACTCATTGCCGCCTGTCGTCAGGTCGACCGTGAGGGCGCACCGCAGTGGGCGATTGCGCAGAAGCAGACCGGCGGCGACCGCATGAGCATCGGCGGCGCGCTGGCGGCAAATATCCACGGCCGCGGCCTGCGCATGCGGCCGATCATCGGTGATGTCGAGTCGTTCGTCCTCGTTGACCCCACCGGCGCCGTGCGGCACTGCAGCCGCCAAGAGAACCCCGAGTTGTTTCGCTTGGCCATCGGCGGCTATGGGCTTTTCGGCGTGGTCTATAGTGTCACACTCCGCCTTGCCCCCCGGCAGAAGCTGCGGCGCGCCGTCACTGTCTTCAACATAGAAGAACTCATGCCGGCGTTCGAGCAACGTATTGAAGATGGATTCCTCTATGGCGACTATCAATATTCGATAGATGACTCCTCTGCCAACTTCCTGACGCGAGGGGTCTTTTCTTGCTATCAGCCCGTTGCGACGGATACGCCTATTCCAGAGAACCAGAGGGAGCTGACGGTTGACGATTGGCGGCGTCTAATTCTCTACGCCCATGCCAACAAACCGCAAGCCTTCGAGGAATACGTCGCCCACTACCTGTCAACGGACGGACAGGTCTACTGGTCGGACTTGCATCAACTGGGATATTACGAGGAGAACTACCACCGCGCGCTCGACCAATACCTCGGCGCCGCCGCGCCGGCGACTGAAGTGATCACTGAAGTCTATGTGCCGCGGCCATCTTTGGCGCCCTTCATGCATCAGGTCCGGGAGGACTTTCAAGAGCACGGTACCGAGGTCGTCTATGGCACGATTCGTCTTGTGGAACGTGATGACGAGTCCTTCTTGGCGTGGGCACGCGAAAGTTTTGCCTGTATCATCTTCAATCTTCATGTTTCTCATACGCCGGAGGGCCAAGACGCTGCGGCGGCAGCATTTCGCCGCCTCATCGACCGGGCCATACAGCATGGTGGCAGCTACTATCTGACCTACCACAAGCACGCCACCCGCGCGCAGGTGGAGCAGTGCTATCCGCAGTTTCCCGAGTTTATTCGCCAAAAGCGGCGCTACGACCCGGACGAGCGCATGCAAAGTGACTGGAATCGCCACTACGCGGCGATGTTCGCTGACGCCATTGGCTAAGGGCAGCCGCTGTGAGGTGAGGACAGCGAATGAGACGACATTTGTCTCAGTGCAAGTTTCTTGTTCACATTCTCTCGCATCTTCCCGGCCGCCGCGATATCGCCTTGCACTTTGCATCCAGGCAGCGGTTTTTCTTTAGCATTGCACCTTAAGTGGCTGTAGCGGGCAACTGCAAGTCATGGTTGTGTGTAGACGTATTCGCGCAGGGGGGGTCACCACTTGAGAATCCACGAACCCATGACAGTCCTCACGGATCTCGTGCTTGGCATGTGTAACGCACACTGGGGCTTTGCTCTGCTGCGGCAAGGAAAAGCGCAGCGCCAGACTTCCCAGTTGCTGTCGGGCCTCGGGTTTTTCGCAGCCGCACTTGCAGCAGTGCTGGGCGGTATTTCCCATGCCGTGGGAGACCAGTCACCCTCGACCCGGCGCA
The DNA here is from genome assembly GCA_965220045.1 of Chloroflexota bacterium. Classification (GTDB taxonomy): domain Bacteria; phylum Chloroflexota; class UBA11872; order VXOZ01; family VXOZ01; genus VXOZ01. Next base: position 1,234,890 of record OZ244803.1, on the reverse strand, counting down.
AGCTGTGGAAAGGAACTACTCTCGCCACGGGGTTCACGAGTGCGAGCATGCTGGCGAGTGCCGCCTTTGCCACTTCCACGCAACCGCGCAAGCGTTGGTGGATCGCCGCCACAGTGGCAAAACTGCTGGCTTATTGCGCGTGGATGAAGTCCCACGACAGGTTCTTGTACGTAATCATCGACTACGGCTCCGCGATGGCGGGGGTCGTCGCCCTTCATGCTCCCGCAAGTGTGAGCAAGAGGGGAGCAAGCTCACGCTTCACTCTGAGTGGCGTGGCGATTTCGCTGCTGGCTGCACTCGTTCAGCAACGGAAACTATCGTTTCACCGCCACTTCAATCACAATGACGTGTATCATCTAATACAAATCGGCGCCTGCTACCTCTTTTACAGAGGAGGAAAACTGCTGCAAGATCGTCGAGAGTAGCCGGCGAGTAGAGATTGGACCGCCTCCTCAACAAGTGGCCGGACGTGATACGGCGAACTGCCAAATGGCTAATGGCAAGAGCTGATTGGGCGAGAAAGGCAACTGCCTCGTCCCGCTGAGCAAGACGCGCAAACGACTGAATGCGATGAAGGGTCTTCTTTGACGCAGGGCATCCGAAAAAGCGTATCCACCTTCTATCTGGCCCGGATCAGCCTCTTTTGGCTAGGCCTTTCCACGATCTGGGGCGGACTGAATGTCGTCTACCTCCCCGATCGTGTGGAGACTCTCGTCGGCTCGGCGCAGAAGGGCACCTTTCTCGGACTTCTGGTCTCGGTCGGTCTCGTCGTCGCCATAGTAGTTCAGCCGGTGATGGGCGGCGTGAGCGATAGAACGACCGCCCGCTGGGGACGCCGCAGACCATTCATGCTTATCGGTTCGCTTGCAAGCGCCCTTTTCTTGCTTTTGATGGCGGCCGTGAGCACCTATGCCTTGCTGTTCGCGGTCGTCATATTGCTGCAAGTGTCGTCAAATAGCGCGCACGGGCCGTATCAAGGCATCATTCCCGACTTGGTGCCGCAGAAGCAACGCGGACGTGCTTCCGGCTTCTTTGGCCTCGCCAACTATCTTGGCATCTTACTGGGTGCCCTCGTCGCGGGTCAGTTCCTCGACCGCGGTCAGCCCGGCTCCTACCTCTTCGTTGCCGCCGCCGTGCTGGCAGGAGTAGCCGTGGTTTCAGCCTGGAGTATCCGCGAGGAGCCCCTGGCGGAGAAGCCGGAGTTCTCCGGTATTGCGAGCGAATTCCGGGCGCGCGTTGCCGAGCTAAGATCAAGACCGGGCTTTGCGTGGATTCTTTTTTCGCGCTTGTTCTTCTTTATGGGTCTGCTCGCGGCGGACCAGATTCTCCTGTTCTTCGTGCGCGAACGGCTGGGCATCGTCGAGAATGCAGGACTATCCGTCACCATAGCGCTCGGAGTCCTCCTTGTGGTGGCAGGTGCCTTCACGGTGCCGGCCGGTTGGATATCCGACCGAACCGACCGGCGGAAGTTGATTTTTGCCGCCTGCGGTGTGGGGGTCGTTGCGTCATTGGTCCTGCTCTTGACGGAGAACTTCCCAACGCTTCTTGTCGGTTTTGCCTTGTTGGGCGCAGCGGTGGGGATTTTCATTGTGGCCGATTGGGCCTTGGCGATCGACCTCATACCCGATCCCAGAGCACCCGGACTCTATATGGGTCTGACAAATCTCGCCACCGGCGGCGGCGACGCGCTTGCCAGCCTGAGTGCCGGCATTGTGCTCGACACCTTCAACGGCATCCAGCCGCTCTTGGGCTACACCGCCGTTTTCCTCATGATGGCGGGATTCTTTGCGCTCAGCGCGGCCCTGATCCTGAAAGTGCCCAGGGTCTACCCCGGAGAGTAGTATCCTTAGGCTTCGGCAAGGCAATCGCCAGCGCCGGCGAGATTGACCACGGAGGGGAAGCTACTCCAAGCAGGATTGTATGGATGAGTGTATGCCGTAGCACCCCAGCAGGGACCGGGCTGTAGAGCCTAAAGGGACAAGGTAATTGGTTTGGGTGTCGGCAGCCAATTGCGTGAGCCCGAGGCTGGGCTACGCCAGCACGCCGCCTTTTTGCGCCACGAGCAATTCCTGCAACGTGCGGCGGTCGACGTGCTCGTCGGGCTCCGCGCCATCCATGGGGCAGACGCCGGCCGGGCACGTCTTTTCTAAGATGTGCGCCAGGTACTCCTGGGGGAAGTTTCGCACTGTGCTCACCACGGGCCAAGGCGCGAATTGCCCGAGGCCACAGAAGGAAGCGCCCATCATGTCGGTGGAGGCATGCTCGATGAGGTCCATGGTATCGGGAGCTGCCACGCCGTGACGGACGCGCTCCAGGAGCATGCGCAAGACACGGGTGCCGTCGCGGCAGGGGAAGCAGAAGCCGCACGACTCTTCTTCAAAGAACGTCGCGTCCCGTATCGCCGCGTCGACGACACAGGTCCGGTCGTCCATCACGATAACGCCCGCCGTCCCAAGGATGGTACCGGCTGCCTGTACCGGTTTGAAGTCAAGGACGAGGTCGATCATATCGGCCGGCAAGATGGCGCTGGAGGCCCCACCGGGTTTCCAGGCCTTGAGCTCGCGGCCCTGCCACACCCCGCCGCCATGCTCGTAAATCAGTTCACGCGCCGTGGTGCCCATCGGCAATTCGTAAGCGCCGGGGCGCTCCACGTGGCCGGAAAGGCAGTAGATGTTCAACCCCGCGCCCTCATTGACGCCCAAGTTGCTCCACCACTCACCGCCATTGAGGACGATGTCAGGCAAGTTTGAGAGCGTCTCCACGTTGTTGATCAGCGTCGGTTTACCAAACAGCCCCTCATTGGCCGGGAAGGGCGGCCGCGCACGCGGATAACCGCGCTTGCCCTCAAGGGAGTTCATGATGGCGGTCTCTTCACCGCAAATATACGCGCCGGCGCCGCGCCGCAGGTAGAGTTCCACGGAGAAGTCCGAACCAAGGATGTTCTGTCCTAAGAAACCGCGCTCATACGCCTGCTGGATGGCGTGCTTTACCCGTTCGTACGCCAGGAAGTATTCACCGCGAATGTAGATGAAGATGATGGAACAGCCGGTGGCATAGGCCGCCAATGCACAGCCCTCGATGAGGAGGTGAGGGTCTTCTTCGCCAATGATGCGGTTAGAAAACGTGCCCGGCTCGCTCTCATCAAAATTGCAGAGCACATACTTGGGTTCTCCCCGAGCACCCACCAGGAAATTCCACTTCATCGCGGTAGGAAAGCCCGCTCCGCCACGGCCGCCCATATTGGATGCGCGCACCTCCTCGTGCACGGCCTCGGGAGTCATCTCGGTCAGCGCCTTACGCAGCGCAGCATAGCCGTCGTGCGCCATGTACGACTCGATGTCCTGGGAATTCTCGTTGTGAATTCGCCGCAAACAGACCTGTTCCATGCCTGACGCTCCTCGCGGTCGGCGGGCTACAAATGCGCTCTAACTACTGTCCCCGAATTCTGCCGCTTTTGCCTGGACCCTCGCAAGCGCTTCCGCTGCGGACGCGTCGCCCACGGCAACCTCGTTGACCAAAAGGGCCGGAGCCTGCTCGCAGAGACCCAAGCACATAACCTCTTCTACCTCGAATGCATGCGGCTGTTCTTTGGCAGCCGCTTCCAGCGTGTGCAGTATGTCTTGCGCACCGCGCAGGTGACATGAAAGGTTGACGCACACCCGCGCAATCACCGGCGGCTTAGGCTCAAAGAAGAACATTGTATAGAAGGTCGCAACCCCGTAGAGCTGCGCTTTGGTCAAGCCGATCGCGTCTGCCACCAACCCTACGGCTTCTGGTTCCAAGTAGCCGAACTGGCGTTGCACAGCGTGGAGCATATCGAGTGTCGTACCGGGTTCCTGGCGGCACTCTGCAATTTCACGCTGTAGCGCCGCAAACTTGGCGGCCTCCGCGCTCTCTACTTCACCGGATTGTGTGGCCAATGACGTACCTCCGCGATGGGCTTGTGGTAGCGGTTACTTCTCCGGATTGTCGCGTTTCGTAAAGATGTCCATATCGCTGCTGTGACCCGGAGCCAGTCGCGCGTCGGGGTTAATATACCGTACCGCCTGATTTACTGCCATTGCCGCTTCGGAAGCGCCACACGCGATGAGGTTGATCTTGCCCTCATAGGCAGAAATGTCACCCGCCGCGTAAACGCCGGGTCGACTGGTCACCATGGTCGCGGGGTCCACCTTTATGCCCTTCTTGCCTTCCAATTCCACACCCCACTTGCGTATGACCCCTGTGTCCATCAGAAACCCAATACAGATGAGGATGACATCTACCTCTAGGTCGAAGGTCTCTTTCGACACGAGATTCATGATGGTAACGCCGGTAAGTTTACCATCCGTTACGTGCAGTTGACTGGCCTCGTGCCGCGGAAAGTGCACGTCAACTTCCGACATTATCAGTTGGCGGACGGTGGCCTCGTGCGCTTGCCACACCGGGAGGCGGTGAATAAGCGTGACCATCTTGCAGACCTTCTCAAGCGCCAGTGCCCAGTCCAGGGCGGAATCGCCGCCGCCGATGACCAACACGCGCTTATCGCGGAACGTGTCCATATTCTTGACCGTGTAGAAGATCTGCGTATCCTCAAACTCTTCGACACCTTCAAGCCTCAGTTTACGCGGCGCGAAGGCGCCGTTGCCGTTGGCGATGAGCACCGTCTTGCTCTTGAACTCTTCCCCGCTCTCCGACCGCAGAACGTAGTGGTCGTCTTGCTCCTCAAAGTCTAAAATCTTTTGGGATAGATGGATCGGATACTTCCACTGGTCGGCCTGCTCGTACATAGCCGCGACGAGGTCTTTTGCCAGTATCGCCGGAAATCCGGCCATATCATAGACGTATTTTTCGGCATAGAGCGCGGAAAGGGCGCCGCCTATTTCATCCATCGCTTCTACTAGCTGCGTGTCGAGGTGGCGCACACCCGCATAGAACAGCCCGAATAGTCCGGTGGGTCCCCCACCAATGATCGTGAGATCTCTCACGCCATTTTCACCCATCGTGCTGGACTCCTTCCTGCATTCTTCCCTGTTTCAAGGGTCAGTTATTCTCAATTCAATCTTCATTCGCAGATCGCGCGTTCTTCGCTTTGCCGCGACCTACGCACCTGGCATTAGTTCTTGCCGGAGTCGGCGACACCATCTGCCTCCGCGGCTTGGTATGCCTCCTCGAGCAACTCCATTGTGTGTATCGACCGGGTGGAAACCCCTCCCGCAGCCAGGGCATTATCCATCTGCAGCATACAGCCTGGGTTGCCGACCACCACATAGTCGGCTGCGGTGTTTTCTATGTTCTTCACTTTCGGGGCTACGACGCGCTGCGCCATTTCAGCCTGCGTGATATTGTAAACGCCGGCACTGCCACAGCAGTGATCGGAATTCTTCATCTCTACGAATTCGAGCCCGGGAATCGCCTGCAATAGGGCGCGGGGCTGCGTGCGCACGCGCTGCCCGTGCGCGAGGTGGCACGCGTCCTGATAGGTCACTCTCTTTGCAACGGGCCCAAACGAGGCATCTACCTCGATTTCGGCGAGAAACTCACTGACATCCCTCACTTTTTCGGAGAACTCACGGGCGCGAAGCGCGTAGTCAGGGTCGAGTTGCAAGAGGATGTCGTATTCCTTGAGGGCAGTCCCGCAGCCGGCTGCATTGCTGATGATGATGTCCACGTCGTGCTGCTCAAAGGCATCGATGTTACGTCGGGCAAGTTCTTTCGCCGTTTCTCGCTCACCCGCATGCGTACTCAGCGCACCGCAACACCGCTGACTCTTGGGTATGACCACCTCACACCCATTGCGCGTAAGCACATTGACGGTCGCCCGGTTCGTCTCGCCGAAGAAGTACGGCATGATACAGCCCGTCACGAAACCCACACGGCGTTTCGTCTCACCGCGGGCAGGCACGATTTCCGCGGCAGGGGCGGCATAGAATTTCTTAGACACCTTGGGCAGCAGTGTCTCTGCCTGGCCGAATGTGCCGAAGAGCTTCAGTATTCCGCTGCGCCGGACAAGATATTGCAGGCCCGATGACTGGTAAATGCGTAGGAGACTCGCCGCTGCCTTCAAGCGGCGGGGAAACGGAAAGAGCTGCTTGAACACCAGCCACCGTAGCGCACGGGGTATCGTGCCGCCGGGCTTCACCTGGGTCGCTTCACCGCGCGCCGCTTCTATGATCTTACCGTATTGCACTCCCGATGGGCACGCCGTTTCGCACGCCCGGCAGTCGAGACAGAGAAAGATATGCTTCAAGAATGTCTCATTGATGGGGATGCGCTCTTCCTTGGCAGCCTTCACGAGATAGATACGGCCGCGCGGGCTTTCCATCTCTAGTCCGGTTTCACGGTACGTTGGGCATGCGTTTAGGCAAAGGCCGCAATGGACGCATTGGGCCAAGTCCTCATCCGTGAGGCCCTCGAAGCGCACTCTCTCGCTATCGTTGTCCGGTATTACAAGCCCCGGTTGACCGACTTCGGTTTTCACGCTCGCTCTGCTCGCTCGAGTAAGTAAAGGCTGCTATTAGATGTCGCCGACAAATCGACCTGGATTGAGAATGTGGTGGGGATCGAAAGTCTGTTTCAAGTTCTGCATGATGCTCATACCTTGCGGGCTCGGCCCCCAGACATCGAAAGCGGCCTTGAGCGCCGGCTCGCCTCGCTGCAGCACAAGACTGCCCCCATGTTCCTGGCTTACGGCACGGGCGTGTTGCAGTAAGCTGAGCAACTCAGCCAAAGCCGACGTCTGTTCCTGCGTCTTCGTCTCCTGCCCGTTCGCCGGAAGAATGCCGCACTTCAACGACCCATTGAGTGGATCGGCGATCATTCCCGCGTTGCCCCGCAATGATTCCGCGGCACGCAGCAAGTCCGCATAGACGTGGCGCATTGCCGTCGGCACCGAGTTTGCCTGGAACAAGACGTCGGAAGGAGCACCTGCCGCCCCTACGTCGACGCATTGCTGCCAAAGGGCCGCACTCTCTGCCTCCGCGGCAACTTCCGTAGCGGCCGCTCCCGCTGCAACTCCCGCCGCTTGAGCATCACGCACCTGCCGTTCGACGGCCCCTTGCGCACCCATGAATCGGACGAGCAGCACGTGCGCGCCGCGAACTGCGTCAAACAAGCACTGCTGAGCGACCACATTGCCAACCACTGCAGCCGCCGGATGGTGCGCACGCAGCGCGGCTGCCGCAGTGAAGGGAGTCTCCGCGTCATCAAAGGCGAATATGAGCGTTTGGTCCGCCCTGGGAAGGGGAAACACCTTGAAGGTCGCCGTGGCAATCACCCCCAGAGTGCCAAGAGCGCCAACGTGCAGTCTGTGGAGTCCGAATCCCGCCACGTTCTTCACTACCTCGCCCCCGCTCTTCACCAGTGTGCCGTCCCCTTGGACGAATTGCATCCCCATGACAAGGTCTTTTGCGGTGCCGAACGCATAGCGCAACGGCCCGCTCGCATTTGTCGCTATTGCTCCGCCAATCGTAGACCGCGCGGGCAGGGGAACCTCAATTGGGAGCGCTTGGCCGTGCTCCCGGAGCGCCGCCTGAAGGTCAGCCACGGTGACTCCCGCCTGTGCCGTAACGATGAGGTCGGCGGGCTGATACGCCACGATCTTGTTGAGATTGCCGGTGGCAAGGGCCACCTCCGCAGATTTTGGAGGCGCGCCCAAATCGATCATCGTGCCGCCGCCGACAAGAATTGTCGCAGCCTCAGCTCCGTGCAGCTCGCCAACTACCGCAGCCAAATCAGCAACTGACTTCGGTGATACACCCAGCGCAGGTCGCATGCCGTCAACGGTAGGAGTCTCTGCAGCCATCGCCTCATCTGAGACAATCTGCGCAAGCTGGGTGTGGAGGGTCTCAGTCAGCAAGGCGTAATTGCATCCTACTTCCAAACCGCGGCAGCCGTTGCGTGGATCGGGGCCTTGCCAATGTGGATCTTCGCTGCGTGCGGCCCTTCGCCGGTGGGAAATACCTTGGTAGGATTGAAGAGCCAGTCGGGATCGAAAGCACGCTTCAGCTTGCGCATGGCTTCCAAGTCGTCTTCGCTGAAAAGCCAGTCCATGTACTCTTGCTTCTCCGTACCGATGCCATGTTCTCCCGAGAGCGAACCGCCAGCGTCAATGCAGGCGCTAATAATCTCTTCTCCCGCGGTAATCACGCGCCGCACTTGGTCGCTGTCGCGCACGTCGAAGAGCAGGTTCGGATGCAGATTGCCGTCGCCTGCGTGAAATACGTTGGCGATGATGATGTCGTGGCGCGTAGCCACCTCTTCCACAAAGCGCATGATCTCCGGCATGCGCGTGCGCGGCACGACGCAGTCCTGGATATAGTAATTCGGCGCCAGACGACCCAATGCGCCGATGGCCCCTTTGCGCCCTTTCCACACGACCTCCCGCTCGGCGGCCGTCTGCGCCACCCTGATCTCGCGAGCTCGTGCTTCTCGACAGAGGCTCAGAATAGCCTCCCGCTGTTCATCGAGTTCCTCTTGCATGCCGTCGATTTCAATGATGAGCACACCGCCGGCGTCGTTTGGATAGCCGACCTTGTGGGCTTCCTCTATGGCCCGGGTGACAACCTGATCCATGATTTCGAGGGCAGCGGGAATGATACCGTTGCCAATGATGGACGACACCGCCTCGCACGCATCCGGCACACTATCGAATATGGCGAGATAGGTCTCAACAGACTCCGGCATAGGCAGGAGCTTAACCAGAATCTTGGTGACAACCCCCATGGTGCCTTCCGAGCCGATGATCGCACTCATCAGGTCGTAACCCGGCCCAAGTGTCGCCTTGCCGCCCAGCCACGCCACCTCGCCGCCGGGAAAGACCACCTCCAACCCGAGAACGTGGTTGATCGTGCAGCCATAGCGCAAGCAGTGGGCGCCGCCGGAGTTTTCGGCCACGTTGCCGCCAAGCGTACACGCATACTGGCTCGAGGGATCGGGCGCGTAGTACAGGCCCAAGTGCTTGACTTCACCGGAGAGCTCGAGGTTTACGACGCCGGGCTCCACCAGCGCGGTGCGGTTTTCCTCATCGATCTCAAGAATGTCGCGCATCCGGCTGACGGAGAGCAGGATGCCGTTCTCTTCCGGCACGGCGCCGCCGGAGAGGCCCGTGCCGGCGCCTTTTGGCACCACCGGCACCCGCAAATCGCTCGCTACCGCCAAGATGTCGCTGACTTCGGAGGTAGTGCGCGGGAAAACGACAGCCGCAGGTAGCTGGGCATCAATGGAGGCGTCGCGCTCAAAGACGATGAGGTCTTCAGGCAGATAGACAACGTGCTCCACGCCGACAATGGCTTGCAGACGTTCAACAAGCTCACGCGTGTCCAAAGCGCACCCCCATGCTCGCTTCGTGACTCCTCACTGCCGCCCTGTTAATCACTGTGATAATACCATAGGCCAAATACCGCGAACAAAATGCAGATCTCACTCTCCTGCGTATATTTGCGAAGGATAGTGCTCTTAGGCAGCTGGGGCTACCCACGTAATCACGCCATAGGAAAACCCATGAAGAATACTTGGTAGAACTGTGGACAAGACGTCACAAAGTGATTGGTTCAGTCGAGCAATTCAGCACAATCCCACTTGTGGAAGACGTCTATCGCCGTCTGCAGTGCCCCTGGCCGTTGCCAGCCTATTGGGGGGAACAGATTGGCGATCACGGAGAGGCGGTAGTCGTATATGCAATCGTCCCAATGGTAATCAGTGACACCGCGCGCCAGCAGTCCATCGTGGTAGCGGCGCAGCAACTGGGCTTCCACTCGGTCCCGCATGTCGGGATCGCCCGCATAGCCGGCCGTAATGAGCATGTACGCTAGATCGTAGACACCGATACTGCGCTTATACGTTTCCCAGTCCAGAAAGCAGAGTCGATGGGTTTCAGGATTATGCGGCAGGTAGATGTTCCACAGACCAAAGTCGCCGTGGATGAACGTGAGGGCCTTGCCAGCCGCAATCCGGTTGAGAAACAATGCTGGCCAAGCTGCGATTGCTCGCTCACAGAATTGCCGCCATTCGCCGGGGAGCTCGTCCCCGAGATCATCGGCAAAGACCTCAAAACGATTTGCGATGTGTTGACAGTAGGTGAGAAACGTCGCCTCTTTGGTGGCGTGGACCATGCGTAGCGGACCACCGGCCCGGCCGAGGAAGTCGCTACGGCTGATGCGGGGATGTTCCCACCATTGCGTGTGGAATTGCAGCAATCCATCTACAATCTCTTCGAGCTGCTCCTGACTGGGAGTGCTCGCCGGCGGGGCATGGGTCTTCGAAATATCCTGGAATACAAACCGGCAGTAGGAGTGTTCAGGAACGATAGTAATGTCGTAGCAGGACACTACCGGTGCAGTCGGCATGGCAGCGACGAACTCTTGATAGAACACCGCTTCAGCTAGCCCGCCGCCATACCAATCTTTGCGGTAGATCTTCACCATGAGCTGTCGGGGGGCCGAGGCCGGTGCATCGCGCGAATAGGTGACACTGAGGGGAGTGAGGAAGGCAGCGGTCGATTCGAAGGACTTTCCGGGCGTAATGCGGCGCACCTCACCTGCGGGAAGACTCCCCCGTTCAAGCAACCGGTTGGTGAGCCACCCGGGGTCAAGGTATTCTGCATCTCTGATAGGACCCGGCATGGCCAACCTGCTCTTGGGTTACCGCATGCTCCATCCGAACATGAGCCTACCATCGAATTCTTGGCCACCCTAACCGCGTTTTCCTGGGAATAGAGTGTTCGCCCAGCCCGGCTCCCTCGCCGATGATGTCGGGTTCGCTGCCAACGATGGCGTAGCTTCTGCTTCTTCCACACCTCACCGACGCCGACCATCATCGAGACCTCGGCCAGGCCGCCAGATTCGACACGGCGATGGTACCATAGGCCAAATACCCCGATCAGAAGCCGAGAAACTCCCTTTTCCGCACCCGCGATTCACAATACCCCTTGTTCCTATCACTTAAGAGTCCTTCAGATTGGCGGCGCGGATCAATGCAGAGCCAGTAGCAGAACAGGGTGGCTCAGATGCCCGAAAGTGATTTCGTCCAAGCCTTGCGGCAATACCTAGAGTCGTCGTTGGGTCCGCTCCAATCGTTGCATCCGGTGCAAGGAGAAGGCGCCCAGGGGGCAGCAGTTTGGCATGCGCTCTTTGCTTCCGGCCGGCAGATTGCGGTCAAAAGACATGTGCACGCCGGAGCGGGAGAGGTCGAGTTTGGCGTGCTTTCAATGTTGTGCAATCTGGGCGCCCCAGTAGTGCGGCCGCTCCAGTGGGATCCCCATCTGGGGATATTGACTTCGGAGTGGGTAGGACAGCGCACACTGGCAGCGGCAATTTCCGCAGTGAACGCGCCTCAACCGCGTAAGGAGCACGCCCTGCGCACGTTGGCCCAAAGCTTGCTGCGCGGCTGCGTTGCCCTTGAAACGGCATGCGGAGGCATCGCCGAACGGCTGCCGCTGCGCACAACCGGCGAGCCGCGGCGCCGCCAAGCGGAAGTGCGCGAGCGCTGCCGGAACGCACCGGCAACGTACATGCGGCTTGCGAATCACTGGGGCCTCACAATACCAAAGGGTTGGGCATCTGCGCTGCAAGCGGCATGGAACGTCGTGGCGGACTCGCTATGTGACGGTCGCCTGACATTCGGCGGCCGCGATTGCACGCCCCATAATGTGCTCACGAACGGCGCTCAAGTATGGTTTCTCGATTTTGCCGTCATTGGCCTCGACTGGCCGGAAGCGCGGCTCGCACAGTATGCTGCGCTTGTAGGCGCGAGCACGCCCGGCGCCCTTCCTCAGTCCCTCTTGACCTTTGGAGAAGAGCGGTGGTACGTTGAAAGTGGATGCATTGAAAGCACGCAGTTGGATATGCATCATCTATTGCTGTGGAGCGAGGCGGCACGATTGCTGCTCGACGGGAAGCTTGGCACACTTGCCTCCCAAGGCACATCGCCGGAAGAGAGACTGCGGCACGTTCTGCGAGTGGCGCTCTTTCCGCTCACGCGCAAGTCTCCGGCAGAGCCGGTCCGGTCGTTGTTGACCACAGTGTTTGAGAACACGTTAGCCGAAAGACTTTGAGGAAGGAGAGACCAATGGCAGAGGAATGGAAGCCGCGGGAACGCGAAATCGTGATTGACGGGCTTGAGTGGGTTGGCCGCATGGCCGACAAGGCACGAGCCCAGCATGGCGGCTACATCGGTGAATACATTTATCCGTGCCCCATGGACCAGCAGGTCTTGCGCGATTTGGGCATGAGCTCAGAGGAGTTTAAGCAGATCGCGGTTGATGCCGGCACGGACAGTGAGTTGGCCGCCAAGGTCAAGGCCGCCTCTGGCAAGGAGACCGTCGCGACGCCCACGTGAACCGCAATCATGATAGGCTCACTTCGCGCAGCTATCCGCCGCGTCCTGCCGGCAGTTCGCTAAACGTCGTGAATTGTCCGGCAGTGTCTAAGAATGCGCGCACATACCCGCGTTGAACGCGGGTATGTTATATTTGGGGGCACGCCATCCAGGGAGGCACTTTTGGTATCAACCCACAGTTCACGTGAGCGGCCAAGACCCACGCCACGCAAGGTGGCACAGTGACGCGCGGCCAACACAAGGCGGCCCTCCTTGGGGTCGCATGCGGCATCCTTCTCAGTGGCGGATACATCATTGCGCGCAGAATCGCCGCACGTGTACAGCCCGACATCATCGACTGGCAGCGCACGGAACGAATCGCCCACCGCATTGCCGCGCGAGACCCTGACGGCGTGCTGCCGGCACAGACGAGAGAGGGTCTGCTTGAAGACTATCGCGCGCTGGTGCTTCTCAGCCACGACCAGATTACTCCGTTCATTCAGCTTGCCACGTTCTCGCGCGACCACGAGGTAGAAGTGCTCGACCGCCCTCTCTGGGTGCAGCGCAACCTCGGCACCGTACAACGCTTGTTCCAGCCTTTGGAAGACGTATACCTTGACAGCGTCGGCGCCAATAGCAACACGCTGTTTCGGTTGGCCCACGGCAGCATGCAGCTTACGCTTTCAGCGCAAATGGGCATCGTATTGGGATTCCTCTCCCGGCACGTCTTGGGTCAATTTGACATGCCATTCCTGGCGCCGTCTACTACCGAGGCGGTCCCAACCTCTGATCCGACAAGCCGGATCTACTTCGTGGAACCCAACATTCGCCGCTTGCAGCAGCGGCTTGAAATCCCCCCAGACGCGTTCCGGCTCTGGATAGCGCTGCATGAAACCACCCATGCCATCCAGTTTCAGGTGGCGCCGTGGCTGGCGGGTTATCTTGGCAGCTTGATCGAGTCGTACGTGGAAAGCTTCCGAGTATTGCTCCAGGAGTCCCAACACCCCTTGCGGGCCATGCTGCTGCCTGGTGCGGAAGCGAAAGACGATGGCGAGCAGCTAGGAGGGTTGATGCGTCTCCTAGCGACGCCGGAGCAGCGCGACATGCTCATGCGCGTACAAGGCGTGATGAGCCTCGTGGAAGGCTATAGCAATTACATCATGGATGCGCTGGGTGACCAGCTCATTTCCGGTTTTCCCGCCATGCGCCAACGACTTGAGGAGCGCAAGCGGGGGTCATTGGAACGCGCTCTGATGCGGCTACTTGGATTTGACATGAAACTAGCGCAATACCGGCTCGGTGAGAAATTCGTACGCCATGTCGTGGATACCGAAAGCATGGCGTTTCTCAACCAGGTGTGGGAATCTCAACACACGGTGCCGACGCTAGAGGAAATCAACGCTCCTGAGCAATGGATAGAGCGCATGCGAGCGTGATCTCCTGAAGGACGTGTGCCTCTACCTAGGTGGCGAGGAGCGCAACGCGCGTCTCGAGTTCCTTCTCTCGGCCCAGGAACTGCGGTGAACTCTTGCGTCAGCGGAAGAGGTCGCTAAATTGCCGCCCCTTGCGGTACCAAGCGCGGTGTAGGGCACCAATCCAGAACGGTCATCGCGCGGGCGTGAATTCCAGGATCTGGCCGTCCCGGGACAGCCGGGTGCGCAACTCTGCGTAGTCGATGTCCTGCACGGGGATTCCGTGCTGGATGGCGAGGGCCGCCGCCGTCGCGGCGGACTGCCCCAGGATCATGAACACCGGTTCCATGCGGATCGAGCCGTAGGCTATGTGCGACGACGAGACGCAGACCGGGACGAGCAGATTCTCCACTTCCTCCCGCTTCGGTGTCAGCGATCCGTAGGCGATTTGGTACGGGCGCAGCGGCCTCACGCCAATGTCCCCTTCGTTCTGAACGTATCCCTCGTCCGTGACGTAACGCTGTACGTTGTGCGAATCCATGACGTATGAACCCATGCCGACCGGTTGCGGCACGTCGCGTTTGGCAAGGCACTCGTGTTCGGTCATGACAAACTCGCCCTCCAGCCGGCGGGCTTCCCGGACGTAGATCTGGTGGGGCCAGCTCTCGTTGTCGGTGAACTCGTCGCGGGCCAGTCCCCACTGGGCGCACTCAGCGCGGACATCTGGCGGCACGCGGGGATCGTTGGCCAAAAAGTGAAGCCATCCCTGCTGGTAGCTAACGTGCTCCCGGACGATCTGCTCCCGTACATCGTAGGATCCTTCCGGATACGCGTAGTTCATCCCGATGTTGTCAGCGCTGAAGGGTCCGTGGTTATTCAAATCTACCTTGGTGTTCGGGATCGGGTCGAACTTCCGGCAGACCTCCCGCCAGCCGGTTTCGAAAACTCGGAGCAGCAGTTCGAATTGTTGCGGGTCGTAGCCGGCCGGCCTGGTGAAGGGCACACGATTTTCGGGCACCTTGGTGAGGCACAGCCGATAGCAGTAGGCCTGGATCCGGCCGTCCCCCTGCCCGTCTGCGCCCGGCGGCTCAGGACTGATGCGCGGCAGCAGACCACTGGACGGATCGCCGGGGACGAGATAGGGGTCCACTCCTGCGGGAAAATGGTGTTGATGGTGGCGGGCATCCTTTTGTACGCCCGCCCATTCCTCGCCGAAATCTGCGGTTCCTTCACGTCCCATCCGGTACGAGACGCCTGCCGCCGCCATGAGGTCCCCCTCGTAAGTGGCGTCGATGAAGGCTGAACCCGTGTAGGTGGCACCGCTGAGGGTCGTGATGCTCCGGATGCGGCCGTCCTGCAGTACCACGCCATGCTGGCGGTCGAGCCATTCGTCACGCCGCACGTCGACGCGGTGCTCTGCGACGAGATCCTCAAAGACCTTCTCCGCCGCGTGCGGCTCAAAGATCCACATCGTTCGCTGCTCGCCGTCGACGGCAGAGGTGCCCTGGCCGCGGTTGCCGTATGCCTCGCGCTGCTGCCACTTCCAGGCATCGGGGGCCTCGTAGTGCTTCCAGATGCGGTGATAAAACTCGCGGGCGAGGCCCCCGATCACGGCCTTGTTGCCGGTATCCGTAAAGCCGAGGCCGCTGGCAGAGAGCCCACCGAGGTGCCGCTCCGGCGCCACCAGCACCACCGAGCAGCCCAACCGGCTGGCCTGGACAGCAGCCGCAACGCCAGCCGAAGTGCCGCCGTAGACGACCAGATCGAAGGTCTCCGCGCCCTCCGCTCCGGATCCCGTCGAGTGGTTGCCAGCAATCGGTGACACGCGCCTCTCCTGGTACTGAGGCTATCGGTCTGTCACGAGGATTGCGTATTCCAGAGAGTCCGCGAGCGCGGAATAGCTGGCTTCGATGATGTTCGTCGAACTGCCCACCGTGCTCCATTCCGTGTGGCCGTTGGTGCTTTCGATCATCACGCGCACCCCCGCTGCCGTTGCGCTGCTTTCGTCAAGGACGCGCACTTTGTAATCCAAGAGCCGCACATGTTCAAGCTGGGGATAGGCGGATACAAGAGCCTTGCGCATGGCGGTATCCAATGCATTTACGGGACCGTTGCCCTCGGCGGCGGTGTGTTGAACCTCAGCGCCCACCTGGATCTTGACTGTGGCCTCGGAAAGAATGCTCCGACCGCCCCGCGTCTCAACCAAGACGAGGAAATCCAGTAGCGTAAACGGCGGCGCATAATCTGGTTGGCGTCGCTTAATGAGCAATTCAAACGAAGCCTCGGCGCCCTCGAACTGAAAACCGCGTTGCTCCAAGTCCTTAATCTCTTCCACCAAGCCGTGCAGGTCTTCGCTCTGGCGTGAAAGGCGCAGTCCCAGGCGTTCGGCGCGCGATAGGACGCTGCTGCGTCCGCTTAATTCAGAAATGAGCACGCGCATTTCATTGCCGACGAGTGCAGGATCTACGTGCTGATAGGCTATCTGGCTCTTGGCCATGCCGTCGGCATGGTAGCCGGCCTTGTGGGCGAAGGCGGAATGTCCGACATACGGCATGAAGGGGTTAAGCGCCATGTTGGCGATTTCACTGACAAAGCGCGCCGCATCGGAGAGGTGCTGCAATTGGTCGCTCTCGATCACCTTGTAACCAAGTTTGAGTTGCAGATTGGGAATCACCGCACAGAGATTGGCATTGCCGCAGCGTTCGCCGACGCCGTTCACCGTGCCCTGGACGTGTGACGCGCCGCACTCCACCGCCGCCAGTGTATTGGCCGTAGCCAGGTCGGCGTCGTTGTGCACGTGGATACCGACGGGCACATCGAACTCGTCGACAACACGCCGTGTCACACTTCTGACATCGTTTGGCACGCTACCGCCGTTCGTATCGCAAAGCACCAAGCAGTCCGCACCGGCCTCACTTGCAGCACTCAAGGCAGCCATCGCATAGTCTGAATTGGCGCTATAGCCATCGAAAAAGTGCTCCGCGTCGAAGAAAACCTCTAAACCGTGGCGCTTGAGGTAGGCGATGGTCTCACTGATCATTGCCAGGTTGTTTTCCAGAGTCGTATCGAGCACAGCAGTGACGTGGTGGTCCCACGCCTTGCCCACGATGCAGACAGCCCGCGCGCCCGTGCCTATGAGTGCCTTTACACCGGGATCGTTCTCGACACTTGTGGATTTATGTCGCGTGCTGCCAAATGCCGTAATCGTAATGTTCTGCCACTCGATGCCCTGTGCCAGGCGGAAGAATTCCTCGTCCTTGGGGTTAGAGCCCGGATAGCCGCCTTCCACATAGTGAATCCCAAGCTCATCCAAGCGCCGGGCAATCTTGAGCTTATCCGCGGCCGCGAACGAGAGTCCTTCGGCCTGCGCGCCGTCACGCAGCGTCGTATCGTAAATGACAATGCGACGCCCCGACTGCTCCTGTTCAGGAACAGACTGAGCCTGCTCGGAAGACGACTGTTCCGCCAACGTCTTTGCCAAGATTCACGCCTAACGACTACGGTTTGTGCACCTCTTCACAATGTCACTCGACTGGATTTTACCACAATTGCCAAGTCTGCTTAAGCAGTGTCTGTGTTCCGTTCCCCATCCATGAAATACCAACCATATATCAAGCCGGCCAAGACCGCCCCGCACAGCGGGCCCACCCAGTAAACCAAATGGCTGTCCCAGAAGTTGGCCGCGACTGCCGGGCCGAACGCTCGTGCCGGATTCATCGCGGCCCCGGTGAGCGGTCCGCCCATGAGCGTAGCCGCCGCTACGGTCATGCCGATAGCAAAGCCGCCCACTCTGGCGGCGCGGGGGTCCATGGCAGTGCCGAATATCGCGATCACAAGAATGAACGTGAGTATTGCTTCAATGAGGACAGCGGTGCCGATTGAAATACCTGCGGCCACGGCGGTCGCGCCAAGATTGACGGATTGCCACACATCGGCAGGAAACACCGCACGGAGAGTGAAACCGACAAGCGTCGCCGCCGCCAATTGGGTCACTATGTAGAGAACGCCGTGGAGGAGGTCGATCCGACGGCAAATGAGCGCCGCCAGGGTAACCGCGGGATTGAAGTGCGCGCCTGAAATGTGGTTGAAAGCCGTAATCATGGCAGCCAAGGCTAAGCCGTTGGCAAGCGCGATCGCGACTAGGCTGAGCCCTTCGCCACCCCGATAGACCATGAACGCGCCCGTGGAAATGGACCCGACCCCAACGAACAAGAAACAGAACGTGCCAACAAACTCCGCGACGAGCGCTTTGATCGATTTCTCGGTGATGGTGTGTCCATTCACCCTAAAGGAGCCTCACTCTCTCTGATCAATCAACGTTGTATAGACGTACTCCGCTTGCTATTGTGCTATGTAACCGGGGAAAGTCAAATGAGATACGCCACACTGCGAGAGTGAGATAGAGTCTTGCTGGAGGAATTGACTTCAGAGTTTCTGGTCTAGCTCACGTCCGAGATTTTGGTTGCGCCTGACCCCGGTACCGCAGTGAAACGTACCAAGGAATTGCAGACATCTCAAGCCTGAACTCTCAGCTACCTTTTTAACCTAATGATCTAACAGAAAGCGGATTCCTATGCCTACTCCCAAAGACTGCCAAGAAACCGGTACGCTGGCGATCACGCCAAGCCACGGCCGCGCGGGAACTTGGGGCACGTGGGTCGTGACGTATACGGCGGGCTCGAGGGGTATAGCGACCGGAGGCGGGATTCAGGTAGCCCTCCCCGAACGCTGGCACCAGTGGTGGCGCAACTCCGGCCGCCGCGTGCAGAGCGTGGACCCGACGGCGCCGTTCTATGTCACCGCGAACACGGATAGGCCCGGCGTGCGTCTGCGCTACGAGGTCCTTGACGCCAGCGAAGGCGAGTATGCTAAAGCGTACCGCCGCAACGTGGGCTATCCACCCGGCAGCCGCTATTCGTGGACGGTGCAGGTTTCAGTATCGGAAGGTGCGCTGCGCGCGGGGGATACGGTCCACGTGGTATACGGCGACATGAGCCGGGGCGGCCGCGGCTTCACGCCGCCGCTGTGGACGGGTTCGCCGGAGCGCGTGCGCGCGGCGGTTGACGTGGCGGGAAACGGAGAGTTCGCGCTCTTGCCGGACGGTGCCTTGCCGCTGCTCAGCAACGAGCCCGGGCCGCCGGTAGAGCTCTTCATTGTGCTTGAATCTCGTACCGTCGTAGGCACGCCGGCGCGCGTACGCATGGTGGCGCTGGACGAATTTCAGAACCCTGTCCCGGCGCCGGAGACCGCAGTCTATCTGGTAGTTGAGTCCGGCGGGGCCACACTGCCGGCAAACCCCATCAAGCTGGGCGACAACGTTTCGTGGGGCTGCCGCGAGCTGGAGATTACGCCCACAGAGGAGGGTGTCCTGCGCCTGCGCGGGACATCCAATGACGGCAAACTCTACGGCCATTCCAATCCAAGCAAGGTCCTAGCGGCCGCGTCACAGGCGGACGGAACACCCGTGGGTGGACTCTACTGGGGCGACATTCACTCCCATAGCCAGTATTCATGGGACGGCACCGGCACCCGCGACGATCACTTTCGCTATGCGCGGTATGCTTCTCTCCTCGACGTCTACAGCGCCACCGATCATAACGACCGGCGCAGCATGAGCCAGGAAGACTGGCAACAAAACGTCGCCTACACTGCAAAGTGGAACGCGCCCAGCGAATTCGCCACGATTCTCGGCTATGAAGCGAGCTTTGGCGCGCCGTGGGGACACCACAACGTCTACTATCGCAGCGGTGTTGGACCGCTCCGCTACAACGATGAAGAGAACCCGGAGGAGATCTGGGAGCGTGGAGCGCGTGAAGGCCTGGAAGGTGAAATGTTCACCATCCCCCACCATACCGGCGGCTTTGCGCGGCCGGGCGGCGGCGTGAAGCACGACTGGAGCATTCACGATCAGCGGTTTCGCCCAAGCATCGAAATCTACTCGTCCCACGGCCTGAGCGAGGAGTACGCGCCGGACCATCCAATTTCTATGGACGTCTCCGATTTCACCTTCAATGGCCCCGGCGATCCCGGCAATTACACGGTTGACGCATGGCTGGCGGGCCTGAAGCTCGGGACCATTGGCTCATCGGACAACCACGGCTCCCAGCCGGGCAAAGAGGGCTACGGCACCATGGCAGTCTGGGCTGCTGAGCTAACCCGTGAATCGGCTTTCGACGCCATCCGCAATCGCCGCACCTACGGGAGCACGGGTTCGCGCATTTATCTGGAATTCACTGTGAACGACGAGCCGATGGGCGGCGAGATTTCGTTAGCTACCGGCGAGCCGGTGGAGGTGCGTGTGGAGGCGTTGGGAACCGGCCCCCTGCGCTGGATCCACATCCTGCGAGCCGACCTCGACCGTCCTGACGACGGCTTCAGCGTCGTCCACAAGGAGTGGTTCCCCGGCAGCAGCGCGCCCCTCGACTTTAGCCTGGAGTGGAGTGACGATGCCCCGCCGGCTCGCGCCGCCTACTACGTCCGTGTGCGCCAACGCGACCTCGTCCACGGCCGTGTCGCCCAAGCCTGGAGCAGCCCCGTGTGGGTGACGAGGGTTTGAATACGTGCACACGGTGGCAATAGTCTCGCTATGATCGCACTGTGATCAATTGCTCCTGCTATAGGAGCGGCCCGCATCGTTCCTGAAAATAGGTAGCGGGCTACGACCGGAGGATTGGGCCTATGAGTCGTGATGCAAAGCAAGATTCTCCACTTTCCATTGCGTCAGTTGAAGACGTCGCGGTACCGATACTAAAACAGTACGGCGCCAAACGAGCTAGTCTATTCGGTTCTGTGGTTCACGACACGCTTGGACCGGAAAGCGATATTGACATGCTTGTAGAAATGCCAGATGGCGCGAGTTTATTGGACCTCGCCGGCCTCGGCTTAGATCTGGAACAGGCATTGGGCCGCAAAGTCGACATTCTGACCTATAGCTCAATCCACCCGCGCCTCCGGGAGCGCATTCTCGCGGAGCAGGTGACTATCCTCTAAACCTATGTCCACGGAACCCTGCGTCTATCTTCAAGACATCCTAGAGAGCATTGACCTGATCGAGGTTTACACCGAAAGCCTCACGAGGAAAGGGTTTCTTGATTCCCGCGAGAAACAGGACGCCATAATTCGAAGACTGGAAGTCATAGGTGAAGCGACCCGTCATCTGCCAAATGACCTGACTGAGGCCAATCCAGAAGTTCCCTGGTCTCGCATCATCGCAATGCGCAATCGACTGATTCACGCGTATGGGCGGGTCGACCTTGTGCTTACTTAGGAAGTTGTCGAGCGAGAGCTTCCCAAGCTCAAGGCTCAAGTGCGAGTGATTCTTGGTTGTCGCTGAGCATGGCAGCCCATTGGCGACCACCTTCCTCAACTAGTGGTTCACAGCGATGCATCTTGGGTCTGCCCAAGACCTGAGAAGTTAACCCCCAAAAACCCCGCACTAAGGTGGCTCCTACTAAAGCCCCCCCTCATTCCCGGAATACCAACCGGGCATCTTCAATACAAGTGTCAAGGTCCCTGTACCGAACGACGTTAAGTGAAATCTGGCAAACTGTAGGTCAACTATAGGATGCAGAGTCATCTCAAGGGTATCGCTAAAACGCCAGAAGATGAAAAGAGGTGGTGCAGTGACTGCGGAGAGAGTTCCCTCACAACAGTACGGCGTTGTGGTCGACAGAAATGTGATGATGAACGCCCGAGATGGCGTCAAGCTCGGCACGGACGTCTATCGTCCGGCGCTCCCCTCTGACGGTAGCAAGGGCAGCATCGGGCTGACGCAAGACAACTTAGAAGCGGTAGGTGACAGATTCCCAGTCATTCTCGAGCGCACGCCGTATGACAAGACGGGTCTCGGCCTGCGGCGGAAGGGGCATTACTACGCGCGGCGTGGCTACGTGGTGGTGATTCAGGACGTGCGCGGGCGGTTCACCTCCGAGGGCGAGTGGTACGCCTTTGGCGATGAAGGGCCCGACGGCTACGATACCTGCGCATGGATCGTCGAGCAGCCGTGGTCGAACGGCAAGATCGCGACCACGGGCTGCAGCTATGCAGGTTGCACGCAGAGCGCATTGGCCTCGCTCAACCCGCCCGGTCTGACCGGGATGTTCGTAGAGGAAGGACCGTGGAATTACCACACGGCCTCCATGCGGCATAACGGCGCCTGCGAGATGCGCTTCATGATTTATGCCTTCCGCATGGCAACCACGAGCAAAGAGGCGCTCAGCGACCCGCGCTTGCGGGTGAGCCTGGACAACGCCTTTGCCAACGTTGCGCAGTGGGTGGAAAGAGCGCCGCTCAAAAAGGGGGTGTCGCCCCTGGCGGAATTGCCCAGCTACGAGCAATGGCACCTGGACGTGCTCACCCACGGCGACCTGGACGAATACTGGCACCGTCCCGGCTATGGGCCGGAACTCTTCTACGATGAACACGCCGATGTGCCCACTGTCTATTTTGGCGGCTGGTACGACTCTTACGCCCGCTCGACATGCACTAATTATGTCGAGCTAAGTGAGCGCAAGAACTCGCCGCAAACCCTTATCATGGGCCCATTCACCCACGGCACCGGCAGCGCAGAGGTCTCCCACGCTGGCGACGTGGACTTTGGCCGCGACGCCGCAATCTACGATATGAACGAGCTGCGGCTCCACTGGTACGACTATTGGCTTAAAGGTGAAGAAACCGGAGTCGCGCAGGCCAAACCCGTGCAGATTTTCGTCATGGGCGGCGGCAGCGGCCAGCGCAACAGCGACGGTCGCCTGGACCACGGCGGGCACTGGCGCGCGGAAGACGAATGGCCCCTCGCACGCACCGCGTGGACGCATTACTACTTGCAGGCCGACGGCGGCCTGAGCCCGGATTCACCAACACCCACAAAGCAAGAGAGACAGAGTTCGTTTACGTTCGACCCGGCCAATCCCGTGCCAACCATTGGCGGCAATCTCTCAGCGGGCGACCCAGTGCTCGTGGCAGGCGCCTACGATCAGCGCGGCGACGAGCGTTTCTTCGGCTACTCCGGCAGCCTGCCCCTCGCCGCCCGACCGGATGTGCTGGTCTTCCAAACGCCGCCGCTCGAAGAAGACATCGAAGTCACAGGCCCCCTCACCGTCAGACTCTGGATCAGCTCCACGGCGATTGATACCGACTTCACGGTGAAGCTGCTCGACGTGCACCCGCCCAATGGCGATTACCCCGAAGGCTTCGCCATGAATGTTACCGACAGCATCCAGCGGGCCCGTTACCGCAACAGCCGCGAACAAGCCGAGTTTTTGGAACCAGGCATCCCGACTCCCCTCACCATCGAGATGTATCCCACGAGCAACGTCTTTGCGCAAGGCCACCGTATCCGGCTGGATATTTCCAGCAGCAACTTCCCGCGCTTCGACGTCAATCCCAACACCGGCGAACCGCTGGGACGCCACACGCGGCTGGAAGAGGCGCACAATACGGTGTTCCACGAGCCGGGGAAGCCATCGCACATTGTGCTGCCGGTAATTCCAAAGGGTGATGAAGACCAGTGAAATCCGATTCCATCCATGAACAGACCGCCGGCCTAGCGCCGGCCGATTACACCGCGTGCATCACGCCGGCAGATCCGGTCACGGTAGGCCAATTTGGCACGTGGGACATCGTGCTTACCGTTGGCGCGCAAGGCATTGCGCTGGGGGGCGGCGTGCGTATTGCGCCGCCGCACCGCGAGAAGCAGCGCTGGGACGTGGGCAACGTGGTTGCTACCACCAGCGTTGCGGGTTCGAGTGTCCGCGTGGAGGTGGTTAACGCCCACCCGCTCTCCTACCATCACTCGCAGTTTCCCGTCATCTATGCCGTGCTCGAAGGCCAACCGCTGCGAGGCGGGGATACGCTCACTGTTACGCTCGGCCATCCGGGCAGTTACGTCTCCGGCTTTCGCCAGCCGGCCCAGGTTCAGGACATCATTAGCGTCGATTCGTTCTTTGCGGTGGGTGTCGACATTGAGGGCAATACGGCTTACAGCAACCCGGACTATCCCGTCCGCGGCGGGGGTCGCCACTTCCCCCTGCGGCAGCAACCTGCGCTTGAGATTATGCCCGCCGCGCCGGCCACGCTTGGCATCGTCGTGCCGCAGTTTACGGCAGGATCTTGCCCGGCGCACGTCTACATCCATGCCAGAGATGCCTGTGGCAATGTGTGCGAGGGATTTCAGGGTTCCCTCAAGCTCGAGACCGTCAACAGCATCGACGGCACGTCTGAAGCCGATCAGACTGCCGCAGCAGGAGAGCGGGGTCTGGCGCAGACTCAGATTGACGTGCCCTCGCAATCAGGCACATATCTGGTGCGGTCGCGAGATGAAACCAGCGGCATTATCGGCAAGAGTTGGCCGGTCGCGCCGCACTTTCGCCCTGGCGGATACGACGTCTATTGGGGAGACATTCACAACCACACCAACCTATCCGGCGACGGCGTCCGTGACATTGACGATGCCTACCGGTACGCGCGGTACATCAGTGGACTGGACTTCGTGGCGATTACCGACCATGAAGGCGGCACGGACTGGGAACGCAGCCAAGCATGCGCCAAACACTACAATGCGCCTGGAGAGTTCACCACCTTTCTCGCCTACGAGTACAGTAAGGCCAGCGCCTACGGGCATCGCAACGTCTACTATCTCGACGACGACATGCCGTGTCCCACGCCGGAGGACGCCAATGAACTCTGGGACCAGCTCCCACCCGGCCGCGCCCTCGTCATTCCGCACCATCCGAACACCCACTCCGAGGGCGGCACCACATTCGGCCGCTGGCAACCGACGGACTGGAGCGCGCACCATCCGGACTTTCAGAGACACATTGAGATCTGCCAGTTGCGCGGCTCATTCGAGGTGGAGGAAGTCGGCGGGCCCGTTGTCCTGGGCGGCAATGGTTCTTCCGCCCGCAGCGCGCTGGCGCAGGGCTTGCGCCTCGGCTTTGTCGGCGGCACCGACAACCACCGCGGCCATCCCGGCTCCCGGATGGATACCATGGGCGGCATCAACTTCCGGTTGCGTCCCGTGGGCGGCATAACTGCCGTGCTTGCCAGCGAGTGCACGCGGGAGTCTCTTTGGGAGGCGCTGCTGGCCCGCCGAACGTACGCCACTACCTGCGAGCACATTCTGCTTGACTTCAGCATCAATGGCGCGCTCATGGGCAGCGCCATCGCAGCAGAAACAGAGTTCTCGATACGCGTGGCCGCGATTGGCACGAGCGAGATTGACCGTATTGACGTGATACGGGACGGACAAGAAGCTCACTCGCTATCAGTCAACGGTTCCGCGTGCGAGCTTGAGTGGAGCGATCGCCCCGCGGCGCAGCCTGCATACTACTACGCTCGCGTATTTCAGAAAGACGGCAACGCGGCCTGGGCAAGTCCCATTTGGATTGATGGCAAATAGAGTTAAATTCACGCGGTGGGTGTAGCGCGCAACACCGAGATAATCTATACTAGTATCTTAGGGCTGGATTAGCCCAATCCGAGACTGTAATCAGCAATCAAGAGGACCTTTTTGATGGCACAAGCAGAGACAAGTCTTGAGGAAAGCACGTCCGATAGCCCGACCATCGTTGCCTGGATGAAGCCGTTTTGCGGTTGGAGCAACGGGGTACGCGCCGTGTTTCAAAAGTATGGGCTGTCATACGATGATCGCGACATCATCAACAGCGCCGCAAACTTTGCCGAGATGGTGCAGCGCACGGGACAGACGATGCAGCCATGTATAGCCATCGATGACCACGTGTTGATCGATGTTTCCGGCGAGGAAGTTGAGGCTTGGCTGATCGAAAACAGTATTGTAGATCGCAGTGAGGAAGAACCGGAAGTTCCCATAGATCGCGCTTGTGAGAACGAGGCGGCACCGCAACCGGTCTCGCTCCAGATGCGGTCGCGCTCCACTTCTCAATAGGATGCGCCGCGGGCGATTTGCTGCGGCATCCACCAACTTACGTCGACCAATCAATCAATCCTCCCCGCATCCCTTACATACGTTCCAATCAAACGTAGATGGCAGAGAAAGGAGAGCCGGGCGCAGGCAACTATAGGGCGCCTGTAGTTTTGCTTATTGGAGTTGTGACCATCTAGCCGGCTTGTTTGGAGTGTCTAGATTCTCGTCATCACCCGATGAGATACTCAATGAGACCACACGGTAATGTTGAACAGTCCACTCCCCAATCTGGCAATCCCAACTACGGTATCCGTTCCCCTCGTTTTGCATCTCGCTATTCTCCGCAGGCATCCCAGCAACTATCTCAGCAGACTTGCCGCTGCTTAGCTTGGCAGCGACGGGCCATAGTCGTACCCGCAGGCGCAGGGCCTCAGTGCTCTTCGCGCCCCAGTTCCACCAAAGGCCGTTAGCAAGATGTTTCCTTCTCGTAAGTGGCTCTACCCCGGAATGCACGTCAAGCGCTGGATCGTGATGCTCATGGTGGGCTTCATGGCTTTTGCGCTTGCCGGCGCCATGGCGCTCGCCTGGACGTATCGAAATTTCGCGGTACCCGAACCCTTCACCGACCCGGTCACGACGTTGACACTGCAGTTCATTCCCCACCCGTTCCGATCCATCTTGGTGGGCTCAGTGGGCTTAGCGCTCACGGTTTTAGCGATCTACAAGCTCTACGGTTCCCTCATGGAAGTCGTGCAGGCGCCAAGCCAGGGTGAGCGGCTGGTGGACCGCGTGTATGCGCGCCGGATTCTCAATACCGGGCCGAAGATTGTCACGATTGGGGGCGGCACCGGGCAAGCCGTGCTCCTGCGCGGCCTCAAGGAGTATACGAATAACCTGACGGCAATCGTGACGGTTGTTGACGACGGCGGGTCGTCCGGCCGCCTGCGGCGCGAGTTTGGCGCCCTGCCGCCCGGTGACGTCCGCCAATGCATCGGCGCGCTCGCAGTTGCCGAGCCACTGATGACACGGATGCTCAACTACCGGTTCGATAAAGGTGACGGACTGGAAGGCCACAGCCTTGGCAACCTCATGATGCTTGCCATGGCCGACCTCACCGGCAACTTCGAATCGGGCATACGCGAGCTTTCGCGGGTGCTTGCCGTGCGCGGACAGGTACTGCCTTCGACCCTTGAGAGCGTCAAGCTGTGCGCCGAGCTCGAGGACGGTCGTACCATTTCCGGTGAATCTGTGGTTGGGATCGCCGACTCCGCCATCACGCGCGTCTATCTCGATCGGCAGCATCCCATGGCATTCGGCGAAGCGTGTCAGGCAATCCTGGAAGCAGATTACATCATTCTCGCTCCCGGCAGCCTCTACACCAGCCTCCTCCCCAACCTGCTGGTGCCGGAGATTTCTCAAGCAGTTGCGGAGTCCAAAGCGCTCAAGCTCTATGTCTGCAACGTGGCCACCGAGCCTGGGGAAACAACCCATTACGGTGTCGAAGAGCACCTCGCCGCGCTCAAGCAGCACGCGCCCTCCGATGTGTGCAACCTCGTGTTGGCAAATGATCAAACGTCCGTGCAATCGGCGAATGGTTCCTACGAGCTTGTGGAACTGCAGTCGGAGAAGCAGAAAATCGATGGGCTCCCCGTCATTGCCGCCGACGTGATCGACATGGAGATCCCCTACCAACACAGTGCGCCCAAGCTCGCCCAGGCCGTGATGCAAGTGTATAGTGACTATAGGGCATCCAAGCGGGACCGCAGACGCGCCGAACCGGAAGCGTTGAAGGTGTCGTGAGAGATAGACGTGCTTCACGCCCTCATAGTGTGTTTTCCAAGGAGTGGAGAGAGGTACAAGATAACGCATGAGACGAGTGGCAATCAACGGATTTGGCCGTATCGGCCGATTGGCCCTACGCGCATTGCTGGAGCGGGCGCCGGACGTAGAACCGGTTGCAGTAAACGATCTTGCAAGCGCGGAAACTAACGCGCATCTCTTCAAATTCGACAGCAATTACGGTCGCTTCAACGGCGAGGTTGCGGTAAGCGACGGCGCACTCACAATCGACGGACGACGCCTCCAAACGCTCTCCCAACGTGACTGGACTGCGTTACCCTGGCGTGACTTGGACGTCGATGTAGTAATCGAGGCAACCGGAGTCGGCACCGATCGCGAATCCGCCGCAAAGCACATTGAGGCGGGAGCGAGGAAAGTCATCATCTCGGCCCCGGCCAAAGAAGAGGATGTCACACTGGTCTTGGGCGTGAATGACGCGGCATATGATCCGGCTGAGCATCACATTGTCTCCAATGCCTCCTGCACGACGAACTGCCTGGCGCCGGTCGTCAAGGTCCTTCATGACGCCTTCACCGTCAAGCACGGTCTCATGAATACAGTTCATTCCTATACCAACGACCAGCGCATTCTCGATCTGGAACAGAAGGATTTGCGCCGCGCACGCGCAGCAGCGCTCAATATCATTCCCACTACTACGGGAGCGGCCAAGGCCGTGGTCCAGGTAATTCCCGATCTCGAGGGTAGGCTCGATGGCTTTGCCCTCCGCGTGCCCACACCCACTGTTTCCGTGGTTGACTTTACGTGCGAGGTCGCCGCTGACGTGACCGTTGACGCAGTGAATGAGGCTTTCGAGGCGGCTGCGCACGGGAGTTTGAATGGAATTCTCGGCTGCTCCGGGGAAGAGCTGGTAAGTATGGACTTCCGGGGAGACACGCGAAGCTCGATCGTTGACCTGCCATCTACCCAGGTCATTGGCAAGCTGGTCAAGGTGCTTTCCTGGTACGACAATGAGTGGGGCTATGCGTGCCGCATTGCCGATCTGACGGCCCGAGTCGCGCAGACTATCCCCCAAGAGGCGGCTGTCTAGTGGTGCGACACGCTTGCTTTGATGGGTATGGTCGCCGGTAGCGTAGGTTTGCAACCTGCGCGGTCTTGCCGTGATGCCGATCAACGTCCTATGCCCTACTGATCGTCATTACAATAGTATTCAACCACGAGTCCACTACTGTAATGTGCTCTTATGTTTCACCCTTACTCTAGCCCACTCTCAGAGAGATCCTTTGCACTGCTCAGACCGGTGGGCGAGAATATCCCCTCACCCTAACTCTCTCCCCCAGGAGAGGGAACTGGAGTCGGTCCGCGTTCTCTTGACCCGCATTCTGCGCACTCTAGGAAGCTATGTCCTGGTACCGCAGTCACCTTCTCGCTCTCCAGCGTCCCATGAAAGAATTCGTAACTGTGCTCGTTCCAGAACGCATTGCCCTCACCGTCGCGAGGGTGGTGACCGCTATTCGTTGCACGTACCCTCAAGAGAAAGAAACTGCGTACTCGCTGGAATTGAGGATGAGTGGCAGGGTTGAATACGCTCTTCGGCGCGAAGTGATCATGGATGATTTATCGAAAACGGTGTTGTTTCAACTGGACCACATGGGAAGCCTGCTCGAACCTCATCGCACAATAGGGAAAAGTCGCTCCGCTTCCAAACGAAAGCCGCGATGAAAAAGACCGTTCGAGATATTGACGTAGGGAATAAGAGCGTTCTGGTACGGGTCGATTTCAACGTGCCGCTCGCGCATGGCAGCGTGGCCGATGACACCCGGCTGCGCGCCACGGTGCCGACCATCAACCTGCTGCGCAAGAACCGAGGCAAAGTCATCCTTGTTTCCCATTTGGGCCGGCCAAAGGGCACAGTAGACGAGTCTCTGCGCTTAGCGCCCGTCGCCAGGCGCCTGTCGACTCTGCTTGACGTGCCGGTGCAGACCGCTCCCGACTGCGTTGGGCCGGAAGCCGAAGCGGCGGCACGGGCGTTGCAGCCGGGGGAAGTGCTGCTCTTGGAAAATGTGCGTTTCCATCCGGAGGAGGAAGCGAACGACTCCGCTTTTGCTCAGCAACTAGCAATGCTGGGCGGTGTCTTCGTGAATGATGCCTTCGGCGCGGCGCACCGTGCACACGCCTCGACAGAGGGCGTGACCGCCTACCTGCCAAGCGTAGCCGGATTGCTCATGGAGCGGGAGATCGCCACGCTCTCCCAGCTGCTTCAGTCACCGGAACAACCCTTTGTCGCATTGATCGGTGGCGCTAAAATCTCAACGAAAATCGGCGTGCTGCGACATCTCTTGCCTACGATTAGCGCTCTTGTCGTCGGTGGCGGCATCGCGAATACGCTTCTCAAAGCGCAAGGGTTTGCAGTAGGCGAGAGTCTCGTGGAAGACGGTCAATTGGCGGTCGCTGGGGAATTGCTCGCGGAAGCCAAGGAGTCAGGTGTTCAAGTCCTGCTGCCCCGTGACGTGGTGGTCGGACCACGTGCTGATGCCGCAGGCAAAGGACAAACGGTCAGCGTCGACGCCATACCGAAAAACATGATGATCGGCGATATCGGCCCGGATACGGTCAAGGACATGCAAGCAGTCCTTGCCTCGGCGCGAACCGTGCTTTGGAATGGGCCGCTTGGCCTCTCTGAGCAGGAGCGCTTTGCAGGTAGTACAACTGCCATCGCGCACACACTTGCTGAGTCTTCAGCAGTGACCATCGTTGGCGGCGGCGAAACCGTGGCAGCGGTGGAAGCCTGTAATATGGCGGCAGAGATCACGCATGTTTCGACCGGTGGCGGCGCTACCTTGGAATTCCTTGAGGGGAAGACGCTACCCGGCGTGGCCGCTCTCGATGACGCCTAAACTGGTGTGCAGGAGCGGCTGAGGCGAGCCCTTCAAGGTCTATGCTAGACCTCCAGCCAAGGCGCTGACACTGCCTATAGGAAGCCCGGGATGGAATCCGCCAGAATCATTTGCGTGCCGGCATTATGTGATCCCTGTCTGACAAGCAAGGCAGACGGCCTACGAATGCGGTTCATCGTGACCGTCTTGGCGGTGCAGAATGTCCGCGAGGAGCGATCGCTCCACATTGCGCCGCATCTCGCGCGCATCGGTATCGCTCCAGTCGTGAAACCCACGCCCCGCTTCCAAGCCCAGCGCGCCGCCTTCAACCAGGTCCTTCATCGCCTGTGGCGCATCGCTAAGCGTACTCAATGACGGGTAAAGCGAAGCGGCAATCGCGACGTTCATCACCATACCGCCCAAGTCCCGCTGCGCCAAAGGTCCCACACGACCGAGGCGCAAGCCGAACCCGTTCACTACGACAGAGTCTATCTCCTCCGCTGAGGCCACGCCCTCTGCCCAAAGCGAAATCGCCTCGCGGCTCAGGGCGTGTTGCAGTCTATTGTGAATGAACCCGGGAATGTCCTTTTGCACCATCACCGGCTGTTTGCCGGCCCGCTGCCA
Source organism: Chloroflexota bacterium (assembly GCA_965220045.1). Taxonomy (GTDB): domain Bacteria; phylum Chloroflexota; class UBA11872; order VXOZ01; family VXOZ01; genus VXOZ01. The sequence goes on along the minus strand of OZ244803.1, from coordinate 1,204,003 downwards.
CACGTCATACGTCGTCTGCATCGTTTCATCGCTTGTTTGATCCCCCCGCACAACTTCCACCAAAGGGAGCACCGTCCCTGGCAATATGAAGTGACTCCCAACCACGCGCTGCGGTTGGCGGGTGGCGGCAGCCAAGGCTGTAATCGACAATGACGACGTATTGCTTGCCAGAATCGCCTCCGCCGGCGCTTCCGCATCCAGCCCGGCAAAAATCTCCTTCTTCAGCGCCAAGTCTTCCGGCACAGATTCGACCACAAAGTCGGTACGAGCGACGGCCGCAGACCGGTCTGTCGTTCCGCTCGCAAGACTGAGTGCCTGTGACGCTTGCTGCCGTGTTGCCAGCCCAGCTTCACAGAGAGAAACCATGCTGGCCCGCATACGCTCTTGCGCTAACACTAACTGGTCGTCAGTTATGTCTACCAACGCTACGGCAATTCCCGACAACGTAAGGACTACGGCAATGTCGGCGCCCATGAGACCGGCGCCGACTATCGTCGCGTGCTGAATGTCCTTGGCTTGCATCGACTAGACCTTCCTTAGACGTGTACTGATTGTATTGCGGCGAGCGCCTGAGGATTGTCCAGCTTCGATACATCCCCCAGAGGCCGGCCTTCATAGGCGCGCCTGATTTGCCCGCGCGGGATTTTTGCCGCGAGGTTCTTCGGTAACGCGTCGAGTACATAGACCTCATCCGGCCTGCCCGCCCGGTCATACGCCGCACCTACGTGGTGGCGGAGAGAGGACACGAATGCCTCGGTCTCGGGCGCACTGAGCGAGCGTTCCGGTACTACGAAACACACGATCTTCTGGCCCAATTCATCGTCATGGGGGCCGACTGCGGCTGCTTCGATCACGTGAGGCGAACCGGGATAGGAAAGCAACGCCTGCTCGATCTTGCCGGGATCGTGGTTGATGCTGCCGCGAATGATGAGGTCGTCGCTCCGACCGAGGATGTACCACAGGCCGTCATCGTCCACCTCGACGCGGTCGGCGTGAATCCACAAATTCTCGCCGTGCGGAAAGTACGTCTCTAGGTAGCGCTCCCGTTCGCCAAGAAAGCCCCGCGTCATGGAGGGGAACGGCTGCCGGCAAGCTAGATTGCCCAGTCCGCCCAAGACCGGTGTGCCCTCGTCGTCTACTACGGCCAGGTCCATGCCCAAGCCCGCTGCTCCCAGGGTTCCGGGCTTGAGCGGCATCACCGGCAGCGGCGAAAGGAGACAACCGATGACCTCTGTACCGCCGGAGATGTTCATGATCGGGCAGCGCTCTTCGCCAAAGGTCTTGAAGTACCATAGCCACGCCTGGTTATCGAGGATTTCACCCGTAGACCCCAGAATACGCAGAGAGGAGCGATCATGGGCGCTGAAGTCTTCCTCCAGCGCTGCAAGCTGTCGAATGCCAGTGGGTACGAAGCCGAAAATCGAAATGCGATGTTTCTCAATCAGTTCAAATAACCGGTGCGGTGTGGGGTAGACGTGCGTTCCTTCATAGAGCACCACCGTGCCGCCAAAGAAGAGGACGCCCATCAGCTCCCAGGGCGCCATCATCCAACCAAAATTCGTGAACCAGCAGAATCGATCTTGCTCTTGACAATCAAAGGCATAGCCTACCTCTTTGATGACCTGCGCCAGCGAGCCGCCGTGGGTATGGACTATGGCCTTAGATTTCCCGGTAGTGCCCGAGGTGAAGAGAATGAGGTTCGGGTGTTCGGCGTCTACCGGCACTGCCTGCGAGCACACTTCACCTTTGCCAGAGGCAACAAAATCCGACCAGCAGAGAGACTTCTCAGTGGTATACCCGGGCACGTCTCGCCTTGGGATGATCACGATGTGCTCCAGCGACTCCACGTCCTGTGAAACGGCGCGCAGCGTAGGCGAGCAATCGGTCCACTTGCCGCCACGAGGATACGCGTCTACTGTGAAGAGCAAACGCGCGCGTCCCCGATTAAGCGATTCAACAACATCCCGCGGCACGGCGCGAGCGGCGATTTGCATGCACACGGCGCCGATCTTCATAGCCGCAAACATCACCGCCACGGCTTCAGGAGACACCGGTGCGCACAGGCCAACGACGTCACCGGAAGCAATGCCCATCCGCTGCATCGAGGCCGCTACATCGGAAACCCTTTCGTAGAGTTCCCGGTACGTGACCGAGCGGGTCTCGCCGTCATCGCTCTCCCAAATCAGGGCTAGCCCTGCCCCGCGGCCGTCCCTGACGTGGCGGTCAATACAGTTGTGGGTGACGTTGAGAGTGCCGCCCAAGAACCATCTCGTCCACGGCATGCCGTCTGAGTCGTCGTAAACTGCGTCGTAGGGGGTTGACCACTCCACCCCAAGGTGACGCATGGCGGCATCCCAAAACCAACCAATGTCCCGCTGCGACCGCCTGATGAGTTCCTGCCAGGAGGATATGCCATGGCTTCCCATGAAGTCGTGAATGCGTGAGTGGGCGAGGTAGTCACCGCGCGGTTCCCAAAGGAAATGGCGATCTATTGCCATCGTCTAGACTGCCTCGTTGAAGATTGCCAGCGTGGTCAGCCATGCATGACGCACACCCGGATTGCTGTGGCATGATAGTATCAGATTTGATTGAATGCGGTGCCGGGGCGCGCTCAGGACCACGGCGTATCCAGGGTGAGAAAACACTTGGAGTCTGCGGAGTATTCGGTACCGTTTGGCGCGCCGTCGGCAGAATTGGACACGAAGAATGACAGCAGAGCATGAGCGCGAAACTTCTAACCAGCTCTGACCTACGCTGGCTCTTCGACCACAGGGCTATGCTATCCCCTGCGGAACTGCATGAATTCGCAGAGGCACTTTGCAACGACCTTGATCCTCAAGCGGCGCTTCCCCTAGGCTCGCTAATCGAGGATCTTCCCGATGCTGCCGCCGTCACGAGGGCTTGGCATACCTTTACGGAGCGCCTCGCGCTCGTCGTACCGTTACTTGACAGTCACTCGGCGCATAGCGCGGCTAAGCTGCTCGAATTCTCGCAGTCAGTCAACTATGCCTTCCTGGAACATCTCCAAGCGTGTTCACAGGTCCGTGCAGAGACTGGCACAGAGAATCTCAAGGCAAGGGTCGGCTATCTGACAACAATCCAAAGGGTGAACAACGCCGCCAATTCTACTCTGGACCTGGAGCAAGTGTTGGACTTGACGGTGCGGGCTGTTACCGATGTGCTGCAACTTGATGACTGCAGCATCTATCTGTTCGATGAGGGGATGAGCCGGCTGACGTTGCGTGCAACCACGGGGTTGAGTCCGCATGTGGTCGGACGCATTCACTTCGAACTCGGTGAAGGCATCACGGGACAGGCGGCGCAGCACGGCAAGCCGGTTGCCTTGGAAGACGCCTGGGAAGACCCGCGCTATGTCCAATTCCCAGAGCTCGTCGAAAACCCCATGCGCAGTTTGCTGTCGGTCCCAATAAACCTCTATACGGTGAATAGGCTCATCGGCGTTCTCGACATTCAGACCCGCCTGCCGCGGAAATTCTCACAAGAAGAAATCGGGTTTGCTGAAACTGTCTGCGGTCAGGTGGCAATCGCAATTGATAACGCGCGCCTCTACGGGGAAACAGACGAGAAACTGCGCGAGAAAGTGAGCCAGCTCACGACGTTGCAGCGCGTATCGGCCTCAATCGGCTCCAGTCTCGACCTCGATCAAGTGCTTGACATGATCGTGCGGCACGCTGCGGAACTGTCGAACGCCGACAAAGCGGCAATTTTCAAGTTAGACGAAGAGGCCCAGGAAATCCTCGTAGTCGCGAGATATAACATCAGCGATGAGTATAAGACTCTGCGCATTGCGGCGAGAGAGGGGTCGCTTGGGCAGTCCATCTTGGATCGCAATACAGTGCGTATTGAGGATGCACAATCCGACCCGGTCTTGGCCCAGGTGCATCCGCAGCTTGAGGCTGAAGGCATCCGCTCCATGTTTTGGGTGCCCCTCATTGCGCGCGACAGGGTGCTTGGCGGCATCAGTGTCTTTAGAGTTGAGCGTCGGAGGTTCAGCGAAGAGCAGATTCAGCTCGCCTCGATGTTTGCCTATGACGCGGCTCTGGCAATAGAGAACGCGCGTCTGTATCAGGAGTCCCAAAAAGCCCTCGAAAGCCAAGCAGTGCTCATGCGGGAAATGCAGCATCGTGTCAAGAACAACCTCCAAACCGTTGCCTCTCTCCTCTCTCTACAGATGCGAAGGGCAGAGTCTCCGGAGGCGGCCGGCCTCCTGGGCCTCAGTGCGGCGCGCGTGGAGAGCATTGCCGCAGTCCATGAGCTGTTTTCGGAAGAGGACATTGGTCTGGCCACAGTAGGTGAGATCGCCAATCGCATAATGGATATAGTGCTCAAGGACCTGGTGCCGCCCAGCCAAGAGATAAAGTTCTCGATTGAGCCTGCGCCAATCGAGCTTGGTTCGAAACAGGCCACGCTCTTTGCGCTCGTGCTCAATGAACTTGTCTCAAATGCCATCATGCACGGACTGGAAGGCCATCCGGTAGGGAGCATCCGCGTGTCGGCATCACATGGTGACGGCACCATTGCCGTTGACGTGTGGAACAGTGGGCGTGGCATGCCGGAGGACTTCACTCTGCAAACACACGCCGGTCTGGGCCTAAGCATTGTGGAGCAACTGGTAACCAATGAGCTATCCGGCACTTTCCTGATCGAGAACGAACCGCAGGGCGGCGCAACGGCACGGATTACGTTTCCGGCGAAGCGCGATGACTTCTGGACCGTGTGGTGGAAGGACTGAGCCTGAGGGAAACCACTTGACCCGACTACCTCTCCTGGCGTTGGCAGAGAGCCTGCCGTAGGAGACCTTTGCGCAACTGAGTCTAGAGGGCAAGGGGTGCCCCCTCTCCTCGGGGAGAGGGGGCTATCTCGCTGTGGCGAGGGTTACGCAAGAGTCTCCGTAAAGAGAGGGCATGCGTACGAACGGCACGAAGGCTGAATAGCGGGAATCTCGAGCAGGTGCTTTTTGCAGCTAGTAAAAGCCCTGTGATTTACCATAGTCACGCCGGTCTGTGATTGTTGCCCTGCCGGCAGCATTGAACAGTAAAGACCTTGGACCGAACAAACAGCGGGCATCGTCAAGGATGGTGGAGTGCAACTCTTGATACTGGGCGCCGGCACCCCGGGACTGAGTGCCACACAATACGGCTCCGCCTATGTAGTCAATCTAGGGTCGGATCATCTCCTCTTTGACTGCGGACCGGCAACCACTTACAAGCTGCTCAAGGCGGGCATGGCGCCCGCGAGCATTGGCTATCTCTTCTTCTCACACCATCACTACGACCACAATGCGGATTACCCCGGCTTTCTCCTCTCACGCTGGGATACCGGCTACGGCGATGTAGCCCAGTTACACGTCTTCGGGCCGCAGCACACGGAGCAGCTAACAGACCGTCTCATCAATCCTGACACCGGGGCTTTTGCTCCGGACATCAAAGCAAGAATCAACCATCCGATCAGCGTCAGAGGGTACCGGCAGCGAGGCGGCATACTGCCGCGCACTCCACCGGACGTATCCGTCAAGGACATCGCACCCGGACCCGTGTGCGAGGGCGAGAACTGGGAAGTAGTGTGCGCGGCCACGCAGCACGTGCAGCCCTGGCTTGAATCTCTGGCCTACCGTCTGAACAGCGACGAAGGTTCCATGGTGTTCACCGGTGACGCCGGCCCGGACCAAAACCTCATAGATCTCGCTCGCGGCGCCGATACCCTCGTAGCGATGTGCCACATGTCCCGATCACAAGCGCGGGAAGAGGAGCGAGACGCGAATCTTGGGACTATTTCCGCCGGCCGCGTCGCGCGCGAGGCGCAAGTAAAGCGCCTCGTCTTGGTACACACCACGCGCGCCATTGGCGCGGAAACACTGGGTGATCCAGCGCCGGGCCAGGCGGAGCGCGTCGTCGCGGAGGTGGCCACCGAGTTCGATGGCGAAATCATACTCGGCAGGGAGTTCCTACGGGTGCCGCTCTGAATTGCTGTCCGTGATCCGTTCCATGCCCCCTCTCAAACGTCGTGCAATGGGTGCGTTGACGTCAGGAGTCTCAAGTCACGGGGTCAAGTCCGTTTGCCAGCAACTCTAGAGCCGCGCCTGCAACCGCGGTAGCCTACGCGTCTGCAGCTTCAGCAATCGACTGCCGCAGTTCCGTGCACGCACGATAGAAGATGTTCGTGTCACACGAAACGGATACCATTTGCACTCCACGCTTTGCCCACATGGCGGCGTCTTCCGGCGTATTCACAAACGTGCCGACCACCTTGCCGTGCTGCTTGCACTGAGTGACCGCCCGCTCGATTACGTCTACGACGCTCGCATGCCCGGTTTGGCCGGGAACGCCAAGTGACTGTGAGAGATCGTACGGCCCAATGAAAATAGAATCATAGCCGGGCACGGCGGCGATTTCTTCAAGGTTCTCTACGCCGCGCGTGCCTTCCACCTGGAGCACGACGGCCTGGTTTTCATTGCAGGCTCTAAAGAACCCCTCCGCTCCCAAGGCGCCGTACTGCCCGCCCCGCAGGAATACGTGCACGCCGCGCTCTCCGTCAGGCGAAAAACGAGCAGCAGCAACTGCAGCCTCCGCCTCATCCGCGCTTGAGACGAACGGCACCTGGACCCCCGACGAACCGCAATCAAGCGCGGGACCGATCAGCCACGAAGCCAGCGTAGGTATGCGCACGAGGGAAGCGATTCCGAAGTGGTCGCATGCGCTCACAAGATGCACCAGGCTCTCAGCGTTGATGTGGCCGTGTTCCTGGTCGAGAATCACGAAGTCAAACCCGGCGATCGCGAGGGTCTCCACGTGTGAGATGGTGGGCGCGTCTACGAACACGCCGTATAGAGTCTCATTGCGCGCGATTCTGCGACGCAGGCCGATTTGCTCTAGGGTCACTATTCTGCTCCTTCAGGTGATCTCAGGTTTAATTCAGCATAGTAGCTACAATAGAGCTAGGCAAGCTATGGGCGCCCCTCGGCGCAACGCAAACTCTCTGTCGCGCCACAGATCCCGCGCTTGCTTCGGCTGCCTGCGAACCAAGCGCGAGAGCAGCAGCGTGTATACTTGAGTTACAAACCAGATTGCGTGCCAAGAAGGGTAGGGTCGCGACCATGGAAGGAATCCAGGATTTCGCCGAGCGTGTGATTGAAAACGTCGAGCGGGTAATCATAGGCAAGCACGCCGAAGTTGAATTGGCCCTGATTGCCTTGCTCTGTGGGGGACACGTCTTAGTTGAAGACGTACCCGGCGTCGGCAAGACCTCGCTCGCGAAAGCCGTTGCGCGGTCCATCGGATGCAGCTTCAAACGCCTCCAATTCACGCCTGACATGCTGCCAAGCGATATCACCGGCGTGTTCATTTTCAACCAGAAGACGAATGAATTCGAATTCCGCCCCGGACCCATCATGGCTCAGATCGTCCTGGCGGATGAAATCAACCGCGCTACCCCCAAGACGCAGTCGGCGCTGCTTGAAGCCATGGAAGAGCACAATGTAACGGTTGAAGGTCAGACGTTCCCATTGCCAAACCCCTTTCTCGTGCTCGCAACACAGAACCCTATCGAGTATGAAGGCACGTTCCCGCTGCCAGAGGCGCAACTCGACCGCTTTCTCATGCGCATCGAGCTTGGCTACCCCCGCCGCGCCGATGAAATGTCCGTCCTTGAAACGCAGCAACGTTCGCAGCCCCTCGACGAGATTGGTCAAGTGGTGGAAGTTCGCGAATTGGTTGATATGCAGCAGCGGACGCGGGAAGTCTATGTTGACCGCTTGGTGCGGGAGTACATAGTGGAGCTAGTGAATGCCACGCGTCAGCACCCTGACGTGTACCTGGGCGCGAGTCCCCGCGGCAGCCTAGCACTCGACCATACCGCGCAAGCACGGGCAACCCTGATGGGTCGCGACTACGCTACTCCCGACGACGTAAAGTACATGGCCGTCCCGACGCTTGCCCACCGGCTGATCGTCAGTCCCGGCGCGGGGGTGCGCAATACGAGCACAAACGACGTAATCCTCGAACTCCTGGAGTCCGTACCCGTGCCTGGGGCCAGGGTCTAGCGACGAACTCAGGCTTGTCTTGCGGCGATTTGTGCTAGATTCCGCGAATTCGAAGGCTCAACTATGCAGAGTGAAGCCCCTCCTACACCGAATGGGCACTCCAATCACAATCCACTAGCAAGTCAGTGTGTTGTACGCATCGCTGAGGCGGCACGGGATTGGGGATGGTTCGCCGTGGCTGTGACGCCCACCGGGGTCTGTGGGGCCACCTTTGGACACGAGAACGCTCTCGCAGCCGGCAAAGCGCTGGAAGAAGAGGCAGGCATGTCCCCCGGCGCAAACGTCGACGCGGAGACAATTGCCGCTGCCGCCGTGAGGGAATTGCACGCGTTCTTTGCCGGTGAAGGGCTGACGACGTTCAGCGTTCCCGTCACCCTTAACGGTACGCCCTTCCAACGCGCGGTGTGGGCAGAGACTAACTCTGTGGAATTCGGCAAACTCGCGACGTACCAGGAAATTGCCAGGCGCATCGGGAGGCCGCTGGCCTATCGAGCCGTGGGCAATGCCTTGGGGCAGAATCCACTGCCAATCATCGTGCCCTGCCACCGCGTGATCGCCAGTGACGGCACCTTTGGCGGCTATACGCGCGGTCTGCCATGGAAGGAACGGCTGCTCGCTCTCGAAGGCTCGCTTGCCCTCGTGCAGCCGCGGTAAGATCATCCGCTGAACTCTCTGAGCGAGCACAGGCGCTACTCAGTTGCCGTACGGCGCCACATCGTCCGCTGGTGGGGTCGGCGCGCTCTGCAGCTCTTCTTCGGCGCGTATGTGGCTGAACATGTCGTCGTTGTAGAATCCGACTTCCGCGCCGCGATAGACCGTGACCATGAGGTCCTCGCGGGGTACCTCGGCGGAAAGAACAAGATGATCGTCAATTTCCTCGATCATAGCGAATTGCTCGTGCTCGGAGAGTTCCTGAAACAACACCAGCGTACAATAGACGACCGAGTGCGCATAATGCAACTCAATCTGAGCGAGCTGTGCTCCTTCTTTCTGCACCCGATAGCCCTCGGACGAGGGGGTACGGTATTGCCGCTCAAATACCAGTGCCGGAGCCATCCGCCTACCCTTCAATATCAAGACTAAGGTCTAACGCCGGTGCCGAATGCGTGAGCATCCCCACCGAGATTAAGTCTACACCACTGCACGCAGCGTCTCTAACCGACTCTAGCGTAATGCCCCCGGAAGCCTCTGTAAATGCTCTACCCCGCGCCATAGTCACCGCTTCGGCCATGGTGGCCGGTGACATGTTGTCCAGCAGAATGCCATCTGCACCCGCCTCCAAAGCCTCGGCTACCTGCGCGAGGGTCTTGGCCTCTATCTGGATCTTGAGCAAGTGATGAACGGACTCCCGCGCTCTCTTTACCGCCGCGGAAACGGACCCGCACGCGGCAATATGGTTGTCCTTGATAAGCACACCATCGAAGAGACCCATGCGGTGATTGTGACCGCCTCCGACGCGTACGGCGTACTTCTCGAAGAGCCGCAAGCCGGGCGTTGTCTTGCGGGTATCGACAATCTGCGCGCCCGTGCCTTCCACGGCCTCCACGAATGCACGCGCGAGCGTAGCTATGCCGGAGAGGTGCCGAAGCACATTCAGGGCAACTCGCTCTCCTGTCAGAATTGTCTGCAAAGGGCCTTCGATGCGCAGGAAGCGAGCGCCCGGGGTGAGCGTGTCGCCGTCCTCAAGCAACTGCGTAGCTTTAACGGCGCTATCAAGCAGCGTGAATACCCGGGCCCCGATGGCATTGCCCGCCAAGACTCCGGCTTCTTTTGAGAGTGCAACCGCCGTCCCTGCTTGGTTGGAAGGGACGAGAGCGAGCGTCGTGACGTCGCCCGCGCCTACGTCTTCCGCCATTGCGCGGCGCAATACGTCGTCAATGCGGTCCGGCGAGAACGGCAAAGTGGGTGCAGTCACGTTGGATTCTGCCTCGGAGAACGCTCAGGAATTGAACCCAAGGGTCTATCCACTTTCAATATTCTCCGGATAGATGACAATGCGGTGCCGCCACACATCACTTGGCTCGGGACAGTCTTGGCGAAAATGCGCCCCGCGGCTCTCTCCGCGCATGCGAGCCGCGGTTGTGAGGAGCAGCCCCAGGATAAGCGACGAGCGATACTCGTGCTGACGCCGCTTCTTGCCAAGTGGCGTGCGCGCCAGCCACGTGCGCACCTGCTCCTCTGCCACGGCCAGTGCGGGCTCCTCCCGCACAATGCCCGTATTGTGCCACATCAGGTGCTTGAGCGCAGGCAGCGTTCCTCCCGCCCGCTTGCGGTCCGTCGCGATGGGCGGCAGTGGGATGCGAACGTGCTCACTCGGTGCAAGCGCCGGTTCCCTCTCTTCCGGCAGATCATACTCCGGCGCTGGTATTCCGAGCGTGTCCAGAACAATGCGCCTTGCGAAAACTAGGGCTTCGAGCAATGAATTGCTCGCGAGACGATTGGCGCCATGCACGCCGCTACATGCCACTTCTCCGCACGCGTAGAGGCCTGGCACCGATGTGCGCCCACACAGGTCGGTAAGTACTCCCCCCGTCATGTAATGGGCCGCGGGAGCAACAGGTACAAGATCGGTTGTAATGTCAATGTCGTATTTTCGGCAGCGAGAATAGATTGTTGGAAAGTGGGTCCGAGTCTCAGCGGCGTCCATGTGCCGCAAGTCCAAGTAGACGCAATCGCCGCCTGTGCGCGCGATCTCTTTAACGGCCGCGCGCGAAACAACGTCGCGGGGGGCAAGTTCGGCAAGATCGTGATAGCGCGCCATGAACCGCTCACCGCTACCGTTTCGAAGATACGCTCCCGCGCCGCGCACGGCCTCTGAGATGAGGAACGAGGGCGCCCCCGTCTTTCGCAGCGCGGTGGGATGGAATTGGAAGAACTCCATATCCGCAATGCCTGCGCCGGCTTGGAACGCCAGGGCAACGCCGTCCCCCGTGGCGATACTGGGATTTGTCGTGTAGGCGAAAAGTTGGCCGGCCCCGCCGGAGCAGAGGATCACGTTACGGGTGCGAAATACGTGGAAGGACTTCGTGCGCTCATCGAGAGCTTCGACCCCTACGCAGCGCCCACCCTGCACCAGCAGCCTGGTAGCGAGGTGGTTCTCACGGATCGTTACCGCCGTCCGGCGGGTGTGCCGCGAGAGAGCCCCTTCAATCTCGGCGCCGGTAGCGTCACCGCGCGCATGGAGAACTCGAGGGACGGAGTGCGCCCCTTCCTTGGCCAGGTCTATCTCACCGTGGAGCGTGTCGAAGGAGACTCCCAGCGCCATGAGTTCGCGGACACAGGCGGGGCCTTCAGACACCATCGCCATGACCGCATACGGGTCGCACAGCCCCGCGCCGGCAACAATGGTGTCGCGCCAGTGCAGCGCCGGACTGTCGCCAGAGGCGACCGCAGCCGCTACCCCACCTTGCGCGTAACGCGTGTTGGACTGAGAAAGACGACCTTTGGTCAGAATCAGAACAGAACCACTTTGGCGCGCGTAGTGGGCGGCGTAGAGACCTGCAATGCCGCTGCCGATGACAATGTAGTCGAATGTAGCGATAGTGTCTCCTGCCAACGCCGGCTGCAGGCAACTGCTCTCTCCTAAGATACTTGAGGTTGCCGCCGCTCTCAACTGAGGCGGCAGTGAGATATCGCGGGCTCTCATTGCCGCGAAATAGATGCAAAAGTAAGTCGACAGAGTGAGAGTGGGTGAGTGGGGAGAGAGAAGAAGACGGCAACCGGGACTACGATTCCCAAATGCATACTCCAGGAAGATTTAAGTAAATCGCGTTGCTTCCGCGGCGCAAAGTCACGGACTAGATTCACTGTGCAGTCCTGCGTGCGAGGCCGCCGCGTCCCAGATGATGGAAGAATTGCGCCGGTTTACAGGCCATCGGGCGGCTCGTATACTTAGTCCAAGCTGGCCGCTCTCCCGGCAAGCCGGGTGCGTGCCGGCGCGGCGGTTTGAAGATCGCCAGACCGGGAAACTGGCACTACGGCGGCGTTGCCATTGAGTAGGGACTATGTGGTGGCATGCTTCGCACAACAGTCAATGCGGAGCAGTCGTCTCCTAAAGTCCTCCCGCCGCGGTGGCAGTGTTCCAGGCGCATTCGTTACAGTCGCGAGGACTTGCGCCCTGTGCGGGCGCAAGCGAAGTCTTCATTGGCGTTTAGGTTGCCGGCAGCGGCCCGGTAACGCAGGAACGGACTTTGCACAGCCTGCAACAGAGAGGCAGGGCAGCACTAGCGCCACTCTGTGCTGCAATCGTGAACCAGATTCGCCGGACAGGCAGAAGGGCATTGGTATCGCCAAAGGGCAATAGAACATGCCAAAACAGAACTCACGAAAACGTAGGAAGTACCAACGAACATCTCGAGCCAAAAGGAAGCCGGATCAACAGCAAGTCGACGAACCTAAGACCGAAACCGACTATCAGGATGAAGAGACTCGACCGCGCCGAGTGTTCGTGTGTATTGGAGCGACGTGCTCCGACCAGAAAAGCCGGGGCATTCTGACAGAACTCAAGAAGCAGATTGACCGGCAAGATATGGGTGACCGTGTCCATATCTACACGGCGACGTGTCTCAGCCATTGTCTACGGGCGCCGGTGATGCAGGTGTTCCCCGAAGGGGTTTTCTACTGCAACATTCTGCCGCGGGACGTGCGCACCATCGTGAACGAACATCTGGAGAGAGGGCAGACGGTCGATCACTTTGTCTACGATCCGTTTGACTCTGTCATATGGAATGATGAAATCGACTCGTGATCACTCCGTTCCCAGAGGCGTGCAGCGAACGGCAGCCACTTGAGAATCGAGATTAAGACCCTCATCTCCTCTCGACGAGCGTTCTTGGAGCTAAACTCTCCTCGCCGGTCCGGTCGCGATTGACCACTGGTTTTCGCTCGTCCTGAGCCCGGAGGGCGTCCTCTACCTCCACTTGCACATCAGCCGGGATGCCCTGCTCTACCGCCTGCCCCAATGCCTCCGCCGCCGCCAAGTCGTTGAAGCGTCCCAAGGCCCATGCCGCGTGCCCGCGCAGCATCGGGTCCTCCGCGCCATTCAGGAGCAAGCGTCGCAGGGCCGGAATCGCCACGGTGTCGCCGGCATTGCCCAAGGCGATGATGGCATTGCGCCTCAGTCCTCGCCGTTTCGCGCGCATGAGGGGCGTGCCTTGAAAGCGCTCCTTGAATTCATCCTCGGAGATTTCGAGCAGCGGCAACAATGGAATTGCCGGCCCCACACCGGGTCTCGGCCGAAAGTCCGCGTCGCCGTCTGCCGGCGCGTATCGGTTGACCGGGCATACGTCCTGGCAAATGTCGCATCCAAAGACGCGGGTACCGATCAGAGCGCGGAGTTCGCGGGGTATGCCGCCTCGGTTCTCAATAGTAAGGTAGGCGATACAGCGGCGGGCGTCGACCTGATACGGTGCGACAATGGCGCCGGTGGGGCAGGCGTCAATGCAGCGCGTACAGCTCCCACAGTTCTTCTTTAGCGGCTGCGTGTATTCCAGCTCCAGATCGGTAATGATCTCGGCAAGGAAGACCCACGTGCCTTGGTCCTCTGTCAGGATCATTGTGCTCTTGCCGTACCAGCCCACGCCGGCACGGAAGGCGGCCGCGCGATCGAGAACCGGCCCTGTATCCGCGTAGAAGCGCGCGGACGCATGCTTCGACTCGAGCAGCGCCACCAGGGACTTGAGCTTCTTCCTCAGCACGTTATGGTAGTCCCGGCCCCACGCATAGCGCGACACGATTCCGTTGGGCCCGTCGGGGCCGCCATGTTCTGCCGGCACGTCGCCCACGTTATACGGCAGAGCAAGCGAGATTATGGAGCGGGCGTCCGCGAGCAGCCAGGCGGGACGCGTGCCCCGCTCCACGCGCGCGGGCGTATACCAGGGCATGCCGTCGAGGTGGCCTGCTTTCAAGCGGGCGTGCGCGGTTGCCCGGGTCTCGGTAAAGGAATGCGCCGGCGCAATGCCCACCGGCCGGAAGCCCAGGCTCCGCGCCCGCTCCGTGACTTCTTCCGAAATAGTCATGCGTCTGGATTTGCTCATCAGTTTTGCACTAAGCGCTTGACGGTCAGGGCACAATCGCGCTCTGCCAGATCACTTCCAGTGTAGCGCAGGTGCCCTGGCTGCATTCAATTCTCCCGGATCGCACCCAAACCGCTCCGCTCTGAGCCTACAATCTCCGCCGCGCAGCGTACCGAGGCGTTGGCGACCCCTACGATTCTCTACCGGACTCGCCGGGCGCTGCTATATCGTGACCGGTGTGAGGCTCAGTCGTGCCTGCAAACTCAACGGTAAGCGGTTGATTTCGTAATGCCGTGCAAGGCGCCGCGGCTATGTTCCGAGAGTTCGGTCAATCTGTGACTTCGCCGGCCGCAGCCTTGTTTACGTGTTGCAGAAGCGCAGCCATCAGGCAGCCTCAGGACTCACCAAGATACCGTCGGAAGATCTTGACTGCCGTTGCTGGCAGCGGCTATAATTGCGCTTGTGGATAAGAGTGGGGAAAAGTGGGGTAAAGTGTGGATAACTTCCTCATAGTGGGCGGTTGAGCGTGTTCCTCGGCGAATTTCAGCACACAGTGGATCAGAAGGGCCGCCTCGCCATTCCGGCGAAGTTCCGTGAAGAACTGGCGGATGGCGCGGTCGTCACTCGCGGCCTCGACAAGTGCCTGGTCATCTACCCGCGCCTGGAATGGGAAGGACTTGCGGAGAAAGTCAGCCGGCTGCCGCAGACCCAGCCCAATGTGCGCACGCTAAGCCGCCTGCTCTTTTCAGGCGCTGTCGACCTCTCGCTCGACAGCCAAGGACGCACCATACTGCCTCAATACTTACGGGAATATGCCGGGATTACAGCGAACGTGGCGGTCATCGGACTTTACCAACGCGTTGAAGTGTGGGGTCTGGACGAATGGAACGCGGTCAAGGCCACAACCGAAGCTGCCGGGGGGAGCCTGGCGGAACAGCTTGCTGATCTCGGCATCTAGTGGAACGCAACTCCTTACCCGTAATCCGATGCTTGTCTCCCCGAGAACTCGCGACTTTGATCTTGCCCGAGCAATTGAGATAGCAGGAATCGCCCAATGGCAGCACGATCGTCTGCAAGACACACTCCCGTCTTGCTTCCCCAGGTGCTGGAGGGCTTGCGGGCAAGCGACGGCGGACAGTTCATCGATTGCACCGTGAACGGCGGCGGCCACGCCGCAGGCATCTTGTCCCAGAGCACTCCCGCCGGCCATTTGCTGGGTCTGGACGTCGATCCGCAAGCGTTGGCACGTTGCGCTGCACGACTACGGGGGTTTGGGGAGCGCGCGGTGTTAAGGCGCGACAACTTCGCCCGGCTGCTCCCGGCGGCCGAACACAGCGGCTTTCGCGGGGTTCAAGGAATTCTGTTCGACCTGGGTATGTCGTCTTTGCAGATTGCCAATCCGGCACGCGGGTTTTCCTGGCAACAAGACGGCCCCCTGGATATGCGCATGGACCCAACGCAGGAACTCACTGCGGCGACGGTCGTGAATTCGTGGAGTCAGGAGTCACTGGCAAATCTGATCTGGGAGTTTGGTGAAGAGCGGTTTGCCAGACGCATTGCCCGGCGCATCGTCGAGCGACGGCGCGACCACCCACTGTTGAGAGTTGGCGACTTGGCCAAGATCGTGCAAGCCGCCTATGGTAGAAAAAGGCAACGCATCCATCCGGCCACTCGCACTTTTCAGGCGCTGCGCATTGCCGTGAACGGGGAACTTGACCATCTCCAGCATGCCCTGGAACAGGCACGCGATCTGCTCGCATACGGCGGTCGTCTGGTTGTAATTGCCTTTCACAGCTTGGAAGACCGTATTGTCAAGGCATTCTTGCAACGTGCTTCCGGACGGTGTGTCTGCCCGGGCAACATCCCCCAATGCGTCTGCAATCCTCGTGAGACCCTGCGAGTGCTGACGCGCAAGCCCATTCGGGCCAACCAAGCAGAGGTATCATCAAATCCGCGGAGTCGTAGCGCGCGCTTGCGCGTTGCCGAGCGTATTCCTTAACGCAGAGGCGGCAATTGGCACAACAAGAATCAGTTCTTCAACATGCGAACGCCGGCACGGAAAGCCCTGCCCGCAAGCCGTGGTATTACGAATTGAGCCCGCTGGTGGCCGTTGACATGGGCATCCTCGCGCTCTTTCTTGTCGCAATGCTCTATCTGATGCCCACGGGGCAAGTTGCCGACGCCGGCTTTCGCATCCAGCTCCTGGAACGCACGATCGAGCAAGTCGAGCGCGACAACCAGCTCTTGCGTACTCAGATTGCCCGTGCGGGGGATCTGCGCACTATCGAGCTCATAGCCCGCGAGGATCTTGGCATGGTTCCGGCGCGGCGTGTGCACTTTGCGCATGTGCCCGAAGGCGCCAAGAGTCTTGAGTTGCCGCTGGACGGGGGCGCCGAAGACGCAGACTTGCCGTTTAGCACCCGATGGGACCTCATTCGCGAGCAATTTGCGGCGCTCTTTGGCGAGGAGTTGCTCGATGGGTGGTAAAACCATGGGTACCGGGCGCATCCGGCTGATTCAAGCATTCGCACTGCTCGGCGCGCTTGTCGTGGCGGGCGAGCTTGTCTGGCTGCATATTCTGGAGAGCGATCGACTGGCGACGCAAGCTCAGGATCAATACCAACAAGACACCCAGATCGTACCGAAACGCGGAAGCATTTTCGACGCAAATCGCACCTTGCTGGCAACCGCCGAGTTCCTGGACGACGTTGAGGCGGCGCCCAACGTTATACGAGGGAGCGGCACGTCGCCGGCCGCCATAGCGAATGAATTGTCCCTGCTGGTTGACATGCCGATCGAGCAATTGGCCGCCCTCTTGGACCAGCCCGACACGCGCTATGCGGTGCTGGCAAAGGGTGTAACACCGGACACAAGCGCACGGATCAAGAAACTCTTGAGTGACGGTAAAGCGCCCGGGGTTTATTTGAATGCCGTCCCCTACCGCACCTATCCGCTTGGCATGCTGGCGGCGCACGTCGTGGGATTCTACAGCCAGAGCGGCAGCGGACAATACGGAATAGAAGGCCATTACGAAGAAATGCTGCGGGGCGCGCCGGGACGCCGGCTAAGCTCCAGCGCGCCTTTTGGCGGTGAAGCCGGGGAGGCGACGTGGGTTCTGCAACCCGCGGAGCCCGGTGCAGACCTTGTGTTGACGTTGGACAGCACCGTGCAGCACGTTGTCGAGAGAGAACTGGAGCTGGCGCTTGAAGAGTTCGGCGCTTCAGGCGGGACCGTCATTGTCATGGATCCGCGCACGGGAGCAATTGTCGCCATGGCAAGCCGTCCTACGTACGATTCCAATACCTACCAGTCATTCCATTCGCCCGGTCAAGATGCCTATGCCAATCCGGCAATCAGTATGCAGTATGAGCCGGGTTCAACCTTTAAGTTGATTACGTTGGCCGGGGCTCTGGATGCCGGCGTAATCACGCCGGAGAAGACATTCTTCGACTCCGGCTCTGTGGAGTATGGCGGCGTAGAGATTAAGAACTGGGACGAGAAAGGCCACGGCGAAAGCGACATGACCGACCTCATTGCGCATTCGAGCAATGTCGGCGCCGTCTTCGTGGGCGACCTGTTAGGCAAAGACCAGTTCTATGAATACGTGTCCGCATTTGGCTTTGGCGCGCCAACCGGCATTGATCTCTGGGGAGAAGTGGCTGGCGACGTTCACGATCCGAAGTCCCCCTATTGGTATCCGTCGAGTCTGGCAACGAACGCGTTTGGCCAGGGAATTGCCGTTACGCCGCTCCAACTTGTAACCGCGGTATCCGCCATAGTCAACGATGGCGTTCTCATGCGGCCCTATGTGGTGCAAGAGATCCATACCGAAGCTGGTATCCGGCGCATTGAGCCTCAAGCCGTGCGCCGTGTCGTTCGCAAAGATACCGCCAATACGCTCATGTCAATGCTCATAAACGCAAGTAAGCGTTCAGAGAGCAAGATGCACCTGATCAACGGCTATGAAGTCGCGGGGAAAACCGGAACGGCCTCGATCCCGCTGGAAACGGGCGGCTATCACGAAGAACTGACGATTGCCTCCTACGTGGGATTTGGCCCCGTGGAGAATCCTAAGTTCGTCATACTCGTCAAGATCGATCACCCGACCGTCGAACCATGGGGTTCTCTGGTCGCTGCGCCGGTGTTTCGCGCCGTCGCCGCCGAACTCTTCCGCTACTATCACATTCCGCCGACAACGGTTCAGCAGACGATAATACGTGAGGAAACAGGCTAACCGCAGTGCTACGCATCCTGCCCAGGTCCGTCCCGGTCCCAAACGCTGACGACGCCAAACGCGCACGCTGGCCGGATGTGCCTCTGACTGTCCTGATGCTGGCATTGCCGTTAGTCGGCTTGATCGCCATTTACAGTGCCAGCATTGCCGTCGCCTATGCTGAGACCGGCGATCCGCACTTTTACTTTCGTCGCCAGCTTATGTTTCTCGTCGTGGGCTTCGCGGCGGCGCTTGCAGCCCTGCGCATTGACTATCACTGGTTTGGCCGCATCCAGTTCTTCGGTGTGAATATCACATTCTGGTTCCTGGCGGCGGTCGTTGTCGTGCTGGTCTTGATGGCTGTCACGGACATTGGGTACCTGGCCAGAGGATCGGTACGTTGGATACGCTGGGGCTCGGTGAGCATTCAGCCCAGCGAAATTGCCAAGCCGATACTCGCCCTTTACCTTGCACAGGTTCTCGCCAGCCGCGACGAAAGGGTCAGCCGTCTCGTTTACTTCCTGATACCTACCCTACTGGTCGGGCTCATTGCCGCCATCGTTGCGCAGCAGCCGGACCTCGGCACGGCGACCATGATTCTGTGCATCGGCCTGACGATTCTCGTTGCGGCCCGTATTCCCTTGCTCTATCTTCTCGGCATGCTCGTCGCAGGATCGCTCGCGACGTGGTATGCCATCGTTCTCCATCCCTATCGGCTGCAACGCCTCACAGCCTACCTTGATCCCTTCAACCCGCAGTATCAAGACAATGTCGCGCATCACAATTTTCAAGCGCTCCTTGCCTTTGGCTCGGGGAAGATCACCGGCGTCGGCCTTGGCAGGGGCATGCAAAAGTTCTTCTACATGCCCGAGCCGCACACCGACACGATCTATGCTGTCATTGGCGAAGAGCTGGGGCTCATTGGCACGCTGGCCGTGCTCATTCTCTATGTGCTGCTCGCGTGGCGAGGATTCAACGTGGCTGCCAAGGCCCCCGACATGTTCGGGCAGTTACTCGCCCTGGGCCTGACCTGCGGGCTCTTCGGTCAGGCACTCCTGAATATGGCGGTGGTGACCGGGTTGTTGCCCTTTACCGGCATTCCGCTTCCCTTTGTCAGCGCGGGTGGATCTTCGCTCCTCGCCAGTTCAATTGCCATGGGTCTTCTGCTCAATATCTCAACGCAAACAACCAACGCGCCAAAGCAGGGCGGCCGCCATCGCTGGCATTCCCGGCCCGATAGCGGCGCCATGCAGTAAAGGTTTTCGCTGAACGCACACGAATTAAAGCAGTTTCTTGAAGCCGAAACGCGCAGTGTCCATCTCATTGGGATGGGCGGCGCGGCTATGTCGGGGATCGCGCGCATTCTTACTACGCAAGGACATCGGGTCAGCGGCTCCGACCTGGTCGACTCGGCCGGTCTCGATGCCCTGCGCGACCTCGGCGTGGACGTGGCAGTCGGGCATGCGGCCGAAAATGTGCTTGGCCGTGATCTTGCCGTTTTCAGTTCGGCCATCGCGCCGGAAAACGCCGAACTCGCCGCGGCGGCGCAACACGGCATACCCGCAGTAAAGCGCGCGGTTCTGCAGGGAGCCCTCACTCTCAGCAAGACTACCATCGCGGTGGCCGGCACGCACGGCAAGACTACGACGAGCACGATGATCACGCACGCCTTGCGTGCCACCAATCATGACCCGTCCTTCATGATTGGCGGCGATCCCCGGGACTTTTCTCTCAACGCGCATTGGGGCACCGGCGCGACCTTGGTGATCGAGGCGGACGAGTTCGACCGAGCCTTCCTCGAGCTCTTCCCTACGGTGGCCGTAGTCACCGCCGTAGAAGCCGACCATCTCGACACCTACGGCACACTGGAGGGCCTTGAAAACGCATTCCAGGCGTTCGTCGGCAACGTACCCGACGACGGCACCGTAGCGACACACGCGGACAGCCCCGCCTGCCGCCGCATCGCCGGTGACACGAACGTCAAGCGAAAGACCTGGTCGCTAAGCGGCAATGCAGATTGGGTCTGCGCGGAATTGTCCCCGCGAATGGGCAGCGGCTATGATGCGCTCATCCAAAGCAATAGCGGTGAGCGTCACCGCCTCTCGCTACAGGTCCCGGGACTGCACAACGTACTCAATGCCCTGGCTTGCGTAGCGGCGCTGGACGCCATTGGCATACCTGCGGGCTCCGTTACGCAGGCACTCAATCGATTTAGCGGCGTCAAGCGGCGTCTCGAAGCACGCGGAACTATCGATGGAGTCACTGTGGTGGATGACTACGCCCATCACCCCACAGAAGTGAGGGCTTCGCTGCAGGCCGCCAGAGATTGGCACGCGGGAAGAATCATTTGCGTTTTCCAACCGCACCTACGCAGTCGCACTGCCGACTTCTTTGACGAGTTTCGGGACGCGTTTTGCGGCGCCGATAAACTCATCCTTGTGGAGATCTATCAGCCCGCCGGCAGGGAGGAACCGTTGACGCTTTCGAGTGCCGACCTGGCGCGCGCGGTGTCGGGACCGCGCGATGCCGGCTATGCGGCCACCCTGACAGACGCACTGTCCCAGGTAGTGCAGATCGTAGAGTCTAACGACTTGGTCATCGTCATGGGCGCCGGCGACATCACCGAATTGTGCGACTCGATACTTGAATACTTGCAAACTCGCACCCCAGCGGGATCATCATTGTGAGCGCTATTGCCGTGGAAAGCGAACGTCCGCCATCCGGGAATCCTGACGCAGGCAAGCTGGCCGCCATTGCAGACATCGCCGCACGTTCGTCATTGGGACTGAGACCCGCGTGGCACGAGCCCCTGGCCAAGCACACGTCAGTGCGGGTAGGTGGGGCGGCAGATCTGCTCATTCGTGTTCGTACCCGGGAGGCCCTGCGTATAGTGGTGACAGAAGCCTACAGGCACGCGATCTCGTTCCGGGTTATTGGAGACGGGACCAATCTCATAGCCGCGGATGCGGGAGTCCGCGGGTTAGTCGTCAGAAACCATGGTGGAGAACGGGGCCAATGCGCCGATGGAGTCTCCATCTGGGCGGATGCGGGATGCTCTCTGATTAGCACAGCGCGTTGGGCCGCCGGCCTCGGACTATCCGGCCTCGAGGGGGCGGCAACGATACCGGGAACTGTGGGAGGAGCGGTCGTGAACAATGCCGGCGCGTATGGCTGGACGGCAGCCGAATCAGTCTCCCGCGTCAGGGCTCTCGACCGCCAGGGAGAGCGCTGGATCTATCCGGATGAGATGGCCTATGCCTATCGCACAAGCACAATCAAGGAACGTCCCGGCTATGCCGTGGTTTTGGGCGCCGAACTCCGGCTGACGCGAGGAGACCCGGATCGAATTCTGGGCTCCATCCAGGAGCGCCTGCAGACGCGTCAGCGCACGCAACCCACGGCTCCGAGCTCCGGCTCGGTCTTTCGCAATCCGCCCGAAATGAGCGCTTGGAAACTCATAGACGAGGCAGGGATGCGGGGTAAGACAGTGGGAGGGGCGCACGTTTCCCGGCAACACGCCAACTTCATCATCAACGACGGACCGGCAAAGGCTGACGACGTACTCGGTTTGATCCGAGCAATCGAACAAGCGGTCAAGCGCCGCTCGCACGTTACCTTGCAGCGAGAAGTCGAGCTCTTCGGGGAGTGGAAAGTCTAAGTTCATGGCAGCACGCGTGCACAACCCCGAAACGAGCGGCAAGTTCGGCGCAGCCGGACGCCTATTTCGCTTTCTCGGCCGCGGCGTGCGCAACTTCGGCCATCGTTGGCTTTCCCTGGCTCTTGGCTTTGCCGTTTCGTTCGCCCTTTGGGGCGCGCTCACTTCACCGGAGTTTCACGTGTCGATAGTCGCTATTCGCCGCATTACACCGCCAACGCTCGCCGGAGATAACTCGCTCGTGAAGATCCAGTCGTTCACGGGGCTTGTGGGACAGCCGATTTTCTTGCTCGATCCGCACCAGGTCAAGCAGCAGATAGCGCGGCTACCTGCCGTTGCGGATGCCCGCCTCTTCCTCGTTCTTCCCAGCAAAGCAGTCGTGGAGATGGCGGAACGGCAGCCGGAGGCACGGTGGATCGCCAACGGCCATGTCTTCCTCGTTTCGCGAGACGGTGTGATCTTGGGCAGCGGCGCCGCGCCGGAACTTGAAGTGACCTTGATCGACGACACCGGAGTGCCCCTGAACACAGGAGACCTCGTGGACGCCAGTGCCGTGGAAATGGCGTTCCTCCTGCGCGACCTCTTGTCGCGCGTCGGCATAGGCATTAGCGCGTTTCGATATTCCACGTTGGAAGGCCTTTCCGTTGAAGCGGAGGAAGGATGGACTGCCAAATACGGCAGCGCAGACCGTATCGTCGAAAAGACCCAGGAATTGCTGACAGTACTCAAAGTTGCGCGAGAGCAGCAGGGCGCTGTTGACGTCATCGATCTGCGGCCGAGCAGGAGTCCGACGTTTCGTTTGTAGCTGCAGCATGAAGATTACGGTGCTTGACAGCAATTCAACTGAGAATTTGCTGATGCATGAATATAAAGCTATAATGTAACCAGTTTTTCCCGCAAGGTAGGACTAAACGTGGGCAAAAGCAATCTCCTCGTCAGTATTGACGTGGGATCCACTTTTACGCGCGCTCTCGCGTGTGAGGCCTCTCCTGACGGACTTCCTGAAATCGTGGGTGTCGGAATCGCCCCAACCCACGGTGTAGTTCGTGGCGCCGTCGTCGATATGGAAGCCGCAACCTGGTCGATACGTACGTGCCTGCAAGACCTCAGGCAGTCTCTTGGCAAGACGCCGCTCACTGCACATATCAGCGTCAGTGGGTGCACCATTAGTTCGCAGATCGTGCGCGTTGAAACCGTGGTGAAACGATCCAAGGGCGCGATCACCCATACCGAAATCAACGAGGTCTTGGAGATGGCGCACAGAGCCGCCATACCTGAAGACCGCCAAGTGCTTATGGCTTTTCCCGTGGGTTTCATTCTGGACGGGACTGAGGGCATCCGGGATCCCGCCGGAATGTATGGCAACGTGCTCGGCGCGGAAGTACACTTGATTACCGGCACCGTGGGATCGGTTCGCAACCTCACAACGTGTGTCAATGCGGCCGACTTGGTCGTTGCCGGAGAGATCACCCCTCAAGCACTTGCCGCGGCCGATGCCGTACTCTCAGAGCAGGAAAAGCAGCTAGGTGTCGTTCTCGTCGATATTGGAGGCGGCACAACCGATATTGTGCTCTACACAGATGGCGTGCCGTGGCACACTGCCAGCATTCCTCTTGGTGGCATCAACATCACCAAGGACATATCGTACGGCTTGAAATTGCCCCAAGAGGTTGCGGAAGAGATGAAGTTGCAGTACGCTACGGTAAGTGAAGAGGCGCTGGAAGACGAGACCGAGATCGATGCACCCGGTTTCTTGCCGGGAAGATGGACGGTGCTCGAGCATCGCGACTTGGCGACAATCGTCGTGGCTCGCATGGAAGAGCTATTGGAGTTCATCAAGGACGAGATCCGGCGCACCGGATATTTCGATGTCTTGCCGGCAGGAGTAGTCTTCACTGGCGGCGGTTCGGAACTGCATGGGCTGGAAGATCTGGCAACGGCGGTGTTGGGCCTGCCGGTGCGGCAAGGGGTGGTACCCGTGTTGCGAGGAATGAGCGAAGAGCTTTGCCGACCCGAATTTGCTACCAGTGTCGGCTTGGCCATGTACGCCGCTCGCCTTGAAAGTTCGCGGGTTCGACGACCCATGGGTGCTGTTTTTGGTACGATGGCGGAGAGACTTGGTACAGTCATGCGGTCGTTTATTCCAATGAGTTAACGCAATGTAGGGTGGTAGCCATGGCAGACAATCCAGAAAGCCGCATTTCGCGACTTCCCTCAAGCTCGAGCGATGACTCGGGAAGATTGGACCCGAGGCAGCGCCAGGAATCGTGGGCGCACATTAAAGTGGTTGGCGCAGGCGGGGCCGGCGGCAATGCCGTAGACCGCATGATTCAAAGCGGGGTGAGCGGCGTTGAGTTCATTACCGTGAATACCGACGCGCAAACTTTGATGAGCTCCCAGGCTGAAAGACGCATCCGAATCGGCGATAAGCTAACGAAGGGCTTGGGAGCCGGCGGTCAGCCCGCGGTAGGGGAGAAGGCGGCGGAGGAAGCCTACGAGGAGTTGCAGGACGCGCTGCGCGGCTCGGACATGGTGTTCATTGCGGTCGGTATGGGTGGCGGCACCGGTACCGGCTCCGCACCCGTCATTGGGGAAATCTCCCGCAATATTGCGGCACTGACGGTCGGAGTGGTCACGCGACCGTTTACATGGGAAGGCGTCCCACGCAGGCGCATTAGCGAAGAGGGCGTGCGCAAACTGCGAGAGCACGTGGATACGCTCATTACTATTCCTAACGACCGCATTTTGGAAATTGCGCCCAAGAATACACCGATTACGGAAGCGTTCCGCTTGGCGGATGAGGTCTTGCGACAGGCGGTACAGGGCATTTCCGATCTCATCACGCAACCCGGGCTCATAAACCTTGACTTCAATGACGTCAAGGCCATCATGCAGAATTCCGGCACGGCGTATATGGCAATTGGCTACGGCAGCGGCGAGAACCGTGCCGCGGATGCCGTGCGAGACGCCTTGGCCAACCCGTTGCTTGAATTGTCCATCGACGGCGCCAAGGGCATTCTGCTGAATTTCACCGGCGGCCCGGACATGAGTCTGCACGAAGTCTCCCAAGCCGCGGAGATTATCTCAAACGCCGCCGACCCGGACGCACAAATCATCTTCGGCTCCGTGATTGACGAGTCAATGAGTTCGGATATTCAAATAACGGTGATTGCCACTGGCTTCGACGAGCAAGACATTCGGCGCCCGAGTACGCGCGGCGCCGCGGAGCCCCGCAGCCCGGATGCAGGAGATCGGCCCTCAGTCATCCCCATCGGCAAGGAAGAGATGAACGACGTCGACACGGAACACGACCTTGAGGTCCCGACGTTCTTGAGGAAACGCATGAACCGCCAGGACCGCTGACAGTCACTGACGTTCTAATTCAAGGAATGAAGGAAGGGGCGGAGAGAATTCTCTCCGCCCCTTTTGTCGTGGGCACTTTCTCAATGGCCTTCTCGCACGTGCGCCGTCCCCTGCGCGCCGCCGGCCCGCTGTCTCACAGCGCCCGGCAGGCGCGATCTGTCACTGCCCAATTAGCTGACGCCCCGTTCTTCCTCATGGTTCGTTTTCATGCTGCTATAGACTGCCTCGCGCTTGCGACAAACGGCCGCGCTGCGCATTGGGGCCAAAGCTAATAGCCGGCATTCCGCAGCCGCGGTCGCTTCACGAAGCGGGAATCACCGGCAAGAGAATGTGGGAAGGATACGCCTTGCTGTGGAGCACCGTCTGGTGGGCGAGCTCCCAGCGGTCCTCCAAGCCATTGTTCTCACTGCCGGTGTTGAGATTGCGATCGAAACGCGGGAAGTTGCTGGACGAGATTTCAATCCGGATTTGATGTCCGGCAAGAAAGACGTTGCCGATCACCCAGAGGTCAATCTCGTACTCGTACACGGTGCCGGGATCGATGAGTGAATACGTTTCCCGTCCCTCGCGGAATCGCGCGCGCACGATGCCGTCACACAGGCTAAGAGCACGGCCGTCCGGGTGGACGTCTACCAGTTTGGCCGTCCAGTCCGTGTCCGGTCGATCGCTGGCGGCGTAGAGCACCACCTTGATTGGGCCTGTCACCTCCACCTCGCTCTTGAGCGGTTCGCTGGTGTAGCACAAGACATCCTGGCGCATCTCTATGTTCTGCTGGTCGTAGGGCCCCCACGGTACAATGTGCGGCGAGCAGCAGTTGTTGCCGCCAAGCGTCGGGACCGGAGCGATCGGGTCGTACGTGAAACTGTCTGAGGGTTCGTCCGCCGGTACGTCGGTAGAAAGGCTGCCGTCACCCTTGAGCGTGTTTGCGCCGCCTTGCGAATGGAAGTACCACTGCTGCCAGTCCGTACGCGCCAGCGGCCACTCGTGCTCGCTCCGCCACTCATTGCGCCCCATGATGAAGAGCCGCAAGGGCGGTTCGTCGAGGATGCCGTTCTGCTCCCCCTTTAGCCAGTAATCAAACCAGCGCAGTTCTTCCCCATCCAGGTCTACCATTGAATCTGCGCCGAAGTCTACTTGACCCGTAACCCGCGAGGTTGAGAGCCCATGCGGCCACGCCCCCATGATGAGTTGACTCTGCCGGGCCTCAGCCGAGCTGCCGCGCAGGCGCAGTTCGTTCCAGTTGTCGAACGTAGCTTTGGAATAGAGGTCGAACCAGCCGCCCATGTTGTAGGCGGGCGCAGCGACATGCTGCCAGTGCTCGCTATTGCTGGAAGGCTTCCAGTAGTCGTCGTAATGGGGATGGCGGATCCAGTCTTTCCAAAAGTCCAGGTCACGGCCAATCTCCGTCGTGACGTCGGCCACGGGCAGCGTGCGAAAGACGCGTACCCAGTCCTCGTACTCGATGTTCTGGGCCGTGCGGCCATGAGTCCGCGAGCCCCACGTGGCAAGAACGCCGAGCTGCAAAGCGCCATTGGTGTATCCCGGCGAATCATAGAAGTCGCACGGGGCGACACGCGGCGCAATACAGGTCAGATGCGGGCTGCCGCGCCACGCCGCTGTCCACTGCGTGATGCCCAGGTACGAACCACCCGCCATGCCGATCTTGCCGGTACTCCAGGGTTGCTCCGCAATCCATTCAACCGTATCGTGCCCGTCATCGGCTTCATTGTTCACCGGGTAGTAGGAGCCATCGGAATCCCACCGGCCGCGTACGTCCTGGATCACCGCGGCATAGCCCTGGCTCGCCAGTTTGCGCCCTTTCTCGATGTGAAGGTCCGTGTTATTGCCGTACGGCGTGCGCACGAGCACCGTTGGCGCCGGCTCTGCCTGCGGCGGCAAGAATATGTCGGCCGATAGGGCCACGCCGTCCCGCATGGGCACTTTGGCATCAACCAGGGTCCGAACTACTGACACGGTGGGTACCTC
Source organism: Chloroflexota bacterium (assembly GCA_965220045.1). Classification (GTDB taxonomy): domain Bacteria; phylum Chloroflexota; class UBA11872; order VXOZ01; family VXOZ01; genus VXOZ01. Next base: position 1,176,713 of record OZ244803.1, on the reverse strand, counting down.
CTAAGGCTCTCAGTGACGCTTTCGCAAGCTGGGCGGGCAGTCTATGGATTCTTACGTGAGGCAGTGTAGCACAGGTCGGCCACATTTCGGCTGTACCCAAAAGCCGCTGCAGAGACATTCCCGATAGATAAGCGAGTTGGGTCTTGCCAAACTGCATGGTATGATGGTGGGACGGAAACCACTGGATATGATCTTCCCGAATCCCCCTTGACCAACTTCAGTTTAGCTATGGCAACATACTATCTCACAACCCCCATCTACTACCCCAACGCAAAGCCCCATATCGGCACGGCGTTTTGCACTATCGGCTGTGACGTGCAGGCGCGCTATCGGCGCTTGAAGGGGTACGATACCTTCTTCCTTACGGGCCTCGATGAAAACAGCCTCAATGTGGAGCGCCAGGCCAGAAGCCAGGGCAAGGACCCGCAGGACTATTGCGACGAGATGGCGGAGTTCTTTCGCGACCTGTGGGACAAGCTCGACATATCCTATAACGGCTTCATCCGCACAACTGAAGAGCATCACAAGCACGCGGCGCGGCTCCTGTTGCAGAAGTGCTACGACGCCGGCGACATCTACAAAGGAACCTATGCCGGGTGGTATTGCCTCCCTTGCGAAGCCTTCTACGCCGACGACGACTTGGTAGACGGCAAGTGCCCAGTGCACGATGCCGAGCCGGAGTGGACGGAAGAAGATAATTACTTCTTTGCCCTCTCCAAATACCAGGACCGGTTGCTAGCATTCTATGATGAGCATCCGGAGTCAGTCTTGCCTGATTTCCGGCGCAATGAAGTCGTCAACATGGTGCGCGGCGAATTGCGGGATTTCAGCATTTCACGCGCCAACAAGACCTGGGGCATACCCGTTCCCTTCGACGAAGAGCAGGTAATCTACGTTTGGTTCGATGCGCTCACCAACTACATCACCGGCGTTGGCTATGGGCAGGATGACGACTTGTTTGCCCGGTATTGGCCGGCGGATGCGCATGTCATTGGCAAGGACATTATCCGTTTTCACTGCGTGTACTGGCCCGCCATGCTCATGTCAGCCGGTGTCCCTTTGCCGAAGACGGTGTGGGCGCACGGCTGGATCATGTTCCGCGGCTTGAAGATAAGCAAGTCCCGCGGCACCGACGTAGACCCCTTTGAGATGGTGGACGAGTTTGGGGCCGACGCCGTGCGCTACTACCTGGTGCGGGAAATCCCGTTCGACCAGGACGGCGTATTCTCGTGGGAGAGCTTCTATAACCGGTACAACGCCGACTTGGCGAACGATCTCGGCAACCTCGTACATCGCACGACCGCCATGATAGGGCGCTATTTTGACGGCACCCTTCCCGCTCCGTCAGGTGAAACCGAACTCGATGTTTCGCTCCGCGACGTGGCGCAAAGCGCCATTGCGGGAGCGGAGCAGGGGCTGGAATCCTGGGACCTCGACGCGGCGCTCGATAGCATCTGGACGCTTGTAACGCGAGCGAATCAGTATATCGAAGAAAACGCGCCATGGGAGCTTGCCAAGGATTCCGAAAAACGGGAACGCCTCGGCACGGTGCTCTACAACGTGACGGAAGCCGTGCGCATCCTTGCGCTCTTGCTCGGACCCTACATTCCGCAGACCGCAGATGCCATTCTGGAACGCCTCGGAGAATCTTCGCTTGCAGAAGGCGCGTGGCAACATGGCCTTGCGTGGGGTGGTGTAGCCCCGGAGCGCACGATTACTGCCGGCAAGCCGCTCTTCCCTCGCTTGGAAGTGCCGGAATTCTCCGAGAGCACGTGACCGGCCCCGGCCAATGCGCGTATGACGGACACGCACGCCCACATCAATGTACCGCGCTTCGCTGAGGACCTCTCAGCGGTCGTCAACCGTGCGGAATCAAGAAACGTAAGCACAATCATCGTGGTGGGTGTGGACATTCCCACGAGCCGGACAGCGGTGGCAATTGCCGAGCGGTTTGCCAATTGCTGGGCCGCGGTCGGCATTCACCCGCATGAGGCCGAATCGGACACCCCAGCAATCTGGCGCGAATTAGAGTCTCTTGCCAAAGCCCCAAAAGTCGTCGCCATCGGAGAGACCGGCTTAGACTACTACCGCAATTTTGCCTCCAGAGATAGTCAGGCCACGGCTTTCTCCCGGCAGCTAGCCCTCGCCGCGAGATCCAATCTCCCTGTAATCGTGCACATGCGTGAGGCGTTTGAGGATGTGCACCGTATGTTGGCGCAGGCGATGCCGCCGCGACAGGCAGTGATGCATTGTTTTTCCGGTGATGTCACTCAGGCAACGGCGTTCGTTGACTTGGGATGCATGATCTCTCTTGCGGGACCGGTGACGTTTCGCTCCGCCGTGAAGTTGCATCAAGTCGCAAAGATGGTACCATCGGATAGATTGTTGCTAGAGACCGACTGTCCTTACCTCGCACCGGCGCCGCACCGCGGCAAGCGGAACGAGCCCGCTTTCGTTCGGTTTACTCTGGAAGCAGTGGCGCAGAGGCGAAACGTAGCGCCTGAAGTAGTGGAAGAGTTTACGGATAGGAATGCCCAGACGTTCTTCGGAATCACCCCCCTCCATTGAGCCGTCTAACCCGGTTGCCTCCATGGGGAAGATCACGCTGCCTGTCGTTGCAGGGCTCGACGAGGTTGACGACTACTTGTCATCCGTTTGGGGAGAAACCCCCAATCCCGCGCTCTCACAATTGGTGCGCCATATTCTGGCGGCCGGCGGTAAGAAGCTGCGGCCGCTGCTGACCTTGCTTGCCGCGTCAGTCCATGCGCCGGCAGACTCCCGGGCCGTCCGGGTTGCGGCGGCAATCGAGATTCTCCATGCCGCGACACTCATTCACGACGACGTCATCGATCATGCCTACGTACGGCGGGGCGTGCCGACGGCCAACTCAGTGTGGTCGAACACACTCGCCGTGCTTTCCGGTGACTATCTCTTTGCCAAGTGTTCCCACGTCTTGGCGGAATTGGGGGACCCGGAACTCGTGCGCATGTTGGCGCGCACGGTAATGCGTATGGTTGCCAGCGAGACCACGCAATTCTCAGACATCGAGCACATGGAAGCCCTCGAAGGGGAGTACTACGCGAAGGTACAGGGGAAGACCGCTTCTCTCTTCGAGTTGTGCAGTGATGGCGGGGGTTTGGTCGGCGGGGCTTCTACGGAAGAACGAAAGGCACTGCGCGTCTATGGTGAGAACCTGGGCACCGCCTTTCAAATCGTGGACGACATTCTCGACATTGCGGGGACGGAAGAAGAGCTGGGTAAGCCTGTCGGCGGCGACCTGCGCGAAGGAACTGTCACACTGCCGTCAATCATCTTCTTGCGCCAGAATCCCGCTCATCCGGCCGTGAGCGGACTGCTCAAACAGGAGGCAGCGGGCGGCGACAGCGTTTGGGAAGCGGTGGAGGCAATTCGCCACTCCGGGGCGATAGAGATTGCGTACGCTAAGGCGAGGGAGTTCGGCGAGCGCGCGCGCGCCAATCTATCGGTACTGCCCATGGGCGACAGCCGCGAATCTCTTGACATGCTGATTGACTATGTCGTTGAACGCAGACAGTGATTGAACACCATTTGGAGGCAAAGAGGTCCCATGGCGCGTGTCCTGATCGCAGAATTGCAGCAAGAAACAGCGACGTTCAATCCTCATCTCACCCAGTACGAGGACTTTCGGGTCGTGCGCGGCGCCGCCATTGTGGAGGAATTGCAAGGCACGAACACCGAGATCGCGGGCGCGCTCGATGTTTTTGCGGAGCATGACGACATTGAGGTTGTCCCGACCATGGCAGCGTGGGCCGTCCCCCATGGCCCGGTCGCGGATGCCGTTCTCGACCGGCTGATTCAGGAAGTCATCGACGGCGTCAAAGCGGTAAGCGACATTGACGCTGTACTGCTCGTGCTGCACGGCGCGATGGCCAGCGAGACCGATTTCGATCCCGAGGGAACGCTGTTGGAAGCGGTGCGGGAGTACGTGGGCGCCATCCCAATCGTCGCTTCCCTCGACTTTCACGCCGTCATTACCGACCGCATGCTCGGCACCGCCGACATGATGGTTGGCTACCATACCTATCCACACACGGACTTTTATGAGACGGGAGTGCGGGCGGCCCGCAACCTGGCGCGCATCCTGAAGGAGGGCGCCGCGCCAACCACAGCGCGCGTAAAAATCCCCTTGATGGCCCGAGGCGATGAGCTGCTCACGGCAACCGGACGATTTGGCGACGCCATTCGCATGTGCCAGGCAGTCGAAGAGTCGCCGGGAGGACTCGCCGCCAACATCTATCTCTCCAATCCCTTCACGGACGTGCCCGATCTGCAGTCCTATGTGCTTGTGACGACGGATGACGACCAAGAGCGGGCAAATGCAGAAGCCGAGCGGATCGCGACATTCATGTGGGATAACCGCGACCTGTGGATGGCAGAACTTACACCACTCCCTGAAGCGGTTGCCCAGGTACAGGAAACCCCCGGCCTTACGGTCTTTTCCGATGCCGCCGACGCGACGTCTTCCGGTGCGCCGGGCGACAGCAATGCCGTAATCAGAGAATTGCTGGCGCAGGATTCCGGCAAACGGGCCCTCGTACCCCTGATCGACGCGCCGGCGGTAGCCGCCGCCTTTGAGGCAGGTGTCGGGAGCACCATCACCGTGCAGCTCGGCGGAACGATGGATCCCGGACGGCACGCACCGTTTACGGCGACCGTTTATGTAAAGAGCTTGCACGACGGCGAATTTGCCTATGAAAACGGCGTGATCGAGCAGGCCGGCCGCACGGCTGTGCTCACCATCGGCAACATTGCTGTGCTTACCACCGAGCGACTCATCCTCTTCGTTGGCCGCAGAGTCTTCCAGGCCTTCGGCCTTGAGCCGCAGGACTTTGACTTGGTCGTTGCCAAGTCGCCCAACGGTTTTCGTACATGGTACGGGTCAATCGCGGCCCGGATTGTACATTTGGATACGCCCGGCTCCGCGAGCCTCAATCTTGAATCGATGCCGTACGAGCATTGCGTGCGCCCTATCTATCCACTCGATAGCGATGTCGTCGCCGATCTGCGCGCCGGCTAGCTTCGCAATGCGTTGGCTAACGCGCGTTTCATACGCTCTCACATTTCCGCAGCGCTAACGGAAAGCAATGATCTCGCAAGAAGAGAAACCGGCGTATGTGCGGCGCATGTTCGATGCCATAGCGCCGACGTACGATTTCATGAATTCGGTCATGACCGCGGGCGCGCACCATCTCTGGCGGCGCACGGCAGCGCGTGAAATCGTCGCCACCGATCCTGCCGTAGTCGTGGATCTTGCGTGCGGCACCGGCGATCTCAGCTTTGCCGTTATGCAGGAAGCCATGGCCCCATGCACCATCCTTGGCGTTGACTTCTCGCCGCCGATGCTTGTCCTGGCACGTGAAAAACACGCGCGCCTCGAAGAACAGCGCTTTCCCATCGAATTCCTGCGGGCGGACGTGCTGACGTTGCCCTTACCCGATGCCAGCGTCGATGTCGTGACCAACGCCTTCTTGCTCCGGAACCTGGTGGACCTGGAAGTCTTCTTTGCCGAGTGCTACCGCGTTCTTCGCCCCGGCGGGCGCTTCATCTCGTTGGAGATCACACATCCGCCCGTGCCAGGATTTCGCAACGCCTTTGCGCTGTATTTCAACAACGTCGTTCCTCTACTGGGAAAACTACTGGTCAGACATCAGGAGGCGTACACCTATTTGCCTACGTCATTGCAGGCCTTTCCCAACGCGCCAAATCTGGCTGAAGCGATGCGGACAGCGGGTTTTCCAGAGGTCACATATCGATACCTGGGGCTGGGCACAGTGGCAGTGCACATCGCAAATAAGGTACCCTGAAAGCAACAGAATCTGAACTGGCGAGAACGACCCCTTGTCCACAAGGAGAAGTATTCAAATGAAACAACGCCTCAGTCTTGCGTTGATAATCGCCTTCCTACTTGCGCTCCTGGGTGCCACTGTCACCCACGCGGCAGACTTTCGCACCGATACCTCGGTTACTATTGGTGAAGGCGAAGTCATCGACGACGACCTCTATCTGCTTGGCACGACGTTAGTTATCAACGGCACTGTCAATGGCGATGTTTTTGCCGCCGGCACTACGATTGAAATCAACGGGACCGTGAATGGCAATGTGAGCCTGGCTGGAACTGATGTCACGATAAACGGCACCGTTTCCCAGGGCGCGCGCATCGCCGCCAATAGTGTCACGATAGCGGGAACAATCGCCGGAGATGCGCTGCTGCTTAGCAACACCGCTGACCTCATCTCTGGCGGAGTAGTCGGCCGTGATCTGATATTGACAGTTGCGACCGCAACGGTTGACGGTACCGTGGAGCGCCGCGTTGCCGGTGTTGCCGACAAGGTGACTCACAATGGCAGCGTTGGCACAGAATTCGACATGAGCGTATCGAATCTAATCATCAGCGACGGCGCAAGCATCGGCGGGGATCTCACCTATCGATCGGAGAACGAAGCTGAGATCGCCGGTGGGGCCGAAATTGGCGGCGAAACGATGCACGAGATGACTGCGGAAGCAACCGACATCGATGTTGGCTTTTCCTTTGACTCGATCGTTGTAGGAATTGTCGGCCTCATCATGACCGCCGTGTATGGCACGGTGTTCCTCCTCGTTTTCCCGCGGCTTGCCATCACCGCGTCCAACCAACTGCTTGAAAACCCACTGATGAGTATCGGGATGGGCATCGTCTTTCTGATCGTCGTGCCGATTGTTTCAATCCTCGTGATGATCACCGTCGTTGGCATTCCGTTAGGGTTTATAGCGCTCATACTCTATGGCATTGCGCTCTTTTCAGCCCAGGTGTTTGTCGGTATGACTATTGGACGCCTGATACTCAGTTTCATTGCGGACGGCAACCGGCGTCTCATCCAATTCTTTGGGCTGCTGATCGGCTTGCTCATCCTCTACGGCATTTCGTTCATACCGTACGTTGGACCCTGGGCGCCTCTGGTTGTGATCATTCTCGGGCTCGGCGGACTGATGCTGGCGATCGGTGGACTGCGGAAAGAGCCGGAGCGCGGTGCCCCCCAGCCTGCTGAGGGATAGTCCGTGGCAAATGGAGAAGTCGCCGCAGGCGATGCGGCGACTGATCTGACTTTCACGGCGGCACACAATCAACAAGAGTGGGACGTGCTGGTTGCAGCTTGGGGCGGAGGATTGCTCCAGAGTTGGGCGTGGGGCGAATTCAAGTCACGTACCGGCTGGAGAGCAGCGCGCACGTTGTGCGTGCGCGACGGAGAGCCTGTCGCTGCTGCCCAGTGGCTGCGGCGCCGCACACCGTTCCTGGGTTCTCTTGCATACGTTCCCCGGGGGCCGGTCTGCGCACCCGGCGGAACCAAGGCGGCACAAGCAATCTTAGGGCACGTTGCGGCGGCAGCGCGCCAGGCCGGTGCGTTTGCGCTTTGGGTCGAGCCTCCATGGGAAGCGCACCAGGGCCCGCAACTGCCTGCCAACTTTGCCCCTACACCGGACTATATTCAACCGCCGGCAACCGGTCTTGTCGATCTGCGGCCGCCGCCCGAAACGGTGCTCGCCGGTTTTCAAAGCAGCATGCGCCGCAATATCCGCTTGGCTTTCCGACGGGGGCTAGAGGTACGCATCGCCCAAGCAGACAAAGACTGGCAAGACTTCTACGCGTTGCTTACAGAGACGGCAGAGCGCGACAGTTTTGGCATCCACACCTGGCCGTACTTCGCGACCATGCGCGAAACACTGGAGGCAGCAGGACTGGTTACGCTCTTCTTGGCTGAGCATGCCGGCAAGCCTGTCGGAGGCTTGTTGCTGACCGCTTTCGGCAATACGGCCACCTACCTGTTTGGCGCCAGCGCGACGGCACAGCGAGACTTGCGCATTGGTCACGGCCTGCAATGGCACGCCATGTGCTGGGCCAAGGATCATGGCTGTCACACTTATGATCTCTGGGGCATGCCGGCCACTTCCGACCCAACCGAACCCATGGCGGGAGTGCATCGATTCAAGCGCGGTTTCTCGCCGCGGGTCGTCACCTATGCCCCTGCAGCGGTAGCGGCGCTGGATGCGCGTCGATTCTGGGTGTGGCGGCAATTCTCGCCGCTAGCACGAAAGCTGTTGCCTGGACTTTGAGGGCAGTCGCAAGACTCGGGAGTGCGTGCATTTTGCCGTCATCGCGGCGAGAGCCAAAATCAGGGCGCGCGCAAAAGGGGTAGATTCCCGCTTGCGCGGGCATGACGGGCCAGGTCGCCGCCCATTCCAGGCAAGGACGAGTTGACTCCAGAGAGACTATGCAACCAAATGCCCGTGGTGAACGCAGCGCTTTGAAGCCTCCCAAGCTACAAGTCATCGCGAATGTCACACATGCGGCCTGGGATCAGGCGCTGCAGGCCTTGCCAAGCCCGCATTTCCTCCAGACCTGGGAATGGGGCGCGCTCCGAGAGCGCCACGGGTGGCAGACTCAGCGCTTCTTGTGCGATTACGACAACCAGGTCGCTGCCGCTTTCACGCTGCTTACCCGCCGGATTCCCGGTTTACCTTGGATGGTTGCCTACGTACCCAAAGGCCCCGTGCTTGACTACGCCAATCAACCGCTCTTTGCTGCGGTCATGGACTGCATCGCCGGAGCCGCACGGGAGGCGAGGGCGCTTTATGTAAAGACTGACCCCGATATCCCAGAGGCCAACACGAGCACTGCCCGCCTGTACCAAGAGCGCGGTTGGCAAGCCAGCCACCAGCAGATTCAGTTTCCACATACCGCCATGCTCGACCTGGCGGGCGGGGCCGACGCACTGCTAGCCTCCATGAAACCAAAGACACGCTACAATATCCGCCTGGCGACACGGCGCGGCGTGGAAATCGAGCAATCTACCGACTGGCACGAATTGTTTCGTCTGTATGCGGAGACTGCCAGGCGCGACGGCTTTGCCATACGAGAAGAGCGCTACTACCATGACTTGTGGACGCTGTTCCATCAGTCCGCACAAGGCGCGTGCTTTCTGGCGCACGTCGACGGTGAGGCCGTGGCAGGGCTCTATCTTATCCACGTCGATGGCATCGGCTGGTTCTATACAGGCGCATCCTCCCAGCGGCACCGTGACAAGATGCCCAACTACCTCTTGCAGTGGCACGCTATCCAGTGGCTGATAGAGCGTGGCTGCCGCTGGTACGATCTGTGGGGCGCGCCGACGGTGATGAATGAGAGCGATCCCTTGTGGGGCGTGTACCGGTTCAAGAGCGGCTTCGGAGCGCATTATGTGCGCCGTCTCGGGGCATACGACCTGGTGCTGAATCGCCCCGGCTACTACGCCGTCACGCGGCTTGTTCCCGGCTTACGTCAGCTTCGTCGGCGTCTGAGCAGCTAGACACCCCTTCCCAACTGTTGCGCTTGACCCTGCGCAGTTCGCAGCCTACTATGCCTCTAAGTATGACCCGATACCTGTGGAGCAGAAAAGCATGGCAAAGATTGCCTTTATTGGCGCCGGCAGCGTGACGTTTGCCCGCCGCATCCTCACCGACATCTTGACGTGGCCTGAGCAGCGCGAGAGTGCGCTGGCGCTCATGGACATCGATGGCGAAACGTTGGCAATCACGAGCCAATTCGTGCAGCGGCTCATCCGGGAACAGGGGCTTGGCGCGACTGTTACCGCCACCACCGACCGGCGGGAAGCAATCGCCGGCGCCGACTACGTCATCACGGCAATTGACGTCGGCGGCCAGCCGCTCCGCATGCAGGACTGGAAAATTCCCGCCCGTTACGGTGTGTATCAGACCGTGGCCGACACTATCGGTCCCGGCGGTGTCTTTCGGGGTCTCCGGACCGCTCCCGTGCTCGCAGCGATCGCGCAGGATATGGATGAACTGTGCCCGGATGCGCTGCTCATCAACTATGCGAACCCCATGAACATCAACATGTGGCTCATCGGCGCTACCAGCAACGTACGCGCTGTGGGCCTGTGCCATAGCGTACAGGGCACCGCCGGGCAACTTGCCAACTACATGGATTTGCCGCCGGAGGAGATTTCGTATTGGGTGGCCGGCATCAACCACCAGGCGTGGTTCCTGCAACTCCGTCATCACACGTACCGTGGGGAGGACTTGTATCCACGCTTGCGGGCAGCGCTGGAGAATGCTGAGGTTTACGGCAAGGACAGTGTTCGCTTCGAGATCCTGCGTCACTTTGCCTACTTTGTCACCGAGTCGAGTCACCACATGTCGGAATACACGCCTTGGTTTCGCCGCACCGCGGCAGACCGGGCCCGTTTCATGCCGCAACACCTGAGACGCTGGGCCGAAGAGAACAACGTCGCGAGAGACGAGAGCGGGAATTTGGTGGACGATGAAGCGGTAATTCGCGAGTCATTCATGTATGCGCGGCAAGAACGGCGCGAAGACTACTTTGCAACCCAGCGGAGCCAACTTGAGGGCCCTGACCCCCTGCCATTCAGCCGCACGCACGAATATTGTTCGTACATTCTGCACGCTATTGAGACCGACACTCCCTATCGCTTCAACGGTAATGTTCCAAATACGGATCTGATTACTAACCTTCCTCGCGGCTGCAATGTAGAAGTGCCGATCTTGGTGGATAGCGCGGGGCTTCATCCCTGCTTCATTGGCGATCTCCCGCCCCAGTGCGCAGGCATCAACCGCACCAACGTCAACGTGCAGGAACTTACGGTGCAAGCGATGCTCGAACATGACCGGCGCCGCGTCCATGAAGCAATTGCATTGGACCCGATTACGACCACCCAGTGTTCACTCGACGACGTGCGGGCCATGACTGAGGAACTGTTCGCGGCAAGCGCGGAATACTTGACCATGTAGCAGCGCGGCGCGGCAGCGTTCAATAGCCGTGGTCATCTCTACACCAATTCACTACAGTCCGACAGATTCAGATGTAAAGTTTGCCACTCAGTGAGCTGCCTGCAAGGGTCGATAGCGGAGCGATATGAAGAACCACAGCGATGATTCCTCGCCCTTGGAAGAATCTCGGCCGGATTTCCAGGACGGCACAGACCGGACGGGAGGCCCTATCGATGAGTCGCCAGAGGGGTTCCCGGTATGCCAGTGGTGCGGCGGCGCCATCACTGAGAAGGAAGACCTGGTGGTTGCCTCCAATGAGACCGGCGCGCCAACCCGCATCGCGCCGGTTGGGTACACGGCGCCGCGCACCTTTGCACCGTATCACCGTGAGTGTCATTTCGAAGCAACGGGCGAGTTGCCCGACGAGCAGGAGGCGGATGCGTCACAATTCTGGACGCCCGTCAATACCGCCATAGTTGGCGTAACGCTGGTGGTAGTCCTCGTCGTGCTGTACTTCGCCCTGTTCCCGCAGTAGTCTCATCCTTGGGGCCACACGGTGCAGAGAATCGAGGGGGAAGGCAGAATACTCTGGGCGGACTTGACGACCCAGAAACCATAGCGTAAACTTCACGTGTACTGTGCGGCGCACGGTCGGTGGCGTATTGCCACGGAGACGAGCCCGCAAGCGCAATAGTGTGTTTGAGGCCATACGCCGCCCGATCGAAAGCGGGTGGGAGAAGCGAAACTTAGAGAAGGAGTTGCTGCAAATGGCTAGTGTAACTCTTGAAGCCGTAACAAAGCGCTTTGGCGAAGTTGTCGCGGTGAGCAACATGAATTTGGAAGTAAAGGACAAGGAGTTCCTCGTCCTCGTCGGCCCGTCCGGCTGCGGCAAGTCGACGACGCTGCGCATGATCGCCGGCCTTGAAGAGATTACGGAAGGCAGTCTCTTTATCGGCGACCGCTTGGTCAACGACGTGCCGCCGAAGGACCGTGACATCGCGATGGTGTTCCAGTCTTACGCGCTCTATCCGCACATGTCGGTGTACGACAATCTCGCGTTTGGTTTGCGGCTGCGCCGCACGCCCAAGAAAGAGATCGATCGCCGTGTTCGTGAGAGTGCTGAGATGCTCGGCATCGGCGAACTCCTCAACCGCAAGCCCCGGCAGCTTTCCGGAGGCCAGCGGCAGCGTGTCGCGCTGGGACGCGCAATTGTGCGCGACCCCGCCGTCTTCTTGATGGATGAGCCGCTTTCCAACTTGGACGCCAAGCTGCGCGTTACCACGCGCGCGGAGCTCATCAAGCTCCATCGCCGCTTGGAGACCACGACGATCTACGTCACCCACGACCAGGTCGAAGCTATGACGATGGGTCATCGCATTGCGGTCATGCGTGACGGCGTACTGCAGCAATTGGACTCGCCGCAGAACATCTACGACCATCCGTCCAACATGTTCGTAGCCGGTTTCATTGGTAGCCCGGCCATGAACTTCCAGGAGGCCACGCTGACCGGCGACGCCGACGAAATGTGGGTTGAGACCGGCGGCTTCAAGCTCCGCTGGCCGCCTGACAAGGCTGCCGCGCTGGCCAAGGCCGAGACGGACCGGATTTACTTCGGCTGGCGGCCTGAGGACATGTTCGACCCGCGCTTCCGTCCCGCCGCACTTGATGTATCAGAAGGCAACTCTATGACGGCCCGCGTGGACGTGGTGGAAACCTTGGGCTCGGAAATGTACGTATACTGCCTCGCCGGCGATATCGACTTCGTTGCCCGCCTCGACCCGCGCGCTGAAGCGGTGATCGGCCGCGACATCGAAATGGTGGTTGACGTGGATAAGTGCCACGCCTTCGATATGCGGACGCAAGAGTCGATTTTCTAGGACTACCCGCCACCTACGCCAAAGATGGCCCCAATGAGCCATCGCGCAGAGAACGGACAGAGCACGAAGAGAGGAGTCAGCGCATATGCGCTGACTCCTCTCTTGGCGTTTCGTGATCCTACATCGGAGTTGGCGCCGATACGGATCGTGATCTGTCTCAGACGTGCAGAGCAGTATTCCCGGCAGAGCTTCTTTAGAGAGTCGCCGGACTGCCTCCTGCAACCCGGCCTGTGGCGCAGACCGCTCAGGTACCACGCAGCCTTGTATACTGTGCCGCGCTCTGCTTGACGCTTTCGTGCTGGCTAGACCGGCAGTTCCCAGAGCGCATACCACTTGGACTGGTCAGCCTCCAAGGGCAGTTCGCGATCGGCCACGGCTTGCATCCGCAGTTCCAAGGCATTATCGCGGGTCCGCGAGCCCGTCGGGGCAAACGGATAGAAGCATCCACGCTTGTAGTTGTAGATCCAGTACATCCCCGTACCCTCCATGTCTTCGAAATTGAAGGCCGCGGCGAGGAGCTGGTCGCGGTAGCCGTGTTCGGAAAGGGTAAGACTGACCATGTGGATGGTCGTCACCAGGTCTTCGAAGTCGGGGTCTTCGAGCACCACCCAGTGAAAGCCGAAAGAATCTTCCTTTATCAAAGTCTCCGTGCCCGTTTCCTTGCCGCTCACTTCCAACAAGTCAGCAAGTTCCTGCTTCAGACTTGCGAACTGGCTGGACGATAGCGAACGGAAGCAGATTCCGGCGTTACCCGTACTCTGCAACCCATTGCTGGCGGCAAAGGCAAACGCAGCCGTGGATATGCTCATCAAGCTTTCCAGATGGGAGCGCACCGGCCGGCTGCGGCCCAGCAGCGCGTCCAGGAACTTCACTACGCTCGCTCCAACTGCTGCTCGAGCGCGGCGAGACGCTTGAGACGATTTTCCAGCGAGGGGTGGGTCGAAATGAGTTCCATCAACGAACTCTTGCTCACGGCGGGCATGATGAAGAACGCGTTGGCGCCTTCCACCTGGCGCAAGTCATCCTTCGGTATGCGTTGCATCCGGCCGCTGATTTTCAGCAGGGCGGACGACAGATGGGATGGCGACCCCGTCAGAGCCGCGGAGCCGCGGTCGGCGGCATACTCGCGGTATCTGGATAGCGCCCGAATCAAGAGGAAGCTGACGATCCAAACCAGGAGCGCCACGAAGTACACCAGAATTATGGCATTGCCTGAACTGTCCCGGCCCCTGCCGCCAAAGCCGCCAAACAGGCCCATATACATCCCAAAGCGCATGATCATGAATGCCAGCGTAGAAAAGAAACTCGCCAACGTAATGACCATTACGTCACGGTTTTTTACGTGGCTGAGTTCGTGGGCCAGCACCGCCTCCAACTCGTCGCGATTCAGTTGATGGATCAGCCCGGTTGTCACCGCCACGACCGCGTGCTTGGGGTCCCTGCCGGTGGCAAAGGCGTTTGCCATGGAATGCTCGACCATGGCAACCCGCGGCTTTGGCATATCAGCCATCGCCGCGAGACGCTCTATCATGGCATGCAAATCGGGCGCTTGCTCCGGCGTGACCTCTTTGGCACCCATGGACCACAGAATCATTTTGTCGCTGAAGAAGTACTGCGCGGCCATCAGGGCGCCCGCGAATACCAGCATTGTCATGGCGCCCGCGCCCAGCGACCACAGAGCGGCCAAGAAGAAGACGTACACTGCGCCGAGAAGAAAAATCGTGATGAACATGCGTACCTGCAGTCCACCATCGCCTATCCATTTGCGCTGCATTAACATTCTCCTCGTTTCGCTAAAGGTTTAATAGTTTCTTGTTTAGTTTTTCAAAGTCCATATGTCACCATTCACGTTAGCGAAACCGTACCGTGCCTTAAGGCGCTAACGGTTTCTCACCATCAATTATACTGGAGGTGGTGTACTTTGACTACGGTAGATTGCTTGCGCGGGCTCCACCTACGCGGCCGGAACTATCGGCATGCACGCTGGCCGGGGATTTGCTACAGTAGAGTTGACGAAAGTGGCCTAAGCTGGACTCTCGATTAGCGAATCTACAGACGATCACGCTCATGAGCATTGCAGAAAACGTCGCGCGCGTACAGTCACGGATTTCACAGGCTACTGCACGTGTGGGTAGAGACCCATCCGAGATTACGCTCGTTGCCGTCACCAAAACCTTTGGCAAGGACACCGTTGAGGAGGGCGCCGCTGCCGGACTCAGGACATTCGGTGAGAACCGCGTCCAGGAAGCGGCCGATAAGATCCCGATGCTGCCCAAATCCTTCGCGTGGCACATGATCGGGCACGTGCAGTCAAACAAAGCCAAGCACGCTGTGGGGCTCTTCGACTGCGTGCAGTCAGTCGACAGCCTGCGACTGGCCGCGGCCCTTGCGCGGCATGCGGCTGAACAAGACCGGCTCTTGCCGGTACTGCTGCAAGTCAATGTTACGGGAAAGGCCAGCCAATTCGGCTTCGAACCGTCCGAGTTGTCTACGATAGTCCAAAGCGTTGGGACGCTCACCAATCTTCGGATAGACGGACTGATGACAATTGCGTCGTTCACCGATGATGAAGCGACACTCCGTGGAGAATTCCGCGCCCTGAGAGAGTTGCGCGATAAGTTGCAGTCAATGCTGCCCGATCACCCGTGCCGGGAACTCTCCATGGGTATGACCAACGACTATGCAATTGCGATAGAGGAGGGTGCTACCATTGTAAGGGTGGGGAGAGCCCTATTTGGCGAGCGCCCACCTCCCGAGCGCGCAAGCGCATCAATGGCAGCACTACCAAGTACCTAGGCGAAAATGAATAGCACATGAACGCGATAATTTGTACGTTTGTTCACTTTCTCACGCTAGCGTTGATCTTCGCTATCATTGCTCGTGCCTTGGCTTCATGGTTTGTGCAGGACCCGGGCAACCCCATCATCGCTATGCTAAACGACATAACGGAGCCGATTGTTGGCCCCATCCGGCGCTACATGCCAAGTGCCGGCATGATCGACTTTTCCCCATTGGTCGCGCTCATTCTGCTACAGCTCCTTCGGACATTCTTGCTCTCGCTGATTTGCGGTTAGCGCATGTCGCGGCCGGCGTTTGACGTCAGAGATTCCACAGACGGCTGCGAGTTGACAGTCCTAGCGAGACCGCGAGCGCGGCATACTGAACTTGCCGGCACGCACGACGGCGCACTCTGCGTGCGTTTACAGGCGCCACCGGTGGATGGCAAGGCCAATGCGGAGTTGATAGCGTTTCTTGCCCGTGTCCTCGGCGTACCCAGGGCCGCCGTAATGGTGCGGCGTGGCGCTGCGGCACGACGCAAGCGAATTGCGATCAGGGGACTCACGGCCGCTCGCGTAACGCGCTCCCTCAATGCACTTCAGACAGGAGAGTAAGACGTGCTGCAGACTCCTCGAGGCACCGCCGACATTCTACCCAATGATCAAGCGTATTGGAGCTATGTAACCGCTCACTTCAAGGCCATCTGCGAATCCTACGGCTACGGCGAAATCCGTACACCCGTGTTTGAGGATACGCGTCTCTTTCAACGCACGGTGGGAGAAGGCACGGACATCGTTGAGAAGGAAATGTACACGTTTTCCGATCGCGGCGGTGACAGCCTCACGCTGCGACCGGAAGGGACGGCGCCGGTGGTCCGCGCCTATCTAGAGCACGGCATGCATCGGCTGCCCCAGCCGGTGAAGCTCAGCTATGTCGCTTCGATCTTTCGCTACGACCGGCCCCAGGCGGGGCGCTTGCGCCAGCACCATCAGTTCGGCGTGGAAGCGCTCGGCGAAGAGTCCGCCGCCATCGATGCCGAAGTGATTAGCCTCCTCTTGCATCTCTATCGCAGCGTTGGGCTCACGGAGGTTTCTCTGCAACTCAACAGCATAGGCGATGCGGCTTGCCGTCCGCAATACATCGCAGAACTGAAGTCATATTACAGATCCCACGTAGAGTCTCTGTGCGCCAACTGCCAGACACGCTTGGAACGCAACCCACTCCGCCTCCTGGACTGCAAAGAAAATTCGTGCCAACCTTTCATCGCGGATGCGCCCCACACGCTGGACAATCTCTGCGCCGACTGCAAGGCGCACTTTGGCGTATTGAAGCATGCGTTAGAAGCCATGGGCATCAAGTATGCGTTGAACCACACGCTGGTGCGGGGTCTGGACTACTACACGCGCACCGTATTCGAGGTCTGGCCGCAGGCAGTGGGGCGGCAGAGCGCGTTGGGCGGCGGGGGCCGCTACGACGGCCTGGCAGGGCAGATTGGGAAGCGCGACCTGCCGGGGATTGGCTTCGGCACGGGCATCGAGCGAATCATTCTCAACCTGCAACGGCAAGGCGTCGCTCCCAACGAATCCCAGCCTTTTAGCGTGTTCGTGGCAACTCTCGGCGAGCGCGCTGCGACATACGGCACACGCTTGGTGAATGACCTACGACAGCGCGGCATGCGCGCCCTGATGACGTACCGGCCGCGCAGTCTCAAAGCGCAACTCCGCCAGGCCGGCAATCATCAGGCTAACTTTGCCGTGATCGTTGGGGACGACGAGCTTGCGGAAGGCCAGGTCTTGCTGCGGGATCTGGGGTCCAGCACGCAGGAAAGCGTCGCGGCGTCCGACCTCATGCAAACGCTTGAGCGCTTGCGCGCTGCAGGACGAACTCCTTGAGAGCACGCTTGCAATGCCCAGGTAAACGGTTCGTGCCGACGGCTGTGCGCAACTCATTCAGCGCGAATGGATCAATCGCTTTTCCGTTCACCCTGAGCATTGCGGCAAGCTCAGTACGGGCTAGTCGAAGGGCGGATCTGCACTGAGCAATGAATCTATGAGACGATCTCTGGTAATTCCTGCTGACGCGGAAGACTAGACGGGAACGCCAACCAACGATTCCATCAACTCGACGTTTTCGTCAACTTCAGCCTTGTTCTCCATGCCCAACACAATGGCAGCGACGCTCGGGAGATCGAGCACATATTCGAGCGCCTTGCGGCGATCGTCGAGCAGCTTGCCTGCGCCGTAGACTTTCATCCCATAGATGCCCTTGCCCCGGGCGGCCATTTCGTCCATCACGGGGATGACCTCCTCAGGCGAGGCGTCCATCAATACGCCGGCGTAATTGATACGCGCCAGCACCACCTCCACCCAGGGCGAAACCGCAGCCAGCTTGAAAGCCTCGAAGTCATGGCAGGAAACGCCCACAGCGCGAATCTTGCCCTCGTCTTTGCACGCCGTCAGCGCTTCCATGCAGTCCTGGTAGCGCGTTGTCCAGTCGTGCTCGGTGAGGCAGTGCAAGAGTACGATATCGGCATAGTCGGTGCCAAGTTCCTGCAGAAAGCGATCCACATCCGCCCGAATGCCATCCGGCGTGCGCGACGTCGTCTTTGTCGTGATGACGACCTGATCGCGCGGGAGCGCCCGCAGGGCCCCGCGCACGTGGGGATGAGAGCCATACTGATCGGCGGTATCCCAAAAACGCACACCGGAGTCGTACGCATAGCAGAGGAGGTCGATCAGGCCTTCAGTGCCAAGCTGCCGGGTCTGATTCGATGACCCGTTCCATCCGACCGTACCCGTGCCGATGCACAACCGGGAGACTTCTATGCCGGAGCTTCCGAGTATAACCTGCTGCATGGTTGTTTACTCCTTGTTGACTGCTGGCTTGACACTATTCTACCACTCCGGCAATGCACGCACGCGAGAAGCGGTCGCCTACGGCATCACATAGGGCAGAGCCAATTGCACGGCGACACCGAACACCGCCCCGCCTACAATCAGCCAGATTGAGTTGACCTTCGTAAACCACAGCAGCGCAATGGCGATCCCCGCGGCGGCAACTGTGGGAATGTCTATGAGTGCCGCCTGTCCCAGGAAAAGCGCCACGGCTCCCATCAGCCCGATGGCTGCGCTCACAACTCCGTCGAGCACGGCGCCAAAGAACTGCGAGTCGCGTAGTTTCGGAATCCAGGGATTAATGGCAGCGACGAAGAGAAATGACGGTAGGAATATGCCTACCGTTGCCAGTGCACTCGCCAGCAGGGCTCCCTGCGTGGTGCCGAAGTGCTCGAAGCCAGTTATGTAGCCCACAAACGAAGCCGTAGTAAAGAGCGGACCGGGTGTCAGTTGACCCACGGCAACGGCATCGAGTAGCTGGTCTTCCGTGAGCCACCCGAGGCCCTCGACAAAGTCGCCGTGCAAAAACGCCAAAAGCACGTAGCCGCTGCCGTATAGGACCGCACCAATCTTGAGAAACGTAAAGAAGAGCTGGCCCAATCCGAACGGCGCGGCGAGCGGCGCCAACAGCGTGCCCGCGAATCCAAGCAACGGCTTGGCAACGGGCGAAGCCGTGCCAAGTGCAGCGAGCGGCACTGCCGCGAAGTTTGTCTTGGCCGGTAACTTGGGCAATTGTCCCTTTGCAGCCACGACGACTCCCGCCAGCAGCCCACACCCAAACAAGACCAGCAACTCATTGACACCCACCACAGCTATGACCGCCGCCGCCAGTCCCAACACCGCGAGCGGGACGCTGCGCCAGGCGGTACGCAGCAAGCCAAGCAGCGCGTGCACGACGATCGCGATGACAACCGGCTTGACCCCATAGAGTATCCAACCAGCCTGGGGCAGATGTCCGAACTGCGTATAGCCCCATGCGAGCGCGGTCACCATGAGCGCCGCGGGCAGGATGAAGGCGATACCACCCCCGATAAGACCCCGCCAGCCGGCCCGCACCGTTGAGATGTGAATCGCCATTTCGGTGGAGTTGGGGCCGGGAATGAGGTTCGTGGCCGCCCACAGGTCGACGAACTGCTGTTCGCTGAGCCACTGCTTACGCTCCACCAACTCCCTGTGCATCATGGCCACGTGGGCGGCCGGACCGCCAAACGCTACACAGCCAAGGACGAAAAAGTAGGAAATGACCTCGCGCAGGGAGGAGTTTCTATTCAGCAAGTGCCGGTACCTAAGTGTTTATGTACAGTTCATTCCTGTTACAACGCAGCCTTGGAAACAGATCGATGGTGACAAACCGCCCGCCAGCCGTCAAGCAGACCCGCGAGGTCAAGCCAACCGGCACGGAAGGTGACAAGCGGCGTCCTCTTTAGTACTGTAGATGAGTGCGTAAGCGGATACGAGGGAGGTCCCAATGGCGCGAACGGTGCGAGTGGCAGTTTGCTCTACGCCGCTCCGCGTGCCGGATGGCACTGACAGTGAGAAGCATGCGTACAACCTAACCGTTGCAGAAGAGTTGATCGTCCGCGCCGCGGAACAGAACGCGGATATTGCCTGTCTTCCTGAGGTTTTTCACGTGAAGGGCATCAGTCGCGCCGGCAAGGCCGACGCGTGGTTCGAAGACGTTCCCGGCGGCCCGACCTACACGCGCATGTCCCAGGTGGCCGCGCGGCATGGCATCAACGTCATAGCCCCAATTCTTGCCAATGAGCAAGGCATACGGCGCAACTTGGCAATGGTATTCGACCGCTCCGGCCGCTACGTTGGCGGCTACCGCAAAGTACACCTGACGAAAGTAGAGAGCCAAGAATGGGGGATAATCCCCGGGCATGATTGGCCGGTATTCGAACTGGACTTTGGCAGGATTGGCATTACGATCTGCTACGACGTGAATTTTCCGGAGGGCTTTCGCATTCTCGCTTTGCAGGGCGCCGAGATCATCTTTCATCCCACGGTCTACAGTATGTACGGCGAGGTGGGCTGGGAAGCGGTCATTCAGTCGCGGGCCATCGACAATTGCGTGTACGTGTGTCCCGTCAACAACGGCATCGACAATGAAGCGCCGTGGATGCCGGGCATGTGCCTCAACCGGAGCAGCGTTATCGGACCTGACGGCGTATCTCTGGCAGACTTGGGACGCTACTGGGGCATGGCAGTGGCCGAAATTGACCTGGACCGTCCCCGCATAGTGCGCAGCATGGGGAATTCAGGCGAGTCGAACTTCCGGGAGAACATGTGGGAGCACCGCCGACCTGAAACATACGGCAAATTGGCGGAACACGGATACTGGGTAGCGAATGGCAGTCCGCATGAATCAGCGGCAGCCGTACAAGACGCGAACAAGGAGTAATCGGTGATGGCGCAACAAACGGTCGTACAATTCACTGAGTCGTTAGATCTCTTTGCACACGCCCGAGACGTTATTGCCGGAGGTTCTCAGACCAGTAGCAAGCGGCCCGGCGCCTACGCATTCGGATCCTATCCCATTTACGCCGCACGCGCGAACGGCTCGCACATCTGGGATATTGATGGAAACGAGTACATCGACTTTGTGAACGCCCTCGGTCCAATCGTTCTCGGCTATTGCTACCCGGCCGTGGATGCGGCCATTGCCGAGCAACTTGGCAAGGGCATCATCTATGGTTTGCTATCACCGCTTGAGGTAGCAGCAGCCGATAGCCTCATCGACGCCGTACCCGCCGCCGAGATGGTCCGCTTTCTCAAGGGCGGCGCCGAAGCGAACAATGCCGCCGCGCGCATCGCACGCGCCTACACCCAGCGCGAGATAATCTTTAACAACGGCTATCGCGGCTGGTCGGATGGGTGGAGTGCGAGCCGCAACGACGGTGGCATACCATCGGCGCTAGAACAGAGCATCGAGCAATTCACATTCAACGATCTCAATCACCTTGAAGACCTCTTTCGGACGCACGACAACCAGGTTGCCGCCGTTGCACTGGATGCGGCATCCAAGGGCAAAGAGCCGGAGCCTGGCTACCTCCAAGGGCTGAATGATATTGCGCATCGGAATGGGGCGCTCGTCATCTACGACGAAATCGTCACCGGTTTTCGCCTGGCCATGGGCGGAGCGCAGGAGTACTACGGCGTGACACCGGACTTGGCCACCTTTGCCAAAGCCATGGCGAACGGCATGCCATTGGCGGCTGTCGTCGGTAGCAAAGAGGTGATGCAAGCTGCGGAAGACCTCGTCATCAGCATCACGTACGGCGGTGAGGCCCTCTCGCTCGCTGCCGCGGTAGCGACGATGAACGTCATGCGCGAGCGCAACGTGCAGGCACAACTCCATCAGACGGGCGAGCAACTGAGGGACGGGATAAACGGCGCGGCGCAGCGTGCGGGAGTAGCGCTGGAAGCCTATGGCCTTGCGCCTATCGGAGGCGAGCGCTTCCTCGACGCGGCAGACGCTGAAGAAGAGGGCCTCATGTGGCAGTTCCTCCTCGCCGGTCTGGCCCAGCGCGGCGTGCTCATTCGGCGCGGCGGCGTGAACTTCATCACGTACTCGCACACGGCAGAGGATGTAGCGCAAGCAGTTGACGCAATCGAAGACACCTTGCACGACCTACGCCGCGTCCGCGAAAGCGGTAACCTGGCGCGCGCTGCCGGCGCAACCGCCGCTATCGCTACCTAATCGAGGTCACTCCCACTTAGGGGTTCACTCTTCACACAGCTATGCTCATACCGTCAGTCATCACCATCCACATGGACCCTGTCCTGGTCCACCTCGGGCCCATCGCATTCCGGTGGTACGGGCTCATGTACGTCCTGGGCATCTTGGCCGGTGTGTGGACCATCCGCAAGTACGCCAACGAGCGCGGCATCAATGACGATCAGATCAACATGCTCTTTTGGCCGGCAGCCATCGCCGGCTTCATTGGCGGACGACTCTACTATGTCATCCAGCAACCCCTTGGCCCTTACCTAGAGCAGCCCTGGCGCATAGTCGCTACCTGGGAAGGGGGCATGGCGTTCTACGGTTGCATTTTTGGGGTGGTAATTGCACTCCTGATTACGTGCTGGCGCACCAACATACGGCTGTGGCCCGTGTTGGATGCTGCCGCCATACTTGCGCTGCCTGCGCAGGGCATTGGCCGCATCGGCAACATTGTGAATGGCGACGTCATCGGCTATCCATCCGATCTCCCATGGGCGTTCTTGTATACCCATCCCGCGACGTTTGCGCCGAGCACTTCCGTTGCATACCATCCGGCGGCAGTCTATGAGCTCTTGGGCAATGCCGTGATCTTTGCCATACTCTGGCCGCTGCGGCATCGCTTCCGCACGCCGGGCATGGTATTCGCACTCTACTTGGTGGGATACTCCGTTGCGCAAATCATCATCTTCAATTGGCGGCTGAATGAGATCGTCCTCTGGGAGTTGAAGCAAGCGCAGGTGACCGGCATCATCGTCGCGGCAGCCGGTATCCTGCTCGCACTTTGGCTGCGACAGCAGCATCAGCATAGCAATGCTCAAACAGCGTAGTTCTGGCCTGCGGCCAGGGAGGAGCCTTAGACGCTAGTATGTCGAGAACTTCACGCATCCTACTTATCCTCATCGTGTTCGTGGGCGGTATTTCGAGTTTAGGGACGGAGATAGCTTTGTCCCGGCTCATTGCCCCGTTCTTCGGCACTTCGCTCTTCGTTTGGGCGAACGTCATTGGATTTACGCTGCTCTACCTGACACTTGGCTACTATCTCGGCGGTCGTCTGGCCGACCGCTACCCCCGCGAGGAAGTGCTCTACCAGTTGACGGCGGTAGCAGCGGTGCTCATTGGTGTGCTGCCGTTTGTCTCCCGCCCCATTTTGCAGTACTCCCAAGTCGCGTTTGCCACGTACTCTCTCGGCGTCTTTTGGGGCTCACTGTTGGTGGTGTTGCTCTTGCTTGCGGTCCCGATTACGTTGCTCGGCTGTGTTTCGCCTTTTGCCATTCGGTTGACCTTGGAAGATGGCGACGTGCGGCAATCAGGCAGCGTGGCCGGCCAGCTTTACGCGATTTCGACCGTCGGCAGTTTACTTGGCGCTTTCTTACCCACGCTCGTGCTGGTGCCCAACATCGGCACGCGCAATACGTTTCTGACGTTTGCCTTCGCCCTGCTTATCCTCTCAATCATCGCCTTAGGGAGAAGGAAACTGTACCCGCTCGTCTTCGTGCTTGTGCTTGTTGGGCTGACAATTGTGCCCCAAGTGACGATCAAGCCTGCGGACAATGGAGTCGTTATCGAAGAAACGGAATCGGCCTACAACTATATCCGCGTGATCGAGCTCGAAGACAGCACGCGCTTGCTCGAGCTGAATGAAGGGCAGGCGACGCACTCGATCTATCATCCTGAACGGCTGCTCACGGGCGGGCCGTGGGACTATTACCTGGCGGCGCCGTTCTTCGCTCCCAACGTCAAGCCCGCCGACCTGCAGCATGTCCTGATGATCGGGCTTGGCGCGGGCACGGTGCCCAAGCAGATGACGCAGATCTACGGGCCGATCAAGATCGTCGGCGTTGAAATCGATCCCGAAATCGTGGAGATCGGTCGGCAGTTCTTCGACATGACCGAGCCCAATCTCGAGGTGGTCGCGCAGGACGGACGCTACTTTCTCATGACGGACGACCGCAAGTACGACCTGATCGGCACGGATGCGTACCAACAGCCGTATATTCCGTTTCAGATGACCACGAAGGAGTACTTCCAGCATGTGCGCGACCGGCTGACGCCCAATGGTGTGGCGGTGATAAACGTTGGGCGCACGTCGACGGATTTTCGCTTGGTCCACACAATAGCCGGTACAATGAAGGCAGTTTTTCCGAACGTCTACATTATTGATATTCCGGGCACGATCAACAGCATCGTCGTTGCTACCAATCAGTCAAGCACACCACAGGACTATCTCGATAACATACAGCCGCTACTCGTCAGCCAGGACGTTGACGATCGCTTGCGCGTGGTTCTCGCCGTAGCGTCGGAACATTATCGCGAACTCTCCAGCGTCGAGACGCAGGTGTTTACTGACGACCTCGCCCCGGTCGAGCAGTTGATCCACACGATGATTCTGGACGTCGCTCAAGGGGAGTAGGCTGCCACATCCCTGTCCAGTCGCCCTGCCTCATTGCTCCTGAGCAGGCGTACGTCAGGCAATCCAACTTGGAATCGAAAAGCTAGCCGGTTCATGCGAGCCGGCTAGCTTCTTCTTATTCGTAATCCTGTCTCCCGTTGTGCCCCTAGGACGCGGTCTGCAAGAGATCGGCCTCGATGGCCTTAAGCAGTTGTGCCTTTGGCCGAAATCCTACGACTCTCCCAACCTCCTGGCCGTCGCGGAAGAAGATAAGCGTGGGGATGCCCTGCACGCCAAGACGCGTAGGAGTCTCCAGATTGTCGTCCGTATTGACTTTGGCAAACACCACCCTACCCTCAAGCTCATTGGCGAGCTCCTTGACGATAGGTTCTACCATCTTGCAAGGACCGCACCATGATGCCCAGAAGTCAACGACGACAGGGAGTGTAGATTCCGTGACGTCTTTCGTAAAGCTGTCATCTGTCACCGCAATTGGATCAGCCATTGCTTCCTCTTTCTTGCCTGACGGGAATTCCTGCCACTGCGCATACACTAGTTTCACTATGACAGAGATTCGAGCGGATTTCAACCCACTTTACTCAACGAAGCGGCACCCACATTGGCTCTTTCCTCAATTGCGCGGCAAGCGGTGAATTGCGCTCGCTCCCTCTCCGTCTCACAGGATTTCCGCGTTTCGTCCTCCTGACCGAGAGCCCAGATCACCTCAGCCGCTGGCGTCACCGGATCGGCGGAGAGGGCACAGTCTCCGAGAATTCGGGGCACGACAGATAGACAGTCTATGCTTGCCCTCAGCATGGGGATTTGATAGCATGTCTGCTTAGCGATAGAGCCCCTCCCTTAGCTCCCCTTCTCTATGTCTACTTTAAAACCGCGAACGCTCTGGCAGACTGTCCTCGGGGAACTTGAACTGGAAGTACCGCGCGGACAGTATTCGGCTTGGCTTCGAAATACCCACCTCATTGACGCTAACGGCGCCCCCTTTAGGGTTGGCGTACCCAACACCTTTGCCAAAGAGGTGGTGGAGAGGAACTACCACGCCTTGGTAGAGCAAATCCTGGCACGGCTTTGTCAACAGGAGGTCTCGGTAGTTTACGAGGTATCCTCAACCGCTTCCGCGCAGGCCCGGCAGGACTCCTCTGCCGATGGTTCGGCGGCACCGGCGCCTATCCCCCCGGATGTTGCGCAGACACGGTTGCCACGCGATCCGAACACACAGGGGATGGTCAACACAAAATTCACGTTTGATCGGTTCGTGATTGGCGCGGGAAACCGCTTGGCAGCGGCGGCCGCACAAGCGGTGGCGGAACGCCCCGCAGAAGCGTATAATCCCCTGTTCATTTACGGAGGCGCGGGTCTCGGCAAAACCCACTTACTGCACGCCATCAGCAATGAAGTGATGCAGGCCCAGCCCAACCGCCATATCGTCTACGTGACATGCGAGACATTTACGAACGAGTTCATTCGCGCCATCAAGAATAAGCGTATCGATGAATTCCGCGATCGCTACCGCAGCGCAGACATCATTCTCATTGACGATGTGCAGTTTCTCGCCGGCAAGGAGCAAACACAAGAGGAGTTCTTCCATACGTTTAACGCATACCATGAATTCGGCAAGCAAATCGTGCTTTCCAGCGACCGGCAGCCAAATAGCATTGAGACCCTCACCGAACGCCTGCGCAGCCGCTTTATATGGGGATTGATCGCGGATATTCAACCCCCGGACCTTGAGACGCGCATCGCGATACTGAGCAAGCGGGCCGAGGAGGAAGAGGCGGTCGTCTCGGATGAGGTGCTGGAGTTCCTGGCAACGCATCTCGTTAGTAATGTGAGAGAACTCGAAGGGGCCCTGACACGACTCCTGGCATTCGCGAAGTTGAATGACCAGCAGCCGTCCCAGGAATTGGCAACGGAAGTCCTGGATGGACTGCTCTTCAATGTACGCAAAGACGCCTTTAGGCCCGAACAGATCCTCAACGCCGTCGCCACGCACTTCCGCGTGCAGGTGGCAGACCTCATCGGGCCCAAGCGTGATAAGTCCATCGCGCGGCCGCGCCAGATAGCGATGTACATGATGCGGGAAGAAACACAAGTTTCGCTGCCGGAAGTCGGCAGAATTCTCGGTGGCCGCGACCATACCACGGTGATGTATGGCTGCGACAAGATTAGCAAAGAGCTTGAGCACAACACAGAGTTGCAGCAAGAGATCGCCAGCGTTTGGCATATTTTGCAACCTGCGCGGTAGTCCGTGCCCGTGGTGGCTCCGCCGGGGAAGCCGCCAAAACGCGATAGTCCACGGCCAGGAGCAACCAGCCTCCAAACTCCGGAATTGCGACATAGTCAGTTCACAGTGGCGCCGGTGCTCCCCACCAGAGATTCTCCCCCCTCCGCTTAGTGCGTCGGTCCCGTATCATGCCCCACGCCGCACAACTGCCAAGAGCGCGCACGCTGCCGCCACGAGTTAGTCCGCATCCAAGTCTCTTGCTATCCTATAGTCGGCGGGCCTAGCTCAAACGTGACTAGGGCACTAGAATCGATCGCCTGTCGAATTGTGCATTTGATGGGTCAGAATCCGGGTCTTGCGCCACCCCGTTTCAAAAGGCCGTCGCTGGAGAATCTATGCCAAGTCAGAAACACCCGCTTCTCGTTCTTGCTACGGGCAATCCCGGCAAAGTGGTTGAATTCCAGCACCTCCTGCGGGACATTTGCTTAACACCGGTAACCGCAAGCGACCTCGGCTTGTCGCTGCCTTCTGACGAGCCGTACGAAACTTTTCTTGATAACGCCCGTCACAAGGCGCTGTGTGTCGCGGCACAGACGTCGCTGCTCGTGCTGGGAGAGGACTCCGGGTTGGAAGTTGACGCGCTTGGCGGCAGGCCGGGCGTGCTCTCGAAGCGTTACGGCGGACCCCAAGGTGACGCCAGCACCAACACCAGGAAGCTGCTGCAGGAACTCAAGGACGTTCCCCACCCGCAGCGCACGGCACGATTTCGCTGCGTGGCAGCGCTTGCTCTCGCCGACTCAGTGCTGTTTACCGCAAGCGGTGCGTGTGAAGGGATCATCGCACACGAGCCTCGTGGCAGCGGCGGGTTTGGCTATGACCCGGTATTCTATCTTCCTCACGAGAATAGAACCATGGCCGAGCTCTCATCCAGTGAGAAGAACCGCATCAGCCACCGCTCCCGCGCCCTTGAGAAAGCCATGGCTTTCATACGACAATATGCAGCAGACGCCTAGGCGCCCGTTGCCGAACTCCAGCGTCTGGTTCGGGAAACCAATCGGACTCGCCGAAATGAAAGAACAGCACTCTGCGAGAGGAATTCAAACGATGAATGAAATAGAAGCCAAACACGAACGCATTGCCCACTTCCTGGCTGACCGGAATCTCGACGCTCTCGTTCTCGGTCGTGTGGCCAACTTCGCCTGGGCGACGGGAGGACGCGATGGCTTCATCATGATTGCCACCGAGCATGCCGGCGCCCACCTGATCTACACGCCCGATGAGAAGTCCCTGGTGGCCGACCGCATCGAGATGCCGCGTTTCCAAGTGGAAGAAGGCCTTGTGCCACCGGAGTGGACTCCGGTTGCGCCCTACTGGCACGTAGACCGTGCGCAAGTGGTCCACTGGAATACGGTCGCGCAGAGCAAGCGCACCGGCGCCGACTGCGACATCCGGGGCGCGCAGAAGCTATCGGGTGACATTGCGCGTTTGCGCTACCAGCTCTTGCCCCAAGAGATCGAGCGGTACCGCGCGCTGGGACAAGCAGCCGCACAAGCGCTTGAGTCGGTTGCTCACGAAGTCGCTCCCGGCATGACGGAGCACGCCATCGCCAGCCTCATAGCCGGCAAAGCCATTTCCCAGGGGATTCAGGCGGCGCTCACCCTCGTCGCGACCGATGAACGCATCTTCCGCTATCGGCATCCCATTCCCACCGCGCAAGTACTGGATAGGTATGCCATGCTTGTACTGTGCGCCCGCCAGCACGGCCTCATCTGCTCCGTCTCGCGCCTCGTGCACTTCGGAGACATTCCGCAGGAAATTCAGGAAAAGTCAGCCGCCTGCGCGCAGGTTGACGCGGCCTTCATTCTCGGTTCGGTACCGGGCCGCCCCGCGAGGGACGTCTTTGCTGAAGCCGTGAATGAATATGCCAAGGCCGGCTACGAGGACGAATGGCGGTTCCACCATCAGGGAGGCGCGTGTGGCTACGAGTCTCGGGACTACAAAGCATCACCCGCCAACGATGAGGTGATTCAGTTGAATCAGGCCTTTGCGTGGAATCCCAGCATTGCGGGTGTCAAGAGCGAGGATACGACCCTCGTAACCGAGCACGGTATCGAAGTGCTCTCGGCGGCTTCCGCAGACTGGCCGAAGCATGCGGTTGAGTGGCAGGGCAAGACCATCGCCCGACCCGCCATCCTGCAACGGTAGAGCACTTCAGAATGCAAGCAAGTGAGCCGCCTGTAGAACAGTCTGAACAGACCCCCGCCACACCTCCGCTTGAGTGGAGGAGCCTTGGCATATTTCTCGGCTTAGCATTCGGCCTGACCTGGGGAATATGGGCGGTTGTCTACCTGTTGGGCGGGCTGGAAAACCTTTTCGTGTTTACGGTAGGCTCTCTGCTCGCCATGTGGGGACCGGGCGTTGCCGCAATCGTATGCAGCCGCTATGTGACGCCCATGTCCAGGAAAGAACTCGGCGTACGGCGTGGCAACCTGGAACGATACGCCAGCATCTACTTCTTCGTACTTCTGTTCCTGATCGCCGCGATGGGACTTAGCGTCGGACTCGGCATTCAGGAAGTGAACACGCCGCTTGAACCGCTGCGGAGCGAGCTTGCCGACCAGCCCTACCCCTTCAACGACCCAATCTTGGTGGTGTTCATCAACATTGTCACCGCTTTTACGCTGGCGGCGGTGCTTAACAGCCTCTTTGCCCTTGGTGAAGAACTCGGCTGGCGCGGCTATCTGCTGGCGAAACTGGCGCCACTTGGCATGGCGCGCGCGAGCTTGCTCATCGGCATCATCTGGGGCATCTGGCACGCGCCGGCCATCTTCATGGGATACAACTATCCCGAACACCCCTGGCTGGGCATGGTTTTCATGGTCTGGTTTACGCTTGGTTGGAGTGTCATTATCACGTGGCTGCGTCTCGCGGCAGGGAGCGTCCTGGCTGCCGCCTTTGGACACGGCCTCATCAATGCCGTTGCCGGGCTGCCGCTCCTCTTATTGCTGGACACCGATTCGCTCGTTCGCGCTCCGCTCGGCATCACGGGACTCGTGCCGCTGACGCTCTTGGCGGTGCTTGCATTCGGCCTGTTGCGGAAACAGGAGCGGCAGGATGCGCCGACTTCGTCCTGAGCGCCCCGGGCAGGACGCTACTTCCCGGCCGGAGTGACTGCGTTGCCGTCGCCGACGGTAGGGCGGATGCGTCATCCTCTTTTGAGAATCGCCTGCCGTGCTCAGGTCCCGGCCCCCGCACGCCGGCTGACGCCGGCATTCGGGTAACGAAGCGGCCTGCGTAGCGGGAAGCCCTCGACCAAAGACCACTTTGGGCGCTGGGTCTCAGCCTAATCGAGAATCTCTATCAGGGAACTTATTCCTGGTCCGCAAACTGCATCGTGTAGAGCTGAAAGTAGCTGCCCCGTTGCTTAAGCAACTCCTGGTGGGTGCCCTGTTCCACAATCTTACCTCTATCCATCACGATGACTTGGTCGGCGTTTTGGATGGTGGAGAGACGGTGGGCGATGACAAAACTCGTCCTGCCGCGCAGGAGAAGCGCCAGGGCTTCTTGGATCTGTTGCTCCGTTTCCGTATCCACGCTGGACGTCGCCTCATCGAGTACGAGTATGCGTGGGTCGGCAAGCAAGGCCCGCGCGAATGAGAGCAATTGCCGCTGGCCGATTGAGAGTTGCGTGCCCCGCTCGCCAACCAGCGTCTCATAGCGGAAGGGTTGAGATTCCACAAAGTCATGGAGACGCACCGCCTTGGCCGCCTCCACGATCTCCTCGTCCGTCGCATCGAGCCTGCCGTAGCGGATGTTCTCCTTGACCGTACCGGAAAAGAGGAACGGCTCCTGCAGTACGAGCCCAATCTGACCGCGCAGGCTCTCGAGGGTAACATCGCCAATATTCGAGCCGTCGATAGTCACCGCACCGGATTGAATATCGTAAAACCGGCACAGCACGTTGATGATCGAGGTCTTGCCCGCACCCGTGTGTCCCACGATGGCGATGAGCTCGCCCGGTCGGGCCTCCAGAGATATGCCGTGCAGGACAGGCGTATCCTCCACATAGGCAAAGACGACATCATCGAAGCGAACATGACCCCGTACCGCCGGCAGAGCCTTGGCATCCGGCGCGTTGACGACATCCGGTTCCTGGTCGAGCAGCGCGAACACTCGCTCGCTCGCCGCCATCGCCGACTGCATTTGATTGAATCGTGACGATATGCTCTGTAACGGTTGGAAGAAGCGTTGCACGTAACTGAGGAAGGCCACGAGGACTCCCAATGAAATCGTATCCTGGACAACGGCAACGCCGCCAAACCAGATGATGATTACAATGGCAACCGCGTTGATGATGCTCACTGTGGGAGAAAACGCAGCCGCAAGTCCGTTCGCCTTGAGCATGGAGCCGACGTAGCGATCGCTGAGGGACTGAAAGCGCTGCAGGTTTTCCATTTGACGCGAGTACGCCTGGGTCACCCGTACGCCGAGGATACTCTCAGCAAAGTTGCCGTTCATCACGCTGCGATCTTCCCGCGCAAGACGCCAGGCGCTGCGGGACTTGCCCTTGAAGAAGAATGCCACCGCAATGAGACCGGGCAGCACGATGAAGGTAAACAGCGCAAGCTGCCAGTGCATGTAAAGCATCATGAAGAGGATTCCCACCAAAACAAAGAGGTCAGTGGCCGTGTTTACGATGCCTTCCGTCACCAGTCGATTGATGTCTCGCACGTCACTGGTGACACGAGTGATGATGCGCCCGGCGCGGTTGCGGTCGTAGAAGCCCAGCCCCAGGCGTTGGAGGTGCTCAAAGAGCCCTTGGCGCACTGAGAAGAGCAACTGTTGGCCCAGCCAGCTAATGATCCACTTGCGCGCTCCCATGGCGCCAAAGAGCACGAGACCGGCAAATAGATACAATAGGGCAAGTATGTCAAGCCCTCGCAAATCACCGCTTGCAAGCGGGCCGTCGATAGCCAGCTTAAGCAAGTAAGGCCGCAGGACGCTGGCGACGGTATAGGTAAAGGTCACGATGATTCCACCGGCAATTTGCCAGCGGAAACCGGCCGTATAGCCGAAGAGGCGGGCAATGATCTTGAGATCAATCTCGCCCTTGATTCGCTCCTCCTCGTCCGCCAGTTCCACAGAAGGCTTGTCCGGCTTCCTATTGCTATCGGACGCCACAGAAGGTGGGGGCTGTTGCCCGCGCTCAGCCATGGGCAGCTCCGTCTCCATCTGCGCCCTGCTCTGCTTCGCGCGCCAGCGCGGCCATGCGCTCCTGGTCCCTGAGCTGAATGTCGTAGATGCGGGCGTAAAAGCCTTCCCGTTGCACCAATTCCTCGTGGGTGCCCCGGTCGACAATGCGGCCCTCTTCCATGACGAGGATTAGGTCTGCTTCCTTGATGGTCGAGACACGCTGCGCCACCACGAATCTCGTCGAGCCTTGGGCATAGTTCTTGAGACCCTCATATATCCGGTACTCGGTCTCTGTGTCGACGCTGGCCGTCGCGTCGTCCAGCATGATAATGCGGCGCTGAAGGAGGAGCGTACGCGCGAGCGCGGTGCGCTGCCGTTGACCGCCGGAGAGGCCGGCGCCGCGTTCGCCAATGCGGTGCTGGTAACCATTTGGAAACTCCATGATGAAGTCATGGGCCTGGGCGGCCTTAGCCGCGGCGACGATCTCTTCCATGCTCGCGTCGGGGCGACCGTAGGCAATGTTGTTCGCCATGGTGTCCGCAAACAACATTGGCTCTTGCAGCGCGATGCCGACCTGCTTTCGCAGCGAATCCTGAGTGACATCCCGCACATCGTGGCCGTCGATCTTGACCGAGCCTGAGCGCACGTCATAGAAGCGGGCAATCATGTAGAGCAGTGTGCTCTTGCCGCTGCCGGTCGGCCCCACGACGGCAATCATCTTGCCCGGCGCAGCCTCCACGTTGATGTTATCCAGCACGGCATAACCGCGCTCGTACTCAAACGTCACGTCCCGCAGCACGACGTGACCCGCAACCGGCGGCAGTTCGTGGGCTCCGGTCTGGTCCCGCACCGGTGAGCGCGTATCGAGAACACCGTAGAAGCGATCGCCGCTGGTGATGCTTGAAGCAATGCTGTCCATAATCCCAGGAAGCTGCTGCGTCGGCCCTACGAGCATCTGAAAGTAGGCAATAAACGCCACCAGCGCCCCGAGCGAAAGATCACCACTTATGTACAGCCGTCCCCCCAACCACAGCACGATGACGATACCGAGTACCGAAACCATATTCATAAGTGGGCCGAGCGTAGTATTTACGTTGACGGCCCGCATCATGAGGTGCACGAGCTCGCGTCCTTCTTTCTTGAACTTCTCCTGCTCGTGCGCTTCCCGCACAAAGGCCTTCACCACGCGCGCGCCGTTGATGGCCTCCTCCAAGGCAATGACCACCCGTTCCCGCTGCTGCCGGACCCTGTTAAATGCCGGCCGTACCCGCTTGTTATAGAACCAGGAAATAAGACCCAGAATCGGGAGGAGCGGTAATGACCAGAGGGCCAGTTCGCCGCTGAGCCAAAACATGATGCCGAGCACGATAGCGTAGCGGAGAAACGTATCGAGCATATTGATGATGGCCTGGGTGCCAAAGCCCTGCACCAGCTCGATGTCACTCAAGGCCACGGAGATCATCTCTCCGGCCTGAATTCTGTCGTGGAAGCCGTAGGAGAGGTGCTGCAGGTGATCGTAAAGCTGCGCGCGCAAATCATAGCCAGTCTTCTGTGAAGTCACTGCGGTGAAGAAGGCTTTGCCAAAGAGAAAGAGCGCAGCGAATAGAGCAACTGCCACGATGACGCCGCTCATGATCGCAATGTAGCGGAGGTCGCCCGGTGTCAAGCCGTTGTCGATGACTTCCTTGAAGAGCGTGGGCGTGACCAAGCTCAAAACCGTGCTGGCAAGCCATGCCCCGTATGCCAACAAGGCAAAGTTGCGGTGCCGAAACGTCGCGGCTATGAGGCGGCGGAGGATCTTCATGCAGCAGTCTGTGCCAATGTGGCTTAGAGGGGTTTTCTACCCGCGAACCCGGTATCTAATTCGTGCCAGAAACGGATCTCGTCCTCGCCTTGCTTCCAACACAGAAAGACGATGCGTCCATCCCGCTCTGCCGGAAAGTCGACTAACCCCTGCTCGATGTCTTTCAGCGCGACACCCAAATTCACGATAGCTTTAATCAACGACTCTGCCTCATCACGCAAGGCCTGAATCTCGCGCAATCGCGGCAGAGATGCCGGTTCCCCCTTGGGATGGCCATTGGAGCGCTGCAACGGGGCAGGATACGACTCCCCATCGGCGTACTGTCGAAACTGAACGAAGATCTCCTGCAGACGGGCGATGGTTTCACGCATGCGCGGCAAGAGGGCATTGGCTTCTTGTAGCGTGAAGAGTTTGAGGGGCGGGTCGGCTGGCGTCTCTTTAGAAGACATTGACAAATGGGAGAAAGGCAATACGAAAAAGATGGGAACGCCTACTATCTTCACACAGGGACTGATTTACGTCAAGCGGATGCGTAACAGTAGTATGGGCACAGAAGGTAGAATAGGTGTGTTCCACTAGTGCAACTGCCCGTCAATCGTTCGTCATACTTAAATGTGTCAGACTATGTGTCCGTCACGCCGGCGGAAGCCGGAGTCCAGAGCACGCGGAGAAAATCGATTCCAGCTTTCGCCGGAATGAGGCATACTCAAGACCCTGTAAGATTGGACCGGCATCGGATTCTGCCGACGAATTAATCGAGATTTGCACTTCTGCCCGTTTGGGAACTTAAGCGCAGCAGGTGAAGTTCCAGCCTGTGGGAGAGGCACGCGCCATGAGACGAATTCAGAAGAGAATCTACGAACTCCTGGAAGTAGCACATCCCGACGACACGGCGAGCCGCGCAACCGACCTCTTCCTCTTTGTCTTGATCGCTTTGAATGTGGTCGCGGTGATTGTGGAGACCGTCGAGGATCTGGCAACGCAATACGCTGTCGTCTTTCTCTATTTTGAGGTTTTTTCGGTGGCGGTGTTTACGGTGGAGTACGTGCTGCGCCTCTGGACGTGCGTCGCCGACCCCCGCTATGCGCGTACGATTCGCGGTCGAATCCGCTTTGCCGGATCATGGCACGCGGTGGTAGACATATTGGCAATCTTGCCCTTCTACTTACCCATGTTTCTCCCAATTGACCTGCGCGTCATCCGTGCCCTGCGGTTCTTCCGTCTCCTGCGTTTCCTGAAACTCAGCCGCTATTCCGAATCGATGCGCATCTTCGGCAAGGTGCTCCGCAGCGAGCGTTCCGAACTATTGGTTGCCCTATTCGTCGCCGGAGTGCTTCTCGTCATTGGCTCTAGTTTCCTGTATCTCGTAGAGCACCAAGCACAGCCGGACGTCTTCTCTAGCATTCCGGCGGCGATGTGGTGGGGCGTAGCGACCTTGACTACAGTGGGTTACGGGGACGTCTATCCTATAACGCCGATTGGCCGCTTTCTGGGCGCGATTGTCGCCGTCATGGGCGTGGGCATGTTCGCTCTGCCCGCCGGTATTCTGGCGTCCGGCTTTGCCCGCGAAATGGGAAAGCGTAGCGAGGATACGAAAGTCTGCCCACACTGCGGCGAGCCAATCGGGAATAGTGAGGATGATTGAGAGCTGCTGAGAACAAATTCCTCAGAATCCGCTAGTCCCACTGGCTTCGCCAAGGACTGAAGTCGCCGGGCAATTGCTACCCAGGAGCAGATTCAGACTGCCCACGCCATTCTATACAAGCGCTCAGTTTCATTGGTCGGCTATTCTGCTTCGTATAGCCCCCGCGCTTCCAAGTACTCCCGCGCGTAACCCAGGTACGTTTCCGCGTTGCTGTAGATGCGTTCAATCTCTGGCTCGGTGACCTCTCGCAGCACCTTGCCCGGTACGCCAAGAATCAGTGACCGCGGCGCGAATACCTTGCCCTCTGCCAGCACCGCTCCCGCGCCGACGATGCTCTCCGGTCCCACTGAGGCGCCGTTCAATAGCAACGCGCCCATGCCGATAATGCAGTGGTCGCCTACGGACGCGCCGTGAATGACAGCGGTGTGCCCGGTGGTAACATGGGCCCCTACCTGAGACGGAAACCCATGGTCCGTGTGCACAACGCAGTTCTCTTGAATGCTGGTGTGCGAACCAATGACAATTGGCGCAAAGTCCCCGCGCAGCACGGCCCCGTACCACACACTGGCATAGTCGCCCAGCTCTACGTCGCCGATGACATACGCGTTTTCCGCGATGAAGACATTCTTGCCAACGCGAGGCATCACGCCTTTATACGGCAGTAGTGGCACGTGACAGACCTCCCCCTAAGCATGATAGTAATGTCGAGCTCAATATGATTGCTCCCTGATTCCGCCGTGGCTGCAACTGGCTATATGCATCCTCGGCCATGATAGCACCGTGGCCCGGCAGGACGCCCGTCGGCGCACATTCGATCTTCCCAACCCCCTATACCAAAGTTGGCGAGCACCCGTATTTGATGCCGAGGAACACCTTTTACGAAGAGACTGAGCACACCCTTTCCACTACTGAGAGGACCGAATTAAGGAGGAATGAACCTGTCAAGCAAGCTCAATAGCCATGCTGCTCAAGCGCCGGCACACTAAGCAGTGCAGTCGGCCCTTCCCACGCAGTCGTCTGCATGTACGCGCGCTAATGCCTATGCTATGGTGATATGGAACTAACATGAACTCACCAAGCCTACGCAAGGAGACGATGGACGATGGCGGTTACTACCGAACCAAAGCACTTTGGATTGCTGATTGATGGCGAGTGGGTTGAGCGGCGCGACGGCAAGCTGCTGGAAGTACGCAGCCCCAATGACGGTGAGGTCTTCGCTACGCTGCCGGAAGCGACACAAGACGAACTGGACGCTGCCATCGAGGCGGCGCAACGCGCATACGACAAGCAGGAACTCTCCGCTTACCAGCGCTACGAAATCCTCTATAAGGCGTCCCAGCTACTTACGGAACGTGTCGAGGACATCGCCTTCCACATGAGCATGGAGGGCGGCAAGCCCATCAAAGAAGCGCGAATTGAAGTGTCGCGCGCCGCAAGCACGATCCTCGTGGCAGCGGAAGAAGCCAAGCGCATCCATGGCGAGCAAATTCCAGTGGAAGCCGCGGTAGCATCCGAAAACCGGTTGGCGTTCACCATGCGCCAGCCCATTGGAGTGATTTGCTGCATCTCGCCGTTCAACTTCCCGGCCATTCTCGTGGCGCATAAGATCGCGCCCGCTATTGCGGCCGGCAATACGGTCGTTCTCAAGCCCGCCAGCGCCACGCCGGTGACGGCGGTGAAGATCTGCCAGGCTTTCCTGGATGCCGGGCTGCCGCCGGGACACCTGAACCTCCTCGTCGGCGGCGGGGCGACGCTCGGCGAGTGGCTCATTCAGGACGAGCGCTTCGCGATGTATTCGTTCACGGGCTCCGCCGAGGTCGGCAAGCACCTGCGCAACAGCATCGGGCTGCGCCGGGCCACTCTAGAATTGGGCGCAAACTCACCCGTCATCGTCGACAAAACAGCCGACGTGCAAGCGGCGGCTGAAGGCGTTGCCCAAGGCGGATACATGAATGCGGGTCAGGTGTGCACCTCCGCCCAACGAATCCTCGTGCACCGCGACATCGAGGAGGAATTCCTGGCGGCCTTGGTGCCCCAGGTGGAGAAGATGAATGTGGGTCCCTCGTACGAAGACAGCACCGACGTCGGCCCCATGGTGACGCTCAGCGCCGCCGAGCGCGTGGAAGCCTGGTTCGAGGAAGCGGCAGCCGACGGCGCGACCGTACACTGTGGCGGCTCGCGCGAGGCTCAGTTCGTCACACCGGCAGTAATCAGCGGCGTGCGCTCCAATATGCGTATTTTCCAGGAAGAGTTGTTCGGTCCCGCGGTTACGGTAACTGCATTTGACGACATCGATGAGGCGATTGCCCTGGCGAACGACTCCCGCTACGGCCTGCAGGGCGGCATCTTTACCAACGACCTGGAAACCGCCTGGAAAGCGGCCAAAGAGGTGCGCATCGGCGCGTTGATGATCAACGATACGTCGCGCTACCGCGCCGACCAGATGCCCTTCGGCGGCGTGAAAGAGAGCGGCATGGGCCGTGAGGGCCCCAAATTCGTCATCGAAGAAATGACCGACCTGAAACTGGTGGTGTTCAACCTGCAAGGGTAAGTTCATATCTTGTGTTGAACGAGAATACAGGGATGAGCGCGGCGTCGACTGCTTACGCGGATGCCGATTGAGTTGACTTCAGGAGCGCGGGGGCTTGTCCCCCGCTGCTTACTTTAGGCGGCTTCAAGATGCGCTCTCGCGGCCGCCTTTGAGCCGAGACTGCTGCGGCACACGAGCGCCGCTCAGTTAGACCCATTCAGAGTTACCTCAACAAAGTAAAACCTAGCCAATAAAGGTAAACGGCCACCATGCCGGAAGACCGTATGCTCAGCGTCGAGGAAGCGTTTGCGCGCATTGTCTCGCAGTTCTCCGTGCTTGAGGCGGAGACAGTGCCACTCATGGAAACCCTCGGCCGCGTGCTCGCGGAGGACGTAGTCAGCGCGGAAGACGTGCCCGCGTTCGACAACTCGGCCATGGACGGCTATGCCGTGCGCTTTGCCGATACGCAGACGGCGAGTGAGGGGCAGCCGGTGCACTTGCGCGTCGTCGGCGACCTGGCTGCGGGAGCAGTGCCGGACGCGCCGCTGGGACCCGGCGAAGCCGTGCGCATCATGACCGGCGCGCCGGTGCCGCCGGGCAGCGACGCCGTGGTGCCGTTCGAGGATACGGACCGCACCGACTGGGCGAAGTTCGGCACCCCGCCCGGCGCGAGCGGCGATCCTGCCACCGTCGGCATCCTGCTTGCCCCGGAATACCAGGACAACGTGCGCTTTCGCGCTGAGGACATCAAGACCGGCGAAACGGTGCTCGCTCAGGGCAAGCGGATTCGCGCAGCCGAGATCGGCGTGATGGCGTCCCTGGGCAAGACCGAAGTGACGGTCTACCGCCGGCCCGTGGTGGCGGTGATCCCCACCGGCGACGAGGTGGTCGACATCGCGGAGCCGCTGCTGCCCGGTCAGGTGCGCAACAGCGCGGCCCATGCTCTGGAAGCGCTGGTAACCGTCTATGGCGGAGTCCCGCGCCGCCTGCCCGTGGTCGGCGACACCGTGGACGAGATTCGTCAAGCCCTGCTCTCCTGCCACGACTGCGACCTGATCGTAACCATCGGCGGGGTTTCCATGGGCGACTACGACCTGGTGCGTAACGTGCTGGGCGCGGAAGGCGCAATCGACTTCTGGCGCATCCGCATGCGCCCCGGCAAGCCGCTGGCTTTCGGTCATATCGAGGGAACAGTAAGTGCGGATTCTACCAGAGCGGACGCGGACTCATCCCTCATTCCCGCGCAAGCGGGGAGCATTCCCTCTCCCCGGGGAGAGGGCCAGGGTGAGGGGTCCAACCTCGCGGGGGGACCTGATCCCGTCATTCCCGCGAAAGCGGGAATCCATCTTTCATCCGCTGAACCAACCCGCCGCGTCCCCGTCGTCGGCCTGCCCGGCAATCCGGTCTCCGCTTATGTCACCTTTGAGGAATTCGTCCGCCCCGCGCTCCTCGTCATGCAGGGGCACACCCACCTGCACAAGACCACCATCACGGCGCGCTTCCTCGACGGCATGGAAAACCACGGCCGGCGCCAGTTCGTGCGCGTGGTCGTGGAGCGCGACGACCACGGCTACACCGCGCGGCTCACCGGCGAGCAGGGGTCGCAGCTTCTCACGTCCCTCGCCAAAGCCAACGGCCTCGCCATCATCTCGGAGCACACAGATTATGTCGAGCCCGGCAGCGAGGTCACCGTGCAGATGCTCGACTGGCCGGAAGAAGCGTGACGCACTTCCAAATATGGGAAGGCACCATTGAGCAAGCTTCTAAGAACTGCTGCTCGAACCGAATAATTGCCGTTAGTGATTGTCTTCCATTCCGGCAATTGGTAGAGTTAGTTTAGGCTATTGAAGTGCTCCCATGGAAGCAGGGCATCGCGATGGCGGTATTCGACACACATAAGACGTACGAGGCGCTCAAGGCGGGAGGCTTTACAGAATCGCAGGCCAAGAGCTTGCTGGATGCCCTCAGCGAATCGAAGGATGAGTTGGCGACCAAGGCGGACATCATCTCCCTCGAGTCCAAGATCCGCGAACTGGAGTTGCGCATGCGGCTGCATCTCTACGGGGTCGCCATCGTGGTAGTCGGGATACTGGCCGCGTTGGAGTTATCGCCAGCCTAGAAGCGTAGAAACCGGCGTTCTGCCCTGGGAGACTGAGTTGCTCAGTCACCGAATTGTAACCGTCAGCCACTTCAATCCGCCGTGCCGGGCGCTGTGATTGATGCGGCCGTGCCTCACCTATGCGGTGCGGCGAAGAGAGAATAGGACTGCAATGTTCATCCAGTGGATGTCGACACTCAGCACCGCAGACACCGTGCTCTTCTTCATATCGCTCGTCGCGATCTTCCTCATGCTCGCCATCCCCTTCGCCCTGCTCTTCTCCGTCGCCATCATCGACGAAATTCTCTCCAACCGCTTCAGCAGCCTAGACTAGAAATGGAGACTACAGTCTGACCCAAATAGGCATTCGTGAAAGTTAAACTCGAAGAGGAGACTAAGCCCCCCTAGCAATAGGGGGGCTTCTCAGTTTGCAAAGCCAACAACCGATTCCAGCAAGGCAACCAAACTTTACCTACTACTGGTCCAACCGGTACAGATACCGCACGTCCCACAGCCCATACAGCGTCGGCGTAGTATTCCCGAACACGTTGCGGGTGGCGGTGAGGCGTTCGCCTTGGGTGGTGTAGATCAGGGGCAGGTTTTCGGCGACGATTGCCTGGGCCTGGTGGTAGAGTGCCACACGCTTGGCGTGGTCGAGCTCCTGGCTGGCCTGGATGTAGAGTTCGTCGATCGCGGCCTCCCAGTCGGTAGCGGGTTCCGGCTGGCTGGGGTACCACAAGTGCAGGAATTCGCTGCTATGCCAGACCGCGATACCGCTATACGGGTCCGTGCCGCCGGTCAGGCCGATGACGATGGCTTCCCAGTCGTAGGTGGCGGTCAACTGGTTTACGAGCTCGCCAAATTCAATTGACTCGTAGTTGGCTTTGATGCCGGCCGCCAGCAGGCCCGCGGCAATGCGCTGGGAGATGGCCGCGCGCACACTATTGTCACCGTTGGTCGCCAGCGTGAACTCGATGGTGTTGCCGTCTTTGTCCTCGCGAATGCCGTCGCCGTTGGTATCCACCCAACCGAGCTCATCCAGGATTTGCTTGGCCGCGGCGATGTCGTAGGGATAGCGGCGGACGCCGGGATTGTGGAAATCGCCGGCCGCCGGGCTGACGGACGACCACTGCGGATAGCCGAGCCCATGCTGGATCTCCGCAACGATTGCGGCTTTGTCAACCGTGTGGGCAACCGCCCGGCGAAACTGCGTGTCTTGGAACCACGCCAGCTTCTCCGGCGCAACATACGGCGCGCCGGTCTCAGCGTTCGTACCGGGGTTCATGTTGAAGGTGAGGAACGACGTCCCAAAGCCGGGTCCGCGCCGGTGAATGGTGTAATTCCCCTCCGCCTCGAACGGCTTCAGGTGTTCGTATTCTTCGCCCAAGACGCCGTGGGCGTCGGTCTGACCCGCCTGGAACATCTCCAGCTCGGTCTCGAAGTCCGCGACGATGTGATAGACGATGGAGTCCAGGTACGGCAGAGAATTGCCGGCGGCGTCCTTGAGCCAGTAATTGGGATTGCGCCGCAGCACCAGCAGTTCCTCAGTGTCGTAGCGCTCAATCGTGAAAGGGCCGGTGCCGATGATTTCCTGCGGGTCGGTCTCGATATCCCACACAGAATCAAACGTACCGCCATCCACATACGGCTCCAGAATGTGCTTGGGGTAAATCGCCTGGCCCAAAGAGCGCAAGAACGGGGCAAAGGACACCGGCAGAACGAACTCAACCGTGTACTCATCCAGCGTGCGCACGGTCATGCGGCCTTCCGTCCATTCGCCGCTCTCCGCGTCGATGTAGCGGAACACAAAAGCAGCGCGGTCATTTGTGGGAATACCGTCGTTGTAGATGATGCGGTTGAAGGTGAATTCAACATCGTGAGCCGTAAAGGGCTCACCGTCATGCCACGTCACGTCTTGGCGCAGGTGGAAGGTCCAGGTCAAGCCGTCGTCAGAGTGCTCCCAGGACTCCGCCAAGGCCGGTTCCACCTCATTCGTCAGCCACGAAATCTCGGTGAGACCCTCGAAAAGGTAGCTGAGGTACCCGGATGACGAAGCATCATTAGCAAGCGCCAGGTTGAAGGTCAGCGGCTCGCCGATAGTGGAGTACGTAATCTGCCCACCCGGCTTGCCGATGGCATACGCAAAGTCCGAGGCATTTTCCTGAAGATCGGCGACAATCGTCTCGTAATCGCGGGTAATGTCGGGTTGCTTCTGGGCGGGCTCCTCTTTGGGTTCAACCGTGGTCACTACGCCGCATGATAAGAGAAGCAGCACGGCGACAATTGCCAACAGGCCGAGCACGGAACTTCGTCGCACTTGGGCCGCCCACGCGCCGTCGCCAGAATTCGGGGCTAAGGCCTCGTCGTGGCGCCGCGCCGCCCGCAGTGCTAATTTACGATGTATTCGCATACTGCATCCTCCTGGAAAGTGTTACAAGAAAACGTCGCTGTCCTCTTGGATCAGATTGCACGCCGTCAGAATTGATGTGCAAGATTCCGGCGTCAGAAGGTACATTACCGTGAGTCTGCCGCCGCTGCCCAGACCCGTTGCTCTCGCCTTTTCACTGTAGCACTTTGGCGGTCAATCCAGTGTAGCCTTGCCTACCCGCACTCGCGCAGTGTGGGCGGTGCGGAAAGACAGAATTCCGCGCTACAACGAACACATCGTGCCACTACACGACGGCTGCAACCGCACAGCACTTTCTTGGTGTTTTGTGCCGCTGGCACCTCTCATCCATTTGGAGAGGCCGGCGTTCACTTGACCAGTCTGCGGTGCAGGAGGGCGGCGGCGATAGGAAAGAGCACGACGATCCAAGCGACGACATAGAGGCCTGCAATCAGGTGCGACATACCCAGATCGGCGGTAACGAACCCCCGCGCCAGGTGCACGGAAGGCGTCAGCGGCGCGGCCCAGGCCAGCGGCTCCACCCAATCCGGCATGGAAGAGATAGGGAAGAACGCGCCACTTAAGAAATAAAGGGGACTTGCCACCACGGTGAAGGTCAGCGACAGGATGTGCACATTTGGTGAGAGCGCGGCGAATATGAGTCCCAGCGCGCCAAATTGCATGCCCACCAGCGCCGCCGGCAGCAGGACACCCACGCCGGATAGGTTGTCAATCCACCCGAATGCCGCCGCCACCGACCCGATGCATACCGCCGTAACAACCGTCCTGGTCATAGTCCAGCAAATGTCGCCCATGGCGACCTCGCGCGTGCTCACCGGCGCGGTCAGCGTGGTCTCATACACGCCCTTCTGAATGCGCATGAATCCTCCCCAAGCGCACTCGAAAACGGCATGGAACATGGCGGAGCCCACGATGACGCCGGGAGTAATGAAGCGCGCATAGGGCACGCCTTGAACATCGTCCACCAGCGTGCCCACGCCGATGCCAATGGCCACGAGAATCACGAAAGGCTCAACGAAGTACCAGGATATGGACGTGAGCAGGTTGCGCCTGAGCACAAGGAAATGCCGGTACCAAATGCCTGCAATGCTCCGCAGCCTGACGCCCGCGAGGTAGGTGCTTGCCGTTGCAGCCATCATTCGTCGTCCGTGAGCCCGCGACCGGCCATGGTGAGAAACACGTCCTCCAGGTTGGAAGGCCGGTAGGATACCCGCACCCCTGCCAGGCCAGAAAGATCAGGGCGCGCGCCGTTGCGGGAAGTAACGGTAATGACCGCGCCGGCGTCCCGATAGTCGAGGCCGGCATTGCCGATCCAGTCCACCACGTCCTGGCGCACGCCATTGGACACGCGCACCTGCGCCACTTCCGAGCCTGCGTGCCGGGTGACCAGTTCGTCGGGCGTGCCTTCGGCGAGGATCTTGCCGTGATGCATGATGGCAAGCCGGTCGCAAAGCGCCGCTGCTTCATCCATGTAGTGCGTAGACATGAGAATTGTCACGCCACCTTGCTTCATGGTCTCCAACTCTTGCCACACGCGATTGCGGCCCTGCGGGTCGAGGCCGGTCGTG
The DNA here is from genome assembly GCA_965220045.1 of Chloroflexota bacterium. Lineage (GTDB taxonomy): Bacteria > Chloroflexota > UBA11872 > VXOZ01 > VXOZ01 > VXOZ01. The sequence continues at coordinate 1,132,761 of OZ244803.1, read as the reverse complement.
GGTTCGTCAAGCACGATGACGCGGGGACTCGTCATGAAAGCTCTGGCAATGGCCAGACGCCGCTTCATGCCGCCGGACAGATAGTCGATTTCCTCATGCGCTTTGTCGGTCAGGTCAAAGAACATGAGCACGGCGTCCGCGCGCTTCTCCGCTTCCGCGTACGACAGACCGGCCGTAAAACCATAGACAATGAGGTTTTGCTTGGCATCGAGGTCGGTATCGAGGCCGTCCTCTTGCGTTACAACACCCAGAACATTGCGGACTTCCCGGGCCTGGTGGGTCACGTCTATGCCTGCCACGGTTAGCTTGCCGGCGGTGAGCGGGGAGAGCCCGCTGATCATGCGCATGGTGGTGGTCTTGCCCGCGCCGTTCGGGCCCAACAGGCCGTAGGTCTCGCCGCGGCTGACCTCGAACGATATGCCGTCCACGGCAACGATCTCGCCAAACCGCTTGGTCAGGTCTGATGCGCTAATGACACTCCCGCTGTTGTTTTCGTCCACGTTCGTTCCTCGGGTCCGGAAAAAGCTGTGCTAGCCAAATCAGTCAATTTGGGCCGATGAAGAAACAGCGGAAGGGTAAATCCTTCCGCCAAGTCCCTGTTCACGATTGTGTTGGCACGCCTGGAGGGATTCGAACCCCCGACCCTCGGTTCCGAAGACCGATGCTCTGTCCACTGAGCTACAGGCGCGGGCAGGTGCCGTACAAGGACACAAATACATCTACCTGATTAATTATAGCAGGCGAGCGCGCAAGTCCCGTCACTCCGGCGGATGCCGGAGTCCAGGGCACGCGGAGAAGATGGATTCCCGCGTTCGCGGGAATTGTAAATGTTGACTAATTCGTTGACAGATTTTGCAGAGCTTGAAGAGGCGTATGCCCCTTCAGGCCTTGGTGTGGTCTTTCCGTGTTGTAGTACAGGAGGTATTGCATCAGTTCGTTTTGGAACTCCGTCAGGTTCTCGAACGTCGTGCCTTCGATCAGGTCGTCGTTCAGGGTCCGCCAGAAGCGTTCGATCTTGCCGTTGGTCTGGGGTCGGTAGGGCCGGGTGTAGCGGTGTTTGATGCCGAGCTCCAGCAGCATGCGCTCGAAGGGATGCTGCGCCGGTTTCGTGCGTGCCGCCACCTCAGGACCGTTATCGGTGAGGATGGCTTCGAACTGGATGCCGTACTCAACGTTGAGCAGGTTGATGCTCTTGAGCGCGGCGAACATGACGCTGAGGCTCTTGAGGTCAGGCACCACTTCAGCCCAAGCCAGACGGGTGCAGGCATCGAGCACGGAGACCAGGTAGTAGCGCTGGGAGCTGTCCAGGAGCAGGTCGCGGCTGAGGTAATGGCAGTCCAGATGCCCCAGTTCGCCCGCGCGGGTCTTGATGATGGTGCGCTTGGCTTGTTTCATGGCCGGTTTCAGACGGTTGAGCCCATGGCGCTTGCTAATGGCGTAGATGGTCGAGGGTGAGGGTGTGTGCGCTTTGAGTACCGGTTTGAGTATGGCACAGATCTCATAGCGGTTGATACCCTTGCGGCGCTGCTCCAGCACCTTCTGCTCGATGTAGGGCAAGGTGCGGCGGCTCTTCCACTTGGGGCCGCGCTTGCGCGGCAGCAGGGCGTCGTCGCTGCGCAGTTGCAGAAAACGGTTGTAGTACTTGGCGAAGGTCTGGCGACTGGTACCATGGAACGCATAGAAGTCCTGCAGGAAGCGGAACTGGGGATGCTGCTTGGCCTTGACCCGTTCGTACTCGGCGATGAGGAAACGCCACTTCTGCATGAGGTTCCGTTCAATGGTCTTGTCACTACTATTATCCCGCATCAGTTGCCTCCAGATCTGGTGATTGACACTCATCAATGTTCTACCAGATCTGTCAACGAATTACCTGACACTTACAGGAATGACGGACGACGCGCCCCTCGCGTTACCCCCTTACCTTCGCCCATTTCCACGCCTCTTTCAATATACAAATGGCGGAAAGAGGCATACTTCAGGTCTTGCCTGATGGGATCGGAAGAAAAATCTATCAACGAATTAGTCAACATTTACAACTCCCATAGGCCCGGCGCGCCGCCCCACCCGCAAAGAGCTCTGTGTAGGGTCAGAATGTCGCGCCCTACGGCCGGTTGACGGTGCCGTCGGCGCGGCGCAGGGGCGCCCAGCCGCCGCCATAGGGCATTTCCGGTAGGGGGAAGCGCGCCGCCAGGTCTTCATCGAGTTCCACGCCGAGGCCGGGGCGGTCGTTCGACCACATTGCGCCGTCGCGAATCTCAGGTGTGCCGGGAAAGACGTCCTGCGCGGCCTGGTTGAACACGTGCTGCTCCTGAATGCCAAAGTTGTGGCAGGCAAAGTCCAGATGCATGTTGGCCGCATGTCCCACCGGCGAAACGTCGGCCGGGCCGTGCCATGCCGTGCGCACGCCGTAGAACTCGCAGAAGGCGGCCAGTTTACGCGCCACCGAAATGCCGCCAATGTCGGAGATGTGGACCCGTATGAAGTCGATGAGTCGTTCTTGTATCAGGGGCACATACTCGGCCTGGTTGACGAAGAGTTCGCCCATGGCAATGGGCGTCGTGGTCTGCTGGCGCATGATGCGAAAGTAACCGTTATCCTCCGGCGCGAGCGGATCTTCCAAGAAGAAGAGATTATAGGGTTCAAGCGCCTTCGCCAGGCCAAGCGCCTGCACCGGCGGAATGCGCTCATGCACGTCGTGGAGCAGCTCAACGCTGTCGCCCAATTGGTTGCGCAGGTGCTCGAACAACCGCGGCAGTTGCCGGACGTACGGCGTTGGTTCCCAGTAGCCCTCCAAGGCGCCGTGATCCACTTCGAAAGCCTCTCCACCTGATTTGGCGGAACTCTCACCTTGAGACGGGCGCTTCCAACCGGTGGCGTTGCTGCCGGCACTGTAGGACCTAAATCCCGGCTCGCTCGTCGAACACTTTACGTAGCGATACCCCTGTTCCATAAACCCGCGCACAGACTCTTCCACTGCGTGCACATCATCGCCGCCCGCGACGGTATAGAGCGGGACATAGTCCCGGCATTTGCCGCCAAAGAGCTGGTAAAGGGGCAGGTTGGCGCACTTGCCCTTAATGTCCCACAGCGCCGCATCCACACCCGCCAGGGCGTTATTCAACACCGGGCCGCTGCGCCAATAGGAACTCACGTAGGACGATTGCCAGATGTCCTCGATGGCGGAGGGGTCCTTGCCGACGAGGAATGGGCGCAAGTATTCGTTTACAGCCGTTACGACAGTAAGTGGGCGCTGCCTGAACGTGGCACAGCCCAGGCCGTGGAGGCCGGGCGTGCTCGTCTCGATTTTGACGACGACAAGCGCGAGGCCTGCCGGCGCGGTACAGATGGCGCGTACGTCTGTGATTTTCATGGCCAACACTCCTTGCCGAACCGGTCGCATGCGCGTAACCGCAGCACGCGGTTTAGACTCTGCGGCCCTGTTTGGCCGGTTTTACCCGGGAAATGTGCAGTACACGATCAAATCCCGCCAAGTCTCGATACACGTCAACACGAGCGCCCGGCAGGTGACGGGCGGCAAGCGATTTCACAGCCTCGGCCTGATCAAATCCTATCTCAAGCAGCACGCTTCCGCCAGGCAAGAGATAGGTTGCTAGGTCAGAGAATATGGCCCGGTAGGCATCAAGGCCGTCTCCGCCGCCCGAGAGCGCGACGGTTGGCTCGTAGTCTCGGACGTCCCGTTCCAGGCCGGGAAGCGCGTCCTGCGGGATATACGGCGGATTGCAGACTATAAGATGGACGGGCTTGGAAAGCGCTTGCAGATAGTCCCCTTGCAGCAGCATTACCTGAGCGGCAACGCCATGCGCCACAGTGTTCTCACGCGTGACTGCTAGCGCGTCGGCAGAAACGTCCGTCGCGTAGACTGTGGCGTGCGGCAAGTGCTTTGCAAGGCTGATGGCAATGGCGCCGCTGCCGGTGCCGACATCCGCGATGCGCGGATTGGGTTCATTCGTAAGCAATGTCGCAAGTGGTAAATCCGGCGTGCCTGCACGCCCAAAGAGTTTCAGGGCTCTTTCCACCAGCAGTTCTGTCTCCGGACGCGGGACGAGCACGCGGTCATCCACCACGAACTCAAGGCTCATGAACTCCTTCTTACCAAGAATGTAAGCGATGGGTTCGCCCTGCCCGCGGCGGGCTATGTATTCACGAAGTGCAACAATCTGCTCTGCGGAGAGGGATGGCGGCCTGCCCCCAGCCAAGTCTACCTCGGTGCATCCCAACACATGCCGCAAGAGGATGCGCGCATCGCGCGCATACGATTCTACGCCGCATGCCTCAAGACGGCGAGAGGCCCAAGTAAGCGCGTCTCGCGTCAGTAACTCACGACGAGGCCCGTTAGATGATGACACCGTTTGGCAGTGCAAGCTCTACGCGAAAGGAAAACTACAGGGACGGGAAAGGGCGCGACTAGTCTCTTGCGTGGTCGGAGGAGCTCGGAGGGCAGATACGCATTCTCATGTTTCGGCGCCAGCGGTAGCCAGGCGCTCAGACTCGTATGTGGTTGTGAGGGCGTCCACAAGTCCTTCAAGGTTGCCGTCAACCATCTGGTCCAACGAATAGATAGTGAGGTTGATGCGGTGATCCGTCACGCGGTTTTGCGGAAAGTTATATGTGCGGATTTTCTCGCTCCGCTCTCCCGTCCCAACCAAGCTCCGACGCATGGCTGATTCTTCCTCTTGTTGTTTGCGTTGCTCCTTCTCCAAGAGCCTGGCCCGCAAGACCGCCAGCGCCCGAATGCGGTTTTGCTGCTGGGAACGTTCATCTTGGCACGTAACCACCAGACCGGTAGGCAGGTGCGTAATGCGCACGGCCGAGTCGGTCGTGTTGACGCTTTGGCCGCCGTGACCACTCGCGCGGTAGACATCGATTGAGAGGTCGTCCGGGCTGATGTTGACGTCGATTTCCTGCGCTTCAGGCAATACGGCAACCGTGGCCGTAGAGGTATGAATGCGTCCGCTCGTCTCCGTAACGGGAACGCGTTGCACACGGTGCACACCGCCCTCGAACTTAAGCCGGCTGTAGGCGCCCTGCCCTTTGACGAGGAATATGATCTCCTTGAATCCGCCAATGCCGGTCGGACTGGATGACAGGAACTCCGTTTTCCAGCCCTGCTTTTCCGCATAGAGGTTGTACATGCGAAAGAGGTCCGCCGCAAAGAGCCCCGCTTCATCGCCGCCGGCGCCGGCGCGTATCTCCATGATCACATTGCGGTCGTCATTCGGATCTTTCGGCACGAGCGCGGCCCGCGTCTGATCCAGGAGTAGCTCTTTCTGGGTCTCCAGTTGCTGAATCTCAAGACGGGCCATCTCCAAGAGCTCTTCATCGTCCTCTTCAGCCAGCATCTCTTCGGCGCCGCTAATCTCTCTGTCCACGCGCTGGAGATCGCTGTAGAGAAGTACCACCTTCTCCAGTGAGGCCTGTTCCTTGGCAAAGGCAGTAATTTGCGGAATGTCATTACTGTGCTCAGCCATGAGCAGATTGAGTTCCTGGTAACGCGCTTCGATTTCGGCCAGTTTTTCTAGCATTGTCTCTAACATGCTTTCAAGCTGTTTCCAATGACCCCACTGGGGCCAGTTCATTTGTCTCGTCGTCCGCTGCCATGACGGCCCGCAGCGCGGCTATGGCCACGGCAACCTGTCCGTCATCCGGCTCCCGGGTAGTCAAGGACTGGAGCAGCAGACCCGGCCATACCAGTGCTCTGACGAAAACTTGCCGAAAGTGCTTTGCCGAAAAGCGCAGCCACTCGTACGCAAGCCCAATCAGTACCGGAACCAGGATTATACGAGATAGTATACGCAACCACAGTGGCAGATGTCCCAGCATGGCAAACAAAACGATGCTCAATGCTATCACCACCAGGAGCAGCGCCGTGCCGCAGCGGGGGTGTGCGGTGGAGCACGTTTGCACAGGATTGGGCTCCAAGTCCACTCCTCGCTCCTGCGCATGTACGGCCTTGTGCTCGGCGCCGTGGTAGGCAAACACCCGTCCCACGTTGGGAGAAATCCCAATCAGCCAGAGATAGCCAGCCAACAGGAGGAGGCGGAGCACGCCCTCCGCAAGACTGGCAAGCGCCGCGTTGCCAATCTGAGCATAAAATATGCTGACAATGAGCATCGGCATCACGAAAAAGAGACCGATGATGAACGACAACGTTCCGAGTAGCGTCCCGCGCACTGCGGATCCTTCTGGCAGATCTTCCGGCGCAGCGGCGTCATCCTCGTCGGCAGCCGCGACCTGCGCAGAAAATGCCAGCGCGCGCGTGCCCAGTGTTAGAGCGTCCCACAGTAGGACCATGCCGCGCACAAACGGGATCTTGCTGATGCGTCCCCCGGTGAGACGATGGGGCAGGGCCTCAGCGCGGGTTACGATGTGCCCCTTGGGATGACGGACGGCCACCGCCATATGGCGATGACCGCGCATCATCACACCTTCCAGTACCGCTTGTCCGCCGTAAAGAGGCCGTGTCATGCGTTCTGCACCGGGGACTCGCCGCCGGACGCAACTATCGTACTCCCCGCAGCGTCACTCGCTGTGATACTACACTCCAATGACATCGTTACCAGGAGAGAGAGATTCCCCACATTACCGAAGAAGCGCTGTCGTTCAGTTGCGCCGGGCGAGGCGTGAGAGGTCCGAAAGTAACTAGTCCTGCAGCCGTTTCGAGCGCCGCAGCCGCTGCATGAAACGATCGACCTGACCTTCCGTGTCCACCAACTTTTGCTGGCCGGTGTAGAAGGGGTGGCACTTTGAGCACAGGTCAACACGCAGTGATTCCGATGTTGAGCCGGTAGTAATCTCGTTACCGCAACTACAAACGATCTTTGCCTCTTCGTGATAGGTGGGATGGATACCCGCTTTCATGTCATCTGCCTTCTTGTCAGTTTGTATTCCCTGCTGGGAATAACGATCCTTCGCTCTTCTTGTTTGTTGCACGCCCCCTGTGAGAGCGCCGCGCCCATCGTGCCAATTCAGTAGCAACAAACGGGCCTTAACAGCCTCAGTATACCGCATGCAAGTCATGTGGTACAGTTGATTCGCAGTAGGGAAGCGTGGTCTGCACGCTCATAGACCGGGGAAGCCGTCGTTACACAAAACCTCGAACGCTGCCCCACATTGCCTTTGAGAGACCGTACCGTCAGGTAGGGCACTATGCCGTCGCTGGAAGTCAACATTGCACCCAGCCATCCCACCGGTCTCGTTCTCAAGAATCCCGTCATTACGGCGTCCGGTACGTTTGGCTACGGCACGGAATACGCGCCCATTTACGACGTGAATTGCCTGGGCGCCATTGCAGCCAAAGCGGTTACACTCCGACCCCGCACCGGCAACCCCATGCCCCGCATCGTGGAAGTGCCGGGGGGCATGCTCAACGCCATCGGTTTGCAGAATGTCGGCGTCGAAGCCCTGATCCGCGACAAGGCGCCGCTGTGGGCCAAATGGGAGGTTCCGGTCATTGCCAACGTTGCCGGGGCCTCATTGGAAGAGTATGTCGCAATCGCCGAGATGCTCGATGGCATTCCGGGCATCGCCGCGCTTGAACTCAACATCTCCTGCCCGAACGTTGCCCACGGGCTTGACTTCGGCACCGACCCCGTCTTGGCCGCTGAGGTAACGCAATCAGTGAGCGAGCGCAGCTCACTTCCCTTAATCGTCAAACTGACGCCGAACGTCACGGACGTGCGCCCGGTGGCAATCGCAGTGGCTGAGGCGGGAGCGCATGCTTTGGCGATCATGAATACGCTCACGGGGCTCGCTATCGACGTGGAGCAGAAGCGTCCGGCACTGGCCACGACCACCGGCGGTCTGTCAGGTCCGGCCGTGCGCAGCATTGCGCTCCGCCTCGTCTACGCAGTGGCGCCGCAGGTGGACATTCCCATCATTGGCATCGGCGGCATCGGCACGACGGAAGATGCGCTCATGTTCCTCATGGCGGGAGCAACGGCCATTCAGGTGGGCACGGCGAATTTTTACAACCACCGTGCGCCTCTCGACATCATCACCGGCCTGCAAGCCTATTGCGAAAAAGAAGGGCTGGAGAGCATTTGCGACATCGTGGGAGCAGCGCAACCCCAGCAGATCGGCGTGTTTGCCGGTTAGGCCTGCTGCTCAGTTGCCGCGCTACATGATGGAGCGAACCAGACCGCCGTCTACTTGCAGTGTGGCGCCCGTAATATAGCTGGCGCGCTCTGACGCCAGGAACACGGCGAGGTCCGCCAGTTCCACCGGCTCTCCCAGACGTCCGAGAGGAATCTTGGCATTGTACTGCCCCAAAATGCTCTCTTCGGACTGGCCCGTAGATCGGACCTGCGCGGCGACGTTCTCCTTGATGCGGTCGGTGTGAATGCTTCCCGGGCAAATGTTGTTGATGAGGATCTTGTCGGACGCTAATTCACTCGCCAGGGACTTCGCCAAACCAATTACGGCAGGCCGAATCGAATTTGAGAGCAAGAGGCCTTCCAACGGCTGCTTCACCGAAGTTGAGGTGATGTTGATAATCCGCCCCGCGCCGGTCTTCCGCATGTGGGGGAGGACCGCCCGTATGAAGCGTACGACGCTCATGAACGTGAGATTGAACGCGCCTTCCCAATCCTCGTCTTCGAAGTCGGCAAACGCACCCATCGGCGGGCCACCGGCGTTGTTCACCAGAATGTCGACTTTGCCCTGCCGCTGCACCACGGTACCGACGAAATTGGCGATTGCGTCGGGTTTCATGACGTCTACCGGCACGGCTAACACTTCGGTGCCAGTCTTTGTCAATATCTCTTGCGCCGCTTGAGACAGGTTGTCCGGATTGCGCGAGCAAATGGCTACCCGAGCCCCTTCCGCAGCCAAGCCCAGGGCAATCGCTTTGCCAAGGCCCTTGCTCCCTGCGGACACGATCGCAGTCTTGCCTCGTAGCTCGAGATCCATGTGGATTGCTCCTAAGTTACTTCATGAGAGTGACCCTGGGATTACGCGTGCTCTACAGCGCTCTCGACCTGTTCCGCAAAGGGAATGCGCAGCGTGCGGTCTTCAAGCCGCGCCGTACCTGGGGATAAGCGCGCGAGCACCGTCGGTAAGATGATGTTCCGGCGATACGCGCCAATGCGCATCGTAAGCTCGTCCCCCCGCTTGATCACGTCGATCTTCCCCTTTTGCCCAAATGGCAGGGCGATGTCCAAGACATAGCCCTCTTGATCCTTCTGCACTGTGTGGCTCTGTCCGTCGTAGAAGATTGCCAGCGGATCGTCTTCCGCAAAGAGCGCGCCTGCGGTCTGTCCAAGCATCTCCAGCCCAACCGCTTCCTGCGCGAAGAGCGGCACCCGCCGGGTTGGTATCGGGGAAAAGGCCTCGTGAATGAACTGCAAGTGCTTCTTCTGCGTCGCGTGCCACGCCGTGAAATAGGAGTCTTGCACGCTTTCCGGCAGGACGCGATTGCAGATGACGAGGTCAGTGCCGTAGCCGTAGAGAGAAAGATAGGTGAGCGTGCGTTGCGCCTCGCGAATGACCATCCGTTCCGGATTGAGCACCAAGCGGATGGAGGCGCGCTGTCTGTCAGCCAAGAGGTCACGCAATCTGCCAAGCTGGCGTACCAGATCTTCCGCTTGGCTGAAAACTCCACTGCCCGGCGTGGGCATACCAATGACCGATTCGAGTACCGGATTCACCACACGCGCCACCCGGCGCTTAAGCGGCAAGATACGCTCCAACCACCAGCGAGCGTCCTCCGGGAACGCAAGCAGCCGCAACGTCTCCGCGGTCGGCGCGCAATCCACAATCACCACATCAAACTCGTTTGACTCATGGTGCATGTTTACCCAGAGCAAGCTCGACAATTCTTCCATGCCGGGGAGAATTGCCATCTCTACGGCGAGCGTTTCGTCTATGCCGCGCCAAGCCAGCAGCGCGCTGAGCCACTCCTGGACTGTGCCCCAATGCTTGCGCAGGTTGTAGTAGACGTCGGTCTCTTGCGCCCACAGGTTGGGCGCAATGTTGGTTGGTTCCGGGCCTAGCTCGAGGTCGAGGGAGTCACCGAGACTATGCGCTGAGTCGGTACTAAGGACTACGGTGCGGTAACCCAATTCGGCACAGCGCAGAGCGGTAGCAGCGGCGCACGTAGTCTTACCGACGCCGCCCTTGCCTGTGTAGAGTAAGACACGCTGTGCCATGTTGGGTTCCTTCAGGTGTTCTAGCGGACTGGTTGCTCTTTCTTCATGGTAGCACCTTGAATTCGCTAAACAAAAACCGGCACGGCGCGCGGCAGCCGCCTCGCTGGGATCGAGACCGATCGATCGGCCCGCATCGATCGGATCAATTCGTGTCGTTCCTGACTGGGAATCCACAAGACAAGAGGACTGGGAAACCGCGTTCCCCAGTCCCCTTCTATGGTGGTCCGCTCAAGTCTTGCCCCTATCGAACTGCATTGCGGCTGACTCGCCCCTCTCCCTGTGCCTGATGTAATCGCACAAGTTCCTCACGCCTCAAGGGTGGCTAGGATGCGGTCTCCAACCGAGTCGGCGCGCCCCCATTCTGGGCAGACTGGTAGGCCGCCTCGATGAACGAGATGATTTCGATGGTCTCTTCGATCGCCAGCGGCGGCGTGCCGGAATCAAGCATCGCCATGATCTCGCGCAGGAGATTGCGGTAGTTGTTGCTCGCGTCGATGTTGCACGTGACCGTGCGCTTCTCCGAGAAGACGGTCAATCCGTAGCCCGCGCTGCCGGCGCGAATTGCCCGCACGGTGCCCAGGCGGTCGCCGTCCCAACGCCCAGTTACATGGTCCGCGCCATCGGTGCGCGCGCCCCACACCTCCTGGCAACCGGGACCCATCAGCGCATAGAGCACCTCGACGCCGTGTATGCCGTAGTTGAGCAGTCCCGGATTGGCGTAGTGCTCCGAGCCCGGACTATGGACAAAGGCGCCCAGCGCGCCGCCCTCATCCGCCAAAGAGGCCTGCACTTCCATCACCGTTTCCGTGTAGCGCAAAGACGAGGCGGAGAAAATCGGTACGCCGTGCTGCGCCGACAAGTCGGCCATGGCCCGCGCCTGGGCGGTGGTGGCGGCAAAGGGCTTATCGATAAAGAGCGGCAGCCCCGCCTCAAGGAAAGGCTTGGCGTGGCCGAGGTGCAGGTTGCCCTCATTGGACTCGATGAAGACTGCATCCACGTGGCCGATCATATCAACCGGATTGTCGACAATCTGGACGCCCATTTCCCTGAGCTCTTCGGTATAGCCCGGCACTCGCTCGGGCGAAACCCGCGACTCGCCGGGAGATCCAATGACGACCTTGCCACCGTCCACCCACTGTTCTTCCGCGATGTCCAAGTGGTTGAGCCGCTTTGTAAACTGCACAACGTGGGACGTATCGAAGTCCACCAGACCGATCTTGCGCATTTTCTCCACTTACCTCTCAGGTGCTGAGACATACCACGTGTTCAATCCGCGCCTTTGACGCGCCTACGACGCGCCGTTCCCTGTTGGTAGCGAACTCGGCGTTGGGAATTGAACACCGTGTCAAGTATAGCCGAACGAGGATGCGGCTTCTAGTAACGAGGCTCACTGCAGCATGCCGCCCTGCCTGCGTGGGCGGCAGTCTGCCCATGCGAAGCAGCTGAGCGCGATTGCCCTCTGATCTCTGTGCTACCATGCTCGTGAATGGCAGTTTTCAATGGCGCCTGCAGGTGGCCGCAGGCGGCTATTACCAACCGGAAAGCGAGGAGAAACGCATGAGCGGGAGTGACCTACGCGAGCAGTTCGACGAGCAAGGCTTTGTCAAACTCCATGGACTTCTCGATGCCGGTGTGGTAGCGCAAGCGCAATCCGCGATGGAAGAGCTCGTGGAGCAAGCCGCGCAGCGGCTGGTGACAGCCGGCACCATAGAAGACTCGCTGGAGACCGAGCCGTTTGAAACCCGGTTCTTCCGGCTCTTTGAGCATCACCTCGATGATGCCCCGAAGTCGTTCCGTAGAGAGCTACACCTGGCGGGCCTCTTCGACCTCTTCTTCAATCCGTCCCTGCTGGACATGGTGGAAGCGCTGCTCGGACCGGAAATTCGCCTGTACCCGAATTACAGCGCCCGACCCAAACTGCCTGAATGGAAAGGCACGGAGGTCCTCTGGCACCAGGACGGCGGCTATACGGAACAGGGCAGCGGCGACAAAGAAGGGGTAGAAACGCAACGCATGGTCAATGTTTGGACCCCGCTGGTGCCTTCTCGCGCGGAAAACGGCTGCATGCAGTTTGTGCCGGGCACCCATAGGCTCGGCACCGTACCTCACGAGAGCCGCGAGTTCTACCTGGAAATCGCACAAGAGGCGTTGGAACCGCACGTAGGTGCGGCTGTAGACGTGGAGCTCGACCCGGGGGACGTGGTGCTCTTTCAGAATCTTCTGTTTCACCGGGGACAACCAAACCACAGCGACACAATTCGTTGGAGTTTCGACTGGCGCTACCAAGACGCCACGCAGCCCACCTTGCGCAAGGAACAGGGTCACATTGCGCGCAGTCGCAGCCAGCCCGAGAGTGTCGTCGCGAGTGCCGAGGAGTGGGCTAACCTGACATTTCGCTAGCCGCGGCTGCCAGAGATTGCCAAGAAAGGTGCAAAATGCAACTAATCGACAAAGTGGCGATTGTAACCGGAGCCGGCCGCGGCATCGGCCGCGCCACTGCCGAACGGCTGGCGGAGGCGGGGGCCAAGGTGGTAGTGGCCGACCTGAATGCCGCAACGCCGGCCGGTGCCGCCGCCAGCATCAATGATGCCGGCGGCGCGGCCCTCGGTGTACAAGTTGACGTAGCCAGCGAAGCGGGTGCCGAGCGCCTGGCGCAGACTGCGCGTGATCATTTTGGCAGTATCGACGTGCTCGTCAACAATGCCGGCATCGGCCTGTATACGCCTCTCGTCGAGACGACGCTCGAGCAATGGAATCAGGTGCTCGCCGTAAACCTGACGGCAATCTTCCTGTGCAGCAAGTACTGCGTTCCCGCCATGATTGCGCGGGGCGGGGGCTCCATCGTCAACATCGCCTCCGTCCGAGCCATTGCCACCACCGCGCGCACCACCGCCTACACCGCCACCAAAGGCGCCGTGATCGCCCTTACCAAAGCCATGGCGATTGAATTCGGCGACGACAAGATCCGCGTCAACTGCGTGCTTCCCGGCGCCATCGATACCGACATGATGCGCGAAAACCTGGTGGAAGACGGCCTCAGCATCGAGGAAGGGATCGCGCAGGCTCGCGTAAAGACGCCGATGGGACGCGTCGGTGCGGGCCGCGACATTGGAAACGCCGTCACCTTTCTCGTTACGGATGACGCCTCGTACATCACCGGCGCCGGGTTCGTCGTGGATGGCGGCCGGACCGTTCACATTTAGACTCCGCCCTTCCGGTTCATCCTCACTGCGCACGAATAAGGTCTCCCCTCGTAGCCTCAAGCGTCTTGCGGATCGATCCTCGGTGCCATGGCAAGCGGAAGTCCGCCGTCTGAGCGTCTCCGCTCGCCTCCCCCGAGCGAAGGCTCCGCCGAGCGAAAGCTCCGCCAGTCTGTAGTAGCACCAAGATACCCGGTGGTATAATGGATTCGTTCTTCACCCACCTTACACAAAGCGTAGTTGTAATTGGGTTGCGGCTGAAGGCACAGGAAGAAGGAACCTATGGAAACCATGATCAACTTCCCCCAGTGCCAGAAATGTCATACGGGCGTGCTGGTGCCGTTTTCCGATTTTGGCGGCCAAGGCGCATCGGTGACTTTCAAAGCGTGGGTATGTACGAATCCGGAATGCTTCTTTAACCTTAAGATTCGCAATGGAGATGTCTACGTAAACGAACGTGTCACCGATGCGGAACGGGAACCCCGCCCCGTACGCTAGCCTCGCGCGCTGTAGCCGGCAACTTCATGTACACGGACTACAGCCCAATGTGAGGCGCCCTCGGCATGAAGCCCCTGGACAGTCGCTATGGCAAGGATCCTGCTGCGTGAGCAGTACGCGTGCTACAACCATCCGCATCGCAAGACCACCGATCGGTGTGAGCGCTGCGGCACTGTCTATTGCGACGAGTGCTTGACAGCACGCGGCCAACGCAATCTCTGCCAGCCATGCGCAACTTACATCGACGCTATCCAAGCGCGCCGCCAGCGTCCGTTTCTAGAGAAACTCAAAGACGTTGCCCCCCGCCGGTCTTCAGTTGTGTTTCTTGTCGTTTTTGTTGTGTTGATCCTGGCAACCGCCGGCATCATTGGCAGGCAGCTCGCCTCGATCACGCTCGAGCCGGAAGAGGCCGCCCGTGTGGCGCGCGCTTTTCGCGGCACACTACAGACGACGGAGGGGCTGAACCTCGTAGAAGCGATCGTCGGCGGCCAGATTGTCACCGCTTCGAGCGAGCGTGTAGAAGGCGATCATCTTGCCAAACGCCTCGTTGACGGCTGGGCGGATCCGAAAGTGCCCGATTGGCGGTCCAGCACTGCCACGTTTCCGCAAGAGTTCGTCATCGCGATAGAACGGCAGGTCTTAGCGGGCGGCCAGGCCTATTCCAATACGATAACGCTCCAAACCAGTGATCAAAGCCCGGCGGATACGTGGGCGCGCGAGTTTCGCGTGTATGTAAGCACAGAGTCGGCGGAAGGCCCCTGGGAAGAGGTCGGTACGTTTACTCTTGCCGATAGCCCGTTCTTGCAACGCTTCACGTATGAAACCCGGCCGACGTGGTATGTAAAGCTAGTAATCCTCGATAACTATGGAAGTACCGAGTACACCTCGCTGGCGGAAGTGGGAGTCTACCTCACCCAGTGATGTTTGTTGGCGAAAGCCCCGGAACCCGGCCCTGACGCTACGGGCAGACCGGGGTTTTCCCGGACACTTCGCGGCCTCCGGGTCTACGACGCTTCGTTGAGTCAGAAAGCGGTAATGTGAAGCAATTCAAGCAGTTACTTGGCGGTAAGTCGCTAGAGGAAAGCGTGGAGAAGAGTCGCGGCGGCGCCTTTGCGGCTCTGCGCGACCTCTTTCGGCCGGGAGTCGATCTGGATGAAGAATTCTGGGAAGAGCTGGAAGCTACGCTTATCATGGCCGACGTCGGCCCATATCTTGCCGTAGAACTCGTTGAGAACGCTCGCGAGCGTATCACTCAGACCGACTTGGCCGCAGTGAGCGATGCACACGACCTCGTGGAGGAGTTGCTGGTGGCGCAACTCGGCGCCGGTTCCGCATTGCTTTCCGTCGAGCCCCTCACCGTCATACTCATGGTAGGCGTGAATGGCTCCGGCAAGACCACGATGACGGCGAAACTTGCGCACTGGCTGCAAGAGCAAGGGCATACCTGTATGCTCGCGGCCGCGGACACCTTCCGCGCTGCCGCCATCGATCAGTTGCGGCTATGGGCGGAGCGCATTGACGTGCCCGTGATTGCTCAACAGCCGGGATCAGACCCGGCAGCCGTAGTCTACGATGCCATTGAATCAGCAATTTCGCGGAACGCTTCACATCTGATCGTGGACACCGCCGGCCGCCTCCATACGAAAGCAAATCTCATGGATGAACTGCGCAAGGTCCAGCGCATTGTCTCCGGCAGAGTCGGTGCTGCGGCCATAGAGACCTTGCTCGTTGTCGACGCGATTACGGGTCAAAACGCGCTCAATCAGGCGAAGGTTTTCTGTGACTCAGTCGGGGTTACCGGCGTTGTCCTTACCAAGCTTGATAGCACGGCTAGGGGCGGCAGCGCGTTTAGCATCGCCCGCGAACTGCAACTTCCCATCAAACTGGTCGGCACGGGCGAGCAATTGAATGACATGGATGCATTCGATAGCAAGCGATTCGTACAGGCTCTGCTCAGTGAGTCCGTCCCCACGTAGATATTTCATCTTAGCAATTGACGCGCGGGTTGCAGGTACTTGCGGAGCGCGAAAGGAACACACGGCGTGAAGGGCGTCATTCTGGTGGGAGGCAGCGGCAGCCGCCTTGACCCGCTGACCCGGGTAGCCAACAAGCACTTGCTGCCCATTTATGACAAGCCTATGGTGTTCTATCCGATCCAGGCGCTCGTGAACGCCGGCGTATCGGACATCATGCTGGTTACCGGGGGCCACAACGCCGGTGACTTCTTACGCTTGTTGGGCAACGGCAGCGAGTTTGGGCTCAAGCGCCTGCACTACACGTACCAGGACCGCCCCGCGGGCATCGCACACGCGCTTGGCTTGGCCCAGGACTTCGCGGAAGGCGACACCCTGTTGCTTATGCTCGGTGACAACATCATCGAAGGGAACCTGCTGGCCGCCCGCCGCAACTTCGAAGCACAAGGTCAGGGTGCCCGGGTCATGTTGACCCGGGTCGCGAATCCGTCCAGCTATGGCGTGGTCGAAATTGAGAACGGCCGCATCCTGAGCATTACGGAGAAACCTGCGCATCCAACGTCAAACCTTGTGCAGACCGGGATCTATTTCTATGACGAGCACGTATTCGACGTGGTGTCCACGCTCCGTCCATCCGGGCGCGGCGAGTTGGAGATTACCGACGTCAACAACCACTACCTCCAGGCAGGCAACTTGGAGTACGATATCCTTGAGGGCTTCTGGGCGGACTGCGGGGAGTCGTTCGAGACGTACCTGGATTCCCAAAACCTTGTGGCCGAGCATGGCGCAAACAAGCTGACTCTCCAAACGACACAAGATTCATGATGGTGAACACACGTTATGTTTGAGACGCTTTCAGACCGGCTGCAGGGCGTATTTCAGCGGCTGCGGGGCCGCGGCAAGTTGACCGAGGCCGACGTGGATGCCGCCCTGCGCGAGGTGAGACTGGCGCTCCTCGAGGCGGACGTTAACTTTCGGGTTGTGCGGGGGTTCCTCAAGACACTCCGCGAGCGCGCGGTTGGCGCCGAAGTAATGGAGAGCCTGACGCCGGGCCAGCAAGTCATCAAGATCGTGCATGAGGAGCTCATCGAACTGCTCGGAGAGCCGGTGCCGCTCACACTCACCGGTTCGCCGCCGCACGTCATCATGCTGGTTGGATTGCAGGGCTCGGGTAAGACCACAGCCGCGGGCAAGTTGGCTCTCGCACTGCGCAAACAGGGTCAACGCTGCTTACTGGCGGCTGCGGACATCTACCGTCCGGCGGCAATTGAACAGCTCGAAACCATCGGAAAGCAGATTGACGTGCCGGTGCACGCCATGGGAACGAATGAAGAGCCGGCCACCATCGCGACCAAAGCAATCGAACGCGCGCGCAGCGAGCGCCTGGGCACCGTCATTGTCGATACAGCGGGGCGTCTGCAAATTGACGCGGACATGATGGCCGAAATTCAGGAAATCGCTACAGCCGTTTCACCCCAGGAAGTGCTGCTTGTTGCCGATGCCATGACCGGCCAAGAAGCCGTCAGTGTCGCTCAGGCATTCCACGAGCAGGTGCCGCTCACGGGCTTGATCCTTACGAAGACTGACGGTGACGCGCGTGGCGGCGCGGCGCTGTCGGTGCGGAGCGTCACGGGGATACCTATCAGGTTCCTGGGCGCCGGTGAGAAGATCGAGCCGCTCGATCCATTCTATCCGGACCGCCTGGCCTCGCGCATTCTCGGCATGGGCGATGTGCTCAGCCTCATAGAACGCGCCGAAGAGACCATCAACGCCGAGGAAGCGGCCGCGCTGGAGAAGAAGATACGCAGCGCCAGCTTTACCCTGGAAGACTTCGTCGACCAACTGCAGCAGATCAAGAAGATGGGCTCGCTAAGTCAGGTTATGGAGATGGTCCCCGGCATGAGCAAATTCATGCGCAATCCCGCCATGGCCGCGTCCATGGACGAGCGCCAGTTTGCGCGCGTGGAGGCCATGATCTACTCGATGACCTTGGCTGAGCGGCGCAATCCGGGCATCATCGACGGTTCGCGGCGGCGGCGCATTGCCGCCGGCAGCGGCACGACTCCTGCTGAAGTCAATCAGCTTCTCAGCAGTTTCCGCCAGATGCAGACCCTGATGAAGTCCCTCGCTTCCGGCAAAATTCCCAGCAACATTGCGCGCCTCTTTGGCTAGCTCCGGTGGCCGCTCCTAAGCCAAGCGCCGGCTAATACTCCGAACGAGTCAACCGCTATCCCCTTTACGACTCAAGACCGGCGCAAACTGAAACACCAGCCAGCCGAGCACCGCGGCCAAGAGCGAGCCCACCAAGATGCTGATCTTGGCGGCTTCCAGCAGATCCGTGCCGCCCAGCGCGAGATTGGCAATGAACAGCGACATGGTGAAGCCAATGCCGGCCAGGCAGCCGGCGCCGAGTACGTGAAACCAATTTACGCGATTCGGTAGGGCGGCAAGTCCCAGGCGCACCGCGACCACAGAGAAGAGCATGATGCCGAGCGGCTTACCCACCAGTAAGCCCAGTGCCACGCCCAGCGCCAACGGCTCCCCAACCATGCTTGAAAAGTCCGCCCCTATCGCGACGCCGGCATTGGCAAGTGCAAACAAAGGCATGATGCCGAAGACGGTCCAGGGATGGAGCGTGTTCTCAAAGCGCTGCAATGGCGATTGGGCACCCAGGGCCGTGCGCTCGATGGAGCGCATCAGCGAAACCTGCTCTTCATTTGCCAGCAGACTTTCGCCTTGACCTGAAGCCTGGGTAAATTCGTCGATGTAGACACGACTCAAGTTGGTGAATTCCGTGCTATCGATGCGCCGCCGAGCCGGAATCGTAAAGGCGGCAATGACTCCCGCCACCGTCGGATGCACCCCCGAGAAGATGAATGCCGGCCACAGCCCGCAGGCTCCCAAGAGGAAGTACACCAGCGTGCTGCGAACCCCCAGGCGGTTGGCCGCAATCATCAGCACCACGAAGACCGCCGCGATGGCCAGCGCCAGCAAGGAGATCTCGCTCGTGTAGAAGATAGCGATCACGAGTACCGCGCCGATGTCGTCCACAATCGCCAGAGCGGTCAGGAACACTTTGATGGGCGTCGGCACTTTGGTGCCAAGAACCGCCATCACACCGAGCGTAAACGCGATGTCGGTAGCCATGGGGATGCCCCACCCGCGCTGCGCCGGCCCGCCGAAATTGAACCAGAGGAAGATAGCCGCGGGCACCACCATGCCGCCGATTGCCGCCATAATCGGCAGCATCGCCTTGCGTGGCGAGGCCAGTTCTCCCGCAATCACCTCGCGCTTGATCTCAAGTCCCACGACAAAGAAAAAGACCGCCATCAGGCCGTCATTGATCCAGTACTCGAGCGGCCTGTCGAATGCCTCGTTTATCCAGTCAATGTCACCGAATCTGATGGCAAAGTGAAGGTGCCAGAGGTCGTAATATGAACTGCCGAAGGGTGAGTTGGCCCACACAAGGGCGACGATTACACAGGCCAGGAGGACAATGCCACTGGAAGCCTGCGCATGGGCGAATTCTCGGAAGAGACCGAGTACACGAAACCGCCCGTGAGCGCGCGGCGATCCGCTTTGGTTTACTTGCATTGTGCTTTTCGTATCTTTTTCCACTCCCGAATCCTGTATAAGCTATGGCGGTCATTGGGTACGCGGCATAGCCTCTGACGGCGGGTGCCGCGAGGTGCTCTTATACTATAGCGCACCGCGTGAGCGCAGTCTCGGCTGCCCACGACGCGCCAGGTTTGTCAAGACAAAGCCGTTGTGGGCGCCTGCGGGTGGAGTTCAGCGGGGTCCGCTCAGCGACAGGTCTGACCTCTACGGGAGACTCTAATCACTCGTAGGCATCAGATTCAAGAGCGACGAGGCATGGAGAGCCGAAGGAAGCACGCGTCCTAACTAACTGGTGTTTAGTTTCGGCCGGTACTGCAGGGCTTCAGCAAGGTGCTGCACGGCGATGGTGTCGGCGCCATCCATATCGGCTATGGTACGGGCCAGCTTGAGCACCCGATGGAAGCTGCGCGCAGTGAGGTGCATGCGGTCCATGGCAGTCTTCATGAGATTCTGCGCCTCAGTTTGCAGTGAACAGAACTCTCGCACGTGCCGCGGACCAATCTCGGCATTCGTGTTGAAGGGAAGTGCGGCGAAGCGCTCCTGTTGAACGCGGCGGGCGCTCACAACGCGCTGCCGCACGTGTGCCGAAGACTCGCCCCGGCGATCCTCGGTTAGCTTGTCGTAATCCACGCGCGGCACCTCCACGTGGATGTCGATACGATCGAGCAAGGGGCCGGACAGCTTTCGCTGGTAACGTGTGACGATGGCGGGATTGCACGTGCAGGTCCGTACCGGATCACCATACCAACCACACGGGCAGGGATTCATCGCCCCTATGAGCAAGAACTGTGCGGGAAACGTCAAGGATCCGGAGGCGCGGGAAATAGTGACCGCGCCGGATTCTAAAGGCTGCCGCAGCATGTCGAGCATGTTGCTGGGGAATTCCGGTATTTCGTCGAGAAACAGGACGCCGCGATGCGCTTGGCTGATCTCTCCCGGCCGAGGAAAGCGACCTCCGCCAACCAAGCCCGCGTGTGAGACGGTGTGATGCGGCGAACGAAAGGGTCGCTTCAAGACGAGAGGCTCGTCAGACCGCAATAGCCCGCAGACACTGTAGATCTTGCTTACCTCGATGGCCTCCTCGAGCGTTAGGGGCGGCAGAATCGAAGAAACCGCCTGGGCGAGCAGCGACTTGCCCGTACCCGGTGGACCGGAAAACAACACGTTGTGCCCGCCGCTGCACGCCACTTCCAATGCGCGCTTTGCGTGCTCTTGGCCCTTAACGTCCCCAAGGTCGACATCGTAGACCACGGTGGCGTCGTCGGTCGCTCTTGGGGGTCGCGCTCGGGGAAGAGACTCCATCCCATTGAGATGCAGGACCAATTCACGGAGATGCCTTGCCGGATGCACGGCAAGATCGGCAATGATCGCCGCCTCGCCGCCGTTGGACTCCGGGACGTAGACGGCCCGTACACCCCAACTGAGGGCATTGGACACGAGAGGCAAAATGCCGTTGGTAGGCCGCAGCGCCCCTTCCAGCGCCAGTTCGCCGAGAAAGAGCGACTCTTCAAGCCCTTCCGCCGCCAATTGACCGCTGGCAACGAGAATGCCAATGGCTATGGCGACATCGAGCCCTGTGCCTTCCTTGGCCACGTCGGCGGGCGCAAGATTGACGGTTACCCGCTTCTGTGGAAACACAAAGCCCGCGTTGCGAATAGCCGCGCGCACGCGCTCGCGCGCTTCCTGCACAGCCGTATCAGGCAAGCCTACGATGACGAATGAGGGCAGACCGTCGGCGAGGTCGACCTCGACCTCCACTTGGGCGCTTTCTAGCCCGACTAACGTTGCTGCCGAAATCTTCGCGAGCACACAAGTCTCCGTTGCACAGCAATAGTTAACAGCAATTGCCCTCTAAGGGTACGAAGAGATAGGGCTGACTGCAAGCTCCGGCACAATGGCAGCAACTGCCGTCTTGGGCGCATATCGATAATCTCGTCGGAGAGATGTTACACCCTATCAGTCCCCAGCCCGATGCCAACGTGTCTCAGTCAGTCGAGCGGATCGAAAAAGGTCAGGTCGGCGCCGCAGTTGTCCATCGCCACCACCGCGTCACCTTCAAGCACCGTCCTGATGCTGCGCGTGCGGTGAGCGAGCACAATTTCAGTCCGTACCGCCGGGTATTCCAATGCAATCGGTTTGCCCGTTTCAGGGTGGGCGACGAACAGGTAGTCTCCCAAGATCCGATAGTCCTCCGTTCCCCAGACCTGCAACGACGCCCGGTCGGCCCACTGCGGCAACCTGATCCAAAGCGGCGTCGCGTGTTTGGTCGTTACGCTTACTCGGCCTGACGCTTCGCCCGCCTGCACCCGCGCGTCCGGCGTGTCCTGGTCCAACAGCAGGTTCACCCGTACGCCATCAGGCCCTTTCACGACGCCCTCCCTGAGCGCTTCGCAGAGGGTACCGACCACCCCGCCGACTATGTCCATGTTGAAGCTGATCCGCTCGAGCCCAAGCGGGCGGTGGCCGTACGGCGCCGGAAACCCGAACCCTCCCAAGTGACGTTCCCGTACATTTCTCAGACCGTCTTCATCCGCCGGATTAGCAGGTTCGGGGATGAAATCCGCGTCGCGAAGTTGGGACGGCAACAAGTGCCCGCGCAGGATGCGTTCGGCGTCCTGGTAGTACGCGGGATGGCCGTGCCGGCCGAGAATCAGGTCTGTTTCAACGATGTCGCCGGTGTTGTTGCCTTCCCCCTTGTCAGGCGGGCTGTCGTCGGCGCTGCTCTCAATCACCCAACCCAGTTCGTCGCGGATCGCCCACAGCCCGTTTTCGGCAAAGGCCCGCACTCGCTCCAGGAGTGCGGCGTCGCTTGTCAGGTCCGCAAGCTGCGCCAGCGAGGACATGACGCAGGTCGTCGAGTGGGTGTGCGCGCCGAACTTCTCGCGGTCATAGGATCCGTCAGGCAAGAAGAACTCGGAGGTAGCCTTCTCTGCCAAAAGAGATGCCAGTTCGAGCGCCTTGCCCGAGCCGGTGGCCCGGTAGTACTTGACCAGCGGACCGATGGCGCGGCCGACTCCCGTAATGAACGTGGTCTGCCGGGTCCAGCGAATCCCGTGAGCACTCGTCATTTTTTTTCGGTCCCAGCCGTTCACCGGATCCCACGCATCGAGAATGAATGCGATGCTGGATTCGGCCAACTCCCTCGCCCTCTCGGAATCTCTATAGCGGACCAAGGCATAGAGGGCGTGCATTCCCTCGCGCACGTTGTGATCGTTGAAATTCTCAATTGGCCCGTCCACGCGGTCGCGGTTCATGGGCAAAGGCACGGGGCCGGAGTATGAGAAGAATGCCGCTGCGGCGTGTTTCTCGACCGCCTCTTCCGAGATCAAGACGCCCGCAGCGTCCTCGGCGTTCAGCAAGGCGTTCAGGTGCCTGCCCGGCACATGAGACTCGGAGTGGACGTTGCTGAAGCGGAGCCGTGGGTTGGGGAGGACCTCGGACCCGAAGAATGGGATATCGTTGTCATCGGCATTGAACACGTTTGACATCGTCCTGCATCCAAGTTCGATGGCCGCTCTGATGTCGTTGGTGTTGACGTTGGATAGCTTCACGTTGGCGCTCCTGTATTCCACCCGAATATCGTCAGTCCAGGTTGTTCTACACCTTGCATTATGGACGACAGATCATACCGGCGGGGGCTCAACCGCCCTGCGGCACCGCCGTGCAGTGCGCCGGACACGCTGCTGAGGCCCGGCAAAGATTGGGGCTCACGCGTGTGTAGGGGGATTCACAGTGCGAAAGTCCGCTGAATCCCGCCCATATACTGCTGAATTCGTGTTTATCTTGAAGGTCTGGTAGCATTACAGTAATATACGTAGCGGACATTTGCTGCGCGCCCGCAAAGAGCGCGCGGTTTAATTGTGTTTTGAAAGGTCTGCTACAAAGAACAGGGCTGAAGAGGTAATCGCGTTTGACGGCGCGTCAATCAGAGTGTACTTCACAACGAGACTATAAGGTCTCAGCCCACAAGACTCTCTATGCATATGAGTGTGACACGTTATGGAAGGAGAATCGATGAGTAACTCCGGGCCCGCAGTGATGGAAAAGCAAGCATGGGAGGTGGTTGGCCAGCGCCTTGGCGGCACAGTTGCGTCACTGGCCGTCTCGCCGAGCTTTAACGAAAACAACCTGGTACTGGCCGGTACCATGGCCGGGGTATTCTGCTCCGAAGACAGGGGCAAGACGTGGAAGATATCCAACGAAGGTATTACGAGCCCTTACATCCAAGCGCTCGCGTTCGCGCCTAACGTAGCGAACCACGAAGTAGCGTTCGCAGGCGCTCTGGAAGGCGGCGTCTACCGCTCCGACAACGGCGGTGAGACCTGGCAGCAACTCGATTTCTGGCAGGGCGCCGCTTCTGTGACCTGCCTGGCCGTGTCGCCGAACTTCGCGGACGACGGTGTAATGTTTGCCGGCACCCAGGAAGACGGCGTATTCAAGTCGACTAACCGCGGCCGTACCTGGAATTCGGCGAATTTCGGCATCATGGAGTTGAGTATTCAGGCGGTGGCAATCTCGCCGGACTTCGCAGAAGATCAGACGGCCTTCATCGCCGGCGGCGACGGCCTCTATCGGACCCTTGACGAAGGCCGCGCGTGGCGGCTGGTGGATAGAGGGCTCGATAGCATGGCGCTGCAGGCAATTGCCGTCTCGCCGAACTTCGCCGAGGACCGCACGATTCTGGTCGGTACCGAAGACATGGGCGTCTTCAAGTCCACTGACGGCGGCACAAACTGGCAGGAGGCAAATAGCGGACTGGATAGTGTTTCCATCAACGCACTTTGCCTATCGCCTGATTTTGCCGCGGATGGTCTTGCCTACGCCGGCACCGCGGAGGGATCGATTTACCGCTCTACCGACGGGGGCACAACCTGGGAGAGTGTGATCGATCAGGATTCATCAGTCTTGTGCCTGCTCACCACCGGAACCGGTGACGATGACATAGTCTTGGCAGGTGTGCACCGCGAAGGCGCCCTGCGTGCCGGCGGCGACGCTGCCCATTGGGAACCGGCCGTGGCGGGCCTTGCCGCGCGCTCTCTGCTCGGTACGGCGCTCTCCCCGAATTTTCACGAGGACGGTACGCTCTTTGCCACCAGCCTGGAAGATGGGCTTCTCCGGTCCACCGATGAAGGGGCCATGTGGGAGCCGGCAGGCGCCGGCATCGAAGAGATGCAAGTGGCGTCACTCTTGATTTCGCCGGATTATGCCAACGACTCCACCGTTTTTGCGGCCACGCACCAGGGAATCGCGATTTCTGCTGACGGCGGACAGAGCTGGCAGGCGAGCAACGCGGGCATAGAAGACGAAGCGCAAGACCTCCGTGTGCTTGCCGTCTCACGTACCTATGCGGATGATCGCCTCGTGGTTGCCGGCGGACCGGGCGGAGCACTGTACTTCAGCCAGGACGCCGGTCAGTCTTGGGAAAAGGCAGAAGAGACGTTTGGCGAGGAGGACGTGATCGGCGTAACGCTCTCACCGAATTACGCCGACGACAATACCCTTCTGTTGGGTACCTTCCGCGCTTCCCAAGGCGATTACGCGAGTACCATCACTGTGTGGCGTTCGGCCGACGGCGGTGAGATTTGGAAGCGTATCCTTGTTCACGCGACCGGAGCGCAGTGGATCAGCTTTGCCATGCCGCCGAACTATTCCGGCACGGAAGAGGACTACAGCAACTTCTTCATTGCCACGGCAACGCGCTTCTTCCGCCCCATGTGGCGCGGGAAGAACCTCTGGGTCGGCGATGCCATTGGCGAGGCTACGGCTGCGGTCGTCTGCCTGGCAATCTCGCCCGAGTATGAGAACGACTCGACCGTTTACGCGGGAACAAGCCGGGGCGTGTACAAGTCTGGCGACGAAGGCCTAACATGGCAGAACATCAATGAAGGCCTGGACAACAAGGCGATTGTTTCTCTGCTGGTTTCGCCCAACTACGCCGAAGACCACGCCGTGTGGGCCGTCTCGCTGGGCGGCACAATTTGGCGTTATGTCGATGCGTAGGCGCCCGTTTTCTTCGTAGTTCTCTGCAATTCTAATGTCAGATAACTGAAAGGCTACGTGCTACTCTGGTTGCACGTAGCCTCTTGTTTTCTCCGTAAACACGATAGTTTGGCTACCTGCAGAAGGCCGTGGGCAATGAGTAGCATTGGGTGGTCGCAGGTACATGCCTTTCGCTTGCAGCGCCACTTTTTCATAGAGTGTGAACAACCAAGGAATTTGGTCGACGTTGTCAGCGCTACGTGCGGCGTGCAAGCGCAGGTCATGTCAGCCGCCCTGTTGGCGGCGCGAGCGCGGATAGACGGCCTCTCCGTTTCCAGGATTGAACACGCACTCTGGCGGGAACGCACGCTGGTCAAAGTGTGGTGCATGCGGGGAACGCTACACTTGGTGCCCGCGCATGAACTCCCTCTCTACGTCGCCGCGCTCAGACCCAATCGATTGAAACAGGAACAACGTTGGATGGCGCGCTACGGCGTAGATGCATCTGCCATCGAGACAATGGCAGATGCTATCTTCACGGCCCTGAGCGACGCCCCGCTGACGCGCCGCGAAATCTCACAGGCTATCTTGCCACGTTTGCGCGAGGACGCCCCGCAGATCCAGGAATTGCTCGAGCACGGTTGGGGCGGACTCGGCAAGTACGTATGTCTAAAAGGTGACCTGTGTCTTGGTCCCAACCAGGGTCAGGAGGCCACCTTTGTGCGGCGCGATCATTGGCTGTCAGGCTGGAAGGACGTTCGCGGCGAAGAAGCTGAAGAGTGGCTCTTAGAGCGCTACCTCCAAGCGTACGGTCCGGCCACCGTGCAGGACTTTGCCGCTTGGGCGGGTGTGGCCGTCAGGGATGCCTCCCGGATCTGGGGCAGGCTGCAAGACGCAATGTGCACCGTAGAGATCGAGGGCAAGCGCGCTGCCATCCTGCAACGTGATCTGCCTACGCTGCAGAACGCGGCGCTCGCGGCCGATGAAGTGCGCTTGCTGCCACACTTCGATGTCTATCTCCTTGGCCAGCGCGACAAGTCACACCTTGTGGACGACGCTTACTACAAGCGCGTCTACCGTGCGGCCGGTTGGATCTCTCCCGTGGTGCTGATCAACGGCCGTATTGCCGGTGTGTGGTCCCATCGCCAGCGAGGCAAGCGCTTGCAGGTTACGGTAGAGCCCTTCTGCCGGCTAACGCGATCGCAACGTGCCGCTATTGAGGAGTGCGCCATGGGTATAGCTGAATTCTTAGAGTCTTCCCTCGACCTGGCATACACTGGCACGGCAGCGCGATATCCTGCAAACTAAGGTCAGGTGTTCAAGCGTCATAGGAATCGACATGCGAGAACTACTCACGCAAGGAGCAGGTCATGGCTAACCAAGTGCAGGTAGGTGCAGCGAGCATAAACATTACGCCCTCCGTCGGTACGTGGATGGGAGGCTATAGTTCCCGGGACCATGGGGCGACGGACATCCACGACGACCTCTATGCCAAGATCCTCGTGTTCTCGGATGGTGAGACGAAAGCCGCCATCGTCACGTGCGATCTGGTCGGCATTACCGAAGAAAGCACTGCCGTGGTGCGCGACCTAGTAGAGGAACAAACCGATATTCCCGGCAGTCACGTGATGATCACCTGTTCCCACACGCATTCCGGACCGACAACGCGGGAGTGGCGCTACGACGCGCCATTTAACGATGCCTACATGCATGAACTCGAGCGGAAGCTGGCGGGGGGCGTGCAGGTGGCGAACCGGCGCTTGCAGCCTGCTGTTGGCGGTTTGGGCGCGGGCTCTTTCCCGCTGGCCGTTAACCGCCGCCTCACCACTGACGGCAAGACGGAAATGCGCGCCAACCCTGAAGGCGTCGTCGACCAAACGGTTGCCGTGCTCCGCTTTGACAGGGCCGATGGCACGCCGTTGGCCACAGCCTTCCACTACTCTTGCCACTCCACGAGCATGGGCGGTTCTAATTACGCCATTAGCGCCGATTACGCAGGCGGCGCCAAGGCGTTTGTCGAACACACGTACGGCGGGGCCCACACCGCAGCGTTCTTGCTGGGTTGCTGCGGCAACATCCGGCCCAACTTCACCAGCGACGGCAGTAGTTTTCGCTCCGCAACGTTTGAAGAACTCGAGAGCGTCTGGCGTGGTCTAGGCGCCGAAGTGGTACGTGTGCGCGAGTCAATTGACAGCGCTCCACTGGAAGGCGTGGCCGTAGCCCAGCGCGTGGTGACAATCCCGTTACGCGAGGTTCCCGATGTCTCTTTCTACAAGGAGGCGCTGGAAACTGAGACGTGGCCGGATTCGGGAGCACGCATCAGCCGCGACTCGTTGAAGTGGGTGCGGAATCGCGTCGCAGAGTACGAAGCCGACACATTGCTCCTGGACCCCACGGCGGAAGTCCAGGTGATCCGCGTCGGCAATCTGGTCTTTGCCAGCTTCCCGGGCGAAGTCTTCCTCGAATATGGCTTAGCCATTCAAGAGCGCGTGAAGGACGAACTGGGCCTGGATGCGCTGCACGTCGAACTCGCCAACGGGATGATCGGCTACGTGCCGACGGCCGACGCAATTCCCTTCGGCGGCTACGAAGTCATGGCCTATCGCCACGGCTCGCAGACGCCGTCAGGGTACTCAGGTGAAGCCGAGAAACTCTTCGTCGATACTGCCGTGGAACTCGCGCACGAAACGGCAGCGGCCGGAGGGTAGCCGCAGATTAACACACGCCCTGAGTCGACACGAGCGTGCAGAGACACCTGCTGCCATGCGCTTTGATCGGACCATCACGGTGCCGGAGGGAGGCTTGGCTACCGGTCACACGGACCAAGTGCCGCCGGGCCTGGCGGACAGAGTAGATTGCCTCCTCATCCCCGAGCACGTGCTGCAACAACGGGTCTCAGGTCTGGCACAGCAGATCCATGAGGCTTGCGCCGAGAGCAGCGAACTCATCCTTCTGGTAGTCCTGAAGGGCGCATTCGTCTTTGCCGCGGACCTTGGCCGGGAAATCTCGCGGCTTAGCGATCTGGAGTTCCGCTACGAGTTCATTCGTGCGAGCACCTACGGCAATACCATCAAACAACCCGATGAAAAGGTGCGTGAGGTGAGCATGGCAAGACTGCCCGCGGACCTCGCGGACAAGGATGTGCTCTTGGTTGAAGACCTGATAGACCAGGGCTTTACGCTCGCTGCCCTCAAGCAGCGCGTGCTCGCTGCGGGCGTCCGCTCCGTACACATTTGTGCCCTGCTGTCAAAACGCCTCGAGCAACCAACGCCGGAAGTGGCCCAGAATCGCGCCGCGTTGACACTGGACTTCGTCGGATTTGATGTGCCCGATCGCTGGGTAGCCGGCTACGGCACCGATGCCAGCGAGGGTTTGCGCATGCTGCCGTACATTGTTACGGTCCGCGAACAGCTCTATGCAAGCAGCGAAGAGTAATGAGCGTTGATCTGACTCTGCGGGGCGGCACGATTGTCGACGTGGTTGCGCAATGCTGCTTCGTCGGCGACGTCCTCATCAAAGATGGTCTCATTCATAGCGTCACCCGTACGCCGTCTGCGACTATGGCGACTGAGACGCTCGACGTGACGGGCCGGTTCGTCATTCCCGGCTTTATCGACCCGCACCTCCACATCGAGAGCAGTTTGCTCAGCCCGCTTGAATTCGCCCGCACCGCGGTGCGCCACGGCACGACCGCTGTCTTCGTAGATCCCCACGAAATTGCCAACGTGGCCGGTAAAGACGGCATCGAACTCTTCCTCCAACAGGCAGAAGATGCCCCTCTCGACATCTTCATCGGCATCCCGTCGTGCGTACCGGCTACCTCCTTTGAAGATACCGGCGCAGAACTGTCCCTGGCTGACATCGAGGAACTCCTGCCGCATCCCCGCGTCTACGGGCTGGCGGAGATGATGAATTTTCCCGGTATCATTCACGACCTTGGAGAGGCCCGCGCCAAGGTGGAAGGCGCCTATGCCTTGGGCAAAGTGGTTGACGGACACGCGCCGGGCGTTTCCGGGCGCGACCTCGACTTCTACGTCACCAATGGCAAGGACGACGGGACGGTCAGAATAATGTCCGACCACGAGTCGCGCACCGGTGAAGAGGCACTGGAAAAGCGCCGGGCAGGCATGACCGTCGCCATTCGCTACGGCAGCGCCACAAAAGACCTGGACGCAATTCTTCCCTACCTGGTAGAGCGGCGAGAATGCCTGGAAGGCTTCATGCTTTGCAGCGACGACCTCGACGCCGAGGAGCTATGTGAGCATGGTCACGTAGACCGCATAGTGCGGCGTGCGCGCGACATCCTCATGGAGCACGCGGGCTTGGACCGTGAGCAAGCGACGATCCAGGCGATTGCCTTGGCCACGCTGCATCCCGCGCGCTACTTCTCACGCTTCTTCCGACACCATGGCTTTGCTGAGATGGGCGCAATTGCTCCCGGCAGGGTCGCCAACCTTGCCGTGCTTGATTCGTTGGATAGCCTTGCATGCACTGCCGTTGTCCGACGCGGCACGGTGGTCTGGGACAGAGAAAACACGAAGTGGCCCAAAGTATCGAGCAACTACGGCAGACTCTTGCATTCGGTTGGAGTCAAAAGCCCGCCGACCGCGGCCGACTCTAGGGTTCCCTATGCCGGTGTTGGGGATGAGGCCGCCGTCCGCGTCATCGGCGCCGTGGATGGAAGCCTGACGACGCAAATGAGAATACTGAGCCTGCCGGTTGAGAACGGAGCCATCCAGGTTGACACTTTACAGGATGTCGTGAAGATCGCAGTGCTCGAGCGTCACCACAACACCGGTTTGCGCTCGGTCGGCTTCGTCAGCGGGCTCGGCATGCAACGAGGGGCCGTTGCTTCCACCGTCGGTCACGATAGCCACAACCTCATCGTGGCCGGGGTTGATGAGCAATCCATGGCGCAAGCGGCCAGTAAGGTGATCGAGATCGGCGGCGGCATGGCCGTGGCAGTTGGCGGCGCTGTCTCCACGCTGCCTTTAGCCATAGGCGGACTTATGTCAACGGACAGTGCCGATACCGTTGTGGCGGAATACCGATCGCTTCTGGCCGCGGCGCGTCGCACCGGCACGACGAGCCAAAACATCTTCCTGCTGCTCTCGTTCCTCGCCCTTCCGGTGATCCCCCATCTCAAGATCACCAATCGCGGCTTGGTGGACGTGGACGCCTTCGCGCCGGTGCCCCTTGTCGTGGAATGAGCCACGCTGCATGCCCATTTGAACGGGTTTCGTGCTCGCCGATGGAAGCTAATCTAGTATCGGCCGCCTGAACCTGCCCCTGGGTCAGAGCGGCTCCACGCAGGCGCCTTCTTCCGCGCACGCAAGCACGAGCGAACGTGCCGGCGTATCGTGGGCTTGCGCCGCCGCGAGCATGGCAGCGGCAACGGTATCGGGATCGCGGAACGTCAGCGCCAGAATGGACGATCCGGCCCCGGAGAGCGCGCTGCCGCACGCGCCCGCCCCAAGCGCGGCCTCCATGATGGGCGCCATTGCGGGGAAAATCGTAGCGCGAAAGGGCTGATGCAGGCGGTCACTCATGCCGGCACGGATACTCCGTTCATCCGCCTGTATGATGCCGGTCAGCAGCAACGCCGCGTGACCGACGTTGTAGACCGCATCGCCGAGCGACACCTCTTTCGGCACTACGCTGCGGGCGAGCTCTGTCGGCAAGTGCTGTTCGGGTACACAGACCACCGCGTGAAGATTCGGCGGTACGGGCACACGCGCATACGCCGGAGTGTCTCCCCCTTCCGCCGCGCAGACAATTAAGCCCCCGAACAGGGCTGCGGCGACGTTATCGGGGTGACCCTCGATTTCGCAGGCCAGTTGCAGCAGGCGATCAGCCGAAAGGGTGTTTCCCAGCAGATGGTTGGCCGCCACAAGACCTCCTACCGCCGCGCTCGCACTGCTGCCAAGTCCCCGATAGAGCGGAATGCGGTTCTTCATGTGCAAATGGAAGGCAGGAGGGGATTGACCAATCTCAGCAAAGACACGGGTGAAGGCCCGCACAAAGAGATTGTCCGCATTGCCGGCCAGTTCCGTGGCGCCTTCGCCCTCGATTGTGATGTGCAGTCCGCTCTCCGCAGTGCGCAGCTTGAACTCGTTGTAAACAGTGAGCGCCATGCCGAACGCATCGAATCCCGGCCCCAAGTTGGCGGTGCTTGCCGGCACGCGCACGCGAATTCCCGATAAACCGTTTGCCATAGGGAGAACAACCTCATCGATGAGAAAACGCGGCGAAGGTCTGGCTGCAGAGGCTTTAGTGTACCATAGAGAAAGCTAACTACAAGAAGCGACCGGCGCAAACGAATCTGCCCAGGTGCCGACTAAGGCGCAGCGGTGTGGGTTAAGCGCCGGCAAGACACTGGGATTTCCGCATGTTTCGTTGGCTTGGACGCGGATTCGTCGTTGCAATCGCAGCCTTGGCTGCGTACATGGTTTACACGCGCCTTAAGCCGCGGCCGATTCCGGTGGAGGCGTTACTTACCGACGGTCAGTTCGTCACGGTAGAGGGGCTTCAGATCCACTACCGGACGGCTGGGTCGGGTCCTCCCCTGGTTCTCATTCACGGCATCGGGGCCAACGTATTCGCTTGGCGTCTGGTCTTCGATCAGTTCGCTCGCAACTACACCGTATTCGCGCTCGATCTAAAGGGGCACGGTCTCTCCGATAAGCCCGATAGCGGCGACTATTCGCCCTTCGGCATGGCGGACTTGGTAGCGCACTTCATGGATGCTCTGGGCATCGAATCCGCCAAGATCCTCGGTCTATCCATGGGCGGTGCCATCGCCGCGGCGTTGGCGATTCGGCATCCGACGCGGGTTGAGCAATTGGTGCTGATAAGCGCCGCAGGCTATCCCCTCAATTACCACATAATGCCGTTTCTCGTCCGCTTTGCCGCCACGCCATTGGGCAGCGCAATTGTAGCGCTGGGACTGCGCCAACGCAGCCTCATTACGTTGTACCTGCGCAGTTGTTTCTACGATCCCGATCCCGTCTGCACGCCTGAAATG
The DNA here is from genome assembly GCA_965220045.1 of Chloroflexota bacterium. Classification (GTDB taxonomy): domain Bacteria; phylum Chloroflexota; class UBA11872; order VXOZ01; family VXOZ01; genus VXOZ01. The sequence goes on along the minus strand of OZ244803.1, from coordinate 1,100,303 downwards.
ATCGATGGTTACTTCCTGCCGCTCTTGACGCCGGGAATGGGCGGCGTGGTGCCGCTGCTGGCGCGAGATTTCGGGCAGACCAGTCTTGCTCATCGCCTCAAGGACATTACCGCCCCAACCCTTGTCATTTGGGGACAGTACGACGCTGTGGTCCCACTGCATTGGGGCTATCGCTTCCAGGAGGACATCGCCAACGCAAAACTCGTCGTCTTCCCCAAGTGCGGCCATTGCCCGCATGAGGAGGAACCGGAAGAATTCCTGGAGACGGTGAACAGCTTTTTTGGTCGCGAGAATTCCACTGATCCCGCTATTCAACCGGAAGACCATGCCGCTGCCGACAGCTAGCAGGTCAGCAGCATAGGGTTCAAGAAATGATCGCGGCGCAGGTGGGAGAAGGCAGCCCGCTACCTACCGGCTGCCAGGCCAAGTCGGCAAACGACGCATGGTACACCGCGTCATCCAGCACCACCGCGAGCACGTCTTCTGCATCGCAAATGATGTGCTCGCACATGCGATCCAGTGGGAATGAAAGGTTCTCTTCGGCATCCTGCCAGGTATCGCCCCCGTCGCAGGTCACCATCATCCTGCCCAGGCGTCCGACACGGCGGGAAGGACCGACGACAACCGTCGCGGGATCGTCAGCCTTGATGCACACGCCTCGCGTGTAATCATCGATGAGGTGCTGCCAAGACGTGCCGCGGTCAACCGAGCGGAAGACGCCGCCGCCCGTGGCAGCCATGATGACATCCGGCCGGGCGGGATGAACATCAATGCTGTGAACGTCTGGGTGCAGGCCGTCGGCGGGATACTCCCACTGACCGACTTTGTCCGTAATCCCCCAGGTCTCGCCGTCGTTGCGACTCTCCGCCAAGCCGCCTACCTCGATGGCGGCCCAGACGGCCGCATCGCCGCCGTCCAGCATGATTATCTTGCGTACTGCTCCGGCGCGCGGCGAGTAGGGAAGAAACCACTCCGCGCAGCCCGGAAGGGCGGTAAAGCCATGTTCTTCCACCCACGTCGCCCCGCCGTCTCTACTGCACCACACGCGGGCCGGTTCTGTGCCCGCGCGGACAATCTGCGGATCATGGGGATGGTACGAAATCGAGCGAATGTACGGACTGCCCTCCCAACCGGAGACGGCTTCCCAACTCTCGCCACCGTCATTGGTTGAGAACAGGCCGGAGCCGTGGGTTCCCGCGATGGCGTGCACTCCGTCCGGATGGGCCGCAACGGCCTCGATCTCTTGATCGCCCAGGCCGGATGCTTGCAATGCCCATGTGTCGCCTTCACGCGCAAGCCGAAAGATGCCTTTTTCCGTGCCGACGTATATCTGCTTTGCCATGACGTGTGCCTCCGCTAACTGAAGACAGACAGCTAGTAGCTCACTCCAGGTCTCGTGCCCAGCTAGATCCCCGCTATCATCGAGTAAACACTTCCAAAACGGCCAACATTGCTACGCCCGCTGCCATGAGCCCACCCAAGCGGATTGTCAGGCGTTGCTCCAAGTCGCGGAGGTCGGCTCTTGTAGCCAGTGACTCCCCAGTTTCGCCGAGCGTATCAAGAATGGCTTCCGCCTTATCCTTGTCGAAGCCGGCTGCGGTCAAGCGTTCAAATGCTCTATGCGTATTGTTGATTGCCGTCAGCGCATCCTCTCGTGGGCTAGTTCGCTACGGCCCGCTCCGCCTGTTTCTGCGCCACAATCTCATCGACTTCCTCGATGAGCAAATCGAAAAGCTCTTCTTCCTTGCAACTGCGCACCGGCTTGCCTTTGCGGAAAAGAGCGCCCTTGCCGCGCCCGCCGGCGATGCCAACGTCGGCGTCACGGGCCTCGCCGGGGCCGTTCACCACGCAGCCCATCACGGCCACCTTCACGGGTTCCTTGACGCTCTGGAGGAAGCTCTCAACCCGTTCGGCCAATTCGATAAGTTCGATTTCGCAGCGGCCGCAGGTTGGGCACGCGATGAGGGTGGGTCCATGCTCGCGGAGACCCAGTGACTTGAGAATCTCGTATCCGGCAAATACCTCTTCCGTTGACTCAGCAGCCAATGAGACACGCAATGTGTCGCCAATGCCCTGGTAGAGCAAAACGCCAAGTCCCACGGCGCTCTTAACCATGCCGGCCTTGGGCGTACCGGCCTCTGTGATGCCCAAATGCAGTGGGTACTCAACGCGATCGGCAATGAGTTGATAGGCGAGAATTGTCGTCGGCACGTCCGAGGCTTTCAGGGAAATCTTGATGTCAGTGAAGTCCATGTCTTCCAGGATCTTCACGTGGTCGAGCGCGGACTCCACCATCGCGGCCGCCGTCTTCTCAATCTTCTCATCGCCCTCAAGCATCATGAGTTCGGGGATGAGACGCGACTCCAAAGACCCGACGTTTACGCCGATGCGCATCGGCACCCGGCGGTCTTTGGCTTCCTTGACCACCATGCGGGTTTTCTCTCTGCTGCCGATGTTACCGGGGTTCAAGCGCAGCCCGTCCACACCGGCCTCCAAGGCGCGCAAGGCGAGGCGGTAATCAAAGTGGATGTCGGCAATTACCGGAATCGGCGAGCGCTTGCGGATTTCGGGCAGCGCGTCAGCGTCTTCCTTGTGGGGCACGGCCACGCGCACGATCTCGCATCCCGCCTCAGCCAGACCGAGAATCTCCGCTACGCTCGCTTCCACGTCTCGCGTAAAAGCCGTAGTCATGGACTGCACGCGAATCGGCGCCCCGCCACCGATGGTAACGTCGCCAATCTTGAGCTGCTTGGAAACACGTCGTGGGATCATGGGTGCACTATCCGCCTTGGTTTTTCACACCAGACCTGCGTTAAGTGTGACGCATCCGGCAGACTGACGCAAGGAAGCAACGCGCAATCCAGTTGCCTTTGGGGAAGCGGCCGGCTCGGCAGATTCGCGCCTCTTCAAGAGCACAATACCAGCGATGAGCTCGAATGTGTCCCCACTTAAAGCCATCACTATAGAATTCGACCGTATCGCTCGCCAATACATGCAAACAGCTGTGACAGCTTCACCCTAGAATCCAAATCTCAGTTCGTATCGACGAGCAATTGTGCATAGACAGGCTCAACCCGATTGGCTTAATCGCAAGTCCGTTCGCCCAGAGCACCTCGGCAAGCTCAGTACGGGCCTGTCGCAGGGCAAGTCTGCACGAAACAGTGCATCTTTGAGATGAGTCTTAGTAACTCGGAGGTGTATGCGAAGTTTGAGAGGAAGAGCCTACCACACGTCCGGATCGCGTACGACCACAGTGCCGACCATCTTGTCGTGCCACGTCTGAGCGTTCTTGTCCCAGAAGGCGGACAGGAAGCCCCACGTCAGGGGCAGCAGGCTGACAAATTTGCCGACCACCTCACGCCGCAGCATGGTCTTGAAACCAGGGTATCGTTGTTGTCCCAGTAGGATCACTTCCAACCCAAATAATGACTTGCCCGGCGTAGTACCCCTAACCAAGAAAGTGACGAAGAATATGCCGTAGACGAGGGGCATGAAAATGTATTGCCAGAAAACAGTGAGAAAGTTGTATCCGTCCGCCGGATTAAAGCCGGTGAGTCCGAACAGAAGGATGAGCCCTACCGGGACACTAAGGTCCAGCGACGCCGCGAGAAAGCGCGGGAGAAAGTGCGCCCTGTGGCCGAGGTCCTCGTTTTGCACAAACGTCCTGCACTCTGTACAGAACAGGCGCTGATCGGGAACCGGTGCGCGGCACTTCGGGCACCGCAACCCGATAGTCCCATCCTCAAGTGCCAGTTCCTCCTCGGCTTCTTTGACGGCGAGGTCTTCCACCTCCACTGCGGTTAGTCCGCGAATACGCATGGCGCTCTCTTGCACACGCTTCATTTGGTCCGGGTGTCGGAAATAGCCGGTTACCTGCGCCACCATTCTGTCCGAATCCACACCGGCCGACATGAAAGTCGCGCCCGTCAGGTCGGAGTCCTCCCCTTGCAAGAGTTCCATCAGACCGATGTTCCGGCGAAACCAGACTTCTTGCCCTACGCGCCTATCCAACACGCGCAGCATGAGCGGCCGCCAGTATGTTTGAAAGAGAAAGCCGGCCTGCACCCACACCGGTGTCAGCACCACGGAGGCCGCGAGACCGCTCGTAAGCGGCGGCGAAAATGCGGCGGTTATTGCGCTGATCGCCAGCACGTTGCCGCCCATAATTGCGAGGAAGGTGTGGGGCTCGACATCAATCGTAAAGACAGATGTGAAATAGAGGCGCATGCGCTTTTCCTTCTGCAAGGCGTCCCGCTGCACCGCGGCTACCACAGTCCCAAGTATCCCACCTGCCAGCACAACCACCCAAAGTCTGCCAATTAGCACTGGAATGCCAAGCGCCATTTTCAGCAGCAATCCCCCGGTATCGGTAAACACGGTCGGACCCGACGTATCTGCCATGAGCGCAGCCACGGCAAAAATCAGCACCAGCATGATGGCAATGAAGGTCCCCACGACCCTTGCATTGAGGAGTTCCGGGACGAAGTACCCGGTGAGGCCAAGAAACGCGATAAAGATCACAAGCCCAACCGCGGCAATGAGAATGCCGAAGTAGAAGGGACGCAAGAGCTCCCAAAGGCTGGCGAAGACAACGGCAGCCCCAATAAAGGCGCTCATGATGCCGATACCGCCTACAAACCCCGCAAGCAGGGTCGAGCGGATATCCGACACCATGATCAGGACGTCGTCTTGGTTCGCCGCTACGAGTTCTCGCCGGTTAAAGTCACGCACTATGGGCGCCCTCCCCGCTGCATAGGCGCTGCATTTCTTCTGTGCCTATCTTACCGCATCTATCTGCAGTCTATGCGTTTCAGTTCAAGCAATTTCAGATGAAAACTCCGTTATTCTCTGATGTAGGATTGCAGCCAGTCTTGCGCCTGCCGCGCCGCCTGTTCCACTGTCACTTCCCCGCGCGCCAACGGCAGTGTCAGATTATTGAAGAGCCAGCTATTGATGGCATTGCTACTCGCCACATACGATGGGTGTGCGTTGCTGAGGATGTCAAGGACTACCTCTCGCTGATGCTCGAGGAACAGGATATTGAGGTGGTCTCGTGAACCTGGCGAAGTGATGTGCTCTATGCTCGTCTTCACTGTTGGCAGCCGGCTGCGCTCACCAAAGTGCAACGCAAGGGGAACGAGAGCGCTGTAAGAAAGACTGGGGTCTCTCGCACCCGCGGGAATCGCAGTTATATCAAAGAGCATAAGCGGTGTGCCTGCCATCGGCCCCGCAGGGATGGACGCCAGTTCACGGTCGCCAGTACTGCTAATATCGAAGGCAGTCTGAAAGAGGATGCCAGTCCGGCTGGGACGATACGGGCGGCGAATTCCCGGTGGATGCGATGCAATCTCCTGCCCATAGCGCATAATCTTGTGCACCCGTCCAAGATCATCCCAATATTGCAGCCCGCGCAATGCCGCCGGATCGGTCAGGTTGACCACACCGGTCTCTAAGTCGATAACGTCTTTGCCTGTCTCATGCAATACGAAGGGCAACCAGTCAGCATAGAAGTTGCTCATGCCAAAGCCCCACTGGTCCACTGTGCCATCGCCACTCGTGTCCTGCGTGAGCTGCTGCGCCGCAGCGACAAAGTCATCACGCGTCCATCCTAGCTGCGGTGGGGCAACATTCGCTTGGGAGAAGAAATCGGGAAGGTACTGCGCAACGCCAGCAGTTACCCTGGTTGGCAGTGCCATCGTTTGACCCTGGAATCGTACAAGCTTAATGGATTGAGGAAAAAACTGCTCCAAGGGTTGGCTTGCGTCATTCTGGATGAAGCGATCCAAGGGTTGCAAGAGATTGCTCTTGAAGAGCCACGGAAAGTCAATCAGCCAGTCAAAAGACATCAGGTCTGGCACAGTGCCTGCAGAGATTTGCGCGGCAAGGGCGGCAGCTACTGCATCCTGTGTGGCTTCTAGATTCCCAGTGCTCGAAAACGTCAGCTCAGCATCTTGCAGTTCAATGTTGTCTGGGACATCAGCCACTCTACCCTCATTCAAATGACGAATTGCCTCCGTCATCGGGCCCCCTCTGCGAAACATGGCAAGCGTGAGTATCTCTTTCTCTCTTGAGGGTTGCGGCACGGAGCCCTGCTGCGCCGTCGGCGCGGGGCGCGCTTCCTGGTCGTCGTCTTCATCATCGCCCCCGCAAGCAGCCAGCAAGAGAAGTTGAGCACCGAGCAGCGCGCCTCCGAGCCATTCTCGCCTTGTCAAGCGTTTTTCTGTAGTCATTGGGATCCTCCGGCTAGCATAGCCATGAGAAATGTGTCAAAGCGTCACTCTTAGAAATGCAATCCGTTGTTTACTGAATGTTCAGGAAACCGCTTGAGACCGATCCACACTTGGGCACCGGCATTTCATTGAATCAAGTCCAGACGAATGGACCACCTACGGCTCATTAAAGTTGGACTCCAGCCAGTCCTGCCCTCGCTGGGCAGCCTGCACAACATCCATCTCGCCGCGCGCGAGGGGTAGCGTCAGCCTTTCAAATAATTCAAATATCATGTAGAAACTGCTTGCTAGTTGCGATGGTCTGGCGGTATCGAGCAGGTGGAAGACGAGCTCCCGGTCCTCGGGCGGCAACATGAGATCCAAATAGCCGGTGCTGGGCTTTTCAATATGCTGCTGTCCCGCGATCACTGGTGGCATGAGAAGACGCGAACCGAGATCAAGCGCGAAAGGCATCAGAGTCTCGTAAGAAAGGGCGGGATCGGGCGCGACGAATGGAATTGCCGCAACCTGTGACACTGTTAGCGGCGTTACGTCCCGCGGCCCGGCCGGCAACGGGGCTTGTTGGCCCGCCAGCATGGTGCTGGGAGGAAAGTACCGAAAAAAGAGTATGCCGTTAAGCAGGCTTGAGAAGTCAAAATCGAATTGGTCTGCCGTCACCGTCGCACCATGGGGCATAATGCCGTGTACGCGCACCAGTTCGTCCCAAAATTGCAGCCCGAGCAGCGCCGCCGGATCCGTAAGACGCACAGCGCCAGTGTGTGCGTTGAGAATATCCTCATCCAGTTCCTGCAAGACAAACGGCAACCAGTTTAAAAAGTATTTGTTCGGATTGAATCCCCACTTGTCCACTGTGCCATCACTGTCGGTATCCTCGGTCAATTTTTGAGAGGCGGCGACAAATGCCTCACGGGTCCAGCCCTTTGCAGGAGAAGGCAGTCCGGCATCCGCGAACTGCTTAGCTTTGTACCGTGCCACGCCGGCATCCAGCGCAATGGGCAGGGCCATCGTTTGGCTTCGATAGCGGACCAACTCCAGGGCAGGGGGAAGGAACTTCTCTGAAGGCCCCGAGCGATCTTGCTGTAAATACCGGTCGATGGGCTGGACAAGCCCGCTGCGCAACACCCAGGGAATGTCGAAAAACATGCTGACTATGAGCAGGTCCGGCGGCGTGCCGGCAGAATCCTGCTCGCTCAGAAACGCCGAGAGTGCGACCTGCGCGCCTTTGATGAGTTCCAATGGGTCACGAGGTCGCGCGATGTTTATCCGGACGCGCTCCAATTGAACGTCTTCCGGCGCACCTGGCACTGCACCTGCATTCCACCGCTCAATGGCATCGTCGAGAGGCGATGCGTTCCCGTCCGACATGGCGGCCAGCCGCAGCGTCACGGGCTCTCGCGAGACCTTTGGCACAGAGGCCTGCGGCGCCTCCGGCGCCGAAGCCTGCGGGGCCTCCGGCGCGGCGCGCGGCTGTTCGGGCTCTTCCTCGTCATCGCCGCCGCAGGCAGCCAAGAGGACGACTGGCGCGCCTAGCAAGGCACTGCCAAGTAATTCACGTCTCGTCATGAGAGATTTCCCCATTTCTCAATGTGAAGCCGCTGACCAGCGGCAGCATCATTGGCGCCCCAATGGCGTCGCTAGACCGGTTTCGCGTCTGGTTTGGCACTTTCTCTACGAGGCAATCGCTACCTACCCCAATGCCAATCTCCAAGAGAAGCAACGCTATCCAGCCGCATTCTTATCTATTCGTTTACGTAGGCTTGCAGCCAGTTCTGCGCTTTTTGCGCGGCTTGTTCTACCACCATTTCACCGCGTGCAAGCGGCAGTGTCAGCTTCTCGAACAGTTGAAAGAGCATCGTAAAACTACTGGCAAGCGGCGATGGGCGGGCAGTTTTTAATGTGTGCAACGCGAGCTGCCGTTCATATTCCGGCAGCAAGAGATTGATGTAGCCGGACTGCGGCTTCTCAATGTACTGTTGTCCGGAAATCACCGGCGGTAGTAAGAAGCGCTCGCCGAGATAGCTTGCCAGCGGGACCAGCGCCGCGTAGGCCTGGGCGGTATCGCGGGCGCTAGCGGGTATCGCCAAGGAAGCGCCCAACATCAACGGCGTAACGTCCCGAGGTCCGGCAGGGAGCGGAGCTTGCTTGCCCGCAAAAACACTGCCGGGCGAAGCGAAATAATAGAAGAAAACGCTGGGATGCCGATTCCAAAATGGAAAACTGAAAAGATCCGCCGTCACATCGGCGCCATGGGGCATAATGCCATGTTTTCTCCCCAAGTCATCCCAGAACTGCAGGCCGTGCAAAGCCGCCGGGTCCGTGAGGTGCACTTCACCAGTATTCAGATCTACGACGTCCCCATCCATCTCCTGCAAGACGAATGGCAGCCAGTTCACGAAATTATCAATAGGCCGAAATCCCCAGGAGTCAATCTTGCCGTCGTTGTCGGTATCTTGTGTGAGTCGCAGTGCCGCGGCAATGAATTCTTCACGGGACCAGCCGATGTCGGGCACTGGCAAGCCCGCATCTTCAAAGTGCCTGGGGTTAAACCGCGTTACGCCGGCGCCCAAGGAAACGGGCAATGCCATCATCTGGCCCCTAAAACGCACCAAATCCAGGGCCGGGGGCAAGAACCTCGCTAAGGAATCGCTGCCGTCTTGCTGCAGGAGACGATCAAGCGGCTGGATGATGCCGCTGCGAAAGGCCCAGGGGAAATCGAAGAGACGATTGACCATCAGCAGGTCCAGCGGCGTGCCGGCAGAATCCCGCTCGGCCAGGAATGCTTGAACTCTCTCTTTTAGATGCTCGTGAAACTCCTGCGGCCCCTGCTGCGAGGAAGTTTGAATCGTGAGGCGCTCTAGCCGGATGTTCTCAGAGGCGCCGGGCAGCTCACCAGTATTCCACTCGTCAACGGCCCTGTCTACTACCGCAGTGAATTCAAACAGCATAGAGGCGACCGTGAGTGTTGCCGGTTCTCGCGCCGGCGGCACTGCAGCTTGCGGCGCCGTGGGCGCGGCGCGCGGCTGCTCCGCGTCAACCTCGTCATCGCCGCCGCAAGCGGCCAACAGGAGTACCTGCGCTCCAAGGAGAGCACGGCCCAACACTGTCCGCCGCGTTAGAGTCTCCGCCGTATTCGGCGGGTTCGCCACTGCCTCGGGAAAAGGAGAATCAGACGATCGCACCGCAACCATGCGGCCCTCCTTAATCGCACGCGCGTCTCCAAGTTTGAAGACCCCCCTAACTTCGAGTATCTAACGGTTTGAACTCACCGTCAAGAGGATGCTCGATCCCGTGAAGCGGCTTGACTACTCTGCAGAAGGCCAGATGAACATCGCTGAGTACCCACGCTGTGCATACAAGTACGCTGGGTGCGCGCATGCAGGAACGCCGCTTAGGTGCTCATTCACCTTCCCCGTGCCGACAGATGGCTTTAGGCTAGCGGCAGATGGGGGAGCCCAATCGGGCTTTGACAGCGTCGTGCCGACCCTGGCAAAGCACTCAGTGCGGATGGTGCGCAGCAATTAGGGATTCTAACTTTGCGAGAGGGGAGTTTGCCTTCAGGAATGTGGCAAAGTGAAGATGAACCGGCTACCTTCACCCAATGTGCTCTCCACACGGATCGTACCGCCGTGCGCCTCGATCAAGTGCTTCGCTATGGTCAGCCCCAATCCCGCGCCGCCGGTACTGCGGGCGCGCGAGGGATCGACGCGATAGAGCCTGGCAAAGACACGGGGCAAGTCCTCGCTGGGAATGCCCTCACCGGTGTCGGCAACGCTTACCGATACAAAGTCTGCCGCTGCCTCAATTGTTATGTCAATTCGTCCGCCTGCAGGCGTGTGCGTGGCCGCATTCTGCAGGAGATTATTCATTACTTGCTCAATGCGGGTGCGGTCCATTTGTACGACTCGGTCCGTTGCCGTTGTGTCGCCCGGGCGAACAGTCCAAGCAAGTTGAATCCCCTTCGCATCCGTCTGTGGCCGGAAAGCTTCAACGGACTGCGCGATTACTTCATCCAGCACTGCCGGTTCGAGATTGAGCTGAAAGCCGGCGGCTTCAGTTTCCGCCAGCAAACGCAAGTCTTCTATGAGTTGCGCCAGGTACATCGTCTGCTGGTGAATGTTCTCCATGGTTGTCTCATCGGCATCCAGCACCCCATCGCGCACGGCTTCCACATACCCGCGAATGTTTGTGAGGGGAGTGCGAAGCTCGTGGGCAACGTCAGCGACCATGTTGCGGCGTTGCCGCTCGGCGTTCTCGAGACCCTCGGCCATGGCATTGAACGTGCTTGTCAGCTCTCCGATTTCGTCTCGCCCAGAGACGGCTACCCGTTGTGTGAGATCGCCACTGCCGAGTCTCTGCGCCGCGCTCGTCAGCGTACGCACCGACCGCAGCATCCTGCGGGAAAGCAATGAAACGACGAGAATGCCTCCCAATCCAGCGACGAGGCCCGACCAAAGCAGCGACTGGATCGCGGTTTCGGAGAAGCGGCGCAACGAAGGGTCCTGAATCTCACGCCACGGTTCGCCTTGAATGGGCAACCGTGCCGCACCTCTCGACGGTTTAGACGTGTATTGGGAAGCCAACGGCCCCACGAGGACAGAGCCCACGTGGTCGCCGTCTACCACGATGCGCGATAGCGTGTAGTCATCTTGCTCAAGGGTGGGATCGTTTCTGTTCAACCTGCTCGTAGCGACAATAGTCTTGCCTTCCGTATCGAGAATCGCGACATTGCGTCCCGTCAGAAAACTAACGCGCTCAACGGTGCCCGCGACACCATTCCAGCTGCCTCTGCTTGCATAGAAGTCCGTAAACGCTTCATGAATCCTTGCGAAAGCAGCCTTGTTCGAGGCCTTGCGTAAATCACGCACTTCGCGGTCCGCCGCCAAGCCGCTATAGATGCCAACGGCTGCCAACGCCAGCACCAGTACGCAAGCAAAGGCAACGATGAGCCGGAACTGAAGACTGAAGAACCACCTAGTCATTGCTGAATCTGTAGCCCACTCCGTAAACGGTCTGGATGTGGTCCGGGCCGTCCAAAGGCCTGATCTTGCGCCTTATGTTGGCCACGTGGGCGTCCACCGTGCGGTCAAAGCCCTGAAAGTCGAAGCCAAAGACCCGGTCGATGATCTGTTCGCGCGAGAACGTCCGTTCCGGCTCTTTGATAAGCATGACAAGGATGCGAAATTCCGTGGGAGTGAGCGACGCCTTGAGGTCGTCCACCAGGACCGTACGGCGATGGAGATCGACCGTTACGCCGTTCCATGCCACCTCAGCCGGTCCGCGCTCGAGTTCCTCCTTGGCAGTGCGGCGCAACACGGCCCTGATGCGCGCCGCCAACTCCCGTGGACTGAAGGGCTTCGTCACATAGTCATCGGCCCCCAAATCCAGCCCTTTGAGCCGGTCTTCTTCCTCTACCCGTGCGGTCACCATGACGATCGGCACGGTGGATTCCTTTCGGATTCTCCCGCAGACCTCTATCCCATCCAGTCTCGGGAGCATCAAGTCCAGGACAACCAGGTCGGGACGCGCTTCTCTGGCAAGACGTAAACCCTCAACGCCGTCATGAGCGCTAAGGACCTTGTGCCCGTCACGTTTGAGGTAAAGGCTTACAAGTTTTGCCGTGTCGCGATCGTCTTCGACTATTAGAACCGTGCTGGCCATGGGATTCTCTCTCCAAGTCCAAGATTTGGGCATCCGAAGTATTTTCCGCTAAACTGACGCGTTCGCGCGTGGTCGTGCTAGGCCGGGGCAGGCTCTGCCTCAGGCAAATCACCGCTATGGAGGTTCGCCTTCCCTCAACGCAAGCCAACCACGTTCGGCTCGCGTGCGTTGGCTTGCGCGGCGTGTCTTGCAGGCGGCTGCTCAACCGCCCAACTTAAAGTCTATCAACAAGTTTGAAGAAATTATGAAGATCCACCGCCATAATTGAGCCCCCGGCAAGCGGCGCTCTCGCCTGCCCGCCGGGGGCTCTCATGTTGCTGCGTGGGTACTAGAGAACGTCGATGAGCGTTACGACGAGCATATCTCTAGTCCGCATCGCTAGTTGTCGTCCGCAGAATCGGCGGGAGCGGTCGGAGTTGCCTCCGGAGCAGTGGTCGGTGTCGCCGAATCCGGGACGGCAGTAGGCGCGGTCGGGACGGAATATCCCTTAGCCGGAGAGTCTCCACCAAAACCATGGAAGCCCCTTTGGTGTGACTGCCCGCAGTTCCGTTGCCCCGTGAATCCCTTGCCGCGATCAAGTCGACCGTCATGCTGCAGCCTCCCCATGCGCGAGGCATACATTTCGCGGAGCTGGGCCGCCTGATCCTGGGTAATGTGTCCCTCCTCAACTAGGGCATCGAGATATTGCGTGAGTCTCTCTTGAGAGACGGCGGGCATCAGGCCGGCCGATCCCTTCGAGGAGTAGCCTCGTTCACCAAACTTGTGGCCGCGCTTTGAGTGACCGTGCTTGCCGCGGTCCATCCCGCTAGCCAGCCAGAATGAATCCGGCCGAGACGCATACCACTCGCGCAGCTCGTCAGCTTGTTCCTGAGTGATGCGACCACTTTCCACCAGGGCATCCAGCCGCTGGTCGACCATCTCCTCAAATCGCTCGTCGCGCAATTCCTGCCGAGCCTGTTCGTAGGCTTCCTGGACTTGCTCTTCTTCAAGCCCCAAAATGTTGGCCATGCGCGCGAAGAGCCCCAATCGAGTCTGCTCCCCCGTGCTCTCTTGGGCCAGGACCGTGGCGCTGCCGAGTCCGAGGACAAGAGCGGTCAGCGCAAGTAGTCCGATAAGCCAGTGTTTCTTCCTCATTCGCTACCTCCTTCGGTGGGTAGTATGACATTTGCCGCTTATTTGAGCGTACGGCAGGAATGTCAAGGAAATGCGAATGAGGGAGCTCAGCAAGAAACTCGTGCTGCGGGCGCTCTTCCCGCTTTGCTGTCCCACCCCGCGGTAGCCTACGCACCAAACCGCGTCAATTCAGCAAAGGCGGAAGCACTCGCGCCAGGCAGACTCCTGTAATCGCCGTCAGTCTCAGTCGGTAGACATCTCCTCCATCACGTCCAACCGCTCGATCGGAGAGCGCCGATCAGGACGCCGGCGGAACAAGCCGGGGATGCTCTGGTTGGCCAGCGTATAGACCACCGGCACAACCAAGAGTGTCAGGAACGTCGAACTCACCAGACCGCCGATAACCACCGTCGCCAGTTCAGCGCCCAGGATCCCGCCCGAGTCTTCTGAGAACGCAGCCAAGGGCAACAAGGCAAAGCTCGTCGTAATCGCGGTCATCAAGATGGGCCGCAACCGAATGCGCCCGCCCTGCATGAGCGCGTCGTACACAGTCAGGCCGCGCTCCCGCAGTTGCTCCACAAAGGACACGAGCACCACCGCGTTGGTGACGACAATACCGATTAACAAGAGTATTCCCATCATCCCCGGCAAGCCCAGCGAACGACCGGTGATCGCCAGCGCGGCCAGCGCGCCGATCATGGCCAGCGGCAGACTGGTGACAATGACGAACGGGTTCCTCAACGACCCCAGACTGCCCACCATCACGAGGTAGATCAGCACGACCCCGACGGCCATGGCTATGAAGATGTCCTCAAAACCTTCCGTAATTTGCGAAAAGACGCCGGCATTAGTCACGGTCACGCCCGGAGGCAGGTCGAGAGCATCGATCTTCTCCTGAATCAGCGCGCCAATGGCTTGTGTGTCATCCACGGTTATGTCGCCGCTGATGCCGGCCGACCGCAAGCGATCGGTGCGATTGATAGCAACGGGCCCCGCCACTACCTGCACCGAAGCGATGTCACTCAAAGGAGCAATCCCCAACGGCCCGGCAATTATCAGCGACCTGATGGTCTCAACACTGTTGATCCTATCGGCAGGTCCGCTCAAGACCACGTCCACCGGAGTGCCGTCCACGTCAATCTGCGTGACGGTCTGACCCACAAGGAATTGGTTGATTTGAAATGCGACCGTCTGGGTGCTCAAGCCGAGCGCGGCGGCACTTTCGGGATCAACGTTGACAATCACCTCATCCCGCGCCTCGCTTACATCGCTGGTAATGTCCTCGATGCCCTCAATAGTTTGGAGTTCGCTCGCCAGCAAGAGTGCGATGGCTGAAATCTCGCTGTAGTCGTTGCCGGTAATACTGATCTCCAAGCCGCCGGCTGGAGGTCCGCCTCCAACATCCACAATGGTAACTCTGCGTTCGTCCGTCGTCGGCAGCCGCTGGCGGAGAATGTCAACGATGTCTTCCGGTACATCGTCCTTCAGTTGAACGAACGTGGAAGATTGGTTGAATCCTGTAGTGAAGCTCTGCGGGGATGCACCGTCAGCGGCGCCAAGCGTAGAGGTATAGATAGCCGAGAATTCACTGATCTGGTCCTCCAAGGCCACGACTTCATCAAGGGTGGTCTCGGCGCGGGCGCCTGGCGGCAACTCCATGTTGATGTTGACAAATTCAGTGTTCCCGGAAGAGAAGAGGTTTATGGGAATGAAGCGCAGCAACCCAAAGCTGCCCCCGGCGATCACGATGGCCGCCAGCAGCGTGAGCGTCTTGTGCCCGAGTGACCAACGCAACATCGGCACGTAGATGCGCTGCATCCACGTATTGGTTTCCGGGATGTCCTCTTCTTCGCCGGTGCCTTCGGGGAGATCGCCCGGTCGCAGCAGGTAGGCGCCCAAAACGGGTACCGCTGTCAACGCCACCACGAGTGAAGCGATGAGGGCAAAGCTGACCGCCAAAGCAAAGGGAAAGAAGAACGCTCCAACCAATCCCGGGATGAAGGCCAGTGGCGCGAATACGACAATCGTCGCCAACGTGGAGGCCGTAATGGCGGGGCCTACTTCGACTGTGGCGTCCAGCGCGGCGCGCCAGCGCTCCCTGCCGCCCTCGATATTACGGTAGACGTTTTCCAGCACCACAATGCTGTCATCCACCACACGGCCAACAGAGATTGCCAGGCCTCCCAACGTCATGAAGTTCAACGCCAGGCCTTGCCAGTCCATGAGCAAGACACCGGTGAAGATACTGAGTGGGATGGACAGGACAATTACCAGCGTCGGCCGCAAGGTCCGGAAGACGCCTCGAAAGACGCTTGGGCGCACCGTCAAGAAGAAGGCAAAGACGACGATCGAGGCGAGTGTCAGGCCCAAGATCGCCTCGCGCTCCAGGGTGTCGATCTGTGCCTGGATTTGAGGCCCGTCGTTGTAAACGATGATCACGTCAACGCCTGGCGGCAGGATCTCCAGGTCTGCCAGGGCTTCTTCTACGGCAGTAGTGACGTCGATCGTATTGGCGTCCGGCTCCTTGAACACGGAGATGCCAATGCTGGGCTTGCCGTTTGTGCGCGAGATGCTGCGGGCAGTGCCCGCGCCAAGCTGCACTTCGGCTACGTCGGCTAACCGCAACGGCTGAGGCGCTGCGCCGGTTTGGGCCGGAGGACCGGTGGGAGTGCGGGGGATTACCAATTGCCGCAGCTCATCCAGCGACGTGAATTTGTTGACTGTCTTCACTGTCAGAACTTGGCCGTTGCGCGTAATTGCCCCGCCGGGAAAGGTGATGTTGTTCTCCCGCAACGCCTGAGAAACCTGGAACAACGAGATGCGCTCTGCCAAGAGCCGGTCCGGGTCTACGGTGATGACGACTTGCTGCTCCACGTCCCCCGCAACCTCGATACTGGCAATGCCGTCGATACCGGAGATCTTCGGCAGGACGCTGGTTTCCAGGATGTCCTGTAACTCGATGATTTCCATCTCGCCCGAGACGCTTATGCGCAGAACGGGGATCGAATCCGGGTCTATACGACCGACATTGGGAGCATTGACGCCGTCAGGAAACGAGACACCGGACACTCTGGAATTAACGATGTTCTCCGCCTCTTCCATGTCGGTGCCAAAATTGAACGTGGCAATGATGACTGAAAGGTTTTCGGTGGAAATGGACTGGATCGTATCCAAGCCATCCATCCCTGCTATCGCATCCTCTACCGGTATTGTTACGTTTTCAGCGACCGACTCCGGATTTGAAGATGGGTAGAAGGTTGAAACCGTGACAATGGGAAACTCCACTTCGGGAAAAAGCTCCACCGGCAATCTGGTGTAGGAGAACATGCCCGACGCGAGCACGAGAATAACGGCAAGCACCGTGACTGAGCGCCGGCGCAGGGCAAGACTGGTGATGAATGCGATCAAAGCAGCCTCCGTTGCAATTGTTGACTATATGCTTCTTTACTTAGATTATACTCTATACTCGTCGTTTTGTGTGCCGCACTCGAGCTTAGACCAAAATCCCGATTTGAGCGCATTGCGCTTCACCCTACCGCGGGACACCGCATAGCACCTTCGCCCGCGACGGCAAGTCCGTTATTGCGCAACAGTGTCGCACCGGAAAAGCTGATTTCGCCAGGGCACGAATGGAAATTGCGTTCGGGCCTTTCCGCAGAATACTTCTCTCTGTGGGTGGCGTGCGACGTTGAAGCGCAAGAAACCTCGGCAATGCGCGACGACAACTCTATCTTCACAATGCTTGTCTTCGTCGGCTATTGCAAGCAGCGAGGCTGAACCGACACAGCGCGGCCGGCCCGTGCCGGCGTCTCATAAGCAACGGAACCACGTGAACCCCTCTGACGGAACAGGATTTCACTTCTCACAGTCAGCAAAAGGAGAGCGGCAGTTTGAAGATTCTGCTTGACCCCGGACATGGCGGGCGCGATCCGGGCGCCGTCGGCTTGCCCTTGGCAACTTCACCATCCGGTAGTGGGCCCACACAGCGGCTCCAAGAGAAGGAAGTAACGCTCGCGGTAGCGCTGCAGGCCGCCAAGGTACTGCGCGAGCGCGGCTACACCGTGCTGTTGACCCGCGAGGATGACCAGCATGTGCCGCTGCACGCGCGCACCAGCCTGGCGCTGGCCGAACAGGTGGACGCCTACGTCAGCATTCACGCCAACGCGGGCGGCGGCACCGGCTGTGAGGTCTGGTACCAGGATGGCGATGAATCGTCTCGGGCGTTTGCCGCGGCGTTGGAGAAGGGCATTTCCGACTTAAACCTGGTGCCGAACCGGGGCCTCAAGCCGGGAAATGCCGCGACCCGCACCAACTGGTACACGTTTTCACAACTCCCCAACGACGCGCTGCTGGAACTGGCGTTTCTCGATTGCGAAAGCGACGCACGGCAACTTCAGCAGCACGCTGACCGCTTTGCGCAGGGCATCGTGAATGGGATAGTCGCGCACCTGCCGCTGGAGCCCGGTCCGTACGCTCGGTGGGAGAAGGAAAAGCAGCAACTCATTGCACAGCGTGACGCCATGCTGGAGGAGATGTACGGGGAATTGATGTCGGACCGCACCGACCTGGCCTACGCCATTCGCATTGCCAACGGCGCCGAGAGCCCCGACGATCTTGGCGGCATGACGCGCGATGATCGCCTGCGCGAACTGAACGAGAAGTGGGGCGGCAAGATCTGAACGCTGCCAGTCGCAAGCCTTCCGATGGGGGGAGGGGCACGCGGTTTCCGCTCTCCCCCATCAGATGTGTTTCGCAATTGCCGCGTGCGCGTCGTATTGAGATTACCCTGAAGACCTAGGAGAAAGTAAATGACTGGAACTGAGTTGGCCGGATTGGGCGGCATCACCGTTGGCGTCCGCATTCTGGTTTCCGCGCTCAAGCAAGCGGGACTACCCAAGCGGTTCGCCCCCATTACGGCTGTCGCGCTTGGCGCAATTGCCGGCAGCGTCGGTGGCACCTTCAGCGGCGCGGATTGGTTCACGAGCCTGGTGCTGGGGATACTGGCAGGCGGCGCAGCCGTCGGCCTTTACGAGATCGGCCGCCAGGCCGTCAAGCACCGGCAGGATGAGTTGCTGTAAGCTCTGCCGGAGCGCTCTCGGCACGTGCAAGCCTGGCCCGGCCAACGAGCTTTAGTGCAGGACTTCGTCTCCCTCTCCTCGGTGAGGAACGTACACTCCATCCTTCGCGGAGCTCATTGGCTGGTTCTAGAGCGGTAACAGAGTCTGAGTGAAGACCGCCCATGGGCGGTCTTCACTCAGAGAGCGGGTAGCCACGCTGCGTTAATCTTCGCTCATTTAGTCCGGTTTTGTGGCTGTCCTTGCCAAATTCGGGCACCCATGATACTATCTAACCGGTCATACTGACTGGATTGATTTATCCATGAAAAAGATTCAAACTACCGAGGCCAAGGCACGTCTCGCAGACCTGCTGCGTACAGTAGAGCGCGGTGAGATCGTTGCGATCACCCGCCACGGCAAGACGATAGCCCACCTGGTGCCGGCTCATGTGCAAGAAAGCGATTCCCGCAAGCAGGCGGTGGAGCGCTTCCGGCAACGCCGCACAGGGTGGCGCCGCGCCGCAATGACGACGGAAGAAATCCTGGCTGCACGCCACGAGGGTCATCGCTCTTGAGCGTGCTGATAATCGATGCGTCAATCGCCGCGGCCTGGCTCTTCAGCGACGAAACCGAGCCACGAGCCGATGCGGCGCTCGCGCGCCTCGCAGAAGATGACGCGTTCGTACCGCAACTTTGGCACTTAGAGATACGCAATGTGCTGCTTGTCGCAGAGCGGCGCGCTCGAATCTCAGCGGAGCATGCGACAGAATTCCTTAATGCTCTGGCTGCATTGCCCATACAGACCGACACAACCCCGGACCTCGCGGTTGCTTTCAATCTGGCTCACGCGCACGGCCTCTCCTTCTACGATGCGCTCTACCTTGAAGTGGCGCAACGGCGCGCTGGGACGCTCGCCACTCTAAACTCTAAGCTCGCACGCGCTGCGGCAGCCGCAGGATTGTCGCTCTCCGTGAAATAGCTTCTGTCGTTCCCGCCACAGTTGATGGGTTTGGCTCTCATTCGTCGCTGAAGTATTGAGATTCAACCTGGCACAATGCAGCGGCCGGCTTTGAAGGAATCCGTTCCTGCACGTGAAGACCGCCCGACGGACGATTCTCTTCCCTCCCCATGCTGTCATGTGCTTGGCAAAGCGAGGTCTCGTTCGCGGATGGACAAGCACTGCGCCGGCTCTAGTAATGCGGCCACACGCTTGGTACCATGCAGTCACATACGCCCCTCGTGCGACTCTTGTGAGAAGTCGAATTCCGCGAGACTGCAATCGGGAGACAACTACGATGACTAGACGTGAATGGCTCGCCTTGGCCCTCCTCGGCACTCAAGCGCTTCTCATTGCAAGTTGCGGTGATGATGGCGACCCGCCTGCAGAAGAAGCCCCAGTCGCGCGCACGGGAACCGGCGGCGATGCCGTCGTGGAAGCCCGACAGGTCAAAATGGCAGTCCTGGACGATCAGGATACGATGCGCGATGGCGAGAAAGTCGTGAATGCCTGGGAGAAAGGCGGCATTCCCGGTCTCCAAGACGGGTCTACACTGGAGCTTGTGTCCATGCCGATTCCCCAGGGAGACGGCTTTGCCGATCGCGCGACGCAGGGCGTTCGCGACTTCCTGGCCGCCGGCGAGGCCGGTGGCGTGACCGCTGACGTTGTCTGGCTGCCATTCTTCGTGGACTGCATCGATCTCTTCATGACCCGGTCTCTTGCGCCGCTGGACCGCTGGCTGCAGGCCGACAAGCACGAACCCTTAGAATCCTTCGTAGATGAGGCCCGCAGTCTGGTGCGCGTCCGCGGCGAGACCCAGGCCTTGCCGCTGAAGATCGCCCCCGCCATTCTCGAGCACAATGCCATCCGCTTCCGGCGCGCCGAACTCGCGGCCCCAACCCACGACTGGACGTGGGATAACTTCATCGCGGCGGCCACGCAACTCACTGTGGATACCGACGGTGACGGCGCACCCAACCGTTGGGGCTTCGCGTCGGTGGGGTGGTTCCCGGACTGGTTGCCGCTGTTGATGCAGGAGGGCGGCATGGGCGTTGACCTTAATACTGGCAAGATCGATATGGACGAACCCGCCGCTTTTCGCGCGCTGAGCGCCTGGGACGAGATGGGGCGCGTGCACGGTATCCTGCCCCATGGACCAGACGTAACGCTGGATCAATTGGAAGCCTTGAATGACTTCTATGAGCGCGGCATGCACTTTTCCCCGTTCTTCGGGCACACCTGGGAACCCTTTGGGCCTGTAACCCCGCTGCCACAGGGCACGTCTGCCACCACACCGCTTGGTCTTGTGGAAGCCCTGGGCATGCCGCCGGGCGCGCAAGATGAGACCGCCTACGCGGCGTTGGTGCCCCTGGCGCTCTGGATAGGCGAGCGCGGCGTCCTGCCGGCGACGAAGGCGGGCTGGCAATTCGTCGAGCGCCCGGACGGCGACCACTTCGACTTGGTCTTCTCCGAGCCGGTCAAAGCCACGGCCCTGGAGTCCATGGCAAGGGCCAAAGCCTCCCACGTCGCCAGCGGCTGGAAAATCACCCGTTGGTTGCATGAGAATGTCACGTTGCCGCTCGCCCGGGAGGAAGTAGCCATAGAGCAGGCCATTCAGCAGGCCACCCACTGGCTGCAGAGCTACGTCTATCAATAGTCCGGTCTTAAACCGCCCATAGCTCGCCACTTCGTGACAATGAGTGTGCTGGACCAAGGTCAGGTCCGGAATTGCGCTCTAGAATCCTCTATGGTGTGTAAGAGCGTGCACGACACTCCATTAACTGATGCTCGGCACAACGCTGTGCAATACTGAAGTCCAAGGCCTTTCTAGAAGCTTTACAACAGATCAAACATACGTATCCCAGACAGGTAGGGGCTGCTAATTCCCATGAAGGCAAAGGCCCTCTTGGACATGCGGGGCGATTGGTCCTTCTTCAGAAAGATACTGGAGACAATCCATCTCTGCCGCGTGGCCTTCGCGCTAACCTGGCGGGCGCATCCAGTCCTGGTCGCGGCTACACTGACTCTCTTGGTGGTGCAGGCCGCGCTGCCGCCGCTGCAGCTTTGGTTCTCGCAGGCAATCGTTGACCGCATTTCGTTCGACCTGGCCCTAACCGCACAGGCATCGAACTTGGTGCGCATGCTTCCCTTGGCGGCGTGGATTGGACTAGCAGCCGTCGCAGTCGGCCTCGCCCAGTTCCTCCAGCCGCTCTCCGCCACGTTGCACGTCATGGCCGGCGACCGCATCACCGGCTTTCTCTCCGCCGAGCTCATGCGCGCCACCAATCGCTGGCAGGGCCTGGCGCGGTTTGAGGACCCGAAACTCGCCGACGACCTCGAGTACGCCCGCTTGCACATTGAGGAGGGCGGCGGATTGGAAGTTATGGCCAACGGCGCACGGGCGCTGCTTGCCTTGTTCACAGTCGCCGGGATGGCCCTGTTACTGGCTACCCTTCACCCCCTGGTGCCCCTCCTGCTCATACTTCTCACAATTCCCGCCCTGGTACAGCATTGGAACTTCGGGGACCGCATGGTCACGCATCTTTACTATCAAACGCCGGAAGCGCGCCGCCTCGAATACGACCGTGCCATGATGGTAATCCCCGAGCCTGCCAAGGACGTGCGCCTCTACGGATTAGGCAAGTTCTTTGCACAGCGATACGGTACGGTTTTCAACCGCGTCATGGCCGAACTGGACAGCGTGCGCAACGCCATGGTGCCGCGTGTATCTCTGGCTAGTCTGCTCGCAGCCCTTACGGTCGGCGGCCTGTGGATTTGGTTGGCGTGGCTCATATATAGAGGAGAGCAGTCTTTGGGCGCATTCGTCCTTTACGGCGGCGGCGGCGTACTCCTCCATCGGCAACTGCTCGGCATTGGCTTTGCAATCGGCTACCTTCCCATTACGCTTGGCTCACTGCGAACGTTCCAGCGTGTGCTCGATGCTCCGCCCGACCTGCCGGAGCCAAGCCATCCCAAACCGGCGCCGCGCCCCATTCGCCAAGGCATTGTTTTCGAAAACGTACGCTTTGCCTATCCCGGCAGCGAGATCCAGGTCTTGGAGGACGTGTCCTTCCACCTTGGCCCAAATGAGTCCACGGCTCTCGTGGGGCATAACGGGGCCGGCAAGACGACAATCATCAAGCTGCTGCTCCGTTTCTACGATCCCACTGGCGGGCGCATCCTCCTTGACGGCGTTGACTTACGTGACTACGACCTCTCCGACCTGCGCAAAGAGATGGGCGTAATTTTCCAGGATTTCGTGCAGTATGAGTTGACGGCCGGTGAGAACGTGGGGCTGGGGCAGGTGGAATCGCTTCACGACCGAGAGCGCATCAGCGCTGCCGCCGCCCAGTCCGGCGCCGATGAAGTCATCGGGAAACTGCCGGACGGTCTTGAGACCCAACTAGGCCGGCAGTTCGGCGGCAGGGAACTCTCCGGCGGCGAATGGCAGAGACTTGCGCTGGCGCGCGGCTTCATGCGCGATGCCGCTCTCATCGTCTTGGATGAACCGACGGCCGCCCTGGACGTAGAGACTGAATACGCCGTCTATCAGCGCTTTCACGCGCTGACGCAGGACAAGATCACCGTGCTCATCAGTCACCGCTTCTCCACGGTGCGTATGGCCGACCGCATTTTGTACCTTGCAAATGGGCGCATTGCTGAATCGGGCACGCACGATGCGCTCATGGCCCAAGATGGCGCGTATGCCAATCTCTACCGTTTACAGGCCGCACAGTACCCTGCGGACGAGCAACAGGAAGAGGACAATTGACTCGACTGCGCACATACATTCGTGACACGCGCTCCGCTGTGACTTTGCTCACGCGTGGTCTCTACATGGGTCTGTCACCGGCTCCAGGCGTGGCGACAGTCTACGTGGCCCTGGCACTGGTTGCCGCCGCGCTGCCGGTGTCTCAGGTGTGGCTGGGCAAGGTGCTGCTGGACCAGCTAGCGCTGGCTGTGGGCGGCGCTGCAATTACGCTCTCCGCAATCCTCCTGACGGCAGTCCTCTATGCACTCACAATGGCTGCGCTGACCGCACTCGAACCCGTGCAGGAGTTGCTCTCGGCGCGGCTGGTAAGCCGGGCGACAGGCGAATTCGACCGCCGGCTCATGGCGGCAGGCGGACGCCTGGTCGACCTCTATCAGATCGAGCGGCCGTCCTTTCAAGGCAGCTTCGCAACGGTCACGTTTGGCAGCTACATGGTGCCGCGGCTGTTAGAATTGCTGCAGAGCGGCGTGCGGCCGGCCATCACCTTGGCGGGTCTGCTCGTCTTGCTTGCGCGGCTGCACCCGTTCATCCCGCTCGTCCTCATTCTCGCAACCGTGCCCTACCTCATCAGCGAGCGGCGTATGGCAAGAAACCGCAATACGGCCCTGGTGGAGCAGTCACACGCCGCCAGAGAAATGGAGTACTACACCCAAGTCACGACCGATCCGCAATCTGCCAAAGAGGTGCGCGTCTTCGGCCTAGGCGGCTTCTTCCTGCACAGGTTCGAAGAGCGACGCGTACAGGCCCTTCGCCAGCTCGATGGTCTGCGATTAATGCATCTGCGCAACTCGGGCTTCTTTGGAGCCGTCTATGCGCTGGCCCTCGGCGGCGGATTTTGGTACGTGGCGGCTCAAGCCGGGGCCGGCCAACTCACTGTGGGAGACATCGCTCTCTACCTCGGAGCCATCACGCAAACGGAGACAATGCTCCGCTTCATCGGCAGTTGGGCGGGCAGGCTCTACGGAATGACGCTACGGCTTGAGACGATCTTCAACTTCCTGGACCGCAGCCGGCCGCAGATAGCCTTACCCGCTCCCGACGCTGTCCGCGTCGCGCCCACCCTTTTGGCAGAGGGTATCAACCTGCGCGACGTCACCTTCCACTATCCGGAGGGCGAATCGAATGTCCTGCGAGAAGTCGATGCAACCCTCCCGGCCGGCAAGGTAACGGCCCTGGTGGGCGTCAATGGCGCCGGCAAGAGCACCCTCGTCAAGCTGCTCACGCGCATGTACGACCCGGTTGAAGGTGCAATTTTGCTGGACGGCGAGCCCCTGCACATCTACGACTTGGAGAGTCTGCGGCGGCGCATCGCCGTCGTTTACCAGGACTTCGCTCAGTTTGCTTTGAGCCTGAGCGAGAACATCACGGTAGGAGCCGGTGGATTGGATGCCAGTGAAGAGCGCATGCGGCAAGCGGCGGAATGGGCCGGGGCAGACCAAGTGGCGGCCAACTTAGCACAGGGCTACGACACGGAACTCACCCGCGAGTTCTCGGGCGGGGTCGAGCTTTCCGGGGGCGAGTGGCAGAAGGTGGCGCTGGCGCGCGGTTTCATGCGCGACGCCGCCTTCGTCATCCTGGATGAACCCACTGCCGCGCTGGACGCCGAGGCCGAGTTCCATCTCTTTCAACGCTTTCGCGAGTTGGTGGCCGGCAAGACCGCCCTCATCATCTCCCACCGCTTCTCCACCGTGCGCATGGCGGACAACATCCTCGTCCTGGAGGATGGCGTCATTATCGAACGCGGTTCCCACCAGGAACTCATGGCCGCCAACGGCCGTTATGCCACGCTCTACAACATGCAGGCCAGTTGGTATCAATGAGGGATAGGTCCTCACCTTACACCCTCCAAGTGGATGTGCAAGAATTTCTCGCCAATCTCCGTTCATGGATCGACCCTTCGATAGGCTCTAGACAGGCAGGCTCACCACGAACGGCAGAGGCAACCATCGGTCAGATGAGCCAGAACCTGGGATATATTTGACAGTACCCGGTATAGAATGGCCAGCACCTTGAGTAGAAGAGCAAATGCCCGGGGTAGAGTAGACGGCACCCAGAGTAATAAGGCCAGCACTCGGGTTAGAGAAGCCAGATATGGGGTTAGAAGAGACAGTACTCGGGTCAGTAAGTTAAGTATGCGGGTGGGAAAAGTCAGTACGCAGGTGAGAAAAGTCAGTACGCAGATGAGAAGAGAAAGTTCGCGTGTGAGAAAGGTAAGTACCCGAGTGAGAAGAGTAAGTACCCGTTCGTCCTGAGCTTGTCGAAGGATGAACGGGTACTGGTCTATTGGAAAATAAACGGATCATCTTTCACATGCTCTCTTCGACATCTATTGCCTCGCGAACTCTCACCCCAAGCGTTGCAATCTCACCATGCGCAAGCACCCGCATGCCATTTTCGGCTCGCAACATTTCACACTGCTGTTCCACCTAGGGAACCGCTCGCGGTAGCGGGGCTACGTGCCAGTGCAGGCGGCGCTTTCCTGGTTGAATTCCAAGCGGAGAGCCTATGGAGGCACGTCTACGGCGGCACTGCAATCGGCCCTGGCAGAGTTCGCGACCCCGGCGTCTTCCATCCGATGGCCCACGTGAATACAAAGCCACATTGCCATGCCTGTCAAGAGTGATTGCAATACTCTAATACGATTTTCTAATTTCGTGCGTGAATTTACTTGACGTCTTTGCGTGCTGAAATGTATAATTCTAAAAGAATAGTTTACACACGTCGACCGGGGTGACTGGCGACACCCAAAAGCGTGTGACTGACGTGCGGCGTTGCAGCACTTGACTGGAGCAAGAGTGGGTCAACCTCTCATCGAAGCCAAGAACCTCTCAAAGCATTACGGCCAGACAATCGCGCTGCACGAAGTAAACATGCAGGTGCGCGAAGGCATCACCGGGCTGCTGGGGCCGAACGGCGCGGGTAAGAGCACGGCCATGAAGCTATTTCTGGGCCTGCTCCAACCCACCGCCGGGGAAGCGACGGTCTTGGGGGAAAGACCCTACGAAGACGTCGCCGCACGCTCGCGTCTGGGCTACATGCCGGAGCACGATTGCCTGCCCGACTTTCTGACGGCGTCGGAATTCCTGAGCCACATGGCCCAAGTGAGCGGGATTCCAACCAAGCACGCTCGCACCCGCGCCGCGGACATGCTCCGTCACGTCGGCCTGGACGAAGAGCGCTACCGGCACATCAAAGAGTATTCCACCGGCATGAAGCAGCGCGTAAAGCTGGCGCAAGCCCTGGTGCACGACCCGGTGATGGTGCTGCTCGACGAGCCCACTGCCGGTCTTGACCCCGCCGGACGGGAAGAAATGCTCGGGCTCGTGCGGCGCACGGGCAAGGAATTCGGCATTAACATCATGCTCTCGTCCCACCTAATGGGCGACGTAGAGAGCACGTGCGAGAGAATCATCGTAATCGAAGGCGGCGCCATCATCGAACAGGGCGACGTCTCCGAGTTTACACAAGAGACGGAATCGTACTTCATTGACGTCGACGATCGGAGAGATGAGCTGATTGCCGCGCTCACCGCTCGCGATTTAAAGCCAAGAATCAGCGGGGCGTCCGTCGTCGTCCGGCTTCACAGTGACGACCAGCTCGACGACATTCGCGACTCACTTATCGAAGCGGAAGCCCGCTTGCGGCGGCTTGCCCCCAGCCGCGGCGAGCTCTCCGACATCTTTCGAAGGAGCACCGGGTGAGCCAAGCCCAGGGCGAAATCTACGATCTCGGGTACCAGCACTACGACGGCCCGCGCGGCGGCAGGGCGCAAGCGATCAGGTCGCTGTGGGTCAACAGCTTCCGGACCACGATTGGTCTGGGACGGGGCGCGCGCGCCAAGATCCTGCCAGTGCTCATGTCGCTCTTCGTTATCGCCCCACCGGCCGTCTTCCTCGTGCTGGCGGCAGTTCTGCCAGTAGCGGAACAGGTCAGTCACGCCGATTTCTACACGCTCACTTCAATGCTCCTGTTGCTCTTTGCGGCCATCATCGCCCCGGAACTGCTCATACCTGATCGACGCAACGGTGTCACCACCCTTTACCTGGTGCGACCCCTCACAGCCTTCGACTACGTTATTGCGCGCTGGTCTGCCTTTCTCACGGTAGCGCTTCTGGTCACGCTGTTCGGGCAAGTGCTCGTTCTCAGCGGCAACGCGCTGGCGGCTGAACAAGCGCGCGAGTTCCTGCAAGAAAACTGGCTGGACATCCCGCGATTCATCTTGGCGGGAGTCATCATTACCGTATTCGTTACGACGATCCCCATGGCGGTCGCGGCGTTTACCGAGCGGCGGGCGTATGCCGCCGCGTTTGTCATTGCCGTCTTCGTGATTACAACGCCAATGTCCGGACTGCTCACCACAGAGTGGTGCGAGCGGTCGGCCACGTATGCTGTGGAAAGCGGAGAAGTCGTGGTAGAGGCGGGACCTGAAGAATGCCGCCGCATAACCGGCGACTATGCCAAGTGGTTCGTTTTGCTCGACGTGGGACGCGCGCCCACGCACCTCGGTGACATGCTCTTTGACGATGACACGCCCGATGACGCCTCCATCCTTGTGGCGGATTTGCCTCCAGCCGTGCCCATTGTCTGGTACAGTTTGCTCGTTTTCGGACCGGGCGCACTGCTGCTGTGGCGGTACCGGAGCATGAGCATATGAACAGTCCCAACGTCCCTGTCATTGCCGTGGAAAGCATTTCGAAGTGGTTCGGCAGCGTCGTGGCCGTGAACGATGTTTCACTCTCCATTGACCCGGGGATAACCGGTCTGCTGGGACCGAACGGCGCCGGCAAAACCACACTACTGAAGATGATCGAGGGACTCGCCGCGCCATCAGACGGCAAGGTAACCATCTTTGGGGAAACGCCGCGCAATAACCCGGCCCTCCATCGCCGCGTTGGGGTCATGTCTGAGCACGAGGCGGTATACGGCTTTCAGACCGGCAGGCAATTCGTGGAGTGGTCGGCCAAACTGCACGGCGTCACGGCCGTCGCAGAGGCAACGGCCCGCGCTATCGACAGAGTGGGTCTGGTCGATGCGCAGAACCGGCCCCTCGGTACCTACTCGCGTGGCATGCGCCAGCGCATGCGCCTGGCGGCATCCATCGTGCACGAACCTGAGGCGATCATCCTCGATGAACCGTTGAACGGCACCGATCCCCGCCAGCGCATTGAGTTCCACGATCTCATGCGCCAGTTGGCCAACGAGGGCCGCACGATCTTGATTTCCTCGCACATTCTGGAAGAAGTAGAGACGCTCGCAGACCGCATTCTCCTCATGGTCAGCGGCAAACTGGCCGCATCCGGCGACTATCGGGCCATTCGCGCGAAGCTCGACGAGCAACCGTACAGCGTGCGTATCGTCACAAGCGACCCACGGAAAACTGCGGCAGCGCTTGTTGAATTGGATAGCATCGAATCGGTAGCGTTTGGGGCGGACGACGACGTGATCGTCCTCAGCAAAAACGTTGCGGTCCTGCAGCGGTCGCTCCCGCGCATCGCCAAGGACCGCGGCATTCGCCTCGAGCGCGTGGAGCCCCTGGACGAGTCACTCGAGAGCGTCTTCAGCTACATCGTGGAGGGCTAGATGGCGGACATATTCTTGTTATCCCTCCGGCAGCTTCTCGGCCGCTGGCGCGTCATCGTCATTCTCTTGCTCGCCGCCCTACCGTCGCTGCTCGTGCTCTTGATCAGAGCCATCGGTGAGGGAGATATCGCCTTTCACGGAGAGTTTGTTGGGCTAATTGTCGACGCCATGATCACCGGCGGCATCCTGCCAATCGTGACGATGACCTTAGCAACCGCAGCCTTCGGCAACGAACTGGAAGACAAAACACTGTATTTTCTCGTTTTGAAACCGGTGTCGCGGGTCTCAATCGTGCTCGCGAAACTGCTTGCGGTCCTGGTTGTAGCCCTGCCGCTGGTGATAGCGAGCGGCGTCGTGGCCTCCGCACTCGTAGACGCAGAGGCACGACAATTGGGCATCCTCGCAATCGCCGTGGCCGCAGGTGTGGCCGCCTACGCCTCGATCTTCACACTGGCGGGACTCTTGACCCCTCGCGCGCTGGCTTACGGCCTGGTGTACGTGCTGGTGTGGGAAGGGCTGCTCAGCACGATTGTGAGCGGCATTGGCTACCTCAGCGTCCGGGGCTACACACTTGCGCTGCTGTACGGCATGGATGAGGAAAGCTTCGCGGTATTCGAGGGGCGGGTGATCGAGTTTCCGGCTGCCATCGTCGGCACGGGTGTCGTGATTGTGGCCTTCTTCCTGCTGGCGCTGTATCGCCTGCGCACCATGGACGTGCCTTAGGGACGGATGAACTAGACGATGTGACGTACCACATCTTAGGGCTGTGAAGCACTCGCTGTGTGTTTTGTCCGTTCAGTGGTTGCTGACTGTGGACCACGTTGCGTCAGAATTAGCCAGTTTTCGCACTCATTGCAGGAGATAGAGAGTTAATTCAGAAAGCGATGTGACTTCTAAATCAGGTTGAGCATCATTCTTGCTGCGTACTGCCCCGTCCCGATTCAGCCACACCGAGGTAAGACCGGCCGTATTCGCGCCAGCTACGTCAGCCGCCAGGCTATCACCCACGTGCCACACACTCTTGCCGGATACACTCAACGCCTCAAGCACTACAGTAAACGCACGTGTGTCCGGTTTGGCCACGCCAGTTTCCCCAGAGATGGAAAAGGCGCTGAACAAATCGGCAATTCCCATAGACTCGATCTTGTTTCGCTGTGTGTCGGCGGCACCATTCGTCACGAGAGCTATTGGGACGCGTGCCTGCCGCACCGCACTCATGAGTCCCGCTACATCAGTGAAAGGCTGATAGGAGTCCCTGGCAAAGTGCAAGTGAGTCTTCGCTGCGAATTGAGCGAGCGATTCGTCTTGGTTGCCACATGCCTGAAGTGTCCTGCGCCAGGTTTCAACAGCAAGTTCGGCGCCGCTCAGTCTACCCAGAGTCCACGCATCATGACTCTCTGGCCCGCGGGTACGGAACACTGCGTGATTGGCCTTCTGCAGCCGCTCTGCCTCTAGCCCCGGCCGCAGCAACGCAAGCTCCTCGCAGGTTCGCGCGATGGACTGCGGGAAAAAGCTGCCGTCCAGCAGTGTATCGTCCAAATCAAGAAGAAGCGCGCATACTCGTTTCATATACAGCCTCAGCGACATATTGCTCCCAAATCAAAAAGGGGAGGACATCTGTCCACATATCACTATCTTTTCTCTCCCCCTACCGCTGCCTATTCTCAACCAGTCTCAATGCGGTCGAAGTCTCGAAGCACCCGTAGATTCTTCAAGGTCATCCGGGACTGCCACTCGCGCTTGGCAACCTGCCACGCCTCCGGATGCTGGTCGCCCCACGAAAAATTCGGCGACCACGCGCCGTCCGCGCCCTGCTGCCCGATCTCGAACTCCAGATTCATTGCCAATTCCGCCGCGAACTGCTCCGCCAGCGGCGCATGCGGGGAAGACGCCAAGTACAAGGGCTTGAGCACGTAGCCGGTCAATTGCTCCGGCTCCCGCGCGACGCCGTGTTCCGCCGCCTTAGCCAGCTTTGTCCAAATGCGGTCCTTCAATTCCTGGGACAACGACTCAGTCTCCGCAAGGCTGACAAAGCAAATGAGGTCATGCATTTCAATCTCATCGGGCAGCGACTCCAAGTGCCTGAACACTGCCGTCGTCAGCGTCTCCAGCAGATGCGGCGGCGCTTCTGTACGGTAGTCCTGCAAGTAGCCGACTATCTCAACGCGCGGGTTGACTAAGAACCCGCCAAACCCCGCCTCGCTATTCGAGTAGTCCCACCACGGCGCGTGAGGCGCGTCCTCGACCTCGGGCGGAACAATCGGCCACACCTGCCGCGACTCATCATACGTGTCAAGGAGATACGCAAACCCTCGCCGCACCATGGGATGGTCCGCCGGCACGCCCAATGACCGGAAGTTCTGAAACGCCACGGTCGTCGCAATCACGGACGACGCCGTTGTTCGGAGATCCGGTTCCAGCCCGTGGCCGAAACCGCCGTCGTCGTTTTGGTACGCCGCCAGCGCGACCAGCACGCTTTCTGTGGTCCCATCACCAAAATGGAACTCGAATAGCGCTCGATCCAAGTCCCTTCCCTGCTCCATAACAAAAGCACTGGCGCGTCGAAATGCCGCTGCAGTGAGTCTTTCCATTGGTCCATTCCTCGTTAATTTAGAATGCCAAACCGGTTAATCAGTCACTAGGCTGTGACTAAGAATTCACTCTTTGGATAGCTATCGCAATGCTCGCCTTTGGTGTGACGCATTGGATCATACAAATTGAGTCGCGCAACAACACTGTAGAGGATGGGGCGCAGGCATGCCACTCGAAGATGGAATTGGCGCAGCCCAAAGCAGGGCATGAATGGGCACTCCTTCAGCGACGCCCGGCGCCTACCTGCCAATGAGGCTTCGCCGTGGATGCCCGGATCATGGGAGGTTATGTCCAGTCCCAAAGAGATGACAACCATTATGAATCTTCAGACACAACCAAGATTGTCAAGGACTTGACAATTGCTATTAACGGCAGATTCCTGCTATTCTAATGCCTAAGCGGCTTGATGGAGCGAAAGGAGGCGGGGTACACCACAACATCGGCCGCACAACTTCCGGAGTTTTCCCATAGTCAGAGTCCTTCTATTAGAGGAGGGAAATGATGGCGGATACACTATCTCGGCGAACACTGCTGCGCGGCGCGCTGGTAACCGGCGCGGTCGCAATTTCGGCAGCCTGCGGCACGGTACCGGTTACACCAACCGATGAGGGGCAAGAGGGCGAGGCTCCCAAGGCGGCGGAGGCAGCGCCCAAGGATGAAGGCCCCAAGACAATTAACTTCCTCCACGTGCTCGAAGGCCAGAATGAGACCTGGCGCAACGGCTGGGCGGAAGTGGTTGAGACCTTCGAGGCAAAGAACCCCGATCAGAAGATTGCAATTGCCGACTCTTCGTTCAGCGAACTGCCGACGAAGGCGGCTGCTGCCCAAGCCGGCGGGATCAAATTCGACATCATCTACGGCTACTTTGGGTGGGTAGGCACCTTTGTCGCGGGCAACATCGTCCAACCCCTCGATCCGATCATTGCCACAGACGCGGAAATCGATCCTGCTAACTTCCACGAAGCCGCTAAGTGGATCCACAAAGGCCAGAACTATGGCGTTGCTTGGTGGATCAATTCGCGGGAGATCTGGTACAACAAGAGCCTCATCGTCAATGCCGGTCTCAAGACCCCGACCGAACTCGAGGCTGAGGGCAATTGGACCTGGGATGCCGCTCTGGAAGCGGCAATTAAGCTGACCAAGGTCGAAGGCGATGAAGTCGTGGTAGGCGGCATGGGCACCCAGCCGCACGTTCCCTCTGTGCTGACGTACTACTCCTGGGCCTGGGGGGCCGACTTCTGGAATCCGGATTGCACACACGCCGGCTTCGGCAGCGATGCCTTCCGCGATGCGGTGCAATTTCAAGCGGATACCTTTAACAAGCACCGCGTGCAAGGCGGCAATTACTTCGAGGGCAATACGGCCATCTATCACACCGGTCACTTCCAGATCCGGCGCATCAACGAGCAAGTCACGCCGACGAACCTGTTTGAGGTCGGCATGGCGCCGACTCCAAATGGTCCCGGCGGGCGTAAAGCCGCCTATGCCGTGGTCGCCATCCACCTCGGTTCACAGGCGGAGAACGCCGAGGGCGGCTGGGAGTTCATCAAGCACACGGTCATCGGCGACCTGCAAGAGATCTGGGTCCCGCAGGGCGGCGGACGCTATCCGGCGGACTTGCGCCGCGAACCGATCACGACCAAGGACTACGAGGACGCCAGCGTCTATAAGACGATGGCGTCAATCGCCAACGCGACGCCCACGCTCATCCAACAGGGCGACTTCAACGATATCTGGCGCAACGAAACCTGGCCGGCAATCTTGGAAGGCGCCATAACGGTGCCTGAAGCGCTGCAGAAGACGCAGGATCAAGTCCAAGGATGGTTGGACGACCGCGGTTGTCTCTGGTAGACAAGATTTCGCAGCCAGGGGAGCGGATTCCGCTCCCCTGGTTCATTTTGTACAATGCAAGGGCTGGGCCGGCTTGCACGGTTCACGCTGCCAGAGAAACTGGTCCGGCTTGTGCTTGGCATGCTGATAACGGGGAGATGTAAACCATGGCTCGCCTGGCGAACGTTGCTGTCTGCTCTACGCCGAATACCGTCCTCGGCGAGACTGATGAGGAGCGTCACGAGTTCAACCTCAGCAAGGCGGAAGAATTGCTCCACGAGGCTGCGGCGCAAGGGGCCGATATTGCCTGCCTGCCCGAGGCTTTCCCCGTGCGCGGCATCACCTCCGGTGGAACCGACGACCGCTGGTACGAAGCGGTCCCCGGGGGCGAGACCTTTCAGCGCATGGCGGCGGTCGCGCGGGAACGCAGTATGTACGTCGTCGCCCCGGTCCTTGGCCTGGATGGCGCTGGATTGCGCCGCAATGTGGGCATGGTCATAGATCGAAACGGCAACTATGTCGGCGGCTACAACAAAGTCCACCTGACCGTAACCGAAATCGAAGCGTGGGGGATTACTGCCGGCAATTCCTGGCCGGTCTTCGATCTGGATTTCGGCAAGATCGGCATCACCATTTGCTACGACGTCTTCTTCCCGGAGGGGTACCGCATTCTCGCCCTCAAGGGCGCCGACATCATCTACCATCCCACCATGTACAGTATGTACGGAGAGGTCGGCTGGGAAGCGGTGATCCAGTCCCGCGCCATCGATAACTGCGTCTACGTCTGCCCCGTCAACTACGGCTTCACCGACCACGAGCCCTGGATGCCGGGTATGTGCCTGAACCGCAGCAGCGTGATCGGGCCGGACGGCATCTCCGTTGTGGATCGCGGCCGCTACTGGGGCGTAGCCGTGGCTTCCCTCGACCTCGACCGTCCGCGCATGGTCTACCGCGGCGGCTCAACCGGCCTCGCCAGCTTCCGCGAAGACGCCTGGAACCACCGGCGACCGGATACCTACCAGGAACTCTTGGACAACGGGTACTGGGTCGACGATTCGAGCCAAGTGTCGGCTGAGCGGCCTACTAAAGTAGAAGTCTAGTGCCGAGCAGCCCTGGTTTGGGTGCCTAACGAGACTCCGGTCTTGTCCCCTCTCCTGGGGGAGAGGGTTAGGGTGAGGGCGACATAGCAGGGCAGGAATGATAGCTAGACTTGCTTTCTCGTCCTCCCAGTTGCTAAGTAATTCAAACCAGCGTGTCCAACACCAATTTCAATATAACTGCAAAGGGGATTCTCGCATGCTCATTGACACCGACGATTTCGTAACGCAGCGCATTGCTGAAGATGACGTCCTCGCGCCCGAAAAGACCGCCCTCATCATCATTGACATGATGAACCGGTTCTGCAATCCGGTGTGGCTGGCCCAAGGCGACCACCAGAGAGCCGAGTGGTTCGCGCGGGAACTCGATTACGTGATACCCAATGTCACCGACGCGCTCCGCATCTTTCGCGAGGCCGGCGCACTCGTCGTCCATGCCGTGTGTGCCAGGTGGACGCTTGACAAGCGCGATGCTCCCTTCCACATGCGTGCAAGAGACTATGACTTATTCGATACCCCCGCCATGTCGGTGATCGATCAGTTGGCGCCCCTGCCTGGTGAAATCCTTATACGCAAGACCACGGGCTCAGTCTTCACGGGCACGGGCCTGGAATACCTGCTGCACCAGTCCGGCATCGAAAACGTGGTGCTGTGCGGACAGTACGGCAGCGCCTGCGTCTTCTACTCCCTGATACAAAGCCGTGAATTCGGCTTCAAGCAGCGGGTCTGGCTGGAGGACTGCATCCTCTATGGCAATGAGACCAGCAAACACCTCTTTCCCGCCCTGGTCGGCCAGCACTGGGCCACATTGGCAACCAGAGAAGAGGTGGGCCATGCGCTTGCCCCGGCTGCCGTGGCAACAGGCTGACCTGGAACAGCAGGAGACTTGGTTGAGACTGGAGACTCCCTGGTTGGGCAACTTGATGCTCAGTCCCCGAGCAGTTGCTCAGGAGACCTAGTAGCACGACGCGCTTGCTTTGGTGGGTAGGGTCGCCGGTAGCGTAAGTTCGCACGGGACGTGCGCGTAACCTGCGCGGTCTTGCCGTGTTGCAAGGCAGCGTTCTACGCGCAACTGACCAGCATTACAATAGTTTTCGACCATTAGGTAGTCTCCGTGTTCGCCTTAGCGATTGCTTTCGTTGAGCTCAGCTAAGGACAACTGCCGGTTCGGATTCCGGTACAGCCACGTCACCATATTCTGCTTGATGGCGGGCCATTCGCTGTCCAGCATGGCGAACCACGCCGTATCCCGATTGCGGCCCTTGACAATCAAATGCTGTCTGAAGACCCCCTCAAATCGGAATCCCAGTCGCAAGGCCGCCGCCCGTGACCGGTCGTTGAGGGCGTCGCACTTCCACTCGACGCGCCGGTATTCGAGTTCATCAAATGCTGCGCAAAGCATGAGGTACACGGCCTCTGAGTTTGTTTGCGTCCGTTGCGCCACCGGGGCATACCAGATGTGCCCTAACTCCAGGCGCCGCATGTCCCCGGCAATGTTCAGAAAACTGACCATCCCTACGCGCCGTCGGGTTGCATGGTGGTGTACCGTAAAGAAAAGCGGATCTTCGGATTCTGCACTTTCCTGGAGCCAGCCAAGCATCTGTCCGTCTGTCTCGAATGGACCGTATCCCATGTAGGTCCACACCTGCTCCTTGCGGGCAGAGCCGTGCGTGCCTACAAAGAGCTGCTCCACATCTGCCTGGGGATCCACCGGCGACAGTGTGATGAACTGCCCAACATAGTCTGTCCGCCGGGGCAACCCGCCCTGCCCGGTGGGCTCCACGATTTCGCCGACTGGAAGTGATGACTGCGTCATAGAGTGTCCTAGTTAGGTCCATTTGGGCCTGCCCGGCCCTTGCTACACCCTTCGCTGCAAACCTGTCGCATTGGTCTTAGACCAATCTCGCTACAGGGTCCATCACTTCAGGCCCTTTGTTCCGCGTGTTGTTGACCAGCGTTGAGACCTCAAAGGCGTCCAATTCATCATCAGGATACGAGGCTATAACGCTGGAGAGCGCTACGGGGTCTTCCACCTCTTGGTCCAGCCAGAACGACTCCTGCTCTTGCGGGAGTATCACCGGCATGCGGTCGTGAATGGGGCTCAGTCGCTCATTCGCCGACGTGGTAATGATGGTGCAGGACTTTATCAGCTCGCCTTCCGGGTCTTTCCACGTTTCCCAGAGACCGGCAAAGGCAAAGGGCTCGCCCGACGTGAGCGTGATCCGCATGGGCCGTTTCTGCTTGCCGCCGAGTTTCTGCCACTCGTAGAAACCGTCGGCCAGTATCAGACAGCGCCGCTTGCGCAGCGCGGTGCGGAAGCTCGGCTTTTCGGCCACGGTCTCGCCGCGGGCGTTGATCATGCGGTAGCCGATCTTCATGTCTTTCGCCCAGAAGGGGATTAGACCCCAGCGCATGTACTCAGCCTGCCGCTCTCCATCATTCGTAATGGTCAACACCTGCTGCGTCGGCGCGATGTTGTAGGCCGGTTGGTGCTCAATGTCGTCGGTAGCGAATTCGAACCGCATGGCCAGTTGGGATATGTCTGCTTTCAGGCTATATCTGCCACACATGGTCCCCTCCACTCGGTGTGACACGTTTGGACCTTCTTGCGTGCCATTATCCCATACCCGTGCTGCCCGCCACAGTGTTGAGCTTATGTCTAGTGCCAGTCGTGGGACGCGGGCATAGGCACGGAGGCATCAAGGGCCCGCACGGCTGAGACGATGACGTTCGTGGTGCCGTCCCAGCGCGAGACCTCGCCGGTCGCCAGGATCACCTGGCTGCCGAGTGCGCGCCGGTGGCGGGCAAAGACCCGGGGCCAGAGGATGAGCTGGACGCTGCCCACCTCGTCCTCGATGGTGACGAACACCGTGCCGTCCCTGCCGCGGGGATGCTGCCGCGCCACCGGCCAGCCGGCTACCTGGATCCGCTCGCCCTCTTTCACGTCCTCGATCGCCACCGTAGGCAGCACATTGGGGCCGAGCGAGGGCCGGAAGTGCTCCATCAGGTGCCCCTTCGGATAGATGCCCATGACAGCGTACTCGCCCACCATGCGCTCGAAGTCATCGAAGTCCGCCAGCCGGGGCACGCTCTCCGCCGTTGCCACCGCGAAGGCACGCTGCCCGTGCCTGCCGGGACGCATGGCGAGACCGGCGTCCCAGAGCGCTTCTCTCCGATTCTGTGTCTCCTTCGGAGCCGGTGTCTTCTTCGAAGCTAGCGTCTTCGCCGAAACCGGTATCTTTTGTGAAGCCGTCTCATCCTGCGGATGCGGCGAAGAAGTCAATGTGATTTCATCAAACGCCCCCGCCTGCACGAGCGATTGCACCGCTTTGGGCTTCGCGCCCGTCCGCCGCACAAAGTCGCTCGCGCCGGTGTAGATACCGCCGCTCTCCCGTTCGGCCACGATGCGTTCCGCCATCTCCGCGCCCACGTCCTTGACGAACCGCAACCCCAGCAGCACCGCGCCCTCCGCGGGCGTGCAGCGCACCTCGCTGCGGTTTATGCACGGATTGCGGAATGGCACGCCAAAGCTCTGGGCATCCTGCTTCAGCGTTTCCAGCGGATAGAAGCCCATGGGCTGGTTGTTCATCAGGCCGATGAAGAACTCCAACGGATAGTACCGCTTCAGCCACGCCGCCTGATAGGCGGTGATGGCAAAAGCATGGCTGTGGCTCTCGGGAAACATGTAGTGGCCGTTGATCTTGGAAAAGATCTTCTCCGCAACTGCTTCAGGCACTCCCCTACTCCGTGAGCCTTGCAAAAAAAGTTGCCAGTGCATGGCGATGAGGTGCGCGTTATTGGGCTTGGTGAACGCCCGCCGCACTTCATCGGCCTGCGCCGCCGTCATGCCGCCCACGTCCATAATGAGTTGCACCACTTGCTCCTGCCACACGATGATGCCGTAGCCCCGCTCCAAGGCGCGTTGCTCCAGGGGATGATCGTAGTCCCAGGCAACACCGTGCCGGTACCGCTCCACGAACTGCGATACGGCGCTGCCCTGCACGCCGACGCCAGGACGGATAAGCGCCACTTGGTAAGCCAAATCCAGCAGAGTCCGCGACCGCAGGCGCTGCCCCATCTTGAGCTGCGCCGGCGACTGCAGCAGGAAGATGCCGATAGAGCGTCCCGCGTTGATCATGTCGTACACCTGCGGGTCTGCGGGATCAATCCGGCTCAGATCGGGTCGTGTACCTTCCCGCGCTGCAATCAGGTCCAGCGCCTCCTCAATCTGGTCGAGCACAGGCAACGAGAGCAGATCGATCTTCGCAAAGTTGGCGTCCGCCACGGAGTCCTTGTTCCAGTCCATGATGAAGCGGCCCTCCATCGCCCCGGCGCGGATGGGCACCAGCGCCGAAATGGGCATATCGCTGAGGATCATGCCGCCGACGTGCTGGCCGATGCCCTTGGGCGCATCCATGAGCGCGGGTCCGAGCGCGATGAGATCGCGCCAGCCCGCGGCGGTTACTTTATCCTTGAACGCGGGCAGCCCCAGCATCTCTTCCTTGAGATTGTCAGCATGGTGCGAGTGGAGTTGCTTGGAAAGGAGCGACAGGTCTTCCTTGGGCAACCCCAGCGCTTTGCCCAGGTCCTGGATAATGCCCTTAACCGAGTAGGTCGCGATGGCGCCGGCCAGCACGGCGTATTCCGGCCCAAAGTGGCGGTGCACCCGCTCCAGCAGCGGGTCTCTAAGCTCACGGGGAAAGTCCAGATCGATATCGGGCAGCATAGTCATATCCGCGGATATGAAACGCTCCAGGGTGAGGTCCCACTTGAGCGGGTCCACGTGGCTGATGCCGATGAGGTAGCCGACCAAGAGCGCCACCGATGAGCCGCGCCCGCGCCCCGGCGGTCGCTCCTCCAGCGGCGTTGCGGGGTCCATCAAGCCGCGCTCGACCATGATCTGCTGCGCGATGCCCACGATTTCCCGGTAGAGCAACAGAAAACCCGACAGGTTGTGCCTTTCGATCAGGTCGAACTCTTCGTCCAGCCGCGCTTGCACTTGTGCTGTGACTGCGCCGTAGCGCCGTACCGCCGCCTCTTCGCAGAGCGTGCGCAGGTACTGCGTGAGCGTGAAACCCTCCGGCACGGCGGGATCGGGCAAGGTGTAGCCGAGATCGGTGCTGAGATCGAACGTGCATTGCGCGGCGATTCTTACGGTATTGGCAATGGCGTCAGGAAAGTCTTTGAAGAGACTCTCCATCCGGGCGTGGGATTTCAGGTGCAGGTGATGATTGGGTTTGAGGTGGGGCAGCGCCTGGTCGATGGTGATATTGCGCTTGGCGGCTTCGAGCGCGTGCTGCAGCCGGTAGCGCTCCGGCGCGTGGTAGAGCACGTCGTTGGTCGCGACCACGGGCACGCCCGCCTCATCGGCAAGCCGCGCCAGTTCGCCATTGCGCTTCGTATCGCCGCGCAGGAAGTTCTGCTGCAGTTCCACGTACACGGACTCATGACCGTACCCCGCCACGTACTCTTGCAGCAGCGTCAACGCCGTTTGGTGGCGTCCGGCCTCCATCAAGCGCGCCAGCGGTCCGTCGCGGCCGCCGGTGAGCAGAATCAGGCCCGCGGCATGCGTGGGGAGGTGTACTGGATCCAAGCGCGGCTCCCGGCGGTCGACGGCGTTCGCCAGGGTGAACAGCCGCGCGAGGTTGGCATAGCCCTCGCGTGTCCTGGCTAAGAGGACGATACGCGCACCGTCCAGCAGAGTTATTTCCCCGCCCGTGATGGGACGAATTTCCAGGCTGTTGGCAAGACGCGCAAAATCCAACGCCCCGCAGAGATTGGTATCGGTCAGAGCGAGCGCAGCGTACCCAAACGCCTTGGCCTGGGCGAGCAACTCATGGGGGTGCGAGGCTCCAATGCCGAAGGAATAGAAGCTCTTGGCGTGCAGCTCAACGTATCCGGCGGACGGCGACTGCGTCGAAGACGGCGCCTGTGGCGAAGACTGCGCTTGTAGCGAAATCATCAGGCTGCACCTACGCAGCCTGCCGGTACCAGCAGCCGTCCCGCTGATCATGGAACAGGGTGAGCGGCATCCCATCCGCCCGCCGCACCCGGTAGTACGTGCGCGTCAGTGGCGCGGCCAGCCACCAGAGGTCGAAGCACCACTGGTCGTCGATGCCGGCCACCCGGTGCCAGCGGTTCTTCAGGCGCACCGCTACGGGCCGGTTATCCTCACCTGCCTGCACCTCCGCCACCGTAGGCGTGGCCAGCGGCTTCATGCTGTCCTTCACCGCCGGATCGATGGGCACCTGCAGCGCGCGCAACTC
This sequence comes from Chloroflexota bacterium, assembly GCA_965220045.1. Lineage (GTDB taxonomy): Bacteria > Chloroflexota > UBA11872 > VXOZ01 > VXOZ01 > VXOZ01. The sequence continues at coordinate 1,060,112 of OZ244803.1, read as the reverse complement.
CGGCGCGGGATGCCAGGGCGCAATATCCACCACGCGGAACAGCGATCTCTTGCCCTGCATGCGGGCTTGAAGTTGCCGGTCCGCCTCGACCAAACGGTCGCTCTTGTCCTTGCGCACGTCGCGGAGCAACCCCATCTGCGTGGCGGCCTCGCCTGTCAGATGGGTCAGGGTAAGCGTCACTTCCTCCACGGGCGCGGGCGGGTAGTCGGCTTCCAGACGGTTTCGGATGATGCGCGCGGCCCGCTCGCAACCCACGCCGTGCTTGAAGTTGATGACTTTCTCCCATGGCGGGAACCGGAAGAGACCGCACTGGATGGTGGCCTGCTCGGCGTACCGTCCCCGCATCTCCGGCTGCGCGTAGGCGCTCTGCAGCAGACCGTCCAGCGTCACCAGAAAGAGTTCCAGGGAGGTGGAGACAAACGGCAGCGTGACATGCGCGGTGACGGACTCCTCATGCTGCAGCGGGATAAAGGGATCATCGTCAATGCCGTGGCAAAGTTGCCAGGCCCGGGTGCCGTCAGCGCCAAACTGGTCGCTGAGTTGGTCCACGCGCATAGCCGCCACGTCGCCCAAGGTACGCAAGCCGAAACGCTGCAGGCGCTCGTGCACCTCCGGAGCAAGCGGCAGCAGCGTCACGGGATGCGGCGCCAAGAACGCCGCCGCGTATGCGGGCACCCGCGTTACCCCACCCGCCCGGCCGGCCTGGGCCGCCACCAGCGCGGGGAATTTGGCCTCCGCCACGCCCACTCTTGGCGCGAGGTACGAGGGGATAGCCTTCAACAAAGCGGCAATCAGCCGCTCTTCACCGCCGTAGAGGGTCTCCAGTCCATCCAGGCGCACATAGGCAACGCCCAGCGCCGCCTGCTCCACCCGGTCGCTGACCTCTTGGAGGGCGGTCAGCACCTGCCGGAAGACCCGCCGGTAGGCCGGCTCGTTGGCCTCGATGACGACGGTACCGGCATTGTGGGAGAGCGCCTCTTCCAGCGCCGTGCCCACCGCCACCCCGGTGGCGGCCGGAAAGACGTCGCTAACCTGGGGCGTTCCCTCTGAGCGATCAACGACCACAGCCGGCGCCGCCGCCAAGTCCGGCTGCCGCCGCAACTCACACTTGGCGCGCAGGTGGGTAATGAGCACACAGGCAACCTTCATGATGCCGCCATCCCCGACAAGGCTGTTGCCTTTCAAAAAAGCCGCGACCTTGTCCGTACCTCTGGTCTCGTTCTTCTGCCACTAGAGAACTTCCCTTTTGCCCAGAAACCGCAATGGGGAATCGGAAGTTCACATGGCATGACGAAAAGGGGGACCAGGCTGAATGCCACTTGGGAAAAACACCATCTGTACGCCAAGCCCAAGGGGGCAGATGATGGACAAAAACACCAGAGAGGCGAGCAGATCTAAACGTACATCGGCTGCGCACCCTCTAGTGAAAACGGGCGTGGCCAAGAACCACAGAGGGGTAAAGTCGGGACGAGAATAGCAATCTAGGGCTCAAAACAGTCCTACAGACACATGAGCGACCGAAGCATAACCCGACTCAAACTGTCATTCAGAGGAGCTTAGCGACGAAGAATCTAGAGTCAAAACCCTAGATTCCTCGCTGCGCTCGGAATGACATGTACGCTGGCACTGTTTAGTGGATAGGAACTTCTGTCAACGAATAACCTGACACTTACAGGAATGACATGAACCGCCAAAAACAATTGCCTCAAACCTCGATTACCAACATTGATCCACGACGCAAGGGTTGAACCTCTCCGCTCTCGCTACCGTTCATCCTTCGACAGGCTCAGGACGAACGGATGCTTGTTCCACAGCCTCCACCACCCACTCCCCAGCCCACTCCCGTTCGCCCTGAGCTTGTCGAAGGGCCACCGGTTGATCAGGCGTTGTACTCAGATTCTCCAGCTTCGCTCGCCACAATGAACAAGGTGGAGGCACTCCCCAGCCACAGCCGTTCACCCTGAGCCTGTCGAAGGGCCACCGGTTGCATGGATGCTAACCGGCGGACGTTGCTACTGCCACTCCTCATCCGACGGCCAGATGTTGGAACTCCCCGCACCCGCGCCGGCGCCCTCGGGCCGCTCCTCCATCCAGTCCTTGACCGTATCCCGCCACTTGATGAAGTGCGGTGTCTGCAGATGCGCCTGGAACGCGGCCTCGTCCACATAGACCTCGTAGAGCCAGATACGGTTGGGGTCGCCGCCGTCCTGGACAACGTCAAAGCGCAGGCAGCCGGGCTCGTCATTGACCGATCCCTTCGCATCACCCAGCATCGCTTCGATGAAGGCATCCTTGTAGCCTTCCTTGATCTTGATCGGCGCGACGATGATGTACATGCTTACTCTCCTTTATGTAGAGTTGACTCAGGTTGTGACCTTTAATGCTACGGCTATGATAATTCGGGAAGTGCGTTTCGTTCAAAATGCATGCAAAGGGATTCGGTTACGTCATTGCTTTGAAAACGGCACGACGAATTCCGTCATTCCCGCGAAAGCGGGAATCCATCTTCATGCAAACATTGTACTCCTGCCCCCGTTCTCGATACGGGGCAGGCTTTTCGCCGGAGTGATGACATCACGCCACAGACACGGCTGGCACTAGTCAGTCAGGTGAATTGGCTGACACTGGCACTGTAGCGTGAATGCCTGGTATTCATCAGTTTCAGTCCGTCACCGCTCTAAACATCACTGGTGCATGCGGTACCCACCGCCGACGTAGAGCAACTGGCCGGTCAGCCAGCCGCCTTGATCCGACGCCAAGAAGACCACGACGTTGGCGACGTCCTCCGGTCTCCCCACGCGCCCCAGCGGCGTCTCGGCTGCGATCTCGCGCTCCATTGCCAGCGTGATGTAGCCCGTCTGGATCGGGCCCGGCGCCACGATATTCACCGTAATACCGTACTTCCCCAATTCCGAGGCAGCCGAGCGGCTGTACGACTCGATCGCGTGCTTGCTGGCGGCGTAGCTCACGTTGCTGCCGTGGGCGTGAGCCGCATCGGTGCTGATGTTGACGATGCGCCCCCACTCGGCTTTTCGTTCAATGTGCCTAAGGGCAAACTCGCGCATGAGCAGCACCGTTGCCGTGATTACCGCCGGTTACCAGCGCGACTTTGCCCTCAATCCCGGTTTCGATCAATTGGTTCCCTTTGTTTTTTTAGCTTGGGCGGCCCATGACTCCATCTATCGCTATGTGCGAGCGGTCGATTCGTTGATCCGTAACTCCAATTGCTCAATCGACTCGCCGATCACGTCCTCAATGTTGTCCACAAGGCCGGGATCATTGAAATGCGACTTCTGGAAGATTTCCCGTACCCTTGGCGTCCCATAGGTTTCCATCAGGAATGCGATGAGTTGCCCGCCGATCATGAAGACAGGCTCTTTGGCGGCATCCTGCGTCCAGAAGACGTCGTTCTTGCAGAGCCGCCGCAAGAAACCGGGCTCAGCTCTGGCGGCATACGCTTGCCAAGAGTTCCTCAGTTCTTCGAAAGTATATGCTGCATTAGCACCGAGAATGGTCTCAACATACACGGCAATGCCCTCGTTCAGGAGCGACGGCGCCTTGCCTACCTGCTCCCCCCACCAGTGGTGAGCGGCTTCATGGAGCACGATTTGCATCACACGAGGGTCATCCCACGGCATTGCATTGACAACCAGATGCAAACCGGCGTCGTCGGTGATGCCATAGCACTTTTGTGATTCCTCAGGGGTGATGTAGCCTACCCGTTCAAGTATCTCCGGGGAATGGAGCCAAACATTGACCTTGCGCCGTCTTTCCATCTCTTTGGGAGAACCCAAGTCAATGTCCAAGGCGGCGCGAGCGCGTTGGTGCTGGTGGTCCGCGGCCTCACAGAAGCGGCGCATGTCGGTTGTACTTGGGCTTGACAAGTCAACGTCGACGAGAAAAACGCACTCGTTTGATTCCTCGACCCTCCAGCGCTTTTTCTTACGTTGCGCACGGAAATCAAGTTCCAACATTCTTCTTACTCTCGCTGCTTGAGTGTGCCTGGGGCTGTTGCAGCGGCTTCTGCATGCGCACTACTGCCAGCCGCCTTCCAGACTCCGTCCTGATGTATGTGTGGTCCATCGGGGTCTTTCCATCTTAGTAGACAAGCCACCGCGTTGGAAGCCTCCGCGACCCCACGCCCTTTGCGGGTGACACAACATCCTACCCTCTATGGCGCGGGGAGACGACGAATTTCATCCCTTACCAACCAAGAGAACCGCCTTTGGGGCGGCACCTATCGTGTAGTTTTGACAGCAAGAGCATGCCGTAATAGAGTGATAGCAATTCCGCATTTAATCGGAGAATTCGCTGGCGATTCTGCGCCTGGCAATTGGACGCAAAGCGCCAAGACGTAGACACTGCTACCGACGGCAAGAGCAGCACAGGAGGTCATGAACAGCGATGATTAGGCTCACCGACGAACAGATGCGTGACTTCATTCGCAACGGGTATGTTGCGGTCAAGACCGGGCATCCCCGCGAGTTCCATCAAGATGTTTGGAACCAGACCGAGGCCCTCTTCGAAGAAGAGGGCAACCCCGGAAACAACCTGATGGCGCGAATTCCCGCCATTCGCCAGATCCTCGACGATCCCGCCGTGGACGGCGCGCTGACGGGGGTGCTGGGCAACAACTACTTCGTTCACCCCCACCGCCACTGTCACTATCGTCCGCCCCACAGCGAAGGTCAGCAGATTCACCGGGACTCCTTCACTCGCCGCCGCCACCGCACCCGCTGGCTGCTGGCAATGTACTATCCGCAGGACACAACCGTCGAGATGGGCCCCACCGGCGTGCTGCCGGGCACCCACTATTACAACTGGCTGGTCGGCCCCATCGGCCTCAACATGCGGCTGGATACCACCGAGGGCGAGGTCCCCGTGGTGGTGGAGGCCGGGACGGTATTAATGGTCCACTACGATCTGTGGCACCGGGGCATGGGCAACTCTACCGACAAGAAGCGCTACATGATGAAGTTCATGTTCGCCCGCATCGAAGAGCCGCAGGAGCCGAGTTGGAATAGCCAGGACAGTGAATGGGCCGACGATAGCGAGAGCGCACTCAACGGCGTGTGGAGCAACATGTGGCGCTGGTACACCGGCGCGGCCAATAACGGCGCGCCGTCCGCCAATGGCAACGGCTCGATACCGGAGTTGATCGCGAATATCAAGGTGGACGACGAAACCACCTGCTTGGCATCGGCTTATGCGTTGGGCTCGATGGGTGAGGTGGCCGTGCCCGCGCTGATCGATGCGTTCCAGCACGACAATGAGGCCGTGCGGCGCAACGCCAGCTATGCCCTGAGCACCATCGGCAAGGCAGCCGTGCCCGCCCTGCTGGATGCCTGCCAAGATGAGAACGAGGGCGCGCGCTGTATGGCGGTGGAGACCCTGGCCGACCTGGGCTATCTCGGCGACGAGGTCATGCCGGCCCTGACAGCGGCCCTTAACGACGATTCGATCGAGGTGCGCCGCCATGCCGTGGACGCGCTCGGCATCTCGCTGCAAAACTCCGCCAACGGCGTACCGGCCCTAATCGAGGCGCTCGGCGATGAAGACGAGCTCATGCGGCGCGGCGCGGCCCTGGCGCTATCGCGGATTGGTGATAAAGCGGACGAAGCCACGCCTGCCCTCGCGCACGCCCTGAATGACGAAAACCGCTACGTGCGCGGCAAGGCCGTCCATGCGCTCCAGCGTATCGGCACACCGAAGGCGCAGGATGCGCTCGTGCACTTCCTGCTGACGTCGCAGTGGTGTTACTCCACCAATAAGGACAGCCTGTACTAGGGAGGCGTCTACCCTGCATCGTTCGCGCAGGGAATACGTGCGGATCGACAAGACACGGCCGTACTATGCTCTACCAAGAGCTGAGTGAATGAGAGAGTTCAGAGCGAAGTGCGAGAGCCGCGCTATCCGTCATTCCCGCGAAAGCGGGAATCCATCCGTTCTGTTCCTCGCACGCATGTCGCCAATTGACTGCCGGCCCTTTATGTCCAAAACTTGCATACGGCAAGCCCTTAGGACAGGTTTCGCTGGATATAGTTCATTCCTCACATGCCAGCCGTAGCGCGGGGGCTTGTCCCCCGCTCCTTGGCGCTTGAGGCCAATTCCCAATCGGGGCACGTCGCTTTGGGCATTACCGCACGCCCCACTCAATAGAGAAGGGTCGAGACCCCGCCATCCGGTCTCGACCCTCTAGGTTTCGGTGACACTGATGCGCTTGCTTGTCGCGCCCGCCAATCCTACGCGCTGCCCTCTTGCCAGAAGCGGCGTCCGATCAAGAGACAGAGCAGCACGAAGAGCGCATCGACGATGGGAAAGTAGATGAGGTGCGAGGTCACCGCGTCCCCGGTCTCGCTTTCAGGATTGAGAGTCCAGAACCATTCCCAATAAAATAGCATGGAGAGAACAACTGTCCCGTAGAAAGCAATGCTTACCCGCAGGTGCGCAATGGGATCGTTGCTGCCGCCTGCCTGGGCGTCGCGTTCGCGCCACATCAGGAAGCCCTTCACCAGCATGATCAGCACTGCCGCCGCCATGAAGTAGTTGAGAATCTGCCAGTGCGGGTAGTCCGGCGAGCCGTCATGGTACAGCGGCGTCGCAAACAGCAGCCCCCACGCGCAGAAACCCACCACAAACAGGTACACCGCCAAGACCTTGTGCAGAATTGCCATGCTGCCAGAACTCCTCTGCTAGATGTGCGCAAGAATCGCTTATTCTCACGATTGGTGAAAATGACACTAACCGCAACCCGAATCAAGCAAGTTTATGACACAACTTTCTTAGTGTGTCAAGTCGTATGATAATACGGCATGACGCGTGTATAGGCAAGAGACTGCCCGGCTCAATCTCGCCGCAAGCTATCGCGTGCCGGACATTGCGCGGTGAAAGGAAGGCCTAAGGGGGGACTGTGTACCATAGTGCAGCATTGCATCCTGCACGACACGCCGCGAGATGACAGTCGCGACTGCCTGAGTCCGGTAGCGCAGGTTTGCAACCTGCACCATACGCCATGTGATCACAGTCTCGATTGCTTGTCTCCGGCAGCGCAGGAGTGCAGCCTGCGTCATACGCCATGAGATTGCAGTCTCGACCGCTGGAGTCCGGTAGCGCAGGTTTGCAACCTGCGCCCGCCGCCGGTCCGCCCGACGGCATATGTTTTCGCCCTTACTCGGTAGCGCGCAACCGGTCCAGGGTGCCCGGCCAGCCCAGGATGCGCTCGTCGGCGGTAATGAGCCGGTGGCCCTGCAAGGCGGTAGCGACGATGAGACGGTCGGCCGGGTCGCCGTGCATGTCCGGCAGCAGGCCGGCACGAGTTGCCACACGACCATCCACAGGAATCTCAATCACGCCTTGGTCGAGCAGGTCGTGCCGCCAGGCGTCCAGGTCGAAGCCGAGCGCAAGTTGGCCTTGCTGAATGCGCATGCCAACTTCCCAGAAGGTGATGGCCGAGACCGCCGCCTGACCCGCTGCGAGGGCGCGAGCAACGGCCTGGCGTGCCTGCCGCCCCAACCTCCGGTCGCCTTGCTCCTGCCACACCAAGACGTGCGTATCGAGGAGGATCAAAACAGGTCTCCCGCGGAATCATCGGCATCCTCAAACCACTCTGCCGGCATCGGCTCCACGATGTCACCGCGACTGTGAATGTGGTCTCGGTTGCGGCCAAATGCCAGCTTGGACTTTTTCCGGTACGGCGCCAGGCGGGAGACCGGCCGGTCCCGCTTGGTGATGATAATCTCCTCACCGCTCGCCGCCACCTCGTCCATGAGCTGCAAGCACTTCGCCTTGAATTCCGACGCCTTCACCACCCGCACGCCGGAGGGTAGTTGCACACCATCTGCCGGCAGCGCTCCACCGGGCACGCCCATCCCACCATCAGCTCTTTCGTTATCCGTTGCCATAATTCTCATCCTGGTACGCGCGTGATTGCCCCAATTGTACCATAGTCATGACTATGGTCATAAGCGCATGTGTTGATCCACTTTGTTCTCTCTCCTAGGGGTGAAGGTTAGAGCCTGCCCCGTACTCGATACGGGGATGAAGGGCAGGCGACATTTCAAGGGCAAAACAAAGAGTTTCTTGCCAATTGAGGATTCATCGCCTAGTCTGAATCTTGGTCGAGTCAGGGCAAGAGAGGATATTCGCATGAGCCACAGTTGGATGGCGCAACGAGTGCCCTTGCGTTTCAGCGAATTGCTCCAAGCATTTAAAAGCGTTGGGGCACTGATTGTGACGAAATGCGGTTGTAGAGACTACCATGGACTTGCCCATCAAGCAAGGCCAGAATTCACCTTACAACATAGTGGGAGGTAGAACGTGATTCTCGTTTTTGCAGGTGCCGGAGCCTCATATGCGGTCAACTGCGAGCAATATCCAACTACTGCAGAGTTCTTCAAGCGTGTGCCCGACCAAATAAGAGAAACCCCTTGGTTTGCCGCAGCTTCTGAATTCTTGGAAAACCGAAAAAGTGGTCAAACAATCGACATAGAAGACCTAATTGACGTGCTCAGTAGAATGGAAGATCATTGTGCGGACTATTTTGACGAGGATTCTTTCACGAAATGGATGTACGATCCACCATATGAACGCATTCGAAAGATCGATCCTGACAATAGAGTCCACCTACAAGGTGGAAATCTCAGTCCCTTAGTTACAACGATGAGACAGGACTCCTCTTCACTAGAGAGACTTCTAAATGACATTAAGGCGCTTGTCTATAGTTTCTATGGCAGTGAACCTGAAGATAAAGACCTAGCAGACTGGTTACTGCTGCTTGTTACACTTGCAGAATCAACCAAAGTCACTGAGGTCTTCACAACAAACTATGACCGTGTGCTCGAATGTGTAGTTGACGTTGGCCAGCTAGAAGACAAGATTGAATCCGGCATGGTCGGCGGTTCGGGAGGGACAAAGCTGGACTTGGCGTGCTGGTCAGAAACAAAAAGGCCAACTAGCCCGGAATCGGGAAAGGGGAAACTAACGAAACTCCATGGGTCAGCAAATTGGATACGCGGCAACGTTAGAGAAATCTTCGTTGGCCCTAGACGATTTACTGGAGACCTTTACAATCACATTGCTCTATATCCAGGTGAAAAGGAGTGGCCGACACAAGAGCCATTCAACGTATTTTATGAGCACCTACGTTGGGTCGCACGAAACGCGCAAGCAGCTATTTTCGTGGGTTATGCCTTTCGAGACGAAAACATCAATCGGATACTCTCTGATCTCCCAGCCAACATTCCAATACTCTCAGTAGACGTGGAGGCAGGTTTGCCGAATCACGACTTCCTGCAAAACGCAACGCACTTTAGCGACGGATTCACACATGACTCAGCGAATGGCTGCATTCAGATTCTAAAAGAACAAGGGCTAATCGCTTGATGCGACACTTAGAAGCCAGTCTCGATTCTCGATAATTCCTGCTAGAATACCAACTCTACACTCTTGGGCCTAACTTTGCCGCCGTGGACGGAGGGTTCGGCGCACCATTTGGCGGTGAGGCGGCGGACGGCGGTGTAGGTTTGTTCGTCGAAGCCTAAGAGGTCACAGATGACGCGGCGGTCAAGGAGGGCGCGGTTGGGGTCGGCGTCGGTGAGGTAGGGGGGCTGTAACACTTTGTCGCGGAATTCGTCGAAGATTAGCTCCGCCATGATGAGTTGATCATCGCTGAGGGCGCGGAAGTCGAGCACGGGCAATAGTCAATTGTCTTCCCGAAGTTTATCAGCTATTCTCTTGAACCTTTGATGTTTCCCAATGTTCTTTAGAGTGCTCTCCTCAATCCCACACTCCCGAAGTAAAGAGAGAATCACTAGAAGATAGAGCGATTCTCCAAGAAAGAACATCTGGGGGCTATTGACATACTCGTGCAATCCAGGGTGAACTACAAAATTGTCGCGTGTTCTCACTATGGTCTTTGCCCAAGTGGCTATGTCTCCCACCAACACTTTGAATGTCTCACCAGCTTCGTGTCCCAGAGAGGCAAGTTCCATTCCAAGATTAACTTGCTGTTTTCCTACTTTTATTCTTGCCAATGCCTCAGCAGCTACTACCGCGTTGAAGAACCTATTTTCTTCGGACAGTTCTGGTGAGTAAATGCTATTCATTAGTGAGCCAATGACAACTCTATATCTGTGAGCCACGCCAACCCATTCTCCTATCCCAGTGAGACCTCCAATGTCATCGAAAGTGAAAATCATCTGGGCTGGTTGGGGGGCTCGCTTTTTGGTCTGGTAGGCAGGTCCCTTGAGGTCAGCGTAAAGCTTTATCTCCGCATGACTCTGCCCACTGTTGTTTCTAAGTTCGTCAGGCAATTGAAGCTTAAGCGTCACTTCAATAAACTGTGAAGGTGTATCCAGTCCAATTGTGACGATGTCCTTCAGCGCCGAACAGTGATTTAGAATATCCTCTAATGCAAGTGGTTCAGCGAACCGTAGACTAAAGCCACATTTTTGTTCAATCGTACTTTGTAGAATATGGTCACCCAGCACTTTCCATCCAAAAGACAGTTCAAGCTGTCCAATGTGAGTCTGGGTCACTGTACTCTCAAGTGGCGAATGTTCAATGTTGACAGACCTGACCCTGTTCGCCCCTTCCTCTTGTATATATTCTACGCTGACACCTGATCTGTTCACCCAGTGCTCCAGGTGGCGCAGGGACACCGTAACTGAATCAAATTCTAGTGGTTCACTTTCGTCAAAGTGATAGCCCGATAATACAACTGGAACCCGGTATTCTTCGTGAAATATGCCAGGTATTTCAACACGTTCCCCTATCTTTAGACAGCTGTCCAATGTGATCAACCGTGCTCCTGCAGCACCTTGAATTCGAAATCGGTGATTCTCGTTGAACGGATCTATTGGAAAAGTCGACTCCGCAAGAGACGTTTGGATGAATGCCCCCATGAGATACAACTCCCCACCATCGGCGGAATCAAACCTCAGTCGGCCAGCGACTTGGTCATCTGGGTTGGAAGCCTTCCAGAACAACCCCTCAATATCCAAACTCTCCACCGGAATCCCCTTTGCTTGGCCACTCTATAATTGTCACCCAAGCCGACATCTAAATCATCAGGTTAGCATCCTTGGGTCTTGGTTCGCCTCCGTGAACGGAGGGTTCGGCGCACAATTTGGCGGCGAGGCGGCGGACGGCTGTGTAGATTTGTTCATCGAAGCCTAAGAGGTCACAGATGACGCTGCGGTCGAGGAAGGTGCGGTTGGGGTCGGCGTCGGCGAGGTAGGCGGGTTGGAGTTTTTTGTCGCGGAATTCGTCGAAGATCAGCTCCGCCATAGTGAATTGACCGTCGCAGAGGGCGCCGTAATTCAGCACTGTGAGGGACCCGGCCTCGTCCTCTTTGCTTGCGCCCGGCAGGTACTCCGCCTCGATCACCACCGGCGCGCGGCCGGGGTCCTCGATGAGAATGTCCGGGCGCAAGCCGGGATGTCCGGTGATGGTCTGCGTATTCTCCGAGCGCACGTGACTGCGGGAGAGCATGCCTTGCAGCACATGCTCCATGGCGTTGTTGACGCTCGGTTCGGTCTGGCGGGGCATCTGCTGTGTGCCTCTCTAAACTCGCTCCGGCAAAGCCAATCGATAGCGCTAGTGGTACAACGTCATTGCAATAATGGGCGATTGCGCGTGGCGTTGCCCGGTACCGTGGGAAACGGCGCGGAGCCTGCCCCGTACTCGATTCGGGGTTGCGAACCTACGCTACCATGGCGCTCACCCAACAACACAAGACCGCTGAGCCACTCTAACCATTCTACGCGGTATCGGCATACGGGTCAGGCATTGCCGTTGGGCGCTTCACCAGATGCCCATCCGAGTTGTCCTTCAGTACCTCAAAGCCACCACGCCGTCTTGCCCACCCTCTCTCTGAGAGCCTGCTAAGACCTTCCTATGTTTTCCCTAAGCAACCGCCCACTCTCCACTTTTCCTGTCTTACGCTGGAGGTAGAGGGACTGAGAGTGTACGTAGTTGATGTACCGTTGCGGCGGGCGACCCTCTCTCAACCGCCAGGGAAGGCGGCATCATGCGCAGGTTCAGGGACGAACTCGGCCGATGCCTCGCTGGAGACGCGAACGGCCCGCGCCCGGACCGCGGCCAATCCAGTCAATATGTAGATGGAATTGGTAGCGTTCCGGGCACGTTCCGTGAGTATCTCCGACAGCGCGCCGGACGGCGCGGCCTCCAGGCCGCAAAGTCCTGGGCGCTGCACCGGGCCGAGACTCTGGCTGCGCTCGTGGCTGTGGTGCTGCTTGGGTTGGCTGCCGCAATCAGTCCCTCTTACCGTCCCACCACGCGGGGCGCCATCACGCCCTACGCGGGGCACTGCCTCACGCTGCTCCGCGTGACTATCGACCCCCGGCCCCAGGCTTTTCTCTCCTCCTTTACCGAAGGATTGCGCCTCCTCCTCGTCCTCTAGGCGTCCGCACGCGCAACCGTCCGGTGCTCGTGCGGACGACTCCCTCGGGAGATCGGCCTGCGTCGCTCAGAGCGCAGTGTCAATGAGTAGCAACGGACACGGTCCCACCTGGATTCCATTGCTGCGGGAGCCGTCGCTGCATAAGACAAGCGAAAAGGGAGCCGCAGCACGCGTGGGCAACGGCCCCCCTCTCTAAGTGCGGGATCTCGCAATTCACATTGAAGGGCAGCGTGCCAACGCGCGCACGTTCCAGATTCCCGTGGATTGGATTTTCTGGTCTGCTTGCACTATGCTCGAATCTGGACCATCGATAGAGGGGTGTCACCAATGCGGACCAAGACCGGCATACAGGAACGGCTCGACGACCTGCTGCGCGAATTCGAAGACTTGCGTGAGCGCGCCGTGGGCTATCCCTGCAACCTGGACTTCGACTACAGCGCCCTGCTGCCCTTTCTCAATTTCAGTGCGAACAACGTCGGCGACCCGTTCTATGACAGCAACTTTCAGAGCAACACCCACGAATTTGAGCAGGAGGTCATTGGCACGTTCGCCGACCTGATGCACCTGCCGCGCGACCAAGCCTGGGGCTACATTACTTCCGGCGGCACCGAAGGCAACATGTACGGCATCTACCTGGGACGGGAAATGTTCCCCGATGGCGTAGTCTACTTCTCGCAGGATACGCACTACAGCGTGGTCAAGATCCTGCGCGTGCTGAAAGCGCGCAATATCATGATCAAGAGCCAGGACAACGGCGAGATCGACTACGACGACCTGCGCGAGACCATTCGCATCAACCGCGACTCACCCGTCATCTTCATGGCAAACATCGGCACCACCATGAAGGGCGCCGTGGACGACGTGAGCAAAGTGCGTGCGATCCTCGACGACTTGGCCATTACAAGTCACTATATCCACGCCGACGCGGCGCTCAGCGGCATGATCCTGCCGTTTGTCGCTGATCCGCAGCCCTATGGCTTCGGTGCCGGGTTTGATAGCGTTTCCATCAGCGGCCACAAGATGATCGGCTCACCGCTACCCTGCGGCGTCGCCCTGACGCGGAGCGATTACGTGGCGCGCATTGCCCGCTCGATTGAATACGTAGGCGTGCTGGACACCACCCTCGCCGGTTCGCGCAATGCCCTGACGCCGTTGATCATGTGGTACGCTCTGGAGCAGCACGGATTGGACGGATATCGCGAAATCGTCGCCGCGTGCCTGGTCGTGGCCGCCTATGCGGTGGAGCGATTCAACGACCACGGCATGGCGGCCTGGCGCAACGAAAACTCGGTCACGGTGGTTTTTCCGAAGCCGCCGGCAGACGTGGTGCGCAAGTGGCAGCTTGCGCCCTATGAGGGGATAGCCCATCTGATCACCATGCCGCACGTGACCCGAGAAATCGTCGATCAGGTGGTTGCCGACTGCTATGAAGCACTCTTAGCGCAAGGGGAGACAGGATGAATAGGATTGTCGTCGTAGCGAGAAACGAAGTCGGCGTCATTGCCGACATCAGCCGGGCGCTGGCCGATGCGGGGATCAACATAGAGACGATCAGCGCGGAAGGCGGCGAAGACCAGGGCACGATCACGCTCACCACTGACGACCAAGACGCTGCCCTGCGCGTGCTCTCCTCTGCCGGCTTCAAAGCTGTTACGGACGAGTCGCTGGTGCTGCGTCTGCCCGACGAGCCGGGCGCGCTGGCCAAAGTGGCGGAGCGGTTCAAGCAGGCCGGCGTGAATATCCAGAGTCTGCACATTCTCGAGCGCAATGCCGGCCACACCCTCGTGGCGCTGGCCGCCGAGGACCGCGAAAAAGCCAAGCAGTTGGTGGATGAAGCAGATCTGGTGTAACGACCAAGGCACTTTGTGCTGAGGGCACTTCCTCGGATCGCAACGTCTCTACCAGCGTGATTCCCGTGTCTTTATGGCTATCGCAGTAAAGCATCCTTGCGCTGGATTCAATTGAGTGTCTCGTGTTGCCGGTGGACCTGTTGGCAGCACGAGCCGGAGGGCGCGGCATACTGCGAAATCCAACTATGGTGAAACTACCGCGCGGGCAATAGCACGCTTATGTCGCGCTGTGCTCCTCTCACCCGCTCTCAGGCCAATGGCCGGGAACGCGATACGCTTCGTCTTCACCCGGCCACGGTGGCATCGTAACGATGACGAATCTCAGGGATTCCCCGCCGGTTGTCCTGAATTGGAATTGCGTGCCAACTGGAATGGAAAGGCTACCGCCCGGAGCCACCTCCACCACGCGCTCTCGATCCCCCCGGCGCCGCCACACCTGCCCCGTACCCTCCAGGAAGTGCCAGATCTCGTCTACCGTCCTGTGCGCGACGGCAACGGAGACCTGTCCGGGATGCAACGTGCAGTGCACCATGCTGCCGCGGCTGGTCTGAGCCAGCAGCCGAATCTCCGATCCATCCGGCGCCAGCGTATCGAAATTCTCTCGAAGCTCTACGTAGTCAAAGTCGCCTTCCATGTCGCTTCCAGTCTGCGCGTTTTTCACTTCCAACTCCCTTACCGTTCAGTGCGAATACCGTCTACGCATCAGCCACGTTGAGACTCTCTCCGTTTAGTTAATAGGAGCCTTTGAGCGGTCGAGTCGGCGCAGAGCCTTTCCCAACGAAACAGCCAAAAGAGCATCATCGCTCAAGAGTGGCAGATTCGCCAAATGGGAACTCCCTACAGCACCTATGGTAGCCAGGCTGACAGTCTCCCCATTCCATCGCGAATCGTCTTTGCACTATACTATCCTGCAGGACTGTGAAATCCCTCGAACAAGCCAATGTGACGTCGATTGAATCCGAGCTTGTATAGCATACGGACGGATTCAGGGTGGTGGCTGACGAAACAACCCGGCTCTTGTCCCGTTGTCTCAGTGTAGACCTGGAAGTTAACGTATCCGACCGGCGCATCCGCGCCCTGGCTGGAGTGCGTCCGGACAACGGCAAGTCTCTAGTCTTCCCTGCAAGCGGCGGGAGCTTGGCCGCGGCGCTGGCCAAGCTGGACGATCTCGCCGCGGGCGTGGACTTTGTGCTGGGTCACAATCTCATTGCCTTCGACTTGCCCATCCTGCAGGCAGCAAGTCCCCGATTGCGTCTCTTGCGGCTGCCGGCCGTAGATACCCTACGGCTCAATCCCCTCGCCTTCCCGCGCAATCCCTATCACCACCTGGTCAAGCACTACCAAGACGGACAACTCAAGCGCGGTCGCATCAACGATCCGGAGCTGGATGCAAGGCTCACACTGGAGTTGTTTGGCGATCAGCAGGAGGCCCTGCGCGCCGCGCCGCAACACCTGCTCGCAGCTTGGCACTGGCTGACAAGCGTGCAAGAAGGTACCGGCTTCGACTGGGTATTCACGCTGCTCAGGCAATCCGGGAGGCCGTCCGATTCCGAGGCCTTGGAGGCGATATGTACGCGTCTGGCTGGCAATGCCTGCCAGACCCACGCCAGCGAGGTCATAGCGAATGCAATCCGCCACGGCTGGGCGCTGGCGTATGCGTTGGCGTGGCTGTCGGTAGCCGGAGGCAATTCCGTAATGCCGCCGTGGGTGCGCCATCAGTTTCCTGAGGCGGAAGACCTGGTGCGCCGGTTGCGCGACACCGCTTGCGCCGATCCCGCCTGTGAATGGTGCCGGGAACGGCACGATGCCCGCAAGGAGCTTACGCGCTGGTTTGGCTTTCCCGACTTTCGCCCCAAGCCGGCTGACGAGGCCGGTCGGCCCATACAGCGGTCAATTGTCGAGGCAGCCATGGCCGGAGAGCATGTGCTTGGCATCCTGCCCACCGGCACCGGCAAGTCGGTGTGCTATCAAGTGCCGGCGCTCTCCCGCTATGACAAGACTGGCGCCCTGACGGTGGTGATCTCGCCTTTGGTCGCGCTCATGGCCGACCAAGTGGCGGGACTTGAGGCGAAGGGGATCGGGTCGTGCGTCACCATCAACGGCCTCCTCTCCATGCCGGAACGGTCCGACGCGCTGGACCGCGTACGGCTGGGAGACGCCAGCATTCTCATCATCTCGCCGGAGCAGCTCCGCAGCGTTTCCGTAAAGCGTGTCCTCGAGCAACGTGAAATCGGCGCCTGGGTGCTGGACGAGGCCCATTGTCTCTCCAAATGGGGGCACGACTTTCGGCCCGACTATCGTTACGTCGGGCGCTTTATCCGTAGGCGCGCCGGGGAGAAGCCGGTCCCGCCGGTATTGTGCCTGACCGCTACCGCCAAGCCCGATGTCATAGCGGAAATCGCGGATTACTTCAACGATGAGATAGGCGCCACACTAAAGGTCTGCGACGGTGGCGCTCAACGCACCAACTTGGAATTCGTGGTAGCACAGACGAGCAGCAGCACGAAGTTTGCCGACATTCACCAGATTCTCACGGCTGATTTGCCCGGTGACGGGACAGGCGGCGCCATCGTCTACTGCGCGACACGGCAGCAAACCCAGGAGGTCGCGGAGTTCTTGGATGCAAAGGGCATGGAGGCCAAATTCTTCCATGCGGGGCTGCCACCGGAGACCAAGAAGAATGTCCAGAAGCGCTTCATTGACGGCGCACTGCGCGTCATTGTCGCCACCAACGCCTTTGGCATGGGCATCGACAAGCCGGACGTGCGTTTGGTAATCCACGCCGACGTACCCGGTTCCTTGGAGAACTACCTGCAGGAAGCAGGCCGCGCCGGCCGCGATCAGCAGGGAGCGCGCTGCGTGCTGCTCTACACAATTGACGACGTGGAGCGCCAGTTCGGCATGTCGGCGCGTTCGCGGCTCACGCGGCGGGAAATCCACGGCGTGCTGCGAGCGCTGCGTAATCTGGATCGCAAGATAAAACGACATCAGCGAGCAGAGGGCGAAGTGGTGGCCACCGCCGGTGAAATCCTCGGCGAGGACGAAGACAAGGACTTCCGACGGGACTCCGCCACCGACGATACCCGGACGCGGACCGCGGTAGCATGGCTCGAAGAAGCCGAGTTACTGGAACGAAGAGAAAACCGCGTCAGCGTGTTTCCCTCTTCCCTGCGAGTTAGCTCATACGAGGAAGCGCGCACAAAGCTCCAAAAGGCCAGTGTCAGGGATGATTACCGCAACCAACTACTGAAAATTACAGAGGCGCTGATCGACGCGGATGCCGATGAGGGCATTTCCACCGACGAGCTCATGGCCGCGTCGGGTCTGGGACCCGAGGGCGTGCGTACTGCTCTGTACGACCTGGAGCGCTTGGGCATCGCCAGCAACGACACCGTATTGACCGCCTTCGTCCACGTAGGTGTACAACGTCACTCGAGACAGCGCTTCGAGCAAGCGGCGAACTTGGAAGTAGCCTTGATCGACCTCATGCAAGAGTTAGCCCCGGACATGGAAAAAGGAGACTCATGGCCCCTGCATCTCCGTGCGGCCACCCAACGGCTCAAGGACGGCGGCCATGCCTACGCCCTGCCGGAACTCGTGCGGCGAATCGTCCGCAGTATTGCCGCCGACGGGCGGGGAGAGGGCGGCGGAGGGGGTAGCCTCGGGGTACGGGATTACGATAGGGAAACCATGTATGTATCCCTGCAGCGCGACTGGAGTTCTTTGAGGAAAACTGCCGAATTGCGCCGCGCCGCTGCTGGACGAATTCTGGATCACCTCTTGGAGAGCCTCCCTGCTGGCAGCCGCGGCACAGACCTCCTCGCCGAGACAACCCTGGGCAAATTGCTGGTTGCGGTCAGTTCCGACATGACTCTAGCCAGTCAGGTTAAGGACCCCGGCAAACTAACGGACCGCGCCCTGCTGTGGCTGCACGAACAGGAAGTGATTCGGCTCAACAAGGGACTTACCGTTTTCCGCCAAGCCATGACCATCCACTTACAGCCGGAGCGGCGCGGCTTTGCCCATGCCGACTTTGCCTCTCTCAAGCTCCACTACGACGAACAGGTCTTGCAGATCCACGTGATCGCGGAATACGTGCAGCGGGGTCTGGATGCGATAACCGACGCGTTGCGCTTGGCGATGGACTACTTCACGCTGGGCCGCGAGGAATTCCTGCGCCGCTGGCTGCCTGACCGAGAACGGGAAGTCCTGCGTGAGGCCACGCCGCCGCAGACCACACCGGAATCGTGGCGGATGATCGTCGAGAGCCTCAAGAATCCCATCCAGCGGCGCATCGTCGTGGACGACCGCGAGCAGACCAACGTCTTGGTGCTGGCCGGTCCCGGCTCGGGCAAGACGCGTGTGCTGGTGCATCGTATCGCCTATCTGGTACGCGTGAGGCGGGAGAATCCGCGCGGCATCCTGGCGCTCGCATACAACCGGCATGCCGCGGTCGAGATTCGCCGCCGCCTGGGAGAACTCATCGGTGACGACGCGCGCGGGGTGATTGTGCTCACCTGTCACGCGCTCGCCATGCGGCTGGTGGGCGCCAGTTTCACCGGGCGCGCGAATCGGCTGCACGAAGGGGACTTCCAGGAAATCCTGCGGCAGGCGGTGGCGCTGCTGCGCGGAGAAGGACTGGAGCCGGAAGAAGCTGATGAGCAACGCACCCGCATCCTGGCGGGTTTCCGCTGGATACTGGTTGACGAGTACCAAGACATTGGCCCGGAACAGTATGAACTGATATCCGCCCTGGCAGGTAGAACGCTGTCCGAGGAGGACGACAGAATCAGTTTGTTTGCAGTGGGAGACGACGATCAGAACATCTATGCCTTCAATGGCTCGTCCGTCGAGTTCATCCGTCGTTTCGAGGAAGACTATGCGGCGAGACCGATATATCTGACGGACAACTACCGTTCTACCGCCAACATCATTGCGGCTGCCAACGCGGTGATGGAACCGGCCCGGGAGCGGATGAAGACCGAGCATCCCATTCACGTTGATCGTGCGCGGGCAAAGGAACCGGAAGGCGGCGCGTGGGCCATTTCTGACCCGGTCGGCCGCGGTCGGGTCCAGTTACTGCCTGCCGGAGACACGCCAATCTCCCAAGCGCAGGCGGTTGTGGCAGAGCTGAAGAGAATGTCCGGCCTAAGACCCGGCTGGGATTGGTCTGCCTGCGCCGTGATCGCTCGCGAATGGCGTTACCTGGATCCGGTGCGGAGCCTCTGCGAGCTTGAAGACATCCCAGTGCAGATGGCGAATGAGGAGTTTACCGGCGTCTGGCACCTCAGGGAGACGCAAGCGCTTGTGGATTGGCTGCGCGCAAGAGAATCTCGCCTGGTGACAAGTGCTGATCTAAACAAGTGGACAGACCAGCAGGCTGCGGGCCCTTGGGTTGAACTGTTACAAGAAGCCGTGGACGAGTTTGCCCTGGAAACAGGGGGCGCTGAAACTGCCGTGGACCTCTGCACCGAGTGGCTGGCCGAGTGGTCTCGCGAAGTGCGCCGCCGCCAGCAAGGGCTGCTGTTGCTCACGGCGCACCGGGCCAAGGGACTGGAATTCGATCACGTCGTCGTGCTGGACGGTGGTTGGGAGCGCGTTGGACGCGGCGAAGATGCCGATGCGCCGAGGCGACTGTACTACGTGGCAATGACCCGCGCGCGGCAGACGCTCGCTCTCGCCTGCCTCTCCGGGACGCATCCCTTCCAAAACATCGTGTCTGAGCTTCCCTCGGCGCAGCAGCGCGCGCCGCTTGCCAACCTCCCGCCGGCGAGGCCGGAACTGGCGCGTCACTATCGGCGGCTCAGCCTGCGGGACGTCTTTCTCAGCTTCGCAGGCTATAGGCGCGAGAGCGATCCGGTGCACCGCGCCATCGCCGCGCTTGCGCCCGGTGACGTACTGGCAGTGCGGGAAAGTAAGCGTTGGGAACTCCTCGACCGCAACGGCACCGTGGTAGGCCGGCTAGCGAGCAGTTTCGTGCCACCCAATCACATGCGTTGCGCCTTTGCCACGGTCCTGGCCGTTGTCGCATGGGACAAAGAGAAGTCAGAGCCGGAGTTTCAAGATCGTCTGCGCTGCGACAAGTGGGAGGTGGTTGTACCGGAGCTGGTGTTTGAGCCGGAATAGCAATTCGTGAGGCTGCATGCGTGCCCCTGTCCAGAAACTAGCAGATTAAGAAACCGGGAGTGGCATCACATCCCTCGACACGACGCTTGTCGCCAGCGCATACCCCTATACCATCGGCGCGCTGGCGTCTTGCATTATACTATCGGCAGGGAAACTGGAAGGCATGTCCGGCGCTGCTCGCCAAGTCTTGCGTCGCTTGCCATGTCATTCGCTGCCCGTCATGCTTGATTGCCATGCCATGTGTTGCTCGCCATGACATACGTTGCTCACTATGACATACGTTGCTCGCCATGACATGTGTTGATCACCATGACTTACGTTGCTCGCTATGCAATGCGTTGCCTATCATGTCGATTCGTGCTTCGACAAGCTCAGCACGAACGGATCACCGACCGTTCACGAATGAATCGCCAACCCTTCTCGAACGGATAGCCGACCCATCACAAACGGATTGCCAACCCTTCACAAATGGATCGCCAGCCCTTCTCGAACGGATAACCGACCCTTCCGTTCGCCCTGAGCCTGTCGAAGGGCAGGTCCGCGCAGAGCGGTTGATTTGCGAGGGTGTTTTCGCCACTTAAGGGGTCTACCGGAATGGCGCCAAACGAACCCGAACACGGACAGATGCAGGAACTCGACTTCGACGACGGCAGCGGGCTGCGCGTGGCTCGGGCGCGCTTCGAGTCAGAGTCGAGGTTCTCCTGGTCGCTCTTCGACGGCTACGACCGCATCCGCATTCTCACGTACTCAGCAGGCGTGAGCGCCATCGTCCGGCTGCTCGAGAATCATGGGTTCAATGACTTCGAGTGTGTGTTTGGCTATGAAGGCACGCTGCGAACCCTGAAGGACATTCTGGCGTTTCAGCAAGTCGCCATCGGCGACACCCGGGCCGCCATCAAGAACCTACCCGATGAGCGCCACGGCTTCATTCTAAGCCGCGTCCGGGAAGGCCAAGCACGCTTTTGGGTGCTGCGCAAACAGATCGCCCACGCGAAACTCTACCTGCTCGACAGCACAGCCAAAGGCACCACCCGCGCCCTCATCGGCTCCGCCAACCTCTCCGAAACCGCCTTTGGCGGACGCCAATCGGAGACTCTTGTGTGCTTCGACGACGATGCCCCGGCTTGGGATCACTATCTTGGCATGTACGAGACTATCCGAGACCGGGCCTCAGACGAGATTCCGTTGCCGCCCGCACGCATCGAGAATTCCGCGATTGACATTCAAGAGGTGCCGGTCCTCGATACGGATGACCTGTCTACTCTCGTGATTGACAGCGAAGAGAGCGAGCAGGAAGAAGGTGCCGGCGCCCAGTTTGTCGTGCCCATGCAAATCGAACGCATAGAGAGAATGAAAGCGGCTATACCGCCGGTCGTGGCGAATCTCATTCCGTCGCCGCGCAACGGGAGGCAGATCATCCCACCCGAAGTCAGGCGCAAGATCGTCCGGGAAACGAGTCGCATCCGAACCGTGCAGTCCGAGGATGAAACCGACCACCGCGAACTATCAATCGACAGGGACGCGAAACGCGTCGTTCTCCTCGGCGAGCCGTACTCCCTTGCAGCCAATCTTGATGCCGCGAAGAAAGATGCACAACTGCTCGTGGAGTTTTTCAGCAATTATGAGGGCACATTTGAGGGCGGCATGGGGGTGGAACGACTCCAGCGGGACTACTTCATCCTCTGGTCGTGGCTCTACTTTGCGCCATTCATGTGCGACATGCGCACGCTGGCGAGCCACCAGGGCGACATATTCCGCTTTCCCACGTTCGCTATCGTGTACGGAAAGCCATCCTGCGGCAAAACCAGCCTGATCGATACCCTCATGACATCCATGTTTGGCAAATCCCACAGCATTGAAAAGGCGAACTTCACGAAGGCTAGATTGAGAGCCATCCAGTACGCGTACAAGCGCTTCCCCGCTGTATTCGACGACATCGGCAGAAGTGCTATCCGGAGCCACGGCGAGGACGTTATCAAGGACGAGAATCCGCCTCAAGTGGCTGAGTATCCCTGTTTTGTGCTTTCCATGAATCAGGAACTCAAGGCCTTTACCGACCAGATCGTCAAACGCAGCCTGATGATCTACACGACCACCGCCCTGCCGTCTTACAAGGAGGGTCTGCGCCACGAGTTGCACCTGAAAATCCAGGACGTGCGCCGCAACCTCTCCACGCATCTCTACCGCGCGTATTTGGGGCGAGCGCTCGATCGCTTCGACGACGATCCCCATCCCGCCGACTGGCTAGCGTTCTCTTCCACGCTCCTCGCAGAGTTGCTTGGAGAACTGCTGGCAGAATCCCCGCCCAAGTGGTGTGGGCCTGTCACGTGGGATGACTACGCCGACAAGCGGCACGAACGTGTGAAGTCACAGCTAGAGCACCTCCTACGACCTGCCACCCGCATGAAGAGAGAGGGCGACCAACCCACAGGTTGGATTGTGGAAAACGACAAGGTCATCGTCATCGAGCAGAAGGACACCTTCGGCCGTCGCGAATTCGATTGGGAAAACGTGCCCTCGACGCTCATCGATGACAACGCCAGCGTCGGCGGCCGTACCGTGCTGAATCGCCCCGAGCTGGAGGAATTCCTGGACGTGCGGTTTGCAGCACACGGCAGCGGCTTCCTAAGCCGGCTGATCCACAGAAGCTAGACTGCTGCATGTACCGCTTTCGCGTGACGTTGCCAGGATTTGGTCCACTGGCGCTAGCGGGATTCTGGTGCTTCGCATCGCTCGGCAACGGCCCAGCACCGCTGCGGCCAGCCCACCGTTTAACGCAGCGCGCAGGCACTCAATGATTGCGATTCCGGGACTTGCAGACCAGCGATAGGGCCGTAGATGCACCCCGATTCAGTCGTTCGGTTTCGCTTTCGTGGAATCAGTCCCGCCTATGCAAGCTGGCCGTGCCGGCCTATCACGCCAAAGACTGTTAAGCACCTCCAAGCTACTTGCAAACTGCCCTCGGGAGTCTCTGCTGTGATAATCTACCTACTGAAAAAACCTCTCGAAACAACGCCAAAGGGGTCGTATTTCGTCAGGTTGAACGCTCAGGAGTAATTTGGGAGCATGAGATTTCTCCTCGACCGCTGGCGGCGTATCGGCACGCGGTTGTACATAGCTCTGGGCATAGCCGTTATTCTGACCCTGGTTTCCGGTGCTGTGGGAGTCTTTTACTTCGAGCAGAGCGGCGATCTGAATTTCCAGGTGCGGTCTGAAACAGTCCCCGCGTTAGAAGCATCGTGGACGGTAGCGCGCGAGACCGAGCGTCTGCGGAATGTGGGGTTGGGTTTGGCCGCGGGAACCGACTCCGGCATGCAGGACTTGGCAGGCGGGGCTGTGGTCGCATCGCTGGAGCGGATCGACGCAGCCCTGGATGTGGTTAGCGGTATAGCTGAACTGAAGCCGGATGCCCAGGCCGTAAGCGATGCGGCATACGCTCTGGCTGATGTGATCGATAGTCTCAGCCGTAGCCGGGAGGCGCTGCAAAGCACTAACCAAGTCGCCGCTGACTACCGCTCGATCCTGGCAACGGCCAGATCGAATGTCGGCGAGTCGGAGGCGGCGTTGTCTGTCCTGCGGCAAGTGTTGGTAGCCGAGAATGAGACCGACCTGCAACGGCTGTGGGCCGAGTTTACGCGGCTGCATGCAATCGGCATAGACCCGGCGGTGGCATCTCTGGGGGAGGGCGAAGGCGTATTCTACGTCCGCAGCCTGCAACTGGCTTTGACTGAAAACATCAGGGATTTGTTAGCATCCTTCGATGCCTCCAGTCAGGCGTTAGAAAGCGCTGTATCCCGTCTGCTGGATGCGTCACGCGCCCATTCCGCGGAGTCCCTCGACTTGGCGGTCAGCAGCTTCGACGAAGGGCGCACCCTGTTGACGGGCATCAGCGTCATCAGCGTGATCGTGGCTACCCTAGCTGCCTGGTTGTGGGTGGGTAACGGCATGGTGCGCCGGCTCTCGCGCATGTCGGAGCGCATGCGGCACATGGCCGATGGGGATTTGGAAACGCCGGTACCGGAAGTGGGGCAAGACGAAATTGGTGAGCTGGCCAGCGCCCTGGAGGTGTTTCGAGAGCAGGCGCTTGAAGTGCAACGCCTCAATCTGGTTGAAAAGCTCTATGAAGAGTTGCGTCAGACCAATGAAGAACTGAAACGGGCCCAGGCCCGCTTGATTGCTCAGGAAAAGCTGGCCGCTCTCGGCGAGCTAGTTTCCGGCGTGGCGCACGAAATCAGAAACCCGCTGAACTTCGTTAATAACTTCTCGGAAGGGTCGCTTGAACTGTACGACGAACTATCGGAAATGCTGGAATCGTACCGGGATAAAATGTCGGAAGACGACTCGGCATTGCTGGATGACATCAGCGATGAAATGACCGCTAGCCTGAATCGCGTCCTGTCCAACGGAGGACGCGCCCTGGCAATCGTGGAGCGGATGCGGGGACTGGGTGTCGTCGGCGGCGAACCGGTCGTCACCGAGCTGAACAGCCTGGTGCGGGACGCGGTGCAATCCGGTATCAGCAGTTTTGAGGCAGATGCCCGGGAATTTGCGGTGCGTGTTGAATTCGACCTGGATCCTACGGTTGGCGAGCTTTCGTTGGTGGAAACAGACTTCGGCGAAGCCATGCTGAATCTCGTTAGAAACGCCTGCTATGCCATGCAGTTGAAGCAAGGGGCCTCGGAGGACACCTACGAGCCAATCCTGACCATTGCTACCGTGGCGGTTGTCGACGCGGCGGAGATCAGAGTGCGTGACAACGGCACGGGCATCGCTGATGACGTGCTTGGTCAGATCTTCAACCCCTTCTTTTCAACGCGAGATGGAGTCGCAGGCGCCGGGCTGGGCCTCCCCATCGCGGCCGACGTGGCCCGCCGGCTCGGCGGCGACCTATCGGTGGATTCGGTTTTCGGTGAGTACACGGAATTCACCATGTCCCTGCCTCTTACGGTGGCTGCTCCGGTCGAGAGCGGAGACCTGGTCTAGCACAACGCGTCGGCAAGGCGCGAGCCATAGACGACCGGAATACGTCAACCGTGCCGCCCTATTGGCGTCTGCGCAGTATCAGGTAGCCGAAGACGCTTAGCGCGAAGACGCTGGCCAAAGCCTGAATCGCCATCAGGGTGAAGCGCCTTCTCGGCGTAGAGGCAATGCCGCCCAGCGTATTGCGAATGCGGGGCACCGTGTTGCTGATTACGGGAGCGGCCAGCCGCTGCAGGTCGCGCTGCACGGGCTGGACAATTGTCTCCGGTGTAGGAACTGCAGCGGTTGCCGTCGCGGAGAGAGCGGCAGGCTCCGGCGTGGGCGTGGCTGCAACATTCTCACTGACAGACTCGGTAGCCTCGGCTGTGGGTTTGGCTATCAATGCCACCGTAGGCACCGCCCTTAACTCTGGCGTGGGTGTAGGGCTAGGTGTAGGCGTCGGAGTTGGCGTTGGCGGGATGGGTGTAGGTACAACCGTTGGCCGTGGCGATGGTGTCGGTCTTGGCGTGGCCGTGGGCGTAGGCACCGGGGACGGGCTGGGTATTGGCGTGGGAGTCGGCGCTGGCTCCGGAGACGGAGTTGGCGCGGGTCTCGGTGTCGGAGTGGGCGTTCGCAGTGGCGTAGGCGTGGGCGTAAGCGTGGGCGTGGCTGTTGGCGTCGGAGTGGGTGAGGGTGTAGGTGTCGGTTCAGGAGTTGGGGTAGGCGTTGGCGGTGGCGGCGGTGGAGGATCCACGGTTTCATCTTCAAAGATTCCACACCATGATCTGGGATCGGACCCACAACTGAATTGACACTCAGAACCCCCAGCACTGACGGCACACCCCGTTACCGTGCCCAGAGGATTGGCAGGGAGTATGGGTAGGCCGCTGCTGTTGCAACTGGTTAAGGCATTGTCGGTGTTGTTATCTTCGTCTGTGTAATAGTACCGACACTGTATGCCCTCTTGGGCGTTTATTTGGATGGCATAGCCTATTACGGCAGTAAGAAGAGCTATTGCGATGACTAAGCCGCCGAAAGCGTACTTGAGCCAACTCAATTCAATTGAATTGCATTGAACAATGCGTGAAAACGTCTCAGGAAAGGTGGCCCTAGCCAGGAGACTAAGGCGTCGAAGGAGGTTCATCACTCTTATAGCTTACGCTATGGCTCTCCGGCGAGCGCATCGAGAAGATGAAAGCGGCGCTGCCGCCGATAGCCAACCTCATTCCACCGCCCGCAGCGGCATGCAGCAGATCACGCCCGATATCCGGCGCACGACCGTGCAGATGTCGAGCCGCAACCGCTCAGTGCAATCTGAGGAAGGAGCCAACCACCGCGAATTCTCCATTGACAGGGACGCCAAGACGGTCACGTCCTGGGTGAACCGCTGCCCCTGTACGTTGTTCTTGCCGCCGCCAAGCGTGACGCAGACCTGCTGGCTGCATTCTACAAGAGTGGATCTGGGCGTAGCAAACCGTCCGTCCTGCATTGCCGCGTCGCCGGCCATGGCCTGGCAGGTACTCTAAGCTGCCAATCATGACCAACGTTAGCGTTGCGAAGTGGTTATGCGCTGGCCGGTGCCGTCGGCCTGTCGGTACGCTTGCGGCGAGTGCGCGGTCCGTTCAAAACGTTGCCGATGAACGTGTAACGGATGAACAACTGGTAGGTTATCAGCAGGATGCCGGTGACGCTGACGCACGTCAGGATGTATTTCAGGTGGTAACTGATGGGCCAATCTACAAACACCCAATGGGCCACGACAACCAGCGGCAGGTGCGCCAGGTATATTCAGTAGCTGGCGTCGGAAACGTAGCGCACCGTGAAGCGGGGACTGGCAAGCAGCCAGCGGAACAGTCCCATCATGCCAAAGCACGTCAGCCAGGCAAAAGCCGTTTCCGCCAGGGCGCTCACCGCCGTCAGCGAGTTGCTGAACATCCACACATGTTCGGGCAGTTCGCCGTGAGTGAAGGGCTTGGCCTCAGCCGCATACTCCCGCAGCAGGAGGAACCCGATGCAGAAGGTGACAGCCGCGGGCAGCAGGGCGACGGTCCACCAGCGGCGCACCGCAACGCCCTGCTGGTAAAAGAACGCGCCGAAGAAGTAGAAACAGGAGTAGAAGACGAGAGTCGCCGGTTTGGGCAATATGCCCTGCATGGAGTCCGCCCCGAAGACCGGCTCCTGCATCAGCAAAGCGGCTACCACCGAGATAGGAATTGTAAGTGTCAGGTAATTCGTTGACAGATCTGGTAGAACATTGATGAGTGTCAATCACCAGATCTGGAGGCAACTGATGCGGGATAATAGTAGTGACAAGACCATTGAACGGAACCTCATGCAGAAGTGGCGTTTCCTCATCGCCGAGTACGAACGGGTCAAGGCCAAGCAGCATCCCCAGTTCCGCTTCCTGCAGGACTTCTATGCGTTCCATGGTACCAGTCGCCAGACCTTCGCCAAGTACTACAACCGTTTTCTGCAACTGCGCAGCGACGACGCCCTGCTGCCGCGCAAGCGCGGCCCCAAGTGGAAGAGCCGCCGCACCTTGCCCTACATCGAGCAGAAGGTGCTGGAGCAGCGCCGCAAGGGTATCAACCGCTATGAGATCTGTGCCATACTCAAACCGGTACTCAAAGCGCACACACCCTCACCCTCGACCATCTACGCCATTAGCAAGCGCCATGGGCTCAACCGTCTGAAACCGGCCATGAAACAAGCCAAGCGCACCATCATCAAGACCCGCGCGGGCGAACTGGGGCATCTGGACTGCCATTACCTCAGCCGCGACCTGCTCCTGGACAGCTC
This sequence comes from Chloroflexota bacterium, assembly GCA_965220045.1. Taxonomy (GTDB): domain Bacteria; phylum Chloroflexota; class UBA11872; order VXOZ01; family VXOZ01; genus VXOZ01. The sequence continues at coordinate 1,031,957 of OZ244803.1, read as the reverse complement.
CCAGCGCTACTACCTGGTCTCCGTGCTCGATGCCTGCACCCGTCTGGCTTGGGCTGAAGTGGTGCCTGACCTCAAGAGCCTCAGCGTCATGTTCGCCGCGCTCAAGAGCATCAACCTGCTCAACGTTGAGTACGGCATCCAGTTCGAAGCCATCCTCACCGATAACGGTCCTGAGGTGGCGGCACGCACGAAACCGGCGCAGCATCCCTTCGAGCGCATGCTGCTGGAGCTCGGCATCAAACACCGCTACACCCGGCCCTACCGACCCCAGACCAACGGCAAGATCGAACGCTTCTGGCGGACCCTGAACGACGACCTGATCGAAGGCACGACGTTCGAGAACCTGACGGAGTTCCAAAACGAACTGATGCAATACCTCCTGTACTACAACACGGAAAGACCACACCAAGGCCTGAAGGGGCATACGCCTCTTCAAGCTCTGCAAAATCTGTCAACGAATTAGTCAACATTTACAGGAATGACCAGCAGCCAGACCATCGGGTTGCGGAATTCCACCCCCATTCGGACCATGATGATGAATGGGACAAGCATCAGCAGCAAGTTCCAGAGGAACCACAGGTGCATCGTGGCAAATATCCAGAGTATCGGCAGCACCCAGAAGGGGAAGTCATAGGGATGCTCCCGGCCCGACGTCAGGGCCATGGCCACGGCGGTGAGCGGTACGATGGTGAAGCACCCGACCGCCATCTGGGTCATCTCATTACTTCCTGCGAAGTCCAGCACAATTGCTCCGGCAGCGCTGGGCATTCGCTCCCCTTCGGGGGGTAGAGTTGGACCGTGCGGACGAACAAGGGCAACGGTTAGGGAAGATGGAGTAACGCTTGGCTCTCGTCAGCCGGACCGAATTCCGCGTCGGTGAGAGCCTGGACTGCGGCACAATGGTGCACGGGGTTCCGGACCCCGATCATTCTGTCAGCAGACCTTTTCCGTTGATGATCCATAGCTGCGGCATTCAATGCCGCGCCTCATTGCCGAGATCTCTCCACACTTAGTCCCACCATCACAATGTGGTGTATAGTTTCCTGCAGCAAGTCTCCCCTCCGGAAGGCTGATCATATTCAAAGGAGCTCCCAGATGCGCGTCATTGTGCTTGTCAAGGCTACCGCAGAAAGTGAAGCCGGCATCTTGCCCTCCATGGAACTCATGGAGGCGATGGGTAACTTCAACCAGGAACTCGTCAACGCGGGTATCATGCGCGACGCCGACGGCATCAAGCCCACGTCGGCAGGCAAGAGAGTCGCTTTTGACGGGGAAGACCGTACGGTAATTGACGGACCCTTCCCAAACGTCAGCGAACTGGTGGCTGGGTTTTGGTTGTGGGAAGTCAAGGACATGGACGAGGCCGTGGCGTGGGTCAAGCGCTGTCCAAACCCGATGCCGGGCCCCAGCGAAATCGAAATCCGGCCACTGTACGAGACCGCTGACTTCGCCGAGGCCATGACCGCCGAGCAAGTGGAACACGAAGAACGCCTGCGGGACGAATTGGAGAGCCGGTAACCAGGCGCTGATGCAGGGCTTTGTCTTCCTAACCTGGATGCAAGCCGACAGCACGCTGCTCACGATGCTGTAGAAGAATTTGCCCAAAATTACTATCCATGCCGACTGCGGTAATGCCCCCAAGAAGCTGGCGCTCAGCGACCTGAACGTCGCCTTCGCGGAGAGTAATGTCGCGGTCATCCTCGAGCACTTCACCGACGACATCCACTGGCATTTCGGTGAAGCCGACATGCGCGGCAAGGGGGCGGTTCGCGCGGTCCTGGAAGCGATGAAAGACGATTTTACGACCAAGCTGGTCATCCACTCCATCACTCCCCACGGCACGGAAGGCGTGGTCAACGGCGTCATCAAGACAGAGGAGGGCAACCCGGCTGCCTTTTGCGGTGTCTGCCGGTTCGTGCCAGACGCTGGCACGAAGATTGAGTCAATGAAGTCCTTTGCAATCTATTCACCGAGCGGAGGTTAATCCATGCAAAAGATCGTCACCAGTCTGTGGTTCGACGGGCGTGTCGAGGAAGCGCTCGACCTCTACACATCGTGTTTCGCGGACGCGCGCGTCACCAGCATCAAGCGCTACAGCGAGGCCGGCATGGGCGAGCCCGGAGAGATTTTGGTCGCCGAGTTTGAGCTGGCGGGACAAGAGTTCTGCATAATCAATGGCGGGCCCCAGTACACGCATAGCCCGGCGATATCGCTCGCGGTCAACTGTGTCGATCAAGAGGAAGTGGATCGGCTCTGGGAGCGCTTGACCTCCGACGGCGGCGAGGACGGCCGCTGCGGCTGGCTCACCGACCGTTTCGGCGTCTCCTGGCAGCTCGTACCCGTCGCCCTGGGCGAAATGCTGGCGAGCGATGATGCCGCGGCGGTGGAACGCGTCACCGCGGCGCTTCTGCAAATGAACAAGCTGGATATTGCCGCCTTAGAGCAAGCATTTCGAGGTGAGTAAACGCAAGCCGGACCGTGACCGCAGCACGAAGTTGACGCAAACCCGACGGCTCTAGCGCCGGCCGCAATCTATGACTATCGGATGATACCGGCCATTCTTGCCCCTTGGGCGCCGGCCCAAACTGGGCTTCGCAGCGCCACAGATTAGCGGACGTTCCCCGGGTGCCGCGTGTGGTACTGGCGTTGTTGCGCGACATTGCCGAGGCTTCGGGCCTCATCGTGGAGCTCCGTGCGCGTCAGGAGAGGCTGCAGATTGCCGCAGAAGAAGCGAGGAGCGTGCCCAAGCAGCGGCAGCAACTCCTGGATAGCGCCGCTGTCTTCGCCGTTTTCGCCGAGGAGACGGACGAAATCCTCAAGGACTATGACTACGGAAGTCCCTTACGCTGCTAGAGCAGGTGCCCTGGGCAGATGGTTGAGGGGCAGATCACCTGGGCTAACCTTGTAGGGTACCGCTTGCGCGGGTTGGATACCGAGCGTTCGGCCCTTCAAGGATGGCGCGCTGGGAATCGGTCAGGTCTGCATAGTCATCGGGGTCCAGGTAGCTGGCCGACCATGAGAGCGAGTGCGGGCTGTATTTGAAGAATATAGTGCGGCGCTCGTCGGCGCCGTTCCAGGGAAGGGTGCCGTGGGTAAGGGCCTCGGTGAAGATGATGGCGGTGCCGGCGGGTCCGGTTACCCGCTCCACAAATGGGCCCGGTTCGTCCATCGCTTTCCACTCTTCGGGGAACTTGATGTTGCTCTTGTGCGAGCCTGGCACGCAGCCAAAGCCGCCGTCCATGGGTCCGACATCCTTCAGATTGTAGGCAACCACGGATAGGCCGTTATACATCATCCCGTCATGGTAGCGGTAGTAGAACGTGGGGTTGTAGGGGGCACCGCCGCCGTGAAGGTTTGTCCCGATCGGGCCCTTGCCTGACCTGATGACGTCGAGATAGACGTGGTCGAGCCTGAACTGATCGCCAAGCAATTTGGCCAGGTAAGGTGTGATGGCCGGATTGTCTATGAGGTCGCGGTAGTCCTTGGACCAGTCGAGCAGATGCTCAAACCTGTGGGTGCTCATGTCCGTTGGGCACTCAGCGGCGATGTGCTCGTCGAGCACGCTGTTGAGCTGGGCGATCTTCTCCGGTGACAGTGCTCCCGGCACAACAAGGTAACCTTGAAGGTCGAACATGTAGCGCTCGTGGTCATTCATGAGTTGTCTCCCAGTTGCATGTTTTCTGGAATCAATGGCAACAGCCTCTATCCAATATTCCTTCCAGGCCCTGATTGTAGCCTACGTCGACCGCCTCGATGGTCCACCACGAGGCGGCAACTCAAAACTTACCTTGCCACTCCGGAGGATCAAACGCAAGAACCTGGTTTTGCTCTCTGAAACCGGGGTCATGCCAAGGCAGCAGACATGCCCTTGAGTGGCGGCCAAGATTCGCATTCGAACGGGCGACCCTCTAACTCCCCTTACACGGCTCCGTTCTTACCCGCCGTATTGTCAAACCCCTGGAAAGCTATTTCAAGGCGGGCAGCCGCTACTGTCGGCGGAACTACAATGCGAGTCAGGTCAATTGCTACCGTGGAATAGCTCGTGTCCCTTCTGGTCTTCGCAGGTGGGCAAGAGAAGACTCGTACCTCCGGCCTCCACGATGTCAACGTGGCGTTCTAACCAGCTGAGCTACTTGTACCATGCAGTGGTTTAGATGAGTACTTTAGCTACTTTGAGTGACTCAGAATTAAACACCTCCCCTGCTACGGTTAATGACTCATTCATCGATTCATCGAGACTAGCTTGACAGTATCGATCGTCTCGGATAAGACCCAGAGTGAATCATGAATAGAGTTTTCAGCCTTGGGTAGTGAAGTCTCTACCTTCTCAGTTCATCAAACTCCATTTGCCTTGGGTCAATCCGATTCCGTCTATTTGCAATCACGCTCGGATTAGGACCAGTTCGCGAAACGTCGAGAGACTGTCTGAAGGCTGGATGAACATGCACGATTGGCTTTGGGCCGACCAGTTTCCAGGTCTCGGAGAATGACCGGCCGTCATAGAAATAAGGTTCTGATGTCCAGCTCTTTGATAGGCCGAGCAATCCAGTGTTGAACAAAACCCCTGCCAAGAACTGTGAACTGACAATGCCATCCTCTACCCACTTATCCAGGACTGCTTGATTTCTTTCAATTGCGCCCGTCGCTCTTTTATCAAAGCTAGCCCAACGCAGTTTTTCATCTACTCCAGCGAATTCAATTAGGATGTCATCAAGATTAGAGTAAAGGCCCCTGAACTCAGAAGACAAAGACCAAAGTAACCCATCCGAAAACTCCTTCTCTCCGTCAAGAATGTCTTGAGCCGTCACATACCTATGCTCATTTCTCTGGGCCTGATCAATTGCTTTTTGACACAAATCTAGCACGTCTCTTGGCCTCGGCAGTGACCTTGACAGAATGTAAGTGCTCGCCTCCATTCCACCAACTGCCTCCGGGAATATCGACGACCAGGTGCCCTCGTCGTCTTCGGAATTCTCATGAAACTCTACGGCCAGACGCTTAGCTACCAAGTGTCTTAGGTTTGCTTGCGTCCACTCAATCCGAATCAGATTCCGTTTTGGTAAATCATCATCAAATCTAACCAAGACTCTATATATGTCCTCGCGAAGAAACAGGACCACCTTTAGGCGCTGTTTAAAGAATCGCTGAAGTTTGTCAACCTCTGCTACTAGGCCGATGAGTAGCTCGATTGATTGAATCGAGCCTGGACGCCAGTGCTTATCCAAGTCGTCCGCAACAATAAAGAAACCAATGTCTTCCTTTTCGGCAAACTCTCTGAGTCTTCGATTTAGGTCATAGTCACGTAGCGACTTTACAAGCTCCTCGGCCCTAGTTATTCGCTTAGCTGAAGAAGCGTCAGGTTCAGAGCCTACAAGATCGGCCAACGCTGCAATTACTCGACTACCAAAGTCTAGTGAGATTTCACTTTTGTGTGCGTCATAGTAATCTCGCAACTGGCTTCGCAGCGGATCGTCAGGCGAAGTATAAAGTCTCTCAGACCCTTCAACCAACGACTTTAGGAGTTCCAGCACCAACACGTAATTCCATACATGCTGGAAGATAAGCTTGGAATTCACCATTGCGTATTCGTGCTCGACGAACTCAGATATCCTCTCCAATTCAAAGTCATCTGGCGCAATTTCCGCCACAATTCTATTGGGATTCTGATGCAATTCCTCTCTGATAGCCTGAAAATTAGCACTCTTGCCAGAGCCTCTTCTACCTACAAAGAGTGTCCTACGTCCTTCCACAGCATCTGAGAATTCCTTCGTTGGAACAAAGTACTCAAGCAGCTTGTTGTCCTGTAGCGCGTCCGGATGTCCAAGATACAAGCTTCGAATTCGGTCTACCTGCTGTCTCTTGATCTCTCGTTGCTTCACCTCTGAATCGTAGGCAATGTCCCTTTGCTTCTGTAAATCTATCCAAGCCAAGACTACATCTGCTGCCTGACGTTCCGAATCTATCGGTCTAACAACGCTTCCAAGGTCTAATATTGGTGGAACTGGCTCATGTTGTAGTACGAGCACCTGTTTACCTAACCCAATAGCGAATCCGATTAGCAGTGAGACGTTGGCATTATGCTCCTCCCAGTCGACGTTCCTTTCACTCAGTAGGCTAGCTACAATCAACTGAGAACGCTGGAATTGGCGAGCCTGAGTAAAGAATTCATCGTAGATAGAGTCACTCGGGTCCATCTTGTTCAGCCTCAAGTAACTGGACTTCAGAGCCCTGTCTACTCGACTGATCCAATCGGCGGATTGCTTGGGCTTAAGATGGAATACTACCTCGGGGACTTCTTCCTCAAGGAAAATCCCCATATTCTCTAGGAATGACAGGCTCCGATCTGGTTCGCAATCAGAGTCAGCCGATTGTGCTCGAAGTTTTTCCAGGTATTCGTGTACATCTTCTCTAGTCTCGTAGAAGCAACTCTCCAGAGTTGTCAACAGGTTTCTCGACCAAGGATTCAGGTTCTTGTCCTGAAGAAGTATTGGCAGCCGACCCACTGCAAGTGCATAACCGATTTCAAGCAAGACGTTAGAGTTCGGTTCTGAGACTTCGGCCAATAAGCAATCATGGCTTAGTATTCCCTCGCAGACCTTGGAGAAGATTAAGTCATTCTTGACGAAATCCTCCCAGCACTCTCCCTGAAAGCCACGTGATTCTAGTTCACTTGACAGATTTGTAGAAAAGTCATGCCAACGTGGGCTTGATGGGTATGCAAAAAAGAAAGAGTGTTTGCCCTTAAATGGAATTCGTTTATTGCAGTGTTTGCCTTCTATGGCACAGAATCTGTTGACAGTTGCACATTGTTCCATTTAATCGCTAGCCCCAAACGACCCAGGTACTACCATCCAAATATCAAGTGGGAAATTGAAACATGCCGATCTATAGGCCATTCCCCTTCGGAACCCTAGGAAGCTCCAAATTCGGTCTCATGGATATTGCGACAATTCCTCTATGTGAAAAAACGACTGACTCTCAGCAACTGCCAGATAACACTGGCTCAAACCGCCAAATCAGTTTTGGCTGGATTCCGCACATAATTCCGTCTTTGAAAAGGGTGGGCAAGAGAGGACTTGAACCTCCAGCCTCCACGATGTCAATGTGTCGCTCTAAACGGCCAAGCTACTTGCCCTTCTGTCGCGGAGTATAGCACGGCGCTCATGCCGGGACTATGGGCAGGGAGTATTCTAATTGGAAGTTTGCTGTGCCATTAGGCGCTTGTAGTGCCTCGGCTACTCTCAACTCCACAGTTTCCCATTGAGGAAGCCCCGTGGCCATGTCAGCTCTGAGTCACTCAGTAGTCCTGTTCCTGCCGAAGGCACACAAGAATGCGCAGCCTAACCATTGCAAGCCATTCTATCAATTCGCCTGGACCAAGGCGGGCAAGCCCGCAGTGACAGACAGCGACTGCTGCTACCGTTGTGTCACTCCGCTGCGTAGCCCATGATGAGATCGCGCAGGGTCACGATGCCGATGGCGTTGCGGTGCTGGTCGACAACCACGGCGCGAGAGATCTCGAAGCGCACGAGTATACGGACGGCGTACTTGGCGAGCATCTCCTCCGGGAGAGTCAGGAGCGGCTTTGACATGATCTCGTAGACGTTGACGCGCTCCGGGGCGCGGTTGTCGGCGATCACGCCATTGGCGATGTCGGTGACCACGACGAGGCCCAGTTCGTCATCCTCGTTACGACGGTCGACGACGAGCGAGCTGACCTTGTGGCGCTTCATCATGGTCATCGCCTCGGCCACGGTCGCCAGCCCGTCGATCGTGTGAAGTTCTGCGACCATGAGGTCTCTAACCCTGATGGGATCACTCTTTGTCATATCTCTGACTCCACCTCCTCCAGGATTGTGGGTATCTGCGTCTTGAGTCCCACAGCGTCTTCTATGGGAATTTGGAACGCGATGCCGGCGCCCGGCTCGGATTCGAGTCCTGCCGCGTCGCGGATGCGCTCCAGTATCTCGCGGGCCCGCGCCTCGGCCACCAGAAAGAGAGCGAGATCACGCTGGGCCGCGAGGTCGAGGCCGAAGAATGTCTTTTCCGGCCTCAGACCGCCCCCGCGCACACTGGTAACGATCGTATCGCCAGTGGCGCCCGCCGCGCGCGCCGCTTCTACAACGACATCGGTCTTTTCGTCGCTCACCAAGGCAACGATCAGCTTCAGTTTCACAGCTCAAGCCTCCTTGGGAAGTTTGGTTTTCCGCCTGCGGGCCAGCCACGATGCAGCAATAGAGTATCCCAGTACGGACACAATTGGGAAGACGCTGGCGAAAGCGATGAGTCCGAATCCGTCAATCAATGGGCTCCTGCCGGGAACGCTTGCGGCAAGGCCCAGCCCGATAGCCGCGACCACAGGTACTGTTACCGTCGAAGTGGTGACGCCGCCGCTGTCGTAAGCGAGGGGCACAATTGACCGGCTGGCCCTGAATGTAAGCAATATCACAACAATGTAGGAACCGATGATGTACCAGGGCAAAGGTGTGCCGGTGACGATGCGGAAGCAACCCAGCACGACGCCCACGGCAACGCCGATTGCCACGGCAGTCCTGAGCCCCCAGGCGTGGACGGCTCCGCCCGATGCGTCTTGGGCCTTTATCGCTACCGCAACGAGGGAAGGCTCGGCCACGGTCGTCGCGAAGCCGATGGCACCGGCAAAGGCGTAGAGCAGCAGGTAGTCGTGCCAGTCGATGCCGTCAGCCAGCCTCTCCGCTCCAATCGTCTCGGGGGCGGTGAGCTGGCTCGCCATGGTCTTGCCAATCGGGAAGAGCGCACTCTCCAAGCCTATGAGGAACAGTGCCAGACCCACCAGCACGAGGACGGAACCCGCAGCTATCCGGCGCAGGTTGGGCGGCTTGCGACGCAGAAAGACGAGTTGAAACAGCAGGAGGATGGCGACGATGGGCGCAACGTCAAGCACGGTGGAGAGCAAGGCATCGGCAAAGGTGTGGGGGAAGTCGGTCACGAGACCACCATCCCATATGCAAGGACGCAGATCATTGGCGTGAGGCTGGCGAAGGCGATGAGACCGAAGCCATCGATCATGGGGTTGCGTCCGCGAATGGCCGTGGCGAGTCCGACGCCGAGCGCCGTCACAAGCGGGACCGTGATGGTGCTGGTAGTCACACCGCCGGAGTCGTAGGCTACTCCGACGATTTCTGCCGGGGCGAAGACTGTCATGGTGGTCACCAGCACGTATCCCCCGATGATGAGCCAGTGGATCGGCCAACCCTTGAGGATACGCAGAATGCCCACCACAATGGCGGCGCCAACAGATACGGCCACGACCATGCGCAGTTCTAGTGCGTAGGTTGCGCGCGCGCGATCATCATCTACAATGGCGCCGGCTTCAGCAGCGACAGCGGCGGCTTCGTCGGCAACGGCAATCAGGGCCGGTTCGGCTACTGTCGTACCGAAACCGAGGCAAAAACCGAAGGCTAACAGGATGGCAGCACTGCCCTTCCGTGCGAACCCCTGCGCGAGCGCCTCTCCCAAGGGGAAGAGACCGCTTTCCAGCCCCTGGATGAAGAGAGTCAGCCCAGCTATCACGCAGAGGAGCCCTATGAGCACGCTCAGCAAATCGGGAAATGGCTGGCGGAGCACGACTACCTGGAAGAACGCAATGACGAGTATGATGGGCGCCAGGTCCCGCAGCGCATTGAGAGTCAAACCCAGCATTGCGGACAGGAACTGTGTCACGTTTTCCGGCTGCTTCTCAGGGTTTGCGCCGGCCCGACACATGGAGTGCCGTGGGACAACGTGGACTCGTTCAAGGGAGGATACGCCTGGGTTCGATTCGTATGCCATGCTTCCACAACCCAAAGGGGAAGTGGGGAACGCGTGTCGAGCACGGCCAAATCAATCCCCAATCTGAACTTCAACAGGAAGGCTCTCGAATCTGTCCACGGTGGTGGGCAAGAGAGGACTCGAACCTCCGACCTCCACGATGTCAACGTGGCGCTCTAACCGGCTGAGCTACTTGCCCTTCTGTCGCGGAGTATAGCACGGGAATTCTGCAGGAGCAATTGGGAACGGCTAGGTAATTGATCCGTTCTCACGGGGAGTACCTGGTGGCTCGTCACTCCGGCGCAAGCCGGAGTCCAGGGGTGGGGCGGGTGATGCCTCCGGTAGACGTGTAGCAGAGTCGTCGCACTTGCAAGAGTAGAAAGATGGATTCCCGCTTTCGCGGGAATGACGGCAAGGAAGAGGCGCTGTCCGTGTAGATGGATTCCCCGCTTTCGCGGGAAGGACGGAATGGAATAGGCGCTCTTCTTGTACCGCGGGGGCTTGTCCCCCGCCTCCCCGATGCGCGGAACCGGCTTACAGATCGACTGCGGCGAAGGTGGCTTCCCGCCATGAACGGGAGCAACTTTGCAGCTGCACCAGCAACCAGACTCCCTCTCCATTACCCCGGCGCAAGCCGGAATCCAGAGGTGACTATTCAGGAGGCCGTTGCCTGAATCTAGCTAGTCTCCGATCCACATCCTGCCCACTCCGCGCGACAGGCAGAGAGAGAGATCGCAAGGGTCTCCCTCTGCAAAGCGACTTCCTACTGCAAAGTCACGAGCACCTCGTTGCGGCGAAACCACGGGATTGTAAACGGCGGATCGTACGTCGCGATGCGCCAGTCCCCTGCGTGTGCGAGACCCCGTGCTTGCAGCCACGCTTCTAACCGGGCCCGCTGCAGGTCGGCACGCTCGTTGGAAAATCTCCCGCTAAAGCGAATGCTGGCAACTTCATGTTGTTCGACTTGGCGAACGACCACATTGCTATTGTCGGGCAGCGGCGCGGTCTCGGCCGTGTAGCCCGCAGGCAGCACAAATGCCATCGTCCACGCATTGATATCGCTGCCGGCCAGCCTGCGTCCGCTCTCATTTACGGCGGAGGCTTGGGGTTCCACAATAACCGGGACCGTCATTGCGAGCTTTACCGATTCAGCGGCTTCCGATAGTCTGGCCTCTGCCTGGCCGCCAGGCTCCACCAACACCGGCGTGGTCATTTCGATCTCCTCACGGTCGCGATTGCTGCCCGAAATGTACCGGAAAAGCGGATTGAAGGAGGACTGCGTCGCGCGGTCGAACGAACCGGTTACGGTCACCTCCGCGACCACGTACGGCTCGTAACGGCGTATCTCGATGTTGCCGTCTTTCAAGATGACTTCATGGGCGGGCTCTGCGTACGCGCTGCCAAAGAGCGAGCCAAAGATAAACGACCGCAAGAAATACACCCCTGACCCAAGCAAGAGGACAATCACCAGTGCCACTGCTAGTAGCCGTTTCATCGTCATCACTCTCCCCACTTCCACTTAGCGCATCGCCTCTATACATTGAGTGTATCCCCGCTCTCTGAGTTGAAGATGAGTGCCGTGTCGCGTCCCCGTCTCTCTTGAAAACCACTGTTCTCTCAAGAGAGCAAGCGAATCGAAAGTGCACACGCCCTTGCTACTTGCCTGGCTCCAGTGCGGGGTATAGCATGGCACTAAAGACGGTTTACAGTGCGCTGGCGAGCGTCGGGCAGCACGGACATGGTCGGCTGGAGCAGATATGAATCTCTCGCCAGCCGCGACTGAGCGCGAGTGTAATTCGGGCGCGTGGGGTTGCCCCGAGACTACCGAAGACTTTGGAATGGGCCGCGCCTAGCGGTGACGAAGCAGACTCAAACCGAGCCAGAAGAGGAGATACTATCGTGAGCGTAACTCTGCAACGACCTGAGGTGGGCACGGCAGCGCCGGACTTCAGCCTGCGGGACGTCTATGGCAAGCGCTGGACGTGGAGCCAATTTCGCGGCAAGCGCGTCCTCTTGTACATGTGGGCTTCCTGGTGAGGCTGCCGCGATCAGTTGCCAGGCTGGCAACAATTCGCGGAGAAGCACGCCGGTGACAATTTTCAGATGCTATCGGTCGCCATGGACGGCGGCGGCGTGGAGCAGCCGCGGGCGTTCGTGGAGCAAAGCGGCGTGACATTTCCCACCTTTGTCGACGCCAGCGGGCTCCTCTTTCGTCTGTACGGCTTTTCGGCGGTGCCAAACGGCGTTTACGTGGATGAGGCTGGCATCATCCGCTTTCAGCTCTTTACGGGCTTCAGCGTCGAACGCGAAGATATCGTTCAACAACTTGAAACGCTGCTGGCAACGCCGCGAGGCGACGTGCCGCCCGCACCAACGGTCGCTCAGCAAGCGTTTGAGATCGAGGTGCTCTTGGAGCAAGTGGCGGCAAACGGCGGCGATGCGGACCTGCACCTTGCCTTGGCGGAGGCCTGTTTGCAGGAGGGCGAGCATGCGCGTGCGGCGGAGGCATTTGCGCAAGCCTTGGACCTCAACCACGATTCTGCCAATGCCGCCTTCGGTCTCGGTACCGCTCTGCATCAGCTCGGACAGACGAGTGAAGCACTGGACGCCTGGGGGCGCGCCCTGGAGATTGAACCGGACAACTTCGTCATTCGCAAGCAGATTTGGCGGCTCAAGCACCCGGAGAAGTTCTACCCAGTCGTTGACTATGACTGGCAAAAAGTGCAGCTAGCGGCAGAAAAGGCCGCTGAGGGCCGGGCCTGAACCTGCGAAGCAGACATTAGCTTTCCACGCCGTTAATCCCTCAAAAGCAGGGCTCTTTTAGGAGAGGATGGATTCCCGCTTTCGCGGGAAAGACGGAGTTCGTCGTGCTGTTTACTTGGCAATGACGGATCGGGGGTTTCTCTTACAAGGTCTTCTCGTTCATTGTGAGGGATGGCCTCCCCGGGCGATTTAACATGCAGTGAGGGTTTAGCGCATGGCTTGGGGCATCCTGGATAGGTTCACGCGGCCAAAGTGGCTGCTCGACCGCATCTTGCTTGTCGCCGACCAGGTGGCCGTAAGCGATGCCGAAGCGCTGCCCGCGCTTCTCATCGAGACGCTGCGAGAGCATCTGGGCGCCCAATGCGTCTGTATCCACTTTGCGGATACCGCAGTCCTGCGCGCCGAGGCACGCGAGACCTTTCTCTCCGCGTGTCCCGCCTCACTGCCGGACGCCGAGCATGCGGCATCTGCCAAGACTGCCGAAGCGCAATTTGCGGAACATGCTCTTTCGACAAAAGAGATGGTCACTGCATCAGCCGTGCCTGTGGAATTGCAAGAGGTATTGCGTCCTGTCCTTGCATCTGCCGGCGTGCGCGACGGCGTGGCGATTCCCCTCATTTACCAAGGCGACACGTACGCCGCGATGTGTCTCTACTTTAGGCGCACGGTGCCGTCCAGACTCACCGCCGTGGGTGACGCCACGCGCAGTCTTCGCTTGCTAGGCAATCTCATATACGGCGCATTGCTTCAGGAGTATTCCACAGGAGCACTCCAGGCCGAGGCCTCGGTGACTCTTGCCATGGCCCAGGCCGCAGCGACCCGAGACGGCTATGCCGCAGGCCATGTTGCGAAGGTATGCGCGCTTGCGGTGGCTTTGGGCGAAGCCGCAGGCATAAACCGCGTGGAGATTAACGCGGTGCGCAAAAGCGCAATGCTCCGCGACATCGGCAAGCTGCATGTCCCCGAGTATGTCCTGAGGAAGCCCGGCCCCCTGGATGCGGAGGAGCGGGCATGCGCGCGTCAGCATCCGGTTATCGGCGAACGCATGCTGCTGGCGGCGGGAAACGCATCACATGCCGCGGGCGAGTCGCTCTCCATGGTTGCCTCTACCGTCCGCAGCCACCATGAACGGCTCGACGGCACCGGCTATCCTGACGGCCTCACAGGTTCCGGCGTGCCGGCTCTGGCGCGCATTGTCGCCATCGCCGACGTATTCGCGGCACTGACTGCCGATCGCCCCTATCGACCCGCGTTAACAGTTCCACGGGCCGTAGAAACTCTGAGGGATATGGCCGGACCAAAACTTGACCCAGACTTGGTAGCGCTCTTCCTTGCGGGCGACGTATACACAGCCGCCGCGTCCAACGGTGCGGAACTACTCGGAGATATAGGCATAGCCGCTGCTTCGTAGTAGGTCGCCCACAAAGGAGAAGCAGCGAAAGAGCGTCATCCCCAGTAGCATGCAAGCACCAATTCTACGAGTCTTCCGCCGTTAGTCTTGAACGCTGAAAGGCCTTGTACGTAATGATCGGCATGATGAGCGCGATCGGCACAAGGCTGAGCATGCCGATTCTAAATGAGAAAGTCTCTGCCACAATTCCTATGACGTAAGGCGGGAGCACGCCACCTGCGGCGGCTCCCAGCAGGAGCAAGATCGCCACGGTACCCGGCCGCCGGGGAAATCGCTGCAAAGCCAGGGCGAACATGGTAGGAAAGACCGGCGCCACACACAATCCGATCAAGAAGACTACCGCATAGACCACCGGCGCGGAAGGTGCGAGACCCAGAACCAAGAGCAGCGGCACGCTGGCGATCAACGGAATCTGCAGCGTCTGTTCCGTCGAAAAGTGGCGGGCCAACCACACCATCGCCAGACGACCGAGGAAGATCGCGCCCCAAAACAGCGAGACGACCACGGTGCTGCGTCCGTACGGCTCTTGAAACACATCGGTGAGATAGGTCACACTCCAGCCCATCATCGAGACTTCGACCCATATGTAAAGCACGAGTACAGCCGTGACCGCCACGATGATGCCATTGCGCGCCAAGGGGATTACGTTGGCACGGTTGAGTCGCTCAAGAGTCGCCGTCTGGGGTAGTTGGACACGCATCGCGAACGGTAAGCTCGCAAAACCAAGGAGGCCGATTGCAATCATCGGCAGGCGCCAATTGAAATCAAGCGACAGCCCGATCAGTAGGGGGCTCAATACGGCACTCAGTCCAAAGAACATGTGCAAGCGATTGAGTTCGGCCACACGATTGCCCGAACTCGCGTCCGAGGCCGTCACATTGGTAATTATGTCAATGCAGCCCAGTCCGGCACCGGTGAAGAGCATGAAAACTAGAGTCACGGCCCAATGCGGCGCGAATCCCCATCCCAGATACCCAATTCCCAGCATGCAACTTGCGCCAATCAGTGCCGGCCGCCGGCCGTAGCTATCGACCACATATCCCGCCACCATGACTGCCAAGGCGAATCCCAATGTTGCCAGCGGGAAGACTATCCCCACGCTAGCGAGGCTCAGTGAGAATTCGGCGCGCATGGCTGGTAGGGAGGGGCCGATGAGGTTCCAACCCAGCCCCATGAGAATTACCAGCGTGTAATTCAAGAGAGTGAGAGGACGGTAGCTGGGCGTCTCCTTGAGGGCGACATCTGCCTGTAGAGTTGACGAGGCTGGCTTTAGCATGGCCTAGTTGATGGATGCCCTGCGTGCAGATGGCAGACTAATTCCCGCGACTTTCGCGCCAAGATTCTTTGGCACAGGTCCTCATTCCTTAGGCGTTGCGCCGGCATAGTTTCGTTGAGTTTGCACGCGCTTTAGTGCCGATATGCCCCTGCTACCTTGCCGATCGCTGCCAGCACGTCGTCAAGGTCTTCCTCGTGTAACGTCGGATATACTTCCAACCGGAACGAGCGTTGGCCGATGTCTTTCGCGTGGGGACACTCTACTTCAGCGTAGTCAATCGCATCGAACGGCACATGCGAGTTGCCGTATCCGACCCGCTGCTGATAGACCGGCTCCAGGTACAGTTCGGCGCTGGTGCCGCGCGCGGCGCGAACGCCTTCCGCCTGCAACGCGCTTACAAACTCATCCCGCGTGCAGGAAAGCCGCTCCAAGTCGAGGGTGACATAGTAGCAATAGAATGCATGCTCCGAATCCGGTGTCTCCGGCGCTGGGCTCAGCACCTCGTTCAGTTCCCTTAGCCCTGTTGAAAGGTAGTGCGCATTCTCGCGGCGGCGTTGGAGGTGCCAATCGAGCCGCGCCAGCGCCGTAAGTCCGATGGCGCTCTGCATCTCCGTCATCCGATAGTTGTAGCCAACACGGTAGTGCGTGTATTGATTCAGCGAGCCCCGCGCCAAGGCGCTGCGCCGCTCAGCTTCATCAAAGCCGTGGTCCCGGAAGCTGCGGGCGACGTCGGCCGCCTTGAGATCACTGGTGCCTACCATGCCCCCTTCGCCACCGGTCGTGAATATCTTGTCCTGGCAAAAACTCCAAGCATTGACCGAGCCGAAGCTGCCTACCGTCTTCCCCCGATAGGTCGCACCATGGGCTTGAGCACAATCCTCAACCACGGCGAGACCGCGCTTGCGGGCAAGATCGAGTAGAGGGTCCATATCCGCCGGCAATCCGGCCAGATGCACGGGGATGATCGCGGCAGTCCGCGGCGTTATGCGTTCGGCAACGGATGGCACCGCGATATTGTGTGTAGCGGGATCGATGTCGGCAAAGACCGGGACGGCGAACTGGTTGGTCACCGCCGAAGCTGAAGCTATAAAGCTCCGCGCGGGCACGATGACTTCATCGCCGGGCATTACACCGGCTGCAGCCAGAGCCACGTGCAGCGCGCTCGTGCCGCTGTTTACGGCAATTGCCTCCTTGACCCCCATGGCAGCGGCAAAGGCCGCCTGAAACTCGCGACCGCGCTCACCGGTCCAATAGTTCACGTGACCGGACTCCAGTACCGCCTGTACCGCTTGTTTCTCGTCATCCCAGAATACCGGCCAGCGCGGGAAAGGACGCCGCTTAACGTCCCGCACCGGCGTGCCGCCTCTGACCGCCAACTCATCAACAACCGTTCGCTGCACCATGCTAGTCTCTCCACTCAGTGTAGTCAGGCCAACAGTGCCGGCTGACCCGGGAATTCGGGAGCGTGCTGCTTTCTACCGATGGTTAATCCAAAGCCGCATTGCCCCTGCGGGCTTGCCCTCCACGGGGCTCAGGTCATGCTGTGATCTCTTAGCCGTTGCCCGCAATTGGTAGACGCGCCCGCAGCGCGCGCCAGTGCCGCAAGACCTCGGCCACACTCCACGCCTGAGCGTAGCAACCGCGCGGCGCATGGGGCGGATCGCCGTCGAACACTTCACTCAGGGTGCCGAGCGCTCCGCTTGTCATCTGATGCGCCATTGCTTCCAGTATGGCCCATGCCGCGTCTTTGTCGTTGCTGAAGCGTAGGGCAGCGTCCAAATAGGGTCCGATCAGCCAGCCCCACACCGTCCCGTTGTGGTAGCTTCCTTCCCGATCCCACAGCGAGCCGCCGTAGTGGCCACGGTACTGCTCATTTCCAGGAGCAAGTGAACGCAATCCGGCGGGCGTAAGGAGCGTGTCGGAGACAACGCTCAAGACCTGCCGGGCCCTTACCTCGTTAACGAGCGTGTGCGGCAAGCTGAGCGCCAGTACCTGGTTGGGGCGCAGCGACGCATCGTCTCCATCCGGGCCGTCAATGACGTCGAAGAGGTAGCCTCCCTCCTCATACCAAAACCGCTCCATGAAGTGGCGCTCCACCAGCGTCCGCCACTGTGGAATGTCATCAAGCGGCTCCTCAGCAGCCTTACACCAGCCCTCGAGCAGGCGGAGCGCATTATACCAGAGGGCTTGAATTTCCACAGGTTTCCCAATGCGCGGTGTGGGCAGCCAGTCGCCGGCTTTGACGTCCATCCACGTCAATTGCACCCCCGGTTCACCCGCCCACACCAGGCCATCCGCCGGATCGACGTGGATGTTGTAGCGGGTGCCATGAAAATAGTGATGCACGATGTCTTTCAGGACCGGCAGAAGCTCTTGGAGCAGCGCGCCGTCGCGCGTTGCCTCTAGGTAGGCATGCAGCGCATGGAAGTACCAAAGGGTTGCATCTACCGTGTTGTATTCGGGTACCTCGCCAGCATCCGGGAAGCGGTTGGGAATCATGCCCTCACTGACGTGGGCCGCAAAGGTGCGCAGTAGACCCTTGGCCGCGTCGGCGCGGTTTGTCGCCAGCGCGAGACCCGGCAGGCTGATCATCGCGTCACGGCCCCAATCGCCAAACCAAGGGTAGCCGGCTATCACCGTCGTCGACTGCTCATCTTCCGCCAACGGTCTCTCCACCAAGAACTGGTCGGCGGCAACAACCAACTGCGCGCCCACCGGATCGTCCAGGGGGTCGATAGCGGCCTGCCGCAGCAGCGCTCTGGTGCGCTCTTGCTCACTGCGGAGCGCGCGTTCCACGTCGCGTTCAATCCTCTCCATTGGCTCGACACTGGCGATGAGATATGTGCTGTCGCCGGGCGCAAGCTCTACCGTGAATTCAAGCGGATGGTAGAGGTCCTCCATGAAATCCAGGGCGCGTTCTCTTTCCGCGCGGTACACGTAATTCCAATACCACTCTTCCTTGGCCGTGAAGCCACTTTCTTTGTCAATCATGAGGTGGAGCGGAAGCTCAATCTGCTCGGATGTGACCGTAGCATGGCTGGCGTCATGGAACGCAACCGTGGGACGGACATGATCGGAACCGCGCGTGAGCCCATGGAAGTCGCGGAGAGCGGTGAAGAGCCGCACGGTCAGCGTGAGCGGTTTCCCACCGGCTCGGTGGGTGTACGCCACATAGGTGGTGTTTCGGCCGTGCGCCAACCAGATGAGTTTCTCAAGAACGCTTTGCCCCACGTGATAGCTGAATACCGGCGCCTGGCCCTCAAGGCGAACGGCATTCAGCAAGGCGTAGCCTTGGGGATGGATGACATCAGGCTGAAATTCGTTGGCGCCTATTTCGTAAGCCTGTCCCGCGATGGAGACGACTTCATCCGCCTTTGCCAGCATGACGGCGCGCCCGAGCGGCGGTTTCAGCGCGGCCACCAGCAGGCCGTGGTACCTGCGCGTATTGACGCCCGTTACCGTGCCGCTGGCGTAGCCGCCGATGCCGTTCGTTACCAGCCACTCGTGCTGAATGGCGGCTTCGAGGTCTTGGAGTTTCGCGGCGTCGAGCGAAATCTCGGCGAGAGGAGTAGACATAGAAAGCGCAATCCCTTCAAGCAAAAAGAAGGGCACCTGAGTATTGGGGCGATCTAGGGGCTTACATCAAAGACACTGACTCTGCAAGATCTCAGCGGCCATAACGGCCGGTTCGGTCAGGTGACTGCTCACGGGCAATTTGCTGGATTGAGTAGATTCAACAGACCACGAAGCGGAGAGATTACGCGTGCACGGAGAGGCGCCTGTGTAACGTCAAGACTTGAACATTGCTCTTGCGCGATGAGGGTGCCGAGAGCCGGAATCGAACCGGCGACACCAGGATTTTCAGTCCTGTGCTCTACCGACTGAGCTATCTCGGCGGCTGTCTGGTGGGCGATGCAGGACTCGAACCTGCGGCCTCTACTTTGTAAGAGTAGCGCTCTAACCAGCTGAGCTAATCACCCACGCAAACCGATTGTATCATCGCCAAAGACAAGATTCAACGATGATTTCTGTCAAGGAATCGCGCCGCATCGTCGACTTCTCAGGCCCTCGCACGACTTCCAGAAACTTCGCAGACTGCACCGGCGGCGGTCGGTATGGGATGGGAAACTCCAGACTCTGCCCACCCAGCCCCTAATCGCCCCGCGCGTCAATGCAAATTCAATCCAAGGGGGCGCAGGCGCCGCAATCCGAAATCCGCAAGCTCATCTCCACCAGTTCGCGAGGGAGCATTGTCATGGTCGAACGCTTATTCAAAGTATGGCAGCAGGCAAGTACGGTTCATCAATGAAAAGCCGCAATCTCTTGATCTGGAATGGGTTGGCAATTGCTTGACGGGCAATTGCCCTTCCGCTACCATTAATCAAACCTGCCCTTGGGACGCAGCTTGGGGCGTGTCTGAATGGCAGAATTGAGGAACTCCGAAACGGAGTCCCTCTTTTGATATTTAAGGGATATATCCTAAACGCAGCAAACTTCAGACCTCACAACACTATCGCCAACCATTCAAGCATTCCTATGAGAAATCTTGTATGAGTCAATCGAGTTTTTCGGACTCCGCATTGCCAGTGCAAACACCAAGGCACGACGGCCTCTATCGCCCTGAGTTCGAGTTTGATTCTTGTGGCGTGGGCTTTGTAGCGAGCATCTCAGGCGTGCCGGAACACAGCATCTTGCAGACTGCTATCGAGGCTGTCGTGAGACTGAGTCACCGGGGCGCGGTTTCAGCAGACGGGCGCACCGGTGACGGCGCAGGCATCCTCGCTCAGGTGCCGCTGCGATTGATGCAAAGAGAACTCGCGGCAAGAGACATCCATCACGTCGCACCCACGGATGTCGGTCTCGGCATGGTCTACTTGCCTCAAGCCGGCACGACGACGAATGCGCAAGCGGTAGAGATCGTAAACAACGTTCTGGAAGAACTAGAAATCCCGTTGCTGGCCTGGCGGCATGTGCCTGTAGATACAACCGCCTTGGGCGCTATTGCGGCGCAGTCGGCTCCCGACATTCAGCAAGTGATTGTGCAACGCCCGGAAGGCATGGACGATCTTGCGTTTGAGCGGGCGCTCTACGTGGCCAGAAGGTCCATACAGGGAGCGGCCAGCCGCGCGGGCATCGATGAGCTCTATCTGCCGTCGTTCTCGCACCGCACGGTGGTCTACAAAGCCCTCATCATCGCGGCGCAACTTGCCGAATTCTATCTGGACCTCAGAGACCCCGATTTCGAGACCGCTTTGGCCGTATTCCATCAGCGCTATAGCAGCAATACGTTTCCCACGTGGCAGTTGGCGCAGCCGTTCCGCTACCTCGCGCACAATGGCGAAATCAACACGCTTTGGGGCAATCGCAATTGGACACAGGCGCGCGAGCATAGCATGATCGACGCGTCCTGGGACGAACGTGTGGGGGCCGGGATTCCTTTCATCGAACCGGAGGGCAGCGACTCCGCCTCGTTGGATAACCTTGCGGAACTCATCCACCTATCGAGTCGCGACATTCTGCACACGCTTGCCATGATGTTGCCGGAAGCCTGGGAGAATAGCGAGGACATGGACCCGGACCTGCGGGCCTTCCATGCCTACCATGCCGGCGTCACGGAACCGTGGGAAGGCCCGGCTGCGCTGGCGTTTAGCGACGGCCGCATTGCCGCCGCTTGCTTGGACCGCATTGGCCTGCGCCCGGCCCGCTACAAAGTGACGCGCTCCGGAATGGTGATCGTGGCTTCAGAGGCAAGTGCCAAAGTCGTTCCGGATGCCGAGGTAGTGGAAAAGGGACGTATAGGCCCTGGTGAAATGCTGGCGGTCGATACCGAGAATCAGTGCCTCTTGACCGATAGAGACATCAAGGAAAGGCTGGCCAAGAGAGCCCCTTACCGCGCTTGGCTCGAGGAGCACCGGGTGCGCGCTCAGGCGCGTCCGCCGAAACCGGAGGACAGCCTTGGTTTCGACCAAGACACGCTCGGCACGTTGCACCGCGTCTTTGGATACAGCAACGAAGAGTTGCGTGTAGTCCTCGATCCCATGGGTAAAGAAGGCAAGGACGCCGTTTGGTCCATGGGCAACGACATACCTTTAGCGGTGCTATCGTCCCAACCCCGTTCGTTCTTCAACTATTTCAAACAGCGCTTTGCGCAGGTAACGAACCCGCCGATCGATTCGCTGCGCGAGTCACTCGTTATGTCGCTTCGCAGCTACATTGGCACCCGAGGCAACTTGCTCACGGAAACGCCTGAACACGCGCACCTCTTGGAGTTCGACAGTCCCCTGCTGGATCACTCGCAGTTCAGGAATCTAGTCCATCAGATAGATCCTGCCTTCTCTTCTGTCACGCTCTCCACGCTCTATCCGGTTGCCGATGGGCGGCCCGGCTTAGAGGAGGCCTTGCAGAGACTCTGCTCCCAAGCTGAGCAGAGCATTGACGAAGGACGGACTGTCCTGATCTTGAGCGATCTGAACGTGGACGCCGCCCTCGCGCCCATGCCGATCCTGCTGGCGGCGTCTGCCGTGCACCAGCACCTTGCCCGCGCGCGCAAGCGCATGCAAGCCAGTATCGTCGTCGAGAGCGGCGAAGTATGGGACATTCACCACTTTGCATGTCTTCTCGGGCATGGCGTGGGTTTCGTGTACCCGTACCTCGCGCTGGAGACGATACGCAACTTGGCGGAGACCGACCGGCGGCAAACGGTTGACACGCTCACGGCATGGCAGAACTATCGCCTGGCGGTCGACGACGGCCTCTTGAAGATCATGTCGAAGATGGGCATCTGTACACTGAGCGGCTATCGCGGCGCACAGATTTTCGAAATCGTCGGCCTGAATAGCCGCGTTTCCAGCTACTACTTCACCGGAACGCCTTCCCGCATCGAAGGTCTCGGCCTGAAGGAAATTGCGGCGGAGGTTGCGGGCCGGCACGGCGAGGCCTTTGCTGAACGCAAGAATGGCAGGCTGCCGGACTACGGCCTCTATCGCTTTCGGCGCAACGGGGAATACCACGCGTACAGTCCCGCCTCCGTCAAAGCGCTGCAGAAGGCGGCGGTCTCTGGGGACATGGAAGACTATCGACGCTACACGGAGATGGTGTACGAGCGGCCGCCGACGTGCTTGCGCGACCTCTTGGAGTTTGTGCCGCGCAGCCCGGTGCCGCTAGAGGAAGTTGAGCCTGTCGAGTCGATCCGGCGTCGGTTTACCACGCAGGCCATGTCGCTGGGTGCGCTTTCACCGGAGGCCCACAAGGCCATAGCCATCGCTCTCAATCGCATTGGCGGCAGAAGCAACACCGGAGAAGGCGGAGAAGACCCCGAGTGGTTCAAGCCGCTACCCAACGGCGATTCCGCCAACTGCGCAGTAAAGCAAGTCGCCAGTGCCCGTTTTGGCGTGACCACAGAATATCTCGTGCGCGCTAGCGAGTTAGAGATCAAGATGGCACAAGGCTCGAAACCGGGAGAAGGCGGGCAACTGCCCGACTTCAAGGTCTCGCCCTTCATTGCGAGAATCCGGCACGCCATTCCCGGCATTCCCCTCATCTCGCCGCCGCCGCATCACGACATCTACTCAATCGAGGACATTGCTCAGCTCATCTATGATCTCAAGCAAGTGAATCCACGCGCCCACGTTGGCGTGAAGCTTGTCTCCGAGGCTGGAGTTGGCACGGTGGCCGTTGGTGTGGCCAAGGCCTATGCGGACTATGTGCTCATTTCCGGTCAGGACGGGGGTACGGGAGCTTCACCCCTCAGTTCCATCAAGAATGGCGGACTGCCCTGGGAACTGGGTCTGGCCGAGACACAGCAGACTTTGATGCGCAATAATCTGCGCTCGCGCATACGCGTGCGCGTTGACGGCGGCTTCAAGACCGGCCGCGACGTTATCGTTGGCGCCATGCTCGGCGGTGAAGAATTCGGCTTCGGGACCGGCAGCTTGGTGGCGATTGGCTGTGACATGGCGCGCCAGTGCCACCTCAATACGTGCCCTACGGGTGTCGCCACCCAACGCGAGGACTTGCGCAAGAAGTTTGCCGGCACACCGGAAATGATCATCAATTACCTCACGCTTGTCGCCGCGGAGGTCCGTGAATTCCTGGCACAGTTGGGTTTTCGCTCTATTCAAGAGATCATCGGGCGCACCGACCTCTTGCGCCAGCGAGTAGTGCCCGACAATGCCAAAGCCAATACGATTGACCTTCTCCCTCTGCTGGCAGAAGTCGATCCCAGCGGCGCTCTTCCACGCGTTTCTCTGCAGGAATGGAATAACCCTGAAGGCACCGCGCTCGATGACGTCATGTTGCAGGACGCCGCCGCCGGTATCGCCGGCGAGCAGCGCGTAGACCTGACGTACGATGTGCAGAACTACATGCGCAGCATCGGCGCCCGGGTGGCCGGAGCAATTGCCGACAAGCACACCGACTCCGGTCTTGCCGCGGGCTCGGTGGCGCTTACGTTCAACGGCAGCGCCGGTCAGTCCTTTGGCGCATTTGCCGTTCCCGGTATGAGAATGACCTTGCACGGCGAGGCCCAAGACTATGTTGGAAAATGCATGACTGGTGGCGAGATCGCCGTAATTCCCTCACCGGATGCCCCCTTGGCGTTCGACAAGAACGTCCTTATCGGCAACACGTGCCTCTATGGCGCGACCGGCGGCACTCTCTTCGTTGCCGGACAGGCGGGGGAACGCTTTGCCGTGCGCAATAGCGGCGCGGAAGCGGTGGTGGAAGGCGCGGGGGACCATTGTTGCGAGTACATGACCCGGGGCATTGTGGTGGTTCTCGGCGAGGTAGGGCACAACTTTGGCGCAGGCATGGCGGCCGGCATTGCCTACGTCCTCGACGAGCAGAACACCTTCTCCCGTCGCTACAATCCGGAGATGGTGGATATAGAGCCGCTGACGGACGGTGAAGACATCAGCACGCTCCGTCACCTGCTGGAGCGCCACGTTGCTGTTACCGGTAGCCCTCGCGGTCAAGCCATCCTGGACGACTTTGGCCGCTATCTACCAAAGTTCTGGAAGGTCTTCCCCAAGCCGCTCCGCGCGTTGATGGAACAAGAGACGGACCTGGAGTCGCAGATCGAGGCCGGCGCGGCGCGCTGACCGCAACGAATTGAGAGCGCGCTCTTTTGCCGGGGCGCCAGGCTGTCCATGGCAATGGCCAAGACTCCCAGCCTAGGATGCGCACGCCTCAAGAGTCCTCTCGCACCGCCAGCCGGAGACCGCGAATCCGGCAGCGCAATGAGCGCTGCTAGAGTGCAATATCCGTGCCACCGGCGCACATGCTCTTTCGTAAGCAAGTCAAACGGTTCTGTGCTACAATACCAGCGGCAAGTGCCCGCTTGTGAGCAGACGCAAAGAGGCCAGTTTACTCAGTCCAATACTAACCATGGAAACGTGAGGCTGTACCCGTATGGAAGGAATCGAGTACCGTGAGATGCAGCCAGAGGACGTTTTCAGTGCGCTTGCCTTGCGCAACGAAGTTTTCGCGGAAGCGTTAGTATCGCAAGAAGACTGGGAAAGAGACGGCATGCTGGCATCCATTGCGCTCCTCGAAGAGGAGGTGGTGGGTGCAATTCCGCTGGCGCTGCGAGAGACGGCGATTGCGCCGGGCGTGACCATTACTGCGGCCTTCGAGAACTCCGTCGGCACCCGCGAGGAGCTCCGCAGCCAAGGCATTGGGCGGGGCATGATCGAAAAGGCCCGGGAGTTTCTGGTTGACCGCGCCGACGCGCTCTTTGTCTACCGAGGCGACGAGCAAAGCGACGGTTACCGCTTCTATGCCACCACCGATCACTACGACCTGCTCTATTCGCGCCACTACAACTATGGCTCGCCGGAAACGAGTTACCTTCCCCCGGGTGTTACTCTAGCGGGTAAAGAGTCAATATTCCTCAACATGGAACGCCTAGCTGCAATCTTCGATAGCACCTATGGGCGTTTTGGGGGCTATCCACGGCGCAGGGGAGACTATTGGCAGCGTGCGCTGGCTTCCTCGATCTACGCGGAGTTTCCAACCGACTTTTCCTTCGTTCACATCATCCAGAGCGACGAACTCCTGGGATACGCAATTCTGGGCATGCGCACGACGCGGCACAACGGCATGGCCAATGTGCTGGAGATGGCAACGCTCGGAGCGGACCTGAGTATCGCCAATCGCATTCTTACAGGCGTGGCGTCCGTGGCGGGGGAACGAAAACTTGGCGTAAATGTCCAGGCGTCGGACGAAGACCCCTTCCTCCCGCTCTACCAAGCGAACGGCTTCATACCGGACCCGCGGGGCACGATAATCATGGGGCAAGTCATCGACGTGCCAAGCTTCTTTGAAAAGCACTGGACCGAACACTTCGACCTGTACAACACCGCTCTCGAAGTCAACACCCCAAAGGACGAATACGTCCTCATTGACCCCGAGACGCGTCAAAGCACGCTGATCCTGGAGATGAAAGAAGAGATGCTCCACCGGTGGCTGCTCGGTCGGCTTGATCTTCGCGCCCGGCTTGCCGAGGGCAGTGTGACGGCGTACGGCGCCAATTCCCCGGTAATCGAGCGGGTCTGTGACACAATTCCCTGTTCGCCCTGGGCTTACCACTTCATTGACTGGATCTAGCGCCAAGACGACGACATGTCTCTGCTAACCGTGGCGTCCGCATTCATGCCGGGGTCAAGTATCCTACGTTACGCACCCCGGCATCGACTTCGTTCCGTTCAGACTTTCCCGCAAGCGGCCAGGTGAATGGTAGAATTCGTCACTGATACAACTGGGTCATGGCGGGATCGCGCCACGCTCCTGGAGCGGCGATCCTGGTTCAAGGCTCTCGTGACTGACGCAATTGGCTCAGGTGCAAAGCGCGAGACGCAGCAGCACGAGCTATCCCTCCTGCAATAGGACCGAGGCAACCACCATGAGTTCTAAAGTGAATTGGCAAGAGCATCCGGCCGTCGTCGTTTGGAGCGATGACTGGGGCATGAATGCGTGGGCCCCCACTGAGGAAGCCTACAGCGCTACAAAACATGAAGAACTCATGCAAACCCGGTGGTCGTCCGGCAGCCTGGAGACGCCGGCAGACCTTGAGCGCACGTATCAGTTGCTGGAAGCGCACCGCAGCGGCGACGGCCAGCCGATCGTCTTTGAGCCCTATTACATCGTAGGCTGCCCGGACTACGATGCAATCCGCGCCAGTGGATTTCGCCATTATGTTGACTTTGGTCTCGATCAGGGCGTCTCTCAGGGCTGGGCGCGGGGTGACATCGTCTCCAAAGCGCGCGAAGGCATCGATCGCGGAGTCTGGGCGCCGCAGTATCACGGCAGGACACACCACTTCAGCCATCACCGCTGGCTCAAGCGACTGCGGGAAGGTGACGCCCTGACCCAGCGCATGTTTGCCCACCGCATGTACGTGAGCGAGACCGTGAAGGAGCGGGTGCCGGAACATGAGGACATGGCGGAACCCGAGCGCAAGGAATGGGTGCGCGGAGCACTGAGCTACTTCATCCGCACTTTCGGCCACCCCCCTACGAGCGTGCGCAATTCGGACGAGGCTGAAATCGCCTGGGCGACGCAAGGACTACAGATCAGGGTCGGAGTCGCCGGTCGTGACGGGGAAAACCAGACAGGAGAGCGCTCTCCGGTTGCCGACCTTTGGTACGCAGGCCGCGCCATCGAGTTTGAGCCATTCCTGACGGCAGACAAAGAAGATATTCTCACCCGCGTTCAAGCGGAGACCGCCGCTGCCTGGGAGGCCAATCGGCCGGCCTTCATCAGCAGTCACCGCCGCAACTTCACGGCATTCACGGACGACGTTGACAACAACTTTGCGGTCTGGGACGCGTATCTCTCGTGGCTTGAAACAGAGCACTCCTCAAACGTCTTCCTCACCATGCCTGAGGTCCGCCAGCTTTGGGAAGACGGCGTGTCGTCACGCCGCTATGGGAACACAATCATCTACCGCAACTGGACGGAGAAACAGCAGACCATTGCATGTCCGGCGGGTTCCTACGAGACCATTGAAGACATTACGTACGCGGATGACGAATCGCAGCTTTCGGTCTCCAGCGTTGGCGAAAAGCACATTCTGGTAGCGCCGCACGGGAACTATAGTCTCACCGTAGGAACACGCTGAGATCACTCATCGGCCATGCTATACTGCAATCAGTGCGCGAGAGCGAAAGAGGAAATGAGATGGCGTCACCAAACGGTAGACAAGAGCGGGTAGAGAGGCACGCCGCCACCAGCCTGCGCTTTATCACCCAGTCCCAAGCGGAGCTCGCAAAGGGGGATACGCTTCAGGCTTCGGAGAAAGCGTGGGGCGCGGCTGCGCATGCGGTGAAAGCCGCCGCCGAGAGCCGGGGATGGAAACACAGCACGCACAGGCTCCTCTTCGACGCCGCCGCCCGCATTGCGGATGAAACAGGAGACCCCGACCTGTTCGGACTCTTCAAAGAAGCGAGCGCCTTGCACCAGAACTTCTATGAGGGCTGGGAATCTGACTATACCGTACAGAAGAGTATTGAACGCGTGAAGAGGCTCGTGGAGAGGATGGAAGCGTTGCGGCTGCAATCGACCCGGGGCGCGTAGAGCACTACCAATTGCGGTGGGACGATCCTTTGTAAATTACCGCTTTACCGGCGTTCCTATTCCGCGATCATGTCTGACCACGGCCCCAACGCAAGCCGACACTCATCTCCGTATCGCAGATTCAGTACAAAGCAACCCGGGTCCTGTTTGCGCCAGTGGAGATAGCGTACAACCTCTGTGCGCAGGTTTTCCCTGGACTCATTCCTCGGCAATAGCCCGCCGCCTTGATGATGCTTCGTCCACACAGCTAACGTATGCTTGTCAAAACGTGTGCGCGGCACGCGTGGTAGTATCCCTATATCCGCCTGCTGTGCAGCGGAGTCAGTGCTTTTTGATGCAAGTGACCGCTGCGAGTCGCCGCATGAAACGCTACGGCAATACTAGAAGGGACGTGATCAGTGCGAGACATCACCCGCTCCGAACAGCTCTGGGAACGCGCCAGAAAGCATCTTGCCGGCGGAGTGAGCAGCAATATTCGCTTGCAGGAGCGGCCCGCACCCCTCTATTTCAGTCAAGGCAAGGGCTCCCGCCTGTTTGACGTGGACGGCAATGAATACATTGATTACGTGGCCGCCTACGGGCCGCTCATTCTAGGCCACAGCCACCCCGAACTGGTGGCAGCGGTACAGCGCCAGGTGGCTCTGGGACAGACGTATGGTGGGCAGCACGAGATTGAAATCGACGTAGCAGAGAAGATCAGCTCCCTGATCCCCGCCATGGACATCGTGCGTTTCTGTGGCAGCGGCTCCGAGGCAAACCACGCGCTCTTCCGGCTTTCTCGTGCCTACACGGGCCGCACCAAGATCGTGCGCTTTGAGGGACACTACCACGGGTGGCTGGACGACCAGCTCATCAGCGATCATCCCCACTCGGAGGAGGAAGCGGGAGACCTGCCGTATCCGCATCCAGTGCTGGGCAGCAAAGGGCAGCTTCCCCACGCGGCCGGCGAGACCCTGGTGCTGCCGTGGAACGATCTGGATGCCTTTGCAAGCCTCATGGACCGTGAAGGCCGGGACGTAGCCGCCGTGATCACGGAGCCTATCATGTGCAACGGCGGCTTTATTCTGCCCAAACCGGGCTTCCTGGAAGGCCTGCGGGACATATGTACGCGCCAGAATGCGTTGCTTATCTTCGATGAGGTCATAACGGGCTTTCGGGTCGGCCTCAATGGCGCCCAGGGCCTGCTGGGTGTAACGCCGGACCTGGTGACACTCGGCAAAGCGGTCGCGAATGGCTTCCCCCTCAGCGTATTCGGAGGCCGCCGCGACATCATGGAGCTTGTGGGCAGCGGCGTCATGCATGGCGGCACGTACAACGGCAATCCCATCACGCTCGCCGCCGCCAATGCCACTCTGGACGTGCTTTCTCGTGATGGCGGCGCGATCTATAACCACATTCGCACGGTCGGACGCAGCCTGATGGATGGCATCCGTCAGGCCGCGGAGGCTGCGGGTCAGTCTGTCCTGGTGCAAGGCAACGGCCCGGTGCTGTTTGCCTGGTTTACAGAGCTGGAGGAACTCACTACCTTCCGCGATAACTGGGCCTGCGATGAGGACAAGTATGCGGCGTTCCAAGGCAAACTCATAGACTACGGTGTACGTACCATTCCGTCGGGCCGGTGGTACGTATCCGCAGCGCACACTGCGGAGGACGTTCGCCAGACGGTAGACGCCGTGGCACAGGCTCTGAAAGACATGGACTGAGTGGGATAGTGTCGAAGTCGGCACTGTCCTGGAGGTCCTAAAGCGGCGAATGTGTTTCGGACTTAATGGGCTGTGCCCAATCGGGCCAGTCTCAAAGACAGGAATCGGACCGGTAACTCTCACCAAGTACAGCGATTCTACGTACGGAATAAATGACTGTGATAGCAAGGAGAAAGCCACATGCCAGACTTGTTAGTCGGTAAGAGTGCAATTGTAACCGGCGCCGCCAGCGGCATCGGGCAGGCCACGGCCTTGGCCTTCTTGCGGGAGGGCGCGAGCGTACTCGGGGCCGATCTCAACCTGGATGGCCTGCATGAGACGGCAGACCGTGCCAAGGAGCATGGCGCCGCATTCCTCACGCATCGTTGCGACGTTACCCAGCGCGCCGACGTCGAAGCAAGCGTAGAACGGGCCGTGGCGGAGTTTGGCAAGCTCGATATCATGGCCGCTATCGCCGGTATCGCCATGGAGCACGACTTCGTGGACATCGAGGATGAAGATTGGCACCGGACGGCAGCGGTAAACATGCACGGTGTCTACCTCTGCGATCAGGTGGCTGCCCGTCAGATGGTCGCGCAAGGAAACGGCGGCCGCATCATCAACATGTCTTCCGTCAACGGCCTCATGGGTGAGGAAGAGTTGGCCGCGTACAATACGTCAAAAGGCGCTGTCACGTTGCTCACGAAGAGCGCTGCCATAGACCTGGCAAAGCACGAAATTACCGTCAATTGCCTCGCCCCGGGTTATATCCGCACGCCACTGAATGAAGAAGGCATTGCCGACGAGGCGTGGATTACCGAGTACTTGAAGCGGGTGCCTTTCCGCCGGGTAGGCGAACCCGAAGAAGTAGCCGACTGCGCGGTTTTTCTCGCGAGCGACCTCAGCCGCTACGTAACCGGCCACGCGCTTGTGGTCGACGGCGGGCAGATTGCCGTAATCTAGTTTTCAGAGCGCACTGAGCGCGGGTCTATTGACAAAGAGGCGAGAGGCCCGCGTTTTGGTTTGTGCCGGCAGCGAACCTCACCGGAGTAGATTAGCTGACGCTGCGAGGCAGTGCTGCCGCTGGTGGGGTACGGCTGCAAGTCTACGCCGTTGTTGGCGAGGTATGGCGGCAATTTAGGAGCGCTGCTGGTGAGATATAGCTGCAAGGCAGCAGTGCTGCTGACGAGATTCTGCTGCCGGAGGTGCGCCGCCACAAGCAAAATGCAGACATCAAGATTCTATTGAGCCAACTTTCCCGTTCGCCCTGAGCCTGTCGAAGGGTGAACAGCCCGGCCTTTTGCAATTTCAGCCTGTCTCGTACTTCGACAAGCTCAGTACGAACGGTGTGGATGCCGCGCAACTCGTTTCCCCGGCAATATGCGTGACTACAGCGGAATCCCTCACTCCTGCGGCTTGGGATGGAAGTCACGCTGCGGCCGGATTTCGCGGGCACGGAACTCCTGGAGGAATTCAGCAGTCCGCTTCACGGCGGCCTTGTAGAGGATTTTGCCCTTTTCGGCAGTGGCGACAGTGGGGTCGCCCTGAGCGCCGGTTGGTGTATTGCGGCTATAGAATTCCTGGAAGTGGACTCTGGTATTGGCCGGCCAAGCTCCCCAAATGTGCTCGCTCCGCTGCACCTCGTCCACAATGCGTACCGCCTTGTTCATGTCCACCAAGTGCGGACAGAGATAGAGCATGAGAGAGGTCTCATCCTCTTCGGCGTGATGGGCCACGCCGTGTGATTCGCGGGTCCACGGCAAGTCTTCATCCCGCACCAGGGCCCAGTAATTCGCCAGCACGCTGATCGCCGCGCTTTCGTTATTGATGCGGCGCATGGCCAGGTCCAGCACCGGCACGTTGCTGCCATGCCCGTTCAGGAGCACGATGTGCCGAAAGCCATGGTGGGCAAGACTGAACCCGATTTGCGCCACATAGTCGATGATCGTGTACATGTTGATGGCAATCGTGCCGGGAAAGTCCATGTGGTGTTCATTGAACGAATACACCACCGGCGGCATCACGATCACGTCAGGGGTGAGTTGCTCGGCAACGTCATTGGCTATACGATGCGGGATGATGTAGTCGACCAGCAGGGGCAAGTGCGGCCCGTGCTGCTCCATGGTGCCCACTGGCAAAACGACGACGGGATCTCGCAGCGCCGCCTCGCCCACCTCCGGCCACTTGAGCTCTTCATAGCGGAAGTTTTCCATTGTATCGGTTTACCTTTCGTTGAGAACCAGCTACGACCCTCTCTGAGCTACGGTGTCAATGGCAAAGCATCCGCTTTGGTAGCGGAAAGCAACCGATCAGTCGACGCGCTGCACCGTCACCCACGAACGGCTCTGAGATGACTCAACCGTCGCGTGGAGCACCTCTTGCGTCTTAAGACCCTCGGCGAACGTCGGCGCAATTTCGCGATTTTCGCGGACCGACTGCACGAACGTTTCCATCTGCCGGGTTCCGCCCGCCAGCAGTTGTCCGCCGTGCCCCTTGTCCACTGTGGGCGGTTCCCCAGGGATCGGCTCACCTTCCTGGCCGGGCATGAAGAGCCACCCCTGACCGTTCTCGTAGAGGATGCCGCCTTTCCGCCCATTGATCATGGTATGGCGCCTACCCACCGGGTAGTTGGAATGCACGGACCCTAGCCTGCTTAAGCCGATCGTTCCATGTGCGCCATTCGCGATTTGCATGAGGATGATTGTGTCGTCGTCGAGGTCATGAGCATGCGGTGTGCCGATGTCATCGAATACCTGCGGTGTGAAGGTCTTCATGTTGGCGCTGACCTCGGTTATGTCGCCCACAAGAAAGTGCACCAGATCGATGTGGTGGGAGCCGAGGTCACCCAGAATGCCGGTTCCGGTGCGCTTCGCGTCCGTGCGCCACGTAAACCGCGGCTTGGGTGCGCGAATGAGCGCTGGGTTGAGGCTCTGCGTATGTAGATGCACGACTTCACCGATCACGTCATCATCGATGAGTTTGCGAATATTATTGGCCGCCACATTCCAGCGATTGGAAAACCCCACGACGGTGCGAAGATTAGTCTGACGTGAGGCCTCATACATTTCGCGGGCCTCTTCAACGGTGACCGCCAACGGCTTTTCACAGAAGATGTGCTTGCCCGCACTGGCAGAGCGCATCACCAGATCATGGTGGAATGCATCCGGCGCATCCACCAGCACACCATCGATCTCGTCATGCGCAAGCATTTGGTCGGGCTCGGTATAGACGTGCTCAATACCAAACTTGTCTGCGAACTCCTGGGCCCCCTCCGCGCGAGGCCCGCAGACAGCGACAAGCTCAACGCCTTCGATGTGTGCCAGTCCTTCCGCGTGCACGTCTGCGATCATGCCGTAACCAAATACACCGAACCTAAGCATAGCGTTGAGCCTTTCACGTAACTGCAAGTCCGAAATCCATGGTCACTCCTACCGGTGCGCCGGAATATCCCTGAAAGCTAACGCGCCATAGCTCGGCCGGAGGAGCACAACTGTGGTGAGAATACTGACGTTCGTCCCTACCCGCGCGGGTCGAGCAAGCTCTGCTGCCCGGCCCGGCACAAGTCCGGACGCCCAAGCACGCAGAGCGTTTCCTACCACTTGCTTTCTCGTCCTAGTGAAACAGACAGAGTGGAAAGACGCAACCGGCGGCCCGGTAGCGGCAATCCAGCATCAGCCGCTAGCCGCGAAGGCCCTGCTAGCGCAAACGCCAACCAACTGGGAATGCCCTGTGCGGTGATCCAATCGCCGCAATCAACTCTTGGTCGGCGACTCAACAACCGGGGCCATCCCGTTCATCCGTCCTGGTTGGCTACTCCACGGGAGCCAGCGAAGTGCCGGCCGCATGCAGTGCAGCCGTCAGGCGGCCCATATTGTCCGCTACCTTCTGACCGGGAGCAAAGACGGATGATCCCGCCACAAGCACGTCCGCGCCGGCCAAGACCGACGCAACCGCCGTTTCGGCATTGATGCCGCCGTCTACCTGGAGCCGGACGTCGAGGCCCTCCCGGTCAATTATCTGCCGCAGCACACGGACTTTCTCAAGCATTGCCGGCATGAACGCCTGTCCTCCCCATCCCGGCTCAACGGTCATGACCAGAGCCAAATCGAGGTCGGGGAGATGCGGGATGAGCGCTTCAACCGGCGTACCGGGCTTGATAGCCAGGCCTACGCGCTTCCTGGCCTTGCGGAAAACCTGGATCGTACGCTCTACCTCCCTGCAAGCTTCGACATGCACGGTGAAGAGATCGCCGCCACTCTCCAGAAAAAGATCAAGGTGGCGTGCCGGCTCCGAGACCATCAGGTGAACGTCGAACAACCGAGACGACGCGTGCCGCACGCTCTGGATCACGGCGGGACCAAAGCTCAAATTGGGCACGAAGTGTCCGTCCATCACATCAAAGTGCAGGTAGTGAGCGCCCGCGCTATGCGCCGCCTTCACATCCACCGCCAAGTGGCTGAAGTCCGCGGCTAGCACCGAGGGCGCTATTCTGACGAGGCGGGGAGAGGCATCAAGCCGTGAGGAAGTCATGTGGAAGGAGCGAGCGAGGCGTTACTGGGCTTCATTCGTGTTAATGCGATTGGCTCGTGCCGTGCTGCGGTGATGGATCACGTTCGTCACTCAATTGAGGAGCGGCAAGGGATCCCTGAAACGGTTATGGTAAAGCACTTCGAAGTGCAGATGCGGCCCGGTAGAGTAACCGGTGGTGCCCATCGCCCCAATGTACTCACCGGCTTTGACAAAGTCGCCAACGGTTACCGCAAAGGTGCTGAGATGGTTGTACGTGCTCACCCAGCCGTTACCATGGTTGATGACGATACGGTATCCATAGCCGAGCGCGCTCCAACCGGCCGCCGTGACCTGCCCGGCGTCAGCGGCCACAATTGCAGTCCCTGTGCGATTCCCAATGTCCAATCCATAGTGGCGAGAGTGAAAATACTGCGTAATGACGCCCTGCGCGGGCCAGCGGAACTCCCCGAACGCCGCCACCGGCTGCTCACGCTGCGATAGCTGTGTGTCTCCATTCGACTTCCGCAGTTCCACAGGCAAGATGCCGTTCGGGATGACTAATTCCATTCCCGGCACAAGGGTCGTAGAGAGCCCGATGCGGTTGTATTCGGCAATTGCCACCGGGTTACTCTCGAATCTCTCGGCAATTTCGTGCAGTACATCTCCTTCTTGCACAAAGTGGATTACGCCGTCAATCGGCGGTATCCGCAGCTTGTCTCCAATCGAGAGAAGATGGTTGTGCGCAATGTCGTTCGCCCAGAGCAGTGTGTCAAGGCCGATGCCAAACCGGTCCGCAATGTCGACGAGCGTATCATTGCCCCGCACTTCGTACGCGAAGATGTCATCCCGCGGCCGCCGCACTACGGTAGTTTCCAGCAGGATTGGACGCTCTATCACATCGGGAAAGACCGACTCTGCCGAGCTCGCGCGAAATGCCGGGAGTGCGCCATAGCGCTCGTACTCATCTTCAAGTCCGCGCCCTGAAAACTGACCGGAGGCAAGTGGCGTGGCCCAAAGGGCAATTATCCCAAGGGACAAAAGGACGATGTGACCGGCCACCCTAAAAGCGATAGCGCCGATCCAATCCGTCAAGGACGGAGTGCGCACCGCGAGCGCCACAAGGCGCGGCGCCTTAAAAATTCCATAGCCGAAGAACGTCGCTAAGCCAAGCAATTGCAGGGCGAGAGAGCGGCGGGGAGCCTTGGTGGAAACCGCAGTCAGTTGGGTGTCACTCTCAACCTCGCGAGATACGACACTCTCTTCGTGCGTCGCCTCAACCCCCATTGCTGACCGTCCCGGAACTATGCTTCATGGCTGGCATGCGCCATGCGCTTCGTGTGCTGACGTTTGGGCAACGTCAAAGCGCTCTGTCCAGCCTACAGAGCAGGCAATTGCTTTGCACGGTATCAGCTACCCAAGGCCATGTCAACAACTGCGAGAGGTTGCAGAATGCTCCCAGGCTACGGCAGCCAGCGTGGACTCTTCCGCACCAAAGTGTGAGCCAGTATGAGCCAAAGTGCCCTTGCCTCAGCGCGCTTGTGGGACACGCTGGCGTCCCATGCGGTAGCGAAAGTCCGTCCATCGCGCGACTCTCTTGCCCGCGCTCAGAACGGCGGGCATAATGCATAGGCAACGCGCGGGAGTCGCGTACGTTTATTCTCACGAGGAGCATGGTGATATGGTCGAGCACTTGGTGCTGTTCAAAGTAAAGGCAGGCGTTAGCGAGGAAGCCGTCGCTGCAATGCAGCAAGCCCTGCGGGGTCTGCAAGGAGCAATCCCGGGCATACTGGAAATCACCGTGGGAGAAAACTTCAGCGAGCGCAGCCAGGGATTTACCCACGGCCTACTGGTGCGATTCGAAAACCGGGCCGCGCTTGACACGTACATTCCCCATCCCGCCCATGAAGACGCCCGCAACAACTACATCTTGCCCATCGTCGAGGACGTGCTCGTCGTAGACTACGAGGTCTAGGCACCGGCCTACGCCCAGCCAATTGGGGTCGCTTGACAGGCGCAATCCCCGTCCTGCGAGATAGGGCGCACGAGGGCTCCCAGCGCTCTGACGGGTTCTTGGCAGGCAGCCAAAGAGATCGGCCTGCCCTGCGGAGATTCTTGGGGCTAAGGGATTCCGCACTCTTCCGAAGCGCATTCTGCGACCACTTCAGCCGTACGCAGAAGTCTCACAGATTCAGGAAGACTGGGGAAAGGAAGGCCGCCACACCGGACACGGAACGTGGCACAGAGATTCAGTTCTCAGGAAACGCGCGCACCGGCCAGGCGCCCATCACCCTCACCAGTACGCACTCTCTGGCCAGTTCAGCGAGCGCCGTTCGCACCGGCTCCCGCGCGGGATGACCGATGAGGATTGCGAAGAAGTAGTAGTCCCAGGTGCGCCGGCGGGACGGCCGCGAGAGAATGAACGTCAGATTGACATCGTGTTTGGCAAAGATGCCTAGCGCGTTGTATAGAGAGCCAGGCTGGTCCATAACGCTGAAAAGCAGACCGGTGCGGTCGTTTTCGGTCGGCGCAGGCAATTGCTTACCCAGGACGGCAAAGCGCGTGACGTTGTCAACCCGGTCCTGAATGCTGTGCGCCACGATCGGCACGTCCTCAGCCTGTGCCGCGAGTTCACTCGCTATGGCCGCGGAGCCTTCCTCTGTCTTGACCCTGGTAACGGCAGCGGCAGTGCTCACCATCTCCACCATGTCGGCATGGGGCAGCTCCTCAGCCAACCAGCCACGACACTGCGCCAACGCCTGCGGATGGGAGTACACCACCCGAATAGCTTCGCGGGGCGAAATCGAAATGAGGTTGTGTGCAATCGGCAACACGACTTCACCGCATATTTGAATCGCGCTGTCCAAGTACTGCACAAACGAATCGAGCGTGGGGGTTACGCCGCCTTCTGTAGAGTTTTCCAGCGGGACCACACCGTAATCGGCCACACCCTTTTCAACGATCTGAAACACATGGTCCACAGAGGCCGCCGCCTCCAGGTTCGCCGAGCTGCCGAACGCCTGATACGCTGCCTGATGTGTAAAGGTGTTCTCCGGCCCCAAGTAAGCTACGGCGATGGTCTTTTCCAATCCACGACAGGCGGACAGAATCTCTCGATAGATGGCTGCGACGGCTTGTGGATCCAGCGGGCCGTCCTTCGCCTGCGCCGCAACTTGCGACAACACCGTGCTCTCCCGCTCCGGCACGTAAATGGGCACATTCAGGCCCTTTTCCTTGCCAACGCGGATGGCAATAGCGGCGCGGCGCTGCAACCGGTCTACGATTTCGCGGTCGAGGGCATCAATCTGCTTGCGCAGATCCGCCAGGACATTGTCCTGCTCACCCATCTTGGCTACCTATCAATTGCTCAGTCAAGCGCGTCTCCACACCTATCGTCTCATGCCGGCATGCGGGGTTTCCAGACCAGCGGCCGCACACGTCGAACGGGTACTTTTCGGGCCGTATTGTAGCAGGTTCACTAGTGCCGTGCATGTAGGCCGATCGATCGCTAGACTTGCTTCCCGCCGACCGCGAGTCGCGGCAGTGGCCCTGGGGTCTTCCTTGACGACCCGCGTTGCACTTCATAGAATTAAGTCGTGAGGCATAGGTGCTTCGCGCACCCAACTACTATGTTTGTGACATTCGTTTGGGTGAACTCAAGTGAGCCAGAACATTGGAATCGACAAGGTTTCCGCATTCGGGATAGTTAGGTGACCCGTCTAAAGGAGAGGGCTTACCACAATGACATACGTAATTGCCGAGCCATGCATTGACGTCAAGGATAATTCGTGTGTGGACGTTTGCCCGGTAGACTGCATCCACTCCGACGATGATTCTGTACAGTTCTACATTGATCCGGACGAATGTATCGAGTGCGGCGCGTGTGAGCCGGTCTGCCCCGTTACGGCAATCTTCTTTGAAGATGACCTTCCGGACGAATGGCGGAACTACATCCAGATTAACGCCGACTTCTTCGCCAACCAGTAGCTCCCGCCGTTCGCCCCTAAGGTCGGCAGACCCACCCGGTTACTTGGCTCAGTGCTCCCTGACTTGAGCGAACGCCGCTGCGAAAGCGGTTGAGCCGTTGTCTTCTTCAATGTCCATGCGCGAGCCGCGCACGAAGCGCGGGTCATGGCCTAGGTCAAAACCGCGCTGCAAGTCATGCTCGTAGCCGGCATAGACGCTGGTGGCGTCTTTTCCGTAATCATCCGGCCACTGAATGCGGAAGAGTTGGCGCGGTCTGGTCGCTTTTCCATCCAACCGGTAGCGGTCGATAGCCTCTTCATCCAGACGTACGCCGAGACCGGGACCGGTGGGTACGTCCATGTACCCGCGCTTGACTGCGAATGACTCCGCTAGCAGATCGTGTTCCCAGATGTGCATGCACGTGATCGCCGGCCAGTATGCGTGGGAGAGAACGGCGCCTAGGTGTGCGGCCCACGCGGTTGTCATCCCCAACCCCACAAGCTGCAACCAAAATGGCTTATTGGCAACGGCGGCAATCTTCCCAGACTCCTGCACGCTCGCCAGTCCGCCGCCCACCACGAATCCATCGCACACATCGTCCCGCAGCGCCGTCATTATGGGCGGCGTGCCATAGTGCATGGCCAGCGGGCGGGGAACATGCTGACGGATTTGTTGGTTGCCTGCCACGTCTCCTTGCGGAATCGGCGTCTCGTAAATCGAGACGTTGACGAAGGAAAGCAGTTCCAGCAAGAGCGGGATAGCCGTGCCGGCATCCACGAGCATGCTGTTGAAATCTATGTCAAGGTGCATTGATTTCGGAATAACGGCTTCAACCGCAGCCAGTTGGGCATGTATGTCGCGCCAGGGCCGGCCCTTGAGCTTCATGGAGGTGTAGCCGCCGACGAGCGCCTTTTGCGCCTCTGCCGCCCATTCCTCTGGCGCCATATCGAGACACCACCAGGAAATGGGCACATGTGCACGCACCTGCTCGCCGAGGAGCCGGTGAATGGGCACACCGGCAGCCTTGCCCGCCAAGTCCCAAAGTGCCATCTCCGGGCCGGCGCCAAGTGAAGAGTCCCACAGGTGCCGGTGGGGATCAGTGCCAACCAATCGCCCCTTGAGATCCTCCGGCGGTCTGCCCCACGTGTATTCCACAACAGTTTCACCGATGCCGGTAAGCCCGGAATCCGTGTGAATGCGGCAGACCTCCACCAGGCGCCAATCGCCGCTCAAGCGGGTCATGTGCAGGTCATGATGCTCGTTGAACGGCACCAAGAGTAATGTCTGCTCAACCTCTGTGATCGTCATGGCCGATTGACCTCCCCTTTCACTTCCACCAAATGTGGCTCATTCTGCCGGTAAATGCCAGCCCTCTCCAGGCATGAGCAGCCTGGAACTGCGGCATTCAACTTCAACCAAAGAGTCGCAGCCTACTTGCAGTTTCCCCGTCGTCTACTCAGCATCTGAGTCAGGCGGCCGCTTTGGATAATCGAAGTCCAGGAGCCTGCCGCACTTCCTACTCACCTCCTGCCAGGAGGTGACTGCAAGTTGCAGGCGCACGACGCCGCACGTTGGCATATCGCCAGTGTAGTCCCGGGACAACAAACCGCTCAGCGCCGAGAATCCCGGATTGTGCCCCACCAGCGCCACGTGTTCGAGAGAATCATCGAGCTTCCTGACAATTTGCAGCAGCCTATCCGATGTAGCATGGTAGATGCCTTCCTCGAACACGATTTCCGCCTTCGGATAGCCGATCTCCTTGCTTAACCGCGTAGCCGTGCTGCGCGCGCGCTTGGCTGGACTGGACACGATGAGATCCGGCTGGAAGCCCGCCGCTGCCAGGCGTTGACCCATGGTGGCGGCGTCCCGTTTGCCCCGACCGTTGAGAGGCCGCGCAAAGTCCTCCACACCTGGCTGTTTCCAGCTAGACTTCGCATGCCGGATAATTGTCAGCAGCTTCATACAACGCTCCCTAGAACAAGAGATCGAAGACTCGCTTACTGTTTTCGTCTAAGGCACGGTAGTCGGGGATATGAAATCGATTCCCATCAATATCTATGATGAGTATCTCGTTTTCCGATGGCAAGAGGACGGTATCGAGTTCCCAGCGCATAACAAACTCGCGAATGCCGTGGTCGGTTTCCACCGTCCAGAACGACGTCCGCCACTCGTTGCGGTAGGCTTGCACGGAGCGAATGCGGTAGACCCGATAGTAGTCGTCCAACGCCTCAAGAAGGATGCCTCGTGACTCCTCGTCGAGATCATCCGGGTTCTCAATGAGGCAGAACTCCTTGTCTTTCGAATCGAGAATTGATACATACCGCTTCAACGACAGCGGGAATGCCCATACCGCCTTGCCCCGCAGAAGGCAGCAGTCCTCGTCGATTTCGGCCCTGAGCTCACCGCCTGGGCCGCGGAACAGACGAATCTCTGCCGCATCGGTCGCACCAGCGCCAATGTCGGCTATTTGCACAAGTTCCTCGTCTGCGACTGCTGTATCTTCCACCATTGGCATTCTCCATACTTGGGTCTAACGCGCCTCTTCAATATCGGTTTGGCAAGCTAGACAACATCCCGTTAGACTCGCGCCTCGGCGAGACCGAACGATACTTTATGTCACCTCGACTGGTTGCACTTGCGCAGCCATACTCATCCGCAAAGAAACTAACGTTCGACCGCTCTGAGGCGTGATACCGTACGCTGCATCTCCACCAGCTTGTAGTATATGCCGCGCTTCGCCAAGAGTTCGTCGTGGGTGCCAATCTCAGCGACTGTCCCTTCATCCATAACGACAAGCCGGTCCGCGTTGCGCAGCGTGGAGAGCCGGTGCGCGATCGCGAAGGTCGTACGGCCCTTGATCAAGCGACTGATGGCCTGTTGAATAGCGAACTCCGTCTCGGTGTCTACGGAAGCGGTCGCCTCGTCGAGGATGAGGATGCGCGGGTCTTTGAGAACCGCGCGCGCAATGGAGACACGTTGCTTCTCTCCCACTGACAGGCGATTGCCGCGCTCTCCCACCAGGGAGTCGTAGCCCTCCGGCTTGGCGACAATGAAGTCGTGCGCGTTCGCCGCCCGTGCCGCCGCGATGACTTCCGGCAAAGCCGCCTCCGGCTTCGCATAGCGAATATTCTCCAAGATAGTGCCGCTAAAGAGGAAGGGCTCTTGCAACACCACGCCAATCTGGTCGCGCAGGCACGTCAACTCGATGTCGCGAATGTCGTGGCCGTCGATGAGCACCTGTCCGTGATCGGCCTCGTAGAAGCGGCACACCAAGTGCGCCGTGGTGCTTTTGCCTGCCCCAGACTTGCCCACCAACCCGATCATTTCACCGGGGTGAACGTACAAGTCTACTTTCTTGAGAACGGGTTTCGTCTTGTCGTAGCCAAACGTCACCTCGCGAAACTCCACCTCGCCCCGCAAGGGACGGGGAGTCAGTTTCCCCGGTTGTGCATAGGGTTCAGTCGGCGTATCCATGACGTCGAAAATGCGGTCGGCACCCACCAACGCTCGCGACATCCAATTGTAGATGCGGTTGAACCACTGCAAGGGACCGTAGAGCATCCACAGCAATTGAATGAATGCCATAAGATCGCCTAGCGACAAAGCGCCGCCGAGGACCGCGCTTCCCCCGGCAAACCAAGCGATGAATACACCCGCGCCGGTGACGAAATTCAGCACGGCAAAGGAGCTATCCCAGAACCGGGCCTCGCGGACGGTCGCGCGCGCAACCGCTTCATTGCGGCGTTCGAAACGCCCGATTTCTGCCTCTTCCTGCGCAAAGGCCTTTGCCACCCGAATTCCCAAGAGCGATTCGTTCAGTTGGCCGTGCAAGAGCGCCCAATTCTGAGAAACCCGCGACCAGAGCACGCGCATCCGCTTTACCAGCGCTGTACCTCCCAGCACGACGAACGGCACCGGCAATAAGACGAGAAGGGTGACCTGCCAACTCATCAAGAGGAGGATTGTGAGCACGCCAAAAAGCATCACACTATTGACGACCAGGTACGGTGCGCCGTCAATGAGAAAGTAATTCAGGCTCTCCGTGTCCCGCGTGACAAGAGAAAGCAAGTTTCCCTGTCCCTTGCGGTTGTGAAACGTCAACGACATGCGTTCTAAGACCTGGTAGAGCTGCGCGCGCATGTTGGCAATCACCCGCGTGCTCAGCCACGCGCCAACCCAACTTCCCGCTACCTCGAGCCCGCCGGTCGCCAAATTTACACCCACAAGCGCTGCCACGAGCCAGGCCAGCAAGGCAAAGTTCTCTCTGGGCACCAAGACATCATCGATCATGATTCTCGTAATGAGGGGCGGCGTCAATTGCAGCAGCGCGCGACCCAAGGTGGCGAGAATGAGCACAGCCGCCAGAGGCTTATACGGCTTGAGATAGCTGGCAATACGCAGCAAGACCGCCATCTTGCGTACACAGCGAGGACAGTTGCGTTCCCGGTCCGGCAGGAGCGCCTGGCACTTCTGGCAGCGGGCGCGGGGTATGTCCGTCGTTACGGCAAAGGGCTCGTCTTTGGCAAGCTGCTGGATGCCGCGCGCGATTTCCGTGAACTTGGCGCCCAGGGAGCTAGAGTATTCGACAATGGGCGTGAAGTAACCGTTTCGCCTTACTTCAAGCCGGCCGCCGCCGACCAGCGGCTCCGCGCGCGCGTCCGAGATCTCGGCAAAGTCAATACTCACCTGGCCGTCAACACCCGGCGCCTGGTCGGAGAGCACCACCACGCGCCTATTGGTAAGCACTATCCAACGCACGCCAAAGTGGCCGTCATGCCGGATGTCCGACATTGCAACGAGGAGTGTCTCCTCGTCCGGCATAACCAAGTCCCGCCACTGGGCCTCGATTTCGGGTGGTAATGTATCAAAGACAACCATGC
The DNA here is from genome assembly GCA_965220045.1 of Chloroflexota bacterium. GTDB lineage: Bacteria > Chloroflexota > UBA11872 > VXOZ01 > VXOZ01 > VXOZ01. Next base: position 989,111 of record OZ244803.1, on the reverse strand, counting down.
ACGAACTCACATTGGGTTTGAGTACAGAGCTTCAGGATGACCGCAGTTTCCCTTTGCACGTTTACTGAGAATTGCGGTTCCCCATGCGACGAGCATTGCGCTGCGGATTGCAGAAATCTCAAGCTTCCCGCAGCCGCCTGCCCTCGGCAGTCTACTTTGTCCGCATGGTAGGGCAGCGAGATACGTCAATATTCTACCCTAGGAAGACTGGTATTTGCGGACGTTGGCATTGTGCTCCTCTAGTGTCCGGCTAAAGACGTGGGAGCCATCGCCAACCGCCACAAAGTAATAGTAGTCCGAAGTCGCGGGAGCCGACACCGCCTGCAGCGAAGCCAAGCCGGGATTGCAAATCGGACCGGGAGGCAGTCCGCCGTTGGCATAGGTATTATAGGGCGATTCTACCCTGAGATCGTCATAGGTTACCGTTTTCTTCCACCACCGGCCCTCAGATTGCTGGAAGCCAAGGGCATACTGCACGGTGGGATCTGCCTGCAGCGGCATCCCAATGCGCAGCCGGTTGTAGAAGACACTGGCAATGAGAGGCCGCTCCGCCGCAACTTGCGCTTCTCGTTCAACTATGGCGGCCAGACTCACTGCTTGATGGATGGTGAGGCCGTTGGCTTGAAAGCCTTCGCCTACGGCGCCGCCAATCTTGCTGGCAAATTGGGCCAGTAGGCGGTCGACAAACTGTGCCGTGGTCGTGTCAGGCTCGATGCGATACGTATCTGGGAAGAGATAGCCTTCCAACGAGGCCGCCTCCGGCAGATCCGCCAAGAAGCTGCTCCCCGGTCTCGGGCTTGCGGTCAGGATAAGAAACTCGCTCGCATTGAGCGCATTCTGCGCCTGCAAGTAGGCCGCCATCTCCTCTCGACGCCAGCCTTCGATGAGAGTCAGTACCTGCTCAAAGGTCTCAGCCTGCTGCAGCGCCTGGATAGCCTCATCCACAGACATATTGCGACGCAGCACATGTTGTCCGGCCTGAAACGAGCCGTCAACGCCCGTTTGACGGGCACGTAAGCGGAACGCCAACGTACTGCGAATGACTCCGGCGTCCCTGAGTATTGTCGCAATCTGCTCCGTCGTACTGCCGGGGGGAATCGTCAGAATTACCTCGCCGCCGGGTTCGATCGGCGAGTCAGATTCTGAATCGGATGACTCATCTCCTGATCCGCAGCCGGCGGCAACAAGCGCTGGGGTTGTAGCCAGCAGAGTGCGCAGAATTGCCCGCCGCGATAAGTGAATGCCCATAGAGTCATGGTAGCATTCACCGGCGCTCTTAGGCACGGGAGGAACGCTATTCATCCGGCAGCGCGGCGAAGTAGGACTCCAGGATTACGGCGGCAGCGGCGGCATCGAGCGGGGTCTTGCCACGCTTGGCCGTAGGGCTTGCCTGCAGGCGTTCTGCCGCAATGAGGGTGGAGAAACGCTCGTCCCAAAAGGTTACGCGCATGCCTAACGCATCACCCAGCCGCTCACCTTCTGCCCTGATGTGTTCTCCCTGGTAGTGCAGCGCGCCGTCGAGACTGACCGGCAAACCGATGACGAGCGCCTCCGCTCCTTGCTCAGTGTAGAGCCGGCGTACCGCGGCACAGTCTTCGTGCCAGGTCTTGCGATGAATGGTCGTTAGGGGCGTCGCCAAGCCAATAGAGGATTCTCCACAGGCCACACCTATGCGCTTCTCCCCAATATCGAGACACAGTACCCGCATGCTTCGTTGCCAGTGGTGTCAGGCAGCCAATTGCAGGGGGCTTAGCACGTCGATGTCTATGCGAAACCACAACCGCGGCATGCGGTCGTACCAGTCCGGACCCATCTCCAACGAAAAGTCGCCTACTCCCGTCAAGTTGTCCAGATAGTCCTCCGCATCTTCTCGCGTGACATTTGCCAGGTCCCGGCGAATCTCCCCGAGATTCCACGTGGACACCAGGTCGCCCTGCGCCTCCAGTGAAAGCTGCACGACACCGTCGGCTATGCCTTCTACCTTCGGTTCACCTGCGTCCACAGTTTCCGAGACCAACGCGTAATCTGCCAATTGGTTTTCCACAATTCTCGACAGAATGACCGGTACTACCTCTTCCAGGTACACGTTGGAGAAGGCGGTGCCCCGCAGCTTCACCCTCATGCGCAACGTGACCTCGTTGCTCTCGTCACCCACGTTATTGTCATAGACGGCTTCATCTACGATCACATCCGAATCCCACGTGACAAAGGTGCTCTCTTTCAAGTCAGACCTATCTCTCAGTTGCTGCCAAACCCGCTGCTTGAGAATCTCACGGAGCTGATTGTAGAGCCTCAGGCGGTCCTCCTCCGTTATGAAGGTGACGGCGCGTTCTCCGCCTCCTTGAATGGGTGAATCATTGTCAACGATGAGACGCTGGTTGAGAGCTTGATCCTCGATGTAGGTAATTGCGCCGGAGTCGGCGTTGCCGATTGGGCCGGGCTCCTGCGCTACAATGTCAACCCGCTTGGCCCCGAACAAGCCGCTCGTGCCGGATGTGGGCGGGACAGTGACCTCTGCTGCCGTCGTGAATCTTCTGTTGTCACTCGTGAGGACCACTGTCCCTTGCGGCACCACGACGCGTTGCGAAATCCGGTTGCTAAACACGACGTTACCCTCCGCCCGGACAGTCGGCACGTTCTTGATTCCTGTTGCCGGAATTGTCATTTCATCCGTCACTTCGATGACGATCGACTGCGCCGGCATCTCGCCGGTAACCGCGTTGAGGCGACTCACCTGCGGATCGGCCCGCAACTGCAAGACGGTGCTGTACCGTTGCTGAACGGGTGTCAACTCGATCTTGGCGTTGGGCAGCACAATGTAAAGCACACCCCACACGACAAAGAGCAGTACGACGATGAGCGTGGCCACGGCAAGTACGCTGGAAAACGACCGATCAAGCGAGAGGGTCCTTTTGCTGCGCCTCTGATGAGAACTCAATCCCATACCCGTGGCTGCAGACCGCGCACGTATCGTTGTCTCTGCGGCGCGAGACCCCTCAATCCGTGTGTTGGGTGCCTGGGAAGTCCCAGCGTCAGCCGACCCCGAGCCTGCTTTCTGTTCCGACCGGTCCGGCGCATGCAGGGCTCCCAGAGACTTGACTACTGACATACCCAAATCACTTGCGGATTCCCGCACGGTGCGGTCGCCGCAAACCAAGGTAAGGTCGAGATCAAGGTCTTCCGCCTGGCGCTGCAAGAACTCGAGGTTCTCTCTCTCGTGTAGTGCCGGACAATTGTTCGCCACCAGCACAACCGGAGAACCGCGCCTGCGTTGGAGCTTTCGGATGATTGCCGGAATCTCATCGCCGTGGCTGGCATAGATAGTCCGGCTCATTGAATTGGAGCGTGCCATAGCCTGAAGCGGGCGCTAAAAGGAAGTGGGCAGCCAGTCTTTGGGGGAATGCCGTTTGGCCGCACACTAATACTATACCCGAATCGGGCGTACGAAGGGTACAGGAGAGCGGCCTTGACAGCGCTCAAGCTCCGGGATCGGCCGGATAGCCGGCGCAAAGGGCGCCAATCCTTGACACTCCTTTACTTGGCCTCTATAATCCAGCAGGATGTAGTACTCGAATGAAGGGGGTGGCGCCCCCACATTTAGGAGGATTCGTTTATGGATTCCTTGGATGAACGCAAAGGACTCAGCAGGCGTAGCTTGCTTGCAGGCATAGGTTTGGGCACCGCGGGTGCCTTCCTGGCGGCAGCGTGCGGCGGCACGGCCGCGCCGGCCATGGAAGAGCAGGCCGAGGAAGCGGAAGCTCCCAAGGCTGAAGAAGAAATGAAGCAGGCTGAGGAAGCTCCTCCGGTTCAGTTCCTGCACTGGTGGATTTCCCGCATCGATCCGGGCGGACTGGTACCGTGGGCGTTGGAAGAGTTCACAAACCGCACCGGCATTGCGGTGGAAGATGTGGGCAGGGATCCCATCGAGCCCCTGCGCCAGCATTTCCGCACCACCATCGCGGCCGGAACGCCGGTGGACGTGGCCTTCAACTCCATCATCTGGGCCCGCGACCACTGGGACTTGGGCTTGCTGATGGACTACGAGCCATATCTCACTCAGTATCCGCACATTCAGGACGACCAGTTCTTCGAGGCCTCGCACCAGTTCCGCAAGGCTGAAGGCGCCACTTTCGGTGTTCCCGTCATGGGGCCGGAGTCGCAGTCCATCGTCGTCAACGGCCAGTTGCTTATCGACATCGGCCTTGACGAGAATGGCGGCGACATCAATAACTGGGACGATTTGGTGTCCGCTGCCCGCGCCATGACCAAGCGCGAAGGCAACAACATCTCCGTCTCCGGTTTCTTGTTGCCGGATAACGTAGCGCTGGCGCGCTGGGCGGCGTGGGTACTCACGACCGGCACCGGCGCCTATGATGCTGAGCAGTTCTCGGCGCAGTACGACACCGAAGAGGCCCGGGACACCATGCAGTTCCTCTTTGATCTCTGGAACAGAGAGGATGTCAGCGCCAAGTCGCCCGACGGCGGCACGCTCACCGATCCCAGGCATCACGAATTGCTGCAGGCCAATCAGGCCGGTATGCACTATGACATTAGTTCAACCCCAACGCTGCGGTACTTTGAGGTGCCTCGCGACTTCAAGTATTGGCAAATTGGCTACCCGGCGCAGTCGGACAGCGGTCAGTTCGCCACGGCGTCCTGGATGAATCCGGTTGTAACGCCGCTGGGCGCGGGCAATCCGGACGGCGCAGTTGAGTTCATCAACTGGTTCTGCGGCCTGGAAGTTGCCTTGCATAAGATCGAGGTCAATAAGGCCGTCTCTCCGCGCCTCGACCTCTTTGCCCATGAAGCGTGGACTGCTGGCGTTGCGGACCTTCCCGTGCTCCAGACCCGCGAAGACTTGGCCAAACTGCCGGGCGTCTACCCCTATAGACGCTTCCTGAAGCAGAACGCCGAAGTACGGCCGATTCTCAACGATGCCTACCAGGGCAAAATTGAGATCGCTTCTGCGCTGGCGCAGGCCAACACGCTCGCCAACCAGATCCTCAACGAGCCGGCAGAGTAAGCACTTGCCGAATCTGCTAGCGCTAAGCTGAGAGAACGAAGGAGGAGGCGCACAGGTGTGCGCCTCCTCTCCTTTTAATGCACTGAAGGCGATGCCCGGTTTACGCAGATCGACTAGACGCCATGGAACCCCACTGTCGCGTCTACGCAGAGCCCTGCCCAACCATTGAGCGACGAAGCCGGGCATCTTCGCACTGCCGATGCGCAGCCTCTGCGGGGCAGTACCAAAACCCCCATCGAGAGTTAGAGAGTCTGCTTCTACGGCAAGCCTGACAGCTCCGCCCAAAGCTACGCACTAGATTCTCTCGAAGCCGTTGCTAACAAATTCATTGATGTCGCATTGTGGAGGTCGTTAGAGGCCATGCCGAGAGTCCGGGCTGGAGAATACCCCAATCCCACCGGGTGAGCCTTTTAACACGCTGGCGCCCGCGCCATGTGGGCCCCCTCAAGAAAGCTAGCCGCCCCTGTGCCCGCAACGAGATGCTGCAGCGTTCCCCGCTGCATGGCGCGCCGCCGCAACTGACCTCAGGTGACAAACTGCCAAGCACACGGCCGGTCGCACACGGAAAGCCGCTCGACTTTACCGTTCGTCTAGACTCTGTGCAGTATAATGAACCTAGAATGAGACTTGACTGGAGCGTGCTCCCATGAGGGAGATTGGCAGGCCGGTACACGTCAGGGTGATTTCCCGCCCTCCCCGTAGGCACAGAAAAGCCTCCAGGTTACCACTTTGGTCATTGGTAATCGTGGTCGGAGTGCTGATCGGCTCCTTTGCCGCTTCTGCGAGCGGCATGGATATTTCCCGGTTGCTTGACCGGACGTCCACGCGATTCGAGACAGCCAACCTCACTCCAGAGCGTCAGAGCCAGCCTGTCCCACAGCCGGATACGTCTCCCCTAATCCTTCCAGGCAGCACCGTAGCGGACGCCCCACCGGCTAATCCAATAGTCCGTGCCCCAGATGCTGAGGCCTCTTCGCCCTCCAGTTCAAACGCATTGCCTCAATTCACCCGCTTAGAGGGGCTACGGCACGAGTATCAGGGCTGGAACAACTGTGCGCCGAGCTCTGTAGGTATGGTGCTCAGCTACTATGGGCGCACGGAAGCCCAGAAGGACGTCGCTCCCTTCCTCAAGTCCGATCCCGATGACAAGAACGTCAGCCCGGAGGAATTCACGGCCTACGTGGAGAGCATTGGCTTTCAGGCGCACGTCGGCGTGGGGGGCGACCTGGACCTCCTGAAGCAACTCCTGTTTGCCGGCTTCCCCGTGATCGTCGAGTTCTGGTTCGAACCCGAACCCGATGACGGTATGGGGCACTATCGCGTACTGTTTGGCTACGATGAGCAGTCGGCGACCTTTCAAGCCCACGACTCATATCTGGGACCGAACGTAACCGTGCCTTATTCGAATCTTGACGCAGAATGGCAAGTCTTCAATCGCTTATACGTAGTCATCTATCCTCCCGAGAGCCAGGCTGCAGTGGAAGCCGTGCTCACCGAGGACTACAGAGGCAGACAGATGTGGGAGCAGGCGCTGCGCGTCGCGCAGCAGGAACTGTCTCAAGACGAGAGCGACGCCTTCGCATGGTTCAATCTGGGCACGAGCGCGCTCAATCTCGGCGATACGCAACTCGCCGCCCAAGCCTTTGATTGGGCACGGCACCTGGGTCTGCCCTGGCGCATGTTGTGGTACCAATTCGGCCCGTTTGAGGCTTACTGGACGCAAGGGCGCTACCAGGACGTAATCGCGCTTGCAGAGTCCCACCTGGCGGAGTCGTCAGCCGAAGAGTGGTACTACTGGCGGGGACGCGCGCGGGAAATGACCGGAGACCTCGCAGGGGCACGCAGCGACTTCACACTGGCGATTGAACTCAACGCCAATTTCCTTGCGGCCAAGAAAGCGCTAGAGAAGAGCCAAGCCGCGTGAGGCATGCGCCGGCGGGGAGCGCGACGCCCTAGTAGTGAATATCCTTGCCCAACGCCTTCACGCCGGTTGAGAACAGATCGATCGCGTCGCTTAGCATCTTGCGCGCTTCGCGATCAGAGGTAGCCCGCGCGACAAAATCAACCGGCAAATGGGTGTCACTGCGCAGTGCAACGTACCCCTTTGCGTACAGCCCGGGATACCGCTCCATGGCTTCTTCGATGAGCGGAGAAATCTCGGATTCGCTCATGTTCACGAAGACTCGACGCGCGGCGCTCCTGATTTCCAGCGACTCTGAAATCGCCGTGGCAACGTAGCGATCAAAGAGCGCCTCCATCTCGCGGGGCGGCCCCGGGAGCACGAAGAAGGTCGTCTCCAACTGGGTGACCTGGATGCATGGCGCCCATCCTGCCGGGCTGGCCCAAACCACCGCGCTCTCCGGTACCGTCGCCATCTTGCGCAGACCCGGCGTGAGTTCATCCTCGGCCATCTGCCGTCTGCGCATGTAGTCTTCCAACAGGCTACGGTCCTGATACGTGCCCTCGTCAAGCAGTTTGGCAAATGCTTCTACCGTGAGATCGTCCGGCGTCGGGCCCAGCCCGCCGGTTACAACCACAAAGTCCACGCCGCTCTCGGCGGCGCCTTGCAGTGCGGGGATGACTTCTGACAACACGTCAGGCAATACCGTAATCCGCAGTACTTCCGCGCCCAACTCAGTGAGCTGCTGGGAGAGCCAGAACGAATTCGTGTCTTGAATGCGACCCAGCACGAGCTCCGTGCCAATCGCGACTATCTGTACCGTCGGTACCTTCAGATCAGCCATCCGATACGTGCTCCTCTTAGGAAAAGAACGGCACTCGCAATCCCTCCAAGGGACCGCGGACATTGAGGACGTTCTTTTTGGTCTTGATATACCAACTGCCGACTTCAGACAAGCGGGATTCAACGGTTGGCAGAATATCGGGCACGGTGACGCCGCGCACAGTGTTCCTTACTGCAAACGTATAGCGCGGGCTAAGCAGCATCAGACTCGGTACTTCTTCGGCAAAGGCGCGCTGAAAATCATCGTACATCCGATTTCGCTCATTTTGATCCAGAGTGTGGCGCGCGTTCTGCAATGCCTCGTCAACACGGGGATCTATGAACCCGGAGAAATTCCAACCGCTTTCCTGGCTGGAGTGCCACGTGAGATAAGGATCAGGATCCAGTCCGTTGAGCAGCCAGGTATACAACGCAATATCAAAGTCGTGCGTGAGCAGGAAGTCATTGAGCAATCCGGAAGGTCCCGCAACCTGAACTTCCACTTCAAAACCGACGTCTCCCAACTGGCCCACAATCGCATCTGCCAGCTCGACTTGGCCCAGCAAGTTGGTAGTAAGCAAGGTGAGCGTAAGTCGTTCTTCACCCCTAACGCGAACTCCATCCTGGCCTAGAGTCCAGCCGGCTTCCTCGAGAAGCGCCCTGCTGCGCGCCGGGTCGTAAGGATAGCGCACGACATCCGGAGATTGCAGCCAGGGTACCGGCAGAATTGGCCCTTCCAATGGGTCCGCAGTCCCCCCCTGCACTTCGCTGGCGAGGTATTCGCGGTCGATGGCATGGGCAATCGCGCGTCGAATCCGGCGATCAAAGAACGGTGTGCGACGTAAATTGAAGTAGAGAATGGTATAGCCGGCCAGGGGCGCGCTATACGCTTGCACATCCGCTATCTCGCTGACGCGGTCGAAATCCGCCGGCGGTAGAAAACTTACGCCCTCAACCTCGCCCCGCTCCAGGGCGGTAATGGTGGCTCCAGCATTTGGGTAGAACTTGAACTTCAGCATACGGATGAGCGGAGACCCGCCAAAATACTGCTCATTTGCCTGCAGCAGCGCATAGTCCTCAGTGAATTCCTCAACGCGGTACGGACCCGTGCCCACCGGATCCAGACTGAATGGGGTAAAGATGACTTGATCGGCGCTCACACCATCTAAGAGATGCCGCGGCAGAATCCCGATCGTCACATACTCGAGCAGCGGGATATACACATCATTGAGCAGAAAAATGCGGACGCTCTGCGTGCCTTCGCGCTCCGCCCGCACGTTGCGCCAGACCGGATCATTGCGGGTAGGGCTCGCCAGCAAGGCAAACGTAAACAGGACATCATCCACCGTGAAAGGCATGCCGTCGTGCCACGTCACGTCTTCCCGGAGATGAAACACGTAGGAGCGATTCTGAGAATCTATCTCCCAGCCAGTCGCCAAGTCGGGCTGAATCGACCCATCGGGCGCAAACCGGGTGAGCCCATTGAAAATAAGGGACGAAATCGTGCGGGCCGATTCATCCTGGGCGAGGAACGGCACAAGCGTCGGCGGAGGTCCCAGAGTCCCCTCGATGTACGTGCCGCCGTAATCGGGAACATCGATAACGGTCGCGGCGTAGGCAAAGTAGGCAAGTAAGGCAGCCGCCAGGAGCGAGCCGATACCACCGACTATCACTGCCCCGGCAATGCGGGATGAAACGGTCGACTTCGTCGAAGACGGCGACCCAGTCAAAGACTGCGACCTGGTCGAAGACGGCGACTTCGTCGAGGACGGAGGCGGTTGCTCTGCCATTCTTCACCCCTGCGGCATACTAGATACGCACAAGGACCACAGATACGATGATGAAGAGCGTCGCAAGCCCAATCGTTACATTGAACAGTAACCGGTCGACGCCGCGCCGCGTATTGTGAATTGTATCGGAACCGCCAAACGCCGATCCCAGGGCAGCACCGCGCGCTTGCAAGAGCACCGCGGCAACCAGTGCCACTGATAGGATAATCTGGATAATCTGTAAATACTGTTGCACTAGGAAGCGTTCTCCTCTGTGTCGTCTCGCGGCTCTTCCATGTAAGTGAGACGGCAAGAATGCAAGAGTCTGACCCAATTCTACACCGGCTTGCAACCCACCTGACGAGGAACGCGGTTTCTGTCTTCGCTCAACTTCAGTGGGAGCGCAAGGCTGCATTCATTATACCAACTTACGCACAGTAGCAGACGCTCAGCGCAGCCCACACGCTCCGGTTCAGCGGGAACTCTTGCCTTCCGTCGCAGAATCCGGTCTCAGAGCGAGGTTTTCCAGAAGATACAGGCTGCTGATGGGATGGAGAGCAACCAATATGCGTCTCTATGCACTGTCTTCACTGCTGCGCGTTGGATCATGTGCCCACCGTGTCAAATCTACAGGAAAACCGAGAAACCGCGCCCTGCGCCGACCGCGCCTGAGCAATTGTATGGTGCGTTGCAGCACGCTATCCTAGAACCTGAAATGACGAGACCTGCGGCATGGTCCTTTCAGGTACGGACCTCCCAATTGGAAACTCACGCCATAAACCGCGCAAGAGCACTCAAGGAGACGCCTCCATGTACGAGAAGATCAGCGGCTTCAGTGACGAGATTACCGACGATTTCGCCGCCCAACTAGACGCCATGCGTGAGATCGGCATCGATCACGTCGAGGTGCGCAATCTCGCCCTCGACGGCAAGCCCAAAGCGGTCATCGTTGACCTCACAGAAGACGAGTTGCGTGCGGCAAAACGCGAGCTCGATAGTCGCGGGATGAGCGTGTCCGCGATCGGATCGCCCATCGGCAAGATTATGGTCACCGACGACTTTGAGGCACACCTGGAACGCTTCAAGGGTGCCTTACGCGCCGCCGACATCTTCGAGACGTCCTACATCCGCATGTTCTCGTTCTTCATGCCGGAGGGCGAAGACCCGGCCCAGCATCGCGATGAGGTGATGCGCCGCCTACAGGCGCTGAGCGAGGCGGCACGGCAACACCGCTCTGACATCCTGCTCCTTCACGAGAACGAGAGCGACATTTACGGCGACACTCCTGAGCGCTGTAAAGACATCTTTGAGACCATAGGCGCAGAGAACCTCCGTCTGACGCTCGATCCGGCAAACTTCGTTGCGTGCGGCGTGAAGCCGTATACGGAGGCCTATCCCGCGCTGAAACCTTGGCTGCACTATATGCACGTAAAGGACAAGGAATCGCCAAAGGGCAGAGTTGTCGTAGCGGGTGAAGGTAGCGCTGAGTGGCGGGAGCTCCTGGGCGCGCTCAAGGCCGATGGCTACGCCGGCTTCTTTTCCTTGGAGCCTCACCTGCAGGTGGCGGGGCGCTCATTCGGCTACACGGGACACGACCTCTTTGCCAAAGCGCATGCGGCGCTGATGGGCTTGCTTGGCGAGACCGGGTGGCAGGCTGCTGCGGGTGCAAGCGCGTCTTAACCCTACGCGCAGCCACCGCTTCGCCGCTGAACGCTGGAGATGAAGGGTAGCGATAGCGCGGGACGGCGGTCACGTTGCCAGACACGAGACTATGAGGCATTGGTTGCCGCTCGGTCAGGCGTCATCAACAGTAGGCAGTTGCGCCTGGGCCTCGGCCTTCTGCTCGAAGGTTGGGCGCTTGCCGTGCCGCCGCGCCAGTTCTTGATACACGTCGTCCGGTGTGCAGCCGCTCTGCGCTAAGAGCACGAGGCAATGAAACCATAGGTCGGCCACCTCCGCCGTGAGTTCCTGCGGCGCCGTATTCATGGCGGCGAGGATCACCTCAATTGCTTCTTCCCCCACCTTGCGGGCTATCCGATCGGTTCCGCCCTGCAATAGGTGCGTGACGTAGGATCCTTCCGGCAACTGCCGCTGCCGCTCACGAATGACCGCAAAGACATCGTCGAGGACAGCCGCGGACACGCCGGCAGGCGTCTCTTCGTTAGCCATGCCTACTCCTCGTCCAGCGTCCGATAGTAGCACGATACGGCGCCGGTGTGACACGTAGGTCCGTCCGGCCTGGCCAGAATGAGCAGCGAATTCTCTTCACAATTCCGGTACACCTGCACCACATTGAGGTAGTTGCCGCTCGTAGCGCCCTTGAGCCAGGGCTCCCGGCGACTCCGGCTCCAGAACCACACCTGCCCGGTTTCGAGTGTCTTTGCCAGCATTTGCCTGGTCATGAAGCCCAACATGAGCACCTGCTTCGTCGCCGCGTCTTGCACTATGGCAGGCGCCAGCCCCTGGGCATCGAATTCGATGCGGTCAAGGGCAGAATCTGTCGCAATTGTACCCATGGATTTAGCCGCCTCAAAGGTGAGATTCAGTTGGCACGCCAAAACAAGAGCCGCAGTCCAGGGGCGATCGCTTCCGAATCATTGGGAGGGTCGCGGCGCGTTCCTCTCAGCAATTATACCGTAGCCCAATCGATCGCAGGGAGAGCGCTCCATTACGCTGGGGTCCGCACTTGCCATACGATTTCTGGCCGCAGTCGCCGCGTCCACTTGCATGCGCTGCCACCCAGCGGCACTGTATCTGGAATCGCATCTAGCGATCTACCTGAGCATGCAGCGCCCTTCGCTCACGCGCCAAGGCGGCGGGTCTGCCGCCCACGGCGTCGAGTAAGTGCACCAAGGCGGGATTGCGCCCCAGTCCGCGCATAATCAGGCCGAAGTCGGGCGCGCGGTCGAGTTCGAGTTGCAGCGGACGATCCGGGTCGGTGACGGGATTGGAATTCGTCCAGCGAATCGCCGCCAGACGATCGACAAACCGCACGGCTTTGCGCACATAGCGCCCCAGCTGATCGTTGTCCCACATCACCGATTGGAACGCGCGGCCGGTGTGCAACACAAAGCGCAACGAGGGAAACGCATCGAGAAACGTGAGAAAGTCGTCCGGGAAGTGCAAGACGGATTCGCGGCCGCCGTTCTCGATGGCGAGCGGCACACCGGGATAGAGCACGAGCAACGCCTCAAAAGCCTCATGGAGCGCTTGCAAGTGATCGTCAATGTGTCCTTTGCGCCTGCCCGCGTGCACCACGTAGAGCGACATCGGCGCATAGGCTTCAAAGAACTCAATCGTCTGCACCAAGCGCCGCAGATAAATCGAGCGCGGGAATGGGGTGGTGTCGCTCGGCGCCTCCTCAAAGCCTTCATCCGCAAAGAGATTTGCCTGGAATTGCAGCGGCGCATGGTTGATGATCTTCAGCACGTCCTGGGTGAACGTGTCCCACAAGCCTCTGCGGTAGACTACTTCATCGATACTCACCTCTACCACGGCAAACTCGAGCTGCTGCCCTGTATGCAAGGTCTCCTGCAACTGCTCAGCCATAGTCATACGGCGAAACGGCTGCAACCGAGGATTGAATCCAACACGCATAGATGACACCGGTACCCAAATGAGATGTGGAGCAAGACTAATTCCAGATTGCTACCGTCGCACGCACCCCGCCCCAACATAGGACGGCAAACCGGTTAGCAAAACCCACTTTATTCGCATAGCGAGCTGAGCATTCGGACTATGCGAGCGACGGCCAGTCCTTTTATTTAGATACCGAACCGGCGAACACCCTGTCAAGTAAACCACTGCGCACGGGAGTTACTGCAGCCTGCAAACCAGGAATACAACCACAAACAACATCTGTGCCAATTGCAGTAAGCAGATGGAACATGAACGTGCAAAGGCCCTTGCTGCAGAGCGATACTCATGCGCGGTGTCACAGAGAGGCGGGGACCTGAATGTGTCGGCTTTTCGCGGTGCGGGCCAGACTGCTAGACTGACATGTGGAGGCGCTCGGGTCCCGGTGGGCCTCGCGGTCTTCAAAACCGTCTGCGGGGCGGGCTACTCCCGTCCTGGGTGGGTTCGACTCCCATGCGCCTCCGCTCCGGTTACACCATGGACTCATTCACGAGTCTTGCGCGAGCCGCCAGCAATCTCCTCGCCTCTTCCCAAACCCGTGTGTGGCAACGCGAATGGACGACCCAATCGCGGAGGATATTTAAAGGCGATCCCGTTCGCCAGAGCTACGCGCAATTGGGGGCCGGGGTCAGGCACCGGGGAACTGCTGTAGACGCTCGGCCGCCGCAATTCCCTTCACCGCAGCGCATGGCTGAGAAACTGCCGGTTCAGCCCCGCAATCTCGGCGGTGGGACGGTCTGTGGTAGGATCACAAACCGACCACTCGTAGAGAACCCAGTGGGAATAGTCCCTATCGCGCAGCGCAGAGAAGATTGCCTGAAGCGCCGCGTCGCCTTCACCCAGCACTTCCACGCATGTCGTATCGTTGACAGTGTCGCGCAGATGCACCATGCGGAGGCGCGGATAGAACTCTTCCAGTATTCCCACGCCGTCGGCGCCCGCCCACATGGCCCAATTCACGTCAAGGCAGAGCCCCAGCGTACCGGCGTCAATGCCGGACATGATCCCACGAAAGACCCGCGCGCCATCGGTAAACTCATGCTGGTGATTGTGTAGCAGCGGCGTTACGCCCTGCGCCGCCGCGTAGGCGCATAGCGCTGAGAGGTGGTCTACTTGCGTCGAAATCTCTGCTTGGGTTAAATGTCCGTCCTGCTTCCGACCCGTGCTTATGACAAGATACTCAGCCCCAACCGCTCCCGCAAAGTCAGCCGCGGCGCGTGCCTGGGGCATGGACTTCTCTTGCACTTGAGCTGTGTCGTGCCAGGCGCCGCCTACGTGAATGCCTGCCGTCTTTAGCCCATTCCCATCCACAGCGCGCCGATAGGCTGCGGTGTCCCCAGGGTCGTTGACGTAGGCGAAGCCAATCTCAAGACCGTCATAGCCGGCCGCGGCCAGATCCTCGCCGATGGTAGCCAGTTTGCCTCCAAGGTCCTGGGTCTCGCGGAGCCAAAGTCTCGCTTGGCACCCAATCTTTGCCGGCATGTCTCCTTCTCTCCCAGTCATTATTGCTATAGCGACATTTACAGTCGCAGCGTCGTAGAGATCCCCTCGATTTGACTCGAGGTCAAGCGTTCCCCAAAAGGTTGCACAGTGTACACAATATGCAGGATGCGCGTCACGTGAAATTCGTGTACTATTGCACTGTTGCCACTAGAACCAGAGTAGTCTAATTCTTGCGGAGGATCGTGCAGATGCTGGACATCGTGCTGCGGCTCGTCGGGTTGGTCGTTTGGGGGTTCTTTTCCGGTCTTCCCTTTGTGGTCGCGCCCATGATCGCCATTTTGACTTGTCTCGCCATCATGGTTTCCGTGAAAGAGATTGTGCGCAGAACCTCGGGAAAGTAGGCCGCTTCCACTTAGAGCGGGAAAGTCCGTTACTCGACCTCGATTGAGACCCTGTGGCCGGCACCTTCATTGGCCAGTCCATGCTCAAGGGTCATCCACGGCAACAGAGCGCACTTGACGCGCAGAGGAAAGTTGGCGACTCCCTGGAGAGACTCAAGGTCTTCCAATTCTTCCGGCAGCGTGACTTCCTCGCCATGCATCAACGCCTTGAAGAGTTCACTGATAGCGCCGGCTTCATCTTTGGACTTTCCCTCGAGCACCTCGCTCATCATTGATGCTGCCGCGAGGCTAATCGCACAGCCGACGCCTTCAAAGCGCACTTCCTTCAGCCGCTCCCCATCGAGCAAGACGTAGACTTCCATCTCGTCTCCGCACAACGGATTGCTGCCCTCTGCTTCGATGTCGGCTTGCGGCGGCTTGCCTCTGTTGTGGGGGCTCTGGTAATGGTCGAGGATGATTTCCTTATAGAGATCGTTCAATTGCATGCCCAAATACCCTCTGTGCCTTGTGAATACCCTCTATGAGCGCGTCCACCTCTTCCTCGGTGGTATACGCGTAGAAGCTCGCTCGCGCCGTGGCCGGCACGTTGAACCGTCGCATTAGCGGCTGGCAGCAGTGGTGCCCGGCCCGTACCGCCACCGCTTCACTATCCAGAATCTGCGCTATGTCATGGGGATGGACACCATCCAACACAAATGAGACGACACCGGCGCGAGTCTGCATTTCCCACGGCCCGAACAGCTTTATTCCCGAAATCTCGCGCATCTGGTCCAGAGCGTATTGGGTAATCTGGATCTCATGCTCGCGCACGCTGGCCATACCGAGGTCGTTGAGATAGTCCGTCGCCGCGCCCAGCGCAATGACATCTGCAATGTTGGGCGTGCCCGCCTCGAACTTCTGCGGCACATCTGCCCACGTGGACTCCGTCAGCATTACCTTGCGAATCATACTGCCGCCGCCCATGAACGGCGCCATCGCCTCCAGCAAGTGCGGCTTCGCATAGAGCACACCCACGCCGGTGGGCCCCATCATCTTGTGGCCGGAAAAGGCCAGGAAGTCGCAATCAAGGTCCTGGACGTCCACCGGCATGTGCGGCACACTCTGGGCCGCGTCGAGCAGCACCAGCGCGCCATACTTGTGCGCCTTCTTGATGATGCCCCGCACCGGATTGATGGTACCAATGACGTTTGAAACGTGCGTAACGGCAATGAGACGCGTCTTTTCCGTGATCAATACGTCCAAGCCGTCCAGCATAAGACGGCCTTCATTGTTGACACGCAGAAAGCGCAACTCCGCTCCCTTTTCCTGCGCCAGCAATTGCCACGGCACGAGATTGGAGTGATGCTCCATTTCAGAGATCAGGACTTCGTCGTCGGCATGCACATTCCCACTGCCCCATGCATACCGCACGAGGTTTATCGCTTCAGTGGTATTGCGTACGAAGATAATGCACTCCGGTGAGGGAGCATTGATGAAGCGCGCGATCTTGGCCCGGGCCTGTTCATACGCCGCCGTCGCCTGCTCGCTTAGCGTGTAGATGCCGCGGTGCACGTTGGCGTTGTACCGCGAGTAATACTGCACGAGGCTGTCAATGACTGCCTGGGGCTTCTGCGAGGTTGCCGCATTGTCCAAATAGACGAGTTGCTTGCCGTGTACCTGAAGGTCCAAGATTGGAAAATCTTGCCGCACGGCGTGCACATCGTAGCCGACTTCGCCGAAGACGCCTTGTTCCATTGTGTGCAGTCCTAACTAACCAATAAGCGCCCAAGACTTAAAGCGGATCAGCTCAGATCCACCAACACGTCCTGGCCTTCAATCCTTACGTCATAGGTGTTTACCGGCACCACAGCCGGGAAACTAAGGGCACGCCCGGTGCAGACGTCAAAACGGGCACCATGCCGCGGGCACTCCAGGGCAGTGCCGTCCAGCTCGCCTTCACCCAAGGGCCCGCCATCATGGGTGCAGATATTGTCAATACAGTAAATGCCGCCTTCGACCCGCGCCAGTGCCAGACTATCGCCATCAATGTCTACGACGATTGCTCGGCCCTCCGGAATGTCGTCAACCGACGCCGCTCTCACGAAGTTTGCCATCCGTCAATCCTCTACCTGCCATCCGGCCATCTTTTCATGGACCCGCGCCGCCAATTGTGCCTGCACACCGTCAAGGGGCGTATGCTCGATCACTTCGCTGAAGAAACCTTCTACCAACATGCGTGCCGCATCGTTCTTGTTGAGTCCATGCGCCATCACGTAGAAGAGTTCCTCCTGGTCCACCTGCCCCGTTGCCGAACCATGCGTGCACCGCACGTCATCGTTGTCGATTTCGAGAATAGGAATAGAGTCTGACCGCGCGCGCTTGCTGAGCAAGAGATTGCGGTTCTCCTGGTAGGCGTCAGTCCGTTTCGAACCCTTGCGGACGTTGATAACGCCGGTAAAGACGGCGCGAGAGCGGTCGCGTAGCGCACCCTTTATCAACAGATCGCTCGTACTATACGGCGCCAAGTGGTCCTGTATGGTCTTATAATCCATGTGTTGCGTGCCGTCGGTGAAGAAGTACCCCCGGTGAAACGCTTCGACACCCGAGCCTGCAAAGCTGTTGTCGACGTAGTTCTTGACCAATCTTCCACCCGTGGCAGCGATGATCGTGTGGAGATGACCGTCGTTGTCTACGCGGAGGCGTTGGAAACCCAACTCGAAAACATGCCGTCCCCAGTCTTGGATTGTAACGTGGCGCACCTGTGCGCCGTCCTTGGCGACCACCTCCGTTGCCGGGCACGAGAACGACTGCTCTTCCATGGTCGGGCTGGCGTACCGCTCGACAAAGGTCACCTGGCTTCCTCGATCCGCCACCACAAGCACGTGAGGGAACACGGCGACGTTCTCCGCATTCATCCAGATCAGGGCTTGAATTGGGAGCTCCACTGCTGTATCCGGCGGTACATAGCAGAAGATACCTCCCGCAGTAAAGGCCCCGTGCAACGCGGGAAACTTGCCGTCATCCGGTGTCACAACATTGCCGAAATGCGGTTGTACAAGGTCCGGATGGGTGTGGACCGCCTCACTGAGCGGCGCGAGGACTACCCCTTGGGCCTGCAGCGTATCGTCCAACCGTGTTAGCACTGCTTCCGAATTGACCTGCACGGCCAAGCCGCCCCAGGTGTCGCCGGTTTCGATATGTGACCGGAGCGACTCCGGCAAATCCGCTTCGCTCTCTACTTCCATGCCGGCTGGCATGTACAGCAGCAAGTCGTCGAGTTGGAGTTCGCGAAAGTCGGTACGCCGCCAATCTTCGTCTCGCAGCGTGGGCAGCGGCGTGTCCACATAGGCCTCCCACGACTTCTGGCGCAAGTCTCTCATCCACGCCGGGTCGCCGCATGCCCGTGAAACCTCGTGCCACGCCTCGGCTGTTATCCCTTGCTGAGCCGTCAATGGTGCTTGTTCGACAGACGATTGACTCACGCTACTTTTTCCTGACTTCTGTATTGCTTGGCTGCTCTTGTACAAACGTTGACTTCACTTGCGCGAACCCAATTACAGCAATGACGCCAGACAAGATGCACAGCTCGCCATGCACTCTCGTCTGGCGCTTCGCCGCGCTTCACGCAATCCGGCTCGCTCGGCTGGCGTCCAATCTAGCCTACTGCCTTATCCATTTGGAGTTGAATAAGGCGGTTCATCTCCACCGCATACTCCATCGGCAATTCTTTGACGATGGGCTCAATGAAGCCGCTGACAATCATGCCCGCCGCTTCCGACTCGCTAAGGCCGCGGCTCATGAGGTAGAACAACTGGTCCTCACCAATTCTGCTGACCACTGCCTCATGGCCGAGAGTTACCTGCTCTTCTTCGATTTCAATGGTGGGATACGTATCGGACCGCGATTCTTTGTCCAAGATCAAGGCATCGCAGCGCATAGCCGACTTGGACCGCTCCGCGCCCTTATAAACCTTCAGCAGACCACGAAACGAGGTGCGCCCGCCGTGCTGGCTGATGGACTTCGATATGATCTTCGAAGACGTGTTCGGTGCGACGTGGATTGCTTTGCCGCCGGCATCCAGAACCTGGCCGTCGCCTGCGTAGGCAATCGAAAGAATGTCGCCCTTCGCACCCGGCTCCATCAGGTAGACGCTGGGATATTTCATGGTAATGTTGGAGCCCAGGTTGGCATCCACCCACTCCATCACGCCGCCTTCATACACCGCGGACCGTTGGGTCACCAGGTTGTACACGTTTGTGGACCAATTCTGGATTGTCGTATAGCGGCAGCGGGCATTCTTCTTGACGATGATCTCAATCACGCCGCTGTGGAACGAATCAGTCGAATAGACCGGCGCCGTGCAACCCTCGACGTAGTGCACGTAGGCGCCTTCATCCACGATGATGAGGGTCCGCTCGAACTGACCCATCTGCTCCGCATTGATGCGGAAATACGCCTGCAGCGGAATGGTCACCTGAACACCCGGCGGCACGTAGACGAAGGAACCGCCGCTCCAGAAAGCCCCGTTCATCGCGGCGAACTTGTTGTCGGCTGACGGTATGACGGTGCCGAAATACTGCCGAAACAGCTCCGGATGCTGCTCCAAGCCTTCCTCCGTGCTGAGGAAGACTACGCCCTTGGCCTCCAAGTCCTTCTGAATGGAGTGGTAGACCACTTCCGATTCGTACTGTGCGGATACTCCAGCCAGAAACTTGCGCTCCGCTTCCGGAATGCCAAGTTTGTCGAAGGTGTCCTTGATGTATTCCGGTACATCTTCCCAGGTCGTGCCTTGTTTCTCCGTGGTGCGCACAAAGTAGGACAGGTCTTCGAAGGGTATGGTGGAGAGGTTTGCACCCCAAGTGGGCACCGGCTTCTTGTTGAAGATTTCCAGAGACTTCAGCCGGAAATTGAGCATCCATTCCGGCTCATTCTTCATCTGGGAAATCTCAATGACACGCTCCGGATCCAGGCCTTTCGGCGCTTTGTAAATCGCCTGGTCCGGATCGGCAAAACCGTACTTCTCTTTGTAGACTTTCTTGCTTTCTTGGATGTCCTTCTCGGTAACCGCCATATCTGTTCCTGCCTCCCTAGGTTTCCCGCGTTTCGGACGTAGCCAACATCACCTCATCAAGCAGCACGTCGTAGCCCTTGGCTTCCAACTCCTCCGCCAGCTCGAAGCCACCCGACTGCCGGATCTTACCCTCTACCATGATGTGCACGTAATCGGGCTTTACGTAGTGCAGAATGCGCGGGTAGTGCGTGATGATTACTATCGACATCTCCGGGTGCATGATCGAGGAGATGCCTTCTCCCACCGCGCGAATCGCGTCGATATCCAGGCCTGAGTCAATTTCGTCCAAGACCGCGAGTTGCGGCTCCAAGACCGCCATCTGCAGGATCTCCATCCGCTTCTTCTCACCACCGGAAAAGCCGTCGTTGAGGTAGCGTCCGGCAAACTCGCGGCTGATCTTGAGCATGTCCATCTTCTCAAGAAGATGCTTCCGAAACTCTCGCGCACTGATCTCTTTCTGCTTCACCGCCTTGAGGGACGTGCGCAGAAAATTCAGGGTGCTCACACCGGGAATCGCCAGCGGATATTGGAATGCCAGAAAGATGCCGAGTTTCGCGCGATCATTCGGCTCCTTCTCCAAAATGTCCTCACCGTTGAAGAGCACCTGACCGGCGGTTGCCTCGTAACTGGGATGTCCCATCAAGGTGTGCGCGAGGGTACTCTTGCCCGATCCGTTTGGGCCCATGATCGCGTGGATTTCCCCGCGATTGACGGAGAGATTCACGCCGCGCAGAATCTCGTTCTCTTCAATCTCCACGTGGAGATCATCAATCAAGAAATATGGTTGCTCGGTAGCCATCGTGTCCTTTATCTTACCCTTCTCTCTTCGCTTTCCGATTGCGCAATTCTACCGGATGCCGTTGACATTTACTCTCCAACAACAGGGTCCCCTGGCAGCAAAAAATTGACACCTGCACCGCGCGGCTTTGGCCCTCTATCGCAGGGCGCCGGCACGCAGCTGCCCGATCATCTTCAATTGACCGGAACCGCGCGGGTTGCTGCCGCTACTATGGCGGGCCAGGTCGGCAAGAGTGGTGTCCCCTAACGCCAGGCTGAGTTGCTGTTCCAGCCGTCCCCAGAGGAATACCGTCGGGCAGTTGTCTACCCTATCACAGCAAACGCCTTCTTCCGGCTGCAGCGAGCATGAAATCGGCGCGATCTCGCCCTCGGTTGCCAATATTACCTGGAACGCTGTGATCTCCGCCGGGTCTCTACCCAAGACGTATCCACCCCTTGCTCCGCGCACGCTCTCAACTAAGCCATCCTCCTTAAGCGTCGACACAATTTGCTCGAGATAGCCGAGCGAAATGCCGGTTTCCTCGGCAATCCGCGCCAAGGAAAGCGGCTTTCCCTCCACCGCCAAGGCCAACGCCGTCATTATGACAAGGCCGTAGTGCCCTTTTGTCGATATCCCCAGCATGGCACGTCTCTAAGGGGTCTTGAGACCCTATATCCTAGCCAACTTCTAGGGATTAGCGTAGCATGCCCTTCTCAACAGCGTCAAGGGTACCGCGGGGCCGTAGCAGTCACGCCAAGTCTGACCCCAAAATGCCAATGCGCTTGCTTGGGTCCAAGCGCGCCGCCAATCATCGCTGGAGGGAGCGATGCGTCTCCCGTTGGAGACCTTTGCATAACTAGGTCCAGAGGGCAAGGAGGTACCCCCCTTTATGGGGAAAGGGGACTACCTCGCTGCGGCGAGGGTTGTGCAAAGGTTTCCGTTGGTCCAAGCGCGAGCGCGCTTCCAAAGCCGGATCGCCAACGAGATCTCGCGGGTTTGCGCGGGAGCCAATGCTAGGAACGAGATGCGCCCGTAGCACACCAAAACCAGACATTCTCCACCCCGCAGTACATCCATCTCATCGCGAAACAGTGGCTAAGGACACCGCAACTGCTAAGCCGCTATAGCCGGCATCCGCGCGGAGGTTACCTCCAGAATCACCTGGGACCAGTCGGCTTCAAAGGTCTGCTGCAAACGCCGAAGCACCGCCGCATCGTCCACTATGATGCCGACTTCACGGTTCTGATCCAGGGACGTCGCCGTAAAGTTCTGACTGCCGACAAACGCGCGCTGACCGTCCACGATAACGACCTTTGCGTGAACGTTGGGGGAATCGAGGAAACCAATGTGACCGCCGCTTGCGCGCACCAGGTCCCGCTCATCAGCGTAGCTGTCAGCGCCCGCAGGCGGATTGGTAATCAGCCGCAGACGCACGCCACGCGCTGCCGCGGCCCCGAGCGCGGCCGCAATGGCGTCATCCTCCAGAGAAAGCACGTAGAGGTCCAGACTCTGGCGGGCAGAATCGATCAAGCCCTGCAATTCGCGGCGCGCATTCAAGGGGCTGATGATGAGAGGGGGTGCAAAGTCTGGGGACGGCACCCGCGCCCAGTCGCTTGCAAAGAGCTCACCAAGTGCGGCCACCACGAAGGGATCTTCGACAACGACGGCAAAGTCGCGATTTGATCGAAAGGAACTCGCCGTGAGGTTCAGGGTCATGATGACGGCCTGCACGCCATCGATGAGGATCACCTTGGCGTGGGTAAACCGGAAGGCCGGATCCGACCACCGCACGGCGACACCGGCCGCTGTGAGAAACTGCTGAGCGCTGCGGTTGCTTTCCCCTCCGCCCACTGGATTCTCCTCCAGCAACACGCGTACCCGCACGCCCCGCTGCTGCGCCGCCGCCAATTCCTCTTGTATTGCCTGGCTCGAGAGAAGGTAGATTACGACATCAATCGAGTACTCGGCTTGGCGCAACAACGCAAGGAACTGCTCCGAGCCGTCATCCGGTGTTACCAAGAGGCGCTGCGGCCCCTGAACTGCGGTCTGTTGAAATGGACTGCAAGCCAGCAGGATTGTAAGCAGAGCAACTACCAGCCCAATTGACCGGGCCGTACCGGGCGCCTTCAAGAGAACCACTAATTGAGTGAGGCAGTCCTCTAGCCGCCGACGGATTTGCGGAGAGTGGTTCCCGCGGAAAAGACAGGCGCCTTGCGAGCGGCAACCTGCAGAGGCTCACCGGTCCTGGGGTTACGACCGGCGCGCGCTGCGCGCTGGGCAACGCGGAACGTGCCAAATCCGGGGAGCGCGACGTTCTCGCCACGCTTGAGAGAGTCTTCAACGGACTCTACAAAGGCGTCCAAGAATTCCTTTGCCGCCTTCTGGGTAGTTCCGGTGCGAGATGCAATGTCCTTGATGAGATCGCTTTGTGTCACTTTCAGTACCTCCACCTCGTGTTGAGCGCCTTTATTCGCTCCATTCAACCTCTACTCAGCAGAATAGTCCAATTCTTCCAAGTAATCCACTGAGAACACCCGACGAGGATATCACCATTATCCGCAGGCGACAAGTGCCAGCATGGCGCTCGCTCCTTGGGCCCGCCGGTAGCGTTGCTGCCAGGTGCGCTCGTCAACTCCGCTTCCACGCTCCAGGCTTCCCTTTGCCTGGCTAGTACGCGAATCAACCGCAATAATGTTGTCGGATACTGCACATGTGTCTAAGAATCCTATAAGATTTCACTTGACAACTTGCGCTGCGATGGACAAGCAGCGCAGCGTGTGAGTAGACTTCTACTATGCAATCCCCACCGCACATGACTTTGTGGAATAATGTGGGGATTAGAGGATAGACTCGTCTTTGCCTTCTGAGTTTTAGCTAAAACGAGGATTTTGCCGCGTGAAAACCAGATCAGTTCTTGCAGTCTTGGTGTGCAGCATGCTGCTGTTCACCGCGTGCGTGCCATCGCTCCCCTTCATTTCTAGTGATGCCGATGAAGAGGAAGTCGTTCGCCCCCCTGTCAGGTCAATCGAGCGTCCCACGGTCGCCGTGGAGCGCGGCACGATCGTCGATGCCGTTCGCGTGCTCGGCCGCGTGGTAGCGGAGAGTGAAGAGAGTCTCTTCTTTAAGCAGAACGGTCGCCTCAAAGGCATTTATGTCCAGTATAACCAGGCCGTAGTGGCAGGGACCCTCCTTGCGGACTTGGAAACCGGCGCCTTGGAGACTCAGATCCAAAACTCCGAACTCTCGTTACAGGACCAAGAACGAAACTTGAGCAAGGCGCGCACCCAAGCCGCTACCGGCCAGGCGGACGTTACACTGGCGGAGCTTGCCGTGGACCAAGCGGAACGTGACCTGGAGAAGGCCCTTGAAGCTCTTACCGAGGCGCAGGCAGGGCCCACCGCCTTGGAGCGTGCCCAGGCGCAGACCGCGTACACCATAGCGAATAGTAACCATGCCGCCGCTCTCAAGGCCCTGGAGAGAGCGGAGCGGGATCTCGCCGCCTATCGATCTGGCGCGCCGGTAGACTTGAAGGTGCAGCGGGAGCTCGCCCTGAGCAACGCTGAGGAAGCCGTCCGCGCCGCTCAGACTCGGCTGGAACAGGTTCAGTCCGGCAATCCCGAATCATCGGTGCTGGGGCAAGAATCGGCTCTCCGTGCCAGAGAAGAAGCGTTAGAGAGGGCAAACCAGGCGGTAAATGATGAACGGGAAGATCTGAAAAATGAAATAGGAAAATTTGCCGACGGCTATCGGGAAGCTCTTAGAAAGTTCGCAGTGGACTTCGAAGAAGAGCTCGATGAAGTCTTCTCCGCCATAAAGCAATTGGGCAGATTTGCATCGGATGCCCGGGATCCGTTTGAAAGATTGCTCGACGAGTTTGATGAACTGCAACTTAGCTTTCGCGATGCATTGAATGCCAGCGAAGAAAGCGATGAAGATGGATCGACAGTCGTTCTGCAGGAGCACCAGCGTGCGCTGCAGCGTTTCATTGACGAGCTCAATCTCGGTGTAATGGCCAAAGCACTTGATGAATTGGACGCGGCGCCGAGTGAGGCCGACGAGGAAGCATCGACAGAGGATTCACCGACCGTGGAAGAACAACTCGAGGGACTCTCTGGCGCTGCCCTCGCCCGCAAGGCCCTAGATTTCGTGCAGATAGCCCTCCTTGAAGCGAAGGCAGAGGATCGCAATCTCTCGTCGACCATCGCCAGGCTCGAAGATGCGCAGGAATTACTTGATGAGTTCAATAAAGACGTAAGAGACGAAGCCGAAATGAAGATCGAGGAACGCAATGCGCAGCTCCTCGCCCCGCCGCCAGCGGGCACCGAGATGGCATTACTGTGGACAAATCGGGAGAAAGCCAAGCTTGATCTGCAGGCTGCGCAGCTTGCCTTGGACGAAGGGAAAGCGCAGGCGAGCGAGTCCGTGCCGGTAGCGCAAGCCGGGCTGGACCGGGCCCGATTCGAACTGGAGCTGGCGCAGGAGGCGCTCGCCAACGTCGAGGATGAACTGAAACTAGCCTATGACACCGCAGAAGTGGATTTGCTTGAGGCAGAGGCCGCCTTGGAAGAGGCTGAAGAGACGTGGACAACCATACAATCCGGTGTCGTTCCCGATAAATTACAAGACGCCGAAGCGGAAGTAGCGAGAAAAGAAGCCGCTTTGCAGAGGGCCCAGGCCAGCCTGGAACAGGCGGTCATCAATGCTGAAGACGCCGGCAACGTACTGAAGTTGGAGAATGATCTCAAACGCGCCAGGGCCAACCATGAATTGCTCTTGGAGCAATTGGCGGACGCCCGTCTCGTTGCGCCCTTTGACGGCGTCATCCAGTTCATCAAGGGCAAGGCTGGCGAGCCGGTGAGCGCCTACGGCCCCATAATCGGACTCGCCGACCCCACCGTGCTCATCATTACGGCGGACATATCTGACGACGACACGCCGAAAGTCGCCCTGGACCAGGTGGCGGATATCACCCTTGACGCCTTCTCTTCAGAGATCCTCAAGGGCACCATCACCAAGCTGCCTACGTCGCTGGTCACCACACAAGGCGTGATCCAGGACCGCTCCATAAACTTGCTCGTCGATTGGCCCAAGGCGGGAGCGGAAATTGGGATGCTGGCACGGATAACCATTACCGTGCAGCACAAGGACGATGTGCTGAAGGTGCCCATAGAATCCGTGAAACGTTCCGGCAGACGGACCTTTGTTGAATTCATGGATGGCGACATCAAGCGTGCCAAGAACGTGGAAATTGGAATCCAGACTGAGACGGAAGTGGAAATCCTCAGCGGTTTGGAGGAAGGATTCGTAATCCTGCAAGGACAGTGATGAGGTTGGCCTAGTATGCGCCGGCGACAGAGCCCAGGTGCGCTCGATTGTAGATGCTTGCATGGTGCATGCGGCCATCTTCAACAGTTAGCAGTGTCCGCAGTTGCGATAGCGATCCAGCTCGAAGGGATGCCTTTTGACCTATTCCATCCTGGTCCTCGTTACCAAACGCCTGCTCAATAACATTAACATAGTCTTTTCTACTATCCTCGGCTTGGTGGTAACGGTCACGCTCGTATCGAGCGTCCCGCTCTATTCCGAAGGCATGAGCGAGATGCTCTTGCACCGCGCCTTGCGCGACACGGAGTCGCGGCAGGCCCAGCCGCGCGCCAGTCTTCTCATCCGCAAGTTCGAGCAGAAGAACGAGACGAATATCTCGCTCCTGCAATACCAGCAAGCGGACGAGTACATGCGGGTAACGGCGCCCACCGAGATGGGCATTCCCTTGCTCCTGTCTACCCGCTACTGCCAGACCGAGCACATGCCCATCCTCACGAAAGGCGATGACGTAGACCTATCGTCGCGCCAGTTCGCGGATTGGGGCTTCATCGCGTTTGCCACGGACTTCGACAAGCATGTCCGCATCCTGGAAGGACGCTACGCCAACCCGGCCAAATCCGGCGATCCGTACATCGAAGCGGTGATCATGACCGAAAAGTTGGACGCCATCGGCGCGGAGGTTGGCGACCACCTGATCACCGTCTACCGCACGCCGGGCGGCGAACCGGAACCAATTGAAGTCAAAATCGTCGGACGCTGGTTCCCCAACGACCCGAATGAGATTTACTGGTTCTATCATCCCCAATACTTCAAAGAGGGTTTGATGGTGCCGGATGAGACCTTTATCAACGTCATTCTCGCGGACTACGAAGAAATCGGCTATGAGTACACCTGGTTCTCGGTCTTCGACGTCGACGCCATCAATGCGAGCAATGCCAGGGCGATCATCACGGGGATCAGCGAAATTCGTTCCAATTTGGGCACGATTCTCGGCAAGGTGAAGATCGACATCTCGCCTGAAGACATCCTCTTGCGGTATATCCGCGACCTCTTCTTCCTCAAGATTCTGCTGTTCATTCTCTCGGCGCCCGTCATCGGCATTGTGCTCTACTACATTGGCATCGCCTCTTCGATGGTGGTAGACCGCCAACGCAACGAAATTGCGGTATTGAAGAGCCGGGGAGCAAGCACATGGCAGATTGTCGGCATCTATCTCCTGGAAGGCGGGATGATCGGCCTGCTTGCCCTCGTTGTCGGGCCCGTTCTGGGAGTCTATCTTGCGCAACTCATCGCACGTACGTACACGTTTCTCACCTTCATCGGCCGCGACCCCCTGCCCATCACGATTACGACCAGCACTTTCAATTACGCGTTAGCCGCCATTGCGCTCTCGATTGGCGCGGCGCTAATGCCCGCGGCCGCAACGGCGCGGCACAGTATCGTCACTTTCAAGCAGGAAGCCTCGCGTAAATTGCGCAGACCGTGGTGGCAGCGCTTCTTCGTAGACATCCTTCTGCTGGCGCTGTCGTTCTATGGCTACCGGCTGTTGCAGGACCAGCGGCAAGTCATCGTCCTGGGAGAAGAGGGCAACGTTTTCTCCAACCCGCTCCTGCTCATAGTCCCCTCCGTATTCATGTTCGGGATGGCGTTGCTGTTCGTGCGGCTCTTCCCTTACATCGTGGAACTCGTCACGCGTGTCGGGAACCGCGTGTGGGGCGTATCGATACTGCTGGGCTTGCGCCACATCTCCCGCTCTGCCGGTCAGTACAACAGCCTGCTCTTGTTGCTCGTGCTGACGCTCGCCATTGGGACGTTCAGCGCTTCCGTGGCCGCCACCCTCACGCGCAATCACTCCGATTCCGTCTACTACCGTGTTGGGGCCGATATGGCGTTCTACGAGTCCGGCGACTACGATGAAGAGTTGGAGCAATGGTATATCGCGCCATTCTCCGATCACCTCCTAGTCGATGAGATCAAGGCAGCCGCCCGTGTTTGGGATAGCAAGGGCAATGCCATCCTGCCGGACCGTGCCACACCGGAAATCCAGATCGTCGCGATTGACCCTTGGGATGCCGTGAACGTTATGTACTGGCGCCCAGACTTCGCGCACCGCTCGCTTGTCACACTGATGAATGAGCTTGCCGCCCAGCCGGACGCAATTCTTGCCAGCGCCAACTTCATGATCGACCATAAGCTGAAAGTCGGCGACCGCGTGCGCATCAACTTGCGCCAAAGACAGATCGACTTCGTCATCGTTGACTGGGTGGACTATTTCCCCACGCAATTCCCAGACACTGACTACTTTGCCATCGCAAACCTGGACTACATCTTTGACAACATTGGATTAGGCCCCTACGACGCGTGGGTCAAGACGGATGCCGACGCCGACATCGAGGCCATCGAAGAGAAGCTCCGCGATCTGGAATTCATCGTCGTGCGCACCCAGGATACGCGCGAAAAGGTCATTGCACAGCGTGACGACCCGCGCAGAACCGGCGTCTTCGGCATGCTCACGGTCGGTTTCTTGATAGCGATTCTGCTTACGATTCTCGGATTCCTGACCTATTCCCTGCTCTCGTTCCAACGCCGCATGCAGGACTTTGGCATCCTGCGCGCGATGGGACTCTCCATCCGGCAATTGATCGGTCTCTACATATTCGAGCAGGGCTTCCTCATCGTGATGGGAGTTACCGTTGGCACTATATTCGGCGTGCTGGCAGGGCGCGTCTTCATTCCCTTCTTGCAGATCAAGACCGGTGAACACGCCAACATTCCGTCGTTTGTCGTGATCACTGCCTGGGCTGACATAGCGAAGATCTACTTCATCCTGGCGATCATCCTTGCCATCGCGGTACCGGTAATCATCTCCATGCTCACGCGCATGCGGATTCATGAGGCGATCAAGTTTGGGGAAGAGCAAGGATGAAGAAGATACCGCCGCTTCCGGAGCGTGGTGAACCGTTCATTGTCAGCGACAACCTGGTCAAGATCTACAAAGTCGCGGACCTTGAAGTTGTCGCCTTGCAGGGGCTTGACCTCGAGGTGGCCCGCGGCGAAATCATGGCCATCATCGGCAACTCCGGCAGCGGCAAGTCGACCCTCCTCAACACATTGGGAGGACTCGACCGGCCAAGCGCCGGTACTCTGACGGTTGGCAGTCTGAACCTGGTCAAGATGTCGGACGCCGACCTGGTCTGGTATAAGCGGTACATGGTGGGCTTTGTGTGGCAGCAGAGCTCCCGCAACCTGATCGGGTACCTCACCGCTTTGGAAAACGTGCAAATGCCGTTGATTATTTCCGGCATGCCGACCAAGAAGCGCGAGGCGCGCGCCACCGAATTGCTGGAAGCCGTTGGCCTGGGTCATCGGCTGCGGCACCGTGTGGGGCAACTGTCCGGTGGTGAGCAGCAGCGCGTCGCCATTTCCATCTCCTTGGCGCTTTCTCCGCCTCTCCTCCTTGCCGATGAACCAACCGGTGAGGTCGACACCCAGACCGCCAGCACGATTTACGATACGTTTCGCCGCATCAACGAGGAATTTGGCACGACTATCATCATTGTGAGTCACGACCCCAACGTGGCGTATCGCGTCGACCGGGTTGTTGCCATTCGCGATGGCCGCACGAGCACTGAAACCGTGCGCCGCATCAGCGAGATAGCTGGGGAAGAAGAAATCAGCCACGATGAATACGTCGTGCTCGACTCCGCCGGTCGTCTGCAGATACCGCAAGAATACCTGGAGCAATTTGGCATTCGCGATCGCGCAATAGTAGAAATGTCGGATGACGGCATCGTTGTCAAACCCGCGTATTCTTCATCCGACGAGGAAGACGAGAAGCGGGGCCTGCGGGGCCTGCTGCGTCGCTAGGCTGCCGCAAGATCGGACTGGGATTTGCACGCTAGAGTGTGTTTAGGAAATCGATAGAGGCGAATTGTAGTCATGGCTCAACACATTGCCATCGCTGAAGAGGTGTCACGGGTCTATCACGTTGGCCGCGAGGATGTGCATGCCGTCCGGCACGCCAACTGGCAAATTCTGCCAGGCCGTCTCATCGCGTTGCAGGGCCGCTCCGGCAGCGGCAAGACAACCCTACTCAACCTGGTTGGTGGATTGGACCGTCCCACGTCCGGCATGATTAGAATCATGGACAACGACACTCGCGGGATGAGCGACCGCGAGCTGACCATGCTGCGACGACACAAGATCGGCTTCATTTTTCAAGCGTTTGCCCTCCTGCCCGTGCTCTCGGCGTACGAGAATGTCGAACTGCCCATGCGGATAGCTGGCATGGGCGCACGGAAGCGCCACGAACGCGCCCTGGAACTCCTTGACCTGGTAGGCTTGAGCAAGCGCGCCAGCCACCGTCCATTTGAGCTCTCGGGCGGCGAGCAAGGCCGTGTGGCCATTGCCCGCGCCCTTGCCAATGAACCGGCTCTGCTGCTGGCCGATGAGCCAACCGGTGACTTGGATAGTGTGACCGGCCTCCAGATGATGCTCCTCTTTTCTCGTATTGTGCGACAGGAAGGCGTCACCGTCGTCATGGCAACCCATGACGTCTCGGTACGCGACATCGCCGATGAGACGTATACGATGAGCGACGGCGTGCTCTCCCTCTGGCATCCGTCACAAGAAGAACCCAGCGAGCCCATCAGCACGCTCATGCGCCAGGCTGAAGCCGGACAGTGGGAGCCCTCGCAGGAACAGCCGCCTCAGCAGCCCTACTCCGGTAGCTAAGCTCCATTTACGGTTCTTAACTCGCGGGAGTCGCGCCCGATCCGGTTTTACCCGACAGACCGGGGCAGCGGTGCACTGTTCTGAAGGGCTCTGTTCCCACATAGACCCCCGTGGCGTTGCGTGACTCTCAGGTGCCTAGGCAAACAATTCTCTCCACGATAGGCAGTACAGCAGACGTGCTGCACAGCCTAGAATGGCTGCGCCGTCCCGCCGCTAGGCCTCCAAACCCACAGTTTGACCTCCTGGTAGACACTGTCCGGTGCCAGCGGTCCATGTGAAGCGTGGCCTGGCCATTCTTGTGGATCCGCCTCGATTGACTCCGATTTCTAGTTCTGTCGAATAGTGAAACATGGCATGAGCAAGTTGTACGGTGAGGTTGGTTTCGCTATCGTAGAAGTTGACGACCCTTGGAGAGGTGTCCGAGTGGTTGAAGGAGATCGTCTCGAAAACGATTACGCCCCCAAAAGGGCGTCGTGGGTTCGAATCCCACCCTCTCCGCCAGTTTTTCTCGAAAGCGACTCTGCGAATCTGCTTGGCTCAACGGTGGCCTTCCTGAGAACCCACAGGTGTTGACGCATGGATGCATTATTGCCTAAGTTCAATCGACTCATCCCAATTATCTACGTGCAGGACCTCGACGCAGAGGTGGAATTCTACAAGAACTTTGGGTTTGAGATTTCTTACGAAGGCGACGACTTTCCCGGTTTCATCGCCTTGCGTTGCGAAAACTTCGAATTTGGAGTGGAGGCAAAGAGCGACTTCGACCCAGAAAAGGCCAAAGCGAGCTTCGTGTGGCAAATGGAGACTGATAGCTTCAGCAAAGTCAGGGCAGTTTGCAAGGCCAAGGGATACGAGTTCTCCGAACCCAAATGCTATTGGGAAGAGTGGGATTCCTGGGAGATGAAAGTCCAAACACCGAACGGGTACACCTTGCACTTTGAAAAGCATGGCAAGGACTAGGAAAAGGTCTGAGCAGCGTGCGATGAACAAGGAACCCGATGAGTCTCTGCCTACGCTCTTCCCCTGCTTGAGCTATCGTGACGCCGCTGCGGCCCTTCGCTGGCTGGCCGCGGCTTTCGGCTTCACCAAGACAGTTGATTTCTGCGATCTCGCCGGCACCGTGATGCATGTGGAAATGAGCTTTGGCAACGGCGCTATAATGCTCGGCACCGCTACCGCTGAGCAAGCTGCGGAAAGCCACCGGAACGTCCCGGCGGGACACGGTATCTATGAATACGTTGCAGACGTGGACGCCCATTACCAGCGTGCCTTGGCCGCCGGAGCGCACATCGTGTTCCCTCCTGAGGACACGGAGTGGGGCACGCGCCGGTACCGCGCTCTCGATCCGGAAGGCTATGAGTGGAGCTTCGGCAACTACCGGCCCTCGCTGGGCGCGCAGTGAGCACGCCACCCCGCTAAATGCCTTTTCTCGCACGTCGGTCGAGAGCCGTTGCACCAGCCACCGTACGATACCCGGAGGATCCAATTGCCACCTGTCGCAGGACCCGCACAAGAGATAGAAACCTTTGCTGCCTTTCTGCGCGGCATCAACGTAGGGGGGCACCGCAAGATTCGGATGGCGGATCTGCGTTCCGTCCTTGAGGCCCGGGGATATGCGGACGTAAAAACCGTGCTGGCGAGCGGCAACATTCGCCTCAAAGCTGAAAATACCGACGCGTCTCAACTCCGTCCGGCTCTCGAGCAACTGCTTAAGGAGGAATTCGGCTACGACGTACCCGTCATCATACGGACAGTCGCAGCCTTGCAGCGCCTGGTAGAAACCGATCCATTCAAGACAGTGGTCTCAACCCCGCAGACGAGACTCTATGTTACATTTCTCCCAGAGACAGAGACCGGACCCGAGATCCCGTTAAACGACCTGTCGAGTGAGAACTTTGGCATCGTGCATGCGACCGCCGGCGAGGTGTGCAGTGTGCTTACCCTTACCCCAGCCTCCGGTACACTGGATTTGATGGCCGGCCTTGAAGACCTCTACGGCCCGAATATCACCACCCGCACGTGGAAGACGGTCACTCGTCTTCTCGATGCTAAGTAGCGCCAGTTCTCCTTTACCAGCATCAGACGAGTCGGACGTTCACTGTGCGCAAATTGGTGCTGGCAGCCTTGAGTAATGCGTTTGACGCGCAAACTCCTTCGCCCGGATGTCTTTGGTCCAGCCGCCCACCGCTTCCTTTGCGGTGCGCCGGGTTAAGCTACACTGAGGGAAATCCGTGAGACTACTCCAACAGATGGTGTCTCGACAAAACTTGTGTTCAAGAGAGGAATACCGTGTCACGCATCGTACACTTCGAAATTCAAGCCTCCGACCCGCAGCGGGCAATCGCGTTCTACACCAACGTATTTGGCTGGCAATTCCATAAGTGGGAAAGCGAAGAGACCGACTACTGGCTGATCATGACGGGCCCCGAGGACGAGCCAGGCATAAATGGCGGCCTGACAGAGCGCCGCGGTGCCCCGCCGGAAGAGCACGCCGCCGTCAATTGCTACACGTGCGTGGTCCAGGTCACGGAGCTTGACGAGGCCCTGGAAAAGATCCCGGCTGAGGGCGGCATCATTGTCCTGCCGAAGTCGCCGGTGACGGGAGTCGGCTGGGTTGGCTACGCCAAGGACACCGAGGGCAACATCTTTGGCATGATGCAGCCGGACCCAACCGCAAGCTAGGCCGCTGCCAGTGGCAATCGTTAACGCGATCCGGTCAAGGGCTAACGGGATCCGGTCAAGGGATGTTCCGACCCCCGACCATATCCTCGCGGGGCACAGCCCTCGAGTGCAAGCACTCGCTGCAAGACTGCGGAAGGTAGTCCGCAGGCCCTTCCCGAAGCAATAGCAAAAGCCTATCCCGGCTGGCACGGCATAGGCTATCGGCATCCGCAGTGTGGCTGCTCTTCGAGTACAGCGCGCTACTGGCTGATCCCGACAGCCTCCTGGAAGAAAACGGCAAGCAGACCCGCCACGTGGACATCCAGCGGCAGCAGGACTTGCGAACGCGTCCGCTCAAGCGGCTCATCAAAGCCGCGCTCGCATATAGGAAGAGCTAAGAGGGTGTGAGCAGTTCTCAGACATGCGCCGCTCATGGTTCGGCTCTTTTTCACGCTCACGACAAGCAAGCGCACCACGAACTAGAGAAGGAAGTTTACCCTAAACAATAGAACGCCAACCCCCTTCATTCCGGCGAAAGCGCGCCCCCGCGCGGGGCGAGGAAGCCAGAGTGTACGCGGCAAAGATGGATTCCCGCGCACGCGGGAATGACGGTCAAAGAGGCAACCGCAGTTCAAATCTTCTTGTGTGGCCTGAGCAAAGCCATGGTGATTCCCGAGGAAAGAGAGATTTCTAGGGGAAAGAGAAGCCCCTGAAAAATGACCCTTGCAAGAAAAGCCAGTATCCGTTCATCCTTCGACTAGGCTCAGGACGAACGGATACTCTTTTCACACACTCTGTAAGCGTTGTCTACAGCTTGGACACTCGCCAAGCATGAAACGCAGCATGCGCGCGGCACGCAAGGCACACTGAGAGAAGTGAATTACGTCGCACCGACCGGTATCTGCTCGCCCTGCACCTTGGTGTAGACGCGCTGGGTCAAGCTACCCTCGATCGGCGCCGGCTGGCCGATACGAATGCTCTCTTCCAAATAACTGAAGAGGGCGTCGATGTCTTCCTTGGAATTCATGCGCTGGAACCACAGGCCTCTGCCATAGAGGTACATGAAGACGTTATTTCCAAGGCCGCAGGGTCCCAGGCAACCGCCGCCGTCATCTGCCGTGAAGACGATGTTCACATGTTCCGAGATGCCTCTGCGCCGCGACTCGCGCAGGTAATGCGCCTTATCGATTCTGGGATACGTGTAACCATTGCCGCAGCAACAGGCTTCGCAGACAAACAGCACGCCTGCCATCACCTGCACGATTTCCTGATCGCCTTCCAATGTAGGCACGATCTGGAGACCGGAACGACCGGGAAACTCCATCATTCTGCAATCCTTCTCCGCAATCTACACGTTTTGGACCTGTGAGTATCGCTCCGCATGCTACGTAGTTCGGTCAGCCTTCCTCAGGCAGTGTGTGTTGGGAAAACGGGCAGCGACAAAAGGTGCCACACGACCTCTCACCAAAACTACCAGAAACTGCGAATTGTTGTCAACTAATCGGGTTTGGCGCTCTTGACGACGGCGCCAACATCGTGATATAAGTGACAAAGTCAGTATCAGGTTTGGTGCAAACCGAGAGCGAATAGTTGCTCAGATGATGCCCGCTGCGAAAGCCAAGAGCCTTGCGCTTCGCGGCGGCCACACAAGTGAGTTGTGGCCGCCAGTGTTTGTATTTCATGTAGCCGCCTAGGCGGCACTAGAAAGAAAACACACACCAATTCCAGCGGGACGGCAGCATTCCCAGCACCAAGCAAAGAAGAGTGATGCACAAGCGAAGAGACGGTCGCCGGACGGTAGTAGATGCGAAAAGTCAGGCGCCGCATGTGCATACGAAACTACAAGACACGACCAACTGCAGCAGCAAGTGCGAATGCCCGTCCCCGACGAAGGGACGGGTTTCTTGTTTGTAGTAACACTCTTGCGATTGGATAGACGTGGCGATGCTCGATGACTTTACAGAATCTGCCGAAGATATGCCGGTTGAGGTCGATCGGATCTCAGCGGCGTATCGGTGGAGCAAGCAATCGTTATTGACGGCAGTGCTGGCGCTATCGATCACAATTCTGGCGCTAAGCGTGCTTGCGTTATTGTTCCTGGGCATTCCCATTGCGCTGATCGCCGGTTTACTAGCAGGAAGCTGGTCGGTAGCCGAGCAGACCATGGCGCAGTTGTGGAGGCTGAGCCCAGCGCTTCTTGCCGCGATATTCGTCCTGGCTTGGCTGCTCATTGGCCTTTTCGTAGTCTTGCGCCGGGCATTAGATGGGTCTGGCGCGGTGGAAGCTTAATTGCATTCCCACGACCGGAGCAGAAACTTAACACAGCGACAATCGGCTAGTATTATGAAGTGGTTCGAATCGAAAGTAACAATGGAGGCATACACCTGTAGGACGTGGCGCGCATGTCGTCGGACATCGCCCATGTCTTGCAGTTCGGTAGCCGTCATTCCCCGCCAGGAGATGTGACAGGTACGCTAGTTCGACGAGTAGCGTCAAGATTAGGACTGAGAAGAGTGTTCGCGGAGCAGCAAAAGGTTGAAAGTCGATGAAACGGACGGGCGCGGAAATAATCTTAGATAGTTTAGTGGCGCACGGTGCGCACACCGTATTCGGCTATCCCGGGGGCGCCTGCCTACCCCTGTATGATGCCCTCTACCATTACCAGGACCGGATCAACCACATCCTGGTGCGTCACGAACAGGGCGCGGCATTTGCGGCCGACGGCTATGCTCGTGCCAGCGGCGACGTTGGCGTGTGCATCGCCACCAGCGGCCCCGGTGTCACCAATCTCGTCACCGGCATTGCCGGGGCACACATGGATTCCGTGCCCATCGTTGCGCTAACGGGCCAGGTGCCGCGCAATTTGCTCGGCACCGACGGTTTCCAGGAGACTGATGCCACCGGCGTTATGCTGCCCGTCACCAAACACAATTGGCTTGTCATGAACGCGGAAGAGCTCCCGCGCGTGATGGAAGAGGCCTTCTATATCGCCAATACGGGACGCAAGGGTCCTGTGCAGGTTGACGTTCCCAAGGACGTCTATTTGGAAGAGGTCGAATTCGACGACATCCCGCCGCCCAACATTCCTGGCTACAACCCTGATGAGGGCATGCAGCCGGATCCAACACTCGTGCGCGCGGCGGCGGAGGTGATTCACGGTTCCGAGAAACCTATCATCCTCGCCGGCCACGGCATTCACTATTCTCATGCCTATGACGAGTTGCTGGAGTTCGCGGAAAAGGCGAATATCCCCGTCATCACGACTCTGCATGGTGTTTCGTCATTCCCGGAGAGCCATGAGTTGTCTTTCGGCATGGTCGGCATGCACGGCAACCTCTATGCCAACTGGGCCGTTGATCGCGCCGACCTGCTCATATCGCTGGGTATGCGCTTCGACGACCGCGTGACGGGCCGGCTCGAAGACTTTGCTACCGAAGCCCGCATCATCCACGTGGACATCGACCCGGCGGAAATCGGCAAGAACGTCACGACCGACGTTGGCATCGTCGCCGACCTCAAGCCCACAATTCGCGCGCTTATCGACGAAATCGACAGACTAGACCATTCTCCGTGGGTCAAGCAGATTTGCCAGTGGCGCGAGGAACACCCCAGCCTCGCGATCCGCGAGACTGAGATCGTCCTGCCCCAATGGGTTATTCGCCAGATCTACCACATCACGAATGGCGAGGCAGTGGTCGTCACGGACGTGGGACAGGCGCAGATGTGGGCAGCACAGCACTTCTGGTATGACCGGCGCAACACGTTCTTCTCGTCGGGCGGCCTCGGGGCCATGGGCTACGCCTTTCCGGCATCCATCGGCGTCAAGTACGCGCGCCCCAACGAGCAAGTGTGGTGCATCATCGGTGACGGCGGCTTCCAGATGACCCTGCAGGACCTTGCGGTCGTCAAAGAACACAACGTGGACGTCAAGATCGCCATCATCAACAATAACCACCTCGGCATGATTCGACAGTGGCAGACTCTTTTCTACGATAGCCGTTTCATCAGCGCCAAGCTGGAGAACCCGGACTTCGTCAAGCTTGCCGAAGCGTACGGCCTGACGGGCCTCCGCGCGACATCGAAGAATGACGTGCTCAAGGTCTTGAAAGAGGCGGCCAACATTCCCGGCCCGGTGGTGCTTGACCTGGTTGTGGACGAGGTCGAGAAGGTGTACCCGATGGTGCCGGCCGGCTCCAGTCTCGCCGAGACTATCGAAGGCGACGAAGTGGAAGAGGCGAGGTACGCATGAGACACGTCCTGATTGCAGAAGTCGAGGACCATCCCGGCGTCCTCAACCGCATTGCCAGCCTCTTTCGCAAGCGCGCGTATAACATTGAGAGCTTGGCCGTGGGCCACTCGCACCGTCCGGGCATCTCTCGTATGACGATTGTTGTCGAGGAAGACCACAAAGAAGCTATCCAGGTGGCAAAACAGTTGGATAAGCTGATAGAGGTGGTGTCCGTAACCGACGTCACGGAGCGACGCCACGTGTCACGAGAGATGGCTCTCGCCAAAGTGGCCGCGCCTGAGATGAAGCGCACGGAGATTCTGCAACTCGCGAGCGTCTACCGCGCGCAGGTGGTAGACGTGTCCCCGGGCAGCATCATTCTCGAGATTACGGGTGACGAAGATAAAATCGACTCGTTTGTCGAGATTTTCCGTCCTTTTGGCATTCTCGAGTTGAGCCGCACCGGTGAGGTAGCCATGGTACGGGGACGCGCCATGCCGACACCGACCATGGTTGCGGAAGAGGGACCGGCAGCGTAGCACAGCGACTGGCTGAAAAAGGGCCGCCTCATGACTGAGAGGCGGCCCCTTGCTTGAAAAGAACAAAACAGTCGGAGAGCGAAGAGAGGCAACAGTGGTTCAGGTCTACTACGACGAAGACGCGAATTTCGATCTGCTCAACGATAAGACTATCGGCGTCATTGGCTACGGCAGCCAGGGGCACGCCCACGCGCTAAACCTCCGCGATAGCGGCTGTAACGTAATGGTGGGTCTCTATGAAGGCAGTCGCTCATGGGAGAAGGTCGAGAGCGATGGGCTGGGCGTGGGCACCGCGGAAGCGGTGGCCCAACAAGCCGACCTCATCATGATGTTGACACCGGATACGGTGCAGCCAAGCCTCTATCAAGAATCAATCGCGCCGCATCTCCGTGAAGGCCAGATGCTCCTCTTCGCACATGGTTTCAACATTCACTTCCAGCAGATTGTCCCGCCTGCCATCGTGGACGTGAGTATGGTTGCGCCTAAGGCCCCCGGCCACCGTATGCGCGCGACATTTGAGGAAGGCAACGGCGTACCCGGCCTCATGGCCATTCAGCAGGACGCCAGCGGCAACGCTCGCGAGCTAACCCTCGCCTATGCGCGCGGCATCGGCTGCACCCGCGCCGGTGTGCTGAATACGACGTTCAAAGAAGAAACGGAGACCGACCTCTTCGGCGAGCAGACCGTCCTCTGCGGCGGCGTGAGCGCGCTGGTGAAAGCGGCATTCGAGATCCTGGTAGAAGCCGGGTATCAACCTGAGATTGCGTACTTTGAATGCATGCACGAACTCAAGCTCATCGTCGACCTCTTCTATCAGGGCGGCCTTAACTACATGCGCTACTCGGTGAGCGAGACGGCAGAGTATGGTGACTACAGCCGCGGCCCGCGCGTGGTTGACGACCATGTGCGGGAATCCATGCAGCAGATCCTGCATGAGATTCAAACGGGAGAATTCGCCCGCGAATGGATCTTAGAGAACATGGCGGATAGGCCTGCATTCAACGCCTATCGCGAAATGGACAAGACGCACCAGATCGAAACCGTGGGCAAGAATTTGCGGTCCATGATGCCCTGGCTCGATCCAAAGTAAACAGACTTGAGAATAGAGACGTGATGGGGATAAAGAGACATTTGTCGTTTTGCCTCCTGCCATCTGAAGTGAATGAGGAGAGTGGTTTCAGGCCTATCCGGCGCCAGGGCGGACAAGCCTTGGTTTGCTGGCGGGCCTGCGCGCTTGCTGATCTCACCGCCTCCTAGAGCAGGTGTGCGCTTGGCACACAATGTGTTTACTTGGTAAAGAGGACTTTATTCAGCATGCGAACGATAAAGATTTTCGATACGACGCTGCGTGACGGTGAGCAGGCAGCGGGCGGTTCTCTGACAGTAGAAGAGAAACTCTACCTCGGCCAACAACTGGAACGCCTGGGTGTCGACATCCTCGAGGCGGGCTTCCCGCGTACTTCTCCGGGCGACTTCCAGGCGGTCCAACTCTTGGCGGCAAAACTGCGCGACGTCCAAATCTGCGCGCTTTCGGGGTTCAAACCCGATCAGGTAGAGGCCGCCTGGGGCGCAATCAAAGAGGGCGCGGCCCCCCGTATCCACGTCTTCATCTCTTCCAGCGACATCCACCTGGAACGCCAACTGCGCATGACGCGCCAGGAGGTGCGAGAAGCGGCCGTGGCCTGCGTCCGGCAGGCCGTAGGGTACACGTCCAACGTGGAATTCTCGGCCATGGACGCTACGCGCAGCGATTGGGATTACCTTTGTCAACTCTTCGGCGACGCGATCGCTGCGGGGGCAAAAGTCATCAACGTGCCCGATACCATGGGCTACACGCAGCCCGATGAGTTTGCGGAACTCCTGCAGTACCTGCGCGCCCACACGCCCGGCATGGACAATATCACGCTCTCCGTTCACTGCCACAACGATCTCGGCCAGGCCAACTCCAATTCACTTATCGCCATCCTGAACGGTGTCGACCAGATCGAGTGCACGATAAACGGCGTCGGCGAACGGGCCGGCAATGCCTCCCTGGAAGAAGTGGTGATGAATGCCACTGTGCGGAAGGACTTCTTCCAGGTCTCCCACGGCATCAATACCGAGGAGATCTACCGCACGAGCCGGATGGTGAGCGATCTCATGAACATGCCGGTGCAGCCCAACAAGGCTGTCGTTGGCGCCAATGCCTTTGCGCACTCCTCAGGCCTGCATCAGGACGGCATGCTGAAAGACCGGCAGACCTACGAAATTATGACGCCGCAGAGTGTGGGCATGGGCGGCAGCCGCATTGTCCTCGGCAAGACCAGCGGTCGCCACGCCTTTCGCGACCAACTTGCCAAGATGGGCTATTACCTGAGCGATGAGGAGTTTCAGGAGGCCTTCGACCGCTTCAAGGACCTCGCCGACAAGCGGCGCAACGTGACCGCCCGCGACCTTGAAGCGCTGCTCTCCAGCGACGTGCTCCATGCCAAAGAGTACTTTCACCTTGACCTTGTCCAGGTCAGTTGCGGCGATAAGAGCATCCCCACGGCCACGGTGCGCATCATCGATGATGAAGATCACGTGTTTGAGGACTCGGCCCTCGGTGACGGACCGGTTGACGCCGTTTGCAGAGCCATTAACGGCATCGTCAAGGTGCCGGCGGAGCTCACCGAATTTCGCGTTCAGGCCGTCACGGAAGGCATCGACGCCCAAGGTGAAGTGAGCATTCGGCTGGAAAGCGATGGGGTTTCCGTTACCGGCTACGGCGCCGATACGGACATCATCGTCGCCAGCGCCAAAGCGTACATGAATGCTTTGAATAAGCACATCTACGCTCAGAATGCCGGGGAAGAGCACGGCGACGAAACGCCGCTGGCGGCGGCCAGCACTCAAGCCTAGCAAGTGCATCACGGCGCATGGCCGGTTGAGCCGAACAAGTGAAAGCGGAGGCCGGAATTCTCAATTCCGCCTCCGCTTTTTCTAACTCATGCCTTCAGTTGAGTGCCGGACGCAGGCGCGTAAGCCCTTGGCCACACCGCGTGCGGCTCTGCTCAACAAGACAAACTATGCATCATCCTGGCAGTGTCTGCGGCGCAACTCGATGCGTATATCGCCGGGCCCATCGACGCCCTTCAGTGCGGACAACATCCCCCGTATTCCGCCCGAGATCACTCTACTCGCGAAGGCATTGGTCGGAATCTCTTCGCCATCGATTGTAAGCCGGATAGCTTGGTGATCCTCGCTTGGGCGGGGAAAACGCTCGTCCAAGAAGGCTGCTAGTCCCAGATAGTCATTCGTGGAGAAGCGCGGGACCATGCTCGCTCTATCGCTGTCGGTCACGATAGCCGTGAGTTCGTCTTCCGGGACCAGCAAGTCCGCTCCCAACGCGGTGCGGTGTATTTCAATCTTGGGATAGTTCGACCTCTTGTAGCCCTCCACAATCACGAGGTCGAATGCCAGCAAGGGCAGCAATCCCAAGACTTGTGGCAGTGAGGCGTCTTCCGGCAGTCTGCAGGTGATTGCGGCGCTCTCCGGGCCGCTGACCGCCACGGCGACCGCCTCCGTTTGCGCGAGACGCCACGAGTCACTCCCCTCGCGGTCCGGCGCAAAGCCATGCGCGGCGTGCTTTACGGCCGCTACTTGCCGACCGCGCGCGTGCAGGCAAGGAATGAGTCGCTCGATGAGGGTGGTCTTACCCGCATTGTGCTTGCCAACGATGCACACCACGGGAATCACGAAATCGTCTCCTCATTTCGTCGAACCCACGGTCTTACCTCAGTCTCGGAAAGAGGCACATCGTTTACTGGGACTGCACGCGAGGCTTCGTGGGGTTTTAGTGAGACGTTGTCCATCGAGATTCCGCTTTCTACGTTGACCCACCGGCTCCGTGCCTGAGATCCTCCGCCTGTTGCCTCAGATAGGCCTCGATGAATGCGTCTATGTCGCCGTCGAGCACGGCGCGGGTATTGCCGGTTTCCGCGCCGGTGCGGAGGTCTTTCACCATCGTATAGGGATGGAGCACATACGAACGGATTTGGTTGCCCCATTCGGCGCTCGTATGCTCGCCCTTTAGCGCCGCTTGCTCTTCCTGTTGTGCTTGTAGTTTGCGCTCCAGGAGACGTGCTCGCAAGATGCGCATGGCGGCCTCGCGATTTTGAAGCTGCGAGCGTTCATTCTGACATGTGATGACGATGCCCGAAGGAATGTGGGTTATCCGAACAGCGGAATTCGTTTTGTTCACGTGTTGGCCGCCGGCGCCGCTGGCACGATAGGTATCGAGCTTGATGTCATCGGGCTTGATATCGACGGTCACGTCATCATCGATTACGGGTAGCGCCTCCACCAAGGCAAACGACGTGTGGCGCCGCTTGTTGGCGTCGAAGGGTGAGAGCCGCACGAGACGGTGCACA
This sequence comes from Chloroflexota bacterium, assembly GCA_965220045.1. GTDB lineage: Bacteria > Chloroflexota > UBA11872 > VXOZ01 > VXOZ01 > VXOZ01. The sequence goes on along the minus strand of OZ244803.1, from coordinate 946,411 downwards.
CCGTGCTCGGCCTTCAGCCGGCCATAGGCAAAAGGACCACTGATCTGCACCGTGACGCTCTTGATGCCAGCCTCTTCGCCGGGAGTGCTATCGAGGATTTCTGGCTTGTGCTCATGCGTCTCCGCCCACCGTATGTACATGCGGAGGAGCATTTCTACCCAGTCCTGGGAATCGGTCCCACCCGCTCCCGCATGCAGGGAAAGCAGTGCGTCGCGCCCATCGTAAGGACCCTGGTAGAGGGTCTGGATCTCGCGCTTTTCGCCGTCAGACTCCAGACGGCTCACTTCAGAGTCAAGCTCGGTTTCCAGCGCCGGGTCGTCCAGCGTTGCAAGTTCCTCCAGCGCTTCCACCTCCTCGAAAAAGCCGTTCCAGTCATCGACAAGACGACGCAATCCGGCGAGCTCCTGCATGACGCGCTGGGCGTCTGCGGGCGCATCCCACAAACCGGGATCGAGCGACTTTTCCTCTAGCTCGGCAATTCCTGCTTCCCAAGTAGCCAGGTCAAAGGCGCCTCCGAAGTTCATCGGCGCGTGTGCTTAGTGCTGCAATGCGGTCTTTGATCATTTTTCTTAACTCACTTGAGATTCAATGAACGTTACTAGGTCAGTATGTGTGCTTATGTCCAGTTCTTTCACCGGGCGGGAGCGCTGTGCCGCTCCTGCAATCAACCTACTGGAAAGAGCAGTTCCTTCTGCGGCCCGCCAACAGGCTCGCAACTCCGAGCATTATTACGGTTGCGTGCCAAGCGCCCCAAGCGCCCGTTGATTAAATCATAGGCGTTGGAGTCGGTCAAACCATCCCCTGCCGTCTGAGCCGCCGGGACAGACGCTGGCAAGACCCGCCCCCACGCAATCTGAAGAATTGCAGGTTCGCGCTCACATGTGAGTCAGCAGTGGCACGCACCATTCACTTGCTGTATGCTGATACTGACCGGGCACTGGGCCGCTTTGAATAGTTGCCACAGACCCAAGCGCAGGCACTCAACGGCCGCTGAGGACACTTCCCATGAAGCAAGTACTGCATATTATCGACGACAAAGACAATACCGCTATCGCGCTCGCAGACCTCACCCCAGGCACAAGCGTCTCGTTTACCGGGCCGGACGGCGCACAGGAGATCACGATTCTGGACGACATCCCCTTTGGTCACAAGGTGGCGGTGAAGGCCATCGGCAACGGTGAGCACGTCATCAAGTACGGCGAATCCATTGGCGCCGCCACGCAAGACATTGCGCCGGGCAATCACGTGCATACACAAAACCTGGAGAGCCTGCGGGGTCGCGGCGACCTGGTAAGCTCCGATCAGACCGCATAGCCTCTCGTTTCTGCCATTGCCATGTCTGCACAAAAAGCTGCGAGCCCACCGAAGCGTAAGCGAGGCAGAGAGTCCAAACGGGCTCTCCGCGAGCGCGTAGGGGAGATCATCGCCCATCTGCGCACTATCTACCCGGCGGCAGAGTGCGCCCTCGTGCACCGCAACGCATGGGAGTTGCTTGTAGCCACAATCCTCTCCGCGCAGTGTACGGACAAGCGTGTAAACATCGTTACGCCGGGACTGTTCCAGCAGTATCCGTCAGTGGAAGCCTTCGCGGCAGCGCCGCGGGAAGACTTGGAAGAAGCGATCAGGACTACCGGATTCTTCCGCAATAAGGCGAAGAACATCCAAGGAGCGGCACATGTCCTGCTGGAGAAATTCGGGGGCGCCGTACCCAACACAATGGCCGAACTACTCGAGCTGCCCGGCGTGGCACGCAAGACCGCCAATGTCGTGCTCGGCGTAGCGTTTCAGGTCGCTGACGGAGTTGTCGTCGACACGCATGTTTCGCGCCTCTCCCAGCGGCTCCGACTGACCCGCCAGAAAGATCCCACCAAGATCGAACGCGACCTCATGGAAGTCGTGCCCCAGTCCGCTTGGATTGACATTGGGCATCTGCTGATCCACCACGGCCGGGCCCTCTGCACGGCGCGCAAGCCGGCGTGCGGTGAATGCCCGCTGCAAGACCTCTGCCCAAGCGCAAGACTCTACTTGGATACCTAGCCTAATCGTCTCGCGCACACTTTTCACCTATTGCGTCGCCACGTGAGGAAAGCGCTGCAGACAGAGCCTCTCCAAATTGTGAGTAGCCTCAGCCGCAGACTGCATCACTCTTCTTCAACGCAACAGGGGCACCCTTCGCGAAGACCGTCGAACGTGTAAATCCCGGTGTTGTGACCGTCTTCCCATTGGATGCGTATGGCGTAGCTTCCCACCTGCTCAATCGACTCCAGAAATGTCTGCGCCGCGGTCAAGATGATGCCGGCATGCATCGAGCCGGGCGTATCCAACTCTCCCGCGCAGAGCGCGCAGGGACACGAACGACGCAAATCGTCCCAATCGTAGCGACTGATGTGACCGTCACGCCAGGTGACGACGAGTGTACGTTCATCCTCACCGCGAGAAATCATGCTTGGCGTTCGCGCCCGGATGTCACGCATGGCTAGCTCCAGAGTAGCGATTCTTACCAGTTGAAAGCTTATCCAAGTAGAATAGGTGACTTTCGTTGCCAGACTAGCATGCGGCACGCTGGCGCGGCTTCGCAGGTGAATGTGCACCGCCATCTACGCCATTGCAAGCCGATCAGAGCAACCAAGAGCGCACCTTGGCTATGCCAAGGTGCGCTCGCATCCATTGCTGGGTCGGACCGTAATTTCGCCTTTTCCCGCCCTAACCGGGGGCATTGGCTTTAGTGCGGCTCGCCCACCCTAGTAGTGCGAAGCCGTTACTAACCGTCCAGAGGCGAAACCCGCCATCCTGCTTTTTGCCCTCCACCCGCATCAATCCTCGGTGTCTGGCTCACGGATGGAGGGTTAACTGTCCACTTGCCAAACGCAATACAGCACTCTCGGATTGTCGAGTGGTAAGCGCAATCCTCTCATGGCTCACCTCCCTCCTTTGGTGCCGACTTGAGGGCACTTGCCCTCCCTATCTACCAATAAACCACAATGGGCTGCTGTTGTCAAGCACATGCCGCTATGTTCTCTTCAGAAGCATCGCGGCAACCTGACTCTTGAGGGATAGATAAATCACCGTATCGTCGAGGTCCAACGAGCCCCGCAGCGCAACAAACCCGCTCCAAAGGCGCTACTCGCCAGTCCATGGGACCTCGCCGGCAACGCTCCCCTACAGCTCCATTTCGCTGAGGAAGCGGTCTTCGCCCACCAGCATCAGCACATCACCATCTTGCAAGCGCTCGTGGGGGTAGGGATCATAGATCACGCTCTTGTTACGCCCGATCATAAGCACCCGTAGTCCACTGTCCTCATCCAGTCCGAGCACCTGCAAAGAGCGGCCCACAAAGCGATCGGGCACACGAATTTTGCTAACGCCATAGCCCGGCACCACTTCAACATAGTCGAGTATGGCACGTGAGATGAAGGTATGCGAGATGCGCAGTCCGGCTTCATGCTCTGGATAGATCACCTTGTCCGCACCGATTCTGTCCAGGATTTCGCCATGCAGCTCGTCACGGGCCTTCGCAATCACATAGGGTACGTTGAGATGCTTAAGTATGAGAGTTGTGACAATACTGCTCTGCACATCCGTGCTGATGCCGACGACTACGACGTCGAAGTTCCGAATGCCGAGCTCTTCCAAAGCGCCTTCATTGGCAGTATCGGCCCGTACCACGTGCGTTAGTTCGTCCGATAGATTCTCCACGAGGTCCGCACTCTTGTCTACGCCCAGAACGTCGTAGCCCAAGCTGGCAAGCTGAATTGCGGCGCTCCTGCCGAAGCGTCCCAAACCGATGACGGCGATTTGCTGTTGTGTCATAGACTCACTCCTATCCCACGCGCACCGTTTCACTCGGATATTCTAAGCGTTCGCGATAGTGTTTCTGGGCCAGCAGCAATACAAGGGTAAGCGGCCCGAGCCGGCCGACGAACATGGCAGCGACCAGGACCACGCGGCTTACGTCGTGCAATTGCGGCGTAATGCCATACGACATGCCGACGGTGCCCAGCGCCGATGCCGCTTCGAAGAGCACTGGCAGGAAGCCAATCGGCTCAAAGTCGGCGAGCAGCCAGCTTACCGTGATGAGCAGCAACGTAGCCAACGAGATGATGGCAAGAGAACGAAAGACGACACTTTGTGGTATGCGGCGCCGCAGGATGGTGGTGCGCGTCCGACCGCGCATGACTGCCATGATGGTCACAATCAGAATGGCGAAGGTGGTGACTTTGATCCCTCCCGCCGTCGACGCCGGCGCCCCGCCGATGAGCATGAGTACCATCGTCAGGAATGTCGTGTCCTCGGTCATATTGCCGACCGGAAGTGTTACGAAACCGGCAGTACGCGCGGCGATGCTATGAAAGAACGTATCGACCAGTTGCACGTGCCACACTTCTCCCGCCAGCGTAAGCGGATTGGCCCGCTCGCGCCAGAAGAATGCCAGGCCGCCAATCAGCCACAACGCGCTGGTGACTATCAGGATCAACTTGGTTTCGAGGCTGAAGCGTATCCAGCGGCGGGACCTTGCCACATCCTCGAATAGCACATAGCCGGTGCTGCCCAGCACAACCAGTATGCCAATCACTATGAGGAGCATCTCCTCTCTGCGAAAGTTCGTCAGGCTCGCGAAGCCGCCCATGAGATCGAATCCAGCATTGTTGAATGCCGATATGCCGTGAAACAACCCCAGCCAAAATGCCCTCGAGGGCTCATTGTTCTGTGCAAAATAGAGGGAGAGTGCCAGAACGCCAAGCGCCTCGACGAGGATAGTCCAGATGGCAATATTGCGCGTGATGCTTACAATGCCACCAATCCCCGAGAGATTGAGTGCCTCACGCATCAGGACTTGCTGACGCAGTCGAATGCGCTGACCGAGCAGCAAGAAAAGCAGGATCGAACTGGTCATGAAGCCAAAGCCGCCCAGTTGAATGAGCGCGAGAATTACGATGTGGCCGAATGTCGTCCAGTGCTCGGCCGTATCTACCACGACGAGACCGGTCACACACACGGCTGACGTAGCGGTGAAGAGCGCGTCGATCAGAGAAGTAGACTTGCCGGGAACCGTAGCCACGGGCAGCATGAGAAGGAGCGTACCCAAGGCGATGAGTGCTGCAAAACCCCCAGCCAGGACAAAAGAGGAGCCAGACCTTCGCCGTCGCTCGTCCCCTTTGGGTCCTGGAGGGGGCGTAACCTGCACTATTTCGGGTGGTTTCCGGCGCTCGCTCTGCTTAGCGCCGTCACCTGCGTCAGGGGGTTCGATGTCTGAGGAGCCTATTGCCGTATCCCTCCCCTACCTGAGCGATACGTGGGTTTCTCACGCAAGCATGATCAACTGACTCTCTGTGGCTCTACGCCGGCTGAGCAGACTCAGCTACGAAACGGACGGCCACGAGTTCGTGCGTGCCAAGGTGCGGTATAGTGACCCGCAGCACGTTGTCGTTGACAGTGTATTCGGCGTTCGTACCACTGACCAACAGTTGCGCCTCTTGGACCGCATTGCCCGGCTGCAATACAACCCGCAATTCCTGGGCGCCCAATTCTACGACTTCTGCAGCGGATCCCCGCCACGCGTCCACGCTGGTGAGATTCACGAGGTGGACTTGGAGCATATTACCAAGGATGTGCACGCCAATGTCCACGAGGCCCGGCCCTTCAACGGTCACCGGCAATTCAGTGCCATGGGCCCAACGTACGGCATTCGCGAGTAATCCGGCCAAATCGGTCTGGTTCTGTTCCCATATGGCGTGGTCTACGTCGCCAGGAAAATAGACAATCCTGCTTTGCTCTTGCTCCCGCGCAAACATCACCGGTCGCGAAATCTGAGGTAGCTCTGAGAGGGCGAACTCAGCGGGCTCTGCGGGCGCGGGCGGCACCAACACCAAGGGAGTTTCCGTTCTCGTCATCGGTTGCACCAGGCTAAGCCGCGAGGCTGCCGGCAAGACGATGGTGTCTGTAAAAGGTTGCACGATCGGATGGTCGCCGCCGACTTGGTACTGCGCATTGTCCAAAGAATCCAGCGGCGCGTGACCGGTGGCGGTAACGCCGAATACGTCCGCCAGACCAAAGTCGGTGCGATATTCGCCGGAGGTGTCGCGTCGCGAGGTCTCAAACGTCGCCACCAAGCTGCGGCCACCGCTGACGGCGCTGCGTATCTGCTGTGAGTGGCCGTCTGACAACTCACTGATGTTCGGCAGAAAGACGACCTGATAGTCCTGCAATGCCCCTGCTTGAATGCGTTCTAGCTCAACCAGGTCAAAGGGAATGCGCGCCCGTAGCAGGGCCAGGCAGGCGCCCATTACGTGGCTGCTCAAACCGCTTATAGCATCAGCGTCGTCACTGTCGGCATACAGCACTCCCACCGTGGCGCCCGGCACGCGCCCTCCCAGGATCTGTTGATGCTGGCCTTGCCACGCATTGACCGCTGCCAACTCCTTGAAGACCCTACGATCGCGCGGCACTGCTGCTACGCTGGTCCACGGCCACGCGCCATGTGCCAGGATTTCCGTTAGCGTTACGGGAATCGTTGCTGGAGGCACCGCCCCCGACGCCCCGCTCCCCGCATTGACCGTCACATAGGCAGCTTTCCCCTTGCCCGCAATGCCTTGCGCCTTGCGGCTAATCAGCCCCGCGGTCCAAAGAGGGTTACCGCCATGGCCGCTGTCATGCTGGCCGACGACGAATTCCGCCAGCGAGGCGACTCTTCCGTGAGTGGTATCTCCAACCCAGAGGGTGTTGGCCCGGGCCTCTTTGGTCACCCGGTCCAAGAAGCTCCACAGTTCTTCATCCACTTCTCTGCGCCAGCGCTGCCAGCTCCGATGGGCACGTTCTTCCTCGGCGCTTGCCGAGCCCTTGCGTGGAGAAGGCAACCGCATCTCGGCTTCCCTGGCGTAGCGCTTCTCGCAATTCGTGCAATAGCAGATTTCCCGATTGCCTTGCCAGTTATGGCCAAGGTAGCCGTCCACCGGGTATCGTTCCGAAATTTCGCGCACAATCGCAGACAAGTATTCTCGGTAGTACGGTGAATTGACACACGTGTAGTAGAGGCCGTTCGTGCCCCGAGGTTTGCCGTTGTGGTCCACCATGAACCAATCGGCATGGGCATAGTAAAGGTCTTCGTGACCGAGACTTGGGTCAACGCGTGCGAGCACGATTAAGTCTTGCTCTTTTGCCGCCTCAACCAACTCCCCAAAAACGTCGCGCTCGCCAAGCCAGCGACTGCGGCGATGGAATGGGACCTCTGTGGGATAGAAGGCCAGTATGCCACCCGCACTCAGCGCTACACCGCCGAACCCATTCTCACGCCAACGTTCCTGCCACCAGTTTATGTCTACGTGCGGCGGATCAGCGTCATGCAGCACTACCTGTCCAAAGCGAATTAGCTGATCGTACCAGGGCATATCCCGGGCCATACCGGCTCCCTTCAAGACTTCTACGCGAGGGCTCACCCGAGCCTCACCACAAGTGTCATTTGGTATACTTTGTCTACTAATTCTCAGTCTATCCAACACCCACCAATACTTCAAATAACGCCGGCCCGTGCACTTCTTCGTGCCGTCCACCGCGAGCACATTACGCCGGTTTTGAATACGAGCGGGCACCGTGCGCAGTCTGCCACTTCGGCTTTCCCCTTTTGACCTCCTCATATGTAGAATAGGCAATGGCCCCACCCGATTGCAGTAGTCTCCCCTACAAAACTGGTGGCACGCGACCCATTCACTGAGTGCGCTCCACGCGCGTCGAACTTCCTCGGCAGAGCTGGCAAACTAGCGCCAAGGTATGGCGCATTCGCTGCGCAGGTTACTGTCGCTCGGACGGGGTGGTTCAATTCAAGGTACACTACCAGCGTCAAGGGGCAATTCCCTGGCAGCCTCTTGACGCCACCTGTGAGGACGACAATTTCATTCTTGAATCTCAGGCAGTGACTGTAGGCGGAGGAGTACGATGGACGATCCCGAAATTTCCCAATTCTACGGAGCCGCGACGCTGTCACCGTCCGGCCGTGTGACTGCGGGAGCCTACGGCACGTGGCGGCTCCGCTACACGGTCGGTGCAAGCGGCATCGCTAAGGGGGGCAGTATCCGGATCTACACGGATTCGGATACCGACTGGGGCATCCCGCAAGTAACCGCGCCTACCCAAGCGGAATACCTGACCGTCCACGCGCCTGCCGAAGCGCGTGTGCATGTTCTCGTCGAAGAAATCAAGTCTCTCTCCCTGCGGGTGCAGGGACGCGCTCTGCGGCCCGGAGAGACCGTTGAGGTGACATTCGGAGACCAAAGTGGGGGCGGACCGGGATCGCGCGCTCAGACCTTCCTGGAGGCGAAGCGCTACTTCTGGGTCGCCGTGGACGCCAACGGCGACGGGTCACACCATACACTGCCTAACTCGCCGCATGTAACCATCGTGGGCGGGAAAGCAAAAAAGCTCGTAGCGGTCGCGCCGTCAACCGTCGTCAGGGGTGAAGAGTTTCGTCTCTTGGTTCGTGCTGAAGACGAATGGGGAAACCCTTGCCACGATTACCAGGGCACGGTGTCGCTCGGCGCAGATGGCGTGCTGTTACCGGAATCCGCTTTACACTTGGACTTTCAACGCAACGATCATGGCGTCAAGGTCGTCGAAGGGTGCCGTGCGTCCGACGTTGGCACACACAGAGTCGAAGTGCGCGACGCGGAACTCGGATTCTCTGCCCGCAGCAACCCCATCCTCGCCACTGAAATCCGGCCGGAGCACAATCTCTATTGGGCGGACCCCCACGGCGGGCAGGTCGCCCTGGCGTCGAAGATACCCGACTTCTTTCGCTATGCCCGCGACGTCGCCGCCCTGGATTTCGTCGGCTATCAGCGCAACGACCACATGATCTCCGCGGAAGACTGGCGGCTGCAGCAGGAAGCCGAGGCCGCCTTCTCGGAACCCGGTCGCTTCGTTCCGCTCCCGGGATTCGAGTGGTCCCCGGATACCGCCCGCGGCGGACACCACAACGTTTACTTTCGCCGGCACAACCAGCCCATTCGGCGCAACAGCCACGCCCAGGTTTTCGACAAATCGGATATCGCTACGGACCTCTCCCACGTGACCGATTTCTACGCGGCCTATCGTCACAGTGACGTCCTCATCACACCCCACGTCGGCGGCGCGCACGCCGATCTATCCTTTCACGAACCTGCCGTCGAACCCGCCATTGAGATTACGTCAACCCACGGTTCGTTCGAGTGGTTTCAGGAAGAGGCGCTGCAAAATCGCTACACAGTCGGCTTTGTCGGTGGCAGCGACAGCCATACGGGGAGGCCGGGGACGGACACACCCGGCTACCAACCCCGCCGCTACGCCCAAGCCGGACTAACCGGTATCTATGCAACCGACCTCACGTTGGAAGCCTTCTTCGAGGCGCTGAAGGCGCGTAGGTGCTATGCCACCACCGGAGCGCGTATGGTGGTGCAGGTGACTGGTGACGGTCGCCCAATGGGTGCCGCGTACAGTACGTCCGCGCCGCCAACCATTTCAGTAAGTGTCACCGGCACCGCGCCGCTGGAGAGCGTGGAACTCTATCGCGGTCTTGAGCAGATTCACGCCCCCGCCGTTGAAGGTACGCCCGTCCCGCAACGCGTGCGCATTCTCTGGCAAGGAGCCAGCCGAAAGTCAAGTTACTCCGGTGTTGTATGGGACGGCTCGGCCGCGCTGACGGGAAGTAGGATTGCGGCAACTGAGACAATTCGCTTTGATAGTCCGCGCTCCCATCTTTCCGCGGTCACTCACCACAGTCTGCGGTGGCATGCTGTCACGTGCGGCTACCGCAGCGGCGTTGTCCTTACCCTCGATGATCCCGCGCAGGCCATGCTCAGTCTTGCCGTTGAATCTACCCTCATCAGTCGTCCACGCTTTGGTGCGTACGGCAAGTCCGGTCCGCAGATTCTCGCACATGCTCCCGCAGAATCTCTCGCGTTTAGCATCCCGGTGCAAGACCTCACGGATGGGCCGAGAACGTTCGCTATGGGGCCTTTCGACCGCAAGGTGACCGTCTCCCTCGCGCCACGTGCAGACGCCTCGGAGACTGCTTCGTTCACGTTCACCGACCCTGAACCTCAGCCGGGCGTCAATCCGTATTGGGTGCGTGTGATACAGGCTGACATGGAGATGGCGTGGTCCAGCCCGGTCTTCGTAGACTTCATTGGGTAGGACCAATTTCCGTGGGTCCATTGCTCTGAGAGGAATTGCCCTATGGCAGGCTCAGAGCCTGCCCCGTACCTGATACGGTGGTGAACGTAATTTTGGGAATCAGTCCGTGCTGAGTGCCGCGTGAAGCCGGGGCTTCCCAATGCCCTGGTCGAAGCGAGAGTTCGCTCGTCGATACGACCTAAGGCATGCCCTTCAGCCTCGCCAATCTCGAGCAGAAGGGAAGTCTCCCCCTGGACCTGCAAGCTGTGCGGCGGCGCTCGCGCCTTGGAAGCGCCGTCCCCATTGCGAGAGCACGATCAGTTGTCACAGCTTGCCATTCGCACTAAGATAAATTACTGAGCGCAAGACTTCACGATCACACACAGAGGAGGAGTATTCCATGGCAGCAGAAGGAACGGACGTCGGTCAAGTTGCGCCGGATTTCACGTTGGAAAATCAAGAGGGCGAGGAAGTCTCGCTTTCCGATTATCGCGGCAAGCAGAACGTCGTGCTCGTCTTCTACGTCGGCGCATTCAGCAGCATCTGCGACGGTGAGTTTCGCGGCCTGAACGCAAACGCGGGTCGGTACGACGCCAGCGACGCGGCGGTGATTGGTGTGTCCACGGACACCAAGTGGACGCTCAAGCAGTATAAGGACTCCAATGGTTTTTCCGCCACGTTCCTCGCCGATTTCTGGCCGCACGGCGCCGTTGCCCAGCAGTACGGCGTCTTCTTTGAGCCTCTTGGCGTTGCGACGCGCGGCACTTTCGTCATTGACAAGAATGGCGTCATTCAAGGCAAAGTAGTCAACGAGCCGCTCGATGCCCGCGATGAGGCAGACAATTTCGCCGCGCTGCAGCAGTGCTCCTAACCCCCTGATTTCGCTGTTCTAGGCGGTCACCGTTGGGTTGAGTTCGGGCTTCTGCCGCGCAAGCAGGGCAGCATGCCCTAATCCCCAGAGCATAGTCACGCCTCCCGGTAACACCTGCTGTTGCTTGGGAGGCGTTCTGCTGCCGTTGGTTCTGAGCAGCAAGAGAGCGCGCGGCAAGCATCGCCACTTCCCTCTACGTGCGCAAGCCCAATAGTCTAGCGAACACTACCGAGAGCGTCTCGCAACGCGCCTTTTGCCCACCTCGATAGCTAAAAGCATGCTCCATAGACAGGGCAGTCTCTACCTGCTAGCATGGCCGGTGAAGCCTCGGAAAACGGCAGGTAGGATGAATCTGTGATACCACTCGCCCTCGTTCAAGACCTTTCGGAACAAACGTCCTCGAAAATCCTCTTTCTTGTCCTGGATGGGTTGGGCGGCATGCCTCATCCGGAAGTCGGCAAGTCTGAGCTGGAAGTCGCGCGCATTCCCAATCTGGACCGCTTCGCCCGGCTTTCGATTTGTGGTGTGACCGACCCGATCGCGCCGGGAATAACCCCGGGCAGCGGCCCGTCGCACTTGGCCCTCTTCGGCTACAATCCCATCCGGTTCGACATTGGGAGAGGCGTGCTCTCCGCGCTGGGGATCGACTTCCCAATCGGCCCGAGCGATGTGTGCTTCCGTGCCAACTTTGCAACTGTGGACGCTGAGGGCACCATCACCGACCGTCGCGCCGGCCGGCTTGCGACAGAGATAAACCGCGAACTCTGCGCCCTGTTAAGGCACATTCACCTGCCGGAAGTTGAGGTATTCGTGGAGACGGAGTCGGGGCACCGGGCTCTGGTAGTATTTCGGGGCGAAGGGCTATCGGACTACCTGACAGACACGGACCCACAGCGGACCGGCGTGCCACCGCTCACCGTGGCGGCCACGCAAGAAGAGGCAGCGCCTACGGCACAGATTGTCAACGGCTTCCTCGCCGAAGCGGCTATGGTACTGCAAGGCCAGGAACCTGCGAACGCGCTCTTGCTCCGCGGCGCGGCGTGCTATCCCGACATTCCGACAATGCCGCAGGTCTATAACCTCAGCCCGGCCGCAATCGCCACGTACCCGATGTACCGCGGCCTTGCCAAGCTCGTGGGCATGGAGGTATTGGAGACCGGCGACACGATCTGGGACGAGTTCGAGACTCTGCAGCAGCACTGGGAAGACTACGACTTCTTTTACTTCCACGTAAAGGGCACCGACACCGCGGGCGAAGACGGTGACTTCAACAGAAAAGTACAGGTCCTGGAAGAGATCGACAGTTTGATTCCCGCCCTGCTGCGTCTCCAACCGGATGTCTTTGTCATTACCGGTGACCATTCGTCGCCATCGGCGCTCAGCGGCCACTCCTGGCATCCTGTGCCTTTCGCTCTTTACAGCTCGACATGCATCAGTGACGAAATCTCTGATTTTACGGAGCGCACGCTTGTGCAGGGCGGTCTAGGCCGCTTCCCGGCGCAGGATGCAATGCTCCTGGCTATGGGCCATGCGCAAAAGCTCGCCAAGTACGGCGCATAGGGCACGTCTCCGCTCGCTGCCCAGTGTAGACCGCCTCCTGCTCGCGCCCGCTGTCCGGTCCCTGCTCGGGCACCTCCCACACCACATGCAGGTCGAACTCGCCAGAGACGTACTGGAAGCCGCTCGAGCCGGTGTTCTTGAGGGCAAGGATGCTCCCTCCGCCGATGAGCTCGCCAAAGGCATGCAGCGGGCTTCTGAGCAGCGCTATCTGCCCTCCCTGCGGCCCATGATCAATGCGACCGGTGTAGTTCTTCACACCAACCTGGGGCGCGCGCCGCTCTGCCAGGCCGCCGTTGAAGCGATGCAGGCCGTGAGCGCCGGCTACAGTAATCTTGAGTTTGATCTCGAAACCGGCACCCGCGGCTCCCGCTACAACCATCTCGCGAGCGCGCTCGTCGCTCTCACCGGCGCAGAGGACGCGCTGGCCGTCAACAACAACGCCGCCGCCATCCTCTTGGCATTGAGCACCCTTGCGGCCGGCAAAGAGGTTATCGTATCTCGTGGTGAGGCCGTGGAGATCGGCGGCGGGTTTCGCATTCCCGATGTGCTCGCGCAAAGCGGCGCGCGATTGGTGGAGGTTGGCACCACGAACCGCACGTACGTGGAAGACTACGTGCGCGCCATCACGCCGGCTACCGGCGCCATCTTGCGGGTGCACTCGAGCAACTTCCGGGTGGTGGGCTTTACCCACGCTGCGGACTCAGCCGAACTGGTGGCAGCGGCCCGCCAACACGAGATCCCCGTGATCTATGACCTTGGCAGCGGCTCCCTGCTGGACACAGCGGCATTCGGGCTGCACCGGGAGCCAACGGTGCAGGAGACAATTGCCGCAGGTTGTGCCGCGGTCTGCTTTTCCGGAGACAAGCTGCTGGGCGGCCCGCAAGGGGGGCTGATTGTCGGCCAAACTGCGCTGATTGCAGACATGAAGCGGCATCCCCTCGCTCGTGCCCTGCGGCTGGATAAGGCGACCATTGCCGGGTTGGAAGCGACACTGGCTCACTACCGCAAGCAGGAGGCGCCCAGCCACGTTCCGGTCTGGCAGATGATCTCCGCGTCGCCGGAGCGGCTCAAGCGGCGAGCGCGCGCCTGGAAACGCGCGCTGGATTCTGCACATGGCCGGTTGCTGTCGACCGCTATCGCGCCCGGTGAATCGGCCATCGGCGGGGGCGCGCTCCCTGGTGCGACCCTGCCAACGTGGGTGCTGCGCTTCTCCGCTCCCGCCCGCTCCGCGAACTGGCTGGCAGGGAAGCTCCGCGCAAGCGCGCCGCCGGTGGTGGCACGTATTGAAGAGGATTCCGTCGTGCTGGATCCGCGCACCGTGTTGCCGGAGCAGGATCAGGCACTCAAACACGCATTGAAAGCGCTCCCCACCTGAACAACGATGCTGCGCTATAATGAGAACTATAAGGTAGGTGGTTTTGCTAGGTAAGGCTGGAAGGGTTGAAGTTGGACGCATCCGGCATGTCCGGCGCCCGCCGAAGTGGCGACCAGTCAGACTCGCGCTTGAGGCAAGAACGCTCAAGAGCATTCACCCGCTCGTCTGAATCTGCATAGATTGGGAGTGTCTTCAGATGCAGCCGCTGATCGACAGCTTCGGTCGGCAGATTGAAAACCTGCGCATTTCAATTACTGACCGCTGCAACTTCCGGTGCCGCTACTGCATGCCCGAAGAGATGATGCAGTGGGTGCCGCGCGATGAGATCCTCACCTACGAGGAAGTCGAGCGGCTGGCCCGGCTCTTTGTCCGGCTTGGAGTTCGCGACATTCGAATCACCGGCGGCGAGCCAACGGTACGCAAAGACCTCCCTTATCTCATCAGCCGGCTGCGCTTGATCGAAGACTTGGAGAGTCTTTCCATCACCACAAACGGCTTTCGGCTCAAGTCTCTGGCCGGCCCGTTGGCGGAAGCCGGGCTTACCCGAATAAACGTCAGTGTCGACAGCCTCGTGCCCGAAAACTTCGCCTACATAACGCGCCGGAATGCGCTCAACGCCGTGATGGAAGGCCTCGAAGAACTTGAAAAACACCCCTCGATTAGTCCAATCAAGCTGAACTGCGTGGGCATTCGCGACTTTACTGAACGCGAAGTTGTCGCATTCGCTGAATTGGCGCGCCGCAAACCCTATGTCGTGCGCTTTATTGAGTTCATGCCTTTGGACGCGGACGGCATCTGGCGCGAAGAGAAAGTGCTCACGGGCCAAGAAATTCTGGACATCATCAATCGCGCCATGCCCGTTCCTTTGGTACCGATTCCTACGGATCCTTCTTCCACGTCACGCGTCTACCGGTTCGCCGACGGCAACGGTGAGGTAGGTTTCATCAATCCGGTGAGTGAGCCGTTTTGTTCGACCTGCAACCGCATTCGGCTGACGGCGGAAGGCATGCTGCGCACCTGCCTCTTTTCTGTGCGCGAGACCGACTTGCGCATGCCCTTGCGCGAGGGAGCCAGTGACGAAGAGTTAGAACACATCATTCGCGCCGCCATTTGGCAGAAGGAACTCAAGCACCGCATCAACGAAGGTGAGTTCTTCCAGCGCGCGAACCGCACGATGTCTCAGATCGGCGGCTAGGGACCAATCATCCCAGGCCGGCCTCCGCCGCGGTCCCCTGGCCCAGCCCTGTCTCATGACGACCTGCCCTCCGCAATGGCACGCTCCTCATACGTGCCCTTGACGTACCGCTGGCGAATCCAGGCAGCGCCAGCGCATAGCAGAGCAAGCCGCTCCCCCTGCATTTCCACGCCATTGCCGCGGTGCGACGCCCGTAGATGGTGACGCGTCGCGAGAGCAACGAGTGACTATCCCCGCCAGCGACACATTCAGAGAGCATGCAAAATCAACTACGTTGTATAGTTTCTTTACTTTCCCCTCATTCCGTTGACAGATTCTGTGCTATCTGATATATTTTCTAAAGATAAAGCTTAGAATACTTTAACTGTTCGTGAGGAGGCATGCCATGAGAAACATCTTGGGTAGTTCCCAAACACCTGAAGTGCTTGGGCGCTGCCCTGTATGCTCAAGCGAACTCACCGTGCAGCGACTGAGCTGTTCGTCCTGTAGTGTCGCGCTGGAAGGCGACTTTCACCTCAATCCATTCAATCGCCTCTCCTCGGAACAGCAACGTTTTGTGGAGATCTTCCTTGTTGCCCGGGGGAATATGAGCGAGGTGCAGAAGGAACTGGGGGTCTCCTATCCCACGGTGCGCGCGCGACTGGAGGAAATCATCAGCCAGCTTGGGCACGAACCGGCCTCGGATGAAGTCACCCAGCAGGCCGAGCGTCTCAGCACGCTTCAAGAAGTGGAGAGCGGTGACCTGACCGTAGAAGAAGCGTTACGCCGCCTGGCCAACAGGGAGTAGCACCATGGGCGCAGAAGAACGAATGATACTTCAAATGCTGCGCGAAGGAAAGATCTCGGTAGAAGACGCGGAGCGTCTGCTCGGGGCAATCCGCAACGGCAGTGAGAGACCGGACCGCGGCGTCTCCTCCATTCTCGAAGGCAACTGGTGGGAGGAAGTTGAACGCTCTCTCGGCGAAACGCTATCCAAAGTGGAGGACCGGATTTCACGCGCGGTTACGGACATTCCGCGAGGCAGCATCCGTATGCCGCTGCGAGGTCTCAAGCGCAAGAAGCAGCGTGAAGAGCAAGGCTACACGCCGGTGGAGCTGGACGACCAGTCTTTCGCCATTCCGGCCGATGCCCGCATGGAAGTTGATGTCGAAGGCGGCGGCCTTACCATCGAGGAAGCCCCAGGAGACGCCCACGTGAGCTTTGACCGGGATGGGCACGATTGGGAGTGGACTGTGCTCAAATTGGACAACACCTATGTGCTTTCCGTGTACGCAAATGCCGTTTGGGCCGGTGTACCAAATGTCTCCTTGCGCGTCCCCCCCGTACAGTCCTTGGCCTGCAAAGTTGCCGGCGGCAGCCTGTCAGGGCACAATCTCACTTCTCCATTGGAAGCTTCAGTTTCGGGCGGCACCCTTCAGCTTAGCGAGGCGAGCGGCGCCCTCAACCTGGAGGCTGCAGGTGGGGCCATTGGCGTGTCCGGGAACATACCGTCGCTGCACGCCGCCTCCGCTGGAGGGCCGGTATCGATCCATGGTGAAGTAAAGATGCTTGATGTGAAGGCTGCCGGCGGCAGTGTGAACATCAATCATGCTTCGCTCCACGAAGGCGAGCACCAGGTGGAGAGCTCCGGCGGCGGCGTGATGCTTGTGCTGGACGCAGCCTCTGCGGTCGCAATTGAGGCCGCTGCCACGGGTGGCGGCGTTGACGTGAACTTGCCGGGGGCCTCCGGTGAAGCGCGCAACCGCTACGGCACCGGCCGGTACAGTGGTACCTTGGGCGAGGGAACGGCCAAACTGGAGTTGCGCAGCAGCGGTGGCAGCATCCGCATTCACGTTTCCGAGTAGGACCGCCCTTGATCGCAGGCTCGATCAAGTGGAATGGACGTCGATGCGGGCTCGGCTTCCGCTACGGCTAGCCAAGCAATCGATTGCTGCCCGCCACGCGGGGCTTCTTCCTGTAAGCAACCTTCGTACGCCCACTTTCGACCGCCCAGGCATTGGGACATTCGCCCTCTGAACCGGATGGTCCCTCGTGGCCCGAGCTAGGCAAGCGGGGATTGCCTTGCCTAGCGAAGTGGGTGGTCATTGGTCAAGAATCTTCTACAGATTCCCTCAGCCGGTTACGCAACGACCTTAGCGAATCCATAGTCCAGCAGGATTGCCGCGTCCGTAAAGTGTTGGGTGGAGCCCAGCACCACGGCCAACAGGTGACGCCCATCCCGTTCCGCGACGGCGACCAGACAATACCCAGCGTCAGGGGTCCAGCCTGGCTTCAAGCCGTAGGTTCCCGCATAGGTCCACAGCAGGCGATTCAGATTCCACGGCCCATACCAGCCATGCTCGTTCGTCGCGGTAAACTCAATCCGCTTTACGCTGGCATAGGTAAGGATTTCAGGCGTCAAATCCAGTGCGTACGTCGAGAGCGCTGCCAGGTCGTGGGCTGAGGAGTAGTGTGGCAACATATCCTCGTCATAGCCCGTCGGATTACTAAACTGGGTGTTCTGCAAGCCGAGTTCCTGAACCTTCGCGTTCATCGCCTGAATGAACGCGTCATAGCCCAGGGTTCCCTCCGCCACGGCGATGGCAGCATCATTGCCT
Source organism: Chloroflexota bacterium (assembly GCA_965220045.1). Lineage (GTDB taxonomy): Bacteria > Chloroflexota > UBA11872 > VXOZ01 > VXOZ01 > VXOZ01. The sequence continues at coordinate 928,673 of OZ244803.1, read as the reverse complement.
GAATCGAGCATCATTCCATAGAGGAGGATATCCAGTGGCACAACCTCTCCGGCCTGTAATCCCATCACGTTTGGCTCCGCGCCCGCAGCCCGCTCCGACACGAGCACTTTTCGGTTTAGGTCGCCTTTCTCCAAGGCAATGACTGCGGTGAGGATCTTTGTTGTGCTGGCCGGCGCCCGTTGCTCGTGTTCATTCAGCGCATAGACAACCCTATTGGTAGACAGGTCTACAAGAAAGGCAGCTTGCGCCGTAAAATTCCCCAACGTCGGTGAAGGGTTCTCTTCCAACCACGCGTAGGAGAAGTGGGGGCGCGGCGGGGAAATCGTAGCCACGATCTTGGCCGCAGCCACTGGCGTACTCTCGGTCACCGTAATAATCGGTCCCGATGGTTCCGGCGTTAGACGAGAGAGCAGCGCCACACCGCCCAACACCACTACCATGGCTATGACCCAAATGCGGAAGGCAGGACGCCTGCGAGAAGGCGGCGTGGGTTGATACCTGTACGGTTCCATCCGACTCGATCTATGGGATCATGCGAGAGACCAATGAAGGAACAACGCACGTCGCTCCTTCGCTCGCGGGAGTGTGTACAGTCTTCCTATATGCTACTGCGGTACGGGGCGCTTGCTGCGCCCTTTACCAGCCGAACGCTTTATCTGCCGTGAGACACCCACGTCAGGGAGGGCGCCAATATCATTGGAGCGAAGTGGGATGCGCGCTGGATACGCGCCGGCGATACTACGCCCCAAGGCCAAAGCGCCACAAGTCAGGTAATCTCTGAACAATCAGCAGGGAACCACCCGGCATAGGCCTATCCTGGAAGAAAGGGCTGGCAGGAACGCTTAGCCAAGTTACAAACACTCGCCCAGTCTATTGCAAGATACCTGGCTTTCCCACCAGATCCTCGCAAACTAGCAGAGGACGCACTCAGCCGGCAAAGCGGTGGCGCAGGACGCACTGCCCCTAAGGCCTATTCGACGAGGCCTGTACGGTCCACGCTTTCCACAAAGTAGCGTTGTGTAAAGAGATAGATGATCAATGGCGGCATGATCACAAGGAATGACGCGGCCATGATTACCGCTTCGTTGAATTCATCCCCCGCACCTTGCCCTGCCAACATCTGCAACAACGCTGCACTCAAAATTGAGAGACGCAACGGCAGAGTGAAGTTATTTTGGTCGAAGAGATAGATTGTCGGCTCGAAGAAGTCGTTCCAATGCCAAACCAAGGAGAAGAGAAACACCACAATAATGGCCGGTGTTGCCAACGGCAGCATAATACGCCAGTACACACTGAACGGCCCAGCACCGTCAATACGAGCCGCATCCTCCAATTCATACGGCAAGTTCCTGAAGAATTGTCGGAATACAAGAATGAAGAGCGCACCTCTAAGGCCATGGCCGAACAGTGCCGGGATCAGGAAGGGGAAGTACGTATCCATGAACCCGAGGTTGCGATAGAGGATAAACAGCGGCACGATAATGGTCTGCGGTGGCACCAAGAATGTAAAGAGCACCAGAAGAAAGAGGATGTCTCGACCGGGGAACGGGATACGTGCGAAACCGTACGCTACGAATGAGCAGGCCACGGTCTGCAATATGCCGGACCCCAACGAAATGATGATGCTGTTCCGCGCTGCCTGCCAGTAGAGCATACCGCTAATGGCAAGCTCATAGTTTCTCCAGAAGAACGTACGAGGGATCCACAGGACCGTGAGGTCAGCCAGATCCGCAACCGTCTTCAGCGATGTCGAGAACATGTAAATGACTGGAAAGAGAAAGACAAAGCAGACATTAATCAGGATGATATACGTGGCAATGCGCAGGAAAAAGGACTCCCACCATTTCCGTGAGGTCAGTGCGCCCAGTACACCCGTGCGCTGCCGAATGACGAATACAGAATCTGCCATGCCGGGTACTCCCTACCGTTCACCTGCGTAGAAGACAAAGCGGCTTGAGACAACCAAGGCAAGTGCCATGAATAAGAAGATCGAGGCAAAATACATCCAGCCCAAGGCCGCCGCATAGCCAAGCCGGAAGTCTCGGGTCAGGCCGACGGTCTGAATGTATGTAAGAACTTCATTGAATGGGTCTGTGAAAGAGTCAACGATGGTATAGACAACGTTGACCAGGATCACCGGCGAAAGCATCGGCAGCGTAATTCTCCAGAAAATCTGCCAGCCGGACGCGCCATCGGTCTTCGCAGCTTCCCGCATCGTGATCGGCACACTATGGAGGCCAGCCACGAAGATCAGGATCTGCACTCCCGTCCGCCAGAGCACCAAGGTGACACGATTGACCAGGTCAAGGACCCAGTCCGCGATTGTCCCCTGCAGATACGTAAAGACCACTTCACTCAGTGTCTGCACACTCACTCCAATTGCCTCCGTACTCACGCCCTCGCCGAATAGGCGCCGGATGACGATCGCCGAACCAATCACCACCGGCATGAAAAGAAGCATACGGAATATCCCGCGCCCCGGCATTTCCTGGACCACGAGGATGGAAACGAAGAGTGAGAAGACCAAGATGATAGGCAAGTCTGACAGGAGATTCGCCACCGTCTTCGTAAACAGTGGCAGGAAGTGAATGTCCTCCAAGAATGGTTCCGCGTAGTTCTCCCAGCCAATAAATGTCAGCTTCAACTCGGAGCTTGTAATCTTGACGTTGTGAAAGCTGACGAAAAGCGACTGAAACAACGGCCAAGCAAGGAAGATCAAGAAGCCCACAATCCACGTGCTGATATAGAAGTAGCCGTCCATAGCACGCTGGAATCTATAGGTCAGGCGCACTCCGACCGCCGAGAGGATCACTCGAATCGATAGGATGCACGCCGGCACCACAAAGGCGAGCCCGGTGAGTAAGATTACCCATGTAAAATTATCTTCAAATTGCATGGCCGTTACCTCCGCGGCGGAATAATGAGATAGTTCTGGCCTTCGACCGCGTTATCGCCGTCGGTAAAGCGACGAGTATTATAGTTGACAATCACCCGCGTACCGTCTTCATACACGGTTTCATACACACCCACCGCTAGCTGCCTGTGGTCCTCCATCAGTAGATTCACGGTATAGCCCAACTGCCGTATGAATAACTCGTACTCATCGACGATTTGGGGCTCCCAGTCGGCAAACCGCGACGAATAGAGACGGTTGTACTGGGTTCGCGTGAGTAAGACACTTGGGCTAGAGGTAAGCTCGAAAGTGGGCAACGCGCCGTACTCAATGGCACGTAGGAACTCATCTCGATCGCTTCTCAAGTTGCTCTCATCACCGGTATAGCGAACAAGCCCGTGCACTGCCAATGGGAAGAATGGCACGGTCTCCTCGCTAAACACGTAATTGTAGCGATCCAGAGGCACCCGGGTAAAGAAGTCGGTGGTATCGAGCATGTAGGCATTAGCGCCCTGGATTACGGCCGTGCCGGTCTCCTGTTTGCTAATGTCGACGATTTCTTTCCAAACGCCTACGAAGTCCTGGCGGCTTAATTTCGTCCCGCCCTGCTCCGTATCCACCGGCTGTTGCATATTCCGGATCTCGATGAATAGACCAATCCCCAGGGCTACTAACAACCCGGCAGTGACAATCGGCCGCCATACGGGCCCGCCAATCAGTTGGCCCAAGAGGGCGTCACCGGGTCGACGCGTCCCAACCAGCACAATGTAGAGCCCGAGAAAGGCAATTGCCGCCATGCCAAGCAGTCTGAGACCGCTGGTGAAGCCGGACCTGCCGGAGAAGAGAATTGGGTAGTGGTTCAGCGCTACCTTGCCAAAGAAGCGGAACTCCACGCCGGCGATCCCATATTCGCTCATTTTCGCAATATCGTTGGCGGCATAGCGATCGCGGGCAATTTCCGGCCGCAAGAGTTGAACCTCGGTATGGGGCTCATCCTCCTTGCGCTTGAAACCTACATAGTTGGTAGTGATCGGCAAACGGTTTGCACCGCGAATCACATCCGTCAACGGGTTGAAACGGAAGAATGAGTCTATGTTCCTGAACCCGAACAGATAGTTGTCTTCCAGGTACAAGGGAATGCTATTCGCGTTGGCGTAATTCGACACCGCGCGCAGACCCTCATCACCGCCAAGCTTGCCTTCAGGCGGCAATCGCTTAGGCAGCGACCAGTCATAGCCGTCCTGGCTCCACCCTACCAGCGTTACCCGCAAGTTATCGAGACCCCGGTCTTCCTTGAGCGTCTTGAGCATAGCCAAGGCCTCGTCGAAGGTGGTCATAGTGATGAACTGATCGCGCGGGAAGGCTTGGCGTTGCATCGCCATGAAGATGCGCAGATGCAGGAAGGGATTCGCTTCCGCCAGCCTTTCCAGACCCCGCTCGCTCATCAGGTATTCGCGATAGGTCTTCGCCATACCCACGTACGACGCATCGTAGCCGCGCAGGAAGGCATACTTCAATTCGCGGTCTCCCTCCACGCGCTCCTGCTCGAACCGCGTCACAAAGGAGGCACGACGCAGTGGGAACGGCGCCTTCCGCCGGAAGATGAACTGGCCGGAAATCCGATTGTATCCCAGCGCGGTATAGCTCAGAGCCGCGCTGATATTCACATCCATGTCGCCCTTGGTCACAATTCCGGTGAAGGCCGTATTGCCCCGCACCAGTCCGAATACCGGTACTGGAATGGGGCCCTGCTGTTGTTCCGGTTCAAATGAAAAGAGGGCCGGCCCATAGACCTCCGCGAGGAAGTTATGCCGATACTCAGGCTGTTCAAGCCGGAAGTGCACAATGGCCCCGGGACCGTCCGGTACGAAGAGATAGCCCTTCTCTTCGTTAGTCGCAGCGCCCAGGAATGGCAGGATATCCAACGTCACCAAGAGGCGTTCTTCGGTCTCCCGCACACTATCCTCGTTGACACCGACCACCAGCCGGTCGTCTTCCAACCAGTAATTGATCGTAAAGCCGATGTTCAGCTCTTCAAACAGATAATCGACCTGAATACCGCCGTCGATGGGAGTGAAGGTCATATTTGGCTGGTCGGAGATGATATCAGCCACACGCGTCTGGGTACGCACCTTATCGGTGTATTCAACGATAACCACCGAATTCAACCGGGCCTTGATGGAATCCGAGACAGCCTCGGGGTTCTCGAGAATGGGAGAACTACGCCAGAGGCGCCCAAACTCGCGATCGTCGTATACCGCCAGTTGCGAGTTCGATTTATTCAGATAAAGCGACAGGCTTTCAACCTGGCTGACTTTCTCGAAATCCGGACCTAACTCTCGCTCCGGATCGGACGCCGTCTGGGCCATAGCCGGCGCGATTGGCAAAATGGTCAGTAGTAGGATCAGCGGCACAAGGAACCGTGCCACACGCCACCCTCTAGCGAGTGACAACTTCATAGACAACCTCCCAGAGGAAGCGGATCACCCGCGATGACATGAAATAGCTAAGGGCGGAGATACCAAATATGGCAACCATTCCCAAGATATTGAGGAAACTCACGCCTGCAGCCCGTTTGAACTCAAAGTCGTGCACCACCTTCACCTGCAGGTAGAGAAGCACGCCCATCCACCAGTACATGGCAGTGTTTGCAAAACCATACAGCGCGCTCTCATCTCCAGTTAGCACGTTTGATACCAAGGCCAAGGGCAAGGCGATTATGATATACGGCTGCAAGCAGTAAGCAGTCGTGGCAGCCACGACTTTCGGCGATCCCTCACCGTAGAAAATCGCGCTCACACCGTAATTCGCTATCACCCAGACCAGGAACGGCACAAGAATCCGCGAGACTTCAAGGACAAAGTTAATATCCTCGGGATCAATAGACGAGTAGTGGAAGCTCACCGTATTGAGCGTAAGCATACGCACAATAATGGCGAGACCAAGCATCGTCCACACCGTCCACCACGTCGAATCTTCCCGCAATGCCCAGAATGTCTCCATTGGGTCACGCAAGACGCCAACCGCCTGGCGATAGATCTTGTACCACGTACTTTGCTGCTTGAGGATGCCTCGGCGGAAGCCTAGCGCGAAAATGCGGCGCGTGCCTCTGGGAATCACTATGATTGCGCCAATTCCCAAGAGCACGTAGAGCATGAAGAGGCCGAAGTTGGCGCGCATCCAGAGGTACCGCGCCTCAGAGTAGGCCCTTGCGTACTCGGTCTTGTCGTAACCTCTGAAGTACTCGACCATCGCGTCCTGGTAGCGCTCTTGCCGGTACAATGCCTTGCCAAGCGCGCTATGGGCCAGGTACATGTTCGCGTCGAGCTTGAGGACTTGCTGCCACAGGTTGGCGGCTTCGTCGTATCTGCCGTCCCAGTAGAACTTGCTCGCGGAGTGTACCAGCCTTGCGAAGAGCGTCGGGCGGTATACCTGAATGTTGTTGCGAATAGCATCCAAGATGTACAGCGAGCCCGCGTCATCCGTTACCACGCTGGTGGGATACCCTAACTGGCCCTGCTGCACACCCCGGCCGCCAAATGCCAACAAGGGCTCACCGTCCTGGTCATACTGATAGACCTTGGCCGAATTGGCATCCACGACCGTGATGATACCCGCGTCATTCACGTTGACATCGGAGAACCGCGGGAATTGTGTACGCCTGCCGGCTCCTTCGCGTTCACCGTAGAACTTCAGCGAGTCTTCTTTGAAGAACCGCATGTAGATAGCGACGGAGGTCGAATGCGGATAGACGTTTACGCCCACCGGGCTGAGTTTCTGCAACTGGTCCTTGACCGCAGTCGCTACCACGGTGTAAAGAAAACCGTCTTCCGAAAGGTACAGGTTGGAGTGCGGCGTAGGTTGGGGCAGGAAGATCTTACGCCGCTGTTCCTGCGTCGCGAACATACTCACGATCAGTCGGCGCAGGCTGAAGTCCAAGCGCGTAGCGCCAAAGAAACCGCGGAAGCTGCCCTCGCCATCGAGCACGATGATGCCGAGGTTACTCCCGGCCTCCAGGGTATAGATGCGTCCACTGCGGTCCACCACCAGTTTGCTCGGCGCAAACGTGTGGTCAACGGGAATCAGGGTCGTTTCGGGCTTGAAGAACTCATCCACGAAATTCCCTTCAGGGTCCAGGCGCAGAATGCGGTTGTTACCGGTGTCCGCAACAAAGATGTTCCCATCGGGATCGACGTAGACGCCCTCAGGCTTGCTCAGGTTGCTGACCTCCATGAGGTACTCGCCTTCCTGAGAGAATTTGAGTATCCGGTCGTTACCGGTATCAGCCAGCCAGAGGTTCTCTTCATGGTCGAGGAAGAGGTCCGAAGGCTCCTTGAAAGCGCCTGTCGGCAAGTGAATGCCGTTAATCTCTTTCTCGAAGATATAGGGGAGAGGCGACGGCACACGCTGATCGCGGGGATCAATTGTATACGACAGCTTCGGATCGAGCTCCAAAGCAAATGCCGTACCGGCAGACGTTACAAGAAGCCACAACGCCGCCAGAGCCGCCAGCAGTGCCCTTAATCGTGATCCTTTGTCTCCACGCATTTTCGCCAATCCCTTACCAGTTACTGGGGTCAGTCCCTCTTCTGTTAAGGCGTTACGCCTTGATTCCTGAATGCGCCATGGTCGCAATCACACGTCGCTGCACAAGCGTAAACAAGACAACCGGTGGTGTGATCATGATAAATGTGGCAGCCGCATACGCCCCCTGCCGCGCCACCGAACCCTGGCTGATGAGAGTCTGCAAGGCGATGGGCAAGGTCCGCATCGATTCCGTACGCGTAAACACCAGGGGAGCCCAGATGTCATTCCACGTACCGACGAATATGATGATGACCAGCGTGGCCCATGCCGGGGTCACCAATGGCATTACAACCCGCCAAAAGACAGTCCATTCCGTAGCGCCGTCAATCTTCGCGGATTCGATGAGAGCCCCGGGTATCTGCTCCATAAACTGCTTCATCAAGAAGAGAGCGTAGGGAATTGCCAGGTTGGGAAGCACCAGCGCGAAGTAGGTATCGATGATACCGAGCTGGTAGACAACCAGATACCGAGGAATCGCCGTCACCTGGGGCGTGAACATGAGCGCCGCGATAACGACGATGAACATAGCATGGCGCCCGGGGAAGTTGTGCTTTGCCAGCGGATATGCAGCCAGACTTGCCAGCAGCACGCCGCCAATAACCGTACAGAACGCAACGAACACACTATTGAAGATGTACCGGATAAACGGCACGTTCAAGGAGTATGTCGCGATCAGAAGGTCCTGAAAGTTGCGCAAGGTCGGGTTCCGCACGATAAAACGCGGCGGAAAGAGGAAGAGCTCGTCGATCGGCTTCAGAGCATGCGACACGACGAAGATCAGTGGCAACGACATGAACGCGGCGAGAATAGTGAGTGCCGCGATGGTCGTAAACTCACCGCTCGTCATCTTGAATCTTCCAACACGAATAATCATTTACCGCTTCCCCTTCCTTGGCTATTCATCCTTGGTGCCGAGCAGACGCAAGGCGCCCTGCCCCACACCAAAGGTAATGATGAAGAGTATCACGGCAATTGCAGCCGCATAACCCATTTCAAATCGGATAAATGCATAGTCATACAGATGCGACAGAATCATGTGTGCCGCATAGAGCGGACTGGGGAGACCCGCCAGTGAGAGCGAGATCTCAAAGCCCGCGGAGAACATGAGCACGACCGCGTTGATAACGCCGAAGAGCACCTGTGGTTTCATGGACGGCAGAGTAATGTACCACATTTCCTGGAGCGGATGCGCAATGCCGTCCACTTTCCCGGCCTCATAGAGCTCCGTATTAACGGTCTGCAGGCCGGCAAGGAATACCAGGAAGTTGTTACCCATGCTCATCCACAACATGACGAACATGATAACCGGCAACATAGTTCGCTGATCGATGAGCCACAGGAACGGTTCCTGAATAAAGCCCATGCGCATCAAGAAGTAATTCATGTAGCCATACCGGTCGCCGGAGAAGACGATGCGCCAAACCACCGCCATCGCGATGGCACTCGTCAGCGAAGGCGCGTAGAACGCCAGCGCGTAAATCGTGCGCACCCGGATCTGGTTAATGAACCATGCCAGAAGGAAGGATGCCGTGAGGCTAACCGGACCCGTAATGAAAGCAAAGAACAGCGTGTTGCGAATCGACAAGACGAATATGTCATCCTCGAGGAATAACAAACGATAGTTCGACCAGCCGATTACGCGGGGCGGCTCCAGCATATTGAAGTAGGTGAAGCTAAGCCAGACGGCCACACCCACAGGGATGATCAGGAATGCGAAGAAAAAGATCATGTACGGCAGCAAGAATGCATATGAGACACCGTACTGCGCAACCAGCCGTTGCAGCCCGGTCTTGGGAACTGCAGCTTTTCGCGGCTGTGAGGTGGCCTCCGCGGGCGGGCCGCTACTCTTAACCTCGGCCATTATTCCAGACCCCCTTTCGTCTTCGTGAGATCAACCGGCAGTCCGAACTCCTCGCGCTTGCGAATGAGTTCACGGTCAATTTGCTTCACTGCTTCTTCCAAGGCTTCACGGGCGTTCCACCCTTGAAGCACCACGCGATTCCAGGCATTGATGATGTGGCGCGGCGTAAAGTAGCCGCCTAGGGTAACCGGCTGTTCCTTGAACCAGCGCCACTGCTCCTGGATCGCTTCGATATCTTTCTGCGGGAACGGGAGCTGGTTTAGGGCTTTGACGTTTGCCGTATTCCAGCGCGCCTCCGTGCCGATCAAGGCCTCGAGCTCTTCACCGAAGCGCGCCTGGGCCCGCGTTGACGTCCACCATTTCGCCCACTCCCAGGCTTTGTCCTGTTTATCTGAATTATCCATGATCACAACAGCTTGACCGTAGCCGCCTGAGGTACGGTCAACCTGACCGTCTGGGCGGCGTTTACCGGGCAGCGGCAGCATTTCCCAGCGGCCTTCAAGCTCCGGCGCCGCAACGGAGAGGAGAATGTACGTAAAGAAGCCCGATACACCAATGGGCATTTCTCCCGTGCGCATACGGTTGTAGAAGTCGGCTTGCTGCGTAATCTTGTAATTGGTATAGAGCTCCGTCCACTCACGGAATCCGGCCAGGGCTTCCGGCGAGTCAAGGGCGCTCAGTCCCCTATCCGTATAGAAGTCTCCGCCGTTTTGGTAGAGGAACGGCAGGAACCCCGGCACAAGGGACTCAGCCAGACCGTAGATGCCACCGCCCGCGGACACGCCAACCGGCGGGAAGAAAAAGTCCATGCCACGCTGCTGCAGCAGCCAGATCATATTGTATAGGTCCTGCCAGGTATCAGGCGGAGTCAGGCCCAATTCAGTGAAGATGTCCGTACGGTAGAACATCATCAAGAAGTCCTGCGTTTCCGGTATAGCGTAGTCTCCGCCCTCCCAACGGAAGGGCAGCAGCGCCCCTGGTCGGAATCGCGTCGTCACCTCCTGATAGTCCACGAACTTATTCATATTGGCTACGCCGTTACGAATAGCAAACTCCACCGGCACGTCGGGCAATACACCGGTCGCGACGTCAGGGGTCACGCCACTCGCCACTGACAGGAGCAAGACGTTCACCGATCCGGCACTGAGTTGCGCCGGCGGGAACACCTGCAGGTTTACGGCGATTCCGCTGGCAGGCGTGAAGTCATCTTCGGTCATATCCTTCATGATCATGCCCCACTCACGGCCACGCGCCACCCACACCGTTATGGTGTTGTCGTCATCGCCGTAAATCGAGCCGACACCGTAGTAATTGCGGACAAATGAACTCAGGAAGTTCATAAAGCCCGCCCAGGTCTTCAAGAAGATGCTCGCCTTGCCGACCCCAAGTTCCATCTCGGGATTGCTGATCAATAGGTAGTCGAGCCAGAGGGGGTGCTCGCGCAGGTAGAGCAGCCACTGCGACAGCCGGCCTTGGCTGGCGCTCAAGTCACTGAGGCGCCGCGACATACTCTCGGGGTCGCGAGCCATGTCTCGCAACTGAAAAGCTACTTCACCCAGCACGTTGGCTACATTCGGCTTCACGCCGTTATTGACCACGGTCATATGGTCGACTTGCGCTTCGAGCAACTCGTAATTCGCAACCAGGCGCGGCACCAAGGTCGGAATACGCGACGTAAGATCGAATTCCATATAGGGGTCAGGATTGACACCCGTGATCATGGTAATTTCACGCACCATGATGGAGAGGTCGGTCACTACCTTATTGATGGCGCGGATAGTCTCCGCTGAAGGTCCGACCGTGACCTCCATAGTCAGCGTATGTTTACCCTTGGTCAGGTAGAACAGATATGGTTCACCTTCACCGGCTTCTTCGCCAAAGGGCACAATACGCCAGTCTCGGTCATTGTCGGGCGTGAATAGGAAGCTATTCAGCTCTTGGAATGGCACTTTGCCGTCAATGAGAATCCGTCGCGCAGACGGCAAGAAGCTTGCATACGCTTGCCAGCGCCGCCAGGCAATCTTATACAGACCGTCTTCCGGAACCTCGAATTCCCAGGTGGCCGCCTGCAGGGCGCGGCGCCAACGGTAGGAACCATAGGCGTTCAAGCGCACGTAACCGGCCGAATACGGGTCTACCAGCGGGCCGGAGGTGTATTCCATGCGGATGGTGGCTTCGGTCCGCTCCACGGGAAGCTCAGCCTGATGCCGGATGAGGGTTTCACCAGCATTTTTGTAGCCCTTCTCCTGATACATCTGCAGGACTTCTGCATATGTGGGCGGCCGTGACGGCGAAACGAGCTTCATGCTGCGAATCGCGATCGGCTCACGCACCGTAATGAGGCGCAGCGTGTGCTCGCCTTCAGTCAAGTAGAAGTCAAAGGGCCACGGATACATGCCATCGCCGTCGATGATGCGCACCGTCTCCCAACGCGGGTTCTCCCATTGGCCCGGGCGTCGGTCGTTGCCTTGGTTATCTGTCGTAGGCAACCCCTTGTCTTGCCAGAAGCGCACAAATACGAGCCGCCGGGCTTCTTGGAACGGGTATTCCCCATCTATCTGGATGCGCCGTTGGATGGATGCGCGTTTGCCGGCCAAGGGATAGTACTCGAGTTCAATGTTGTAGAGACCGGTCTTTGGCACATTGATCTTCCACTCCATCCACTCGGTCTCTTCCTGCCAATTGATAATCTCACCGGTTCTACCGCCAAGTTCACTGAGAATTTCCGGTTCATAGCCGCGGTACCGGACGATGTTGGTGTGGTCGATCGGTACCTCAATATCCTGTACCCACTCGTAACCATTCTTTGCATAGGTCTCAAGAGTTTCAGCGTAACTATCCTCAAGTTTTACCTCGATGACGCCGGTGGCGTGCGTGATGAAGGTGCCTTCTCCATCATCGTCAGCATCTTCGTCCTCCGCATTGTTGTTCTGCGTGGTCTGCTGAGAGTAGACCGCGGCTGACGTTGCGGTGGGAATGGAAATAGTCAGCAGCATTACGGCCAGGACCATATTAATCCAGACCGACCACGCACTCACGTTGCGCAGGGCGTTCAGTCTTCTGCCTGCCGCCTGAAGGCTAATGATTGTTCTCTTCAGGATTTCCATCAGTTTCCACCTTCACGCTAAATGCGACTTTCCAAGAGCCACACGCATTGTGGCAACCGGATTACTTTCCTGTTTACTTGCATTCAACCGCCACCGCCACCCCACGCACCATATTACAGTGTACCCTAGCACACGATTTTCACCAGCGTCAAGTAATCGAAATTACCTAACGAGCGCCTCCGGGCGCGCCGTCTCACCGCTATTTTTACCTAGTCTTCGGTGCTAAGAGCAACACGAAAACCAATCGCTTGCGCAGGATAAACCGCTGGATTCCCCCGGCCGGCACATCTCGCGTTCCTCGCGATGTCCTGCCAGCAGCCCCCGCGCACTACCCGATAGCGGCCAAACTCCTCAACTTGGGCCGAAATCACCTCACCGCCATCTGTTCCGGGATATGTCCCCAAGAATGAAGCCGTCCACTCCGCCACGTTGCCTGCCATGTCCAGAACGCCATACGGGCTGACTCCGTCGGGATAGACACCGACCGGTGTCGGCGACCCCACTCCGCCTTCCCACACATTCGCGCGCGTTAAGCCAAAAGATTCGCCCCAGGGAAAGAGCCTTCCGTCCGTGCCGCGCGCTGCTTTCTCCCATTCCTCCTCAGTGGGCAGACGATAGGGCCGGCCGGTTTCGTCGGCAAGCCAATCGCAGTATCCTACTGCTTCTTCCCAGGTCACGCCCTGTACCGGCCCATTCTGCATCCACGGATCGACGGTCGTGCCGTCCCAGTAGTCGCGTGCAGGCGCACCGCCCGTCATTACAAAAGAACGAAACTCAGAATTCGTAACGGGATATCGACCAATTGAATACGCAGGCAGTTCAACCGTACGCTCCGGCGTTTCCATGAGCACAGCGCCCCGTGCCGTGCGGTGCGGCGCTTCTCCGCTCGTAGCGTCTGTTCCCTCCAGGATTTGGTCTACCATTGCGCTGGCAGTGCCCATAGTGTATCCGCCCGCAGGTATGCGCGCCAGCATGGGTTCAAGCGTGCGTATGCGAGGGTCGCCGAGATAGGAGAGGGCTTTCCCCACCGAAATACGCTCCGCCACACTGTATTGAATCGGGGTTGCAACCATGCGCACAAGGTCGATCAGCGCAATCTGCGTCTCGCGCTCGCTCAACATCAAGATCGCGCCATGTATGCGCTCTTGTACGTTGCTTTGCAAGTCCGCCCAGATCTCCTGGCCCAGACGTTCCTCTGTTATAGCCACGCGCGGCGTCTCCGTACTTCCCTGTCCTCGATCATCATTCCAACGCAGTATACACAACGCAGTCCCGGTCCGTTGCTGCGCGGACCTTTCTGCCCTACGCTTCCGAGCGCATCCGCGTTCGCCTGGAGGCAATGCCCGCAAAGATCCAGCGCGCCAATGCGACGAGGGTCCTGGCATCATCTTCCATGCCGGCGACGCTGTAGCCCGCCGCTCGATAGGCGTTCGCCCGGGGCCCGGCACTGCGCTGCCGCAGCAAGACGTGCAAAGCGACCCCCAAGACTGCCACCCAACCAAGCCGGCGAAAGCCCGGCAACATACGTCCGGGAACCCGCACCGGCATGCGGCCGAAGCCGGCCTCTTGCGCCAAGGCCTGGGTGTAGGCCGCAGGCATGCTGCGCCTTCTAACAATGGTCCCAAGCAAAACCACGTATCCCGGAAGCCGTCCGCTCAGGCTCTGTAACCGCTTACGCAGCGCATGGGGCAATGCGTAATTGTCTTTCCCTTGCGATTTAACGGATAGCATGGCTTAGAGACCTTTGGTCTAGGGCAACGTCAGGCACCGGTAACCGCCTGGAACATCGTGCACAACGGTTACCGAATCTACCCGAGATTCTGGGTACTCGCGTGCGAATCTGCTCTCGCGCGGTATAGCGCTCTGAGATGAACATCAACATACTGCAGCGCCGGGCAAATCCGTGCCTCCAGCGTTTCTGCAGTTTCCCCCATTGATTGCGGTGCGCCACGCGACCTGACCAGTCACATACACACCGCATGCACCATAGCCACATATTACTGACGGCATGTGCCTATGGCAAGATTTCAGGCCAGAATTCTTATCTCGCTCTCAGAATAGCAGCAGAAGGCAGGGGTGCCCCAGCGCGCTTAGTCGAGAAGTGGGTAAGTCTCCGGGACACTTCGCACAGCGACGTGCACTGAGCATCAACCATCCGAAAACGCGCACTCTGCATGAGGTCGACAGTCAGAGGGGCGTGCAGCCCGCGGCTGTAACAGCCAAGCAGCCTACGGAGCCGCCGCATCGGGTTGCCCGTCTTCCGGCGTCTGATCGGGGGCGCCGGGGAGGCGGTACGTGCAGACACTATTGAAATCGCAGTAGCGGCAAACGTCCGGGTCGGGTTCACGGAGTTGCCAGAAGGGACGAAAGTCCGCCGTGCGAATGCCTTTGGCCACGGTGTTCACGCGTTCCACAAATTGCTCGACGTGCCCTTGCTCGTACTGGAACTCAAGCCGTTGGTAGGTTATCTCTTCACCCTTCACCAGCACGTCTAGGCGCACCGGTGGCAGCAGATTGATCAGCGGCAATTGTCCGGGCCGCTGGCGCGCGCCCATGCGCAGGGCGTTGTAGCCGAGGCTGTAGGTGAGCAATTGGATATCGTGTGCCAGATAATCTGCGGGAAAGGGCGAAGCGGCGGTCTTGTGGTCGATCACGGTGCCGT
Source organism: Chloroflexota bacterium (assembly GCA_965220045.1). Taxonomy (GTDB): domain Bacteria; phylum Chloroflexota; class UBA11872; order VXOZ01; family VXOZ01; genus VXOZ01. The sequence continues at coordinate 913,563 of OZ244803.1, read as the reverse complement.
CCTGGTCGACCAGGTCCACGTAACCGACCATCGGCACGTCCACGCCGGGCACATTAAAGGAAAAGCGTTCTTCGATCAGGTGCGGTCGGATGTGCGGCGCCAATTCAACCAGGTAGTATTCCACCAGGTCGTACCCCAGTTCGCGCAATTCCTCTACTTCCGCGCGTCCTTCCTCGTCCAGTTCGTGCAAGGTGGCATCCAACGCGTCGTCGAGAACGTCAAACGCGGCTTCGACGTCGAGCGTCTTACCGTCTCGTTTCTCCTTATAGTACATCTCGATGACCGTATGCACCGCCCGACCGAGGAGCTGCGCCGCCGTGCTCGGCACCCGCACGCGCTCGTTGTAGCGCAAGTGGTACATCTGGGGACAGCGCTCATACGTACGGATACTGCTCGGTGAAAGCCGTCGCAGCGGGCGTGCCATCGCGGGATCCTATCCTATAGCGCGGGGCAAGCCCGCGTCGAGCATGGTCAATAGACCGGCTGGGGCAACCGACACACGCGGGACCATGTTCGCGATCATCGACCACGTCGCCTGATCGCCGTGAGTCCCTCCTACGACCTCCACCTGCATCGGCGGATTGGCCTCAATCCTGATGCTGTCTTGGCTCTCTGAGGCCGCCATGCTCATGGTAAGATCCAGCACGAGCTCGCGCCCCTCGCTGGCTCCCTGCACGGTCTGATGAATGCCCGCTACCTTACCGGGAGCGATGTCGAAGTTCTCCGTCTCGATCCTCGCCGGTGCACACACCGGATCGATGGTCTCCCGCGGTTCAGCCATATCCCATCCCAGCCCGGCGGCAATCAAGTAGAAGGACTCCCGCAATCCGACGTGGCCGATCTTGCCTTGGTCCGCCAACAGACGAAAGTCGCTTGGTTCCATGCCGGAACCGATCTTCTGCTGCAGCGCCAGGCGCCGCTCCCGGGCGGCGACGACCCGCGTTGACTCGATGCGCCGTATGTCGCTGCACACCGCCGTCGCCACCAGCACCAGCGTATCCATGACAAAGCCGGGATTGACGCCCGTGCCCAGAATGGTCACCCCGCATGCGCGGGCCTTGGCATCAATCTCAAGAGCCAGTTCAGGATGACGCACCCACGGGTACGCCAGCTCTTCGCACGTGCTGACGACGTTGCAGCCGGCTTCCGCCAGTTCCTTTAATTGGTCCACCACGTCAGGCATGTGTGAACCTGTCGCCTGCAAGACCACGTCAACGGCTTGCGTGCTTAGCACGTCGCCCAGCGATGCCGCCACCGGGACGTCCAATGGGGTATCCGAAGCAAGGAATTCACCCAGGTCTCTCCCGGCTTTGGCCGGGTCGACGTCAATTGCACCCACCATCTGCAGTTGGGATCGCCCCAGGGCGGCCTGGGCAATACCACACCCTACAGCCCCCAAACCCATTTGGACGACACGAATCGGTTCCACAGCCTTGCGCTCCTTTAGCATGTTACGGGACCTACTTCCGCAGCGTACGGTATGTCACCGGCGACGTAGTCCGGCGTAAGTGCTCCCAGTACTTTGCATTCCCTTTAAAGGTAGGTCTCTGCGGCGCTCAACTGACCGATGATCTGAATAGCCGCATTAGTCAACGCCATAGACGATACTTAAGAATGACCGCTAGCCGCTACAGTCCGCAGTTGGCTCGCTAGTCAATGGCGAATAGCCGTCTCAGCGTGCGCGCCACCGCCTCGTGGTCGTCGTTGTGCGCGTATGCATCGGCGGCGTCGCGGGCGGCTTGGGTCGCGCTTCCCACCGCCACGCCCAGTCCAGCAAATTGAAGCATCTCTACGTCGTTCACGTCGTCGCCGAACGCCACCACCTGGGAAGGCTCGATGCCGAGATGCCTGCAGAGCCACGTGAGCGCCGTTGCCTTCGACGTATTCGGGCCCAGAATCTCGAGGGCGCTCTGGCCGTCGCGGACAAAGGAACTCGACTCCCGACCGCGCCAAAAGACCAGCGTGTAGTCTAGTCCGGTGGCTCGCAACGCGTCTGCCAGGGACTGCATCTCATCCTCGCTGCCCCACAGCACGATTTCAATGGGGTCCGGCAAGTCGGACACGGTAGTGAGGTCGACAAAGAGCGGCTCGAGTTCCGGCCGCCGCCTAAGCTGATTCTGAGGGCTTCTGTGGACGCGCCAATCGCCGTCGAAGAGCATGCGATCGCCCGCAGCCGCATTCTCATAGATGGTTGATTGCAGACCGAGGCGTCGCGCTTCTTCCACCGCGCGCCACGCCCAGTCGCTCGGCAGGTAGCTTTCGTTCGCGATGGCGCCGGTGTGATCGCGAATCACCGCGCCGTTGCTGAGAATCATGTGAAGCGGTATCGCCAGCAGAGGTGGGAGAAAATCCGCAATGATGTAGCGCCTGCCGGTTGCCAACGCTACGTGAACTCCCTCTGCCGCGAGTGTCTGCAGCGTCGCCTTTGTGCCCGGCGTGACGCCGCCTTGCCCGTCGAGGAGCGTACCGTCGACGTCCACAGCAATCAGCCGGTACGGCGTGTCACCCTCACCTGGCTTGGGGGTTGCTTTATCAGGGGTCATTGCACTCCGTCACAGTGGCGAATCTTCAGTCTCTCCGGAGCCGGCAAATGCGTCGTCGTCAGGAACCTTACCCGATTCTAGGTCCCGCACCATGTCCTCATACTCGCCGGGCAGATCCTCGCCGGACTCCTCACCCATGGTTCGTGCCAATCGAGCAACGGCACGCGGATCGCTCTCATCAAAGCCATCCATAGACGTAGGGTCTTCAAGTGAGATACCGGCGCGGTGCACCGCTACACGGGAAATCAAGCGTTCCATGGACGAAGAAGCGCAATGGGGGCACGCAGGCTCCTCAACCTGAGCAAAACTGCGAAAGAAGTGGGTCGAAGGTTGCCGGCAGTCCCGGCACTGGTATTCATAGGTCGGCATACGGCTTCACTCTGTCACGAATACCATGCGTTGCCCTGCGAGCACGCCTGCGTGCGTCCGGGAATTGCCCGCCGCTATCTGCCCCGCACGCAGTCAAAGCAAACGCCGCATGACCGTTACGTGTGGCACGCAGCGGTTCACCTGCGCAAGCGCGACCCGCTCTTCATCGTCTTGCCCGCGATAGCGCACGCGAACGTGTCCCAATGGCTTTTAGTCTGGGGCGCTACAAGACGGGCAGACCGTTCAACGGCCCACCCGTCCGAGACTTGCCTCGCTGCCTGTAGGCTATCTAATTCGGATATGCGCAATCTTCCGCAAGGACTACGCCTGGGTCAGGAAGCGTCTCCGCACACCGTGTTCAAGATCAATCCCGTAACCAAATACGGATCCATGTTGGCGTTCGGCCGGCGGTCCTCGATGTAGCCTTTCTGGTCCACGTCCACCTGCCAGGGAATGCGCACCGAGGCGCCTCGATCCGAGACACCATAGCGAAATTCCTTGTAGGAGCACGTTTCATGCAGCCCGGTCAGGCGCAGTTCAATCCGATCGCCGTAGTTGGCGATATGCTCGTCGTGGTTCTTGCCCAGCGCTTCGGCGGCCGCAATACACGCGTCGTAGTTTTCCCGCATCTGGCGAGTTGAGAAGTTCGTATGCGCGCCCGCGCCATTCCAGTCACCGAGAACGGGCTTGGGATCCAGCCTCGCGCTCACTTCATACTTCTCGCCAATGCGATAGAGCAGCCAGCGGGCGAGCCACACCTCGTCGGCAACCTCGGGCGCGCCGATTGGGCCAATCTGAAACTCCCATTGCGCCGGCATCACTTCGGCGTTGATGCCGGAGATCATGATCCCCGCTTCCAAGCACGCATCCATGTGGTCCTCTACAACCGGCCGTCCGAACACCTCGTCAGAGCCTACACCGCAGTAATAGCCGCCCTGAGGCGCGGGAAAACCGTTTTCCGGCCATCCCAGAGGCTTGATGCCGTCAAAGAAGGTGTATTCCTGCTCAATGCCGAACCACATGTCGAAATCCGCGTACTTTTCGGCGGCTGCCGCGCAAGCAGCTCTCGTGTTTGTCGGGTGCGGGGACATGTCTGGCAACAGCACTTCACACATCACCAGCTTATTGTCACCGCCGCGGATGGGATCGGGAACGGAATACACCGGACGCAGGACACAGTCCGAGTCATCGCCGGTCGCTTGATTCGTGCTGGAACCATCGAAGCCCCAAATCGGAGGCTCTTCACCATCGGGCACGATCTTCCCTTTTGAGCGCAGCTTGGATGTCGGTTCCGACCCGTCCACCCAAATGTATTCCGCTTTGTAAAACCCCATTGTTTCCTCCTAAGGATTGTGCTTTGGCTGAGCGACGAGGCTGCCACCCATTGCTCGCCAGGGCGCTTATTCATCAACGCTCTATAATACATTGCTCTACGCAATCCCGCCAGTCTCCAGTCGCATGAAATCTGTTCTCCGGCAAGAGGAGTCTCGACCTGAACGCGGGCAGAGATTGCTTTCGCGTTTTACGCGTACTGTGGTATGGTATCCACGAATACACAGATGAAATTCGCACCTGATTCTTGTTCCACGGACAGGCAACCAATCTGGAGGAAACACGACGCGTGAGACGCTTTGACTATGCCGCGCCAACTCAAGTCTTCGAAGCCTGTGCCTTGCTGGCCGACCGCGGCGACGAGGCAAGGGTCTTGGCAGGCGGCACAGACTTGATCGTACAAATGAGGGAGCGTGACCGCAGGGTCCCCCTTGTCGTCAGCTTACGCAACCTTGCAGATCTGAGGGGCATCAGCCAGAACGCCGACGGCTCGCTGACTATCGGGGCGATGGCGACAGGCAACGAGGTGAACCATAGTTCACTTGTCCAAAGTCACTCCTTGTTCATCAGTGAAGGCGCTGAATTGCTCGGGTCTATTCAGATCCGCAACCGGGGAACGCTGGGCGGCAACGTGGGCAATGCGGCCCCCAGTGCCGATGCGGCCCCGCCGCTGGTCGCGGCGAATGCGACGGCCTGCCTCGTCGGCACCAAGGGTACGCGCGACGTTCCCGTAGGAGACCTCATGACGGGGCCCGGTCAACTGGCCCTCGAACCCGGTGAATTGATCCATTCGTTCAACGTGCCGGCTGCGCCTGCCCATACCGGCACACGCTATGTGCGGCACGTGCCCCGGCGTGAAATGGATATTGCCGTAGTCGGAATTGCGGCCCAAATCACCCTTGAGGACGATCTGACTACCGTGAAGGACGCAAGTGTCGTGCTTGCCGCTGTCGCGCCTACGTGGCCCCACGCAACGACGGCGGAAGAGGTGCTGCGGGGTCAGCCCGTATCGGAGAGCCTGTTGGCGCATGCCGGAGAAGCCGCTGCCAATGACTCCCAGCCGATTTCTGACGTGCGGGCTTCAGCGGCGTACCGGCGCATGATGGTAGACGTATACACGCGGCGCGCGGTGGCTACCGCCGTCGAACGGGCCAAAGCAGCCGTCTGAAAGTCATATCTAACTGGAAAAACACCAATCTCGGGAGGCAGCAAGAGCGATGGACTATCCGTTGCAACTAACGGTGAATGGCGTAGCGGTGAAGCGCATCGTAGAGCCGCAGGTGCGGCTCCTCGACTTCGTGCGTGAGGACTTGGGTCTCACCGGCGCCAAAGAAGGGTGCGGTACGGGAGATTGCGGAGCCTGCACCGTCTTGATCGATGGCGAACCGCACCACTCCTGTCTGACCCTGGCTGTCGAGGCCGAGGGCGCCTCGGTCACCACCGTAGAAGGTCTCGTGACGGGCGACAAGCTCAACGAGGTCCAATCCGCCTTTGTCAGCGCGGGCGCAACCCAGTGCGGAATCTGCACTCCTGGATTCGTGGTCATGGCAACTGCCTACTTGCGCGACAATCCCAATCCCACGGACGACGAATTGCGTATGGGCATAGCCGGCAATCTCTGTCGCTGCACTGGCTACGAGACCATCGTGACCGCATTACACTCGGTCATTGACGGCAAAGTTGAACGCATCGAAGTGGCCCCGGAGCCCCACGTACTCGTGCCGGAGCCCGAAGGCGAATAGTATTGGGCCCTCTGCGGCCAAGCACCTTCCCTACCCTGTAGACTAAGCAATCGCGAGGAGGAGAGAACATGGCAAAGGTGGTCGAACGCCCACAAGAAAAGACCGCACTGCGTGTTGCCAACAAGCCGGTGAGCCGGCTTGACGGCATTGAGAACGTCACAGGCGCCACCAAGTTTGGCGCGGACTTCTCTCTACCGGGTATGCTGTGGGGCGCGATTCTGCGCAGCCCGCACGCCCACGCCCGCATCAAGAGTATCAATTACGCCAAGGCCCTCGAGGCGCCCGGTGTCGTTACCGTTGCGACGGCTGCTGACTTTGACGACGACGTGGTGGAGCCCACCTCTCGCCCGCACAATGTTTTCGCCGGCGATGCCGCACTTTACCTGGGCGAAGCCGTGGCTGCCGTGGCCGCCGTCACCAAAGAAGACGCGGATGCGGCCCTGGAACTCATCGATGTTGACTACGAGCCCTTGCCCCACGTGCTGGACCCGCTGCGGGCCATGGAGCCGGACGCGCCGGTCATCCGCCACGGGGACGGCGGCGAGGTTGACCGCACGGAAATGTCGTTCCACTCCTCCGTTGCCTCCTCCGCTGAAGACTTGGATGAATCCGGCAACGTCTCTTCTCAAGTCCAGTTTGGGCGCGGCGATATCGAGGAAGGCTTTGCCGAAGCGGACGTTATAAAGGAAGGCCGCTTTGCCGCGGCCATGGTCCACCAGACGTATCTTGAGCCGCACGCGGCACTGGCCCACTTTACGCCGTCCGGCGATATGAAGATGTGGGTCACGTCCCAAGGGCAATTCTACGTACGCGACACAGTGGCGCGCTTGCTCAAGCTGCCTGCCCACAAGGTCATTGTGCAGGGCACGGCCATCGGCGGCGGCTTCGGCGGCAAGATGACGCTGCTCGCCCCCATTCCGGCAATCCTCTCCAAGAAAGCACGCAGGCCCGTAAAGGTGGTATGGAGCAGAAGTGAAGAGCTCGTGGCCGCCAACCCGGCGCCGGCTTCCGTGATCGACGTCAAAATTGGCGCGAAGCAAGACGGCACGTTGACGGCATTGCAGGGCCGCGTCGTCATGGATACGGGCGCCTATCCCGGCTCACCGATGTCCACGGCCACCATGCTTCTGGGAAGTTGCTACGTGTTCCCCAACATGGAGTTGGAAGGCTTCGAGGTACTCACCAACAAGGTAAGTGTCGGGGCGTATCGTGCGCCGGGCGCGCCGAATTCCGCCCACGCCATCGAGAATGTAATGAACTGGGTCGCCCAGGAAATCGGCATGGACCCCGTGGACTTTCGCCTGAAGAATGCCATTGCAGAGGGTGACCGGTGGCCGAACGGCCAACCGCTGCCCGATGTTGGTGCGGTTGAGGTCCTGGAAGCCATGCGAGACCATCCGGTCTGGAGCACGCCTCTGTCCCAAAGTGGCAATGGCAATCCCCGCGGCCGCGGCGCGGCCCTTGGGTGCTGGTCCGGCGGCGCGGGAGGTTCCGCGGCGACGATCAAGCTGGAAGCGGACGGCTCGTTCAGTGTCCTCGTCGGCACCATCAACCTGACCGGTTCCACAACCTCCATCGCTCAGGTGGCGGCTGAGGAACTCCGAGTGCCGCTGGAGTACGTGAGCGTACACCAGGGCGACACCAATGAAGCGCCGTTCGGCCCGGTGGCAGGCGGCAGCCAGGTCACCTATACCATGAGCCTGTCGGCAGCGGCGGCAGCTCAAGACGTGCTCCGCCAGATGAAGTCTGTGGCAGCGCAACGCCTGGGCGTGGATGCGGGTGACATCGAATTCGACGAAGGCAAGATGTGGGCGGCAGGCGACCCGGATCGTTATGTCACGTACCGGCGCATATCCGATGAGGCCGTCGGTTCCGCGAACGGCCCGATCATTGGCACCGGCCACGGCAAGCCGGAGCGCGGCAATCCCGGTTTTGCCGGTACAATCGCTGACGTGGAAGTTGACACTGAGACCGGCCTCGTCACCATTCTGAACCTCGTGGGTGTGCAGGACGCCGGTTTCGCCATCAACCCGCTTTCAGTGAAAGGCCAAATCCAAGGCGGCACCATCCAGGGCGTGGGTTACGCCTTGCTTGAAGAAATCGTCTACGACGAAGACGGCCGCGTCCGCAATCCCGGTCTTCTCGACTATCGGCTCCCAACCGCGGCAGACGTGCCCGACGTGGACGCCGTCATCGTGGAGAAGCACAATCCATACGGTTGGAAGGGCACGCGCATTGTCGGCGAGCCCAGCATCGTCCCGCCGGGCGCTGCCATCACAAGCGCAATCAGCGATGCCCTTGGCATTCCGCTGCACAATATGCCGTTGACGCCGGAGCGCATCGTGATGGCGCTGCGCGACGCCAAGGCGAACGGCAGGTCCAACGGAAATCCTTCCGCTTAGCATCTCGCACATTGCGAAAGATTGAGAGGGGCGTCACACTAGTGTGACGCCCCTCTTTCAGTTTGTAATGTAAGATGCGTGGTAGACAGCACGCAGGTCTGCTGTGGCACCCACGAACGACTCCCTCAGAGGTGGATGAGGAGAGGACCCGCATCAGGCAGTTTCGCCCAAGAGAAGCCAAAGAAGCGCCATGGAAAACCTTATAGGAAACTGCCGGAAGGAATGCAAATGGAAAAGCTGCAAGTCGGCTTTGTAGGTCTTCACCGCGGCGGCGCGCTCCTGCGCGCCATGGCAGCGCATCCCCGGGTTCAAGTCGCGGCTCTTTGCGATCTGAAGGCAGAGCTTCTCGCTACGGTGGCCGGAGACTTCAACCTCCCGGATTCTGCGCTCTACACGGCGTTCGACGAATTCGTCAACGCCGCGCTGGATATCATCGTGATCGCCACGCCCATCGAGTTTCACGCCGCGCAGACCATCGCCGCCTTGGAGAGCGGCAAGCACGTGCTCTGTGAACAGACCGTCGCCTACACGTTGGGCGAGTGCGAGGCAGTCATTGCCGCCCAAGAGCGCACCGGCAATGTCTACATGATGGTGGAGAACCACTGCTATTTTCATTACGTCCGCGAGTGGCGCAAGCTCATCGCGCGCGGGGACCTAGGCACGCTGTTCTATGCGGAGGCGGACTACATTCACGAGATCGCGCACTTGCTGCGCGACCCGGATACCGGCACGCCCAAGTGGCGGCTGACGCGCCCGCCGATTTGGTATTGCGCGCACCCGCTCGGGCCGTTGCTCACGCTCATGGACGACCGCATCGTCAAGGCCACCGGTGCGTCCGCCGGCAGGCATGTCTTCCCGGAAGAAGAGGACTTAGGCCACTTGGATATGGAGGTTGGGCTCTTTCACACCGCGAATGGCAGCGTCATCAAGATTCAGCGTAGCCAGGTAGCGCTCCGGCATCCCCAGTTGGCTTTTTCCTCGCTCTACGGCACCAAGGGGTTCATTGAGAACGGTCGCTATGTTGAAAACCGCGGAGCATCCGGACGCATTTCGACCGGACGGTACTTCAACGTGGATACGATGTCCAAGCAGACCGGGGCGCAAGAGATTGACTGTCCGTTGGTGGATCCCAACGCACCGCCGGAGGCGCGTCTTGGCGGCCATGGCACGTCTGAGTACTTCCTGGTGCAGGACTTCATCACCGCAATCGACACTAATACAAAGGCCCCCATCGACGCCGTGCGCGCCGTGGAGTTCACAGCCCCCGGCATTGTCGCCCACCAGGCCGCCATGCAGGGCGGCGTTTGGCTCGACGTGCCGCAGTTTCGTTAGCGAATTGCCAATGAAATTGTCCTGCCGCAAGCCGGAAGAATAACGAACGGTTTGGTTTGCAATAGGCGTTCGCAGCATCTGGCATCAGTGTAGCGCGGGTGCTTGTCCCCAATGGTGTCGCATTAAAACCCGTGCCTGAGCCGTTCGCCCCCGCCTCAGGTTCGGGGCAGGCTCTGAGCTAAGTCGAAGGGTGAACGGCTTAGGCACGAGATCGTCGGATTTTGGGCCTTCTACGCTCCGTTTGTGCTTCAACAAGGGCTTCCGTGAAGCCCAGGCTTCGCGCAGCCCTCAGCACGAACGGAGAAAACTGAAGCCATCCGCTTTAATGCGACAACATTGGGGCTTGTCCCCCGCTCCTTTGTGAGAGAGCTCGGGAAGCATTTACAATAGTCCTCAACAGTAGATCGCGATACGGAAAAGTCCTCCAACCTCCCGTGTACATCCACCAAAGCACCGTAGAGCAGGTTTGCAACCCGCGCCCGCAAGAATTGAGAATAGGGTGTCAAACATATAGCCCGTCTCTCTTGATTTGCAGCTATCATCGGTGCGGGTGCACTGCCCGAATATACCCTGCGACAAAAAGAACTCCGAACTTTCCGGGACGATTCCATCATTGGGGGGTAAGGCCAAGGGCGAGAGGACATCCTAACGGACACAGCGTCATTCGGTAAAGCTTGCACACTCGTACACGCTATTCATATATTGACGCAATTGAAAGGCAGAATAAATGGATAGGCTACAGGTTGGCTTTGTCGGTTTGCGCCGCGGCGGCGGATTGGTGCGCGCGTTGGCCACGCATCCCAGGGTGGAAGTTGCCGCGCTCTGCGACCTGAAAGAAGAGACCCTCACCGAGATGGCCCCAGATTATGGTCTGAGCGACGACCGGCTGTTCACGGCGTTTGACGACTTCGTAAACGCTGCGCTCGACATTGTCGTAATCGCAACGCCTATCGAGTTTCACGCAGCACAGGCCATTGCCGCCTTGGAAAGCGGCAAGCACGTGCTCTGCGAACAAACCGTGGCCTATACCTTGGACGAGTGCGCGGCCGTGATTGCCGCGCAAGAGCGCACCGGCAACGTTTACATGATGGCGGAGAACTACTGCTACTTTCACTACATACTGGAGTGGCGAAAACTCGTCGCGCAGGGCGACTTGGGCAAACTCTTCTATGCGGAAGCGGAGTACGTCCACGAGATTGCCGACCTGCTGCGGGATCCGGACACCGGCACGCCCAAGTGGCGCCTGCCCCGCGCTCCCATTTGGTACTGCGCCCATACGCTCGGCCCGGTGCTGACGCTCATGGACGATCGCATCGTGAAAGCCACCGGCGCCTCCGCCGGGAGAAACATGCACCCTGAAGAAGAGGATTTGGGGCACCTGGATATGGAAGTGGGGCTGTTCCAAACCGAGAAAGGCAATGTCGTCAAGATCCTGCGCAGCCAGGTGGCGCACCGGCACCCGCACTCGGTCTACTACACCTTATACGGCACCAAGGGCTTTATCGAGAACGGGCGGCACATCGAGGCCGGAGCCTCAACCGGACGCTACTTTAATGTAGACACCATGTCCAAACAGACGGGAGCAGAGGAGATCGCGTGTCCGACCGTAGACCGCAATGCACCGCCGGTAGCCCTGCAAGGGGGTCACGGCACTTCCGAGTACTTCATGGTGCAGGACTTCATCGCCGCCATCGACAACAATGTGAAAGCACCCATTGACGCCGTGCGCGGAGTGGAATTCACCGCGCCCGGCATTGTGGCACACGAGGCCGCCATGCAAGGCGGCGTGTGGCTCGACGTTCCGCAGTTCCGGTAGGAATCGCTCGGCACGATGCAGTACCACGAGAGACAGTCGGCGCACTCTCCGGGCCGGTAGCGTAGGATTCTAACCGGCCCCTGACTGCCTCCAGTAGACTGGTAGCGCAGGTTTGTAACCTGCGCATGGTTGCCCAATGGCTCCCGCTAACGCGACTTTCAGATGGCTAGCGGCCAGGAAACGTGACACCGACTTCCGGAGGCGATACGAGCATCTCGTGCGCGCTCGAACAGGCGATACACTGAGGAAAGACGTATGACAACCAGCAACCGACCCAACATCCTCCACATCATGGTCGATCAAATGCGCTGCGACGTGGTGGGCGTGAACGGGAGTCCGATCTGCCGCACGCCGACACTGGATCGGCTCGCCCAAGACGGTATCAACTATGCCGAGGCCTACACGCCCGCCGGCATCTGCTCGCCGGCGCGCGCATCCATGGTCACTGGGCGCTACCCCCACAATCACGGCATCTACAACAACTGCAGTCAGGGAGAAACCCTCCAGGAGGAGCTGCCTGCTGAGGAAATCACCTACAGTGAACTCCTAAACGAAGCGGGTTACCGGCTTGGACACGTGGGCAAATGGCACATCGGCCGCGAAAACGGACCCAAGACTCGCGGCTTCCACGACGTGGGTGCGAAGAGCATTGCCAACTATCGACGGCAACTTGGCCTGCCCGTACAGCCGCCGACCCCGCCGGACGCGCTCTATGCCGACTACCCTAACGATGAGTTCATCATTTCCGGCACTGAGCAATTGCCGGAAGAGGGTAACCTGATGTACTACTTCGCAGAAGAGGGCATGCGCCTGCTGCGGGAGTACCACAACCACCAACCCTTCTACCTGCGCGTCGACTTCAACGGGCCGCACCATCCCTACGTCGTACCGGAGCCGTGGGCTTCACTCTATGACCCCAACGACATCCCACCGTGGCCGAATTTCTTTGACACTTTCGAAAACAAACCCCAGGTCCATCTGCGACATAAATTCCACCGCGGCGTACAGGATTTTACCTGGGAGGACTGGCAACCGGCCGTTGCGAAGTATTTCGGGTACGTGAGCTACCTAGATTCGCTCTTTGCCAAGCTCTTTCAGACGCTCGACGACCTGGGCATCCGGGATGAAACGCTCGTAATTTTCAACACGGATCACGGCGATTTCACCGGCAGCCACGGCCAATTCAACAAAGGCCCGCTGCTCTATCAGGAGGTCTACCACATACCTTTGATCATGCGCTGGCCGGGGCAGATTCCTGCCGGGACTACCACCACGAAATTCACCAGTCTCATCGACATCATGCCCACGATACTGCAGGCCGCCAATCTCCCAGTGCCGGACAATCTCGATGGGGCAGCGCTACAATCGTTGTGGCGCGACCCCCAGGATCCGGAGTGGCGGGAGGTCTTGGGCTGCGAGTTTCATGGCGATGAAGTCGGGCTCTTCTCGTCGCGCTTGATCCGCTATAAGCACTACAAATTCGTGTACAATCCCCACGCCGTCGATGAGCTCTACGACTTGGAAAGCGATCCCTACGAGTTGGTAAACCGCTGCGATGATCCAGCCTATCAGGACATTCGTCACGAGCTGCTGCAGCGCCTTAGGGTCTGGATGACCGAGAGCCATGATCCCTGGCGCCGCTGGGCAGGAAAGTGGCTGCCGCTCTCCTAACAGAATCGACCTCACAGTCTCAGACAGTGGATCAAGAACGGAGTGAAGATTGGCGCCTTGACTCAGTGATGCCGTGCTAACCTGCAGTGAGCGGAAGCGGTACGCATTGCCTTTACCCCAACTAGTCGATACGTACATCGCGCACGCGCACGAACAGGCGACAACCCGAGGAGGGACGAATGACAACCAACAACCGGCCCAACATCCTGCACATCATGGTCGACCAGATGCGCTACGACGTCCTGGGCGTGAACGGCAGCCCGATCTGCCGCACGCCGACGCTTGATCAGCTTGCGGTAGACGGCATCAACTATGCCGAAACCTATACACCCGCGGGCATCTGCTCACCTGCGCGCGCTTCCATGGTGACCGGGCGCTATGCGCACAATCACGGCATCTACAACAACTGCCACATGGATGACTCCATCCTCGTGGAGCTGCCGCCCGAGGAATTGACCTACAGCGAACTCTTGCATGGCATAGGGTACCGGCTGGGGCACGTGGGCAAGTGGCACATTGGCCGCGAGAACGGCCCCAAGACCCGCGGCTTTCACGACGTGGGAGCACTGGACGTCGCCGACTACCGGCGGGGCCTCGGCCTGCCCCTGCGCCCGCCCACGCCGCCCGACGCGGTCTACGCCACCTATCCCAACGAACAGTTCCTCATCTCCGGCACGGAGCAATTGCCGGAAGAGGGCAACCTGATGTACTACTTCGCGGAGGAGGGCATGCGCCTGTTACGCGAATACGAGAACAAGCAGCCCTTCTACCTGCGCGTCGACTTCAACGGTCCGCACCACCCCTACGTCGTCCCGGAGCCGTGGGCCTCTATGTATGATCCGCGACAGATCCCGCCGTGGCCGAATTTCTACGACACTCTCGAGAACAAGCCGGAGGTGCATACCCGGCACAAGTACCACCGGGGCGTGCAGGACCTCACGTGGGAGGACTGGCAGCCGGCCGTCGCCAAGTATTTTGGGTATGTCAGCTTCCTGGATGCGCTCTTTGCCAAGCTGCTGCAAACGCTGGACGACCTCGGCCTCCGCGATGACACGCTCGTCATCTTCAACACAGACCACGGCGACTTTACCGGCAGCCACGGCCAGTTCAACAAAGGCCCGCTACTCTACCAGGAGGTCTACCACATTCCCATGCTCATGCGCTGGCCCGGCCAGATTCCCGCCGGGACTACGACCACGCAATTCACCAGCCTCATCGACATCATGCCCACCATCCTGCGCGCCACTGATTTGCCGATTCCGGAGAATCTGGACGGCAAAGCGCTCCAGCCGTTGTGGCAAGACCCGCAGCATGCGGCCTGGCGTGACGTGATGGGCTGTGAATTCCACGGTGACGAATGCGGGATGTTCTCGTCGCGCCTGATTCGCCACAAACACTACAAGCTCGTGTACAATCCCCATGCGTCAGACGAACTCTACGACCTGGAGCGCGATCCCGCCGAGTTGGAAAACCGGTTCAACGACCCGGCGTACGGGGAAATTCGGTATGACTTGCAACGCCGCCTGCTGGTGTGGATGAATGAGACCACCGACCCTTGGCGGCACTGGGCGGCAAAGTGGTTGCCGCTCACGTAGCGCTAGCCGCAAGACACCGTCTAACGGAGGGCTGACAAGCCTGGGAGCGCGGGCGTCTCGCCCGCAGCAGCAAAACTTTATAGGAACGCAGGCGTCTCGCCTGCATCAGCAAGAATCCGCAGCACAGGAGATCTAGCCCATTTCTGCCAGCCTTAGGGAGTTTCTCCTGGCGCCGGATGCACAACTAACTGAGAGTACGGACGGTCAGTGCGATGGACACTGCCAACCAATCTTCTCAAGCCCACAGACGACAGCCGACCACGAACAATGACAGAGACGCGCAAAACAAGCACACATGACAACACGGCGCTCAGCGCGCCGCAAGCGCAAGCAATGCTCGAGGACTTGGGCAGGCTCGCGCTCTACGACGACATTCTTAGCAACCCCATCGGGCAGAGCTACTGCGCCATGCTGCGGAGTGTCGCCGCCGAGGAGTCGCAAGGCGCGTTTGTCGCGGCCGTAGCCCGGTTGAGCGGCCTCCTGAGCGCACATGCGGAGCGCCGTGCCTCGCCGTCTCCCGGAGATGTGTGGCAGGACTATCTCCTCACGAACATCTTGGAAGCAGAGAACACCTTCACCCGCAACGCAGCGCGGGTTGGCCCCGACCGCCTCAGTCCCGCGCTGACGGCGTTGGCACAGCAGGACCTCGCCATTCTTCAGGCGCTCTACCGATTAAACGGCGCGGCATTGCGCGCGTTCGCAGACCTCCACGGCTGGCGAGGCGCCCTACCGTATCTGATGTGGGAGGAATTCCACCCGGGGAGTATTTCAACAAACAGCCTGCCGCAGCCGGAGGCCGGCCAAGCGCTTGCTGCCTTGGCGGACTGGCGGGACGCAGTGCCACTGGTGGCAGCGCACTACCGCCGGCATGGCACGGGCGACTTTGCCCGCTATAGCGCCTTCCGCTGGGTGCATGCCGCTACCGGCGGGCACTTGCAGGGCATCGCCCGTCCCGATCCCATCCTGCTGGAAGAGCTCATTGGCGACGAGCGCCAGCGGAGCCTCTTGACGCAGAATACCGAACATCTCCTCGCAGGCTACCGGGCAAACAATGTGTTGCTCTGCGGGGACCGCGGCACCGGCAAGTCATCCTCCATCAAAGCGCTGTTGCACCGCTACCGCGACCAAGGGCTCCGGCTGCTTGAGGTGGCTAAGGACGACCTTGGCGACTTTCACCACATCGTGGAAGCCCTTCAGGACAGACCGCAGTCCTTCGTAGTCTTTGTCGACGACCTCTCCTTCGAGCCACATGAGACCGATTACAAAGCGCTCAAGGCCGTGTTGGAAGGCAGTGTGGCAGCCCAACCGCGAAACGTCGTCATCTACGCCACGTCCAACCGCAGTCACCTCATTCGCGAGAATTTCTCCGACCGCACAGGAATACTGGATGGGGAAGTCCATCCCAAAGAGACTCTGCAGGAGACATTTTCCCTCAGCGACCGCTTTGGTATCCGCATCACCTTCGTATCTCCAACTCAAGCGCGCTATCTGGAGATCGTCAAGGCGCTTGCCGCTCAGCGCAATTTGCACGTCGCTGCACCGGCCCTCCGCGCCCGCGCGATCACATGGGCCCAGCAGCAAAACGGCTTTTCCGGCCGCACGGCGCGCCAGTTCGTCGACTTCCTCGAAGGCGACTTGGGCAAGGACAAGACGCCATAGACGATTCCATGTAAGGGGCCAATTTGGGATCGAGAGTCGCGCCTTTCGTGAAGGCCTATGGCCCGACTCCCTCGTTGGCCGGCTCGCCTTTAAAATCTTGACAGCCATAGAAGCAAGAATCTACACTGACAACAACAGCGTGAGAGGGTATGTAAGCCCAACTATCGCTGTTGGGTGTTCAAGATCTGAGTGCACACAGGAGGCAGTGTGATGTCTACCTACCACGTCACGAGACGACGTCTGATGGGTGCCGGTGCCGCGATTGGCGCGGCCGGTATCCTTGCCGCTTGCGGACAGGCGCAGATGGCGGGCGAAGCCGCGCCGATGGAAGAAAAGGAGTCCACAGAGGCCGCGCAGCCGGAGACCATGGAAGTGGTGAATCTGGTCTATGCCTCGCCGGAAAGCCCCGCGCGGCAGGAGAAGGAAATCGCCATCTTCAATGACTTCAACGACCAACACACCAACATTCAGGTTGAGGTTGCAGGTCAGGCGGGCGGCTGGCGCGGGGTCTATGAGAAGTTTATGACGGCTCATGCCGGCGGAGTGTCTTTTGACTTTGTCCACAACGGCTGGCTTACGTGGGACCGCATGTATCAGGCTGGGGCAATCCTCGATCTGACTGACTTCTTCAAGGCCGCCAAACTTGTGCCGGCAGAGATGTACATTGAATCCTCGCTGTTCGAATGGGTCCTCGACGGCGTGCTGGGCGGCATGCCCATCAGCACGTCCTCCGATGCCATGGCCTACAACAAGGACATGTTTGCGGAAGCCGGGCTCCAGGAGCCGCCGGTTGACACCAGTGCCAAGTGGTGGAATATGGACACCTTTCTCGACTATGCCCAGAAGCTGACCGGCGACGGACAGTTCGGTTTTGGTGGCAGCTTGGGCGGCGGCAACGCGGCCGGCGAGACTACCGGCACGTATTTCGGCCAAGGCCCATGGGACGACGACAAGAAGGTCGCCTTCATCACCTCGCCGGGTATCTTGCAGGGGCTTGAGTTCTGGCGGGATGTTACCGAGGTCAAGTATCACGTGCAGCCCAACCCAGACGAAGCCAACGAGCTCAAGGGCGGCCAGCGCATGAATACCTTCGTGACCGGCAAGATCGGCATGCAGGTGTCCTTCATCAATCAAGACACCAACTTTAACTGGGCCGCCGGCACGCTGCCGTATGACGGCGACGGCCCGAGCAGGTCGGCCCGCATTTCTAACCACGGCCTGCAGATGGGCAATGCAGAAAAGCAAGATGCCATTTGGACGGTATTTACCTGGTTTATGACGCCCGAGAACGCCGGACGCTTCCCGCGGACGGCAGGGCACGTGGTTTCACCGTTCTTGGATCCCGCGTACTCTGAAGTTTCTCAAGCCGAATTCCGCAACCAACTTGGCATTGACCCCAAGGCGTACTTCTTGCAGGCACAGCAAACGCGGCCCCACGGCTGGGGCATGCTGAAGTACAGCGCCTGGGAGAAGATCCGCAATGAGGCGCGCCCACGCTACCGCGAACAGTATCAACTCGGTCAAATCGACACGGTTGAATACGCGGAGTGGTTCCAGCAACTCATCACTGACGAGATGGCTGCGTATTTCTCAGGTGAAGGTTAGTGGAGTAGACAACCAGTAGCTAAGCAGAGACTGGACAGCGGGGTCGGTTTTTTCGCCGGCCCCGCTGTCGTTTAATTGGGATTCTCTATTCAGAGATGCCAATTAGCCTTGCCAACAGACGCGCCCAAAAGCTGGAGGGCCGAATCCTGTAAAGTAGGACTAGCCAATTGTGCATACGTAGTTCCGTGAAACTGTGTTGCTAGTGCTCACCGCTACACCGTGGAAAAGAGGGGAACCGCATCGCATGCCCGCTGCAAAACCAAACATTCTACTCATCACCACAGACCAGCAACGGTTTGACACCGTTGGCGACGCCAAACCACCGTTCCTTCGCACGCCGCACATTGATTTGCTCGGCTACCAGGGCGTGCAGTTCACCCGCGCCTACGCTGACTGTCCGCTTTGCGTGCCCGCCCGCGTCGGCATTATGACCGGCACACAGGTTTTCACCCACGGCGTGGCCAACAACGACCAAACCTCAAATGTGATGAGTAGGGAAGGAACGCTGCCGACACATCTGCGCGCGCTCGGCTATCAGACTGCCGCCATCGGCAAGATGCACTTTGGCCCGCAGAGGGTACGTCACGGCTTTGAGGAGATGATCCTGCCCGATGACTACTACCGCGCCATGCGGCACTCCGGTAGTGCTCAGCAACCCATGCACCATGGCCTCGGCCAGAACGAGTTGTATCCAACGCTCGCAACCGTACCGGAAAGCATGACTCTCACCTCTTGGATCGCCGAGCAGTGCGTGGAGTACATCCTCGTGCGCCGCGATCCGACGCTGCCATTCTTTCTTTGGTGCTCCTTTGCCAAGCCCCACCCGCCGCTGGACGCCCCGGAACCGTATTACTCCATGTATCAGAACTCGCCAATACCTGAACCGGTAGTTGGGGCGTGGCGCAATGATGCGAACTGCCCCATCTCGTTTGACCGGCAAGCGCAACGACGCGCGTTTGACTCCATTCCTGACGAAGCAATTCACGCGGCGCGAGCGGTGTACTACGGCCTCATTACCCAAATCGATAACGTGATCGGCCGCCTCATCAGCGCCTTGGAGGACAGCGGCCTCTTCAACGACACCTTCATCATGTTCGCCTCCGACCACGGCGAGATGCTCGGCGATCACCGCAACGGCGCCAAGACGTTCTTCTATGAACCGTCTGCCCACGTGCCGTTCATTCTGCGCATGCCGCAAAGCTGGGATAATCGCCGCCACGGTACGGCAGTGGATACGCCTATCACTCACGCAGATATCTTGCCGACGCTTGTATCCGTTGCGGGAGGCGAGCCGCCATCTGACACTGATGGACAGAATCTGGTCGCATTGGCAAAGGGCGAATTGGAGGAGCCCCGCCGTTGCTTGGAAGGCATGAGCGGCCCCCGCTGGCCGCAGGCGGAGCGCATCCCGTGCGTCTACCTGGCGCTTACGGACGGGCAGTGGAAGTACATCTGGTACCCCGAAGGTCCCACGGAGCACCTCTTCAATCTCACTAAAGATCCGGCGGAATTACACAATCTGGCTCACGAATCCCGCTATGCGGCCAGGAAACAGGAACTCAAAAACGAGCTCGTCGCAAGACACCAAGCGCGCGACTCGGTCTACCTCGAAGACGGCAAACTTCCCGTGCGCGCACCCCAGGCCGAGACGACCGCCGACCGCCGTAATACGGCGACAAATCACGCCGGCTTCCGCACCGAATACAGCAACGCAGACGTGCGCCACTAAGCACGGGCGCTCAATGAGATGAGGGAGGATGGTAGCGCAGGTTTGCAACCTGCGCCCGATCCCGCGTTGGCGCGCGGCAAGACCACAGAGAATTGCCCACCGTATTCAGTATTGCTGGACTACGGAATAGGCAGCACACGCCGCGCTGTAGGAGTACAATAGCTCCATGCGCGCCAAAGCGTTCTATAGAGTGAGAGTCAGCGCAACCTCGCGTGGGAACAGAGTTGTCGCCTGCGAGATCGAGCTGCAGGCGCGACTCTCCTCCTAGCAGGCAAAACTATGCGAAACGTCTAAACAGCAGTCCAAGGAGCGGATCATGCCGAGCAACTTACTGGAAGTCTTCACGAACTGTTACGGCCGTTACGGCGTGCGTGCGGCAATTGACCTCGCGCCGCAAGCCGGCATTACCCACCTCGAACTGGCCATGAAACAGCACGGCGGGGTGCTGGAAATCCCGGAAGACGTCGTCGCCAGCGAAAAACTCGGCGACGAGGGCATCCAAAATCTAAAAAAAGAACTCGACGCGAACGGCCTGACCGTAATCAGCGCGAACGGTTCTGACAATCTTATGGATCCGGACGGATTCGCCCGTATTGCAGAGCGCATGCGCCTGGCGGCGGCTATTGGCGCCAAGTATTTCGTCGGCCTGGGCGGCGAACCGGCGGAAGAAGACCGGAAGGAATTCTTCGACAAGATGGGGGCCATTGGCGACGTCGCGGCCGGTCACGGGCTCACCATTGCCCTCGAAACCCACCCCGGCATCACGCAGAATGACGATGCGATTCTCGATACCATGCAAGCCCTGCAGCATGATGCCATCCGCGTCAACTTCGACACGGGCAACATCCTCTTCTACAACGAAGGGGCGGATGTCTACGCGCAGCTTGAACGCGTTATGGACTACGTGGTGCACATGCACCTCAAGGACAGCCGCGGCGGCTACCGGGACTGGTACTTTACGGCCATGGGCGACGGCGGCGCCGTTGATTTCGCGCGCATTGCTGAGATTACCAACAACGCGGGCTTCTACGGCCCGTATAGTCTCGAGATCGAGGGTATTAGAGGCGAGCCGGAACCGACCCTGGAGCAGCGGCAGGAACGCGTCGTGCGTAGCGTAGACCACCTACGGTCGGTAGGGTTTCTGTCAGACTAAGCCCCAACTGTCCACGCTCCCTTTGTCGAATTACTATAGATTCGCGCGGGACCTCCCAATAGCATCTGCTTGAAGGCTTGGCGGCGCACTGTGCCGCCCTATGTGCTCGGCGAGTGCTCCAGCCACTTGTCGAGAAACGGGAACGACTCCCTAGCGTAAATCTCGTGTTTGCCCTCAAACACGCCCAGCACGCAGCGGTCGCCTAACCCAAGCTTGTGGTAGTGGGCATGGAGCCGCGCAAACTCTACTTCTGCCTCCTTGTAATAGACCGCCCGGTCTTGCGTGCCCTGCTCGATGAAGAGCGGACGGGGGCAGATGAGCGAGCCAAGATCGGCGTCAGAGAACTCCAAGAGTTGACCGAGGTAGTATTGATGAAACTCGTCCGTCGTAACGTACGCGCGGTAGTGCTCGGATTCAACATTGAGCTTGCGCGTGCGTTCATTGAAAAAGGCGGAGACGACTGCGACTTTGATGCGAGGTTCCAGCGGGGTAAGCCACAGTGTCATAGTCCCGCCTTGTGAAAGACCGTAAAAGCCGATACGTTCTGAGTCGACTTCCGGCAGCGACTGCAGATAGTCGATTGCCTTCATTTCGCGCCAGATCTCTAGGCCCATCAAGCGTCTGCCGACGACTATTGCCTTGTTATGTAAACGCACGCGCCGCGGCGTACCGTTTATGCAGTGCGGCGCAAATACCACGTAGCCCCGCTCCGCCAGGCGGCGGCCGTAGCGATGGTAGGCGTCGTCCTGTTCCAGCAATCCGGCCACGGCCTGCACCGCCCCGCCGAGCCCATGTTGCGTCACCACCGCAGCCCGTGGCTTGGTGATCCCTTTGGGCACCAGCAGATAGCCAAACAACCGCACACCGGGCAGCATGCCGAGCGAAACGGCGTAAACCGTGTGGTCCGGTCGGTCCGCTACCACGCGGCGTGCGGGGTCAAGCGGCACCTGCTCCTCGTCCGGCGGCAGTCCACCCATCATTGCCAACCAAGACTCGCGGTTCGCCGCTACGGACTCCGTGTAGGCCGCCGCGCTGGAGTAGTCCCGCTGCCAACGCTCTTCACGTACCTGGTATGCCTGGTCAGCCAGACCGTCCAAGTAGCGATCATGCTGAGCGTTGGTATCGTCGCGCATGGCCTGAAGGGCGGCGTCGTTTACGAACACCGGTGGCGGTGGCGGGCTTTTCGCGTCCACTCCTGGATTCCCGCTTTCGCGGGAATGACGAAAGATATTTCGATTTGGCGGCTGACCGTCATTCAGCCAACGGTCAAGGAATTCAAACGACTCTACACCGTGAATCTCGTGCGGCCCGTCGAACTCACCCCACTCGCAACGCTCACCGATGCCCAAGCGCTCGTAAATCTCCTTGAGCGGGTAGAACTCCTCACGTGCGCTCTCGATGTAATAGGAGCTGTCCTTTTGCCCGTGCTCGATCATTACCGGGCGAGGGCAGATGAGTGAAGCCAGATCGTAGTCCGAAAACTCGGTGAGAAAGTCGGGCTCGAAGTACGACTGTTCGCTGGTGTTTATGAAGGGCCGGTAATGCGGTGAGGCTACAAGCTGCTTCTTGGTGCGCTCGTTGTAAAAGGCCGAAATAACGGTGGCGCGAATACGCGGCTCCAGCGGCGGGAACCACAGCGCCATCTTGCCGCCCTGGGAGAGGCCGTAGAATCCGATGCGCTCATCGTCAACTTCGGGCAGCGTTTCCAGCAGATCGACCGCACGCATCTCCCGCCAGATTTCCAGTCCCATGAGCGTGCGCCCTACGAGCAGGGCCTTGTTGTGGAGGCGGTTGCGCCAGTCGACGAAATTGATGCAATGCGGGGCCAGCACGATGTAGCCGCGCTCCGCCAACCGCTGTCCGAACTTGTGATACGCGTCGTCCTCTGCCACCAGCCCGGCTATCGAATGCGGCGTGCCACCCATACCATGCTGGCAAATGACCGCCGGGACGGGCGCCGCGAGGCGCTTGGGCACCAACAGATGTGCAAAAGAACGCACCCCAGGCAGTGTCCCAAACGTAACCGCGTAGACGGTGTGGTCGGCGCGCTCCGCTACCACGTGCCGCTCCGGCTCCAGCGGCACGCGCTCGTCCCCGGTAGGCCACATCCCAAGCATTGCGCGCCAGTGCTCGCGGTTTGGCGCAACGGATTCCGCATATGCCCGCAGGCTCGTGTAGTCTCGCTGCCACTTGGCGCGGCGCCACGCATATGCCTGGATAGCAAGCGCATCCAGATACCGCTCTAGCTGCGCCGCTTGGTCCCAACGCACAGCCTCCACCGCATTGGGTGAGGCAAACTCTGATTTGATCGACACCTGATGGCTCCTTCCTGTCCAGGCGGCTCAGAGGATCGAAACGTCCAAAGGGATGGGATTTCATTTCGTGATCCCGGGTTAGTTTATTCGCGTAGCGTGTAAGATGCACGCAAGTACCGCGCTCACAGCCGCAATTCAGCCAAAATACACTAACCGACCCGTGAATGTCCCCCTCGTCCAGGCGCGTCTACGGCACCGGCGCAGCGGTCTTAAGGAGAGAGCAAGCACGAGATCAACAGTAATGTGGAGCACTGCAAGAGCAACCGGCGGCTCCAGCGTGCCTCCCTCTCAACGCAATGCGCAAAGCGACAGGACAGAGACCAAGATACACACCTATTGGCAGAGCAAGCATGGTACGGTGCTATGTACTCTACTCTGCGTTGCGCAGAAAGCGTTCGATGGCCTGGGCGGCAAGCTGATTTGTCGTGACACCGCGCTGCTTGGCCGCTTGCTCAAGTCGTTCCATGAGCCAGGCGTCATCGAGGGTAATTGTCCGCGGCCGCGCGGCGCTGGGCGCGGCTTGGGAGGCAACCGGCTGGTCCTGGACGACGATCACTTGATCCGTCGCCTCAACCACGTGACCGCGCCGGCTCTGCGTGAGCGAACGCCACTTCTCCTCGGTCATTGGCCGTCCCCACGCCTGTTCGACTCGTGAGCGCGTAATCTCCAGCCGCTTGCCCTCGATCGTAAGCCACGGGCCGTTCTGATGTAGCACGCCGCCGGTCACGTCGGCAAGCACGGAGGCAAGCTCGAGATTCGGCGCGCTAAGCTGGATGGTGATACTCGCCATAACGATTTCTCCTCGCATGAGGCGTTACGTCCGCACCTGTGACCATTAGACCATACGACTAATGGGCGTACAAGCCAATACCCATTGTGAGCGAATTCCCAGAGCGCACCTCAGGCATCGCCGCCGCGCCTTGACCCTAGGCGTCATGTCGGTTACGCTCATTGCCGTGGAATGGCGGCAGCACGCCAATTTCCGTCGGTAAGCAGAATCTCCCTTCCAGTCATCTATCGGGACTGTACGTTCTTGATGCGCGTTTGCATCAATAGTCCCGCATCAAGGATCCTAGTTTGAGTAGAGAAAGGATGCGCCTGTGCAAGACATCAACGTTGCCCTGATCGGCCATCGCTTCATGGGCAAGGCCCACACCCACGCCTATCGTGACGTGAACCTCTTCTTCCCGAGCGTCCCCTACCGGCCGCGGCTCAAAGTGATTGCGGGACGCGACGCCGCGGCGGTTGCAGAAGCCGCGAACCTGCTAGGTTGGGAAGAGTCCTCAACGGATTGGCAAGAAGCCGTAACGCGCGACGACATCGACTTGGTGGACGTCGCCACCCCGAACCATCTGCATGCTGACGTCGCCATCACCGCCGCCGAGGCCGGCAAGCAGGTGATCTGCGAAAAGCCGCTGGCGGTCACCGTCCCACAGGCCCGCGCGATGGTGGCGGCGGTTGAGAACGCCGGCGTAAGCAACACCATTTGCTTTCACTTTCGGCGTTACCCGGCCGTGCGCCTCGCGCGAAAGCTGATCGAGGATGGCCAACTTGGCGATATCTACCACTTTCGCGGTTGGTTCCTGGCCGAACGCTTCGCCGATCCGGCCACACCGCTCGGCTGGCGCATGCAGCAGGAGCTCGCTGGATTTGGGGTTTTTGGGGATCTCGGCTCGCATGTGCTCGACATTGCCCGCTATTTGCTGGGCGACGTAAGCAGCGTTTGCGGGAACTTTGCAACCTACATCAAGGAGCGTCCCACGCCCGAGGGCGGCAGCGGCGCCGTGACCGTGGATGACTGCGCGCAAGTCCTGATGCAATTTGCCAATGGCGCGCAGGGCATGCTGGAAGTGACCAAGCTGGCACGCGGCAACAAGAACAACTTCGGCTTTGAGGTGAACGGGAGCAAGGGGTCGATCCGCTTCTACTTCGAGCGTCTGAACGAACTGCAATACTACTGCGGTGACGATCCGGGACCGCTCACCGGTTTCCGCACCATCCATGCCTCGGATTCTGTGCAGCACGACTATATGCACGGTTACTGGCCGGCCGCCGCCCATAGCATCGGTTATGGCGAGGCCTTCATCCACATCGTCAAGGACTTCCTGGAAGCGCTGGGCAGCGGCGAGCCCATGAGTCCTGACTTTGTCGACGGTCTGCGCGTGCAGGAGATCATGGAAGCCGTCGGCACGTCAGTGCAAGACCGGGGCTGGGTGGACGTTCCTTCGCCCGCGTAGCCACATGCCGGGCGCGACACCGGTGCAGGGAAGCGCACCGCTTTTGCAACCGCGCGAGGCATTGGGCGCGTTCCCCTGCGTAGGGTCACGATATATCGTGCCCTTGTCCCAGCGCGGCGTGGTACCCTGTTAGCGCCGATCTATCTCGAATTCTTTGGAAAGGCAGCAGAATGTACACCAGGTCCTACAACGGCACGAACAAGAAGGTCTTCTGGCAAGAGATGTGGCGGCACGAACTCTACGAAGCCTTGAAGCATGACCCCGTCGTCATCATCCCCGTCGGCTCCATCGAGCAGCACGGACCCCACAGCCCTACCGACATTGATATCAGCATCCCGTACTATCTCGCTGCCGAAGCGGCAACCCGCACTGACGACTACCCAATCATCGTGGCGCCGCCGGTCTGGACGGGTTTTACGCACTTCAACATGGGGCACATCGGCACGATTACGGTGACGCTGGAGACCTATATCGCTGTCTTGTGCGACGTTTGCCGCAGCATCAAGGCGAACGGCTTCGAGCGCATGATCATGCTCAACGGCCACGGCGGCAACGTAGCTCCCACGCAGACGACCTCAGTGAAGCTTGCCCAGGAGGACATCTGGTCGCTCCACATTACGTACTTCCACATGGTGGAAGACGAACTCAAGGAGTGGGGTGACAGCGACGACAGCATCGGGCACGGCGGTGAATGGGAGACGTCGCTGCAGCTCTATCTGCGCGGACACATGGTCGACCTGGACAAACGTACGCCGAACGGGCTCGCGCCCTGGTTTCGCGATCCGGTCGTCGGCAAGTTCGCCAAGTGGCCGGAACGCCGCCGCGAAGCCGACGAGGGCGTGATGGGCGATCCTTTTGTGGCCAGTGCCGAGAAAGGCGAGCGTATCTTCAACCTTGCTGTGGAACGCCTTATCCTGGCTTGCAACGAGTTGCATGATTACCCGGTACGGGGCTACTTCGATCGCGGCAGTGACGCGACCCTCGGCCCGCTCTCGCCGGATGCCACTCCGCCACGATAGACAAAATACGACAGGACAGAGGCCAGCGCTCAAGTAGCCGGGGCTTGTAGCCTTGAAGTAGGCGGTCAACAAGTGAGATTGAGGTAGTCCGACTCGTAGCGGATGTCCCGTTCGTCCCCGTATCAAGCACGGGGCAGGCTCCGAGACTGTCGAAGAGCAAGAGATCACTAGAAACTATGGAGGTTGAACATGCAGACATTGAAAGGATTCGGTAACGGTGGGTGACTTCTATCAAGACTTGGGTGTAAAGCGCGTCATCAATGCCGCCGGCACCCTGACGCGCCTCGGCGGCACGCCGATGGACGATGACGTGCTCGACGCCATGCGCGAGGCAGCCCAGTGGAGCGTGCGCATCGAGGAACTGCAAGAGGCGGCGGGGAACTATCTCGCCGAGGTTACCGGCGCGGAAGCCGGCTACGTAACCGCCGGCGCGGCGGCAGGTTTGCTCGTCGGCACAGCCGCATGTATTGCGGGCCTCGATATCCACAAAATGAACATGCTGCCGGATACCGACACCATGCCCAACGAGGTCATCATCCAGCGCCTCCATCGGAATGCGTACGACCACGCTTTGCGCACTGCGGG
The DNA here is from genome assembly GCA_965220045.1 of Chloroflexota bacterium. GTDB lineage: Bacteria > Chloroflexota > UBA11872 > VXOZ01 > VXOZ01 > VXOZ01. The sequence continues at coordinate 886,459 of OZ244803.1, read as the reverse complement.
CGCGAAGTTCGTTGAGGTCGGACACATCGGTCACCCGACCGGAGGCTACACAGAGCCGTGGCATATTGAGACTGCAATTAACGAACGCACGGTTGCCGTGCACTGGGTCGCGATGCCCGTTGAGGGTGCCGTGAGCCTGGAAGAGACTGTTGCCGTCGCCCACAAGCACAACGTGCCGGTCCTAGTGGACGCGGCCGGCGGGTTGCCGCCCGCCGAGAATCTGCAAGGCTATATCGCTACAGGGGCGGACCTCGTCTCATTCTCCGGCGGCAAAGCGATTCAAGGCCCGCAGGCGTCCGGCATCCTCGTAGGTCGTCGCGACCTCATCCAGTCAGTGGCGTTGCAGCATCAGGACATGGATGTGATGGTGGAGACCTGGACGCTGCGCGAGCAACTGCTGAGTAGCGGCCGCCTGTTGGGTCCGCCGCTGCAAGGCATCGGCCGCCCGATGAAAGTGGGCAAAGAGGAGATTGCCGGTTTGCTGGCAGCAGTGAAGAAGTACGTCAGCCGCGATCACGCCGCCGCCCGACAAGAGTGGCTCCGCCGCCTGGAAGCCGTCGCTGACGGTCTCAGTGACGTGGCGGGCGTTTCCACCGACGTCGTAGGGCGCGACGGCGCCACTTATCCCACGCTGCGCATCTCCTTGGACGACTCCGTCCACGGTGTGTCGGCCATCGACCTGGTGAACCGCCTCTTTGACGACGACCCCGCCATTGCCGTGAGTCAATACGGTTCTCTGGAGGGCAGCGTGACCATCAATCCGCTCAATCTGGACGGCAACAAACCGCAACTCGTTGCCGCTCGCATTCGTGCGGTTGTCTCCACGTAAGTTCCTGGCGAACAGACCTGCTTTGCGCGATCTCAATTCCCAAGGATGACGAAGCCGGGAAGCCCGTGCGTGGCAAAGGGATTCTGTCAAGCTCCTGTCAAACCATGGACAGGCGTGCCTGATATCTTCGGGTAGCCACAAATCCGCATCAACCCCTAAGGGAGCAAACGATGCGACTCCGTGACTTTGGCGCAGACGGCCAACGCTTTGCCGGAATCGTTGGCTTGCGCCGGAACAAGCTGCTCTTTTCGGTGCCTGAACCAAGCTATGCGCAAGAAGCGGAGGATGGAGCAGTCGCACTCCCCCTCTGGGGCATCGGGGGCATGTGTGCGCCGGGCGAAACGTGGCAGGACGCCGCTCAGCGTCATGGTGAAGCCGAGACCGGCTGTGAAGTGCGACTCTTCTCCAGCCGCGAGACGTACTACCTCAACGTAAAGAGCGACATCTTTGCCGTTGACGTGGAAGACGTGCCGGCGCCCGCCTTGCTCTACGCCGCCGCGTTTCGACCGCCAGACAACCCGTACGGCGATCTGCAGACCATTTACGGCGCGGAGTATTTCGCCCACGTGCGGGGCACGCCCCGGCCCGGTGAGGAAGCTGCCGCCCTCATTGCTCTCGGCCAGCCGTTGCTGGTGGCCGCGGCCCAGCAACCGCTAACGTTGGACAACCTGCTCCAAGCGGGAGCAGAGCTATTTCCCAATCCGGCCTATCCACCGCTCGACGCCACTCTGACCATCGCGCCCCTCGGCACGCCCAGGTTCATGCTGCACGTGCTCGATGCCGGACACTGGTGGCAGACGCTTGCACTTTCCGACCTGCCGGTGCTATAAGTCCCGGCGCAACTCAAGGCCTCTGGTTATTGCCGAGCCGCCAGCGCCGCTTCGACCTCTCCCGCGGTTGGCAAGCTGGCGATAGCGCCCCTGCCGCGCACCTTGAGGCCGGCCATCACCACGCCCAGGCGTGCCGCATCCAGCGGCGGCATGTTCTGCACCAACCCGTGGAGAAACGCGCCATCGAAGGCGTCACCGGCGCCGGTCGTGTCTACCACGTTCGGAACAGTAAAAGCAGGCACCGTCCCCGTGCCGCCTTCCGCATTCACGTAGACACCGGCTTCGCCCAGCTTGACCGCTACCGCATACGGGCCAAAGCCACGCAGATAGTCTGCCGTTTCCTCCGCAGTTGCCAAACCAAATAACTGCGCTGCTTCTTCAGGTCCGCTGGGCAGGGCGATATCCACGTGCGGCAGGAGCTCTTCCGCCGCGGCCCGCGCCTCCGCTGCCGACCACAGGGCAGGCCGAAAGTTGGGGTCGAACGAAACACACACATGCTTCTCATTGGCAATACGCGCCGCCGCCAGCGCAGTCGCCCGCGCCGATTCCGAGATGGCCTGGGCGATGCCGCTGATGTGCAGCACCCTGGCCTGGGCGATGTAATCCGGGTCCAAGTCCGCCGGGGTCATGGTGCTGGGCGCGCTGCCGGCCCGGTAATACGTAAAGTCGCGTTCGCCGTGCCCGTAGATGGAGATGAAATAAATGCCGTTGCGCCCCTCCACCCGCTTTACGCGCGACGTGTCGATGCCCAAGCCTTGCCAGCCGCCAAGCAAGTACTCTTGAAAGGGATCATTGCCGACGCGGGAGAGAAAGCCGCACGAGCTTCCCAGCCGGGATGCCGCCGCCAGCAGGTTGAGCGCGTCACCGGCAAACGCCTTCTGCACCTGCTTCGCCTCTGCCAGCGGCTCCTCGGCAAAAAACTCCACCATGCATTCGCCGAGGGAGAGAATGTCAGGCATGTCCTTCCTTCCTGCAAGCGCCAATCGGCGCCAACAATGGCAAACTCTCTCGAAACTCTTGCTAACGGTCCAACGAGGGTTAAACTGGCACCAGATTCTCTCAACTCAGCTCGTTCCCCCAAGAAAAGGGGATCTTCTCGCCTACAGGCTTGGGTAGCGCAAGAGCCCTCGCAAGGCGGACCGTCTCAAATGCTGTTGGGTGCCAGACCGCGCGTACACATCACACAGCCGCCAATTCCTCAACAAACCGCCGGGCAAATACCGTTAGTCCCGTGTAGTCGCCGTCAGCAATGAGTGCGGGAGGCATCAGTCCCGAGCCCAGTGCCACGCCGGCAGCACCGGCCTCCAAGTGCGCACGAAAGTTGTCAAAGCCAATTCCGCCGGATGCGACAATTGGCACGCCGGGGAGGGGTCCCAGCACAGACTTGACGTACCCCGGCCCGCCGACACTATCGATGGGAAAGACCTTTACCATATCCGACCCGGACTGGTGAACATCGAGGATTTCCGTCGGGGTTAGCCCGGCCATGATGCATGGCACATCCGCCTTGTGCGCGAGCGCGACCAGCGCGGGCCGGTTCACAGGCCCGACGATAAACTGCGCGCCGGCCGCCAGGGCGGATTCCGCTTGGTTCACGGTCGTTACCGTCCCGGCGCCTACAAGGCTGTCGGCGGGCTTCAGCGCCGCCACCCTTCTGATGACCTCCGCGGCATCCGGAACCGTAAATGTAATCTCGACGAGCCGGATGCCGGCATCATACAGTGCCTGCGCGGTCTGCACCGCCTGCTCCGCGGTCTTCGTGCGCACCACGGCGGTAATCTTAGCCTCGTATAGCTCGTTCAACAGCGCGGAACGGCTCACCCTATGCTCCTTTGTAATGTCACGACTCCCTCCGTTCTCCAAGTCTCGACTGTGTACCGCACCTCAGTCAGCGTTCCATTTCATTCAGCAGCGCGTGTGCGCCACCGCTTGAGCTTGGAATCAGTCTAGCATTACACTATTATAGAATCTTGAACCTCGCCCTTCTGCTAGATCCGCCCAGCGAATCTCACAACGCCACACCGTGCCCTGCCGCCCTACGCAATGGAACTACCCGTCACCGATGCCAGAGCAAGAATCGATGCGTCCTGAATCCAACCTGTTTCGATTAAGGGCGGCAGCTCTCTTGCCCTTGCGGATGCCCGTGCCGGCCGGCCTGCACTGGTTGGCCGTCTGCGTATTTCTTCTGGCGGCGTGCGCTCAGACCGGTGCTAATCAGATGACGTATGGGCGCGCCATTCCGCCCACCGCCACGGTGCCGACACCTTCTGTGCCGGCGCCTATACCGACAGCGACTGCGGAGCCGGTAGTAGCCGCGCCTACGGCCGTACCCTACCCCACCCCCGACCTCTCCGGGCTTCCCTACGAGGTCCTCGTTCAGGAAGTTGTACGCGGCGATCCTGACATTCCCGCCGTGGCGTTGACGCTCGACGGTGGGTCAATTGCCGCCTACACGTCCGATATGCTGGCGACACTGCGCGCGCACGACGTGCGCATTACGATCTTCATTACCGGGCAATTTGCCGAACGCCACCCTGAGCTCGTGCTCGAAATGATCGCCGACGGGCACGAGATCGGCAATCACTCGTACGCGCACCCCGAGTTTACGAAACTAGACGATGACTCCATCCGCGCGGAGCTCTCCCGCACGGAAAAGGCCATCAAGCACGTGGCGGGAGTAAGCACGAAGCCCTGGTTCCGCTTCCCTTACGGCGCGCGTAATCACCATGTCCGCCGCGTAGTCGCCCATGCAGGCTACCAGAGCATCTATTGGACTATCGATACGATTGACTGGCGGGATGACGCCACGCCCGCACTGGTCAAGCAACGCATCCGCGACCGCCTCCAGAATGGCGCGATCATTCTCGCGCATCTCGGCAGCATTCATACGAAGGAGGCCCTATCAGACATATTGATCGAGCTGAAAGAACAAGGCTATCGCATCGTAACGGTATCTGAATTACTGTATCCGCCGCCGATCGAGCCCACGCCTGTCGTGATACCTACACCCACAATCGTTGTAGAGCCTACGCCCACCGTCGTGCTCTCCAGCCCTTGACAGGCTATTCAGACTCTCGTAGAATTGTGATTCACAATTGAAGAGACCAAAGGCTATGAACAGGAAGAGTACGCTGCAAAGGCGGTCTCCAGAGAGCCGGGAAACGGTGGGACCCCGGTGGTGCGCGTTCAGCGGAATGGGCCTGGGAGCTGTGACCTGAAAGGCGGCATTGCCAAACAGTCCGTATGAACGGGTCGGTGCGGCGGCGGCTGAATAGGCGTCAACGGAACCCCTACCGTAGAAGTTGGGGCAGGCATGAAACCGTACAAGCGGGGAGTGCTTGAGTGAATGAAGTGGGCTGCGCATGCAGCCAATAAGGGTGGCACCGCGAGACCTATTCTCGTCCCTTTGGAGGGACGAGATTTTTGTTTAAGCAAGGAAATCGGCGATGGGAACACAGACGCACCCGCGATCCGCGTACATTTGCGGAGCCTATCGTGTCCCCGGTTTTCTGCCCGGCCGCTGGCGGCGTGCGTCGTTGGTTCAATACGGGAATGATAGCAACAACAGGACACGTCAAATTGCTAAGGATCAGTTATGGCAGTAATACAATCCGCACCAGGCACAGTCTTTAGCGGCATCCAGCCGGATCTTGCCGAGGTGCATTCACTCACGGCTCAGGGGCTCACGGTGCCCATATCGCGCACAATCCCCGCCGACCTGGAGACACCGGTCTCGGCTTACCTGAAGATCGCTCAGGGCGACTATTCATTTTTGCTCGAGAGCGTGCAGGGCAGCGAGAGCCTGGGACGATACTCCTTTATCGGCACAAATACCTCCAAAGTCATTCGCATGGATGCGGGCACGGCAACCCTTACCGAGATTGGCGAGCAGGAGACACGATCGTACGCCGGTCCCCTGAAACTGCTGGAAGAAGAACTCGCCAAGACTGATCTCGCCGTGATGCCCGGTCTGCCCCGCTTTCAGGGGGGAGCCGTCGGCTATCTGAACTATGACACCGTCCGCTACTTTGAGCCGCGCGTGCCGCTGCCGGTGGAGAATGCGCTGCCGGTGCCGGAAGCGATCTTCATGTTCACCGATAGCCTCATAATGTTCGACCATGTCAAGCACAGCCTTACGATCATTGCCTATGTCTCTCCCCACGGCGACGTGGCCGAAAACTATGACGTGGCAGTTGCGGCGATCGAAGACATCAATGCGAGGCTCCGGAGTGCCGTGCCGACCGTGCGCGGCACAGGGAATCCCGGCGCAGCGACGCCGAATAAGACCGAAACGGAGCACCACGATATGGTGCGGGCCGCCAAGGAGTACATCGCCGCGGGCGACATCATTCAAGCCGTGCTCGGGCTGCGCTGGTCGCGCTCCCTGGGCGTGCACCCTTACTCAGTCTACCGCGCGCTGCGCATGATTAACCCCTCGCCCTACATGTACTATCTCAATCTTGAAGATGTGCAGATTGTCGGCGCTTCCCCCGAGATGCTGGTGCGCGTCGAAGGCTCTCACGTTACCACGCGTCCCATTGCCGGTACGCGTCGCCGCGGCAGCACGCCAGAAGAAGACGCGGCCCTGGCCGAAGAGCTGCTGGCCAGCGAGAAAGAGCGCGCCGAACACATCATGCTCGTAGACCTCGGACGCAACGACCTCGGGCGTGTCTGCCGGCCCGGCACCGTGCACGTGCCCACACTGATGGTGGTGGAGGAATTCTCACACGTGATGCACATCGTCTCCCAAGTTGAGGGCGAACTCATGCCGGACAAGACGGCCTTCGACGCGCTGCGTTCATGTTTCCCGGCGGGCACGCTCTCCGGCGCCCCTAAAGTCCGCGCCATGGAGATTATTTCCGAGCTCGAGGGCACGACACGAGGCCCCTACGGCGGCGCCGTCGGCTATTTCGACTACTCCGGCAACATGGACATGGCAATCACCATTCGCACGATGACCGTACAAGACGGCACGGCCTACATACAAGCCGGCGGCGGCATCGTGGCGGATTCCGATCCCGAAGAGGAGTACGAAGAGGTGTGCAACAAGGCCGCGTCAACGATGAGGGCAATTGACGTCGCGGAGGAGATGGAACGTGATCTTCATGTTGGATAACTACGACTCGTTTACCTACAATCTGGTGCAGTACATGGGCGAACTCGGCGCCGAGATGGAAGTAGCGCGCAACGATAAGACGACCGTCGCTGAGGTGCTGGCCGGCAAACCTGACGGCATCGTCGTCTCACCCGGCCCGTGTACGCCCAACGAGGCCGGCATCTCGAACGACCTGATTGCGCAGGCCGCGGGCAAGATTCCGCTGCTCGGCGTCTGCCTCGGCCACCAATGCATCGGCCAGGTGTTTGGCGGTACCATAATTCGCGCCAAAACTCTGATGCATGGTAAGACCTCATTGATCCATCACCAGGACAGCGGCCTCTTTGCCGGACTGGAGAACCCCTTCGTGGCCACGCGATACCATTCACTGATCATCGATCCGGAGAGCATGCCGTCGGATCTCGACGTAACGGCGCGGGCAGATGACGGCACGATCATGAGTGTGCGCCACAAGCAGCATTCGATTTACGGCGTCCAGTTTCATCCAGAGTCAATCCTGACCACGGAAGGTAAACGGCTACTCCAGAACTTCCTCACTATCGTCGAGCAGAGTCGCACACCGGAAACGCAAGCGGCTGCCGCGCACAAGGGGACAGAGCAATGATTGTTGAAGCGACCATCAAGGCTACTGAGGGCGCATCGCTCTCTCGTGACGAAGCGGCCCAAGCAATGACCGAGATCATGGACGCGGCGTGCACACCGGCGCAATTCGGCGCGTTTGTCACGGCGCTTCGCGTCAAAGGCGAGACTGCCGACGAGATTGCCGGCTGCCTAGCCGTGATGCGCGAGAAAGCGCTGCCGGTAACCGTCAGCGAGCCGGTTGCCGATACGTGCGGCACCGGCGGTGACGGAGTGGGCACATTCAATGTTTCCACGGCTAACGCTATCGTCTTGGCGGCGGCCGGCCAACCTGTAGCCAAGCACGGCAATCGCGCTATGAGCAGCGCTTGCGGTAGCGCCGACGTGCTGGAGGCGCTTGGGGTCCAAATCCAACTTGGCCCGGATGCAGTGGCGCGTTGTATCGAGGAAGTCGGCATTGGCTTCATGTTCGCGCAAGCGTATCATCCGGCAATGAAGTTTGCCGCCCCGCTGCGCCGCGAGATTGGCATCCGCACGATCTTCAACATTCTCGGCCCACTGACCAATCCCGCGCGGGCAGCCTATCGCGTATTCGGCGTGGCTGACCCTAGCCTTGCGGAAGACATTGCCCATGCCTTGAGCGCGCTTGGCGTGCGGCGGGCGTTCGTCGTCCACGGCGAGGCCGACGGTGTGGATGAGATTTCCATCAGCGGTCCCACTTCGGTAACCGAATGGGACGGCAGCAGCGTGAAAAGCTACCATCTGGAACCGGCGGACTTTGGAATGGCTACAGCGCCGGTGAGCGAAATTGCCGGCGGCTCGGTAGAGGAAAATGCCCAATACGTGCGCGACGTGCTGGCGGGCAAGCCGGGCCCGCGCCGCGATGTGGTAGTCATGAATTCCGCCGCCGGCCTCGTCGCCAGCGGCAGAGCGAGCGATTGGCAAGACGGGGCGCAGCAAGCTGCCGCAGCAATCGACAGCGGGCAAGCCGCCGCGAAACTAGAATCGTTCGCAAGCCTGAGTCAGAGTCTTTCTTGATACCGTATCCGAATGGAATTACCCATAGATGAGACCCCGCGCCTATCCCCTCTCCCTGAGGGAGAGGGTTAGAGCCTGCCCCGTACTCAATACGGGGGTGAGGGTGAAACGTCAAAGTAAGCCTGCGTTGAAGCGGTACGTGGAACAACACACATGATTCTCGATACCATCCTGCAACACAAAGCATACGAGTTGGCGGAGCGCCAAGCGGCTGTGCCACTGCGCGCCCTGGAGCAGCGTGCCGCAGCGGCGGATCCGCCGCGCGACTTTGCGGCGACGCTGCGCCAAGACGGCATACGCCTGATTGCCGAAATCAAGCGCGCTTCGCCGTCCAAGGGTGTGTTCGCGCCTGGTCTCGATCCGGCGACGTTGGCACAGACATATGCCGGCAACGGGGCCAGCGCTCTTTCCGTGCTCACAGACGAACGCTTCTTTCAAGGATCGCTTCACGATCTCACGGCTGCGCGAGCCGCCGTGCCCATACCGGCGCTGCGCAAGGACTTCACCACCGACGCGTACCACATCGTCGAGGCCCGCGCCGCGGGCGCCGACGCCGTGCTCCTCATTGTCGCCGCCCTGCCACAGCCACGCCTGCGGGCCTTGCTCCGCTGCGCTGAGGACTGGGGCATGGCTGCCATTGTGGAAGTACACACGGCGGAGGAAACCGCGCAAGCCTTAGCAGTAGACGCGGCAATCATCGGCATCAACAACCGTAATCTCCACACGTTTGAGACAACGTTGGAAACTACGGCGGAACTCCGCGCGCTCATTCCCGGCGACCGCATTGTGGTAAGCGAAAGCGGCATTCACACACCCGCCGACGTGGCGCGGCTGCACGGCTGGAACGTAGACGCCATGCTCATCGGCGAAGCGTTGGTTACCGCTCCTGACACAGCAGGCAAAGTCTCCTCTTTGGTTGCTGCAGCAGAATCGCCGACAACAGAATTTACAACAGGCGATTCACCCTCCGTCATTCCGGCGAAAGCCGGAATCCAGCGAAGGCAGCGCACATGACAAGCACCAGCAAGCAAAGTGCCATGAGTATGGAGCAGGGCTTCGTCACACCCAAAGTCAAGATCTGCGGCATCATGGCGCCGGCAGATGCCCAAGCGGCTGCGGCCCATGGCGCGGACTTTCTCGGCTTGAACTTCGTAACAGGCAAACGCCGGTGCCTAACGTTGGATAGAGCACGGGACATCATCCGGCCGCTTGGCTCTGCGTGCCCGCCAACCGTAGGCCTTTTCCTCAATGAAGACCCCGCGGTGGTGCGTGACGTTGTCACCGCCATCGGCCTTCAGTACGTGCAATTGTGCGGTGGGGAGTCACCAGCCTACTGCGCGAAACTGGGCATCCCCTACTGGAAGGTCATCAACCTGCACTCGGCCGGAGACTTCGAGCGGATGGCTCGCTACGCCGGCGCCGCAGCCTTTCTGCTGGAAGGCGCAGACAACGGGCCGGGCGGGACCGGTCAGTCGTGGGACTATAGACTTGCGGCGGCGGCGCCGCGCGACCGCCCCGCTCTCATCGCCGGCGGTCTCAACCCTGACAACGTTGGAGAAGCCATCGCGCGGGCGCAGCCTTGGGGCGTGGACGTGAGCAGCGGTGTGGAGACCGATGGCAAGAAAGATCCCGACAAGATTGCCGCCTTCATCCACCAGGCGAGAGGCGCCTCGTTACCGGGAGAGGCAGCACTATGAAACGCCTTGAAGAGTTGGTGCAGGAGTTGCCACCGGAGTTGCAGCAGGAAGTCTACGACTTTGCGCGCTTTCTCCTGGAAACGAGAGCCAAGCCGCGCCGCAAGGGCAAGCTCCGTCTCACCTGGGCTGGAGGTCTGCGCGAGTATCGTGACCAGTACACTTCTCTTGATCTTCAGCGCAAGGCACTCTAATGGCGGGGAGACTAGCGGAATACATGGCATTTTCACTCCCGCGGCGCATTTGCAGGATGTGCAATCAGAGGGACTCTAATCCGCCATTTGTATGTAGAAGAAGAGCATAAATCTGGGCGAATGTAAGACAGCAATGCGAGAGACGCGTCGTCCGTCATTGCCATGAAAATAGTGTGGCCAAGCCGTTCGCCCCCGTATCAAGTACGGGGCAGGCTCTGAGCATCGTCGAAGGGTGAACGGCGGAAGCAATCAACAGATTTCGACACGTCTCTCCGTTCATACTTCGACGAGCTCAGCACGAACGGAGAGATGTGCGTTCATTGCGGAGTAGCGGAGAAGAACTACCGGATTACAGTGTGCTGTGGAGTGCCAATTCTCGTTTCAATGGAAAAGCACACTCAAGAACTGCGTTGAAACTACAGTTTCACGTAAACCAGAATTCTCAAGGCAACACACATTATCAAATCTGGAGGAAAGAAAACTGTGGCAAGACCATCTCAAAAACGTATCCTCACCGGCATGCGTACCACCGGCGCCGCGCATCTCGGACACTATGCCGGCGCACTGCGCAATTGGGTCGAAATGCAAGGCGAGTATGAGTGTTACTTCCTGCTCGCCGACGTACAGGCCTTCAGCACGCACTTCGACGATCCGCGGCGCATCGTCGAATCCGTCCACGAAATGGTGCTCGACTGGCTCGCGGTCGGGCTCGATCCCACGCAGCAGTCCAACATCTTCTTTGTTCTGCAAAGTCAGATTCAAGACCTGACCGAGCTAACGACCTATTTCTCCATGCTCACCCCGATGTCCTACGTAGAGCGTAACCCGACGATCAAGAGCGAACGCGCCCAGTACGGCGAGCGCGCGGGCAATCTCGGCTTCTACAACTATCCGGTCTCGCAAGCCGCCGACGTCTTGCTCTTCACGCCGCCGCCGCCTCATACCGACGGCGATGAACTCTGCGTGCCGGTAGGCGAAGACCAATTGCCGCTGCTCGAGCTCACCAACGACATCGCCGGTTGGTTCAATCGCACGTACGACCGCGTCTTCCTGGAATGCACGCATCGCTTGAGCGAGGTACCGCGTCTCATGGGTACCGACGGCCAAGCCAAGATGAGCAAGAGCCTGGGCAATGTCATTCTGCTCAGCGACGACGCGGATACCGTTCAGAAGAAAGTCATGAGCATGTACACCGATCCCACGCGGTTGCGGGCCACGGATCCCGGCCACGTGGAAGGAAACCCCGTGTTCATGTATCACGACGCTTTCAATCCTGACGTCGCCGAGGTCGACGAATTGAAAGACCGCTATCGCAAGGGCCGTGTCGGCGACGTGGAGGTTAAGAAGCGATTGGTGACTGCTCTCAACGCCATGCTCGAACCCATTCGAGTGCGACGAAACGACTTTGCGGACGATCCCGACATAGTACGGGAGGTCTTGCGCGGCGGTATTGAGCAAACACGCGCCGTGGGTGGCGAGACCATGGATCACGTCCGCGCCGCCATGTATATAGACTATGCAAATCTGCTGGCTACACAGCCCGTGACCAGTTAGGCTCGGATCAAACTGGACCAACAAGAACGCAATGCTGCGATGCGCCTTGTGCGCGCAGCGGTACAACACAAGAGGAGCGCTCACGTGGCAACATCACCCCCACTCACCGTGCGGGGACAGTTCGGTCCCTACGGTGGCCGATACGTTCCCGAAACCGTAATTCCGGCCTTGGAAGAATTGGAGGAAGCCTACGCCGGCATTGCTGACGACGCTGCATTCCAGCAGGAGCTCGATGACTTGCTGGACCGGTATGTCGGACGCCCCACACCGATCTACCACGCTGCCCGCCTCAGCGCCGAGATCGGCGGCGCACAGATCTACCTCAAGCGCGAGGACCTCGCGCACACGGGCGCCCACAAGATCAACAACGCCCTCGGCCAAGCGCTCCTCGCCAAGCGCATCGGGCGGACCCGCATCATCGCCGAGACCGGCGCCGGGCAACACGGCGTCGCCACGGCGGCAGCATGCGCCATGCTTGGTCTCGAGTGCATCGTCTACATGGGCGAGGTGGACGTCCACCGTCAAACGCTCAACGTCTTCCGCATGAAACTGCTGGGCGCGACCGTCGTGCCAGTCATGTCCGGGAGCCGCACGCTCAAAGACGCTATCAACGAGACCATTCGCGACTGGGTGACCAATGTCGAGACCACGCATTACATCATCGGCTCTGTGGTGGGTCCGCACCCATATCCCACTATCGTACGCGACCTCCAGAGTGTCATCGGCAGAGAAGCGCGTGAGCAATGCCTGGCGCAGCTTGGCCGCCTGCCCGAGGCCGTGGTAGCGTGCGTCGGCGGCGGCAGCAACGCCATTGGCATCTTTCACCCCTTTGTGGACGACGCCGCAGTGCGCCTGGTCGGTGTGGAAGCCGCCGGGCACGGCATCGAAAGCGGTGAGCACGCCGCCACGCTGGTGGCCGGCACGCCCGGCACACTCCACGGCGCCAAGAGCTACCTACTACATGACAACGAGGGCCAGATCTACGAGCCCCATAGCATCTCCGCCGGTCTGGACTACCCCGGTGTCGGCCCGGAGCATAGTTACCTGAAAGACCTAGGACGCGCGGAATACGTCGGTGTGACGGACGAGCAGGCGCTGGAAGGCTTCCAACACCTTTGCCGGACTGAAGGCATCATCCCCGCGTTGGAACCTGCGCATGCCATGTACCACGCCGCGCAAATGGCGAGTGAACTGCCCACGGACCACATCATCTTGGTCAATCTCTCCGGTCGAGGAGACAAAGACATGACCATCGTTGCCGAAGGACTGGGGGTGGAACTGTGAGCGGACTTCGTCAAGGACGCAGACCAAATCAGGGACGCCGCCTGGCTGCAGCCTTCGCCCAAGCGAAAGCGGAGAACCGCGCCGCGCTCATCACGTTCGCAACGGTTGGCTATCCAACGCCTGCGGACACGGCGAACGTAGTGCGCGCGTTGCTCGACGGCGGCTCGGACATCGTCGAACTCGGCATCCCCTTTTCCGATCCTCTCGCCGACGGTGCGACGATCCAACATGCCTCCCAGACCGCACTAGAACAAGGCACCACGCTTGGCATGGCGTTCGATCTCGTGCGTGACCTGCGGTCAGAGGGCGTTACAACACCCCTCGTCTTCATGGGCTACTACAATCCCTTCCTACACTACGGTTTGGAGCGCGTTGCGGACAAGGCGGCCGAGATTGGTCTTGACGGCTTTATCGTGCCCGATCTGCCGCCGGAGGAGGGTCAGGAATTCGGCAGCCTTGCCAGAGACCGAAACCTGGACCTCATACCCCTTCTCGCGCCCACGAGCACGGACTCCCGCATCCGGACCAACGTCCAGGCCGGCAGCGGCTTCGTGTACTGCGTGTCGCTTACCGGTGTCACCGGCGCGCGCGAGCAACTCTCCGCCACGCTGCCGGATTTCTTGTCACGCGTTCGCGCCCACACCGACTTGCCCTTGGCAGTAGGCTTTGGCGTCTCACGTCCCGAGCACGTCGCGACAATTGCCCAGATTGCTGAGGGTGTGGTGAGCGCGAGCGCCCTGATCAACATTCTCGATGATACTCCCTCCAGGCGGCGCTACGACGTCTTGGCCGACCTCGTCCGCGCCATGCGGGAGGCCACGGTACGCGTAGAGTAACCGGCAATGGCACGCACCGGCGTCCGGCTCTCGCAGGTTGTGCCCTGGGGACGTTCGCTGGCTGAGTACGAAGGTATGTTCGCCCTCAGCCGGCGCGACCTCACCAAAAACATCCTCGGCTGCGCGGATGGGCCCGCGAGCTTCAACGCGGAGATGACTGCCCGCGGCCATCAGGTCGTGTCCTGCGATCCCATCTACGTTCTCAGCGAACGGGAACTCCGGCAGCGCTTCGACGCAACGTACGCGACGATGATGGGCCAGATGCCCGCCAAGCGCGGCAATTTCGTATGGGACACAATCCCGTCAATCGAGGCGCTTGGCGAAATGCGGCGGATCGCCATGGAGACCTTCATCTGCGATTTCGGTCCCAGCAAGCTCGGCAGTCGCTATGTCGCCTCCGCACTTCCCCATCTTGCCTTTGCCGACAAGGCCTTCGATCTTGCCCTGTGCTCCCATTTTCTCTTTCTGTATTCCGAGCATTTGACTGAGGCCTTTCACTTGGCGGCCCTGCGCGAACTCTGCCGCGTGGCACGTGAGGTCCGTGTCTTCCCTTTGCTCGATCTCGACGGCCGGGTCTCGCCGCACCTTGAGCCCGCACTACGCGCACTCCGCCGCGAGGGACTCAACGCTTTAGTGCAATCCGTTCCCTATGAATTCGTCAAGGGCGCCAATGAGATGCTCGCCATCGGCAGATAATAGAGTGAAGCAACTACGCCTTTACCTCCGCTTACCGCCCGCGAAAAACCAATTCGCCGGCGGCGAACGAAAGAGCTAGAGTTCCTCAATTGAGTTAACTTGGACGACGAAATGAATTGAACCGGTAATTCGTCACATAGGGAGAGCACCATCAAAGTCATGTTGAGGATTACCTGTTCAACGCTCTGCTTCACGCAGCGACCACTTGACGAGGCTTTGCAGAGCATTTGGCAACTCGGATTCCGTTATGTCGATCTAGGCGTGCAGCGTTGGGCCCACGTTGGCGCCTCTGACCTTGTCCGATCCAGCGAGGAATTCACCGTATCGCTCCAGCGCGGCTTGGAACAACACGACCTGACGCTCAGCACGATGAATGTGGGTCTCGACCGCAACGCGGGCGCTTCGCTGGCAGAACAGACGGATGCCGTGTGTGCGCTCGCCGCGTCCCACGGACTCTCGGCATTCTGTATCAATGCTCCCCCGAACACCATGCCCTTGGAGACGGCGATCGTTGAGTTGCGGCAACTTGCCGCCGTTGCCTCACACTACGGCGTCACGCTCTGTCTCGAAACGCACCTGAACTGCCTCACTGAAATACCGGCGGTTGCCGTGCAGCTTGCGCAGTCCGCGCCGCATCTCGGTCTTGCCTTAGACCCCTCCCACTACTACGCGGGGCCATGGCAGGGCCGCGACTTCCCCGCCACGTACCCGCATACGCGCATCGTCCATCTCCGCGACGCGGGCAACACGCCAGACAAGATCCTGGTGCCGCCCGGCGAGGGCTGCGTCGACTTCGCCGGAATCCTGTGGGGTCTCGCGCAAAGTGGATTCTCAGGACCTCTCTCGGTGGAATACCTTGACACGCGTGTCTCGCCTGACGCCTACGACGATCATGTGAAGCAGGTCCTGGGTATGGCCACGCTGGCGAGGAAGCTCCTCACCAGGCTCCAGCAGCCCTACGCCTAGCTTGCGCCCGCATCCTGTGCTTTGCTGATAGTCAATCCACTGCATGGCACGCGCCTCAATCGAAGAACCGGCGATAGGCACCGGGGGCCCGGTCGCATGGGAGCGTCCATCCCCAAGAGTCGCCTGCAAATTCACCCTTAGTGTCAAGAGTCAGCAACCGTGTGTCCGAAGCAATTGGCAACGGCAGCTCAAATCCAGGATCCGCCCAATGATGTTACGGCTCAAAGCAGGGGTTTTGCCAATGACTCCCGGGGGCGCTACTGTTATACTCCTATCAGTTTGGCAATCACTCACCCAAGGGACAGCCGTTCACAGCACACTTTCCGATCCGGCCCGGACAGGGTAGTTGGCGCTGCATTGGGAATGAGCGCTCGCAACCCGATAAATCCCCCTGGCCGCAGGCCGGGCCGCGTTTTGCGACCGCGGACACAAGCGCATGCCGCCGCTCCCTTGTGGAGCTATTCTTGACTGAAGGTGCCTATGGAAGCCGCCGCGACCGCCGCCACGCCCGAACGACCCAAACTGCTTGCCGTCAGTAGCTGGGTACTCTACGACCTCGCCAATACGATATTCTCCATGAATATCGTCTCGCTCTACTTCTCGTTGTGGATCGTCAACGACATGGGTGGGAGGGACAGCGATTACGCGCTCGCCAATAGCTTCTCGATGTTCGTCGTCTTCTTGGTCGCGCCGTTCCTGGGCGCGCTCTCAGACCAGACCCCGCGACGGATGCCGTTTCTCATCGCGACGACGCTTGTGTGTTGCCTTGCGACGTTTTTGCTGGGCATAACGGGCATATTCATTGCGCTCCTGATCTTCATCGTTGCCAACATCTTCTATCAGTGCGGCCTCATCTTCTACGACGCCCTGCTACCGGTCGTGAGCACGCCGGAAAACCGTGGGCGCGTGGGAGGCATTGGGGTCGGCATTGGCTACATGGGGTCATTTATCGGCGTAATAATGGGCCTCATCGTCTTGGAGAACAATCCTGACGCAAAACCGCTCGTCTTCAAGTTGACTGCGGTGCTTTTCCTGATATTTGCGGTGCCCTGCTTTCTCTGGGTGCGTGAGCAGTCGCGAGTCGGCAGCGTCATGCTGGGGAAACAAGCTGCCGGTCGAGCGCTCAAAGACCTCCGCCAGACATTCGTCCGCTTGGGCGAATTACCGAACCTGCGACGCTTTCTCATCGGCCGGGTCTTTTACACCGACGCCGCAAATACCTTCATCATCTTCATGGGAATCTACTTGACCAATGAGGTGGGCTTTACCGAATCTGAAGTGCAAATAGCCTTGATGCTCGGCATACTCGGGGCAACTTTAGGCGGGTTGTCGTGGGGTTTTGTCGTAGACTGGATTGGCCCAAAACCGTCCTTGTTGATGGTGATCGGGCTCTGGTCATTTGTCATCACGCTGACGTTCTCGATACCCCTCTTTGGGCTCGCGCCGGTCATATTTTGGGCAATCGCGCCACTTGGCGGATATTCACTGGGTTCCACCTGGGCCGCCGACCGTCCCTTGATGCTCCGCCTCGCGCCGCCGCAAAACATCGGCCAATTCTACGGCCTCTACGCGATGGTGGGACGCTTCGCCGCCATCATCGGGCCGCTCATTTGGGCGCTGATCGTGAACGGCTTGGACTGGGGCCGACCGGCCGCGGTTGCCGCCTTCCTACCCATGATGGTGATTGCCGCCTGGTTCATCTTGCGTGTAGACGACAATGCGGACTTGGGTGAGGAATTAGAGGAAGCGTTTCAGCCCGCCTAGACAGCACTGGTCACGCACTGAGAAAACCCCTTAGGGAAATGGGCGTACCGGCGAGCCTCTCCCAGGTGCGTTCGCAGTCTTGCGGCCAAGCGCCGGCGCAGATTGGCACGTCTTGCTCGATCCGTCAACCATCCCGGCAAAACACGCTCTAGGGCCGCCCGGTCATGCCGCTGCTCTGACTATCGATCTAAATCTAATCTCCTGGCAACCTGCCATTCACGCTGCTCTAATCTACTTCAGAGATACTGAGTTTAGGTAGAAACAGAAGCAGAAGAAAGGAAGGTAGTGTATGTCCCTCCGCCGCCTTGAGCGCGAGTTAGCGGACAAGCCGGATACGCAGTTTCAAGACCTGCGCGGGCTGCGGGTCTACGACCGCTGCAACCGCGTAGTGGGCAAAGTGCGCGCCGTTGTCGTAGACACGGAGACCAATGAAACGGTCTACGCCGAAGTCGCGTCTCCCAGCATTCTGGGGCTGGGAAACCGGCGCCAGCTTGTGCGCCGCGACCGGCTACACCACAACGCGCGCGGCCTACGTCTTACAGGCAGGCGCTAAAGAAGTCAAAGGCTTTGGCGCCGCTGAATTGGTGACCGCCGTCAAATTCGTCGAACCAGAGGCTTTCCGATACCTGCGCCGCCGTGTAAATTGTCTCCAAGTGTGCATACGCCTCACGCGCGGCGGCAATCGGAAAGCCTCCGTCATGTATGCCGGACTCGATGAGGAGCGGCCGCGGCGCCACTAAGCCGCAAACATCGGCCACTTCTGCGTACTTGAGAATGCCGGGTACGAATTGCGATCCGCAGAAATTGCCTTGGGTGAGCGCATACTGCTTGAAGGTCGTCAGATAGCACACCACGTCTGCCGCCTTCACGCGCTCGTCCACGGCCGCAAGGTACATCGAGCGCGTGCCGCCAAACGAAAGACCGATGCAGCCCAGCCGGTCCGCGTCCACCTCCGGGCGGCTCGCCAGGTAGTCAAGTCCGCGCATGTCGTCCCAGGTGTTAAGCGCCATTAGGTTCATCCCGAACAGGAAGGTCATGATGCCGTTCACGTTGCAGCCGTCCCGCTTGCCGAACCGCCGAAAGCCTTCTCTGCGCTCACCAAAGCCGCGCGCGTCGGGGCACAGGGTCACATAACCGCGCTTGGCAAGCTGCAGGCCGTAGTCATAATTGGCGCGTTCGATCGTCTGCGCCCTATCTTCCTCACCGTAGTCCACATGCGCCACGTTATCCTTGCCGTCTACTCCGTGACCGTGAAAGCAGATGATCCCGGGAGCAGGCTGTGTGACATCCTGCGGGATCAAGAGCCACGCCGGTACTTGCACGTCCTCCGCAGTGGTGTACACTACTTTCTCGTAGTGCACGCCGAATTGCTCCCGCTCCTCGACTACGTGCGCATCCAGCGGCACTTGCTCGGGGAGTGGTTCCATAAGTTCCAGTAGCTTGGCGCGCAAGCGCTGTTGCCACGCGTACCACTCATCCCGGCTCTCGCCGGCAAAGTGCATAAGCGGCGGGTGCTTGTCGTAGTACGCCATGATGTAGGAATCGAAATCAAACACATCGCTCATGGGATGCCTCCCCTTCTTCAACTCATCGAATACTTACCCTATTTCGCAACCCTTCCACTGACCTATCCAGTCCCCATCTCAAACTGCAATCGCACCTCTCTCCCCAGCCCACTCGCCAAGCAAGAGCATTCAATAGTGCTACAAATGCAACCCGGCAGATCGTAGTGTGTGCGGGACTAAGCTACAGCACGACCTACAACAGGCTGGCCAATCAGCGAATAACGCAGCGCCGGCTGACTCAATAAGCGGCGAGACAGCATGCGGAGAACTCTTGCTGGGAGGCATGCTTGGTTTCGGTCGCCAGCGTCGCCTTGTGCCCTGCGAAGAGCTCCGCAACCTCCCCCAGGGGCTTCGTCTCACAGATACGCGTTAAAGAAGTCAAAGGCTTTGGCGCCGCTGAATTGGTGCCCGCCGTCGAATTCGTCGAACCAGAGGCTTTCCGATACCTGCGCCGCCGCATAAATTGTCTCCAAGTGTGCATACGCTTCACGCGCGGTCTCTATTGGGAAGCCTCCGTCTTGTATGCCGGACTCGATGAGGAGCGGACGCGGCGCTACTAAGCCGCAAATGTCGGCCACTTCCGCGTACTTGAGAATGCCGGGTACGAACTGCGAACCGCAGAAGTTCCCTTGCTTCAGGGCATACTGCTTGAAGGTCGTCAGATAACACACCACTGAAGACGCTTTCACGCGCTCGTCGACCGCCGAAAGATACATCGAGCGCGTGCCGCCAAGCGAGAGGCCGATGCAACCGAGCCGATCCGCGTCCACTTCCGGGCGACTCCCGAGATAGTCAAGACCCCGCATGTCGTCCCAGGTGTTGAGCGCCGTGAGGTTCATGCCAAAGAGGTAGGTCATGATGCCGTTCACGTTGCAGCCGTCCCGATTGCCGAAACGCCGAAAGCCTTCTCTGCGCTCACCAAAGCCGCGCGCATCGGGACACAGCGTTACAAAGCCGCGTTTGGCAAGCTGCAAGCCATAGTCATAGTTGTAGTTTTCAATGATCCGCGCCAGTTCCTCATCGCCATGGTCCACGTGCGCCACGGGATCTTTGCCATGCGGCCCCCCATGGCCGTGCAAGCAGATGATGCCGGGCGCCGGTGTTGCCACGTTCTCCGGGATGAGCAGCCACGCCGGGACCTGCACGTCCTCGGCGGTGGTATACACCACTTTCTCGTAGTGCACGCCAAACTGCTCCCGCTCCTCGACAACCCGCGCCTCCGGCGGCACCTGCTCCGGAAACGGCTCCATAAGTTCCAGCAGTTTGGTGCGCAGGCGTTGCTGCCACACGTACCACTCATCCCGGCTCTCGCCGGCAAAGTGCATGAGCGGAGGGTGTTTTTCGTAGTACGCCATGATGTACGTATCAAAATCAAATACATCACTCATGATCGTGTTCTCCCTTTCAACCCTATAGAGGGATGCGCCAAATCCAGTGATCCCACACGTCCGCTTGAAAATCAAGCCACACACGTGCAACTGCCGTACATTATAGGGAAATAGCGCAGGTTGCAAACCTGCGCTACCGGATGAATAGCGGCGTCGCTCCTATTCTCGGTCAATTGCCGGAACAAGGCCAGCCACTTCGTAGCGCGGGGGCTTGTCCCCCGCCTCTTCGCAGTGAAAATGCCGGCGGTGCAACAGTACCGCTAGGGTGACAGCGTCGCTTCTTGGATGTTGAATGGCACCTCGCGCGGATTCTCCGGGCCGACGTAGATCGCGTCAGTGGGGCAATAGATCTCACACAGCAGGCAGGACTGGCAGTCGTCCTGGTACCGGATGTAGGCCTTCTTCTTGTCATCCATGCGGAGCACGTCGAGCGGACAGACCTTCACACAAAGGGTACAGCCGATGCAAAGGTCTTCGTATACTTTCTCAATTGCCAAGAGTCGTCATCTCCACGGAGTTATTTCACATCGATTTCCAGACCGTATTGCGGGCATGGCGATCGCTAGAGGCACTACACTACCGCCGCGGATTCAAGTATTCCCATCTCTTCCAACTGCTTGCGGGGCACCGGAACGTACCGAAAGTCCGGCTCACCGTCTTCGCCGGGCGCCGCGACAATCCACTTGAGCCAGCCGCTATCGTCACGCTGGGGATGGTCTTCACGAAAGTGCCAGCCCCGGCTTTCCGTTCGCAACAGCGCCGCTTCGTACATGAGCGCCGTCGTGAGTGCCGTCGCTTCAACTTCGTAGCACTTCACCAACTCATGGAAGTCCGGCGCATAAAGCCGTGGCACCGCTTCCTGTTGCAGGGTCCGGACATGCGCTAGTGCCTGCCGCATGCGCGCTCCTTCGCGAAAGATGTTCACTTCCGGTGGCATGGCTTGGGTCTGCAATTGCCCGTAGACCGCATCCGGCAGCAGTCCATCCATCCGTTGCATGGGACGCAGTGCCCCTGCCAACTCGCATTGCCAATACGCATCTGACAGCGCTGCCTGCCCAGAGTCTTGCGCAAACACGCCCGCACCCACGCCCGCCGCATAGCCGCTGCCATTGGCCCAGGCGAGATTGAGAAACGTAATGCCGCTCGAAGCACCCACCACGTACCCGCGTGTCGCCGCGTCACCGGCAACGAAAAGTCCCGGCACGCTGGCAGCCATGGTCGTATCGGTGAAATAGACCCCGGCGGAACCCGATACCGAGCCATTGAATCCAGGATGCCACTGCGTGCGGTCGGCAAAGAGGTCCTGGCCGCTGCGGCGGGCGAGCTCCGCAATGTGCTTGAAGGCATGCAGCCACATTTCGCGGTCTTTGACGGGAACCGCCGACAAATCAAGCTGAATTGGCCCACGCCCTTCCCGAATTTCCGAGGCCATGCCACGGGCGATGACGTGGATAGCCGGCGGCACCTTATCCGAATACCTGCCGAGAAACTGCTCGCCCTCGCCATTCAGGTACTTGCCGCCAATCGCAGCAAGAATACACTGTCCGTGGCTATCGAAGCGGGTATTGGTCGCGATATAGCCGTTGGCATACTCCATGTTCATCAGGGAGGCGCCCACGTCCCATGCGAGCTTATACGCTTCGCCGCAGAGCATGTCATGTCCGAAATGGGTGCCCTTCCACGCGCAGCCTCCCGCGGCAAGCACGACGGACTTCGCTTGAATCAGGCACAAGCGCTCGTCCTGCCGCCGAATGCCCACTGCTCCGACGACACGGCCATCTTCGACCAAGAGCTTCACGATCGCAGTGTGATCGAGGAGCTTTGCCTGCTTCGTGCGCAAGACCTGCTTGCGCATGAGCTTCATCAGTTCAACGCTGTCGAGACCGAGCCGCCAGACCGTCTCGCGCGATCCGACGTAAATCAGGCGGCGGTGGAGCGAACCGGACGCCCCCTCGGACGCGTCGTCGTGGCGATCAAAGGGCGCGCCCCAGCCATCCAATTCCGCGATGCGCTCGTAGTTCGCCTGCACCAGCCACTCGACCCACGCGGGGTCGAGGAGCAGTTCGCTCTCGCGGCAGTGCTCGCGCACGAAGTCTGCGGGGTCATCTTCCGGTGTCAGGTAGAGCACCACGCCGCCTGCAAACACGCTGCAGCCGGAGCCGCCCACAAAGCCTTTGTCTACCACTAATGCCCGGCTGCCTTGACGCGTGGCGGCAATGGCCGCCCAGCACCCTGCCAGCCCGCCGCCGATTACAAGCACGTCGGTGGTATAGACATCATGCGGCACATCCATGAAGACCCTCACCCTAACCCTCTCCCAGAGGGAGAGGGGATAATCTCAGAACCCGCTCTTTGCTAGATCCACTCAGTAACGGCGTTGGGCGCCCGGCATTGACATCGTTTGCTTGCCAAAGGCAGCGCAGTCCGCGCCAGCAAAACGGAGCCTAGGCGCTTGCCCTCCGCTCTTTTGTCTCTCGTAGAGCGGGGGCTTGTCCCCCGCTCTCTAGTCTTTTTTTGCGCGGGGCCTTGTTCCCCGCTCTTCCGTCTTTAGTAGCGCGGGGGTTTGTCCCCCGCTCTTTCACGCAAAACGTAAACATCCACCCAGGCCGGGCTCTCAGCGCTCCCCATGATCCCACGAGACGTGCACCCGGAGCAGACGAATAAGTTGGTCTAATGCGTAACCGATCACGCCAATGATGAGAATGACGGCCATGAGTTCGCCGTAGTTGAACCGGTCGCGCGTATCCAGAATGTAGTAGCCAAGGCCGTCGGATACGCCAAGCATTTCGGCGGGCACCAAGATCACCCAGGCGAGTCCCACCGCCAGCCGCAGACCCGTGAGCATGTCCGGGACGACCGCCGGCAGGATGACCATGCGGACGAGCTTCCACTCGTTGGCGCCCAGGGTGCGCGCCGCTCGTATCCAGCGTTGATCGAGACTGCTCACACCGTGGGCCGTATTGATGATCATCGGCCAGATCGCGGCAATGGCAATCAAGAAAATCACGGGATTATTGCCAACACCGAAAGCGATGATAGCAATCGGCATCCACGATAGCGGCGAGATCATGCGAATGAACTGAAATGCCAGCGACGAAGCCCGCTCGGCCGTTCGGTAATGGCCAATGATCACGCCGACCGGCACCCCAATCGCAACGGCCAAAGCGAGTCCCAAGACTATGCGCTCTATGCTCGCAAAGATATGGGAATAGATCACGCCGCTGACGAAGAAGCCAATGAGCTCGCGAAAGGCGTTACGGGGCTGAAAAGCCGTGACAATGGTTGAATCCGCTACCAAGCCGCTCGTGAGCAGTTGCCAAAACAACAGAATAACGAGAAAGCCAATAATCGGTATGCCCGCGCTCCCCAGGCGGGCATACCAGCGGCGAGCCATAGGAACGCCAGCGGACTGCGCCGTTTCCGTGTCGGCATCGGCTCTGTCACGGACCTGTTCGGCTAACCGTCCTTCCGTGCGCATGGCCTCACTCAATGCCGATGATCTCCTTGCGCTCGAACGCTTCCTCTTCCGCAACGTTAAACGCGCTCGGGCCACCGGCGGCGTTATAGGCGTCTCTGACCAACGTATACTCTACCAAATCCTCCGCGGCGTGATCGCCGGAGAGATCGGCCAAGAAGCTCGTATCGCCTTCCACCTTCGTCTGCTTGATCTGGTTTACAAGCTCGATGGTGTAGCTCGGATACGGCCAGGGCTGGAAACCGATGCGTGACGCTCCCCACTCCGGATGGTGAATGGCGTTGGTTCCCTGTGGTCCGTACGTCTCGAGATCGTATTTGCTCATCGCACGCTCGATGACGTTCGCGGCCTGCGGCAAGAGCCCGCTGCCATCCTTGGAAAGCAGTTGCGCCGTGCCGGGAATGTCCTTGAGCGCTCCAAGTTGCGCGTTCGCAATGCTATTGAGCACGCGCTGCGCCCATTCCGGATTCTCGTTGATGTACTTCTCGCTTAGCACCGCCACGCAGCAGGCGTGGTCCTTCCAGACGTCACCAGTGAAGCGGATGATCTTGCCATTCGCTAGTAGCTCGCCGGCAGCATTGAACGGCTCGGCGACGATATAACCGTCGATAGACCGGTTGCCCAGCGCAGTCGGCATATCCGGCGGCGCCATCACGAAGAGATTCACTTGATTGGCAGCCAGCTCACGGTTGCGGTCTTGGATTACCGCCTCCAGATTATGGTGGCGCAACGCCATCTGCAAGACGACGTTGTGGATGGAATACCAGAAGGGCACGGCAATCTGCTTGCCGCCCAGGTCCTTGATGCTATCGATGCCGCTCTCTTGATGTACGGTCAACGCTGAACCGTTGATGTGGTCCCAGGCCACGACTTTCACGGGAAAGCCGATGCCGTAGCGCATCCATACCGTCATGGGCATGAGAAAGTGCGCCACATTAACCTGGTCTGCCATGAACGCCTCGGCAAGCTGCGACCAACCGCGGAAGAGCGCCGGTTTGTCAGCATTCAAACCCTGATCGGCAAAGAAGCCGCCGGCATACCCCAACGTGAGCGGTGTTGAGTCCGTTATCGGTAAGTAGCCGACTTTGACGGGAATGTCCGAGACTTTGGACGGGGAAACCGGTGCGCCGTTCGATTCCGATTCATCGTCGCCGCCGCAAGCGCCAAGGAGCGGACTGGCTACGGCGCCGAGAGCTACCGCGCCGAGGGTACTCAAGAACTGCCCGCGCGTGATTTTCTTGGACATCTTCAATCTCCTGTACTCGCAATGTTGATTTGTGTACGACTTGGATTTTGCGTCTTCAGTCTTCGCCAATGTGCGGCTTCCCTCTGCAGTTAATTGCGTTGGGAACAGCACATGAATTCCTGCATTCCTACGTAAACTCGTCCCAGTGCCGGGGTGCGGATTCTATTCGCGTTGCACCGCTCGCTCTACCACGCAACAAAACCTGAATTGCCAATCATGGAACCGGTTGTACCGACGTCCAGGAACGGGTGTCCCTTCCATTCCCGCCGGCACTTGGCGTGGCGAAGAAGCAGACAAGCGCTTGCACTGCCCTAGGTTCCTTGACAGAGTTCCTGCACCACACCTTGGTAGAGTTTTCGCGTTGGGAGCGGCACGTTCGGCATTCTCACGAATCCCTAGATGTGATAGTACTGTTCGCGCGTATGCGCCAAGTTGAACTCGGTGAAGACCTCTTCCCGCAGGCGCACGAGTTGTGGGTCAACCCGGTCGCGCGGGTGGGCGATGGGCACCGGAATGACGCGCCGCAGTTCGCCGGGATGCGCGGACATGATCGCCACACGATCGCCAACGAAGAGCGCTTCATCGATGTCGTGCGTCACAAAGACCGTGGTCACGCGTTGCGCCTTTACGATGCGGACGATTTCCTCTTGCATTTCCATGCGCGTGAAGGCGTCGAGCGCGCCGAATGGCTCATCCATCAGCAGAATTTCGACCTGATTCGCGAGCGAGCGCGCTAATGCCACCCGCTGTGCCATGCCACCGGAGAGCTGTGACGGCCGTGCCCGCTCAAATCCCTGCAAACGGGTGAGGGCCACGAGGTCGGCAACAATCGCGTGCCTGTCGCCCTTGAATCCCCGCGCGTCGAGACCGAAACGTATGTTCTCCTCTACCGTCAGCCACGGGAAGAGCGCGTAATCCTGAAACACCATGCCCCGCGTGTAATGCGGGCCTGCGACCGGTTCGCCAGCAACGGCAACGCTCCCGTGTGACAGCTCATCCAATCCCGCGATGACGTTGAGCAGCGTGGACTTGCCGCAGCCACTCGGTCCCAGCACACAGAGCAATTCGCCTTCATGTACCGCCAGGTTTACGCCCTGAAACGCGACCGTGTCACCATTGCGCGAGGCGAACACCTTCGCGGCGTCTTCTATCACGATTCTTGCCTCGACAGCAGCCCCTGCGACCGTCTCGTCTACCACCAGTTTCGCCACGCTCAGTGCCTACCCTTCCTGCCAGCACCACCACCATCAACCACCCAAATCATAATCTTTACTAAGTAACTTTACTTAGATAAGATAGTAACTAAGTAGCGTACTGGAGTCAAACGGCTCCGGTTCATATAGAATGGATACGGTAACAACACACTCTCCGGAGGCTTTAGATGGCGCAGCAAGCAGATGCCGACATTCCCTTTGGCACCGTAGACAGTGCGGAAGCCAAGCAAATGATCGATAGCGGCGAATACCAGGTCATTGACGTGCGTATGCCCAATCAGTTCGCCAAGTCGCACATACCCGATTCCGTTTTGGCGCCGCTGCCCGAACTCTTGCAGAAGCCCTGGGAGTTCCTTGCTGACGACAAGATCATCTTTGTTTGCGACGTCGGCCAGAGCAGCCAGGTGGCCTGCGAAATCGCCGCCGCCATGGGCCTGGAAGACCTCTACAATCTCGGCCCCGGCATCGTGGGCTGGCAGAAGGACGGCTATCCGTTAGAGGAAGGTCTGCCCCAAGAGAGCTGAGCCTTTCTTTCGTACCAGTGAAGGCAACAGCAGTGACCTCGTTGTATCTGAATTGGGCAAGCTAGTGGTGCGACTCGATAGCTTGATTGGATAAGGCCGCCGGTAGCGCAGGTCTGCAACCTACGCGGTCTAACCGTGTTGCCGGGCAACGTCCTATGCGCTACTGATCGCCACTGCAATTGTATTCTTCCACCAGGCCCTTGAGTGGCGTTTGTCCGTAGCAGTGTGCGCCCTGCTGCAAAAGCAACGCGCTTGGCGAGCTTTGGTTTTGGATACATTCATATAACTAGGGAGGCGCAGATTTGGGCGCAAATGCCCACATTTCCAAGTGGGGTGCCAGCCTTGCCATTCGCATTCCTGACGCGACCGCGCAGCAGTGGGGCGTAAGCGAAGGATCCGCGATTGAGCTCATCTCGCGGGGTGACGAAATCATCCTGCGCAAGGTTGCGTATAGCCTTGAAGACATGCTGGCCCAGGTGACGGAAGACAATCTTCATTCCAATTCAGATTTCGGGACGGCTCAAGGCTTGGAACTATGGTAGACTGCGCCATCGTTTCCGCCACAGGCGTATTTGTGTTGCCGCGCTTCACAGTCCGGGCACGAGCAGAAAGTTCACTGCGCCGTTCCAGTCCTGCGTCATGAATCCGATTGCAAGGGCAATGGTCTAGGCTAGTCGTGCCCAATTTCGTCTACCGTCAAGGGCTACCGTTTTTAGGTTGCCGTGCTTCTCACGAGCGCACTCTCCAGGGCGTGCTCGCCAACCAAATCTCGAGCCTCGACTGGCGGGCACGGCGCGATCGCTTCGATTGCCAGATTACCGAACAGGTCGTATGCGAAGTCTTAGGCAGGATCAAGACCCTCTTGCAGAGATGAACCCCCCAGGTTCATGATTCAGCAGATTCCCCTAGTGGTATTCCTCGTCAGCGGCGGCGCGGTAGCAGCGCTCGCCATGCTCATGTTCTGGTGGCTGGCGGGCCGCACGGTATCTGCCGAGACCACTATCCACTCAGGACCGGTGTTTCTGCGCCGCATTGCCCGCAATGCACTCGTGCCGCTGTTGGCCATGGTGATTGCGCGCGGCCTCATGTGGGTCTTCGCCGCATACTACCTGCGCGTGCTCGGTCTGGAAAACTACGGTTACTATGCCCATGCCGTCAACCTGATCGGCTTCTTCGGGCCGCTCACCGACTTTGGGCTGGGTGTGCTGCTGACCCGGGAAGTAAGCCGCCGTCCCGATGCTGCTGCGGCGTACTTTGCCATTGTGCAGCGCGTTCGTTTGCTACTCTCCATTGCTGCCATACCAGTCGTCCTCCTGATCATGTTGGCCTTCTGGCGCGCCGATATTGTGCAGCCAAACACAATCCTGGCAGCGGGTCTGTTGGCGGTGGCGCTCATTCCGGCAAATGTCGCCGGCACGGCCAGTTCCCTCTTTGCCGCGCGGGAGCGCATGGACTACACCGCGCTCGTGCAAATCGCTACGGCGCTGCTCACCGTCGGCTTGGGTACCGTGGCTATTGCCGTTGGCTGGGGCTTTGTGGGGCTCGCCGGGACCGCCCTCATCGCCAATGTCGTCACCGCTTTCGTGCTGCTCCGGGCGCTGCCGCGCACAGCAACACCCAACGCGGCGTGGGATGGCAGATTGGCATGGACACTGATGGTGGCGTCTTTGCCGCTGATGCTCAACGCGCTGCTCAACGTGCTCTTCTTTCGCATCGACATACAGGTCTTGACTATAGCGCGGGACATTGCGGAAGTGGGAGCCTATGGCGCCGCCTATAAGTATGTTGAGGCCTTTGCCCTGCTGCCCTCGGCGCTGGTGCTGGCGCTCTTTCCGGCGCTCTCGCGAATCGCGCCCAACGACCGCGCCGCTCTCCAGAGCATCTTCAATAAGGCGCTGCAGTTCATGCTCGTCCTCGCCGTAGGAGGCGCGGTCTGCTTTAGCTGGTATGCCACCTCCTTTATCTGGGTGATCGGCGGCGACAAGTTCCTGCCGCACGGGGCAACCGCACTCGCCATTCTCATCTGGTTTCTTCCTCTTAGTTATGTCAATGCCATCACGCAATATGTCCTTATCGCCCTTGACCGGCAGAAGTGGATTGCCATTGCCTTCGCGCTGGCTACGGCGTTCAACCTGATAACGAACATCATCTTCATACCCCACTACGGATACGCAGCGGCAGCGACGACGACCGTACTTTCCGAGATCGTGCTCTTGGCGCCATTCTTCGTCATTCTGCGCCAGCGTGAGGTCTCCCTGCCGATCATCGGCGTTGCGTGGCGACCGCTGTTAGCCGGAGTGGGCATGTTTGCCGTTGCGTGGCTCACGAGCGGGCTCCCCGCATTGCCAAGCATGGCGTTGGCGGGTATCGTCTATCTCGGCCTTGTGATCGTGCTCGGCGCGCTGCCACGCCAAGACCTGGCACGCTTTTGGAACGCTCTGCGCGGCGGTCAGAGCTAGAGTGGCACCGTTTGGCCCGAACCCATCGAACCATTCGGCCTAAGCCTGTCCAAACACCCGGACTAAGCTACTCGAATCACTCGACCCGAGCCTGTCCAACCGTTCGGCCCAAACCTACCCATCCATTCGGTCCGAGCCTGTCCTACTATCTAGCCTAAACCTACTCAATCATTCGGCCTGAGCCTGTCCTACCGTTCGACCCGAGCCTGTCGCACCGTTCGGCCTGAGCCTGTCGAAGGCTGAACGCGTGCACATGTATGCCCTTCACGTCTCGTCCCACTTTCGCGCTAGCTCACGCCTGTCGTGTACCGCCTGTGGTATGCTCGTATGACGCGCTCCGACGCCGTAATGAGAAACTGCGCGGCGGCACTTTGCGCATCCCAGAACTGACCCAAGTCTCTCGCCATCGCTGACACCACGTAGGGGCGGTTCGCGAACCGCCCCTACGTGCCACTAGAAAACCCAGCGTAGCGCGGAGGCTTTTCTCCCGTATCAGCACGAGAAGTCCTGAAGGAATCCTCCCAGTCCTTCCCTACGTAAGTGGCGAACAAGGCGTGACCATGGCAGATGAAAGAGTCCTCGACCATCGCGCTGTTGGCGACCTCTGGGACGAAAACGCCGAGGCGTGGACCACACTTACCCGCCTGGGCTACGACAAATACCGCGACCACATCAACGCGCCGGCCTTCATGCAGATGCTGCCCGACGTGACCGACCTGCGGGGCCTTGACGTCGGCTGCGGCGAGGGGCACAATACGCGGCTGGTCGCGCAACGGGGCGCGCGTCTCACCGCCTTGGATATTTCCGGCCGTTTCGTGCGCTACGCCCAGGAGCGAGAAGCGCAAGATCCTCATGGTATTGTCTATCTGCGCGCCAGCGCCGTTACTTTGCCCTTTGCCGACGCCGGCTTCGACTTTGTCATGGCCACCATGAGCATGATGGACGTGCCGGATCAGCAGCGCGCGATCGCAGAGGTGGCACGCGTTTTGAAGCCGGGCGGCTTCTTTCAGTTTTCCATCCTGCACCCCTGCTTCATGACTCCGCGTTTCAAATGGGTGCTCGATGAGACGGGAAAGCGGGTCGCCATGGAGTGCGGCGACTATTTTGACTCAGAGCAAGGCACTGTGGAAGAGTGGATCTTCGGCTCCGCGCCCGATGAACTCAAGGACCGCTTCGCGAAGTTTCGCATCCCTCGCTACTTCCACACGCTCAGTACGTGGCTGAACATGCTCGCCAATGCCGGTCTGATACTTGAGGAGTGCGCCGAACCCTTCGCCAGCGATGAATCCATCGCTATCTATCCCAGCCTCGCCGCCACCCGCGTGGTAGCCTGCTCCCTTCACCTCCGCTGCCGCAAGTCATTGATTTAAGGAACGGAGCTGCCACCAGGGAATACTAAGGTGAGTGCTGGGGTATTTTCAAGCGTGCACCGGGACCTATGGCAGAGCAATGCCAAGTCGTGGGAAATGGATAGAAACGCACGTACCGGCGCTCGGTATGTTCCAAGCGCCGGTACGTGCACCGATCCAGATCCCCGCTCTTCCGTTACTGTCCAGGCGGGCCAAACGCCTTCTCATTGGTCTACTCGGGATAGAAACCATTCGCCAGTGTTTCAATGGCATCGACGGTGCGAATGCCCGCCTGCGTGGCCGTGAAAAGCACATCCACGTAGTGCTTGTTCTGCACCGCTTTGATGGAGGAAAGCGCCTCGGTGCTCTCCAAGTACTCCCTTTTTTCTGCGGCAGTAGACCACCCTGGGGCATCGAGCAACACGATGACATCGGGGTCCCGCTCGACCACGGTCTCCCAGTTCACCGTCCCGAAGAGGCCTTCGACGTCAGCAAATATGTTGACCCCACCCGCCTCTTCGACCAACGCATTTACAATGCCCGAACCAACCGCGGCATAGGGCGTATCATCGCCACTGTCATAGATGAAGACCGAGACCTTCGGATCGGCCGGCGCCGTCTTGGCGCGAATGTCCGCCAAGCGCGCCTGCAGCCCGGCGACATACTCTTCGGCGCGCTCCGCTATCCCAAAGATCTGCCCGATGTTCAGGAAGTCCTCGAATACGTCCTCAACGGTCACCTTGCCGTCCTTGCAGTTGGAGGCCGTTTGGTATGACGCTATGCCGAGCTCCATGAGCGCATCGCGCGGCCCTGCCACATCTTCACGCGTCCAGGCGCTTACGAAAGCAGCGTAAATGAAGTCGGGCTCCGCTCCCAGAATGACCTCATGTGAAGGATATTTCTCGGCAAGTATCGGAATCTGCTC
This sequence comes from Chloroflexota bacterium, assembly GCA_965220045.1. Taxonomy (GTDB): domain Bacteria; phylum Chloroflexota; class UBA11872; order VXOZ01; family VXOZ01; genus VXOZ01. The sequence goes on along the minus strand of OZ244803.1, from coordinate 854,934 downwards.
GAAGGCCGCTTGTTGATCAGGAGGCACCGAGTCTCTGAGAAACGCCGTGCCCACCATGCTGTCTTGCAGACCCAACGCCAGCATCAGTTCCGTCGATTGCTGAGAAAGACTTATGGCGCGCTGCGGCGGCCGGTCGTACGTAATGGTAAAACCGCAGTTTTCGATGGTCACCGGTGTATAAGCAGATTCGGCCTCCTGCGCCGGTTCAGCCGGCTCCGCCGCTGGTTGCGGCGCGGCTACCGTGCCACAACCGGCCAGTAAGAGACTGCCCGCGCCTGCCAGGCCTACGGCGAGAAGGCCGCGACGGGTCATGCGCTGAGAAGAGATCATCTCCGATATCCTTTCCGTATGTACACGAGAATTTCTCACACGCATTCACAACAAGCTTGGCATGCGTTTCATTTACTCCGGATAGAATGCGTTCACCAGCAACTCAATGGTGTCAATGGTGTAAATACCCGGGTTCGCGACCGTGAAGCGCACTTCCACGTAGTGCTTGTTCTGCACGGCCTTGATGGAGTGAAGGGCCTCGTTGCTCTCCAAGTACTCTATCTTTTCTGCTGCCGTTGACCATCCAGGCATATCGAATAGCACGATGACGTCGGGGTCCCGTTCAATCACGGTCTCCCAATTCACTGTCGCGTAAAGACCTTCGACGTCGGCAAAAATGTTGACCCCGCCCGCCTCTTCGACCAACGCATTCCCCATGCCCGTACCAACCGCGGCATATGGCGAATCAGTACCGCCGTCATAGATGAAGACCGAAACTTTCGGGTCGCGCGGCCCTGCCTTGACGCGAATGTCCGCCAAGCGCGCCCGCTGCTCGGCGACGTATTCTTCGGCTCGCTCCGTTACCCCGAAGATCTGGCCAATTTTCAGGAAGTCCTCGAATACGTCCTCAACGGTTACCTTGCCGTCCTTGCAGTTGGCGGCCGACTGGTACGACGCGATCCCGAGCTCCATGAGCGCGTCGCGCGGCCCTGCCACATCTTCACGGTTCCAGGCGCTTACGAAGGCAGCGTAAATGAAGTCGGTCTCCGTACCCAGAATGACCTCGTGTGAAGGATATTTCTCGGCAAGAACCGGGATCCGGTCGTAGGCTGCCTGGAAATCAGGATGCACCCAGTCTCTGAGATACGATGTGCCAACCATGCTGTCCTGCAAACCCAACGCCAGCATCAGTTCCGTCGCTTCTTGGGATAGAGTAATGGCGCGCTGCGGCGGCTGGTCGTACGTGATGGTAAAACCACAGTTCTCGATGGTTACCGGCGTGTAAGCAGTTTCGGCCTCTTGCGCCGGTTCAGCCGGCTCCGTCGCCGGTTGCGATACAGCCACCGTGCCACAACCGGCCAGCAAGAGACTGCCCGCGCCTGCCATGCCAATGGCAAGCAGGCCGCGCCGGGTCATGCGCTGGGAAGAGATCATCTCCGACATCCTTTCTCTGTCTACACGAGAGCTTTTCACACGCCCTCCCAACCTTGTTAGGAATGCGTTTCATTAAAAGTAAAGCAGTCTATGGCTGCCTTGTCAAGGGGGTGCACCAGGTTAATTGGAGTCGTCCAATTCTTACTGAACGTGCCACCGGCAATACGCCCAGACACCAGGTGTGCGGTCCACCGGCGCTTTTGGTAGCTTGCGCCAGCGGGTGGCAACTATAGGCGTCTCCGCGACACATACAGAGCGCATGTGCCGCCAACCGTGCTCTAGCAGCCGTCGAATTAGGATGCAAAAAACGCCCCGCTCTCTGAAGAACAAGACGTCTCGTGAAATACAGAGTCGAGGCGGAGACCGGTGGTTTACCTCAAAGACCGGCAAGAACAGATGTGATTCGAAACTATCCCATGAGAGTCAAAAAGACATCTCACAATTCGGATAGACGTGCCAACTCGTACTTCGACAAGCTCAGTACGAACGGATCTTTGCCTCCTCCGTTCGCTTTGAGCCTGAATATTCTGAGCTTGTCGCAAAATCGGAAGACAAGTCTACACAGAGCGCAGCATTCGTGAGACGAGTTCTAGTTGCCCAGCCAAGCCTTAGAGTGCGTCACTTAGCGACGTCCAGCTTGGTGCGCTGGCGTGCGCCGGGAGTGCACGCATGCTCCTGCACCACTTCGCCTTCCACGATGTGCTCGGCAACGATGCGGTCTATGGCGGCTCTGTCCACGCCGCCGTACCACGTGCCGTCCGGGTGCACCACCATGATCGGACCGAGATCGCAGGGATACAGACAGCCGGTGCGCACCGTCATCACGCGCTGCTTGCCCCGCAATTTGTGCTCCTTGAGCTTCGCATCGAAGTGTTCCCACAAAGCCTGGGCATTCGCCAGCGTGCAGCGCGGTCCGTTGCAGAGAAGCACATGATGCCGATGCGCGGGTATGTGACTCCAGGAGCGCCGCCGCTCCTTTATGCTGGGATCGTCACGCACATCCGTACAGGCGTGTGCGTCCATAACCGCAGCCGTGACAGCTTCCGCCAAGTGCTCGCTATCGCCCAAGGGCGGGGCGAGCGCGACTTCCACGTCATCATCCGCATGCTCCCGCAGCCAGTCGCGATTGCGAGGGGCAGCCACCAGCGCAGCGTGCGGTCCATGGGCACAAGGGCGGGAACGATAAGCACGCGGCGCGCGCCCGCGGCCAAGCATTCCTCAAGCACGGCGGGCAATGCGGGCTTTCCCTGCTCCATGAACGCAAAGCGCACGGCGCGAAAGCTGCCGGAGCCGGCTACAGACGCTACCAGCCGTTCCAACTCCTGGCGCGGAGCCGCGCCATAGCCGCCGCGGCCCACGATGACGACGGTGTCGAACGGCACGCCGTTGGGTTCCGTTTGGCCTCCAGGGACGAGACGTCTCCCTCGTGTTCACTGTGGCGGTCTGCCATGGCGCGCTGCCTTCACACGTTGCGAAAAGGTACTAACCCGCACCGACCGTCACCGTGAATTTTGCCGACCCATTGGTAGATACCGTCGTCGCGGCGTGGGCGGGTAGGAAGACGATGTGGAGTTTGCCGGTGCGTGGATGGACCTGCACCTCGGCATCTACGCCGAAGACCTCGCGCAGGAGCGCAGGCTGCAATACCTCTTCCGGCGTTCCTGCTGCCACAATTTCTCCCTCTGCCATGAGGTAGAGGCGGTCACAGTAGGTTGCGGCCAGGTTGAGATCGTGCAGCGCGGTAAAGGTCGTCACCTGCAAGCCGCGCACAAGATCGAGGATTTCCAGTTGGTAGCGCACGTCCAGATGATTGGTTGGCTCGTCGAGAATCAAGAAGCGCGCTTGCTGCGCCAAAGCGCGGGCTATCAGCACGCGCTGCTTTTCGCCGCCGGAGAGGGTCGCGAACGAGCGTTCCGCAAACGAAAGCATGCCGACTTGTGCCAGCGCGCTCTCCACCAGGTCGTGGTCCTCTTCATTCTCGCGCGCAAACATGCTCTTATGCGGCGTGCGCCCCATGAGCACCATTTCCCACACGACAAACTCAAACTCGCCGGGCGTTTCCTGCAAGACGGTGGCCGTGCGACGCGCGGCCTCCCGCGCATCGAGGTCCCACACGCTGTCACCATCCAGGGCGATGTGGCCCGCATCGGGCTTGAGCGCGCGATAGATGCAACGCAGCAGACTTGATTTGCCGCTGCCGTTCGGACCCAGCACTCCCACAAGCTCACCCGCCGCTACATCCACCGCCACGTCCCGCAGGATCGTCTGCTCTTCTACACGCCAAGTTACTCCTTCAACATGCAATGTCATGACCGACTGCCTCCCAGCGCGTCCCGCCTGTGGCGCATTATCCAAATAAAGAACGGGCCGCCGAGAAAGCCCGTAATTACGCCCAAGGGCATTTCCTCAGGCTGTACAATCGTCCGCGCGAGCACGTCCACCCAGACCAGGAAGATCGCGCCTGCCAGCAGGCTGACCGGCAACACCCGGCGGTGGTCGGACCCAACGAAAAGCCGGACCGTGTGCGGCATCATCAGCCCCACAAAGCCAACGGCGCCGGCCAAGGCGACCATAACTCCCGTAATCATAGCCGCCACCACCATCAGCACGCGACGAAACCTGTTTGTATTCACGCCGAGACTGATGGCCGTTTCCTCCCCGGCAATCAACGCATTGAGCGGCCGCGCCTGCAAGACCAGATACGTCGTGCCGATCAGCACTGCGACCAAGGGTAAGGTGAGGTAGCTCCACTTGGCGCCCGCGACGCTCCCCATGAGCCAGAAGAGGACCGACCGGATGCCCTCGGCGTCGTCGGCGCGAAATATGATGAAGCTTGTGCCCGCCGAAAGCACATAAGACAGCGCTACGCCAACCAAGATCAGCCGTACCGGTGAGAGCGTTCCTCGGTTCTGGGCGAGTACAAGCACGATGACGAAGGACATCACCGAGCCGAAGAATGCTGCCACCGACAGTGAATAGATACCAAAGAGCTTGAAAGCGCCCATCAGAATCACGAGCACCGCGGCAAGTGAGGCCCCGGACGAAATCCCAAGGATGTAGGGGTCCGCCAGAGGATTGCGCACGGCAGCCTGCATGGCTACGCCGACTACGGCGAGCCCGGCGCCGATGAGGGCCGCCAAGAAGACCCGCGGCAAGCGGATGAGCCACACGATGTTCTCGTGGGCTGCCGACCACTCACCGGACGCCAGTCCGGTCACGCGCGAAACGGCGATCTGCCAGACTGTTAGCGGTGCGATTGCCACCGGTCCGATGGTAACGGCGAGCGTAAGCGTTACCAGCAGCGCCGCCAACAAAGCAAGCACGACTACCGGAAAGCGTGCATCCCACCGCCGACCGGGCTCGAGTTTTCGTGTCGGGCCGGTTGCGCCCGGCGACCGCACCGGTTTCTCGTCAACTGTGGCCATTGCTTACCTTCGTCTAGCCGGATTACTCTGGGTAGAAGCCCTTGGAACAGGGTCTCGATTACGTCGATGCTGCGGGGTCCCGGCTGCGTGGCCGTGAACGGCACGACGACGTAGCGCTGCTCCTGGACAGCCTTAATCGAGGCGAGCGCCTCGGTATTGGCCAAGTACTCGCGCTTTTCGTCCGCAGTGGACCACGATGCATCGTGCAGCACGATAACGTCCGGATCGCGCTCGACCACGGTTTCCCAGTTCACTGTGGCGAAGCCGCCTTCCACGTCCGCGAAGATGTTGATGCCGCCGGCCTCTTCCAGCAGCGCATTCACAATGCCGGTGCCGGCGGCCGTATAGGGCGCTTCGTCGCCGCTGTCAAAGACGAAAACCTTAACCTTCGGATCCGCAGGCTGCGTAATCGCATGGACTTCCGCCAACCGCTCCCTGATGCCGGCTACGTACGCTTCCGCGCGCTCTGACACACCGAAGATCTTGCCGATATTCAGGAAGTCGGTGAACACGTCCTCAATGGTCGCTTTGCTCTCTAGGCAGTTCGCATGGGCGAGGTATGAGTTTATGTTCAGTTCCAACAAGGCTTCGCGGGGTCCGGCCACTTCATCGCGGAAAGCACTCACCCAACCGGCGTAGAGAAAGTCAGGTTCTGCGCCCAGAAACACCTCTCGGGAAGGGTATAGATCCGACAGCACAGGAATCTGTGCGTAGGCGTCAGCGAGATTAGGCAGAATAGGGTCTTCCAGGTACGCCGTGCCAACCATGTGGTCCTGCAGCCCCAGCGTCAGCATCACTTCAGTGGCGTGCTGGGCCATGGCTACGGCTCGCTGCGGCGGCTGGTCGTACGTGATGGTCAGACCGCAGTTTTCGATTGTCACCGGCGCGAAATCAGATTCGGCTTCTTGCGCCGGCTCAGCCGCCGGTTGCGGCGCCGCTACCGTGCCACATCCTGCCAGCAAGAGACCACCCGCGCCCGCAACACCTAGGGCAAGAAGAGCACGCCGGGTCATGCGCTGGGAACCGTTCATCTGGCTTGTCCTTTCGAGTGCAGTGTAATGCTACTAACAATCATTCGCAAACACTATTGCGAATGCATTCTATTAAAGAGAAGGGTTCTCGCTTTGTCAAGGGATTCGCCAGAGTTTTCTCTGAAATTCCTTCGCGTCGCTTGCCGCGGTGCGGGAGCCCAGACGGCAGGGGGCGTGTCCACATGGATCCTTTTCACCGCTAACACGCGCTCTGCCGGTCTCGCTCTCCCTTTGCCTGGCCCTACCGGCCATGCAATAGGGGACGAGAAACGAGCCACGGAAGTGGCCTTCACATGGCGAGAGGAACACGGGGTCTGTGGAGGAGAACTCCGGAGACAAGCAGAGGCCGAGGGCATTGCGCGCAATAGTCCCGCACCGCCGGTGCCGGCGTGAGGAGTAAAAATGCTACGGCTCAGTGCAAGCGAAGCAAGAACTACGTGGGTTTGCCGGTGGGATAGAGGAAAGGCACCCAGGATTCGTGGGGCGGTGACGGCACGTGCCGCAGATGCGCCAAATAGCCGTTGAGCCGGGGCTTGCCGGGGCTGGCAAGCAGACGCATGCGCGCTTCTTCCGCAGTCTTTCCACCTTTGCGGTGGTTGCAGTCCTTACATGCCGACACCAGGTTTTCCCAGGTGTGGCCGCCGCCCCGGTGACGGGGCAAGACGTGGTCGATCGTCAGTTCCCGCGTCTGTACCCCGCAGTACTGGCACATGTGACTGTCACGGCGAAAGACCTCTTGGCGTACCAGGCGCGGACCCGTGGGAGGGCGTTTCACCAAGTAGTGCAGCTTGATCACCGAAGGGCAGGTGAAGTGGGCCTCGGCAGATATCAAAGCCTCGGCATACTGTTCGATGACCTCTGCTTTGCCAGCGAGCAAGAGCACAAACGCCCGGCGCACGTTGCAGATATTCAGCGGTCGATAGTCAAGATTCAAGACCAGAACACGCTTGTTGATGCTGTTCATTGCGCGCCACACCTACGAGCTACCGGTCGTATGCTTGACCATCGCTATGTTGGCGGTAGAGCTACGGAACATTCACCTCCGGCAATGCCTAAAACTGCTTCTTGCCTGTATTCTAGCTGGAACGCAACGCGTTCACAATACCGTTGACCCTATTGGACCCCCTGAGTATACTGAGACTCAAGGGGAAAAGACTGCGCAGACGCCACGTCTACTCGCGAATCCCACACCTCACCGGCGCAAATTCCCACGCACAGCACGCTTGCCGCAACTCGGTGGTGCCTACTATAGATGCACAATGTGTGCTTGTCTGGATCACTAGAATAAGGGGGGCTTGAATGTATTCCAGTCTGATTGGCAAAGTGGAGAAAGCAAACCGCTACACTGAAGAGCGGGATCGCTTTAGCTTCACCGACTTCACTGTTCGCGTGCGCGGTGACAACAACGAGCACGTCGTGTCCTTCACGGATGGTGAATGGCACTGTGACTGCGATTTCTTCACAATCTACGGACTGTGCAGCCACGGTATGGCGCTTGAGCGCATCCTCGGTGAAATGGTCTCCGCCAAGATGACGTTTTCCGACATGATCAAGTCTAAGACCGGTACTGCTATCCCATAGCAGCGGCCCCAGACCACACTCAGCAATGCGTGTCCTGTCGCGCGCTACCGTGCCGCGAATTGGCTCCCTCACTGCTCCCCGGCCCGGTTCCTGCCTGAGCAACGTATGTACAAAATCGATCCGAAAGACATCGAAGTCGTACGCAGCGCGCAGCGCAGCAAGACCGTCACCGGCGAACTCAAAGATGGCAAGCTGCGCGTACACGTGCCGGCTCACTTGAATAAGTCGGACGAAGCCTACTACGTGGCGAAAGTTCGAGAGCGGGTGGAGTTGCGCGAGACGAAGCAGCTACTCAATGCAGGAGACCCCCTGCTCAAGCGCGCTGCGGAACTCAATGCCATGTACTTTGCGGGCAAGCTGGAGATAGTTTCCGCCCAGTTTGTGACGAACCAGAACTCCCTGTTTGGAAGTTGCAGCGTGCGCCGCAAGACTATTCGCCTTTCTCACCACCTCGCGGAAGTACCGGAGTGGGTGCGGGACTATGTGCTCATGCATGAGATGGCCCATCTCATCGAGCCGGGGCACAACCGAGCATTCTGGGACATTGTCAACCGCTACCCCCGCACCCAGGAAGCGCGGAGCTACTTGAAAGCGTTCGCCAGAGGCGAGCAACCGGCGTAGAGACTCCGGTGGTGGTCGTTCAGCGGCTTCTTTGCTCGCGTTCACGTTCTCTGAGAGACCTTTGCATAACTCTCTTCGGCAGCGCGAAACTAACTCCCTCTCCCCGGGGAGAGGGCTGGGGTGAGGGGAATTCCGAGTGCATCCAGCCCCAACCGTTCTGCCTAGCAGATTTACGCTGAGGATTCCGCCAAGACGTTCCCTGTTGAGCAACCCTGTGGCATGCTTTAACTATGGCAACAGCTAAGACAAAGAAAGCGCGCCGCGCCGCCAAGGTTCGCGACCCCAACAATATGGTGGTGGCGACAAATAGGCGCGCCTTTCACGACTACCACATCGACGTCACGTTCGAGGCCGGCCTCATGCTCCTGGGCACGGAGGTGAAGTCTATTCGCGCCGGCCGGGTAAATCTTACCGAAGGCTTTGTGCGCATTATCAACGGCGAAGCCTGGCTCTGGAACGTGCACATCTCGCCGTATCAACGAGGCGGCTACTTCAACCACGAGCCGACCCGCGCGCGCAAGCTCCTGCTGCACAAAGACCAAATCTATACCCTCTTTCAGCACTCTCAGATGAAGGGGCAGACCGTTATTCCCCTCCGGCTCTACCTGCGCAACGGCAGAGTTAAGGTTGAGATTGGCGTCGCCCGCGGCAAGAAGCTCTACGACAAGCGGCAAACCCTCGCCGCGAAAGATGCCAAGCGCGAAATGGACCGCGTGGCGAAAGAGTTCGGCAGAGGACGCTGGGATTCAGACTAGCAGCCACCGCTTCTTCGCGGGCTACCTTCCGTGCGCAGTGTTTACTGGTCTCTCTGCACGACTGCACACGCCTTTCGCGCCCTCCCACTAATCTCCGTACCGCCTCCCTAATGCCGCCCGCACAGGTTAAGTGCGCGCGCCGGCGCTGGTATACTGTACCCACCGTCTCGCCTACCTGACGGCAATCCTGCCAAGATCGCAGCATGCCGTTGGTACGCGGATATGAGTGAGCGGGATGGAAATGGGTGGAAACCGGAACACTTGCAGTAGTCAAGCGTTGTCGGACACGCCATTGATTCGTGGATTTGAGTCGAATTCGCAGCCTGTGAACGAAACAAGATGCTCTAGCACAGAATTGGAGAGTGACCGTGGATGAGATTCGTATCGGTCTAACCGGACTGGGTGCCCGTGGCCGCCACTGGTTGAAGATGTTGGACAACTTCAATGGCTATCGCGTGACCGCGATTTGCGACCCTCTTACGGAACTCCATGAACTGTCCCTAGAGCCTCTGAAGGATCCGGATTCAATAGCCGTATACGAACGATACGAAGACTTTTTGGCCGATGACAACGTGGACGCGGTGGCCCTGACGGTCCGCTGCAAAGAGCAAGGCGCGCTGGCGGCGCAGGCCCTGGAAGCCGGCAAGCACGTCAATTCCGAGGTGCCCGCCGCGCACACGATGGAAGATTGCTGGCGCATCGTCCTAGCGGCGGAGCGCAGCGGCAAGGTCTATCAACTCGGTGAGCAACGGCGCCATTCCGGCGAGTTCGCCGCCTGGCGGGAGCTGGTGCGGGAAGGCAAGCTCGGCAAGATCACCTTCTGCGAGGGCCAGTACATCGGCTACAAGGAACCGTCCCGCTATTACCGGCGGCGCGGCACGGCGCAGCTCGTGCCCATTGCCGATGTGGCGAATACCCCCGATGCTGAACCATCGTGGATCAACCTAATGCCGCCGATTCACTATCTCCCCCACGAACTCAGCCCCATCCTCATGGTGCTCGATGACCGCGTGACTGAGGTCACCGCCATGAGCACGCGCTCGCCCAGTTACATCCATGAGGAAATCCAACAACCGGACATTCAACTGGCGATCATGAAGACAGCGAAAGACACCCTCATGCGCCTTGCCGTGGCCTACACGCAACCCACGCCGCCGCGGGACAATCACTGGTGCCACATCATGGGCACGAAGGGCTCGGTGGAGTTGCCGCGCTCGCTAAAGGACTCCCCGAAGCTCTGGCTGGCCGACGCCCAGATGCACGACCACGCCGAAGTGGACTGGCGTCCCCAACGCACTGACGCGCCAGCGGAAGCGCGCGGCAGCGGCCACAGCGACACCGACTACTACATCCACGCCACGTTCCGTGATGCCTTGCTCCACGGCGTGCCGCTGGAGTTTGACCTCTATAGGGCCATGGATACCGCCGCGCCGGCCGTTCTCGCTTCCGAATCCATCGCGCAGGGCAGCACGCTCATGCACGTGCCGGACTTCCGGCCGGGGCCGAATAGACGCAAGGGCGAAATGCCGAGATAGAGTCGCACGAATTGCGTGCGCCTTTAGTTCGTCTTTCAGTTGAATTCACAATTAGTAGGCTTGGGAGATTAACGGGCCTGGGCAATTAACGGGCATAGGAAGTTACCGGGCATGGGGGACTAGCGAGCCTGGGAAATCCTAATCCGTCATTCCCGCGAAAGCGGGAATCCATCTTCACCTGTCGCACACGGACTCCTGTGCCCAATCCTAGGTGTGGATCGGGAAAAGCCGTGAGAATTCCCCAGCCCAAACATCTCATGGCAAGGCGCAATGTGTCCATCCAACCGGAATTGTTCCAACAGAGACCTGACGCGACAACTGGAGTAAGAGCCAAATGAGTTCCGCATTGCCAGCCTGGATCACCTATCCGGCAGAAGAATGGATAACCATCACTCCCACGGAAGCCGGCCTCGATGCGCGCCGGTTCGAAGCGTGGCTGCGCACCCTAGGTTTCCATGGCGCTAACTTTGGCGGCGAAGACCACACCGCCAGCAAGTGGGGCGTCATGTTCACCCGCGGCGGCTACTGCGTAATGACCTGGGGCGACCCGCACTACCGCTTCCAAACCGCCTCCATGGGCAAGGCGTTCATGTGGGTGCTGCTGGGCTATGCGGTTGAGGACGGGCTCCTTGACTCCGATGCTCCGATTCATGAGTCGTGGACGGGTGAAGGCGAACTCTCCCATCCCCATAAACACCTGAACGCGGGCAACCATAAGAATCTCACCTGGCGTCACATCATTGGCGAGAAATTCGGGCGCACGCACCAGGGCGGCTATCCCATGGAGATCGGCAGTTACTATGCCGCGGGCCGCGCGGGCAAGACCCAAGAAGACGCCGACAGAACGTGTCCGGCCTGGGCGAACTGGACCGGCGATCCCTTCTATGATCTCTATGCTCACGTCCCGCCCGGCACGCAGGAGCACTACAGCAGCGCCGGTTTCTGGCGCATGGGGCAGGCGCTAACGTACGTCTGGGACCGCGACTTGAAAGACGTGCTGGACGAGCGGCTCTTCAGCAAGATCGGCATCGCGCCGGATAGTTGGGACTGGTACATCGGTGAGGACGTGCAGTCACAGCAGTACTTCTACCCAACTATCCCGGACTCATACACCTATCTCGACCCGCCGTACCGCGTCAACGGACATCCGGTTCGGAGCGGTCCCGGCTGGGCGGTAATGTGCGCCGCCGACATCGCGCGATTCGGCCATCTGCTCGCCACGCAGGGAATCTGGCAAGGCGAGCAACTCATCGACCCTCAATGGCTGCGCGGCCACGGCGGCGGCAACCGCAGCGGGGTCAGCGGCGAAAGCACCCACTATACCGCCCTCGCCCAAGTCACCACCGAGGGCGTCGACCACGTCCACGCCAGCGCAAGGGAAAGCTTCGTTCCTGCCGAGGTGTTCACCGGACCGGTGCAAGTCTGAGTTGGCGCGACAGTCCTATCAGGATTCTCAACCTGCCAAGTGACAGTGCTCTTGCTGGTAGCGCAGGTTTGCAACCTGCGTCCGTCCGGCAGCCCATTAGACAGTTGGAGACCCTATCCACTCTCGCTCGAGACCCCATGCTCATCCGGTTACGCAGGTTTGTATCCTGCGCCCGTCCCAGCACGAGAGCAGCATGTATCGGCCCCGTCATTCCGCGAAAAGCCTGCTCCGTACTTGATACGGGGCCGGAATCTAGGGCTGGTACTTGACGCAGGGGCGTACCTGATCCTTAACCCTAGACCTCTGCCATCAGAATCCTGCTTCCAAAAGTGGCCCTAGATAGCCGCGTATCTGATCCCATGGAACAAAGCCACTTGCATGGCGCGGAAGGAAGCGCAGCGCCATCAGCGAAGACTCATTCCGAACAGCTGCCTAATCATCTAACGCGCTGAGTGACGCCGGTGAAGCAAACGTACCGTCCTCTTTCGACGGAAAGTCTAGCACCTCCACCACTGCGTCCAAGTTGATTTGGCCATGGATGTGTGGAAAATCCTCTTCACCCGCCTCTAATCCAGCGGGGTCCAGAGCCGCGGTCAGGAGATTCGTATCAATACAAAGCAGCAACAGGTCTTGCTTGCCACGGAATAAATAGTTTGCCACTCTAATTACCTGGTCGGGCCGGGAGCAGTGAATGAACCCCTGTGGGGCTAGCGGCGGTTCCGGGTAGCTGCCCGCTCGCTGAGCTGCTTGCCAGGCGGCGGCCTGCGTAATGTGAAGAATGAGCGCCATGCTAAGACCCTCGGCCTATATTGCCCAGAAAAGTTACCTGTTTCACCTTTCTCATCAAGTATACTGACAAAACTGAGAGTGTGTATACGGGGATTCTCATGGCAATTCCTCATGGGTGGCTGCATGCAGTTTGCAGCCGCTGGCAAAAACCTTGTAATTGGGCATGCCAGACATCTTTGCCTAGCCGTACCCTGGATTCCTCGATTTCCCAACCGCGCTTTCGCCGGAATGACGAACGAACGACAGTAAAACATCAGCAGTGTCATGGCTTCCGGTTCGTATGCCCGCTAGCATTGGCTGGCGCGCTCCTGCTGTTGCTCGCGGCCTGCAACGGAATCGTGCATTATGAAGCGCCACCGTTTACGCCGACCACGGCACCTGAAGTCCATCTGCTCGCCACTGCTACGGCCGTGGCCCCGACTGCGCCGGAGATGCGCGCACGCCTTGCGCAAGAGTGCCGTCACTACGGCAACTGCGATGGACCGCCTCACTGGGACGCGCTGGTACTGGCGCTTGAACAGCGTCCGCTGCAATTGCCGGCACTGGAGCCGGATGCAGCCTGTCCTGAGCCTTTCATTCGCTCCGTTGCGGGATACGACTTTCAGGTTATTGGTGAGGGGCCCGCCTATAGCCTGTTCTATTTGTTGACCGTAAGTGTAAATGGGAATGTAGATAGGGCACACGATGGGTGGCACTGGAACAAAGTGGTGTGGGCGAGGGACCCGCAATACACCGGTCCGATTGTGATTCGGGGCCGCCAATTGAACGGGCCGGCAACTCTACGCTTCCAGTGGATGAAGGACGGCAACCCGTCCCCGGAGCTGGCTCACGCTTCGCTGCATGTTCCCCCATATTCCCCAGGCATCAGTCGCCTTACGGATGGCTCAGGCCGGTGGGAGGAAATGATGACATGGGCGGTCGTACGGGCGCCGGGCTGCTATGGCGTGCAGATTGACGGCATAGACTTCAGCAACGTAATTGTCTTCAGGGTGCACGGCAAGTAGGCATCGAGAGAGAATTGCAAGTCTCAGGCCAGTTCATTCTCAGTGGATAGAATGAACGAATCTTGATCAGTCCGGTCACGCAGGAACGAAACCGGCGCATCTTCCGTAAGGAACCCCGCTGTCCCGCCGCGTGCAACCAGTTCCGATTTGAATTGCTCGGCCATCCCTGGACCCGAATGCCTACCATCGCCAGAGGCAAAGTCAACCGTTACACGCTGGTCTATGGCAAAGTGACTGATCCCGCTAAGTCTGGGAAACCAGTGACCCATAGGAGCAAGCCAGTCGAACCGGTCCTTCGCATGGTGGCTTTTGCCGCACCAGACAAGCAGCTTTGTGCCTAGCGATAGCGCGTCCAGAGCCTTGCAAAGATTGCGCGCCTGCTGCTCTTCTCGCCAGTTGACGGACTCCATAACGGCATCGCTAAACCCCGGCTGCTTCTGTTCTTCCTCCCAGTTGATACGTTCTGCTTTCTTGAGTTCCTCGGGATTGGCCTCATATTCCGCTTCATACGGAATCAGGGTCCACCCGAGATCGAGCGCCGTTGGATGAACCGCCGCATCTCTGCTTGCGCCAAGTACCCTTCTTCAGTTGTCTCCGGCACTTGCCGATCACGGTTTGCTTCCTCGGCAAACTCGTACGGCCACAGCGCCTCCATGGACAGGTGGCGGACACCGGCCTCATGAGCCGCAGGCAAGATTCGGCGACCAATTTCCCGCGTGCGGATACACCGCTGGAGGCCGCTATGGGCTTCATTCATCATCACAACCCTGGTGCGCTGAAACCCGATTGTGACGAGTTCCTCCGGGCCGCGCCAAACAGCCGAAATTTCCATTCTCCCTCTCGCTATTAGCGCAATCGTATTGTTACCCCAAGTCTATCGTATCAATGGGTAGATTGTGCTGGACTAGGCGGAGCAAAGGTGACTAAGGGTATTGCTTGGGCTATTCGTGTACGAAGGCGATGCACACAAGCTTTGCGCCTCGCTCAGAACTGCAATGGTTGGTTGGGCACGGGGAGGACAACCTCAATGTCGTCTTGCGCCAGGGCATCCAAAAAGAACGGGGGATTTTCTGTGTGGACAGGAACGAGCCGCTGGGGATGGATTTGCTGAATTATGTCGATTAACTCGGTGCCGCTGGCGTGGCCGGAGGCGTGCAGTGGCCCATCTGAGTCTTCATCTAGACCGTGAATTTCCACCTCGAAGTGTTCCAGCCAGTTGCGGAGCCGCCTGCGGTCCATCCTCATGTCTTCGTCGTAAGCCTCGCTGCTGGAGTAGACGTAGACCGCAGGCACCGGCGCGAGACTCGCGAGTTCGTTGATATCCCAGAACGAGAAGCAGAGAATGTAGTCGCCGGGATTGCGGCGAATGTCGTCGACATATACCAACTTGTCGCCGTGGCGATCCAGTAGTTTCTTTTCCCAGCCGCTGACGCGTGCGCGCACCTTCTGGTAGAGCGCAAAGCCCGGCTTCGTAGCAATGTCCGGCACTTGGCCCGGCCCGTCATTCGGCGCGGCGTAGTGCATAGCCTCCAGCAGATAGGCGTCTTTATTCAACACTGCCAGTTGCCTACCTGTTGCCTGCGCAATCTCATGGAAGATGAGGAGCCGTTCCACATTGCGCGGGCCGAAGTCGGCGAAGACGAGTTTGCCCGCGGACTGCTGCACTATTTCTAACGCCGTGTCATGCACGCCTTGCTCAGTGGCGCGATTCGTGTCCGCGCCGCGCGTGCCCTCACAAAGCAAGACCGTTGGCTTGAGCGCCGCCATTGCCGCCACTGCCTGCCGGGTCTGTTCACCGCGTAGACCATGCAGGCGCAGGTCTCCCGTATAGGCCACCCAGCCACCCGAAGTTTCTACCGCAAACGCCGCCGCGCCGTAGATCGAGTGGTCTACCGGAAACCAGCGCAGCCTGTTGCCCGCGCCGATGGATTCTCCGGCCGCCTGCACAGGGGTAACATCCATGCGCCGCGTTGCTTGCGGCGATTCGTGCCAGAACAACTCCGCGTCCTGAGAGAGTTGCCCGTCAAGTACGCGCAGCGGACGTTGCTGCAGCGGCGCTTTGGAAACTGTACGTATCACGCCGTCTCTATTCTCGCGCGGCACCGCATACACAAGCTCGCGCTCCAGGTCGGTAGGCGCGCTGTCTTGGATTGCCTTGGAAATGAGCGCCGTCATGGCCGTGGTGTAAAGAGGGATGTCAGGCCGTAGGAATGAGACGGAGCCCGTGTGGTCGACGTGGGCGTGGCTCAAAAGCACGCCGTCCACGTGGTCGAGCGTCCGGTAATGGGGCCCCGCCTGCCATCGTTCCCAGAAGCTGCCGTCCGGCTCTAATTCGGGCCGATAGATTCCCTGCAGCGGCGGCAACATACCGGTCTGAAAGAAGTCGTTCAGGCCGTAGCCCGGACGGGGATTGAGAAACTCCTCAAAGTACTTGCTCCGCACTTTGAAGGAGATGCCGAAGTCAAAGAAGAGACGGGTGGCGCCGTCCACCAAGAGGATCTTGTTGCCCCCAATTTCGTTGCGGCCACCGTAGAAGTAGAGCTCAGGCATGGGAAGATCCTATCGGCAATACACCTGCCGCAAACTCACGCAAACGCAATGTAGGGGCGGTTCGCGAACCGCCCCTACATTATCTCTATTCTATTGTCGTCAACGCTACTCGGAGACCAGCGCCTTCTATATGAACAACGGCGCCAAGACGAGCGTAATCGTGGAGAAGAGCTTGATCAGCACGTGCAGCGAGGGACCGGCGGTATCCTTCAGGGGATCGCCCACGGTATCGCCAACCACAGCAGCGTGGTGGGCCACCGTATTCTTACCGATGGGGTTGCCGTCGGGATCCTTCAGGTTGCCCGCCTCGATGAATTTCTTTGCGTTATCCCACGCGCCGCCGCCGTTGTTGAGGACAGTCGCCAGGATGATACCGGACATCGTACCTACCATAAGGAACGCCGCTTCCGCCTCCCAGCGCAATGCGACGCCGACGATGATGGGGGCCGCAACCGCCAGCACGCCCGGCAGGATCATTTCACGGAGCGCGGAGCGGGTCGTAATGTCCACGCAGCGTGCGTAGTCGGGCCGCACCGTACCTTCCATGATGCCAGGATTCTCGTCAAATTGCCGCCGCACTTCCTCGATGATGTCGCTCGCGGCACGTCCCACGGCACGGATGGCCAGGGCGCTGAAGAGGAAGACTACCATGGCGCCGATGAAGCCGCCAATGAAGACCTCCACCTTCACCAAGTCCACCTGGATTGCCTCATGGGGCACACCCAGCTTGTGGCGCACTTCGTCGAGAAAGGCCTGGAAGAGCAGGAACGCGGCCAGACCGGCGGAGCCGATGGCGTATCCCTTGGTGAGGGCTTTCGTGGTGTTGCCCACCGAGTCGAGTTGGTCCGTAATCACACGGGCCTCTTCCGGCGCGTCCGACATCTCGGTGATACCGCCGGCATTGTCCGTAATCGGCCCAAACGTATCCATCGAGAGCACATACGCCGCGCTCATGAGCATGCCCATGGTCGCCACCGCCGTGGCATAGATGCCCTTCACCGCATCGCTCACGCCCTCTACCTCAGCCAGCGTGCCGAACCAGAAGGAGAGGCCCAAGGCGACGGCGATTGCCAGAACGGAGGTCGCGGTCGTCTCCAGACCAATCGAAAAGCCACTGATAATGTTCGTGGCCGGACCGGTGCGGGAGGCCTCAGCAATCTCCTTCACCGGTCGCCAGCTACCTGAGGTGTAATACTGCGTTATGTACACAAAGGCGAGACTGGTCAGAATGCCGACCGTGCCCGCCCAGAAGAACCACAGGTCTTCCAAGAGGTAGTAGACCGACACGAACATGAAAATCAACGATAGGACGGTGATCACGTAGTAGCCCTTATTGAGGGCCGACATGGGATTGTCCGGATTGGCCCCGCGCGCCAGCAGGACGCCGACGATGGAGGCCACAAGTCCAAAGCCACGCACGATCAAAGGGAACAAGACCCACGCCAGATTGTTCGTTGCCACTGCCAAGCTCGCGCCAAGGATCATGGCGCCGATATTCTCGGCGGCCGTCGACTCAAAGAGGTCGGCGCCGCGGCCCGCGCAGTCGCCCACGTTGTCACCCACCAGATCGGCCACCACCGCCGCGTTGCGCGGATCATCTTCGGGAATGCCCTGCTCGACCTTGCCGACCAGGTCCGCGCCCACGTCGGCGGCTTTGGTGTAGATACCGCCGCCAAGTTGCGCGAAGAGCGCCACGAAGCTCGCGCCAAAACCGAAGCCGACAATGCTACTTACGATCGATAGAGAATTCTCCGGCGTGAGGTTATTGCCGCCATAGATCATCAGCATTGCGCCGACGCCAATGAGGCTCAGTGCCACAACGAGAAAACCGGAAACCGCGCCGCCGCGCAGCGAGACCTTCAGCGCCTCTTCCAAGCTTGAACGCGCCGCACTGGCCGCGCGGCCGTTGGATTGCACGGCAATGTACATGCCGACAAAGCCGGAGATGCCGGAACAGACGGCACCAACCAGAAAGGCAATGGAGGTCTTGATGCCAAGCTCAACATCAGATGCGAAATAGCCGATGATAGCGCCAATCACCACGGCCGCCACGATCGCCAACACGGCGATGGTGCGGTATTGCCGATTGAGGAAAGCAGTGGCGCCTTCGAAAATCGTACCGGCGATCTCTTGCATGCGCTCGGTACCGCGATCGCGGCGCAGCACGTCATAGGCGAGCCAAATAGCGAATATCACCGAGATCAGACAGGCTATCGGCACTGACCAAACTAAATCCACGTTACTGTGTACCTCCCGTTGTTGGCATGACACTCTGCTCCAACACCGTGTTCAAGGCGCTGAAGAAGGACTCCATTTCTTCCTCTGTTCCAATCGTAATGCGCAGGTAGCGCTCCAAGCCGTGCTGCCGAAAGTACCGCACCAACACGCGCTGTTCCTTCAATGCCTCGAATACATCCACCGCGGCATGCTGAGTCGGCTCTACCAAAAGGAAATTCGCATCGGAAGTATAGACGATGCAGGGAAATTCCCGTGCCAACCTGCGTGCGACCCGATCGCGACGCGCCCCGATCTCCGCACAGACTGTTCGCATCCAGTCGTAGTCATCCAGCGTCGCTAAGGCGATTGCCTGGCTTGGCCGGCTGACGCTGTACGAGTCCCTCAGCTTCCACAAGGGTTCCAACAGTTCCGGCCGTCCAAAGGCATACCCCACGCGCACCCCTGCGAGTCCAAACGACTTGGACATGCTTCGAGACACAATAATATTGTCATACTGCTGCACCAAGGGCAAGACTGACGCTGAAGCGAAGTCGACGTATGCCTCGTCCACGACCACCAAGCCCTCGCACAGTTGGGCCAAGCGCTCGATGTCCGCAGGCGGCGTAAAGGTACCTGTCGGCGAATTTGGGTTTGAGATTGCCGTCAGAGTCGCCTGCAATCCCGCCAGTTCATCGATGGGCACCGCAAAGTCCGCGCCCGGCGCCACGGTCTGGATTTCAGCATCCTGCATGTGCGCCCACACTTCATAGTAGGGGTACGTGGGAAACGTGTAGGCCACCGTCTGACCCCGATCAACGTAGGCACGAAAAGTCAGGTTGAGTATCTGGTCTGAACCGTTGTCAACGTAGATCCAGTCGGTATCCAATGCGTAAATCTCTGACAGCTTTTGGCGCAAGTCCCACGCTAAGGGGTCAGGATAGCGGGAAAGGGCCTGACTGGCTTGTCCTTCCAGCGCCGCCAGCGCCTTCGGCGAAGTGTGAGGATTCTCATTCGTATTGAGCTTCGTCCAACCCGAGCCTTGGGGCTGCTCGCCGGGGACATAGGGCGACATATCTTGGACGGCTTTACGCGCGGCCGGAATCACTGGTAATTTCCAATCCTGAAGACGTATCTCACCGCAAATCTTACCAAAGCTGAAACTTTCAATGGCCTCTAGCCGGATTTCGTATTCGAGCCCGGCCAAGAGGCAAATCAAACTCGCACCAGCATACTGGCAACTGGAGCATTATAGCGAAGATTGTGAACAAAGTCACGTGAGAGTGATTACATGAGACGAAAGCGCTGAGCCTGCGAAGACGCTAGCCCGCCAACCCCGCTGCACCGCAGCATTGCCGCTCTGCTTTACCGGCAGATCATTGCAGTTAGGCGCATGAAAGAGCAGAGCACCCCTTTGCGGGATGCTCTGCTTGCTGCCGTACGGAAGTACGGGTGGCTACTGGATGCAGCCGCCCTCGGCCAGCCAGTTCTCCAATTGGCCTTGCGTGCGTTCCAGTCCCTCGGGCACCGTCAAAGTTCCGGCAACCATCTCGGCCCACGTCTCGCTCCAGCCGGCGTTAAACTCGGCTTGCTTCAGGATCGTGGGGGTAATGCGGCTGTTGGCAGCCTGCATGAGATAGACGTCCACGTTCTCGTAGTCGGTGGTCGTGGCCGGCGTGACGTTCTTGTTGGCCACGTAGCGCCCGCCGCCCATAGCGGCTACGGCGTCAACTACGTCAGCGCTGAACGTATGCTTCAAGAACTCCCAACCGCCGTCTGGATTTACACCGGAGCCGCCGAGATACATGGCGTTGTTCGCCAGCGCGATGACACGGCCTGCGGGACCGTTTGGCATCGGGGCCATACCAATCTCAAAGAGATTGTTCGGCGTGATCTGAGCCTCGAACGTGCGGACGTTGAAAGACCCGGTGTTGAACATGGCTTGCGTGCCCTCAGTATAAGAGCCGCCCATGACCTTGTGCTTCAACTCCACGTCCACGTGGAACTGCACTGCCTCGCGGAAAGCGTCGGTAGTAAAGGTGGGGGCTGTGCAACCCGCATCCCAGAAATCGGCGCCATACGCCCAGGCGTACATGCAGAGGTAAGACGTGTAACCGGCGTAGAGCCGGACGCCGCCCTGCACGATTTCGTCGCCATCCATCTTGGTCAGCACCTTGGCGTCTTCCAAGAGTGCATCCCAGGTCCACTCGCCATCGGCTTCTCTCTCAGCCGGATTCTTCAGACCGGCCTCAGTGAAGAGGTTCTTGTTGAACCAGATCTCTTTGCCATTGCTGAACCACGCAAAACCGTAAATCTTGCCCTGGTATTTCTCCGTCGTGGCTGGATAGAAGTCATCGGCAGAGACATCGGAATCCGCGGCCAGGAAGGGGTCGAGGTTCGTAATAATCTCGGACTCGATGAACGGACCCAACCAGGCAAAATAACCATAGACGGCATCAAAGGCAATGCCACCTGCCTGCGCCGCGCCGGCCTTGGCCGGCAATTCACCGAAGCTCGTACCGGTCACGGTGAGATTCAAGTCCGGATGCTTCTCCCCGAAGGTATCGAAGATGCTGCCCCAGGAGTTCTGCCAGATCTCGTTCTGGGCCAAGTCGACGTGCAGGTAATTGACGACCGCCGGCTCCATGACCTCGGCTTCTTTGGCAGCTTCCTTCGGCTCTTCCTTCATCTCCTCTTCGGCAGGAGCCTCTTGCGCCATCTGCGCTTGACCGCAAGCTGCCAAGAGCAGCCCTGCGCCTGCCAGCGCACTTCCGCCGAGAAACGTCCGGCGGGACAAACCTTTTCGCATGCTCAACCTCCTATTGCGGCATACGCTTCCTCTGTAACATGCTCGCACCGAGGAACAGAGGACCTACCCTATCGCCTAGGGCAATTTACACACAACACCAGGGACGGGAATTGCCCGTCCATGCCGTGCCAGCATAGACTATGTAAAGCGCTAAGTCAAGTGCCGCAGAAGCGCCGTCTCGCCTTGCTCAGCAGGATTCCGAACAACGGCTTGCGCTTGCGCACGCTGGGCAAAGAGTGAGGAAACCGGCGCCAGAATTCAGGAGCGGTACTAACGCTTGCGAGGCCGCTCGACGTGCCACTCCGCGCGCTGCAATTCTTCACGCCGCAGGCGCACCCGCCAGAGCCGTCCCCAGAAAAGACCGAGTGGCAGAAGGAGGGCTACTATCGCGGCAGGAGCCATCCAATGAGTGCCGATGACGAAGACCAGCGACTCTTCGGCATTGAAGAAGTAGAGGATTGCGCCGCCGATGAAGAGCTTGATGAGAATCAGCGACCAGATGAGAATCCAACCCGGCACCGGGCTCTCGTCCTTTATCGACGGCTCGATGAGTTCGTGCGGCCGCTGTGTAAGCAGACGAAACACCAACTTGCCTCCACTGCATCATCCAACCCATTGCTGTCGCTGCGTTTCCGATTATACCCCATAGAGTAGCGCCAGCCACATCAGCATGTCGGTAGTCTCGATTCCTTACTGACACGCTTCAGAATTTGCAATAGGCGGACAGGGCGCAATACCCACTAATGCTACCAATCCCAGTTGACCCCACTGTTAACTGAGCTATATATTGAACTAAGGAAAGCACGCTGCGGGAGTAGCTCAGTTGGCAGAGCGCTAGCCTTCCAAGCTGGATGTCGCGGGTTCGAGTCCCGTCTCCCGCTCCCTCTGTTGCCCGTTCTTTTCTGTGGCTTGGCCCTCGTTCATTTGCGCTATCTCGTTGCGGTGCGACGGTCAACAAATCTACAGAAAGACTTGGAGATCTCTGGCTCGTCCCCGCGGGCCAGCGTCCGGTCATAGAGATCGGCATCGTTGGTTGTGGCAACGCCAGCCTCAATTCCAGTGAGCGCCTTACCCCTTGCATACGAACGTATCCGCTGTCTCCGAGCGAACCGACCGGCTTCCCCTCCCCCAGTGCTCCGAGGGCATGAGATGCATCTTCAATCAGAAGAGTGTCGGTTCCTTCCGCTATCTTGCGGAAGACATCCAAGTCAGCCGGATTTCCGTATACACCGCCACTGGGCGAGACCAAAGCGCGTGCCGACGAATTCCGGAAACTGTGCCTCAAACTCCTGAATCTCAACCTAGGTGCTGCCATAGGTGTCGAGAATAGCATTCACACCCTGTTTTGCCAGCGCGCTCACTTGCTCCTAACGATCATCCATCGGCACGGTCATAGACTTCGGGCCGCCCTCAAGCGCAAGCTCCTCTGTATTAGTTGCCTTCGCCGGCACTCACTCCGCTGTGATGTGCAACTGTTCGACGTATTCTAATCGTGATGACTCGTGACCATGCACGATTGGGAACGAACCGCAACCGAGCACCGTCTCCTCCGGTTAATCTACTGTCGCCACTCAGGGGGACGCTGCGCGAGGATCGCGTTCATTTGGTCTGCCATGGTCCGCAGCCCTTCCGGCACCGTGGTCTCGCCGTTGATCATGCGTCCCATTTCCCCTCTCGCGACCTGGAGTACCTCGCCACGCTCAGGTAGCACGCCGGACGTATGGCCACCGCTTTCCCAAACATCTACCGCGTCGAGCACCCGGGTGCCCTCGAACGGCTCCAACCACTTGGGATGCCTGGCATATGTGACCACCGGCGGCCACGCGATGGCGCCGAACTGCGGCGTTTCCAGGAATCCTTCTTCAGAGTGCAGCCACATCAGGAAGTCCCAGGCCAGGTCTTGGACCTCGGACAGTGACAAAATGGAATACGCATTGCCAAGCACGGCTGCCCGCTGGTTGACGCTATTTGGCGGTGGCGCAAAGTCCAGGTTCTCTCCCAGGAACTTCCGGATCGTGTTGTGGCGAAAGATGCCGTTGTTCTCCATGGCCACAAACCCTGCCTCCAGGTAACTCTGACCCTGTGGGAGTTCCTCCCGCAGCTCAGCGGGCGGTGTGAACTGATGCTTGAGGTGCAGGTCAACATTGTACTGGGTACCCGCAATGGCTCCCGGATCTTCGCCGAAGAGGGCTGTTTCCTTCTTCTCGTCCAGGAGCGGCCCACCGAAATTGAGGACATAGGTGCCATGCATGTAGAAGATGTGGTTCTGCGCCACCCGCACAGCCCAGCGCTTCTCATCCGGATTGGTCAGTTTACGACCCATTTCCAGCAGGTCATCGTAGGTCCAGTCTTTAGTGGGGTAATTGAGTCCGGCATTTTCGAAGAGTTGCCGGTTGAACATGAAACACTCACCACCGAATTGAAACGTCAGCGCGTACAACTTGCCTCCCCAACCCCATGCTTCCAAATCTGTGTTAAAGTAATCTTCCTTATTGCGTGGACCTCTAGCGAAATACGGGTTGAGGTCCACAAGCATGCCGCTGAAGCCCCAAGGGAGAAACCAGTTGAGCTGATTGTACGTGATGTCAACGGTGGTGGTTCCCGCCGCCCACTCGGTGGCACGCTTCGTGTTCACCTCACGGTATTCCGGGGTAGTGTTGATCTTGATCCCCAGCGCCTCCTCGCCGATTCGAAATGTCTCCGACAGGGCTTCCCAGCGCGCATCTTCCGGGCTGTGATAGTTAGAGATGGTGATTTCCCTCACCCCAGCCTCCGGGGCCGCCGCTGCCTCCGCCTCCGGCTTCTCCTCAGTCTTCGGAGCCTCGGCGGGCGATGCTACAGGTACTGCGCCGCACGCTGCCAGTGTCAAGGCGCTCGCCGCTCCTACCGTTGCTGCAAGCGCCTGTCGTCGCGAAATCGTACTGAATCTCGGTGCCATGGCTCTGACCTCCATCAGTCTTCTACCCGACACTTCCCATTTGGACAAGTTTGAGATACAGAGTATCCCTTCCTCGCCATTGCAGAGAGTATAGCACTATCTTCCGCAATGTCAAGGACTTGACATCAATTTTCAACTACGCCAGCCGCGCTCTTTCCACACCTCGCAGGCTCTCGCTCCTTAGCTAGAGCGTGATAGCTTCTCCCTCATCGCCGAAGGCCTTGCGTTTCCCTTGCGCTCATCCTCGCTGTACACCCATACACGCGGCGCGGGCAGCCGATACGCATGGCCCTCGCTTTTTTGCGTTGTGTCGTTGCGCTTCTACGGCTTACGAGAATGTATCCTTAACAAGTGAAGTCTCTGGCTCGTTCCCATGGGCCAGCCCCCGGCTCCCGGGCTCTAAGGAATAACAGTCCCGACGCGCTCGGTGCGTCGGCTAGGCGGTTAGATGCAAGCGGACACCAGTCGGCGGGGAGCATCACCCCGAGCGAATGATCACAGCGCCGCATTCCAGTAAGCGAAGGAGAGAAAACAAGAAATCAAAGAGCGCAGGGGTAGACGTAATTCGTTTCGCCGCTGACGACCTGTCACAATGAAACGGGAGTCCACACGCATTCGTACACCATACTTGCATTCAGAAGGAGATGGACGTTCATGCCCAATCCGATCGTGCACTTTGAGATTGTCGGTTCCGATAGCGCCAAGACGCAACAGTTTTACTCCGAATTGTTCGACTGGACCATTGAAGCCGACAACCCGATGGATTACGGGATGGTTAATCCCGAGAGTGACCGCGGCATTAGCGGCGGCATCATTGGCGTGGAAGAGGAGGATGATCGTACCGGAGTAAAGATCTACATCGAGGTAGACGACCTACAAGCCTATCTTGACAAGGCGGAGGCATTGGGTGGGAAGACCATCTTGCCGCCTACGGTAGTCCCCGACATGGTGACCTTCGCACTGTTTGCCGATCCGGACGGCACCTTGATTGGTCTCGTCAAAGGCGAGTAGATCGATAGCCTCGTTTCGCGCGAAAAATGAGCGGTACGGTGGAATAAACCACCGTACCGCTTTCTTTGTTCTCAACCACGCTGCACAGCAGTCAGGCAAGCGCCGCGGCAAATCCACGAGAAGCTATCTCATAAACCGGCCCGACCTGCCGATTTTGTGCTTCGATCCTTCGACAGGCCTGTGCTGAGCCCGTCGAAGTGCTCAGGACAGGCAACGGCTTTGCGAAGCCCACTCAGCATGAACGGATTTCTCGCCTTTCCGTTCGCATTGAGCCTGCCTGTCCTGAGCTGAGTCGAAGGGTCGAAGGGCAGGTCCGCACAGCAAATGAACTAATGAGATGAACTCTACTCCCACCGGAAGAAGCGCCACGAAAGCAGCGCCGAGGCTACCATGAACAGCAGCAAAATTCCCATGCCTTGCAGCACGGTGGCGTACGGCGTGGCATCCACCATAATTTGCCGCAGAATGTCGGCAAGATAAGTCAGCGGGAGCACCACGGCAACCGGACGCATGATTTCCGGCATGAAGTCCAGCGGGAAGAGCGCGCCGGAGAGAAACATCATGGGAAAGTTCACCATCTGCACGATGGCAATCAGCGCTTCCGCGCTGGGCGCCAACGCACCCAAGAGAAAGCCAAGCGCAATGAACGCCAGGGTGCCAAAGATAACAATGCCGATGATGGCGGGCCAAGAGCCCACCACCTGGATGCGGAAGAGCGCCAGTGCAACACCCAGCAGAATGCCCGTCTGCACCAATGCGATGACGAGCCGGACGACGATGTTGCTCAGCAAGACCATCCAACGCGAAACCGGTGTGGCCTGCAGCCGCCGCAGCAGACGCTGTTGCCGCTGCTCCACGAGCGTGGTCGCGCCAAAGAGCCCAAGTTGGGCTACGGAGAGCGCCAAAATTCCGGGCGCGATATAGTCGATGGGCCGGAAGTGCTCCGCCTGCACCGAATGCGTTTCGATTGCCACCAAGCTGGGTTGCTGGGTGAACTCTCGTTGCACGCCCTCGATCACCTGCTGAATGACACTCAACGCGGTGCCGGCGGACTGCTGCTGGCTTGTGTCAAGATGAACGCCGACTGTGGCGACCTCGCCCCGCTGCCAGGCAGCCGAGAGATTGTCGGGAAGAATCACGACCGCACGCCGGTCGCCTCTGCCGAGCGCGGCGAGTTCAGCTTCTTCTGATCCAGTCGTCAGCGCGAAGAGCTCGATCCCCTCGAGCACTTGCGCAATGGTCTGCCCGGCCGGCCCCTGATCGCGCACTACCAGCCCCACCGGCAGCGAGGCGCCATCAGATTCCCCGAACACGGAACCGATAATGACCATCAGCACGATGGGAAAGACCAGCGTCCAAAACAGCGCTACCTTATCACGGGCAAACTGCAGACCGGTGTAATACGTGAGTGTCCAAAGGGCGTTCATTCGCGGATGGTCCTCCCCGTGAGATGGAGGAACACGTCCTCCAAAGTGCCGCGCTGGATGCGCAGGCTATCCAAACTCGACGCAGACTTGCCGGTCACCTGCAAAAGTGACGCCATCGTCTCGCGGATATTCGTCGTATAGATGGCGGCGGAGCCGTTCTTTAGGACTACGCGCGTTACGCCTGACAGCCCTTCCAAGCTGCTTGCATCCAAGCCATCCGCGAGCGCGATCTCGATGGCCCGTTCCGGCACGAATTCGTCCACCAGGTCGCGGGGCGCGCCGAGAGCAAGAATCTTGCCGTGGTCGATGACGGCAACGCGCTGGCACAAGACTTCGGCTTCTTCCATGTAGTGCGTTGTCAGCAGCACCGTCTTCCCCTGCTCGCGCATCTGCTCCACGATGTCCCAGAGCGCGCGGCGGGCCTGGGGGTCGAGACCGGTTGTGGGCTCATCCAAGAAGACCAGGGCCGGATCGTTGATGAGCGTCAGCGCCAGTGAGAGCCGCTGTTTCTGGCCGCCGGAGAGATGCCGGTACTTGGCCTTGCGCCGCTCCTGAAGGCCAACCAGTTCCAGGAGTTCGGCTACCGGCTTGCTATCACTATAGAAGCTGGCAAACAGACCGAGAATCTCTTCGACGCTCAGCAGCGGGAAGAGCTCCGTCTGCTGCAATTGGACCCCGATCTGCGCCTTCACCACGTCGCCCTCTTGCGCCGGGTCGTATCCCGTTACCTGCACGTTGCCGCCATCGCGCTCGCGCAGTCCGATGAGGATTTCAACCGTGGTGGTCTTGCCGGCGCCGTTGGGTCCCAGCAGGCCAAAGACTTCACCCTCTTCAACAGCAAAGCTCAAACCGTCTACCGCTTTGAGTTCGCCGTATGCTTTCCGCAGGTCTTCAACTACGATGGCCGACACAAGCAATCCTGTTCTCTCCTCTTGGCTACTCCAGCAATGATACCATCCAATGTTGATATTTACAAATTACATTCCATAGACATTCATTCCTCCAATTATCCACACTTAACATTCCATCATCAAAGGTTTCCACTTCACATGCTCGCACGAAGACTGAATCACACCGCGTCAATACTCTTTCTTGAGGCTTAAGCCACGGGTCGCAGCACGTGGCGCAACCGCTGGGCCTTATCCACTATCCCTCGTAACGGCGAGACACAAGGCCCCGTGCTGCTCTCTCCGTGTTTGGCCGGACTAGGCAGAGCCGAGAATTACAAACGAGGGTCAATGGTTATATAATCGCCATTGGTACACAATCACTTAGATACGACTCTTGGGAGGAACATCCGTGGTCATAGACGCCCATCATCACCTCGGCCAGGAAAAAGACTACGCCGACAAGCTCATCGACACCATGGCCAAATTTAGCGTTGACAAGACCGTGTTGCTGGCGACGAGCACCAGCGGACCGGGCAGCAGCAACGAGGGAATTGAAGAAGCAATCAAGAAACACCCGGACAAGCTGATCGGCTTTGGCTGGGTGGACCCGGCGCTGGACCCGAATGCGGTCGACACCGTGCAGAAGCTCTACGACAGCGGCTTTCGGGGCCTGAAGTTCATCAAGACCCGCAAAGCCTACGACGACCGCTCCTATATCCCCACGTATCAAAAGGCCGCCGACTTGGAAATGCCCATTCTCTTTCACCAGGGCATCGTGGCGCGCCACGCCGATGACATCAAGAACGACGTGCACTCCGGGCGCATGATGCCGGTGCACCTCGACTACATCGCGCGCCAGGTGCCCGAGCTTGTCATGATCGGAGCGCACCTGGGCAATCCGTGGTGGTACGAGGGCGGCATGGTGCTGCGCTGGAATCCCAACCTCTATATGGACATCACCGGCTCAACCCTGAAGATGCTCGCGCCGGAAGACGTGGGCAAGATTCTCTGGTGGCGGCGTGACAGCCAATACCGCGATCCCTGGGGACGGGACGCCTGGGAGAAAATCATATTTGGCACAGATGTCCCCTATTTCTTGATGGAAGACGTGATGAACGACTACCGCAACTGCATGGACGTGCTCGGCGTCCCGCCTGACATTCAAAAAGGCGTGTGGGGTGACACCATGGAGAAGATCTTGAGCTACGAACTCTCGGAGAAGCATCGTCCCTTTGACGACCAAGGCGGTCACTACCCCCACGCCATACCGCAAGATGACAAGTGAGTTTCGAGCGGAGCTACGTCTCATAGCCGAAACGCGCTACGCGGTGGTTAGCATTCCGTGAAAAGCGTCGGTTCCTCGTTGGGTTCACTCTTCTACGTTCCGTCAACCGAGCGGACCTTTCGCCGTAATCTGTTGGTCCTCTTGAGTTGGGAAGGGACGTGGGGGTGTGGCCTTGCCTTCGTGGCGCCGCCGGTCATCAACGCGCTGCTTCTGCAATTGACGGAATCTCGCACCCTCGTCGGCTTGGTGTACCTGGCTCACGTCGCATCGCTGCCGGCCCTGATACCGGCCGCCATGTTGAACCAGAGGCTCCGCTCGCGGCGCCATCTCATTGCCGGTTTGCACGCAATTGTCGGGCTCTGGTACGCCCTCATCGGCGTGGTGGTATGGCTCTTTTGGCAGCATCCGGCAGTAGCCATCATTCTGCTGTTCTCGTTGCTTGCCCTCACGTGGCTGTCATTTGGTGCCCTGATTGCGCCGGCGTTCGAGCTGTTCAGCATTCTCTTCGGCCGCCGTTATGGCACCGTGAGCGGCTGGCAATTCTTCGTGCATCGTATCGCCGGCGTTGTCGGCGGGCTCATCGCATCGCGGCTGCTCGCGGTCTGGGCCTGGCCGGAGAATTTCGCGCTGGTATTCGTCCTGGGCGGCATCGTGATCATGCTGGGCAATCTCATAATTCTGCGCATCGCCGAACCGGCTACGACACCGCGCGTGTCGTCCGAATCACTGCGCGCCTTCACACGTTCCTTGGCAGTGCAGGTAACGCGCAACCGAGACTTCACCAAGCTCCTGGTCGTGGTTGCGTTGACGGGTCTCCTGCAATCCGTACTCAACTTCTATTCTGTCTATGCCTTCGACGCGGTGGCTCTGCCGCTGGCCGCGGCGGGCTTGCTGGCTGCCGTTGGCTTTGTCGCCAGCGCATTTGGCGCGTTGCTCGGCGGCCCAGTTGGTGACCGAAAGGGCCATCGCGCTCTGCTGCGCATTGCGCTTACGATCTACCTCGTTTCCTTGATTCTGCTGGTGCCTACCTGGCAACCGGCCTTCTACGCGGCGTGGATACTCGGCAACGCTGCCTTCTTTGCCATGATGGTAGCGCGCATCAACCTGGCCATGGACCTCGCCCCCGCCGGCGACAAAGGGACGTACACCATGGTTGTCTACCTCGTTGCGCAGCCCGTACTCGGCATTTCCGCCGTGGGCGCGGGAGCATTGATCGATCTTGCTGGATACTTGCCCTTCTTTGCAGTAACTCTCGTGCTCACGCTGCTGGCCCTTGGCATTACATTCTCTTTCAAAGACCCTCGACTTGCGGCGGACTTTCGGTAGACCACATTCAGGCGAGACCTCGATAGGTCTGCCTGTAGGTTATGTAAAACAAAAAGAGGTTTACGTACCCGGCCGTATCGCAGACGCCTAGCGTCTTCCCTTTCATGTCATTTCGAGCGCAGCGAGAAATCTAGGGATCTGGCATCGTCGGTACCCCACGGTGCTTCACAGCGCCCGAGACAGCTAGCACCATGCCCCATGTGGCTGCGATTATCTTCGACAACCGCAATCCGGCAAAGCAGTATAATCGTCCTAATTCATCGTCCCGATCCGGAGACTGAACGAGGCATTGCGGATCAAACTACAGGAGCATCAACATGGAAACGCGTAGACTCGGCCAAACCGACATGGACGTAAGCTGGCTGGGGTTTGGCGCGGCGCGTATTGCCACGGATGCGGGTACGCCTGCGGAGGCCGAGCGCCTGCTCAATGCGCTGCTCGACAGCGGTGTCAATTACATCGACACGGCAGAATGCTACGGGGAGAGCGAAGAGACCCTTGGCAAGTTCATCAGCCATCGCCGCGACGAATACTGGCTCACCACCAAATGCGGCCACGTGGCGGGCGACATCACCGCGCCGGAGTGGACCGCCGCAGCGGTTACTCAAGGGATCGACCAGTCCCTGCGCCGCATGCAGACCGACTACCTTGATCTCGTCCACATTCACACCTGCGAAGCCGACGTGCTGCGCCAAGGCGACGTGCTGTGCGCCCTGCAGGACGCCCAGCAAGCCGGCAAGACTCGCCACATCGGCTTTAGCGGCGACAACGACGTGGCGCTGGAAGCAATCGAGATGGGAGTATTTGCCACACTCTTGACGTCATTCAATATAGTAGACCAGCGCGGCTTGGATGAAGTCCTGCCCGCCGCCGAGGCTGCCGGCATGGGCATCATCGCCAAGCGTCCCATCGCCAACGCGGCGTTCAACCGGCCCGCCTCTCCGTATGACTATGCCAACGCGTACTGGCAGCGCGCGCAGCACTTCACGCTACCGGATGGTGCACCCGCAGACGGGGTCTCTCTGGCATTGCGCTTCTGCCGCTCGTTCGACTTCATCGACACGGCCATCGTCGGCATCGACAGTCTCGACCAGCTAGCCGCCAACATCCGGGACGTTGCTGCCGGGCCGTTGCCGCCGGCAGTACTGACCTCACTGCGCGACCAGTTTCAGACACACGGCCAAGACTGGCCCCAGTTAGTCTAGGCGAGCGGGGGCCGGTGATCAGGCTGAACGAGCAGGCCCATACGAGCTCACTTAGAAGCACCCTCTAAAGTGTCTGTCTGCCGCCTACCGGGGAAGCCACCTCGTGGCAACCCAAAATACCAGAAGAAGAGCACGGCGCTGAGACCGGTGAGGCCGGCACTGACCAGGAAGAAGCTCTGGTAGCCGTAGATGCTAACCAACGGGCCGCCGGCGAAACCCATCGTGCCCCAGCCGATGCCCGCCACCATATTGGCGACGCCCGCGGCCGTCTCCCGCCAGCGCGCCGGCACCACTTCCATGGTGTGGCGCAGGCTGCACGGGCGCTGAATGTAGGTAAAGCTGACCAGCCCCGCGTAGCCCAGGGCCGCTCCGGCCCAATGCGGTATCAGGGCGAACGCCACAGTGCTCAGGGCCATTCCAAAGCTCGCCCACACGATGACGGGTTCCAGCCCCCAGCGCCGCGAGATAAAAGGTGTCAGCAGCGCCGCGACACCGCCGACAAGCTGACCACCCGCGGCCAGCATGCCGATCTGCGCGGTCGGCATCGCCAGGATCTCGTCCAGATAGACATTGAAGAACGTGCGTTGCGCGCCTTCGGACGCGATGCGCAGCATGATGACCAGGCCTATCATCGCGATGATGAGCACCGGTAACCCCGAGGATGACCTGCTCGCACGCACCGGCGGCTCTTGGTCCGCCGCGCGCGTCGCCGCCGCGGTAGTAGTAGAGAGTGCTACCACACCGGCCAGCATCGCGAACGCCGCCACCAGCAAGGCCAGCGCATAGGAGGCCGTGTCCGTGATAGGAAGCAGCCTTGCGAACGTCCCCGGCAAGAATCCCCCGGCTAACGCGCCGACAAACGCCGCAATCGGGCTCATGCCGACCCGCAGCGAATACAGGTACATGCGTTCGCGCGGCGTCGTGGACTGCAACATGAACGGATTGCTGCTTACGAAGTAAGCATCGAGTCCCATCGACGTCACCGTGTAGGCGACTACAATCCACGCCACCTGCACGTTGCCGGTGAGGAATTGCGCCGCGGGCAGCAGTCCCATACCCAATGCCGCGAGCACGAATCCCACCTGTAGCATCCGCCGCGTGCCGTAGCGGGCGCCCAACGCCCCGGCGGGCAGACTGAAGACGGCATAGGCCAAGAAACCCGCGCCGTTGACCAACCCGACCACCGTGGGCCCGTATCCCAGGCGCAGCAGGTAGAGATTGAGCAGCACGGCATAGATGCCGAAGTAGGCGAATCCCAACAGCAGCGCACTGAGGATGAAGATGCGCACGTTGCGGTTGAAGAGCCGCAACGCTTCAAAATAACCGGTCACCGCCATCGTATCGTGCGCAGACTGCACGGGGCCCATACCCTCTACAAAATGAAATCGCGCCGCGAAAAACGGCGCGCGTTCCTTGCCGTGTGCAGGGAGTATCGTACCACGCAAACAGAGTACACCGCCGGAGCGGTATGCAGCGAGGTATCCTGCATCGAGAAGAGCTCCGGGGCTCAGCGACCGGTAGCGCAGGTTTGTAACCTGCGCACCATTTACCCGAAAAGAGATTACGGACCTTGAGAAAACGTGCTTAACTCAAAGAAGGCGTAAGCAGGCCCAGCGCTGGATCACCAAGAAGCAAGAGCCATTACAAAGACCCAACGCAAACACCGCGATTTACAGCGCCGCCATCACCTTCTTCACGTGCGCTGCCGCCTCGGTCACGCACTCCACAGTGCTGCAGTGCTCGATGTGCATGGCGACGTCCAACCCCCGGTCGAGCATCGCGCGGAAGATTGCGGGATAGGGCACCTCGCCCTCACCCACCGGACGCTCTTCCTTCTCGTCAGCCCAATAGACGGCGTCCTTCACGTGGCCGTTGATGATGCGGTCGGCGTAGCGTTCAATCACCAGCAGCGGGTCGCTGCCGACGACGTAGTAGTTGGTGGGATCGTAATTCAGCCAGAAGTTCGGGTGGTCGACCAATTCCATCAGCCGCTCGACGCGCTCCAGCGTGTGCACGAAACACGGCGGATCGGCCTCCAGCGCAAAGCGGATGCCGCGCTCGGCCGCGCGCTCGCACACGGTCCGCGTGATGTCCGCACAGGCCGGCCACGTATCGGCCTGGGGTACACCCGGTGCGGGCCACATGACACGGGTGAAGAAAATGTCCACGTCCAGCGCTTGGCACACGCTGAGCGCAAAATCAAGCTGCTCCAGGGTCTCTTCCTTGAGCGCCGGATTACACAACGTCATGGCGCCGCCCACGGACGTCACCTCAACGCCGAATTCCGCGCTGGCCTCACTCAGCTCATCGCAGTCCGCCAGCGTTGCAAACTCCGTGCGCGCCACCTCGACGGCGGGCAAGTCTAGCGCCGACGCAAGCTCAATCTTGTCCCGAAACGAAAACCCCTTCAATCCCGGCGTGCGATAGCCAAAGCGAATCATTAGTGCCTCCAATTGCGAGAATTCTCAATGTCTAACTGAATCAGGTCGCATGCGCGCCGCCCCTTGCGCCAGCGCGCGTAGCCAATAGCTGGAGTTTGCCTCATAGATACATGGCTCCGTTTGGTTTGCCCTTCGACAGGCTCAGAGCATGCCCCGTACTCGATACAGCGTATCGACACAAAACAGGGGCGAACGGAAAAGGCAAGAATCCGTTCGTGCTTCGACAAGGGCTATCATAAAGCCCAAGCAGCGCGCAGCACCCAGCACGAATCGGCTATCGAACCAGTCTATGTGTTAGCTTTTAGTCGTCGTCCCGTGGCGCGACCGCTTGCGGGCCCCAGTTGCCGTAGACCTCGATGGTCTGGTTTTCCAGCTTGGGGCGGACGCTGCGCACCATGATGCCGGGGCGGCCCATGGCCTGGCCGCTCACCTGGAGGTTGCGCGGGTTACGGTAGCCGAAGCGCACCACGCGCCGCCAGCGGGGCTGCACGTTGAGCGCCGAGCCGTGGATGGTCCAGATGCTGAAGAGCACCACGTCGCCCGGATCCGCCGGCACGGAGGTGGCATCTTCCAGGCGGTACACGTTTTGATCGAGGTGCGGCGAGCCCTCGCGGCTGTGCTCCAACGGCCCGAGCTTGTGGCTGCCTTCCAGGAACTTCAAGCAGCCGCTCGTATCGTCGGCGCCGTCCACGTGCACGATGGCATCAATGTAGCGCCCGTCTTGGTGGGGATAGAAGGGGTAGTCCTGGTGCATGGGAAACGGCGTGCCGGTATCGGGACCCTTGGCGTGGAGCGTGCTGTGGTGGAACTCCAGGTCCGGCCCGATGATGTCGGCGACGGACTGCACCAAGCGCTCCTGCACCAGCGCATGCGCCCAGGCCTCGCTATAGGACTGCAACTCGTGGATGGTCACCAGGAGACTCTTTTCCTCCGCGTCCGCTTCCATCAGTTGCTTGCGCCACGGGCCGCTCCAGCCCTTGCCGTGGGTGGCGAAGTACTGAATGATATGGTCGAGTTCCTCGCTGAGCGCCGCGACTTCCTCCGGGCTGAAGACCTGCTTCAGCCGCAGGTAGCCGTGCTCGTTGAAGAAGGCTACGTCGTCTTCGGTTAGTCTCTTTGGTCCCGCTAAGGCAACACTCATTGCTTCTGGCTCCTTGTGCATTCATGTGACGCCGGTGCGTGGGGATATCCAATACCGGCCGGGAAACTCGTTAGTTGCTATCGTGATGCGATGACGTACTAGTGTCAAGGCGCGCATCCCACGCTGCGCAAGACTGCCGGTGTAACGGCGAGTAGAGAATTGACAATGCGCCGCGCTCGTTTCAATATACAGTGCAGGTGGGGACGCATCGGGGCCAATTCGGAATTCAGTGCCGGCATAGAGCCAGCCCTTTATGATCTTCCAAACGCGAATCGAACGGGCCGGCGAATTCCGCCCATGACAGACGGGCGGGGAAATCCTGCTATCAGCAGGAGACCAGCCCCTGAAGAACGCAGTAATGCTCACTCTTCCGCAGCCAGTCCGGCGAGCCACAGGTTGAAAATGTGTACTTAGAGTAAGGAACAGAGGACGAGAAACAGCCATGCTTACCGACCGCATGTTCCGCGCCGCCATGCTCGATCCGCTGGTCTTCGATGAGATCAAGGCAGACCGTGAATCCATGACCCAGGCCGTGCAGGTCATCATCATCGTTTTCGTCATTGGCATCGTCAGTACCATCGTGCAAACACTCAATGCCCCGGAAGACACCGCGGCGCAGACAGACCTCGCCACCAATATCGCGACCTCCGGCGCCACGGCAATCTTCGGCTGGCTGCTTTGGGCACTTCTCGTTTATCTTCTGGGCACCGGTGTCTTTGGCGGCAAGGCCACTTTTCTGGACCTGCTCCGCGCGATTGCTTTTGCGCAATCGCCGTCCGTGGTTACCATTCTCTCCGTGCCGCTGGTTTTCGTCCCGGTAGCCGGGGCTGTTTTGGGCGGCCTTCTGGGGCTCGCGGCCGCGCTCTGGGTACTCATTGTGAATGTCGTGGCAACGCGACAGACCCTGGGCATCACCACCGGCAAAGCGACCGTCATAACCATCATCACCGCCGTCGTGATGATCGTAACGTTCTTGGTGATATCGTTTGCTCTGTTTCCTGAAAGCTTCCAGCTCAACGGCGTTTGAGAGAGCGGGGCTAGACCTCGTCAAGATGCGTAAGGCCCGGCAATAAGGCGCAGCCCACTTGATGCGCAATTCGCAACAATAGCCCAACCGATGCGGCAGAAAGGTCGCGCAGCATTCAATATATTGAAACAGATAGTTGCATATTCTAAAATCATGTGCTACTATTTGGCAAGAACTGGAAGTTCGAATTGTCACACGTCGGTGGCAACGCTATTGAAGAAGGCCGAGAATCTCACAGAAAGGAATAGGCCATGTTAGTCAACCGCATGATCCGGGCTGCCATGCTCGATCCTCGCCTCTATGAGGAGGTGGAGCACGACCGCAACGCAACCAGTCAAGCCCTGCAGGTTGTCGTTATCGTTGCGCTTGCCAGCGGTATTGGCGGCGCACTGTGGAAACTGCTCACTCTGAACCCAATCGACGCGGTGTCCGGCCTAATCGGTGGGATTCTGGTGGCGGTGCTTGGGTGGCTGGCATGGGCGCTCGTTACGTACTTCATTGGCACAAGTGTGTTCGGCGGTACGGCCAGCTACGGGGAGATGCTGCGCACTCTCGGCTTTGCACAGTCGCCAAACGTGCTCCTCATCTTCATGGGCGTTTTGGGAGCCATTCCCTTAATCGGTGGCTTGCTGCGGTTCGCTCTGCTCATTTGGGTTCTGCTCGCAGGCTTGATCGCGATACGTCAGGCACTCGACGTGGGTACCGGTAAGGCGATTTTGACCGCAATTATCGGCTGGATTGTGATGGCTATCGTTGTTGCCATACTCGCTTCGGTGTTTGGCATCGGCGTGCCAACCCCAACGGCGTAACTGTTTAGCGGTGTTTCATAGTCTCAAAGCCATGACAGGATAGATGCGGTTGACCGGAGGGCCAGTCCGTATCGGGCCAACCCCTTGGGTCGTTGGCAACTACAGTATTCACTTTGAGTGAAACGATGGAAAGTCGCAATAGACGATGAATTCTCTTCCGTTTGCTTTCCCTGAAGTCTATGAGGGGTTTGCAGAAGCCGAAGGCCTCCTGGTTGTTACTGACGATGCCATAGTGCTCGAGTATCAGATCAAGGATGCCTTTACCGGCGCGTTCAAGTCGGATTTGAAGAAGGTCGTTCTGCCTTTCGAGCAGATCGATGACGTCGAGTTCCGTACAAACTTCCTAAGAACGGACATCGCTATCCAGATGGATAGTATGGAGCTCGTGCAAGACGTCCCCAACGCCAAACAAGGCAGGGTCAGGGTGAAGATACCGCGCAAGTACCGCAAGGAAGCGGCTGCCCTCGCTCACGAGGTTTCGATACGAGTGTCTGATCGCAAACTCGAAGAACTCGAGAGACTCAAGATTGCATCTCACGACGGCTGAGAGCGCGGACGACCTCTTGCCCAGTTAATGCGGCTCTCCTGGTAGAGAGCGTGCGAGTTGCTGCGGCGGTCTCGTGCCGTTGCCGCCTATAGGCCGATGATGTGGTACCCCGCGTCCACGTGGACGGTCTCGCCGGTGACGCCGGACGAGAGCGAGGAAGCCAGGTAAAGAGCGGTATCGCCTACTTCCGCTTGGGTGATGTTGCGGCGCAGGGGTGTGCGCTCCGGCAGATCGAGCAGGAAGTTGCGCCCGCCGGGGATACCGGCCAGCGAGAGGGTGCGCATAGCGCCGGCGGAGATCGCGTTCACGCGGATATTGTGCGGTCCGAGGTTCTCGGCGAGATAGCGCACGTTGGCTTCCAAGGTGGCCTTGGTGGGTCCCATCAGCTTGTACCCCGCCACCACGCGTTCGCCGCCGAGATACGTCAGCGCCATGATGCTGCCGCCACCGGTCTTCTGCATCAATGGCAACGCCGCCCGGGAAAGCGTAATCAACGAGTGCGCGCTGATCTCAATCGCTTGCAAGAAACCGTCGCGCGACGTATCCACGAATTCCTTGGCAAATTCATCCCGATTGGCAAACGCGAGACTGTGCACCAGGATGTCCAGCGAGCCGAATTCCCGCTCGACGAGAGCAAAGAGCGCTTCAACCTGGTCGGGATGCGTCACGTCGCAGGGCGCCACCAACGGATCATCCAGTGTGGCGGCCAGGTCCTGCACGCGAGAGGCCAGGCGTTCTACCTGGTAGTTCAAGGCTATGCGCGCCCCGGCGCCGGCCAGCGCCTGCACGATGGCCCACGCCGCGCTCTCCTTGTTGGCTACGCCCATGACTAGTGCATGTTTGCCGCGTAAGTCAATTGTGTACATCGCAACGCTCCCTAGAATTAATTCCTCTGGCTGGTTCTGCTCGATTCCGGTGACGGCATGCGCCTCATGGCGCCATGCGCCAAATTATGCCGTGTTTGTGTTCAGCCGCGGTCAACCGTCCCCACTTCCCAGTCCATCGCCACGAATCAATGATACCGCAATGACGCCCTCCGTTCGCGACAGGCCAGGTTTCCAAGCTCGCAACCGAGCCACGGTGTTGACAGAGAGGTATGTGGGCTTTGACAATTGAAGAGAGTTGGCCCACGAAAGGAATAGCACATGCAAACGGACGATTGGCTCGCTATGGTGGAAGAAGCGCTCGACGCCGCCACCGCGTGGCTGCGAAGCATAGGGCCTCAAGAACTCGGCCAAGTACCCGACTGGGGTATCTGGGTCATGCTCGCCATTGGCGTCCTGGTGGTCTTCTCTGTCATTTCTCACATTGCCAGCGCCTTGCTGAAGCCCATCGTGAGACTTGTCCAAATCGTCGCCTTTCTGGCAGTTGCCGCCGCTGCCGCGCTTTACATTCTGCGCACCCTCGGATATGTCAACTTTGCTGTCGGCTAGCGCAGGTTATGCGCGGCGTGCCCGCAGTCTCAATTGGCTTCCTTGCCCAACGAAACGCCTGCATTCTTGTGGTCTATCAACGCATGGGACAGGCGGGCACAGCCTGAAGGCGCAAACGACTCCGCAGAGTCCTTAGCGGGACTGTCCGACTGTTGAGAAAGCGGCAACGGTGCGGCGCAATGAGGCCGGCCTCCCCATGGCAGAGCGCCGGCCGCCCGAGCACGTCTATCAACCTATAGCAATAAGGAGCACAGCATGGCCCAAGAAACGCAATGGCAGGCACACGTGCAGGCGGCGCGCGCCCCGTCGGGCAT
This sequence comes from Chloroflexota bacterium, assembly GCA_965220045.1. Classification (GTDB taxonomy): domain Bacteria; phylum Chloroflexota; class UBA11872; order VXOZ01; family VXOZ01; genus VXOZ01. The sequence continues at coordinate 815,975 of OZ244803.1, read as the reverse complement.
GGTGGCCGCCAAGCACCGCCTCGCGGCTCAGGCGGGTCTGGAGGTCCTGAAGGCGGGAGGAAACGCGGTGGATGCCGCCGTTGCGACGGCGTTTGCCGTAGGCGTGGTGGAACCGCCCATGAGCGGCGTCGGCGGTGGCGGCTACATGTCCATCTTCCTGCAGGAAACACAGCAGCGGGTGGTCGTCGCCTTTCCCATGCAGGCGCCGCAGGCCGCAACGCCGGACATGTGGGAACTGGTGGAGGGTTACGACAACGAGCTCTTCGGCTGGCGCCTGGTCAAGGACGACGCGAACATCCATGGCTACTCCTCTATTGCCATCCCGGGCATGGTGGCCGGCATGGCGGCGGCCCTGGAGAGGTTCGGGACCATCGGACTCGATCGCGCAATCGCGCCCGCCATTCGTCTTGCTGAAGAGGGGTATCCGCTCTCCTGGTTCGACACCATGTGGCAAGCGCAAGACCTTGCGCTGCTCAACCGGTTTCCTGCCACCGCCGCTACGTTTCTTAGCAATGGCTACCCGCATCGCCTGCCATTCGCGACGACGCCGGGCGCAGCGGGCATTCTCCGGCAGCCGGAACTTGGCGCAACGCTCCGCGCCATCGCTGAGAACGGTCCATCGGCGCTGTATGGAGGACGCATTGGCGAACAGATGGCCGAACACATCCGGCAGAACGGCGGCATCCTCTCGGCGGAGGACTTCGCGCAATACGCAGCCACCATCCATGAGCAATCCGTCCTGGGGACCTATCGCGATGCTAGCGTCATCGGCATGCGCGGCGGGACCGGAGCGCCCACCGTCATGGCCATCCTCAACCTGCTGGAGAACTTCAACGTACCCGCATTCGGCCACAACTCTGCCGAATATTTGCATACGTTTATCGAAGCCTCCGGCCAGGCATTTGCCGACCGGTTTGCCTACATGGCAGACCCAACACGCGTACCGGTACCTCTCGACGGCCTTCTCGCCAAGGAGTATGCCGCGGCGATGGCCCAGAGCATCGATACGGTCGAGGCGGCCGCTCAACGCGCGCCCGGAGACCCATGGCAATATCAGGCAGGCAACGGCGCGCCAAATGCGGGCGGTGCCCCTGGTTCATCCACAGAGTCCACCACACACCTCGCCACCATGGACAGCGCAGGCAATGCCGTGGCGCTGACGCAGACATTGCTCTCCGCCTGGGGTTCGCGTGTGGTCGTGCCGGGAACCGGCGTATTGCTCAACAACGGCATGATGTGGTACAACCCGGAGCCGGGCACGAGCAACTCAACGGAAGGCGGCAAAAAGCCGCTCAACAATATGTGCCCCATCGTCCTGGAGCGCGACGGCAAGGCGCTCGCCGCCCTTGGAGCCTCCGGCGGCCGGCGCATCATCAACACGGTCGCCCAGCTTGCCATCGATCTGGTGGACTTCGAGTTGGACATACAAGCCGCGATCAGTGCGCCGCGGATTGATTGCAGCACTCTTGACCCGATCTTGAGCGTGCGCATCGATCCTGCCGTCTGCGCGGAGCTCAAGCGGCGGGGTCACCGCATTCACATAGCGGAGGAAGCCTTCCTGCCGCGCTACTTTGCCAGTCCGGTGGCCATACAAAGTACCGGCGGATCATTGATTGGCGCCGCCGATCCGTACTATCCGACCTCTGCGGCAGTGGGGTACTGAGACGGGAGGGTAGTGGACGCAGGTTTGAATCCTGCGCTTCCGCCTACGCCTGGGCACGGTCGTAGAGAAGCCGGTTGCGCAAGCGTGTGGTTAGCGGGATCGCGGAACCCCAATCCTGTCGCAGGCCGGCGGTAAGACGCCGCAACATCAAGAGGAGCGACAGGGCCACAAGCACGCTCACAACCGTGAACGAATTGCCTAAGGCGAGTCCTACAAATGGCAAGGCCACAATTGAGAACATCATGCACAACGGCACGGTGCGGCTGTTGCCGCCGCTGCCACTGATGATCGTATCTACATCTTGCTTCTGAAGACTCGTGGTAACGGTGTACGCCGCCAAACCGGCAACTGCCGGCAGCACGGCCAAGACAAAGGTGAGGGGCGAGAAGGCAAGCACCGCCCCGCCTACCACCGATATGCCGCGACCGCCGCGAAAACGGAGAAAGACGGGCCAACACTGTCCTACCACCGCCGCAATTGCCGCCAGTCCCGCCACGCCATCACTGTAGTCAAACGCCCGAACCACCAATACGAGCACCACGCCCTTGCCAATATCCAGTGTCGCTCCCACGACACCGGTTACCGGCCCCACCGTGCGCCATAGATTGGTTCCGCCGACATTCTGGCTGCCTTCACTGCGCAAATCTACACCGGAGAGTCGGCCCAGCAGGTAGACAAACGGAATTGCCCCCAGTACGTATGCAGCCAGCATTAGGCTGATCACGTCAGTGCCCATTGATCCCATTCCCTTAGAGTAGAATCCTGAGATGCTATCAAGCACGGCTTACGGGTAAGATACCCATGCTAGAATTATCTTGCCTAAAAGTCCTGCTTCCGTGCAACAATAGCCGTTTTGATATTCTGGTCAAGTATGCAGCGACTTCCCCCAGGCTTTCGGACAGCGATATATGAGTAGACCACTAAATCGAATCGTCGTCAAACTTGGCACGAACCTCCTCACGCACGGCGGAGAGCAACTTGATCGCGAGCGCATGGCAGACTTGGTGCGCCAAATCGCCGCCCTGCGGGAGCAGGGCAAGGAAATTGTGTTGGTCTCCTCCGGTGCCGTGGCGGCCGGCAGGAACGCCGGCGTGCCGTCTCCGAGCGGCAAGGGCATCCCGGTTCGTCAGATCTTGGCCGCCATCGGTCAGCCACTGCTCATGCGCACGTATGCGGAGCTTTTTTCACCGTTTGGCATAGCCGTGGCCCAGGCGCTCTTCACGAGTACCGAACTGCAGCGTGACGGCTACATGAACGCGCGCAATACCCTCCTCGGCCTGCTCGAATCCGGTGTTCTGCCGATCTGCAACGAGAACGACGTGGTCGCGGTAGCCGAACTCCAGCAGATCGGCGACAATGACACGCTCTCCGCGCTCGTGGCAAATCTCGTGGACGCCGACCTGCTCGCAATCCTCACGGACATCAAAGGTCTTTACACGGCAGATCCGCGAAATGACGCCTCCGCCACCCACGTGCCGGTGGTGGAAAGTATAACCCGCGAAGTTGAGGCCATGGCGGGCGGCGCAGGCTCCGCCAGCGGTGTGGGCGGCATGGCGACGAAGATCAAAGCCGCCCGCATGGCTACCGCGGCGGGCACCGACGTGGTGATTTGCCAAGGCACGATTCCCGACGTTGCCTTGGCTGTCGCGGCCGGGAAGGATGTCGGCACGCGCTTTACAAGCAAAGTCAGCCGCACGAAGAGCCTGCGAGAAGCCTGGATGGCATCGGACCTTGCCCGCGGCCACCGCATCATAGTCGATGCCGGCGCGGCCACCGCACTCTTGAAGAACGGCCGCAGCCTCCTGCCCGCCGGGATCATTGCCGTCGAAGGGACGTTTCGTCGGGGAGACACCGTGGAAATTCGCGCCGCCGGCGGCGACGCGTTCGCATGTGGCTTGGTGAATTATCCGTCCGACGAACTCCGCGCAATCATGGGTAAGAGGTCAAGCGAGATCACTAAACTGCTGCCAGAGTCATTTGGCGATGAAGCGGTGCACCGCAACAATATGGTTTTTCTGTAGCGCGGTAGACGCACTGATACTCCGTGTTCGCCTCAGGAGAGCAAGGCGTCCGGGTACTCTCCGGCGACGCCGGAGACTGACGCACGGGAAAAGTCGTCCAAACCAGAGAAGGCGCTGGAACGGTGCAGGTAGAGTTTAGACTAGACGAAACTTCGCAGCATCATAGGCGCCTCGACCAAGTCCCCTTATCATCCTTTTATGACGCCAACGGAGCGAACTTATGTCAAAGGGACAAGTAGTCGTCTTTCCACGGGCGTTTACCGCTGCTTTGGAAGACATGCCGGTACCCCGCCCAGGGCCCGGTCAAGTGCTGGTGCAGTCCGAATTCAGTTGCATCAGCGCGGGCACGGAACGCAAGCGCTACATGAACGTGTATGCGGATTCCGGCGTGCCCCAGCGACCGTTTCCTGTGCGACCGGGTTACGCCAACGTCGGCACAATCGTGGAACTTGGATCGGGCGTGGACTCGTTTCAACCGGGCGAACGCGTCCTCACCATGGCAAACCACACGAGTCATTACGTGCGGACGCCAGGCGCGGACGCCATCGAACGTATTCCGTCTGATGTGCAATCCGACCACGCGGCGCTCGGCGTGCTGGCTCAAGTGGCGCTGGCCGGGGTGCGGCGCGCTCCGCCGGAAATCGGGCAGGCGGCGCTCGTGGCCGGCCAGGGTGTAGTCGGCCAGTTGGTCGTGCAGTTCCTGAAGGCCTCCGGTTGCCGGCCTGTAATCGCCACCGACGTGGCGGACTTTCGCTTAGAGAGGTCCCGGCAGAGCGGCGCGGATCTGGCGGTGAATGCCGCGCAGGAGGATGTGCACGCTGCCGTGATGGCGGCGACCGACGGCAACGGCGTCGCGCGCGTCTACGACGCCACACCCGTGCCGGACGCCCTGCCGACGAGCCTTCGTGTAGCGGCAACACGCGGCATTATCGTGATGCTAGGCGGCCCCATGGGCAAGGCGGAGCTAAACCTCTACGCGGACTTCTTCCGGCGAGACCTGACGCTCATGGGCGTCTTCCAACCGCTGACACCCACGGAGGAGACGCCGCAGGCGCCCTGGACTCAGCAGCGCCATCGCGAACTCTATCTTACGATGCTCGCAAGCGGCGCCCTCAAGGTCTCGCACTTGATTACACACGTTGCGCCGCCGGCGGAAGCGGCGGCAATCTACGCGATGCTGGGAGAAGGCGGCGAAGATTCTCTCGGGGTCTTGTTTGACTGGCGCTAGGCTGAGTGGACATTTCGCCGTCATTCCCGCGCATGCGGGAATCCATCTTCATTCGGCCAAGACTGCGTTGCTACACCAGGTAGCAAGAAACCAAATAAGCAAGCACTATCATTGTCAATCGATCTCACGGTCACTTGAGGAGCAAAGTGCGAGAGAATCCCGCACAAACGCTTGAGATTCCGAGTCTTTGACGAGGTCAGCGAACATTGTTCGACGCTTGCTCTCGGAATGACATTAAATATCCACAGAACCTAGTCAATGACGGTTCATCGCCATTGGATTTGCTACCACTCCAGAATCACGCCCATGTAGGATGTACGGTCCTGGAGAAGCTTGGGGTAGAGGGTCGGCGCGTCATGTGCCGGTACGCAGTGGGTGATGAGATCGCGGACATTCACCCGTTTGGCTGACAAGTACTCCATGAATAGGGCCATGTGCGCGTTGCGCGTCCACTGGTACTCAGCCGCATCCCCGCTGGGGTGGTTGCCGATGGCTCCGATGACGTGCAGCGGCTTGATGTGCACCTGTTGCATGTTCACGGAAGCGGGATAGCGCGGCGAGCCCAAGCCCACCACTTTGCCGTAAGGCCGGGCCAACGCAAAGACCAGGTCATAGACTTCCGTGAGGCCGGTCGCCTCGAAGACGATATCAGCGCCGCGGCCGCGCGTAAGGTCTTGGACCGAGTCAACCACGTCTTCTTCGTTGGAGTTTAGGTGGTGTGTTGCGGCGCCAACCTGCCGCGTAAGCGCCAGCCGTTCCACGGCAACGTCAACCGCGACGACCGGGTCGCAGCCCCCAATACGCAGGAGCTGCACCGCCAACTGGCCGAGAATGCCCTGCCCGACAACCACTGCGCTCTCGCCAAGCTGGGGCGCTCCGCGCCGGTAGGCGTTGAGCACCGTCGCGCCCAGCGTGCAGAACATCGCTTCTTCATCGGATACCGTGTCGGCAACTGCCGTAACGCCCTCGAGGCTGCGCACAAGTTGATGCGTGCCGTGACGGGTAGCGGAGGCAACGCGGTCGCCCACCTGCCAGCCTGCCGTATCTTGGCCGGCAGTCACCACGATGCCCGCACTCGAGTATCCGGGGTACGCCGGGTACTTTGGCAATACCCCCGTGCCCGGGTTCTTCCACTGCCGGCCGGAGAAGAACGCGAGCTCGGTGCCTATGCTGATCAACGAACGCCGGGTCTCGACCAATAGCTCGCCGCTCTGGGGATGCGGCGTGGAAAACTCTTCCCAAGAGACTTCTTGCGGTCCCGGAAACACCAGTCGTCGGCTCGTCGGACTTACGGGCACTTCCGGCATGGATGAGCTTTTCCTCTGTTGGGTAGATTGATCTTGTCAGGATTTCCGTAACAGCCAATTGACGCAGCTATGCAAACGGGCCATCCGCAACCCTCAGACGAAATCAGAGTTGGCGGTTGCTCCCTGCCACGTTGGCCTGTCCACACTGTGCCATGCCTGCCGTATTCAGCGTAGCCAGACACTCATGCGTGCGTAAGAGAATGTGGTTTCATGCGGGAGGAGCAAGGACCTACTCTTCTTGGCCGAGTGCGACTATAGGGCAGAAGCGGAGTCTCTCAATCCGAACATGAGGCTACGAGACGAGAAGGCCACGAGGAAGCGAAACTGCACTGGGGAATGGGGGTAAATGCGACACCATCAAGCGCGAGTGCGGCTCAGAATCGCAAGCATACAAAAGGCGCCAGTGATGGACTCCGGGAAATACGGCTGTGCCTGGAAATATCAAGGACCGTCGTACGGTTGGGGCTCAAACGGCTCTTCAGGCTTGTCCCAGTCGATCCACAGTTTCTTGCGGCGGAATTGATAGATCCAGAAGTCTAGCGCCGCCAGGAAAATAGCCAAGGTACCCAACAATACCGCGCCGAATACCGCGTAGTTCGTTGCGATGGACAGAAACTCTAGCGGCTCCGCGAGCTGTCTTCCCCATTCAATGAATGGCGGCACCTCAAAGAAGATATCGAATTTTAGCATTGCTCTCCTCACGATCTATCCGCTCGCACCCATTATGGCACGACAATGGGCCATTCGCAACCGTCCCCTGATAGCGCACTGGCACGCTTTCCGGGAACGGGTTGCTCGCACTTCTCAATGCGCGCGGCTTCCGACCAGGCTTGAGCCCTATGCCGGCAATACGCCCATTTCCGAGAAAGTTCTGTCCATTTGTCACGCCGCCGCACACGCAGAGCCCGAGCGTGCCATCCTACCGGCCCTAGCCATTACAAAACAACGATTGGTACCTCTCCAAGACGCGCCGGTACAGCGGCCCGGCGTCGGTCTCCCCGCGCGCCCATTGCAGGACCTCGCCATGCAAGGCTTGCCCTAGATGAAAGCGGAGATCGCCGAGCAGGTCGACAGCGCCGGGCAGCTCAACCTGCAGTTCTCCCAAGAAGAGATCGAGCTGCGGGCTCGCGCGCCCCATTGCCGCCGTTCGCTTGCCGAGCAAGAATCGCAAGACCAACTCCTGCTCCTCCGGCGTCGCCTGCGCCAAGCGTGCGTGCAGCATGCGCGGATCCGCATTCATGGCGCAATCTCACTGTCTGCCGCGCGCATACGTCAGCGGTCCGACGGTACTCACAAGCCCCCGCACCTCCATCAGGGCGAGCAGGCTGCTGACCTGTTGCACCGGTATATCGGTGCGGGCGCTGATTTCATCCACGTGCACCGGGTCGCCGTCCAACAGCGCATAGATCCGATCCTCTTCCACACTCATCGGGATGGCAGACGTAAGTTCAGCCTGTCTTCCGGCCAGATGAATGTTGAGCTCACTGAGAATGTCCTCAACACTCATGACAAGCTTGGCGCCGTCCTGGATGAGGCGATGGGGTCCGGCACTCGACTGATGCAGAATGCTCCCGGGAACGGCAAATACGTCGCGGCCCTGCTGCCCGGCGAATTCAGCGGTAATGAGCGCGCCGCTTCGTTCTCTCGATTCGGTAATGACGACGCCCAGCGAGAGACCGCTGATGAGCCGATTGCGTACGGGAAACTGCTCCGCCGCGGGTTGGCGTCCCAAGGGGTACTCAGAAATCAACGCTCCTTGTGCCGCCACCTCTTGAGCGAGACGCCGGTGCTCTGGCGGATAGATGACATCCAAGCCGCACCCGAAGACCGCGAGCGTCCGCCCTCCGACCTCAAGCGCGGCACGATGGGCGGCGGCGTCTATGCCGCGCGCCAGACCGCTTACGACCGTGACGCCGTTTGCCGCAAGGTCGCTTGCCAGGCGACGGGTGACAGCGCGGCCATAGGCAGTCGCATTGCGCGTCCCCACAATAGCCACCGCTAACTCGTCGCGCGTCTCCAAAGCGCCGCGCACATAAAGGCAGATCGGCGGACTGGGTACCTGCCGCAACAGCGGCGGGAATGCCGCGTCTCCCCAGGTCAGCACTGCGACGTCCGCTTGCGCCAGACGTCCCAACTCCAGAGCCGGGTCAATCTCACCTCGCGCACGTTCAAGCGCGGCGGCTACAGCCGGTTCCAGACCGGCTTTTCGCCAGGCGGCGGGCGCTGCGTGCCAGGCGGCGGACATCGTGCCAAAGTGCCGGAGCAGGCGGTGCATGCGACCCGGCCCCATATCCGGCACCAAACTGAGCGCTACATAGTAAGCGCGGTCATCAGCGGGATTCATCGACCGGAATTCCTGTCTGACTACTCCAGTGAACGAAGGGTCTTGCGGCCCCACTCTGTATCTCGGTGGACGGCAATTCGGTCAGCCACACCCATATACCTAGAATGAGCTATTGGCTCTTAGGTGCCGGCAATCGACTGAGGAATGGCACATCCATGCGTGCCGATGGTAGTGTATCATGGAATCAAAGACAGCCAGCGGCAAGGAGATGACCAGATGCAGCGAATGGTGCCAACCGCAATGAGCCCCTTCAGCATCGGGACGACATGACACATTTGGACTATTGAGAGTATGGACACAGATAGGTCGGACGTTGCGAATATAGAGCAACCAACGCCGCAGGCGCGCATTCTGGTAGTGGATGATGAATCGATCATCCGTTTGGATCTGCGCGAGCGGCTGACCGATCTGGGCTACGCCGTGGTAGGCGAGGCTGCAGACGGACACATGGCGGTGGCGCTAACCCGGCGCTTGGACCCCGACCTGGTGCTCATGGACATCAAGATGCCGAAAATGGACGGCATTACCGCCGCACGCATCCTGCTGGAAGAGCGGATCGCGCCCATCGTGCTACTGACGGCATTTAACGATCGTGAACTCGTCAATGACGCGCGTGAGGCCGGCGTGCTCGGCTACATATCCAAACCATTTCGGGAAGCCGATCTTGTGCCCACGCTCGAAGTAGCCATGGCCCGCTTTGCCGAATTGCGGGAGATTGAGCTGGAAAACGCCAACCTGAAAGAGACCCTGGAGACTCGCCGCCTGGTTGAGCGCGCGAAGGGCATGCTCATGGATTCTCAAGGTCTCACGGAGCGGGCAGCCTTCCGGCGCATCCAGAAGCTGGCAATGGACCGCCGCAAGCCGATGAGAGATATCGCCGAAGCCATCATTCTGGCTAACGAGATCACTTAGCCACGGCACGCGTCGGTACTACTGCTCCACGGTACAATCTGCTAGGCTCATCCTGCGACCGGCGTGGCTCAACTGCGATTGTGCCCGTCTTGCTTTCTTGGCAGCGCTGGGTAGTAACGCCTTGCGGCTCCGCGCGAGTTGTCAGCGCCGTACCGCTACGAAGTTGCCGAATTCAATGGCTAAGTGCCGTACCAGTGACGAGAGTGGACATTTGCCCCGGAACTACGCCTCTCCTATGATTTAATGGAGTAAGCAAGTGGCGCATCAGGCGTAGTCTTTATACAAGGCAATTACAATTCAGGCACTCTCATCCCACCCACTCTTCCGCCGTCACGGGCCATGGTTAGGCGCCACGCTGGTTCTCACGGCGGTCGTTACGGCCTTCTTTTGGAAGGCGCTCCTCACCGACCGCGTCCTGGCCGGCTACGACCTTTCCACGTACTTCTATCCCTATCGACAGTACGCCGCAGCCGCGCTGCAGGAAGCCAATCTGCCGTTGTGGAACCCATACCTCTTTCAGGGCGTCCCATTTCTCGCCAATCAACAGACGGCGGTGCTCTATCCGCCAAACGCGCTCTACCTTCTCTTTTCTCCTGAAACCGGCCTAGCACTCTCCATCGCCCTGCATTTCATTTGGGGCGCCCTTGGCGTCTACGTCTTGGCCCGTCGTGTGGTTTGCCTGGTCTATCCCGCCGCCATAGGTTCTGCCATAGTGTTTAGTCTCAGCGGTTTCTTGGGCGCGCAGGTAGGACACGTCAACCAAGTCAATGCGGCGGTGTGGCTGCCATGGGTCTTTTTGGCCGCACATCACGTCTACTCCGGGCGCAGCGTGCGCTGGGCGACGGCGCTCAGTTGCCTGCTGGCGCTGCAATTCCTCGCCGGTCACGCGCAGCCCTCCTACATGACCCTTGTCGCCGTGATGCTGTATTGGCTGGGTCGCGCCGTGTGGGACTGGCTCGGCTTCGCCGGCTATCGACCCGCTTTTTTTTCAGCCAATGTACCGGCCGCGCCAAGTCCCTCAATTGGATCAAGATCTTCATCAGCGCCTGCGTGGTTCGTGGCTGTGAAGCACTGGTATTCGCAACTGCTCTGGCGTCCCGTAGTGGCACTCTGCCTACTCGGCGGGGCGTTCGCCGGCACGGCAGCCCTGGCAGCGCCGCAAGTCCTCCCGATGCTCCAACTTACGCACCATTCCATTCGCCAGGGAGGACTCAGCTACCACGAAGCCACAGCGTTCTCGCTCTCTCCAAGAGAATTCTTGGTGGGCATGTTGCCCACTCCCGATGGCTTCGTAAGCACGGATGAGTTCTTCGGCTTCATCGGCATATTCGCTATCTGTTTGGGTCTCCTCGCGATTGTCGCGACGTTTCGCCGGCCCGTCACGTGGGGCTTCGCCGGCCTTGCGCTGGTGGGGCTCCTTCTCGCACTGGGCGCGTACATCCCGACCTATCGCGTGTTTTTTGAGGTCCTGCCGGGAATGGACCTCTTCCGCGTTCCCGCTCGCTGGCTGTTGCTCTACACGTTTGGTGCCAGCGTGCTGGTTGGAATTGGCATTGACTGGCTCGCAACTGATGCCCGCGGCCATGTCCAACTGCGTGCAACGCTGATTCGGCTTGGCAGTAGCATCCTCCTGATTGCTATTGTGATTGCCGCGCTTGCGCCCTTACAGCACACACTTCCATCGAATCTTGCACTCCTGTGGGTCGGTCTCACTGTCGTAAGCGTCGGCGTCATCGTCCTCGCCATCCGGGTTCCGTCTCTTGTGATATTCTTGCCGCTTCTGCTCGCGCTGGAGCTGTTCTGGGCGACCCGTCACCTGGAATACAACCAAGCGCCGCCCCCAATCGCCTATACGGATCCGGGACCGCTCACCGCAACGCTGCGCGAGGAATATCGGGGAGGGCGCATCCTCAGCTTGGCCGGTACCGCCTATGCGCCAGGGGTAGAGCAGCAGTTGCGGGAGCAGTTCGCTCACCTGGGCGCCGGCAGCACATACAATCTCCTCGTCACCCAGAAGTACTTTGAAGTCATGACGCCGAACGTGCCGCAGGTCTTTCAGATTGCGACCGTAGACGGCTACGACGGGGGCGTACTGCCCTTGGACGGTTTTGTGCGCATGAAAGACGTGCTGCAGCCGGGAGCGGCCGCGCAGCCGGATGCAATCTTGCGCGACCAGCTTCGCGCCGTGCCCGCACCGCGCATGCTCGACCTCTTCGGCGTCGCCTATCTGCTCGACGACAAAATACGCGACACGTGGATTGAAGACGTCTACTACGACACCACGTTTACACAAGCGGTCTCGGCTGAGAATCCGACCGTAGTCATTCCCAACGTGCCGGACCTTGTCGCCAACCGCATCGGCATCATTTCCTACCTCACCGATGCGGCGACGCTGCCTCAGGCACAGCCTGTCGCCACAATCCGCATTACGACCGCAGACGGACGTGTGATCGAGCGTCCCCTCGCAGCCGGCGTCCACACGGCCGAAGGCGAATACGAAAAGTCCAGTCCGGCACACCAGGCGCCGCAGATGGTTGGCACGTGGCCGGATAACCCCCAGGGCCGCCACTACCACGCGGTCATCGAGCTTGGTGAGAACGCAACGCTCAAAGAAGTCGTCGTCGCGTATGCGGCAGCCGACGGCACGCTTCATCTGGTAGCCATGAGCGCTATCGGACCCGAGACCCACGCGCCGCTCATCCTTACTACTGAGCCGATGACGCTCTTATTCAGCGGCGACGTGAAACTCTACCAACGCGATCGTCCACTGGAGCTGGTGTACGCGGTGGACACGGTCTACCTAGCGGAGAGCACCGACCTTGCCCGGCTTGCGCTCAGTGATCCGGCCTTCCAAATTGGACAGGAAGTGGTCCTGGAGCGGGAGACCGATTTTCTCGAACTGCCGCCCCGCAACGCGCTCACCGGCTATGCGCGGCCCCTCAAGCACTGGCTCCAGCGAATCGACCTCTGGGGCGGCGGGCCGCCGCTTGGTGTGGTTCCCCCGCACCTGGAAGCTCGCTTTGGCGCAAGCACTGAATCGAGCGAATTAAACATGCCGCGGTACGCGCTGGCAGACGACTCCCAAGCAGTCTCACTGGAAACGGAACGCCCGCAACCGGAACACCTCATCGTGCGGGTTGAATCGCCCACTCCCCGGATACTCATCTTCGCGGAGACCTTCATGCCCGGATGGGAAGCGACCCTGGACAGCCAACCGGCGGAGATCTGGCGAGCGAACGCGTACTACCAAGCGGTGTGGGTTCCCGCCGGGTCTCATGAGGTAGTCTTCCGCTACCAGCCGGTGGCTTTTTGTTTCGGTCTAGTGATCGCCCTCATCGCGCTGCCGCTCTTAGCCATCGTCTGGTCCTTGCCAACAGTCATCCGAAGGCTAGGTTGGGCGTGATGCGCGCCTTCCCGCTGATTGCGCATTGAGAGACTTCCACACGTGGACACGGCAAAGGGTTACCGTGACTTCCAGCCGCTGGAGGAGAGCACAAGGAATAGTTCCGACCGTCATTGGCCGCAAACGCTACCTGCAACTGGCATCTCCGAAGTAGCACCTCGCCCTAATGAGGTCTGTCGGCCTGCAGAGTCTGTGCCGCGACCGGTCCATTAGCTGTCTTCACTCAGTTGCTCACGCCTTTGCCAAATGTAGTACAGCAAGAGGGAACCGGCCACGGCGGCGTTAAGGGACGCCACTCTTCCCGCCATGGGGATGTGCACCAGGTAATCGCAGGCGCGCTGAACCAGTGGACGCAGGCCCCTGTCCTCGCTCCCCACTACGACCGCCACCGGCCAATCGTAGGCGAGCGCATCGTACCGCGTCTCGGCGGCGCGATCGAGTCCCACCACCCAGACGCCGCGCTCCTTGTACCACGCCAACGCGCGCATGAGGTTGGTAGCGTCACACAGCGCCAGGTGCTCCACCGCGCCGCTCGACGCCCGGGCAACGGTAGCGTTAACGGGTGCGCTTCTGTCCTTTGGCAACACCACGCCGTGCACACCCACGGCCTCGGCGGTGCGCAGCAGCGAACCGAGATTCTGTGGGTCTTGCAGATGGTCGAGCGCCAAGAGAAACGGCTGCTGGCTGCGCTGCTCCGCCACCGCCAAGGGATGATCAAGAGAATGCAGCGTGCGCTCGGGGAAACGCGCGGCGACGTTCTGGTGGTGGCTGCTGCGGCAGACGTTACCCAACTCCTGCCGCGTGACACTCTGCGTTTGCACCCCACACGCGCGGGCCAGCGCCACAATCTCGCCCAGACCCTTTGCTCCCGTCACTACCCACACGGTCTCAGGCACACGCCCGGCGCGCAAGGCTTCCCGCACCGGATGGAATCCGAATAGCAGTTCCACGCGTAGTCCTTAGGCTCATCTCATGTTTTCGCTACGGCATAGTATAGAATGAGGGAAGAGGCGGGGGCTACGATTCTGATTGAGCTCCCAAGCAATTGCTAGCGAGCATGCATCAGGGGGTCGCGCCCTCTCCCTGCCACCGGTCGCCATACTGCCGTCCGGCCATTCTGTCGCAGCAGCGTGAAGCCAACTCAACTCGCAGGGCCGGCAACCACGAAAAGGAAGTGCCTCAGCCACCTATCCGTTCGCCCTGAGCTTGTCGATGGGTGAACACCATAGCCGTTCGTCCTGAGCTTGTCGATGGGTGAACACCGGAACCGTTCGCCCCCGTATCGGGTACGGGGCAGGCTCTGAGCCTGTCGAAGGGTAAACAGTTGACGCTGCAGAAGGACGATTCTCGCTCCAGTCTAAGCCAGAATTCAATCGGACATGCGAACCGAAAGAACGCAGAGCCACGCTCGATGATCATAGACGTCCACGTGCACATTCGCTCGGAAAACATGCTTGCTCGCGCCCTGCGCCAGGCCGAACAGCTTGACATGATCCTCTGCCTCAACAGCATCAATCTGGTTGGCAGCAGTTCGCCGAATTTCCCGTCGCGAGAATTCGTGTCGCGCTGCAACGACCAAACCGCCGCAGTCGCTGCCGCCAACCCGGATCGTGTGATTCCCATGTGGTACCTGAATCCCGCCCACGGGCAGTTCGCAGTAGATGAGCTGGAGCGGCGGGTCGAGAGTCACCGCGGCCCCCAGGGGGTGAAGCTCTGGACGGCAGTCAAGGCTAACGACCCGCGGGCCGACGCGGTATTTGCGATGTGCGCCGCTCACGGATTACCCGTGCTGCAGCACTCGTGGATGGAAGTGACCGGCAATCTCCCCGGCGAGACCGACCCCTTTGACATGCGCGCCGCCGCCCGGCGCCACCCCGACGTGCGGTTCTTCTGGGGCCATGCGAGCGGCGACGTGGAATACACGGTCAAGCTCGCTCAGGGCTTGCCGAACATCTATCTTGACATCGGCGGCTGCGAGGCGACGAACGGCTACACGGAAATGCTCGTGAAATACGTCGGCGCCGGGCACATCGTGCAGGGCAGCGACGGTACCGGACGTTCTTTCAGCTCCCAGCTTGCCAAAGTGTACGCCGCCGACATCTCGCCGGAAGATAAGGAGAGCATCCTTTACAAGAACGCGCGGGCCGCCTTTGCACAGCAGCCCCACAGCCACGCATTCTTCGCATAGTCTTCACCTAAACCATGCCCGATCTTGCCGTCACAACCCAGCAACTCCGCAAAGTCTATGGCACCACACCGGCTGTCGCCAGCCTGGATCTCGCGGTGCCCACCGGAGAGATCTTCGGATTTCTGGGCCCAAACGGCGCAGGCAAGAGCACCTGTGTAAAGATGCTCTTGGGCCTGGTATTTCCCACCCAAGGCAGCGGCACACTGCTTGGCGCGCCGCTGGGCGATCACCGCATCAAGGCAAGAGTCGGCTTCTTACCCGAGCACTTTCGCTTTCACGAGTGGCTAACCGCCCGCGAGTTTCTCAACTTCCACGGGCAGCTCTACGGCATGAATAGCAAGCAGCGCCGTAAGCGCATTGTGGAGGTCCTGGCCATCGTGAATCTGGAACGTGCCGCCACGCAACAGTTACGCACATTCTCCAAGGGCATGCTGCAGCGCATTGGCATTGCCCAGGCGTTGATCCACGATCCGGAGTTGATCTTCCTCGATGAACCCACCAGCGCTCTCGATCCAATCGGCCGCCGTCTCGTGCGCGATATCATCCGCCGGCTCAAAGCCGAGAAAAAGACGGTTTTCCTCAATTCGCACTTGCTGTCCGAGGTGGAAGCCGTGTGCGACCGGGTAGCGATCATTCAACGCGGTGAGGTCATACGCGACGGCACGCTTGACGAGCTGCTCGCGACACAGCGCCTGTTGGACGTGCACGCCCAGGGCATGACTGATGACGTGCTGGCACAGGTGAAGGCGCAGTGGGAGATTTCGTCACTTGAAGGCGATCGCCTTACACTTGCCCTGAATGACCCCGCCGACGTCCCGAACGTCGTTGCCTTGCTCGTTAGTGGTGGCGCCGCCGTTCACCACGTGGCATTGCGCCATGAGAGCTTGGAAGACTTATTCGTCCGTACGGTGGATGACACCGGCGCGTAATGTTCGTTTGAGAGAGCGCCGCAGATACCAAAGATAGAGTAAAGCCAGTGCTGCCGATCATTGTCATAGCAAAGATTACGTTGCAGGAAGGCATACGCAAGAAGGCCGTCTTAGGCGGGGTACTGCTAGCTGCCGCCTTTCTCGCGCTCTACGGTCTGGGCATGTACTTCGTCATGCGCGACCTGAATGTGCCGGAAAGTTTCGTCAATCCGGACGTCTTTCGCGATGCGGTCTCCGGGCAACTCCTGGCCGCGGCTCTCAATGTTGCCGGCATGCTGACGGCACTGGTGGCAATATTCACCTCAGCCGGCGCGATCGCCACTGAGGTGGAACAGAACACGTTCCACGCCATCATTCCAAAGCCCCTCATGCGCTGGCAGGTGCTCGTCGGCAAGTGCTGCGGCCTAGGCGCCATGTCGGCCACGTTCGCAATCGTGACCACCGTGGCCCTGCTCTTGCTTACCTGGCTCTTCGCCGGCTTCTATTCCTGGTCGGGCCTGCAATCGGCGCTCCTGCTCGGCCTGCTGGGAGTCCTGCTCTCCTGCGTCACCGTGTGTGCCAGTACAATGTTCTCAACACTGACGGCTGGCGTGACCGTCATCATGCTCTACGGACTTGCGCTCGTGGGCGGCATGGTGGAGCAGCTTGGCATGTTGCTGGACAACCAAGTAATGCAGAACATCGGCATCATTTCCAGCTTGCTCCTGCCTTCAGACGCGCTGTGGCGTATGGCCGCGCAGCGCTTGAACGTGCAGGAACTTGCCATCCTGGCCGGCGGCGGCCCCTTTGTCGGCTCCAGCCAGCCCACGGCATTTATGTTCTTCTGGGCCCTGGCCTACATAGCGGTGGCGGTGCTGATCGGCGCGCGCGTGTTCGCGCGGAAAGATCTGTAGGTGAGCGAGAGGAGTCCACACACGGCAGTTGACGCATGTAAGGGCAACCACAAGGGTTGCCCCTACGGGCCGGCTAGCACACGTTTGAGACCTGCGTTTACCGAGCATGGTGATGTCGGTACAGTGTCAATTTTTTTGAGCATTAGTTCTTCCGCGCAATCATCCGGCTCATGGCGTGCTGATGGGGTATGCCGCCGGACATGCAGTCAAAGATCTCTTCCGCGCAGTACTCGATCTTCCAGTCGTGGTAGAGCGTGAGGAGTTCACCCGACAGCCAGGGCTCCGCGCCCGGATCGCTGTCCGGCGCTTTGCCAATGAAGGGCTTGCGGACGAAGACGGAGAAGACATTCAGGCCGCCAGGGGTGGTACGCTGCTTGTAATGACCGAAGACTTCCTGGCGCAGCCGGCGGGGAATGAGGTGGAATACCCCCGTTGAAAAGAGGATGTCGAACTCTTCTTCTACCTTATACGCATTCATGTCTGCTTGAAAGACCGAAAGCGAGACGTTCGCTGTCTCAGCGAGGCGTTCTGTCTTGGCCACTCCTGCCGCCGATAGATCGAACGCCGTTACCTCATACCCCTTGTAAGCAAAGAAGACCGCATTCCTACCTTCCCCACAACCGATATCAAGCAGTGACAACGGTCGTTCAGGCGGGATGAGTTGCAGGACCCGCTCACAGATAGCAGAAGGCTTTGTGCCCCAATGGTACTCCTGGGCAGCATACCGCTCGTCGTATGACGATTCTTGCTTCATAGTAGGCCTCCCTGACAGCCAACTCCGCAAGTGACTTCTACCAATGAAAAAAGAGCCTAGCTCTAAATCTTGCCATTAAGCAAGTAGTATGTGCTCAATTACTCGTAGCGCAGAGCCTGAATGGGGTCGAGGCGGGCGGCGCGATTGGCCGGGTAGATGCCGAAGAAGATGCCCACCGACGCCGCAACGCTGACGGCAAGCAGGACAATATCGAGCGTAACCGCGGTCTGAAGTCCCTCGCCATCGTCACCCAGCGGAATCTGCGCGATGCCGAACGAGATGAGAGTGCCGAGCAAAATTCCAAGCAATCCCCCGAGGACGCTCACCACAACACTCTCGACGAGAAACTGGATCAGGATGTCTCGTCGTTTCGCGCCCACCGCCTTGCGGATACCAATCTCGCGGGTACGCTCAGTGACGGATACGAGCATGATATTCATGATACCGATGCCGCCGACCAGCAAGGAAATGCCTGCGATTGCGCCCAAAAAGAGTGTGAAGACCCCAAGAGCCGCGCTCACCGCCTCGATGAGGTCCTTGGGGCTCATGATGATGAAGTCGTCGTCCTCTTCTTCGGGGATTTCATGGCGTTCGCGCAAGATCTGCCGGATACCGGCCGCCCCCGTGTCGATTGTCTCCTCCCGCTCATCCGGCAACTCAACGCTGATCGTGTTTATGGGCTGCCCGCCGCGCGCAGTCACAAATCTGCTCAGACGGGCGTGGGCGGTCGTGATGGGTATCAGCACCATGTCGTCGGCACTTTGACCGAAAGCGCCGCTGCCCTGTTCTTCCAGCACACCAATGACGCGCAGCCGCAGGTTTTCGGCGCGAATAGTTTGGTCGATCGGATCATCGATTGGAAACAGGTTCGCGGCAACATTCGAGCCCAATACGGCAACTAACGCCCGGGAGTTCAAGTCCGTTTCAGAAAGAGGCTGACCGTACGCTAATTCATAGTTGTTTACCGAAATGTAGGTTGCGGTCACACCGCGAATTGAGGCTTGGGAATCTCTGCCCTGGGCCACAACAGCCATGCCGCGGCTGCTTCCTTCTGCGGCGATCTCGATCACTGTCCCGTCCCACTTCAACTCTTCCAGCGCAAGCGCGTCTTGGTACGTCAACGGCACAATTGGATCATCGCTATCGGAACCGCCGGGCCGACCGCTAAATATAAACAGGACGTTTGTGCCGGCCGCTTGCAGCTCGGTCGTAATCTGCCTCTCCACCCCCCGCCCGATGGACATCAACGCCGTCACTGACGCCACGCCGATGATCATGCCGAGCAGGGTCAAACTGGTGCGGAGCTTGTTGGCAGCCAGCGCGCTGATTGCCACTTTCAATGTCGCAAAATTCACGGTCTCACCTCATCAGAACGCGACGATGGCCGTGCCGCGCGCTGGTTGGACGTCGAGCCGTCCCGATTCGGGGTTCCGCTCGCTAGGTGATCTGCTTCTGCCCCAGCCGGGGAGGGTGAACTACCGCCCATATCACCGCGCTCCTCAGCGGCAATGCGGCCGTCACGCATGCGGACGATGCGGTTGGTGCGGCGCGCGATTTCCTCCTCGTGGGTGATGAAGACCACCGTTATCCCGCGGTCGGCATTGAGCCGCAGGAGCAGGGCCATGAGTTCTTCGCTCGTCCGGGAATCCAAGTTGCCGGTCGGCTCATCCGCCAGGATTATCGCGGGGTCGGTTACCAGGGCGCGGGCGATGGCGACACGCTGCTGCTGGCCGCCCGAGAGTTCCGTAGGCTTGTGAGACATGCGGTCTTCCAAACCTACGGCGATCAAGGCCTCCTTGGCACGGTCGCGCCAGGCCGCACCGCCGCGTTGCAGCAGCAGGTCTCGAGCCACGGCAACCCGCTGCTGGGCTCCGGAGAGTTCGGCCGGCTTGGTGCCTGTTCGCGTTGCCGGGCCGTCCTCCTGCAAAGACCGCCGCGCAGAGCTGCTCTGCTTGTTCCCGCCCCCATACAGCAGTGGAAGTTCTACCTGCTCGAGAGCGCTCACACGCGGCAGCAGATTGAAGGACTGAAACACAAACCCAATCTTGCGGTTGCGTATCTCAGCCAAGCGATTGTCATCGAGAGTCGCTACATCTTCACCGTCCAGCAGGTAGTCTCCGGCGTCCGGGCGGTCCAAACAGCCTAGAATGTTCATGAGCGTGGACTTGCCGGAACCGGAAGGCCCCGTGATCGCCAGCAAGTCCCCCCGCTCAACGTGCATCGAGACTCCGTCGAGGGCATGGATTGCAGAATCGCCCATCACGTAGGTCTTCCTGAGGTCTCTGGTTTCGATCACGCTCTCGCGCATGGAGTACCCCGCCTTATTGCTACATGACAAGCCATAGTTACCCCGAGATGCGATTTCACATCACGCTACCGCGTACGAATGTCCACGGGGCCACCGCCAATGCTGCCGCCCGCCCGCGACGGCACGGCAACTTCCTCACCTTCACTCACGCCGTTCACAATCTCCGAAACCTCACTGTCTCGCACGCCAATCTCAACGACGCGACGCTCCAATTCGTCCCCATTGGCGCGAACGTAGACCACACGTTCGTCACCCTCGCGCCGTATGGCACGATTCGGTACGAGAAGGACGTTCTCACGGCTCGAGACCTCTATCAGTGCGTTGGCCGAGAGACCGCCCCGCAAGCGTTGATCGCCCGGTTCCAGACGGATGGTAATGGGAAAGAGCACGACGCCCTGCTCCCTGGTGGAGATGGGCGAGATGGTTTCCAGCACACCGGGAATCTCGATGTCAGGGGAGGCATATGTGGTGACTATCACCGGCTGGCCTTTCGCCACGGATCCCACGTCCGCCTCGTCCACCCGGGCGTGCATCTCTACCCGCTCCGTGCGCACCAGGGTCACGACAACGGCTTCCGGCTCTTGGCCGACGTTGCCTTCCACTGTCGCCACTACCCCAGCAAACGGCGCGCGCAAGGTGGCGTCCGCCAGGTCTTGTTGAGCCGTTTCCAAGTTTCGCTGCGCCCGCTCGACCTTCAGCCGTTCCAATTCCAGGTCTTGGGCGCTGGCGCCGGTCTGCTTATCCTGCAGGTCCAGGCGCTTAAGCTCCAGTTCATTGCGCGCCTTGGCCACGTCCTCGCTCTTGGGTCCATCCAAGAGTTCCGTCCGTTTGCGTTGGGCGTTTTCCAGGCCCAGCCGGGCGCTTTCCACTTCTCTTTCGGCGGCTGTGATGTCTTCCGCTGAGGGGTTGAGCAAGGCATCAAGTTTGTCTTGCGCGGCCGTGAGGGTCCGCATGGCGCTATCCACGCTGCGCTGGGCGGCCTCCTGGGTGTCCGTGGTCGATACTTGCGCATTGTCGTATGAATACTGTGCTTCCCTCACAGCGCCGAGAAGTTCTCCCGCCTTCGTGCCGGTCGGTGGGTTAGGCAGGAGTTGATCCAGCAGTTTGGGAATCTCTTCATCCACCGCCTCTTTAGCCTCGTCGTACACTTCCTGCGCATCCTCCAGCCTCTGCTCAGTGAAGGTATTATCGAACTCTTCATCATCTTCTTTGGCTTCATCCAGGGCCTCTTCCGCATCTTCCAACTCTTCGTTGAGCCTCTGGATCTCTTCCTTTATACGCTCTCGCTCGTCATGGTATCTGTTGCGTGCGATGAGGAGCGCATTGGAGGCCGCTTGGATCCTGGCCTCGCTGCCGCCGGCACGCAGCGCGTCCAGGTTTTCCTGGGCCGCCGAGAGGGCGGCTTCCGCATTCTTTACCTCGTTGCGGGCGGCCTCGATGTCGCTCTCTTCCGGATTGCGCAGGGCCGTGAGCGCCTTCATGGCTCTGTCGTAAGCAACCTCGGCATTTATTACGGCTGTTTCCGCATCGTTGATTTCGGTTTGCGTCGGGCCCTCCAGTAGCTCGGCCAGCTTGGTTTCAGCGTCCACCACCGCAATTTCCGCCGTCCGGATGTCTTCAGGCCGCGCTCTCTCCAGCCGCTCCAAGTTCACCTCGGCGGTGCGCAAGTCCGCTTCTCTTTCCTGCACCGCCACGCGGAGATCGGTGTCGTCTATGGATGCCAGCGGGGCGCCTGCTGCCACCTCATCCCCAACGGCGACGAAAATCTCACGCAGATCTGCCGTCGTGGAAAAACCGAGAGCCACTTGCTCCGGGTACACAATGCTGCCCGAGGCGTTGACCGTGGTCATAATCGTCCCCCGGCTCACCGTCACGAACTCCACTTCTGCCACCTGCACGGCATCGTCGGAGGGGCCCGTTATGCGCGGCCACACGACGATCCTGACGACAACTAAGAGCGCCGCAACGATTGCCACCAGCAGAGCGATTTTCTGCCATCTTGCCACTGTTAATTCTCCGCTAAAGTTGCTTGGACGTGTCGGCCCATCACCTTGGTGCGATTTTCCCGGAGCTACCCACTTTCAAACAGTGCGTACAACTGCGAAAAAGTGTGCTACGCTATGTTCATTGTACCAATCGCACGTGAGCGGCTGCTTGCTAGTACTACCGTTGCGCACGTTAGCACGGCACTCCGGTCTTACTATCCTCGATTCTGAATTTCTGAATCACAGCCGTAGTGATCATTTAAAGTATAGAGTGCAGATTGAATTCTTGCAAGAACACATTTTATTCTATTGCCTTTCTCAATGAAATCTAAGTAACATGTTCAACAAAGAGCTTGCGGGGACTGTGACTGCTTCACAATCTGAACACTGTGAAGCTTCGCGAGGGATGTGGGAGGAGCAACATGGACAGATCACTTGAAGGTTGCGGTGCGGTGATCACCGGGGGCAGCCGTGGTATTGGCAGGGCCATTGGCCATGCTCTTGCCGCCAAGGGAGCGAACGTCGCCCTCCTGGCGCGTACGTCGGACGACCTCAGCAAGGCAACACAGGCAATTGCCAGCGAAACCGGCCGCCGGGCAATTGGCATTGCCACAGACGTAACGCGATTGAGCGAGATCCAGGCCGGGCTGCATGTAGCCAGCGAAGAACTGGGACGGCTGGACATCCTCGTTGCCTGCGCCGGCGGCGGCACCGTCGGCGGTACTATGGAGGTGCCGGACGCGGCCTGGGAAGAGCAGATCCGCCTGAAGTTGCTCGGCTACATTCGGTGCGCCCGCGAGATTGCTCCCTATATGCGGCGGAGCGCAGGCGGCGCAATCGTGCTTATCGGCGGCGGTTCCGCTCACGACCCCTCCACGCGCCTCGCAATCGCAAGCGTGATGAATGCGGGGCTTCTTTCGTTCACGAAGACTTTCGCCGATGAGGTCGCCGCAGACGGCATTCGCATAGTCATGGTGAATCCAGGTCTGACGGAGACCGGCCTCATCGACGACATGGCACAGCAGGCGGAGCGATTGCGGGGCACTCCGGCGGCGCAGGCCGCCGCCGAGATGCGCGCGCCCAACCCCTTGGGCCGCGTAACCCTCCCCGAGGACGTCGCCAATCTCGTGGCGTTTCTGGCCTCAGCGGAGGCGGCCATGGTCACCGGCACGTCAATTGATATCGATGCCGGCGCGCGGCGGGGCCTGGCTTAGAGTCAGCGTGCAACTGCCGCTAAGGCGCCGAATTTTGAAAAGCAGCCGCCGGGAGTATCCTCGCAAGATGCAACTGGCACATTCAGCAGAGCTTCCATGGATTTCATCTCACTCGTAGTTGGAGGTGCGGCGGGTCTGGCGCTCGGTCTCGCTCTTGCCGCGCTTTTCGGTCTATGGCGCAAGCGCACTACTGAAGTCATTGGCGAGCGCCTGCGCGCGGAGACCGAGCGCGCCCAGCAGGAGCAGGTGCAATCACTGCTCAATCACATGGCCGACCAGTTCAGCAGCCTCTCCTTGCAAGCCCTCAACCAGAGCACGAGCCAACTGGTGCAGCTTGCCAAGAGCCAGCTCGGCGCACAGCAGACGCAGTCTTCCCAGGAGTTGAACAGCAAGAAGCACTTGATCGACCAACAGCTCGATCAGATGAAGACGACCCTGGATCACGTACGGACGCTGATGACGGACATGCAGGCGCAGAGCGGTGAGCGGCTGAGCGCTCTGACAACGGAAATCCGCAACACCGCCGATCAGACGAAGCAACTAACGGAAACCACCAACTCGCTGCGGGAAACGCTTGCCAACAGCCGTGCCCGCGGCGCCTGGGGAGAACGCATGGCGGAGGACGTGCTCCGGGCCGCCGGCCTGCTGCCCAACTTCCACTATACCAAGCAAACGACGACCGCCGCGGGCACGCGTCCCGACTTTACCTTCAAGCTGCCAAGAGATCTTCATCTCAATATGGATGTCAAGTTCCCTCTCGACAACTATCTGCGAGCGCTTGAAGCAGATGGCGACACCGATAGAGAGCAATTCGAGCAGCAGTTTTTCCGCGACGTGCGCAGCCACGTGAAAGCCGTTACGTCGCGCGAATACATTGACCCTGCAGCCAATACGGTGGACTGCGTCCTGCTGTTTATTCCACTGGAGCAGGTGTACGGCTTCATCCTTCAGCGCGACAGCACGCTCTTGGAGAACAGCCTGGAGAGCCGCGTGGTCCTATGCTCACCCTTCAGCCTCTTTGGCGTGCTCAGCGTCATTCGCCAGGCCAGCGAGTCGTTCTCAATGCAACAGACCGCAGGCGAAATGCTCACGCTGCTAGGCGCATTTACCAAAGAGTGGTCGCGGTACGCCGATGCGCTCGAAAAGCTTGAAAACGACTTCCAGCGGCTATCCAACGACTTCGACACGCTCACCGGCACCCGCCGCCGCGCGCTGGACCGGCAACTGCTGAAGCTGGAAAATCTACGCACCCAAGACGACGGCCAACCTGACGTACCAAGAGCGAAATAACCGCCTCGTCCAGGGAAATGACGATTCTGACTCTCAGGCCGTCGGAGCCAAACAAAGCAAGTCCAGATGGGCCGTAAAGTGTTACGGCGGAATGTGCAAGGATTGCATTTTGCATTTCAGATTTATCTTTCCGCTCGCAAGTCCAGTCATCAGAGGCGTCTCGCTGCTGAGCGATTTATTTCAGGGACCGCGACAGGCCGTCCATGGTGATCGTGGCCCTGCCGCCAGTCGCCTCCCAGAAGTTGTACGTATCGAATCTGTACGCATAAAATGAATTCGCGCCGGGGTGGCTAAACGAGTCTATAGCACCGCTCAACCTGTCCAGCTGCCACTTGTAAAGCGGGTGGTTCTCGTCGATAAGGAGAACGACGGCCGCGCGGAACTCCTTCTGAGACGTCCTGTGATCGGGGACCCGCTTTCCATGCTCGTCTATGATGTCCTCGATGGTATACGTCCTGACCCTGCTTGCAGTAAACAGCCTATCTCCGTCGTCGGTGCGTTCGTCGAGCCATTCGCCGTCTTCCGCCACCCACAAGTCAGGGACCTCCTCGGGCGGTATGAGGCCCGCTATGTACAGCTCAATGGGGCTGTAAAATCTTTCGGGACCGCCCCGCCCGCCAGTACCAAACTCACCGGCCGAATACCGGCCGCCGCCATGATCCACGAGGTCCGCAATGTCAAATCCGCCGATCTCTCCGTTTGCGCTGCTGAACCCCCAATGTGCGCCGTGGACAGTTGGCACAATGGTGTTCCCCCATCGATGCATGAGCTCATGCGGGCCAGAGATGAACAAACGGTCTGCGTACCCAATAAAGATTGCACCTTGGAGCGCACCTTCCGATCCCCACGCCCTACTGTCGGAGAACAACCTCTTGCCAATTCCCCGTACGTCGTTACTCACACCTTGGTAGTAGGCACTATATTCAACTCTCCAGGTAGAGGTCCTATTAAACGAATACAGATTTGAGACAAATATCAGGAAGTCGAAGTCGTCGTGGAAAAGCTCGTAGAAGCGCTCCGCGTAGTCCCATAGAGGCAATGTGTCGTATAAAGTCGCTGCAGTAATGTCTTCCGTAACCGGTAGCACGAAGACGTTTTCGTTGTAGATTGAAGTGTCTTGGCTTACGGTTTGGACGACTTCCATCCCTGTACAGTCCGCCATGCCGTTGAGGCTGGATGCATCATGTGGCAAGGTTGCACGCAACCCTCGCAGGGCTTCCGGAATGCACGCCGTCAGATGCTGGTTGCCGCCGAGGTGCAGCCTTGTCAGGTTGGCCAGGTTGCCGAGCTCGGGCGGTATCCCTCCGCTCAACAGGTTGCCGCTGAGGTGCAGCCTTGTCAGGTTGGCGAGGCTGCCGAGTTCGGGCGGTATACTTCCGCTCAACTGGTTGTTGTAGAGGTACAGCCCTGTCAGGTTGACGAGGCTGCCGAGCTCGGGCGGTATACTTCCGCTCAACTGGTTGCCGCTGAGGTACAGCTCTGTCAGGTTGGCGAGGCTGCCGAGTTCGGGCGGTATCCCTCCGCTCAACTGGTTGTTGTAGAGGTGCAGCCTAGTCAGATTGGCGAGGCTGCCGAGTTCGGGCGGTATACTTCCGCTCAACTGGTTATTGTCGAGGTGCAGCCTTGTCAGGTTGGCGAGGCTGCCGAATTCAGGCGGTATCTCCCCGCTCAACTGGTTATTGTCGAGGTGCAGCCCTGTCAGGTTGGCGAGACTGCCGAATTCAGGCGGTATCTCCCCGCTCAACTGGTTGCCGCCGAGGTACAGTTCTGTCAGGTTGGCGAGGCTGCCGAGTTCGGGCGGTATACCTCCCCTCAACTGGTTGCCGCTGAGGTGCAGCCTTGTCAGGTTGGCGAGGCTGCTGAGTTCGGGCGGTATACCTCCGCTCAACTGGTTGTTGTAGAGGTACAGCCCTGTCAGGTTGACGAGACTGCCGAGCTCGGGCGGTATACTTCCGCTCAACTGGTTATTGTTGAGCCACAGTCCTGTCACCCAGCCGTTGCTATCGGTCGTTACGCCGTGCCACGTTCCGATGGGCCGGTCGCTCAGCCAGTTGGTACTGTTCTCCCAGTTCAGGCCGTCGGTCGCCTCGTACAGCTCCACCAGCGCATCTCTGGGAGATGGTGTGGGAATTGAAGAAGGCGTAGGCCTCTCAGTGGGAGTCGGCGTAGCGGTGCCGGGGGCGTAGTCCGCTTCCCACGCGAAGCGCTCGGTGTTGAGCCGCTGCACGAGGCCAGTCGGGCCGTTGATCCAGGTGCGGTAGCCGTCGGTGAAGGCCGTCCAGTTGTCGGCCTTGCGCCAGACCAACAGGCCGCCGGTGGTCTGCTGCACGCTGTCACCGATGTGGTTGTAGTGCTCATTCTCCAAACACTCACCGACGACGTCATGGCCGATGAGGTCGCGCAGAGTCTTGAAACCGAGGACGAACTGGCACTCAGCCGCCGCAGCGGACGTGGGGAAGAGCAGCAAGATAGCGAGAGCAAATACCGCGCCAACAAATCTCATCAGTGACTCTTTGTCCTACTAAACCTTCTCTAGCGGCTGACGCTTGTCACGACTTTGACGCACTATACTTGGTTCTCTTGAGTGCGATTTTGCTGACGGGCTTTCTTCCACATGGGCCATGCCGTCGGTTTACTTTTCACTTTCGACGAACGGACCGCCGTGCAGGCGTCTGAAGACATCTTTTACCGAGTCAACTAGATGCGGCGGTGAATGCTTCAAGAACACTCGATAGAAGTCCTCGTCATCGGGCTCAGTGCTCCAGGACCCTACGTACAGTCCCCGGTAGCCAAAACTGGCGTAGATTTCTCTCAGCGCCGCCAGCCAGGCTTCCGCGCCCATCGTCTCACGCAAGGCCACCAAAAAGTGAGCTCCTTGTATGTGCCTGCAGGATCGCTGCTTTGGGCCGACGCCTAATTGACTTATGGTGTGTAAATTCTGCACCCCATTTTCGCGGCAGCTATCGGGAAACGGTACTGCCGGGATGTCGCCACCATTAGTAGCGAACAGCCTGACGACGCTCGCGCCGCCTTCTGCAAGCCACTCCGGCCCTGTGTTGAAGTAGTAGTGGGCCACTGTGCGGTATGGTGCTGAGGACAGTGATCCATCAAATGACCCTAGCGCCAACATGTAGCCTCTGTTGCCAAAGCTAGAACCCGGATGGAGTAGGGACAGAACGACATGATCTACTGGGAACTGTATACCCCAAAACCGTTCCGAGGCCCGGACCGCCTCCTCTAAGTTCTGCAGGACAGTGTCGCCGGGATGAAAGGGTTGACGACGCACTGCCCATAGGGTCACTGTGCCCGAAAGCGGCAGGGTGATCTGTGTCGAAGCTATGTGATACGGCGCGAAGAGTTGATCTGCATCTACATTGCTGCCCGCAGCGGCTATCAAGTAAATGCGCTCTTTTTGATCCAGGCCGTCGGCGACCCACGGCGCTGAGAAGAGACGGCTCAGTCCACCGGGATGCCTATCCTGAAAGAACGACAGAGCCCGCAGCAGATAGAAGTCTACTTCGGTAGGCGGGTAATTGACATAGCTCAAGACTCGCCGCGCTTCCGGGATACTATAGCGCTGCCTTTGAGGGGGGCCTATGTTCGTATTCATCGCAGCTATACCTTCACTGGCTTCAAGGTAGGTGACGCCGTCCACAACCCAAGGCAACGTTGCCAACTCTAACGCAAATTGCTGGTTGCCCCCGGCGGCCAATCCGCTCAAGCTAAAGACCGCCCTCATCTCACCAAGTTCTATGCCGTCCTGAATCCATGGCAGAGAAGTCAGGTGGCGAGCGAACAATGAGAATTCTCCGCCCAGACTACCTAGTGAATGGAGAACGTATGCCTCACTGTGGTTCAAGTCCTCATCGAAAATCCAGGCCCAACGTGACATCACCTCAGCCAACTGCGGATTGTTCCTGTCGATTAATAGCAACGCTCTGTGGGCCAAGGGCTCAACTTGGTACGGGTCGTTGTGATCGATACCGTCCTGAACCCAAGGGGAAGCCAATGTCAGTTCGCGTAAAGAGCGAGCGGGCGCAGGGGAGGACTGGGGCGCGGAAGCCACGATGCTGGTGACCGGGGAGCGGTCCCCCTCCCAGGAGAAGCGCTGCGTATTCAGTCTAACTTGGAGACCGTACGGTCCGTTGACCCACGATCGGAAGCCGTCGGTGAAGGCGGTCCAGTTGTCGGCTTTGCGCCAGACGAGCAGGCCGCTGGTGGTCTGTTGAACGCTGTCGCCGATGTGGTTGTAGTGCTCGTTTTCCAGACATTCGCCGACAATCTCTTGGCCAATCAGATCGCGCAGGGTCTTGAAGCCGAGGACGAACTGGCACTCCGCTGCCTCGACAGAAATTGGCAGCAAGAGATTGATGACGAGAGCAAGGAATACCGCAAGCCGTTTCATTGGTGCGGGGCCTCTCTCTTTACTTCAGTGCCGATCGGTACCTCAGCGACGTCTGCCGTCCACTGGCGACTCGCACAAGCCTCCTCCGAGGTCCAGCCGTCAGTCATGCCGCTCTTAACGCCTTCCGTTTTCACTTGAACATGGGCAACACATCGGATCGATCCGGCTTACCGTTGCGTGTTCAAGACCTCTAGTGCCGCGTCGACGTTTTCCGGCAAGGTAGCCACCAGCGCGGCGAGATCGTCAGTGATGCCGTTGCTGAGCTTCGGGTGAGACAAGATTCTTGCCAATTGACTTCCGTTATCGGGCCGGTGTAATCTGCTTAGACTCTGCATTGCCCCGACATCGATATCGTCGACGGCATTGAGGAACGGCATTGCCAGAATGCGGAGAGCCAAGGCTTCGTGGATGTGTGAACTCCCGCGCCAGCCCAGGATGTTGTGCAGCCTGCCAATGACTATGCGCTCTTCTTTCGTGATGCCGTCCTGCACCCAGCTCTTCTGCGCCACAGCTAGCAGGACCCGGTCGGAACTGGTTCCCAAGTGTTGAAGGAAGCGAAACCCCTCTAGTTCGCCAGCGGTCATACCGTCTTGAACCCAGGGGTAAGCAAAGACCACCGCTGCCCCTTGCGGAGCCGTCAATTCCATGATGACCATGAAGACAATGCTGGTCTTATCGTCGGTAATGCCTCCGGCGAGAGTGGGGTGGGATAGAATGCGAGCAGGCAGATCAGGGTCTGTCCACTGAAAGTCCTTGATGGTCTGTACAATCGAGACCTCGGTGCCTTCTAGGCTCTGCATGAAAGGCATGTTGACTACGCGGTTGGCCCAGAATACGTCCCATTGGACAAGCTGCTCAAAGTCACTGATCAACTGGAATTCGTAGCGCGACAGCCCGTCCTGCAGCCAAGGCTTGTCCGCCAAGTCTAAGTACGTTGCCCGCGAGCGACCAGCCAGGCGCACAAGGGTATGCACTACGGATTGCTCATTCCGGGAGCCGTCCTGCGGGTCCGCGGTACTGTGCATGCTGCTCGCGATGCCGTCCCGCACCCACGCCATAGACTCAATCTTCGCGGCCGCTTCGGGGTCTTGCAGGCGGAGAATGTGCACCAGAATGGTCACGCCGTCCGTCTCCGTTCTGCTGTCTTGCAGTGCGGGATCGGACACAATCTCCCCTATGCGCCCGGCGCTATCGGACAACAGCAGCCCGCGAAAAGACTGCAGCGCGAAGTAATCGTGAGAGTCAATATCGTCGAGAAAAGGCAGTGACACGATCTGCCGCGTGGCGGTCTCGTTGAGCGAACTCAAGTCCACAATACGATCGAGTTCTGTAATGTCGCCGTCATTCTGCGGCGGTAGCCAGTCCCGCTCTCTTTCCAACAAGGCAAGGAAGACCTGTGAATAGTACTTGCCCAAAGTTTCCAGCGAGCTCACGGCCCGCCCCTCGAGATCCGTCAAGCCATCCCGCACCCAGGGCAGCCGTTCTATGGCTCCTTCCGCCTCCCAAGGCAAGAGCTCGACGTTGAACCGCTGCTCTACCCCGTATGGGCCGTTAATCCAGGAGCGGTAGCCGTCGGTGAAGGCGGTCCAGTTATCGGCCTTGCGCCAGACGAGCAAGCCACCGGTAGTCTGCTGCACGCTGTCGCCAATATGGTTAAAGTGCTCGTTTTCCAAACACTCGCCGACGATGTCATGGCCGATGAGATCGCGGAGAGTCTTGAAGCCCAACACGAATTGGCACTCCGCCGCCGCAGCGGATGCGGGGAACAGCAAGAAAAGGGCGCAGGCAAAGAGTATCGCGAGACGTTTCATCGGCAACTCTCCATCCTCTTTCGAAACGAAACCACGTAACCGCCACCTTTGTTCTGTCTATCCTATTGATTGACATGTACTTCTTGGCAATAGTACCAGCAATGCGTGATTGGCAGTTTAGTCGTATACACGTCCGGGCACCGTGCGTCACAGCGTCGGCGTCACGCGGCGAGTGACGGTAAATCGGCACGCTGACAGCCTTCTGTGTTCGTGCCACCAGATTGCTGCAAGCGTTAATACCCAACGGACCCCTACGACGGGCATAGGCCACATTTGGCTATACTGGATGGCATGTACGATGCGCTAACGGGTTTTCTCCAAGAGCTCAGCAGTCAGAATCCCTTTTTGTGGGCCCTGCTGGTCATGGCGGTGGTGGCGAGTACTGCACTGGGCCTCTACAGCCTCTGGGAACTGGTCCTGCGTTGGATCACATCTCTTTGGGCCGGGAGCCGTGCCCGCGCCGGCGGGCGAGGGTAGCGCATGCTTTTCCCTAACGCCGGCGTGACGGTTGACCCGGCGCTCCTCGTGTTGTTGGGGCTGATTGTCGGGACCCTGGGCGGCTTCTTCGGCGTCGGCGGCGGGTTCCTGATTACCGGGGGCCTGCTGGTCTTTGGTGTGCCGCCGATCTACGCGGTTGGGACCGGGCTTACGCTCGTCATGGGCTCCTCCATCATCAACATGCTGAAGCACAAGGGCCTCGGCCACGTGGACTTCCGGCTGGGACTGCTGATGGTCTGCGGCACCGTGCCCGGCGAGATTCTGGCGGAACGGCTGAACGTTGCTTTGCTTGAGGCAGGCATCATCGGCCCCGTGATCCGGTACGTCTACGTCGTCTTCCTGGGCGCCCTGGGATCGTTCATCGTCTACGACTACTTCAAGGTGCGCCGCCGCGCCGGAGGGACCGGCGACGCGACGTCCACTGAAAACCTGGCCCGGAAGGTGCAAGCGTTGCGCATCCCGCCTCATGCCGTCTGGCTGCCGGGGCGGGGAATCACGCCAACACGGGTGGCATTGCCCCTCTCGGGGATTCAGAGCATCTCCGTCTTCGTGCCCTTCAGCATCGGCTTCGGCGTGGGCTTCATGGCCGGGCTGCTGGGGGCAGGCGGCGGCTTCATCCTGATGCCGTTGCTGGTCTATGTGGTGGGCGTCCCCACCGTCATGGCTATCGGCACCGACCTCTTTCAAATAATCATCACCGGCTCGGTGGGGACCTTCATCTACGCCCTGGGCAACCACGTGGACCTGCTCATGGCCATAATCATGCTGACTGCCGCCTCGGCGGGCGCGCAGGTTGGCGCCACGGCAACCCGTTTCGTAGACCCCGGGCGGATACGCGGGTTATTCGGCGTGACGGTACTCAGCGGCGGCGTGGCCGTGGCGCTGAAGGAACTATCCGAAAGCGTGAGCCGCCTGCAATTCCTGGATACGGTGGCGTCGGTACTGCTACTGGGAGTATCAGGGACCATTTGCCTGGTGATAGCCGGGCTGCTGCTGCGGGCGTTCCGCAAGAAGCCGGCTCCCGATGAGGTAAGTGCCTGATGGGGCAGGTTGGCGGCATGGTGACATGGGGCAAGGACGTGCGCCGGGCCATGGAGCGAGTGATAGTGGTGGGGAAAAGCTGCTCTGGCAAAACCACTCTGGCGCGGCAAATATCGCGGTCACTGGGAGCGCCCCACATCGAGCTGGATGCCATTCACTGGAATTCCAACTGGCAACCGCGACCGGCGGAGGAGTTCCGGCAACTGGTCAGCGAGGCTGTGGCCGGTGAGAGGTGGGTGATAGATGGCAACTACAGCGTCACTCGGGACATAGTCTGGGGTCGGGCCACCGCCATCGTCTGGCTCAACTATCCCTTCCGGGTAGTACTGTGGCGCGCCCTGTACCGTACCACCAAGCGGGTGTTAACCCGTGAGGAGCTGTTCTCCCGCAACCGGGAGACCTTCCGGCAGTCCTTTCTCAGCCGGGACTCCATCATCCGGTGGGCGATTGTGACCTACCGACGGCGGCGGCGGGAGTACCGGCGTATCCTGGAAGAAGGCGCATTCCCTCACCTGCGGGTTATCGAGCTGCGGAAGCCCGCCGAGGCGGAGGCGCTGGCCGCGTGGCTGGGCCGACCAGCACCCCTCTAGCCCCACGGCTCTACTAAGGCCTCCTGTTCCCAAAGAATCTCCCGGCGCGCCACGACCTCGCACATGTTCTCCACCAGCATAATCCAGAGACTGCCGACTTGCTGCCCCTTAATCTCCAGATATAAGCCCTGCTAAATTAGGTCTTGGACAATTCACTATTGGAGTTTGTATTCCTCCGTGGGTTGCAGCGGCCTTCTGCCGGTATGAATGCTATACTGGCAACTCAGTGAGATTCTCACAAGATGTGGCCGCGCATTGTTGATTTCAAGTCGAGAAAGACCCTGTTAATCTCCGTCGTCGTCCGCCGCCGCGTGTTCCTTGTCAAAGCCGCGATACTTGGTTTCTTGCTGTTTTGCCTTGCCGCCTGTGGTGTGGGACTTGCCAGGGTTGAGCAAGTCCCTGAGAAGCAAGCGGTGGCCTGCTCTGATGGAGAGCGTGTGCTGAGCGTGGGCTTTTACGCATTTTTCTCGCCGGTCAGCTACAGTGTTGATTTGGATCCGGACGCCGAGGGATTCAACACCCATCGCGGCTATGAGGCGGATTTGCTAAGCGCCCTGGAGGCGATGGAAGGTGCGGGGTTGGTGTTCTCCCGCCGGGGCATCGCTCGCTGGGAAGGCATTTGGCTAGAGTCAGCCGGAACCGAGTACGACATCGTCGGCGGCGGCATTACGATACTCGATTCGCGGACCCGCGATGCCTCAGGCACACAGGTGGTCGTGTTTACCAGCGGCCACATCATCTTTCGCCAGTCGCTCTTGGTGCGCGCCGTGGACGCAGCCTACCTTTCCAGTTACGCCGACCTCACCAGTGATATGCGCGTGGGCGCGCTTGCCGGTACAACCGGGGAGTTTCGCCTCTTGGAACTGACGGGTCTTGTTGACGCGAACGGTGTGCTCGCGGCCGGCGTCCGTGTGGATACCGCGCAGGGATCAGTGATCGCCGACGGCAGTGCGGACTATGCAATCACCGCCGCGGGGGCAACGGAGAATCTTGACGGAAGACAGCATCTCTACCCACCGGACAAGTCCATGCCGCAGGTTGTCTACCTCGGGGATGCGTTGGGCGAAGCGGAGCTCATTGCGGCCCTTCGCAGCGGTGAAATTGACGCATTAGCCAGAGGCGAAATCGGTAACCGCGACGCGGCACGTGCCGCCGACAGCTCCCTGGAGGTGACAGCCCTCGATGAGGCCATTGAATTGGGCGGCTTCTCCCTCGCTGTAGAGGATGCTGCGCTTGCTGCTTGCCTGGATGAGAAGATTAACTGGCTAACCAACAACCGGCGCATCGGTTTTGCGGAGTGGGTAGACGATCCGCAGGTCTTCATACGCCGCGCTGAAGTGTGGAACGAGGGTGCGCGTTAACTGCGCGCCAGGACAGTAGAGCAACGATGATGGCGCCGAGAATGGTAGGGTGAACCCTAAGGGGCAAGTCCCCGCGCTACGAGTGTAAGATGCGCGTGGCTACCTAGAGAGCTAGACCATCGCTTGAAAAAGAGAGATAAGGGAGACCAATATATGTCCGCCGAATCTGGAGTTGTCCGCGTACCGGCCACAACGATGGAAGAGTTCGACACGGAAGCATTCTGCAAAGTCGGTATGCTGCCGGGGGAAGCATCGCTCGTGGCGCAGTCGCTCGTGCACGCCGATCTCACCGGTGTCTTTACGCATGGCAGTAACTTTCTGCCGCTGTATACCAACTGGATTCAGGTCGGGTCGATTGATCCGACAGCCACGCCGGAAGTCGTGTCGGACAACGGGGCCACGGCAATCATCAGCGCGCGCAACGCCATGGGACAGGTGGCGGGGGTGCAGGCCATGGACCTGGCAATAGAGAAAGCCAAGCAGTTCGGTATAGGCGCGGTAGGGGTGCGCGAGAGCAATCACTTTGGCGCGGCGGCCTACTACACGCTGCGCGCCGTCGACCACGACGCGATAGGCTTTTGCTCCACCAACGGCATCCAGGTGATGGCGCCCTTCGGCGGCGTCACGCCCAGTCTCAGCAATACGCCCATCGCCTACGCTATACCGGCGGCCACCGAGCGTCCGCTCATGCTCGACATGGCGGTGAGCGTCGTGGCGGCGGGCAAGGTTGCTCTGGCAAAGCGGAAGGGAGAGTCCATCCCCCTCGACTGGGCCCTGACTGACGAGGGCGTTCCCACTACGGACCCCAGTATTGCGACGCTCATGGCGCCGGTGGGCGGACCCAAAGGCTACGGCCTCGCCGTGGTGCTGGATGCGCTCTGCGGCGTGCTTACGGGCGCGCTCTTCGGTCAGGACGTGCGCCGGGGCGGCATTCCCAATACGCCGCAAGCCATGGGCCAACTCTTCATGGCAATCGACGTCGGTCACATGATGCCGGTGGACGATTTCAAACAGCGTATGGACGTGCAAATCCGCCAGATGCGCAACTCAGCTAAGGCCAAAGGCGTCGAACGCGTTTACCTGCCCGGCGAGATTGAGTTAGAGCGCAAAGAAAACTTCCTCCGCGACGGCATTGCCTTTGCAGCCGAAATCGTGGAAGACCTCGATGCCGTGGCGGAAAACCTGGGCATGCCTTCCCTCACAGGTCGCCTCTAGTCGCACCTGTTGAACGGCATCCGTAATGCCGAGACGTGTGATCCGAATCAGCCCTTAAAGCGCAGCTTCTGGGACACAACATTCGTGTGACCCAGAAGCAACTTCGAAAAAGCGTGCAAACCTTTGAGTTGGGACCGCGCAGTGGTGAGCAGCCGATCAAGCGCACGCCTCTTCTACAAGTGTTTTAGCGCGCCCCAAGAAATTGTAAGCGTAGGATAAACCTATGCCTGCATCCTCCTAATTCTGTCCGTCGCTGATGCCGGTAATGCGCGTGCTGATAGTGTGCCAGCCGGAAGCGCCGTTGGGCGCGGGCTGCAACTCCGTTTCGTCCTGCAGATTCCCGTCGCCGTCGGTAGCGCGCACGCGGATTGTATAGCCTGCCGCCACCGGCGGCTCCCAGATTGTGCGCCACTGCACCCACGAGAACGGCGCAAGCGCCTGGCCCAGTTCGGCTTCTATCCAGTTCTCGCCCTCGTCGATGCTGGCCTCCACCTTGCTGATGCCGCGGTTGCCGGCAAAGGCGATGCCGCCGATCAGGATTTGCCGGTCCACTTTGGCGCTCACCGAGGCGCCGTTGCGCGGCGCGTCGATGCGGGACATAGTCTTGATGATGGCCTCATCGCTCCAGCCGCGTTGTTGCCAATAGCCCTTGAAGTCATGGTCCACGGGCTCGATGCGCGTCAGCCACTTCACGTTCTTCATGCCGTAGATGTTCGGGACCACCAGCCGCACCGGGAAACCGTGGTTGCGCGGCAGGGTAGCGCCATTCATGCGATACGCCACGATGACGTGCGGGTCCTGGGCCTTCTCGATTGGGATGCTCTCCTGGTAGCCGTCCGCCGCGTGCAGCACGATGTCCTTCACGCCGGGCTGGATGCCGGCTTGCAGCAAGAGGTTCCAGAGCGGCACGCCTTCCCACAAGGCATTTCCGATCAAGTCGCCGCCAACGGCGTTGCTGATGCACTGGAGCGTTGAGTACTGCTGTTGGCTCGGCATCGACGTCAGTGTGTCATAGCCCAATACCATCTTGTTTTCCACCATGCCGGTGATGGTGAGATTCCAATCGTCCAGGTGCACGGTGGGATCGATGTTGTTCTTGGAGATGACATAGAACTGGTCATTGGGCGTGACCAAGGGCTCCAAACCTTCAAAGCCCTCCTGGAAGATATCCACGGTCTCGCCGCTGGGAGCGGTGGTTGTTGTTTGCACGGGTCCAGCGAAAACAGCCTCCGCCTGGGCGGCGAAAGAGCGGTTCAGCATGTAGGCGCCTCCCACGGCCAGGCCGGACGCCGCCAAGGGCGCCAGCGACCGGCGGCTGAGCACGCCTGCGGAAGCAGACTCGGTCGGCTCCACGACGAAAGGCTGGCGGACATAGGCCAGCACCACGCCAAACACCAGATAGGCGACGATGTCGGTAGCCACGGCGGCAATTGCCGGCGACGAGGCACCCGTGCCGAAGAAGCCACGCTCCACGAACGGCGACATGGTGACGCCATGGACCAGCCACAGCAAGACCCCGTAGGCGAAACCGTAGCGGAGGGCACGCGTCGTGCCGCTGCTGTCTTCTTCCACCTCAAGCCAGCGCAGCAAGCGGCCGTAGAGCAAGCCCAGGACTCCGCCGAAGGCTATGATGCCGATGAGGATGGCTGCGAAGTTAATCTGCTTAGCCAAAGAGCCGAAAATCTGGATGACCGACTCGAAGAGCACGGGCGGAATGAACGTTAGAATGCGGTCCACCACTGCCTCAGGCAGCGCCGCGACCTGCCACACAAACCGCACAGCGAAGTAGATGGATAGAAAAGCTGCGGCAGCTATCGTGCCGGCCAGAAATTCCTTGCGCCACGGTATCGACGATTGCATGGACGTTCACCCTCCAAATCCCCACTATTGAAATGCCTTGACTTCATCGTAGCATAGTGATAATTGGGACGTGCCCGTTCCACTTAAGAAGTTCCTAAGAAAAGCAATAGCGCGCGCGTACTTCCAGGTGGCAAAACTGCGCCAAAGAGCGTAGACTTGTGAAGCACGGGTAGGGTATGCTATTCGCTTAAGCAGACTTCCTCACCGCATTTGAAAAAACATGGATTGCATAGGGCTTGAAAGCACACGTAAGTTGGAGGTAAACGCCTCATGAAATCTGGATTGGTCCCATCTGAACACACGCGTCGAGGCGTGCTCCGCACGTTGGGAGCGATAGGACTTGGCGCCACAGCCACGTCGCTCCTTTCGGCATGCGCCGGCTTGAATCGCCGCCGCTGCGACGGCCCATGTGTGCCGACGCCCACGCCGTTTATCCCCATAACGCCTACACCGGTGGAAGGGCCGATCCCCATCATCCGCAGACCGGGAGTGGTGACTTTCTGGACCTGGGCCTCCGGCCCCACCCAGCAATGGCTGACGGACGTCCACGGCTTGTTTGCTGCCCGTACCGGCAATACGTTGGAGCCGGTCTTCCTCGGCAGTCAGCGCGAGGTAGAGAGCAGGCTCGCTCAGGTCACGGCCGCGGGGACCGGCGGTCCCGACGCCGTGCACGTGCCCATGGGTGCCCTCCCGAGTTGGGCGGAGGCATCGATGGTGCGCAACCTTACTACGTATCTGAACTGGCCGCGAACGGTAAAGTTGACGCAGTTTGTGAAAGGCGTCCTGCCGTACGCCTCAGTTGACGAGCAAGTCTATGCGCTCCCCTACGACGACCCGCAAGCCATCGGTCTGGCCATCAACGCAAAGCACATGGAAGAGGCCGGCATGTCGGTTGACGTAGAAGCCTTCAAGCAGTGGGGCTGGGACAATCTGCGGGAAGCCGCAGCCACCCTTACGCAGCGTGATGGTGACACGGTTACGCGTCCGGGCATGCACGTCAGCCCGAACTGGCTGCAAGTCTTGACTTGGCTCTATAGCAATAACACCGGCTTTTTCCAGAATAACGCCGACGGCGGGAATGTCGTGGTGAACAATCCTGACGCCCAGGCAGCGCTCCAGTTCCTGGCCGACCTGGTCACAGAGGACAAAGTGAGCGGCGAGCCGTCGCCGTACATCGATACCGCGCGGCTCTTCGTGCGTGGAGACACCTCCATGGCCGTTGTGAATGCCGACGCGATCAACCACGCCGTCCGCGTGCACACGGCGGAACAGCCCATAGATCCGGATCTGGTGTTTCACTGGCTGCCATTGCCGAAAGGGCCGAGCGGCAGCGCGGGCGCGACCCAGGTCTGGTCGAATCAGATTGCCATCCCCGAAGTGGCCAACAATCCGACATCCGGCTGGGACCTGCTCACGTTCCTCTATACCAGGGAAACGCTGCAGGACTACCTGGGCAACACGAGCATGACGTTGCCGTTCAAGCCGCAGTGGAAGTACCCCATGGCAAAGCTGGTGACAAACTTCACGCCAACGTACTCGGAGTACTTGGAGCTGCTCGAGCAAGAGAGCCCGTCGCCGGTGTTGGGCCGCCAAGCCCTGGGACGCAATCTGACAACGCCGCTGCGCCAGGCAATCTCCGGCCAGGTCACCGTCGCGGATGCCATGCCGGCTATCGAACGGGCCGTGCGCACCGCCGTCTCGTAGCGAGCGGTTCGCCAAGCCTGAACAGACGAGTGGGTCTGGCGGTAGTGCAGGTAGCGTAGGTTCTCAACCTGCTTCCACCGGTAGCGTAGGTTTTCAACCTGCGCTCTTCAGTAAGGTAGGAGCGCAACCTGCCCCCGCCAAGAGTGAGGGTTTGCCCGGGATGTGCGCGTACTCCTTGCTCACTGCTGGCGTTTGCGCAGAGGTGCCAACCCGCGAGTGCCCCACGGCACTTTCTTGTCCATCCGCTGTGGCACCGGTCTGCGGCAGAGAGCAGCCGACAGTCACAGCCACCGTTACCCTCGCCAAGCCCGGCCGCACTGAACAGTGCGGCAGCGCGGAATGTGCAATGCAAAGAGGACGGTGTCAACCAGAGTGTTGACACCGTCCTCTTTCGTCATTTGCTTGGCGGAGGGGGAGGGATTCGAACCCTCGGTGGAGCTATTAACCCCACTGTCGCTTAGCAGGCGACCGCACTAGACCAACTATGCGACCCCTCCCTGCGCTCCAATGCGCCATCTGAAACTTACGTAATCCGGTTCAGATAGCTCTTTGGAGACACTTTCATTATAGCGTATCCGGCAAGGTGCACTGGGAAACCGTACGCGACCATGTACGACATCAAGGCATGACAAAACAGCAGGAAAGTGGAACGACCTATGGTCAGCACCCACGTTCAAGCCTATAGATGCTGCGGTATGGAGGAATCAGCCACAAAAGGAGTACACAATACAGTTCTTGTATGGTCCCACACCACGGCGATCATTCAGCATCTGCGGCGGAGGGGGAGGGATTCGAACCCCCGGACCTTTCGGTCAATGGTTTTCAAGACCATCTCCATAAACCACTCGGACACCCCTCCATACTTACTCCATTATAGCGCAGCACATACGCACAACCCGGTAATGGCGCCCCAAGACGCTCAATTGACATTCTGAGCAATTGGCAGGCCGCTATTCCCCGGCGGCTTGTTCCCCCGCAGCCTCCGGCTTGCCGAGACTGAAACCGCCGTCTTCCGTTATGCTCAGGACCACGCCGTCGAGTGTGCGTAGACTCAATCTGTCGACGAGCACCTTGAGGCCGTGCTGCTCGCTGACCTCATCGTTCTTGCCGGGTTGCTCCTCGCTCGACATGCCGAATTGCATACCCTCGGCACCGGGGCGAACGAATACCCGGAGGTACATCTCACCTTCGCCTTCCGAATCCATTTGTGACTTGATAAGATGCGCCGCAGATTCCGTGATGGTGAACATGTATTCGCTCCCGAGTAAGAGGGGTCTGACAGGCTTTGGGGTCCAGCGTCAAGCGTAGCACGCACCCCAGCCGCAGTAAACACACTGATAGCGACGCCGTCACATACGAGCCTCTCGATAGACGGCAGAGTATTGGGATTGTACCGATGTATACGCAGCCGATACTCAACAGGGTCTAATTCGTCATACGACTCTATGGGCTTACGCATGTAGCCTTGCGTTGTAGGCCCGGATTTGCTTCAGGACGGGGAGTTAAGCGCATCAAGGGCAGCACTCGGGTCAGTGTTGTGTTCCGCCTGCGTTTTGACATGAGCGCGGCAAGTGGCGCAACGCTGTGTGCTTCGGTATCCTGTACGGGAACGAGAGAACAGGCAAAAGCGCGCTGCAATCAAGCATTCTGACCAGATCCGGATGCATGCCCCATCGCAGTGCGGTGGAGTTGACAGGCGCGGCAAGACGAATGCCGCCCAGGGATAGGATGCCGTGAGTACGACTATCGAACCGCGATTCGACCCCTCTCAGATCACTGAGGCGGACATTGAGTACCAGCGCAATCACCGGAACATGCGCAACTGGTTCTGGTATTTCATCATCGGCGGTTTGATCCTCTTGCCGCTCTTCCACTTGTACCTGGGGCTGCGCGTCGCTGGACCCAAGCCGCCGCGCGCGGGGCCCTTGCTCATAATCGGTAATCACCGCAACAATCTTGACCCGTTTGCCATGGGTGTTGCGTGCCCGCACCGTGCCCTTACGTTCATGGCCAAGGTAGAGCTCTTTCGCAATGCACTCTTGCGCTTCTTCCTGCCCCGTTGGGGAACGTATCCCATCATTCGCCAGACCAACGACGTGCGCAGCGTGCGCATACTCATGCAACTACTCAAAGACGACGAGGCCGTCGTCCTCTTTCCTGAAGGCACGCGCAGCCGTACCGGCGAGGTCGGCCCGTTCAACTCCGGCTTCGTCCGCATCGCCGTGCACCAGAGGATCCCTATCGTGCTCGCCGCGATAGAGAACACAGACAAGGCGCTGCCAAGGGGAAGCAAGTTTCCCATACCCCGCGTGGGAGTCTCTGTCACTTTTGCCGAGCCGTTGGAACTGCACGAGCACTACGGGAAGAAACTCGACGGTGACGAGGCCGACGCCATCGCTGAGTCGCTCAGGCAGCGCCTCGTCGCACTTCTCGATAGTCGAGAAACGCCCGTTAAGCACTAACCGCTACTGCGCCGCGAGTACGTGTAGAGATTGGCTTTGGCAAAGAAACCACCCTTCTCACGACGATAACGATCATGAGGCGCTCGTTGGCAAGGGGCGCGCCGCAGTTGTTCCGCTGAACTTTGCTCCGGTACAATGAAAGCACGCGAGCATAGTACTTAAGGAAGACAATGGACATCATTCTGGCCCAAGAGATGGGGTTTTGCTACGGCGTAAAGCGCGCCATCGAGATGACGCAAGCCGTGGCAAAAGAGAAGGGCGAAATTCATACGCTGGGTCAGCTTGTTCACAACCCGTCGGTGATAGACAAGCTGCAGGATGACGGAATCAACGTCGTCGCGGACATGGATACAATCCCGCGGAGTGGGATTGCCACCATTACCGCCCAC
This sequence comes from Chloroflexota bacterium, assembly GCA_965220045.1. Lineage (GTDB taxonomy): Bacteria > Chloroflexota > UBA11872 > VXOZ01 > VXOZ01 > VXOZ01. Next base: position 774,200 of record OZ244803.1, on the reverse strand, counting down.
GGCACTGGCAAAGCCGTTACCGAGCAGATCGCGGAACACAATCTTGAGCTCTTGGATGCCACGTGCCCCATCGTTTCCAAGGTGCATCGCATCGTGCAGGAGCATGCCGAACGCGGCTATCAGATCCTCATCTTCGGCGACCCCACGCACAAGGAAGTGCGGGGCATTCTCGGCTGGTCCGAAGGCCGGGGAGTGGCAGTGGCCAGTGCGGAGGCGCTGGACGGCGTACGCCTGCGCCGCAAGATCTGCCTGGTGTCCCAGACTACGCAGACGGTAGAGCGGTTTCAGGCAGTCGCGCGCCGGCTCATGGACTTGGCGCTGGAGGACGCGCTCGAAGTGCACGTGGTCAACACGCTCTGCTTCGCGACCACAAAGCAGCAAGCCGCCGCCCGCGACATCATTCCACAGGTTGATGTAATGGTCGTCGTTGGCGGCCGCAACAGCGCCAATACGACCCACCTCGCTGAGATTGCGCGTGAGGAAGGCACGCCGACCTACCATATAGAGACCGCCGCGGAACTTGATCCTGCCTGGTTCAGCCACTCTGACACGGTGGGGATTACGGCAGGCGCGTCGACACCGGATTGGTCCGTCAAGGAAGTTGTCGACTGGCTCAAAGAGCTTGACGCAGTAGCTTCCTAGCGAGCGGCCACTTCGCCGACAGCGCATCATATTCTCACTGAGCGCCTTCATCTGTCGTAGCGGCGTTTGGAGTTCGGACTGCCAATAAAGAAAAATGCAAGGGCACGCGGGCATCCGGCTTCGCCTCCCTTTGTACCCGCGATTCTCCGCGTTCTGTTGCCTTGGCGAACTGTCACAATTGCAGAGCACTATCTACACTCGTGTACAATAACCTCGCTTGATTCGAGCACCGGCTTGGGAAGCAAGCACGGCTGTCCTCAATCAAGGCTGCGAGGTGAGGTTTTCTGGATTGAGTCTGTTAGATCTTCGATCAAGTGAAGACGGGTAGCCCTGATGAGTACGACATCCAACCAACCAGAAGTAGAGGCGCCGCCTCCGATCACCGTTACCACTCCCAGCGGCATTGTCGCGCTGGTGGGTCGGCCAAACGTCGGCAAGTCCAGCATTTTCAACCGTCTCCTCGGGCAGCGCCAAGCGGTCGTCGAAGACGTGCCCGGCACGACCCGAGACCGCGTCTACGGCGTGGTGCAATGGCGAGACCGCGCCTTTACGGTTACCGATACCGGCGGGATAGCCGAGGCTGTCGATGTCCTCGCCGATTCCGTCTATGGGCAAGTGCAAGCGGCCATAGAAGAGGCAAACGTCATCGTCTTGGTCGTTGATGCGCCAGCCGGCATCACACCGCAGGACGCAGAGATCGCCAGACTACTCCGCAGTACGCGCAAGCCTGTCGTCATCGCCGCGAACAAGGCGGACAACGAACGTTCCCATCTGCAGACGTACGAGTTCTACGATCTCGGCGTCGGCGACGTGACGTCGCTTTCGGCGTTGCACGGTCTCGGGACGGGAGACTTACTCGATGCCGTGTGCGCGCATCTGCCCGGCATCGTGGCGGATGAATCTGAGGTTGCGCTCCCTCAGTTTGCTATAGTCGGCCGGCCGAATGTGGGGAAATCGGCATTGCTCAACGCGCTGCTCGGACACGAGCGTACTATCGTAAGCGACATACCCGGCACCACCCGCGACGCCATCGACACCGTCGTAACCTACGGGGAAGACACGGCGGTTTTGATTGATACCGCCGGCATCCGGCGGCGCGGCAAGGTGCAGTTTGGCGTTGAATCCCATAGCGTACTTCGCACTCTCCGCGCTCTCGAGCGCTGCAACGTGGCGCTCCTCGTGGTCGATGCCGCTGAAGGACTGACCGCCCAGGACGTGCACATTGCCGGTTATGTCAATGAGGCACATAAGGGGTTGGTCGTCTTGATCAACAAATGGGACCTGGTCGATGCGGACGCCGGCGACGTCAAGCGGATGGTGCAGGGCCGCCTGCGTTGGATGCCCCACGCGCCATCCGAAGTCATATCTGCCGAGACCGGCTATCGTCTCGGTCGCGTGTTGCCGGCGGGGTTGCGGGTCTTTGCGGAAAGGGGGAGACGCATATCTACCGGCGCGCTCAACCGCGCGCTCCGTAGCTGGCTGGCAAACCGCACCCTATCTACCAGGAGACGCCGGCTCAGCATCTATTACGTCACCCAGGCGAGCACACACCCGCCCACCTTTATCTTTTCCGTAAACGAACCCTCACTGGTTCACTTCTCCCACCGCCGCTTCTTGGAGAATAGCATTAGACGGCAATTCGGTTTTGACGGTACGCCTTTACGGCTGCTCTTCCACGACCATCATGGCTGATCTCCTCTTGTATGTGCTTTTCGGTGCTATGGGGTATCTCGCCGGGTCTATCCCCAGCGGTTGGCTCGTGGCGCGCCTCTTTCACCACACGGATATTCGAGAGCACGGCAGCGGACGTACGGGTTCTACCAACGTGTGGCGGACACTTGGAATCGCGGCAGGACTGGTATCGTTTCTCGGCGACACGATGAAGGTGATTCTGCCGCTCGTCCTGATTCGATTATTCTTTCCTCATAGTCCGGAGGGGGAAGCTCTAACTGCTCTTGCGGCAATTGTCGGACACAACTGGCCGGTCTTCATTGGGTTTCGCGGCGGCAGAGGCATCGTACCTGGGGCGGCGGGCCTTGCCTTTATGGTGCCGCCAACATTGGCAGTGCTCTGGGCGATCTTCTTGCCGGTCATGTTCCTCAGCCGCTATGTATCTCTTGCTTCCCTCACTACGGTTGCTGTCGCCCCAATTCTCATTGCTATCGCGATGCTGTGGGTACAAGTCCCTACCGCGTACCTCGTCTACGCAATCGTCGGCGGCGTGCTCATCGCTTACCAACACCGCGACAATATCGCGCGGCTGCTGGCCGGCAATGAACGGCGCATTTCGCTGGGACGACGGGACTCATAGGCTGTTTCCGCCAAAGCTACGTCTGGAGACTATCGCGTGCCGCCTCGTGACGACCTCGCCCATCGTCCATTTGTGAGAGATGACGAAATCCCTGCCACCGAGCTACCTGCCGACGCCGTTACGATAGCTGCCCTGCGCCCGCGGGGCGCGAAGGGGACCTCCTTCACGGTGGAATTCAGCAATGGCGAGCGTCTTGAGTTGCGCGCAGAAACGGTGGCGTCGCGAGGGCTGAATGTTGGCGACACCGTGGCGGCCGCTACCATGCTTGCCTGGCAGAGAGATGACGATGAGCGACGGGCCTTGGAAACGGGGCTTAACTTCATCTCCTATCGCCCGCGCAGTACCAAGGAAGTTGCCGACCACTTACGCAAGAAGTCATTCGAGAACACGGCACGCGACTATGCAATTCGACGCCTGGAGGAATTGGGCTATCTGGACGATGCGGCGTTTGCGCGCTTCTGGGTGGAAAGTCGCACCGCACACCGTCCCAAGGGCAAGCGCGCGCTGAACTGGGAGCTGCGCCAGAAAGGTATCCCCGATGCCATCATCGAAGACGTGCTGGCACGCTTTAGCGGTGACGAGACTGCGCTGGCGCGGGCTGCCGCCCACAAGCGCGCAGCGACACTGGCCGCCGCAGACTTCGCTGCGTTCCGGGAGAAATTAGGCACGTTTCTCGCCCGGCGGGGCTTTGGCTACGAGGTAGTCGAGCAGGTGGTGGCTGAACTGTGGCAAGAGCGAGAATCGGTAGACTAGCACTGTGCAGCCAGGGTTGATGCCTGACTGTGCAAGCGCCTATGATGATGCTATTGGGGCCGGAAGATTAGGAGAGCAATCATGTCAAGCTCTGCGCCCACATTCAAGTTCACATATCAGGACTACCGCAACGCGCCTGAAGACAAGCGCTATGAGTTGCTAGACGGAGACTTAGTCGTGACGCCAGCGCCCAGAGAAGCCCATCAAAGAGCTTCCCTGAACCTTACTATTCTGGTCGGCCAGTCGATAAAGGACTCCGGTATCGGTCACGTCTATGCCGCTCCCTTCGACGTAGTGCTCACGGACACGGATGTAGTCCAGCCTGACTTATTGTTTATCTCCAATGAGCGGGCCCACATCATTACTGAAGAGAACGTCCGAGGCGCGCCAGACCTCGTTATTGAAATCCTGTCTCCGTCTACTGCCGAGCGGGACCAATCCTTCAAACGCGCGCTCTACGCCAAGCACGGCGTCAAAGAATACTGGCTGGTGGACACTGATGCCAAGACGGTGACGGTCCTGCTCTTAGAGGCACAGCGGTATGCGGTTGTCGGCGTCTGTAGTGAGGGTCAAACCCTGGATTCACTGACACTTAAAGGATTTACGATCAACCCAGACGAGATTTTCTAGCGCGCTGAGCGAGAGTCTCGCTTTCTTAGGAGATGGAGTGAATGACTCGCGGTGGCGGCAGGGGTTGGTTCATGAGCAAGCCGTTCTGGCCAGAGAGTTTCTGGATGCACCAAATGCCCGTCCGGCTTGGAGGGACGCGCCATGCCCTTTGGACGCATCCGCAATTGGGGCGATCTGTGCCCAAGACGCGGCTGAAGACGTGAGAGAGGATGGCAACCATGGCGAGATCTACACCGGCAATCAAATTCACGTATGCGGACTACCGCAACACGCCGGACGACAAGCGCTACGAATTGTTGGACGGAGACTTGGTCATGATCCCAGCGCCCGTAACGGCACACCAAAGAGTTTCACGGGACCTCACCCTGCTGCTTGGGCAATCGGTAGAGCATACTGGAGCTGGCGAGGTCTTCGTTGCTCCTCTCGACGTAGTGCTCTCAGACACAGACGTCGTCCAGCCTGACTTGCTGTTCGTCTCCAACGAGCGGGCCCACATAATCACCGAAGAGAACGTCCAGGGCGCTCCCGATTTGGTTGTCGAAATCCTCTCCCCGTCCACTGCCGAGCGCGACCAGACCTTCAAGCGCTCGCTCTACGCCAGGCACGGCGTCAAGGAGTACTGGCTGGTGGACACCGACGCCAAGTCGGTGACGGTGCTATTTCACAACGATCACGGCTTCACTCTGGCCGGCACCTATGGTGTAGGCCACGTCCTGACTTCTCCTACTTTGAGGGATTTCAAGCTAGATCCCGCCGCGATCTCCTCGTCTTGATGAATTGCGTTTCGGCTCTCGGCCACATAGCATTCAATTCGGATTGGCCAACCAGCCAACGCGGCAAACCGTTATTCCGTCGGTGCCTCAAAGTTCTGACTTAAGGCGGTATACAGGGTGCGAAAAGCCTCAAATCGCCGATCTTGCATGCTACGAACGCTACGTTCCGGCACGTAAATTTCTTGGACTCTTGGCTGCCGGCTCTCCAGCCAGTCCAAGTCTCTCGCCCCGGCGGCAATAAACGCCAAAAGAGCAGCCCCTTGAGCCGCGCTGTCACCGCTTTCAATTGCAGTTAGAGGGCGATCCAGTACGTCCGACAGAGTCTGCACGACAACCGGGAACGCCCCGCCGCCGGTTACATACAGAGGGGAAATTGTGTCGGAAAGATGGCCTTCCATCTGCATGACCACGTTGCGCACCGCAAAGGCAATACCCTCAATCACGGCCCGCGCCATCTGCGCGCGGCCGGTACTGAGCTGCAAACCGTAGAAGACGCCCCGCGCCTCACGGTCCCAAATGGGAGCACGCTCACCCTGTAGGTAGGGCAGAAAGAGCACACCGCCTGCACCAGGCTCGCTTGCTTCCGCAAGAGCTACTAGTTCTTCGACAGCCTTAACACCCAGGAGCGATGCTGCCCAGCGCAACGTTGTGCCTCCCGTCAACGTCGGCGCCACGTGCAGATAGCGTCCCGGCAATACGTGCCGGCGCGTGTAGAAGCGCGGATCGGTCGCGCAACGCTCGCTGCAGACGGTGAGCACGCTGGTGGTACCCAGGGAAAGCAGACCGGCCTGAGGACGAAAGAGCCCCGCGCCGACCGCGGCAGCCTGTGCATCCGGCCCGCCCATGGCGACGGCTGTGTCCGCTGGAACACCAAGCTCCTCTGCGGCTTGAGCGGAGACCCCGCCTATTCGTGCCTGCGACGGCATATGCGGCGGTAGCTTCTCCGGTGGAATGCCAAGCTGCCGGCACCAGTCTTCGAGCCAGCGGGGAGGATCGTCCAGCGCGAAAAGTCCGGAAAGCTGTGCGCTCGCCCAATCGGTCCCGAAGCTTTCGGTGAGGCGGTGCGCCAAGTACGTTGTCAATGAGCCAAAGTACTCGCTTGCTGATACAAGGCTGGGCCGCTCTTCAATCAGCCACAGCATGCTGCTCAGCGTCGTGCTGCCGCTCTCGATCCGAATGCCCGTGCGCGGTACGATGGTTGACTGGCTTTCCCGCGCCAATACGCGCGACACTTGCGGCGCACTCCTCCGGTCTTCGTAGATGATCCCCGCGTGCAGCGGCGTGCCGTCCTGGGCCAGAGGCGCAACAGAGGGAGCGAGCGATGTAAGGCCAATTCCGATAGTGCGCTCAACAACTGAGTCATCAGCTAGAGAGTCTAGGGCCTGCCGGCAGGCAGCGACCACGCCTTCCCAGCAACGGCCAAAGTCGATTTCGGCCCAGCCTGGCTGCGGACGCGCTATGTGCGTTGGCACGCTGCCGCTCGCCACGATAGTCCCTTGGCCGTCGCAGAGGACTACCTTGGTCGTGGTGCTCCCGACGTCAACGCCAAGCGCATATTGAGAAGACATGCTTACCAAAAACCGGTATCGTTGGCGTGTAACGAATGGCGACGATGGATTCCCGCTTTCGCGGGAATGACGGACGAAGCGCCTCTCACGCTACCTGCTTACATGCGTCATTTGCACGCCTTCTTCAACACACAAATGACGCGAGAAGCGCCGAAACTTAAACCGGCCCCCTCGTTAGGCTATTGAGACTACCGCCGGATGCGCGCCGAACCGCCTGCCGCGAACGCCCGCACGTCGTCCACCGTAGCCATGGTGGTATCACCGGGGAACGTTGTGATTAACGCGCCGTGCGCCCAGCCCAGCCTGACAGCGTCCGCCGGGCTCTCGCCGGTAATGGCCCCGTAGATGAGGCCGGAAGCAAACCCGTCGCCGCCGCCGACCCGGTCATAGACGTCGAGTTCGGCGGTTGGAGCGAGATGGGTCTCGCCGTCGATCCAGGCTACCGCGCTCCAGCTATGCCGGTTTGTCGAGTGCACCTCGCGGAGTGTCGTCGCGACGACTTTCACTTGCGGGAACTGTCCCACGACCTGATCGATCATAGCCGTAAAGGCGCTTGGGTCGAGCTTGGAGGTCGCCGCAACTTCCGGCCCCGGAATGCCGAGCCCCGTCTGCAAGTCTTCTTCATTCCCCACCAGGACATCCACGTTTTCTACAATGCGCCGGTTTACTTCGCCGGCACGGTCTTCACCGCCCCAGATCTCCCAGAGCTTGGCGCGAAAGTTAAGGTCGTACGAGACGATCGCGCCGGCGGCTTTGGCCGCTTGCATGCCCTCGATGATTACGTCCGACGTCGTTGGCGAAAGCGCCGCAAAAATCCCGCCGCTGTGGAACCAACGCACACCGCCCGCAAAGATTGTGTCCCAGTCAAAGTCGCCGGCCTTGAGTTGTGCCGCCGCTTCGTTACAGCGATTGTAGAAGACTACCGGCGCCCGCACGCCCTGGCCGCGGTCGCTGTACACCGTCGCCATGTTCGGCCCGTTCACCCCGTTGTGTTCAAAGTGCTTGTAGAACGGCGTCACCCCCATGGCCCTGACACGCTCGGCTATCAGGTGCCCGATGGGATAATCAACCATTGCGCTCGCGACGCCCGTATTCAGCCCAAAACAGTTAGCTAAGTTCGCTGCGGTATTGAACTCTCCACCGCTCACGTGGATGTCGCACGAGTTCGCTTTGCGAAAAGGAATAATCCCTGGATCCAGGCGGTGTACAAGTGCCCCCAGAGAAATGAAATCACGGTCCGCATCCGCATTGATATCAAACCCAAAACTCATCATGTGCTCCTCTTCATGCAAGACTTCGTTGGGCCAGGCAAGCACGCCCCATCCGTGCTGCGTCCTCCTCAGTGCCCGCTCCAGCCGCCCGGCGAGCCGCGCCGGGCCTTAAAGTAGCTGCCGCGGTTACGGTTGAAGACGACCATGCTACAAGGATAATATACCGGACGCACGTTGGGCTGTGAGGCAATCCTACACCGGCCGTGGCCGTGGCGCAGCCCGGACGCGGCGCGCGGCATGGCGGACCTCCGGGAGGGTGCGTTTGCATCCACCAAGACCTTGCCGTGTTGGCAAAGAGGGTGGTATCCTGAGTCACGATTGGTGTTTGTCCGCCAGGAGTTGGACAAGGTCTCGCATGCAGGCAGCCTCCCGTGGATCTATCCCTGCGGGCGGCTTTTCCGTTTAAGGTCTCGATGGCGCATGGGTGAACGGCGAACACTCCTTAGAGGCGCGCTTCAAGCCGGCCTCGCGAGCCTCGCTGCCGCTTGCAGTCCCATTGAGAACGTGCGTTCGCTTCTGGAGACGGATGACCGCGAGCACGTAACCGTGTTGGCCGATACGAGCCTCGCCCCAACCGTTCCCGCGTTACAGGCAGACTTTGAACAGGCCAACCCCCACGTGGCGCTCTCCTTTTCACTGCAATCCTCCGGTTCAATCATGAAGTCGATCCTCCGCGGAAAGGGCTTCGATGCTATTCTCCTTTGTGGAGACACGTTCGGCATACCGCTCGTCGAAGCCGGCCGCATCAAGATCGGCTCAATGCGCCCAATCGCGTCGAACTGGCTTGTCATCGCTACGCCTGCCAACTCGCCGCTGGAAATCCAGACCGCGCGGGATCTCTTCTATGAGGACCCACGGCGGATTGGGATCGCTGACTGGGAAGAGTCAGCCCTCGGCATCTATTCGCAACAGGCATTGGACAACCTGGGCCTCTGGGAGTCCCTGCAGTCTCAACTGGCAAAGAGCAAAGATGAAAGGGAGCTAGTCGATCGCTTGGTTGGAGAAAAGGTAGACGCCGCCCTCATCTATTCATCTTCAGCCAGCGCTGCCGGTGAGAACCTTCGAATTCAGGCCCCCCTTCCCGAGCAGTCTCACCGGCCCATCATCTACTACGTCGGCATCGCGCAGAAGACGAAGTACCCCATCACACTTTCCCAGTTTTCGAGGTATCTCGTCAGTCAATGGGGACAGCGCCATTTCGAAGCCGCCGGCTATCGGATGCTCAACTTACGTTAGCCGGAGGAGAGGCTATGTTCTATGACCTTTAACGCCTGCTTGCGCCAGACCTGCACCGACAAGAACAGCAGCCTTTGCATCGGGCTGGATGTAGACCTTCATCGCCTGCCGGCGGGCATTGCACCTACGCAAGAAGGCGTCGTCCGATTCTGCCGCGAGATTGTCGACGCTACCCATCAGTTCGCCGCCGCTTACAAACCCAATCTCGCCTTCTTTGAGGGCATGGGCACGTGGGGGCTGGAAGCCCTGGCGGCAATCCGACAGCACATTCCGCCCGGCGTAATCGCAGTCGCGGACGCCAAGCGCGGCGATATCGACTCGACGAACGTGCACTACGCCGCGGCCGTATTCGACGTGCTGGGTTTTGATGCGGTTACCGCGCACCCTTATCTCGGCGCCGAAACCTTGGAGCCCTTCCTCAGTCGCCCAGACCGCGGCGTGTTCGTGCTCTGCCGCACATCAAACCCCGGCGCGCGGGACTTCCAGGACCTGCGCGCTGAGAACGGCGAGCGGCTCTATGTCACGGTGGCCAAAGCCGTAAAGTCGTGGAACATAAACGACAATTGCGGCTTGGTGACTGGGGCAACTTATCCCGAGGAATTGGCAGAGGTGCGGCAGGCAGCGCCCGACCTCCCACTGCTCATCCCCGGCATTGGCGCCCAGGGCGGCGACCTGCCGGCCACAGTCAAGGCGGCAGGCACAACTGCTCCCATGCTCATCAACGCCTCGCGCAGCATCCTCTATGCCAGCAACAAGAGTGATTTTGCCGAGGCGGCAGCCGAAGCGGCAGCAGGGCTCCATGCGGAAATCAACCAAGCGCGTGCGGCAATCACGTAGAGGCACGACATGTCGTGCCCCTACACACCTCCGTTCGCACTGAGCCTGTCGAAGTGCGGGGCCTCAACCTAATGGGCCGGCATCCTACCGTTCACACTGAGCCCGTCGAAGTGTGAACCATCAGCCAAGCGGGCCCGCATCCCTCCGTTCGCATTGAGCCCGTCGAAGTGCGACCCACCAGCCAAGCGGGCGAGCATCCCTCGGTTCACACTGAGCCTATCGAAGTGCAAACCATCAGCCAAGCAAGCGAGCATCCCTCCGCTCGCACTGAGCCTGTCGAAGTGCAAACCATCAGCCAACCGGGCGGGCATCCTTCCGTTCACACTGAGCCTGTCGAAGTGCGCAGAATCAGAGGCGCATGCGGCGATCACAGATGCTCTTTAATCTTCTCCGCCACGGAGCGGTTCATCTTCGGCGCGCTGGCTAAGGCCTCAACCGGAGCTTCCCGGATAGCGTCCACGCTGCCAAAGTGCTGGAGCAAGGCGACTTTGCGCTTCGTGCCGATGCCGGGCACCTTGTCCAACAACGAGCCGAGCGTGTGCTTGGTGCGCACCGTGCGATGGTAAGTGATTGCGAAGCGGTGGGCCTCATCGCGAATTCGTTGCAGCAGTTTGCGCGCTTCAGACCTCTCTGCCAACTCGATTGGTCTCGATTCCCCAGGTACGAAGACCTCTTCACGCTGCTTAGCGAGGCCCAACACCGGAATGTCGTGCAGCGCGAGATTTGCCAGCACCTCGAGCACAGCATTGAGCTGCCCTTTGCCGCCGTCAATGACAAGCAGATCGGGCTTTATGCCCCATGCATCCAATTCCTCAGATTCGGCCATGCCATCGGTTGCTCTCCGTTCGCCGGTTTCGGCCTCTGCCCGCTGCTCGCTCAAACGCTTGAGCCGCCGCGTCAGCATTTCCTGCAAGCTGGCGTAGTCGTTGGGGCCGTCCACCGTGTTGATGCGAAACCGGCGGTAGTCGCCTGTGCTCGGCAGGCCGGAGACGAAAACCGACATGGCGCCAACCGTGTAGGCTCCCTGGATGTTTGAGATGTCATAGCACTCGATGCGTACGGGCGCTTCATCCAGGTCGAGCACTTCCGCCAATTCGGTCAATGCCACCTGCGCCCGCTGCTGACTGTCGAGGTGCCTGAGGCGGTGGTCCTGCAAGCCCTGCCGGGCGTTGTTTCCTGCTAATTCCACCAGCCGCCGCTTTTCGCCGATCTTCGGCACATTGAGGGTCACGCTGCCGCCGCGCCGCTCCCGTAGCCACGTGCGCAGCAACTCTGCCCCACGAATGCCAACCGGCAGAAAGAGCGCCTGGGGAATCTGCATACTGCGGCCGTAGAACTGTTGCAGGAAGTCCCGGATCACGTCGCGGTCTTCCTCGTCTGAAACGTGCTCGAGAATGAAGTTCTCGCGCCCAAGCAGATGGCCGCCGCGAATACTAAAGACCTGCACGCAGGCCTCGTCCTGCTCGCGCGCAAAGCCGATCACGTCGATGTCCCCCTGGCGAATGTTCGTAATCTTCTGGCGTTCGAGAACGCGCTCAACGGCCCGGATGCGGTCTCGCATCACCGCCGCGCGTTCGAATTCCAGTGCATCCGATGCCTCCCGCATGTCGCCGCGGAGGTTTTGGATCACGTCGCCCGGCCGGCCTTCCAGGAATCGCGTTACCTGCTCGACGATTCCCCCATACTCCTCTTGTGAAACTGCTCTGATACAGGGTCCGGCACAGCGCTTGATGTGATAGTCGAGGCACGGCCGGCTGTACTCCTTCTCCATATCGAGCGAGCACGACCGGTACGGGAAGAGCCGGTTGAGCAAGTTCATCGTGTCACGCAGACTATAGGCGCTGGTATACGGCCCATAGTAGCTGGCGCCATCATCCAGAATACGCCGTGTTGTCATTACGCGGGGGTAGCGCTCATTGAGCGTCACTTTGAGGTAGAGGAACGACTTATCATCGCGCAGCACCACGTTGTAGCGCGGCCGGTGGTGCTTGATGAGATTGCTCTCCAGCACCAAGGCTTCGATTTCCGTGTCGGTGATGATGTACTCGAGCGTGGCGGCGTTCTCCACCATGCTCCTAGTCTTCCAGGGCAACCGGTCCTGCCGGCCGAAGTAGGAACGCACACGATTCCGTAGCAGCTTGGCCTTGCCGATATAAAGCACCCCGCGCCGGTTGTCGCGGAAGAGATAGCACCCCGGCAGCAAGGGGATGGTAGGCATCCGCTCGCGGATTCCTTCGACCGGAATCGACACGCAGCATCTCCATGCAGCTTGTAGGAACACGCCTCATGGGCATAGTAGCACACGGTTGTGGGCCTCTCGCTGCTGCCCTCAATCGCCTGGCACGTTCAGCACCTTGAAGGAGGACCACTGCGCACATTCCTTGACCGCTCTCACCTACGCAGGCAACCGGCCCATTCTCATAGTGCTCTCATCCGTGTAGTCCCCAAGTGGGGTATAGTAAAATCACGTACATTTCGATATTTGGAAAAGGAGGGCCGTAGTGCGGTTTACGAAGAAGCTTATCGGTCTACTAGCCATCGCGAGCATGCTGCTCTTGACTGCGTGCGCCACCGCGGCGGTGCAAGCCGCGCCTTCCGCCTCTGAGGCGGAAGCGCCTGCCGCGACCGTTTACAACGGTGGCGAGGAAAAGTCGAGCGAGCGCAGCATCTCGGTACAGGGACAGGGCACCGTGAGCGCCAAACCTGATCTGGTCACGCTTACGCTCGGCGTTCAGACCACGGGCGCAACGGCAATGGAGGCCTTGGCGCTCAACAGCGAACAGATGACCGGAGTTATTGCCGCGATTCAGGAGGCCGGGATCGCCGATGAGGATATTCAGACCTCCGGCATCAACCTCTATCCCGTCTACGAAGACCGCTCCCTGGTGCAATCCGGTGAGCAGCGCCAAATCGTCGGCTACCGAGCGTCAAACGATGTAAGCGTCAGGGTCCACGACATTGACAAAGCAGGCTCGGTGCTTGATGCGGCAGTAACTGCCGGCGCCAACCAGGTCGGCGGCGTGCGGTTCGGCTTGAGCGACACCGATACCATCGTGACAGACGCGCTGATCGCGGCGGTGCAGAATGCCCAAGCCAAAGCGCAGACCATTGCCGACACGCTCGGCGTAACACTTGGCGCCGCGCTCGTGGTCAACGAAGAGTGGATTGAAAGGCCGGAAGCGAGAGGAGTCGCCTTTGCCCAGGAAGCCGCATTTGACGGTGGCGGCCTCTCTTCACCCGTGCAGGGCGGCGCCGTGAGTGTCACCGCGCACATTCGTGTGACGTTCGCTATTGAGTGAGTTTGGGTGCTTCGCTCTCCGGTAGAGCATCAACGCAGCAAAAAAAGAGCGGGTCGCAACGTGACCCGCTCTTTCTCATTTGAAGTTCTTTGCGTAGCCCCGGTTGTAAGCGTAGGAACTCCCTCTCCTTGGGGAGAGGGGATTTTCCCATAGTGCGGGACAACTTACGTTCGCTTCACAGGCTTGCTTAGGGATATATCCCGCGGGAAAGCGTCGCTTCAGCCACGCGGCTCACGCCTAGGGCAGATGCGCCCATGCGGAGATCTACGTCGTATTTCTCCGCGGTCGCGATCGTCTCCTGCGTAGCACGACCAAGAATGCTCTTGAGCCGCCGGCGGATCTGCTCGATTTCCCAGAAGAACGACTGCAAGCCCTGCACCCACTCAAAGTAAGAGACCGTCACTCCACCCGCATTGCAGAGAACATCGGGGATTACCACAATGCCCCGCTCGCGCAGAATCTCATCAGCCTCAGGGGTCGTCGGCCCATTGGCCGCCTCGGCAATGTAGCGGGCGCGAATTTCGTCCGCATTATCCGCCGCAATCTGGCCGTGAACGGCGGCGGGCACTAAAATGTCCACCGGCAGTTCGAGGAGCTCATCGTTGCTGATACGTTCACCGCCGGGCAAATCGCTCACCAGCACGCCTTCGTTCTTGATCTGCAGCGCCGCATTTACGTCAAGGCCGCGCGCGTTGTAAACGGCGCCGCTCACGTCGGATATAGCTACAACCTTCGCCCCTTGTGCCGCCAAGAGTTCTGCGGCATGAGACCCCACATTGCCGAAGCCCTGAATGGCGACCGTCTTGTCCTGCAGGCTTTCTCCGTAGTGACCGAGCACTTCTTCAACGACATACGTGACGCCGCGACCGGTGGCCTCCGTCCTGCCCGCGGAGCCGCCAATCTCCATCGGCTTACCGGTCACGACCGCAGGCACGGAGAAGCCCCGCTGCATGCTGTACGTATCCATTATCCACGCCATGATCTGGGAATCCGTATTCATATCGGGGGCGGGGATATCCGATTCCGGGCCGATGAGCGTGTATATCTCCGTCGTGAATCGGCGCGTTAGGCCTTCAAGCTCGGTGAGAGAAAGCTGTTTCGGGTTGCACGCGACGCCGCCTTTCGCGCCGCCGTACGGGATTCCCACTAAGGCGCACTTCCACGTCATCCACATCGCCAGCGCGCGCACTTCTTCGATGTCCACGTCGGGAGCGAAGCGAATGCCCCCTTTCGCCGGGCCGCGATTGACGTTGTGCTGCACGCGGTAGCCGGAGAACACCTCCAGCCTGCCGTCGTCCATGCGCACGGGGAAATTGACCGTGAGTTCGCGCTTGGGGACGCGGAGCACCTTGCGCATGTCGTCATCGAGGTGCAAGATTTCGGCCGTGCGGTCGAACTGATCGAGAGCGATCGAGAGCGGATTGACACGGGGTTGTTGATCAATAAGCTCAGCCATATACTAAGCCTCCTCGGTCACCGGCGTCACTGCCGGCGTTCAGCGCATAGCTTCAACTCTTCTTCGAGCCAAGCAGTCATTCGCACGGGACTACGATCTACTGCATGGGTCCGGCGCCACTTCCCCCTAGTCCTGGCGCAAGACCTCTTGCAGCTTCTGATTGACGATGCCGGGGTTCGCTTTGCCGCGCGTGGCCTTCATCACCTGACCGACCAAAAAGCCAATGGCGCGTTTCTTCCCCTGATTAAAGTCTTGCACAGCGGCGGGGTTTTCCGCAATCACCGTGGCGACAATCCCGGCGAGTTCATCTTCGTCGCTGATCTGCGCCAGTCCCTGCTCTTTCACAATGACCTCTGCGCTCTTGCCCGTGTCGAACATCTGGTCGAACACTTCCTGGGCCATGCGATTGCTGATCTCGCCTGCATCTATCATCCGGATCATTTCACCGAGCCGAGCGGGCGTAATCCTGCAGTCGCTGATCTCGCTGCCAGCTTCATTGAGACGCTGCAGGAGATTCCGCGACATCCAATTCGCCACGGCTTTCGGGTTCTTGGCGCCCGCCGACGCCGCTTCGAAATAGTCGGCCAAGTCGCGTGACTGCGTGAGCAGGCTCGCGTCGTATGCCGAGAGGTCATACTCGGCCATGAAGCGCTCTTTCTTTGCCGCCGGCAACTCAGGAAGTTTCTCTTTCACTCCCTCAACCCATGCAGGAGACAATTGCAGAGGCGGCAGGTCCGGCTCGGGGAAGTAGCGGTAGTCGTGGGCTTCCTCTTTCGTTCGCTGCGAAACGGTCTCGCCGGATGTCTCCACCCAGCCCCGCGTTTCCGTCACACGCGTGTCATCACCGCTCTCCAGGATGCGGGTCTGCCGCTCCTGCTCAAAGAGCAAGGCCCGCTCCACGGCCCGAAATGAGTTCATATTCTTGACTTCAACCTTAATGTCTCCCAGAGGCGCATCCGCCGGCCACACCGAAATGTTGGCGTCGCAGCGCATGGCGCCGTCTTCCATGTTGCCGGTGGAAATCCCGAGATAGCGCACGATCTGCCGCAGCTTGCGTCCGAACGCCGCTGCTTCTTCCGGCGTGGCTATGTCCGGTTCGGTCACGACTTCCATGAGCGGTACACCGGAGCGGTTGAAGTCAACGAGGGAATACCGTTCGCCGCTGGCTGCCGTAACGTGCGTGGACTTCGCCGTATCTTCCTCTTGGTGGACTCGCGTAATGCCGATGGTGCGCCCGCCGTCCTCTTCATCAAGGGTCAGACGTCCTTCAATGCAGAAAGGCAAGTCGTACTGCGAAATCTGGTAGCCCTTGGGCAAGTCAGGATAGGGATAATTCTTACGGTCGAACTTCGCGTATTCAGGAATCTGGCAGTTCAACGCCATGCCCGTCATTACAATGCACTCAATGACTTTCTCGTTGATGACCGGCAGCGCCCCCGGCAAACCAAGACAGACCGGGCACACCACCGTGTTGGGCGGATTGGCGGCATACTGCGCGCTGCACGTGCAGAACATCTTGCTCTCCGTCAAGAGCTGCACGTGAAATTCCAGGCCGATGACGGTGCGGTATTTTTCTGTTACGGCAGTTGCCATTACTCTGCTCCCACGCTGGCGCATTGCCTGCCCCAAGCTCGATTCGGAGTTACATACCTACAGTACCTGATGTGTCCTTCTCCCTCTGTAGCGTAGGTTACAGACCTGCAATGCAGTGCGTGCCTATCCGGCCGCATGACGCAGGTTACAAACCTGCGCTACCGGACGTACCTTTCTCACTGAGCAACCTAAGTTACAAAGCTACGTCGCACATGGCACGCGGCCGTTGGCGATCACGCGAATGACTGCGCTACGCTCTCACGCGCTTGACGAAGTTCTCAATGCGCTCGAGGGCAACCTCAATGTTGGCGGTCGGCACGGCATAGCACATACGCACGTGACCGTCGCCGCACGGGCCGAAAGCGTCACCTGCCACGCAGGCGACGTGTTCTTCCTGCAGCAAGCGTTCGGCAAACGCCTGCGACGATAGTCCGGTTGAACGAATGCTGGGGAAGCAATAGAACGCGCCGTCCGGCTCCACGCAGTCAAGCCCCATGGCGTTCAACCCGTCGACGATGAGGGTGCGCCGCTTGGTGTACTCGCTGAGCATTCGCTCAACATCGGGCTCGCCGTGCTGTACGGCCTGCAAAGCCGCATACTGGCTCATGGTGGGCGCGCACATGAGGATGTACTGGTGCACTTTCATGATGTACTCTAGCACCCCACTCGGCGCGGCCACGTAGCCGATGCGCCAGCCGGTCATGGCGTATGACTTGGAAAAGCCGCCGAGCAGGATCGTGCGGTCCCAGGCGCCCGGCAGCGCGCTCACGCACGTGTGCTCCATCGTATACGTGAGTCTTCCGTAGATCTCATCGGAGAGCATGATGAGATTATGTCGATTGGCCAACTCTACGATTTGCTCCCACTCCGCACGCGGCAACATAGCACCCGTGGGATTCGCTGGAAAACCGAGCAGCAACGCTTTGGTGCGTGGCGTGATGGCATCTGCAATCTGCTCTGCCGTGATGCGAAAGTTGGTCTCCGCCGAACTAATGATGCCAACCGGCTCGCCGCCGGCGAACGTGATACAGGGGCGATACGAGACATACGCAGGTTCCGGTACGATGACTTCGTCGCCGGGATCGATCACGGCCCGCAGACCAATATCGACGGCTTCACTCACGCCAGCCGTCAGAAGAATTTCCGTTTGCGGATCGTATTCCGCGCCGTAATGCTCGCTCAGGTACTCCGCCACCGCCTCGCGCAACTCAATGAGACCGTAATTGGACGTGTAATGCGTTTCGCCCTTGCCGAGCGACTCCACACCGGCCTGCAATATGTGCGGCGGTGTCACAAAGTCGGGCTCGCCCACACCCAGCGAGATGACGTCGTCCATGCTCGCGAGGATATCGAAGAACTTGCGAATGCCGGATGCCGGCACCTGGCGCACCCGCTGGGACAACCTGCCGGTGACGTCAGTCCGTTTGGCTGTGTTTGTGTCAACGATGGATGATGCGGTCATGTGAGATTTGCTCCTTAAGCAAGAGCGGGTTTGTAGCGAACGCCGCTGGCCTGCTCATACGCGAATGCCAGCCGCAAGAGCGTTGACTCGTCAAACGGCTTGCCTACGAATTGTACCCCTATGGGCAGCCCGTCGGCGAGGCCGCACGGCAGCGAAATACCGGGCAGGCCCGCCACGTTACCGGGCAATGTGTACAGATCGGACAGATACATGCTGATGGGATCGTCGATGCGTTCGCCGATTTTGAAGGCAACGGTCGCGGACGTGGGGGAGACGATGGCATCTACCCGCTCGAAGGCCTGCTGGAAATCCGCCGCAATCAGCGTGCGCACCTTTTGTGCTTTGAGATAATAGGCGTCGTAGTAGCCGCTGGAGAGCGCGTGAGTGCCGACGAGAATACGCCGCTTTACTTCCGAACCGAAGCCCTCCCCACGCGTGCGGCTATACGCCTCCCACATAGTCTCGGCGTCTTGCGCCGCGTGGCCGTATCTGATGCCGTCGTAGCGCGCCAAATTCGCGCTGGCTTCCGCCGGGGCGATGATGTAATACGTCGCGAGCGCGTGGTCGGTATGGGGCAGCGAAACGTCCTCCACCTCTACCCCAAGCGCCAACAGTTGATCGATGGCTGCACGTACCGACTGTTCGACTGCCGGGTCGGTGCCCTCGCCGAAATACTCGCGCGGCACGCCAATGCGCAAGCCGCGCACGTCCTGCTTCATCTCATCGCGCCACGCCGGCACTTCCTCCGGCGCTGACGTGGCATCCTTGGGGTCCTGCCCGCAAATCGCTTCGAGCACAATAGCGCAGTCGGTCACGTCCTTCGTAAACGGCCCGATCTGGTCCAGCGATGACGCAAACGCCACCAGACCGTAGCGTGACACGCGCCCGTAGGTCGGCTTCATGCCCACCACGCCACAGAGTGCCGCCGGTTGCCGTATCGAGCCGCCGGTGTCGGAGCCCAAAGAGAAGATCGCCTCGTCAGCAGCGACCGCCGCCGCCGAACCGCCGCTGGAGCCGCCGGGTACCCGTTCGGTGTCCCACGGGTTACGCGTCGTGAAGAAGGCTGAGTGCTCGGTGCTGGAACCCATGGCGAATTCGTCCATGTTGGTCTTCCCAACCAGCACGATGCCCTGTCCATTGAGCATCCGCATGACGGTGGCGTCATACGGAGGCACGTAGTTCTCCAGCATGCGCGACGAACACGTGGTGCGCACGCCCTTGGTGTTGATAACGTCCTTGACAGCGGCAGGTATGCCCAGGAGAGGCGGCGCTCCCGCACCGTCCTGTGCGCGGCGGGCATCAGCCGCTGCTGCTTGCGCCCGCGCTGCATCGGCGGTCACGGTCACGTAGGACTTCACCGTCTCATCCACGGCCTCGACCCGTGCCAATACCGCTTCCGTAAGCTCAACAGACGTGGTCTCCCCTTGACCAAGCAGGTCTTGGGCCTCGTGGACGGTCAATTCGCTAAGGTTCACAGAGTAATACCGCTTGTTTTGGATGAGTGCTTCAAGTGATTAGGCTTCGGGCTTATCCCCTCTCCCTTGAGGGAGAGGGCTAGAAACTGCCCCGTACTCGATACGAAGTATCGACCGATACGGGGGTGAGGGTTAAACATTAGCGCAGGACCAAGTTGAAAGGGCACTAGAAATCCAGAATGGCGCGCACGCGGAATTGATCGCCCTCACGGTCCGGCGCATTGGCGAGGACGTCTTGCTCCGGCAGCGAGTCCTCAACCGCGTCCGGCCGCATGACGTTCCTTAGAGGGATGACTTGCGCCGTCGGAGAGATTTGCTCCGTGTCCAATGCGCTCAGTTTCTGAAAGTGCTCAAACACCGCGCTAAGCTGATGTTGGAAGCGCTCTTCCTCGTCCGGCGAAAGCGCCAGCCGGGCGAGGTTCGCCACGTGCTGCACATCAGCGCGGGAAATAGAATCCGATCTATCAGAATCCGTCACAACTGCGTCGCCTTTCGTTGGTGTCCCATTGATTATAGCCCTTCTCTACGTTCTCTCACAAACGGAAGAGCCGCGTCTCTACGACTAGAAGTGAGAGGCAATCGTCAAGCGGGAAGATGCACGAGAGCGGCGCGAAACCTGGATTGCCCACGGCTCTTGCTTCTGCCATACTGCATAGATCGCAACGGGCCCTCAACGTCAACATACTGTCACCTCAAAGAACTCAAGTCTAAGTGAGGTCACGATGGAAGCACCGCAGAAGATAACACCGCAGAGTCTCGCCGATTACCTTGAAGTCATGTGCAAAGCCGTCTTTCACAGCGGCATGTCGTGGGCCGTGGTGGAAGCGAAGTGGCCCGACATCAAGGAAGCCATGCACGACTTCGATCCCGTAAAGATTGCTTTCCTGAGCGAGAAGGAATTGGACGAACTAGCGCAGGACAAGCGCGTCATACGCAACCGGCGCAAGCTGGCGGCGATTATCAAGAACGCCCAGACGATGCGCGACTTGGAAGAGGAACACGGGAGTTTTCAGGGCTACTTGCGGTCTCACGGCGACTACGACGCAACGGAGAAGGACCTGCGCAAGCGCTTTGGCTTTCTCGGCGAAATCGGCATTTACTATTTTCTCTATGTGGTGGGTGAAGACGTGCCCGCGTACGACGAATGGTGCGCCTCCCGCGGGCGCCAGCCGCACACCTAGGAATTAGGATGGTCCGCTGCATTAAGTCGTTGACATAGCACGGCAGTTTCCCTATTCTTTACCCATATTCGTGCGTCCATAGTAATGAACAGGAGCGGTGACAACTATGGCTACTAAAGAAACGAAACATGCCTTCTCGCGCAGGCGATTTCTTGCCGGCGGCGCGGCCGCAGGTGGGTTCCTCCTGCTCGCAGCGTGCGGCGGTACCTCCGCGGGCGAGGACATGCCCAAAGAGGAGATGAAGGAAGCCGACGCGCCGAAAGAGGAAGCCAAGCAGCCCGAGATGGAGAAGATCACGCTGGTGTTCCGCGATTGGCGTGCCGTCGGTGATACCCCAACAACCTGGGACCAGTGGTTCATTTGGGCGAGCGATACGTTCCGCGAAATGAATCCACAGGTAGAGAACATCGAATACACCCGCGTGCCGTTTGGCGAGAACGTCGCCAAACTCACAACGGAAGCCGCAGCCCGCGTCGTGCCCGATGTCATGCACAGCTCGATCATCTGGGCGAGGGACCTCTGGGACAACGGCTTGCTGACGGATCTTTCGGCCCATACCGCCACAGCGCCGGACGTCGCACCCGAAGCCTTCATGCCCAGTGCCAACCCCTACCGGATTGCGCAGGGCAAGGTCTTCGGCATTTCCTTTTGGGGGCCGGACTCCTACGTGATGGTGATCAACCAGGAACACTTCATCGAAGCGGGCCTCGACCCGCAAGGCGCTGATCTCGCCACGTGGGACGGGCTTTCGGCTGCCAGCGAAAAGCTCGCAAAAAAGAACGCCGCCGGCAAGCTTGAACGTCTCGGCTTTACCTATCACATTCCCGGACTGCCGGAGTTCGCAGCTTGGACGTACGCCAACGGCGGGGACATGCACAATGAAGAGCTTACTGAAGCGGTCTTCGATTCCGCAAAAGCGCTTGAAGTGGCAGACCACCGCGCCAAGCATTACGTGAAGTATCGCGACGTGATCGATGACTTCCCGTCTGGCCGGGAAATTCTGGCGCAAGGTCGTGGCTCCGGTATCCACTGGGGAACATGGGCCGCCTACTACATCCGCGACGAATTTCAGGAAGGCTTCAAGTTCTGGTTCGTGCCGCCGCCGCAGGGTCCCAGCCAGGACGGCGACGCCAGCGGCGCTACGTGGATCAACATGATTGTCGTGCCCGACGGTACGGCACACGCTGACATGGCGTTCGAGATGAACCGCTTCATCTGCGGCCTGGAGGCCCAGGTGCAGAAGTTGCTCATGGTCAACCAGGTTTCGCCTCGGCTCGACTTCTACAATTCAGCCGAGTGGAATAGTGCCGTTGAGGACTTCCCGGTTATTGCCGTCACGCCCGAAGTGGGCGCGAAAGGCAAGAACTATCCGTTCTATCGGCGCTGGACCGCGTCCAACCCGCACTTCGAGATCGTGCAAGACGCTATAAAGGGCGAGAGTGAACTCGACTTGAGGGGTGCTTTGGCGGAAGCCGCGAAGCTCATCACCCAAGAGCTTGAAGCTTAGGTGAAGATTCTCAGTTTCGGCTCGCGTGGGAAACACGGCTTAGGCTGAATCGGGCACACTGAACCGGAGAGTTGACAGTTGGTCAACTCTCCGGTTCTTCATTAGATCGCTAAGGCAAATTCACCGCAGAGTGCGCGGCAAAGTTGCCAGCGCGTGCGCTTATTGGTGGGCAGTGAAGGAGACGCAAAGAGTGAAATCTGGCAGTTTGCGAGAAACCTTTGCAGCACTGGGTAGACATCACTCTTCCGTTCGCCTTGCGATCCCCGAAGGGAGACCTCGCCAACCAGTATGTGCTTCGACAGGCTCAGCACGAACGGATCCTGTCTGTCGCACTCCTCCTGCGTACTACGATGAGCACGCTGAATCCCGTTTCACCCGGGTTTTCCGATAACACGCTTACTCCCGTTCGCCCTGAACCTGTCGAAGGGCCCGCCTCTTCCATTCACCCTGAGCCTGTCGAAGGGCCCGCCTCTTCCGTTCGCCCTGAGCCTGTCGAAGGACCCGCCGCTTTCGTTCGCCCTGAGCCCGTCGAAGGGCCCGCGACTCCCGTTCGCCCTGAGCCTGTCGAAGGGCCCGCGACTCCCGTTCGCCCTGAGCCTGTCGAAGGGCCCGCCACATCCATTCCCCCTGAGCCCGTCGAAGGGCCGCCTCATCCGTTCGCCCTGAGCCTGTCGAAGGGTGTATGCTTGCGTACGGAACAACATTGGCACTTGATGCCGACGCCATAGCCAGGAGGCGCGACCGTGTCACTTAAAATAGCCGTCGTTCAGATGGACTGCGTACTCGGCGACGTGGACGCCAACCTTGCGCGCATCGACTGCCTCGTCTGCGCCACTGCAGCGCAAGGCGCAACCGTGGCCGTGCTGCCCGAACTGGCTACCACCGGCTACTTTGTCGGCGACCGCCTGAGCGCGCTGGCGGAGTCTATCCCCGGGCCGACCACCGACGAACTCGGCAGAATCGCATGCCGCCACGAGTGCTACATTGTGGCCGGTATGATCGAGCAAGGCCAGGACTGCTTCTATAATAGCGCGGTGCTGCTCGCTCCCGATGGTAGCCTGCACGGGGCTTATCGCAAAATCCACCTCTTTTCGGCGGAGCGCGAGGCCTTCACCCCCGGCACCGAACCGGCCCTGTTCGACATCGACGGCACCCGCGTGGCGCTGACGATTTGCTACGACCTCATCTTCCCCGAATACATCCGGCGGCTCGTACTGGAGGGCGCTGAAGTTATCCTGAACAGCACCGATTGGATCACCAACGACTGGCAGCGCGGCCTGGGCTGGAGCGGCGCGGTGGTGAGCGGTCTCGTTGCCACCCGCGCGCTGGAGAACACCGTGCACGTGGCGATGGCGGACCGCGTCGGCGTGGAAGAGGGCTGGAAGAGCCTCGGGCATTCGTGCATCGCCGCCCCCTCCGGCGGCTACCTTGCCAAAGTCGACGAAGGCGAAGGGATTGCCGTGGCGTCACTCGAACTCGATCACCCCGACTGGGAGACATGGCGCACTATCGCGACCTATTTGGACGACCGCCGGCCCGATATCTACCTTCCCAATGAATCGCGCCGAAACGTGTAGCGCGGGGCCTTGTGCCCCGCTCTGCGAACAACCGGTGTCCACCCTTCGACAGGCTCTGGGCGAACGGTTCGGTACGTCGCACGCACCTCTCTCTGCAACACATCAGCGTCCTAGCGAAGTGACCGTAGCGCGGGGGCTTGTCCCCCGCTCTTCCAAAAGCAGGTGTCCACCCTTCGACAGGCTCTGGGCGAACGGTTCGGTACGCCGCGCTCACCTTTCTCTACAACGAATCAGCGTCCTAGTGGAGTGACTGTAGCGCGGGGCTTGTCCCCCGCAATTGAAAAGAAGCTGCCGACACATGTACGTTAGACGGAAGGTACCATGAGACCAAGTGAGGTGTAGGGGCACGATATATCGTGCCCCTACCGCCAAGATAGCGACGCCAACGCCAATTCACCGGAAGAGGGAGACCCATGGATATCCGCACATACTTATGTCAAGAAGCGACCCGCATGCATGCAGATTCCGTGCAAACCTTGCCGCCTGTTGCCGGCTGGCCGCAGGCGCGGCAAGAATGGCTCGCGCAGTACTACGCCATGATGGGCGTGACCTCGCACATGGCGCTGACGGATCGTCCGCCGCTCAACGTGCAGATTACCAAAGAGACCCAGCGCGACGGCTATCGCATCCAAAACCTGTACTACGAAGCGCTGCCGGGTCTCTTTGTCACCGGCAATCTCTACTTGCCCACGGACACAAAGCAGCCCGTGCCCGGCGTGCTCTACCTCTGCGGCCACGCCCAGAAGCAAAAAGAGCACTATCAGGCGCATCCGCGCAAGTTTGCCCAGTTAGGCTTCGCCTGTTTACTCGTGGAGACCATCCAGCTTGGCGAGATCGAAGGCCACCACCACGGCACGTTCCATCGCGGCTGGTTCAACTGGTACAGCCAGGGCTATACTCCCGCCGGAGTGGAACTCTGGAACGGTGTACGCGGCCTCGATTTGCTGGCGTCGTTGCCGCAGGTTGACGGCGAGCGACTCGGGGTCACCGGCATCTCCGGCGGCGGCGCCGTGAGCTGGTGGGTGGCTGCCGCCGACGAACGCGTGAAGGTCGTGGCACCGGTGTGCGGCACCGCCACATTTGCTTCGCATGTGTGCGAGAAGACCGTGGACGGCCACTGCGACTGCATGTTCTTCGTGAACGCCTATGGCTGGGAGCTTGCCGACGTGGCGCGCCTCATCGCGCCGCGGCCCATGCTCATCGGCTCGGCGAACCGCGACGGCATCTTTCACATCCGCGCCATCCGCGAGGCGTTTGCAGATACCAAGAAAGTGTACGACCATCTGGATGCCGGCGCTAACGTCCGCCTGATAGAGACTCCTGGCGGACACTCCTACCACGCCAACTCGCGCCAAGGCATCTTTTCCTGGTTCTTACGCCATCTCTGCGGCAAAGAGGTGTCGCCTGAGGCCGCAGGAGACATCGACGATCGCCCTGAAATTCAGGAAAACGCCGCCACGCTGCGGGTTTACCAAGCGGGCGTACCGCCTGCGGAGCGCGTCTCCACGATCCAGGAAGATTTCTTTACCTTGCCGGAGTTGCCAGACATCGCTACGCCGGAGCAGTTGGCGTCCGTGCGAGAACAAGCCCTTGCCGGTCTCAAAGAAACGTCGTTTCGCCACTTTCCCGACTCCCCGTCCGCGCTCGATTTCGCAGTGGAATACGAGACCGGCCGCGGCGACGCGGTAGCGGGCGGCAGGTTTGCTTTCTCATCCGAAGGCGGCTGGCGATTGCACGGCGCATGGACGCTGCCGGAGACGGACACAGATGCTCCCGCCGTCCTCGCGCTGCGCTCTCCCCATGAGGAACGCAAAGCCACCGAGGAATGGCTCTATGGATTCGATAGCTCCTGGGCGCGGGTGGTAGCTGAGCCGCGCGGCACCGGCGATAACGCCTGGGGACCGGAACTCGACTGGCACGTGCGCCGCTCCGCTATGCTGACGGGTCGCACCATTGCCTCGATGCAGGTCTACGACACGTTGCGGGCTCTGGAAGCCGTGGCGCACCTACCCGGCGTGGATGGCGCTCGCGTGGCGCTGGCAGGGCGCGGCCAAATGGCCGTGGTTGCGCTCTACGCGGCGTTACTCCACGGGAACGTGGCAGCGCTCATTCTGAGCGATTTGCCAGCCTCGCTCAGCGACTCCTCCAGCCCGGACGGCACCGGCATCGCCAGTGAGATCCTCTTCGCGCTCCAACACGCTGACCTGCCGCAAGCCGCCGGTCTGCTCTGGCCTATGGAATTGGTCTTCCTCGGTCCGCGCCCCGGCACCTTCGGCTGGACGGAAGATCTCTACGCCCGCCTCGGCACGCCCGGTGCGGTTCGGCACGTCATGAGTTTGGCTCAATGGCAACCGGGCGGAGCGAGGTGAAGTTGGGCAAAGCCAGATCGAACTAGTCGCCGAAGAGCAAGCGTTCAAGCGCCGTCACTCCGGCGAAAGCCGGAGTCCAGAGGACGAGCTACGCAAGATACGCAAGAGAAGATGGATTCCCGCTTTCGCGGGAATCACCTTGGCCGGCTGCCGACCACACAAGGGAATGGAAATGAACGCACATCACTCCGTTCGTGCTGAGGGCTGCGCGAAGCCCTTGTCGAAGCATGAATGGAGAGTACAGGGTGCAGAGTTGCTACCTGCTACCTCCGCCGTTCACCCATCGACAATGCTCAGAGCCTGCCCCGTACTTGATACGGGGGCGAACGGCTTGGTCACGCTATTCTCATGGTAATGACGAATGGGAGTATGCGTAGCCAACGTGGAAGCGCATGCGCCGTAAGATTAGTTTGGAATCCGTCAGCTTTGTTTGGAAGTCGCAAAAGCTGAATTCGAGCGTTAGTTGCTAAGGCCGATCTTCAGGCACCACGTGGCCTTCCGGATTCGGCCACGGAAACGGGCCCTCCCGCATGTTTTCCAGAGCGCTGAGCACCGTTTGCGGTCCTTCTTGGGCCACCTTCTTCAGCGGGTCCGGCCAGCCCTGGAGTTGCTCTTCCTCCCACTGCCAGAGGCGGTATTCCAGGTCACGGGTAATGTCGGGGTTGGCATCCGCTACGTTGTCTTCCTCGCGCGGGTCGTTGGCCAGGTCGAAGAGCTGCGTCAGCGGCCAGTTCATGAGCCCGCCATGGTAGCTCTTGATGAGCTTCCAATCGCGCCCATCTTCCCCGCCGATGGTGCGGATCGCCCGCTGCGCCGACCACAGGCCGTGTTCCAAGTACACGTAGTCGCGCCGGGGCTGCAGCTCCGGCTCGCCGCGCATCATCCCCAATAGCGATCGTCCCTGCCAGCGCGCCGGCGGAGTCAAATCCGCGACCGCGCACAGCGTTGGCCCGATGTCCAGTGTATAGCCTGCCGCGTCCACCACCGTTTCCGGTTGAATCCCGCCCTCAGGCCAGCGCGCCAGCATCCAGATGTGGGCGTCGGTCTCGAAGACGCCCCAGTGGTCGCCGTAGACGCTGTGCTCGCCCTGGTTCTCGCCGTGGTCGGTGGCGGCGAGAACGAGCGTGTCGTCAAGTATCCCTGCTGCCTCCAGCCCGTCGAGCAGCCGACCCACGTACTCGTCGCAGTAAGCAATCTCCGCATCATACATCGCCAGCCAGTAGTCGAAGTCCTCCTTGGTCCAGATTCGGTGCGAACCGGCGGAGTTCGGCATGTGAGCGTACCGCTCAGCGTCATCTCTAACACGCTCATCCGGCGGCCAGTCCGGTGGCGGATACGCCAGCATGGCATCCACATACGACTGGGGCGACTTGTACGACTGATGCGGGTCCCAATAATGAACGTAAAGCAAGAAGTCTTCCTGGGCGTGGTCCATCAGCCACGCGAGCGCATGCGCCGTAATCTCAGGCGCCTCGACGCTGCTGTGCCCCAGATGCCACTGCGGGCGGTAGTACGCATTCCAGCCCATGCGAAACCAAGGCGCTTGATCTCCAAATGTAGAGACCGCGGCCGTGCGGAATTCCGAATCGGCCAAGGCAAAAGCAAGGTGCTCTTGCACCTGGGGCACCCGGCTGCCGACCGGCGGATACGTCGGCCCCGTATAGCGCTCATCCCGCTCCCAGGGTTTGGAGTCCAACTCGCCTGCGGGACGACCGAAGTCGCCAATGCTCTGCGCCCGCTCACCGTGCGTAAGGAGCCCGGTCTTGATACCCCAGCGGCCGGTAAAGATGCTCGCGCGGGCGGGGACGCACGGCGTATCGGCGGCATACATATTGGTGAACCGCGCGCCTTCCCGCGCTATGCGGTCGAGGTTGGGCGTCGTCGGCCGCTCATAGCCAAAGCAGCCGATGTGGTCCCGGCGGAGAGAGTCGATGTCGATGTAGAGCACTTTCATCTTAGGCTTTTCTAGGCACCAGACCTATTTGTGTAAGCGCAGTCCCATTTATGTCATTTCGAGCGCAGCGCAGAATCTACAGGATTTCCTACTTTGCAGTCTTCCACTTTTCCTTTTGGTAGCATAGACCTTGCAACAGATAGTCTACCTGAATCCTAAGGCATGATGGACGGGTGCCCTTGTGCCCCCTTGCGGCTCAGGAACCAATTGTCTGTAGCAGGTAGTCATTTCCCATGCTGCAATAGGGCATCCCATGCGGGTTCTCAAAATCGTCGGCGTCATACTTCTCGGTTTAGTTATATTGGCGGTTATTGGCGCAATCATCGACCCAGGAACTACATCGACTACATCAACTGTCACTTCCAACAAAGCCAGCACGTCGCAATCAACAGTTGCGCGCCAACCCCGTGTACAAGATTCCCCCACAAGGATTCCTCCAACGCCGCTTCCAAGCCCAACACCAGAACCAGAACCCATCTACATATCTGGCTTCGGGGATACAGCCACCAATGCTATATCGATACCTTACAATGTTGCCATTCTAACGATCCGCCATGCTGCAGACGGTCATTTCGCTTTAGTTGCTTACAGAGGAGAGGAAAGAGTACTTCTGGCGAATGTAATCGGCAGATATATAGGCCGGAACTGGCTGCCATCCGGGGAGTACTTCTTTGACATTGATGCTGGCGGGATGTGGGAAATTACGATTGAGCCAATACATCATCAAGAGTGGGTTGCAGAAGATGGGATGACTGGATTCGGGGATGATGTGAGCGGGCTATTTATGCCACCATCGACGAGAGCGTGGGAAGTATCGCATACCGGGGACGGGCATTTTGCCATTGTCGCAGTGTGCGCGGGGGGACGTGAGTTGATAGCGAATGAGATCGGGAGCGTCTCTGGAAGTACTATAGTAAGGTTTCCCAAAGGACCGTGTCTGCTTAAAGTGAGCGCGAATGGGACTTTCTCAGTGAAGCCTAGATAGTTCTAGTCAGCGGCCGACTCGAACTCATGCATCGGGATCTGCTCAGGTGGGAGAATTCTAGACTCCCCGCACTCTAGCGACTCAACATCTTCGCATTGAAGCGTAGCCGGACTAGAACTCATCTCACAAATGCACTGCTCAGTGTTGACTTGCCCCTCGACAGGCTCAGGGTGAACGGGATAGGCGGAATTCCGTTCGTGCTTAGTGCTGCGGGAAGCCCTTGCCTGTCCTGAGCTTGTCGAAGGGCCTGCGCTACCGGATGCGTGGCAACAACCCCATTCCCGGGACTCGTGCTGGCACTCCGGCGATCACAGCGTTGCGCGGGTGCGTGTTCCCCGCCTGGGACAAGCCCAGATTTGATACGGTCGATCAAATCCCGTTCACGCCGGAATGACCGTCGTTTCCTTGCCTTCCCGCAGCGCCACGGCGTCGGCGATCATGCGGTGGAAGTCCTGCTGCGGGGCATACTTGACCAGAGACTTCGCCTTACTATTGTCCGCCCAATACTGCCAGCAGGCCGGCGCTTCCCAATCGAGCACCGGCAGACCCAGCAGATCGCTGAGCACTACTGTGCCCTCGCTGAACGGAATCGCATAGGGACCGTGCATGTTCAGCGTTTCTCCGACTGCGCCGTCCTCTTCCAGCGCCTGCACGATGCCGTGCACCACGTCGCGGGCGTCGGTGCGCTGCCACAACCAGGGATTGCCGTTTCGATCGTGATAGTTGACGAGCAGCTTGCTCGGGTCATCGGTCCGATGCTTTACCGCCTCGTCCAACTTGGCGACGTTCTCTGCCATCTCTGGATGCCACAGCGGGCCGCGCTGGGCTACACTAGCTTCACGATATTGCTGCGCAGCGATACCTGCGGTCCAGCCGTTGAATATCTCCTCCCCGGCTAGGATAGCGCCAGGCCGAATGATCGTCGTCTTCAACCCATACTCGCGACGATAGTGCTCCACCAATTCCTCGTTCAGCACCTTGATCATGCCGTATTCTTTGATCGGCAGGCGCGGGTGTTGCTCATCCACCGGCGCATAGAGCAACGACGGCATGGGGTACACCGTATCGCTGCTGATGTGAACAAAGCGGTGCAGCTTGTCGCCCTGCTCAGCCACCGCTTGCAGCAAGCGCATGGTACCGGTGGTGTTGATGTCGTAATACGTAAACTTCTCCATGGTCGGCGGTCGCGACATCACGCAAGCCGTATGGACCACGGCGTCAACTCCCTGGGCCGCCTTGGCAATGCCCTCGGTGTCGTCCAGCCCGACATTGGCAATTTCAATGTCAAAGGCGTCCAGTTTATCCGCTTTGGGGTCTCCCGGAAAGACCATGCCCCGCACCTGATGTCCCCGCGCAAGTAGCTCTTTCGTAAGGTTCGTACCCACACGTCCCGAAGCGCCCGAGAGCAGAATTCGCACCGGCTTCACTCCTTTGATTCATTGGTAGTTTCTGGGTCGATGATACGCAAGCCGCTACCTGGGCGCAATGTGACGGCACACAATGCTGAACCGCCTCTCGTGCGTTATCCGCATGAGAGGCGGTTCAAATCCGTCACAAGCCAAGGCGACTCTCGCCTAGCGTACAATCGCTATTCAAGCACTGAGTTTGCCAGCGCTTCGTTCAGCACTTCCTGGGCCAACTGGTCGCCCTCTTTCAGGGCCTCCTGGATGGTTACTTCCTTCTTGAAGATGCTCTGTGCCATCCTGTTGTGGATGCCGATCAAGCCGATGCCGCCCGGCGCGCCGACCACAAAGCCGGCCACCGCCATCGAGTCTACGGCCTCCCTGCGCAGGGCGTCGCCCTGGATGAAGTCCTCGCTGTTGGCAACGGATTTACGCATGGGTATGCGGCTCTTTCCCAACGCGTGGCGGAGGTCTTGCGGCGCCTCGAAGAGCCACTCGATGAACGTGAAGGCCTGCTCCGGATTTTTGGAGCCGTTGGGGATGATGTTATCGCCACAGCCGCTGTACGTCACGGTATTGCCGCCCGGCGGCAGGGGCACCCCAGTCGCGCTGTAGTCGAGTTTGTCGAAACCAGCCTTGTAGTTGGGCTGGTGCGGCGTGTCATAGATCGTATAGATCATGCTGGCGCCGCGGTCTGTGAAGACTATCCGCGGGTCGACGTCGCCCCGGAACTCGTCCGCCGCCAGGAAGCCATCCTGCAAATCATAGATACGGAGCATGTGCTCGAACGCGGCCACCGTTGTCTCATTGTCGAGCGTCGAGGTGCTGTCGTCCGCACTGATGATGGCGCCGCCCAACTGCCAGACGGCTACCATCCAGCACGCGAAGATGCTGCCGGGGCCCCAGTGCGGGACGTAGCCAAGCTGGGAGAGTTTCGCGCCGTCTTTCTTCACCAGCCTGCCGATGGCTGAGTACAGGTCGTCCCACGTAGCGGGCGGGCTCTCCGGGTCCAGACCGGCCTCGATCAGATTTTCGTGTCCAATGAAGAGCGTGCGCGCATCGGGGGTAAAGGGCATGCCAAACTGGCGCCCCTGCCACACGGCGTCATTCAAGATCTCTTCCCACATATCGCTGGTATCGATGGTGGCAGAGGCCTTGACCTTATCGGTCATCTCCGATGCCAGGCCACCGTGGGCCAGGGTCTTAATGGTGAATCGCGGCGCGAACGACATATCGGGCGCGGCATCGGCCGCCACCGCCGCGGGCAGCTTCTCAAACGTCTCGCTCCACGGCGTGGGCATGGTGTTGATGTGGATAGCATCCTGCATCGAGTTAAACTCGTCGCGGAGTTCCAGTCCCACACCCTCGGTGAATGACGCCCAGAATCCGTTGAGCGACCAGAAGTCAACCTGCACGGTCTCCATCTTGGGCGCTTCGGCCTCGGCTTCCTTCTCTTCCATCTCCGGCGCTTCTTCCGCGGCCGGCGCGGCTACCTGGCCGCACGCCGCCAGCAGGCTTCCGCCACCTAGGATTCCGGCGCCCATGCCAAGCATGCGCCTCCGAGTCATGTTCCCATCCATCACTGTAGCCACTGTGCTCTCCTCTAAACTGAACTCTTACATCTCTCCTCATCAATGCGGCTGCGCCTACCTCTCTGCTGCATAGATGAGGGTCGGTCGAGAAAGGCGCTCGCCAATTATCGGGTATTCCCTCCCTCCTTCACTGTGCTTTCCGCTAGAATTGCATCATATCAATTGACTTGCAACCAGACAAGCGTGAAGCATGCCGGGAATCACCACAGCGTCTGCTCTGGTTCTCGGCTAAGCTGCCGTGCCCTCGACAATGCTCACCACGGCATGGGTGGGAACAACGCGCGTTAGGGTGAGACCGGCTTGGGCATAAAGTTCCGCGTACTCTTCCTTCGTGCGTTCACGCCCGCCGGAAGTCAGCGCAAGCATCACCACGTCCCAGAGCTTGCTGTTCGACGGCTCGTTGCCGGGCGGCATCACCCCTTCGACTACCAACACTCTACCACCGTCATTCATCGCCTCTCGGCAGTTGCGCAGAATCACCACAGAACGCTCGTCGTCCCAGTCGTGGACGATGTGCTTGAGCAGGTAGACATCGCCGCCCGTGGGTACGTTCGTAAAGAAGTCACCTCCTACGACCTGGCAGCGCGTGCTGAACTCGGAAGACTGCAGCCCCGGCCTCGCCATGTCGACCACGTTTGGCCGGTCATAGAGTATGCCGTTGAGTGCGGGATAGGCCGCGAGCACTTCAGTCAGCAAGCGGCCGTGTCCACCCCCCACGTCCACCACGGTACTGCCACCCGAAAAGTCGTAGGCAGCGCAGACACCGGCGGCCTCAAAACGCGAAAGAGCTGTCATCGAGTTATTGAAGTCGGTTGCCGCATCTGGATTCTGTTCCATGAAATCAAACAGCGAGAGCCCACAGGCCAGATCGAATGCCGGCTCGTTCTTTTCGACGCTGTAGAGCAGGTGCGCCCACGCCCGGTTGTACCACTCGCTGCCGTGCACGATGGCATAGTCACGGAAGGAACACGGCGCATCGGCCTGCAGCAGCTCGGCCATCGGCGTGAGCGCAAACTGGCGCGGTTCCAACTCCACAAACACATCCAGGCTCGCCAAGAGCCGCAAGACCCGGTACAGCGCCTCAGCATTTGTCTCGGTCTCAGCCGCCAGTTCATCCACGGATTGTGGGCCGTGTGCCAGCAGGTCGGCAATTCCCAGCTTTGCGGCAACAAACATACACTGCGTGGTGGCCTTACCCCAGACCAACTGCTGCAACCGGGGCACGAGCGAGGGATCGGGAAAAGAACTGGGCCATTCAGGCGTCACGGCCTTCTCCTAGCGCGCCAGGACAACCAATCCATCTACCAACTTCCAATCCGACACTTTCCAACCCGTCATTCCCGCGAAAGCGGGAATCCATCCTCATCTTCCGCAATCGCCAATCGGAGAGTTTTCTGACCGGCGCACTATCATTGAGAATGACGGTGAACAGCGGCCCTTTAGACTTTGAAGTCGTCTACCGGCCCATGGCGTAGGGGACCATCGTCCGCGGCGACGCCCCGCCTTCGATCAGACCGGAATCGGGATCGAAGCGGATGCCCGTAACCTGACCGTGCCCCCAGTCTCCACCCACCACGATCTCATGGCCGCGCGCCTCGAGCGCGGCGCGCGTCTCCTCAGCAATGCGGCCCTCCACCACCACTCTCTTCGGATAGGCCGCCCGTGGGTAGAACGAACTGGGGAAGTGCATGGTATGAAACGTCGGGGCATCAATCGCTTCCTGTATACCCATACCGAAGTCCACCACGTTGAGGAAGAATTGCAGAGTCCACTGGTCCTGCATGTCACCGCCCGGCGTGCCGAAGACCATATGGGGGCGGCCGTCCTTCATTGCCAGCGACGGTGTGAGCGTCGTGCGCGGCCGTTTGCCCGGCATAAGCGCGTTTGGATGGTCGGGATCGAGCGAGAACATCTGTCCGCGCGTGCCAAGCGGAAAGCCCAGACCCTCAATCACGGGCGATGACATCAGCCAGCCGCCGCTCGGCGTCGCGGAGAACATGTTGCCTGCTGCGTCGATGACGTCGAGGTGGGTGGTGTCGAAAGCGTAATACGCCGGATCCCCCGCCTGCCTTTCCAGCGTGGTTGCCGGCATGCCGCCGGGTCGCAGGTCCGGTGAGGCCGCCGCCGGGTCAATTAGCGCGGCGCGCTCGGCAGCATAGTCCTTAGCCAACAAGCGGTCGAGGGGTACGTGCGCGAATGCCGGATCGCCGTAGTAGGCCTCGCGGTCGGCGAAGGCGAGCTTTGCCGCCTCTACTACCGTGTGAATGAACTCCGGCGAATTGTGCCCCATACCCGCCAGATCGAACTTCTCGAGCAGGGTCAGTTGCTGCAAGAAGACCGGCCCTTGGCACCACGGGCCGCACTTATAGACATCCAATCCGCGATAGTTTACCGTAGCCGGAGGCTCGACTTTGGTGCGGAAGGCGGCAAAGTCCTCCTCGGCAATGAGCCCCCGATGCGTATTGCCATTCGCATCGAGCACCTCCGTGTTCGCTGCAAAGGCCACGGCCTTCGCGGCCACTTCACCACGGTAGAAGTAGTCGAGAGCAGCTTGCAAGCCGGCTTCGCGGCCGCGGTGGCTCTCTCGCATCTCGGCGTCTATCGCCTTCTGAAACGTGTTGGCCCAGTCGGGCTGCCGCCAAATGGAGCCAACTTGCGGCGCTTCGCCATTGACGAGGAAGGTCTCGCCCGACGTCGGCCACTGCGTGCGGAATTTCTCCGCTTGATTGCCAATTGAGCGGCTCAACTCCCCGTACATAGGAAAGCCGTCGCGCGCCAGGTCCACCACCGGCCCCAGCGTTTCCTTGAGGCTCAATCGCCCAAACCGCAACAGCGACGTGACCCAGGCGCCAAATGCCCCCGAAACCGTTGCCGGCAGGAAGCCGTCGCCGGGAATGAGGTCGATGTTCTGTGATCGAAACCACTCTATCGTCGCGCGTCTTGGCGCCATGCCCTGGCCGTTGATGGCAACGACTCGCGGCCCGTCGGCGCTGGCGCTGTGAATGAGTATCGGCGATTCTCCACCGATACCGTTGGAGTGCGGCTTCAGCATATTTAACGCAAAACCGGCAGCCACGCCCGCATCGATGGCGTTCCCTCCTGCCTCCAGCACCCGCATGCCGATGCTTGTGGCCAGGTAGTGCCCCGTGGTCACAACACCGAACGTACCCGTGATCACGGGGCGTGTCGTAAACTCTGCCATTGCTACGGTTTGCTCCTTGTGCCGGCCATGTACGTTTGGCCGCGCTCTTGCCCTCATTCGCAAGCATCCGGCCGGTCAACGCACATGGGACTTCTCAACGAGACTCTGCACTGAACGTAGCACGCCAATCTCAAATCCGCAAACACAGGTACAACCGGCCCTGCTCTCTCACGCGGCATCCTGACCGGGCCTCGAGCGTGCACCCTTATTCCCAGAGCAGCACAAGCCTCGGAGCCGTTCGTGCTGAGCCCGCCTGTCCTGAGCCTGCCGAAGGATCGCAGCACGAACGGCAGGTAGGGGAATTGCCTGTAGTCACCTATCCCCGGCGAGTGGTACGATTGGCGCGGACAATCTGATCGCTTTTGCTCAACACTCTCACGCACATGCAACCATCTTCTGTCCCATCGCTGCCTGAGACCCCCCTCGACCTGGGCGACAACCTGCGCCTGCGGTTTGCCGTGCCCGAGGACTTCGAGGCCTGGACCGACTTCAACGAACGCATGCGCGAGTACGACCCGTCATCGAACCGCGTCGGAGTCTGGGCCCACGAACTCATGTCCGGCAGGCACCCCACGACGCGAGCCAGCGACTTCACCGTGGTCGAGGACATGCGTACGGACCAGATCGTCTCGTCTCTCTGCCTGATCCCGCAGACGTGGTCGTATGGCGGCATCCCGTTCGGCTGCGGCCGCATCGAGCAGGTGGGGACTGACCCCGTCTACCGTCGGCGTGGTCTCATCCGCAAGCAGATGGACGTCATTCACACCCTCAGTGAAAGCAAAGGGGAGCTGATGCAGTCCATCACCGGCATCCCCTGGTACTACCGCCAGTTTGGCTATGAATACACCCTTGATCTCTACTCCGGCCGCGTGGTGAGCGCGCCAGCGCCAAACCAGGAATTCAAGACCCAGTATCGTGTGAGACCTTTGACCAACTCCGACAAACCTTTCGTCCGCGCTGCCTACGCGCACAACGCCCAACGACAGACCTTTAGCGTGGTGCGCTCCGACGCGCACTGGGAGTGGGAATTCTCCGGCCGCACCACTAATAGCGAGGTTTACAGGCCCTGGCTTATCATCGAGGACGCGGCGCATAGGCCGGTAGGCTACCTCCAGCACCATCCGCTCCTGCCCTCCGCGAAGCCGGACCCGTGGCGACTCGTCGTCCGCCAATGCGCGCTCGCACCCGGCGTAAGTCACCTCAACGTCGTCCCAGAACTACTGCCAGAACTCTCTAAGTATGTCCATTCGCTAAGGAACACGGAAAAAGAGGAAGCAAACCCACAGCCGGGCGAAATCGTGTTCTTTCTGGGACGCGACGACCCTCTCTATGCCGGTCTGCCGAACTCGAAACGGTCTTCCATGTGGGGCTATGCCTGGTACATTCGCATACCGGTTTTGGCGGCATTTCTCCGCCACGTGAGTCCGGCACTGGAGAAACACCTCTTGGGAACGCCCGCGGAAAGCTACACCGGCACACTTACCCTAGGCTTCTTCCAAAGTGGATTGCGGCTGGAATTTGAGCGGGGCCGGATTACGAAAATCAATAACCTCGGCCAGAAGGACTTGGAGTCGAGAGACGCCAGCTTCCCCGACCTGACCTTCCTGCAATTGCTCGGCGGGCGCCGCACCATCGACCAAATCCAAGAGAGTTATCCCGACTGCAGCGCCTCACCTACCGGCCAAGCCCTGCTGACCGCTCTATTCCCGCCCTTTACCGGCAATCTTTGGCACTCGGATTAGGGTGCAGTCTCGTCGCGGCGGCTCAACTACGACAGGTTTAGAGGGCACCGGCAGCCGCCGAGAGCAGCTACGCTTACGACCCTTGGCAACTCAAGCTGTCTATTGTGCCGTGTAGCCGCCGTCCACCGGCAGCGCCGCGCCGACGACGAATGACGCCGCGTCGGAGCACAGCCACACCGCTACTTCCGCGATTTCTGCCGGACTGGCAAAGCGGCCGTTCGGCTGGGAGGCCTTCAGTTTCGCGCCGACCTGTGGATTGCGCGTAACGAGTGTCTCCAGCATGGGGCTGAACACCGCAGCGGGACAGATGCAATTCACGCGAATGTTGTGCGGGGCGTACTGCAGCGCCGCCGTCTTGGTCAACCCCACTACGCCGTGCTTGCTGGCGGCGTAGGCCGGACTGTGCTGGCTGCCGACCAGGCCCGCCACTGAGGATACGTTCACAATCGCGCCCCCGCCCGACTGCATCATGGCCGGAATCTCATGTTTCATGCAGAGCCAGACGCCCTTGAGGTTCACCCCCATCACGACGTCCCAATCGTCTTCGGTAAAGTCGATCATGGAGGCGCCGCTGCCCAGCACACCGGCACAGTTGACGGCAAGGTCCAGTCGCCCGAATTGCTCCACAGCCAGGTCAACCGCCGCGCTCACGTCGGCGGCCTTCCCAACGTCCCCGCAAATGAACGCGGCGTCTCCGCCTTGTGCCGAGACAAGGCCCGCGGTCTCCTCTCCTCCGGCCCGGTCAACGTCTGCAATTACGACGCGGGACCCCTCGCGCGCAAGCCGGAGCGCAGTCGCCCGGCCAATGCCGGAAGCGCCGCCGGTAACCAGCGCGACCTTGTCTGTTAGTGTATTCGACACGCTATAGCTCCTTGCGCCACTAGTCTGCAAATCAAAGCGAGCAACTATGCAGGGAGAGCTCAGCCATTATTTTCATACCCCGCTGAGGATGTACCTGCCGCACCCAGACACAATGCACGCCTTGCCCACACCAAGGTTCGGGCGAGTTCTATGGGGCAGGGGTGAAGGTCGGAGTCCAGCTTGCATAGATATGTAAGTGCCAGCACCGACATTCAGCTATCAAGCACGAGCGATGGGCCACAATCATCGCGCCGGCAGGCAGCCCCGACCGTAAGCACTCATTCGGTCTGCCCGAACATCTCCTCAAGCACGGGACGCACCAGCGCCCAGTTGGGCAACAGCACCTGCGCTCCACCCTCCGTCACATAGTTGTACACGAGCGGCGGTTCGATGACGCGCGCATTCACCGGCACGTCATTCAGCAAATAAAGGTCCCGCAGCAGGAAGAGTTGCTCGGTGAGCGTGAGGTCGGTTTCGACAATCTGATTGAACTGCTCCAGGAGCAGCGGGAACAGCATGATCCTCTCATCTGAAAAGAGCTCGGTGCGCGCCGCGGTGATCAGATTCTGTTGACGTCCCATGCGTTTGAAGTCGTTGTCGGGATGCCGTGTACGCGCGTAAATCAACGCTGTCTCGCCATCCATGTGTTGCTCGCCCGCGTTGATGACGATGCGCGTGTAGCCGTAGTCAAGCGTAGGGTACAGATTGTCGACGAGGGTCTTCGCTACTGTCACGTTTACGCCGCCAAAGGCGTTGATGAGTGCCGTAAACCCAACAAAATCGACCGCCGCCACGGCATGCACCGGCACGCCAAACACCGCTTCGACTGTCTTCCGCGCCAGTTCCGGGCCGTTCGCCACATAGTATTCGCCGAAGAAGTAAGCGGCGTTGATGCGATGCCACCCATATTCGGGAATTTGCACCCAGAGATCTCGGGGAATCGAAAGCAGTGAGAGCGAGCGCGTCTTGCGCTCGATGCTGAGCAGCATGATGACGTCACTGCGAGACTGCTCTTGGGAATGGCGCCGGTCTAGGCCAACGAGCAAGAGTGTAAAGCGCTCTCCGGCGCGCAAGTCCGGCTGCGTTGTGTCCGCCCGGGCCTCCATTGCCGTGAGGGGCGCGCTAATGCAAATGAGCAATAGCATACAGAGAACGCCAAGCCGCAAAGGCACGGCAAAGTGGTTGATACCGCCGACCCCGGCGTTCACGCTTCCGCCTCGCGAAGAGGAGCAGTGCCGAGGAGCGACTCTATCTCGTTCTCCATCTCAGGCGTCAACGCGATGCGATCGTGGGTGGCTATGCACACGTGCACGCCGTTGAGAATGATGCGCAGCGCCACACGCGTATCACCGGGATTGCGGCTCAGGAGCTCGGCCAGCCGCTGGAGCTGACCCAAGTCTTGCGAATCGTCCGGCGTGCGCTGGAAGACCAACTCGACCTCCGGCCCGGTGAGTTCCTCCGGTTCCTCCAGGACTTGGCTCACCGGCTCGGTCGTGACGTCACGCTCCGCCACGCGAGAGTCCGCCAACGAAGCCTCCGCTGCCTCCACGCTCTTGCCGTCCGCGGCCTCATCCTTGACTTCCTCGGTTGGACTCTTCTCATCAGGGTCTTGCGCACCCGCGGGTACCCAGTCAGGGAGGCCGTCCTCGCGCGTTGACGGCGGATTTTCCACATTCACGGAGACCGTGGTGGCTGGTTCACCGTTTGCGGATGCGGACTGCGTGTTGCTCACTTGCTCAGCGGCTACTCCATCGAGCGGCTCCACTCTCTCCGCCAAGATACGCAGCACATCATCGCGGCTGTCTTGTTCCACGCGCCCGCGCACTACGATGAAGTTGCCGTTGGCGAGGAGCGCGGACCGGTCCGCGTACAGCTTAGGGAATACGGTGACGTCGATCTGGCCCTGCTCATCTTCCAAAGAAAGCATGGCCATGTTTTGCCCCTTGCGGGTGAAGATCTTGCGCACAGAGCCAACGCGACCGGCCAAAGTAACGCGCTTGCCTTCAGTCTCTTGCGCAATCTGCGCCGTTGTCGTATCAGAAGCGGCGCGCAGCCGTGCGCTGTGTGCCTTGAATGGATTCTCCAAGAGATAGTCGCCCAGGAGTTCCTTTTCCCAGATGCCCTTTTCTTCCGACGTCGCGGGATCGACTTCGGGCAAGCTGAAACTCGTGAACTTGGCAGCCTGCTCCTCACCCAAGAATGTCTCAAAGAGGGTCGGGCCCTGGTTGCTCATGCTCTGCGATTTCTGCGTGGACGCGAGCACGTCCTCCACGCTCGCAAGCAGCGCGGCCCGGTCTCCCATGCTGTCCAAAGCGCCAACTTTGATAAGGCTCTCCAAAGCGCGCCGGTTTACGACGCGCTGGTCGATGCGCAGGCACAAGTCGTAGAAGTCCTGGTACGGTTCCGCGGCGCGGCCCGCAGCAATTGCTTCCGCCGCCGCCGTGCCCACGTTCTTTACCGCCGCCAGGCCAAAGTAGATCGTGCCTTCCTTGATGTCAAAATTGGACTCACTCTCGTTCACACTAGGCGGCGCCACGGTCACTTCCAAGCGGCCGCACTCGCGCACCGCTTCGATAATCTTGTCGGTATTGCCAAGTTCCGTGCTCAAGACTGCCGTCATGTACTCGGTGGGATAGTTGGCTTTGAGGTAGGCGGTCTGGTAGGCAATCGTACCGTAGCAAGTCGCGTGAGCCTGATTGAAACCGTAGCGCGCAAAAGGCTCAAAGTCGTCGAAGATGGCCTCCGCGAGATTCTCAGCCACGCCCTTCTCTATTGCGCCCTGCACAAACCGCTCGCGATGCTCCTGCAATTCGTGGGCAATCTTCTTGCGGACCGCGTAGCAGAGCTTGTCCGCCTCTGCCAGCGTATAGCCCGCCACCGCTTGCGCTACCGCCATCACGTCTTCCTGATAGACCATGATGCCGTACGTGCTCTCGAGCACCGCTGCCATCAAGGGGTGTCGCGCTGTCACCTTTTCACGACCGTGCCGGCGGGCAACGTACTGCGGAATGTACGCCATAGGACCCGGACGATAGAGCGCCACCAGCGCCATGACGTCCTCGATGCGGTCCGGCTGCAGGTCCTTCACATAGCGCCGCATGCCGTCGGATTCCAATTGGAATACGCCGGTCGTCTCGCCCGATGAGAGCAGTTCGAAGGTCTTGCTGTCGTCAAGCGGGATGTCCTTGAGGTCGATAGTCTCGCCGCGGCTCGCTGCGATAAAGTGTACGGCGCGGTCCAATACGGTGAGATTGCGCAGACCCAGGAAGTCCATCTTGAGCAAGCCGATCTTCTCGATGGCGTTCATCTCGAACTGGGTCATGACGCCGTCGTCGCCGA
Source organism: Chloroflexota bacterium (assembly GCA_965220045.1). Classification (GTDB taxonomy): domain Bacteria; phylum Chloroflexota; class UBA11872; order VXOZ01; family VXOZ01; genus VXOZ01. Next base: position 733,182 of record OZ244803.1, on the reverse strand, counting down.
CATTGCGCTGCAACGGGACGTACTCGGTGAGCGGCTCCCGCGAAATCACCACGCCGGCCGCGTGGGTCGAGGCGTGTCGCGCCACGCCTTCCAGATTCTTGGCGAGGTCCAGCAGTCGACCCACTTGCGGGTCCTCTTCCGTGAGCTGCTGCAACTCTTGCGACTCCCGCAATGCGTCATCCACCGTGGACATGATGGGAACGAGCTTGGCGACGCGGTCCACCTCGCCATACGTCATTCCAAGCGCCCGGCCCACGTCACGCACCGCCGCCCGCGCCTTCATTGTGCCAAAGGTAATGATCTGCGCCACGTGGTCGGCGCCGTACTTTTCCGTGACGTAATCGATGACCTCATCGCGGCGCACGTCCATGAGGTCCACGTCGATGTCCGGCATGGTGTAGCGGGAAGGATTGAGGAAGCGCTCGAAAATGAGCCCGTAATGCAGAGGATCGATGTCGGTAATGCCGGCGGTGTAGCAGACCAGGCTGCCCGCCGCCGAGCCGCGCACGGTGGTGGGAATCCCCTGCTCCTTCGCCCAATTCACAAAATCGGCGGCGATCAAAAGGTAGGAGGAAAACCCCATATCGCCGATGACGCCCAGCTCGTATTCCAAGCGCTCGCGGGCGGGGGCGTCGGCATTGGGATAGAGTTTTTCCAAGCCCGCGACGCAAATCTCGTGCAGGTACGAACGTGCATCATGTCCGTCCGGCACCTCGAAGTGCGGCAGAATGCGCTGGTCGAGCGCGAGCTCAACGTTGCACTGCTCCGCGATCTTCATCGTATTCGTCAGAGCTTCAGGGAGGTGGGCGAACTTTTCCCACATCTCGTCGGCGCTGCGCAGGTAGAACGCATCCTCCTCCATGCGCATGCGATTGGCATCATTGACGTTGCTATTCGTCTGGATACAGAGGAGCACGTCGTGGGCTTGCGCATCCTCGCGGCGGGTATAGTGGCCGTCGTTGGTGGCGACTAGCGGCAGGTCGAGGTCACGCGCCAGTTCAATGAGTTTGCCGGTTACTTCCTGCTCCCAGTCCATACCGTGGTCTTGGATTTCAATGTAGAAATTCTCCGGTCCGAACAGGTCGCGGTAGCGGAGCGCCAGTTCGCGCGCCTTCTCGTCGTTGCCTTCCCGCAGCGCGCGGGGAATCTCGCCGGATGGGCAGCCGGAAAGACAGATGAGGCCCTCGTGGTACTGCTCCAGGAGTTCGTGATCCACGCGGGGCTTATAGTAGAAGCCTTCCAGTTGCGCCTGTGTCGCCAGCTTGACGAGATTGCTGTAGCCCTGGTTATTTTTGGCGAGCAGCGTAAGGTGATACTGCCGGTCGTCGAGCTTGGGCTCCTTGTCGTGGCGCGAGCGCGTCGCCACGTAGACTTCGCAGCCAATGATGGGCTTGATGCCCCGGCTGCGGGCCTCCTCATAGAACTCGATAGCGCCGTAGAGCACGCCGTGATCGGTGAGGGCGATGGCCTCGAAGCCGAGTTCTTTAGCCCGGTCCATCAGTTCCGGCATGCGGCTCATGCCGTCGAGCAAGCTGTAATGGGTATGCAGATGCAGGTGGGTGAACTGCTTCATGCAGGCACACGGCTCCTAGGATTGGCTTTGCGCCAAATGGGAGAGATATCTAGTCAAGAATACCCGGAACGCGATCGGAATGAAAGCGAATAAGAGTCTTGAAGGACGTTGAAAAGTAAACCATAGACCGTCCAATTCCGCTTGCCGCAAGGCTCTCGCAGGAGTTGAAAAAACCCGCGGAATTTCCACTGTGCTCTTGTGTGGATAGAACCGCAACCAGATCCGACACCAAGTACTGCGCGCATGGCAACCAGAATTCGCCATGAGCATGGAAGCAGCACGACAGTCTCCGTCACCACCATGGGAAAAGCACGACGGGTTCTGCCATCGCCATGAGAGTAGCACGACAGAAACCGTCATTCCCATGAGAATAGTACAGCTGACTCCGTCATCACCTGGGAACAGCACGACAGGTTCCGTCATTCCCGGTTGACTGTAAGGTCTCCCCACATCCGTCATCCCCATTTGACTCTAAGGTGCCCCACATCCGTCATTCCCGTGAAAACGGGAACCCATCTTCTCTTCACCGCTGCCACACTCCTCCACCCCGGCGGGGGACAAACCCCCGCGCTACTCCCCAAAAGTCCGTGACTTCAAGAATTCGGCGAATTCCATCCCGTCTTTGCCGGCAGACTCTAAGGTTCCCCCACATCCGTCATTGCCGGTAAACCGTAAGGTCCTCCCACATCCGTCATTCCCGTGAAAACGGGAATCCATCTTCTCTTCTCCACCGCCACACTCCCCCACCCCGGCGGGGGACAAGCCCCCGCGCTACTCCCCAGAAGTCCGTGACTACAAGATTTCGGCGATTTCCATCCCGTCATTACCGGTAGACTGTAAGTTTCCCCACATCCGTCATTGCCGGCAGACTCTAAGGTTCCTCCTCATCCGTCATTCCCGTGAAAACGGGAATCCATCTTCTCTTCACCGCCGCCACACTCCCCCACCCCGGCGAGGGACAAGCCCCAACGCTACGCATGAAGCGTTGGCACTCAGTCCGTCATTCACGCGAAAGCCCGCCCGCGCACGGGGGCGCGGAATCCATCCTACTCTATGACGCAAACCTCCAACCAATGAAAAAGCCCCGCTCATCAAGAGCAGGGCTGCACTTTCCAACGTATCCGATGGTCCGTCACGTACTACACGGCCGCGCTTCACCCGCGCTTTCCGCCGTATCGAACGACTGCCCGCACGAGCACGACTCCGCCGCATTAGGATTGAGAATAGTAAACCCGCCGCCGATCAGGGCATTGCTAAAGTCGATCTCCGAGCCGCTGAGGTACATCAGGCTGAACGGGTCCACGAACACGCGCACGCCTTCGTTCTCGATCACCTCGTCGCCGTCGTCGGCGCTTTCCTCCATGGACATGCCGTACTGAAACCCCGAGCATCCGCCGGGCGACACAAACACCCGCAGCCCCGCATCCGGGCTCTCCTGCGTCATCAAGCTCTTCAACTGTTCCACCGCCATCGGCGTCATCGAAAGCATTAGAAACAGCCCTTTGGCACCAAGCTACGAGTCACTAACCACTACTGCAATCGTACTGGTCTAGAGCTAAGTAGTCAAGCAAGTAAACAAATGCCGCTCTGCAATGGTTTGTTAATGAGACGGTCACCGCAGTCCACTTCGCCCGGAGGATTGCCACGAATTCCATTGCGATTCACTGTCCTCCAATGCTTGACGCTTTGGCTTGGTGTTGCGTAGCATGAAACGTGAGGTCGTGCTAGACGGGGAACTAGCGGTGCCCTGCACCCGCAATCCGCTATAGCGGGGTTGACAGCTTTCCGTGAGGTTCTTGTTCCTTGAAGGCTGCTGCGTGGTAAGCGGCGTTGATGGCTGGGTCTTGCGCGGCGAGAGGCCGTGAACCCCGTCAGGTCCGGAAGGAAGCAGCGGTAAGCGGTTACTCTCGGGTGCCGCAAGGAAGCTTGGCCGGAGCTCGCGCCACGTGGGCGCTTCTGGGAGCAGTATCGAAGGAGAGGCACGGCCTCTTTACTTTGCCTGCACTACGGGGGCGGAGCGGCAATTCGCGCTATCCGGTGACACGGATAGCCATGCCGTGCACGACGCCTCGATTGCGCTGACCGCCCTGCACGGTGGCTTGAGTAACGTTCGGCGGAGGCATAGTGGCCCACTTGCATTCCGGCGCATAGCCATGCCTCTGCTCAAAGACTGCTTTGCCAGGGGATCCGCGCGCTGGAATCCGGCAGAGATGGATCCCGGCTTTCGCCGGAATGACGGATCGCAACACCCTCCCTGTGGCTGCTGTCTCCCCCTCGGCGCTTACACAGGGGACTCTCGCGCCCTCTCCCCACTTTCACTGATTTCATACCGCAGGCACTCACCTCGCGGCGACTGGCTCCCTCTCCCCTTTGACCGCGGCTTTAGAGAAGGTACGCACCTTGCGGCGGCCTGGACTCTCTCCCATTGGCCGCTGTCATGCCTCAGGCTCTCACTTTGCAGCGCATTGCTCACTCCTATACCGCCGCCGTAATACCGAAGGCGCTCACCATCCGGCAGCTTGCACTCTCCTCTGATTGGAGTAACTTAAGGAAACTCACCCTAGTGACCACAAATTCTGGACTCCTCGCTGCACCCCGAGTAACGTAGAATTCTACACAAGGGTACATTGGTAGTTGCTTCCAGCCGGCCTGGGTGCATTAACGTAGTTGGTGCGATCACTATCTGGCGTCCGGCGCCAGCAATCGGCAGCAGGAGTCTTGTCGTCCATGTCGCGGGTGGTCTTGTACAACAAATGGCGGCCGCAGACTTTTGCCGACGTGGTCGGCCAAGAGCCGACGGTGCGCACGCTGCAGAATTCGCTGGCGCTGGGCCACGTCGCCCATGCGTACATCTTTGCCGGGCCGCGGGGCTCCGGCAAGACCTCGCTGGCGCGCATCCTGGCCAAGGCCCTCAACTGCCTGCAAGGCGTCCAGCCCGAACCGTGCGGACGCTGCGATTCTTGCGTGGGCATCGTGGAAGGCCGCTTTCTCGATCTCGTAGAGCTCGACGCCGCCTCCAACCGGGGCATCGAGGACATTCGCGATCTGCGGGAGCGCGTGAACTTTGCTCCGGTTAACGGCCGGTACAAGTTCTATCTGATAGACGAGGTGCACCAGCTCACGCCGGAAGCCTCGAACGCGCTCTTGAAGACGCTGGAAGAGCCGCCGGACCACGCCGTCTTCGTGCTGGCGACGACCGAAATCCACCGTGTGCTGCCTACGATTCTGTCACGGTGCCAGCGGTTCGATTTCCGCCGTATTCCCGTGCGGGCGTTGGTGGGACGCCTGCAAGAGATCGCGGAGGCGGAAAAGGTCAGCGCCGAAACGGAAGCCCTGAACATTCTCGCGCGTATGGCCGGCGGCAGTGCCCGCGACGCCGTAAGCCTCTTTGACCAAGCCGTTATCTACGCCGAAGCTGGCGTAACCGCCGCCGACGTGCGCGATTTGCTGGGGCTGGCGCACACCGCGGTGGTGGCCGAGTTCGTCGACACACTCGCGCGCCGCGACACCAAGGATGGCCTGCGCGTGCTTTCGCAGGCCGCGGACCAGGGCCTGGACATGCGGCAATTCGCCCGGGAGACCATCCGCTACCTGCGCGGCACATTGCTCCACAAGAGCGGCATGGAAGCCGCCGAATTGCTGGAGATGAGCGAGGAGGAGGCCGCGCTCATGGACGGCCTGGCGGAGCGCATTTCGCTTTCCGAGATTGTGCAAGCCATCCGGCTCTTCTCCGAGGCCGAACAGTCGTTGCGCCTAGGGGTCTTTCCCCAACTGCCCGTCGAACTCGCCTTGGTAGAATTCTGCGCCAAGGATGAAGTCACTGCAACAACGAGTGCGCCTCGAACCGCCACACCACGGACAACAGTCGCGGCGCCGCGCCGCGAAACCGCGCCAGCGGCACCGGCGCCCAAGTCCGCTGCCGGCGAACTGGCAACGGTAACAGATTCAAGCTCTGCCGAGGAGAGCGAGAGCAGTACCGCCGCGACAGCGCCGCCGCCAACGCCTGGGGACGCGCCGGCGGCAAGCGCGGAGGATTCGCCTTTGGCGGAGATCCAGCAGCGTTGGGACGCCGTGATAAACTCCTTTCGGCCCCCCAACGTCCATCTGCGCGGAATCCTCCGCGACTGTACGCCCCAATCTGTGCAGGATCGCGTCCTTACCTTGGAATTCGCCCACTCGTGGCACCGCGAAAAGGTGCGCCAGCCGGACAACCTCTTTCTGGTTGAAAAGGCAGTCGCCCAGACCATCGGTCGGCACTTTACTATCGAATGCGCGCTGGCGCAAAGAGAATCGCCGGCAGGCGCCTATGAGAAAGACCCGGCGAACGATCCCGTGGTCCGCAGAGCGCAGCAACTCTTTCCTGGCGCGATCACCTACGAAAAGTCAAACGAGGATACTTCCCCAGCCGAACCGCCGGACGAGGACAGTACTGGGTAACCCATCGCAGTAGCAGTGTTGGTTGTCCTCATCTACCCCATTGCAAGCCAATTGCCGCCGCAGAGTAGGGCACCGATAGCATTACGGTGGTAAAGTAAGCAAAGAAGAGACCGACTGGCAAACGGCGCGTGCGAGCATTAGTCAGCCCGGTGCAGATTGGCACACTGCAAAGGAGAGTTGAACCATGGGATTGGAGATCTTCGAGCGAGGAAAGCTTCCGCGCTGGGTGCGGATGCGGCAAGAGCTTGTGACCGCCACCATCGATGACGTCGCTGCCGCCGTGGCTGCGGAGTTTGCGCGACCGGAGATCCGCGAGACCATACAACCGGGCAAGCGCGTCGCGCTCACCGGCGGCAGCCGCGGTATCAATCGCATCGATCAGGTACTCAAAGCGGCGGCGCATGAGATAAGAAAGCTCGGCGCCGAACCCTTCATCGTGCCCGCCATGGGCAGCCACGGCGGCGCGACGGCAGAGGGCCAAATCGAGATCCTCGAACACTACGGTGTCACGGAAGCAGCCATGGGCTGCCCCATTCGCTCCAGCATGAAAACGGTCCTGCTCGGCCACGTGCAAGACAATGTACCGGTCTGGGTGGACAAGACGGCGTACACGGAAGCCGACGTCACCATCCCCGTGAACCGCGTCAAGCCGCACACCGACTTTCACGGCAACATCGAATCCGGCCTCATGAAGATGCTGGCCATCGGGCTCGGCAAGCAGAAGGGCGCGGATACGTTTCACGGGCGCAGTTTCGATGAATTTCCCACGCTCATTCCGGCGGTGGGCCAGTTTACAATACAGCACATGCCAATTCCCTTCGGCCTCGCACTGGTAGAAGACGGCCACTCCCGCCTCTCTTTGATTAAGGCAGTGCCTGCCGACCGCATCCTGGAAGAAGAGCAGCAGTTGCTCAAGATTGCCCGCGAGCGCATGGCGCGGCTGCCCGGTGAGGAAGTCGACGTGCTCATCGTTGATCAGCTCGGCAAGGATATCAGCGGCATCGGCGCGGATACGAACGTTATCAACCGCTATTGGAGCGGCCCTTTGCCGCATCCGCCGCATATCAAACGGATCGTGATGCGCGATTTGACCAAAGACACGGAAGGCAATGCCTGCGGCATCGGGCTTGGTGACGTGGTTCTGCAGCAGATTGTCGACAAACTGGACCCTGTGCAGACCTACATGAATGTCGTCACCGCCAAGGGACCGGAAGGCGCACGCATTCCGCTCACGGTCGCCAACGACCGGGAAGCGCTGTTCGTGGCGCTCGCCTGCTGCCATCAGATCGAGAACGAGACGGCGCGCATCATGCGCATTCAGGATACGAAACACCTGGAAGAACTCTGGGTCTCCGAGCCGCTGGCGACACAGCTAGAGGCGACCGGCCGCGTGCATCGCGTCGGCGGGTTGGAAGAGATTGCTTTCGACGCGCAGGGCATGTTCACGCAGGCTACGCGGAATGGCACCGCCGTTGCTGCTTCCTAACTTGAGGACTAACAGGAATAGAGGGACGCTAAAGGGTCGTGCTGTGGGGATGAAGCCACCTTCGACATTGAACGCGTTGGTTGTGTAGAGGCCTATAGTCCCGGAGCCTTCACAAAGTGAGACGACTATTCTCAAATTCAATAGAGAAGGGATTGAACACAATGGCAATCGAGACCCACAGTGCCCCTGAATCCTCCAAGAATAGACTTAGCCAGCAGGCTGAAGAGCTCTATGAGCGCTATGGCAAGCCACTTGAGGCAGAGCATTCTGGTGACTTTATAGCGATTTCAACGAAGGGCAAGCTGGTACGCGCTCCCACGCTTCAGGAGGTTCTTGACTTGTCTTTGGAGCAACTGGGCAAAGGCAGCTATGTTTTCAGGCTAGGACCCGACCGTAGCGTCATGAAATGGCGCTAGCGGGGCGCTTTCACCGTGCGTGTGGAGAGTGACCGTTTTCCGTACCTTCCCGTTCGTCTTACAATTGGCGGAAGAGAGGCCCAATTCGAAGCCCTACTGGATACCGGCTTCGACGGTGGAGTAGCAGTACCAGAAGACACTATTGCGAGCGGGCAGACTGCCGAGTGGAGCCTTTCGTTCTACTTGGCCGATGGATCTGTGGTGGATGTCCCGGCGTACCTGGGAAGAGTGCAAGTTGGTGAGCTTCTACCCGTGACCACGATAATCATCACGTTGGGTGGCGAGCCAATCCTGGGTCGTGCCGTAACCGACCAATTCAAGATCACGCTCGACCACGGCCAGCGCATCGTTGTCGAACCATAGCCAGGAAGGAATTCCCCATGCTCGATGCATTTGATCTCACCGGCCGGTCCATCATCGTCACCGGTGCGAGCCGCGGCATCGGCCGCACCACGGCGGAGGTGCTCGCGGCCGCAGGCGCCAATGTGATTGCCGTGGCCCGCACCGATAGCGCTCTCGACGCGCTGGTTCAAGAAATCATCGGGTCCGGCGGCAAAGCGCTGGCGGTACGCGCCGACGTGAACGTGCCGGAAGACACGGAGATGCTGGTAGAGCAGGCAGTGCAGGCATTTGGCGGGGTGGACGTGCTGGTGAACAACGCCGGCGAATCCGGCAGACACGGCGCGATGGCGGAGACCACCGCGAAGGACTGGGACGACCTGATCGAGAATAACCTGCGCAGCGCGTTTCTGTGCGCCAAGGCCGTCTTCCCGACCATGGAAGGACAGCAACGCGGCAACATCATCAACATGGCGAGTATTAGCGGGCAGAATGGCGGCCAGAGCGCGCGCGTGCACTACGCGGCCTCGAAGGGCGGCATGATCGCCTTCACCAAAGCGCTGGCCCGGCAGATGGCGCCGTGGGGCCGGGCGAACAACATTGCTCCCGGACAGATTGACACCGGATTCGCCCGCATCCCCGACGAGCGTCTGCGCGCCGTGCTCGACTGCACACCGCTGCAACGCCTCGGCAAGCTGGAAGAAATCGCGCACGGCGTGCTCTACCTCGCCAGTGACGCGTCCTCCTTTATCACCGGCCACACGCTCGCCATCAATGGCGGGATTCTGATGGACTGATTGCTTGGCAGGACGTCAACACCCAACTCAATTGGCTCGGCATTTCGGCCACACCAGTGGCATTGGCGATCATGAAAACTCGGTGGGATTGTAGCTGAACATGGCAACGCAAACGAACGCTGTCGCATCGCGCACCCCGCCCGGACCTCGTGACTTCATGGGATTGCGCACTTTGCGCGAGCTAAAGGGCGATCCCTTGGGAACACTGCAAGCCCTGCAGCGCGCGTATGGCGATGTCATCTATTCCCCCCTCGTCAACGCCCCGACGTACTTACTTGCCCACCCAGACCACGTCGGTCATGTACTGCAGGCAAACCACCGGAACTATCGGCGGAGCCGCAATAGCGACAAACTCAAACGAGCGCTCGGCAACGGTCTCTTGACCAACGACGGCGCATCTTGGCTCAAGCAACGCCGTCTCATGCAACCGGCGTTCCACCGCAAGCGCATTGCACGTTTTGGCGAGACCATGACGTCTGAGACTCAGAAGCTACTTGCGGAGTGGCAGGCTGAGGCGCCTCCTGGCAAGCCGCTCGATGTAAGCAGCGAGATGATGCGCCTGACGCTCGCCATAGTGAGCCGCACGATGTTCGGCGCCACTGTGATGCGGGATGCTGAGCACCTCGGTCCGGCAGTCACGGAATTGCAGGAAGAGACCCACAGGCGTCAGTTTGTGTTGCTTGACCTGCCGGAGTGGGTCCCCTTGCCGCACCTGCGCCGCGGCAGAAAGGCACGCAGGACTATCGAGCAGGCCGTAACGCGCATCATCGAAGCACGGCGCCGGTCGGACGTGTCGGAACATGATGACTTGCTCTCGATGCTCATGAACGCCAAAGATGCCGACACCGGTGAGCCTATGGACGACGCGCAACTGCGCGACGAGGTCCGCACGATCTTTCTCGCCGGGCACGAGACGACGTCAAACGCGCTCACGTGGACCTGGTACCTGCTCGCGCGCAATCCGGCCGCCGCCACGAAGTTGCGGGCAGAACTTGACCAAGTTTTGGGCGGCCGTGTTCCTACCACCGACGATATCACGCAACTCCCCTACACGAAGATGGTCGTTGAAGAGTCCATGCGTCTTCTACCGCCGGTCTGGGCCATCTCCCGCAAGGCGATCGCTGACGACGAAGTCGGCGGATACCACATTCCGGCAGGCAGCACCATAGTCCTCAGCCAGTACATAACCCATCGGCACCCGGATTCTTGGGAAGAGCCGGACTTATTCGACCCGGAGCGTTTCACGCCGGAGCGGGCGAAACGTCGCCATCGCTTTGCCTACTTTCCTTTCGGCGGCGGGCCGCGCATCTGCATCGGCAGCAACTTCGCGATGTTGGAAGCACAACTGCTCCTTGCAACCATTGCACAGCATTACGAGTTGGACCTGGTGCCCGGGCACCCGGTCGAACTGGAGCCCCTCGTCACCTTGCGTCCCAAGTATGGGATCATGATGACACCCCGGCCGCGCCTAACGGCCCCCGATCGCAGTGGCGGCCGCGCGCATTCCCCCGAGTGAATCTCCCTTTAGCCACCGCAGCATGATGGCAGCTCTCGAATCATTCGTAATCGTCTTTGCGGCGTCGTTTTCCATCGGTCTGTCGGGAGCCATGTCGCCCGGCCCGTTGACGGTGTTCGTCATGGGGCAGAGCGCGCGGCACGGCGTAATTGCCGGCCCCCTCGCGGCACTGGGGCACGGCTTGCTGGAGGCCGCTTTGGTCGTGCTGCTATGGCTTGGACTGGCCCGCGTCTTTCAGTGGGAGCCGGCCCTTGGCGCAATCGGCGTGGTCGGCGGCTTGGTGATGATCTGGATGGGCTGGCAAATCGTCAGCGGCGTGCGCCGCCAAGGCGCGCAACTGGCAACCTATGTCTCAGACAGACCCGCCGACAACCCCATGGTAGGCGGCGCCGTACTCAGCCTCGCGAATCCTTATTGGTCATTCTGGTGGGCCACAGTAGGCATCTCAACCATGACAACCCTCGCGCTGCCGCACGGCGCCTCCGGCCTCGTTGCTTTCACCACCGGTCACATTGCCAGCGACTTCTTCTGGTTTACCCTGGTCGCCATCGTGTTTGCCACCGGGAGACGCTTCATCACGGATCGCGTGTACAGTTTCGCGCTTTACCTCTTTGGCATTCTGCTGGCGCTCTTTGGGATATACTTCATCTGGCAGGGCGCGTCGTTATTCATCTAGAACCGTTTCAGGTTCATATAAGCAGCAATACATGTGAATACACGGCATTGAGAAGAGCCGAGCAGCGATTCAGCCGCCACGGACAGGAAGAGCAAGTACGATGGCCAGCAACGTAGTGAAAACCGCCCAGCACAAGCCGCCCGGCCCGCGCGACTTCCTGGGCTTGCGCACCGTGGACGCCATGAAGCGCAATCCCCTGCAACTCATGATCGACCTCCACAACACCTATGGGGAAGTCGTCCACCACACGCTGCTCAATGCGCCGGTCTATTTCTTCAACCATCCCGATCACGTCAGCCACATCCTGCAGGAAAATCACCGAAACTATCAGCGCGGCCGTGACTATAGACGGCTACGGCGGCTGCTCGGCAACGGGCTGGTAACCAACGACGGCGCATCGTGGCTCAAGCAGCGCCGTCTCATGCAGCCGGCCTTCCACCGCCGCCGCATCGCCGGCTTTGGCGAGGCCATGGTCCAAGAGACGCAGAAGCTGCTGGCGCAGTGGGAAGGCCCAGCGGCCAGCGGCTCCCCGCTCGACGTCTCTGTCGAGATGATGCGCGTGACGCTCAATATCGTGAGTCGCGTGATGTTCGGCGCAGAAGTCCAGGGCGACGCCGCCCGGCTCGAGCCGCTCGTTACGATGGCGCAACGGGAGGTCCGCAATCGACTCTACGCGCTGGTCGATGTGCCGGAGTGGATTCCCCTGCCAGGCAACCGCCGCTCCAAGAGTGCCCGGGAGACCATCGATGCGGTGGTAACGCGCATCATCCGGGCGCGCCGCCAGTCAGAAACACCCCAGCAAGATGATCTGCTCGCGATGCTGTTGGAAGCCAGAGACCCGGACACCGGCGAGCCGATGGACGACGACCAACTGCGGGACGAGGTACGCACCATCTTCCTCGCCGGTCACGAGACGACGGCCAACGCGCTCACGTGGACTTGGTACCTGCTCGCCCGCAATCCCGACGCCGCTTGCAAACTGCGGGCAGAGCTGGCCCGCGTGCTGAACGGACGCCTCCCCACAGTTGCCAACGTGCCCCAACTCCCCTACACGAAGATGGTCATCGAGGAGTCCATGCGTCTGCTGCCGCCGGTCTGGAGCGTGTCGCGGGAGGCCATTGCGGATGACGAAATCGGCGGATACCGCATACCCGCAGGCGGCACCGTAGTTCTGAACCAGTACATAACGCACCGGCATCCCGACTTCTGGGAGGAACCCGAGGCCTTCATCCCGGAGCGCTTTGTGCCGGAGCAGGCAAGAGAGCGTCACCGCTTTGCCTACTTTCCCTTTGGCGGCGGGCCGCGCCTCTGCATCGGCAACAACTTCGCCATGCTGGAAGCGCAACTGCTGCTCGCCACCATCGCCCAGCAATACGAGCTGGAGCTCGTCCCCGAGCATCCGGTTGAGCTGGAACCCCTCATCACGCTGCGACCCAGGTTCGGTGTGATGATGACGCTGCGTCCGTGTGCATAGTCCCCGTTCACCCTCAGCTTGCCGCAAGACGAATTGGATTGCCCAGCGACCGCAAGCATAGTTGCCGTTCACGGAAATAGGAGAATTGGACTTAGACAATAGAACTAGATTAACAACGTACAATCTAACGCATAAGGTTGCCATTACTGTGTCATTCTGAGGAGCGGAGCGACGAAGAATCTCGAATGGACGAACTCTAGATTCCTCGCTGCACTCGGAATGACAGGAGCCGCACGCCACACGATACTATCGAGTTTATATCTACTAATTCCGGCCGTTCATCCTTCGACAGGCTCAGGACGAACGGCATCTATACTCGACTAGGATTTATCGCCGCACGGAGAGACTGATCGTGTATCGTTCTGCCCGCCGCTGCTCACGTGCACCCCACCGCTGCGGTATAATCGAAAGGCAGCGCCACCGCCGCGCCTAGCGTCGTGGGAGCGGGTTGGCGTGTCCGCTATTTCTGCCTTGCCCCCGTAGCTCAGTGGACAGAGCAACTGCCTTCTAAGTAGTCGGTCGGGTGTTCGAATCACCCCGGGGGTACCACCCAGCTACCTTCCGTGTTCCCTGTTTTCCCCACCGCTGAAGGATCTCCCGACCCACGGCTCCGCGGGGTCGATCAGCGGCGCGCGCACCACAGCGTGCATGCCGAATTTGCCGCGAATGGCATCCACGGCGCGGTCGCGTTGGCTCAGTCGATCCTCGGGCTCCTGCCAGAGCGGCAACTGGCCTCCCGCGGCCGGGTGGGTTTCGTGCACGCCTACGCCCACAAGGCGATAGCCGCCCGCATTGAGGCGAATGCCCAAGAGGAGCTTCTTTGCCTCGGTGAAGATTACGTCGGTCGCGTCGGACGGACGCGCCAGCGTTGCCTGGCGTGAAAGGGTCTGAAAGTCTGCCGAGCGCAATCTGAGCGAAACTGTGCGGCTTGTCAGCTTTTTGGCGCGCAGTCGCCTGCCTACCTCCTCAGAGAGCGCCATGACCATGTCCAGCAGCGTTGCGAGGTCGTAGACCGTATGGGGAAATGTCGTCTCGTTACTCACGCTCTTTGCGGTCCGCCGCCCGGATACCGCGCGAGCGTCCCGGCCGTTCGCCAGATGGTGGGCATGGACACCCCATGCGCCCAGTTCGCGCTCCAAGGCGTCACGAGAGTAAGCGGCCAACTGGCCGACGGTGCCGATGCCGAAGGCGCGCAGCCGGCTTTCGATCTGCGGGCCGACACCCCACAAAGCGCCGATGGGCAAGGGAGCGAGAAAAGTCCGCTCTTCTCCCTGCGGAACAACCACCAGGCCGTCCGGCTTGCCCGCATTGGTCGCCATTTTGGCCACCAACTTGGAGCTCGCGATGCCGACAGAGATTGTGAGCCCACACTCCTGCCGCACACGCGCTCTGATCTCCCTGGCCGTGGCCACCGGGCCGCCCATCCAGCGTTCCAGTCCCGTCGCATCCAGAAAGGCCTCGTCAATTGATATCGACTCGACCGTGGGCGAGTATTCGCGCAAGATGCCCATGACATGCGCCGACTCGGCCTGATACTTCCGATAGCTGCCTCTCACGAAGATGCCGTGGGGGCAGAGGCGCCGCGCCCGCGCGCCGGGCATTGCCGCATGGACGCCAAACGCGCGCGCTTCGTAGGAAGCCGCCGTGACCACGCCGCGCCCGCCCGCGCCGCCAACCATGACGGGCTTGCCGCGCAATTCAGGATTGTCACGTTGCTCCACTGCCGCGAAGAAGGCGTCCAGATCGGCGTGGATGACCCAGCGTGGTGCCATGTGCGTGCGCTTTGCTCCTTGCGTACTACATCTCGGCCATGACCAGATGTTTGGGCGGAATGGCCTTACGACTATGCATTCCGTCTAGCGTATGGATCGCAACCACTGCAAAGCCGGATTCCACCCCAACTCCAGAGTAGCTGCGCGGTTTAGTCTGGAACGCAGCATTGCAGAAACTTCTGGTGTTAACCGCCGGCAAAACAGTTACACTGTGACTGCGATACTTGGCAAGTCTCGTTCACTCACAGCGAGAGCTATAAAACAGGCCCAGGAGTTAGGAGAAGAGACGACAACCATGGTCACACTCGGCGACGGCCAGTATACCTACGCCACCACGGGCGCGAATTGGGGCAATCTACCGGCGGGCGCGAACTACAAAGAAGCCACGTCGGTAGCAGTGGATTCCCAGGACAACGTGTACGTATTCAACCGGGGCACGCACCCGATGGTTGTGTACGATTCCGAGGGCAATCTGCTGCACACGTGGGGACACGGCATCTTTGCCACTCCGCACGGCGTCTCCGTAGGACCGGACGACTCGGTCTACTGCATCGATAGCGGTGATTCCACCGTGCGCAAGTTCACGCCGGATGGGGACTTGCTCATGACCCTCGGCACGCCGCACGAACCGCCGCCGCCCATGAGCGGCAAGCCGTTCAACCGCCCAACAACGGTCGCGTTCGCGCCGGATTCCGATGATTTCTACGTGGCCGACGGCTACAGCAATGCCCACGTGCACCGGTTTTCAGGCAATGGCGAATTGCTGCAGTCCTGGGGCGCGTCCGGCACGGAGCCGGGACACTTCAACATCGTGCACGATATTGCGGTGGACGCAGCCGGACGCGTGTACATCGCCGACCGCGAGAACCACCGCGTGCAGATCTTTGCGGCAGACGGAACGTACATCGACCAGTGGGTGAATCTGTCCAAGGCCGCCTGCGTCCTCGCGGACCCGCGCGGAGAAGACCTGGTCTACGTCGGCGAGTATTTCGGCGGCATAGATTCGAACGCGATGGGCACGGACCTCGGACCGCGCGTGTCTATTCTTGACACCGCCGGCAACGTGCTGGCGCGCCTGGGGAGAGAGTCCTACGGCGACCAGCCCGGCCGCTTCTATTCCCCCCACAGCCTTGCCGTCGACTCCAAAGGCGACATCTACGTAGCCGAAGTATCCTGGAGCGAGTACGGCATGAAGCTTGAGCCCCCGCGCGAGCTGCGGTCGCTGCAGAAGCTCATCCGGCAGCCGTCCTAGGCCCGTCTACCTGATCCAGCTTCGCGCCACGAATTGTCTAGTGATGGCACGGGCATGCCAAAGGCGGGAGAACCGGATTGGTTCTCCCGCCTTTCCTGCTGCACTAGACCCGCGCTTGAGGGTTACGCGCCACTAACGGCGCACACCTCGCTTAGACAGAAGACGAGCTTTAGCTTCCCCCTGCCTCAAAGAGCGCGTTGATCTGGTCCTGCATCTGCCGCATGCCCTCAGCCACGCCGAGCTTAGCATCGAAGATGTCGTTCATGCTGGGATTCACACCCTCGCGAATCATCTGCGTCCACGTAACCACGTCGTGGGTCGGCAGTGAAATGGTCGCGCGCAGCGAATCCTCCAGTTGGGCACGTGACGGCGGCGGGCCGGATGCTTCCGTGCTGGTATAGAGCTCCAGCGCGGAGTCGAGTCGGGCCGGCACCTCATTGAAGTTCGACACGATGCTGTCCTGCACCGGCTTCGTGAGCGAGTGCGCCAACCACATCCACGCTGCGTCCGGCACCGAGGACTGGGGATTCATGACGGTACCACGGAAGTTACTGTTGTTGCCGGTCTGCCCGGTGTTCGGCGCCTTGGGCAGGAAGGTCACGTCCCATTCCAAATCGGGATGATCCTTGTAGCGATTCCAATACCAGTCACCCGCGGAGAAGATCGAGACCAACCCTGAAATCATGAGCGCGGACGGGTGGAGGCCGCCTTCACGCATTGCCGTGTACTCATCCCTGGTCGGCGCAACTCTATGCTTCTGCACCAGATCGACGCAGAAAGCCACAGCTTCGATGCCCTCTTCCGAGGCAGCAGTGCAGCGGGTGCGATCTTCACTTAAGAAGGTGCCGCCGTTCATCTGAAGGTAGTTGCCCCAGCCGGTCTCGATGCCGTGCAGGTGTCCCTGGCCGAAGCGCGTGATGTTCTCACCGTCGCGCTGGGTGAGCTTCTCCGCATACTCCTGCATCGCGTTCCAGTCCCAGCCGTCACCGAGCTCAGCAGGCGGCGTGAGACCCGCAGCTACCACGTGCTCCACGTTATACTGCGTGTTGCTCGTGCTGTAGTTCCACGGCGTGCCGGCCGGTTTGCCATCCTGTGAATACCATTCGACGAATGACGGCAGCGCTGCCCCCAGGTCCTGCGTCGCTTCCTGATCAGCGGCAAGGTATTGTGATAGATCGCCTACGACTCGCCCGCCATTGATCCACGACTTGATATTTACGCCGTTCATCAAAAAGATGTCGGGGCCGGTCTGGGCCGCCAAGGTGGCGAGCAATTCATCCCAATAGCGTCCCGGCGGTTTCTCTACCGTGAGCGCAACCTCTTGTTGCATCCCATTGTACTCCGCCACTAACGCCTCAAAGCCTGGCACATACGTGGTACCCCACTGCCAGAAGAGCACCGGAACCGCACCTTCGGCCATAGCCTCCTTGGCTTCACCTTCTGCAGGTGCATCGCCTTCCGCCATTTCCCCGCCATCATCGGATGGCCCGGCCTGCATGCCGCACGCCGCCAGCAACACACCAACGCCGGAGAGCGCCGCACCGCCTAGGAAGGTGCGCCGCGACACACCCCAAAGCTCTCTATCAGTCTTTGCCATCACTAAACCTCCTTAGTGACATCACACCACCTTCATGACCGCGCCCTCGCGGTCTCTGCGTGCAGCATAGCTATGTCGGCGCACAGCGTCAAGCGCTTGTATGACGCTTAGATGCGAAATATCGGCGAGCGGTTTGTTTCGTGGCTGCCGCGTCGAATTGTGAACATCCTAAGCGCCTGTTTACGTTCTTCCGAGATGAAGGATGCATAGCCGATGGATCCCGTTCGTGCTGAGGGCTGCGCGAAGCCGGCTGCGCGAAGCCGGCTGCGCGAAGCCCCTGTCGAAGTACGAACGGCCATTCGCCAACATATCGCGATCCCATTCACCCTTCGACAAGCCTGTACTGAGCCTGTCGAAGTGCTCAGTGCGAACGTTGCGCGCCCACACAAGAAGACTGTAAACAAGCTCTAAGGCAGGAATCCGCTGCATTTCACTGCTGCCATTCTAGGTTGTACATGCTATGAATCGAGAGCCGCGCGTACCCCGTACTGCACCGTGACCTGCCGGCCGGTGCGCGCTGCCTGATACGCGGCCTCGATGACTTGCAGCACGTGGAGCGCGTCATCCAGTGTAACGGCAGGCGGACATTCGGTGTGGATTTCCTCTACAAAGCGCCGCATGATGTCGTAGGACCAGCGATGCCCGCCGTACACTGCCATCGGCGTGGGCGTGTAGGTAATGCTCTTCCGCGGCGCGCCGGCCCACGCTGGCGCTTCACTCGTGATCTCCAAGCGCTCGCCGCCCACGGGCGTCCAATCGGCCCAGCCACGCTCGCCGCGGTAGACGAAACTGGAGTCGTAGCCGCTCGCCAGCGGCGGCTGTGTATACGCCGCATGCAAACTGCCCAAGGCGCCATTCTCATATTCCATCGCGACAACAGCCACGTCTTCGAGAGGTTCGTCAATGAATCCCACTGGACGGCCAGCCAGAGCCTGCACGGTCTTGACCTCGCACTGCACAAGGTGCCGCGTGAACTCGATGTAGTGGCCGCCGAGCATGTGGAGCACCCCGCCGCCCTCGTTCTCGGCGGTAAACATGAAGTGTGTCGGCTCGCGGCTGCCGGGGCGCACCTGAGTTGTAACCAGGCGGCTCTCAAGAGACAGCGGAGCGCCAAACACGCCTTGGTCGATCAACTGCTTCAGGTCCTGCATGGCGGGATGAAAACGCCAGGGATAGCCGGCCAGCACTTTCACCTGATTGCGTTCCACAGCCTCCACGAGCCGCGCCAGATCCGCCGCCGTGCGGGCAAACTGCTTCTCCACGAAGAAGTGTTTGCCGGCCTCCGCCAGCTTGATGCCGGCGTCAGGTATCTCATTCGCGGGCAGCACGACGCAAGCCAGGTCGAACTCCTCCTGATCCAAGAGCTCGCCCACGCTCGCATAGACGCTTGCCTCCGGATCAAAGGCTCGCGCCTGGTCCAGCAGCGTGGAATCGCTGTCCTCGCAGTAGGCCACAACCTGTGCGCCAGGGATTTGCTTGAAAGTATGTACATAGCCAGACGACGGCCGCGCCGGATCCAGGCTGCCGACGTGCGGGTGCCGCAAGCCGACCATGGCGACGCGAACTGGTTTTTCGAGCGACATAACTCTACCTCTCCCATAGGGATATATTCTCTCTGCCAGTGCAACCTGCATCCTAGCACGTAGGGGCACGATATATTGTGCCCCTACCGCGCGCCATCTGAGGTTTAGCTGCGAGACCTTCAACGGGCTATGTTGGCGTGATGAGTCGCGTCTCTTTATCTGTAAACGGGAATTCAATTCGCGCATTGCCGCGCCGGTATGACTCCCGCATCGCCAGGGCAATCTCCAAGGCGGCGTAGCCGTCCTTGCCGCTGCAGTCCGGCTCCTTGTCGGACTCCACGCACGCGACCATGTCGGCAACCGCTTGCGCCGTGGGACTGGACAGTCGCTGCGGGCGGGGAAAGGCCTCCCGCACCGGTCGGTCGCTCTTGCCACTGCCGGCGCGCCGCCACAGTTCGAACTCGCGGCCGCCGTCCAACGCCCGAATGCGGCCCCGCTCGCCAATGATGTCCCACTCCTGCACGGCGGCGCCGGTGCCCATCATGCGCAGATAGCCGCGCACCCCGTTGCGAAACGCGACGTATGCATTGCCGCCGTAGCGATCCCAATCATCGGTCAGTGCCGCCGGATCGCCAATCTCGCCCACCAGCCAGTCCACCGGCGCGTCGCTGGCAAAATAGCGCATCAGGTCAACCCAATGGCTGCCGTCATGCGAGAGAGTAGAGCCGCAGTAGCCGGTGATTTGGAGCACCTTGCCGATTTCACCCTCAGCCAGCATCTGCCTGGCCTGGCGGTAGAAGGGATGCCAGCGGCGGAGACAGCCCACGCCCAGCTTTGTCCCGCGGCGACGGCAGGCCGCCAGCATCACCTCTGCCTCGCCGAGCGACCACGCCAGCGGCTTTTCCGCAAAGACTACCTTCACACCGGCCTCAGCACATGCCACGACCACCTCCGGCCGCTCCTCGGCGCGCGTGCACACGCTCACGATGTCCAACTGCTCGCGCTCGAGCAGGGCTGCATGGTCATCGTACATACGCTCCACGCCCCAACGCTGGCGATAGGCGTCGCGCTTCGCGGGCACCGGATCAGCGGCCGCAACCACCTGCACACGCGGCTCCTCCATGTACGCCGCCGTATGGGCAAACGGCAAGATTACGCTCGCATTGCCCTGCACTTCATCATCAATGGTGCTGCTGATGCGGCCGCAGCCAATGACTCCTACCCGGTATGGCGCCATAGTTGGCATTCTCCTGACGAGACCCCTCAAATGCGGGATGATCGGACACCCAACCTCACGTGGCGCTTGCGTAGTTCGTTGCGGTCAAAACAATCCGCTCGCCAAAACAAAAGCAAGAAGCCAGCTAGTCTATCCTAGCTGGCTTCTATTCAGTTATCCATGACTATGGATGGCAGAGCACTTCTATCGACACCTCTGATCTTGGCGAAAGACTATGCAACGAAGTGCTGCGCGATCGTTGGCGTGCATGTGCGTCTGCCTCGACGTAACTTAGCCGCCCATGCGCGCGATGTCAGCCTCAAGCTGCACTTGCGCGATGTCCTGGACAATCTTCATGCCTTCCTCGGCCGTCAGTTCGCCGCGCCACACCGGGTGGAAGCCCTCGCTGAAGAGCTGGCCCTGGAAGCCGCGGTAACCGGACGGCAGGCCGGGGTAGCGGCCGCCATTGGGCAGTTCCGCCGCAAACGTGGCGTAATCGGGGTCGTCGGCGATGAGGCCCTGGTAGCCCTCGTGGTTAAGGACGGACTTGCTGACCGGCAGGTTGGTGCCGCCGGAAGCCCTGATGACGAAGACCTGAGCATCTGCCGAAACCGCGTACTGGGCAAAGCGCAATGACGCATCGAGAATGTCGGCGTTTGCCTGCACGAACACGGCGATATTCTGGCCGCCGTTGGGCGCATGGCGCTTCGCTTGCACCGGGGTGTGGATCACCTTGAAATTATCGCCGCGCTGGCGGAGGGTCGGCAGGCGGTAGGGACCCTGGGACTCGAATACCGTCTTGCCGTCGTGGAACAACTCGCCGCCCCACTCGTCCCTATACGGCGCGAGTTGGTAGGCGTTCATCCAGTCGCTGATCATCTGCGTGGCCCAGATGGCCTCGTCGGAATCGAAATTCCAGCGAGTCTGCTCCTCGTTCAGCCACGTGAAGCCGGCGCTGCCGGCCACTTGGTCCCAGCGGCTGATGCTGCGCGGGTGGTAGTCCCAACCCCAAACATCGGGAGGATTGGCGGCCTTCTGCGCCATCTCGAGCATGTCTTCCCACGTCCAGCCCTCTTCCGGATCGCTGACACCGGCCGTCGAGAGGATGTCCGGGTTCCAGATCATGATGCTGTTGTTCGTGTTGATGGGGAGACCGGTGAGCTTGCCCTGCCAGGTGGTGCTGGCGGTCATGGGCTCGAAGTAGTCGTCACGCTGCTCGTTCCAGCTAGGGAAGCGCTTCAACTCTTCCTCGTGGTCCACCGTTACACCGGCGGCAAAGAAGTTGGTGCTGTCCGGCCACGCGTGCCAGTGCACTCCCGGGGGCACGCCGCCCGCGGCCGCGGTCTTGGCCTCGTCCGTACCCTTGCCGGGCACGATCTCGACGAGGATGTTGTCCTCATTCTCGGCGTTGTACTTGACGACCATGTCGGACAGGCCCTGCACCTGCGGGTGCAGACCGGCGGAGCCGAATCCAATGTACGACCAGAACGAAATAATGGTCCGCCCATCGGACATGCTCATCGACTCTTCAGCCGCGGGAGCCTCGGCCTCTTCTGCCGGGGCGTCTGCCGGGGCAGTCGCCGGCGCCATGCCTTGACCGCACGCGGCCAATAGTGCCGAGCCGAATCCGGCCACGGCGCTACCATAGAGTAGCTTTCTTCGACTAATACGCTGCACGTGCATCTCCTCCTTCGCACGCTACAAAACACACAAAAAGAAACAGCCATGAGGAGTTCCCAATGAACCCCTTGCCTGCTCCACATTTAAACTATAACTTGGAGCCAATCATACCGTCAAAAGACCGACAATGAGCGGGCAAGGCGCCACTATCAGGAATCAAAAAAGCCAGCACAGACGCGCAATCTATGCTGGCTCCCATGCAGAGAGCATACGTGGAATTGACCGCCCTCAGACCCCCATGGACTTTCGAACTTTGGCCTCACGCCTGCGCTGGCGGCGAATAGCCCGCTGTAATGCCAAACGCTCTTTCTCTGCTTTCGAGCGATAGAACCGCCGCAAGCGGACTTCTCGCATTACGCCGGACCGGTTTACCGATGAGCGAAACCGCTGCAAGAGACTCTCAAAGCTCTCGCCGTCGCGCAAGGTCACTGATGACAAATCAACCACACTCCTTCTGATGCGTCCTGTCTTTCCACGGAAACCACGCTTGCCGAGTGCCCTTCCGTGTCTAGGCTATTCACCATACCATACTTCACACTCTACAACAATCCGAGAGTTACGCCGCCTCACCGGCGGCGCCTTCCCCTTTCAAGTCGCTCTCCACCATCATGCGAATGAGGGCCTCAAAGTCTACGGTCGGCTCCCATCCCAACTCTTCCCGCGCTTTTGCATTGTCGGCAACCAGCAGACTGACTTCCGCCGGGCGTAAGAACTGTGGGTCGGTGCCCACGTAGTCCTGCCAGTCCAAGCCTACGTGATCGAACGCTATGGCGCACATCTCCTCAATCGAATGTGTCGCCCCGGTGCCAATCACATAGTCGTCAGGCTCTTCCTGCTGCAGCATCATATGCATCGCCTGCACGTAGTCGCCGGCGAATCCCCAGTCGCGCTTCGGTGACAAGTCCCCCAACAGCAGTTTGTCTTGCTTGCCGAGCTTGATGCGTGCCGCCGCGTTCGTCGTCTTGCGTGTGACAAACTCCAGGCCGCGGCGCGGCGATTCATGGTTGAAGAGGATGCCCGAGCACGCGAAGATGTCGTAGCTCTCGCGGTAATTCACCGTCGTATAGTGCCCGTACACCTTCGCTACGCCGTAAGGGCTGCGCGGGTGGAAAGGGGTGGTCTCGCTCTGCGGCACTTCGCGCACCTTGCCGAACATCTCACTGCTCGATGCCTGGTAGAAGCGGATGTCGCGGTTCACGATGCGAATGGCCTCCAGCATCCGCGTGACGCCCAGGCCCGTAATCTCGCTCGTGAGCACCGGCTGACGCCACGAGACCGGCACAAAGCTGATGGCGCCCAGATTGTACACCTCATCCGGTTGCGTGGCTTCCACCACGCCAATCAGCGAACTCTGGTCCAGGAGGTCGCCTTCGACGAGCTCGAGGTTTGGAATGAGCTGCCGCACGGCCTCGGCCTTCGGGTTGTTCTGACCCCGAATGAGGCCGTAGACCTTATATCCCAAGCCAATGAGGTACTCAGCGAGATACGTCCCATCCTGGCCGGTTATGCCTGTAATCAGCGCCGTTTTCATAGTCCGATCCTTCACGTTGGGCTGCTATCCAACCACGTCAGCACATGCAGTCTGGGCATGCTGCCAGCTATCTCACCCAGGGAATACCTCTCCACAACTCCGCATTTTGCGACCCGATAAGACTCCCTGTCTAACTTGCGCTCAACAACGTCGACCTCAAAAGAATTCTGCGAAGAGTGCGGAATAGTGCACCGCAAACACTCCGACCGTCAGTGGAAACCGAAATCTTGGGCAAAGACCGCCTTCTGGCGGGCGAGCAGAGGTCCCTAGGGGGCTGCGGTGCGAGAGAAAGGTGATGCCGTCTCATCTAATGCTATCATAGAAACAACTGATTTCGCATGCGGCAAGGGGCCCAACCGGGCCACCGCTGTTCCGCCGAGTCGAACATACGGCACTGCCGCTCCCATGCTTGGCTTAATTGGCTAAACGCGTGAACACAATGGCTTCAGACCGGGAACAGCTGTCATACAAGACTGAGACGGCGCGCGGTGTACGTACTTTGGCGTTCCCTGCCGACATCGTTGCGCAAGGGCGTGGTGTGCCGCGCACCATCAGATGCTACGCGATGACGGATGAAGTCCGTATGGTGCGAATTGAGTCCCGGCGCGCGGACGGCTTGCGTTTCAACGTGCTCGACGAATACAACCAGCCGCTCAACGATGCGCCGGTGCAGTGGGAAGTCATCTGGCGGTAAGCTGAAACCGGCAGGAACTCCGGCGGAAACTTGCGCGCAGAGTCATAGTCCCGGCGCTTCAAGACCTCCGCGTAGCGCGTACGTTCCTCGTCTTTGGAAGGAATTTCGGTGGTAAGGAAACCCGGCGATTGCCGCGACATGCAGGACATTCGCGCGGAGATCGACCGCATCGACCAACGGGTTATCGACCTGCTCGGTGAGCGGTTCGCGTACGTTCAAGCCGCGTTCCGGTTCAAGACGAGCGCGACCTCCGTGCGCGCGCCGGAACGCTTCAAAGCCATGCTCGAGCAACGGCGAATCTGGGCCCGGGAGGCGGGACTGAATCCCGATGTCATTGCCAATCTCTACCGCGAGTTGGTGAACTACTTCATCGAGGAAGAGATGAAGAAGTGGCAAGCTGAAGCGCACGCAGGACATGCTTCTCCAGATTCCGCTGAGAAGCACGGTTGATTGATGGTCCGAACCCTGGGCAAATCCGCTCCGCAGCCCCTGTGAGGGGGTTACAGCCTGGAGCAAGCTATTCAGGTCTCAATCGCCGGAGTCATCGCGAGAGGAGCCGGCCCATTTGCATTTATGTCCATTGCCGGTCCTTGCCTTACGTGGCCGATTGTGCCTTCGCAGTTTGGCCCATTCTATCTAATATGCCCGAGCGAACCCTCCTCTAGAGGTGATACCTCAGACGTGCCCGATCCTACTACCAAAGCGCTTCTCCAACGCATCGCCCAGCGCCTCATTGAAAGAGATGAGACACTCGCCTGTGTTGAGATCGGCAGCGGCGGCCACGTTACCCGCAGCCTCACGGCGGAGCCGGGCAGTTCCGCATTCTTCGCCGGCAGTTTCATTCTGGCGGCAGATGCTGCCCTCTGGCCCCGGTCGCTCACGCCCGGGGATTGCGGAAACTCGGGGCGGCCGGGGAGTATTCCTCGGCTCCAGGGACTTACTGTCGCCGCGAGGCAAGCCTTTGGCGCGGACTGGGCGCTCGCGGTGGAGTGCCTGCCTGCTGCCCAGCGCGAATGTGCTTACGCTCTGCTGTGCGCGCCGGACGGCACGTCCACATTGTTCACTGCATTATTCGCGAAAGATGCCTCGCATTACGACAGCGACGCTCTGGTACCAGGCATCCTCGGAGGCTTGGCTCGCCGCCTGGACAAACAGATTGAGGATACGACATGATGCGCACCACATATGAACGGGCCGCACTCTTGCTCCAAGTCGAAGCGTACGACCTGGAGGGAGTCGACCAATACAAGCTGATCCTCGTCTGGCAGGAAGATCGTAACACCATCCACGAGGTCCATCTCAAGGCCAACGAGGTCTACGCCGACCCTCAGGCCGGCCACCGCGTCGTCATCACCTATCGGATGGACACACCCTTGCGCATGCGACCCCTTTTGGAATCGCCGCCTTCACCGGACTCACCGACCGCACCGGCAGACTGAAGGCCGCTGCATTCGCTATCATACGGAATAAGGACACGGCTCTTGGTACAGACCCGCGTGGCAGACAAGATGACGAACTGCAAGACGGCGAACTGCAAGACGAAGAACTGCAAAACCGCATAGGGGAGCGCACATGCCCACCATAGAGAGCATCGAGGTATTCTCGTTCACGCTGCCTTTTGCAGGGCTGTTTCGGACGTCCCGGGGCACCGTCGGCAGCGCCGCGACCGGTCGCCCGATCGTCCTGACAAAGCTGACCGCCAGTGACGGCACCGTCGGCTGGGGCGAAGGTTCGCCCTCCCACACCTGGTCGCCGGAGACACGCGAATCGGTAGTGAGTGTGCTGGAAGACCACTTCATTCCCGCCGTAATTGGCCTGCCGCTCGCTGACTTCGACCGGCTGCATGCTGCGATGAACGGCGCGATTGCCCCGCTCTGGGGTCTCAGCATGCCGATTGCCCGCGCCGCGATAGACGTAGCCGTCCATGATGCTCTGGCCCGGCACTACGGCGTGCCTCTTTGCGACGTGCTCGGGCACAGACGGGCAGACCGCGCGCGCCTGAGCTGGACGGTCACGGGCAGTACTCCTCAAGAAGTGGATGACAGCCTGCGCGAGGCAGCTGAACGCGGCTATCGAAGCTGCAACGTGAAGGTTGGCGGCTCCTTGGAGTGGGATGTTCAACTGTGTGCAATGGTGAAGGAGGCCTTTCCCGAGGGCTTCCTGTGGGCGGATGCGAACGGCGGCTTTCCGCCCCATGAGGCACACCTGCGCATGCGTGCGCTGGTTGACGCGGGCGTGGACGTGCTGGAGCAGCCGGTGGCGCCGGATAGGCCTGACGTGTCCGCGCAGATTGCGGCAGCATCCCCGGTCCCCATTGCCTTGGATGAGTCCATATCCGGCCCGGTGCCGCTGCTTACGATGATCAAGCAGAACGCGCTGACCGCGTATACGTTCAAGGTGACCCGCACCGGGGGCCTTTGGCCGGCCCACCTCTGTGCCGCCCTGGCCGACACTGCCGGGTTGATGCTGATTTGCAGCGGCCTCACCGAATGCAGCGTAGCGTTTGCCGCCAGCATTCAACTGGCAGCAGCCTGGGGCATCGAACACCCGTGCGCACTGAACGGTCCGCAGTTTCTCACCGATGACATTGCGGTAAAGGCCCTGCCCCGAGAAGGCGACGCAGTCCTCCTCACCGACGAGCCGGGGCTGGGCATCGAGGTGGATGAAGACAAAGTCCGGCATCTCACCGCGCAGGAGGCATGACCCCCATGGCAGAGCTCGCACCTATACGGACAATTCACGTTGGCGTCGGCCGTCGCGGTCGCTGGCCGTTGGAGGTACTTGGTGCCGATTCTCGCTTTCAACCGGTAGCCCTCGTCGACGTCGCTGCCGAGTTGCTGACAGAGGCGCAGGCGGTTACAGGCCTGGGCGATTCGGTTTCCTTCACGCGGCTCGAAGACGCGCTTGCAACCGTGCCTGCCGACGCTGTCATCATCTGTACGCCCACTGCATACCACGGACCGTGCGCACGACTGGCCTTTGCGGCCGGCAAACACGTGCTCGTAGAAAAAGGTATGACGACAAACTGGGAGGATGCCGTCGCGCTGGTAGCCGAAGCTGAGAGCGCCGGCGTGAGATTTTGCGTTTCCCAGAACTACCGCTACCGACCTGAAGTGCAGACACTGAAAGCCGCTATCGCAAGCGGCGACTACGGCACCCCGCACCTCATCGATCTCGTCCACCACCGCTATCGGCCCACGCCCCGCACGTTGGATTATCACTTTGCGATGGTGTGGGACATGAGCGTGCACCACCTCGACAACCTGGTGTTCTGCTTTGGGCCGGTTGCTGAAGTCACTGCCCGCAGCTTCACCGCGCCCTGGTCGCAATACCCCCATGACGCCGGCATTTCCGGCGTGCTGGGCTTTGCCGGCGGGGCCGTTGCCACGTACGCCATGTCGCACATCGCCAGCTTCAACAACTACCGCTTCGTCGTGCAGAGCGCAGAAGGTGTACTAGACTGGGACGGCGAGAATTGGCAGTGGCAAGAAACGCCACAGGCAGACTTTGGCAAGGCACAGCCACCCCAAACAGTGCCGCACGCGCCCTGTCCCGCTCGCAGCGAGCAAGGCGTCATCGACGGTTTCTATCGCTACATCGCGGACGGCATCGAGCCCGGCATCAGCGGCCACAACAACCTGGAAGTGCTCCGCGCCTGCGAAATGCTCTGTCGTTCCAGCCAAGAGCAGCGCACCGTACGGAGCGCTGAAGTGCGCCCGTAGGCACAATGACCGTTTAGATGTATGGAAAGATCGAGGAAAGTACACGCCTGCCACGCCTCAATGTTCACAAAGAATTCACATTCAAGGACTAGAATCTCGACGAGACAGTCGCCGTACATGAGGAGAGTTGTCAGCACATATCATGAAGACTCGTTTGCTTGTGTGCCTACTAGGACTTGCCCTTCTAGTTTCCTGCGCGTCCCAAACTGAGTTTCAGTCCGAAGTGACTATCACAAGCGCGGCACAACCAACGGTAGTGCCGTCGCCGACGGCTGTACCCGCAGCGCCGACACCGTCCGCCGAGAGCCTCATCATGCTGCGGGACCCGCTCGATGAGCCGGAGTTCTACTGCGTGGATGTCGCGGGCTTTGGCAGCAATCTGAATCTGAATGCACCGCTCCAGGCCCACACGTGCAAACCCGGCGCCGACGATGAGCTCTTTATTCTCAATCATCCCGCACCGGGCCAGTTCTCCATGGACGCCTACGACGTCTGTTTGGAAGCCGGCGACGGCGTACTCTACGTACGGCCCTGCTCCGACTCGCAACAGCAGCGCTTTGAGCTGAGCAGCGAGGGCACACTGCGCCTGCAAGAATCCGAACTCTGCGTGGCTGTACAATCCGGCGAGGGACAGCCCGCGGGCGGCAGGTCGCACGTGAGGCGGGATCTCTTGCTGCAGAACTGTGCTGACGTCGAACAGAACCTGGCCCGCTGGATCTTGCCTGGCCCCAGCCCCTAACCGCCATCACGCCAACAGCAGCACGGCCGCTGCTTAGGGATACGCAGTCCGCCGTACCAAGCACCGCAGCCATCAGGCCGTTTTCGTCGTTTGACAGGCTTTAGTGGCACCTGTTACTATGCCATTTGCCTTGCAGCGTGCGTGGCACGGTCTGCAATAAAAACAAGGAAATACGGGTGTCAATTCTCGCTCGCAGCTATTATTATCTGTTTACCAAGCCGGAGGGTCCGGCTTAAGCAGAAGTGTGTTGTCCAAACGGACAACGAACGCGAGAAAGAACACCCTCCGGCGCAAGCAGAAAGTGGCAAGCTTTCTGCTTTTTCTTTTGTAGATAGGAGTGGATGCTACCGAGAGAGCGCAAGAGCAGTCACACCCCGCCAGCGGAGCGGCAACAACCAGCGGACAGTCGACGCGGCTTCCCAATGAGGGGCGCCTGTCCACACATAGAGGAAAGGCACATAGGGTAGAGGAATATGATAGTCATAATGCGAACCGACGCGACTCAGGAGCAAATCGACACCGTACGCCAGCGCATCGAAGAGAGCGGCGTAGAATCTACGATCAGTCAGGGCGTAAACAAGAGCGTAATCGGCCTCATCGGCAAGCGTCCGCCCGGCATTATGGAGCGGGTGCAGGTGCTGCCGGGCGTGGAAATGGTCGTCCCCGTCGACAAGCCCTACAAATTCGCGGCGCGCGGCGAGGGCGGCGGCGACACGCACATACGCGTGGGCAACGTGACCATCGGCAGCAATGAAGTCGCCGTCATCGGCGGCCCCTGCAGCGTGGAGAGTGAAGAGCAGATCGTTGCCACCGCGGAAGCCGTAAAGGAAGCGGGTGGACACATTCTGCGCGGCGGCGCCTTCAAGCCGCGCACCTCTCCCTACAGTTTCCAGGGCATGGGCGGTCAAGGACTGGAACTGCTCCGTACCGCCGCAGACGCTACCGGCCTGCCGCTCATCACTGAGGTCATGGACCCTCGCCGAGTCTCACTGGTTGCCGAATACGTCGACATCCTGCAGCTTGGCGCTCGCAACATGCAAAACTTCACGCTCTTGCAGGAAGTGGGCAAGACCGATAAGCCGGTGCTGCTCAAGCGCGGCATGGCGGCTTCGATCGAAGACTTGCTGATGTCAGCGGAATACATCATGGCCGCCGGCAACATGCGCGTGATCCTCTGCGAGCGGGGCATTCGTACGTTCGAAACGGCCACCCGCAACACGCTGGATCTGAGTGCCATTCCCGTCATTAAGGAAGAATCACACCTGCCGGTCATCATCGACCCCAGCCATGCCACGGGTCGGTGGGAGTTGGTGAAGCCCATGGCGCTCGCCGCGGTCGCCGCCGGCGCCGATGGAATCATGATTGAAGTACACCCCAATCCTGAACTCGCGCTCTCGGACGGCCCGCAGAGCGTCACGCCGGCACGCTTCTTTGACATTATGGATGCCATCCGCAGAGTGGCAAACGCAGTCGGACGGGAAGTGCCGGAAGCAACCGCTGAATTGGAAGCCGCCACCACATAGCCAAAACACGCCTACTACCATGGGAACACATTCGTGAACGCCTGGGTGCAGACGATAGCGGAGGACGAAGCGGAGGGGCAGTTACGCGCGGTCTACCAAGAGCTTCTCGGTGAGGGACGGCGGAGCAGCGTGCCCGATTTCCTACGCTTGCACAGTCTCGTGCCCCGCGCGATCATTCCCCTCGCCCAGTTGCACCGGGCCATCGCCTACGGCCCCGGCGAGTTGACGCGGGTACAGCGCGAGTTGATCGCGACCGTGGTGTCCGTCATCAACGGCTGTGCCCTCTGCCAAGAGCTGCATAGCCGGTTGTTGCTCCACCGCACCCGGGACGAAGCGCTCGTGGCCGAAGTCATGCGCGACTTTCGCACCGCGCCCCTTTCCGCGGCCGACCGCGCCTTATTGGCGTATGCTGCCAAGCTCACCACCACGCCCGCTCAAGTAGTGGAAGAAGACATTGAAAGACTACGTCAGCTTGGACTGAGCGACGCTGCCATCGTGGAGATTGCCACGCAAACCGCACTCTTCAACTACCTGAACCGGGTAATTCAGGGACTCGGCCTTGGAGAATCTGCGTGACCATGAAGCGCATCGCGCCAATCAACCATCCCGTAAGCGCCGCCGTTACCCTGCCGGGCTCGAAGAGCTACACCAATCGCGCGCTCATCATCGCCGCGTTGGCCGACGGCACCTCTACACTGCGGCAGGCGCTCTTCAGCGACGACACGCTGTATATGGCGGAAGCGCTGCGCCAGCTTGGCATCCCGGTCTGTGCCGATGACACTGCCAGCACGTTTACGGTGAAAGGCAAAGGGGGAAGGATTCCCGCCGGCCGGGCGGAACTCTTCGTGGGCCTTTCCGGCACCAGCGCGCGGTTTCTCACGGCACTCGCCGCTGTGGGCCACGGCCGCTATTGTATTGATGGCGTCGCGCGCATGCGCGAGCGCCCGATGCGGCCCTTGCTCGCGAGCCTCCGTCAACTCGGCGGCATGATACACACGGCACACAACGACGGCTGCCTACCTCTTGAGGTTGCCGGGAGCGGGCTGCGGGGCGGTACCGCCCACATGGCCGGCGACGAAAGCAGTCAATATTTTAGTGCACTTCTCATGGCAGCGCCCTGCATGCGAGAGGGACTGGACCTGGCGGTGCAAGGACGCTTGATACACGGTCAGTACATAGCCATGACAATGAAGAGCATGGCGGACTTCGGCGTTGTGGCAACCCGCGAAGAAGACCGGCGCTTCCACGTCGCGCCCGGACAGCGCTATGCCGCGCGCACGTACGATATCGAACCGGATGCTTCCGCCGCATCCTACTTTTTCGCCTTGGCGGCGCTGACCGGGGGCATGGTTCGAGTGGAGAATCTCGGCGCAGATTCCGCCCAAGGAGACTTGGAGTTTGTGGACGTATTATCGGCGATGGGCTGCGGGGTGCAGAAAGCCGCCGACCACGTGACAGTCAGCGGGCCGGCCAAGCTGCGCGGCGTGGACGTGGACATGGGGTCCTTCTCTGATACCTTCATGACGCTCGCCGCTCTGGCGCCATTTGCCGAGGGGCCGACAGTCATTCGCGGCATTGCCCACACGCGCTTGCAGGAGACCGACCGCGTGAGCGCCACCGCTCAAGAGTTACGCAAGCTAGGCGTCACTGTAGCTGAATCGCACGATAGCCTGCGCATCGAACCGGGTCCAATGCGGGGCGCCACGATCGATCCCCACGACGACCATCGCATCGCCATGAGCTTTGCGCTCGTGGGCCTGCGGCTGCCCGGGGTCGCGATCGACAACCATGAGTGTGTCGCAAAGACGTTTCCCGATTTCTTTGAACGCCTTGAAGAGGCCGTGGACACCGCCTCACAGCCCGCGCGCCCTTAGTACAACGTTGGCAACGCACAGTCCCCCGTGGCAGCGAGCCCTCCTCTTACGGCAGCCTGCCGCTCGACCTGCGCCTGACTCCACTTCCTATAGAACGCTCAGCGAGTGAGTGTCGAACCGGAGCGAACCCGCTACTCCTTGCACCTGGAACCGTATACACGCGTGTGGCCTGCCGGTTATATCCCGGGAAAGTCCGCCCGCAGACCCGGCGCAAGCAGAATCCTCTCTGAGTCTCTATACCGGGGACAAGGTCACAAAACGGTGGGGCAAGTTTCCGAGCGTATGGCCGCCACCCACTCTTTTCATCCCGCGCGGCCAGCAGCATTTGTCCGGTTGCTCCCGCGCTCCGCGCCCTGCTACTATCGCTACTATGAGCCGCTTTCACTCTACCCGCGCGACACCTCTCGCAGGCTTCGAGCCCACCCTGGAAGACGCTCCGCGACACTCGCCGGGGTTGATTGGTGCAATCTTCCTCTTCTTCTTCCTCCTCTATGCTCTCACGGGCGGCGGCCATGCATATAGTCCGGAAGGACGCTCAGCACAGGCCGTAGGCCGCGGTCTTCTCCTGGACCGGGGGAATGCCGATCTCACACAAGACTACAGCGAGCTCGCCTCGTGGGAAATCGGGCTGCCGCTATTGATGCAGCCTGCTTTGTTTCTTGGCGCCATTCTCGATCCTGTGCTCCCGCAGAAAGACTCTTTGGGGTACGAGGGGCATTCCTATCGGCTTGCCGAATACCCTGTGCTCGCCCGGCGGGGCACTCCCAACACCGTCGACAGCATTCACATTCGCCTCGAGGATACGCGCGCCAGGGGACTCGTCATCTTCTCCTATCTCGAGGCGTCGCAGAACATACCGAACGGTACGCGCGTCGCGACACTGACCTTGGATACCGTACCCGCGGGCCGGTTCTTCGGCGAGATGAAAGCCGGTGTGGACACGGCGGAAGGGGCCTACGAACACCCCGACGTGCTGGGGAAAGTGGCTCATGCCAAGGCCAACGCGGTAGCTCGCCGCCTGGGGGTGCCAAGGTCAAGCATCTACGTCTCGGAGCTGCAGTTCCAGCAGCGAGTGACTGTCAACAGCGTGGCGATTCAATACCACCATCAAGCAGGCACCCTCCACATTGCTTCCCTCAACCTGATAGACGCTGAAACCGAAGAGCCAATCCTCATCGGTTCGGACGAGAGAGTGTGGTCGGAACAGAAGAACACCGACTACGTGATGCGCTTGTTCGCGCTCTTTACCAACGCCTGGGTTACGGCCCTTAGTGCCGTACTCATATTCTTGATCACCCGCCGCCTGGGCTACCACAGCCAGGTCGCTCTCGCCCTGACTCTGCTCTTCGGCCTGGCCACGCTGGCGTGGCCCTATGCGGGATTCGACTTTGCGGAACCGGGAATTGCTCTGGCGCTATTGGGAACAGTGTACTTTCTACTGCGCGGCGTCCAAGATCAGCAGTTAGGGTGGGTGCTGTTGGCGGGCATCATCATCTTAGGCGGAATCTCCATACGTTACATCACCGCGCTGAACCTGATCATACTGGCGCCTCTACCGGCGCTGGTCTCTCTGCAAGGGTCACAACGTCTGCTGCGTTCTCTTGGTTGGGCTCTGGCGCGCACCCTCGCGTTCGTAGCGCCGATTGCGGCTCTCGGTGCAGCGGCGCTGGCGGCACTCGTAGCCCTATACGACGTACCGGCGCCACTGCCGGCGGACCTCGTTGAGCACCTCACCAGCTGGCCTGACTTGCCCATATGGATTGGCCTCTACGGGAATCTGCTCAGCCCGGGAAAGAGCGTCTTCATCTATGCTCCGCCCCTCATTCTTGCTCTCTTTGGGAGCTATCCGTTCATAGCCCGCCACAAGTGGTGGGCGCTGCCGTGCGCGGGTATACCACTCCTCTATCTCATCGCCTACAGCGTTACCGGCGACTGGTATGGCGGCGATAGCTGGGGGCCGCGCTATTTGGTCCCTGCCGTTCCGCTTCTGCTGATCATGGCCGCGCCAATCCTGGAAAAAGCCCTATTCGACGAAGGGGTGAGGGAATTGCGGGCCGCCGTGTCCCTTGGCGCCGCCGGCATTGCCGTGCAAGCCCTTGCCGTCGCCAACCACTACGGTGGATACTTAGACCTCTTGCGCAACCAGATCCTCCCCCAAATACCGGAGAGCGGCGCATTCTTGGCCGGTCGGGTAGCCCAAGCATATGTCACCCACCCTTCAAGTCTGCCGCAGGACAGAGAGAGTGTCCTCAATCTCTTCGCGGCGCCGTTTTCTCCTATATTCGCCCACCTCTGGATACTCGCCGCTGATGTTGCAAATCTCTTTTTCATCACCATACCGGACGTCATGCAAACGGTGCTCAGCCGTCCTCCGTGGACGCTGCTGGGCGTGGCCATCTGGCCGCAGCATCCCGCGGTGGTCTTGGGGTTGGACTTCTGGTCGTTAACGTTGTGGCGGGAGTACACCAATCATCTCTTCTTGCTCATCGTCGTTCTGCTTGTTCTGCTGACATGTCAAGCAGCCGTGCTCTACTGCTGGACTTGGCTGTGCAGGCGATTCGAGGTCGGGCTGCACTTCTTCTGGAGCGGCATCATCGGCCTGGGGACGCTCTTCGTGCTGTTCGATATCGCCCACATTCTCCAATGAGCTTATTCCGGGTAGAGAGTCGCCCAGAGAATCAAACCAGGTCTTGCGGTGACCGGAAAGTTGCGTACCCAGCGAGACTCAAGCTGCTCTCGGCTTAAGGCGGTGTGCGGGCAAGTCGCACTGCGGGGCAGTGCTGAAGGGTACCGGCGAACAGCCTTCGACAAAGGAGAAGATCACCTACCGGCAGAAGGGTGAAGCAGCCGGGCTGAGCGCGGCTGCGCTCAGCGCGAGATCAACACTGATGCTTGGAGGGGTATTCCTGAAGCCTCAGGTACTGCAGTCAATGACCTGTACTGCCACGGAGCGCCGGGGTCGGGGGCCGTCGAGTTCGACGAAGAAGACGCTCTGCCACGTGCCCAGCACAAGGCGGCCTTGGTGAATGGGGATCATGAGGTTGCACCCAACAATCCCGGCCGTGAGATGCGACCGTGCATTGTTGTCCACACAGTCATGCCGGTATTGGGCTTGCGGCAGCAAATCGCGGACAACTGTCTCAAAGTCCTGCTTCAGACCGGGCTCGTACTCATTGACGAGGATGCATGCAGTGGTATGCAAACAGAAGACACTGCAGACACCTTCTTGTATGCCGCATTCGGCCACGGCGTCGTGAAGGTCGCTGGTGATGTCCATCAACTCGGTGGGTTGCGTGGACGCAAGAGTAATGGTCTTCATAGCTCTGAATTCACGATACCACACGAGTCTGAACGGGGACAAAACGCCGGATAAGAATTCTCTCAGCCTTCAGTGAGCGCCAAAGTGACACACGCTGTTTCCCGCCGCGGGTCCGCGGCGGCGCCAAGCAACACATGCAGTATTCCCAGCGGCAATGCGGCCCGATTCTCCAGGCAGCACAGAGGGAACGCCCGCAGGACTCTGGTCGGTAAAACGCGCCCGATGCCATACAACCGGGCAAACTGCGCAACAGCAATCCGCGATACTCTCATGCAAGCGCTCGCGCCCGTATCGCGGAGCCTCGCTGCTATGCCGCAACGTCGCGAGTGCGCCTGCGGCTGCTGACAACAACGAGGGCACACGCCGCCGCCGTCAGCCAGAACCAACTCGCGAGGTCCGGCAGGAAGTAGTAGTTGTCCAGCATCCCGTGGGTTACGGCAGCAAGTTGACTCCCTGCCAGGCCGATCCCAATCGCGCGCACCTCTCCCGAACTGCTGGCGTAAGCGAGGCGATGCGTGTGGAGGAAAAAGCGCACGAGGAAACCGCCGACGAAAACCAGCCCCACTATCCCTAGCCGCAGCCAGAAGTCGAGGAAGAGATTGTGGGGATGGGAGAGGTTCGGCTCACGCCACGCTGCCGGGTCCAGGTAATCGGCATGGACGTACAGGTAGTTATCCAGCCCAACGCCCGTGATGGGGAAGTCGGCAAGCATCCGCAGTGACGACTGCCCTTGAATGAGCCGCATATGGGTCGTCGTGCCGGGCTCGAGGCTGAGAAGCGAACGCACGCGTTCCGGTCCGAAACTGACGCCGCCGGCAAACAGCAGCACTGCAAGCAAGAGCACCGCTCCCACGAATCGCACTCGCTGGCGCAGATCCGGCAGGTGCACCCAAATGAAGAAGAGCAATAGCACCAGTCCGGCAATCCATGCCGCGCGCGAGAAACTGCCCACCAACGTAAGTGTAAGCACCGCCGCCAGCGGCCAAGCCACGCGGGTAGGCCAGAGCCTATACAGTCCGGCCGCCACGACAAAGGGGAGCGCGCGTTCAACAATCATCGCAAGGTGATTTGGCGAAGGATAGAAGCCGGCAAGCCGCCTCACCCCCTCGGCTTCTATCAGAGCGGTAGGGTTGGAGATTGGCTCTACCAATGCGACGAGGGCTGCAACCACCGCGCCTGCTACGAATGCCTGGATGAGCCGCCACGCCTGTTGCCGGTCGGCCAGCAGCCAGCTTGCAGCGAAGAAGAGTAGCGCCGGCACGACAATCGTCTGCCGCAACTCACGCAAGCTGAATACGCCGTAGTGAGAGAACAGCAGCGATACTGAGCCAATGGCGAGCATTGCAACGGCCCACCAGAAGAATGTGCGCCGCTCGACAATCCAGCGCTGCTGAACATATGTATGCACCAGCAGCGACCCCACGAGCAGCACTGCCAGGATTTCGCTGACAGGCAGCGCGAGGACACCGGCAGCGGGTACTAAAACCGCAAACGGCAGCGTGCCTGCGACGACGTACAGCAACGCTCGCGGCCAAACCAGGGCCCCAAGAGCAAGCAAGGCCACAAGCAAGAACTGCGCCGCCGCTCCCGGCACGATCCACAATAGTCCTGCTATCGCCAACAGCAGCCCAAATCGCGCCGCTTCATACTGCCAAATGCCGCTTGCGGTCCACCCCATTGCCGTCTTGAGAAGCTGTCGGCACCACAGGCGCTGACTTAGCCATCCGGTCAGAATCCAGCCGAAAGCAAGAGCGAAGCCCACGTAGAGCCCGCCTACCAGCACGTAGGGCCACAAGGGGCGCTCGCGCACAATCACTATGGCATCGATGTCTACGCCGGTGTCGCTCGAAAGCTGGTTGCTCCGGCCCGTTATGTCAATCTCAACTATGTGCTCGCGGTCCGGCAGCCGGTCAGCCAACAACACCTCCTGCTGCCATTGGTCTTCAGGGGCATAGAGGTCGAGCATGGCTTGACCGCCCGCGTCTTTGTCCAGGCGGTGGGCGAGCGCTTGGGAGCCATTGATGCGCACCAAGGCAATCCCGGTATCCGGACCCTTGCGCACAACCAATGAAACTGCCGTGCCCTGGAAGCGAAAACGCAAGCGCGCGCCGGCCTGCGGACTGCCCCGTGCCTGGTCCAGCGAGTAATTGGCCCCTCCGATGTCCAGCCAGTCGCCTTCCCAGGTCAGTGCCGGATGGGTTTCCTGATGGTAGCCCGGGCCGAGGACGGGAGGGACGCGCATCGCCTGCTGGAGAGCGGTGAGCACGGGACGCGGCGCGAATTCTGCGTCCACCACGGCAAAGTGCTGGGTGGGATCGTCGGGATGCGCTTGCGGCCAGTAGAAGTGCCACAGGTTAATCATCGGCATCCACGGCCACTCCCGTTGCGCCCGTTCCATCCCTTCTACCGTATAGAGCGCTTGGGTCGCTGCCGAAACATTGCCCCAGGGCGAGGGCTGGCCTTGCCAATCCGGTGGCAACGCGACCCAACCGTACTCTCCGGCCCACACGGGTGTGTCCGCGTCGCCATGCCGCACCATCACCTCGCGGAATAGAACTGCCCGCGCGAAGTTCGTGCGGTGGGGCGCTACGTAGCGATCCTCCGGCCCATACCACAGGCCATAGGACGCCGTACTGGCAACGTCAAAGTACGGTGCGGCGCCGTGCTCATACATGGCATCGAGATAGAGTAATTCACTGATGTTCTGCGGCCCCGTCTCGATGGTCGGCGCCAGCACGGCGGCCACGATGACGGCTTCAGGGTTGGCCTCACGAATGCGCTGCGCGGCCACCTTGAGCATGGCTGCATATGCCGCAGGGTCCGGATTGCCCGGCCACCATTCCCCATGCAGATTGGGTTCATTCCAAATCTGAAAGATCTCGACGCTGCCGCGATAGCGTTGCGCGACCGCGTAGACAAAGTCGCCATAGTCTTCCATTCGTGCCGGCGGTCCTTGATGGCGCCCATCGTCCGGCGGTTTGCCATCCGGATATGCCCACGGCGGCGGCCGTTCCAGGCGTGCAATTATCGTCAGATTGTGTTGCGCGGCCAGTTCGACCAGACGGTCGTACTTCTTCCACGTGCTTTCCTGGGCCGGCTCGTTCCAGTACCTGCCTTTGTACGGACGCTCGATGTCCTCCCAAGCAAAGACCTGCCGCATGTATCGAAAGCCCGCCTCTTCCAGGAGCGCCATGCCGCGCTCGATGCGCTCCCAATCCGGATCCTGGTCGAAGCGCGTGTTTATGCCGTACCGGTATACGGCGGCGTTCTGGATAGGGTGCACCGCGTCGCGCCCGTAGGCGACGCCGGTCTCGTACCAGAAGCGGTAACCGAGCAACGCCAGCGTGGCGGCACCGAGCACAAGGAGATAACCGACGAAGAAGAGAAGTCGCGCCACTGTGGAAGAATCTGCTCCAGAGAAGCACTATTGTGTCGCTAGGCGACCAAATGGGTTTGCGCTAAACGAGAGTCTAGCAGCAACGCTGTGAATGCGTTGGCAAGATTAGATGCCGGTGCGAAGCCGGCTGGCCGCGCGACATGGGTCCGTGACTCAACGGAAGATCGGTTCCCTCGCTGCTATCGATGAAGCGAAACGCGGCACGCAGCCCTATCACAACACGTCGCAAGAGGAAGGACTGCGACGCAAGGTACTTCTCACACTGCCGCAAGCAGTTCTTCCTGGGCGGGGCTAACGGCACGGTCAATGCGGCCGCCCCCGATTACTTCGTCGCCTTGGTAGAATACCGTCGCCTGACCGGGGGCAACCGCCCGAATCGGCGTGGAGAACGACACCATCGCCTCTCCGGCTGCCGTTGGCTCAACGGTGGCTGCTACTTCCTCCATGCGGTAGCGCGTGCGCACGCTTACGCGCACCGGATCCGCCGGGGGAGCGTCCGCTACCCAGTGCACGTCAGTCGCCTGGAGAGAACTCGCGTAGAGGTCCTCTTCCTCGCCGACGTACACGGTATTGCCATCCGAGTCCAGCGCAATTACATACAGGGGGCGCGGCCAGGTCAGACCCAGGCCCCGTCGCTGTCCGACCGTGTAGTTCACGATGCCGTCGTGTTCGCCCAGGACCTGGCCGTCCTTGTAGCAGATCGGCCCGGAACGCGCGATGCCGGGCTGCCACGTCTCCAGAAAATCCCGGTAGTTGTCATTGGTTACAAAGCAGATTTCGTAGCTGTCCGGCTTGTCGGCCACGTGGAGACCGTACCGCCGCGCCAGTGCCCGCGTTTCATCCTTCGTCTGGGCGCCCATGGGAAAGAGTGTCTGTGCCAGTTGGTCTTGACCGAGCATATAGAGGACATAGGACTGGTCCTTCTGCGGATCAAGCGCTCGCAGCAAGCGATAGCTCCCGGTAGCGCCGTCCTGTTCGACGCGAGCATAGTGTCCGGTGGCAAGGTAGTCGGCGTCGAGCTCCCGCGCTCGCTTGAGGAACGCCGCAAACTTCACGAACTGATTGCAGTCGACGCAGGGATTAGGCGTGCGGCCGTTGGCGTACGACGCCACAAACCGCGCCATCACTTCTTTGGCAAAAAGCTCGCGAAAGTTCAAGGAATAGTGGGGAATGCCAATGCGGTCCGCTACCCGCTGCGCGTCGTGCGTGGCGCTCAGTGAGCAACAGGCATGCAGGCGGGTATCCACCATGCCCTTCTGCCAGACATTGAGCGTGATGCCTATCACCTCATGCCCCTGCTCGGCAAGCATAGCGGCCACCACCGAAGAATCAACACCGCCGGACATCGCAACCACGATGCGCTGCGGACCCTTGCTTTGTGGGAATTCATTGGGATACATAGCAGGTTAAGTGTAGCATAGATCTCCGCAATCTCCCCTGCAGTCTCCCGCACGTTTTGCACTGAGGGAACTAGGCTCTATCCCCATGGAGATCGGATCGCGGTGAGAAGAAGACTGCGGGGGTCCAAGCCTGGCGGCAGCCTTCACGCCCGGTTTCCCCGGGCGCGCCCCCGGCGGGTCGACTCCATTGGTCACACCTGGTGCATACGCTATACTGGTTGCAGCGCCATCCAAGCACTCACGCACACTCGCACTACAACGCACCAGATGACACTCGACGTCCCGATTCGCGTTCGCTATGCCGAAACCGACGCCATGGGCGTGGCTTACCATGGGCACTACTTCACGTGGTTCGAAGTGGCCAGAGTTGAGCTCATGCGCGCGCTGGGGTTGCGCTATCGCGACCTGGAAGCAGAGGGGATTTACTTGCCGGTAGTGGAGTGCCGGGCACAGTTCTTAACTGCCGCTCGCTACGATGCATCCCTGCAAGTCCGCACCGCTCTCATGGCGGCGTCACGCGCCAAGGTCGTGTTCGGCTACCAGGTGCGGGAAACGGAGGGGGCATCGTCACTCCTCGCGCGGGGACAGACCGTCCACGCGTTTACCGGCCGCCAGGGCCGTGCCACCCGGCTACCCCAAGAGCACGCCCTTTGGCAGGGCATGCGCCGCGTCGCCTGCAAGCCCGGATTTGTAGCCTTTGAATAGGAGCACTAGCAAGCAATGATCCCACGTCCGCGGCAGCAAGCAAGCTCCATACTTCGGCTCGCTCTCTATGTGCTGGTCGTGCTCATACTCATCGTCTCGTTTCTGTACGCGTACGAGCTGACCGGCGGGCTGATCGATGGCTTGCTGGAGGGCATAGGCGACATCATCGGTCAATTTTAAAATCGCTGCGTACCTGATGAGTGCCGCTGCATTCCCCGCAGCCGCCCGGAACACTAGTGGCTGTGCCTCCGAATAGAGGTTCGTCAATCAACTCTGAGAACACGCCTCAGTGAAGTAAACCGCGGAAGGGGAACCCCGGCATTCGCGGACGAATGATCCCGGCAGCGCTCTGCGGCTACGAAGAATCCGGCACCGGCGTGGGGGGCGGCTTGGGGGTGAGATAGTCTTCAACCGCGTCGTGGGCGCTCTGTGCCGCTTCCTCGATGGATACCTGCCCGCGCGCCACCGGTAGCGTAAGCCGGCTGAAGAGTTGCCAACTCAATTGGCTCGAGGTCGCGAGATGGGACGGAACGCTATCCACCAATAGTTCCAGGAGCACGTCTCGCGCCACGGGGTCGAGCAGCAATGACATGTACTTGCCCGCCGGCTTGGCAATGAAGCCCTGCGCTTCCGTAACCGCCGGCACGAGCCGAGTCTGTCCAATGTGATGCGCCAGGTGGACCATGGTCTCGTAGCCCGCGTCACCGTGCTGGCTGCCTGCCGGCATCACCAGGGCCTCCTGCAATCCCAGTGGGGTCCCGCTCCGGTCCTCCTTCGGTATCACGGCAGGCATACGGTCGGCGCGCAAGCGACCGAAGAACGGGTTGAATATCATCGCCGTTTGCAGGCGCTGGCCGTTGATGGTGCCGCGCAACGTATTGGAATCAAGATCGGGGCCGTGGGGCATCACGCCGTGGATGCGGCCAAGGTCCTGCCAGAAGCCGATACCCCGCAGCGCCGCCGGCTCGGTGAGCTTGATGGTGCCGGTATCCAGGTCAACCGCGTCGCCGCCTTCCTGCAAGACGAACGGCAGCCAGCCGGGTATGCTCCACTCGCAATATCCCCAGGAGTCTATGGCCGTGTCGCCGTCAACGTCCCGGGTTAGCGACTTTGCCGTAAAGACGAAGTCCTCGTGATTCCACGTGTGCGTCGGCTCCGTCACCTTGAACTCTTTGAACTTGTCGCTGTTGTACATCACCATGGCCGGCAGCACGGACAGTGGCACCCCCATGAGCTGGCGCTGGTAGCGGACCAACTGCATCGCGCTGGGCGCAAACGATTCGATCAGATCACTGTCATCCGTCTGGACATAGCGGTCTAGCGGAGCGAGGATCTGGTGGGTAAAGGCCCGGGGAAAGTCCAGCGCAGAGTGCATCCACGCGATATCCAGAGGCACGCCGCTCGCGTCGCGCGCGACAACGAACTCCCAAAAGGCATCGCGCCATGACTTACCGCTCGGCCGCCGGATCTCCACCGCTTCCAGGGCGGAACGCGGCGTTGGACCCTCGATTTGCTCGGCACCCCAGGCGCTGATGGCATTGCTGGCCTCAGTGGGAATCCCGGCCAAGCGGGTCATGTATGCAAACGTGAGCGTTACCTGCTCGGCCGAGCGGCTGCTCTCGCCTGACTGAGGGGCATTGCGAAACGGCGCTTTGCCTTCTAATTCGGGCCGCGCCTCCGCGCGCCCCGGTCCACCGCCGCAGGCTGCAAGCGTTGTTGCAGCGCCGCCCAAGGCAGCCAGTATCGCAATGCACTCTCTTCGCGTCATCTGCATCATTCGGTCGTGATCGTAACCGCGCCCCAGGCTCCGGCAACTAGCCGGGCGGCGCGCCCAGCCATTCTCGCACAACTGCCGCGCCTCTCTCCAGAGCCGCGGCCGCGGCAAGATTGCCCTTAAGCGCGGGCAGGGCCATCTGCTCCGTTAGAGTCTTCCCAAGTCCACTATACAACGAAAGTGTCGTGCCAACACTGTAAGAGAGGCTGCGCAAGACCACGTCCGCACGATCTAGACCCAAAGCAAGCCCGGGATGCATGCGATTGGGTCGCCGGATGAACTCAATGGCGTTGTTCCGTGGGGGGACGAGCAACTCTGATCCGAGTTGCGCCGCCATCGGCTTGGCAACGGCATACGCCGCGTCAAGGTCTTTGCTATGGGCCGAAACGCCGATCATGTCGGTAACGAGCATGGGCACGGCTTGCGCGGGGCCGCGCGGCGTCCCCACAAAACCATGCGCCGGAGAATACGGTTCCCCACTATGCCATGTAATTGCTTCGAGACGCAGTGGGTTGTTGGAACCGCCGAATCGCTGCCGCATCATGGCGTCCAGGGTGACTTGCGGTCCGCTGGCAAAAGCTTGATACTGCTGCGCGAGATCCATCCAAAACTGCAGCCCGCGCCGCGCTTCAGACTCGTTCAGCGTCGTGCTGCCGGCACCAAGGTCGGCCACCCGACCGCCGGCGCCCACAATGAAAAGCAACCAGGCCGGGGTCATCGTGGTGCCGAATCCCCAGACACTCGCGCCGTTGGCGGCATGCGATAGCGCCGCGGCTCTCGCGGCGAACTCGTCCCACGTCCAGTTCGAGGTAGGTAGCGGCACCTCGCGGGCGGTAAGGGCCTCGATGTCGTAGCGAACGGTCAGAATGCCAAGCGCTGCAGGGATCGCCATCTGCTGCCCCCAATACTGCAGCGCGTTCAACGACTCGGGATGGTATCCCTTCAGCGTGTTGTCGGAGTCGTTGTCGAGGAAGGGATTCAACGGACGCAGCAAGTCGCCGCGCACAATCTCAGGCAAGTCGTCGTGCAATCCAAACCAGACGACATCAGGGGCTTCACCGGCCGCGACGCGTTGGCGAATCGCGGCAACAAAGGAGCGGCCGGGAGTCGAAACGACTCTCTGAATCTCCCTGATATTGGGCATGCCGCTGCGCCCGCCCGGCGCCAACCCATAGCGAACGGCAGGCAGCGCCTTTTCGAGGGCGGCATGTGTCTTATCGTCGGCCCGCACCGCGATCGTGACCGAGACGTCCTCGCGCACCGGCGTGGGCTCATCGGGCACGCCCTGCTTGCCGCAGGCAAGGAGGAGAGCACCACCGATGGCTGCTCCCCCAGACTGCATGAACTGCCGTCGTGTCATGCTCGTAACCGCCGCTAAGAACTGGTATGGCGC
The DNA here is from genome assembly GCA_965220045.1 of Chloroflexota bacterium. GTDB lineage: Bacteria > Chloroflexota > UBA11872 > VXOZ01 > VXOZ01 > VXOZ01. The sequence continues at coordinate 689,357 of OZ244803.1, read as the reverse complement.
CATTATACAACACAAAGCGCCCGAAAATTGTCAATCGTCTGAAGTTTTTGGTCTCATCTATTTTCGCAACGCATACTTCACGAGAGTCCAGAGTGCGTGGGGGCCGTCGGTCCAGGGATTGAGCTTGCGCTCTCGGCGCGGGGTGTAGGAAATCGGTACTTCGACTATGCCGTACCCGAGTTTGAGTATCTTCGCCGTTACTTCGGGCTCTATCTCAAATCCCGACGCTTCGATCGTAATCTGATCGACGACCTCCTTGGACATCATCTTGTAGCACGTCTCCATGTCGTGCAGGGAGACTCGAAACAGAATCCGCGTCACGAGCGAAAGGAAGACATTCCCAAGCCGTCGAATTGTCTCTTGATGGTCCAGAGTTCGTACACCATAGACCACTTTGCTTTCACCGCGCTCAATAGGTTGCAGCAGCGCCGCGAAGTCGGCAGGGTCGTATTCCAGATCAGCGTCCTGGATAACGATAACGTCACCGGTCGCCGCCTCCAGGGCCGTGCGGATGGCGGCGCCTTTTCCCCTGTTTTCGGGATGAAAGATCGTGCGGCAATGCTCGCCCTGCCAGTTCTCTAGCAGAGCGGTCGTGCCATCGGATGAGCCGTCATCGACGACGACCATCTCTATGTCCAATGGGACTGAGGCGACGCGCTCCAGAACGGCGCGAATCGTCTCATGCTCGTTAAAGACGGGGATGAGTACGGAGAGCTTCATGGGTGCCGCTTTGCTCGACTAGCGCTGAGAAGAACGATACAGGAGTGGTTGGCACTGTTCCCACGAGGCCGGCTGTGGGATAACCGTAACAAATGCAAGCACTAGCTTCTGCGGCGCTCGCATTGGTTGGTCTGGGGGCGCACCTACTATATCATTGGGCCTGTAACCAAGTAAATGCTTGGATAGTATAAAGCGGCGTGCGTCTTGCCGCTCGGCACAAGGGTCAGAAACACGCCGCGATTTCAGAAACCGATATTTCTCCCCGCTCTTCAGCATCAAGGAGTACGCCATGGCCACCCCGCCGTACGCCGTCACAATGGAACGCAATGTCGCCGTGCCTATGCGCGACGGTGTCATACTCCGCGCGGACGTCTACCGTCCGCAAGCCGCTGGACCGTTTCCGGTCATACTTACGCGCACGCCATATAACAAGGGTTCGCTGGACGGCAGCGCATCGCCTACCTATGAGGCCCTGGCCGCTGCTGGCTACATCGTTGTCGCGCAGGACGTGCGGGGGCGCTACGCTTCGGGCGGCGAATTCACACCGCTCTTTGCCTTTGGCTACCCCGACATCGAGGACGGCTACGATTCGGTCGAGTGGTGCGCGCGACTTGCGGATTCCACAGGCGACGTGGGCATATTCGGCAATTCTTACGGCGGGTTCACGTCCTATTGCGCCGCCTTTAGCGCGGCCCCCAGTCTCCGCTGCGTCTTTGCCGAGGGCATGACACAGCGCCTCAGCGACTTCGAACCGCACTTTCGCCCGGGACGGCGCTTTGCCTGGTCTATGTGCACCATTGCGCCGGACCTTCGCCTCAAGCTGGGCCTCGGCGAACCCCATACCAAAGAGGTGGCCGATCAACTCTGGGAACGGGAGCGGCACAAGTGGCTGTGGTTCCTCCCCCGCAAGGACATACCTGACGAGATGTTTGGTGGCGAAGTGCAGGCGGGGCACTATCGCATTCTCATGACCGAAGCCGGAGTGGACACGTTTCAGTGGCAAGATCGCTACCCGGACGTCCGCGTGCCGGTGATGCACCGTACCGGCTGGTACGATCGCTTCGTGCGCGCCATCGACGGCTACACGCTGATGGCGCAGCAGGCCGCCACGCCGGCAGCGCGCGCCGGACAGCGCGCCATGATCGGACCGTGGGGGCACACAAGCGCCCTACACACCTACGAAGGCGAGATGGACTTTGGCCCGGCAGGACTTGTGGAGCAATCCGACCTCTTGCTCCGCTGGTTCGACTATTGGCTCAAGGATCGGGACACCGGCATCATGGATGAGGGGCCGATCCGGCTTTACATCCTCGGCGCCAACATCTGGCGCGACGAGCACGAGTGGCCGCTGGCGCGCACCCAGTACACCGACTACCATTTCCACAGCAACGGCAATGCGCAGACGCCCCGCGGCGAAGGTTTCCTTTGCACCGATCTCCCTGGTGAAGAGGTTCCCGACCAGTTTGTATACGATCCCCGCGACCCGGTGCCCTCCGTTCACCTGATGCACGACCAGGACGGTGTCTTCGACCAAAGCGTTCTGGATTCGCGCAAAGACGTACTAGTCTATCGAACTGAGCCCCTTGCAGAGCCGCTGGAAGTGACCGGCGAACCAACCGTGCATCTGTACGCAGCCTCAAGCGCCGTGGATACCGACTTCATGGCAAAACTGGTAGACGTGCATCCCAACGGGTTCGCACAAAACCTTTCCTACGGCGTCGTGCGCGCCCGCTACCGCAACGGCTACGCAACTCCGCAACTGCTTACCCCTGGGCAAGCGTACGAGTTCACGATCACCCTGAATCCCATCGCCAACGTCTTCCAGCCGGGCCACCGCCTGCGCGTGGACATCACCAGCAGCGACTTCCCCAATTGGGACCGCAATCTGAACACCGGCAGCGATGGCTACGCAGATGCCACGATGGTGTCTGCCCGCCAGACCGTGCTCCATGATGCAGGGCACCCCTCGCGCATTACGCTGCCCGTGATACCCGGAGATTGATCGCTGCAAGGTCGTCCCGGTAGCGGAAGTGCGATGCCCCATCTGGTAGCGTAGGTTTGAAACCTGCGCCTCCGCCAGGCTGGCGCGTTTGCAACAGTATCTTCATGCGTGAATACAATTGCGGCTATGCGTAGATTCACACCATGCTAACTCTCACCACATCACGTCGTCCTGACTCTGCTGATGCCATCGACTCTGTGGAATTCGGCATCCCAACGGTATTTCTCTGTAGTATCGGGGGCACGCATGAGTGCCACGGTGTATGCGTCAGCAAATGAGATTCGATGCTGCACGAATAAATCAAGTGCTTTGAGGCACAGTTTCTACTGAGGCAATTGGATTTCCGGCAAGGAGATTATGTCGCGTACCATTGCCCGACATTCCTCTCTAGACACGCCATAGGTGCGCTGAAGAGTGAATACGGTTTCGAAGACGACGAGGGCCGAGGTTACCACTTTACTTTCTCCCCGTTCAACCTTCATGGGAAGCCGGCGCGCCGCCTCCGCCATCTCTGGATAACTGCCGGTGAATTAGCGCAAGAGAACATGGGCATCCAGGAAGGGCAGCGCCTTCAAGTCACATTCCTTGACCTAGTTCATCCGCCACGCCTTCCTCAAAGGCATCTCGCTCTTCTCGCCAAGAGTGTGACTTACCTGATACAGCCGCCGCGCCAAAGTGACGGTCAACACGAGACTGAACGGGAAGTATGCGCACACCTTCCGGGGTTGATTCGAAGCGCACGAAGTCCCTTGGCTCTATGCCTAGTTCCTCCCTAATTGCGGCAGGTAAGGTGACCTCACCCTTCTGTGTGAGTCGAGCCACATATACTGGCATTTTAAGACTCCATTCGTCTCTCTTACGCTAAGCTTAAATATTACTAGACATGAGTATTACGAGTCGCAAGGGACGATCTAAACACACTTGCCTTGGGCAAACCTCTGATTCTTCTGCGAGGGGGTCGGGTGAATGTGATGCAATTCCAATTCACAATTGATCCCCTTTCTGCGCAACCGCTCGTTCCTGCCGAAACCCGTTGTATCCGCTACAATTGAGTGAAATTGTTGTCTGCGCCCATGCTTGAGGCGTTCCCCTAAGAAAGACGTGAGACAAGGACTACCTGTGCGCACTGACGAAATCCGCCAACGCTTCCTCGACTATTTCGCCGAAAAAGACCATCTTGTCATGCCCGGATCTTCGCTCATTCCGCAGGGCGATCCCAGCGTCTTGCTCACCAGCGCCGGCATGCAACAATTCAAGGACTATTACCTCGGCCTTGCCGACCCGCCGCGGCCGCGCATTGCCACCGTGCAGAAGTGCCTGCGCACCGACGACATCGACGAGGTGGGCGACCAATCGCACCTCACCTTCTTTGAAATGCTGGGGAACTTTGCCTTTGGCGACTACTTCAAAGAAGAGGCCGTCGCCTTCGCCTGGGAACTCGTGACCGAGCGCTTTCCCTTTGCGAAGGAACAGGTGTGGGCGACCGTGTTCGGCGGCCAGGACGATCTCGCGCCTGATGAAGATGCCGAGCGGGCCTGGCTGGCGGTCGGCGTGCCGCCGGAACGCATCGTGCGCTACCCTGGCTGGATAGAAAACTGGTGGGGCCCCACCGGCGACTCCGGTCCCTGTGGCCCGTGCTCGGAGATTCACCTTGAGCTCGCGCCGAATACCGATGGACACGACTGCCTGGGGCCCGCCTGCCCGTGCGGCCGCTTTCTCGAAATCTGGAACCTCGTCTTCAATCAGTACTACTCCTCCGTCAGCCTCAGCCAGATCAATGCCGACGCCCTCACGCCCCTGGACCGTATGGGCGTTGACACAGGAGCCGGGCTGGAGCGTTGGGCGGTCGCGCTCCAAGACGTGCCGACGATTTTCGAGACCGACCTCTTTCAACCGATCGTGCAACAGGCGGCGCAGTTGCTCGGCTGCACCTACGGTGCAAGCGATGAACAAGACATCGGCATCCGCATCATCTGCGAGCACACCCGGTCGGCCGTCTTTCTCATTGCCGACGGCGTCTTGCCGGGTAACGCGGAGCGCAGCTACGTTGTGCGGCGTCTCATTCGCCGCGCCATGCGCCACGCCTATCTGCTTGGACGACGCGAACCGCTGCTGGCGGGACTCGGCGCAACCGTAATTGCAAGCATGGGCAATGCCTATCCGGACCTGCGCCGGCGTGAGAACTTCATCCTGAGCACGATCACGCAGGAAGAGGAGGGCTTTTTGCGCAACATCAGCCAGGGCCTGCCCATTCTCACTACGATGCTCGACGACATAGCGCAGGCCAGCAGCACGACCCTCGCAGGAGCAGACGCGTTCTTACTCCACGACTCGTATGGCTTCCCCATCGAACTCACGCGGGAGGTTGCCGGCAGCCGTGGCGTTACCGTGAACGAGGAGGAATACCAGGAGGCCCTCCGCGAGCAGCAGGAACGCAGCCGCCAGAGCGCGCAGTTTGAGATCGTCCAGAACTTGCCGGTTGACTTTGCCGGCGTCGAGTTCACCGGATATGAAACAACCAGCGATTCCGGCACAGTTGTCGGCATCCAGCAGGGAGACGAGCGCATTGGCAAGCTTGAGACCGGAGAAGAGGGTCTCATCGTCCTCGACCGCACGCCATTCTACGCGGAAGGCGGCGGCCAGGTAGGCGATACCGGACTCATTGAAGGCCCTGACGGCGTCTTCCAGGTGGAGAACACCTACTCGCCTCAACCCGGCCTCATCATCCATCAGGGCAAGGTCACGTCAGGTGCGATGGCAGCCGATGCTACCGTTACGGCAGCCGTCGACGCGGAACGCCGCGCCAACACGGCGCGCAATCACACCGCCACCCATCTCCTGCACGCGGCCCTGCGCGGCCTGCTCGGCGAGCACGTGCAGCAGTCCGGTTCCTTGGTGGCGCCCGACCATTTGCGCTTCGACTTTGCCCATCCCGAGGCCCTCACGCGTGAGCAGATAGAGGAGGTCGAGCAGCGCGTAAACGCGCTCACCCAGGCCAACGCGCCGACAGAAGTCAACCATCTCGAAACATCGGAAGCGGTGGCTGCCGGAGCGCTGGCCCTCTTTGGCGAGAAGTACGGCGAAACGGTACGCGTCCTCAGCATTGGCGACGTGAGCAAAGAGCTCTGCGGCGGCACGCACGTCGCGGCGACCGGCACCATTGGAATCTTCGTAATCGCGAGCGAGTCCAGCATTGGGGCCGGCTTGCGGCGCATCGAGGCCCTCACCGGCCCCGCCGCCGTTCGTCACATCCAGGAGCAGAACGCGCTGCTGCTCGATCTCTCCAGCGCGCTGGAAACGCCACCCCAAGATCTGCTGGACCGCACCGCCGCCCTGCGCGAGGAAATCGTGCACCAACGCCGGCAGATTACACGCCTGGAGCGCGGCCAGGCGGGGCAGCAAGTGGAGCAGTTGCTAGCCACAGCTGAAGACGTAGGCGGGGCGCTCGTGGTCGTCGGCAACGTGGACGCACCCAACGTGGAGACGTTTCGCGAGCTCGGTGACAGGGTCAAGGACCGCCTCGGCGGCTCCGGCGCACTGCTGCTCGGCACCGTCCTCAACGACCGTCCGCAGTTTCTCATTATGACAACCAAAGGCTTGTCGAAACAGGGCGTCCATGCCGGCAACCTGGTGCGCGAGGTCGGTAAAGTGGCCGGTGGCGGCGGCGGCGGCAGTCCGGAAACGGCCCAAGCCGGCGGCCGCGACCCTGCTAAATTGCAGGCTGCCCTGGACAGCGGCGCAGAACTCCTGAAAAGTGCCCTGGCAAGCGCAGAAAAGTAAACGTCAGGTAGTTCGCTGTCAAAATTTCCTGCCCACGAGACCGCGTTGAAGTCCTCTATCATTCCTGTGAATGTTGACTGATTCGTTGACTGAATCTGCTGCCGGCCCGATCTTGCAGGGCCTAAAATACGCCTCTTTCCGTCATTTCAATGTTAAACAATGCGGACAAATGCGCGAATGTAACAGGGTAACGTATGGGGCGCATTGTCCGTCATTCCCGTGAAGGCTCGCCCCGTGCCGGGGCGCGGGATCCATATTCATCGTCTGAGGTTTAGTGTGTGCGGAGCGGGGGACAAGCCCCCGCGCTACAAGGAGTGCTTCGCAACCGGGATGTGTGCCTCTCAAACCGTCATTCCCGCGCACGCGGGAATCCATCTTCTCCGCGTGCACTGGACTCCGGCTTTCGCCGGAGTGACGGCCACATGATCCGCCACATTGCTATGCAACGCTAACGCCGTAGAGTGCACACACAGACAACAGAGTCTCTGAAGACCTTCACCTAACTTCTTGGCCCAAATCTGTCAACGAATTACCTGACACTGACAGGACCAACATGAAGCGCGGCTCCGTTGCCCTGAGAACTCTAGATCCGCAAGGCCCGCAAACGACACTTCTTGTCAAATCCTCACCAATTGAGGCATTGTATACAGTGAACTAAGTAAGCGAACTCCCCTCGAAGCAAGGAGAAACAGCATGGCACTGTCTGCACAAGAGCAAGCGTTGTTGAACGGCGAAAAGCGCCACCTGCCTTTTCTGCCCGCCTTGGGCGGGTGGTACAACGAAGAAGAGATGGAGGCGCTCACGCAGGCGCTCCGCGAAAGCATGGACTGGAAGGTGGGCTTTACCGGCAACGATATCTCGGAATTCGAGCGGGAGTTTGCCGAATACTGCGATGTGAAGTATGCCTTCGCCGTGAATTCCTGCGGCACCGGACTCGACGGCGCGATGCAGGCCCTCAATCTCGGCCCGGAAGACGAGGTAATCGTGCCCGCCATCACGTATATCGCCACGGCACAAGCGGTCGTCGGCGTGGGTGCGAAAGTGGTTCTCGCAGAGTGCCATGCCGACACGTTCAATATCGATCCCAATGACGTGGAACGCCGCATGACGGCAAATACCCGCGCCATCCTGCCCGTGCACAATAATGGCCTTTCCGCCGATATGGACGCGCTGGCCGACATTGCCGAACGGCATCCCCATGCTACCCACGGGCCGCCTCCCGTCATTGCCGACGCCGCCCGCGCCGCCGGCGGCGGCTACAAGGGCACGAAAGTCGGCAAGAAAGGCGCCATGACCATCTTCAGCTTCCAGACCACCAAGAATATGACTACCCTTGGTGAAGGCGGCATGGTGACGACCGACGACGACGATTACGCGGCTTACATCAACAGCAGCCGTTCCTTTGGCTGGGGCCTGCAAGGCTGGGGCACCAACTACCGCCTGACCAAGCTGCAGGCCGTCGCAGGCAGGATCCAGCTCGCGCGGCTCGACGAGATGAACGACCTGCGCCGCGACCGCGCGCTGTTGCTCTCGGAGTGCTTGGCCGACGCGCCGGGCGTTATCGTTCCCCAGACTCCCGCGGGCTACGACCACGTGTGGTACGGCTATACGGTCCTGTTGGCGCCGGAATGGGCGGGTGAGCCTCGCGACAAGGTGACGGAGATCATGCAGTCTGAGTACGGCGTCGGCGGCGGTATCATGAATGCCGCGCTTCCCGACTATGACTCGATCCTGAACAAGATGGGCCACACGCCGGAGGACGTACCCGTCTCCACCGACCTGGGCCGCCGCCTGTTCTGCCCCTCGCTCCATCCGTTGATGAGCGACGATGACGTAGCGTACGTTGCCGCCTCCATCAAGGCGAGCATGGAGACAGTGGCCGGGAAAGTTGGCGCCGCCGCGGCTGCGCGGTAGGGCGTTTCTCAACGCAATGCAAGCAGCACGTTGAGAATGAAAGCAGAATTGAAGACTGGGAGGGGTGAAGATTGCATCAGCGCCCCTCCCTATCTGTTTGCGTCGCACCAAGGGGGACTCGCTAAACCCCGCGCCGAGCATGTGCTCTCCGGCGCAGTTGCGCCTGCATACCGATTGCTCTACATTTGGGAAAGAGCGTTCTTTTCAAACTCGCACATGCGGCGCGCCCTGAATGCGGCGCCAGGAACACCTTGCTCCTCAATCGTTATAGAAAGTGCATAAGGACAGCCTAGCGCAGTGATGCTCGTATTCAATGTCTGGCGCCGGGCGCTGGGCATGCACTACTTTGAGTTCTTCACGGTAATCAGGGGCAACATCCTGTGGGCGCTCTTCTGTTTACCGTACGGGCTTTACAGCTACCTCGTTCTCTTGCCGCTCATTTCAGAAAACGCAGAGACCGCCCAGGATACGTCGCCGGTCATACTCGGCATCTCGTATATGATCGCGTCGCTTGTGCTGCTCACGCTTGCCGGCCCGGCCACTGCCGCCATATACGATTTTGCCGCAAAGAACCTGGCAGGCGAGGCCGTAAGCATGCAGGTTTACTGGCAGAGCTTCCGCACGCACTTCATCAGGGGCTATTTGGTGGCGGCGCTCGATCTCCTAATCCTCGCCGCGCTCGTCCTTAACACCTGGTTCTATCTGACAGCAGATATACCGCAACTGATGCGCATTCTCAGCATTCTCTTTTTCTGGGGCATTGTATTCTGGGTGGCAATTCAACCGTACTTGTTTTCAGTAATGATTCGTCTGGAAACTTCCGTGCTGCAGACGTTCCGCAACGCGGTCTTGATGGCACTCGATAATCTTGGCGTTACCATCAGCCTCATTGGTGTGCAACTGGTGATGCTCTTCTTGTTCATCCCGCTCATAGCCATTGCCTACCCGGTGTTGGCCGGTTCCCTCTTCGCCCACACCCACGTCGGCGTCCTTAACGAACTGCTGGATCAATATGACGCAAAGCGCAGCGCCGAAGACGCTGCGCAGAGCGAATCCTAGAGAGATTGCTATGGCAAGCCTCACCCTAGAAGGCGCTACCAAAACATTCAAGAAGGCGAGCCCGCTCTCTTGGAAGAACCTCGTTGGCCGGTTTAGAGGCGGCGAGGCTGCCGATGACGTAATTGCCGACACGGAAGACGACCTGATCTACGCGCTCAAGGAGATCGATCTCCAAATAGATGACGGTGAGTCCTTGAGTGTGCTTGGCCCGTCGGGGTGCGGCAAGACGACCCTGTTGCGCGTTCTCTCCGGTCTTGACTTTCTCGATGGCGGTAAAGTGCTCTTCGATGGCGAAGATGTAACTACGGTTAGCCCGCAGGAACGCAACGTCGCCATGGTATTCCAGGACTACGCCCTCTACCCGCACTGGCAGTCAGAGGACAACATGGGCTTCTTCTTTCAGATGCACCAGCGCAAGCACGAGATTCCGGAACGGGTGCGGATTACGGCGCGGGTCATGGGGCTCGGCTTTGAAACTCTGCTCAGCCAGAAGCCGCCGAAACTCTCCGGCGGCCAACAGCAGCGCGTCGCCATTGCGCGCGCCATCATACGCGATCCGCGGACATTTCTCTTCGACGAACCGCTGTCCAATCTCGATGCCAAGGTACGCGCGCGCACCCGTGTCGAGATCAAACGCCTCGTTCAACGCTTTGGCATCACGTCGGTCTACGTTACCCACGATCAGTCCGAGGCCTTTACCATGGGCGACCGTATCGCCGTAATGCACGATGGACGCATCTTGCAGGTAGATACCCGCAAGCAGATTGTCGAGCGCCCGCTCAACCTCTTTGTGGCGGACTTCATTACGGTGCCGGCAATGAACCTGCTGCCCGGAGTCGTGCACAGGGAGTACGTGGACATTCACGACCGTAAAGTCGAACCGCCGCCAATTGTGCTCCAGCAGTATCAGGCCGAGCGGGTCACCATTGGCGTGCGCCCTACGGACGTAGTGCTGCGTTCCGAGAACGAGGAAGATACCATTCCGGCCAAGGTCGAGATCGTGGAGCCGCTCATGAGCGAACGCTCGCTGCTGCTCACGGTGCGCGTGGGACGGTACTCGTACCGTATTCAGCGCCCACAGACCGAACATCACGAGCCGGAGACACTGATCTTCATGGAGATTCCGCCCCACGTCCAGCACGTCTTCGACAGCAAGGGCCGGCGGGTTAACTAGCCCTCATACTCTTGAGCACTGCCGCGTAGCCTCTATCGGCCATGGCTGTCCCCCTGACCCAATTGCGGACTAGGTCTTTAACATCAGACGTAGGGGCACGATATATCGTGCCCCTACGCGACTAACTCCCTCGCACAGCGGCCCCAGAGAAGATCTCCCGCACAGAGCATGGCTCACCTCGCGAGGCAAAATGACGCGGGTATCTACGGGAGGCGCAGTGGCCCGCTTCTCAAATTGGACAGCAACTGCGATGGCTCACGGTGGTCACCCATCTCACTACCGCAGCGTAGAGCCCACGCGCCAATTACGAATATTTCAGTTGCACGCCCAGAAAATCATCCTTGCGGTCGCGCAGGCCCTCGTAGGCTCTCTGACCTTCTGTAAATGGAAGCACGTGGGTGATGAGCGGTTCGACATTTACGCGTCCGCTTGCCAGCAGCGACCACAGGAATGGAATGTCTTGGTCACGAGTCTCTGGAACCACCGTACTGGCATGGGCGCCGATGAGACGTACCCCCGTGCGGTGGACATCGAAATACGGATCGAGCTCGAACTTGTCTCTTGGGCTGCCCAGCAATACGACGCGCCCGTGAGCGGCGGCCGCCTTGAGCGCAAGGTCGATGGTCGCGCCGCTGCCCACGGCCTCAACCACGAGATTCGCGCCGCGCGGTCCGAGTTCCGGCAGCCAATCGGCAAGCGGCTTTTTGCTCAGGTTAAAGGCTCGGTCCACGCCGCACGCTTGGGCTTGTGCCAGCCGCGGCGTTGCCAGGTCGGCGGCTGCGACTTGGCCCGCACCCGCCAACCTGCATAGTTGCGCGCAGAGATTTCCCACCAAGCCCATGCCAATCACCAGCGCGTTTTCGCCGAAATACACGGGCGCCTGACGCACCGCCGACATGGCAATCTGAAGCATCGCGAAGAATGGCACGCGCGAATCCGGGACCCCGTCCGGCACCGGCAACAGCGCAGCGCGCGCTACCAACGCATGCGTCGCGTGGCGCCCGCGGCTGAACACACGCGTCCCCACCGCCAGGTCAGAGACGCCTTCACCCACCGCCGCTACATCGCCAATCGCGGCGTATCCCGGCCGGAATGGAAACTTGGCGTAATCGAAATCAGGCTCTGCAAAGCCCCGGTGCGTCTCCGTGAACATGGCAAGCTCCGTGCCTGCGCTGATCAATGAGAGCCGGTTCTTCACCAAGACCTCACTGGGCCCAATCTTGTCCGGAATGTTGATAGTCTCCGTGACGCACGTGTCTTTTGCCGGAAAGACTAGCTGCTGGATTTCCATGGATACACCCTTCTGCTCGCTCCGTTACTCGACCGCGGCCTTCGGCCATATTCCCGAGCCGGTTGCTGCGGCACTGCCCTGACGGCGCGACTGCATATCTGCCTCACCTACGGCGGCGTGACAGCGACTCGTGTGGCCTCACATACGTGAAACCCGCTTGCACTACGCGGCCATGGTAGCGTGCCGCCTGCATCGCAGCAAGAGTTCACTGGGCGCGCTCGATGAGCCGCGTGAGATTGGCAAGGTGCTCATGCAGCTTGGCGCGCCCCCGTGCACTCAAAGAGTACCAAGTTACGGGCCGGCGGTCGCGAAAGGTCTTCTCGACTTCAACGTAGCCGCCATCCTCCAGCTTGCGCAGATGCGTCCCGAGGTTGCCGTCCGTTTCGGCCAGAACCTGTTTGAGACGGCTGAAGGACATGAATTCATGCTTGGAGAGCAACACACAGACCGCGAGTCGCACCCGATGCTCCAGAAGACCGCCCAGTGACGCCAGTTCTGCAAGACTGGCGATGTCCGGATCAGCTCGTCTGGCCACGCGGCATCACTCCAAGGTAGCCCAGCGTCAACAACGCCGCGGCAAACAAGATCCCGGTTATTGTCCAGCCATAGTCAGGTACGAAAAGGGTGATGACATAGCCAACGGCCGCAACCAAGCCTACGGGCAGCAAACGTCGGTCCAAGTGCAATCCAGCGAGAAAATACGTCAGTGCCAAGAACAGCAGCCAGATCGAACTGTAGCCGGACCAGGTAAGCTGCTCCGTCGCGACCAACACACTACTGAGCAGACCAACTCCGAGGAATGACAGCCAATGCAGACCCCACCGGATGCCTTCCCAGCTATCCTTCTGGCCGACACGCCGGCTGTGGCGTATGCCCAGCCATGCTGAGAACACAACACCAAACGGTGCTGCTACCAACCAGAACCATCCAATCCAGCGAGGATCACTGGCAAAGTCCACCAGGGCAAAGCCAATGACCGCAACGACCGCCCAGAAGACAAAGGTAGCCGTCGGCTGACCGGGTCCGGATCGCTGCGCCACGGCGCGCACATACGCTACGTCCTCTCGCAGCTTATTTGAACTCGACATGATAACCTCCTTTGATTCTAATACTACTCCTGTATACCATGTACTCTGTACTATAGAGTACATAGCTCAACATGTCAAGGGTAAATCCAATACTTGCTTGGTGAAACTAAAAAAACCGGCAGAGAGACGACTAGTGTACGACGCTCTCCACGTATTCCAACGACTGATGCCGGAAGTAGGTGTCGTACAGTTCGGCGTAGTGGCCGCCTGCGGCTAAGAGTGCCTGGTGGGTGCCTTCTTCCAAGATGCGGCCGCCGTCCAAGACGAGGATGCGGTCGGCGTGCTGCACCGTGTAGAGGCGGTGGGCGATGACGATGGACGTGCGGTCGCGCATGATGGCTTCTATGCCGTCTTGAATCTGGACTTCGGTAAAGGGGTCTACGCTCGCCGTGGCCTCATCCAGAATGAAGACGGCCGGATCGTGCAGCATGACACGCGCCAGGGCCACCAGTTGGCGTTGGCCCATGGAGAGGCGCCCGCCGCGCTCGCCGACGTCCGTATTCAGCCCATTGGGCAGGTCGGCCAGCCAGTTGCCTCCCGCGATGTGCTCGACCGCGCGCAATACGTCCGCCTCACCGGCGTCAGGCTTGCCGTAGCGGATGTTCTCGCCCACCGTGCCGCTGAAGAGGAAGGGCGACTGCGGCACAATGCCAATCTGATGGCGGTACGAAGGCAAATTGAACGACCGGATGTCGCGCCCATCCACAAGTAGCCGGCCCTCCTGAAACTCATAGAAACGGGCCACAAGCCGTACGATGCTCGTCTTGCCCGATCCCGTGTGACCTACCAACGCGATTGATTCGCCGGGCCTGATCGTCAGACTGAAGTCCGGCAGTACTGTCTCCGTCGGCTGATAGCTGAAGCGCACACTCTTGAATTCGAAACCGCCCTGCAGGTCGTTGGCGGGAGCATCGCCGGTCTGCACGACACGCGGGTCGGCATCGATCAGGCCGAATACGCGTTCGCTGGCGGACAGGCCGTTCTGAAACTGACTCCAAAACGAGGCGATTTGCGTTAGCGGGAACCAGAAGAACATGAGCGCTTGAATGAAGAGATACCAGTCCCCCACGGTCATTGCGCCTGAGGCAGTAATCAAGCCGCCAAAGTAGACTACGACGGCCGCGCCGATGCCGGCGGTAGCGTTGAAAACCGGAAAGAACGTATTGAGCACGATGCCCTGCCGGAAGTTCACGCGGTAGGCCTGCTGGTTGATCTTTACGAAGTCATCGTGGACCGCCTTCTCTTGCCGGAAGACCTTGGCGACGGCAATACCGCTAATAGACTCCTCAATGTGCGCGTTGACCCGCGCCATGATGCGCCGGGAATGCAACGAGGTCTCCCGCGCAATGCGCCTGAAAACCAGTGAAATGGCTGCCACGAAGGGCGCCATTGCAATGGTTATCAGCCCGAGTTGCCAGTTGATCACGAGCAGCACCGCTCCCATCAACATCACGAGCATTACCTGGCTGATGAGATTCATGGTCAGGGAGACCGTCTCCGCGAACCCGTCCGTATCCGAAGACACGCGGCTGACGAGCTTGCCGGTTGGCTGATCGTCGAAGAACGAAAGATCGTGCCCCATGGTTGCGTTGAAGGCGTCCTCACGGATCTTGAGCGTCACGTTGCCGATAGCCACGGAGCCCAGCCACTGGCGGAGATAGTTGAGCACCCACGATACGCTGCTCAGGACCAGGATCGAGATGACGAGAAGCACCATCATCTGGGTTGCGGGATTGGCAATCACTAAGTCGATGCCGCGGGAAATAAGAATCGGCACCGCGGTATCGGTAAGCGAACCCACGAAGATTGCGGCCGCTACCATAAGCATCGGCCGTGATTGCGGGCGGAAATAGGCGATGATGCGACGCAGCAGGGCGCGATCACTGTACTCGCGATCGTACGCGTCCGCGTCCAATCCGTCCATCACGAAGCCCATTTAGTCAGTCCTCGTTCGGTGTTTGCGGTACCGGACACTCCGGCACGTAGCGCGGGGGCTTGTCCCCCGGCTCTTGGTGGCTCGCAGATATCGAAGATCGGATGGATTCCCGTTTTCACGGGAATGACGGAGCCGTAGTGCGCCTATTCTCATTACTGCTATGTGATGCTGGCCGTTCCTTTTGGCCATACCGGTGCGGGCCGCTCCGGCTCGTAGCGCGGGGGCTTGTCCACCGCTCGCGGTATACTGCACGTTTCGAAGATCAGATGGATTCCCGTTTTCACGGGAATGACGGTGCCGAAGTGCACCTATTCGCATCGTTGTAATGTGATGTGGTCTGACACATCCGGTGTTACTAGTGCGGGCCACTCCGGCTCGTAGCGCGGGGGCTCGTCCCCCGCTCTTGGCACATCGCACGTTTCGAAGATCAGATGGATTCCCGTTTTCACGGGAATGACGGATAGGGGAGTCGCTCCTCTGGGTCTTGATGGTGCCCCCTCGTGCCGCGGTCCTTCTCATCTGCTAATCTCCACCGAGACTGGCGGGCATGGCGGCGGCATAGCGCTCGTCCCGATGGGCGAAGATGTCGCGGTACGCCGGACTGCGCGCGATGAGTTCCTCATGCGTGCCCTGGTCTTCCACTCTGCCACCGCGCAGCACGAGAATGCGGTCCGCCCAGCGAATCTGCGAGAGACGGTGCGTGATGAGAAAAGTCGTCCTGCCGCGCAAGATGTTACGCAGCGCCCGCTGTATCTGGTCCTCCGTTGCGCTGTCAATCGCGCTGGTGGAGTCGTCCAAGACGAGGATGCGCGGATCGGCCAGAAAAGCGCGGGCAATGGCAATGCGTTGGCGCTGTCCGCCGGAGAGAGTCACGCCCCGTTCGCCGACCACCGTGTCATACCCGTCTGTGAAGCTCATGATGAAGTCGTGGGCTTGGGCTTCTTTCGCAACAGCCTCTATCTCCTGGCGGCTCACCGGCCGGCGCACGCCGAAGGCGATGTTCTCTGCCAGCGTGCGTGAAAACAAGAAGACATCCTGATCGATGGTGGCGATCTGTGAGCGCAGCGATTCCATCGACCACACACGCACGTCCACGCCATCGATGAGTACTCTTCCCCCAGAAACCTCGTAGATGCGGTTGATGAGTCGCGTGAGCGTGGATTTGCCGGAGCCGGTCTGGCCCACGATCGCGATCGTTTCTCCCGGATGCGCCGTGAAGCTAATGTCCCGGAGCGCGGCGGCTCCCTGATAGGCAAACGAGACGCTATCAAACACAACCTCGCCCTCAATCGGTTGCTCAAGGCCGGCCCGGTTCTCGTCGATTTCCGTTTCCGCATTCAAGATTGTTAGAATACGCTCCGCCCCGGCGGTGCCGAGCTTCACGAGAGCGAACGCAAATATAGAGACAAATGTAGGAAACCGCAGCATGCCCAAGAACCCCATGAACGCGATGACCTGACCGAGCGTCAGAGAACCGTTCGCAAAGAGATAGAGCGAGTGCGCCAGGCCGAGCGCCAGACAGAATGAGAACATCAACAGCGGCAAATAGCGCGCCTGGATCTTGCCTTGTTCGACGAAGAGATCGCGGTAGTCCTCCGCCTTCACGCGAAAGCGGTCGTACTCTTGCACTTCCTGGGCATTCGACTTTACGACTTCGATTCCCGCGATCGACTCGGTGAGGGTTGCATTGAGCACGCCAAACTGCGCGCGGAGCGCGCCGGCCACCGGCGTTAGCCGCCGCAGATATCCCCGCAGAGCGATGAGGAACAGGATGAGAAAAAGGACTGGAATTGGCAGCAGATCTACGCTCAAGAAAAGTGCGATGGCGGCTATGGGCGCCACCATGTTAACCAGCCACTCCGACAGCAAGAGCAGGCCGGGGTTGACCATCAGATTGAGTTGCTTCACGTCGTTTGTGGCACGAGCCATGATGTCGCCGACGCGTTGCTGGCCGTGATAGGTCTGGCTCTTGCCGAGCAGATTGACGTAGAGCTCGTCGCGCACGTCGCGTTCCATGCGGAGCGCCACAATCTCGGCCGTGTAGTTTGCCAGCAATTGCAGCACGCCTCTCAGTACGCTGAGGCCAACAATGGCCAAGGCAAAGCCGAAGAGCACGCCCTGACCCGAGTCTGCTCCCGCAACGGCATCGAATGCATCGCCCATCAGCTTTGGCACCTGAACGGCGGCAACTACGACGCCGGCGCGTAAGAGGGTACCGACCACCACGTGCCACGGATAGCGCAATGCATGACCTATCAGCCACCGCCAGACAGAGGAACGGTCATAGGAAAATTCAGTATCCGGCGTGAATTCGCGATTGTTCACCTGAGGCTCCGGGGAATGCCGAGCAACCCTGTCACTTCACTATAGCACTCCGTATATTAAGCGCATCGCCGCCCGAATGCTCGCTTGCCAAATCACTTGAACAACGCGTGCATTGAGAACGAGAAGCAGGATTCTCGGATGACACTTGTTCATTGACGCATAATGTAGGTACATTAGACTGTAGAGTGCATCGCACGCGAATAACGGGGAACGAGGGTGCCGTGAATAAATGGGACGTGCCGCCCGGTCGGCCGCAAGCTTGGCAGTTGCTTCTTGGTCTACTGGTCTTTGCTTTGGCGGTGGGCGGATGTATCGCACAGCCGCAAGGCGTCGTGATCAATACGAAGCCGACCCCCACACCCACACCGATCGTCGGCGATCCGGACAACCCCAAGATTATCGAAGTCACGCTAGCCGATAACACCGTGCCGCCGGAGGGCGTCGGCATTCTCTGGATTTACCGCAGCGTTGGCTGGGCGCCGTACGTAAGTCCCGGCGACGGCCGCTTGCCTCCCGATGAATACGGCGTGCAAGTCTTCATCGATGGCGAGCGCATGGGCGTGATCTGGCCCGATGAAACCGGAGGGCTGGGCCCGCGACCGCTTGCCGTACCGCAGAACGTCTGGGGTTTTGCCCTGGGTCAGCACACGCTCAAGTTCGTGCAGCAGGGCCCTGAAGTGTGGCGAGAGTCCGCGCCGATCATCATCGTGGTAACGGAAAACTTCAAGCCTACCCCCACCGTTCCACCCACCGCCACGCCGAAACCGGTGCCGACGCCTTCGCCGAGGCCGTCGTAGCCGATGCCGGAGTCGTGGGCAGACGAAGTCGGCATAGTGCTGTTGGCCGCCGGCGAATCGCAGCGCATGGCGGCTGCCGCAACATCGCCGGCTGCATTGAAGGAGCCCGTGCCAAAGGCGCTTTTACCTTGGTTCGGCCGTCCGTTAATCCAATACCAGCTTGAGCAAATCGCGGCAGTTGCTCCCGCACGCATTGTGCTGGTAACCGGTTTTCATGCCGACCGCCTGGCGCCCTATGGCGATTCCGTGGCAGGTGTTCACGTTGTAGAGAACCCGAACCCGGCCCGGGGCAGGGCTTCCTCTATCGTGCATGGCGTGTCGGCGCTTCCCGATACCCTTTCGAGCTTTGCCATCGTCAACGTAGACCAGCCCTGCGCCGCGCCAATTCTCGCACAACTGATCGCGGCAAGAGCCAAGACAAACAAGAGAATTGCGATTCCCCGGTATCAGGGCAAGCGGGGACATCCTCCCCTCTTTGCGGGGGCGCTGCGCGACGCAATACTGCAGGTCGGCGAAGAGACCCAGGGCCTGAAGACGATCACCCGGTCCCACCGCGCTGAAACGGCATATGTGGACATTGACGATCCCAGTGTCGTTTGGAATCTGAATACACCGGATGACTATCGCCGCGCGCAGCGGCAGCATGTCTTGCTCGCTACCACGAACAGCGCCAAGGCCGCGCACCTCTCCTGGCTGCTCGCAGACATGCCGCTGCGTCGCGTCACACTGGCAGATGCGCATCTCACCCACGTTGCGCCACCGCCGGAGACGCAGGCGACTCTGCAGGCCATAGCCGAGAGAAAGGCGGTCGCGTGGTCGCGAGCTTTTGGTGGTCTGGCAATCGCCTCAGACGGCGGCATTGCCATACCCGCACTCGGCAACACGTGGGAAGAGCGGCTGACGGCACGCTTTGCGGGCAGCCAAGCCACAGATGAGCAGCGCGTGGAGGCGCTGCTGACACTCCTGCAGCCTTACAGCGGCGATGACCGGCGCGCGTACTTCCACGAGTGCGTGGCCTTAGCCGACAACGGGAGCCTGCTACGTTCGTGGAGCGCGAAGAGCCCCCCCGGCCTCATCGCCGAATCCTACCGACCCGAGCAGCTTGTCGCCGGCTTCTGGCTGCTCACGCTGTGGTGCGACCCCCAAACCGGCAGGCGCTTTGGCGGGCTCTCGCCGGGTGATCCGGCCTTCCCGGAGGGCGCCTGGGCACGTATCAAACCCATGGTCCAGCAGTTCCTCCGGACCTTTGTGGCGAAAGACTTTAGTCAGGCAACCTGAGAGTCGCTCCGGACCACGAGTCTCGATCCCCGGCGATCACCACCAGCCCATCGCGCTCCAGGTCTTGCGTAAGTTCCCACAGCCAGTCCACCGATAGATCATCCGGGCTTTGGTCTGCAATCCCGCCTGCTATGTCTCGGAACGCGAGCGCACTATCCATTGGAGATTCACGCAGGGCCGCGATAATGCGCCCGCGGTAGTAGCGCCGCGAGCCGGTGAATTTGCCTTGGCCCTTGGGACGCAGTGCGGGCAAATCTGTCACTTGGGCTGCCTGCCGGGCTTGACACCATGTAAAAAGCGGGCAGTGCGGGCAATCCGGCTGGCGGGCGGTACAGATTGTAGACCCAAGATCCATGAGCGCCTGGTTCCAGCGCGCGGACTTCGCCTCGGGCACCAGGCTGTCGGCCAATTCCTGAAGCTGCCGGTCAGTCGGCCCTCTTTCCCCATGCAGCGTTTGGAGTTCATCGCGGAATACGCGGCCGAGCACGCGGCGCACGTTGGTGTCCACCACCGCGACCGGCGCGTTGTCCACAAAGCTCATCAGCGCTCGCGCCGTGTAGGCGCCCACACCGGGAAGCTGCAGCAGCGACTGCAAGCGCAGCGGAAACACGCCGCCATGCTCCCGCACAACGGCCTGAGCCGCGCGATGCAGGTATACCGCACGTCGGTTGTACCCCAGGCCGGCCCAGAGCCGGATTACCTCAGCCAGCGGCGCCGCCGCTAGTCGCCGGACCGTTGGATATTGAGCCAGGAAGGCACGGTACTTCGGCGCCACACGCTCAACCTGCGTTTGCTGCAGCATCATTTCCGCAAGAAACTTTCGGTACGGACTCTTCGTATGTCGCCAAGGCAAGTCCCGGCGGTGCGCGCGGTACCAGCGAAGCAACGCCTTCTGCATTGCCTGCACGATCTCGCGCTCATCGACATTCAAAGCACGCTCAGCAGCAACCGACTGACTTTCACTGACCGTTTGTCCGGGCTGACGTTGATTCCGCATACACAGATTGAATTACTCTTCAACAAGGGCAACTACTGCTCGCATCACCTTAGGGTCGAAGATTCCGTTTCCCGATATTCGGTATTGCGAGCAAGCGCGATTCAGGAACGAGTATGCCACAAGCCCTCTACGAAGAAGTGCGCTGCAAGTCGGCGCTCACCCGCGTGCGGAACATGGCGTTTCGGTGGAGCTTGAACCCCTATCGCGGATGCACCCATGGGTGCCACTATTGTTTCGCGCGCAGCACGCACTTCTACTACGATCTCGACGCGGACGATGAATTCTCTTCCATCATCTTCGTCAAGACGAATATCGCTGAAGTCCTGCGCTTCGAGTTGTCCGCGCCACGATGGCGGCGCCAACGTGTGGTGATTGGCACTGCCACCGACCCGTACCAACCCATCGAAGGCAAGTACCGCCTGACCCGCGCGGCGTTGGAAGCGCTTCTCGCCTTTCGCACGCCGGTATCCATCATTACCAAGTCTTCACTCGTCGTACGGGACATAGATGTCCTCGCCGAATTAGCTCAGCGTCTTGATTGCACCGTGAACTTTAGCATTACGACCCTTGATCGCACGTTGTGGAGACAGCTCGAGCCGGGCACGGCTCCGCCGCTCCAGCGGCTACGGTCGCTTCAGAGACTCGCGGCCGCCGGTGTGCATGCCGGCGTGCTGCTCGCCCCGATCATTCCGGGCCTAACGGCAACGCAGGAGAATCTTGAAGACATTGCTCGCGCCGCCGCCGAGCACAATGCCTGCTTCCTCGCCGCGAACGTACTCAATCTGGGTGTCGGCGTGAAGGAGCACTTCCTGCAATACGTGCAGAACGAGTATCCGTGGCTTCTCGGCACCTTTCGCCAGCTCTATCCCGGCAGATACGCGCCGGATGGCTACACCGAACCAATCTATGATTATGTAAACATCCTGCAACGGCGGTACGATCTCCGCACGCGGGAACGTTCGCACTCTCCCAAGCCTGAGCCGCAGCAACTGTCCTTGAGCCTCTTCTAGTTTCTTGAAAGACAATCAACGGAGATCGACAAGAGTCTTTCGCAATTCTCAATCCACCGGTTTTTCTTTGCAACGGCAACCTGTGTGCGTTAGAGCGCTATCGTCGACCTTAACACTGCAAGCGATGACTACGGGAGCCAAGAGAGAATAGCGTCAATTAGAAAGTGAATTCTGGGTTCTTAACTTCACTATACAGTTTTATGTTTGTTGTACCGCTTATCTCTTTACTATAGTAGATTCTTATGCTATATTATGAACACGTTGTTTGCAGATGCTGAAACTGGAAGGAGCCATCATGGGTAGACAAAGTGATCTCGATAACCACGCCGACCAGCTAAACCCAAACAACGACGCTTTTTGGGATTCGCGTGGATGGGATGAACGACCTGACGACTGGGAAGATCGCGCAGACAAAGATGACACTCTTCCGGACGAGGATGAGTAAGACTAGGGCGAATCGTCCTAAGTTCTGCAAGTGGGGCACGTAACTCAGTTGTACTGACCCTTCAAAGCTGGTATAATTCTCCTTACTTAATCTCCCCACGCTTCTGTAGAATTCTTGCTTTGATTCTGCTATGCGTCCCGCAAATGAAAGAAGCAACCAGCCTTGAAGGGTCGAGACCTCCTCACGCTTGCTGACTTCTCTGCGTCTGACATACACCAAATTCTCGAAACTGCCAGGTCTCTGAAGTCCGCCGGTACCGTGCCTTCAGGTTCGGCGTCCCATAGCGAGTACCGCCCGCTCACCGGGCGCACGTTGGCCATGATCTTCGAGAAGCCATCTTTGCGCACCCGCGCCACCTTTGCCATTGGCATGCAGCAACTAGGCGGGCAGGTGGTGGATTTGGCCGCCGAGCACTTGCAGATGGGCGTCCGGGAAACGGTCCCGGACGTTGCCCACAATCTCGAGCGCTGGGTGGACGTCATCATGGCGCGGGTGTTCAATCATGCCACGCTGGAAATCCTGGCGGAGCACGCCGATATTCCGGTGATTAACGGACTTTCCGACTATACGCATCCCTGTCAGATCTTGGCCGATCTCCTCACCATGCAGGAGCACAAGGGGGATCTTGCCGCGCGCAAGATCGCCTATGTCGGAGACGGCTACAATGTTGCCAATTCCCTCCTCTTCGGCGTCGGCAAGTTGGGCTATCACTTGGCAGTGGGCAGCCCGGCCGGTTATTTGCCGCCGGACGACATCATCGCGCGAGCACACGGCCTCGCCCAAGAGTCCGGCGCTACCCTGGAATTGTGCAGCGATCCTGTTGCGGCAGTGCGAGATGCTGACGTTGTCTACACAGATTCCTGGGTCAGCATGGGATTGGAAGCGGAGGCGGCCGAGCGCGAACGCGCATTCCCGCCGTACCAAGTGAATTCCGACCTTCTCCGCCATGCGCGCGCGGACGCCATTGTAATGCACTGTCTACCCGCGCACCGCGGCATGGAAATCACGGATGAGGCAATGGACGGGCCCCAATCGGTGGTGTTCGATCAAGCCGAGAATCGGCTCCACGCCCAAAAGGCGGTACTATTAGAGTTGTTGGTAGGAGAGACCGACCAGACCTAGAAACGGCCGCATCCAGAAGGCGCCGCGGCTCGCGCCTGCTCCAAACCGACTCGAACATCACTTAACAGAGTCACGCTGTCATAGAGGTGACGCGTGGTAGAAGACCTACTTTGGCTCCAGTCCCGCTTAGACTATAGCGCGGCGTTTGATATCCTCCTCGTCGCCGTTATCATTCATATCATCTTCACGATCGTGCGCGGGACACTCGCGGACCAATTGGTGCGCGGCATCGTCGTGTTGCTCGTGCTTGCCTTCATCCTCGGCAACATGCTGCAACTGCTGGTATTCGATTGGCTCTTGCGGAGCGTCTTGTCCGCGCTCGTGATCGCCATTCCAATTATTTTTCAGCCGGAGTTGCGGCGCTTTCTGGAACAAGTGGGGCGGCAAGGCACTCACCCGCTGGCCCGCTACATTCCCATTAGTGAAGGTGTCGCGGGCGCTCTGGAGGTGGTTGCCAACGTTGCCAGCCGGATTTCGGTCAACCAGTGGGGCGCCCTGCTCGTCATTGAGCGTGAAACCGGCTTGGAAGACCTGGTTGAGACTGGCCACCGCATTGACGGTCAAGTGAGTGCGGACTTGCTGCTAACAATCTTCAATCCCAGTTCCGCGCTGCACGACAAGGCAGTTATCGTGCGCGGCGACCGCATTGTTGCCGCTTCCTGCATGTTGCCCCTCTCGGAGAACGTGCCCCAAGGCGAGGGCCTTGGCACACGCCACGCGGCAGCAATTGGCGTCAGTGAAGTGACGGACGCCATCGCCATCGCCATCTCCGAGGAGACCGGCATCATCTCTGTAGCGCGCGGCGGGACGCTCCTGCGTCACATGGACGAGGACAAGCTACGAACATACCTAGACAGCCTGTTTCGCGAGGAGCAAGAGTCAACAATGCTGCCGTGGCTGTCGTTTCGTTCTTTCGCACGCAGTCGCCGCGAACGCAAAGTCCTGAAATAACCCTTGCGCATGATCAACCTTCGCTCCCTACCGCCAATCCTTGGACGCTTCATCACCCATACGCTGGGAGTACGGTTTATCCTTGCCCTGGCGATTTCGATCACGCTGTGGATCCTATTCACGGGTGAGCAGAATCCCGTCCGGGAAGACTTCTTCGACACGGAGATTCCGGTTGAAACGAGTCGCCTTGGCGAAGGCCTGGTAGTGAGTCGGCTTGCGCCTAACACAATCCGCTTGCGAATTGCGGCGCCACGAGACATCTGGGAATCGCTCTCTGCGGAGAATTTCCGCACGGTCGTAGATCTCTTTGCAATCGGCGTCGGCTTGCATGAACTTCCCATTGATTTTGTAAGCTCTGATTCGCGCATCCGCATCATCGCCGCAGAGCCGGCTACGGTCACCATTGCTGTCGAGCAGCGCATGGAAAAGCAAGTCCCGGTGCGTGTGAACTTGGCCGGCAGTCCTCTGTTGGGCTACCGGTTTCAAACGCCTGAGTTGCTGCCGGACGTCGTAACAGTCATCGGGCCGGCATCGAAAGTGGAGTTAGTTGATGCAGCATTGATTGACGTTGAGATAGGGAGTGCCCGCAGAACCGTGAACGTCACCCAGAGAGCCATACCGCGCGACGCGCAGGGCGAAGATGTGAGCGGCGTGCAGCTCGATCCGCCCGTGGTGCAAGTTACGGTGCCGATCGAGCAAGTTACGACGTCCAAAGACGTACCTGTCCGCGTGAGAGTGGAGGGTCAGCCTGCGTCGGGCTATTGGCTTTCCGGTTACAATGCCCAGCCCGCATCCGTGACCCTTTTCGGCAGACCCCAGGAACTTGATGACATCAGTTTCATCTATACGGAAGTCATCTCGGTTGATGGGTCCACCCAATCCTTCGCGATCACGGTCGAATTGGCCCGCCCGGAGGAGGTCGGAATCACTGGCTCGGATGAGGTAGAAGTCTTCGTCGAAGTGCTTCCCATCATTACAATTGTTGAAACTGAAGTCGTCGTGACCTACGTCAACCTGCAACCAGGCCTGGAAGCCACAGTGGATCCCGCCTATGCGAGGGTAACACTGAGGGGCTTTGCGCCGGCCTTGCGCACGCTTCAACCCGGTAGTGTGGTCGTATCTCTAAACATGAGCGGTCTCGGCCCCGGCACGTATGCGCTGATTCCCGATGTCAGCGAGCCGCCGCAAGTGACCGTGCTGGAGATGGATCCGACGCAATTCCGCGTAGTTGTGACCGCGCAGCCGACGCCCGTACCTACGCCGAGACCTGCCGCCACACCGGTCCCGACGGAAGTGCCACCGCCCGCTACGCCAACGCCAACCTCCGAGACCTTCGCGCCCACGGGCCGCTAACAGAATCCACTCGGGCACACAATGCTACGCGATTTGCGGTGCGGCACACCAATCCTCAAGGGACGCTATATCCCACGCCGCGGTCGTCCTTGGCCATGCTCTCTTGATGAAAGCGGATTGCCGGTATCCCAGCGGCTTGAGAATGTCTTCTCAAGCATGAGACTTCGAAGGGAATGCTATACTAAACGCGCGCTGGGTGACTTGCGATGAGCAACAGGTTTCTTGCTGCCGCTCACTGCGTCACTTTGAAGCGCACTTTCTATCCACTGCAGGCATTCCATAGAGAAGCAAACCGACATCGTGGTCAACTGGTCGTACACGCCCCGGGTGCAGATTGTCGGGCGAGCGGCAAGAAATCCTGAAGCAATCACGGCCGGCATGGCGCGCATCAGTCGTGATCCGACCCCGGTGCCGCAACTTATCAAGGAAGCCCGCGACAATACGGCACTGGCGCGCCAGCGCAACCAGCGTGTGGTCTATGAATACGGCCACAATAGTGTCGCGGAGCACGGCTGTTTCAGCGCCGCCATCTGGGACATTCCCCGCCTCCTCTCTTTGGAAATTGTGCGGCACCGGCTCGCCGCGTACACGCAGCACAGCGGACGGTACATTCCATTTGAGGAAGTTTCCCGTCAGTTTTACCTGCCGCGAGAGTATCGGCGCGGTAAGACCCGCCGGGTATTTGAGGAGGCTGTGAGCCGGAGCTACGCTGCCTACCGCGAGATTTATGCCGGCTGCACCGCGTACCTCCTAGATAAATACCCCCGCATGCGCGAGTCTTCTGCCGAACGCCGCGCTACGGAGGACGCGCGTTACGTGCTGCCGCTGGCGCAGACTACCCAGGTGGGGGTGACGACGAACGCTCGCGAATTTGCCCTTATGATCACGCGCTTGCTCTCCTCGCCGCTTCCCGAGTTTCGCGAAACGGGCGAGAAGCTCTTTGCGCAGCTGCATCCCATCGCGCCGTCGCTCTTTCCTGAGAAGTACATTCACGCGCTGCCGTATCCCCAGAGCGGCTTGGACGCCGTCAAGGAAGTAGCCGCCGCGCTCGACATCGCTGCAACCCCCAAAGCGGATGCTGCTCCCAACGCCGATTCTCCGTTGCCAGCCGGCAGTGGCGAGGCAGTGCGTCTCGTTCACTTCGACCCGGACGGCGAACGCCACGTCGCCGCTGCCCTGCTCTTTCACAGTTCCCAGATGACCCTGGACCGCGCCCGGCAAGCAGTGGCAAGCCTCGATGCGGAGCAGGTAGGTCAGGTCATCCGTTCCGCCTATCGCGGTCTGCACGCCCACGACACCATTCTCCGGGAGTTTGAACTGCTGCACTATCAGTTTGAGATGGTGATGTCTGAGGCAGCCTATCACCAGTTCATCCGCCACCGCATGAAGACCGAGATCAGCCAGGCCCATAGCCCCGCCCACGGCCGCACGCTGCCGCCCCTTATCCGCAACGCCGGTTTCGCGGACCACTACCGGCGTACCCTCGATCTCCTGGAAGAGACATATACCGCCCTCGGTGCTGACCAACGTGCCGAAATCGCGCTGGCCAATGGGCACAACCTCCGCATTCTTGTCGATCTCAATGCCCGGGAAGTTGTGGAGATGTCGCGCATTCGCAGCGACCGGCACGCGCAGTGGGACATCCGCAATGTCTCCGACGCCATTGTTGACGCCGTCACGCGCGTCCATCCCCACATTGGATTGGCCTGCGGCGGGCGCGACACGTTTAAGGACGGCACTGCCGCGGTCCTGCCGGACACGGTAATCTCGCCATAAGCACGGCAGCGGTCGCGCTGACCTTGCGCCTTGCCCAACACTCTCTGGCAGGCATTCCCGCGATGACACTCTCCGCCTTCAATTAGGCTTCACCGCCGCGATTGCCTATAATGGAGAGTACTGAATTCTACCTACGACGATGAAAGTTCCCAAATTCCCCAGGTTCAAGGAGTGGGTACACAACCATGGCTACCCGAGCGAAGACCCCCGAAAAGAACGGTGCGGAGGGACGCACAGAGGCACTGCAGGCTGCGATTAGTCAGATCGAGCGCCGCTACGGCAAAGGCTCGATCATGCGCATGGGCGAAGATGCGGCAGTGTCTGTGGCCGTCGTTCCAACCGGCTCGCTCTCGCTTGACCTCGCGCTGGGCGTAGGCGGCTTGCCGCGCGGACGCGTCGTTGAGATCTATGGCAACGAGGGCAGCGGCAAGACCACACTCGCGCAACACGTTGTTGCCGAGGCGCAGCAGCTCGGTGGCACTGCCGCGTTTGTGGATGCCGAGCATGCATTCGACCCCACGTATGCGGCGAAGTGCGGCGTAGGTATTGAGGACCTGCTCGTCTCCCAGCCCGATAATGGCGAACAGGCCTTGGAAATCGCCGAAATGCTCGTGCGCAGCAATGCCGTCGACGTAATCGTGGTCGATTCCGTGGCCGCCTTGGTGCCCAAGGCGGAGATTGAGGGCGAAATGGGCGATGCCCATATGGGACTGCAAGCACGGCTCATGTCCCAGGCGCTGCGGAAACTGACGGCCGCCATCAACCGCTCGCGCAGCGTCGTCATCTTCATCAATCAAGTGCGTGAAAAGATTGGCGTAATGTTTGGCAACCCGGAAACCACACCCGGCGGGCGGGCGCTTCGCTTCTATTCGTCCGTGCGCGTAGACGTGCGGCGGGTTGACTATGTAAAAAGCGGGCAGGAGCAGGTCGGCATTCGCGTCCGCGCTAAGGTGGTCAAGAATAAAGTGGCGCCGCCCTTCCAGACGTGCGAGTTCGATATCCTCTTCGATGAAGGCATCTCCAAACTGGGCGATCTCATCGATCTCTCCACGGAGTACGGCATAGTGCGTAAGGCGGGCGCCCACTACTCCCATGGTGACACCCGCCTCGGTCTCGGTCGTGAGAACGTCCGCAAATTCCTGAAAGAAAACACTGACATTGCGGCGGAGATCGAACTCGCCGTGCGCACCGAAGCGCAGGCAGCGCTCGCTGCCGCGCCGGCAGGCGACCCCGTCGCAGCAGTGTCAGGATCCGAAACCGCAAGTCAATGAACCGACGCTACTTCATCACACTCGCATTCATAGTCTTATTCGTCACCCTGGCTAGTTACGTCAATTGGCCGAACAATCCCGGACTTGATGTCGGCATCGGCGGTGCGCGCCTTGTACGCGAACTCCGCTATCACTTGGGCCTGGACCTGCAGGGCGGCTTGCACGTGGTGTTGCGCGCCACTCCCGCGGAAGATCAGACGATCACCGCCGACCACATGGAAGCCGCACGCGACATCATCGCTGAGCGCGTGAATGCGCTCGGTGTCTCCGAGCCTATCGTCCAACTGGAAGGTACCGACCGCATCATCGTCGAGCTCCCCGGCGTAGAAAACCCCGATGAAGCCATCGCGCTCTTTCGGGAGACCGGCGAGCTTGCCTTTGTAGACCTCGGCAGGAGTACGGTTCCGCCGGTGGAGGTCGGCGGTCTTGTCGAAGGCGAGCAATATCAGAGGCTCTTCACCGGCGCGATGGTGCAGTCCGCCGAAGTCGGTTTTGACGAGCGCAGCCTGCCGCAGATCAACTTTGAGCTCAAAGACGAAGGCGCCGTCATCTTCGAAGAGTTCACCTCCCAGAACGTCTGCGTGCGTGCCGGCGGGACGCCCTGCACGTGGTTGGGTATCACCCTCGACAATACCCTCATCTCCGCCGCGACCATTTCCAGCACGATCTCTAACCGCGGTCGCATTACCGGTAACTTCACGCTGGATGAAGTCCGTGACATTGTCATCAAGCTAAAGTACGGTGCTCTGCCGGTGCCGTTGGAAATCGCCCAGAATCGCACCGTTGGGCCTACGCTGGGACAAGACTCCGTCAATCGCAGCCTCCGGGCCGGAATCATCGGCCTCGTACTCGTGGCTGTTTTCATGCTCATCTACTATCGCCTGCCCGGTGTGGTCGCCGTTTTTGCGCTGCTGATCTACGCGCTTCTCGTGCTCGGCATTTTCAGGTTCTGGCCGGTGGTCCTAACGCTGGCAGGCATCGCCGGATTCATACTCTCTGTCGGTATGGCAGTGGATGCCAACATCCTGATTTTTGAGCGTCTCAAGGAGGAATTACGCCGGGGCAGGACCTTGCGCTCGGCGTTGGATGTTGGCTTCGAGCGGGCGTGGACGTCAATCAGGGACTCCAATATTTCGACGCTGATTACGTGCGCAGTGCTCTTCTACTTCGGCACGGGCATAGTCCGCGGTTTTGCCGTCACGCTTGCCATCGGCGTGATCATAAGTATGTTCACGGCAATTACGGTAACACGGACGTTCCTCTACGTTGTGGTGCGCCTCCCGCAGTTCCGCGATGCTCCCTGGCTGTACGGCGTACAAGAGGCGCAGCAGCAGTCCCTCGCCTCCCAGCCGGCTTCGCCTGAGCAAACTACCGAACCCTAAGTTGTGAAAACGCCATGTCGCTAGAAACTCGTCCCGTAGACTCCGTCCGTGGGATGCTGGATCTCGACTCCCAGCAGGCCTTTGCGCAGTCCCACGTGCGGCAGTCTCTCCTCGATGCCTTTCAGCTTGCGGGCTACGCTCCGATAGAAGTCCCCCTTGTAGAGCAGGCGGATCTCTACCTGCGCAAGTCCGGCGCCGAGATAATCTCAAAGATGTATGCCTTTGAGGACTTTGGCGGCAGGCGCCTAGCCCTGCGTCCCGAACTCACGGCCTCTATCGTCCGCTATTACTTGAGCAATGATCAGAACCTGCCGTTTCCGCTGCGCTATGCCTACAGCGGGCCGGTGTTTCGTTACGAAAAACCCCAGCGCGGCCGCTTTCGCCAGTTTTCGATGGCGGGCGTTGAACTGCTCGGCAGCGACGGGCCGTCTGCAGACGCGGAGGTTATCGCCCTGGCAAGTTGGACGCTGCAGCGCCTTGGCGTCAAGAACTATCGGCTTGTCATCGGCCACGTGGGCATTCTGCTCGAACTCCTTGGCAGCCTGGGACTTTCTTCGCGCTTGCGTCATTTTCTGCTGGACAGCATGGAGGACGTAGGGAAGCCGGGACGGGGCTTAGCGTATGTGCGCAAGCGGCTGGAGGAGATCCATCCCGCGCGGCGCACGGCTTCGCCGGACAATGGCATGCTGCCGCGTTCCGAAGAGGAGGCGCGCGCGGCGCTGCGCACTTCATTGCAGGAGATGGGCATTGAACTCAGTGGCAGCAGGCCGGCGGAGTCTATCATCGGCCGGATGTTCCAGAAGCAAAGCGCGTCCGACGAGGACGAACGGCTGGAACGCGCTTTCAAATTTATTCAGGGTTTGCACAATCTCACGGGAGCGCCGGGAGAGGTCCTGCAACGAGCGCGGGCTTTTCTCGCGGACTATGGCTTGGGAGACCAGTCTCTGAGCCGTCTCGCCGACGTAATGGACGCGCTGGCAGCCTATGACATCGACGACTCGCATATTCAGGTGCAGCTTGCCCTCGGGCGCGGGCTCCACTATTACACAGACGTTGTCTTCGAATTGTATGACGATTCCGGTCAGAGCCAGTTGTGCGGCGGCGGACGCTACAACGAACTGGTGCAATCGCTCGGCGGGCGCAAGTCCATCCCGGCGGTCGGGTTTGCGTTCGGGCTGGAGCGCCTCCGTCTCGCGTTACAGCAACAGGGCGCGCCGCTACCGGCCGCACTGCAGACGCAAGTGCTGGTGGCCGCCGAGTCTACCGCAGCCGCACCCGCCGGCATCCGGGCCGTCCAGTGGCTCCGCGATAACGGCATTCGCGCCGAACTCGACCTGCGGCAGCGCGCCGCGCGAGCGCGCGCGACCTATGCGAGCAAGCGAGGTATTCCCTTTCTCCTTCTCGCCGGCGACTGCGCAGAGCGGTTGACCCTCCGCAACCTCGCGGAGGCTACTGAAGAAACTCTATCCTTGGAGGAAGTGGTGCAGGTGATCAATGGCTGAATCCCTGCGACTCCTCGTGCCAAGCAAAGGACGCATTGGGGAGCAGACGCTTGAGTTCTTCAACACATGCGGTCTCGACGTCAAGCGCCCAAATTCGCGGGCCTACGAAGCCACGCTTACAACGGTGGACAATGTAGCCGTGCTCTTTCAGCGCGCGTGGCAAATGGTCGAGCAAGTTCGCAACGGAGACGCCGATGCCGGCATAACGGGTTTCGACATCTTGTCTGAAATGCGGCAGGAAGGCGACGATTTGGTGGTGGTCGCCGAAGACCTTGGCTACTCCCATGGCAAACTAGCCATCGCCGTGCCGGAGGAGTGGATCGACGTCCGCAATCTGACCGATCTTGCCGAAGTGGCGCTGGAATTCCGGGAGCGGGGCCGCGTCCTGCGCATTGCCACGACGTTTCCCACACTGACTCGCCAGTTTCTCTTTCAGCAAGGGATCACCTATTTTCAAGTCGTGCAAGCCGAGGGCGGTCTGGAAGCGGCGCCAATGCTGGGCTACGCCGACATCATAGTGGACCTGGTGTCCACCGGCGCCACACTCAAAGACAACCGGCTCAAGATGATTGAGCACGGGGTTATTCTACGCACGCAGGCGTGTTTGATCGGCAACCGCGAACGGTTACGTGCCAGCGCTGCCAAGCGAGAGGCTCTGCGGCAGATTCTGGAATACATCGAGTCATCGCAGCGCGCGAGACCTTTCTCGACGCTAACCGCTAACATACAAGGAGACTCTGCGGAAGCCGTCGCTGCCAGGCTCGCGGCTCTGCCGGAAGTGGGCGGTCTGCTGGGTCCGACGATAGCCCGCGTCTTTGCCCGAGATGAACAGGGCGCATCGTGGTTCGCCGTGACCGTGCAGGTCAAGTCGCGGAACGTCCTCTCGGCCGTGGCGAGCTTGCGGCAGGCAGGATGTGCGAGCGTTTCAGTGACCTCTCCGCACTATATCTTTGCGCGAGAGTGCACTTTGTACAGGGAGCTTCTCAAGACGCTCAAGCTAGAAGAATAGCCGCAGCAGGAATTGCCCCGGTCATCGGAATTCGACCGGGATGGAAAGAGCTTACAATCACATGCTAGCAAGTGGGGTAACAGCAACTGATGTTTGACATTGTTGGCCGCAGAAAGTGGGCGTACGTCGTCTCGGCGATCATTCTGGTGCCGAGCATTCTCTCGCTCATCGTCTTTCGCCTACAACCCGGCATCGACTTTTCCGGCGGCACCATTTACGAGTTGCGCTTTGAGTCAACGCCGCCGACGGAGGAAATCAAGCGTATCTATCTGAGCTTGGACCTTGGCGAACCCTTGGTGCAGGCGACCGGCGAGGGTTCGGTCATCATCCGCTCCAAGGAACTTGCGCTGGAAGACAAACAAGCGGTGCGCGGCGCATTGGAGGAAGTCCACGGCCAGGCTGAGGAACTTCGCTTTGAAGCGGTAGGGCCGGTGATCGCACGTGAACTTACCCAAAGAGCGATCCTGGCAGTGCTGGTGGCTTCCGTCGGTATTCTGGTCTACATCACGTGGGCGTTCCGCCATGTGCCGCAGCCGTTTCGGTATGGAGTCTGCGCCATCTGTGCGCTGGTTCACGACGTGTTGGTCGTACTGGGCGTCTTCTCCGTGCTCGGTTTCTTGGTGAACAAGGAGATTGACTCCATGTTCATCACGGCCATTCTCACAGCCATCGGGTACTCGGTGCACGATACCATCGTGGTTTTCGACCGCGTGCGGGAAAACCGCTCCAAGTACTCCCACGCGCCTCTGCCCACCGTCGTAAACTTCAGCGTCAACCAGACCATAGATCGCTCACTCAACACATCCATCACGTTGCTCATCACGCTTTTCGCGCTCTATCTCTTTGGCGGGCTCGCCATCAAGGATTTCGTGTTGGCCCTCTTGATCGGCACCGCTACCGGGACCTATTCCTCGATCTTCATTGCCGCGAGTCTGCTGGTCGATTGGGATATCTTCTCACGGCGTCGACTTGAGGCAACGTAGCTCGTTGAGATCTTATTCAATTAGCCGGACAGCCATCGCGGGTGCTGGCTAAACCCACAAAACTGAGAAAGATGGCGCGTCCTCTCCGGTAGCGCAGGTTTGCAACCTGCGCTGTTGCCCCGAATCTATGGGCAACAAGGCCGCGCACAACAGTTCGCCTCTACGCCATTATTGATCTATCAAGGCACTGCAATGCGTGGCAAGGCCGGGTTGATGCGGCTCACAATCTCGTAGTTGATCGTCCCGACGTGCGTGGCGATGTTCTCCGCCGGTATTTCCGGACCCAGCAGCGTCACCTCATCGCCCACTTGGACGCCCGGAATCCCGGTCACGTCAATAAGCGACATGTTCATCATGACGCGACCGACAACGGCGGCCAGCCTACCGCGAACTGCCACCTCTCCGACGTTCGACAACTTGCGATCATAGCCGTCGGAATACCCAATCGGGATTACGGCAATCGTTGAATCACGGCGCGTGCGATGCGTGCGGCCGTACCCCACCGTCTCACCGCGGGCGACGGGTTGCATGTGCACGATGCGCGTCTTCCACTCCAACGCCGGCTGCAGCGCCAGGGGACGGACCGCGCGCTCCGTCATGGCAATTTGCGTATCCAAAGACGGCCACAACCCATAGAGGCCAATACCGAAGCGCACCAAGCTGCCCTGCGCGGCGGTCGATACCATGGCGGCCGCCGTGGCCGCCATGTGCTGATACGGCACTTCCAAGCCTGCTCGCTCCAACTCTGCCTGGACTTTCGCGAACCGGCTGCGTTGCAGCCGGAAGTACGAATCATCAGCCGTATCCTCGGCAGTGGCAAAGTGGGTATATGTCCCCTCTACTTTCAGACTGGGAAGCGCCTGCAATTCACGCAGGAAGGCGACTGCCTTCCGGTAGGCAACACCGAGGCGATACGTGCCGGTCTCGATCTTCACGTGCACAGCGGCGGTTGTGCCCTGCGCTGCTGCCTGCTCCGACAGGCGCACGGCGGACTCTTCATCGAAGATGACCTGCCGAAACCCGTGCCGCACTACCTCATCGGCCCGGCTGTGGGGCGTAAAGCCCATGATCAGGATCGGCAGACTGATCCCGGCGTTGTGGAGCTCCAGAGCTTCATCCAGGGAATCGACCCCAAGCCAGTCAACGTGCTCGGCAATGGACTGAGCGACCACGTGCATGCCGTGGCCGTAGGCGTTGGCCTTAACCACCGCCAGCAGAGACGTGCCCGGTCTCAGGCGTTCCCTGAGCGTGGCTACATTGTGCTGCAGGGCGCCGCGACTGATTTCAAGCCAAGACAAAGGATCCATAGTGGAAGAAAAACTCTAAGCGCAGGAGTGGTACTTGTGCCGTAGCGTGTCCCTATCGGACTATCGCGCCAATCCGGTGCTCCTCCGGTTCCCTCTCCCCGTGGAGACCTTTGCATAACCCCCGCCACAGCGAGGTAGTCCCCTCTCCCTTGACGGGAGAGGGTTAGGGTGAGGGTGAATCTGCTCTGAACGCCAGTCTGTTTGGCTTAGAAATGTATTGACTGTATATGTCATACGATTAGAACGGCAAGGAATCCCCTCACCCCAGCCCTCTCCCCGTGGAGAGGGGGTACCTCCTTGCCCTCTAGACCTAGTTGTGCAAAGGTCTCCCGTGGGAGAGGGCTAGAGCCTGCGCCATTCTCGATACGGGGTGAGGGGAAATCCCTCAGGCTGTAGCGCGGGGGCTTGTCCCCCGCTCTTTGGCCTAAAAAGGAATGCGCTGCGTCGGTCAAGGCGCCTATGAAAGTCGGACTTCTAGGCTCTCACGCCGCTGAGGACGATCTCATGGCGCGTCAAGAGCAAGTCGTCACCTACCGGCTGAGGAGAAAGCCCGGCCAGATCACCTTCCAATCCGTCCCAGAGCATCTTTCTGGCCGCTTCGCGGTTCTCATCAGTCGTATTGGCAGTCTCAAACCACTCGCTGGCCAGCATTTCCCGTTTTAGGAGGCGCCCGTCCTGAACCGGACAGCCGATGTCCGCCATCATCTCGCGCAACTGGCTCTCGCTGAAGGCCTGTACATGCGAATGCCCACGCAAGCGCTCCATGCGATTAAAGTATGCCGCCTTGTCGGGATCCTCCGGCATGCCGAACTCGCCGATAACCAGCCGCCCGCCCGGCGCGAGCACACGCGCCATCTCCTGCATGGCCGGAATGGCATGCGTAAAGTGATGGACGCTGAAACGGCACGTCACGATGCCAAACATGCCGTCATTAAACGGAAGTCGCGTCGCATCGGCGGCAGCCAGAGCAATGTGCGCTCCATTGGCGCCCGTGCCATCGTTCTCCTGCTGCTCCATAGCCCGCGCGAGCATAGCGGCGGTGAAGTCCACGCCGAACACCGAGCCGCTCCCCTTAATCTCCGCGGCAAGAGCGAATGCAACCAAGCCGGTGCCGGTCGCCACGTCAAGCGCCACCGTATTGGGCCCTGGAGCGGCTAAGGTGACCATCACCTCCACCGTATCTCCCTGCCCGCCCGTATAGGTCGCCGCGCGCTCCGTAAAGTGCTGCCGGACGTCCTGGTCCGACGGTGCTCGCTCAGACATGTTTGATCTCCATTTGTTTCCTTGTGTGAAGAACGGCACCGCGATTGGGTGCGTCCGTGCATAGATGCATGGCTTGAGGCCCTCTGCCATTCCTGGCGTCCTCAGCATGACGCCATGCGCTTGAGGTGCTGGCTCTAGCCTATCATGGCTCCGCAGTGGCGTCAGCCGGACCATTCCTTTATTCCAGTCTTGCGAAAGTGTGCGTGCCTGCCCGCGATCGGCTTACGTCGCATCCACCAGCGCTATCTGATCTTCGGACAGAAACGGCGGTTCGGCTGCCCGCGCGTTGGCCTCAAGCTCCTCCGTGTTCATCACGCCGGTGATGCAGGTCGCCACGTGCGGATGGGAAAGCACGTACTTGATAGCGGCTGCGTGCAGCGATGCAACCGGTGGCTTGACGAGCGCTTCCGTCAGACGATCCACCGTTGCCTCATCCTGGAAGAGACGTCCGGAAGCAAAAGGCGAACGCGCCAACACGCCAACACCTTTTTCCGCGCAGAGTGGGAAGAGCTCAGACGCGGCCTCTTGCAGCGCCACGCTGTACGACACTTCCACCACATCCGCATACCCTCGCTTGACGGCTTCCAAACAGGCGGCTACGGAAGATGAGATCCCGATGCTGCGTACCTTGCCCGCCTGCTTCAGTTCACGCAAAGTTTCCCAAGGCTCCTCACGCTTGACCACGTCCACCGGCGGATCGTGCAAGAGGTACGCGTCGATATAGTCGGTCTGCAAGCGGCGCAGGCTCAACTCACATTCGTGGCGAAGGTACCACGGCTCGTAGCATTGCGGCTGTGGCGCGTCCCGCTGCTGAAAGAGCGTCTGCGCCCCATCAATGCCCACAAGGTAGCCGGCCTTGGTCACGATTACGGTCTCTTGGCGCCGCCCGCGAAATGCCTCGCCCAGGATGACTTCCGAGCGACCGTTGCCGTACGCGTCCGATGCGTCATAGGTAGAGATACCGAGCTCTAAGGCGCGGTGGAGAATTGTGACGCCGTCTTCGGCGTCAATCGGACCCCACCACAGCCCGCCGAGTTCCCAGGTGCCCAGCGCGAAGGCCGAGACATCAATCCCGGTGTTGCCGAGTTTGCGAGATTCCATTCATGACCTCCTCTATCCGGCTCCCTTCAACCCATTTTTGTCACTGCAAGTAGTATACGTGAGACTGTCAGCATGGACGTCCAAAGCCGCACTCAATTCTCATCGATGAGTTGACGGATTGCCAGCAGTGTGGACCCGGACATGGACAGCCGTGTACACCATGATAGAACGCGTTTCGAAGTCCTGTGTATTCTGTTACACTTGCAACACTTGCCGTACATGGCGGAGACAGACAGGTCGGATCACGCCGGACGGCAATACTCCAGGATTCCATTGAATCACGATTCCTGTAGAGGAGCGTCGTCATGGCACCATCAAACGCAGTGACAGACGTATTGATCATCGGCGCCGGCGCTTCCGGCGCGGCGGCAGCGTGGTCGCTCGCCTCCGGCGGTCTCGACGTCGTCTGCCTCGAACAAGGCGACTGGGTCGATCCCACCGATTACCCGCACGCAAGCCCGGACTGGGAATTGCACCGTCAGACCGACTTTGCCAAAGACCCGAACGCCCGGCAGCGGCCGGAGGACTACCCGCTCAACAACGACGATACGCCCATCGTGCCGTTGATGTTCAATGCCGTCGGCGGCAGCACTATCCACTGGAGCGGTCACTTTCCGCGCTTTCGGCCCTCCGACTTCCGCGTCAAGACATTGGATGGCGTCGCCGACGACTGGCCCATGACGTATCGTGACCTCGCTCCCTATTACGAGCAAAACGACGCCAACGTCGGCGTATCGGGACTACACGGCGACCCCGCCAATCCGGAGCGCACGCCTCGCCAGACGCCGCCGCTGGGACTTGATACCGCCACCAAGACCTATGTTCGCGGCCTGGAAAAGCTGGGCTGGCACTGGTGGCCGACGGACAACGCCCTCATCACCGCACCGTTTGGCGAAGACCGGCAAGTGTGTAACAACTGCGGGCCGTGCGACATGGGGTGCCCCATTGGCGCGATGTCCAGCGCGCACGTGACGTATTGGCCGGCGGCGCTGTCCAAAGGGGTACGCCTCATCACCCGTGCCCGCGTGCGTGAAATCACCGTAGACCGGCGCGGCCGCGCCAGCGGCGCCGTCTACTATACGGCAGATGGCGGCATCGCCCAGCAACGCGCGCGGGTCGTTATTATGGCGTGCAATGGTGTCGGCACCCCGCGCCTGCTGCTCAACTCCGTATCCAGCCTCTTCCCACACGGCCTCGCCAACTCGAACGGCCTGGTCGGCACGCACCTCATGTTTCATCCCGTGACTTTTGTGACTGGCGTCTTTGCCGATCCGATAAACGCATTCGTGGGCCCGCTCGGCATGGTTATTCACAGCCAGGAATTCTATGAGACGGACACAAGCAGAGGCTTTGTGCGTGGATTCCAACTCCAGATGGGTCGTGAGAGCGGCCCTCTCTCCACGGCTCTTGGCAACTTTCCCGGTGAAGCGGTGCCTTGGGGCTCAGAGCACCATCGCGTACAGCGCGAGCGCAGCGCTCACACGCTCACCATCGGCGTTATGATCGAAGACCTGCCCGAGGCGCACAATCGCGTCGAGCTTGACTCATCCTTGGCGGACAGCAACGGCATACCGGCACCAAGGATTGTGTACAAAGTAAGTGAGAACAGCAGAAGGAATCTGGACTACGCCATCGCGCGGGCACGGGATCTCATGGACGCCGCGGGGGCGACTCAGATAATGAACCAGCCGCTGACGCGGGAAACGGGCTGGCATCTGATGGGCACCGCGCGCATGGGCGAAGATCCCGCCAATTCCGTCGTAGACGGTCACGGACGGGCCCACGACGTGCCCAACCTGTTCATCATCGATGGCAGTCTGTTTGTGACGTCGGCCGCCGTCAATCCTACCAGCACGATTCAGGCCCTCGCGCTCTACATCTCCGATTGGCTGAAGCAAAACTTCCGTGAGGTGGCATCGTGAGCCAACCGGTCAATTGCGTTGTCATTTTCCTAGGTCTCGGCTAACTCCCTGTCAGCGTTGGCACGAGAGAGTGCGGTCCGATAGAGTCTTCAAAGCGTTTGCTTGCCTAAGGCTGCGGTGGCTGCATTGCAGGGTAAGTTCACGCCTGTTCGGCCTTTGCGCCGGCATTCACCGAATACAAGGGCACAGGGATGATATGGCTTTGACCCCTTACGTCGCCATTTGCACGGCTTGCTGGGGAGCGTATTCTTGGCGCCCGTAAGTGACGTGGCAGACGTGCTCATAGTCGGCGCCGGCGCTGCCGGGGCCGCGGCAGCGTGGTCGCTGGCAGCCGGCGGGCTCGACGTGGTTTGCTTGGAGCAGGGCGATTGGATCGATCCCACCGATTACCCTCACTCAAGCCCGGACTGGGAATTGCATCGCCAGACCGACTTTGCCAAAGACCCCAACGTGCGGCAGCGGCCGGCGGACTACCCGCTCAACAACAACGATACGCCCATCGTGCCGCTGATGTTCAACGCGGTCGGCGGCAGCACCGTCCACTGGAGCGGCCACTTTCCCCGTTTCCGACCGTCAGACTTTCGCGTAAAGACGCTGGATGATGTTGCCGACGACTGGCCGCTGACATACTGGGACCTGGAGCCGTACTACGAGAAGAACGACGCCAACATTGGCGTATCGGGGCTGGACGGCGATCCCAGCGCGCCGCCGCGTTCGCCCCGGCAGACACCGCCGCTTGGGCTCGATACTGCCGCCAAAGCGTACATTCGCGGCTTGAAAAAGCTGGGATGGCACTGGTGGCCCACCGAGAATGCCCTCATCACCGCGCCCTTCGGCGCAGGGCGGCAGGCGTGCAACTACTGTGGGCCTTGCGACATGGGCTGCCCGCGGGGTGCAATGTCGAGCGCCCACGTGACCTATTGGCCGGCCGCAGTGGCAAAGGGGACGCGTCTCATCACCCGCGCCCGCGTGCGCGAAATCACGGTCGACCGGCGGGGCCGCGCCAGTGGCGCAGTCTACTACACACCGGACGGCGGCATCGCGCAGCAACGCGCGCGGGTCGTCATCGTCGCCTGCAACGGTGTCGGCACACCCCGCCTGCTCCTCAACTCCGTTTCCAGCCTCTTTCCCCACGGCCTCGCCAACTCGAACGGCCTGGTGGGCGCCAACCTCATGTTTCACCCTATCGCCTTCGTAAGCGGGGTCTTTCCCGATAAGGTCGACGGGCATGCGGGCCCCGTCGGTCTGCTCCTGCATTGTCACGAGTTCTACGAGACCGACGTGAGTCGGGGTTTCGTGCGCGGCATCAAGATTCAGCTCTGCCGCGAAAGCGGGCCGCTCTCCACAGCCCTCGGTCACTTCCCAGGTGAATCGGTGCCCTGGGGCGCCGCCCACCATCGCGTACAACGCGAGCGCAGCGCTCACATGCTGGCAATCGCTATCATGGTGGAAGACCTGCCCGAAGCGCACAACCGCGTGGAGCTTGACCCAACTCTGACGGACGGCAACGGTATTCCGGCGCCCAAAGTTACGTATACGGTCAGCGAGAATAGTCGCAAGGCGCTAGACTTCGGGATTGCGCGGGCGCGAGAGCTGCTGGAGGCTGCGGGCGCCACGGAGATCATGCACCAGGCACTTGCTCGTAACTCCGGCTGGCACCTGATGGGCACGGCCCGCATGGGCGAGAATCCTGACAACTCGGTCGTTGACCGCTACGGCCGGGCGCACGACGTGCCAAACCTTTTCATCATCGATGGCAGCATCTTTGTCACGTCGGCCGCGGTGAACCCTACCAGCACCATTCAGGCGCTTGCCCTTTACGTCTCCGACTGGCTGAAGCATAATTTCCGTGAGGTAGCATAATGAGCGAACAACTCATAGACGGTGACATTCTGACTGCGCGACAATTGGCGCTCCTGGCAGCCATTCAGAACCGGCTGGTTCCGGCCCAGGATGAGATGCCGGGCGCCGGCGATGCTGGGTGTGCCCAGACCCTCGACAGATTCCTCAGCGAGCGCTCTGCCCTGCGCCGTCCCATCCTCGCCGCGCTGAACGCCGTCGAGGCGGCGGCCAGCCAAAGTGCGCAGGCAACGGCTGAAGGCGAAGCCGAATCCACGCATGTGGCGTTCTTGGCGCTTTCTGATTCTGAGCGCGATGCGGCGCTGGCCGCGGTAGAGGCAGCACACCCGGACTTATTCAGGACGTTGCTCCATCAGACGTACACGGCCTACTACACCAATCCCGCGGTCCTGCTCATCCTTGGCTGGAAGCCGCCGCAGCCGGAGGGGTTTCCCACACCGCCCCCCTTCGATGAAACACTCCTGGAGAACGTGAAGCAGCGC
Source organism: Chloroflexota bacterium (assembly GCA_965220045.1). GTDB lineage: Bacteria > Chloroflexota > UBA11872 > VXOZ01 > VXOZ01 > VXOZ01. The sequence continues at coordinate 648,257 of OZ244803.1, read as the reverse complement.
GGCAAACTCTGGCGGGACGCTTAACGGTCAGTCTGGGAACTGGACTGACGATCAAGGGACGCGCGCACCCGGACCGCCGAACCTCTACGCATGCCAACGGCGCTAGCGGCCTTTCTTGACCCCCGCGGGACTCCCGCGCTACAAGCTCTAGGCTCTGAGACGCGCAACCAGGCGAAAGCGGCGCGAGTTCGCCGCCCTCATCTTTGCAGGGACTCCCAGTGTCGATAGAAGGCGGAGCGCCGCTCGCCGACCAAGTCCTCCAACTCCTCACCGTGGATATCGTATCTTTGGAATACGTGCTGGATCACTTCCACGCCCGCCTCGAACTCCGGCTGGACCACGTCGGAGGCACCGGCATCACGCAGCTTTTGAATTGATTCCTGGCTACCGGCACGTGCGATGATATCTAACCCGGCACTCATCGTGCGCGCGCGGCGTACCGCCATTTCCGCCGCCACATCATCGTGCACGAGCACCGCCAAGAGCGACGCATCCTCGAGCCGGGCGTGCGCCAGGACCGCCGCGCTTCCCGCATCGCCGTAAATCACTGGCACGCCCTTTTCCCTCAGCTCCTGCACAGTCAGCGGATTGTACTCCACGACTACGTAGTGGATGTTCTGCAGATCAAGCGCTTCAGCCAGCTCCCGGCCAACACGGCCGAATCCGCAAATCACCGCATGGCCGCGAAACAGATTGTCCCAATATGGCGATGTTTCCGGCTCGGCAAACCGCGAACCGACAAATGGTATGGCGCGAAGCACGCGCAGGAGTTGCGGTTCGAGCAGCAAGAGGAATGGCGTCACGAATATGCTGATCAATGCCGTACTAATGGCGAGATTGAAGATGCTATTCGGCAGCGCTCCCACACCAACACTGATTTGCGCCAAGACGAAGGAGAACTCGCCTACCTGTCCCAAACTCAGCGCGGCGCTCACGGCAGCGTGCGGCGGGACGCGCAGCAGCAGGAGAAGCACCGTCAGAATCACCACTTTTCCCAGCACGGCGCCGGCAACGGTTATGGCGACGGCGCCCACATTGTTGAAGAGCCAAACAGGATCGAAGAGCATACCGACCGAGACAAAGAAGAGTGAAGCAAACAGGTCTCGCAACGGCACAATTTCAGCCACAACCTGGGTGCGAAACTCCGATTCCGCTAAGACAAGCCCGGCCAGAAACGCGCCAAACGCGAGCGACAGTCCCACAAATTGCGTTAAAAATGCGGTGCCGAGCGCGATCGCCACGACGGCGAGGATCAGGAGCTCGCGGGATTCGCCGTGAGCAATGTGGGTGAGCAGCCAATGCGCCACGCGAGCGCCGATAAAATAGGCCCCCAGGCACACCGCGGCCGCCTTGCCGGCCAGCAGGAGCAAATCCAAGACTACGTCCTCGCCTCCCACCGCCAATGCCGGCAATATCACGACCATCGGCACAACCGCGATGTCTTGGAGTATGAGTATGCCAAGGGCAATGCGGCCGTGCAGCGCTTGCAGTTCGCCGCGGGTCATGAGGACCTTGATTACGACGACGGTACTCGAGAGGGCGACGAGGGCGCCAAGCAGAATCCCTTGCGTAAATGTGAGGCCGAGAAGCCGACCCACAAGGGGGCCTCCGGCCATCGTCAGTGCGATCTGACCGACCCCGCCCAGGATGACAATCCGTCCCAGGCGGCGCAGCTCGCGTAGCGAAAACTCAGCACCCACAGCGAACAGAAGGAACATCACGCCGATTTCCGCCAGCACCTGGACATCGTGCTGGTCGGCCTGCAACACCGGGTTGAACGGTCCAATGGCAATCCCCGCCAGCAAATACCCCAATATGACCGGCAAGCCCAACCGTTGCGCCACAAGGCCCGCAAGAAAGGCTGCCAACACGGCAAGAGCAAGACTCAGCACTAAAGACACATCAGGCACTACGGCGCTCCTACGCTATCGTGGGGCTGTGCTTATTCTGAACGCCCTTCGGAGATATCCTGAGCCGGATGAGGGCAAAGCACACGTTTCGCAAGCTTGTCATCATGGTACCAGACGCCGGAGTCTCCGATGGCTCGCGCTGTGTGTTCCGCCAGGGGTGAATAGCACCAGTTTCCACGCACACTGGGGAGCGTCCGCCGACTTGCAGCCATCGGCAAACTGGCATTGCCAACCCAATGCGAAGCTGCTATACTTTCATGCGGACGACGAAGTCTGGGGCAAGGCGTTCAAAGCAAAGATGGGAGTGAGCGATGGGCTTCCTGGATGCATTGTTTGGCAAGAAGAAGTCTGGTGGCGGGGTCCGCACGACTGTCAAGGTCGGCCCAGGGGAAACCCTAGAAGACATCGCCCAGCGTGAGTATGGCGACGCCGCCAAGTGGGATGTGATTTTCCAGAAGAACAAGTGGCGCTTTGACGGCGAAGACCCGAAAACGATCTACCCCGGCATGGATCTCGACATTCCCGAGATTGACGAGGGTTAGCAGCATTCCGAAATACTGAATTTGGCTTGAGGAAGGGCATTGGCGCGTTGCGCCAATGCCCTTCTTTTGCTATGCACTTGCTGCCGTCAGCATCTCCCGCAGGGCTTTGGCGGATTCGATGGCCGCCGCTTCCGGCGGGCCGCCTTCTACCTGATAGTGCATCTCCAGGGTGTAGACGCCATCATAGCCGTCTTTCGCAAGCGCGCGGAACTGACCGTCGTAGTCGGTCTCGCCCTTACCCACACGGCACGCCTCGATCTCGCCGTTCACCCAGCGCGCATCCTTTACGTGCATGTGCGCCAAATGGGGCTTAATGGCCGCATAGTGCTTGGGATAGGGTTCTTCCTCCGCCCAAAGGCAGTTTCCGGGGTCCCAGATAGCCTTGAGATGCGGCGAGCCGACCGCTTCGATCAACCGGTGTGACTCCTCACCGACGCCCGCGTAGCACGTCGGCTCATTCTCCATGCAAAGGTCGAAGCCGTGCTTGACGGCCAGGTCGAGCGCCGGGCCGAACCGTTCCACCACTCTGGGAAACACCTCTGCCGGATCGTCATCCCGCCAGAATGAAAAACACCGCACGACGCGCGTGCCAAAGCGCTCCGCCAGCGCGAAACAATGCGGCAAGAGCGCCATATGCTCTTCATAGGTCATCTCCTGCGCGCCAAAGGTGTCGCCTTGAATCTTTCTCTCCCTGCCCTCCAACGGGCACTTGAAAATCGGCGTGCCCAGGGCGCTGACCTGAATGCCGTTATTGGCAAGGAGACGCTCCACGTCATCCAATTCATCGGCGGAGAGATCCATCAGGTTCGTACCGTTAATCGTGCGCAACTCGGCATACATGATGCCGTGCTCGCGCATCACGCCAAGTCCGGTGGCAAAGTCCGGGTGTACCTCGTCAGTGAATATCCCAATTTTCATTTCAGTTTCCTTCTCTGAATTGCCGCGTAATCCCTGGGTATTATACAAGATGCCCTGCCGCATCGCCGTGGCGTGTTGAGTATCCTTCGGCACAGCTACCAAGACGGCTGCGCAGTAGCGCGTGCGCTTCCCCTGCGCCACATCACTCCGTCTTCCAGCTACGCTGAATCGGCTTCTGCCGCCAGGGGCGACTCCGCCAATTCCGGTTCCGGCTGGGAAAAGCTGCGCAGCGCAATGACCGCAAGAACTGTCGTTAGGGCCGCGGCCGCGAGGGCCACCCCGAAGAGAGCCTCAAAGGAAGCGAGGTCTGCCAGGAGCCCACCCACCGGAGTAAGGAAAATCAAGATTCCGATGAGTGTATTCGTGAAGCCCATGTAGATTATGCGATCCTCCACCGGCGAGACCTCGATAGCGAGCACGGAGAATGTAATCTCGCTGCCGCCGGTTGCGGCGCCGAGGAAGACAAAAGCGGCGAGGAACACCCAGTCAACCAAGGAGCTCGCAGCTTGGGAGGCCACCAACACTTGTGTGGAGAGAGCGAGAAGCGGCGGCAGCACGCTGAATAGGGTCAACGCAACGAGCAACAGCCAGCCGCCGCCGCGCGCTCCCAGCCAACCCCATACGAGGTTGCTGCCAATCACCCCTGCCGTGAGCGCGATTGCCGATGAAGCGACGACGGCCGCCGACAATTCCAGGACTTTGGCGCCGTACACCACATAGAACGGCATTGCGACGAAGGTGACCATGGCTAGGATGCGAATGATGAGATACATACGGAACGGCGGGTCGCTCAGCACAATCTCCTTAATGCGCCGCGCGTCCTCGCCTATGGTTCGCTTCGGTAGAACCGGAGGACCCTCCGGCTCCACAACACAGCTAAACGAAATGTAGCCGGCCATTGTAAACAACCACGTGAGTACGAAGAGAATGCCAATAGGCTGCAAATCTGCGCCGGTTTGCTCCAGCACAAGGCGCACTACCACCCCCGCCGCTAGGGTGCCGATGCCGCCAAAAAAGTTGCGCAGCGAAAAGAATACTGAGAGTTGGCGGCGCGGCACAATGCGTCCCACTACGTCAAAGAACGCCAATCCGGTAAAGCCGCCGGATAGCGACGCGATGCCGGTGAGTACGATCAACGCCGGCAACACAATGCCGGCTTCTGCCGGGGCGATGAGCACAATGAGTGCCAGCATCCCCCAACAAGAGCTGCGTACCACTGCGCTGCGCCGGTAGAACTTGAGCTTGCGCCGTTGGCGCTGCATGTAGTTGATCAAGAACAACTGGGGCAACGCCCAACCGCCCAATTGCATGGCAGGCAGTATGCCGATGAGCACATTGGATTGCGTAAGCTGACTAACATACCAGGGCATGGCCACAGTAGCGCTGGTAAAGGCCATGCCCGTGACATAGAAGACGCCGTTCATGACGCCGAGTGTAAAGTTCCGTCGACTTGGCAAGTAAGCGCCTATCTACGCAGGTTGAGTGCTATACCCGTAGGTTGCTGGGAGCGAGCAAAGCGGATCACGTGTGGAGATTCCGGTTCCACGACCTCGCGGTCAAGCGCAGCGCACGATGGCGTCGGTCATACGGCACACGCGCACCATGGCTTTCACGTCGTGGACTCGCACGAGATCGGCACCCTGCGCAATTGCCAGCGCCACCGTCGCGGCAGTGCCTTCCAGGCGTTCTTCGGCGGGAACATCCAGTGTCAGCCCGATAAATGACTTGCGCGACGTGCCAACGAGGATTGGTTGCGCCAGGCTCTGCAATGCGCCCAAATTGCCCATGAGCTCGATATTCTGCTGAGGGGTCTTGCCGAAACCGATGCCGGGATCGACAATGATGTTCTCGGCGGAGATGCCGCAAGACTTCGCGCGCGCAACAACTTGTGCCAGTTCTGAGGTAACGTCTTCCGCCACGTTGCCGTAGGCGGCTTCTCCGAAGTAGCTGCCAAGGGCCGAATCGCGTGTGCGCGCGCGCCGGTTGTGCATGACCACCACCGGCACATGCAGTGCCGCCACGGTTACGCCCATCTCAGGATCACCACCGAGTCCCCAAACGTCGTTGACCATGGCCGCTCCGGCGTGCACTGCTGCCTGCGCGACAGCCGCCTTGTAGGTATCAATCGAGAGCGGCGCATCCACCTCTTGCCGAACTGCCTCGATCACAGGCAGCACGCGGTCCAGCTCCTCCTGCAGGGAGACGGCGGCTGCGCCCGGTCGTGTCGATTCGCCCCCAATGTCGAGGATGTCGGCGCCTTCTTCGACAAAACGCACCGCTTGGGAAACAGCCTGCCGCACGTCTCCGGCGATGCCGTCACCGGAGAATGAATCCGGCGTCACATTGAGAATGCCGACAACATAGGTGCGGGAGCCCCACCGTAATACGCAGTTTCCACAATGTGTTTCGCGCGGTCTGGAAGCATGAGCCACTGAAGTGAAGCTCATGTCCCATCCTCAGACTGCGGGCGCACAGAAACGTACCGGTACCCGTGGATTAACGTGTCTCCGGCCTTGACGTGGGCCACCCAGAGGCTCACACCGGGTCCCAAGCCAATCTCCTCGATCTGCTCGGTGCGGTCACTGGTATTCTGTCCCAGATCCGGCAGGATGACCTGTGTGATGCCAGCGGGAATGGTGAATTCCTGGCGTGCCTCCCAATATTCCGGATCGCCCGGATCGAAGAGCAGACGGAATGAGTAGTCCTGGAGGTAGTACTCGAGCTGATGGGAACGGTCGAACGCCACGATCAACGTATTGTCCGGCGAATGGTTGAGCGCAATATACCGGACTTGCTTGGAGAGAGTCTCGTCAATCTGCCGGATTTCCTGGAGCCGCCCTTCGCCGGAGGCAAACAAGAACAGAAGGGAGTTGGAAATGGCGATGACAGCGACAAGAGCAGTCGTGATACCCAGCGAGACGCGATGCGGTGTAATCGCAGTCGTAACCATGCCGCGCTGCGTCATGAGGAACCGGTAGGCTTGTTCGCAATCGCGGGCAAAGCCCCGAATCGCCAACGCTGCGTAGACCAGCAAGCCGGGCAGAAAGGACAAGACGTAACCGGGATTGCCGATAAAGACAACCATGTAGAACACGAAAGGTACAACTATCCATACCAGCAGCAGACGGGTGCGCGCGTCTCTCACGATTTGCTGCGGTGAAAAGTAACGGCCCACATAGTAGATGATGGGGAGCAATGCCAAGCCGACACCGTTGTACAACACCGTGGCCAGCATGCGGGAATTGTCCAGTATGTTCTTGACATACCCCATGAAACCGGAAGCTTGCCCGGCCCAAAAGCCAAAGTGCTCGGTTGAGGCGGTAAGGTATGCCTCCCAGCCGCCGGAGAGCTGCATGGTAGGGATCGCCCAACCTAAAACAATCACCAGCAGCGCGCCAAGCCCGGCGGCAAGGCTCTTAAGGCTGCGGCCCCACCAGGCGTAGACCCACACCGGCATGAGGAAGAGCAGGAGGTCCGGTCGGAAACCGGCGCCAAGTCCCAGCACGCACGCAGCCGGGAAAATCAGATTACGCGCCCCCAGTTTCGTCTCCGTCAGCAGCAGCAGCAGCGACGTGCTGAATAGCGCCAAGAATGCGTACGGATATGCCACCTCGCCGTGGGACCAAAAGTTGCTGCTCGTAGCCAACAACAAAGCGCTGACAACCGCCGTCTGTATGCCGTACAGCCGCCAGGCCAGCAGGTAAAGGCACCAGACTGCCAGTCCGCTGGCAATGAGCGAAAGGATTACATAGCTGGTGTTGGCGTCAAAGCCCAGAGCGTAGAAGAGCTTGGCACTGGCAACGTACAGAGGATATCCCGGCGGTTGCGGCTGGTGGAAGGCAACATTGTAGTCATCCAGGGCAAACGCGTAGTTTGCGGAATCCCAGGCAAATAGGGTCTCGCTGCGAAAGGGAATGCGGCTGGCGAGGGTGACGAGAAAGAACCCGAGGCCAAGCAACCACCCGAGGCGTGACCACGCAGCCAGTCCCTGGCGCAAACCGCCGGTAATTCGTGCCGTCTGTTCCATAGGTGCTCGTGACCGGTGCCCAAGTGAAATTAAGGAGATTGTGATGCGATGGCCCAGTGGGCACCGATTCCTAATTCTAGCGGTGCCACATTCTGCGGCGCAAGCGGCTGACCGGAAAGGTACATGCGGCGCCTGCTCGCCCCGCAATGCACTCTTGACTCTTCTTGCGCGGAAATCCAGAAATATGCTTAGCTATAGGCGGAGTTGATCGCCCTATACATCAAGGTACTCTCTTATGAACGTCGTTGTTATCTGTCTCGACACCATGCGCACCGACATGGTGCATTCCTTTGGCGCAGACTTTATTCGCACGCCGGTGCTCGACAATCTTGCGGCCGAGAGCATCGTCTTCACTGAAGCTTACGGCTGCGCCTATCCTACCATTCCCGTGCGCCGGGCACTCTTCACCGGCATGGATAGCTTTCCCTGGCGCTTTGGCTATGACACCTTGGGATCAAGCCCTTCGCCGCGCGGCTGGCACAAGATTCCCCCGGAACATACGCCGGTCGCGGAGCGCCTGGTGGAAGCCGGCGTCAACACCGGCTTCATCGCCGATACGTACCACATGTTCAAGGCGACGATGAATTTCACGCGGGGCTTCTGCTCCTGGGATTTCGTGCGCGGCCAGGAGTTTGACCACTGGAAAACACTGCCGCCCGGAGCCGTTGACCCAACGAAGCACATGGATGGGGGTTTAGACTCACCCCGATTGACGGGCATGTTGCAGTACCTGTGGAACCAAGGCGAGCGTACGAAAGAAGACGACTTCCAAGCGGCGCGCGTATTCTTAAGCGCCATGGACTGGGTGGAGAACAACGCCGCCTACGGGCCGTTCTATCTTTATATTGATTCATTCGACCCCCACGAGCCCTGGGACCCGCCGCTGCACTACGCGGATGCATATTACAAAGATGACTCGGTGAAGGACTACATCTGGCCGGTAGGTACGGAGATCGAGAACGAATCTGCCATCGAGCGCACCAAGGCGCTCTATTTCGGTGAGGTGACGTTCGTGGATACCTGGATCGGGCACTTCTTAAATAAACTGGAGGCTCTCCATCTCCTGGACGACACCGTCATCATCTTCACTTCCGACCACGGCACGGAGCTTCTCGACCGCAACCGCTTTGGCAAATCCGAAGACCACTTGCAGTGGTTCAATACCCGCATCAACATGTTCGTCCGACACCCCGATAAGCAGCACGCCGGGAAGCGCCTCGATGCCTTCGTCCAGCACCAGGACGTGCCGCCCACCGTGCTCGACCTCTTTGGCGTGACATACGAAGGCTTGGACGGCATATCCATGTGGCCTCTCGTTACCGGTGAGCGTGCCAAGAACCGCGACTTCATCGTTGCCGGCTGGGGACAGCACGCCACGGTACGGGACCACGATTACAACTATGTGATTGACTTCGAACAAGGGCCGCGCAAGACTGACAGCGGGGGCTTCACGGTCACGCAGGAGACCTCGGCCCAACATGTGCAGGAAGAGCTTTACAATCTTGGCGACGATCCGCAAGAAACACAAAACGTGCTTGAGAACGAACCCGAGGCGGCGCTCAAGCAGCGCGCTCGGCTGGAAGAATTTCTCGGACAGGAGCTACCGGCGCAACTCGACGACCGCGTAGATACGTACGAGTATCCCCGCCGCGTGCATGCCAAAACGAATCCGCACTTGAAGGACATTATCTAGACCTGAACTCTTGGGCGCAGCTCGCACCGACAGCGGCCCGCCATCCTCAACACAATCAGAGCAATGCGCGACACCAAATTGCCGTATTGCGCGACGCAGTGAGTGCCATGTGGGCTGCGGCCCAGCGGTGGCTTAGGCTTGGCGGTGCCGCCTTGGCTGAGTCAGATCCTCGGCTTTGCAGACTAGACGAGGATAGTTCGTGAGCAGGGGGCCGACACGGTTGTCGGCAATGGGAATTGCCGGAGGACGAGAGGCAGTGCCAATGGCGGACAGCCTCGGTACCGGTCAGAAACCGGCGTCGGTATCTGTCATCATCCCAGTCTTGGATGACGATGCGGGACATGCCCAGACTCTCGAGCCGGTGCGAGAGGCTCTAGCGTCCAGCGGGCTGACCTGCGAAGTCATCATCACAGCCACCGCGCCTCTCGCAGCCGCCGTTCCGGACGCGGCGGGCTTACCCGCAGTCCGGTTCGTCCCGCGGGAGCACGGCTCCGGTTGGGGCGACGCCGTTCTCGCCGCAAGCGCCGAGGCGCAGCACGATCTGGTCTGCACAATCGACCTGCCTGCCCTGAATACCGCGTCCGAAATACCCCGCCTCGTCCGCGCCCTGGAAGAGAACGATGCCGCGATGGCTGTCGGCGTGCGCATCGGCATCCAGCAGCCCATTCCCGCGCGCCGCCGCATTGTGCCCTGGATCATTGACATGGTGGCTTCCGACGCGCTGGGGAGACCGCTGCCCGACGTGAACTCCGGTTTTCGCGTCTTGCGCCGGCCGGCACTGGCGGACTTCGCCGGGCAATTCTCGGCGCGGCCCTCGTTACCCGCCGCGCTGACACTGCTGATGCTGGCCGCCAATGCTCCCATCCTGTTTGTGCCACTCGATGACGATCGAGGGCCGCGCAGAAGTCGTCACGGCAAGCTGCGTGAAGCGTTTCAACTCATCCGCCTCATCATCGCCTTCGGATTGGAATTCTCGCCCAGGCGCACACTAAGTCTCATCGGCCGTATGGCGCTCATGATGCTGATGATGGCCGCTATGATGCTGATGATGATGTGGATGATGGGGGCGCTGCCGGAGTTCTAGCGACTTGGTTGGCTCGATAGCAGTTGACCAAGGCGTTTGAGCCGGAGACCGAGAGCAAACCCCTGAGTGAAGTCGACTTGTCGGCACCGTAGCGCGGGTCCTGCACTCTAATGCAGTCGTTTTGATCTCTAGACTTGGGCAACCGTAAAGCTGAGAGTAGCTATGGGAGAACTGAGAGTTCATCACGATGTCGTAGGGGCACGATATTTCGTGCCCCTACTTGCTTGAAAACCATGCAGAGGCACTCGTGTGGGTACCTCGATGTCTAATGCGACAGCCTTGGGCTAGTCCCCCGCCACTATCGTACTGCGACCTAGCCGCTATTGCCCCATGCCTTGCCCAAAAGACGAGATGGATCACCCAACAACTTCCCAGCATGCGCCGTATCGCCTATTGGTAGTGAATTGCCACCTCATGGTCGCCGGACCCAAAGTCAGCCACGGCGAGCACGTGCGCTACTCCCGCCACACTCCGGCGCGTGTACTGCATGGCCTCGCCATCCAGCAGCACTTCGGCAATCTCCATGCCCCCATAGCGAGCGGGCACGAGCAGCGTCCCACCAGGCAGAGAGTCCTGTGACTCGATAGAGAGACAAAGAACGCCGCTGGCGACATCCCAGCGCTGTTCCTTTAATTCCGTGGCCCGCCGTTGTTCATTGAACTCGCACCATCTATCCGTGCTCGGTACCGGCAACTCTTCCTGCGCCGCGTACTTCAACACCGCCTCAAACCAGCCCGCCGTGCGGATGAATTGGCCGGTGTTTACCTGCACGCCGGTGGCGTAGATGGGATGAAAGTACAGGTGCACCACGGTGTGGTAGCGTTCGATGGCGGCGTCAATATACTCTTTGGAGACGGCGATTGCCTGTTCCTCGCTCAACGGCGGCAGGAAGCTCTTGTCCACGAGCACATAGTCGTCGCAGAAGAGCGTTTCCTGCTCAAAGATCTCAATGAATTCCCCATCCTCGTCGATGAACCGCATCGGCAGGCCGCTGCCGGTCATGTAACCGTACTGCTGGTGATCGCCCGCGCGATAGTTCGTATCCATGCGGAAGCCGGCGTCGGCCAGCGCCTTGGCGGTCTCGACCCAGCCCGGCCAGATAACGCAGTGGTGGCGCGTGGTCTTGGGCGGGTAGCCGTAGCGGTCCTCAAAAAGCGTTGCCTCTTCCTGAATTCGTTGGCGCATTTCTTCGACCGTTGGTTTGAGAGAATGCCAGATGTGCGGCCCGGCTGAGTGCCCGCGCTGCCGGTAGTCGCGCTCCATTGCCGGCGTCAGGTGCCGCAGATGCTCCTCCATGAGATAGACCGTGTACTCGCCGCCGTGGGCTTCCACCATGTTGGTGTACCACTCCATCTGCGGACGGGTCATGCCGTCGCTATCGCCGTTCACGAGCACGATAGCCGGCGCGGCGTCGGGATAGTACCAAAGACGCGCGAGTGGGGCCTGCGGCGCGCTCGCCCACCCCAGAATGCGGATGAGGAGTTGCTGTTGCAGGTCGGCTTGCGGTAGATCGAGCAGCGTGCGGTCGCGGTAGCCGATGAAGAGATCGCTCGGGCAGAACAGCCCGTCGCCGTCGAAATCGGGAGTGGGACCCGTGCTCGCCTGCTCGCGGCGGCCCTGGTGAAAGAGCACGGTGGACGTGGCCAGGTCGTACGTAAAGACGGCGAAGCGTCCCGCGCCGTACGTGCCGGTGACGATGGCCGGGAAAGGCATGGCCCAATCGCGGCCGGCAATCCAGGCCAGCACGCGGTCGCTTCCGCCGTACTCACCGTACATGTCCGCCGTGCCGTGGAACTGTAGGGTTTCGCCGAGCGCCGCGAACCAGAGTGGGTGGTCCCGTTCCGGCGCGATGTAGGCTTCATTGGCCGAGCGCCGCTGCTTGCCGGTGAGGCCAAGCTCCACGGCAGTACTTTCCGATGGACGCAAGAAAACCGTAGGTGTACCGAGTCGCAACGCCGCAAGTGCAGCCGCTTCCGCACCGGTATCCTCGCCACACGGCGCTACGATCACCGCCTGCCGCTTCTGTAGAGCCTCCGCCGCCAGCGGGGTCTCCCGCACGTTCTGCTCCTCAGCCCCGGTCAACCCTTCTGCAAAGAGCATCTCCAGCACATAGCGCCCAAAGGGGGCTGTCTGGGGATCGAAGCAGCACAACGGGGGGAGAAGAGTTGCAGCATTCTCAGCATTCATGCATTCTGTCTCACTTTACGTACTCGCGGGTCCGTTCACCCTTCGACTGTGCTCAGGGCGAACGGAACCTAATGCTTCCACACCTCGTAGCACCCCTGGCGGCTATACTCCCATGCCCTCAATGAATCTCGCGGGTTAGTTGCACAGCGCCACTCAAGAGTAAAGCCGCGCTATCTCTTTACCGTTCGTGCCGAGCTTGTCGAAGCGTGAACGGCGATCGAGTAGGTGCGCACGACCTATCGGCACTTTCTCCTTCGTTACTTTCGGCTCGGCCGGAGACCGGAATTCCGCCCGCCTATTCCTCCGGACCGATTTATCGACCCAATTGGCGGATTCCGAGGCCCATCCAAGGCTAGACCATCATTCTCTCCAAGAAAAGCCAAACACGCCCCAGTTTATATCACCGAGGCGTGCCATATCTTTACGCTTTGGAAAGAGTGCTCTGCCGCGCAGTCGATACTGCGGACTGCATAGGTATTGAACCGCGCTTGGAACAGACTTACCGACACCCTCTGCTGCTGAGGGAGTCAGGTCTACTCTTGCTCGGTTCTCCCTTTGGAAAAGTGGCCTTCAAGCAGCCCCTCGATGCGCGCTAGTCGCTCGCCAAAGTCCGCCATACGCGTATCAAAACGGGTTTCGAGTCTGGACACACGGCTATCCAGACTGCGTATTTGCAGCATGATGAAACCGCCAACTGTGAAAGCTGACAAGACGATCGCTAAAACTGTGGCAATTGTGTCGTTTTCCATCATGCCTCCGTAGTCTAAGCATATCTGCCCAATGAGTGACAGGTCAAGTGGCGTACTAACCGTAGTATGAGTGACTTGCTATCGCTGAACTTTGCCTAGTTCACTGCCGCCAGCGACCGCAGTTCCGCCGCGTTTTCCTGCACCTTCACAAACGCGTCGGCGATGTCGTCCATGTCTTCTTTCGTGCCCAGGAAGGGCGGATGGCCGATCCACAGGCTCTCCTCGCGGCAGAGGCGTTCGGCTTCGGGGCATTCCACCCGGCGGTAGTCCATCTCGCGGCCGTAGTAGTGGCTGGTGAGCGGAAATCCGCTGCGCAGCGCGCCGTGCAGGGCATCCTGGAACAGCGGATGTTTGTGCAGGGGCCGCACGTATCCCATGCTGCACGGAATGCCTTCCGCAGCCACAGCCTTGGCAACGACCTCGCGCGGCACGCCCGCGAAGGCGTCGGCGTTCAAATACTTGAAGAGAAAGATATGGAGCGCATTGCGTTTGACAAACGGATCGACACGGACGATCCCCAATCCCTCGATCTCGGCGAGACGAGCGTTGAGATAGGTGAAATTCTCATGCCGGCGCGCCGCCCATCCATCCAAGTGACCGAGTTGGGAATGCAAAATCGAACCCATGATTTCCGACATGCGGTAGTTCCACGAAAGCACCGGAAACTGCGTGTCCACGGGATCGTTGTAGATGTCGTCTTCAAGGTCCACGTGTGAGCGCCAGAAGTCGTGGGCGAAGACGGCGCGCTTGTAGATGTCTTCGTTATTCGTCGTCACGCAGCCGCCCTCGCCGCTCGTGAGGTTCTTACTCGCCTGAAAGCTCCACCCGGCGGCATCGCCCAGCGATCCCAGCTTGCCGCTGGCGTGCATGCCGCCGTGGGCGTGGGCGCAGTCTTCGAGCACGAACAGGTTGTGCTTGCGCGCGATGGCGTTGATGGCGTCCATGTCGGCGGGCAGACCGCCAAAGTGCACTACGAAGATGGCGCGGGTCTTCTCTGAAATGTGGTCTTCGATGAGCGCGGGATTGAGATTGTAGGTCTCCGGGTCGATATCGACGAAGACCGGCACGGCGCCCACCTGCAGCGGCGCGCTGGCCGTCGCCATGAACGAATACGGCGGCACGATGACTTCATCGCCAATCTCGACGCCGGCGGCGCGCACGGCCACCTCCAGCGCGGCCGTGCCGCTGCTTACGCAGAGGCCGTAAGCACAGTCGTGGTAGCGCGCGTACTTCTGCTCGAATTCCGCCGTGCGCGTGCCGCCGCGCCGCCGGTTCCAGCGCGCGCTGCGCAACACGTCCGTCACCGCGTCTACCGTTGCATCGTCTACCAACGGCCAACCGCCGAAGGGCGCTTGACGCAGTTTCTCACCGCCATTAATCGCTAGCTTTGCCACGGGCACTACTCCTCACTCACCGCGTTTCGCTGGGCCAATCGTCGTTGTCAGTGTGGACTATAGTACCATGAGCGTCAGGATAGGCTTGGGTGACTTTGTAGCGCGGGGGCTTGTCCCCCGCTCCGGCGTTGAACCGAGAATCCGCGCCTGCTAGTCAGTCCGGGGAGCCGGAGTCTTGAGCACGCGCGGCAGGAATTTAGATGGATTCCCGCTTCCGCGAGAATGACGGATGGAGAGACCCTTGGCGGGAAAACTTGGGTCTGCCCCGCAATTTAAGGTCCGACTGCACGTTCAAACATGGCAAAGGGGACAACCGATGAAAATCGTCGACATGCACGTCCGCACCTTCACCTATCCTTCCCGCATCGTGCGGGATGCCGAGGGCCACACGCATCCCGGCCCGGAGCACGAGGCTACGCAGTCGCTCCTCACCGTGGTCACGGACGACGGCGCCACCGGCTATTGCTTTGGCGCGCCAAGCCCACAAGTGTTGGAAGACGTGATCAAGCCCGCCATCATCGGCGAAGACCCCATGTACCGGGAGCGCATCTGGAAGACCCTGCACCACTGGCAGCGCATGTCACGCGACCTGACCGACCGTGCCCTGAGTGCCGTGGATATGGCGATATGGGACCTGGTGGGCCGAGCCCTGGGACAGCCGGTTTACAAGCTGCTCGGCGCGACCCGCGACAAGGTGCCCGCTTACGCCAGTACCATGTGCGGCGACGAGATACCGGGCGGACTCAGCACGCCGGAGGAGTACGGGGCGTTCGCGGCGCAGTGCAAGGAGCGGGGCTATCCGGCCTTCAAGCTCCACACCTGGATGCCGCCTATTGAGTGGGCGCCGGACCCCAGAATGGATATCGCCGCCTGTGCCGCCGTGCGTGAGGCCGTGGGCGACGACATGGACCTCATGCTCGACTGCTACCACTTCTATAGCCGCGCGGACGCGCTGCAGATCGGCCGCGCGCTGGAAAAACTCGGCTACTACTGGTTCGAGGAGCCCATGGATGAGTTCAGCACCTCATCGTACATCTGGCTCGCCGACCAGCTCGACATTCCCGTGGTCGGCCCGGAGACCGCCGACGGCAAGATGTACACCCGCGCCGAGTGGATCGCCCGCGGCGCCTCCGACATCAGCCGCGGCGGCGTGACGGACGTAGGCGGCATCACGCCGCTCATGAAGGTCGTCCACCTCTGCGAGGCATTCAACGTGCAGATGGAGGTGCACGTAGGCGGACCGGGCAACCTGCACGTGCTCTGCGCCATGAACTACCCCGGCAAGTTCTACGAGCGCGGCCTGTTGCACCCCCACATCGACTACGAGGAAGTCGAGCCCTGGCTAAACACAAAGACCGACCCCATGGACAACGAGGGCAACGTACACGTCTCGCAGGAACCCGGCCTCGGCTGGGACATCAACTGGGACTACATCGACGCCCACACGGTAGCGTAGCTACTGAACAGAGCAGTCAACCCGGAGTGCTACCAAGACGAAAGTCCAGCGAGGAGGTGCGGTGGGATGTGCACGACTTCGCCTGTCCACGTTGATTCCTCGCAAGCCAAGGCCACGGCGACGATGTAACGTCCCCAGCGGCCGTCCACGGGCGGGGCGGTATCAGTTTCAATTGCCTGCACCAGACCGGTCAATTCCAGGGCGAAAGCCCCTGCAAATGAGCGGTCATCGGCTAGCGGTTGTTCCACGTATGTGGTGCCTTCACTGAGCCAGAGACGGTCGTCGCGGGTGGCGACGCGAATACGTGCCTCCGTGCCAATAATCTCAACCTCGTTGCGCTCCGGCCCCTCTTGCGGATAGCCGGTGTGGTGCACGGTGGCATGGGTGCCGTTGGCGAAGTCCAGCCACGCCAGGCCGGTGTCGTCGGCGTTCTGGCCGACCATGGGGTTGCTCACCCAGGCACGCACCGCCGTGATGGGACTGCCGATGAGCCAGGTGAGACGGTCGAGCATGTGGACGCCGTTCATGTACCACATGCCGCCCCCACCCTCGGCGCGATCGAGAAACCAGGGTGGGCGGTTGGCGAGATCGAACGTGCGGTACCAAGTATCCGTAGCAAAGACGACCGTGCCTAACCGCCCGTCCTGAATAAGCCGCCTGGCTGCGAGCCCGGCTGGCAGGAAGTGCTCCGTATGCCCCACCAGCAGCTTTATGCCGGCGCTTTTCGCTGCGGCAATGATGGCGTCGCAGTCCGCCAGCGTCATCGCCATGGGCTTTTCCAGGAAGATGTGCTTGCCTGCCCTGCAGGCGGCGAGCGTGACTTCCGTATGCAAGAAGTGGGGCAGCCCGATCATGAAGATGTCTACGCTCGGGTCCGCAAGCAGTTGATCGTGATCGGCGTAGGCAGCACACGCGTGCTTGCGCGTGAACTGTTCCCGGCGCTGCGCATCCGGCTCCGCAATCGCCACGAGCCGCGTCTCCGGCACCGCCGCAATCGCCTGGGCGTGACCGCCACTCACACGGCTTGCCCCAATGATGCCTACTCCGTAGGTCATGTCATTTGCTCCTCGCTATTCGTCATGCACTATGCCAACTACAGCCCCCGCTGTCGGCCGGAACGCAGCGCGGGGGCTTACCCCACGGCATCACACGTTGAAGGCCGGGGCCTGACCTTGCTACCGGCCGATCCAGATACTGGACTGCTAGCGCCGCCCACTGGTTCCATGGTCCGACCGCGGCACAGGTTACAAACCTGTGCTACCTGACCCGTCTGCCTTCGCTCCCGGTAGCGCAGGTTTGCAACCTGCGCGGCCCACACTCCCGTGTGAAAATTGTCAACCAATTTGTGAAGTATGTCCGCGTACACCGGTAAACTGTGTCTCAGGTCTACACACCCTCGCCGGGGGAGAATGAGTCTTCCTTGGTGCACGCTCCGAGGTCTGGCAAGGTCGCCAATCCGATGCGTCGCAGTGCGATGTGCAACAAGCCGGAACATCGCGGCGCACGACAGAGCCAATTGCGCAGTTTGTCACAGGATAGCAAAAGAGACCGGAACCTGCGTGCAGGAACCGGTCCCTTCTCTTTCGTGATCCGTGCGGCTATTCGGACACGTTCAGCGCGGCCAACTGCTCTTGCAGGTTAGCAAGAAGCTCTTGCGGCTTGGCTTCTCTCTCAGACTTGCGCAACGTCAGCCGCCACTCCGAGTCGGCAGCGCCCTCTATGCTGGTCTCGTATCCATTCTTGGCCGCTTCCCACGGGATGGTGCCCAAGGCGGGCGCATGGTCGGTGAGTACCTCAAGGGTCTCGTCACCGTCCAGCTTCTTCAACGCCTCAGCCGTCTTCATCATGGGATACGGGCAGATTTCCCCGCGCACGTCGATCTTCATTGTCAACCGCTCCTGTCAAATCCGCACATCATCACTGCACATTGTTCACGAATTATCTTAACACACCGGCGATTCTTCTCTCTGGCTCCGGTGGAAGCATCGCTCCGCAGTTCTTTTCGCCCCGGCCCTCATCGCCGGGCAATGTATGGCTCAGTCTGGCTCGCCAGGCATGATTCATTCTTCTATGCGCCACGGCCTACGGAATGCGCTTGATCACCTGCACCCCTAAGTACGCGCCCGGCAGCAACGAGAGACCGAAAATCCAGCCGTTGAGCCCAAGTGAGGGGATGGCAGAGAAAAACGCGCCAATGGTGCACCCTATCGCGATACCCGCGCCGTACCCCATGAACGTGCCGCCTATGAGCGACTGCACATAGCGCCGCTTCACCGGCGGCACACGAACCTTGAATTCATTGGCCAGCAGAGCCGCCACCAGCGCGCCAACGATGAGCCCGCCGTCCAATAAGAGACCCTCGCTGTTCCACCACGTCCCGGTCGCCGCCGTAAGATTGCAGCCCGCGAGACCGTCTACGCCGAGCAACGCCGGCGCTTGAATGCGCAAGAGACCGCTGGCAATGCGGTCCGACCAGGCGGAGAGTTCACCGGTCACACCCAAGGGACGGGAGTAGATGTAAATGAAGACGTTGACTACCGCCAGAGCGATGGCGCCCACGGCAATCGGCCAACCCTTCACGAACACCAGGTCGTACACTTGCCGCAGCTTTGCGCCAAGACTCATGGGGGGCATCTCGTTTTTGCCGCCGAGCGCGAAGTTCGGCATGGGTCCAGATCGGTACTCCCACCAATAGCTCAACAGCACGATGCCGGATAGGGCCAGCAGCGTCAGCGCCACCGCGCCGCCGTAGCCCAGCCACTTGGGCAGAAAAACCACCGGCATGTCTTTGATATGGTTCGTCCACCACCAATTCCACGTAAGCGTGGAGAGGTACAGTCCCGCCAGGATTCCTGCCAGCGACGCCCACGACGCCACGTAGCCCTCGCCAATGCGGTACATGGTGCCGGACACACAACCGCCGGCAATCACCATGCCGAAACCAAAGGCCACACCGCCTACCACGAGATGCAGACCGATGGGAATCACGTGCGCCGCGGCCGGCAACGCCCCAAACGACGGCTCCGGCACCATCATCTGCATGACCAACCAGAACCCGATCGTAGCCACGCCGATTGCTACGGCCAGAGCACGCATAGTGCTGGCGTCGCGCATGAGAAAGATGTCGCGAAAGCCGGAAGCAAAGCACAGGCGACTGCGTTGGAGAATGGCGCCAAATGCCAACCCGAACAACCACATCACCGCAAGCGTCGAATTCACCAGGGCAAGATACGCCAGGAATAGTACAACCGCCGTTACCACGGCAATGCGCGTGATGGCGCGCCCCGACAGGATCTGGCCCAAACCACTTGCCTCTTGGGCCTCTACGTTGGTGCTCATTGATAATCTCTTTCAGCCTGGAGTGTCGCCGATGCTCTGCCTACGTCAATGCGCTTGCAGCACATGGTAGCACATGAAAACGCTTGAACATGTAGGTGAAACTACACTACAGGAATATGATGACTTAGTTGCTTCATTTTATCAAGTATGCGACTCGTGCGCCACCTTCCGGGAGCCGCACACCTGCCTTCACCGGCTCTGCGTACGCCAAGTCGGACACCAACAGCGACGCCGCGCTTGCCGGGCAGTAACGGTCGTGCCGTGACACTTAATCTGCGCTAGTTGACAGCGTCGGATTATTCCCGCTAGCGTGGGTGCGTCTCCCGTTGCCAAAGGGACTCAATCCGCATGGCATAACATGCACTAAGAGCAGTACCGAACACAGCACGGCTACACCGCCAAGTGCGGGTTCTCATTCCGATATGAATCTCATTCCTAGAATTCTTCAGGCGCTCTGCCTCGTGCTCTTCCCGCTCAGCTTTCTGCTGCTGAGCAATACGGGTCTGCACCCCGGCTTTGCCGGCACGCCCGCGGAGATGATTCAGGGACTGGCCGCGGAGGCCGACCGCTGGCGGTTGGTGCACGCAGGCCTGGCAGGAGGCAGTCTCTTGGGCCTGGCGGTGATCCTCATGCTCCGGTCCTTGCTGCCTCAGCCGCGCATTGCTGCCAACGTTATCGCGGCGATCGGCGTTGTGGCGACCTCGTTGCTAACGGGGGTATTTGCGCAAGAAGCAATGGTCGTGCCGGAGCTTGCCAAGGCGTGCGTGGAGTCGGGAGAGGCGTGCCTATCGCCTGCCAACCAGCCGTTCGTGGACCGCTTCACCAATCTTGCCCTAAGCCGCGTGCCGCTCTTGTTTCAAGGCGGCGCCACCTTGATGGTGACGATCTTCCTCTTTGGCCTGCTGGGACTGCGCTCGCAGGTGCTGGTGCTCCGTGAGGCGCTTCCGGTCATGGTTGGATCAACGCTCGTTTTTCTCTATGGCCCCGGCTTGCATGGCGTGCCGCTGGGTTTGCCGTTCATTGGGTTTCTCTTGATGCTGGCGGGATTTGGGATGCTGGCCATTCGGCTCTTGCGAACTCCAGCGACAGGTGTTCGGTGATGGTTGTGCAACCGGCCGTGCTTTTGAGCAAGGCAGTATCCGCTGGTACAATAGGGGAGCAGCCTCATCGCGAGGATGAACGTAGAGCGGCGGATGCGCGCGACGGTGGCTGCCGTCCCGGCTCACGACCGTGGGTCTGGGCAGAGGTGTGATGTGCATTCGCGAACGGGGTGTGGCGCAGCCTGGTAGCGCGCTTGAATGGGGTTCAAGAGGTCCCCGGTTCGAATCCGGGCACCCCGACCACAGCAGATTACTCTCCCTCTCTGTAAACACGCCTGTGCTCACGCGCGGTGAGGCGCTGGTGTTCTCTCTTCAAGGCAGGCCGACACTAGTGCCTGCAGGGTCGGCAAGTCCGGTGTTTCATTCAGTTCCTCAGCAGTGACGAGAGAACTGATCTCTTCTCTTTCTTCCACAAATACCGCGGGCAAACTCTCAGACAAGAGTATTGCGTACCTTCCCGTCAACTCGTCGCGGTGCAGGAATACTGCCGTCAGCGGCAACTCCTCCACAAAGCGCCGCCAGCCGCGCTTCATGCCGAGATTGCCGAACGTAATCTGACACAGACTGCAGGGATAGCTCTGCGGCGCAACGATCTTGTGTACGTAGTCCTTGAGTTGCGCAATCAGGCCGGAATCGGCGTTGTAGACGAAGAGCACTCGACTCTCACTGTCCATTGGGGACCGCCTCCCTTTGCCTACGGATCACGTCCCGCGGCCGCCGTCGCTCAGCGCGGCGGAAAGAGCGCGTCGAGAAGCACGCTTAGCCAAAGCATCTCCGCTGGAACACCGGACGGCTCTTCCACGGTTTCGTACGCGCTCGAGGCGATGGGACTCCAGCGTCACACCGTTTGCAGCGGCACGATGGTGTGGTCGGCGAGCGTTTCATTGAGGGAGCCGGTGCGGTAGCCCTGCATGTCGAGAGCGACGTACTTGAACCCGATGTCCTTAAGCGCGCCGACAATCCGCGTGTGCACATCGCCCTCGAAGAGCCGCGGCAAGTCCTCCGGCGGCGCTTCTATACGCGCGATGTCGCCGTGATGGCGCACGCGCACCAGACGAAAGCCTAGTTTATGCAAGTAGTGCTCGGCCTGGTCCACCTGGTGTAGTTTCTCCAGTGTCACGCGCATGCCATAGGGAATGCGAGAAGCAAGGCAGGCTCCGGCGGGCTTATCCCACGTCGACAAGCCAAGTTCTTTGGAGAGCTGGCGAATTTCGTGCTTCTGTAGTTCCACTTCCACCAGCGGTGCGCGGGCATTGAGCATCTCAGCCGCTTCCATGCCGGGGCGGTGATCGCCAAGATCGTCGGTGATTCCACCATAGATGATTGTCTCAAAGCCCTCTTCCGCGGCAATGACGTGCATTTCGGTAAAGAGTTCCTTCTTACAGTGGAAGCACCGGTCGGGATTGTTGACGGCGTATTCCTCTCTCTCAAGCTCGTGGGTCTCGATGAGACGATGCTCGATCCCAATC
The DNA here is from genome assembly GCA_965220045.1 of Chloroflexota bacterium. Lineage (GTDB taxonomy): Bacteria > Chloroflexota > UBA11872 > VXOZ01 > VXOZ01 > VXOZ01. The sequence goes on along the minus strand of OZ244803.1, from coordinate 626,389 downwards.
TCCGCCGCGTAGGTTTTTGCCTCCTCCAGTTCGGTCGCCGGATACGTTGGCGAAAGCGCCGTGACAGCCACGGCGTCCCGCCCTATCGTGTCCTGGGCCACTTTGGCGAGGAACGTACTGTCGACGCCGCCGGAAAACGCAATAAGCGTCCGACCCATGCTGGCAATCAGTTGCGTGAGATTCTCATACTTTTCGTTTAGTGCCGAAGTGGTCATTCATCAACCTCCCAGGACCTGTTTGTTCTCCAACCTTCACCTTATCGGAGCGATGGACCGGCCCCTTTACGTAGGTCACGATGCAGGAGCAGGTTCCATGGTGTCATTTTACGTGATTAGCAGCCTCACTGCGCCACGTTGGAACAAAAGAGCCGTGACATAGCTCAGAGCAACGCAGGTAATACGCCGCGCTTGGGATGAGCGCTAGAATATCTCGACCGGATCGAAGGAAAAACCTTGCAACGTGGGCGATGTGATATTCTGTCCCGCGCCGTAAACGCCCGCGACTGCATAGCCGCGCTCCTCCAGCCGCAGCACCTTCACAGTCCTCGTATCTGGGTCCACCAGCCAGTATTCCTTCACCCCGTGTTTGGCATAGAGCGCGCGCTTGTACGTTCGGTCTCGTGCGGCAGTGGCGGGAGAAAGTATCTCGATCACGACATCGGGCGCGCCTCGGACGCAATCGCCGCCATGCAGCACGTGTTCTCGCTCCGTTGAAACGAACAGCAAGTCCGGCTGGACGACATCTGTGTTCGATAGCACCACATCGCACGGCGCGGCAAAGACCTCTCCCAGACCCCTCTCCTTCACGAACACATGGCATAGCGCGCCTAGCCGCATAGCCACCCTCTGGTGGGAGAGGCGGGGTGCCGGAGCCACTACTAATTCTCCGCCCAACAGTTCGTAACGCTCATCGTCTGGGGTGTTCCGGTAGTCTTCGTATGTCAACGTGACGGCGGGCGTAGATCTGGCCATGTGTGCCCTCCAGTCTGCTCAATCCACCGCATACGAGCGCGCGCTCAATACAACCGAGCGCCCAACCCTATTGCCATTCTACGCGAAACGAAGCCCTGTAGTCCCGCACCGCAAAGCATGAATCTGCCCAGGGATCAGGGCAATGCGAATTCCGAATGTGTGCTGAGGCAAGTCGGTGCATGCGCCTACGTTGCGCAACCGGTCTTTGCCTTCTCGGGCGCAATCTTCAACGGAACCGGCGCTATCTCGCCCTGCCGAATAGTATATCCCCGCACGTCCGGCTCTGCCGGATTCGCCAGCGAAATGACAATGTGCACCGCGCCCGGATACCGCTCCACCGTTTCGCCGGCGCCCATTTCGAATTCCGCTTCAGCCACGTCCGTCGCCGAGGGATAGGCAGCGGACGCCAGGTGCGAATGGAAGATGCCCACAATCTCCCATTCCCGTTCGTATTCCACCGTGCGCACAATCCGCAGCAAGTCTTCCGGATGAATGGTGAAACGAATGGGGCTCGCCGCGGCATTCCGCGCAGGCAAAACGGCCAGTACGGCGCCATCCTTCCCACCCAACATGCCGCAGCCTTCGTTGGGCGCCTCCGCCCGCACGTGCGCGATCATCTCTTCTCGTTGCTCTGCGGTCATCTGGAGCATTGCAACTAGCGCTTTCAATCCCGGAATTCGTCAAAGTACTACGGGGCCTCACCTTAGTCCTTGGACTAATGAGGTCGCAATTCTTCGCGCTCGTCCCAAATCACCGGCAGGGCCACAAACGCTGCAGAGGCGCGCGTCGACGACAGGACTACACTGTTGTACCGGAAGTCACGTCCAGGGTCTGCTCGATGGCCGGCATGCCGCAGAACGCCTCATAGTCGATCAGCTCGTTAATCGTCGGATTATCCCCGCAAACCGGGCACGCGGGATCGCGACGCAGTTTGACTTCATGGAAACTCAGCGCCAGCGCGTCGAAGAGCAAGAGCCGGTTGGTCAGCGTATCGCCAATGCCCAAGATCAACTTGGCGGTCTCTACCGCCTGGATGGACCCGACAATGCCGGGCAAGACGCCCAATACGCCCGCCTCGGAGCAGGAAGGCGCCATTTCAGGTGGCGGCGGCTCCGGGTAGAGGCAGCGGTAGCAGCCCTTGCCGGGTTCAAATACGGTTGCCTGACCCTCAAAGCGGAAAATGCTGCCGTGCACTACCGGCTTGTTCAAGAAGAGGGCGGCATCATTGACGAGGTACCGCGTCGGAAAGTTGTCCGTTCCGTCAACAATGACGTCGTACTCGGCGAAGACCTCCATCACGTTGTCAGAGTTGAGGTGCTCGGTGTGGGCGACTACCTTGACATCAGGATTGACTTCCCGCAGGCGGTCCTGGGCGGATTCCACTTTGGCCCGACCGACGTCGGAGTGACCGTGCAAGATCTGTCGCTGCAAGTTGCTCAGGTCCACCTCGTCGAAGTCCACGATCCCCAACGTGCCCACGCCGGCCGCGGCGAGATAGAGCGCCGCGGGGGAGCCAAGCCCACCCGCGCCGAGGAGCAAGACCTTGGCGCTCATTAGCTTGCGCTGGCCGATTGGGCCAACCTCGGACAAGATGATGTGTCTGCTATAGCGCTGCACCTGTTCAGGCGTAAACAGGCTGCGCCGCTTTGCCACTTTGCTCATAATTCCTCCTTCAGCCATTGGCGCTTGTAAGCACTTAGATATAGTATACGATGCGCTCGCGCCGTTCCTTCTCTCTGGCAACCAGGTCGGCGATGGTATGCCGGGTCAAGATTGACTGCACAGCCGCTTGGACCTCGTGCCACACCTCTCGCTGACCGCATCCCGGCACTAACGCGCAGAACGGGGTGTTTTCAAGACATTCGACCGGATTGAACGGTCCCTCCAGCGTGGTCACGACCACTTCCATCGTGATCTGATCGGGAGGCCGCGCCAGTTCGTGTCCGCCCTGCGGGCCGCGCAGGCTGCGCACGATGCCCGCCTTGCGCAGTGCGGTCAGCAACTGGTCCAGATAGGCTTCCGGAATGTACTGGCGCTGCGCGATCTCGGCACTTTGCACCAGGCCTTGACCGTACCGGTGACCCAGGTCAACCACCGCACGAACCGCGTAGTCCGCTTTCATTGAAATCCGCATAGCGCTTCTACCCGACGGTTAAGTTACTTTTGTTAACTAATTCACTTAGTTAACATGATACTGGCCGGGCGGTGCGCTTAGCAAGAGAGGGTTTTTAGGGATGGTGCCCCCGTGGCGCCGGCACGGCAATATGGAGGCGGGATGCACCAAGCGGCCCAGTGCGCGGCAAACGGGCATAAAAAACAAGCCGCACCACAACACTTGGCTGCAGCGCGGCTGATGCGCGACTCCCTCCAAGTGGAGCCGACTAATCTTCGGTGCCGGCCCTGGCTGCGGCCGCGGCGGCCGGCTCAGCCGGTTCGATGTCCGCACTCTCAGGCGTCGTCACTTCACGCGCGCTGGTCTCCGGGGGCTCACCGTCAGCGGAGGTATCAGCGGCAGCGGCTGGCTGCGTTGGCCCTTTCACGCGATCGACCAGCCGTCGTAACTGCTGGTCATCGGGAGCGACCGCGCTACCCGCTTCGCCTGCTGCGAGCGCCTCCGTTTCATTGCCGGTTTCCAGGTGCGTCCAAACGAGCATGCGATAGAGGAACGCCTGGGCCTGCGCGTCGTCTGCCCCCTTCGCCAATTCCAAAGCATGCGTAAACTGCTCGAGGGCGTCTGCAAATTTACCGCGCTCGTAGCAAATGCGACCGAGCACGGCAACCGGCGCATAGTTCTGAGGATTATCCAGCACAAGCTGCTCCGCCATCATCGCTGCCCGCGTGTGCTCGCCGGCGAGGGCGAGTTGCTGAGCGCAAGCCAGAGCAACATCCAGGTTCTCCGGCTCTTGCCGCGCCGCCTGTTCCAGCACGGCGAGCGAATCCTTGTGATCGCCCTTCAGCATATGCTGAAACGCCTGTGCCATGCCCACAGCGGCAGAGGCTAGTTCTGCCGCCGGCTGTGCGGCCGTCTTTGCGTCTCTTTCCTTGCGCGTATCAGGCTGAGTCCGTCTGCGCGCGCCGCCCCCGCGAGCGGCAGTACCCGGCGCGGCTTGAGAATCCGCTCTCGCCGGTTCCGTTCGAGATTCGGTTCGCTCCGGCGCGGATCGAGAGTCCGTTCCCGCCTGCTCCGTTCGAGATTCCTCACGTGCCGATTCCGTTCGAGAATCCGCTCGCGCCGGCTCCGAACGAGATTCCGTTCGTGCCGACTCCGTTCGAGAGTCCGCTCGCTCTGGCTCCGAATGAGATTCCGTTCGTGCCGATGCCGGACGAGATTCCGTTCGTGCTGAGCCTGTCGAAGCACGCGGCTGCCGCGAAGATGTAGAGGACTGCCGCGACCGCGTTCCGCGTCCACGCGGACGCGCCGCGTCCTCGCCGCGCGTCGTTTGACCGTTGCTGCTCTTGGTGGCGCGCTCTAACTCCTGCTTGCGTGCCTGGACGTCCTTGTACCGGCTGTCCAAATTGCCGCACCGCGTATATGCTTCCAGAGCCTTCTCCGGTGCGCCCAATCTGTCATATACCTGGCCCAGATCATAGAAGATCTCCGCATCGTCATCCTGCTGGCGTACCAGGTCTTCGAGTTCGTTGGCTGCATCCGTAAACCGCCCCAAGGCCGCCAGGCAAAGTGCCATGCGATGCCGATAGCGCATTTGGCGGGGCATCAAGCGCACCGCCTGCGCGAAGTGGTTCAGGGCCCGTGACAATTCGTTGCGGTCGAATGCGTTGCGGCCGAGGCTATACAGCCGAGCAGCCAGCATGTTGCGGTCAACGTGCGTATCCAGGGTTTCACCGAGCGGCAATTCCGGCTGATCGAATTGCGCCTGCTCCGTCCGAAGCTTCTCATGCTCGATCACCAACGAAAGCAGCAGCCCGAGATCGATGTATCCGTCGGCAACCAGCTTCAAGCCGGGGTCGCTGCCCACGCCAAAGTTGCCCACCATGACCTGGACGCCACGGTCGCGCAGCCGCGAAAAGACAGGGATGAAGTCACCGTCCCCGGTCAGCGCGAAGGCTTTGTCGTAGAACCCCACGAAGTCGAGCATGTCCAACGACATCTCGATGTCGAGATTTCCCTTGTAGCCGCCTCCGGGCAGTTCCTTCGAACGCTTGTGGACCACGCGAAAGCCGTGGGTTACAAGGTAGTCCAGTTGCTGGCGAAAGCCCTCTACGCGCAGGTCCGTCCCGGTATAGTAAAAAGCTCCCAGGAGCGTATCGTCTCCTCGGAGCTGGTCCCGGATCAGATGCCACGGCACGCGCATGATGCCGATGTCCCGGGCTTGTCGTTCAATGTTGGCCGCATCGATGAAGATCATCAGGCGGTGCGGCTCTGCAGACTGGAGGGGTGTTCCGATTGCTGACTTCAGCGCCTCCAGCGTGTGCCCACAGGCGACACAGATTAGGCTGCTTCCCTTATTCAAACTCCCACATGTAGGACAATTCATTACAATACGTCGTGCCTCGCTCTTTCAAGTTTCTTCCGACTGTCCGGATCACGTGTCCAGCGTGACCTTAGCTGGTATGATACCACAGTTCGCGCATCATAGTACCGTGACGGGCGCTGGGGCTACCACCCGCCGACCACTGAATGAGCCCAGCGTTCTCTGGAAGATGCGTTACGATTGACAAACCTTGCGGCCCCGCAGGCACTCGTTGACCGCTGCGATTCGAGAGGATAGGATTGAGGCGCGCGGGCGGCCTGAGGAACATTGCGGCGCGTCGTCGCACCGTCGGGCTTGACGCGGAGTTCTGATTCAACATGGGGCCCGGTGGTCGCTTCGGCGAGGCAAAGAACCGCGTAACGCCCATGCGAGATTGCTTTTTCTGGGCGGCGGACTGCCTACATACCCGCGAGTCGACAGCGCCAGATCTGCGCCACTGCCAGGAGTTCGCATGCCACCATCGCAGTATGCTCGAAAAGTAGGCGTAATCGGTTTTCCCCTCTCGCACACCGTCTCTCCAGCCTTCCAACAGCCGGCATTCGACCACTATGGTATCCCGGCGCAGTACCGGCCCTATCCGGTACCTGGGGAGGTCTTGCCCGCATTCATCGCCGAGATCCACGACCCAACCTGGCTCGGTCTCAACGTGACGATTCCTCACAAGGAAGTCGTGGTCACGCTCGTTGACCAATGCACCGCCACCGCGGAATCCATTGGCGCTGTCAATACGCTCTTCAAGGAGGAAGGCCGCCTCATCGGCGACAACACGGATGCCCACGGCTTCCTGACCGCGCTCCGGACGGACGGCGCCATAGATCCCGCCGGCAGGAACGTGCTCGTGCTCGGCGCAGGCGGGGCCGGCCGCGCCGTGCTCGTGGCGCTCGCTCAGGCTGGCGCGGGGCAGATTGCGCTGGCAAACCGGCACCGCGAACGGGCGGAAACCTTGGTGGAAGCGCTCACCGCACCGTTGCAATCGCAGGAAATCGCCGTCCTGGAGTGGGATAGTCCGGCGCTGCAGCGCGCTGCGTCTGAGGCAGACGTCATCGTAAATTGCACGGCAATGGGCATGGCCAAGGGACCCGCGCCGGATTCTTCGCCCTTGCCGCCCGGCGTCTTTCACGGCGGGCAGATCGTCTTCGACCTCGTCTATACGCCCAGTTGCACGCCGCTGCTCCGCCACGCCCAAGCCAGAGGAGCGCGCACGCTCGACGGGCTTCCCATGCTTGTCTATCAAGGCGCTGCCTCATTCGAACGCTGGACAGGAAAGCCCGCGCCGCTTAAACTGATGAAGGCCAAGGCATTGGCCGCTCTTGGCTCATAGGCCCCTGCTGAACCCTTTCTCTCCCTGTGGAGTTCTTTGCGTAGCTCCAGCGGCAGCGAGATGGTTCCCTCTCCCTCGACGGGAGAGGGTTAGGGTGAGGGTGGATCCTATGGAATCGCATTGGATGCAAGTCGATCTTGCTCTGTAGCACCTAGACTTTGCACACATAGGTCGAGGATCGAAGCCAGAAGACCCCTCACCCCGGCCCTCTCCCTTGGGAGAGGGAGTTAATTGTGCCAGTATGTGATTTGTTCAAAGGTCTCCTTTGGGAGTGGGTCGGGATGAGGTCATGCGGCCGCAATAGACTGTGGGCGGTCAACGCTTGACTCTCCGCGGTTGCCCTTTGTAACGGGGGCAAGCGTGCGAGAATTGATTCCCCTGAACCGGCAGCACGCCACCATACACAAAGGCATGAGAGTACATTGCTACGCGTACTGAAGATCCTTACCGCCGGTGAGTCTCACGGTCAGGCCCTCCTGACCATTGTCGAAGGTATGCCGTCCGGGTTGCCGATTTCGGCGGACGAGATCGGCCGCCACATGACGCGCCGCCAGCAAGGACACGGGCGTGGCCGCCGCCAGCAGATTGAGAAGGACGCGGCCCAGATTCTCTCCGGCGTCCGCCACGGCAGGAGCATCGGCAGTCCCATTGCCATGCTGGTCGACAACAAAGACTGGGACAACTGGCAAGAAATCATGGCCGTGGAACCCGTGGAAGGGCCGGTAAAGAAAGTAACCCACCTCCGCCCCGGCCATGCCGATCTCGTCGGCGTCTTCAAGTACGGTTTTGACGACATCCGTCCCATTTTGGAACGCTCCAGCGCCCGCGAAACGGCGGCACGCCTCGCGGCTTCCGGCGTGTGCCGCGCGCTCTTGAGCCACTTTGGCATCAAGATCGCCAGCTACGTTTCAGTGCTCGGCCCCATCGAGATCGACGGCGCCTATGAAGTCACCCAGAATCCCGATACCGTGGACTGGGACGCGCTGGAGAAAGACCCGCTGCGTTGCCCGGATCCCGCGGCGAGCCAGCAGATGGTGGCATTGATCGACGAAATGAATGCCGCGGGCGACAGCCTGGGCGGCGTCTACAACGTGGTGGCGTGGGGTGTGCCGATCGGGTTGGGAAGCCATGTCTTTTGGGACCGGCGCTTGGACTCACGACTGGCGGCAGCGATCCTGTCCATCAACGCCACCAAGGGGGTCGAATTCGGCTCGGCGTTCGAGAACGCCCGGCGGCAGGGCTCCCAGGTGCAAGACCAAATTCGCTTCGAGAAAGGGCAGGGCTTTTCCCGCTTGAGCAACCGCGCCGGTGGGTTGGAAGCGGGGATCACCAACGGCGAACCGATCCTCGTGCGCGGCGCTTTGAAACCAATCTCCACGATCCGCAGCCCTTTGCCTTCCGTAGACCTGGCGACCCTCGAACCCGCCCAGGCCCACTACGAACGCGCGGACACAACGGCCGTGCCCGCGGCAGGTGTGATCGGCGAGGCGATGGTGGCCATCATCCTGGCGGACGCGTTTCTGGAGAAATTCGGCGGCGACAGCTTAACCGAGATTGAACGCAACTACCGTGGCTACATGGAAGGGCTGCCGACATAAGAAGCGTAGTACTCATCGGCCTTTCGGGCACGGGCAAGTCCTCCGTCGGCAGGCTGCTGGCGCGGAAGCTGCGCTGGCGGTTCATCGATACCGATAGCGAAATCGAACGGCAGGAAAAGCGGCGGATCTCCCAGATCTTCCAGGACCAGGGCGAAGCCTACTTCCGCGAACTCGAGCGACGCGTGGTGGGAGACATCTGCGCCCAGCGGCACGCAGTCGTCAGTACCGGCGGCGGCGCTGTGCTCGACCCGGACAACCGTGCCGCCATGCGGGCGGGAAACCTGGTCGTCTGGCTGCGGGCCACGCCCGAGACGATCCTCGAACGATTGAAGTGGAGTGTGCACACGCGACCGCTCCTCAAGGCCCCCGACCCGCTCGCCAGAATCCGCGCCATGGCCGAAGAACGGCATCACGACTACAGCCAGGCGAGCCACGTGTCTGTGGAAACCGACGGCAAGAGCCATGAGGCCGCAGCGGACCTGCTCTGGCAGGAGGTGGAAGCATGGAAGAAACCATAGTTGGCCGCGATGTCCTGCCCGAACTGTCTGGTGCCCTGGCGCAGCACGGCCTTGACGGGCGGCTCTTCATCATCGCCGACGAGCGCGTGGCGCAGCACACCCAGAACACGCTGGGAAGGACTTTGGCCGACCAGGGGCACACGGTTACCACCTACCTGGTGCCGTCCGGTGAAGGGAGCAAGAACCTCCGGGAGGCTGAACGCATCTACCACTGGCTCGCCGAGCAGCGGGCGGAACGCAAAGAAGCGATCGTGGCGTTTGGCGGCGGTGTCGTAGGCGATCTCGCCGGCTTCGTAGCCGCCACCTACCTGCGCGGCATGCCCCTCGTGCAAGTCCCCACCACGTTGGTCGCGCAGATCGACAGCAGCATCGGGGGCAAGGTGGCTGTTGATCTACCGGAAGGCAAGAACCTCGTTGGCGCCTTCTATCCGGCTCTGATCACGTGCATCGACATCTCTTTCTTGGAGACGCTAACGCAGCGCGACCTGCTGGCCGGTTGGGCGGAAGTGATCAAGACCGCACTGCTCTTCGATGCGCCGCTCTTTGCGGAGATTGCCAAACGAGGACCTTCCGACCTCACGCCGGAATTCTTGCTGGAAGTCGTCCCGCGCTGCGTGCGTTGGAAGCAAAAAGTGGTAGCGGAAGACCCCAAAGAGCAGGGCATCCGCGCGCTCCTCAACTACGGCCACACCATCGGCCACGCCTTGGAAGCCGCCACCGGCTACCAAAGATATCTCCACGGCGAAGCCGTCGCCATCGGCATGCACGGGGCGGCGCGCATCGCCCGTCACCTGGACCTGCTGGGGCAAGAGGCCTTTGCCCGGCAGCAAGCCGTCATCGCCCAATACGATCTGCCGGTGGAGTATACCAACGTTGACCCCGCTGCAATCGAGAGCGCAATTGCGCTCGACAAGAAGAACCGCCAGGGCCGGGTACGCTGGATCCTCTTGCAAGACATCGGCACACCCCAAATCGAAAGCGATGTACCGCAGTCACTGGTGCGCCAAGTCATTCACGAACTACAGGCCAGCTAATGCACAGTGCCGAGTAGCTTAGCTGCAATAGTCCAAGCCGAGCGGCGTAGCCGGCGATTTCATTCGTCATTCCCGCGCACTCGGTAATCCAGATTGTGGATACCGAAACACTACTCCTTAGTCCCCCGTCATTCCCGCGCACGCGGGCATCCATCCGCCTCTTCTGTTGCAGCATTTCCAATTGGCGGGGGAAAAAGCCCCCGCGCTACATTGCAGGCGGAGACTGGCACTACTGCCTTCCTAAGGCAGCACTGAAAGTCCGACCTTTCAGGCACGGCACCGTGACCACCGCTAGCTGCTAGAATTAAGGGAGTGACCAACCCATTGTCTGCTCAAACCGAGGAATGCAATGCAGAAATTCATCTTCTTCTATCACGCGACGCCGGAAGCCATGCAACGCATGGGCGGCGCTTCGCCTGAAGACCAGCAAGCGCACTTTGCCAAGTGGCAAGCATGGACGGAAAGCAATGCCGACGCCTTGGAAAATGCCGGCACGCCGCTGGACGGCGGGCAGGTCATGACCGCATCAGGCAGTTCCGAGTCAGCAAGCACGATCATGGGATATGCCATTCTCCAAGCAGAAGACATGGCGGCAGCACAGGCCATCCTCAAGACCGATCCGTTTCTGGACCAAGGCGAGGGGTGCTCCATCGAGGTCTATGAGTGCATGTCCTTGCCCGGATAGGTTTACCTACTGGGACAGCCTGAGATTCGGTGTCTCAGCGAGGATTGGCAGGCTCTCCGTCACTCCGGCGCATGCCGGAGTCAAGGCTCGGCCAACGCGAACGTGGACGTTAAACTCCGGGCGATAGTGCGGATAGCCACCAGTCTGAAGATGGATTCCCGCGTGCGCGGGAATGACGGACTAGGGGAAAGTGCTTCCGTGGCTGAGGGCAACTGCTCACGTCACTGAGAGCAACTGCTCACGTCACTGAGAGCACCTGCTCACGCGACTGTGGGCAATTGCACGCGTGACTGAGGACTAACGGTCACGCGCAGTGAAAGTCAGTGACAGCACAACTGAGAGCAACTGCTCATGTGACTAAGGGCAACTGCTCGCGTGACTGAGGACTACTGGTCACGCGCAGTGAAAGTCAGTAACAGCACAGCGGCAGCCGATTGGGTGAGAGAGCGAATCAACCGGCAACCTATTGCATCGCATCAAAGTTATCCCTCAGTAAGCGGTATCATTCTCAATCCGGCCTGCGAGGAGCAATGGCATGGAGTATCGACAGCTCGGCACAACCGGCATACGGGTTTCAACCATTGCTTACGGCACGTTCCCGCTCGGCACGTACACCGATACCGGCGCGGGCGTGCGCATGATCCACGCCGCCATGGAGCGCGGCGTGAACTTCATCGATACGGCCAACGTCTACTTCAAAGGCCGCTCGGAAGAGATCGTTGGCGCGGCGCTGAAGGGACGGCGCCACGAGGTCGTCCTTGCCAGCAAATTCGGCCACCCGATGGGAACGGGCCCCAACGAGAGAGGGTCCTCACGCTACCACATCAGCCAGGAGATCGAGGGCTCTCTGCGCCGCCTCCAGACCGACTGCATCGACGTCTACTACATTCACATCCCGGACCCGACCACGCCGCTGGAAGAGACCATCCGCGCCTTAGACGACCTGGTGCGCCAAGGCAAAGTGCGCTACCTCGGCACTTCCCACTTTGCGGCGTGGCAGATTACCCACGGCATGTGGCTGGCGGAGCGCAACGGGCTGACGCCCTGGGTGGTGGAGCAGCCGCGCTACTGTTTGATAGACCGCGCTATCGAACAGGAGGTGGTGCCCATGGCGCAGGACTTGGGCATCGGCATCGTCGCCCACAGCCCGCTCGGCGGCGGCTTCCTCACCGGCAAGTACCGCGCGGGCGAACCGCCACCCCCGGATTCGCGCTTTGCGGCGCGCCCGGATGGCATAACATCCCTGCCGCAGCACTACGACCTGATGCTGACCGAGCCAAATCTGGCCGTCGTTGACACTGTGCGTGCCATGGCGCGCGCCCACGATACCACGCCCAGCGCCATTGCCTTGGCCTGGGTGATGGCGCAGCCGTTCGTTTCCTCAGCCATCATCGGACCCAAGAATCACTTCCAACTCGACGATAACCTGGCGGCCGCCGACGTTACACTTTCGCCGGATGACGTAGCGCGCCTCGACGCCGTTTCCGACTTTGCACGCGGACTTATCCGCACCTAAGACCGTACCCGCTGCGGCTCGGCTCCGTGGGAAGATGGAAGCATGTCGGCGCTTGCCGGTTGTTTGGCGCCCTCGATTGTGGATGGACCGCCAAGAGCGTCTAAGAAGAAAGCAGCGACGCGCTCGACGTAAGCACCCTCCAGCATCTGGTGGGCGCGGCCGTGGCCTGCATCCGGGATGATCCAAAGTTCCTTCGGTCCTTCTGCCGCCACGTAGAGCTGATAGGCATCCTGTATGAAGACCACGTCATCCTCCGTACCGTGAACGATTAGCAGCGGACACCGTCCCGTCCGCTTGACGTGGTCCAACGGCCGTACCTTGCCCAGCACGTGATCGAGTTTTTCACCGACAAACCGGCTCGCAAACCAAATCGTGGGCGTGCGAAAGATCGAGGGTGGCAAGCCGGCGATTCTGCGAAAGCCGTGGTCAATCGCCCCGCGCAGAGTCGCGAACGCGCTATCGGTCACGATAGCGCGGACTCCCATGCCGCCGCTGATGGTGAGCAGGGCCGTAGCACCGCCCATGGAAACGCCGTACACACCAATTCTGTCCGGATCCACGTCGTCCCGCGAGCGGAGATACGCCAGCGCTCCCAGGACATCCTGTCGTTCCCGCAGTCCCAGTGTCGTTACCTCCCCTTCGCTCGCCCCATGACCCCGAAAGTCGAACAGCAAGCACTGCAGGCCATGCTCGTGAAGGTCGTAGGCCAAATGCACCAGGCCGAAGTGGTTTGTACCAAAGCCGTGGAGCATGACCACCGTACCTTGAGGCTGGGGATGGGCCAGAAACCAAGCGGCAAGCCGGGTGCCGTCAGCAGCCGGAAAGGCAAAAGTCTCGAGCGCGGGAGTCTCGGCAGGCAGTTCAGCCAGCCGCCAACTGCGGTCGGGATGAACAAGCATATAGCCCGTACGCGCGGATATGTAGAGCACCACCCCGATCGCGCCGGTCGCAGCCAGTCCGGCGAGCACGAGAATCTGCACGTAGTTTCCAGTGAGTGCTTGAAGCACGGTCTTTCACCCTCTAGACAAACGCTCTCTACAGCTATCGTAGCAGTGTAACTGGTCTTGCAACTAGTGATTCTTGGATTGGCTTGGCAACAGGGAAGACACGAGATCGTTCCCAGGTCTGCTTCAGTTCCCAAACTGTCATTCTGAGGAGCGCCGCGACGAAGAATCTAGAATTGGGATCTCACTATATTCCTCTCAGTGCACTGCGCGGGCCCGCAGACCGGCGATGACTACAAGCCTAGGATTGCCGATTCCGGTAGGTCTTTGGCGTGCACACGACCCGCCGAGACTATCTATTGGGCCTTAACGGAACGTGCACTAACCGGCACAAGAGCCAAGGCTAGAGCCGACTTTTGGCAACTCCACGGCGCGACCTTCGTCGATTGAGCGTCCGCAAGTCTTGAAGCCAAAGTCAGGTGCCAAAACCTCTTCAAGTCTCCATAGTGTAACGGCCGCTCAATGCAAGACCCAGTCCGTGCTATGATAGCGGTCGTGCCGATTGGACTGGATAGACGCGACGGGTAGAAGCATCTCGGCTGCCGCTGAATCGCGCCCTTTTTCCTGATAATTCGGCCCTCTGGTCACTTTTGCGTTGCCATGGCGGTATTGCGCACACAATGTGCACCTCCCATCCAAAATCCCCGATTGCTTCCCGCCATGGAGAGTGCTTTCGTCACGAAAACTCACCAAGAACTGTTGAACGCGTCCACAGGACCAACCTGGAATGACACGCATCCTGGGACCGGCGTTCCTCATCGGCATCGTGCTGGGGACCTCCCTGCCGCCCTTTCCCCTGGCGGCACTTGCCCTCTTGCTGGTAGGTTGTCTCGGATTGGCGGCACTTGGCACGCGGCCCGTGGCCTTGGCCGCGCTGCTCCTCATCGCCGCCGTGCTGGGCGTTGTCCGCTTCCACACCACGGCTACGGCCTCTGCCGTCAATCCCTTAGAGCCCCATCTCGCACAAGCAGTTTCCATGCGCGGCTGGGTAGCGTCGGAGCCGCTGCGATCAGAGCGGAGCACACGGGTTCGGCTTCATGCAGAGGCCCTTTGGATAGAAGACACCTGGCGGCCCGTGTCCGGACAGGTGTGGGTGACGTTGCCGCCCAGATTTCCCGCGCAGTACGGCATGGTGTGGCAACTCAACGGTCGTCTGGAGGGACTGGACAGCTTGAACAGTCCTTCCTACCAGCGCTATCTCGAACGGCGGGGCGCCCAGGCGCTGTTGGCCTTTCCCCAGGTGGAATTCCTGCCGGGGTCTCGCGGCGCGCCGCACTTGCGCGTACTCTTTGGAGTCAAGGAGAGACTCCTTACTACCATAGACACTATCCTGCCGCGGCCGCACGCTCCATTGCTGCAGGGCATCTTGCTCGGTGCGCGGGCCGGTATCCCGGCAACTCTACGCCAAGCATTCGACCTTTCCGGTACCACGCACCTCATCGCCATTTCCGGGTTCAACATGACCATCGTTGCCATCATGTTGGAAAGCGTCACGCGCCGCTTCTTCGGCAGACGCTCCCTCTGGCTGAGCATGGGCGGAGTTGCGCTTTACACCATTCTGGTTGGCGCAAACCCCGCGGTGGTGCGCGCGGCGGTCATGGCAATCCTGCTACTCTTCGCCGCTACCCTGGGACGGGACCGCGACCCCTGGTCGGCGCTCTCGCTGGCAGCGGTCGCCATGACGGCCTGGGACCCGAATGTCCTTTGGGACGTAGGCTTCCAGCTCTCGGTGGCCGCAACGGCGGGCCTGCTCGTACTCTCAGACCCGTTGCATACCCGGCTGCGCTGGCTGCCCTACCCCTTGCCGGCCATCATCGCGCCGACGCTCTCCGCGCAGCTCTTTGTCCTACCGCTGCTGTTGTACGTGTTTGGCCGCGTCTCACCGTTCTTCCTCATCAGCAACGTCCTGGCTATTCCGCTCATCCCCTGGATCATGCTCAGCGGCGCCGTGGCAACAGCGGTCGGCTTGGCACACACCGCCACCGGCCAGGTCTTGGCGTGGAGCGCCTATCTCCCCTTGGAAGCCTTCATCCGCATTGCCACGGAAGTGAGCCGCTGGCCGTCGCTCACCGTCTCCGCAGGTACGTTGCTTCCCGCGGCACTTGCCGTATGCCTTGCGGCACTCGTCGTGGCCTGGACACGCCGCAGAGTACCACAGCCGGGAACTCATTCCCGCAGCCAGGGGAGTGCTCTCTCCTGGACTACCCTTTTCAGCCTCGGCACGGTGGGGAGCATTCTCCTGGTGCTGGCGAGCAGCACGGCGGCTGACTTCAACCGCCTTCCCAGCGTGACGCTGCTCGAACGGTCGCTGGGCAGCACTGTCATGGTTGAAGCAGCCAACCAACGACCGCTCCTCATCGGCTTTCGCGAGCCGCCCAGCCGCTATGATCTGGACCGGCTGCTGCCGATTTGGCAACGCAACAATTCGCTCTGGGTCGGCGGCCGTCACACGCTGCAACCCCGCGCTCGGATCGGGTACACCTTTCAAAGTGATGGGAACGCTTGGCAGTTTGGCACGCCGGAAGCAAGCAACAGCCTCCCATCCGGTGACCGGTATCGCCTGGCGCTCGGCCCTGCTGTTGCACTGAGCATTCATGCGCAAAGCGCCGCAGACTTCATGCTCGCCAGGTTTGGCAGCCAGCAACTTGCTATCATACAAGCAGACGCTACGGTAGACGGTGTACAGCCTGTCGCGGTACTCATCGTGCAAGGGGCGGTCACGCCCGCGCGGCTGGCACACTTCATGGCAACGCTGAAGCCGCGCCTGCTCGTTTTGGACGAACCGTGGTTGGACGAGAGCGATGCGCGTTGGCGGGCGCAGGGGGTCACGGTGGTGCGGCCTCCTGTCCGGGGCTATGTAACGCTTTCGTGGGACGGCCGGACTTGGCACATTGAACCATCTGAAAGGGAAGAACGATGATCCGCAAGTTGGCAGTTGTTGGGGGCGGCGCCATGGGCGAGGCGCTCTTGGCCGCCGCCATCGCGCAGGACGTGTGCTCCCCTGCTGCGATTATGGTCGGTGAGCCCGTTCCGGACCGCCGCGCCCATCTCGCAGAGACCCACGGTGTTGGCGTCGACTCGGACAACGCCAAGGTGGTTGCCGGCGCCGACGTCGTCATCCTCGCTATCAAGCCCCAGCAAGTGCAGGCGGTGCTACCGCAACTGCGGGAGTCATTGTCGGATGACACGCTGGTGATTTCCATCATGGCGGGCGTTCCCCTCGGCACCATCGGTTCGCTTCTTGGAAACAGCGCTCTTGTGCGGGCGATGCCGAGCATTCTCGCAACAATCGGCGAGGCGGCAACGGTATGGACGGCCACCGCCGCTACGTCGTCAGCGCAGCGAGCGCAGGCACAGGCCATATTCCAAGCGGCCGGGCTCGAACTTGCAGTACCGGACGAGCACTACCTGGACATGGCAACCGCTGTTAACGGCAGCGGGCCGGGGTTCGTATTCCTGCTGCTGGAAGCACTCATCGACGGCGCGGTACGTGTCGGTCTGCCGCGAGATACGGCAGCCGCCCTCATTATTCAAACGGTGAAGGGCTCCGCGCTCATGGCCCAGAACCAGGACCAACACCTAGCCGAACTGCGCAATCTCGTCACATCGCCCGGCGGCACCACCGCGGCGGGGCTGCAAGCGCTGGAAGAAGGCGGCGTGCGTGCGGCGCTAAACGACGCGGTCATGGCGGCATTCCAGCGCTCGCAGGAACTCGCCGCGCCGGATGCGGGCGAGCATCGCTAGGATAGGAACGGCAGACTCCATTGCGGCGGTCGTTGGCCGGTCAGCGCAGGTTGCAAACCTGCGTTACCGGAGGATGTGAGCGCGCCCTATAGCCAGCGACGGAGCCAGTCCACCGCCACCGTGCCGTGCCACTGGTGTTCGCCTTCAAAGACGTCGAGCGCGAGCCGCTCGGACTCGCCCAACATGGCGTAGACCTTTGCCAGCTTGTCATACGCGTCGTGCACGCCGGGAAGCGGGAAAATGGGGTCTTCCGTCCCGGCCTCGATGAGCAGCGGCCGCGGCGCGATGAGGGCACCGACGTCCGCCATCTCCGCATGCTGGAGAATGCCCGGCACGTAGTTGTCTTCGCAGTGCCGCATCGCCATGATCGACCATTGCCACGTGCAGAAGTAGCCGCTGATCACCGCCGCGGTAATGCGCGGGTCCATCGCGGTGGCAAACGTCGTTACAGTCCCGCCGCCGGAGAGGCCCACACAAGCCAGTGTTTCCGCTTTCGCAAGACCCGTCTGCCGGGCATAGTCGATGATGCGCATCACGTCCCACACGCGCATCCCGATCATCGTGCGGCCCAGCATCATGGCATTCATGCTCGCCTGGCGGCATGAGGACTGGCCCGGCGCTTGGGCGACGTCCTCCACCTCGCGGCGCTCGCCGAACGCGCGCTGCTCCGGCGCCAGCACGAGAAAGCCCTGCTGAGCAAGCTGCCGGCCGTAGTCGTGGTTGCAGCGGCGCATATGTTCCGCTATCTGTTCGCTTTGAGGCTCACCGATGACTTCCTGCACGCCGGAGCCGTGGCCGTGCAGCGCAATCACGGTGGGGTACGGCGCTTGCCCGCTCTCCGGGGTGAGCACGTAGAGAGGCAACCGCACGCCGGGTTCGCTCGTGATCTCGACCTTCTGTTGGGTGTAACCGTCCTTCTCTGCCGTTGCGAGAATCTGTGGCTCAAGGCCGCCGCGCGGCCAGGCAAAACCACCCAATAAGCCGGCTACTTTAGCGCGCAATTCCGCTTGCCACTGCGTGAAACCTGCATCTCCCAGCGCCGCGTAGTCATACGCTGGAACCGTCTGCGCGTACACCTGGCGAATATGCGTCAGTGGGGCGTAATGCGCCGGTGTGCTTGGTATTGCCATGTTCTTGCCTCCAAATAGACGCTCGTTAAATCAAATTCCGCAAATCCAGTTCTGTATGTACGGAGCTGCTTGCCCCCGCCCTGCTCTCGGCACGACCGCTGCGAGTGACGACCTCGTGGACGTTTCCCGACATGGGCGCCTCGGACCCATCCGTGCTAAAGTGTCTCAACGGAGAGCGCCGCACAGGTAGACCGCGATGCAACGCCGCTGCGCATTCCCCTCTGAGCAGGGCGCTCCCCGCCTCCGGGCAGGCGACGTCCACTCATCCTCCCCGTCTCACAATGCAGTCGCCGCGCTAGGTGCCAGGCACTTTGCCTCGTAGCAACGTGCCCTGCGTTTCTCTCCGCGAAGCAATATTGAGTATACTAGGAATAAGGCAAATCGTTACCCCACCCTTGATTTGGTGATTTCATTCCGTCAGGATAGGCTCGATGGCACGAAAGAAAGCAAAAGACAGCAAGAAGAAGAAAACCGAGGAGGCCGCCGCCGCAACAACCGGCGGCACAGGGCCGGACGGCGGGACTGCGGCTGAGGCCGGCGCAGAGGACGCAGCCGCAGCGGATGCCGGGCCCGGTGCAGAAGGCGAGGTCGAGAAGCTCACGTCCGAGCTCGCGGCGGCGGGGGAAGCGCTGGCCGCGAAAGATGAGGACTTGCAGCAGGTGCGAGAAGCGCTGGCCCGCGCCCGCGCCGACTTCGCAAACTTCCGGCGACGCACGCAGCAGGAGCAGGAAGAGCAGGGCAAGTTTGCCACGGCGCTCCTGGTGGCCGAGTTTCTGCCCATTCTCGACAATTTTGAACGTGCTCTGGACACTATTCCCGGCGAGCTCCGCTTCTTTTCCTGGCTGCAGGGCGTTGACCTCGTCCATCAAATGGCGCGCAACGTGCTTGAGAAGCGCGGACTGGAGCCAATTGACACCCAAGACAAGCCCTTCGATCCCAACTATCACGAGGTCGTGCTCCGCGAAGGTGAGGATGACGGCAGCGAGGTCGTCGTGCTCGAAGAGCTGCAAAAGGGATACGTGATGTACGACCGGGTACTGCGGCCGAGCCTGGTTAAAGTTGGTCCGCCGCCGACCCCGGATGCTGCGGCAGAAGAAGAAGGTGACGCAGTGGGGCCTGAAGTCGAAGCCGAATCTCAGCCGGATGGCGAAACCGAATAACCCTAGTCCTGTACTGGTGAAGTGACCCTGAATGAGTACGAAAGCCGACTACTACGAAACACTGGGCGTCAGCCGCGACGCATCCGAAAACGAGATCAAGCAGGCCTTTCGCCAACTTGCCCGGCAGTATCATCCCGACGTCAACAAGGACCCGGATGCCGAGGCGCGCTTCAAGGAGATCAATGAGGCCTACGAGACTCTGCGCGACCCTCAAAAGCGGCGCGCGTACGATCTCTTTGGGCACAGCAACGGGCGCTCCGGCGGCTATCCCCGTGGCGTTGACCCTGCGGATATGGGCGGAATTGGCGATATCTTCGAGGCGTTCTTTGGCGTGGGCTCGCGCCCTTCGGCCCGTTCCGGCCCGGAGACCGGCGCGGACCTGCGCATGGACTTGACCCTGGACTTTGCAGAGGCGGTCTTTGGCGCCGAGAAAGACATTGAGGTCTCTCGTTTGGAGTCCTGCCCGGGCTGCGAGGGCAGCGGCGCGGAACCGGGCAGCAAGATCGGCACCTGCACGGCGTGTAAAGGACAAGGCCAAGTGCGCCGGATGCAGTCAAATTTCTTCGGACAATTCACAACGGTTGCCACCTGTTCGCGCTGCGGCGGTGAAGGCCGAGTGCCAACCGTCCGCTGCGCTACGTGCACCGGCAGCGGGCGCACAAAGCAAGACCGTACCATTACCGTCAAGGTTCCGGCAGGGGTGGATTCCGGGCTGCGCATCCGCTTGGGCGGCCAGGGCGAAGCCGGCCCCAAGAACGGCCCGCGCGGCGATCTCTATGTGTTTATCGCAGTACGGCCGGATGAGCGCTTTGAGCGCGAAGATGACGACATCCACGTAGACTATAGTGTCAATTTTGCGCAAGCCGCACTTGGCGACACAGTCAAGGTGCCCACCCTCGAAGGCAGCGAGAGCTTGGACATACCTCCCGGCACGCAGTCCGGCTCGGTGTTCACGCTGCGCCGGCGTGGGGTGCCGCACCTGAACGGCGGCGGCCGGGGCGATCAGCACGTGCACGTGCACGTGGATGTGCCGAAACGGCTCTCTACCCACCAAAAGGAACTGCTCAACGCACTTGCCGAGTCGTTCGGCGGCGCCACGAACCCGCAGGATGACAAGGGCTTCTTTAACAAGATGAAGGACGCGCTGGGGTGAACCAGGTCTGGTTCGGCGATAACCTGCCCATCCTCTCTGAGTTTCCGGACGAATCCTTTCCGCTCATCTACATCGATCCGCCCTTCAACACCGGCAAAGAACGCAACTACACGCGTCTGCGCACGGTGGCTGCCGCGAACGGCGATCGTACGGGCTTTCACGGCAAGCGCTATCGCACAACACACACGAGCAGCAACGCGTACACCGACGAATTTGACGACTTCCTCGCATTTCTGGAACCACGCCTCCGCGAAGCGTATCGTCTCTTGACGCAAGACGGGACCCTCTACTTTCACATTGACTATCGCGAAGTCCACTACTGCAAAGTGCTGCTCGACCAGATCTTCGGTAGAGCATGCTTCTTGAACGAAATCATCTGGGCCTACGACTACGGCGGCCGCACCAAACAGAAGTGGCCGCCAAAGCACGATAATATCCTTGTTTATGTAAAGGATGTCGACCGCTACGTCTTCAATGCAGACGCTATTGACCGCGTGCCCTATATGGCGCCCGGGTTGGTAGGCCCCGAAAAAGCGGCGCGGGGCAAGCTCCCCACCGACGTATGGTGGCACACGATTGTGCCGACCAACAGCAAAGAGCGCACGGGTTACCCCACGCAGAAGCCGCTCGGCATTCTCCGGCGTATCGTCCTGGCCTCGTCACAACCCGAAGACACGGTGCTGGACTTCTTTGCGGGCAGTGGCACTACCGGAGCGGCGGCCCATGAATGCGGCCGTCCCTTCGTCCTCGTCGATAACAACCCGCAGGCGATTGCGATCATGCGGCAGCGCTTTGCGGATGTCCCAGACGTGCGCTTTCATGAGGCCGCGGAGTCCGAGCGTGTTGTTGGCGCGGCGGGCGGTCAGCAAGAATGAGTACGCCGGCGCGCTGGCTGGAACTCTCCGTACAAGCGCACCAAGAAGCGGCGGAGACGGTGGCGGCGCTTTTGCACAAGTGGGGGGAAGGCGGCGTCGCGATCTTCCAAGACCACGAGCAAGAGACGGTCGACCACGATCCCCGTCCGGTGGGCGCGTGGCTCACACTGACGACCTATGTGCCCGATACTGCCGCCTTGGCCTCCCGCCGCGACGGTCTGGAGAGAGATCTCTGGCACCTGCACGCCTTCCACGGCGACCTGGTGGGTGAGTTGGCAACGCAGTGGGTTGCGGAAGAGGACTGGGCCAACGCCTGGAAGCAATTCTATACCGTCCTCCACGTCGGCGAGCGCTTGGTGATCAAGCCGCGCTGGCAAGACTACGAAACCGCTCCGGACGAGATAGTGATCGCGCTTGATCCCGGCATGGCCTTCGGCACCGGCACGCATCCCACGACGCAACTGTGCCTAGAAGCCCTTGAAAAGCTGCCCATGCAGGGGAAAAAGGTACTCGACGTGGGGACGGGATCGGGCATCCTGGCAATTGCCGCGGCCTTACTCGGCGCGGCGCAGGTGGACGGGCTTGATACGGACCCGGTTGCCGTCTCCGCCGCCCGCGACAACGTGGCGCAAGCAGGACTCGCCGACGCCATCACGGTATCGGAACGATCTCTTCCGCTTCCCGAGCCTGCTCCCGCCTACGACATTGTCGTTGCCAACATCACTGCCCAGACCCTCATCACGTTGGCGCCGCACCTGCGGGCAGCAATTGCGCCCAACGGACGACTGCTAGCCTGTGGCATCATCAACGAAAAGGCCGACGACGTGCTCGCCGCCTTCGACGCAGAAGGTTTGGCCCTGCTGGACCGCCGCGAAGTCGGCGACTGGGTGCTGGTGGAGATGGAAGTTCGTTGAAAGGTTCGCCGTTTTTTGGCGGCAAGCTATTCCCAACGCGACGTTGCTACGCGCAATCCCAGCGAGACGATGTGCCACCCGAGTAGCGTGGGACATTCCCAAATCACCGCAAGAACTGCTGCAAAACGATAATTTAGAATGCGCCGCGCTTCACGCTTGCGGTAGCGCAGGTTTGCAACCTGCGCCTATCCGGTGTTGAGGCAGCCGTAGCGTGCGGGCTAGCCCCCAATGTCCTCATTCCAAAGTATCGCGGGGGCTTGTCCCCCCGGCCGGAGCAGGGAACAAAGGGGGCGTTTACCGGCGACTTAGCGGGCGGAGAACGTGCAAATGTATTGATCCTGTTTGCCGCAGGTTGCAAACCTGCGCTACCGGGGAAGTGGATAGGTGTTCGTCGCTATTGCGTTGTCGGCGTTTCTTCGTGCTGCCGCAACAGCGTTGGGGCTTGTCCATCGACGTCTAGTCCAAGCAGAAGACAAGACTTTGGTAAGGGTGCTCGGCTGGTAGCGAAACAACTTTACAATGATGGACAGTTGCACGCGGCATCAACATCCGCCGACGCGGGGAGATGGCGCAGGTTCGCACGGGACCTGCGCGTAACCTGCGCCACCGCTTCCGCCTCCACCGCTGCACAATAGATGGAATTCAACCAGTCCAAGAGGAAACCAACGCCCCAAGGAGTGAGAAGAGTGACAGAAGAAACAAAACGCGTCTACGTCATCGGCCTCGACGGCATGATGTTCCCCATGTACGAGCGGTTTGCCGCCGAGGGGTTGTTGCCAAATCTTAAGAAGCTGGCCGATGCCGGCATTGTGGGCGAAGCCTATCCTTCGATGCCGGTGTGGACCCCAACAAACTGGACCACCCTCGCCACGGGCGCCCACACGGGGACCCATAGTGTCTCGCGCTGGTTCCTGAACCTGCCCAATCCCAAACAGGAAGAACAGACGCTTTCCGCGTTTGTGCGTCCGGCGGTCGCGGCGGAAAACGTCTTCGAAGCTGCCGCGAAAGCCGGGCTCAAGAGCGTCGCCATCCACTATCCGGCGGCCTCACCCAGCCAGTCCCAACTTGCTCACGTCATAGACGGTTTCGGCCATCCCAACTACGGCAGCACGCCATTTGAGGTCACCCCTGCCTGGGGCTACACGAATCTCCCAGACCTCACCAACAGCACGCGCGTCAGCCTGCGACCCGCGCAAGCCGCCGCAGCCTCTGTGCACGGTGTGCAAACCTCGCTGCTGGAAACCACCAAACAACCACCGCTAGAGGACGGCTCCTGGCAGAACCTTCCGGCAAGTCCCGCGGGCGGCAGACCGCCGCTTGAATTTCCCATTGAAATCATCACCAAGCGCGAGGGAGAAAACCAGACTCTCTGGGGCCTCGTTCTCGACACGCAGGGTAAGGGGTACGACACAGTCGCAATCTGTGAGACGCGCGACAGCCGCACAGAGCTCGGCCGCACAAGCCCCGGCACCTGGAGCGACTGGATTTTGCGCACATTCACGGTGGAAGGCGCCGCACAAGACGCAGCCTTCCGGTGCAAAGCCGTCGAAATCGCCCCAGACGCCAGTCGTCTGCTGCTCTACCGCTCCCAGGTCATGCACGTGGACGACTTTTGCGAGCCGGTCGAATTGAGCCGTAGGTTAGTTGAGCGCTTCGGGCCGTATCTCGAGCACGCCTCGGTGTTTCCTTACGTCTGGGGCATCGCCGATCTGGATACGTGCCTGGAAGAGATTGAATACCAATGCCAGTGGATCGCCCGCGCCGGAAAGTACCTGCTCGAAGAGCAAGACTTCGCCCTGCTCTATACCCACATTCACATCTTCGACTACATCAACCATCACTTCCTGCCGCTTGTCGATCCCGCCTGCCCCGGCTATCGCGAAGAAGATGCTGAGGAGGGTTGGCGCGCGTATCGAGAATCCTACAAAGTCGCCGACCGCCTCTTTGGCACGCTCTTGGAGGATTCTCCGGACGATACCGCTGTGATCGTAGTCTCGGATCACGCCGCCATACCCCAGTTCCGTGCCACGGACATCCCGCGCCTGCTGCACGACAACGGCTTGCTGGCGTTTAAGGAGCCGGTGCCGCACTTCGATCCCAACGAGGACTTTGCCAAGATCGACATGGAGCGTACGAAAGTCTTCATTACGCCTGTGCGCAACTACGAACTCTTTATCAACGCGCCGGAAGGATCGGCAGAATACGTGCGCATCCAGCGCGAGGTCATTACGTTGCTGCGTTCGTGGGTAGATGCGGAGACCGGACAGTGCCCGGTGGCCGTCGTCTTGCCGAAGTACCACGCCGCGCTTCTTGGCTGCTGGGGCGAACAGTGCGGCGACATCGTCTACGCCATGGAGGACGGCTACGTAAGCGGCTACCCCGGCGGCGATGCGGAAGGGCAAGACCCGTACGTCTTCAAGCCGGGAGAATACGGCGCGCACCATGGTCCGTATCTCCCCACTGCCCGCACGGCGCAATCGTCAAATCTGGCCTACCTGCTGGCGCAGGGGCCCGGCCTGAAGCAGGGCTATCAACGACCGGTCGAACGGCTGGGATACGTGCACATGACGAGCGTCGTGCCGCTGGTCTGCCATCTGCTGAACATTGAGCCGCCCGCCCAGTGCCAGGGCGCATTGCCGCGCGATTTCTTGGAAGGCGTCGCGGCCACTGCCGACCGCGTGCCCGATCTGCCGGCTTGGGAGTGGGGCACACAGGTAGACGGCTGGGGCGACCGCGTTTGGACGCAGAGACGCGACATGTTCGAAGGCTTCATGCCGGGCTACGAGCGCAAAGACGACAAGGGCTAAACCAAAGACCCGTGCAGCAGTCTGCACGGGTCTTGATTTGCTCTTGTGGGATTGTTGCCAACTTACGCGCCCATTTGTGCGAAGTGGAGGGTCGCGCTCAACGCACTGCGCTAAATGGAGTTAGGAATATTCGCCGTGATTACGCCGCGCAGCGTTTCACCGCCGCCGGTAATGGTAAACTCGTAAATCCCCGGAGCAAGGACAAGCTCAATTGTGTAGCTCTGTCCCGCGGAGACGGACACCTGTTGCTCGTCAATGGACTCGCCGGTGAGTGTGAACGTACGCGGCTGCTGCAGCTCGTTGTGAATCTCCAGGTGCACGGGACCGCGCGGCACTGCAATTGCGGACGGCGTCACACCTTCGCCGTCGATGGTCATGACGACGTTGGCCGTTTCCTGCTCTTCCAGGCTCAGTTCACCAATGACCGCCTGTTCTTCCAAAGGCCTGTCTGACGCTGTCGGGCCTATGCGACACGCGCTCAAACCAATCACCATAAGTACAAGCAGAATGCTTGCCGCTACTCTCATGAAACCCTCCACGTCTTGTTAGAGTCTGTCCCAACCCCGCATGCACGCCGAACCAACCAAGTGGGCACTTTGCACTCCCAATAATCTATTGCACCATAGGGTATCACTTCACGTAAGAATGTGCATCCCCTAGAATACTCAATCTGTACTCTGCGAGGATGCCGCCGCGTGTGAAGCGCTGGCAACCGCCTGCAGCGAGCGCGGCAACTCACGCAAAGCCGAGTGATTGCCTGCGCCCTGACGCTTTACACTCACTATCTCGGCCATGACTGCCACGGCGATTTCCTGTGGCGTGCGGGCATTAATTGCCAGCCCAACCGGCGCGTAGACTCGCCTGAGCTGCTCGGGGGTGATGCCTTCCTCAAGCAGCCGCCGGTACACCGTAAGCACGCGCCGCTTGCTGCCAATCATGCCTATATACGGCGCAGGAGAATCCGCAACCTGCCTGAGCACCTCTTCATCATGCTCGTGCGCACGGGTAACCAGCACCAGATACGTCGCGCGGTCGATGGTCAAGTGCGCGGGCACAGTATCAAAGGGGATGCAGTGCACTGCATCGGCATGGGGAAACCTCCCCGCAGTGGCAAAGTCCTCGCGGTCGTCGACCACAATGACCTCAAAACCCAAGATCTTGCCGATTTCATGCAGCGGAACGGCAATGTGACCGGCCCCAATGACAAGCAGCCTATCGGGCGGTAACAACGGCTCAAAGAGCAACTCCAAGTACGCGCGGCTGCGGCGCGGGGCAAGGGAGCCATCCGGCGCATATTGCCGGAGCAGCGGCTCTCCCTCCTCGATTGCGGCCTCCGCCTGCTGCCGCGCTGCTCTCTCAACCGCCGCGGAGCCTAGGGAGCCGTAGCAGATTCCATCTGCGCCGATGAGGACTTTCGCCCCTAGATTCGGGCCACCATCGATTCGCCGCGAGTTGACCACGGTTACCATTACGGCCGCTTCGCGGCGCCGCAGCACTGCAGCCGCTTGTTTAGCCAAATCTAACACGGGCGTAGACCTTGTGAGTTCAAGAGTTCTCCACCGCACCCGGCTACCTGCCGATAAAGCACCAGCGCACCAATCGTGACCATTGCGTGCTGCGTGGAGAAGAGTTGCGGTTCCTCGCTGGTGCCGGCAACTTGCGCGGTGAAGCGTTCCTTCGTTTGCCGCACCCACCGGCACGGGAGACCGGTACCGTTGGCAGGGCCAAGGAAATTCAAGCCCCCGTCCGTTTGTCCACCGCAGCAGATTCCGGTTGCCAGACGTCGATGAAGACCGTGAGCGTGCCGCCGCAGACGTCACCCATCACGTCATCGTTCAAGTCCACTTCGACGACGCGGGACGCCCGTGAGCGCAGCGCAGCCGTGGCTGCCTTCCACACTTCCGCTTCCACGCAGCCGCCTCCAATCGTGCCCTGTGTACGCCCGTCCTCATGCACCAGCAGCTTCGCCCCCACTTTCTGGGGCGTGGAACCGCGCGCCTGCACGACGGTAGCAACGGCCAGGCACTCCTCATGCTCCAGCCGCTCCACAACGTCATCGTAAACCGTACGCACTTACCAGTTAACTCCCGTTCCATCGACCAGATTCAATGATAGAGAAGCTCCTGCAGGCGGTCAAAACCGGTCTGTGGCAGGACTAGGTGGCTGCAATAGACACATCCAGCGAGCTCTGGGCGCCCGCCCCCTCAGCCGTTCCAGTCCTCCTACCCCGGCGGCCAGCCGAGCTTGCGTCCGCCGAGCAGGTGGAGGTGGAGGTGGTCCACAGACTGGCCCGCGGCGCGACCGCAGTTGAAGACGAGGCGGTAGCCGGAATCACCGATGCCTTCTTGCCGCGCGATCATGTTGGCGGCCAGGAACATCTCGCCAAGGAGCGCCGCGTGGCTTTCTTCGAGTTGCGCCACCGATTCAATGTGTTCCCGAGGGACAATGAGAATGTGGGTGGGCGCCTGCGGTGTGATATCGCGAAACGCTACTATGCCGTCGCCTTCGTAAATCAAATCCGTGGGCAGGCTTCCACCAACAATGCCGCAAAAGATGCAATCCATCTGTCACCTCACTTCTCTGCAACCGCCGCACGTGACCGCAAACTCGCCATCGCCTGTATAGAGTTCGCACTATGCAGGCCGCCGGGCAAGCACACCTTTTTATTCCAGTGGAGAGGCCGCCAGACGTGAAACCCTCCCTTTCCTAGAGGAGTGAACGTCGGACGTGCAATCACGCCCTATCCCAGGGAGAGGGGAGTCAACGCTCATTTAGCCCACATCTGCACTTGCATCAGTATTGCGCAAGTATCTCCCTTGCCAACCCAGGCACTCAAGCCAGGACTTGCAGGCGCAGCCCCCTGTCGCCCCCATCCACATTCCGTTCCGCGCGAATCCGGTTCCGGCGACTGCGGCGGCAGTGTGGGAGTCAGTCTGCGGTGTCCGGCCAATTCTCACTTTCCGTTTCACCCAACACACCGTCGCTGTAAGGTTCACACAGTCGCGCCGGACTCATCGCACCTGCTGAAATCGTACCACTCTTGACGTACACGCGCAGGTAGTTATCGGTAAGTCCCCGCCAGAGCCCGTCGACATTCTCCTCCCACACCACGCTCAGCGTGCTTCCGAAGAACCTGTCTCTGTAAGCCTGGCGGAGCGCCGGCACTCTGGCGATGAGTTCCTGCACGCGCCGCTTGCGGGTCCCAAAGGGCACGTGACCCTCAAAGTGCGCCGCGCCCGTGCGGGGCCGCACTGAATAGGGAAACACGTGGAGGTCGGCAAATGCCATCTCGTCGACGAAAGCGGCGGTCTCGCCAAAGTGTTCCGCAGTCTCCCCGGGAAAGCCAACGAGCACATCGGTCGTCAGGGCAATATCGGGGCACACGTCTCGCGCTCGCCGCACGATCGCGCGGTATTCAGCCAGCGTGTGGCGCCGGTTCATCCGCCGCAGGATGGCAGAACTGCCGCTCTGCAGCGGCAGGTGCATGTGGCGACACACACGAGGATGCTGAAACAAATCCAGAAAATCGTAGTCGAAGTGCATGGGATTGATCGAGCTGATGCGAACCCTGCGCATATCGGTCTCCGCGAGCAGGCGGCGAATGAGCGGCGTCAACCCGCTGCCGGAGGCGGGGTCTGCGTAGTCGCCAATGCAGACGCCGGTGAGCACCACTTCCGCCACGCCCTCCGCATGAAGTTGCCGCACGCGCTCTACTATTTCTGACGCCGGGCGCGACACCGAGCGTCCGCGAGCGCGGGGAACGATGCAATAGGCGCAGGCGTGCCAGCAGCCGTCCTGCACTTTGACAAAGACCCGGCTGCGCGCGCGGCTCGCCTGGGGTTGCAGCATCGCGGCATAGGCCAGTTCTTCCGGCGAAAGCGGCGCGGGGATGTCTACGCCGCGTGCGCGCAGCGCCCCGGTGACGATCTCCACCACGTCATCCTGCCGGTCGCGCTGCACAACCAGCGCGTCAGGCGCCACCGCTGCCGCCTCTTCTGGCGAAACGGCGGCGTAGCAACCAGTCACCACAAGGACGCCGTCCGGGCTGGAATGCTGGGCCCGGCGGATCATCTGGCGCGACTTGCGGTCGGCCACGTGCGTCACCGTGCACGTATTGACCACACTCACTTCCGCCGGTTCGCCAAACGCCACCGGCGCAAAGCCTGCCTGCACAAAGCGCTCGCGGATTTCCTCCGTCTCCGCCTGGTTTACCTTGCAGCCAAGCGTAAGCACCGCGCAGCGCGGCGCGCCAACGCCATTCCGCGGGGACGTTTCTAATTTATTTTCGGTGGTAGCAACGGCCATCTGTAGCTACAAATCCTATGCAATAGAGCCATCGTTTTAAACGGATCGACGCGCTAATGCGAGCTCCAACGACGGCTTCCCACAGTCTCCCCAGCACAAACGAATCATCCGCCATTCCGTTCGCCCTGAGCCTGTCGAAGGGTCATCCTAAGCCCGTCGAAGGGTCTCCTTGAGCCTGTCGAAGGGTCTCCCCGAGCCCGTAGAAGGGCGGACCTGCACAAAGCGATGAATCTATGCGTGTACTCTCGTTTGGCACCGGATAGGAGCCACAAAGCGATCGAGAGCGCCGGTCTGGGCCTATCCTACCGAAAGCGGGGCCCCAATCAGCCTTCGTCATCACCTTTTACTTATACCACACCGGCCTAAGACATCAGCGAACCACCGTTGACGTCCAGGCAGGCGCCGGTGACGTAGCTGGACTCATCGCTCACAAGAAAGACCACCACGCTGGCCAGCTCTTCAGGGTCCGGCAGGCGGCGCAGCGGCGTGGCTTCAATCATGTGACCGCGCTCTTCGTCCGTCATGGCGTCCCAGGCGGCCTCGAGTGCCGGCCCGCTGATCGTGAAACTGGGTACGAGGCAGTTGACGGTGATGCCGTGTGGCCCCAGTTCTTTGGCAACTTGGCGCGTTAGGCCGATAATGCCGATCTTGGCGGCGATGTACTCCGGCGTAACCTGGCCAAACCACGCCGTGCCCCGCGCGGCGCGCGAGGAGACATTCACGATCTTCCCGCTCCGCTGGCGTTTCATGTGCGGCGCAACGTGCTTGATGCAGAGCATGGTTGAGGTGAGATTGATGGCGATGATCTCGTCCCAGTGGGCGCGGTCAATCTTCTCAATCTCAGCCTCGGCAGCCTGTTGCCCGGCGCCGCCTGCGTTGTTGACGAGAATGTCGATCCGGCCGAATCTCGCGATCACGTCCGAAACGAGCCTTTGCACCTGCTCCTCTGCCGTCAGGTCCGCCTGCATTGACACGGCTTGGTGTCCCTGTTCCTGGATAGCATGTGCTGCATCCTCACAGTCCAACACGTCCACCACGACCACCGAGCCGCCTTCGCTGGCGATCGCAGAGGCATACGCCGCACCCAGCCCTCCCGCGGCGCCGGTGACGACTGCCACTCTATCCCGCAAACGCATTGGGCTTTCCTTTCTGAGCTGCTGCTCCTCGTACCACATTCAATAGGAAGTGTCGTTCGCTTCAACCGCTCCACCGCGCCACACTACCTGGCAGAGACCCGCCCAAGCAATGCCCCCTGTTCTCCGGCGAGGTGCAGCTCAGGATCGTTTCGTTTCACCCAGGAGAAACAGAATGTGATGGGCTCGCCGGTGCCGGCGTGCAGCTCATCGTGGCGCCACGACTCCGGAGCCTCAGCGGTGAGCAGAATATGATAGAAGTGCCGCTCATGGCAATGGGGTCCGGCCTGGAAAACTCGTCTTCCCAAGTAAGACGAAAGCCGCACCGCCGCATGCGGTAGGCCGGTCTCCTCATGCACTTCACGCAGCACCGCCGCGTCGCAAGTCTCACCTGCTTCCACGGTTCCCGCAGGCACCTGCACGCCGGCTTCAGGATAGTCGCGGTGCGTGAAAACCAGGAGTTTGTCCCCCCGGGTGATGTACGCAATCACTTTCTTGATTGGCGTCACCAGCGCACATTCCCGCCTACCGCGCTTGCTCATCCGCATTCGTTACTCTCGTTGCCGCGCGGCCATGCGCTGGCGCAGGTCAAGTTCCGGCGTCTGCCACGGGTCGACGCACACGTCGAGTAGCGCCGGACCGCCCAGCGCAAACGCCGATTCCAGCGCCGGGCCAAGCTCGGTAGGGTCGCTCACCGCCAAACCCTCGCAGCCAAAACCCCGCGCAATCATGGCAAAGTCGGTATCGGGAAAGTCCACTTCCTCGTAGTCAGCGCTGTAGTTCAACATCTCCGAAATCTTGCTGTAGCCCAGGCAACTGTTATTCAAGACCACCACAATTATGTCTAGTCCATACTTGGCGAGCACGGCCAGCTCGCCGAGCGCGTAGGTCACGCTGCCGTCTCCCACTACAACCACCACCTTGCCTTCCGGCTGCGCAAAGCGCGCACCGATCGCCGCCGGCACGCCAAAGCCCATCGTCGCCAGTCCGCGCGGAAACAGGAAGCGTTGCCCGCCGCGCAGCGCGCGCAGGTATGTACCGACCCACCCCACCGAGAAACTGGCATCGGAAACGACAATGTCCTCCGGTTTAAGCCGCTCTTGGATTTGCGCCATGAGGTGCTGCGGGCGAATGGGCGTAGCCGTATCGTGCATTTCCGCGCCAAATTCGTCTTGCCACTGCTCCTTGAAGGCGGATACCTGTTCGAGCCACGCGCTCCGCTCCAACCGCACATCGGTGCAGGCGGCCGCCAACGCTGCCAACCCGGCGTGCGCATCGGCCACCATCCCCGCCGCCACGGGGAATATCTTGCCGACTTCCACCGGGTCAACATCCAAGTGCACCACCGTCTGCGATTCCGTGGGCTGGGTCCACGCCGACGTCACCTGCTGCGAGGACTTCATGCCGACCAGAAAGACCACGTCGGCGGCAGCCACCACCTGATTGGCTGCTTCCGAACCGTATTGTCCACCCATCACGCCAATCGCCAGGAGATGGTCGTCAGGAAAGACGCCCTTTCCCGCGATGGTGGTGGCTACCGGAATCTGAATCTGCTCCGCGAGAACGCGCAGCGCATCCCACGCTTGTGAAATCGCGACGCCGCCGCCCGCCACGATCACGGGACGTTCAGCGCCACGCAGGACCCTTGCTACAGCTTCCACATCCGCGGGATCCGGATGGGTGCGCCACGCGGGAAAGCGGCCGGCTCGTGCATTGGCCAGTACCCCAATTGAACTCTCGTCCCACTCCGCTTTGAATATGTCGGCCGGGATGTCGAACACCACGGGACCGGGCCGCCCCACCGTTGCAAGCTGAAAGCTATAGCGCACGGTATCGGGCAGCGACTCCTGGGTGGTGACGCGAAACGCGCCCTTGGTGATTGGCGTAAAGGGAGAAACCTGTTCCACACCCTGCGCGGTACAGCCGCGTTCGTTCCACACCATCCAGTCACGCGGCGCGTTGCTCAGAATCCCCAACACAGGTATTGAGGAGTTATAGGCTTCCGCCATTCCTGAGGGCAGCTTGAGCACGCCCACGCCAAATGCAGCATCGCAGACTCCCACCTTGCCGCTCACGCGTGCGTAGCCGTCGGCGGCATAGGCGCTGGAGCGCTCGTCACGCACGGCGATATGTTGTGCCTTGCTCCTGCGGCGGTGCAGCGCGTCATTGAGCGGGTACCCCTGTCCGCCGATGGCGCCAAATACATACTCCACGCCGTGGGCAATGAGGAGTTCTGCCAGCAGGTCTCCGGTATTCATTTGTGCCTTCCTGCATCTACCAATGCGGCGAAAACGGCTATTCTGAACTTGGCCCTATCTTGCTTATGTCAAATAAGCACTTTGAAGACCCTACGGAACCGGCGGCAGTCCCTGTCGCAACCGGTAGTGATTGATCGTCGCCCGTGCTCCCTTCGCAAACGAATACGCCGGGTGATAGCCAAGCTCTTTCTCGGCGCCTGCGATGCTTAGCTGGTGGATGCCTTGGCTCTCCCCGGGCTCAACTGCGAGGTCCGCGTCGGGCAAGATACTTCGCACCGCTGCTGCCGCCTCGCGTACCCGCAACACCTCCCCGCCGGTGTTGAACACGCGCGTCTCCGTTGGCCCCTCATGACGGAGCGCGGCCAAAATCGCTTGCGCCGCATCCTCTACATACTGCCAATTCATGAACGCGTCGCCCACCGGTACCGTGCCCGGTTGGTTGTGGGCAGGCTTCTCAAGCAGTTCGATGCCAAGTCGATAGGCCAAGGCGCCGCGCAAGCGATGGGGGCCGTAGACAACCGTGAAGCGCAAACCGATGTTGTCCACGCCGAATTGCCGAAAGTAATGGTGTCCCATGAACTCATTCATCGACTTGCACACGCCATAGACGTTGAGCGGAGCATGAGCCGCGTCGTCAGTGGGCTCACCGGGGTACGCGGACTGCGGCCCAAAGACTGCGATCGAACTCGCCCACACCACACGCCGCAGCCCAAGCATGCGCGCTACCTCGAAGACGTTGTTAAGTCCCTCAACGTTGATCCGCGCACCCAACAGTGGTTGCGCCTCGCACAACGGGATTAGCGCCGCCGCCAAGCTGACGACGGCATCGGCTTTGGTTTCGCGGGCGCTGTGCATTAGATTTACGAGATCGAGAATATCTCCCTGGATGAAGCGGACCCGCGCGAGTTCCTCCGCAGTCAGCACGCGATGTATGGCGTTGTCGTGGACATTCACGTCATAAGCGGCAACCGCATGCCCGTCTCGCAAAAGTGATCGAATAGCATAGGCGCCAATGAAACTCCCGCCGCCGACAAAGAGATACGTAGCCATTGAGTTCCGCTCCGGCAATCCTCTACCGGTCCAGCCTATCGCAATAGCACGCGTAGGTTCGTCCCATCACGGTTGCCTGCACGCCCATCACAACCATTTACAATTGCGGTCAATCCGCACATTTCACACGCAGGCCCACTCTACGGTCCGCACCGGACCAGCGAACGTACTGTTTCCATTGAAGAAGATACCGCATACTGCAAGGCGCGGGCGAATTGCGCTTCTTTCGCTCTCTTGGGAAATTGTGAATTGGTAAGCCCGCTCCAGCAATTCACTCGCTCCGCCCTCTGATACTGGACTGCTGTGTTGCGCGCAATGTGACGAGACGGAGCGCACCGCCCTTTCCGGTAGCGCAGATTGCAACCTGCGCCCGCGCGGTTACGTCCGTGATTGAATCGTTGCAGCAAGTCGATGCGTCGGTTCCCCTTCCCGCCACGCCTTGCCACTTCGAAGGGCGCACACTACAGCATGACCGCCACGCCCATCGGCAATAGAAACATCAAGGCCGTTGCAGTCCGGGATATGCGGACCTACCGTCATCCTGCGTTCAGCCTGTGCCCACCGCCCGCTCAGTTGCCTCTGGCTACGCTCTCGCAAACTCGATACTATACGAATGAAAGGGTCAACCAATCTTGCTGCCCAAACTCTTCAGCATCTTGGACTTCAAGGAGACTCACTACAATGAAAATCACCGCCGTCAACGCGCTGCCCATCGACCGCTATCTCTTTGTCCAGATCGAGACCGACGCCGGCATTACGGGACTGGGAGAATCCGGTACCTGGGGACATCTGGA
The DNA here is from genome assembly GCA_965220045.1 of Chloroflexota bacterium. GTDB lineage: Bacteria > Chloroflexota > UBA11872 > VXOZ01 > VXOZ01 > VXOZ01. The sequence goes on along the minus strand of OZ244803.1, from coordinate 591,926 downwards.
GGCGTCGCAAGCCGCGCTGGAAAAGTTCGCGGTCTACTTGGTCGGTGAAGACCCGGCCCGCATCGAACATCACTGGAACGTGATGTACCGCACCGCTCACTTCCGGGGTGCGGCAATCATGGGCGCGCTTTCCGCCATTGATATCGCGCTCTGGGACATCAAGGGTAAAGCGCACGGCGTGCCGGTCTACGATCTGCTCGGCGGCAAGTGCCGGGACAAAGCACGGGTTTACTATCACGTCTACGGCCGCACCATCGCCGAGCAAGTGCAAGGCTGCGTGGAGGCGCGTGACAAGGGTTTTACGGCGGTCGGGCATCTCAATCCGTTGCTCGACGAGGGTCGCGACGTGCCCTTCTTCAAAACCCATGCTGCCAGGATCGGCGAGGCCGCCGACAATGTGCGGCAGTATCGCGAGGCGGTTGGCACCGACGTTGACCTCTGCATCGAGATCCACCGCCAGTTGACACCTGCCGAAGCCGTGGTGCTCGCTCGCAGCATCGAACCCTACCACCCCTATTTCTACGAAGACCCCACGCTGCCCGACAGCTTCGACGCCATGGCACAGATTGCCGACAAGATCGGCATTCCCATTGCCACCGGCGAGCGGCTGCATACGCTGCACGAGTTTCAGATGCTCCTCACGCGCGGCGCGGTGCAATACGTGCGTCCCGACGTGTGCCTCGTCGGCGGCATCTCAGGCGCCAAGAAGATTGCGGCGCTGGCGGAGGCGCACTATGTCGGCGTCGTGCCCCACAACCCGCTCTCACCGGTCAGCACCGCCGCTTGCCTGCAAGTGGCCGCCTGCATCCCGAACTTCGCCATCCAGGAGTATCCCATCGGCGAAGACCGGCCGCCGAAGAGCGAAATTGTGCAGACGCCGGTGCAGTGCGAGCAGGGCTTTGTCTTGATCCCGGACACGCCAGGCATCGGCATCGAGCTCATGCCAGACGCCGCCGCAAAGCACCCACCCGTGCCGCGCCCCACCGGCGCGCGTCTGCACGTCGATGGCAGCGTCGTGGACCAGTAGACTCGCAGCCGTTTTAGGGTTTCGCGGCGATTAAGGGACTTGACGGCATGGATAAGATGGTTGGCAACAGAATACTTGGGAATGCGCTGCGCGTCGCCGCCGTGACAGCTCTAGCATTGTGGTTGCTGGGTGGGCTCTCTGCCTGCGGCCCAGGAGGCGATGCCGAGATCGAAGTCCGCATCAATAACATCTCCCAGTTTGATTTCACCAACGTAAGCGTGGGCGATCAGTCCTTTGGCGACATCGCCGCGGGGGCCAGCAGCGACTATGTCAAGGTCACTACACGCCTCGGCTATGCGGTCGTCAAGCTGACGGCAGACGGCCGTAAGGTCACCGGCCAGACCCTGAACTACGGGGCGCAGCGCTTTACTTATGAAATTGACGTCGTAGACCTTTTGGCGGGCCAGTTGGCCATCAGCGTTGTGCCGGAAGCAGACCCAAAAGCCGATGAGGATTGAGGACAACTATCGAGGCAGAGAAGTGTTGGGGGACACGCAGGAAACTGAGCGACTGTGCTTACCGCAGTCGCGAGCGCAGTTTCGCCCACCGCGTGAAGGCGTGCACAAACCACGAGCTCTGCCGCTTGACGAGACGTCCGGCGCGCAGAGACTCGAGGAAGGTCCGGGGGGAATCGAAGTCGGGCATATCAACGTAAGAGCGTCCCAGCTCGTGGGCCGTGTGGGAATCGCTGCCCGCTACCGGAATGAGATCGTGCTCGGCAGCCAGCATTTCGCCGCGCCGGTTGTCCCGCGCGAAGGCCGTGCGCGCATTGAAGACTTCGATTATGTCGACCTGTGGCAGGATGCGCATCAGGGCCGCCTCGCTGAGGCGCGACTGGCGAAAGCGGTCGAACGGATGCGGGATCATCACCAGTCCTCCTTGATCGCGGATCTGCCGGATTGTTTCCTCCGGCGACAGGCCGCGAGCAATCTCCTCCTCCAGGAAGAGGCCAATGATCTCGCCCTCGCACGTTCGCACTTCGCTGCCCACGATTACGCGCAACGGCGCCCATTCCCGCAGTGCCAGCGCACCGGCGATGGTGTTATGGTCGGTCACCGCCACACAGTCGATGCCCGCGCGCTGCCAGCCTGCAACCGCACGTTCCAGCGCGAGTTCCGAGTCTGAGGAGTATTCGGTATGGGTATGTAAATCGACGCGTATCAAGAGTTTCTTTCCCAAGTCCGTCCTATCACTACCGTCAGCCTGTTCCACTCGTGTGCCATTACCGCAATGGTTCCGTCATTCCCGTGAAAACGGGAATCCATCTTCTCCTCTCAGCCCCGCGAGAAAGCCGGCCCTCACCCTAGCCCTCTCCCAGAGGGAGAGGGAACAGATTCATAGCCCTGCGGATGCCGCTGCAGCCAGTCCCACGCGCTGCCGATGATGGTCTCCAGGTCAGAGTACGCCGGCTCCCAGCCTAGCTCTCGCCGGATCTTCCCCGCGCTGGCCAATGATGCCGCCGCGTCGCCGGGCCGGCGGGGACACTCCCGCACCGGTATCGGGCGACCGGTCACTCGGCGCGCCGTCTCGATGACTTCAAGATTAGTCGCGCCCCGCTCGCTGCCGATGTTATATATCGTGACTCCGCCTGCTCCGTCGTTCCCGCGAATTGAATCCCCTCTCCCTTGAGGGAGAGGGCTAGAGCCTGCCCCGTACTCGATACGGGGGTGAGGGTGACTCACCGCGCTCGAGTCTAAATCCCTTTGACCGGCAAGACTCGCCGGGGAACTCCGCAGACGGGAGTCCACCTCCTCAATCGCCCGCAAGTGCGCCCGCGCCAGATCCCGCACGTGAACGTAGTCCCGACTGGCCGTGCCGTCGCGGGTTGCGTAGTCCGTGCCATAGAGATCCAGGTGGGGTCGCTTTCCCTGCGCCACTTGCAGCACGATGGGAATGAGGTGGCTTTCCGGCCGGTGGTCTTCCCCGTACTTGGCGGTAGCGCCCGCCGCATTGAAGAAGCGAAAGACCGTCGCATTGATCCCATACGCCTGCGCATACCATGCGATGATGTTCTCTACCTGGCGTTTGCTCTCACTGTAAGGATTGAGCGGGTCTAGCGGATAGTCCTCTTTTATTGGCAACGATTCCGGCGTGCCGTAGACGCCGGCGGTGGATGAAAACACCATGTGCGGCACCTTGGCCGCGAGCATGGCATCCAAGACATGCAGCGCATTAGCGGTATTGTTGCGGAAGTACTTGCCCGGGTCGTGCATCGATTCGCCCATCCGAATGTAGGCCGCCATGTGCACGACGACGTCCGGGTCGGCGCTAGCCATCGCCTCCGCTACGCCGGCGGCATCCGCCGTATCCCCGCACACAAACGTCGCCCGTGGGTCGACCGCGGTCCGGTGCCCTGTCGACAGGTTGTCGAAGACGACGACATCGTGTCCGCTATCCAGCAGCAACTCAGTTACGGCACTTCCAATGTAGCCAGCGCCGCCGGTAACAAAGACCTTCACCTAAATAATCTCCAAAGGCGTTGGCGAGCGCCCTCTATTCTCAGAATTCACAAGTAGCCCCTAGAACTGACATTAGCCAAGTACCCGCTTGCAAACGGTAGTTCGGTCGCGTACCTGCTGGTCTTCCGCAGCACTGCAATTGGACTCCGGCTCACGCCGGAAGGACGGTTTATCCTGCGAGTGCTTCTCAATTCAATGCTAGCGTGAATTCCTAATTCTCATCAAACAAGCCACCTATCTGGTTCTCTACTGCTCCTTGTCCACGTCAGGATAGGGGAAACGCCGGCGAAACGCGGCGTACAGCCCAAAGCCGCCCAAGAGGAGTATCCCATCAACCAGAAAGACACCGGACAGCGAGAGCGACGCCACCATACCGCTGGCAACCCGGCCCACGGCGGTGCCGCCCAGGCCCACGCTGGTGAGCAAGCCAAAGCCCGTACCCCGGCGTTCCGGCGGCACAAATGGCTCGGCAGCCGTATACACCAAGGCCGGTACGGTGCCGGTGAAGAGCGAGAGCAGCGGACGAAACACGAGCAAGTGCCAGAGCTGGCTGGCGTAGAAGAGCGGCACGCACACGACGGCGGCGCCGATGAGACCCGGTAGCACGGCAATGTGGGCCAACCGCGTGGGAACCACGCGGCCTACGAACGCGTTCGCCACCACGAAGGTTGCCGCGCTCAGGGCGGTGATGAGCCCCACCGTGGCCGCTACCTGGTCGGACGCAACACCCAGATGCTGCATATAGAGCGGTATGATGGGCAGCGTACTGCCCTCGGCGTAGAACGAAACCATCAGCAAAACTGAAAGCATCCCCATCTGCGGCTGGGAATAGATCATCTGCCACGGTGAGCCCACGCTCGTTTGCGGGCGTTGCGGCTTGAGCCCCTCTCCGCGCGGATACAAGACCGCGACCATCGCCGTCGCAATCCAGAACATCACACCCGCCAGCAAAAAGACCGCCTTTAATCCGAATACAAAAGCAACCGCGCCCCCGATTGCGGGCGCCAGGATGGGCGCGCCGAAATTCACCATTTGCAGCCAGCCAAAGGCCCGCACCATGTGTACGCGCGGCGCGTGTTCGGCAATGGCGGCCGCGAAGAACGTCCAGTACACGCCGCAGAAGCCGAAGAGCATGCGGCCGATGAGCAGGTGCCACGGACTGGTCGCCAGCGCCAAGGCCGAAATCGTGAAGCCGCCGAGCCCCAGCCCGATAAGGGCCATTGGCTTGAGTCCGATGCGATCGCCGACCTGACCGAGGTAGGGGACTGCAATGAATGAGGTGAGCGGCGTGATCGCCACCAGGACGCCGCTCCACCGCGCGGCAACCCCAATGTCGTCAATGCCCAGTTCCTCCATGTAGAGGGGCACGAACGGCAGAAACGCCGGTACGCCGAGTTGGGCGGTGAATGCCGCGAGAAGAACCGGGAAGATTCGCCGTTGCCAGGGAGTCACTAGCGGGGGCATCCCCACGGGTTGCTCGTGGCGAGCTTGGCTTCTTCCCAGAGAGAGTCGAGTTTTTCGAACGAGTAGTCGCCGAGATCACTGCCCGCGTTGCGGGCGACCTCTTCCATGTAGGCAAACCGGCGGCTAAACTTGGCATTGGAAGCGCGCAGCGCCTCCTCCGCATCGACCTCCAGCCACTTGGCAACCTGCGCCATGACGAAGAGCACGTCGCCCAGCTCCTCAAACCGCTCTTCTGTGGTTGCCGCCGCGTCCAATTCGTCCATCTCTTCGCGCAACTTGGCCAGAACGTCCTCTATGCTGGGCCAATCGAATCCGACCTTCACCACCGTCTTGCCGATGGCTTGCGCCGTGGCCAGGCCCGACAGCGAGCGGGGCACGCGATCGAGCAGCGAGTGCCGCTCCTTGCCCTGTGCCGCATGCTCTGCCTGCTTGATGGACTCCCAATTAGCGAGGGCTTGATCGGCGCTGCCCGCCGTGCGGTCGCCGAATACGTGCGGGTGCCGCCGCACGAGCTTCTCGCTGATGCCGCGTACCACGTCATCGAACGTGAAGTCGCCCTGCTCCTCGGCAATCTGCGCCTGAAAGTAGACCTGAAGCAGCAGGTCGCCGAGCTCTTCGCGCAGCGCGTCCATATCATCGTCGTCAAGGGCGTCAAGCACCTCTGCGGTCTCCTCAAGCAGGTGCTGCTTAAGGGTGCGATGGGTCTGCTCCTGGTCCCACGGGCAGCCGTCCGGTGCGCGTAAGCGCGCCATAATCCAGCGGAGCGACTCGGGTCTGTCGAGTTGCTCCAAGGGCGTCAACGGCGGTATGAAGAGCACGTCGGACTGCTGCGTCATGGCTTCGCCGAAGGTCAGCGAACGCACTTCCGGTGTCGGCTGATCCACAAATGCCAAGACGCTTACTTCATGTGCGATAGGGTATCGCTGCCTGATTGCCTGCATGGCGCGAGGCGTGGCATTCGCCGCGAGTACGAGGACTGCCGAGTCTGTTGTGCCAACCGATGCTGCCCCGCTCATCACCATGTGCGGTTCGCTGCCAAGCGCCAGGCTCGCACAGGCCTGCTCCAGCAGGCTAGGCGCAGCGACCACCCGCACGTCCCAGCCCGCCGCGGTGGCGCGCCAGTGGAGATCGCGGGCGCAGGCGTCATCGACCAGCGGGCTGCCGACGGCGACGTAGGTGAAGTCTTCTCCTCTCTCGAGCAGTCCCTGCACCTTGGCAGCGTTCGCGGGCAAAACATCGTCACCAAACTGCTTCCGTATTGCGGCATGCCGGGGATTGCAAACGAGGAGCGAGACTGAACGGTCCAGGTGGGCTTGAACAGAATGTGAAAGCGGAGTATCGCCGCTCGGAGCAAGGCCAAGCAGCAGCAACTGAGGCATAGGTGATCCCTCTCCCTTCCGTGCCATTGTATCACGCTGCCTTAGCCGCTTTTTCTCGATACTCCCTCGTGCCCGCGAGGCGCTATTCTTGGCCCCTTACACTCAGGTGGGCCCGGCGTGACCGGCAATGCCCGTGCGTTGAAGGCAATGCGGAGACGGAGTAGAATAGGCGTAATTGGGATGGCCCCACAGTCGGCATCTCTGCAAATCTCTTTACAGGATTGCAATGCAGTTGAAGCGTACGCCTCTCTATGCAACCCACGTCGCAGCAGGTGCGCGCATTGTGCCCTTTGCGGGCTGGGAAATGCCTGTTCAGTACGAAGGCGTTATTGCCGAGCATAAGGCGGTGCGCAGCGCGATCGGCCTCTTTGACATCGGCCACATGGGAATTCTCGATTTCGCCGGTGACAGCGTTTGCGCCTTTTTGGATGGCATCCTGACAAACAAGGTATCCGACCTTGCCGAAAACCAGATTCGCTACAGTCTTATTTGTCGCCCGGATGGCGGCGTGCTCGATGATGTCCTGATCTACCGGTTGCCGACGCACTACCGGCTGGTGGTCAATGCCTCCAACACCGACAAGATCGTCGCTTGGTTGGAGCACCAGATTGCGACCCAGCACTGGACGATAGAAATCACCATCCAGAATAGCGCGCTCGCCCTGCTCGCCGTACAGGGCCCGGGAGCAATCGGTCTCCTTCAGGACATGGTTGGTGAATCGGCAGACCTCGCCGCCGTCCGCTATTACCGCGGCACGCAAGTCTCCTTTCTCGGCAAGATCATAGTTGCTACACGCACCGGGTATACCGGCGAGGACGGCTTTGAGCTCTTCGTTCCCGCGGACGACGCGGCAGAGGCCTGGGACGCGCTTCTCGCTGAGGGCGCGCCGCGGGGCATCAAGCCGGTCGGCCTCGGCGCGCGCGATACCCTGCGGCTGGAAGCCGGGCTGCCGTTGTACGGCCACGAGTTGGATGACGCGACGAATCCTTTTGACGCGGGGCTGCAGAAGTTCGTGCGTTTCCGGAACCGTCAATTCATCGGCAAAGAGGCCCTCATGGACGTGCGGCAAATAGGCCCCGAGAGAGAGCTGATCGGCATGGAACTCATAGACCGCGGCATCGCGCGTGAGGGAACGCTTGTCGTGGTAGATGGTGAGGACGTCGGCGTCGTTACCAGCGGCACGTTTAGCCCCACGCTCCAGAAGGCGATTGCCATTGCGAACGTAGAGACCGGGTGTGCACTGGTGGGCGCCACCATCCACGTGCGCGTGCGTGCGGACCTGCGGGCGGCCAGAGTGGTCCCGCTGCCGTTCTATCGGCGCCCAAAGTAGACCAAGCAGAGCTGCTTCAGACGTGATTGCCGCAGCCGGCGCCGCGCTGACACCCGCTGGAATGCGCAGTAGACATTGCCTGGCACTGCTCTGTCTGCGCGAGTTTGAGACTGCTGGGAGACAAGTGCGACGCTGCTGAACTATGGGGCGGCAAACTGGGAATATCGCGCCGCGAGAGAATCAAGACAGTATTGCAACGGAGAAGAGCATGAACATTCCAGAGGAGTTGTGCTACACCAAAGAGCACGAGTGGGCGCGCATGGAAGACGGTCTCTGCGTCATAGGCATCACCGATTACGCGCAGGGGGAACTCGGCGACATCGTTTACGTAGAGTTGCCCGAGCCGGGTACGCACGTTGACATCATGGGCGAGTTTGGCGTGGTCGAGTCGGTGAAGACGGCGTCCGACCTCTATTCACCTATTGCCGGCGAGATCGTGGAAATAAACGATGAACTCGCCGATAGCCCGGAACTGGTCAACGATTCTCCGTATGACGAAGGCTGGATGCTGAAGATCCGGCCTTCAAACCTCGACGAGGACTGGGAGACGTTGTTGGATGCAGACGGTTACAAAGAAGTGCTCGCCGAGTCCGGCGCGCACTAGGGGTATTCCTCATTCCTCAGTTTCCGTTGCAGGGCGGGTGTACCCCTCCGTCACTCCCGCGAAAGCGGGAGTCCATCTTATAGAGATGGGGAATTTCCAAGCGGGCATGAGCACTTCTCAAAATCTACAAAGTCTCTTGGCCACAGTTCGTCACGCTGAGGCGTTTGGCACAGACCGTTGGCCAGTAGCTCGATCGTTGACTGGGAAGTGAGCTGGTTTTGTCTTGAACAGGCATCTAAGGTAGCTGCCTGCAGAACCACTTGCAGGTGCAATTGCTAATTGCGCCATAGTAGTGTGCTTAGAGAGTAGGTGCCATGGACTACGTACCACACAGCAACGAAGACCGGGAGGCTATGCTGCGGGCCATTGGCGTAGCCGGCAGCGAGGACCTCTTTCACGACATTCCCGCGGACGTGCGCCATCCCCACCTTGACTTGCCGCCGGGGATGTCCGAGCCGGAGGTCATCCGCCACCTGAACGCGCTGGGTCAGCAAAACAGCAACGTGCTCGAAACGCCGAGCTTCCTTGGCGCCGGCTGCTACAACCACTTTATCCCCAGCATTGTGAACGCCCTCATCCTGCGGGGTGAGTTCCTCACGAGCTATACGCCCTACCAGCCCGAACTATCCCAGGGCACCTTGCAGGTCATGTACGAGTTTCAAAGCATGGTCTGCCTGCTCACGGGCATGGACGTGGCGAACGCGAGCATGTACGACGAGGCCACGGCTACCGCCGAAGCGGTGCTTACCGCATGCAGCATTACCAGACGATCCAAGGTCGTCGTGCCGGATACCTTTCATCCCACCACGCTGGAAGTGCTGGAAACGTACGCCGAGGGACGCGAACTGACCCTTGTGCGCGTGCCGGCGTTTACCATCGACGATGACGGCAGCTTCCGCGATAACTGGGAAGCCGTGAGCGCCGCCATCGACGACGATACCGCCTGCGTGGCAGTCCAAGTGCCGAATTTCTTTGGCTGGGTGCACGAGTGCCAGGACATCGCGGCAACCGTGCACGCCCATGGCGCCATGTTCGTCGTGAGCGCGGACCCCGTAGCCCTGGGCATCCTGACTCCGCCGGGAGAATACGACGCCGACATCGTCACCGGCGAGGGACACAGCCTGGCGCTGCCGCCCGGATTCGGCGGGCCGCGCCTTGGGCTCTACGCAACGCGGAAGAAATACCTACGCCAGATGCCGGGCAGAGTATCGGGCATGACGAAAGACATCGACGGCAAGCGCGGCTTTGTGATGACGCTCCAAGCCCGCGAGCAGCACATCCGACGCGAAAAAGCTACCTCCAACATCTGCACAAACGAAGCGCTCGCGGCGCTGGCATTCACCATCAACGTGAGCTGGCTTGGTCCCGCGGGCATGCGCAAGAGAGCGGAGCTCTGCCTGGCGAAATCCCACTACGCCGCCGCGCGGCTAGACGGTTTGCCAAACTTTGCCGTTACCGCGCCCGGACCGTATGTCAAAGAATTCGTGGTGCACTGTCCGGCGCCGGTGAGCAGCGTGAACGAGTACTTGCTGGAACACGGCATTTTGGGCGGCTACGACCTTGGCAATCTACGCGATGAACTCAACCGACACATGCTCGTTTGCGTCACGGAGCTCAATACACGACAGGACATAGACCATCTCGTTGCGTCGCTAGAGACGTTCAACCCATAGCAAACGCGACAGAGTCTCCTTTCTATCGGGCATGACTACGCGACAACGGCAAGAAGATTTACCTCTCCACCACCAGGAAATGCAAAGATGCAGAACGCAGAACCCCTGATCTTCGAGCGCAGTTCTCCCGGACGCCATGGTTACTCTCTGCCGGACAGCGACGTACCGGCCTTGGAAGACGAGGAGGCCGTGCCTGCGCACTGGCGGCGCGAATCGCTTGCATTGCCGGAAGCGTCGGAACTCGACGTCGTGCGGCACTTTACCCAGCTCTCGCAGCGCAACTACAGCATTGAGCATGGCTTCTATCCGTTGGGCTCGTGCACGATGAAGTACAACCCCAAGGTGAACGACGCCACCGCCGGTCTGCCGGGCTTTTCATTCGTGCATCCACACCAGCCGGAGAGCACCATTCAGGGAGCGCTCGCCCTCATCCACAGTTTGTCCCAAGCTCTGATGAAGATTACGGGCTATGCCAATTGCTCGCTGCAACCGGCAGCGGGCGCGCACGGTGAACTGTGCGGCGTGCTCATGATGCGCGCGCATCACGTGAAGCAGGGCAACCCGCGCCGCAAGATGATCATCCCGGACTCCGCCCACGGCACGAATCCGGCCACCGCCGCCATGTGCGGCTACACCGCCATCGAGGTGCCTTCCAGCGACCGCGGCACCGTGGATATGGATGCTCTGGCAGCGCTGCTCGATGAAGACGTGGCCGGCCTGATGCTCACCGTGCCGAATACGCTCGGCCTCTTCGAACAGGACATCGTGGAGATTTGCCGCATGGCCCATGATGTCGGCGCGCTCGTCTACTGCGACGGCGCCAATATGAACGCCCTCCTGGGCACGGTGCAGCCCGCCGCCCTGGGGCTGGACGTGCTGCATCTCAACTTGCATAAGACCTTTACCACTCCCCACGGCGGCGGCGGGCCCGGCGCGGGCGCGATCTGCGTCAACGAGACCCTTGAGCCTTACTTGCCGGTGCCGCTCGTGAAAGAAGAAGACGGCACGTTCGGGTGGGACTACGACCGCCCCGATTCCATCGGCCGCATTCACTCGTTTTACGGCAACTTTCTCAATCAGGTACGTGCCTACACCTATATCTGCACGCTCGGCGACGAAGGCATCAAGCGTGCCGGCGAGTACGCCGTCCTCAACGCAAACTACCTTAAGGAGCGCCTGCGCGAGGCCTACGCCTTGCGGTACGACCGCACCTGTATGCACGAGGTCGTCTTTGCGGGTCTGAAGGAAAAGGCCGAGGGCGTGCGCACGTTGGACGTCGCCAAGCGCATGATTGACTACGGCTTTCACCCGTCCACGGTCTACTTCCCGCTCATCGTGCCGGAGGCCCTCATGATCGAGCCGACGGAGACTGAGAACAAAGACACGCTCGATGCCTTCATTGACGCCTTGCTGGCCATCGCTGAGGAAGCGCAGACGGCGCCTGAATTGCTCAAAGACGCACCGGTATCCGCGCCCGTGCGGCGTCTTGATGAGACCACTGCCGCCCGCCGTCCCAACCTGCGCTGGGAGCCGCCAGAGTGAATCCACGGACACACAGAGCTCCTTTGGGCCGTTGAAAGCGCTGCCAAGAGCATGTGGAAACGGCAACGTGTAAAGGTGCGGCCTGAGCTTAGATGAAACACGTGCTGCGTTGCCAAATGTTGACAAGAGTGCCCGGCTGCTCTAACCCACGTCACAGTGTGGATTAATCAACTTGGAAGCGATGCTATGGAATCCCCGGAAGTGGAAATTGCCGAAGGTATCGATGAAAGGTACGTCGATGACGCTCTTCGCGTCACCTACGACGCTTTTGCCGAAAAGTTTCGCTTTGGCTTTAGGAACGCTGACGACTTCCTGCGACTCTTTCGCGACTCAATTGACACGGCAAGTTGCATTTCGGCGGTAGTCGGGAACCAGTGCGTGGGCGTGCTGACCATCCAGGTGTCAGGGCGTGAATTCTTCCGGCTGCGTCCAGCCGCGATGTTCACCCGATTCTCGCCGCTACGAGCCGCCTGCATGCTGTTCAATCTCATGCTGCTTGCCGAGGAGCCGAAGCCTGACGAATTCATCGTGGCCTCTCTCGCCGTCGCACCGTCGTGCCGGGGAATGGGCGTCGGGACTGCGCTGATGCTTAAGGCTGAGAAATGCGCCCACGCGATGGGCAAGCAAATGCTTTCGCTGGGCGTGATCGCTGAGAACGAGGGCGCCATCCGCCTCTATGAACGGCTGGGCTATGCCACCACCAGAACGTGGCGCGGCTTCTTCGTACAGTTCGTGACCGGGTCGACTGAAGTGCGACGGATGGTAAAGCCCGTCGCCGCACCCTGCCCAGGAACAACCGGTCCGCGTCGGGACGATGCCCAGAGCCCTGCTTGATGGAAAAGCGCTTGGTCTCAGACATGTAAGCAAGGCTAAGAGTGTATCGCTCCAATGCTGCCGCAGACGGACTTAGTCCGCTCTGGGCCTGCGAAAATACGAATGATGCCCATTTCATTCATTGCTTGTGAACTACTTACGTTAGCCTCCTAATTCCTACTCACCTCTCGCCGTGCCTGCCACTTGCGCCGCTGTTCCACCCGCACTTTCTCGGATGCGGGGGTAAAGGCAGTGAGGAAGCGATCCTTGAATTCCGCGAACCGCTGCTCCCTAATGGCCGTGCGCGCATCCTCCAAGAGTCGGAAGATGAAGCGTAGATTGTGCATAGACGCGAGGCGGTGGTAGAGCAACTCTTCGCTGCGGCAGAGGTGATGGAGGTAAGCCGCGCTGTAGTTCGCACAGGTCGGACAATCGCAGGCCGGGTCAACAGGCGCTTCCTGGGTGCGGTACGCGGCTTTGCGGATATTGACACGGCCGGTCGGAACGAAAAGCGCGCCGTGCCGCGCCAAGCGCGTGGGCAACACACAGTCGAAGAGGTCCACCCCATTCCCAATGGCTGCCAAGAGATCTTCCGGCGATCCCACGCCCATGAGGTAACGCGGCTTGTGCGCTGGCAGCATGGTATGCAACGCCGCAACCACCCGGTGCATAGCGGCCTTTGACTCGCCCACGCTCAGGCCGCCGATGCCGTAGCCGGGAAACCCAATATCCTCCAGCGATTGTACGGCGCGCTCCCGCAAGTCCAGGTGCAAGCCGCCCTGTACGATGCCAAAGAGCGCCTGATCGTTCCGCTGCTTGGCATCCCGGCAGCGGACCGCCCACTGCAGGGTGCGATGTAGCGCCGTTGCATCCGACGCATGATCGGAAGGCTGGGGCGTCAGGTGATCGAGCGCCATGATGATGTCCGCCCCGAGCGCCTCTTGCACGGCAACTGCCCGCTCCGGACTCAGAACGTGCAGGCTGCCGTCGAGATGCGAGCGGAACGTGACCGCGTCATCGGTCACGTCCACCCGGTGTCCCAGACTGTAGATCTGATACCCGCCGCTGTCGGTGAGGATGGGTCCCGGCCAGCGCATGAAGTAGTGTAACCCGCCCAGTTGCTGCATGACGTCTGCGCCCGGCCGCAGCATTAGGTGGTACGTATTTGCCAGCACCATCTCAGCGCCGAGCGCGCCCACCTCGTCGCTCGTAAGCGCCTTGACGCTAGCCTGCGTTGCCACCGGCATGAAGGCAGGCGTGGCGACTGAGCCGTGCGGCGTGCTCAATGTGCCCACTCGGGCGGCGCCATCCGTACCCTCGATGTGGAGAGAGACTACATTGGGCATGAAATACTCCTAGGCTAACTCCGCTCCCGCCGACCAACCAAACAGCATTTCTCCACGGTCCCATCTCACCTGCCGTCATCTCTCCAACACACATACTTCGACAAGCTCAGTACGAACGGTGTGCGTCTATGCAGCCGATTTGAATCTTCGCCGTAGACCGCAAACGACACAGTCGCCAAGCATCTGCGTAGCGCGGGGGCTTGTCCCTTTTGTTGACTCATTAAAGTGGATGGCTTCAGTTTTCTCCGTTCGTGCTGAGGGCTTCGCGAAGCCGGCTTCACGGAAGCCCTTGTCGAAGCGCAAACGGAGCGTAGAAGTCCCAAGACCGACGATCTCGTGCCTGAGCCGTTCGCCCTGAGCTAAGTCGAAGGGTGAACGGCTCAGGCACGGGTTCTTATGCGACAACATTAGGGCTTGTCCCCCGCTCTTTCACTCTAGCGTCTTACCTAGCGGTCCGCACCCAAAATTGCATGATTCTAATGCACTTGTTCGGCGGGATGCGCGCCGGTAGAACACGCGGTACCATGTTTGCAGATCACAAGAAACGGGAACCACCGCCTACCCAGCCAGAAACCACATCAGTACCTCAATATTAGGGGAAGTCATCCATGCGCGCCGTACGCTTTCATTCGTTCGGAGGACCGGAAACGCTGCAACTCGATACCGTACCAGTGCAAGAACCGGGGCCGAACGAAGTGCTCGTCAAGATCCACTCGTCGGGCGTCAACCATCTCGACATCTGGTTGCGCATTGGCGCGCGGCCGGGCATCGAACCGCCGCACATTCCTGGATCGGAGATTGCCGGCGAGATCGTACAGGCCGGTGAAGCCGTCGGGAGCGTCTCCGTCGGGCAACGCGTAGCGGTGTCACCGTGGGCCTTCTGCGGCGCTTGTGAGTTTTGCCTGCAGGGCGAAGAGAGCATCTGCGCCCACGGCCACATTATCGGTACGGGACCCAATCAAGGCGGCTATGCGGAGTACATCACGGTGCCGGCGTCGATAGCCGTGCCCATACCGGATTCTCTTTCCTACGACGCCGCCGCAGCCTTGACCCTGGCCGCCATCACCTCCTGGCACATGCTCTATCGCCGCACCCGCGTCCAGCCGGGCGAATGGGTGCTCGTGCAAGCGGCCGGCAGCGGCGTCGGTGTTTACGCCGTGCAGATCGCGCGTTTCCTTGGCGCGCGCATCATTGCCACCGCCAGTACCAAGGAGAAGCTGGATCGCGCGCGAGCACTCGGCGCGGAAGAGACAATCAACTACAGCGCAGCGGTTGTTGCTGACGAAGTGAAGCGCATCACCAACGGGCGCGGCGTGGACGTAGTCTTCGAGCACGTGGGCGAAGCCACCTGGGAACAGAGCATCCGCTCCCTTGCGCGCAATGGGCGTCTCGTCACCTGCGGCGCGACGACGGGGCGCGGCGGCAAGGTGGACATCGGCCTGCTCTACACCCGCCAGCAGAGCTTGCTCGGCAGCATGGGCGGCAACCGCCTCGACCTGCAACAGGTACTTTCGCTCGCCGACCGGGGGATTCTCACCCCCGTGCTCGACACGGTCTTTCCATTGGCGCAAGCCCGGGAAGCGCACGAACGTATGGCCGCCCGCGCGCAGTTCGGCAAGATGCTGCTGCATCCGACTGAATAGACTTGGTTGGGACGAGATGGATGGCAACACGTGACCCGGAGGTCCAAGAGTGTTGCCCGGGCCCACAGTCTCTCAGTTGAAGCCGGCCAATGTGGGTAATTCGTCAGACCGCAAGAGAAGCTGGATTCCGGCTTTCGCCGGAATGACGGAAGGAGGCGGACGCTGTGGAAAGGCGGTTTTCCTCAAACGACCAAGGCTTTACAGAGAGTTGACGTCTGCCGAGAGTCTTGCTATTCCAAGTCCCACATGGAAAGGTAGCGCTCGCCTGCGTCGGGTATGACCGTCACCACAGTCTTGTCCGGCCCCAGCTCTTGGGCGACCGCAAGAGCAGCGACCACGGCGCCACCGGCGGAGATGCCGGCCAGAATACCTTCCGTATTTGCCAGGCGCTCCGCCATGGCAATCGCCTCTTCATCTTCCACCGTTACGATGTCGGCGAGCACGCTGCGGTCCAGGATGCCGGGCACGAAACCGGCGCCGGTGCCCTGAATGCGCGTAATGCCGGGCCGCCCCCCTGAAAGCACTGCGGACTTTGCAGGCTCTACGGCGACCACTCTCACGTGCGGCGCCTCGTCGCGCATCACCTGGCCGATGCCGGTGATGGTGCCGCCGGTGCCGACCATCGCCACCACGGCATCCAACGTGCCGCCGGTGTCGTGAAGGATTTCGCGGGCCGTGGTCTCCCGATGCACGGCCGGGTTGGCCGGATTCATGAACTGCTGCGGCATGAAGTAGCCATGCTCCCGCACGAGCTCCTGCGCCGCGTAGACGGCTCCGGACATGCCTTCGATGGCAGGCGTCAGCACCAGTTCTGCGCCCAGCAAGGCCAGCAGCTTGCGCCGTTCCACGCTCATGTCTTCCGGCATGGTGAGCAAGAGACGGTAGCCCCGCACCGCACACACGATCGCGAGGCCGATGCCCGTATTGCCGCTGGTCGGTTCTACGACGGTGTCGCCGGGCTTGAGTTTGCCTTCCCGCTCCGCCGATTCAATCATTGCCAGCCCAATGCGGTCCTTTACGCTGCCGCCCGGGTTGCGCGACTCGATCTTTACGAGCACCGCGGCGGAATCCGGCCCCGGCAGGCGGTTGAGCTGCACCAACGGCGTGCGTCCGATCAATTGCAGGACATTGTCATAAACCATGGGCGGGTATGCGGCAGAATCGGACATCTTCAACCCTTCATCAAGCTAGGCTCAGCGCGATCGCTGAAGTGGTCAGGTGAACTGGGCAATCGAACAGTAAGAAACGTCTCTCCCGCACCGCCTAGGGCTCCACGTCCGCCTGCTGTATGGACGCTTGCTGGCCTTGCAGCGGCTCAAGCTGGCCCATGGCGGCGATGCGTTGCTCCATCATCAAGCGTACGGCATAGACATTGGGCCGGAGCACCTTTCTCTCATCGATGACGATGTCCTGCACCAAGTTGTCTTCATAGCTGATTACCTCGCTGTACACGCGTTCTCGCGGGATTGCAAGACCCAGCCGCGCCAACGCGACTACCCGTTGCGGATAGAGCGGAAAGTTGGTGTCGACCATGCCATGCAGTTCGTTCATGAGGAGGGGGATCTTCACCAGGCTTTGGAAGGTGAGAATCTGGTTCTTGAGCGCCACCAAGGCTTGCTGCTGCCGGTCGATGCGGCCGAAGTCGCCGCGCGGATCATCGAAACGCGTGCGCACGTACCGGAGCAAGGTGTCACCATCCATGTGGTGCATCCCTGCCTTGATGACGAATGGGTCGAAGCCGGTGTCGTCAGCATTGGGGAATCGATAGTCGTTGATATCGTATTTTACGTCAATGTCCACGCCGCCGAGAGCGTCGATAATGCGGCGGAAGCCCTCAAAGTCGATGGTGAGATAGAAATCGATAGGGGTGCCGAGCAGTATCTCTGCCGATTCCATCACAAGCTCGGCGCCGCCAATACTGAAGAGTTCGTTAATGCGCCGGCTTTCGTAGCCTGGAACCGATGCCAGCAGGTCGCGCGGGATAGAGACGAGCATCGCGGCCTTCTTCACCGGATCAATGGTAACCACCATGATCGTATCCGCGCGTCCCACGTCGTTCGCGCGCGTATCGACGCCGATTATGGCGACGCTGAACGTCTCCGTATCCGTCCAGTCCTGACTTGGGAGCTCTTCGGTTGTGGGCGTGTCCTCGAGAATCTTCTTCTCTACAGGCGAATTGCCCCCGGCGTCATTGCCTGGCTCCGCCTGATTTGCTCCGGTGCCGCTGCCCCAGGAAAATCCATCCCGATTAACGACCCAGGCGGTTGCCCCGAGGAATGAGAGGAGGAGAACAACAGCCAGCCCCAAGCCGAGAAACAGGCGCCAGCGCGGCGCGCGGCGCGGAGAATAGTGTACTCGTCTTTGCACAAAAAGCCTTCGCTACAACCAAATTCAGCCAGGCTAGACGTGGGAAACAACGTATGCAAGAGTCGCTAGCTCGTTTCATTATGCCACTCCTGCAGCGCAGCAACAATCTCAGGAGCGCCGCGGAGTCGATAGACTCAAACCCGCGGCTCAGGGCAGCGAACGACCTGCCCGGCGCGCTCAGGTACGGCTGGATTGCGCTGTAGTTTCATGCGAGTTCTCCCGCGCTGCAACTACGCGCATGCTCTGAGCAGGCAGGCTTGCAGAGCGCGGAGAATCCCGTCTTGTGGACGCGTTGGCACCGGCTGCGGCAGCGCACTCACGCCGCGCTCAAAGCGCCAGACCTACCCGTCACACTTGTGCTAAGCTATGTGTGACTACCATTGCCGGCAGCGAAAGTTGGACCGACGTGCAGGATTATCCTTGGGTCGCCTTGATCGGGCCGTTTCCGGAAGACGTGCGCCCAGATTCGCGATGGCGCAACCGCTACCAGCGCGCGCCGCGGACTATTGAGGCGGACGGTCTCGAGCAAGCGCTTGCATCTCCCGCGCTTGACAGCGTCATTGTGCACTGGAATCTCCCGGACCGTCTGGATCTGGCGCGGCAAGTGCTGACCGCGGGCCGACCTTTGTGCCTCCCCGGGCCGCTTTCGCCGGACGAGCGGACCCTACTTGAGTCATCAGAATCACCTCCCTTTCTTGGCGCACCGAGCCATGCGCTACCGGCGGCTCGTGCCATGCGGCTGGCGCTCGGAGAGGAAAACACCGGCCCTGTCCGCTACGTCACCGTGCGCAGGCTTACTCACTCCGCATCCGCCGCACCGCACCTGGCGCCGCTGGCGGACGCCCTGGCCACCGCCGCCGGGCTGATTGACGCCACGCCGGAATGGGTTTTCGCCAATACGTCGGTTCACGAGAATGCCACCACCATTATCGCGAATATTCACTTTTCAGCCGCCGAAGTGATGGCAACCTGGGTACAGGTGCCGGCAGGCCCGGTGCACGACGACTGGCTGCTCTACGGCACGAAGGGCATGCTGCACCAGCGCGACGAGAATGCCGACCACACCCTGGCCGCGAATCTCTTCGATCACTGGCTCGGCGTGCGCAGCGGACGCGAGGCTCCGCTCCTGTGCGCGGATCAAGCCTCAACCGCCGCGCGCCTCTCTCAGGCCGTTGAGCACTCGTTGCAAGAACGCCGCCGCATCGCATGGGAGGAGGTGGTTGCCAATGGCTGAGAAACTGCGCGTGGGCTTGGTGAGCGGCATTCGCCACCAGGACGACTATGCGGCCTTCTTCGCGCGTCACCCGGACGTTACGCTCGTCGGCATTGCTGACGACGCCGGCATTGCGGAAGAATACCACGGTCTCAACCGCGATCTGGCGGCTCAATTCGCTTTGGACTACACAACAGACCTCGATGCCTTCCTCGCCAGAGACGACGTCGACGCCGTGTGCGTGGCGCCGGAGTACGCGCGACACACGCCGCTCGCGCTCCGTGCCATAGCTGCTAACAAGCACGTGCTTGTGGATAAGCCCATCGGCATCACGCTGGAGCAGTGCGATGCGCTCATCGCGGCGGCGCGCAAGACTACGCGCACGTTCGCC
This sequence comes from Chloroflexota bacterium, assembly GCA_965220045.1. Lineage (GTDB taxonomy): Bacteria > Chloroflexota > UBA11872 > VXOZ01 > VXOZ01 > VXOZ01. The sequence goes on along the minus strand of OZ244803.1, from coordinate 572,675 downwards.
TGGATCGCCCGCATCGGCCACCTTTCGCTGCAGCGAGCGCGCGACGCCGTGGCGGCCGGCGAGCTTGGCGAAATCGTGAATGTGAACGCCCACTTCCTGGCAACCTACGGCAATGGCGAGAAGTGGGATGAGGAGGAACGGGCCTTCTTCGATCCCGTCGTCAACGGCGGCGGCGAACTCCTGAACTTCGGCCTCTACCCGCTTACCGCCATCTTGAACGTCACGGGACTAGCCCCCACAACCGTGCATTGTGTGAAAGGCGCGTACTACAACCGCCCCCACCGTGAATTCGACATCGAGGACATGGCCCTGCTCAATTGCAAAATGGAAAACGGTACCCTTGCTTCAGTCTGTGTCGGCAGGGCCCACGTACCGGGCAATCTGCACAACAGCGATCTCTGGCTGGAGGTGACCGGCACGCGCGGCACGCTGGTGGCTGATGAACTCGTGCCCGACGCCGTGCTCACAGGCCCTACCCTCGGTCACGTCGAGCGCCGCTACCGCTCGCCCGAGGGCACGCAGGCGCACTTTGAAGCCGTCATCGACAACTTCGTCTGGGCCGTCCAGACCGGCGGCCAACCCTTCCTCGGCGCCGACGAGGCGGAAAAGGTGATGCACACCGTGTTTGCCGCCTACGAATCCGCCGAAACCGGCGAGATCGTGAAGGTGGGATAGTCGGCGATTGAGAAGGACTCACTGAAACGGACTTGGATCCGAAACGCCGCATTGCAATCTTGGTACGAGAAATATCGTAGTTCGAGCGCAGAGACGTGCGGATGTTGATGCGGTATAAAGATGAATAGTACGTATGAAACGTAAGTTCGGAGCGCATGACTTCGAGCACATCGGGGAGATTGAGCCGAGGCGCGACGCTCGCGGCAAAGTAGTCAAGCACCTTCCCGGGGTGGGGCAATCAGAGCATTTGCACAAATACGGACAGGGCCCATTTTGCCAGTTTCGGATAGCGCAGGGCTGGCGGTTCAGCGGCGTCTATGTCATAGAGTCCAAGGATCGAAGTGTGCTACGTTGGTCAGTGCCATGATCTTTCAGGAGTCTGGAGTTCTATCGGCAGTATCTCACCGGCGGCAGTTCGTCGCACAGGCGGACAGCAAACCCACTGCATGAACAACAATCGGATCTTCAACGAGGTTGCCCAGGGCAGGAATGTCAACCTGTGGTTCTACGCAATTGAGAACAAAGAGATGCGGGAGACGGTGAAGAGCGAGTTGATCCAGAGATGCAATCCTCTATGGAACATCAGACGTTGAGAGATTGAACTGTAAGGGCACGACTAGCCGTGCCCTCCCTAGCTTATCTGCCAACAGCAGGTCTGTTGTCGCGCGCTGACCTCAAAAGACGGTAGCGCAGGTTTGCAACCTGCGCCGATCAAAAAAGAATATTTGAGCTTAGAGTGGAATGCGCGTTCACGGAATCCACTTCAGGATCGCCACCGCAACGCCGAGGGCGGCGACAAAGAGCATAGCCAGTTGCATGGTCTGGCGGTTAAGACGCTGTTCCAGTTCGGCGCGCAGACGTAGCTCTAGCGCCTGCACTTCCGTCCGCAGAATTGTCTGATTAGCGATTTCGCGGACTCTTCACCTCCCACACCAACTAAGCGCCTTGCCTACTAGGTAGGTGACTATTCTGCGTCCCAAGCATGCCCCATACTCCGAAACGGAGAGGCGGGGGACAAGCCCCCGCGCTACGGCAAGAGCTTTATCAAGGCCACGATGAGCCCGCCCACCATCACCTGGAGAATGACCATCTGGAGTACCAGGTTCGTCATCCGTTGTTCCAACTGGACGTGCACATCTTTGAGGGCGGACTGCGTTGCCATGTCGGCAATGTCGGCTTTCGTCGCCATCTCCGCGCGGATGGTCGCCATCTCCTCGCGGACAACAGTTAGTTCGGACTTGGTTGCCATCTCCTCGCGGACAGCAGCGATGTCGGCCTTGGTTGCCATGTCAGCTATGTCTGCCTTGGTCGCCAACTCGTCACTACCTATGCCGATAGTCTCTACTAGCGCCTCAGCTTGACCTTCCGGAAAGCCTGCGTCCGTGAGTGTGCGAAAAGCTTTATGGGTGTCAAGCGCCGCCATACTCATTGCTCCCTTTGCTCGCTGGGGCCTCGTCTGCTCGGGCTGCCATCCTGCCGGCGGTAGTAGCACGCAGGCATCTCTGCATCTGTACTAGCTCCAGTATAGCCTTAACTTTCCTACTCACACACCGCGCCGCGGGCGGCGGACGTGACCAGCTTCGCGTACTTTGCCAGGACGCCTCTGGTGTAGCGCGGTTCCAGCGGCTGCCAGTGCTTGCGGCGTTCCGCGAGTGCGGCATCGTCCACGTGCAGGGTGAGTTCCTGGTTGTCGCCGTCGATGGTGATCCGGTCGCCCTCCTCGATCAGGCCGATGGGACCGCCCATAGCGGCTTCCGGCGCCACGTGACCTACCATCATGCCGTGGGTCGCGCCGGAGAAGCGCCCGTCGGTGATGAGGCCCACCGAATCGCCGAGACCGCGCCCAAACACCGCACCGGTCACGGCCAGCATTTCACGCATGCCCGGCCCGCCTTTCGGTCCCTCGTTGCGGATGACGATCACGTCACCTTCGTTAATGTGGCCCTTCACCACCGCCTGGAAGGCGTCGTCCTCGATCTCGTACACCCGCGCCGGACCGGAGTGCACTCTATTCTCAACACCCGCTACTTTCACCACTGCGCCTTCAGGCGCCAGGTTGCCGCGCAATATCACCATCGTGCCGCCGGCAAAGATCGGATCGTCCGCCGAGCGCACGATGTCCTGACCGTTCTCAGAAACCTGTGCGGCCCCCACGTCCTCCGCCAGCGTATGGCCCGTCACCGTGAGGCAGTCGCCATGCAGCAGACCGGCCCGCAGCATCTCCTTCATAATGAGCGGCACGCCGCCCACCTTGTCCAGGTCGGCCATGACGTACCTGCCGCCGGGCCGCATGTCGGCAATGTGGGGCACGCGCTTGCTCACGCGATCGATGTCGTCGAGATCGAACGGCACGCCCGCTTCCCACGCAATAGCGGGGAGGTGCAAGGCCGCGTTGGTGGAACCGCCGGCCGCGAGTGCGACCGCCACCGCGTTCTCCATTGCTTCCTTCGTAATGATGTCGGACGGGCGCCGGTTGTTGCGCACACAGTCCATCACGAGGTGTCCGGCATCCACGCACACCTGGTCGCGGCGGTCGTCCATGGCCGGCGGCGAGGCGCTGCCGGGCACGGATAGGCCCATGGCTTCCAACGCGCTTGACATCGTATTGGCCGTGTACATGCCCCCGCACGAGCCCGGACCGGGGCACGCGTGCTGCTCGAGGTCGATGAGTTCGTCCTCTGTCAGCTTGCCCGCGGCGTGGGCGCCTACCGCTTCGAACATGTCTTGAATAGTTACGTCCTGGCCTCGCCAGCGCCCGGGCATGATGCTGCCGCCGTAGACGAACACACTGGGAATATCAAGACGCGCCATCGCCATGGCACAGCCCGGCAGGCTCTTGTCGCAGCCGGCGATGGTGACTACGCCGTCCAAGCGCTCGCCTATGGCAACGGCCTCAATGGAATCCGCAATTATCTCACGCGTCACCAGGCTGGTGCGCATACCCTCGGTGCCCATGGCAATGCCGTCGCTCACCGTGATGGCGACGAACTCGATGGGCGTGCCGCCGGCTTCACGGATGCCCTCCTTAACCTTCTTCGCCAAGCGGTCCAGATGGTAGTTGCAGGGCGTCACCTCGTTCCACGTACTTGCCACGCCGATGAGGGGCTTGGCCAAGTCCTCATTGCTGAACCCCATGGCGTGGAACATCGAGCGCGCGGGCGCACTCTTCGGCCCCACGGTGATGTCTTTGCTGAAGCGTTTGACGTCTACGTTGCCATTGTCACTCATGAGCTCGAATCTCCTCACTTCTTACCGCGCCGGAGCGGAATACTCTTCCCGCACACAGCCAATTCCGCAATTGGAATGTGTCGCGGCTTTGAAACAGTCTTCTTTGGATGCAATTCACCGGCAAAGCACTATGCCGGTGTCTCAGGCTGCTCCCTGCCGTTCGCATTAGCATCGCGTCGCTAGACGAACAGGGAGTTAACACCGTACGTAGAAGAATACCACTCAATTCAGGAGCATGCCCAGTGGAGGACAGGCAGGCACAAAAGGCGGCCCTACGGTGCCTGCCAGTCCGCAATGACGATGCCCGGTCTTCCGCAATGCCGCACTTGAGCCCGGCACACAGGGGTGCTGTGCAGAACTCTGTAGGTATTCTGGCTTCGTCAAGGGGTGCTAGCTGCCCCCGGCGATTTCGCCCCACTGGTTCTCGGGGAAAGCGCGCAGCGTTTGCGTCAGTCCGCCGGTGTTGCGCAACGCCAGCATGGCACGGGCGCACGAGATATCGTCGGGAAACTCAGTAATCATCACACCGTCGTATTGTCCCATGGTGAGATAGACCTCCACCAGCTTGCCGCCGTGCCGCTCGATGATCGCGCGGGTTGCGGGCGCGCCGTTGGCAAACGCCTCCTCCAGCGGTCCATCGAGTTCGTCTGCTTCGGCGCCGGTCATGGTGAGCAGTACAATGTATGTTTGCATAGAGCTGTTTCCTTGTGCCTTTGAAATTCTGCCGTCCTTTACCTCGGCGATCTGCCGCGCGCTGGGGATCCGCCTGCGGCAAGAACCTGCTGTCCGCAGCGGGCTGTTAACACCGCCTCACCGCCAGCAGTCCATGTGCACAGCGTGACTGCAAATGCCCACCGTGTAAAGGCTCGAGCTACCGTAGCAGCCGTCTTCGCCACTTTCCATTTCAGGTGGCTATAATCACAGTATCCCATCTACCATAAAGGACTTTCACATGCCTCCCCGCATACATGCTTCAGTGACCCCATCCGTTGGTATGGCCGGTGAATACGGCACGTGGATCGTGCGCTGCACCGTTGAAGACGGGCAGCTTAGACCTGGCGACACCCTCGCCGTGGCGCTGCCGAACACCTGGCATGCGTGGCTGCGCAACTCCGCCAAGGGAGTCCACAGCATCAACCCCGCCAGCCCAAACTACGTCTCTGCCAAGACCTCGCGGGAAGACGCGGACGTACGCTGCATCGTGCCAGACGGCTCCACTGACGAGTTCGAGAAGGCTACCCGCGATGCCTTGGCCGGACCACCGAACCGCTGCGCATACCACACGGAAGTCACCTTGACGCAAGGCGTCCTGCAGGCCGGCGACTGGATCGATGTGACCTTCGGTGACACGAGCGGCGGCAGTCCCGGCTTCACGGCCGCGCTGCATCCCAACGGGCCGGAGCCTGTGCACATCGCTGTGATTTCCGCGGACACCGGCAACGAGGTCTCGCTGCTCCCTGTGCAAGAGTGCCCGCTGCTTGTTGCCACGGCTGCCGAACCGGTGGACATGGCCGCTTACGCTCCTTCTCACGCGCGCATGGGTTCGGAAGCGGCTTGCCACGTCGTGGCGCTGGATGCCTGGCAGAATCCCGCAACGGGCGTACAACTCATATTTCAGGTCGCGGTTGCGGCAGGCCACGCCGAACACCCTGAATTCGTTGCACTCAATCCGGAAACCGGTACGTGCGTCGTGCCCTTCACACCGACCGCACCTGGCATTCTGCGGCTCGAGATAGCACCTCTCGCTGGGTCAAGTCCGCCCTTCGACAGGCTCAGGGCAAAAGGGGAGGACAGGCACAAAGCGAAGGGGGAAGATGACCTCGGGGAAGGTACTCTCGTGGCCCTATCCAATCCAGTTCTCTGCGCTGCCGAACTGCCAGACGAACAGGTCTACTGGGGCGATCTGCACTCCCATGCCCGGCGCAGCTTTGACGCTACCGGCGACCTGCCGTTTCATTACGCACGGGACGTGGCGCGCCTGGACTTTTACGCCCTCACGGATCACGTGGAAGGCCTTTCGGATGAGATGTGGCAAGAGATGCGGCTCGCGACGCAGGACTGGTACGACCCCGGCCGGTTCGCCACGATTCTAGGGTACGAGGCCACGTTTCCCGCGCCGTGGGCGCACCACAACGTCTACTTTCGCGACGACGGCGACGTACGCATCGGCCGCCACAACGGCACGGTGCAAGACCTCTGGCAACAGCTCGTTGCCGGCCAGGCGATGACTATCCCCCACCACACGGGCGTGCGCTTCTCGCCGAAGGCGAGCAACCTGCCCGGGGGCACCGGACCGAACATCGATTGGCAGTATGCCAACGACACCTTCCGCCGGGTCGTCGAGGTCTATTCCGGCCACGGTCTCTGCGAGTACTACGACCCGGATCATCCCTTGGCATACCAGCACTGCGATTTTTCCCTCAACGACTCTGCCGTTGGCCCACACTACGTACAGGAAGGCTGGCTGACGGGGCAGCGCATGGGGACCATTTGCTCGTCGGACAACCACCAGGCGCAGCCGGGGAGAAGGCAGACGGGACTGGCGGCGGTCTGGGCGCCCGCGCTCACGCGCAGCGGCGTCTTTGATAGCATCCACAACCGCCAGACCTACGGCACCACCGGCGCGCGCATCCTGCTCAAGGTGTGGGTAAACGACACGTTCATGGGGCAGGAGACCGCCAGCGGCAACGGGGTGAGCGTGCGCGTCTGGGCGGTTGGGACGGGCGAGATCGCTTGGGTCGAAATCCTGCGGGGTGATCTGGACGCCCAACGCTTCGACGTGGTCTACCGGCGGGAACCCCACGCTGATTCTTTGGACCTCACCTGGGACGATCCGCACCCCGTAGCCAACGCCCTCTACTACGTGCGGCTGCGGCAGAAGGAGCCGATTGCCGGCCGCGTGGTGCAGGCATGGTCAAGTCCGGTATGGGTTGTGCAAAGCCAAGAATAGGAAGTCTAGGCTACCGTCTCGGTTTTCCGTTCACCTTTCGACAGGCTCAAGGCGAACGGAAAACCTGCTGCCATGTGTCCTTACTGCAGTGAGCGTGCGCCAGACTGGCGTGCGCCAAACAGGCCTGCGCCAAACTGGCGCGTGCCACCCTTGGCACGTGCCACGCCTGACGCACCCCACACCTGACACGCGCCGAACCGGACATGCCCCGTGCCGGGCAAGTGCCGTGCTGTCACGTACCGTTCTGCAAACGTGCCCTATTGCTGTCACACTGTGTTCCACCACTCGAACTCTTACCGTAGTAGGGCGCGTGTATTCAGACGTACGAAGGCAGAGTTTCATGGCGCATCCAGAAACCGCCGAAAGACTTCGCGTCCCCGGTAGGTCCCCTGCGGCCCCAGCTCTTCTTCAATCCGTAGCAGTTGGTTGTATTTCGCCAGCCGTTCCGAGCGGGTGATGGAACCAATCTTGATCTGACCGGCGCTGGCGCCCACCGCCAGGTCGGCGATGGTCGCGTCCTCCGTCTCGCCTGAGCGCGCGGAAACCACGGACAAAAACCCGTGGGCCCGCGCCAGCCTCAGCGTTGCCATGGCCGCGGTCAGCGTGCCGACTTGGTTTACCTTGACGAGCACGGCGTTGCCTGCCTCCCGCTCAATGCCCTCCTGCAACCGCTGCACGTTCGTTACAAAGAGATCGTCGCCGATGAGTTGCGCCCGCGCGCCCACGCGGGAAGTGAGCGCCTGCCAGCCGGCCCAGTCGTCTTCCGCCAGACCGTCTTCTATGGATATGATCGGGTAATCCGCAACCCAGCGGGCGAGCAGATCTACCATCTCCGCGCTTGACAGCGTGCGATTTTCCGCTGTGAGGTGATACGCGCCCTCGCGATAAAAGTGGGTAGCGGCCACGTCGAGGCCGATAGCCGCATCCTCACCCGGCCGGTAGCCTGCCTTCTCTATGGCCTGGACCAAGAGTTGCACGGCGGCCTCGTTGGCTGGTAGCCCAGCGCCGGCAGCGCCCGTTGGGGAATGGCCTGTATCCCACGACGGAGCGAGACCGCCCTCGTCGGCGACCAGCGTGCTCGCGCCCCGGGCGGTCAGCAGTTCACCCATGGCGTGGTAGACATTTCCCACCATCACCAAGGCCTCGCGAAAACTCTGTGCGCCCAGGGGAATGAGGAGAAAGTCCTGAAAGTCAACGATGCCCCGCGCGTGCAACCCGCCGCTGAGGATATTCACCATGGGCACCGGCATTTCCCGGGCTTGGCTGCCCCCCAGATAGCGATAGAGCGGCAGGCCGACCTCAGCCGCCGCCGCGTGGGCCGTTGCCAGCGAGACTCCCAGCACCGCGTTGCCGCCGAGGCGGCGCAGGTTCGGCGTGCCGTCAGTATCCACCAGCACCGCATCGACCTCGTGCTGCCGCGTAGCCTCGACGCCCGCCACGGCGGGACCGAGCACCACGTTGACGTGGCGCACGGCATGGCGCACGCCCTTGCCCTGATAGCGGGCCGGATTGCCATCCCGAAACTCCAGGGCCTCGTGCCGTCCCGTGGACGCGCCCGAGGGCACAATGGCGCGACCGCGCGCGCCGCCCGCAAGGGTAACGTCCACCTCTACCGTCGGCACGCCCCGCGAATCCAGCACCTCTCTGGCGTGCACGCGCGCTATCGCCGCACGGTATTGCCTGCCGTTATACCCGCGCGCCCTTCTGTCACTCCCAGGTGCACGCCCGTCATTCCCGCGAAAGCGGGAATCCATTCCCTCTAACTGCATAACCTTCCCGTCTCCCGGGCGATACAAGCGTATATGTCGTCAAAGCCGGCGGGTCGTTCCTCCAGGATGAAGCGGCTTACGCGCCGCACGGTCTCCTTCGTCGGCTCGTCCGTGATGTACTCAACCGGCGACTTGCCGTCGATTCGCGCCAGCATCAGACACCCCAACTGCAAGCGTGTCTCAGTCTTAAGTTCTTCCCAATTCAAGTCTGGCAAGGTCGCACGATATCCTGCCAGCAGCGCTGCCACCGATTGAAAGTACTCCTTCTGAACATTGGAATTGACGATAGACTTGATTAGCAAGTGATTGATACAGAACGCCAGGTCGAACGCCGGATCGCCCCAGTGCACCACTTCGAAATCGAGCAGAAGGATGTGATTGGCGCAGTCCCCGTTATCCTCTCCCGCCAGACTATCGGACTGCGCGCCCACTCCGTCATTCCCGCTTTCGCGGGAATCCATCTTCGGTTCCCCACTTTCATACGCGTAAGATTCATGCTCCGCACACCGCTCAGCGCGAGCAGCCATCTTTCCGTTCACCACAAACATATTCTTCGGACTGTAGTCTCCGTGCACCAGCGCGAGCTTTCGCGCCTTCATCTGCGCAATCGCGTGGTCAAACACCGGCCGCAGGGACGGATGCTTCTCTGCCGTAGTGATGTAATACGGATCGACCCGCAACTGCCAGAAGACTTCATCATCGATGAACCGCCGCTCAACGTCCGGCTCCTGGATTGCGTGCATCTGGGCCAGCACCCGGCCCGCCGCCGCACCTACCGGCACGTCTACTCTCCCGGCGAGCAAGTCCTCTTTCCACAGCGTCGCTGTCGGGGGCGCGCACGCCATGCCGTATATGAAGTTTTCTTCGTCGCTGAAGAAGACCTCGGGCACGACTCCGCCCGGCAGGTAGTCCGCCACGACGCGCAGCGCCGCGGCCTCGCGTAGGGCACGGTCGATGCGCGACGGCCAGTACGCCTCCACCCGCAACTCGGGCAGCGCCTGCTTAAGCACCATGCACTGCGTCGGAGTTGCGACCCTCAGCACGATGTTCGATACGCCGCCTCCCAGCGGCTCAACCGTGGGTGAGGCGTTTTCAGGCAGCAAACCGCGCGACGCGAGATAGCGCCCAATTTCCGTGCTGTCCATCCTGTCGAGAGCAAGCATTGTTCTTGTGCTACTCAATCATTGCGGCAAGCACTGAAGCTAGGACCACGGCAAGCATCCCACGCACCCTCTTCTCCACCACTACCTCACCCTGGATGACAAAGCGGACTCGATCACCCGGTTGGAGAGCAAGGGCTTCCCGCACGCTCTAGGAAGTGCTATCAGTCCGGTCGCAGAGACTTCGGAATAAGGCATGCACACGTCACTTTGCGCAATTGGCGCCACTACGTATCCCTGCACTAATAGCATGCAAAGTGCGCAACGGTTCTGCAAGTCTCATTGGCTTTGGAGGAACATCTACGCGTTTGAGGCTCGTTGCTGAGGGCGCAGCCTCTTGGACTCCCTAGGCTTATACAAGAAGTCAAGTTACCCGAAGGTATCCGGCCCAAGCGGTCTGAAGACTCTATCGTGCCGGCCGGGCCCCCATTCGTCCGGGCCAAGTCCTTCATCGAGCAGCGGATAGCGGTCGGAGAGCCCGAAGAAATAGGCAGAGAGCTTGAGCTGGAAACGCAGCACAAACACCATGAGATTGAAGAGGCTTTCAGGATACGTACCAAGGAGGAGCACTGGGATCCAGGAAATCCAGAACACGCACATCACCAGAAGACCGAGCACGAATAAGAAGATAAAGACCGGCACGAGAATTGCCAGGCGCACGATTCCGCCGACCAGCGGCAAAGCCAAGAAGCGGTTGGGCCGCTCTGGCTGCGCGATCGCGAGCCGCACGTCGTCGCTCGAGTAGAAGGCAAAGCCGGGGTAGGTATCGCTGAGGCCGAGTACAAAGCAATTGGCCTTGGCTGAGAGCCGCATCGCGCCCAGCGCCAGCATAGGGGCGGGCCCCCAATACGTGCCGGTCAAGAGCACGACAAACCCATTAACGATGCACAAGAGGAAGGCAGCATAGGCAACGAGAATGAGCCTGATGCCTATCGGCAGCACAATGACAAACTTCACCATGCCGCCAACCAGAGGCAGAGCCCACAGCCGGTTGGGGCTCTCAGGGTAAGCGACACTAAAGGTTGAACTCTCCGTTTCGTCGTACGGGGAACCAGGGTTCATCAAGAAAGTACTCTAGGCTTTTGTCGGAAAACGCCGTAACACAAGCAAAACTGGGTCGCGATTTCACCTTCGACGCATACATTAGCATAGCCCAGCGCGGCCATGAGAATGAGCCGGCTATCCATGGCGGGGAACCCGGGCAAGGTGAAATCCGTTAGCTGGCTGCTGGCCGCATGGCTTAACGGTACTTGTAGGTTTAGACTTAGACCGTGCAACCACGCAACACAACTGGTATACCCTCGACTTGAGCGGAACTCCGCTGCCATCGCTGGACCAATGACCCTACGGCAGTTGAATTGCGCGCATAGAACAAACCTTCGACAAGGAGCCCTGCATGATACGCATTACGAGCGACGTCGAGTGCGGCAACGGCAAGGAGATAGAGCAACTTGCGGTTGACCGCTTCCGCCTGCGAGTAGACGGAGACAAGCAGAGCGGCTACTGCGGGTACTTTTGCTTTGACATCATCAATGACGGTCCGCAAGCGGATGTAACCGTCGAACTGTGGGAGGACGCCAAGTTCGGCGGGCCCACCGGATTTCTCTCGCTCTTTCCCACCACCGTCTGGTTCAAGCCGGTCGACTTCCATCGCTACCGCCCCCTGCCGAGCGCGCCGCCACGGTGCGGGCAAGACCATGCCGTCTTCACCGTGCCGGTGGAGCAGGATCAGCATGTCCGGGTGGCCATGACGTATGTCGCTCCCTACAGCGAGCTTGCCGCGAACCTGCGCGATTTCGCGGCGGAGCGCGCTGACCGCTGTGCACTCTTCGCGGTGGGCACCACGGTTCAGGGTCGGGAGATTCTGGGACTGCGGGCGGGAACACCCGGCAAGCCGAAGGTCTTCTGTGTGGCGGGTCAGCATCCGCATGAGCATGCCGGCATGTGGGGCGTGCTCGGCATCGCCGACTTTATGTCATCCCTGCTGCCGGCAGCCGCAGCCCTGCGCGAACAGCTTGACGTATTTATCGTTCCCACCGTCAACCCGGACGGCAACGTGCTCGGCCGCAATGCTTTCAATGCCGAAGGCTTCGACATGTACCAGGCATTCGGCGAGACTCCGGATGCCGACCTACCGGAAGCCCATGAGAGCAAGCTGCTCTGGAATTGGGTGGCAACGGAGCGGCCGGCGCTGTGGATGAACTTTCATTGCTACACCGGGTGGCGGCTGAATAGCGAGTATCCCTACGACGGCTGGTACGAGGTGGCAGACTACACCCTGTTCCAAGACCCCACCCAGCGCCGGCTCTACGCCGCTCTCTGCGACACCATGCGCCTGGAAACCGACGGGCCCTCCACCCACGAGCGTGCCAGCATTCATCAGCCGAACACGCTTTGCTACCAGTTCGCCAAGCGCCTCGATCTGCCCCACGCGTTCTATGAGATCAACAACGGCACCGCGGGCAAGCATCTGGGCGCCCAGCGGGCAATCCACGTCTACAAGCGGGTGACGCATACGCTGCTGCATTACGTGGGACGCGACGATTGACTGCGGTCTATACGGCTGACCGCGGCCTACGGGTCTTAGAGTGGATAGCGTGGCCAGAGCGCAAAGAGCCCCGTGCCAACCGTCACGCCGGCGCAGGCCGGAGTCTAGGAACAGCACGGAACACGGACGCAGAAGCACGCGATGTAAGACCGGTGTTCACGCATGTGAGCAACGCGCACCTGCAAGGAATTCTGCCGCAGTCGTTCGGCGCAGGTTGCAAACCTGCGCTACCGGATGCGCAAAACGAGCGCGGGTAAGGATTCGTGTCGCATGCGCTTGGCGCAGATTACAGACCTGCGCTACCGGAGGCAATGCACTAAAACAGAATCGGATTCCTGCTCCGAGAGAGCTCTCTTTCGCGCATAGGGGACACTCGAATCCGTTCGCCCTGAGCCTGTCGAAGGGTGCCTTCTCCGTTCGCCCTGAACTGCCCGCCCTGACTTCACAAAAGGGTCGAAGGCAGTCTGCCTCTAGGTGCCAAGGTGCCACTCTTCACCGTTCACCCTGAGCTTGTCGAAGGGTGTCTCCACCGTTCACCCCCGTTTCAGGTACGGGGCAGGCTCTGAGCCTGTCGCAGGGTGCCTTTTCCGTTCACCCTGAGCCTATCGAAGGGTGCCTTCACCATACATGCCACGGAGACTTGGAAACGCGGCGGATCTTGCCGTTCACCGCTCGTGGTCCTATTATCTAGGCCGTTGCCTTAACCCGCTTCTTCTGCGCATGCAGGGCAAGAGCCAATACTTCACTGACGTCTTCAACCGGATGGAAGGTCATGTCGTCGCGGACGTGCTCCGGCACATCCACGAGATCTTTCGTGTTTTCTTTGGGGAGAATGATCGTACGGATACCGGCGCGGTGCGCCGCGAGCACTTTTTCTTTCAAGCCCCCGATGGGCAGCACCCGGCCCCGCAAGGTCATTTCGCCGGTCATGGCGACGTCGCGCCGGACCGCCCGCTCGGTAAGCGCTGAGATGAGCGCAGACGTGAGCGTAATGCCGGCGCTGGGACCCTCCTTCGGCACGCCGCCCGCCGGCACGTGGATGTGCACATCCATCTTTTCCCAGTCCACGTCCTGCAAGCGTAGGCGGTCAGCCTGCACGCGCGCATAGCTCAGCGCGGCGCGTCCCGACTCTTTCATTACCTCACCCAGCTTGCCGGTCAGAATGAGCTTGCCCTTGCCCGGCACCAGGGTTACTTCCACCGCAATGATGTCTCCGCCGAATTCCGTCCACACAAGACCGGTCGCCGTGCCGATTTGGTCCTTCTCCTCCGCCATGCCGTAGAAGAACTGCGGCGCACCCAGGTAGCTGTTCAAATTGCGAATGCTCACGGAGACCAGCCCGTTGTCCCCTTCCGCATGTTTGCGAGCGACCTTGCGGCAGACCGTGGCTACCTGTCGCTCCAGATTGCGGACGCCCGCTTCACGGGTGTACTGGCGCACCATGCGGCGCAGCGCGCCTTCCGTAAAGCGCACGTTGCTCTTCTTCAAGCCGTGCTCCGCTCGCTGCTTCGGCACGATGTAGCGGGTGGCAATGGGTAGTTTGTCCTCTTCCGTGTAGCCGGGAAGTTCAATCACTTCCATGCGGTCGCGCAGCGCAACCGCCAACGTGTCAACGGTATTCCCCGTGGTGATGAAGATCACGTTTGAGAGATCGTACGGTACCTCGAGGTAGTGGTCGGAGAACGCGTTATTCTGTTCCGGGTCCAGCACCTCCAGCAAGGCCGCCGATGGGTCTCCCCGAAAGTCAGCGCCCATCTTCTCGATCTCGTCCAGCATAAAGACCGGATTGACGGTGCCCACCTGGCGCATGGCCTGTAGAATGCGGCCCGGCAACGCTCCCACGTAGGTGCGCCGGTGGCCTCTGATTTCAGCTTCATCGCGGATTCCGCCCAGGGACATACGCACGAATTTCCGGCCGAGGGCTTGCGCAATGGAAATACCGAGTGACGTCTTGCCCACACCCGGCGGCCCCACAAAGCACAGGATAGGCGTGCGCACGTCAGGCGCGAGCTTGCGCACCGCGATGTATTCGAGAATGCGCTCCTTGATCTTGGGAAGGCCGTAGTGGTTTCTATCCAAGACCTTCTTGGCATGCTCGATGTCCAAATCGTCTTGGGTCGGCTCACCCCAGGGCAGAGCCAGCAGCCAATCCAGGTAGGTCTGTATCACGCTCACTTCCGGGCTGGCGGTGGGCATGGCTTCCAGACGGTCAAGTTCCTTGTAGGCTTTCTCCTTGACGTCGTCCGGCAGCGGGGTCTCTTCCACACGTTCCCGCAGCGCGGCAATATCGCTGCTGACTTGATCGGTCTCGCCGAGTTCCTTGTGAATGAGCTTGAGTTGTTCCCGCAGGAACCGCTCGTGTTCTTCAGCGTCCGTGGAGGTTGGCGCGGCATCTTCATCGAATTTTCGCTGCAACGCCAGGATCTCGAGTTCCCGCCGCAAGTGGGTAATCACCTTTTCCACGCGGGGAGCTACGTCCAGCTCTTCCAAAAGTTCTTGCTGCACCGGCGTCGTCAAATCGATGGTATAGGCGATCAAGTCCGCCAGGGCCCCGGCATCGTGCGTGTTGATCGCCTGCACGTATGCTTCATCGGGCAAGTCCTTGCTCAGTTCCACCGCTTCCTTGAACAGCGCGAGCATCGCCTGCATCTGTGCCGCCAGCTCTTCGCCTTCGGCTGCCGGCGGCTCGACGACAATGGCTTGTACGCGAATGTGCGGATCTAACTGCAGAAAGTGGGTGATCGTCAGCCGGCGTTGCCCTTCCACGAGGATACTCACACTGCCGTCGGGCATCTTGAGCGTGCGCCGTATGTTGACCTCAACCCCGACGAAGTAGAAGTCCTCGGGATTGACGTCGTCGATGGTTGGGTCGCGCTGTGTCACCACGAAGAGCCGCCGGTCGCCGTCGAGCGCGTTACTCACGGCCTCCAGCGACCGATCCCGCGCGACGATGAGCGGCACCGTCATCCCCGGAAAGACCACCTGATCGCGAATGGCCAGCACCGGCAACTCCACCGGGTGGAGCATGGCATCCATCAGACCGGCTTCCTGGTCGCGACGGCGCGCGGAACGTGCCTTCTTCTTGTCTGCCCGGCCACCGTTGCCACCGTCCGCGGCTGCACGCCGGTTTTCCGGTTGATCCTGCTTTTTATCTGCCACTATTTGATCTCTCTTGCTCAGTTTCCGGCCCTAGCCATTGGCGGCACCCTGGACTTGTGCCAATAGAGCCGCGGGGTTCTCAGTTGCTATTGTGTCGACCTGAGCGCGGTCCAGACCCGCTCCGAGAATAATCTTCGTTACAAGTGATTCGGTGAGCAGGTCGCCGGGCGCGTGACTGTCGCTATTAACAATCAACTTTGCGCCGACCTCCGCACAAACTCGCGCCACGCACCCATTGGCAGCGCTGTGACCCTTGCGCCCGCTCAACTCGAATACCAGACCGCGTTCGCTCCCGACCCGGGCGACCTCCGTCGCAAGCACGCCGGGATGCGCCAGCACGTCGACAGCCGTGCACTCCGCGGCCGCGGCATTCGTGCCCGGCGGTACGGGTTCCGTAATCGTCTCGCCGTGCACGGCCACAACCTGCGCCCCTGCCGCTTTGCACCGCTCTGCCAGTGTGCCAAGCGCGCGCGGCGCAACGTGGGTAATCTCGACCCCGGCCAGCGCCGTAATGGGAAGCTCGGCGTTTATGACTTCACACTCGCGCAGCAGGGCCTCACACACGTTGGCATAATTGGCAAACCCCACGTGGTCGGTCATGGCAATCGCCCGGTAACCGGCGGCAACGGCGCGCTGCACAAGCTCCGCCGGCGAAAGCTCGCCGTCACTGAGAAAGGTATGGGAGTGAAAGTCGATAATCATGCAGGGAGCGTCTCTAGCGCCGCAAGGCCCAATTCCATGTCTTACCCTCAGTGTACCTAACGGGTAGGAGCGGCTACAAACTGCCGCACACGATTGGCCTAGCGCACAAACGCTTCCAGCGCCTTCGCAATCTCTCCGCTGTTGACGACCGTTACGTCTCCCGCATTGGCAAATGGGGTGTCGACCCGCCACCACTGAAATGCGGCGCGCTGGGCGCGCACCACTACCACGTCGCCATAGTCCTGGATACCCGTGGGCAATCCGTACCGGTCGAGCCAATTTGGCGTCCTCAGCACAAAACGAGCGATGGCCGGGACATCCTGCATGATGGCAATGTGCCGCGCCGCCGCCTGGTCCCAATTGAGGTCGTCACTCGCCACAGAGTCTGCCGGCGGGGGGATGAGATACTGGCTGGCAAGCACGGCATCGAATCCCTGGGCGCTGAGAAGATCAAAGACGTTGAGGTAGGCGAACGAACGGGTCACCGGCTGCCACTGCAGCACACCTTTCTGGAAAAACTGCGTGGGTCTGCCTTCGTAGGTGATGGCTCGCGTGAGGGGGTAGCCTAAGGCGTCGATACCTCCAATGCGCCGGAATTCCGTCAGAAATGGCACGTCACCATACGCAGCCGAACTATCTGCGATGTCGTAGCACGGCAGTGTAACCTCATCACCCGCCAGCGTTGGCGCCAGTCCCGTCGTCTGGCTGAAGCAGACATAGTCATCGGATTCGTACTCCGTCAAGAGGCGCGGTGTGCCTTGCACGAAACGCAAGGCAAGCGTGTGCGGCAAGAAGGCAGACTGTGTCGTAAACGTCCACGTGCGCGCAAACGTGCCCACGTCGCTGCCCACGGCCTCACCGGCTATGCTCACCGTAAACGTCTGCCCGGCGCCGAGGGGGAGTTCCGTCATGAAATACGCCCAGCTATCGTCGTCAACGCGCCGGAACGACAGGGGCACTCCCGCCTGATCGACGATCTGCACACGCGAAAATTCCAGCGGTACCTGCAACCACGGCGACACACCGACACTGATGGGACTGCCGACATAGCCTTCCACGTCCGGCAGCGGATTCGGCCGCTCGGTTCTTGGCAGGAAGTCAATCGGCACGTCTGCCTGACCGTCGCCGGGATAGATGAAGAGCCGGTCCACGTCCGGCGCTCCATCCAGGCAGCCGCCGAAGTTGAAAACGCTCCCGCCCACGCTCTGCCCATAGCCCGCAAGCGTCAGCGCCGGATGCAACATGATCGTCCGATGATAGACGCTGTTTACCAACGCGTCTACCGCCGCTACCGGATCGCCACCAATGGAAGAGGCCGACTCACCGGTGCACTGCCCTGTGAATCCGGCGGCCGCGATGCGTTCAGAAGGCGACGCGCCGGTGAAGCCGGCGCCGCTCGGAACTTGATAGTGTCCGGTAAAGCCATTCTCAGCGTAGTACGCCGCATGGGCCTCCGCCGCCTGCTGTAACGCGGCATCGACCTCCACGGGCGGCACCCGCGCATGGGCGCGCAACTCGTTCAGCCGGGCAATCGCTTGTTCCTGCGCGGTGGCATCCGCGGCCTGCACCGGGACGGTTGGCAGCCACAGGGCGCAAAGCATCGCCAGCGCGAATGCAACCAGACACAATCCTATTCCACGGCCACGTCTGCAGAGCACCGAGGTCTGGGAGACTGCTCCCAAGCGTAGTCTATCCATAGAATTCAGTGAGCAAGATTATCCGGATCGGACCAGCGGGTAACTACCTACTTCCAGAATATACCCGCGCCGCCTTTTTCGTCAGCCCCGCGTCGCGCGCTAGCCTTTCCGGTCGGTGAGCCAGATCGGACTAGCCCAAGCCGTTTGCCGGTTGCCCTGCGTGACACGGAGGTAGTAGTAGACGAAAGGACGGTCATCGGGAAACGTAGGCATGAGCGCCAGCGCTGCCAGGGATTCGGTGTCGGTCCACTCGCCCTCCCACACGTCGCTCTGCGGTTCTGCCGTGTAGACAACATCGTTATTGCGGAGCAGTTCGATTGAGTCGATGCGATTCGTGCCCGCCACGCGCATGGCGAAGTGCCGCGGGCCGTATTCTGCCAAGTCCACGGCCAAGTCGGTACCCATGGGCGCGTCGTTCAGGGTGAAGTCCAGCAGAATGCGGTCGCCGGTAGTGGCGTAGCAGCGGCGCTCGTGGAGCGCCTCCCAAATGGCATCCCGCGTGAGTTCGCGCGCCATGACACAAGCGAGACCGTTGCCGTCGTCCACAAAGAAGCTGCCCTGGTTCGCCAAGCCGTGATGCGAATCCGTGCCGCCGATGAACCCGACACGGTGTCCCATGGCCAGCGCCCGCTGCACGCTGTACGGCCCGCCGGTCTCCGAGATGCCCCAGCTTGAGCATATTTCTACAAGCCGCTGGTGCGTGTGATTGTAGTAGTCCCAATTGGTGACATTGCCGAATTTGGTGTGGTGGGGAATAGTCAAGGCTTCGCGGCCCTTCAGAATCTCCCAGAGTTCATCCGGCGTCATACCGCCCGGGCCGAACGAGCAGATGAACTCCGCGCTATCGCCCCGGTGGTAGATATTCTTGTGGCCGTTGGGATTGCCTGTGCCCCACTCGTGGCTGACCAGCGTGACGAACCGGTGAGGATCGTTGAAGGCATTCGTGGTATCCACCACCTCCTGCCAGACGTCGTCGACGATTTCAAACCGCATCTTGTAGTGATTCGCCGGCGCGCAAAAGTCGAGACCGGCTACGTCGCGTCCCCACTCGAAGAACTCCGTCGTCGTGCCGGTGCCCTGGCTGTGCCACATCTGGCTGTGCATTTCGCCAAAGTAGATGCCGCGATCGGGCAGGAATCCCGCGCCGATGGGATTGCTCTTGCCGGCGATGCCGGTGGCGGGATCAACGACGGTAACGCGCTGGATGCCTGCTTGGGTGGCTGTAGCGGAGATTGTGCCACCGGTCGGGTCTGCCACCTGATCAAGTTCTACGCCTCCCGGTACCTCAAGACCTGGGGTGACGATGGTGTGCGCATAGCCTTGATAGCCGGTGGCCGCATTGTAGCTGTAGCCATCCACCGGCAACACGCGGATGGGAAACTCCTCACCAACCGGGACGATCGCGGGCGCGAATAACTTGAAGCGCTCCGCGTGCGCACCGACGACCCGCACTGTCGGATGCGTAGCGGCGCGGCGATACGTGCCGTCGCCGTCACTATCAACCCCCACCGTGAAGATCGCCACCTGGGCGTAGCGCTGCGCCTGCACCAGGTTGCCGTCCGGCGACCCCAGAATGATACGTACCTCGTCTCCCGGCCCCAGCTCGCCCTCTTGCACTACCACGTCCACCAGGTCCATGTGCCGTCCCCACGAGGCCGCATGTGCAAGCTTCACGTCGGAGCGGGAGCACTCAATATCAGTAAACGCCCCATACCCAACCTTGCGAATCTGACCCTTGTCGCGGCTGCCGACAGTCTTCAGACCGCGCGGATAGGGATTCCCCAGGTGGCACTCCCACGTGCTCGGCACTTCCATGGTGAGGTGCGCGCCGGTGGACAACGTGAGGTCGAGCCCCAGGGTGAGCGTCACCACAAACGTATGTCCGCTGGCGGCCTGGACCTCATTGGGCGACATCGCCCCATGGATATCCGCCGGAGACTCAAACTGCCACGAGCGGTTGATAGGGAACCAATCAGAGGTGTTGTCGAAAAGACGCGGCTGCGGGAGTATCTCTGGCATGAAATAACCCTATGTCACATTTCGAATATGGCGGAAGTCAACGCTGTTTGCCGGCGGTTGCCCTCACCCAAACCCTCTCCCCCAGGAGAGGGCTTTTCAGACTCGTCGACAGTTAGGTAACCGTCACAGTCTTAATGCGCAATGCGAGTCTGCAAGGCATTGTGAACAGCATCCAGTAGCAGGCACGGAGTTCACGATCCTTGGCAAGTCCCAATGACTACCAATGCTTCCGTCATTGGCAACCAAAACCGGCACGCGACCCTAGAGTTGGGGGATGCACACCTTGCCGTCGCGCGCTACCGGCAGGCCGGCGAAGGCGCAGCGGTTGCCCCACTGGTCGATGGCTTCTTTGGACTTGTACTCGTTGATGACCTTGTGGCGCGAGGTGTTGCTGTAGTTGTTGCCGGCGGTGTGCAGCACCATGACGTGGATGAAGAGCACGTCACCGGGTTTCGCCAGCATGGGCACCTTGTCGTAGTCTGCAACCCTCTCGTCGTTCACGGTATGGCCGTGATCCGTCTCCCACTCGCCCATCTTGTGACTGCCGGGCAGCACGGTGGTTGAGCCCTGATCCACGTCGTTCGCGTCCAGGTAAATGATCGCCGCGGCCAGATCGGGCTTGCTATGGAGCTCGTAGGGCCAGTCCTGGTGCCAACCCTGGACATTCGTGAAGCCCGGCGGGTTGTTGCGCACCTTGCCGTTGTGAAAGTCGATATCCGGGCCGAAGAGGTCGATGAAGACGTTCACGATGCGGGGATCCGTGACGTTGTTGAACCAGTAATCGCTCGCCAAAGGCTGGTCCATGATCCCTTGCACGTTCTTGGGGTTATAGGGGTCGATGGGATACCCCTCCACCGGCTCCATAAAGTTATAGCGCAAGGCTTTTGGTCGGCCGTCAGTATTCGCAATGAGATCGTGAAACTCTCGCCGCATCTCCTCCATCTCGGCGGCGTCGTACATCCCCTCCATCACCAGATAGCCGTTGTCATCGAAAAACTGCTTCTGCTCGGGTGCCAAAGTCACCAGTTGCGCGGTCGCCATGGACTTTTCTCCTTACTCAAGCCTCACACTACTGAATTCGAGGAAAAACTCTTCTCCGGTGATTATACAATCTTTCCCGCGAGACGGAGCGCAGGTTACAAATCTGCGCTACCGGAGCCCCAACTCCCCTTTTTGCCCCGGTGTCCGATGCGATAGCAAAGCCGTAGCGCGGAGGCTTGTCCCCGATGGTGTCGCATGCGGGGGCAAATCCCCGCGGACACAATGGCAGGGAACACCGCGCCTCACGTCCCCAGTAGCGTAGGCCTTTCGGCAGGCTCAGGACAGGTTTGCAACCCCGTATCACGTTCGGGGCAGGCTCTGCGCCCACCCGCCGGCCCTGCCATTTCCCCTCACCCCGGTCTATACATCTCCCCAGGGAGAGGGGCAGAGCGCGCCCGATGAGCCGTGCCGCCTAAACTCTAGTGCGGCAGCATTGGGGCTAGTCCCCCGTTCATCGGGGAAACTCAATTGGACTGCACGAATTATTGCGTTCGTTATGCAAGTGCTGCAGTTCCCTGCCAATAGATGCGTGGATCGCTTCTCCGCTCAGCAACAGCGGCTACTGCTCGACCTCTACCCGGCCGCCGCCGTGGGAACTCTCGTACACCGCCTCACCGAACGTGAGCGCCTTGTAGCTATCCCAGAGGTCGGGGCCGGAGTCTTCCAGGCCCAGGCAGCGGCGGGCGAAGTGGCGCACCTCGCCGGTGTAGCCGAAGTTCATCTGGCTGCGCGCAATGCTGTTCCACGCGGGCTCGACGGTATAGTTATAGCGGCCCAGGTGCGGCTTCTCCTGCGTCCATTCCTCGTAGGGCTGGTACGTGACCCTCAGCATGTCCTCGCAGACCACGTGTTTTTCCAGCCCGATCAGTTCCAGGTTCTCGATGATGTCGCGGAAGGCCACCTTGGAATCGAGCGTATTGATGTCCATCTGGCCGACCATGCCGTTCGTGAATTCCACGTTGATGAGATAGGCAAAATTCTGGGGGCCCACCTCGTGGTAGAGCGCGTTAACAGCCTTCACGTCGCCGCCGTAGAAGCGCATGAGGTCGAAAATGTGCACGCACTGGCCGATGAGAAACGCCCGCTTGGCGGAGTCGATACCCCAAAGCTGCGGGTACTTGCCCTGACCGAACTTGGTCTTGACCACGTGGAGATCGCCAAACTCCGGCCGCGAGACGATCTCCTTGGCGATGAGGTACACGTCGGCGAAACGCTTCATGAAGCCCACCTGGCCCCAGACCCCTTTGGCTTCCGCCAGTTCGGCGAGTTCCTTGGCTTCCGCCGAGGTATTGGCCGACGGCTTTTCGGTGTAGACCGGCAGGCCGCGGTTGAGCACCACCGGCGCGAGCTCGTACTGCTGCGGCGCCGGTCCGATGGTAAACACGCCGTCCAGCTCTTCGGTATCGAGCATCTTATCCATGTCGGTATAGACCCGGCGCGCGCCGAAGTTGCGGGCATTGCGCTGGGCCTTCTCTTCGTCGATGTCGCAGACGGCGACGAGATCGATTTCGGGAAGGAACTGAATCTGGGGAAAAATCGAGGCAGTGGCAAAGGAACCACAACCGATGAAGGCAAGTCTGGCTCGGCGCTCGGTGCTCATGGGGATCGCACTCCTTGCATTGGGGGACACGGTGCGATGCAATTGCAGTGAACCAGTCGCGGGCGGCCCAATCGCACCGTCAAGAGTATTACGGCAATTATATTCCCAGGATACGCGAGCATCAATGCGGGCCGGGGTCGACCTTCTCAGTCGCCAAGGGATAGCGGTACTGACGATCGGTCGCCCTCACCCAAACCCTCTCCCCCAGGAGAGGGCTTTAAGATTGCCCAAGTCTTGAGTTGATTTAGGCATTTCTGATCGTGCCGTCATTACCATGGTAATAGCCAGTCTACCGTTCGCCCTGAGCAGCGTCGAAGGGTGAACGGCGGAGGAAGGGGTAGCAACTCCACACCCTCCTCTCTCCGTTCATGCTTCGACCAGGGCTTCATGAAGCCCTGACTTCGCGAAGTCCACTCAGCGCCAAAGGAGAGATTCAGCATTCACTTTTCATTCCCTTGCGCGATCTGAGAAAGGCGTTGGTGATTCCGGCGAGAATCCTGCCCCGTTCGTGATACGAGGCCGAAATCCAGGAACTCCTAAGCTTCAGCCAAGTAGGGCGCGAAGTCTTGCTCTAATGGGAAGATGGATTCCCGCTTTCGCGGGAATGACGGACTTAAGACGCGGATGACGGACAGAGTCTACGGGCATAGCGGAATGTGCGGCACTTCTTGCCGTAGCGCGGGGGCTTGTCCCCTATCGTGTCGCGTTAAGACCCGCGCCTGAGCCGTTCGCCCTGAGCTAGGTCGAAGGGTGAACGGCTCAGGCGCGAGATCGTCGGTTTTGTGCCTTTTGCGCTCCGTTTTCGCTTCGACAGTGGCTTTGCGCAGCCGGCTTCGCGCAGTCGGCTGCGCAAAGCCCTCAGCACGAACGGAGAAAACTGAAGCCATTCAATTTAATGCGACAGCATTGGGCCTCGCATCCTGCCTCTTCGGCGAAACAAGGCCGGCCCGCTCAGTGCACAGCGGATCATCCCAGAATCTGCAGTGCCGAGCACCCCCTTGCGAGGGGAGGCCCAGTAGTCACGCAATGGGGCTTATTGTTCCACCAACACCCGGCCGCCGCCGTGGGAACTCCGGTAGACCGCTTCGCCGAACGTGAGCGACTTGTAGCTATCCCAAAGATCGGGGCCGCTGGTTTCCAGACCCAGGCAGCGGCGGGCAAAGTGGCGCACCTCATTGGTGTAGCCGAAGTTGGTCTGGCTCTTGCCGAGACCCGTCCAAGAGGGATCGAGCGTGTAATTGTAGCGTCCCAAGCGCGGCGCCGCCTCCGTCCATTGTTCCTGGGGCTGGTACGTGACCTTCATCATGTCCTCGCAGACCACGTGGGTCTCCATGCCGATGAGTTCCAGCGTCTCGATGATGTCCCGGGTCCCCACCTTGGAATCGAGCGTATTGATGTCCATGTGGCCGACGGTGCCGTTCACGAATTCCAGGTTGATGAGGTAGGAGAAGTTCTGCGGGCCGACCTCGTAGTAGAGCGCATTCACGGCGCGCACGTCGCCGCCGAAGAACCGCACCAGATCGAAAATGTGCACGCACTGGCCGATGAGAAAGGCGCGCTTGGCGGAGTCGATGCCCCAGATCTGCGGATACTTTCCCTGGCCGAACTTGACCTTGAGCACGTGCAGGCCGCCGAACTCCGGCCGCGCCACGACTTCCTTGGCAATGGTGTACACGTCGGCGAAGCGCTTCATGAAGCCCACCTGGCCCCAGACACCATTGGCCTCGGCCAATTCGGCCAGTTCCTTGGCCTCCGCCGAGGTATTGGCTGACGGCTTTTCGGTGTAGACGGGCAGGCCGCGATTGAGGACCACTGGCGCCAGCTCGTACTGCTGCGGCGCCGGACCGATGGTGAAGACGCCGTCCAGCTCTTCCGTGTCGAGCATCTTATGCATGTCCGTGTAGACGCGGCGCGCGCCGAAGTTGCGGGCGTTGCGCTGGGCTTTTTCTTCCTCGATGTCACAGACGGCAACGAGGTCGATCTCTGGAATGAGCGGTATCTGGGGAAATATCGAGGCCGTGGCAAAACCGCCACAACCGATGAAGGCAAGTCTGGCGCGACGTTCGGTACTCAAGGGGATTCCAATCCTTGTATTGAGGACACGGTGCAATTGCTGTGCGGTGAAGCAGTCACGGGCTGTCCAATTGCACCACGTAGAGTAATACGGCAATTATATTCCCAGGATGCGGGAGTATCAATGCCGGGCTGGCCCTGCTCTGTGTCCGAGTATGGCGGCAATGAAGATTTCTCGCCCTCACCCAAACCCCCTCCCCCAGGAGAGGGCTTTCCGGCGGCCCTCGTCTTGCGTTGTCTATAGATTCACCAACGGCACCGTCCTACACCCGCTCGTTCCGCCATGCCGGCGGAAGCCGGAAACCAGGATTTCTTTAGCACGAGACAACAGGGGTGCAAAGCATGCGTTAGAGAGAAGATGGATTCCCGCGTGCGCGGGAATGACGGAAGCTAGTCCGGGCCGCCCGACTGATCCCGGGCTACCCCGACTAATCTGCGCTGCCCCAGCTAATCCGGGCTGCTTCAACTGATCCAGGCTGCCCCAGCTAATCCGGGCCGCCCCTGGGTGTAGTCAGTTCACGGCGTATAGTCAGTCTACGGCGTGTTGTCAGTTTACGGTGTGTAGAAAGTTTGCGGCGTGTAGTCAGTGTATGGCAGAGAAATCCAGTTTACTGCCAGGAATACCCAAGAACCCACATGACAGCAGCGCGCCGCTGGTCGCGCCAAGAGGTATATACTCACTACAAAGGCAGTTCCCGGGAATTCCAAGGGCCTGAATGCGGGCAAATAGACCCCCGTTGGCTCCCAATGAGAATTCGTTGCATTCCAACCAGATAGAGGAGCAATCACATGAACGAGCGACCGAATTTCCTCATCATTCTCACCGATCAGATGCGCGGCGACACCATGCGCTGCGCGTGGCGTGACTGGCGGGACGACACGCCCCTGCAAACGCCCAACCTCGATCGCCTCGCGGCCGGCGGCGCGCTCCTTACCCGTGCTTATGTCAATAATCCGCTCTGCATGCCTTCGCGCTCCACGCTGCTGACCGGTCTCACCCCGCGCGGCCACAACGTGCGCACCAACGGCATCGACCTCGATCCGGCCTTTCCCACGATCACCGGCACCCTTGCCGACGTGGGCTACCACACGCACAGCATCGGCAAGATTCACGTGCGCGTGGCCGGCGATCCCATCGGCGTGGACCCAAAGACCCTCGACCCGCTGGACTTTCCCGAGTCCCGCTGGATGTGGCGCAACCGCAAAGTTTCGTCCTTGCCCTCGCCCTACTACGGCTTTGCCAGCGCGGAGTTGACCATCGGCCACGGGCCCGGCAACATCGACAATCACTACTTGTGGCTGGAGCGCGAGCATCCGGAAGTGCTGCCCCACTGGAATCGCCAGGCCTCCACGCCCGCGGCCAGCGGCGCGGAACAATCCTACAAGATTAACGTGCCGCCGGAGTATCACTACAACACGTGGATTGCCGACCGCAGCATTGCCTATCTGCAGGACGCCGCCGTTCAGGACCAGCCGTTCAT
Source organism: Chloroflexota bacterium (assembly GCA_965220045.1). Classification (GTDB taxonomy): domain Bacteria; phylum Chloroflexota; class UBA11872; order VXOZ01; family VXOZ01; genus VXOZ01. The sequence continues at coordinate 546,573 of OZ244803.1, read as the reverse complement.
GTTGTGGGCCTCATTTCCCGATCCACACCATCCCTTTGCCGCGCCCGACCCGTGGTATTCCATGTACGACCGCGACTCCATACCCCCGCCGACCCGACGTGAGGGCGAATTCGACGACCTGCCGCCGCACATGCGCCTGATGTACGAGACTAACCAATGGACCTCCGGCCGGCGCAATGCCACCAAGATGCCGGATGAGCACATGCGCGAGATTACGGCCATCACGTTTGGCATGGTGTCCTTCATTGACGAGCAGGTGGGGCGCATCCTCGATTCCCTGGACGAACTGGGCTTGGCCGACAATACGGTCGTGGTCTTCACGGCTGATCACGGCGACTTGCTCGGCGACCACTGGCTGTTGAATAAAGGGCCGTTCCACTTCGACGGCATGCTGAACATTCCGTCCATCTGGTGCTGGCCGGTGCGCTTCCCGGCGGGACAGATTTCGCAATCGCTGGTATCGCACTTGGACATCCCGCCCACGCTGCTCGACCTGGCGGGAGTAGAGGCGCCGGAATACGGGCCGCCGTTCATGAAAGGCATACCGCAGCCGGAGGCCGAGCGACAGATGTCGCCATTGCCTGGCCGCCCGCTTACGCCGCTGCTCACCGGCGCGGCAGATGCCGTGCAGGATGCCATCATTATCGAGAACGACGAGGACTACATCGGCCTGCGCCTGCGCACGCTCACTACCGATACGCACCAACTCACTGTCTACGTCGGTGACGACGGCGAACAGGAGTACGGAGAATTGTTTGACACCCGGGCAGACCCCGGCCAATTACAGAACCTCTGGCACGATGCCGCTGCGCAGGGACTGAAGCGCGAGTTGAAGGCGCGTCTGATGGAGGAACTCATCCGCACCGACAACCGAATGCCGCGACGCCAAAGCCATGCCTGATTCCCACTTCTCGCGAGCTGTTGTCCTGACGGCACGGCGAATTCAGGCCTGCTGATTGCAGCATATATGGCAAGTCGTCGCGGACGTCTATCTTGATTTGATCAGACGGCGCTGCACTTTGCATTACAATGGAGTTGGGACAAGAGCAGTCGCGCCCATAGTGAGGGAGACGGTCTGTGACTGAGGGCTATGTCATTCTTACCCTAAGGTTCTTTCAAGAAGAAGGGCAGTGGGTTGGTGACTGTGAGGAATTGGGCGTCGCGCACTACGGCGATACCCTTGATGAGGCACGCGCGGGCCTGGAAGAACTGCTGATGCTAACGCTCAATACCATGGAAAGCGTTGGCGAGAGGAAGCGATTCTTTGCCGAGCACGGCATTACCTTGCATCCTTCCGATCAGCCAGCGCCCACGCAAGAGTACCACGTCCTGCCGGATACCCATCTCGTGGAGCCTAAGCGCATCCCAATTGGCGCGTAGGGCATGGCGCAAAGATACCTGCCCGCAGTGACCGGCCTACAACTCATCGAGTTGTTACGACGAGACGGCTGGGAACTGAGGGGAGATAGCCGACACGGCGCCGCGCTCACCAAGTACGACCCCGAGCGTCGACAAACTCTTTGGGCAATTGTGCCAAAACGCAGCAAACCTCTCCCCAGAACCATTCTGCATCGCATTCTAAGCATCAAGCAGACCGGCCTCGGCAGAAAAGTCCTTCAGAGGTTAATCCAAGAACACGGACTTCCATAGACTGCCGTTGCGAGTTGAGTGCAGAGACACTTCCCAGAATAGACGAGAGCGCAGGCTAGAAGCCTGCGCTCCAAATCTTTCACAATGCAACCGTTCACTAGGACTGGGGTGCGCTTTCTTGCGCTACAAACATCCCATGTTCACGATTGGTGGGAAGCATCCTACGCGCGATAGAATTCCGCTACTTTCTGGAACATCGTCGCCATGTCCTCGATGTCCTCGGCGGCGTGCTTATCGGTCCAGCCCCACCGGATCGTGGTATCCACGTGCTCCTTGGCCAAGGGGCACATGTCCGCGCTGTATTCGATGTCCTTGGCAAACTCATTCATCGGATGGTCCCACGGCCAGCCGGACCTGCCTGCCACGTGCGCCTTGTCTTGCATAAACACATGGCTATCGGGCACCAAGTAATACGGCGCGACACCGGCGTTGGCGCCCAGGCCTTCGGCCTTTAGGGCCTCGGCAAAGTCCCACACGGAGCAGGAGAACTGATCAGGATCTAAGCGAACGTGATAGAGCCAGTAGATGTGGTCGCTGCCGGGCGGGATATACGGGGGAGTGATGCCGTCAATCTCATCAATGCGCGAACTCAAGTGCGCGGCGCCTTGCCGCCGCCGCTCGTTCTGTTCCTCCAGCACGCCCAGCTCGGCCAATGCCAATCCCGCCTGGAACTGACCGAAACGATAATTCAGGCCGAACGATTCGTGCTTGCGACCATAGCCCTCGTGCACTACGGCGCCGCGCGAAAGCGCAAAGCTCCGCACTTTTTCGGCTACCTCTTCACTATCCGTGGTAACGGCGCCGCCGTGGTCGGCCGTGAGATGCTTCTCCGCGTCGAACGAAAAACCGCCAACGTCACCCAGCGAACCTGACTTTCCTTGCACGGTCGGCCCCGCATAGTTCGCCAACGGCGCTTGGCAGACGTCCTCTACGACCGTGATACCCTTGCTGCGACCCAGCGTTACGATCTCTTCCATGGGGCAGAGCAGGCCGTAGAAGTGCACGGCGACGATGGCCGCCGTTCGCGGTGAAAGGACCTTTTCAATGGTCTCGGCGGTGACATTCCCCGTGCGTATATCCACGTCGGGAAAGATCGGAATCGCGCCCTGCGCGACAATGCCCGCAATCGTGCCGAAGTCCGTGATGGGACTCACCACGACTTCGTCACCCGGTCCGACGCCCAATCCGGCATAGAGGGAATGGAGCGCAGCCGTACAATTCGAAATGGAGACGCAGTACTTCGTGCCCGTAGCCTCGGCAAATGCTTCCTCGAATTGGCCGATCAAGTTGCTCGCAACGCCGCCGTCCAGCACTGACCGCACGTTGTCGTAGGCGCTTTCCGGTACATACCGGGGAAAGACTTGCGGCAGCGGATTGTCCGCGCTCCGTACCGCCGTGCCGCCATTCACCGCCAAGCTGACATCCGCAGGGGTCTTTATAGCCATGTCACGCTCCTTCTCAAGTTGATTTATTGAATTATACACACTCTTGGGGTACAGGTCTCGCCAGTGCCTCTGAAACCACACTTCAGGCGACATTTGCTAATTCACATGCCCACTAGCCCTGTCCATTTGTTCATGGCTCGTTCCTACGCCATGATCGGAACAGGCAAGGGCTTCGTCGCACAGCACTCACCACGAGCGGAATTAGCCACATCCTGCCACGACGGGAATAGCCACCTCCCCGTTCGGCCTGAGCCCGTCGAAGGCCAGATCGTTTCATAGCAGCATTGCATCTTCCAGGATGGTGGAAGCCACCAGCCGTTCGGCCTGAATGTGTCGAAGGCCAACCCACCGACGTATAGAGATGTTCCCTCCAGGACAACGATAGCCAGATTCCCGTTCGGCCTGAGCCTGTCGAAGGCCCACCCACCGTTCGGCCTGAGCCCGTCGAAGGCCCTCTTGTTTGCCTTCCGATCACCCAATACAGTTGACGGAGACTCTCTCGCCAGGCCCAAATACTCAAAAACGACCCCTATTGAATTTGCGGAATTGCCACCAACGCATCCGCCTCCGCAGCCGCCTTGGCCGTCAGCGCCGCCTGCATTGATTGCAGAGCGCTCTCCGTATCCACCAGCGGCTCCTCGCCTGCGCACGCCTTCAGGGCGAAGTCGGCAAACACGTTTTGCTCGGCCGGGAGGTCTGTCACCAGCCCTGCGTGATCGCTGTTGTAGAGAATCACTTCACCCTTGGCGGTGATCTCAACTTGCCCGTCCGTACCTACGACTTTCATGCGGCAGTCCATGCCGGCAAAGGCCGGGCTCACCAGACGGTGGTGCTCCATGATTGCCGTCGCGTTTTGCTCCTGCAGGAAGTAGAGCTGTCCCGCATTGCGGTAGTAAGGATCGTTAGGCCGGGCGAAGTTGGACTCCCGCGCCAGCACGTGGGTATACTCCAGCCCCGTTATCCAGCGGAGCGCGTCGATATCGTGGATAAGCAGATCGGGAATTGGGCCGCCCGAGAGCCGCTCGTCGAAGAACCACGGCGCACGTGTCTCTCGCTTCTCCAAGGCCGAGCGCAGACCGTAACTCTGCACCACGTCGCCGATGGCCCCGCTCCGGACAATCTCATGCAGCTTGGCGTAGCCCGGTCTGCCCCGCAGAGTGAATAGTTGGCCGACCTTGCGGTCAGGGTGTTGGCGCACCAGCGCCGCAGTGGCGTCAAGCTCTTCCTGTGTAATCACCAGGGGCTTATCCGCCGTGACGTGCAACCCCGCCTGCAGCGCAGCGATGACGACCTGACCCTGGTCGGCGGGAATCAAACAAACCGCTGCCACGTCGAGTTGCTCCTGCGCAAACATCGCCACGTGGTCGTCATAGATTCGCGCCCCGTACTTCTCCTTGAGTTCATCCGCGCGCGCGCCCGCCTGCGCCACCGCCACGAGCTCAATCTCTTCCGACTCGTCAATGCCTGCGAACACATGCGGCACGTGCTGTTCCACGCCTACCAGTCCAACTCTTACTCCCATGTGCCTCCGTTATCCTTTCATGAAATTAGGGGTATTCTGTCGAAGTGCTGAATACCATGGCAAGAAGTGCCTACCCAGGTTACTCTCCATGAAAGATAGTACCGCACGTGCGTCCCCAGTGCATGGTAGCGCTCTGCCATAACAAGTAGCGCTGGGGCTAGCCCCCAGCCGTCCCCGTCACAGCGTGACGACTCGATCTACTTAAGAATCTTCCCCCGGGTAGGGGCACGACATGTCGCGTGCCTACGGGATCTTCAGAAGTTCCGGTGGGCCTAGCATTCCTATTGTGAATTAGGGCGAATTCGCGAAGAACAGCTCTCTCAATTACGTAGCGCAGGTTTGCAGCCCCGTATCGTGCGATACGCTGTATCGAGTACGGGGTAGGCTCTCCGGCAAACTGAAGTTGCCATCGAGAGTGTTGTCTACAAAAAGGTAGGGGCACGATATATCGTGCCCCTACGGTTTTCTGCCTAAAGCGCTAACCGCCAATTAGCAGATGCAGCCGCCCTCTTCCAGGGCAATCGTCGCTACTTGCTGCAGCTCTTCCTGCACCTCTTGGATGGTGCGCACGCCGTCCTCGATGTCCTTCCAGCCTTGGCTCCAGGCGCCGTTGACCTCAGACTGCTTTACAATCTGCTGGGCGCCATCGCTGAGTTCCGCCATCTGAGCATACACGTCAGCATTCTCATACGGCCACAAGGTCACCGGGCTCTGCTTGCGGCTGGCCGTGTAGCGGCGGCCGCCGAGCTGGGCGATCTGCTGATCGGATTCCGGCCCAACGAGAATCTTATAGAGTTCCCAGGCCAGATCGGCTTGCGGCGCCGATGAACTCAGGTAGTTCGCGTTGAGCGCCTGGATAGTGTTGCGACCGCCGGGCCCCTCGGGCAGCAACGCGTGACCGATGTTGAAGGGGTTGTCCTTGGACATGATGTTCGCTTGGAAGCTGCGCGTATTGGCGCCGCTCGCCAGGCGAGAGGAAAGGGTCTCTTCTTCAAACGATGCCTTCGCGTCATTCTCACTCGGGGTACTGATGCGGGGGGAAACCTCATGCTTTACGACGAGGTCCTGGGCGGCTTGCACCGCGGCCGCGAATTCGGGGGTATCCATCGTCGCCGCGCTGATGTCGTCGTTCCACCAGTCAGCGCCCCAGGCCTTGAGGTGATGACCAAACCAGCCGGTGGAGTGGTAGGCATAGAAGAAACCCCAGCGTGTCGTGTTCGCGCCTTCCCGCTTGGTGAGCTTCTGCGCAAACTCAAGCGCGGCGTCCCACGTCCACTTGCCTTCCGCTACCAGTTCGCCCGGTGACGTCAAACCGGCCTCGGTCACCTGGTCGGCGTTATACCAGAATTCCTTGCCCTGGTTGAACCAAGCAATGCCGTAGATCTGGCCCTGGATCTTCTCCAGTGCGTGATCGTAGTAGTCTTCGCGGGACACGTCGCCGTCTTTCGCAATGAACGGGTCCAGCGGCTGGATCATCTCCTGTTGGGCAAACTGGCTGATATAAGAGAAGTGGCCGTAGTACATGTCGATGGGCACGTTGCCTGCAAACGAAGCCACGGCCTTCTCGATGAGGACGCCAAAACCGCCGGTCACGGCATCCACTTGCAGTTCTGCTTCCGGAAACTGTGCGCGGAAGTTATCGAAAATCTGGCCGAAGTTCTCCTCCCACACCGCCTGTGTGGTGGTGTAATGCAGGTAGACCACCTTCTTCGGCTCCATGGCCTTGGTTTCCTCGGCCGGCTTGGCCTCCTCTTCCTTGGCCGCCGGGGCTTCGCCCTCTGCCGGCATGGCCGCGGGCATGGCCTGGCCGCACGCGGCCGCCAGCATACCGGCGCCAGCCACCAGGCTGCCACCGAGCAATGTTCGTCGTGTTACTGCTGCTTTCACGTTTTCTTCCTCCGGATACATAAATACTGAGATTCCGATCCCTGCGTACTTGTGCCGCCATTCTCGCTGCCAGTCAACCAAGACAGATACCGACCTACAAGAGCTCTCGCCCTTTAAATTGACATGCTGCCAGCATCGAAAGAGCATGCCAGATCACGCACGCCCTGCCCCATTCGTGCCGTCGTCAAATCCTCTTTCTCCTCTCTTCGGCACACACACATTCAATCTCGACTACCATCGGGACATCCCAAGAGACTCCCGTGAGGCCGGCGGCCAACGTTGGGGGTAGTATACCAGCTTGGCGAGCGTAAGCAAGATTCTGGCATAGGGAGTACTCTCGCCTGCCACAGAGAGGGCAAGGCACCCGGCACAAGTGATTGACTTGTCACATTTAGGATAGTTAACTCATACTAACTGCAGCGTGCGGGCTTCGCTAGGCCTACTACGACGGTACTTTGAAGTGTCTGCCGCTTACGGATCACTCGGTGCCGGTCAAGACCATTTCGACTTTCCGCGCAAGCATTCCGGTGCCGGGATCAAGTGAACGGGTCCAGCTTGGCCCCACGACATTTGGAATTCCAGCAGTAGAGGGGCATGCAGAAGGAGGGAGGGAATTGGGAAGACCCTATATTCGCGGCATAGCTCCGGTAGGCAATGGTGAAGCCATTTGGATCAGCGACTCGTATAACCACCGGGTGCTGCGACTGCGCAATCCGCTTGGCGAACCCGTCGTTGACGTGATTCTGGGACAAAAGAGTGCGACGGGGAACAAGTGCAATCCCAGAGCCTACATCGGGCCGTGGGATAGGCCTCAGGAGATCGTTGGCGCGCCGCAGGCCGACATGCTCTGCTTCCCGGGCGCGCTCTCTATTGACCGGCACGGCAATCTCTACGTCTCTGACCACTCGCTAGAGATTGCAGGCAACTGGCGACTCTTGGTGTTTGCCGCTCACTTGACCCCTATGGGCAATCACTCAGCCATTCTCGCCCCCGCCGCAGTCAGGGTAATCAGCGAACTGGGTGCTGTCGAGGGTCGATACTTGGCGCCGAACTGGGGGCTCAAGAGAGTGAGAGATGTTAGTGGAATCAGACGAGATGAAGCAGTTGCCACATGGGAGCCTGCCTTCGACAGCACGAATAGAATGGTCGTGGGCTTCAATGGCTGGTTTGGCCCACGTTTCGTCGCGTTCTACGATGACCCTTTAGTACCAAGGGCGACTCCCTCAGGATTCTTGAACGACTTTGGCTCCATGCCCTATGCGGCCACGTTTGACGAAGACGACAACCTGTATGTAGCCGACCTCAATCGCAATCGGGTGCTGATCTACTGGAAGCCCTTCAACAACCCATAATGAAGTAGGCGGGAACAAGGCCCCGCCCGCGGGCTATCCACCGGTTCAGCTTGCTATGAGACACCGCCGAGTCAGCAGCTTTATGCAACTCACGCCCGCCACGTTGGTTCGCCGCTGGCAATAGCGATCCCCTCCGCCGCGGCGTAGAGGTAGCGTTCGGCCCAGCCGGTGGTGGCCTGGATGTCGTAGTTCCACGACTGCACGGCGTAGAACATGCAGTGGTGATGGAGCCGCGCGAGGTTGGGCGTGAAGAACGCCGCCGGTTTCCACCACTGGCCGATGGGCCTGTGGTCGTTGTGGTCGCCGAGCCGCTGGCGCATGACCGCATTGAACCGCTCGACGTACTCAGGATCCGTATCGGCCGGATAGATGTCGGTCATGCCGGGATTGAGCAGGTGCAGCTTGCGCACGCCCAGATGGTCTTCCTCTCCCGGCGGTATCGTGCGGTAGTGGGCGTGGAACTCCAGATAGGCCTGCGTGGGCGCGAGAGCGACGTAGTCTGCCAATGCCTTGCTCTCCTCCGGACACGGTTCGCCGGATACCGCCGCCTTGTAACCGCCGGCTACCACTTCGCCGCTGCCGTTGAGCAGGCTGTACCCCTCCGCCGCGCCGTCGGGATTGATCATCGGCACCAAACTCACCTGGTAGTTGTCCAGCAGCCAGCGCGAGTCCGTGAGATCGACCGTAAGCCGCCGCGCCAACTCCACCAGGCGTTCCGCCACCGGCTCGGCGCCTTGCGACGTGCCCGCCATCACGATGCGCTTGGCACGCGGCGCGGTCTCCAACGCCCAAATCTTGCGGCCCTTAGCCGTTTCAGCCAGAACCCGGGTCGACCAGACGTGACTTTCCGTTCGCATGAGCGCCTCAAGCTGCGTCTCCAATTCCGACGGCGCGATGAACGGCATGCTGCCCAGCACTACGGATTCGCCCTCTTGCAAGGCAAGCGTAATGAGCACGTCACTGGTGTCCGGCACGTTGGTGGCATTCTCCAGCGGAATCGGCTCCCAGCCGCCGGAGCGCTTGATGAAGCCGCCAAACTGGATGTACCAGCCGCCCAACTCTTTGTCTGTGTGCACGTGAATGCGCAGCGCGGGTGTCTCCCGGTGCGCGGTGACGCGCACGCTGTAGCGGTACTGCGTGGGCACGCCTTTAAAGTGCTCGTCAAAGCCCGTGGGCTTGGGGTCGACGCGCGTACAAAGATGTACGATCCCGTCATCGGCCAGGGAAACGTCCTTAGCCGCGGCCGCCTCGAACTCCGTATCAAAAGTCACGCCCAGTTCGTCAATCGTCTTTCTCATGGGGCACTCTCCTTAGAATTGCGTGCAGACACTCCTGTGATCTCGTCTCTACCATGTGGGTTGATTCTCACCATGCAATGAGTATGTCACGGAGGGGCACGACATGTCGTGCCCCTTCACCTCTCGTCTTGAGGAATGCGAACATGATCCCCTCACCCTAGCCCTCTCCCAGCGGGAGAGGGGATCAGAAGACACGGGTTGCATCAGGCAATCAAGCAACGCTAGGCAACACGTGCTCGAAGATCTCGTCATTCGTAGCGATCCAGCAGCCGCCGGGCATCTCCAGCGCATACGGCAAGACCGTTTCCAGCACGTCGCAGTGGGGGTCTCTGGCTGCCAGCACCGGCGGATGGAACGTCATGGTGAACACCTGACCGTTGGCGTGGGCGTGGTCGATGCCGTGCTTGAGCAGGTCTATGAACTCCCAACGATCCAAATCCAGGTAGCGGAATCCCCAGATGTCGGTAATGCCCGTAGGCGGCAGCTCCGGCAGGCCGTTGGGATAGCGATACGGCTGCAACGAGTCGAGACTCTCGCGCATGGCCGACTCCAGTTGCACACGCGGCGGTCGTTTGCGCGTAGGGTCCACCGGAAACAGATAGTGCGAGGAGGCGTAGCCAAAGCCTTCAACTTTCAGTAGGTCTTGGACATCGGGCACGGTGTGCAGACCGTCAACGAACCCGCCGGGCGTGCGAAAGCCGACCGGATCCACGCCCAACACCTCCCTCATGGCGCTGCTGGTCTGGCGCAGCTCGTCGCGGATGCACGTGAGCGCGGAACGCCCGTGCGCCCGCCACGGCGCCGCCGCGTACGTCACCTGGAGCTGCGGAATGTCTTGCGCCCGCACGTTGACATGTGAATAGGTATGGTTGCCGAACGCGTGTCCGGCCTCCACCCCCGCTCTCAAGTAATCGAGGTCGGGGTCTTCCAACGCGCTCCCCACCAGGAAGTAGTGCAGCTTAACGCCGTACTTCTCCGCCACTGCGTTCAGCTTCTGGATGTACAGCTTACAGTCCGCATCGATTGCGCCCTTGCGGTGGTCCCACACCGACGTCCAATACGGGAAGTTGGTGCACATCTCAACGTCGAACGTCAGGCTCAGGCAAAACTGTGCGCCGTTCGGATACATGGCTATTCACTCCTCTCGCTTTCCCACCGCGAGAATACCGCATTTGTTCAAGATTAGCGTATTTGAATGGAGGCGACTGGAAAGCGCCACCGCGCCCAATGCGGCATTGCCGAGCGCTGCGGACTCAGTCTCGCGCATTGAAACGAAATTCCGACAGACCCTCTCCAGACCGGCGGCATCGTCTCCCTAGCGTGCCTTCTTCACTGCCACTACCATCGCGAAAATGACCGTCGCGATCAGAGCCATCGATGGTCCGGAGGGCAGGTTGTAGTGATACGAGAGGTAAAGCCCCGCCAGAGCCGAGATCACTCCAAGGAGCGACCCGGTAAACATCGCCTTGGGAAAGTTGCGCACCAGCAGGAACGACGTCGCCGCCGGTGTGATTAGCATGGCCAACACCAGCACGATACCTACCGCCTGGATCGCCAGCACAATGACCACGGCCAACAGGGCCAGAAGAAGATAATCTAAGGCCTGGGTCGGCAGACCGATGACCGACGCTCCCGCCGGGTCGAAGCTGGCAAACACGAACTCCTTGTGCAGCAGGTAGAGTACCGCCAGCACCGCGCCCGCCATCACGGCGGTCACCACCACGTCGCGGGTGGTCACCCCCAGCACCTGGCCGAGGAGGATGTCCTCCAGGCTCACTCGCAGTCCCCGCGTAAACGACAGCATCACCACGCCGAGCGCAAAAAGCCCCGCAAAGAGAATGCCTACCGACGTATCGGCGCTGACGCCCGCGCGTCGTATCAAGTAGCCGCTTAGGAGCGCGACGGCAATCCCCATGGGAATCGCCCCCAGGAAGGGATTTATCCCAATGAGAAAGGCCGCGACCATGCCGGGCAGCACGGCGTGGGAGAGCGCATCGCCCATGAACCCCAGGCCCTTGGTCACAACGTAGGCGCCCAGCATGGGGCACATGATGCCTACCAAGAGCGAAACAATGAGCGCCCGCACCATGAAACCGTATTGAAATGGAGCGACGAGAATGTCGATAACGACATCCATCAGATCTGCTCGCTCTCGTAGGCGCGGTAGATGTCTACCGACCGATACAACTCCTCCATGTTCTTGGGCACGAGCACCTCTGCCGTGGGGCCGCAGGCTACCACGCTGCGGTTCAGGCAAAGGCACTCATCGGACAACCGTCGAATGTAGTTGATATTGTGGGACGCCAAGAGGATGGTCTTGCCCGCGTCCCGCATCTCCTGCAGTACCAGGGTCATGACCTCTTGAGAGGTGAAGTCGACGCCCCGAAAGGCCTCATCGAGGATGAGCACGTCCACACCCTGCGCTAGGGCCCGGGCGATGAAAATGCGCTGTTGCTGCCCGCCGGAGAGTTCGGAGACTAACGATGACCGCCTGTCCCACATCCAGACCTGATTGAGGGCGTCCTCGACCGCTTCCCTGTCGGCACGATCCGGCCGGCGAAACCAGCCGATGCGCCGCGTTCGCCCCAGCATGACCATGTCCCTCACGGTCATGGGCAGGTCCCAGTTGATGTTCTGCCGCTGCGGGACAAACGCTACCGAACCCCGGGCGCTGCTAATTGGCTCGCCGTTGATGAGCACTCGGCCTTCTCTGGCTGGGAGTAGCCCGGTGAGCGTGTTGAACAGGGTGCTCTTGCCGGCGCCGTTGGGACCGATGACGCCCATGATGTGACCGCTCTGGGCCGAGAACGTGACGCCATTGAGCACCTGGATATCGCCGCGATCGACGACCAGATTTTCAACAACGAGCGACGGCTCCGCTGTGACGGAGTTGCCATTGCCGGTCGGATCTGGAGAATCCGACGTCATCGCAGCGCCTCAACAACGCGTTTCACGTTCTCCTGCACCATGCCGATGTAGGTTTCAGCGCCGCTGCCTGCGGCGCCCAGCGAGTCTGAGTAGAGCCGCACGAGCTTCGTGCCGGTCTCATTCGCCAAAGTCTGCGCTAAACGCTCGCTCGTGATGGTCTCGCCGAACACTGCGGGGACATCCCGCTCCTTTACCAATTCAACAAGCTCCGCCAAGTGTTCCGCCGATGCATCCACGTCGGTGGAAACACCCAGAATCACTCCCACCACCTCAAAACCGTATCGCTCGGCGAAGTATCGGAAACTATCGTGTGAAGTCAATAAGAGCCGCCGCTCCGGCGCGACTTCGCTGACCTCGTGCTCGATCCAATGGTGCAGTTCATCAAGTGCTTCGTTGTACGCAGCCGCGTTGGTGAAGTACACGTCGGCATGGGCAGGATCCAGCTTCGCGAACCGGGCAGCAATGGCGTCAATGGCGACCATCGCGCGAATTGGATCGAACCAAAAGTGCGGGTTCTCCGGACCGTGCACGTGTCCGTGCCCGTCTTCCTCGTCCGCATGCTCGTCTTCGTCGTCAGCATGTTCGTCTTCATCTTCGTCATGCCCGTTCTCTTCGTCGTCGGCATGCTCGTCATCGTCTTCGTCATGCCCGTTCTCTTCGTCGTCACTATGCTCGTCTTCGTCTTCGTCGTGCTCATGTTCATCCGCGTCTTCTTCGTGGGCATCATCCTCTTCGTCGGCGTGGGCGTGAATAGGCTCGATGAGTTCGCCCAAAGCCAGCACGATGGAGGGGTCTTTCGCCACGTTCTTCAAGAGGTCTTCCAGCCAGAATCCCTCCATGCCCAGACCAACGGCCAGCACCACATCGGCTTCCGCGATCTGCGCCGCGTCGCGCGGCCCGGGTTGGAAGGTGTGGGGATCGACGTCTACGGGCATGAGGCTGATGACTTCGACGCGGTCTCCACCGACCACCCTGGCCCAATCCGCGATGATGTTAGACGTCGTCACAACACGGATCAACGGCGCCTGCGCTGCCGGAGGCTCGTCGGAAGGCTTCGTGTCCCTGTCATCATCTCCCCCACACGAGGCCGTAAAGGATATGAGGGTAAGCATCAAGAAGGATGCCCATACGAGGCTCGCGCTGCGCCTGAAGGTCTTGCGTCCCATCTGCCTCAAACTCCTTTGTTTCTCAGCAAATCACCATACAGTTGTACGCGCGCCGCAAACACACATGGGCACGGGCTCACATCCCCATGCGGCAGTAGCCTAACGCCGAGCCGCTGCCACCGACTCGCAGGCCTCGATGAATTGATCGTACCCAACCGTATCGCCCACCGCCTGTTGGAAGTACTTGAGCGCCGAGCGGGTCATGAGCCGCTCGGCAAACGTATCCGGATACTCCACCGCCAGCGTCGCTTCGCGGATGAGGAAGACCCTGTAGCCGTAGCCGAGCATTGGCTGAGTACCACCGGCAGAGCCTAAAATGCACATATTCGCGGCAAATCCGGTGTAGATGAGATTCTTGATGCCCTTGCTGCGGCAGATGCGGTCGAATTGGGCGCTCGAGAGGATCACTTGATCGCCGGGCTCAGCGTCGCAAGACTCCATGATGCGCAACTGCTCCCAGCCCTCCCAGTCGCCGTAGCCCGCGCCGTGAGAGCGTTCCGCGCGCTCCAGGTTCCAGCCCGGATTGGCCTCCGGCGGGCGCGCTGGGCCGGGAGGCGGATTTACATCCTCGTCTTCCAGCATGTGGTGGACCGAGTCGTACTTCATGGCGATGTTCCCCGGTTCCACGTGGAAAATCTGCAGCCCGGCGGCACGCGCCGCCGCTATTGCCGGTCGGATGTAGTTGTCGCAAATCCGCACCGACTCCATTTGGCCTTCGGCTATGCCCATATCCACGAAATAGTCATCCGGAATAGCGGGGCCGTTTGCGTCGCCCACATTCCACAGATGGAGCGCCACGAAACCGGTCTCCGCCGGGTTGAGATCGAACGCTTCTTCCACCCAACCCGCATCACGCGCATTCGGCGTTGACCAATGCGTACCAAGAATGCGCAATGCTGTCCTCGTCTCAGTTGCCACGGCCAATCTCTCCCTACAACTAATTTAGAAACAAAACGGGCGCGCCTGGCGCCCACGATCGTACAATCTCAACTGACTGGGCAGGAGAACCCACCCGCCCACATCTGCACTCAGCGCCCCACCAGTTCCAGCATGGCAAGCACGGCAGCCGCGCCCACTACAAGCCCACCCAACCGCAGCGTAAGGTCGTGCCGAATGCGCAATTCCAGTTCTCGCAGGTCGGCTTTGGTTGCCATGTCCGCTATGTCCGCTTTGGTTGCCATGTCCGCTATGTCGGCCTTGGTCGCATGCTTACTCATGGCTTGTTGCAGCGCGCGGATGTCGGCTTTCGTCGCCATGTCCGCTATATCGGATTTCGTCGCCAGAGCGTCATGCGACTCGCCCATCGTTTCAAGCAGGGCTTCAGCCATTGCTTTGTCGAATCCCGCCTTGCTCAGGCGCTCAAACGCCTTGTGGGTGTCGATTATCGCCACGTGCTGCTCCTCTCGCTCAGCGACGGTCACACCACCACTCTACCACTCTCTCTGGTGGGTGTCACGGCCTTTACCAGCACCTGGTTCCGGCCACGCCTCCCCGGATTCTCATGCATAGGGGTGCTCAACCGCCTGCCATAGCGGAAAAGAAACCACCACAATTTGAGTCTAAAGAACGGAGCCGGCAATCATCGCTGTTCAGCGTATGATTCGGACCCCGCAACATACGCTCTCTGGGCAAAGATACACGAAAGGCGCGGCATGCCGCGCCTTTCGTATTCTCAGTAGCAAGCGTCCGTGTTAGCAGAGGCAGCCGCCCTCGCGGAGGGCATTCTCGGCAACCCGCTGCATCTCTTCCTGGACTTCCTGGACCGTCTTGGTCTCTTGCTCCAAGGCTTCCCAGTTCTCCGTCCACGCCGAATTGACGTCAGACTGCTTCACAACCTGGCGCTGCTCGACGCTAATCTCGGCAGAGCGCGCGTAAACTTCCGGATCCTCATAGTCATAGACCGTGAAGCCCTGGAAGTTCTTGTTCGATACGTAGCGTCCGCCGCCCAACGGCACGATGAAGCTCTGGCCCTCCTGGCTGAGCCAGAATTTGTAGAAGTCCCACGCGCCATCGGGATTCTCCGACGAGCTGGAAATCCAGTTCGCGTTGATGGACTGCACGATCTGGCGTCCGGCCGGGCCCGTCGGCAGCATTTCCATCTCCACCGTGAAGGGCTCTTCCTGGGACATGATCTGCTCTTCAATCGTACGGGTGCCGTACGAACCCCAGGTGCGGCCCGCCAGTAGTTGCGTGTTGAAGTCCGGCGCCACGTCGTTCTCGCTCGGGGCGCTGCGACTGCGCATCACGCGATGCTTGGTCACCAAGTCCGCGGCAAACTGCGTGCCTTCGGCAAATTCCTGGGTGAGCATGGACGGGGCGGAGAAGTCCTCGTTCCACCACGTCGCGCCCCACGCCATCAGATGGATCCAGTGCCAGCCGAAGGAGTAGGAAGGCGTCCAGAAACCCCACTGCGTGACGTTGTTGCCTTCCATCTTCGTCAGCTTCTTCGCGCCTTCCAGCAGCGTGTCCCAGGTCCACGTACCCTCGGCTTCATGCTCCTTGGGAGTCTTGAGGCCGGCCTCGGCGTAGAGATCGGCGTTGTACCAATACTCTTTGCCGTTGGTGAACCAGGCAATGCTGTACACCTGGCCCTGGATGCGCTCCGTCGCCCAGACGTGATAGTCGTCCTTGCTGACCTCGGGGTCCGCCGACAGGAACGGCTCCAGCGACTGGATCATCTCCGCGGTCGCGAACTGGCTGATGTAGGAAAAGTGGCCGTAATAGACGTCGTAGGAAATGCCGCCTGCAAACGACGCCAAAGCCTTATCGATGGTCTCCGCAAAACAGCAGACCGTGGGGTCGACCTGCAGGTCGTATTCCGGATATCGCTCGCGGAACGTGTCGAAAAAGGCGCCGAACGACTCATCCCACACTGCCTGATTCGTGGTGACGTGCAGATATTTGACAATCTTCTGCTCGGCGGCCGCCGGGGCCTCGGTCGTTTTCTCTTCCTGTGGCGCATCCGCCGCGGCTGGCGCATCAGCAGCGGGAGCGGTCGCTGCCGCTCCGCAGGCAGCCAGCAGCAGGCCGGAACCGGCTACCGCGCTACTGCCAAGTAGCGTCCGTCGTGTCAATTCTCCGCGCATTAGAGTTCTCCTTAAGTGCTGTCTCTTCAAAACGCATATTGGGTTATTGGCGACGCAGCAGGCAGCCAAACCCAACCCCTAACACACCGAAACGCTCCTCTTCCTTGGGCCTTGGCAATTCGCGCAGAGTCCAAGGTCAAGTGAGCGCGCTTCCTCGCCGAGCGTTGAGTATGAACAACCTCCTTTGCTAACGCCTCAGCGCACATCCTGTTCACCCACCGAATAGGCGAATTCTGACAGCAGTTATACCACTTTTCACTGCAAAAGTCATCCAGAGTAAATGCCAGTTGCGAAAGGCCTATATGGGTAGGGCGAGGCAAATTGCCATCATCCCGGAAGCGCAAGCAATGCCTTGCCAGGCCTTCATTTGACAGAAGCCATAAACCGCTTTAAAATTACTGCTGCTATCAGGGGTGGCACTGGCGCAAGCTTGCTGCCAGCAGGATGTATTGTCAGTAACCAAGGAGGTAGCGCAATGCTGGATAGCACATTGTCTCGACGTCGCCTACTCGCAGGATCGGCCATGCTGGGGGCGTCGTCCATAGTTATCGCCGCCTGCGGAGGCGCAGCGCCGGCGGATTCCGGCTCTATGGAAGAGCAGGCGGCTGAGCCAGAGTCGAAAGAAGCGGCACCCGCCAAGGAAATGCAGAACGTCAATATCGTCGCTTTCCTTAAAGTGCCGACCGAACTCGAACAAGAGTACATGCAGAACATGGCCGAACCGTATATCGCCGAGAACGAGGGCACGACAATCGAGCTCGTCTCTCAGGTCGGTGGTACGGCTGACCGCGTCGCCAAGATCAAGACCATGCAGGCCGGCGGTATTCCGCCGGACATCTCTGAGTTCCCGCGCCGCGCTTTCGCGCAGGTGATGCAGGACCTCGCCCAGAACATGGACGATCTGGTCAAGGCACGGGGTCTCGACCTGAGCGTCTACAACCCGAACCTGCTCGAGCGCGATGCCATGTTCCAGGGGCAGGTTTACTTGCTGCCCATGGGTCACGGCGGCAACGCCCACGTCGTTATGATCAATCCCGAATACTTTGATGCTGCGGGCCTTGATTACCCGTCCGCCGACGTGGAGAACTCTTGGACGTGGGACGAGTGGCTGGACGTAATGGTCAAGCTGCGCAAATTCGAGGGCGATAAGGTGAGCCAGTGGGCGCAGGGCAACCATGCGCACGACTGGTGCTCCTGGCAATTGCTCTGGGGTGACGAGTGTAGCTGGATATCGCAGGACCTCACAACGGCAACTTGTGATTCTGAGGCGATGATTGACTGCTACACGAGTTTCTTCGACCTGATTCACAAGCACCAGGTGATTCCGCCGCAGGCCGATCGTAACAATACCTACTTCGGCGGCCAGAATCCCTTCCTGAGCGGTCAGGTGCCCTTGATGATCTCGGCCCCGCGCAGTCTGCCCCTCACTTACGCCGACAAGGCGCTTGAGCAGGGCGTGGACTTCGTGATGGCGCCCATGCCGCGTGTAGTGCGCTCCACACCGGATGCCAACCAGCATAAGCTCGGTTTGGTCTACGGCAGCGAGAAGCGCGAAGCGGCGTTTGACTACATGGTGTGGCTGCTGCATGAAGGCCGTCTCGGCAAGTTCGTCCGCCGTATTCCGGCGTGGATCCCCGAGATCGAGCCCTTCATCAACGATGCCTTCCAGGGTTACAGCAACCCGCGCATTTCAGTGGCGCAGGATGCTCTCGCCACCGCCGTCCCGCAGTGGAATGTCGGTTCCTTGCCCACCGGCGGCCAGGTTACGACGCTGCTCAACGACATCGGCGACAAGAAGCTCTGGACCGGCGAGCAGGATGCGGCGACTTTCCTCAAGGAAATCCAGCCGACGTTGCAAGCCATCGTGGACGAGGGCGTCGCGACCATCCGCGAGAAGCTCGGCAACTGGCCGTAAATCGACTATGGCACTAAGTCTCTGTGCCTGACTAAACTCAAGCCTACACGGCTTAGAGAGCGGATCGAAGAAAGGACGGGTCCAGGGACCCGTCCTTTCTTCCTTTTGTCGGCGGCACGAATGAAAAGGCCGCCTCTATTCACTTTAGTCGCACCGATTCGGAGTCTCTTTCACATTGACGTTGCCGGCCCACGCGCCCCGGCTGGCAAGGACAATCTAGGGGAACGGCACCTGGATTACATTCCGGGCTTTTTCACGGAACATAGGATATGCGGCCATAAAACTGGGTCGCAAGAGAAGGAGTTCCCGGCATGGGGAGAATAGTCGCCATAGGTGGCGGAGAAATGCCCGAGCGTGAGACTCTTGCCATCGACCAAGAGATCGTGTCTCTAACGGGCAAGACCGGACCTAAGGCACTATTCATCCCTACCGCAAGCCGTGACTCGCCGGGATACTGGCAGTCGTTTCAGGAAGTGTATGGTCAAGAGTTGGGCTGCGCAACCGACGTCCTCTATCTGCTCGGGGTCAGCCCGACCAAAGAAGAGCTCGAACAGAAGATACTCTCAGCCGATCTGGTGTATGTCGGTGGCGGGGTTGCCCTGAAGATGATGAGACGCTGGCGGAGGCTGGGAGTTGACTCGGTCTTGAAAGAAGCTTACCGGAGAGGGATTGTCCTATCTGGAGTGAGCGCGGGTTGCATTGCCTGGTTCAGTTGGGGTCACAGCGCTTCAATGGCATACTATGACGCCGACAAGTGGCGATACATTAGAGTAAGAGGCATGGGATTGATCGATGCCCTCGTTTGTCCACACTATGATGGCGAAGTAGACGGAGTGGAGCGAAAGCGCACCTTTCAGCAAATGGTGCGCAAGCACTCTGATGTGGGAATAGCCATTGAAGACAACTGTGCAATTGAGGTCGTCGACGACACGTACAGGGTCATCACTTCAAGAGCGGGCGCGGGAGCCTACAAGCTCCTCAATCGAAGCGGGGACCTTGCGGTCAAGCGAATAGAGCAAAAAGAGGAGTTTGAGCCCATCGCCCGGTTGCTGCAAACAGAGTGACCATAGGGATCCGATTGGTTTCCTGATCGCACTTCCGTCGATAAGTGTTGATCTAAGGTATTTCGAGCCGCTGCGGTCTACTCTTCGGTACCCGGGCAATCTCCCCGCGCGCCTCCAAGTCGAGCTTCACCGTGGTCACGTACCACGAGATCGATCCCGCGAACACACCTTCCAACCGCTGCCGCACCTCCGCAGTGAGGTCGCCGAACGTCAACGTGCCGTGCTCACGCAGCGACAGGATTATGGCCTCTCGTACAACGTCATACTTCTGCTTTTCGATGTTCACGCCCGCCTTCCCTGCCGGGTGCAGCGTCATGATTTTCTTTGTCATTGGCCTTGACACCATTCCTTCGGCTAAACACACCTTGAGCGGCATTTTTCCGCGCTGCCGCGCATGCCGTTCTACCACCCTCAAGCCAGACGCTCTCACGCCTGCCTTGGGGCAGGTTTCGCCCATGCCGCGGCGGCTTTGACGCCGCCTCCTCTTGGGTGGTACCTTTCTAATAACCGCTTGGTGTGGAGTCAATAGTGAGCAGACTACAGGCACCCCTTCCCCTCGGCAACACACTTTCCCGTCGGCATCTCCTCCTTACCAGTGCCCTCTTGGCCGCTGCGTGCAACCGCGGGGCATCTCTGGGAAGTGAGGAAGATCCTCTGACTCTGCGCCTCCTCTACTGGGGCTACGAGCCCGCATTGCTGCAATGGAATTTGGAACGGTTCAGCACGCAGTATACCGGCCTGCGTGTCATGCCGGAAATAGTCAGCGAGGAGTACTTCTCAACGGTGAGTCGACTCCTCAACGAGGGACAGCCTATTGACACTGTCTACGTGCGGGAAACCGATCTCGCAGCGTGGGCCGAAGCCGAATGGCTCGAACCGCTGGATGATTACAGCGGCCTCAAACAGTACCGGGAGTCTATGATCCCGCAGGCGGCTGACGGCATTCAACATGAAGGGGTGAGCTACGGCCTGCCGTACTATACGGAGTGCGCGCTATGGGTCTACGACGAAGAAATCCTGAGAAATGCCGGCATTCCACTGCCACCCGCAACGTGGGAGGAAGTCACTGAGCAGGCGCTTGCAATCAAGCGCCAAGGGCTGGTGGAGTACCCGATACGGCTTACTTACCGCTTTCACTCCAGCACGAACATCAACTGGTGGTCGATGGTGTACGCACGCGGCGGGCAGTTCTTCGATGAGCTGCTGAATCCCGTCTTCCATTTGCCCGGCTCCGCCGCCGAGCAAACCCTCTCCTGGCTCCTGGCCGGCATCTACAGCACCGAGATCATCCACGCCGACGTCCTCGGCAGCAGCTATGAAGCCGCCCTTCGCAACCCGACCGCTTTCACGATCCAGCCCGGCTACAACTTTCTCTTCAACCAACAGCAGGGCAGCAGCGCGCCGGGGTCCCGGCGGGTGGCGCTCTTTCCCGGCAACGACCCCACGCAGAGCGGCTCCGTAATCTGGACGCGGCTCTACGCTATTCCCCGGGTGAGCCAAAACAAAGAAGCGGCCTGGGAACTCCTGCAGTATCTCGGCGGCCTCGATCGCGAAAACCGCTACTTTACGTCGCTCTTCTGGTTCGTTAACCGCTCACTGGGCAGCGCCTACAGTTCCCTCTATGCGGACCCGCAAGTGAAGAGACTGGCTGCCGAGCGGGGTTTGGGGGATTTGAGCGCCTATCTGCAACAGCGCCAAGTCGCCCGCACACACGAGGGGAGGCAGGTCCCTTGGTTCCAAGAGTGGGAGCACTACTCTCAGCTTGAAGTCCAGCGCGTGCTCCTGCGGCAGATCGCTCCGCGCGACGCACTGGAACGCATGGCGGACAAGTTCTACGCCCTGCGCATCGAGTGGGATAGCGCGACCAATAGCAGCTAGCCGATCGCAAGGAGTCTGCCTGCCGGCTCACAGACCGCCTCAACGAGCCACATTAAAACAGAACAGCGCTACGATTTTTCGTAGCGCTTCTCTCTGTCCGGCATGTAATTTCGTTTAGCCGCGCAGCCCCAGCTCACCAAGCAGTGCGCGGTATTGCTCCGGATCACGGCGGTGGAGGTAGCGCAACAGACGCCGACGCCGACCTACCAACTTGAGCAATCCCATCTCAGAGTGCTTATCGCGCTTATTTTGGCCCATATGGGCGGAGAGTTGCTCGATTCGTTTCGTGAGCAAGGCTACCTGCACTGCAGACGAACCGGAGTCGTTGGCGTTCTGCCCGAATTTGGCGACAATACCTTGCTTCTGCTCTGTCGTTAGCACTCTTTATTTACCTCGCGGGAATTCACACTTCACCAGCCACTTTTCGCCTGTCTATAGTCGCACGTTCGCTTGGCAAACGCAACTACGCGGACGGACAATTGCCGTGCATACTATCAATCGATGCGTAAAGTCATGATGTTTAAAGGGGAAAAACGTTCAGCGGCAGGTTCGCCAGACATGACTTAACAAGGACGATAGAGTAAATTGAAGATTGCAAAAAGGCTAAAGCAATCCAGAGGGGAAGTGTTGCAGGGATGCTGCATGAACATGACGAACCTGCAGCCGAACAAAATTAGTATAGCATAGTCCGTCTGCGGAGGCAAAACCCCGCGGATTATACGGCCGGTACATCCACGCAAGCCATGCGGGAGCCTCTGCGCGGCCCGTATCAATGCGCCGGAAACCTCGTCTCTTCTCCATTAATTGGAGCGCCTCGCGGCCATGCGAGGCGCGCTCTGCTTCATTGACTTCACTCATTTGCGCCACGTAGACTGAAGACAGCAAGAGATATCTGAGCCGCGGCATTTCTGGTCCCACGCACCCCAAAGATAGGCTATGTTAGGCGTACTCCAACGCTTTTTCGACCATTCGGAACGAGTGATCTCCCGCCAGAAGCCGGTCGTCGAGCAAATCGCAGCGCTCGAAGACGACTTCGCGGCGCTTACCACCGCAGAAGTCACCGACAAGACCGCCGAGTTTCGCAGCCGCCTGCAAGCGGGAGAGACGCTCGACGCGCTGCTGCCGGAGGCCTTCGCCGCGGTGCGTGAGGCCATCAAGCGTCTCATCGGCCACCGGCTCTTCGACGTCCAGATGCTCGGCGGCATCGTATTGCACACCGGCCAGATCTCCGAGATGAAGACCGGCGAGGGCAAGACCTACATCGCCGCGCTCAGCGCCTATCTCAATGCACTCGAAGGCAAGGGCGTTCACGTCGTTACCGTAAATGACTACCTCTCCCGCCGTGATACGGAGTGGCTCGGACCTGTTTACAACGCCCTCGGGCTTACCGTGGCCTGTCTGAACAACGACGCTGCCTACCTCTTCACCCCCAAAGAGGGGGAACGTGAATCGCACCACGGCAGCGGCGAGGAATTAGAGTCCGTTTCCCGCAAACAGGCTTACGGCGCGGACATTACCTACGGCACCAACAACGAGTTTGGGTTCGACTACCTGCGCGACAACATGGTGCTCGACCTCGACCAACTCGTCCAGGGCGCACACCGCTATGCCATCGTCGACGAGGTGGACAATATCCTCATCGATGAGGCACGCACGCCGCTCATCATCTCCGGCCAGGCCGACGCGCCCGGCGAGACCTTCGGCAACTTTACCCGTCTCGTGCCGCGTCTGCGCGAAGACCAAGACTACACCATAGACCACAAGCTCCGCGCGGTGAGCATCACCGAAGAGGGCATTGGGAAGATGGAAAAGTGGCTGGGCGTGGGCAACCTCTACGAGGAAGGCGCGTTTGAGCTCGTTCATTACATGGAGCAAGCCTTGCGAGCCAAGGCGCTGTACCAGCGCGGCCGCGACTACGTGGTCATGAAAGAGGGCCGCGTCATCGAGCACCACGACCCCAACGGGGAGGTGGTAATCGTCGATGAGTTTACCGGACGCCTCATGACCGGCCGCCGCTACAGCGAGGGCTTGCACCAAGCCATTGAAGCCAAAGAGGGCGTGAGAATCCAGCGTGAGAGCAAGACGCTGGCTACCATCACCTTCCAAAATTACTTCCGCATGTACGACAAGCTCGCCGGTATGACCGGTACCGCGGCTACCGAGGCTGACGAATTTCGCAAGATCTACGGGCTGGACGTGGTGGAAGTACCCACCAACATGCCGATGGTGCGTCAAGACGAACCCGATTTTGTCTATCGCACGGAGCGCGGCAAATTCAGCGCCGTCGCCGACACCATCGCGGACTGGCATCGCGCCGGCGCGCCGGTGCTTGCAGGCACCACCTCCATCGAGACCTCCGAAGCCCTGAGCATGCAGCTCAAGCAGCGCGGCATTCCACACCAGGTGTTGAACGCGAAATTTCACGAACAAGAGGCGCAAATCGTCGCCCAAGCGGGCAGCAAAGGCGCTGTGACCATCGCCACGAACATGGCGGGACGCGGTACCGACATCGTGCTGGGCGGCAATCCCCCTGAAGCTGACGAGGCAGCAGCCGTGCGCGAAGCCGGCGGGCTGCACGTCATCGGCACGGAACGCCACGAGTCCCGCCGCATCGACAACCAGTTGCGCGGACGTTCCGGCCGCCAAGGCGATCAGGGTTTCTCGCGCTTCTATGTTTCGCTGGAGGATGAACTCCTCAAGCGCGCGGGCAGCGACCGCATCTCCGGCATCATGGACCGCCTCGGCATGGACGATGACTTGCCCATCGAGCACAACCTCATCAGCAAGGCGCTGGAACAGGCCCAGACCAAGATCGAAGCTTACAATTTCGATCTCCGCAAACACACGGTCGAATACGACGACGTGCTGAACACGCAGCGCAATACCATCTATAGCGAACGGCGCAAAGTGCTGGAACTGGACCAGATCACCGACCAGATTCAAGGCATGGTCCACGATGAGATTGGGCAAATGGTCAGCGCGCATTCGGCCGCGCCCCAGGAAGAGTGGGATGTCGACGCGCTTGTAGAAGCCTGCCGCCAGTTGGTCAACCAACCCACCTCCCCGCCGGCAGCGGACCTGGCATCGCTTCCTCCCGAAGCTATTACGGAGCGCCTGATCGAGTGGGCGGACGAAGTCTATGCCGAACGCACGGAGGCCATGTCCCCGGAAATCATGCACAGAGTCGAGCGTTGGGTGCTGCTGCGGACCATCGACTCGCTCTGGACCGAGCACCTGACCGCCATGGAGGACCTGCGCACCGGCATCGGCTTGCGCGCGGTCGGCCAGCGCAACCCGCTCTCAGAGTACAAAGCGGAAGCCTACCGCATGTTCCAGGAACTTACGGGACACATCCAACGTCAGGCAGCGCAGATCATCTACCGCGTGCAAGCTGCGCCGGAAACTCAACCGCAACGGCCACAGCCCGTGATGGCAACCAACCGGGGAGAGGATGACGCCCGCCGCCCCCAAGCGCGCTCGCGGCGCAAACAGGGCGGGCGCAAGCTCGGACGCAACGCGCCCTGCTGGTGCGGCAGCGGCAAGAAATTCAAGCGCTGCCACGGGCGGTGAAAGCTCGGTCGCCGGACCGGAAGACATCACAGCTCTTGGCTCGGCGTGCCTAACATCGCCCCGGCAAGAATTGCCTGAAGCCCAGACAACGAAATACTCAGGCTGCGTGGGGCCATTCAGCACAAACGTAATATCGCTGTTCCGCTCGCCCTGAGGAGACCCTTGCGTAACCTCTTCCCTCTTGAGGGAGAAAATTAAGAATGGGAGTGTAATGGATTGACACCGTGCTGTCTCTCGTTGTAAAGGCGCATCTGGATTCCGGCTTTCGCCGGAATGACGGAGTTTCGCAAAGGTTTCGTGAGGCTATGCTGTTTTTCCCAGGGTTTTTTGCGGTCGCCCGGAGACTTAGCCGTTCGCCCCGAGGCTTAAAAGTTTGCCAAAAGGCTTAACCGTTCGCCACAAGGCCTATCCATTCGCCACAAGGTTTAGCCGTTCGCCCTGAGCCTGTCGAAGGGCAAGTCTCGAAGGCCTATCCGTTCGCCTGAGCCTGTCGAAGGGCAGGTTGCGCAGTGCGGTGTCTTCATTAGATGTGTTCGTGACTGGCGAATACGGAGGTCCGTCTGTGATTTTCGACGCCCACAGCTACCTGGGCCGTAACCCCATTTGGGAAGCCCAGGGCATGCCCGCCACCATGCACGGCAAAGACATGATCGCGTACATGGACCGGGGCGGCGTGGACCGCGCACTGTGCGCGCCGCCGGGTGTCGGCGCTGCCGACCACTTTGCCGCCGACCATGAGCGCATCGCACAGGCCATCGCCGACTATCCCGACCGCATCTACGGTTTTGTGCGCGTTAAGCCGCCGCGCGGCACCCAGGCCATCGACGAGATGCATTTCTGGCTGCGCGAGCGGGGGTTTCACGCGGTCAAATTCAATACCATCGACGCCTCCACCTACGGCGCAGGATGCTATTCCCTGGCCGACCGCGCGCTCATGGGACCGGTCCTGGAGGCTATCGCAGCGCTGCAAGTGCCCGTGATGATCCACACCGGCGAGGAGCACGGCCACACCTGCACGCCGGCGCTCGTTGCCAATCTCGCCATGGACTTTCCTCCGATCACGTTCATCATCGCCCATGCCGGTGTGCCGGGTTTTCTGGACGAAGTGGTTCCCTTCATGCAACGGGCGGAGAATACGCTCGTTGACCTGGCAGGCGTCCTCCGGCCCATCTACGTGCAAAACCTGGTGAACGGCGTCGGCGCCGAGCGCGTGCTCAACGCCACCAACGCGCCGCACATGCCCATCGAGTTCGGCCCGCAACTCATAGAGCGCCACTGCCGCCAGCTCACCGCCGCGCAAAAGGACGCCATTCTTTACAAGAATGCCATGCGTCTCCTGAAACTAGGCGAATGACCGCATCCACCTATGACGCCATCATCATCGGAGCGGGTCACAACGGGCTCGTGACGGCCGGTTATTTGGCGCGGGCCGGCTGGAAAGTGCTCGTCCTGGAGCGGCGGTCGCTCGTCGGCGGCGCTTGTGTGACCGAAGCGGTCTTTCCAGGCTACCGCGTCTCCACCGCCTCGTATCTGGTGAGCTTGCTTCAAGAAAAAGTGGTGCGCGAGTTAGAGTTGCCGCGCTTCGGCTATAGGGTCTTTCCCAAAGACCCCGCGTACTTTGCGCCATATCCCGACGGCCGCCACCTCTTTATGTACCGGGACATGGCGCGCACCTGTCAGGAGATTGCCAAATTCTCGACCCAAGATGCCGCGCGCTTTCCGGAATATGAAGCGCACATCGAGAGCATGGCGCGTCTCATCGAGCCGCTCTTCTTGCAGCCACCGCCCCAGTTTCCTCCCCAGCGGCTCAGTGACTGGCTCGATCCTTTAAAGGCGGGCCGGACACTCTTAGGGCTCTCCAACACGCGAATTGCCGGCGCAGTCAAACTCATGACGCGCAGTGTGCAGGCTGTTTTGGACGAGTGGTTCGAATCGGATGCCCTGAAGGTTGCCTTGGCCACCGACGGCGTCATCGGCACGAACGGCGGGCCCCGCACGCCCGGCACTGCCTATGTACTCCTGCATCACGTGATGGGCGGGGTCGGCGGCGTGCGGGGTCTCTGGGGATTCGTGGAGGGCGGCATGGGCGCGATCACCCAAGCCCTGGCGGCCAGCGCCCAGACGCACGGCGCCCAAATCAAGACGGATGCGCCGGTAGCCAAAGTCCTGATGCGCGACGGCGCTGCCACGGGCGTAGTGCTTGAAATCGGCGACGAATACCATGCCGACACTATCGTCTCGAATGCCGACCCTCAGCGCACGTTCCTGCACCTTGTGGAACAAGACGCGTTGCCGGCTGAATTCGTGGCGCAGATAGAGTCGTATCAATGCGAGGGTACGTCATTCAAGATCAATCTGGGTCTCGGCGAGTTGCCGGACTACAGCGCCTTCCCCGGCACGGCACTCGGGCCGCAGCACCGCGGCACGACCCACATCTGTCCCAGCATGGATTACCTCGAGCGCGCGTGGGACGACGCGAAATTCGGGAAGCCTTCTGAACACCCGCTGTTGGAGATCACCATTCCCACGGCCTACGATCCTACGCTCGCGCCTGAGGGCAAGCACATCATGGGCATCTTTGTGCAATACGCGCCGTATCGGCTCAAGGAAGGCACCTGGGCTGACGAAAAGGCTGGGTTCGTGCAGCGGGTCATCGACACCCTTTCTGCCTACGCGCCCAATCTGCCCGGCGCCATCGAGCACGTGCACGCCCTCTCGCCGCTGGACCTGGAGCAGGAATACGGGCTGACCGGCGGCAACATCTTTCACGGCGAGCTGAGCCTGGACCAACTCTATTTCATGCGTCCGGTCCTGGGTTGGGCGCGCTATGCGACGCCCATCCGCAACCTCTACCTCTGCGGCTCCGGTACGCATCCCGGCGGCGGCGTTACCGGCGCCCCCGGCCACAACGCCGCCATGGAGATACTGCGTCAGCGTTGAGGGAACCCTTCAACACGTGCGCCTATGCAACTGTGAATTAGGGATAGAGAATCCCTCCGCTTGTCATCCCTGTATGTGTTTGGTAATTCGTTGACAGAATTGGTGAAAACAATCGGTGGTTCTGCCTGCAATTGAGACCCAATAGAATGTCATTCCCTGTAAGTGTCAGGTAATTCGTTGACAGATCTGGTAGAACATTGATGAGTGTCAATCACCAGATCTGGAGGCAACTGATGCGGGATAATAGTAGTGACAAGACCATTGAACGGAACCTCATGCAGAAGTGGCGTTTCCTCATCGCCGAGTACGAACGGGTCAAGGCCAAGCAGCATCCCCAGTTCCGCTACCTGCAGGACTTCTATGCGTTCCATGGTACTAGTCGCCAGACCTTCGCCAAGTACTACAACCGTTTTTGTCAGACGCGCAGCGACGACGCCCTGCTGCCGCGCAAGCGCGGCCCCAAGTGGAAGAGCCGCCGCACCTTGCCCTACATCGAGCAGAAGGTGCTGGAGCAGCGCCGCAAGGGTATCAACCGCTATGAGATCTGTGCCATACTCAAACCGGTACTCAAAGCGCACACACCCTCACCCTCGACCATCTACGCCATTAGCAAGCGCCATGGGCTCAACCGTCTGAAACCGGCCATGAAACAAGCCAAGCGCACCATCATCAAGACCCGCGCGGGCGAACTGGGGCATCTGGACTGCCATTACCTCAGCCGCGACCTGCTCCTGGACAGCTCCCAGCGTTACTACCTGGTCTCCGTACTCGATGCCTGCACCCGTCTGGCTTGGGCTGAGGTGGTGCCTGACCTCAAGAGCCTCAGCGTCATGTTCGCCGCGCTCAAGAGCATCAACCTGCTCAATGAAGAGTACGGCATCCAGTTCGAAGCCATCCTCACGGACAACGGTCCTGAGGTGGCGGCACGCACGAAACCGGCGCAGCATCCCTTCGAGCGCATGCTGCTGGAGCTTGGCATCAAACACCGCTACACCCGGCCCTACCGACCCCAGACCAACGGCAAGGTGGAACGCTTCTGGCGGACCCTGAACGACGACCTGATCGAAGGCACGACGTTCGAAAACCTGACGGAGTTCCAGGATGAACTGATGCAATATCTCCTGTACTACAACACGGAAAGACCACACCAAGGCCTGAAGGGGCATACGCCTCTTCAAGCTCTGCAAAATCTGTCAACGAATTAGTCAACATTTACAATTCCGAACGAAGCGCAGCGGAGTGTCGAACCCTGTTCGCGGAATCTAGAGTCCTGACGCCATCAAACTACATATTGCATTGGCTCTAGATTCCTCGCTCCGCTCGGAATGACATAGGCTGGCAACGCTGTCTAGTAAACTGAAGATTCTATCACCGAAATAGTCAACACATACAGGGACGTGGACAATCGCCATCAACTATCTAAAGAAGAGACCTGTCAGCAAGTCGACCAAAACTCCCGTGATCAATGGAGACCGAACGAGGAACACATTGGCATGTCTCAAACGACACAATCGGAAACGCGCGCAGGTTGTTTACGTGAGCGTTAACTGGTAACATTGAAATAGTGTACCTTGGCGCATTATGCGCTGCGGGCAGAGTCGAAGTTGGGGCGGTTCGCTAACCGCCCGTACGCGAGAGGAATGTCACTATGGCCATAAGCGGTAAAGCCTTGCAGCAACGCAACTATGGCAAATTGCCGGAGATATTACCGCTACCTGACCTTATAGAACTCCAAATGCGGTCCTTCCGCTGGTTTCAGACCGTAGGACTGCGTGAAGTCTTCGCGGAGATTTCGCCGATCGAGGACTTCACCGGCAAGAACTTCGAACTGAGCTTCGAAGTGCCGGAAACCCCGTTCGATAGGCCGCCGTACGATGAGAATGAATGCCGCAAACGCGATCTCACCTACCAGTCGCCGCTCCGTGTGCGGGCAAAGCTACTGATCAAGCAGACGGGTGAAATCAAGGAAATGACCGTGTTCATGGGCGATTTTCCGCTTATGAGCAGTTCCGGCACATTCATCTATAACGGCACGGAGCGGGTGGTTGTCAGCCAATTGGTGCGCTCGCCCGGCGTGTATTACACCCGGCGGGAAGACCCCTCCGGCAGCCGCTACCTCTACAGTGCCAAGCTCATTCCCAACCGTGGGGCATGGCTGGAGTTCGAAACCAGCGCCAAAGACATCCTTACCGTTAAAGTAGACAAACGCCGCACCATTCCGGTTACGGCACTCCTGCGCGCGGTGGGTTACGGGACGGATTCCGAAATCCACGAACTCTTCCGGGAGATCGATGACAATTCCGATCACCCGTACATTGCCACCACCATCGGCGGCCAGGACGGCGCGCAACGGCGCGACCCATCGGATTCGCACGAGAGCGGCCTGCGCGAGGTCTACAAGCGCATCCGCCCCGGTGATCCGGTGACGCTCGACAACGCCAAGAATCTCATCGATTCGACGTTCTTCAACGGACGCCGTTATGACTTGGGCCGCGTGGGACGGTACAAGCTCAACAAGCGGTTGGCTATGCCTGCGCCGCCGGAAGTGCGCACGCTCACCCCGGAAGACCTTGTCTATATCGTGCGCCGGCTCATCGAGCTCAACAACTCTCAGAATCCGCCGGACGACATCGACCACCTGGGCAACCGGCGTGTGCGCGCGGTGGGCGAGCTCTTGCAAAACCAGTTCCGCATCGGCCTGCTGCGCATGGAGCGGGTCATCAAAGAACGCATGACGTTGCAAGACCCGGCCACGGTGACGCCGGCCGCCCTCATTAACACCCGTCCGGTGGTGGCCGCCGTGCGCGAATTCTTCGGCGGCAGCCAGCTTTCGCAGTTCATGGACCAGACCAACCCGCTGTCCGAACTGGGACACAAGCGCCGCCTCTCGGCCATGGGGCCGGGCGGCCTTTCCCGCGACCGTGCGGGTTTCGACGTGCGTGACGTCCACTATTCGCACTACGGCCGGATTTGCCCAATCGAGACGCCGGAGGGTCCGAACATCGGACTGATCGGCAGCCTGGCCAGCTATGGCAGGGTCAACGAATACGGCTTCATTGAAACCCCCTACCGCCGAGTCTTCAAGTCACTCACCTTTGCCGGCGACGGCGCCGATCTCATCGGTCACACGGTGGACGCGGACGTAGTGAACGGAGAGCGTATCGCTGTTTCTGCCGGCACGGTGATATCCGAGAATGAGATTGCCGCTCTGCAGGAAGCAGGTTTAGAGGGGACTGAAATCTCGGTGCGTCCCTTTGCCAGCATGGACGCGGAAGGTGTGACATACCTCTCGGCAGACGAGGAGGATATGTACATCGTCTCCCAGGCCAATGCGCGGGTAAACGAGGTTGGCGAGTTTGTCGAGGATCGTGTCGCCTGCCGCTTCGGCGGTCAATTCCTGCAGGAGGCTCCCGATGGCATCGACATCATGGACGTCTCGCCCAAGCAGATCGTGAGCGTACCCACGTCGCTGATCCCATTCCTGGAGCACGACGACGCGAACCGCGCCTTGATGGGCGCGAACATGCAGCGGCAGGCCGTGCCGCTCTTAACGCCGGAAGCCCCGCTCGTAGCCACCGGTATGGAGTGGAAGGCGGCGGAAGACTCCGGTCAGGTGCTGTGCGCAGACGTTGACGGTATTGTCAGCAGCGCCACGGCCCGTGAAGTCCGGCTCTTGGGTGACGACGGCGAAGAACACGTGTACGCACTTAAGAAATTTGAACGCACGAACGCAGCCACGTGCTTCAACCAGCGCGCCATTGTGCGCAAGGGTGAACGCGTAGCTGCCGGTCAGCCGCTTGCCGATAGTTCCTCCACGGACAACGGACAGTTGGCGCTGGGGCAGAACGTGCTCTGCGCCTTCATGTTCTGGGAAGGCGGCAACTACGAGGACGCTATCATCATCAGCGACCGTGTCGTGCAAGACGACCTCTTCACATCCGTTCACGTGGAGAAGTATGAATGCGAGGCCCGCGACACGAAACTCGGCCCCGAAGAGATCACCCGCGACATTCCCAACGTGGCGGAAGAAGCGTTACGGAATCTGGACGAAAACGGCGTGATTTACGTCGGCGCGGAGGTCCATCCGGACGACATTCTGGTGGGTAAAGTGACGCCCAAAGGCGAGACCGACCTCACCGGCGAGGACCGGCTCCTGCGCGCCATCTTCGGCAAGGACGCCCGCGACGTGAAGGACACGTCCAAGCGTATGCCGGCCGGCGAGCACGGCAAGGTTGTTGACGTGCACAAGTTTGAGAAGGAAATGGGCGACGAACTGTCCAGCGGCGTCAATGAGATGGTGCGGGTTTCCGTGGCCTCCAAGCGCAAGCTCATGGCCGGCGACAAGATGGCCGGCCGCCACGGCAATAAGGGCGTGGTGGCAAGAATCATGCCCGTAGAAGACATGCCCCATCTGGCGGACGGCACGCCGGTCGACATCGTGCTGAGCCCGCTCGGCGCGCCTTCCCGCATGAACCTCGGTCAAATCCTGGAAGCGCACTTGGGGTGGGCCGCGCATGAGCTCGGCTACCAGGCCGTTGTGCCGGTCTTTGACAGCGCGGTAGAGGGCGAGATTGAGAGCGAATTGGAATCAGCGGAATTGCCCAGCAGCGGCAAGGCCGTGCTCTACGACGGCCGCTCCGGCGAGGCTTTCGACCAGGAAATCACTGTCGGTTGGGTCTATATGCTGAAGCTCGCCCATCTTGTGGAAAACAAAGTACACGCGCGGTCCACCGGACCCTACTCGCTCATTACGCAGCAGCCCCTGGGCGGCAAGGCCCAATTCGGCGGCCAGCGGTTTGGCGAAATGGAGGTCTGGGCCCTGGAGGCCTACGGCGCCGCGTACACGTTGCAAGAAATGCTCACGGTCAAGTCTGATGACGTGCACGGCCGTGTCAAGACCTACGAGGCAATCGTCAAAGGGGAGGAAGTCCTCCAACCGGGCATTCCTGAGTCATTCAAGGTGCTCGTGAAGGAGTTGCAGAGCCTGGCCCTGGCTGTTGAGGTGCTCAACGAAAACGAAGAAGAGATTCGCTTCCCCGAAGAAGGCGAAACGGAGGGTCTGCCCGATCTTGGAGGTATCAACCTGCAAGGTCGTGAGCATCACGAGTAGCACAGGTTTGCACCCTGTGCCTGCCAAACGGCAATCAGCCGCTGCGTCTGCGTCGAAGTCAGGCGTCTGCGACAAAGTCAGCCAGCCGAGCTTTTTCCCAGCACAGAAGCGCAGGTATGAAACCTGCGGCCACAGGAGGCGTATTGTTCTATGCTCGACGTTAACGAGTTCAACGCCCTAAGAATCGGTCTTGCGTCACCGGAACAAATCCTAAGTTGGTCGTACGGGGAGGTAACCAAACCGGAGACCATCAACTACCGTACGCTCAAGCCCGAGCGCGACGGTCTCTTCTGCGAGCGCATTTTTGGGCCCACGAAAGACTACGAGTGCTACTGCGGCAAGTATAAGCGCTACCGCTACAAGGGCATCATCTGCGACAAGTGCGGCGTGGAAGTCGCCCGCTCGCGCGTGCGCCGTGAGCGCATGGGGCACATTGAACTCGCCGCCGCGGTGAGTCACATCTGGTATTTCAAAGGCACGCCCAGCCGCCTGGGGCAGTTGCTCGACATTT
Organism: Chloroflexota bacterium; assembly: GCA_965220045.1. Classification (GTDB taxonomy): domain Bacteria; phylum Chloroflexota; class UBA11872; order VXOZ01; family VXOZ01; genus VXOZ01. The sequence continues at coordinate 513,251 of OZ244803.1, read as the reverse complement.
CGCCCCGCAACCTCGAGCGCGTGCTCTACTTCGCTGCCTATATCATCAGCAATGTCGAAGAGGAAGCCGTAACGGATGCGCTGGCCAACCTCGAAGACGAGGAAAAGGACCGGCGCACGCAACTCGAGGCGCGCACGCAAGAGCGTATCCAGGAAATCGAAGAGAAACTCGTCACCGATCTGCAGGACCTCGACGACGCCATCGCCAAAGACGACGATCAATTGGAGGAGTTGATCGAGCAGGCCACGGTAGCGGAGGAACACCACGTTACCGAGATCCGCGATCAGCTTGCCGAGTGGGTCGGCGGCGCGGCGGAATACGATCTCATCGTGCCGTGGCAAGAGGACGCCTTCATCGCGGAAGACGAAGACGTTGAGAAAAAGCACCTGACGACCTTCGAGAAAGCCAGCGACAAGTATATCAACGGTATCGCCGAGCGCGTGCAGGCAGAGCAAGATCAACTCAAGGCTGACTTGCCCGCTAGCCAGGAAGCCCTGCGCGACCAAGCGGACAGCGAGATTGCCATTGCGCAAGAGCAGATGGATAAGGAACTGGCGGCTCTGCCGGACTTCATGGCGCAGAAGTCTGAAGACCTCAAGCTCCTCCAGCCGCTGCTCATCCTCGACGAGAACCTCTACCAACGCTTGACGCAGACGTGCGAAGGCATGTTCCAGGCAGCCATGGGAGCCGAAGGGCTGCTGAGCGTATTGCGCGGCCAGGACCTCGACGCGCTGGCAAGCCAGTTGCGGGAAGAGGTGCGTTCCAATTCCAGCCAGAAGCGCAAGAAGGCCATCAAGCGCATGCGCATCGTAGAGTCCTTCCGCCGTTCGGGCAACCGCCCGGAGTGGATGGTCCTCTCCGTGCTGCCGGTGCTCCCGCCCGATCTGCGGCCTATGGTCCAACTGGACGGCGGGCGCTTTGCTACCAGCGACCTCAACGACCTCTACCGGCGTGTCATCAACCGCAACAACCGCCTCAAGAAGTTGCTGGACCTTGGCGCCCCGGAAATCATCATTCGCAATGAGAAGCGCATGCTGCAAGAAGCAGTTGACGCGCTGGTTGACAACGGACGCCGCGGTCGCGCCGTGGCGGGCTCCACCGGCCACAAGCTGAAGAGTCTCTCCGACCTCCTGCGCGGCAAGCAGGGGCGGTTCCGCCAGAACCTGCTCGGCAAGCGCGTGGATTACTCCGGTCGTTCGGTAATTGTCGTAGGGCCCGACCTGCGGCTCCACCAGTGCGGCTTGCCCAAGCGTATGGCACTGGAACTCTTCAAGCCCTTCGTCATGCGCACGCTCGTCGATAACGGCCATGCTGCCACCGTAAAGATGGCTAAGCGCATGGTCGAGCGCGGCGCGTCAGAAGTGTGGGACGCCTTGGAGGAAGTGACCAAGAACCATCCGGTCCTCCTCAATCGCGCCCCGACATTGCACCGCCTGGGCATCCAGGCCTTTGAGGTGGTGTTGGTGGAAGGCAACGCCGTGCAACTGCACCCGCTCGTCTGCCAGGCGTTCAACGCCGACTTCGACGGCGACCAGATGGCCGTGCACGTGCCGTTGTCCCGGCAGGCGCGCGAGGAAGCCTATGAGCTGATGCTCTCTTCCCGCAATCTGCTGCTGCCGGCAGACGGCTCGCCCGTGGTCAGTCCTACGAAGGACATGGTCTTGGGTTGCTATTACCTTACCAGCGTGGAGACCCCAGCCAACGGCGCAGGCAACGGTAGCGCAGGTGGCAATGGTAGCGCAGGTTTGCAACCTGCGGGCGCTGACGCGAAAGTGCGCGTCTTCAACGATTTCGACGAAGTCATGCTTGCACATGATATGGGTATGGTCGGACTGCGCGAACTCATCAAGATCCGCGCCAACCCCATTGACGTGCCGGACAGCGAGGAAAATCCCGATAACCCGTTTCAGTACGGTGATCTCTACGATGCCACGCCGGGCCAGGTGCTCTTCAACCGCATTTTGCCCCGTGCCCTGCGCTTCCGCCAGGAAATCATGGATAAAGGCAATCTGAAAGACGTGGTGGACGCCGCGTTGCGCAGAGCGGGACCGGAGGAAGCAATCCGCCTCGTGGATGACATCAAGGAAATCGGCTTCCACTACGCGACGCTCTCCGGTTCGACCATCGCGATGTCCGACATTGAGATGCCGAATGAGAAGATGGAGATTCTCGCCGACGCCGAAAAGCGTGTTGCCCTCATCGAGCAACAGTACCGGCGCGGGATTATCACCGAGCAGGAGCAGCACGACCTGGTGATTCGCACGTGGAAACAGGCGCAAGATGCCGTTACCGACGCTGTAAGAACAAACCTGAGCGAAGGCGGCAACATCCACATGATGTCGGCCTCCGGCGCGGCCAAGGGCGGCTTTGAGCAGGTGCGGCAGTTGGCGGGCATGCGCGGCTTGATGGCCGACCCGCACGGCAATGTCATTCCGCTGCCGGTGCGCTCCAACCTCCGCGAAGGCATGAGCGTGCTGGAGTACTTCATCTCCACCCACGGCGCGCGCAAGGGTCTGGCCGATACGGCCCTGCGCACGGCGGACTCCGGCTACCTGACCCGGCGTCTCATCGACGTCGCGCAGGACGTAATCATCCGTGAGGACGACTGCGGCGCCGCCATTGGCATCACGACCCGGGCGCCGCAAGACCGGGACGTTGCTGAGTCCCTCGGTGAGCGTGTGAACGGACGCTTCGCCCTGCATCCCATCATCAATCCGCAAACCGGCGAGATCATCGTGGATGCCGGACAGTTCATCGACGACAATGAGGCGCAGGCCATCGATGAGGCCGGTCTGGATAGCGTGCAGGTGCGCAGCCCGGTAACCTGCCAGGCACGCGTAGGCGTTTGCGCCAAGTGCTATGGGCGTGACCTCGCCCGCAACGCAGTGGTGGCTGAAGGCGCCGCTGTGGGCATCATCGCCGCGCAATCCATCGGCGAGCCCGGCACGCAGCTTACCATGCGTACTTTCCACACCGGCGGCGTAGCTACGGAAGACATCACCCGCGGTCTACCCCGTGTGGAAGAACTCTTCGAAGCGCGTCTGCCGAAGGGCGTTGCCACCATCAGCGACATTGACGGTGAGGTGGCGATTGAGCGCGGCGACGATCAATTGAAGATCACAGTTTCCTCGGTGCAGACGTTTGCGGAACGCATCGAGGTGCCGGCCGGTTTCACGTTACTCGTCTCTGAGGGCGAGGAAGTCGCATACGGCAGCGTGCTCGCCCGCCTGGAGGCCGGCGAGGACGATGCGCCGGCGGACTCCTCCGAGGAAGGCGGCGAAATCGTGGAGCGCGAGGTATTCGCCCACGTCGCCGGCCAGGTGAGCCTGGAAGACGGATTTGTCACGGTCAATTTCGAGGAGACCGAGGAGCGGGAGTATAGCGTCCCGTTGACCGCGTACTTGCTCGTCAAGCCCGGTGACAAGATTAGTGCCGGCGGTCAAATCACCGAAGGTTCCCAGAACCCGCAGGACGTCCTCCGCATCCTTGGCCGTGAGGCCGTGCAACGGTATCTGGTGGACGAAGTGCAGAAGGTGTACCGCTCCCAGGGTGTCTACATCAACGATAAGCACATCGAGGTAATCGTGCGGCAGATGCTGCGCCGCGTGCGCATCGAACATGCCGGCGATGCCGACTTCCTGCCCGGCGAGCTTGTGGACCGCCTTAAATTTGAGGAGGCCAACAAGCGCGTGCTGGCGGAAGGCGGCGAGGCGGTCACGGCCGAACAGATGCTGCTGGGCATTACCAAGTCGAGCTTGCAGACGGATTCGTTCCTGGCTGCGGCATCCTTCCAAGAGACCACGCGCGTGCTTACGGACGCCGCCTTGGAAGGCACGGTGGACCGCCTGGTGAGCCTGAAAGAGAATGTCATCATCGGCAAACTCATTCCGGCCGGCACCGGCATACGCGCCCGGGAAGAGGCCGCGGCCTTGCGCAGGCAGCAGGCTGAGGAACAAGCCGCCGCTGCCCTCTTTTCAGACGAAGACGACGGCGACGGGCAAGAGACAGTTGCTGCGTCTGCCGCGACGGCAGCCGCTACCTTGCAAGAGCAAGCCACGCGGTTCTTCGAGGGCGGCGACGGTGAGGAGACCGTGGCGGACGTGCCGGTTGACGCGCCCGCCGGAGAAGCATCAGTCACGGAAGCCGCTGTGGAAGCGTCATCCGGCGATGCTCCGGTAGAGGCCGCGGCCGAGGAGACCGCACCGGAGGAGCCGCCGGCAGAATCCGCAGAGTAAGCGTCTCTGACTCCTGAGGCACCGTCCACTGTTAGAAACTGCGAGGGCGGGCACGTTCACCGGTTAGTCGCCGGGTCGGACGTGTCCGCCTTCGATGAGTCTGCCCGCAAACGCTTCCCAAGTCCTGGGAAGCACGTTACGCCTGCCGGCGCGGCACTTCGCGGTCGTCCGAGTTGAGGATGATGGTCACCGGCCCGTCGTTGACAAGTGAGAATCGCATCATCGCGCCGAATTTGCCGCACGCCACGGTGATGCCCCGGTCGCGCAGAGCGTCGGCGACCGCTTCGATTAGCGGTTCGGCTTCATCCGGCCGGGCGGACTTGGTGAAGCTCGGCCGGCGGCCCTTCCGCGTCTCGCCGTAGAGCGTAAACTGCGAGACCACGAGCACTGCTCCATCGACCTCCTGCACGGAGAGATTCATCTTGTCGTCATCGTCGCCGAAGATGCGCAACGTGGCGAGTTTGGTCGCGATATAGGCCGCATCCTCGCGCGCATCCCCGATCTTTACGGCCAGGAGGACGGCGAGTCCCCGGCCGATGCTGCCGACCAGTCTCTCGCCCACGTCCACGCGCGCTTCATGGACCCGTTGCACCACAGCGAGCATGCGAGTACCCTACAGATGTTGCGTATAGTGTCAGAATACCCGCACAGTATAGCATGGGTTTGGCTGTGCTCTGCCCTGCACCGGTGGAAGCCGCTGGGGTATAATGAGAGATACGGAGCGTAGCATGACACTCTAAAGGTGTGTGCGGCTTGATGTGGTGCCATAGGTGGACCGGTCAGAAAGCAACGCTCGGACAGAATGCACAATGGCGTGCAAAACACACGTAAGACGATGAGGCACGACGCGAGGTGCCCTTCAGGGGCACGTAATGCGCGTTTTGTTTTTTTGAATTGCGTGATGGCTAAAGAAAGGCTTGCAGCCTGCGGTGCCAAAGGCATGCCCTGAGCTTGTCGAAGGGGGGACACGGGAATGAGCCGAAGCGACGCGCGCGACAAACCAACAGATCAGGTGACGGACATGGAACTCCCGGTACGGGAATCCGGCGATCTCGCCAATTACGACAAAGACCAACTCATTGACTTCTACAATAGCATGTTATACGTCAGGCGCTTTGAGGAGCGCGTGGCGGAAATGTATTTGCGTGCCAAAATCGGCGGTTACTGCCACCTGAACATCGGTGAAGAGGCCACCGTCGTAGGTACGCTCAAAGCACTGAGAGAAGAGGACTACTTCTTCGGAAGCTACCGTGTGCACGGTTCCGCAATAGTGCGCAACCTGCAACACGGTACCGTAATGGCGGAACTGTTCGGCAAGCAGGACGGTTGCGCACGAGGCCGCGGCGGTTCGATGCACCTGGTAGACCCCGAGCGCCGCTTCATGGGCGGCTACGGCATTGTCGGCGGCAGTATTCCGCTCTCCACGGGGGTTTCTTTCGCCATCAAATACCGGGGCAGCGATGAAATCGTCATGTCGACCTTCGGTGACGGCGCCACGAATATTGGGGCCTTCCACGAAGCGCTCAACATTGCCTCGCTCTGGAAACTGCCGAACCTCTTTATCTGCACCAATAACCAATACGGCATGGGTACCAGCGTGGCGCGCGCCTCCGCCGTAACCGAGTTGTGGAAGAAGGGTGTGGCGTACGACATTCCCGGCTACAAAGTTAATGGCATGGACGTGCTTGCCGTCTACCAACTCACGAAGAAGCTGGTAGAGGAAGTGCGGCGCACGAGCGAACCGATCTTTGTCGAGTGCGTCACATATCGCTACCGCGGTCACTCGATGGCGGATGCGGGCAAGAACTACCGCACCGTGGATGAAATTGACGAATGGCGCGAACGCGATCCGGTGGAGAGTTTCCGCCAGCGCCTGCTCGAGGGCGAGATCTTCACGCAAAAAGATGCCGACGACATTGAAGAAGCCGTGCTTGCGAAGGTGCAATCCGCGGTGGACTTTGCCGAGCGGAGCCCGTTCCCGGATGTGGCTGAGCTAGAGAAGTTCGTGTATGCCGAGGATGTGTAGGCATGGCAGCGTTTGACACCCATAAGGCTGTAAAGACACTTACTGCTGCTGGATTTAGCAAGACTAAAGCCGAGGCTATGGTCGAAGCAATGGGAGACTCTCATGGGGCCCTTGCAACCAAAGCAGACTTAAGGGAACTAGAATTGCGCATGCGGCTGCATCTTAGCGCATACGCTTTTGCTGCAGCCGGGCTGGTTATTGCTGTACGTCTCGCGCTGGAATAGCTACCGCGATAGGCCGTCAACTGGTTTCGGGTGTAGCTGCTACGACTTACTACACGGAGCATAAACTCAATGGCCGAGATCACCTACCGCGAAGCCCTCCGCGACGCTCTCATCGAGGAAATGGACCGAGACCCGGACGTCTTCGTCATGGGGGAAGAGGTCGGTGTCTTTCAGGGCGCATACAAAGTCACCGAGGGCTTGCTGGATAGGTTTGGCGAAAAGCGCGTCATCGACACGCCAATTGCGGAAGAAGGTTTCGTCGGCTTAGGCGCGGGCGCAGCGATGACGGGTCTGCGGCCCGTCGTCGAACTGATGACCGTCAATTTCGGTATGGTGGCAATGGACCAAATCGCCAACCATGCCGCCAAGATCAGCTACATGTTCGGCGGCCGGCTGAATTGCCCCATGGTCATTCGCGCTCCCGGCGGCGGAGGCCAGCAGCTTACGGCGCAGCATTCGCACAGTCTCGACGTGTGGTTCGCCTATATTCCCGGCCTGAAAGTGGTGGCGCCGTCCGTGCCCTCCGACGCAAAGGGCTTACTCAAGACTTCCATACGCGACGACAATCCCGTGATGTTCTTGGAGCATCTTGCCCTCTATAACACTAAAGGCGTCGTGCCCGAGGGCGAACATACCGTCTCTTTTGGCGAAGCGGACGTGAAGCGTGTCGGCAGCGACGTTACCCTCATCGCTCACTCGCGCATGGTGCTCTTTGCCCTGCAGGCCGCCGCGCAATTGAGCGAAGAGGATATCAGCGTAGAAGTCATTGACTTGCGAAGTATTCGACCGCTTGACGCCGAGACGCTCGTCCATTCCGTCCAGAAGACCCATCGCTGTGTCATTGCGGAAGAAGAGCATCGCTCATTCGGCGTAAATGCGGAAGTGGCCGCGACCATCTACGAAGAGGCTTTTGACTATTTGGACGCTCCCATCGAACGGGTCGGCGGCGTGGAAGTGCCAATGCCGTACTCCAAACCCTTGGAGCAAGCCGTAATCCCCAGTCCGGAGAAGATCGTCGACGCCGTCAAGAAGACGCTCTACCTGTAAGTTCTTGGCCGGCAACGAGAGGAGCTACCCTACATCATGGCGCGTGAAGTTCCCATGCCTCGGCTCAGCGATACCATGGAGGAAGGCAAAGTTCTCCAGTGGTATAAGCAGGTGGGTGACGGCGTAAAGAAGGGTGAGTTGCTCGCCGAGATCGAGACCGACAAGGCCGTAATGGACCTCGAGTCCGTCGAGGAAGGGACGCTGGTCCAGATACTTGTCGCCGCGGGCGGTTCAGCCGCTTTGGGCGCGCCCATCGCACTGGTTGGCGAAGAGAGCGAACTGGGACAGGAACCCGCCGTGGCCGCGCCAAGCCCTTCGGCAACAGACGCAGCGCCAGTGACGGCGGAGCCAAGCGCCGCTGAGACCGACGGCAGTACGCCGCCACCGACCGCCCCTGAACCTGCCAGCACAGTGGCAACAGCGGCGACCACCGGCCGCGTCAAGGCGTCGCCGCTCGCTCGCCGCTTGGCCGCCGAGCAGGGGCTCGACCTGGCCGCAATCAAGGGCACCGGCCCCGGCGGACGCATCGTCAAGGATGATGTGGAGAAAGCAGCGCACGAGGTTGCAGTGGCCGATGATCCCGCGGCCATGCCCAGCGAGTCCGAGGTAGCATCGCTTTCTCGCATGCAAGCCACGATCGTCCGGCGCATGCTGGAGAGCAAGACTACCGTGCCGCACTTCTACCTGACGATGGAAGTGGATATGAGCGCTGCCAAAGCCATGCGGGCGGAAGTGAACGCCGCGTGGAGCGAAGAAGAGCGCATCAGTTTCAATGACATTGTTATCAGAGCCACGGCGCTTTCGCTCATGCGCCACCCGGACGCCAACGGCTCGTTCCGCGATGGCGGCTTTGTCTACCACGAAGAGGCAAACATCGGCATTGCCGTAGCTGTGCCTGGCGGCTTGCTCGTTCCCGTGCTCAAGAGCTGTGACACCAAGCCCCTCCGTCAACTTGCCGTAGAAGCAAAGGTGCTGGTGGAGCGCACGCGGGAAGGAAAGAACAGGCCCGGCGACCTGGAAGGCGGCACGTTCACCGTCTCGAATTTGGGCATGTTCGGTGTGCGCGACTTTTACGCCATCGTAAATCCTCCCCAGTCCGCCATCATTGCCGTCGGCGGCATCGAGCCGCGGCCCGTGGTACGCGATGGGGAGATTGTAGTGCGCGATATCATGTACCTCAGCATTTCCGCCGACCACCGCATTCTGTATGGTGCGCCCGCTGCTGAGTTTTTGCGCGATTTGAAGGAACTCTTGGAGAACCCGTACAACCTGCTGATCTAATGGCGTTGACTTTTCAACCTAATGGGTCTTGCAAAGGGCGAACTCTCGGTTCGCCCTATTTGATTCCCAGGCTGCGCATTCGGCAACATGGAGATAGGGCACATGGCAGTCTCTCCTCTCAATAGTCGTGAAGCATGAACCGGATCCGGCAAAACAACGTGAAGGATTAGAACGTAATGGCAGAGCATTCGTATGACGTGGCGATAATTGGGGGCGGCCCGGGTGGCTATCCTGCCGCCATTCGCGGCGCGCAACTCGGGCTGAATGTAGCCGTGGTTGAAAGAGAGCAAGTCGGCGGCATCTGCCTCCACAAAGGCTGCATCCCCACCAAGGCCCTGCTTGAATCGGCCGAACACCTCCACGACGCCCGCAATGAGAGTGCGTCTTTCGGCGTAATTACTAAGGACGTTTCCTTCGACTACGGCAAAGTGCTGGACCGCAAATCGCACGTGGTGGCGCAGCTCCACAAAGGCGTGCAAGGCCTCCTCAAGAGAAACAAGGTAGACGTCTACTATGGCGCCGGTTCGCTCACGTCTCCCCAGTCGGTACACGTTGCCGGCAGCGACGGCGCGCATGACCTCCGTGCCACCAACGTGGTCATCGCTACCGGCTCCCGCCCCCGCAGCCTGCCGGGGCTCGACCTTAACGGCACAACCGTCATCAGCAGCGACCATGCGCTCGAACTGGCGGAGCTCCCGGCGTCGATAGCTATCCTGGGAGCGGGTGCGGTGGGCGTGGAGTGGGCCAGTCTCTTCCACGACTTCGGCGTGGCAGTGACGGTGGTTGAGATCATGCCGACGCTGGTGCCGCTGGAAGACAAGGACATCGGCAAAGAATTGGGCCGCTCGTTTGCACGGCGCGGCATTACGGTAAAGACCAATGCGAAGCTGCTCGTCGAAACACTCAAATCCGACCAGGACTCAATCTCAGTGGATATCGAAGTGGACGGGGCGCAAGAATCTCTGCAGGCTGACATGCTGCTGGTGGCCGTGGGCCGCACCGGCAATGTGGAAGACTTGGGCCTGGAAGCACTTGGGGTAAAGACGGAGAACGGCATAATCGCGATTGACGAGTATTGCCGGACCAACGTACCCCACGTGTATGCCATCGGCGACGTTGCCGGCGGCTTCTTGCTTGCCCACAAGGCTACTGCCGAAGGACACGTTGCCATTGAACATCTCGCCGGCGAGGAGCCCTTCCCCTTGGATCCCATGCGCATTCCGCGGGCCACATATTGCCGACCGGAAATCGCCAGCATCGGACTGTTGGAAGAGGAAGCCGCCGCGCAGGGAAAGGAAGTGAAAGTGGGCCGGTTTCCCTTTGCCGCGCTCGGCAAGGCGCTCATCAAGGGGCAGACCGAAGGCTTCGTCAAGATGGTCTGCGACGCTAAGACCGACGAGATCCTGGGTACGCACGTCATCGGACCCGGCGCTACTGACATTGTGGCCGAAATGGGACTGGCGCAGATGCTGGAGGCAACGCCGCTTGAAGTCGGCCTCAATATCCACCCGCACCCCACGCTCGCTGAAGCAATCATGGAAGCCTCTTGGGACGTCGACCGCCGCGCGGTGCACGTTTTCCGAAGACGGTAAGTCTGTGACACTGCCATAGAACTTGCCCTACGCATCGACTCGACATGCCGATTCGCGAATCGATCTTTCGACAACGGCAGGACAGGCTATGACTTTGCGAAGCCCATTCAGCACGACCGAATTCTGCCCATATCCATTCGCCCTGAGCCTGTCGAAGGGCAGGACCAATAGGGTGATGTGTCTGTAAGATGAGTTCTGGTAGAAGCTAACCTTGGAGCAATTGACCATGGCAACCAGGTTCGACGTTCGCAACCCAGCCTTCTTCGATTTGGTTCCGCAGGACGCGGAACTCGAGCGCGTAGCCGGTGGCTTTCAATTTACCGAAGGACCGGTCTGGCGGGACGATGGCTTGCTGTTCAGCGATATACCCAACAGCCGCACCGTGCGCTGGCAAGAATCGCCGGAAGGCTTCTCTGTGTCCACCCATCGCACGCCTTCCGGCAATGCCAACGGTCTTACGCTGGATCGCCAAGGCCGGCTCATTTCGTGCGAGCATTCCGCGCGGCGGGTGAGTCGCGAAGAGGCTGACGGCACATATTCGACCCTGGCGGACTCCTACCAAGGCAAGAGTCTCAACAGCCCAAACGACGTGGTTGTAAGTTCTGACGGCACGCTCTACTTTACCGATCCGCCGTACGGCGTCGAAGACCTGGGGCAGGAACCGGACTTGGACTTCCGCGGCGTGTACATGATTACTTCTGACGGCGAGCTGCACCTCTTGGTGGATGACTTTGACCGGCCGAACGGTCTCGCCTTGGCGCCCGATGAGCGGACGCTCTACGTCAACGACAGCCGGCGGCGCCACATTCGCGCGTTTGTAGTGCGAGATGGCGGTACACTGCACGATTACCGCGTGTGGACGGATATGAGTTCCAGCGACACTGGCAGCCCCGACGGCATGAAGGTGGACGTGAACGGCAACATCTTCTGCACCGGACCGGGCGGCATCTGGGTGATGAATCCGGCCGGACACGTGCTCGGCAGGATCATCGGCGACGAACAGCCGGCCAATGTGGCTTGGGGCGGGGAATACTGGAGCACACTCTTCGTCACGGCGCGGACGAGCCTTTACCGCATCCGGCTGAATACCACTGGCATTCCCGTTCCTGCTCCGTAGAATTCACCCTCGACATGGCCCCGGACACGCGACCGGAAGTCGTCCCTATGGGTAGCATCTGCGATATGCCTCCAAGGTCTGTTCGTCAGTTAGTCCCATGCGTACACAGACAGTTATCCAACCCATGAGAATAGCGATGGAATCCATCGAATGTCTTCTGTAACGCTTGTCACCGGCGCCACCGGCCAGCAAGGCGGCGCCGTGGCGCACGCCCTCTTGGAGGCGGGCCGGGCCGTGCGCGCGCTCACGCGCGACTTTGCCCGCGCCGAGACGCTCATTGACGCCGGAGCGCAGGTCGTCGTAGGCGACATGACCGCTGCAGAGCAGATGAAGCGCGCCTGCCGGGGTGTAGACTCCTTATTCCTGATGGGAACACCCTACGCCAACGGGCCGGAGGCAGAGTGGCAGCAACTTCAGACCTGCGTCGACGCCGCCCGGGGTGCCGGCGTAAAGCACGTCGTGTATTCCTCGGTGCAACGCGGGGCAGACCTGGCAGACGTGCCGCACTTCGCGCAGAAGATCCGCGCGGAGGAATACCTACAAGCAAGCGGCCTTGCCTGGACGATTCTGCGGCCAGTCTTCTTCATGGACAACTTTGGCGCGGACGCGCTGGCGGGCAATCTGCTGGCGGGCCGGCTCCACGCCCCCATGCCGCCCCACGTCGCCACGCAACTCGTCGCCGTGGATGACATCGGCCGCGCTGTCGCTACGGTACTGACTGCACCTGACAAGTGGACGGGCAAGACCCTCGACCTGGCCGGGGACGCGCTGACATGGGAAGAGATAGCCGCAGCCATCGGTACCGCCATCGGCAGGACGGTGGAATTCTACCCGCTGCCGCCCGAGTGGGTGGCTGAGAGCATGGGCGCCGACTACGCCGCATACTACGACTGGCTGTGGAAAGAAGGCTTTGCGGCAAACATTGAAGAGATGGAGGAGACGCTTGGCTTCCAGCCAAAGGATTTCCCATCCTACCTCAGCGAAGCGCGCTGGACCCTGGATCTGAAGATCGAGCTCGAGGTGCACTCTCCGCGCTCATTCTCGTAAAGCAATGCGCCATGACTCCCTGACACAGGCGCACGTGTCGAGCCCCTTACCGTTCGTGCTGAGCTTGTCGAAGTATGAACGGTAAGGGGCTCTTGCGCTCTAGTGTCGAGAAGCCATGCTCCTAGACAAGGAGACCGGACGAATGGTGAGTCCGTCATTCCCGCGAAGGCGGGAATCCATCTTGTCCGATCCGCTTCACAGGGCAAATGAGAGAAACTGCGGGGACAAGCCCCCCGCGCTACGGCAGATGAGAAAGTCATGCGGCGACAGTGACCCACACGCTCAATGCCGAATTCCTAGGACAGCTCTCAGGAAACTGAGGGGCCTCTTAGTCTTAGTTTGTCCGCAGAAAGAGCGTGCAATCGTACGCAGGTGAGACGGTACAGCAACGGGTTCATAATCCGTCATTCCCGCGAAAGCGGGAATCCATCTTGTCCGATCCGCTTCACAGGGCAAAGGAGAGAAACTGAGGTGGACAATACCCCGCGCTACGGCAGATGAGAGAGCCATGCGGCGACAGTGACCCAAACGCTCAGAGCCTACCTCTTATGTCAGCTCTCAGGAATCTGAGGAGCCCCATAGTCATCGTTTGCCTGCAGCGTGAGCGTGCAATCACGCGAAATTGAGACAGTACCGCAACGGGTCCGTAATCCGTCATTCCGGTATGTGTCAGGAAATTCGTTGACAGATTTGGACCAAGAGGACAGGTGAAGTTCATCAGCGGATTTGCTGTTAATGTGTGCACTTCAATGCGTTAGCTTTGCATGGAAATGCATCTGACTGCTAGTCCGTCTCTCCGGCGGAAGCCGGAGTCCAGGGCACGCAATGAAGATGGATTCCGGCTTCCGCCGGAATGACGGAATCAGGCGTTCTCTAGCGTTTGTAAGTGCGAACCGGTAGCAGATTCTGTCAACGAATTAGTCAACATTTACGGTTCCCGCGAAAGCGGGAATCTATCCGCCACTCACCACGAACTCTTCTTGAACGACCCGCGCATCGATATCTGCCTGCAGCGCAGCAATCCGCTCCTGCGCCTGCGCGACCGCTTCCGCCAGCGGCACCAGCGTGAAGTCCTTTTCCGTACGCAGCTTCAACTCCACGGACTCGTTCTTCAGCGTACGGCGGCTGACGGTAATGCGCAGCGGCATGCCGAGGAGATCGGCGTCAGTGAATTTCACGCCGGGGCTTTCGTTGCGGTCGTCGAACAGCACAGTAATGCCCGCTGCGCCGAGATCGGCATAGAGCTGTTCCGCCGCTTGCTTGACCGTTTCGTCGTTCTGGTTCAGCACCACCAGGTACACGTGGTACGGCGTCATGGATATTGGCCAGATAATGCCTCTCTCATCGTGAGAGGCTTCCACGATCGCCGCCATGAGCCGCTCGACGCCGATACCGTAGCAGCCCATCACCATGGGGTGCAGTTCACCGGCCTCATCGCGGTACTGGGCCTTGAGCGCCGCCGCGTACTTTGTGCCCAGCTTGAAGATATTCCCCACCTCGATAGCGCGCTCCAGTCGCACGGCCCCGCCGCACTGCGGACACGGTGCGCCTTCATACGCGCTGGCAATGTCCGCCACGATTTCCGCTTCGTAGTCGCGTCCGTAGTTGACGTTGTAGAGGTGGTAGCCTTCCTTATTCGCTCCCGCGACCAAGTTTGTGGACTGCGCCACCAGATCATCAACCACGACCTGCACGCCGCTCACGCCTATCGGCGAGGCATAGCCGCCCACGATCCCATGTTCCCTCAGTTCTCCCTCGGTTGCGGGCCGCAGCACAGTGGATTTCGTCGCGTTGACGAGTTTGGTCTCGTTTACCTCCATGTCGCCGCGCACCACCGCGAAGATCAGGCCGTTGTCTCCCATGAAGAACGCGGCTTTCGCGGTGCTCGTCTCAGGGATGTCGAGCAGGATGGCAAGTTCGGCTATCGTCTTCGTGTCCGGCGTTGCCACCTCCTCAAGCGGCTTGGGCTCGCCGCCGTCAACAATGTCCTTGCGAAATGTCGCGATCTGCCGGTTGGCGCTGAGCCCGCACGCGTCACAGAGCACCAAGGTATCCTCGCCCACCGGCGTCAAGGACATAAATTCATGTGCCATGGTGCCGCCCATCATACCCACGTCGGAATCCACGGACATCACGTCCAAACCACAATAGCGAAAGATGTTGAAATAGGCCTGGTACACATCGGGGTAGTAGCGGTCCAGGTCCTCCTGGGTGACGTGTGCGCTGTAGGCATCCTTCATCGTGAACTCGCGCAGCCGGATGGCGCCGGCCCGCGGGCGCGGTTCGTCACGAAACTTCGTCTGGATCTGATAGAGCATCACCGGTAGTTGGCGGTACGAGTGCACGTTGTACCCGATGAGACTCGTGATGACCTCCTCGTGGGTCATTGCCAGCACCAAGTCGTGCTCGGCGCGGTCTTTGAGCCGCAACAAGTCGTCGCCGATGTCGTACCAGCGGCCCGACTGCTGCCAGATTTCGGCCGGCTGCACCACCGGCATGATGAGTTCCTGGCCGCCGATGGCGTCCATCTCTTCACGCAGCACCTGCTCGATCTTGGCCGCCACCCGTGTGCCTAACGGCAGCAGGCTGTAGATGCCCGAAGCAAGCTGGCGTATGTAACAGCCACGCACGAGCAGCTTGTGGTTTGGCACGTCGGCTTCCGCGGGATCGTCACGCAGCGTTTCACACAATAGAACTGAGCGTCTCATGATAGGCAATATGCTCCGCAGTCTAATCTATGGGCTGGAAGGGTCGGTGGCAAAGCCGTCTTGGCGAGTGATTTCAGTGTAGCAGAATCTGAGAGGCGCGAACGTCAGGACACCACTAGTCTTGTAACGCGGCTGCTAGTCCCCCGCTTGGGCTAGTCTTGTAGCGCGGGGGCTTGTCCCCCGCTTGGGCGGTGGAAGTGCGGCGGCGAAGAGAAGATGGATTCCCGCTTTCGCGGGACTTGCTAATGTCGACTAATTAGTTGACAAAATCTTCCCTCAATTTTCAGTGAATACAATCCATGTCATTCCGAGCGCAGCGAGGAATCTAGGGTTCACGTCGAGTGTGTTTGTTAGGCTCAGTACTTTAGATTCCTCACTCCGCTGCGCTTCGTTCGGAATTGTAAATGTTGACTAATTCGTTGACAGATTTTGCAGAGCTTGAAGAGGCGTATTCCCCTTCAGGCCTTGGTGTGGTCTTTCCGTGTTGTAGTACAGGAGGTATTGCATCAGTTCATCCTGGAACTCCGTCAGGTTTTCGAACGTCGTGCCTTCGATCAGGTCGTCGTTCAGGGTCCGCCAGAAGCGTTCGATCTTGCCGTTGGTCTGGGGTCGATAGGGCCGGGTGTAGCGGTGTTTGATACCGAGTTCCAGCAGCATGCGCTCGAAGGGATGCTGCGCCGGTTTCGTGCGTGCCGCCACCTCAGGACCGTTATCGGTGAGGATGGCTTCGAACTGGATGCCGTACTCAACGTTGAGCAGGTTGATGCTCTTGAGCGCGGCGAACATGACGCTGAGGCTCTTGAGGTCAGGCACCACTTCAGCCCAGGCCAGACGGGTGCAGGCATCGAGCACGGAGACCAGGTAGTAACGCTGGGAGCTGTCCAGGAGCAGGTCGCGGCTGAGGTAATGGCAGTCCAGATGCCCCAGTTCGCCCGCGCGGGTCTTGATGATGGTGCGCTTGGCTTGTTTCATGGCCGGTTTCAGGCGGTTGAGCCCATGGCGCTTGCTAATGGCGTAGATGGTGGAGGGTGAGGGTGTGTGCGCTTTGAGTACCGGTTTGAGTATGGCACAGATCTCATAGCGGTTGATACCCTTGCGGCGCTGCTCCAGCACCTTCTGCTCGATGTAGGGCAAGGTGCGGCGGCTCTTCCACTTGGGACCGCGCTTGCGCGGCAGCAGGGCGTCATCGCTGCGCGTCTGACAGAAACGGTTGTAGTACTTGGCGAAGGTCTGGCGACTGGTACCATGGAACGCATAGAAGTCCTGCAGGTAGCGGAACTGGGGATGCTGCTTGGCCTTGACCCGTTCGTACTCGGCGATGAGGAAACGCCACTTCTGCATGAGGTTCCGTTCAATGGTCTTGTCACTACTATTATCCCGCATCAGTTGCCTCCAGATCTGGTGATTGACACTCATCAATGTTCTACCAGATCTGTCAACGAATTACCTGACACTTACAGGAATGACGGACGGCATGCCCCTCTCACCTACGCTCATTTGCCGGCATTCTTCAACATACAAATGACGGTAGCGGGCGGTCATCTTCATATCCCGAGGGAATGTGCTGAGACGACTGCTATGGCCGCCGCCAGGAACGGCCGTCCATGGCGATGAGAGCATCGGCCTCCGGCGGTCCCCAGCTCCCGGCCTCGTAGTTCGGAAAGTTGTTGGCGGGGCTGGATTCCCACGCCTCGATGATGGGCGTAATCAGTCCCCAGGCGTGCTCGATCCATTCGCTGTGGGCAAAGAGCGTGCGGTCGCCGCGCATTATGTCCAGTAAAAGTGTTTCATAGGCAGGCGGCGCTTCACCGTTGAAGAGCGATTCATAGTCGAAATTCATGCTGACCTGGTGCACCCGGATGGTCTGGCCGGGCGACTTCACCCGGAATTGCAGCGAAAACCCCTCGTTGGGCTGCACGCGAATCACAATCGCGTTGGGATTCAGGGTATCGGCCGGGGTCAGCCCGAACAGCAGGTGCGGAACGCGCTTGAACTGAATGGCAATCTCGGTCACCTTCTTCGTCATGCTCTTGCCGGAGCGCAGATAGAAGGGCACGCCCTCCCAACGCCAGTTATCGATGTAAAGCTTCAGCGCGGCAAAGGTCTCGCGATTTGACTGTGGATCGGTATTCTCCTCTTCGCGGTACCCTTTGGCGTATTCCCCACGGACCCAGCCCGGACCGTACTGCCCGCGCACCGCCCACTGGTCGATCTGTGTCAGTGGGATGGGGCGCGTGGCGCGCAAGACCTTGATCTTCTCCGCGGCAACTGCCTCGGCGTCGAACACCACCGGCGGGTCCATTGCCACCAGCGAATAGAGCTGCAGCAGATGGTTTTGGAACATATCGCGCATGGCGCCGGACTCTTCGTAGTACCCGGCCCGGTGCTCTATGCCAATGCTCTCCGATGCCGTAATCTGCACATGGTCTACGTAGCGGCGGTTCCAGAGCGGCTCGAAAATGTGGTTGGCAAGGCGAAAGACCAGGATATTCTGCACCGTCTCTTTGCCGAGGTAGTGGTCGATGCGGTACGTTTGGGGCTCGGCAAAGACATTTGCAATCTGCGCATTGAGCGTTTGGGCGGTGGCGAGATCGCTTCCAAAGGGCTTCTCGATGACAACCCGCCGCCACGAGTCGCTCTCTTCTGCCTGATGCAGGCCAACGGCGCCGAGTTGCTGGATCACGTCCGAGTAGACACTCGGCGGGGTGGAGAGATAGAAAACGTACCTGCCACCGCAATTATGCTGACGCGAAACCGAGTTCAGCATGGCCGTAAGCTGTTGGAAGTCCTCACCGTTGTTGTAGTTACCCGAGATATAGTGCAGCCGCTCCACAAACTGCTTGCACGAATCCTCGTCAACGGAAACGCCGACCGCGAACTCGCGCACGGCCGCCTTCATTTCATCCCGAAATATCTCCGTATCCCACCTGCTGCGGGAGAAACCGACGATCGCGAAGTCGTCGGGGAGCAGCCCGCGCTGCTGCAAGTTGTAGAGCGCCGGCACAATCATGCGCCGCGTCAGGTCGCCGGTCGCGCCAAAGATCACGATGGCGCAGCCTTCCGGCCCGCGCGGCGCCTGCGTGATTCTCGCCAAGTCCGCGGCTTGAGTGACCACTTGCATTGAATTCCTTGCCCTCTGCTGTGCTATGGAATTCCTCGTCCAACATTATAGCGCGTGCGCCGCCGGGTAAAGCCCATTCCGAACGCATAGCTATTGACTGTACCGCGTATCCCAGCAGGATAGTGAATAGCGTGAGCCAATGCAAGCCCCACCCGTGCCTTGGATGTCGCACGCTCTATCCCAGGGGAGAACCACCTCTCCAGTAGCGCGGGGGCTTTTCCCCCGCCCGCACGAGGACCGCGTGTGTGTTTTCCAGCGCTTTACCATGTAGAGAGAGGATTTCATAGAGTCCGAACATGCACCGGCGCAGGTTGCAAACCTGCGCTACCGGGCCGGCGGTGGGGCGTATGATTCGCCAGCAAGTTCATTGCGACCGCATGGGGGCTTGTCCCCCGTTCGGTAGGGGAATGCGGGTACAATCCGTCGCACCGGCGGAGGCCCGGGTCCAGGATGCTCACTCTATAGCTGCCTGTCGCTATTCTATGGGCAAAGAGAGAAGATGGATTCCCGCTTCCGCGGGAATGACGGGAGAATTTTCCAGCAACTCTGGCAGTTAACGCTCGCCCTTGGAGAGTCAACGCAGCTCCGTGAGTGCCTGCTCAAGCGCTGCTAGGCCAGCCATGTAGTCCGTTCCCAGGTGAATGCGCAGCACGCGCCGTCCGTGGCCCTGGAGGGAACGCATGTCCCCGAGCGCCTGGGCCTGGATAAACGTGCCAAAAGAGTAGAGCGCCTCAGGAATTGGGACATCTTCAACGAAGTCTGCCGTAAGTTGCAGGCACACGGCGGAGTTTGGACCGCCTTTGTGCAGTTGGCCCGTGGAGTGGAGGAAGCGGGGACCGTAGCCTACGGTGGTTGCTGCTCGCGTGGCGGCGCGAAGCAAATCACGGATCGCATTTACGCGCTCCTGTGCCACATTGTCCTGCGGCAAATAGGCCATGAGCGCGACATAGTCGCCCGGCGCGACTTGGTCGAGGAAGCCGCGCATCGCTTCACCATTAGTCTCTCCACGACAATCGCCGTAAAGAGAAAGCGCGCCGGCGGAGACAGACGGTTCCTCAGCGGGAAGGACGCCGGTGTCCTGGAAAGTCTGCAATAGCGCGGCGGTATTGTCCTTGCTCTCCTGAACATTGGGCTCGTCGAAGGGGTTGACGCCTAAGAGATGCCCGGCGACCGCCGTCGCTACCTCCCAGCGGAAGAATTCCTGCCCCAAGTCCAGAGACTCGGCTAGCTCCAAACGTATTACGGGATGCCCGGCCACATCTAACACGCGGAGAGGTTGATCCTGTTCGCCTGAATCCGTGTTGGCGAGTGCAATGTGAACGAATACCCGATCTTTGCCGTAGGTCTCAGGCGTCCCAAGACCCTCGCCTTCTATTGGGACCACACCAACGCCATTCTTGCCAAGGCTCTCGGCGACAAGCTGTTCCAGCCACCAGCCCAGCGTTGCAATTTCCGGCGCGCACACGAGCGTGAGCTTGTCCCGGCCCTGCTGGGCGTGGGCCGCAAGCTGCGCACCTAAGACCATGCCAGGGTTGTCCTCCACGGCCACTTCCGGCCCACAGCGCCGCGCCATCGCCCCTGCGCGGCTAAGAAAGTCAGCAACGTCCATCCCAAGCAAGGCCATCGGCACAAGCCCAAAGTACGAAAGCGCCGAATACCGGCCGCCAATGTCGGCCGGATTGCGGAACACGTGGCGAAAGCTGCGCGCGGTAGCCTCATCATCCAAGATCGTGCCGGGGTCGGTGATGGCAATGAAGTTAGCGCCGGGTGACGCTACTCCTGCCTGCGCGACTTGGTCCCAGAAGTACTTAAAGAAGGCGTTCGACTCGCCGGTAGTGCCGGACTTGCTCGAGACCACAAAGAGAGTCCGCTCCACATCAATGGCGTCCTGCACGGCCTGCACGGCGCGGGGATGCGTGCTGTCGAGCACGTGCAGCCGCAGCCAGCCGGGAGCGGTGCCAAAGGTGGCGCGGCAAACGTCGGGACAGAGACTGCTGCCCCCCATGCCGAGCACGACGCAATCCGTGAAGCCCTCAGCGCGTACTGTTTTGGCGAGGTCGTTGATCTCGTCAACGCCGGACCGCTGCATGTCGTCGACGACGTTCAGCCAGCCGAGCCGGTTGCGAATGGCTGCCTGAACTTGCGGATCGTCAGACCAGAGCGCAGCGTCCTTCTGCCACAAGCGCTTACCGGTGTTAGCCCGCACGAGTTCGGCCACGGTGTTCGCAATTGCCGCGTCTGCGCTGTTGTGGTCTCCCGGCATCGCTACGAAGCTGCGACAAGCT
The DNA here is from genome assembly GCA_965220045.1 of Chloroflexota bacterium. Taxonomy (GTDB): domain Bacteria; phylum Chloroflexota; class UBA11872; order VXOZ01; family VXOZ01; genus VXOZ01. The sequence goes on along the minus strand of OZ244803.1, from coordinate 492,568 downwards.
CGGCGCACACTTGCTCGATACGCGCGAGCAGGTCCTGGTACGGTTGGACAAATTTGTCCACACCTTCTTGCTGGAGTTGCCTGGTCATGGCGTTGTAGTCCACGCCAACCGCCTCCAGGGCATCCAACACGGCTTGCGCCTCTGCCACGCCCGTATCCACAGTCTGAGCCAGCGTGCCATGATCGCGAAACGCGTCCATGGTGTCGTCCGGCAAGGTGTTCACCGTATGCGGGCCGATGAGCTCATCCACGTACATCACGTCGGAGTATTCGGGGTTCTTCGTGCTGGTGCTCGCCCACAGCACGCGCTGCACACGCGCGCCCTGTGCTTCCAGCTTGGCGAAACGCTCCGACTTGAAGAAATCCAGGAAGTGCTGGAAGGCAATCTTCGCGTTGGCCACCGCCACATTGCCCAGAAGCTCCCGCGCGCGGCTCTCTCCGGCCTCCGCCCGCGCCTCCAACAACTCATCGGCCAATGTATCGATGCGGCTGACGAAGAAACTCGCTACGGAAGCGATGCGGTTGACCGGCTCACCCGCCGCGGCGCGGGCCTCCAGCGCGGAGATGTAGGCTTCGGCTACGTTATCGTAGTCGGTGAGCGAGAACATCAGCGTGATGTTGACGTTGTACCCCTCCGTGAGCATCTGCTGCACCGCGGGTATGCCTTCGTCGGTGGCCGGGATCTTGATCATCAGGTTCGGGCGGCCCACCTGGTCCCAAAGGCGGCGGACCTCGGCAATGGTGCCATTGGTATCAAAGGCAAGCTCCGGCGAGACTTCCAGGCTCACCAAGCCGTGCTCGCCGTCGCTGGCGTCGTACACCGGCCGCAACACGTCGCACGCCGACTGGATATCCGTAACCGCCACGGCTTCATAGATTTCCGTCGTGCTCTTGCCGGCGGCGTGGAGCGCACGCAACTGGTCGCGGTAGTCGTCGCTGCCGCTGATAGCCTTCTCAAAGATAGCCGGGTTCGAGGTCATCCCCCGCAGCCCATCGTTGTCCACCAGTGACTGCAGCTCGCCGGACTGAATGAGGCCGCGGCTGATGCTATCCAGCCACACGCTCTGGTCGTAGTCCTGCAATTGTACAAGTCTATTCTTTTCCACCATCATTACCTCCTTCTTGACGCACGGTTGCTCTGATTGCTCTTGTTCATCTTCTTATGTGGCTACCCTTCGCTCTCTTCACAAGCACACAGGCAGTATCTTGGCCGTAGCCGAACTGCGCAGCAGTTGTGCAGGGGCAACGCGTAAATGGAGATTCAACGAACTGTGCAGCATGCCTCTACCCGTGCTACGCGGGCTTCTTCAAAGCTATTGTAAGCCAAACCGGTAGTGCAGACCGAGGATTCTCACTCCAATCAAGCAAGCTTTCGTCGGTCCCCGGCAGGTATGAGTAGCCCTGCCAGAACCTTGAGTCTTCGGCAGGACTCTCCAAGATTCGCTGCAAGCTGAATCCCGCAAATGCCAGGGGATTGAGAATATCCGCAAGAGTCCAGTTGAAGTTAATTGCGCCATTCTTTGAATCTCGAAAGGGACCAGTTTGCCAGTAGGATTTCTCAACTTCAATCGGACTGATCTGATCTTTCCAAGGCCGTTGATACGGATGAATATCGTAGCAGATGTAATGTCCTGCTGGACGCAGGACACGAAAGATCTCACTAAAGACCGCCTGCAAATCGGAGATCCAGGTAAAGAAGCCATTGGTGGAACAGACTAAGTCGAACTTGGCACTTTCAACAGGTCCAAGGTTGGCTGCATCTGCTTGCACAAAGGTAATGGCCAATCCCAGTTGCTTTGCTCGTTTTGAGGCTACTGCAAGCTGCTGGGCAGAAATATCTATCGACGTAACGTTGGCCCCCATGCCGGCAAGTGCAAACGCCGCGTAGCTATCGCCGCTGCCAACGACACACACGTCCTTGCTCGACACGTCGTCGGCCAGTTCGCGAATCAGTCGCAGTGCGCCGCCTGCAAAGCCAAGTTCCGGTTCGTTGGGGCAACGTCGCCACAATCCGTCTCCATCGCGAAGACGCTCCCACCCCTCAGCGGCATTGTCCCAGTAACGCCGGTTAGAATCGTGCATGCTATTCATAGATCAACTCAAGCCTTGGGCACACCGCATAGAGGTCAAAGGCAATTGAATCTTGGAGTGGCTACGCGAAGATCGTAGCCCAAATCCGGGCACAGATAGGTCGTTGCTGTGCCGAGCAAGACTCCCTTTTCACGAATGACGCGAGGCTATGCCTACGGCGCTTTCGCCTCCGGCTGGCCGAGACCCGCCTCTCGTTCCTCCTGCTCCAGCGCCGTCACCTTGGCAAGGCGGCGCGCGTGCCGCTCCTCACCCGTAAACGCGGCTGCCAAGAATGCCGTCACCAGCTCTTCCATCAGCGCCGGACCAACGATGCGAGGTCCGAGGCACAAAACATTGACGTTGTCGTGTTCGACCGCTTGATGCGCCGAATAGGCATCATGGCAGAGGCCCGCGCGAATGCCGCGCATCTTGTTCGCCGCAATACTGGCGCCCACCCCGCTGCCGCAGAGCAGGATGCCGCGGTCCGCCTCACCGCGTTGCAAGGACTCTCCCACAAGCCGGGCGAAATCCGGGTAGTCGTCGCTGGGGTCAAGCTCATGGGGGCCAACGTCAACCACCGCATGACCGGCAGCCTCTAGCCACTGCCGCACCATGTCCTTGCTATCAAATCCGTTGTGATCGGCGCCAATGACAACTCGCATCTTCTCACTCCCGCTTAATCCTACCGGATTCAACGGGAGTGATGCTAGATTCTCGTCCGACCACGTGGGAATTCACCATCGTCTGGCGGCAGACGCAGCATGCGCAAGGCCTGTGCGCAGTCAGACGGCCTCGTCCCACCGCAGGGCATGTTCGCCGGCTTCGAGGGTATGGGTGACTGCGTGGAAACGGAAGCCATAGCGATCCACACTGCGTGCCAACGCGGGCGTGCCGTCGATGTGAAACTGCCGCTCTTGGTCGTTGGTGTCCAGCACGAGGAGCGTCGCGTCCTCTAGCGATGCGCCAACGTGGATTGAGGCTCCCGTACTACTTACATCGCCAAATTGCAACTCGCGGCGGCTGCGCTCCCAGGCGTTGATTTCACGCGCCGTCCACCAGGGCAAACCCTGCTGCCACGCGTACTCGATGACATCCGCCATCGCCGCGGGCACGCCGGGCCGCAGGCAGTGGTGGGGGTGGAAGAGGTAGTGGGCCACGCCGTAGTGCTTCCTTACGCGCTCGACGAGCGGTTCGGCAATGGCATAGGGCGCATACTCATCGACCGGCGCATCGGGATGGCGGGCCGGATTTACCATGTCCTGCGTCAGGAAGTTGACCTCCAGCACGTCGTAGAAGTGACCCGACCCGGGCTCCATCGGAAACCAGGGATGCGTGCTGCCGTAGAGATGGCCGGTATTGCCGTCCTTCGAAGGACCCTTCGACTGATCGTGCGCAATGCCTACCCTCTCCAGCCACCCGAAAAACTCTAAGGATCCCTCCCAGCGCGTGTAGTGGTTCTTATTGCTGGTAATGACGTCGAGACCGGCCTCACGCCGCAGAAACTCCCACTGAAAGACCAGGTCGTCGTAGTCCCAACGGTTGGGTTCCTTACCTGACAAGGCATCAAAGTGGAGGCAGATTTCGCTGCCGTATTCCTTCACCGCGGCATAGAGTTCGGGCGTGTAGCCCGGATATTGAATGCACCACGTGGAATGCACGCCGAGCGCCCGCGTGATCTCCAGAAGCTGGAAGGCGCGGTCGAGCACGTTGTTATCGGAATCGTGGGAGAGGTGCGCGACGGCCTCCAGTTGAGCGGGCCAGTACCAGAGCATCGGAAGCGCCGTACCTGTGTAACGCGCGCCGAGAAAGATGCTGCGCAGCAGGATGGCGCGCAGCTCATCGCCAACCGCCTCCAGGAAGAACGGCAGCGCCGTGTCGGTGGTACGGTCGTTCTCCCAGTCCAGCACGATGCCGTCGTCGCATTTCAGGATGCCATCGTCGGTTTGAGCCGTGCCGTCCGGCGCGGGGACGCCGTCTTGGCGCACCGGTATCCCCTGCAACATGTGCAGGATGCACCACGGCAGATCCGCCGCACTGAAAATGGTAAATCCCCTTTGCAGCCGGTAAACGCTCACGCCCACGCCGATGCGTTTTCCTTCACCATCGCAGAGGTTGGCCAGCACGCCGGCCCCGGCCGCCCGCGCCGTGGCCGCGTCCCAGACATGCAATGAGGAATGCAGATCGCGCACCAGTGGATGGTCTACGTGCGTCACCCGGAGGTAGGCTTCGTGCGTGCCGGTCTGCGTGCGCACGCCAAAGAGATCGTCCAAGCCACTGGTCCCACCCAGGCCGATAAGAGCGCCCCCTGCCGTCACAAAGCCATAGAGCCGGCCCATCTCCGGCGTGGTGACGTCGTGGTGCGGCAAGACGAGCACCTTGAGTGTCTCCAACGCTTCCGGCAGCGTGGCGGCATCCACCCGAGTAAAGGGAATGCCCGCGTGCGCCAAGATCTCCAGCAGGTATACGCTGCGCGGGTGATAATGGCCTTCGTGGAGATAGACGCCGAGGGGTTGGGTGCCAGGGTGCATGTCTTACCTCGAAGTGTGAGATTTGGGTTCTGGCATACCGAGGACCGCACTACCGCTGCATAATTGCACCTAGAGCAATTTCATAGGCCAGTTCGATAGTTCGAATCGTGCTTCGACAAGCTCAGCACGAACGGACCCTTACTTTTCTCGTTCGCCCTGAGCTTGTCGAAGGGCAGGTTCACACGGTGCGATGGGTTCTTGACATGAATACTAGCGATTCGTCTTCAGGAGTGCGTTTCGCTCCGATCGCTCGGTCCGGTCTAGGCTCACCAATGTACGCGGTTAGTCCCCTTTGAGGCTGAGCGGTTTGCCGATCTCGTGAATACGGATGAGATTCGTCGTGCCGCCTACCCCAAACGGCATGCCGGCCGTGAATACCACCGTATCGCCGTCCTGTACGTGGCCCGCCGCCTTTGCCAGCGCCACCGCCTCGCGCATGGCCATGTCGGTGTCCGTTTCCACGGTTGCGAGCAACGGCACCGTTCCCCAGCTCAGCGCAAGCTGGCGCCAAACCGGTACGTCGGGCGTAACCGCGAGCAGTTGCACGTGCGGCCGCAAGCGAGCCAGCATACGCGCGGTATAGCCCGATTGCGTAAGGGCAAAAATGGCGGTAGCGCTCAACTTATCCGCAATGCGGTGGGTGGCCGCTGCAATGGCATCAGTAGCGTCGCTCGCGTCGTCGATCGCGGTGAAGCTCTCCACGTGCGGGTCAACGCTGTTAGCAATGCGCGCCATGACCGCCACGGCTTCAACCGGATACGGCCCCACGGCCGTTTCACCTGAGAGCATCACGGCATCGCTGCCGTCTAAGATTGCATTTGCCACGTCGCTGGCTTCCGCCCGCGTCGCTACCGGGTGCTGCATCATGGATTCGAGCATCTGCGTGGCCGTGATCACCGGCTTGCCTCGCAAGCGGGACTTGTGGATGATCGCCTTCTGGTGCAGAGGCACCTCTTCCGGCGGCACCTGCACGCCCAAGTCGCCGCGAGCCACCATGATGCCGTCTGCGGCCTCGAGAATTGCGTCAAAGTTGGCGATCGCCTCTTGCGTCTCGATTTTCGCAATTATGGGGATCGTCGCACCGTAATTCAGCAGCAGTTGCCGCAGGATCTCGACATCTGTCGCCGAGCGAACGTAAGAAAGGGCTACCCAGTCCACTTCCTGATCAACGGCAAAGCGCACGTCTTCCCAGTCCTTTGCCGTCAGGCTGGGCAGGTTGAGACTCCGGCCCCGTACGACCACGGCCTTGCCGCTCACAAGCTCGCCGCCGCGCACCACCCGCGTGACCACTGCGGCTTGGCCGGATTCCACCCGCGTCGCCAGCACCTCAACCGAGATCAGGCCGTCATCGAGCATGATGGTGTCGCCCGGCCGCGTTTCCGACGCGAGGCCGGAAAACCGCACCGGCGCCACGCTCACACTCGGTGCGTCGGGGTCTACGGTCTTAGCGTAGCTGTAAAGCCCCTCGCTGACAGTCTCATCGGCAGAGTCCCCATCAGGAACCAAGAGGAGCTGACTGCCTGGGGCGAGGCGCAATGGCTCATCCGCAATGGAGCCAACGCGCACTTTCGGCCCTTGCAGATCGGCGATTATGGGAAGGGTGGCCCCTTCAGAGGATGATAGCTCGCGCAAGAGGCCGATCGACCGCGCTTGCGTCTCATGGGTGCCATGGGAGAAGTTGATCCGCGCCACGTCCAGACCGGCGCGCAGCATAGCCCGGAGCGTCTCTTCATTCGCCGACGCGGGACCAATGGTGGCAACGATCCGAGTGCGGCGCATGGGCGTTACTCCAACCAGCCCTTTTGCATCAGGTATTCATCGCCTATCAAACCCAGCAAGATTGGGTCTGCGGCGCCGGGATGGTGTTCGAGGCGAGCAAATTCAAAGTACTGTGTATACAGTGTAACCCCATTTAGTTGTTCCTCGTCGGCTGCCGGAGCAATGGGGCTGCCATAGGACACAAGTCCGTTGTTGCCTGCGTAGAAGTTGGCAAACTCCCGGCCTACCGCAAACTGCTCCTGCGCAGAACCAGTATCCGCCTGTGGGGAGAGATCGGCCAAGTCCACATCCGCATAGAGACTCCTGCCGAGGGGCGACTGCACGACCCGCTCCCCATCGTCTTCCAACACAATCTCCAAACGGGACCGCTGGAAGTATTGTACCGTCTTGCCGTCTTCACTCAAGGCATCGGTACGAGGAAATCCGAAACGTGCCACGCCGCCGTTGGCGATGAAGAAGCTGAGGAAAGGCTCGCGAATCGTATGACCGGTCACCGCAACGTACAGTTCCGCTACCGATTCCGATTGTGGGGGTGACTGCGGTGACGCGGGGGTAAGCCGCTGCCAATACGGTCCGCCCTCCCCGGCAACGAAGAGGTAGGTATAGCGGTCATCGCCGGTAAGGATCGCGTCACGAATGGGCGTCATTTCCGCCGGTAAGTCGAGGTCGACCCACGTCAGACCGCCATTGGTCGAACGATAGATCGCAGATTCCGCAATCAACAGCAGGGCCCCCAACACGCCGGGTTCCAAGAGCAGTTTCTCGGCCGCATCGGTTGGCAGTTCACCAATGCGCGACCAGCCTGCCGCGCGATCGGTGGAAAGATACAGCCCGCTTGACGTTGCCACGTAGAGCCGCGGTTCGCCGCGGCTCGTGATGTCGAGGCCGCGTATCGACTCAGCGGGCAACCCGGAATTCGACAGTTGCCAGGAGTTGCCGCCATCAAGCGAACGGTAGAGCCCGCCCGCGGTTGTGGTCGCGGCGTAGAGGTTCGCTGACAATACGGGATCGGCAGCAAGCGCCACCGCACCCACAATGTTGCCAAGCCTATCCTGTGGGAGGCCGCTGTTTATCCGGCTCCAGTAGAGCCCGCCGTCTTCACTCCGGTAGTTGCCGTCCAGCTCCGTCCCGGCAAACACCGTTTGCGCATCGCCTGACTTGAAGGCAACGGCGATGACCGGAGCCACGATACCCGGCAGGTGCGACCACGCGGCGCCGCCATCCACCGTACGATGCAGACCCAGGGAACCGGCCGCGAGCGCCGCGCTCATGTCGGTAGGATGCAGGGCAACGAGCCACGGCAAACTACTGGGGACCCATGACTGGTCTTCCTGCGTCCACGAATCAGGTTCCAGCGCTTTCTCCCAGAGTTGCCAGGCAGAGAGCACGTCTCCGGTCAGAATGTCACTCGCGGAGTGCCAGGGAGTGCCCGAAGCGGCGTCCGCGATGCCGGCAAGTCTCAACCAGAGCAGGAGTGCTAAGAATAACGCGAATGCACCGTGGTATGTGCGCCAGGTGATACCAGTGCTCTGCGTCCACGCCTCATTGCTCTTCCGGCACGAGGCGCAGTCGTTGCCCAACTCGGATCGAGTCAACATTCTCTATGTCATTGAGTTCGGCCAGGGTCTCCACAGTCGTATTATACTTGCTCGCGATGGTACTTAGCACTTCACCCGGTTGCACAATGTGAAATTCGGGCGTGGTCGGTAATTGCGCCGTGGGAGCACTTGCCGGGGCGCCGGGTGTGGCAGCCGCAGGCGCAATGCGCGCCACTTCGCTGCTCTGAGCAGCCGACTCAGGACCGTCGGATGCCAGACTCTGGCTCGCCAGCCACATCACGCCACTGCCCAGCAGCAGAAGCACGGCGCCAAGACCGATAATCATCAGAAGTCTGTTGCCACCGCTCCGGGACAGCGGCCGTAAGTCGCTGCGCCTGCTCACTGAATGCCAGCGCTGCGCGGGCGCGCGCGGGAGAAGCGAAGAGTCGAGAGGAGGGAGCGCCTCTTCCTTAACTTCCATGCGGGAAATACCTGCCATAGACTGACCGCCGGACACTGCTACACAGAGGAGACCAAGAACAGAGGAGGATTGCAGAAGACGCTAACTGAAGGCGTAAACCAAGATCAGGTCATTCACATTGGTATTGGTAGGACCGGTGACCAGGAGGGCGTCCGTCTGTTGCAGGAAATGGTAGGAGTCGTTGCGTTCCAGATAGTCTAGCGGGTCCAGGTTGAGCGCTCGCGCCCGCGCCATCACCGCGCCGTCCGCGATACCCCCGGCCGCGTCATTTGGGCCGTCGGTGCCGTCTGTTCCCACCGCCATCATCGCAACTCCCTCCCAACCGTCGAGCGCAAGCGATGCGGCCAGCGCCATCTCTTGATTGCGACCGCCTTTGCCTTCACCGCGCACGGTAACGGTCGTTTCACCGCCAAAAATAACACACGCCGGTGGTGGGATAGGGGAGTGGTGGTGGATCAGACCCTTCGCGACTCCAGCCATCACCTTCGCAACCTCCCGCGCCTCGCCTTCCACCCAGGTGGTGACCAGGATTGCATTATACTCCAGTTTCTTTGCTGCGTCTAGTGCCGCACGGGCAGCGATCTCGTTGCTGCCAACGAGCACACTCGCCGTGCGGTTGAAAATCGGGTCGCCTTCCTTCGGAGTATCCGGTATGGATTGGCTGAGGCCGCGCTGCAGTCGCTCGCGAACTCGTTGCGGTATGGTGTCCTGCAGGCCGAACTGTCCCAAAAGATTCCACGCGTCTTGGAACGTGGTCGTGTCAGGCACGGTAGGCCCCGAAGCGATGAAGTCCAGCGGGTTTCCCACCACGTCCGAGAGGATGAGCGCGATGAGGGTAGCCGGCGCCGCCGCCCGCGCCAGTCCGCCGCCTTTCACTTGAGAAATGTGCTTGCGGATCGTGTTTACTTCGTTGATGGTAGCGCCGCTGCGCAGGAGTTGGTCGGTAAGTTGCTGCAGGTCGTCCAGGGTGATGCCCCCCGCAGGCAACTCCATGAGGGCGGAACCGCCGCCGGAGATCAGGCAAAAGACAAGGTCGTCTTCGCCCGCGTCTGCCGCCAACTGCAGGATGCGCTCCGTGCCGCGCAGGCCGTTTTCATCCGGCACGGGATGGGCGGCCTCGATCAACTCAATCTTGCGCGTCGGAACGGCGTAGCCCTCCTTGACATTGACCACACCGCCTGCCAAGCGCTCGCCAAGGATGTCTTCCAGCGCCTGCGCCATGGGGCCGCTGGCCTTGCCTGCCCCTACGACGAGTATGCGTTTGAACGCATCGAGATTGTATTCGTTGTCTCCGACAACCAAGCGCGAATCCTCGCGGCGCACGCAGTTGCGCACCGCCTGGGCCGGATCGACGGCTCTCAGGGCGGCCGCCAGCACCGCCATCATGTCTTCACGCTGTCGACTCGTGATACCCATAGTTGCAATCGCCTTCGAACCCTCTCCCGTGCGCAGCCGCTTTTCCTAGTGTAGCGGAGCACCCACGGGGATGCGAGCAAAGCAAAGTCACGGCTACAATAGGAACAATGCGATTTAGAAAGAAAGCTAGAGTTCGTCTCACTAGTGCGTTGCTCTGTGCGACCTGCCCTTCGACAGGCTCAGTGCCCGCCTCGTACTCGATGCGAGGGCGCATGGGAATTTGAAGGCCGTTCGTGCTGAGGACTGTACGCAGCCGGCTTCGCGCAGCCGGCTGCGCGAAGCCTGGGCTTTACAAAAGCCCCTGTTGAAGCACAATTTGGCAAGTCAATCTGACTTGCGAGACTGATTCTCGCTTTGGCGCATTGCTCGAGCCATTCTAAATGCGCAACCACGTTCAATTGCACAGCACCGCAACGAAAGGGCTACTCCATGGGCGGCATATGGCGGGCAGGCACGATTGTCTTCATAGCGAGCTTCTGCACTCTGGTCGTCGAGCTGACGGCGGGACGCATGATTGCGCCGTATCTCGGCGTTTCGCTTTACACCTGGACTAGCGTCATTGGCGTCATGCTGGCGGGAATTAGCCTGGGCAATTACGTCGGCGGGCGCGTCGGCGACCGGTTTCCGACGGTCACCACGCTGGGTGTGCTCTTCCTGCTTTCCAGCATCCTCACGCTGACCATCCTGCCGCTCACGGCGATCATCTCCGGCATCGCGCAAGACCTGCCCGTGCACCTCATGCTCAAAATTCTCTTCTTCACCGCCACCGTCTTCTTCCTGCCAAGCGTCTTCATGGGCACCATCACTCCGGTCGTCGTGCGGCTCATACTCGATGACCTGTCGCGTACCGGCGGTGTGGTGGGACGCATCTATGCGCTCTCCACGGTGGGAGCCATTGCCGGCACCTTCGCCACCGGCTTCTTCCTGGTATCGTTCTTCGGCACACGGACGGTAATTCTGCTCGTCGCCCTCCTGCTGCTGCTTGTCGCCATAGTGTTCGGCAATCTTTGGAATCGCCGCTTGCTGCTGACGGGCGGCGCGGTGGCGCTGGTGGCGGTGGGCGTCATTGGCTACGGTCGGGATGCGTACAACATACCGTTTGGTTGGAACTATACACGCTTCCTTGTTCGCGACGCTGTGACCCTGCAACCTCGCGGCGCATTCGCGGCACCGTGTCAAGTGGAGACGAACTACTTCTGTATTCGCGTTACCGAAAAGAAACTGGCCGAAAACGTCACGCAGCGCCGCCTGGTGCTCGACCATCTCATTCACAGCTACAGCATCCTGGAAGACCCCACGCGCCTTGACTACGATTATGTAAAGATATACGCCGAGCTTGTGAAGTACATTGCCGGTGAGCGCAGCAGCATTCGCACCTTTTCCATCGGCGGCGGAGGGTACACCTTCCCACGGTATTTGGAGGTGGTCTATCCTGACGCCGTCATCGAGGTGGCGGAGATCGATCCGGCGGTCACCGAGATGGCCCACGCCAAGATGGGCTTGCCCCGCGACACCAGCGTCAAAACGTACAACGAGGACGCCCGTCTGGTGGTCAAGCGCCTTGAAAACGGACAATACGACGCCATCATCGGCGACGCATTCAACGATCTCTCGGTGCCTTGGCACCTTACGACGAGGGAATTCGCCGAGATCGTACACGACCTCCTGACACCCGGCGGCTTCTACATGCTGAACGTGGTCGACACGTACGAGCACGGGCGTTTTCTGCCGTCGATGATACTCACCCTGGAGCAGGTGTTCCCGCACGTCTATCTGCTCGCGGACGGTCCCGGGTGGGAACAGGAGGGCCGCAATACGTTCGTGCTGGTGGCCGGCAAGCAGCCGCTCACGGAAGCAACGCTCCACAGCGCCGTGGACGACTTGCTGCCGGACGGCCCGGTGAGCACTTTCTTAGAACCCGCCCGCTTGCGGGAATACGTGGACAACAGCTCCGCCGTGATCCTCACCGACAGTTACGCGCCCGTGGACAACATGCTCGCGCCGGTCTTCGCCGAACGGGGGTAAGCTCTTGGGCCCGAAGGGTCGGTTCTTGAGGGTAGACCAAGCCTAAAATTCTGTGAGAGTGCATGCGTTGAAGAGGCGATGAGTCTAACCGCCTTCAAGGATTCCGCTGCTCTTCTAGCGCCGAACAGGCAGCGTTCACCACGGTCGCCACTTCATCGCCCCGCACGAGGCCCTCCTCAATAGCATTCATGGCGGCGTGCATGAGGGGATTCAGAGGCATGCCGCGACCATGCTCCATAGATTGCTGAAGTGCCGCGATCTCTGCGGGGAGGAGGTCCTCGTCGATGTTGCCAAGGTGCGCGACCGCATCTTTCCGCGCAGGCACTTTTGCGAGCGGCTGCATGACGTCTACGAGACCCTTGAGGGCAACATAGGCCTTCTCCTTGTGCTGCGATCCTGCGGCAATGGCAATGCCCAAGTTGCCGGCCACGGGAACGCTGGGCACCTTGCCCCGCGGCAATGCTGCCCAGCGATAGTCACCTCTCGCAAACCTCCCATGTTGAACGTACATCATTGCGGGCCACAGCCCTGATGGCGATTGAGAGGGTTGCCAGAAATCTGCGCTCGTCACAAGGGGGGAGACGCGATGGGTATGCAGCAGTTCACGGCAGAAGTGCAGGGCTTCCCCGGCCGCCGCATCTTGCAGCCGGCAGCGCAGTGTCGCCGGATCGGCCAATTCCGCCTCGTTCTGCCACAGTGCCCACCAGTATCCGTCCCACTGTGTAAACAGTCCCCAGCGCTGCGTCTCTCCTTCGTTGTCGCGCTGCGTCAAAGTGACTGAGTGCGCCACTATGTCGTCCCACCCCCAACTCTCGTCTACCGGAGGCACGCCCCGGTCCGCGAAGAATTCAGGATCATAGTGAACCATCAAGGGGATTGCATCGACCGGCAGAGCGAACAACCCACCCTCCGACCGAAACTGATCGACCAAGTATGGGTAGAATCCTTGAATGAGCGCCGCTTCGTCGGCGGAGACGAATTCGTCCAAGGGCGCGAGCACGCCGCTCTCACCCAGCCCTTGTGCTAGATACGGATTCACGGTAAACAGGTCTGCATCGAGGCTCTCGTGCCACGCCAGATACTCAGCCTCGTTTGCAGGGCGGGGGTTGGCTTGCTCTGGGGAAGCAAACCCGTATCTCAGGTCGTAGCCGCCTAGATCAGGGCCGTTTGGGTTTTCTTTGTCTTCCGACAATGCTGCCATGACCTGCTCGACCGTATTGATCATACGCCGCGCAAAACCGGTCGATACCCGCAGTTCGCTAAACCACGTGGAAATCCAGATTAGCTCTCCCTCTTTGCGTGGGCTCGGCGGAGAATTCGCAAACCCGGGGTCGCCGCAGGCGGCAGTAAGCGCCGCCGCGCCCGCAATCAAGGCGCGTCGTGTCAACAACCTCTTGCTCCCCTCACTTCTGAAGTTAGTCATGCTCCTGCAAGGAGGAACAGGCCTCGTTTACCACGCTCGGCACTTCATCACCGCGCGCGAGTCCGTCTATGACGTGCTGCATGGCGTGCCACGCACGCTCGTCCCATGGGTGCGCGCGTCCGAATTCCATCGACCGTTGCAGAGCCGTCAATTGTGCGGGCCCCAATGTCGGCCAAATCTCTGGCAGCCGCGCGACCATTGCTCTTTGCGAGGGAACGGCCACAAACCGCTGCATCGTTTCGAGCAGTCCCTTGAGCGCCGCGTATGCCGCATCGGTCTGCCCCGATCGCGCGTGGATGGCGAGCCCCATATCGGCAGATACCGGTACGCTGCGCACCTTCCCTTGCGGCAATTCTGCCAAGCGGTAGTCAAATCTTGGTTTCAGGTTTACTGTACTAAAGAACATCGCCGGCACGGAATCGTCCATCCCGCCAAAAAACTCCCATGTCCGTCTCCCACCCACTGGCGGTGCGACCTGGTGGATATGCAGCAAGTCGTGAACGAATTGCAGGGCTTCCGTGGCGGCCGGCTCCTGCAAGCGACAGCGTCCGGTTACCGGATCAATCACCTCGGCATCGTTCTGCCACAATGCCCACCAGAGCCCACTAAAAAGCGGCATGAATCCCCAGCGCGTCACATCGCCGTCATCGTCGCGCCGGGTTAGCTTCACCGCGTTTGCTACCAGGTCATCCCAGGTCCAGGTATCATCGGGCGGGGAGACGCCTCGCAGTCTAAAGTAGGCGGGGTCGTAGTAAAGCAGCAGCGGATCCGCGTCTATGGGCAGAGCAAAGAGTCCGCCCTCCCCCCGAAACTGATCGAGCAAGAAAGGGTAGAACGTATCCGTGAGGTCCTGGTCGTCGGCCCCGATGAATCGCTCCAAAGGCAGTATGACGCCCCGCTTCCCTAGGGTCTCCGCCATATCGGGACTGATAGACAAGAGGTCCGTTTCGATGCTGTCGATCCATTCGGCAAACTCATCGTCGTTCTTGGGAGGAGGGTCTGGGTAGTCTCCTCGGCCGATTAGGCCGGGCGCTAGCGTGTAACGACCGCGCGCAGGACCGTGGGGGTTGTCTACGTCTTCCTCTAGCGTGGCGACAATTCTCAGCAGCTTCTCTTGCGGCTCTTCGTAGGTCAAGCTTGGCTGGTAGAAGAGACCGCTAAACGAAAACGTCCGCCACGTGAGCGCGGCTACCTCCGGTTGGCCGGGCAGATCCGAAGATGATCGGAATGGGCCACAACCCGCTGCCAGTGCCGCGGAGCTTGCCATCAAGGCACGTCGCGTAAGCATTGTAGGTTCCCTCTATGGTCTTGCCATAGACGTGCTTGCCATAAACGTAAACCTGTTCTGCCCACTTCCAAACCCATCTATAATTATAGTAGCATATTCAGTCAATCACCTAAGGCTGAAGAACCTGCCTTGGTGGGATTGGGGACTGTCGCGCGGGGGATTGTCCACCACTCCGGTTTAGCCTGTGGAAGCAATCACTCCATTACGATTGGAAAGGAAGAGAAGATGGGTTCCCGCTTGCGCGGGAACGACGGATGAACTGCGATCAACGGTTGGATTGCGAACGTCAGGTGAATTGCCAACGACGGATGGATTGCAAATGACGGATGAATTGTGATCGACGGGATGGATTGCGAACGACGGATTAACTGCGGCGGCTGCGTGTACGGTAGGGGCACGATATATCGTGCCCCTACTGCGCGGAATCGTGCAACGTGGCAAAGAAGGAAATGGATTTTACCCAGGGAGACCGGATCAAGGGGGGTGCGGCTAGAGGCGACTTACCGCCGCAGCCAGCATTGCACGTCACGCTTTTGGCCCATTGACATGACCCAATCCGGCCAGGAAGATTGCGGCGTGAAGCCATGAGCGCGGAGGAGGTCGACTTTCGGTGAGCCGCGCTCAGCGTAGGCAAAGACCGGTCTTGCCGGCAGTGTGAGAGCGGCAAATAGCTCCGCGGCCGCGTGCGTTGCCGCCGGATGCACGAAGAGGTCGAGCAGCGCCGCCGCCTCGCGCCAGATCGGATCGTCCTCAATACTCGCCCAGCCCACGACCAGACCGGCTTCGTTCTCCAGCACACACGCCTCGACGTTGCGTTTCCCCGCCTGCTCATCGCGCTTGTACGCTACGAATTCACCTTCAAAGTTGCGCTGACCCCAGACGCGCCGGGCGGCGTGACGGAGATGGTCGCCGTGGGGCTGTATGCAGAGCAGGTTGAGCAGCGGCCAGTGTTCCCAGCGCAGCGGCGCAACGCCGGTGAGCGCCATATTCCAGAGTTCCGCTGTATGTTCCGGCCGCGTCCAGTACCACATCCGCCCACTCCCCGTACCGACGCTCCGGAAACCGTAGCGGTGATAGATCCAGTAGGGCGGTGTCTCAAAGCCGGTGCCGAGCGTGAGCGCCCGTCCGCCGCGCGCGCGAAATTCCCCCATCAGCGCGGCCATAAGATGCGAAGCGATGCCCTTCCGCCGCTGGTCCGGATGCGTAAAGACGTGACCGAGTATACCGATGCCGTCGTATTCCACGGTCATGATATTGCCGACCGCTTCCCCATTGACCACGCCCAGGTAAAAGCGCGTTTCCAGCGCATCGAGCGGACCCTCGATGCTGCGCGCGATGTGCCAGTGCACGTGGGCGCTCTTATGTGCCAGCAAGCGCTGCACGTCTGCGGCCCAGCTCTCTTCCGGTTCCTGTACCAACAGACACTGCATCCGTTCGCCGGACTTTAGCGAGATTCTAGACAGTTGTCGCACCATATGTGATGAGAGACTCCTTTGACGGTTCCTGTTCTCGTTGCAAGCACAACATACTGACGCCTATTGGGTCAAATGTCGTCCCCTGAATCGTAGCCAGATTTCCTACGCGCGGACCTCCGCTTGAGTTACCTTTCACGGTCCCCCGACCCGGCTGCCAAGAAGTAACCTTGGCTGCTCAGTCTCGCAGTCAGGCTCATTTATTTCGAAGTCCACGTAATCCATGCTCCTCGCAGCCAATCCCAAGCTCACGCCGGGGCAGCCCAGCTTCACCTAAGCCGACAGATCATTTCCTCATTCGCCGTGAGCCCATAAGCGGTTGCACGAACGCCGGAAATTCAGGCCCGATGCTGCCTCGAAATGTACTATCATAGGGAGAAGCAAAGCCACACCCAGGGGGCCGACACCACATGGCAACGTCCGCAGAGAATGAAGAGCGCCCGCAGCGTGAGAATCCGCTGCTGAGCATACTTCTTAACATCGTCGTCCCGGTGATCATCCTTACGCGCTTCAGCAGCGACGAATGGTTGGGGCCGATGTACGGTCTCGTGGCCGCTCTGGCTTTCCCGTTGGCCTATGGCATCTTTGATTACTCCCGGCGGCGCACCTTCAATTTCCTGCCCGTTGTCGGTGTCGTCGGTATTCTACTTACAGGCGGTATCGGTCTGCTCAAACTCGATCCCATGTGGATAGCCGTCAAGGAAGGCGCTGTGCCGCTGGTCATCGGCATTGTCATCCTTGGCTCGCTTAAGACCCGCTTTTCCCTGCTTTCCGCCTTGTTGAACCAGGTGATCGACAGCGCTGCCGTGAACGCCGCGTTGGATGCGCGAGGGACACGTCCGGCGTACGAAAAACGCTTGGTGAACGCCACGTTCATCGTGGCGGGATCGTTCTTTCTTTCCGCTTGCCTCAACTACATCCTGGCACGCCTCGTCGTGGTCAGTGCGCCCGGGACGGTTGCCTTCAACGAAGAGTTGGGCAAGATGACGGCGCTGAGCTTTCCCGTGATTTCGGTGCCGGCCATCATCATCCTGGCAATAGCCATCATTTACACCGTGGTCGGCATCCGCCGCGTAACCGGCATGGACATGGAACAGATCTTCCGCCAGCGCTAGAACCAATTGACATTTGCCCCGCCGAGAAGGCCGTTCGTGTCAATTGACGCAGCGAGAAGCCAGCACCTATACTCGCTGCTAGGAGTTTCTCGCGTGTACCGCAAGGAGGGATGATCCCCCATGGCAACTTCCACCGCACCGTACGCCGCTGACACGATCCCCGCCGACATGCTCCACACCTATTTGATGCAGCAGGCGCAACAGCTCTTCGACCATGCCGAGATGGCACGCGCGGCCGTGAAGACCCCGGAGCAGTGGGAGTTGCGGCGCGCCCAATTGATGGCTGATTTTGAGCAAGCAATTGGGCCGTTTCCCGAGCGGACTCCGCTCAATACACGCGCGGTGGGAACGCTGGAACGCGAACGCTACACCATTCACAAGATCATCTTCGAGAGCCGCCCCCGCTTCTATGTGACCGCGGCCGTCTACGTCCCAAAGCAGCATAAGGCGCCCTATCCGGGCATTCTCTTCCCGCTCGGCCACAGCCGCAACGGCAAGGCATACGACAGCTACCAGCGCACACCGGCTGGCTTTGCCGAAAAAGGCTATCTTGTGCTGGCGTATGATCCGCTCGGCCAGGGCGAGCGCTGGCAGTACTGGGACCCGGTGAAGAGGGACTCCGCCTTCAGTTCGTCAACCCGCGAGCACAGCAACGTGGGCGCGCAATGTTTGTTGCTTGGGATCAATCTCGCGCAGTTCATGATTTGGGATAGCATCCGCGCTCTCGACTGTCTTCTCGCGCGCGACGACGTCGATCCGGAGCGGATCGGTTGCACCGGCGTTTCCGGCGGCGGCACGAATACGGCCTACTATGTACCCTTTGAC
Source organism: Chloroflexota bacterium (assembly GCA_965220045.1). Classification (GTDB taxonomy): domain Bacteria; phylum Chloroflexota; class UBA11872; order VXOZ01; family VXOZ01; genus VXOZ01. The sequence goes on along the minus strand of OZ244803.1, from coordinate 474,609 downwards.
GACCGGGTGACCGCCTCTATGCCCACGTGCTACATTGCGGGATTTCCCGCGCTCCTGGATTCCGTGGGCCCGCAAGACGCCGAACAAAACCTCTTCGGCCAACTGGCCGTGGGTCTGGACCACGAGGACTACCTGTCGTTGGTGGCGCCCCGCCCCCTCTGCGTAGGCGCCGCTACCGGAGACTACTTCCCCCTGGCGGGCGCCCGCCGCTGCGTGGACAGCGCCAAACGCACTTACGCCGCGCTCGGCGTTCCCAACGAAATCTCTTTGGCGGTAGCGGAACAGAATCACGGCTACCACCTGCCCATGCGCGAAGCGGCGTATGCCTGGTTCAACCGCCTGTTCGACAAGGAAGCAGAAGGCACGTACGAGACGGAGATTACGCTGGAGCCGGACGAGGCGCTCTGGTGCACGGAAACGGGAAACGTCTACGAACTCGGCAGCGAGACCGTGTTCTCTCTCAACCGCAGGCTCCTGGCAGACATTGACCCGGCGCTGCCGGAAGCCGGCACCGGCAAGTACCAGCAGGTCGTGCGTGAGCGCGTACGGCGCGTGCTCTCCGCCTATCCCCTCGACGGCGACTTAGATCTCACCCTCGTCCCCCTCGACTCCGGCGACCGTCTGAAGCGCGAGCGCATCGTCTTTGAATCGGAACCCGGAATCCTCGTCCCCGGCGTCCTGCGTACTCCGGTGAGCGACGAGCAGGACACCATGCTGCTCTGGATAGACGAGGCGGGCAAGGATTCCGAGAGTACGGAGGTGTTGCTCGATGCTCTCGCCGTGCGCGGCGTGTCGTCCTTGGTGCTCGACCCCAGGGGCATGGGCGAGACGGGCTTTCCCGTATCCGACAATCCCAGCACGAGCGACAACGGGCACATCAGCCACAAAGTAGCATATATGGGACTGTTGCAGGCGCGGCCGCTCTTGGGCATGCGCGTGCAGGATGTGATGCGCGGCATGGACGCGCTGGCGGCCCTTCCGGCGACCGCCGCCAAGCGGGTCATGCTCGGGGGCAGAGGCGGCGGCGCCTTGTTGGCGCTGTTTGCCGCCGCGCTGGACCAGCGCGTGACAGGCGTGATCGCCCACGAATGTCTGGCCTCGTACCGCTGGCTCGTGGAGAACGAGTATTACGACTACGACGCATCGTGGTTCCTCTTTGGCGTGCTGCGTGAGTTTGACATCTGTGATGTGGCGGGCCTCGTGGCTCCGCGCAATCTCGTCGTCTGGACGCCGCACGACCACCAACGGCAACCGGTGAACATGGCGGCGCTGCTGGCGGCATTCGGACGCACCACCGCCGCCTACCGCGCATACACGGCCCCCGAGGCACTGCGCTATCGCGAGGATGCCTTGACATCAGAGCGACTGGCGCAAGAACTAGGCGCGTAGAACCCGGGAATTGGGTGTCCGTTTCCCGGCAGGAGCTCCCTGCGATCAAACCAAGAGAGAATAAGCAATATCCCGGGAGCGCGGGCGTCCCGCCCGCAATTGAGCCACCTGGGAACGCGGGCGTCCCGCCCGCAGCCGCGTCTCCGCCGTCTCCCTCCCCAGACCCACGCGGTTGGCACTACCGCGGCTACCTCCCACACTTCGACGGAGTCGCGATCCCGCAAATGGTCACCTTCCGGCTTGCCGGATCATTGCCCCCGGCCGTGTCGATAGATGGCGCCAGGAGCTTAGCCATCTCAGCGAAACGTCCAAAAAGACCGCCATGCGCCGCCGGGTTGAGACGAACCTTGATCAAGAGACCAGAGATACGCCTTTACGCAACCCAAAGCTCGCGGCGATGGTAGCAGATGCCTTGCTCTATTTCGACAACACACGCTACCATTTGCACGCGTGGGTTGTGATGCCGACTCACGTTCACGTGCTCTTTACACCAATAGCAGGAAATGCTCTTTCCACCATCGTTCATAGCTGGAAGTCGTTCACGGCCCATCAAGCGGTCAAGCAATTCGGCTGCTCCGCGCCATTTTGGAGTCGCGATTACTTTGACCGCTTCATCCGCAATGAGCGGCACTTTGCCGCAGCCATTACCTACATTGAAGCCAATCCCGTGAAGGCTGGTCACTGCCGGCGCAGCGTGGACTGGCGGTTCGGCAGCGCGTATGCCCGGGCGACGGATGGACTCGATGGGTGTGAACGAGAGAGTTGACGCGAACGCTGAATGGCTGCCCCGGCGCTTCACACGGCGCCGGGAAACCCGAGTGCCTCGTTGGGTAGCTGCTGTTGTGCGACGGTGGCTCGTGCTATGGTAGCCACTGCGGGCGAGACGCCCGCGCTCCTATTTGGATACTCGCAATCCTGATATGACGCCAACGCTTTGAGGTCCGCGCCGCATCGTGTAAAGGTAATCCTCATTCATGCCACTGTCACCCGTCGCGGTCGCCATCGCTGCCGCACAGGAGTCCGGAGCCTACTTGCGGGAGAATGCGGCCGACGCCGCGATTGTTGCGACAAAAGGCCAGGGAGACTTCGTCACCGGCCTCGATCTCGCCGTCAACGACCTTCTGCAAGACCGCATTCGTACCGCATTCCCCGACCACCACTTTCTGTCTGAAGAGCTGGCCGCCCGTCCGCTCTCCGAGGAACCAACGTGGATCGTCGATCCCATCGACGGTACCCTCAACGTTGCCAATCGCTTTCCCTTGTTCACGGTGAGCATCGCGCTGGTGGAGCGCAAACGGCCCGTTGTTGGCGTCGTGTATGATCCCCTGCTGGACGATCTCTTTGTGGCGGAGGCTGGCAGGGGCGCGACGTGGAACGGTGAGAGCCTTGCGGTTCGCCACGACGTTGCCTGGCACGATGCGCTGCTCGGGTTCGACTTGGGGCACAACGAGCCGGCCTCCTCGGAGAGCATGGCGCTGGCGGCAGCGCTGCGGCCCCAGGTGGCCGGTCTCCGCATCACTGGTTCGGCGGCGCTTGCCCTCTGCTATGTTGCCGCGGGACGCCTGAGCGGGTTCTTTCACCACCGGTTGGAACCCTGGGACATGGCAGCCGCGCTGCTCATCGTGCAGGAAGCGGGCGGCGACTATGTCTCGATGGACGGTAACCAGGTGCTTTCACCGCAGGTTGGTTCCGTGGTCGCGGGGAATGCGGCAATCGTAGCCAAAATCAGGCAAGCCGAGCAGGCGCGCCGCAAGACCAAGACGGAGTCCTAGGACATAGATGTCGTACCAAACCCTTGCGCTTACCGCCGGGGCGGCGTGGTGGGATCGCGATGTGGTCGCAGCCGTTGTGCTGGGAATCGTGCAAGGAATCACCGAGTTTCTGCCAATCTCCAGTTCCGGCCATCTGGCCGTTCTGCCCTGGGCCTTTCAGTGGTCGTCGCCGGTGCTGAACAGTCTTCTCTTTGCGGTGGCGCTGCACGTCGGTACGCTTCTTGCCGTTCTCATGGTCTTCCGGCGGGACGTGCTGTCGCTCGCCGCGGCATTCCTGGCTTCAATACGCGACCGTGATATCCAAGCCGAGCCTGAGCGCCGGCTGGCGTGGCTGCTCGTGCTTGCCACGCTGCCCGCGGTTGGCGCCGGACTGGTGCTTGAAGAGGCCGCCGCCACCGTCTTCCGGTCGCCCTGGATCATCGCCGCTGCCCTCGCCGGGCTTGGCGGCATACTCTGGGTAGTGGATGCGCGGCATCACGGCGAGAGAGAGGTCCGCAGCTTGGGGTGGCGGGAAGCCCTGCTCATCGGCTTCGCCCAAGCGCTGGCCATCGTGCCGGGCGTCTCGCGCTCCGGCAGCACTATCACCATGGGCATGCTGCTGGGTCTGAGTCGCGTAGAGGCGGCACGTTTCTCGTTCTTGCTCATGGCTCCGATAATCTTCGGCGCCGGCGTCTGGGAAGCGCGACACCTCGATAGTGCGGCCCTAAGCGGGGACGGCGGCATGGTCTTCCTCGCGGGATTTCTCAGCGCGTTCGCCGTGGGATATCTTTGCATCCGCGTTTTCTTGCGCTACCTGCAACGCGGCCGGCTCTGGCCGCTGGCGCTATATCGGATCGCGCTGGCGGCAGTCATCCTTGTGATGCTCGCCACACGCTAGGATTTACGCGGCAGGTGCCGTTCGCTATACTGGAAGTCTATCCCCTTGTGCGACCGGCTCATACCCACGAATCCCTGAGCCGGATCTTCTATTTCACCCAGGAGTTCTCGGATGCGCATTGGCATATTAAACGTTACCGGCTATGCCGGACTGGAGCTCATCCGGCTGCTGGCCTGGCATCCGGAGATTCAAATCGCTGCCGTCACCGGCCGCAGCCAAGCCGGCAAGAGCCTTGCGGAAGTATTTCCGTTTACGGGTCTCTTCCCCAATGGCAATCTTGCCAAAATGACGATTACGGAGGACATCACCACTGAGGTTGATCTTGTCTTTTCGGGACTGCCCCACAAGGCTTCGGCGGAAGCTCTGTTGCCCTTTATTGAGGACGGCATACCCGTGGTGGACATCGCCGCGGACTTCCGTCTTCACGACACCGACACCTACAAGGAGTGGTACCAGGAGCACCCGTGCCCCGAGCACCTGGAAAACGCCGTCTTTGGGCTGACTGAACTCCACCGAGACGAGGTCCGGCGTGCGAAGATCGTAGCAAATCCCGGCTGCTACCCGACCGGCGCCATCCTGGGACTCGCGCCGGCCCTCGCGGAAGGCCTGATCCCGCCTGCCGTGATCGTGGACGCCAAGTCGGGCATCTCCGGCGGCGGCCGCAGCCTGACGCTCACCAATCACTACTCGGAAGTAAATGAGAGTGTGGAAGCCTATGCGCTGCAGGGACACCGGCACATGCCGGAGATCGCCCAAGAGTTGGGCGAGGTGGCGGGGACCGACGTTGAGGTTACCTTCATCCCGCACCTCATTCCCATGACCCGCGGCATCTTGGCAACCTGCTATGCCTCACTCGTGCGCTCAATCACCCAACGGGAAGTGGACGACCTCTACCACGCCCGCTACGCCGACGAGCCGTTTGTGCAGGTGCTCTCGGTCTCACCCAAGACGAAGTGGACCTACGGCAGCAATCACTGCCTGATCCATCCGGTGGTGCACGAGCGGACGGGACACCTGATCGTTACGACGGCCATTGATAATCTGGTGAAGGGCGCCTCCGGCCAAGCGCTGCAGAACGCCAACGCCATGCTCGGCCTGCCGGAGACGATGGGGCTGGAAGCCAAGCCGCTGTTTCCCTAACGCCGCAACCGTTCATCCTTCGACAGGCTCAGGACGTACGGTTGCATTATCGTCTCGCATCTCTCGCGTAACCGAACCACAAGGTCACGTAAGCTCAGGGCGTGCGATTGCTCGAGTCCTCAAGTACCGCCCCGTGCTGCTTCTTTGGTGGTCCATCAATGGCTGAGGTTCACCCTTCGTTCATCCTTCGACAGGCTCAGGACGAACCGTTGCTATTTCGTCTCACTTCTCTCGCGTAACCGAACCACAAGGTCAGGGCGTACGATTGCTCGAGTCCTCGAGTACCGCGCCCCATGCTGCTTCTATCGTGGTCCATCAACGGCTGTGATTTACCCTTCGTTCATCCTTCGACAGGCTCAGGACGAACGGTTGCTATTTTGTCTCACTTCTCTCGCGTAACCGAACCACAAGGTCAGGCAAGCTCAGGGCGTACCTTTGCTCGAGTCCTCGAGTGCCGCCCCATGCCGCTTCTATCGTGGTCCATCAATGGCTGTTATTTACCCTTCGTTCATCCTTCGACAAGCTCAGGACGAACGGGCGTGTCTGGCGGCCTGACGCGTTGAGTTGTCACTGGCGAGCAGTCGCAATGATAAGGGCAAGCGCGTTGATAGGGGCAGGCGCGCTGATAAGGGCAGGCGCGTTGATAAGAGCGGCCGCATTGAGACACCATCGGACGATCACACCAGTCCGGCGCACCTCCGGTGCCCTCTCCCCGGGAAGAGCTTGGCATAGCTCCCCATGGAGGCGACAGAACTCCCTCTCCCTGTGGAGATCTTTGCGTAACCCTCGCCACAGCGAGATAGTCCCCTCTCCCCGGGGAGAGCTTGGCAAAACTCCCCATGTAGGCGACAGAATTGCCTCTCCCTTTGGAGACCTTTGCGTAACCCTCACCACAGCGAGGTAGTCCCCTCTCCCCGGGGGAGAGGGTTTGGGTGAGGGGTCCCCTATAACCCTCGCACGGCCTGTTCGAGTGTGTCCGTCGCTTCCAGGTAATCCATACCGGGTGAAAAGACCAGTGGTTGCCCGATCTGCACCGTTACTTTGCCGCGCGCGGGGAATGAGGCACCCTCATAGATCCCTTCCTTCACGAGCGTCACCCGAATCGGCACGACGGGAGTGCGTGACTCCATAGCCACAAAGCCGGTCCCCGGCTTGAAGGGTTTAATCTCGCCATCGGTCCGGTCTCCCTCGGGAAAGATGAGCACCGACCAGTCGTCGTCCAGCAGACTTCCCAGGTTTTCGAGGCTGCGGCGCACGGGCCCGAAGCGTGCAAAGGGAAACGTGTTGCCCAGCAACGGACTGAAGACCCGCCACCAGTGAGACGAGAAGTAATTGTCGGCAGCCGCCGCAATCGCCAGCCGCGCGCGAATCGACGCCGGTAAGCTGAGCAAAATCATGCCGGCATCCACCTTGAGATTGTGATTGGCGGCCAAGAGCACCGGCCCGGAGAGACCTTCCAGGTTCTCTCTGCCAACCACCTCAATGTTGTACAGCAGCCCGATACCCGGCCTGACCATCAGATAATGCAACACAGAACGCAGGACTCGACACCAGCCTGCTCTGCCCCAGCCGGGAAACCGCTCTTCCTCAACGGCGCTGCCCTGCGCCAGCAGCGCTTCCAAGTCCCCTACTGTCGTCTCCGGGTGCACCTGGGTTTCATCGATGTAGACGCCAAGCTCCTGTTCGATAGCGGATAGCAACTCGACACGGCCGAGCGAGTCCAGACCGATGTCCGCGCCCAATACGCTGTCTGTGCGCACGATAGCAGGAGCGACGTCGCAGATGCGGACGATTAACTGCTCTAATGGGGTCATTTCCTCTTTGGGAGCTACCGCCGCAACCTCGGTGGACTGCGTCTCCCCTTGCGCGTCGGCAATCACGCGCTCCAGCACCAGATTCTTCTTGACCTTGAGCGTGTGCGTGCGAGGAAACTCCTCTTCAGGCCAGACCGTGAACCCTCTAATCTGCTGGTGGGCGGCAAGCTGCGGATTCACTTCCGCCACCACCGCCCCGGCATCGGTGACTTCGTCGTTGTCGCCGCCGTCGCTGGGTAGGAGCACGGCGTGCACGTCCTCCCCACCGCTGGGACTCGGCATGCCGACCACCACGGCATCTTCGATTGCCGGATGGTTTTGGAGCCAGGGCTCAATGTCCTCCGGGTAGACGTTCTGACCGTTGGCCAACACGATCAGGTCTTTCTTGCGACCCTTGAAGTAGAGGAAGCCATCCTCATCGATGTGGCCCAGGTCCCCGGTCTTGTACCAATCGCCATCGAAAGACGCCTGCGTGATCTCCGGCTGCTCCCAGTACCCCGGCGTCACGTTTGGCCCGCGCGTTTGGATCTCCCCGTCCTCCGCGATCCGCACTTCCTGGCCCGGCAGCACTTTGCCGAGGGCGTCCAGCTTCTTGAAGCGGAAGCTGTTGCACGCCACAATCGGAGCCGCTTCCGTCGTGCCGTAGCCTTGCAGCACGATGACGCCCAACGCCTCCCACTTTTCCGCCAACGGCGGGTCGAGGCGCGCGCCGCCGCACATGACGAACCAAAGCTTGCCGCCAAAGCGCTTATGCACCTTGCCAAAGAGTTTGCGGCGCACCCACACCGGCAACTTCGGCGCGATGCCAAGGATCTTTGCCAGTTGCTCCTTCTTGCCGGTGCGTTCCGCCTCGCGCTCGATGGCGTTCATGAAGAGTTCCAGTGCTTGGGGCACGAGCACGATGCTGGTGATGCCGTTCTCCTGCATGGTGCGCACCAGAATGCTCGGCTGGCGGCTCGCGGGATAGACCACGCGGCCCCCGCCAAACATGACCGCAAAGAGCCCCACCGTCTGCTCCAGCATGTGACTTAGGGGCAAGAGGGAAAGCAAGCGCCAGTGCGGTTGCGGCATCACTTCCTGGGTTGCCGCAATCACGTTGGAAATGATGTTGCCGTGGGTGAGGATCACTCCTTTTGGCGCGCCGGTAGTACCTGAGGTGAACATGATCTCGGCAATGTCGTCTGCCGCGACCTCCACACTTGGCGTCGGAGAGCTCTCGGCGTGCACCACCTGCTCAATGTCTTCGATGTTCAAGTTGGGCAGAGCCGCGACCGCCGCATTCTCCGGCGTAAACTGGGAGATGAAGGCAAACTTCGGTTCGGTCTGGCCGAGTACGCCGGATACAAACTCCGGTGCGCTCCGGATGTCAAACGGCACCGCGATGGCGCCCAAACGCAAACAGCCAAAGAGCGCAACCACCCACTCCGGCCGGTTCGGCGCCCAGATAACCACCCGGTCGCCCTTGGCGATGCCCTGCCCTTGCAGATAGGCCGCCACCTTGCCGGAAGCCTCCCAGAGCTCGCCGTAGGTCCAGGTGCGCACCCGAATGCCGGGCTTGATGAGCAGGGCAGGCGCATCACCAAAGCGGCTTGCCGCACTCTCCAGGAGGTCGTTGAGGGTCTGCATGCCGCTCTCCTTAGGTATTTGGAGCAATTGTTGAAAGGATATAATGCGTATTCTTAGGCGTATTATACGCATCGATTCGACATGTGGGAACTGCGGTTTCTGAAAACCCGCCGCCTTGTGGTACGGTTGATAAGAGGCAGTTCTGCGCAAGCGTGGCATGGCTGAGGTTCGCAGGTGGAGGACAACAGGCCATGGCTACGCGCTAGGAATTCAAGCGACCAGTGCTAGACATTCCCTTCCTGGGACCAATCACTATCGCTCCCGGCGTGCATCAACTACGCGCGTTGGGCGCTCGTGTCACCGTGCTGCAAGCGCCCGACGGCGTTGTCCTCGTCGATACCGGCAGCCGGGGCAGCCTGCACGTCATTGCCGCCGGCTTGAAAGCCCTTCGCGTCGCACCGGAAAAGGTGCGCCTCATTGTCTTGACGCATTGTCACCCGGACCATGCCGGCGGTCTTGCGGAACTCGTTGAATACACGTCCGCGCCGGTAGCCATCCACCACAGCGAAGCGGGCATTGTGCGCGGTGACGATCCGGCGCCGAGTTTTCTGCGCCGGCAAGCCCTGCAGAACGCCCACCCGTTCTTCGGTATGTTCAGCGGCAGACCGGTCGCTGTGCGATACCCCCTGGAGGACGGCGACCTTCTGCCGGAAACTGAGGGGGTTCGCGTCATCCACACACCGGGCCATACCGAGGGGAGCATCTGCCTCTACGTCGAGTCAGCCAAAGTCCTCATCGTCGGTGATGCGCTCCAATTCCGTTTCGGAAAGCTGCTGGAACCCTCCTGGCTCTTCACGCGTGACCCCGAACTGGCGCGGGCCTCTCTCGCCAAGCTGCTCAATGAAGACTTCACGACGCTCTGCTTCAGCCATTTCCCGCCCATCCAGGAAGACGCGCGGGAGATGCTTGCCGCGTTCCTGAGCGACGAGCAAGCCTAGAATCTGAAGCAGCCGCACGCAACGCGCCGCCACCGAACGATGCGGTGCGTTATCCACGCAGCCTGCCGCGCTCTCGTGTATCATCAAAAGGTGCATCACGGCAAGCCGTTCGTTCTGCCGACGTTTGCGCTGCGGCAGGGCGGAAATGTCTTGCGATTCGGCTGCTTTTAGTACAGGGGCTTGTTGCAACGTTTTGGGCAAGGCCCATCGGACGCTCGCACGGAGTAAGGAACAGTTTCATGGCAGAAGAGCTCGCGGAAGGACTAGTCGCCGGCGGCGCAACCCGCCCTGCCGGGTATCTGGCAGACGGCGTGTTTTGTGGCATCAAGGAAGTCGATCCCACAGGTGAGAAGCGTGACGTGGGCTGTCTGGTCTCAGAACGTCCCGCTACCGTGGCCGGAGTTTACACAAAGAACGTCGTAAAGGCAGCCCCCGTGCTCCTCGACCAGGAGCGCATGCGGCGCGGCGCGACCCGCGGCATCGTGTATTGCAGCGGCAACGCCAACGCCTGCACCGGCGACCAGGGCATGGCAAACGCGCGCGAAATGACGGCGCTGCTGGCGGCCCAGGTCGGCGTGGATGCCGAAGATATTCTGGTCTGCTCCACCGGCGTGATCGGCCGCCAGTTGCCCATGGACACGGTGCGGGCCGGGATTGCGCGGCTCGCGCCTGCCAAGGACCGTCATCGAGACGCCGCGACCGCGATGCTGACTACCGACGAGTGGGCCAAAGAGGGGGCGGCCCTCTTTGAGGCTAACGGCATTGATTACGCGGTTGGGGGCATGGCCAAAGGCGCGGCCATGATTCACCCCAATATGGCGACCATGCTGGCGTACCTCACCACGGATGCGCCCGTCGCGCAGGGCTTCTTGCAGGAAGTCTTGCAGCGTGCCGTGGACGACTCGTTCCACATGATTAGCGTCGATGGCGATACCTCCACCAACGATACGGTGCTGGCACTGGCAAACGGCGCGGCAGGAGGCCCTGAAATCACCGGCGGCGCGGCGGGCGAAGCTTTCGAGGCCGCCCTGCGCGCGGTCGCGGTTTTCCTTGCCAAGGAGATCGTCCGTAACGCGGAGGGAGCGACCAAGATGTTTGGCGTAGAAGTGCGCGGCGCCCCCACGGCGGAAGCGGCCCGCGTCATCGGACGCAGCGTGGCTGCCTCCAGCTTGGTAAAGACCGCATTCCTCGGCTCGGACCCGAACTGGGGCCGCATCATGTGCGCGGCGGGGTACAGCGGCGTGGACTTCGACCCCGATAAGTCATCCCTTTGGCTGGAGGACATCCTGCTCTACCGCAACGGCACGCCCACCGACTTCGATGAAGACGCCGCCTCCGCGCTGTTGGACAGGAAGCAATCGATGTTCATCCTCGACCTGGCGGACGGCGACGCCACCGCCACCGCCTGGGGCTGCGACCTCACTACCGAATACGTCATCTTCAACAGCGACTACCGCACGTGAGGACCGGGCGCAATTGAACCTTGGGCTCGGCCCATACGGTTCTTGCATTCCCCTGCACGTTGGGAAGCCTGCGCGCTGTCGGCCAGGCTACCCATAGGCCCGACTCGTGAACAAGACTCCCGACATAGGGGCACATTGGAGAAGCTGCCACACCTGGGGGAATACCGGTACTGACGGACACATAAGTGTTTTCCCCTGCCAGAAAAGTGTACGTGCGTGTGGCTGCTCTGCTCCTGCCCCCTTTCCCTGGGGAGCGAGTTAGGGCGAGGGGGTGCACTCCGCTCTCGTCCCCTCTCCCCGGGGGAGAGGGTTAGGGTGAGGGGTGCACATCCCTCTTGTCCCTATCACCGGCAAAGAAACTGTCTTAGCCGCCAAGGGATAGTGGGTGACCGCCACGGAAAGACCGGCTTACGCTAAACCATTCGCACTGAGCCTGTCGAAGTGCCAAGGCAGGCCGGCGAGAGCGTACGGATTCCGCAATCGTCCATGCATCGACAAGCTCAGCACGAACGGGAATGTATCTGTCTTGGCTGTCAAGAAAGGGACCGGGCTAGGCTGAGGAGCGGGCTAAGCGGAGGCGTGCCCTCCGCTCTTGTCCCCTCTCCCCGGTGGAGAGGGTTAGGGTGAGGGGATCGGACGACCGGGATCCCTCCCTGCAAAGCTGTCGATCACGAGGCCGCAGCGCTTCCGCTTCCGCTCACAGCAAAGCAGTACAAGTATGGGCGCGCGGCGCTCTTGTCCCCTCTCCCCGGGGGAGAGGGTTAGGGTGAGGGGATCGGCCCTCGTTTTCACCCACGCCTGCCCCCTCGACACAGTCGCGCGAAGATTTGCTGAAGAGCGGTACCCAAAACACACAGTACGACCTGTCAAGAGCAAGGAATTACTCCAATGCGCTGGTACACCGCCGACCAACTCCTCCCGTTTCTCCGCGGCGCGCCCTTTGTCGCAATCACTGACGGCCGCCTGGACATCACGCGCCTCGCTCCCGCGGAAGTGCTCAACTACCCCAACGGCGCGTGGCAGCATGCGCTATCGCCCGCCGGCGCACGCTTCGTCTTCTCCACTTCCGCCTCGCAGGTCACCCTCCGCGCCTGGGACCCGGGGCATCAGCCCGAGGAAGAAGGCATCACCAGCATCTGGGCTGATGGCATGCGTATCGGCACACACAACCAACGTAATCCCGGCGGAGAGGTGCGCGGCGAATTCTCCCTCCCCGCGCAGGCCGAGCACACGTATTGCCTGTACCTGCCGTACGTCTCTCGTTTGGAACCCATTGCGCTCGGCGTACCGGACGGAATGACGCTCCGCCCCGTACCGCCCGCGCCACACGTCTGGGCCGCCTACGGCGACTCCATAACGCAGGGCCGCACGGCATCCGACCCCGGCTTGACCTATCCGGCGCAAGCGGCGCGGCTGGCCGGACTCGACCATCTCAATCTCGGCTTTCGCGGTTGGGCGCGGGGCGAGCCGGGCGTGGCAAAGACCTTGGCGGGAATGCAGTTCAACGTGCTCAGCATCCTCATGGGCGTGAACGTGCGCGGCACGTCCTGGCTGGATGCCGCCGCCTGGCGCGAGACCTTCCGCAACTTCATCGACCTCGTGCGTCTCGGGCATCCCACCACTCCCATTCTGGTCATCAGCATCTTGAGTTGCCACGGCGCGTTCACAGACACGACCCCAGATGGGCGGGGCGTCACGGTGGCCGCGCTCCGTGAGGCCGAGCACGAGGTAGTAGCTCAACGCCAAGCCGGCGGCGATGCCCACATTTGCCTGATCGACGGCTCCACCATCATCGGCCCCAACGACGCGGCGCTCGTCCCCGATGGCACACACCCTAACGATGAAGGCATGTGCCGCATCGCCGCGCGCATCGCGCCGGTACTGCGGGAGATGGTCGGCGAGTAGGCAATCGGTCGTTCGCTTCCGCCGTCCCGCCGCAGGCTGCACCACTCACTCAGAAAGAGTCCGGTTCGAGTGCCGGCAGGCTATACGCAGCTATCGGACATGCCGCACACTCGCGTGCCCACGCGAGACGAGCGCCAAGTGTGTCATACTCTGGGAAAACCGATACCGCCGCATGACAACACGCTGGAGGGGCAGCATGGCAACCGAAGACAATTTCAGCGCGAACGGTTTGGATCCTATAGTTACCGGCCCCGTGATGCAGGCCCGGCGGGCGGGCAGAGGTCCCGCCATCTGGCTGGCGGGCGATCCTGAAGACCTCAAGCCCTGGATGGACCGCGGCGCCGCCGGGATCGTCACAAATACCGTCGTTCTCAACGACATGGTGCAGAAGTACGGGCAGATCACGGAGGTCGTGCAGCGCTATCTCGACATCACCGACAAGCCCGTAGTCGTCGAGGTCGACGGCCACTCCACGGATGAGTTGCTCGATGTTAGCCACTTCTTCACCCGCATCTCCGACCAAATCATCATTAAGATTCCCTGCACCGTGAACGCGCTGGGGGCCTTCCGCCGCTTGGCCGAGGAAGGCATCGAGACCTACTGCACCACCGTGTTCTCGCTGCCCCAGGCCGCCGCCGTGGCCCAGGCGGGCGCGACCCACGTGCTCCCGTTCTGCGAGCCAGTGAAGCAGATGGGCGGCGATCCCACCAAGCTGGTGCGCGAGTGCGTGCAGATGTTCGCGGGCTGGGAGAACCGCCCCTACGTCACCGCCGCTCTCGTCAGGAGCGTCGACACCGCCTACGCCGCCCTGCGCGACGGCGCCGACGGCATCATCATCTTCTGGACCACATTCCAAGAGATGCTGGAACACCCGCTCACCGACACCTGGAACGAGACGTTCATGGCCGAGTGGGTCGCCATGCATGAGGCAGGACTGTTGGAAGGCGTCCCCGTCCAGCATGACTAGGGAGAATGGGCACTCTGCTGGCAATTCGAACGGAGCGCAGCGGAGTGTCGCTCCTAGCCCGGAATCTCGTGTGCCAAGTTGAAAACTCAACTCATGACTGCATCGTATGTGCAGATCTGCCCTTCGACAGGCTCAGAGCTTGCCCCGTACGGGATACGGGGGCGAACGGAAATGCAAAACTCCGTTCGTGCTGAGCTTGTCGAAGCACGAAACAGCATGTCGAGCCGGATTTCGAGTCAACTTCTATAGTCTGCGTGGAGCATGGATTTACACTATGCCTCGTATGTTGACGGAGCCTAAGCCTTGACTTACTCTATCCGTACAGAACTCTAGACAATTGGTCGAACAACAAATATATGTGTGTCAATAGAGTGCTTTAGGTCTGCCCCAAGCGGAGAGGAATTACATTGTCTCTCAAGCGAATCCATCCCAAACCAGCCGCTACGAAATGGCACAGAGTGAAACAAGCGTCAGTACTCAAAGCGATAGTTGCACTGGGAGTGATGCTCCTAGGGCTGCTGCTCACCGGATGCTCCGACGATTCAAGTTCCGCAGCCACGCCGGCTGAGGCGCCCACGGTCGCGGTCACTCCTGCTACGGTGATTACACCCACTCCCGTTGCAGTAGATACACCCACTCCTACTACGGTGGCTACGCCCACGCCCGCCGCCGCGGATACGCCCACCCCGGTTGCTCAAGTGCAGGAGGGCCCGGCACTCACGACGCAGGAGTATGTGGAAGCCCTGGAAGCAGCCACTTCCGGCTTTGAAGAAGAGGGTGACGCTGAGATTGAAGCTGCGTTCGAGGCCCTCTTTTCCGGCAACCTCTTTTCTGAAGACATGTTCGAGCGGATTTCCGCGCTTGAATCCAGCGATTCCTGGTCGGAGGATGATGTAAAGTTCGCGAGCGAGTTTGCGAATACGCTCCTGCAGGCAACCACAGCAGTCTATGACGTCATCCTGAAGGTTTTTAATGGATATCTCGACGAAATGGCAAGCTTGAATCCCCCGGAACACCTATCCGATCTCCACAGCGCCTTCATCGAAGCGTACCGGGGAACACTGGGATTCTTTCAGGAGTACGTGGAATCTGTGAAGAACACTGACACGGAGATTAAGGGCCCAGCAGACTATGCCAACTTTCAGGACATAGTCAACTCCTTGGAATCCGGCCCGCTAGAACCAGAACTGCAGCAGAAGGGTGATGACCTTGCGGAGCAGGCTGAGCAGGCATGCCTCGCGCTTACGGAGCAGCTCGAAGCTGAATTGGAGCGCGACGTCAGCCTTTGCGATTGACAGTAGGCAAGCCGCGAGAGAGCGATCCCCCATCGTGGGCAGTATGGCAGTGGCCAAGGCTTTGCGCTCGCCTTACCTCCGCGCAGTCTCCCGCTACGTCCTTAGCCCGCAGATGTAACGCAACCGGTGTACGTGCGGCCCTTCTGGGCTGTGGTCTTCCGGATCCTCCACGAGACTGGTTTCCAGGATTGAGAAGTCGCTGAAGTGGGCGCGCAAGTCGGCATTGGTAAAGTAATGCGCGGGCCGCCCCGGACGCGTTTCGAAGGTGTTCTGCTCCACCGCTGCGCCCTTGCCGTAGGTCTCCTCTTCTTCCGAGAAGACCACGAAGAATGCCAAGCCGCCGGGGCGCAACCAGCGTCGACAGCGGCTAATCAGGTCGCGTCGGTCCGCGGCGAGAAAGAGATGGAGCACGTTGAAGCAGTAGATGCCGTCGAAAGTCTCGTCGTTCAGAACATCGTCCAGGACTGAGGCGTGTACATAGCGGCTGCCAGAGTCCCGCGCCTGCGCAAGCGCAAGGGCGGTTTCGGAGACTTCAATGCCCGTTACGTCGTAGCCATGCTCCGCAAAGAACCGGGTATTGCGCCCGTAGCCGCTCCCGGGGAAGAGAAGGCTCTGGACACGGTGTTGTTGGTAAAGCGCGTGTGCGCGCTCGACCGTCTGGCTGGGCTCGTGGCCCCAAATGGCCCCTTCCGCTGCGTAGCGAGTCTCCCAGAACGTCGACACCTCGTGGATTCCCCCCATGCGCAATACACACCTGCGCCGTGTGAACCGTAGTGTATCATGGGTTCAATAGCGTACATCCCTAGCTGCAACCACATCACAGAACTTCAACGCGCCAGGACGTTTCACATGCCGGGTATCGATCTCCACCTGCACACCACCGCCTCCGACGGGGCATTCGCGCCTGCCGCTCTTGTGCGCATGGCGCATGAGGCCGGGCTCGATTGCATTGCTATCACCGACCACGACAGTACCGCTGGCGTCGCTGCGGCCCAGGAAGCCGGGAGAGCGCTTGGCGTGCGCGTCATTGCCGGCATCGAGTTCAACACCATGTGGCACGGGCAATCGGTGCACGTTCTCGGCTATTTTGTAGACACCGAGCACCCGGAGTTGCAGGCAGTCGTGGCGCGGCAACGCGATGGGCGCCTCTACCGGGCAGAACGGATGGTTGAGAAGCTGGCCGCGCTGGAAATGCCGCTATCTTGGGAGGACATCCTACGGGACGCGGACGGCGGCGCGGTGGGACGCCCGCACATCGCCAAAGCCATGATCGCCCAGGGCTACGTCTGCGATTCGAACGAAGCCTTTGCCAAGTTTCTCGGCCATGGCATGCCGGCCTACGTGGAGCAGCCGAAACTCGCCCCTACTGAAGCCGTTGCCTTGTTGCATCGCGCGGGGGCCGCTGCCGGGCTCGCGCACCCCTATAACGTGGAAGGCGCGGACCAGGTGGACCTGGACGTGCTGCTGCCGGAACTCAAAGAGGCAGGCCTCTACGCCATCGAGACCTATTACACCGATTACTCCACGGAGCAGCGAGCGGCCATCTTGCACATGGCCCAACGCTTTGACCTCATTCCCACCGGCGGCAGCGACTTCCACGGCGGCGGCATCCTTGCGCAAGCCGAACTGGGAGCAATCCGCGTACCGGTTGAGTCTCTCCAACGCCTGGAAGCGGTGGCTGGGCAGCGCGCGGCATGATAGCGTTTCCGCCGCGCTCGACACAGCGGAACAGACGGGTTAGCGCGTAAGCTGGTTCTTGCTCACAGTGTGGACTGAGCGTGCAGACGCCCGTATCTAACGCGCGAAGATGGCGTCTAGTCTGCTAATGAACAGCCGTACGTCCTCAATGCCGCCCCGCACGGCTGCTTCCGTCTGGTCACCTTCGTAGAAGTTGACGTGCAATGAATTTGCACTCCTGAACAGCCTACCGAGCTCAGTACTGTCAAGTTCCAAGGAAAACTGATCCACATGCTGAAACAGGTGCGCGTGGGTATAGTGCTCCCATCCTCTTTGTTCGGCAATTGCCTTCACGGCCTGCGCTGCCGCGCCCCATGCCTTCTCGGAAGCCTGCCGCAAATCACCTGCTTCGAGTTCCTTCTGCGCTTGCCTGAGAAAGACGCGGCTGGTTTGCAGGTACTTCTCTGCCTGTCGATCTCTTCCGTTGACTTGCATCTCGCGCCTCATCTCTACTGATCCATTCCCTCATATAATGTCGGCGTCTGCGGTAGGGATGTCAAGCGAAGGGAGAGACACTCCGGCTGCTATCCGTTCGTTACTGCCTGGCTGCGCGGGAAGCCGGCGCGGCTTGTGCACGTCCTGTGCGAACCTGTGCTACCGAGGATCCGGCCTATCGGTACAAACGTGCTGATTCCCTTGTTCACGCAGCGAGGTGTAGCTGCTAAAGTAGAGGGAAAGTAGGGCAGCGGTGCGGTGAATCGAGAAGTGTAAGCTCTGCTGCATGGGTTCATGATTGCCTGCACGTTGTGAGATAAGGAGGTCGACAATGGTCGATTCTGTTGCCAATGCGGTTACGACGGCAGCGAGACGGGTCACGTTGGACGATCTCGAGCTCAGTCCGGGCAAATACGTACGCCTGCAGCGCTTGCTCTACGGCTACGGACCCGGCAACGGCACTATGATGCTTCTACCCGTGGATCACGGCATGGAGCACGGGCCGGTGGACTTCTTTGACAATCCTGATGCGCTCGATTCCGATTACATCTGGCGGCTGGCCGTTGAAGGCGGCTTTTCGGGTGTGGCCCTGCAGTACGGCAATGCGTTGAAATATATGCGTCCCTATGCCGGTCGCGTGCCGCTGGTGGTAAAGCTCAACGGCAAGACGAATATTCCGCCGGACGACGATCCCATCAATCCGCTCAACGCCTCGGTGGAGGATGCCGTGCGCGTGGGGGCCGATGCCGTTGGCTACACGCTGTACATGGGCTCGTCGCGCCAGGATGAAGACTTCGCCCACTGGCGCCAAGTGCGCCAGGATGCTGAGCGCTTCGGCATGCCGACGATCATGTGGGCGTATCCCCGCGGCCAACACATGGAGGCCAAGGGCGGCCGCGACAGCTTCTACGCTATCGACTACGCCGCGCGCGTCGCCTGCGAGCTTGGCGCGGACGTCGTAAAGATCAACGTGCCGAAGATCGATCCCGAGAAAGACAAGCTCTCACCGGCCCCCTACAACACCATGCAGGTCACGCCCGATGAGGCGCTGGCCAAGGCAGTGCAGTCGGCGGGCAAGACGCTGGTCTTGATTTCCGGCAGTTCGCGCGCCAGCGACGAGGAAGCCCTGGAAAAAGCGCGTCTGGGAGTCCAGGCCGGCGCGGCGGGCTTCATCTTCGGCCGCAACTGCTTCCAGCGACCGTGGGACGAAGGACTGGCCCTCGTGCAAGCCATGCGCGACATGCTGCGGACGGCAGCCGCTGACTAACCCCCGGTTGGCGCTCGACGATTGAGCGGCACTTCCGACCACAGGCGGCATTTGCACTCGCGGTTTGAAAGAGCCAAGCCAGAGCCAAGCCCGTGGCGCTAACCAAAGAGAGCCGTACACAATCCTTGCGTCAAGAAAGGCCATATTCGCAAGCACCGTGAGCCCGGTTCATCGCATGTCACATTCACCCGTTCGCCCTGAGCCCGTCGAAGGGCTCTTCACACACTTGTCACCCGTTCGTCCTGAGCCTGTCGAAGGGCTCCTCACACTTTCGTCAACCGTTCACCCTGAGCCTGTCGAAGGGCTCCTCACACACTCGTCAACCGTTCGCCCTGAGCATGTCGAAGGGCTCCTCACACACTCGTCACCCGTTCCCCCTGAGCCTGTCGAAGGGCAACCAATCACTAGGATCGCTCTCGCAATGCATGATCGTACAATGCAGGCCTGGTGACGTGAGGCGTTGCCAGAAACGAACTTCGACGTGCCCAGGCGTCCACCATCCGCACTTCGACAAGGGCTTCGCGCAGCCCTCAGTGAGATCGGTGAGACCGGACCGACATGGGTATATAATCACGACCGCGTTCTTGCCAAAGCATAGCCCTCTTCGAAAACAAAGCGTTCTTCAAGCACAGAGCATGCCCGTAGAAACGGAGAGTCATTCCTGTCATGCCCATCTACACCGGCGGCGGAGACGACGGCACCACCTCCCTCTTTGGCGGCGAGCGCGTCGGCAAACAGGCGCTGCGCGTGGAACTCATGGGTTCCATCGACGAGCTTAGCGCCGCGCTTGGCATGGCAGTGACACATCTGCCGCCTTCGCAGACTGTGCTCGTCAGTCTCCTCCAACGCATCCAAGGCGAACTCTTCATCATGGGCGCCGACGTCGCGACGCCGCAGGAGCCCCGCGCCTACACGATTCCCCGCATCACGGATGCGCACGCAGCGGCACTGGAAGCGGCCATCGACGCTGCCACCGCACAGCTCCCGCCCCTCACAGACTTCGTGCTCCCCGGCGGCACGCCTGCCGCCGCCGCGCTCCACCTTGCCCGCGCCGTCTGCCGCCGCACCGAACGCATCGCCGTGGCGCTGGCCCAGGAGGAAGACCTCTCCAAAGCCATTCTGATCTACCTCAACCGCCTTTCCGACCTGCTCTTCACCCTCGGCCGCCTCGCCAACCACCAGGCTGGGATCAAGGACGTACACTCGAAAGACGCCCTCGCCTCGGAATAGGCACACTGTGCGCCGTGGCAATGCGAGAGTACTCAGCGATTTCACTCACAAGAGCTGTTCCTCAAGTGACGCGAGAGTTTGCATACAAGTCTGCGCCCCAAAGTCCCCGCCGCGGGACCTACGGTTCAAAACAGCCGCCCCCTCTTCCCGTAGCGCAGGTTTGCAACCTGCGCCCGGTCTGCCGTGAGATATTCGTTACCGCCAATCACCATCCACGACGAGTGAAAACGGCGTCATCTTCTTCTCGATACCCTTAGTTTCCACCGTTCGGTGTGGGGGACGCCTCAGGACAAGGTACTACGCGGCTGCCGACGGCGATGCCGAGGCGGGCCGCCGAACCGGAAGAGAGTTCCAGCACGTGGGTGATGGGTTCGTCGGGACGGTACCGCGGAAGTTGGTCTTGCGGCGTTTCCTCGTTCGGAGGCGGGACTGAGGCATGGATCTGCACCACGGTACCGTCACGAATCCAGATTATGTCAATCGCAAACAGCATGCCCTTCATCCAGAATGCCGGCTGCGTCGGCTCGGGAAGTATGAAGAGCATGCCCGCATCCTCCGGTAGACCGGCATAGCCGCTCAGCCCCGCGGCGCGCTCTGACTGCGTATCGGCCACCAGCACGCGGATGCGCGCCTCGCCCACGCAAAGCTCCGCCTCGAACTCTAGCGGCGCTTCTTCCCCTGACGCGACCCGCGTGGCCGTGCCTTCCGGCAACTCCGCGGTGGGATCCCCGCAGCCGACCGCGCAGAAGAGGAAGAACGAGAGCACTATGCACGCAAGCGCTGGCTCTATGAGTCGCATGTGTCACTCATGTCACTATCATGCATAGTGATTTGTCCCCGCTACTTTGCTCGCATTCTAACCCATCTCGTGCCCACGAATTCCGCTGAAAGTCTGACAAGCAATTCACCTTCGCGGCGCGTGAAAGATGTTATCCAATTGCGCACTCCGTTCACGCTTCGACTGGGCCTTCAGCGAAGCCCAGGATTCCGCGCAAGCCCTCAGCACGAACGGAGACATTCCACAATCGCCTATCGGGTCCCAATCAGTGCAGGCGCGGCAGCCAGCCAGGGACGTTTTCCCGATAGCGAACGAACGCGTCGCCATACTCGAATTCCAAGTGGCCGTCTTCTTTCACCGCCAGCCGGATGTAGGCCGCGAGCAGTACGGGAAACATCAGCAGCGTGATGAGCGTCGGCCATTGGATGAGAAAGCCGGCCATGACCAGCACGAAGCCCACGTATTGCGGGTGGCGCACCCGTCCGTAGAGGCCGCCGGTCGCCAGAGCGCCGCGGGCGCGGTACATGTGCCACCAGCCCCACCCCATCAAGACGAGGCCCAGCACGACCACCGTGCTGCCGCCCCACTTGAGCAGAGGTACGCCAAGGGCCAGCGGGGCCCAACCCAGCCGGTCGAGGAACACCGCCCAGAGATGCCCTTCACTGCCGTCCAGCCCGATAGAAATGCCAAAGACACTGGTGAGTATGTAGACGGTAAAGGGGATGCCGAACATTTCGGTGAAGAGCGCGATAAGAAACGCCGGCCCCAACGCCGCCTGCCGCCAGTCTGGGCGCGGCAACGCCACCAGAAACCCCACGACGAAGAGCGAAAAGAAGAGAACCGACAGGACTACCGCCGGCCAATTGCCGTACCAGGGACGCTCACCGAGGTACAGGAACCACACCAGCAGCGCCGTTGTCACCACCAGCGCGATCAAGTAGAGCAGAAAACCGCCGCGCTTGATTGCAGTTTCGCCGCGACGCATCTGCCTCCTCCCTCACTGTTCCTATTGTCTTATTGTCGGCGACGGCCAGGTTGCCGCGAAGCGCACACTGACACGCATCAATTCTAAAGGTATCATGGACGGTACCATAGGAATTCTAGGCACGGTTCAGAGATCGCGATTAGGATGCAGTCACAATTGGCAGAGTCCGGCCCTCACCCTAACCCTCTCCCTCGTGGGAGACCTTTGCGTAACTCCGTCATTCCGGCGAAAGCCGGAATCCAGAGGGGCCATTACAACTAAAGACTGCACTATGTCAATCCCTTACACTCCCATTTTTGACCTTCTCCCTAAAGAGGGAAGAGATTACGCAGAGATCTCCCTCGTGGAGAGGGGACAAGACGCCCTTGGCCAGAGTCTTATTCGGGTCTCCGCTTGCAATGGGGTTCTCATGTTCACTCCAGCGATTTGGAAGTATGCTACAGGTGCATATTCGCCATGCCGTTCAGCGCCGTCACCTCAAGCCAATAAAGGATCGATCCCGTGAGAATAACTGACGTTGCAGCCTACATTCCCCACCTGCCGCCGGAGCCGCCGAGCTGGCTCTCGCACATTCGCGTCGCCAATCCCATGTCGCGCTATGCGGAATACGGCGAACGACGGGCGCTGTGGCAGGGGCCCTTGGGACCAATCATCGTTCGTATCACGACGGACGACGGTCTGGAGGGCATCGGCCTCGGCGGCGGGGGCGA
Organism: Chloroflexota bacterium; assembly: GCA_965220045.1. Taxonomy (GTDB): domain Bacteria; phylum Chloroflexota; class UBA11872; order VXOZ01; family VXOZ01; genus VXOZ01. The sequence goes on along the minus strand of OZ244803.1, from coordinate 452,281 downwards.
TCCGGCGTGTTTCATCGTGGAGCAGCACCTTAAGCGCCTGCTTGTCGGCCAGGACCCGCGCGATACCGAACGCCTCTGGGACCAGATGTTCCGCGCTTCTCTTCCCTATGGACGCAAGGGACTGCCCATCATGGCGATCAGCGGCGTGGACAACGCCCTGTGGGACATCAAAGGCAAGGCCGCCCACCAGCCGGTGTACAAGCTGCTCGGCGGCACTACCAAGCCCGCCATACCGGTCTATGCCACCGGCAACCAGTCCGCCGTGTACAAAGAGCTGGGCTTTGTAGGAAACAAAGTCGCCATGCCCTACGGGCCGTGGGACGGCATCGAGGGCATGAAGCTCAATGAAAAGCACGTAGCCGCTGCCCGCGAGGCGCTGGGTCCGGACATGCTGCTCATGCTTGATTGCTACATGGCGTGGGACGTTACCTACACGCTGCGGATGGCGGAGCGCCTGCGCCCGTACGACGTTTTCTGGATCGAGGAGGCCCTGCCGCCCGACGACTATGACGGCTACGCCGAATTGCGCCGCCGCATTACCTGGACGCGCATCACTACCGGCGAGCACGAATACACGCGCTTTGGCTTTCACGAGCTCATTCAACGCGGCTGCGCCGACATCCTGCAGCCGGACCTCAACTGGTGCGGCGGCATCACCGAGGCCCACAGAGCCGCGCAGATGGCCGAGACACACGGCATCGACGTCATACCCCACGTGGGCGCGACCGCCAGCTATCACTTCTGCATTGCCCACGGCAACGCACCGTTGGTTGAGTTCATCTTCCGCGCGGGAGACGGTAGCGAGCTTGCGCCCGTACAGCCTTTCTTCAGCAGCGAGCCCCTCCCGCAAAACGGCCGCGTGTGTCCGCCGGAAGCCCCCGGTTGGGGGTACGCGCTTGCCCCGGAGGTCACGTTGGAACGCCCGCATCCTACATCGGAAAGCGAGGAGGATGCCGAGCCCGGTTCGGCAGGACTGGGAACGGGAGAGTAGGACGGGAGCGTCGCGTCAGCCGCCCATTTGGGTTCCGCTGGCAGGCATTCAACTCTGCGATGAAGTCGGAGTATCAGCCTTTGCACAAGGCCTTGCTCCTTGACGCAGGAGCGGTGAAGATGGGGACGATACGGGTTTTTCGGCAAGTTACCGGGAACCCTGGATTCCGGCTTTCGCCGGAATGACGAATCCCCGCGAGGGTTTTCCGTGCAATGAAAAGAGCGCTGCAATCACCATGAAGATCGTTGACATCGAAGCCCTGATGCCTCAGGCTCCCGCGCGGCGTAGCTGGCTGGTGGCAGAGCGCATGGCGAGCCCCATGTCGCCCTATCCTGAATACGCCGAAACTCGCAGTTCCTGGCAGGGCATGGTGCCGCGCACCATCGCCAGGGTCACCACTGACGCAGGCATCGCCGGTATCGGCGTGGGCGGCGGCGGCGCGCCCAGTTGCCACATCATCGAACACCACCTCAAGCCCTTGCTCATCGGCCGGGATCCCCGCGATACCGAGTTGCTCTGGGACCTCATGTACCGCGCCACGCTCCCATACGGGCGCAAAGGTCTGCCCATCATGGCGGTCAGCGCCATCGATAACGCCCTCTGGGACATCAAAGGCAAGGCCGCCGATGTGCCGGTCTATGTGCTCCTTGGTGGCAATACAAAGGGGTCCGCGAACGCACCGCCGCGCGTCTCCCTCTACGCCAGCGGCAACCGCTCCGAGGCGTATCCGTCCCTGGGATTCACCCGCAACAAGGTTTTCATGCGCTTTGGACCGCATGACGGTCCCGAAGGTATGCGCCGCAATGAAACGCAGGTCGCGGAGGCCCGCGACGCCCTTGGGCCGGACCGGCTACTCATGATCGACGCCTGGATGGGCTGGGACGTGCCCTATGCTATTGCCATGGCCGAGCGCCTGCGCCAGTATGACGTCTACTGGCTGGAAGAGCCCCTATTCCCCGATGACTATGATGGTTACGCCACATTGCGCAGGCGTCTGCCGTGGCTCAATATCGCCTGTGGCGAGCATGAATACACGCCCTACGGTTTTCATGAACTCATTAAGCAGGGCTGCGCTGACATCCTGCAACCCGATCTCGCCTGGTGCGGCGGCATCACCGCCGCACGACGCGTAGCGGCCATGGCCGAAACCCACGGTTTGCGAGTGATCCCCCACATCGGCGGCGTGATGAGCTATAACTTCGTGGCGGCGCACGGGGTCTGTCCCATGGCGGAGTTTATCTTCGGCAGCGGCGACGGCACGGAGATCGCTCCCATTCACCCATTCTTCGTCGGCGAACCACTGCCCCAAGACGGAGAGGTGGAGCTAAACAATGCGCCGGGGTGGGGAGTGGAGCTTTCGCCGCAAGCAACGTTCACGCGGCCTCATCCAACATAGATTCCGCAGTTTGCGTCGTCTTGGCTATGTGCCTAGTTTTCGCTATGAGCGTAGTCCTCGCTCACACATGAGCGCAGTCTTCGGTCACTTTTGAGCGCAGTCTTCGCTCACAGCCATTGCTCGGCGATCCATTCTTGGATAAGGGTGAAGAGTTGACTTTCGCTAAGAATCAGGCTAACCACCAGCAAACCCGTCCAGCCGACGAAACTGGCAAGCAGGGCCTTGGCAATCGAACCCTTCAACGCCGGACGCAGCGCCAGGACGCCATATTCGATCAGGGCCAAGTACGTGAGCGCGGCCAGCGTGACGCCGTAGAGCGGAATGATTTGGAAGAACAAGAAGATTGCCGGCACGTACGCAAAAGCCAGTGTCCTGAACACCTGCATGAAACCTGCGCGGCTGCGAAAGAGCACCTTGCAGAGCGCGTAGGCTACCAGCAGCCAGATTACCCAGGAGACCAGCGCATCGCTTGTGGCCCTGGCAACGTAGGCAAACGCGCCAAAGAAGCCGAACCAGAACATGCCTACGAGCAAGAGGCTGATGTTCTGCACCATGGCGACGATCAAGACCACCGCCAGCGACTGCAAGTTCGCCGATTCGTCTTCATGCACGTCCTTAAAGACGTCGGTGTTCAGCATCATGCCGTGCACCATGCGTTCGACGAGTTCCGGCCAGCGCACGTAGGGGTCGAGGCGGTCAATCGGAACCATCACCGCGCGGCCTACGACGGTCTCACGCCAAGGCCGCCGCTTGCGCTCCGGCAGCGGCTTCGCCTTATAGTCATCGTCCAACGGCTTCATCCAAGCGCGCGGTACGCGGTCCATGTATTCTCCTACGCTAATTCTGTTACGTTACGCTGTTGCGTAAGGCCGGCGCACAACGTACTCCGCTACCCAAACACTCAGCGTAGCACATTCGCTTGCCGTGACGCAGTGCTTCGGATAATATGGAGTGCGCCAAAGACTCGCATATGACTAATGTACCAAATTAAGGGTGGTGCGCATGCGCTATCTGCGTTTCCTTAGCAGCCTCACAGTGGTTCTCCTCGTATGGCTCTCTGCCGCAAGCGCCGTGCAGGCGCACGGCGATGAAGCCGACCATACTCACGGGCCCAGTGTGCCCGACTATGCCATAGGCCGTGGTTGGTACTATACCCAGACCGGCAGCGGCACCGGCAAGGGCTACGTGATCATCGATTACCGCGGCTTCGACCTTTGGACCGGCTTTCAGCAGCTCGGCGGCGTGCCGGCGCTGGGATACCCCGTTTCTGGACGCTTCATCTTAGATGGCTTCATGTACCAGGCGACGCACAATGCCCTCCTGCAGTGGGACGCGGCATCAAGCAGCGTAAGATTTGCGAATACGTTCGATATGCTCTCTGACGCCGGCTATGACGCTTGGCTGGAATCTTATCGTCAGATTCCCAGGAGTTTCGACTGGTCGGCAGACGATCCCATTAACGACTGGGAAGGCACGGTACAAAACCATCTCACGACCGTCTTTGAGCCGCAGCCCGGCGACACGCCGCAGCTAGCCGCCGCGCGCGCGGCACTAAAGGACCGCTTTCTCAGCAATCCCGATTGGCTGCTCCATTACGGCTTGCCGCTTGCCATCCGGGACTTCGGTGCGATGGTCGTCTTGCGCGCGCAGCGCGTGGCCCTACAGTACTGGAATGTTTCAACGGACTGGGGAGCAAGCCCCGGTGACGTGACGGTAGTTCACGGTGGAGACCTTGCCAAACAGGCGGGCCTTATTCCGGCGGCGGCAGCGTTTCCGCTGGATGTGGCTCTCGCCCTCCAGAGCGCATTTAGACCCCCCAGCGCTGCGCTACCTACTGCCGGTGAACAAACTGTTCCCCCTGCGCCGGCAGGTACGGGGTCTTCCCTACCCTTCGTGCGTATTCCCACTGGCGGAATTGCGGACCGATTGACCACCGTAGGTGCGCCGACTGTGATTGCATCGCCCCACGGCAACTACCGCGTCTATGTGCAACTGCGCAATGACTTCATTACGATCGTTTCCACCGCTATGGAGATACACTTGCTCGATGCCAACGGCGCCGACTTGACTCATGCCACCGGCAGTATCGCAGCCCTGCCGCCGGGGGAAACCCGCGTCGTTCGTTTCTTGTCCACCGACCCCTACGCTGCTGATCCCGCAGCGGTAGAACTCGGCTTCTCCAGTACGCTGGCCGGCGGCGTGAATCACGGGCGCCATATCAGCTTTAGCGGCGTGCACTACGAGCGCGAAGGCAATCTCCACGTCGTGCACGGATCGGTCACGAATAACGGCACGCGCATCTATAGCCTCGATCTCAACGGCGCGCTCTTCGATGCCTCCGGCAACGTGCTCGGCATGGCGATCGGACAGGTGAGCAACCTCCACCCAGGAGAGACACAAGAGCTCAGGCTGACTACCGACGAGAACGTGCATGGCGTAGCGTCCCAGACGGTAACCATACACATGATCGTTCCGAGATAAGACCGACTCCTCATTTCAGGCGATACCACCCTACGGCAAGTAGGGTGGTTAACCCTATCTCTCACTCCCCAGCCGCAGCCACTCCTCATTGCAGCATGGAGTGAGACCTGCCCTACTTTCTCATCCTAGCAATGCTCGCGCTTGCTACGGCTTTCTGGTTGAACAGACAATCACCAGAATCTATCCGCAATTGAGCGCTTGCTGGGCGTAGGGCAAACGGAAGAAGCATGGCGCGACGTCAAACATAGGTCCACCTAGCAATTCCTACACGACGACAGATCTGAGCAACCCACACTGGAACGATCATGGGTCTTGAATATCCGACCTGGCTCCGAGAGCCCACCGCCCGTTTGCGGGCCACAACTACGGGGGTAGGCTACATCCTGGGGCTTCTCTTCAAGGAAGTCCCGGTGGCCGCCACGCTCATCACGCTCCAAAGCCTTGCCGCCGGCGCCACCACGCCGCTCATTGTCTTCGCCATTGGCGGCCTTATCGATGACGTACAGCGCTCAGTAGCCAATCCGACTGACGTTTGGTCCTCCGTAGTCCCTTGGCTGGCAATTCTCCTGGTCGCCTTCATCATCCGCAGCCTCGACGGCGCGCTCGGAGACTATCTGAGTCAGCTATCCGGCTTGCGTCTCGGCGCCGCCGTGCAGCACATGGTGTGCGCGAAAGCCATCGCGCTGCCGCTGAGCGTTTTTGAGCAGGAAGCGTACTACACCAAGCTGGAGGTAGCCGGTAAAGAGGGCGGGAGCAATCTCAGCCACTTCCTGGAAGATGTCTCGTGGCTTGTGACGTCACTAGTCGGCGCGGCCGGCCTGATGGTGCTGTACTTTCGGGCCCACTGGCTCATTGGGGTGGCGCTGGTAACCGTGATGGGTTTGCGGGGAGTCGTACAATCGTTCACCGAACACCATCTCCTCGAGGTCTTCTACCAAAACTCGCCCCGCCGGCGCGAGAAGCAATACTGGTCGCGGCTGCTCACCGACCGGGAGGCTATCCCCGAAGTCCGGCTTGCCGGTCTCGCCGACTTCCTGCTGCTGCGCCGCCGCAAGGCTTTCGTGCGCTTTCTCGCGGAGATTGTCGCTGCCCAGCGCAAGATGGCGCTGCCAGGGTTGGGCAGCGTCACCGCTCAGGAAGCAGTCACGCTCGTCATAGTTCTCGTCTTGCTGCTCGCCGTCGTCGACAACATTACCCTGGGCAGCTTGGTCGCTCTCCTCTATGGATTGACCCGGTTCCGTGACCTCGCAGACAACATCGCCAATGGCTTGCGCAACATCTACGAAGAACTGCAGTACTCCGAGTATCTGCGCGAATTCCTAGCCCTTGAAGCGGAAACGCCGGATACGCCTGGGAACGGGCAGCCAATACAGCGGCCCCTGCGTGAAGGAATTCAGTTTCGCGACGTCAGTTTCACCTACCCGGGCGCGGAGCGACCGGCGCTCTCCAATGTCAACCTGCTGATCCGGCCCGGCGAGCGCATCGCGCTCGTGGGTGAGAACGGCGCGGGCAAAACCACGCTCGTGCGTTTGCTCCTGGGGCTCTACCGGCCCACATCAGGGACGATCTTTGTGGACGGAAGGGACCTGTCCACGCTTGATCCCGAGGCATGGCGACGCGAGGCGACCGCGGTCTTCCAGGATTTCGTCCGCTACCCCACGACAGTGTTTGAGAACATTGCCTATGGCGACATCGCCTTGCTGGCTGCGTCTCCGCAAACCGCAGTCACAACCCATCCCCGCATCGCCGCGGCCGCGGTGCATAGCGGAGCGGACGGGTTCATCAACGCTTTGCCCGCGGGCTACGCGACTCCTCTCGGCAAAGAGTGGCCGGGCGGCACGGAGCTCTCTTCCGGCCAGTGGCAGCGGCTGGCGTTGGCGCGGGCCTATCTCCGTGACGCCCAGATCGTGGCTCTCGATGAGCCCACCGCCGCCTTGGACCCGCGGGCTGAGGTCGAGTTCTACCGGCAGTTCACCCAGGTTGCCGCCGGTCGGACCGCGGTCTTAGTTTCGCACCGGCTGGGGGCCGCTCGTCTGGGAGACCGGATCGTCGTGCTGGGGCAGGGTCGCATCGTCGAGGAGGGCCACCACGAAGTCCTGCTACAGCAAGACGGCGTTTACGCGCACATGTACGGCCTCCAAGCACGCTGGTATGCCGCGCCGTTCAAAGCGGAGGACGACTCATGAGCACAAAGCCCAACAGCACTCCGGCATCCTGGCAGCGCCTCAAGTATGTGCCGCCTACGCTGCGCCTCCTGCTCGCGGCCGATGCGAGAGGGACAATTCTCCATTTCACGCTAAGCGTGGGCATGGGTCTGTTTCCCCTGGCCGAAGTGCATGCCTTGCGCCGGCTTATCGAAACGGCGGAATTGATAGTTGCGGGAAGTGCCCCGGTGGCAGACGGCCTCGTGTGGGGACTCGCGCTTGCCTTACTCGCGATCCTGCACGCTGCGGTGATGCACGTCCGGGAGATCGTAGACCGCCGTCATCAGGAAGTCCTGGGGAACCATATCGAAGAGCGCTGCCTGCAGCAGGCGCAGTCGATGCCGCTGGAGTGGTTCGAGCATGACACGCACTACGACCTGTTGCACCTGGTGCGGCGCAGAACGGTGGGGCGGTTGGGAGCCACCACCACCTTCCTCTCACGGAGCCTTGCAGACGTAGTCACGATGGCGTCGCTCCTCATCTACTTGGGTCAATTCCACTGGGGGCTGCCGCTCTTGCTGGCAATCGGGACGACGCCGGGCGCGCTGTTGCGCGAGCTTGTCAATCGACAAAGGTATCTCATGGACCGCGCGCAAGCCCCGGACGAACGCCGCTTTGGCGTGTATACGGACCTGTTGACCGGCCGGCATTCAGCGGCAGAGATTCGGCTTTTCAGCCTGGGACGATGGCTGCTCGATCAGGCCGGACAACTCCGCCGCCAACTTCATCAGGAACGACTGCAACTCACGGCGCGCGAAGCCAAGCTCACAGTCATTTCGGATGGCATGAACGGCCTGACGCACGTTGCGGCCCTCGGCCTGAGCGTCGGCCTGCTCATCAACGGCCACATCAGCATCGGCGCGGCGGCAGCGCTCTTTGCGGCCATTGAGACTTTTCAGATTACGTATTTCGGGCTGATCTGGTTGGGGTCTATGCTCTACAACTCTCTCCGCTACTTACAGGACTACTTTGTGCTCATGGACAACCCGCGCATCGATCTCACGGCCGGTCGGAAACTGGATCAACCGCTGACCACGCCCATCGTCTTGGAGAATCTCTCCTTCACCTATCCGGGCGCCGCACGTCCGGCGCTCTCAAATCTCAACCTGTCACTCCGGCCCGGCGAGCGCATCGCACTGGTAGGCGAGAACGGCGCGGGGAAGACCACCCTTGTCAAGCTCCTGATGGGCCTCTACCGCCCGACGTCAGGCCGCATCCTTGTAGATGGAGTAGACCTCGCTGACATTGCGCCTGCCGATTGGCATCGCAAGTTCGGCACGGTCTTTCAGTCGTACTTGCGTTACCAGACTTCCGTCGAGGAGAATATCACCTTCGGCTGGCTGGAAGGATCCAAAGATAAAGAGCGCCTGCAAGCCGTCCTCACGCGCAGCGGCGCCCACGAAGTGGCGGCAGAGCTGCCGCAAGGACTAGACACACCGTTGGGCAAGGAATACCACGCCGGTGCGGAGCTATCGGTAGGGCAGTGGCAAAAGCTGGCGATCGCCCGGGCCTATTTCCGCCCTGCCGAGATCCTCATCCTGGACGAACCGGCTGCGGCCCTGGACGCCAAGGCGGAAGCGGCGGTCTACCAGCACTTCGCGGACATGGCGCAAAACCGCACGGCAATCCTCATCTCCCACCGGCTGGCCTCGTGCCAGATCGCGGACCGGATTCTGGTGCTGCGCGAGGGCCGCTTAGTGGAGGAGGGAACGCACGACGCCCTGCTCGCGTCCGGCGGTGAATATGCCGAACTCTACAATTTGCAAGCTGCTGCCTACCGGGAAGAATCCAATTGAGGGCCTAGCGTGTACGCGGGGCCAATCTTACCGTGCCATCCCGCACCGTCGCGGGGCACAACCAGGGTTTACATGGGATCGGCAAGTGTAGCATGATAGAGCGTAGGCTTTTGCGTAGCATAAGCATCTGCGCCCACGGGCTAACGAGGAGGTCGGTTGTGGGAGAACCGTTCGCGTATTTTGAAGGTAATGTGGTGCCGCTTGGCGACGCCAAAGTAGGCATCATGACGCACGCGCTCAACTATGGCACCGGCTGCTTTGAGGGCATTCGGGGCTACTGGGTACCGGAAGACGAGCAGGTCTACCTCTTTCGCGCGCGGGAGCACTTTGAGCGGCTTCACCGCTCCGCGCACATCTTGCGCATGAAAGTGCGCCTCGACCCGGCAGAGTTGACACAGCTTGCCTGTGATCTCGTGGCAAAGTCCGGTTACCGCGAAGACGTGTACGTGCGGCCGCTCGTGTACAAGAGCGCCGAGCAGGTCGGCCTCTCGCTGGTGCGCAAGGCGCCCGACGGCGGCTTGGAAGACGTGGAAGACGACTTCTTCATGTTCACCGTGCCTTTCGGCGCGTACTTGGACCTGGACAAGCCGATCCGCGTCACGATCTCGCCTTGGCGGCGCATCGATGACAATGTCATTCCGCCACGTGCCAAGGTAACGGGACTCTACATCAATTCGGCCCTGGCGACCTCCCAAGCCAAAGAACTGGGCTTTGACGAAGCCATCATGTTGAACAGCGACGGCTCGGTTTCGGAAGGCCCCGGCGAGAATATCTTCATGCTGCGGGACGGCAAGCTCATCACCACCGGTCCGGATTCAAACATCCTGGAAGGCATCACCCGCCATGCCGTGATGGCACTGGCACGGGAGGAACTCGGCATCGAGGTGGTGGAGCGGCGCATCGCGCGCACTGAGCTCTACATTGCGGACGAGCTCTTCTTCACCGGCACGGCCGCGCAGATCTCCGCCATCGGCGAGGTGGACGGCAGGACGATCGGCAGCGGTGAGATCGGTCCCGTAGCGGCCCGGCTGCAGGAAGTCTTCTTCGACGCGGTGCGCAATCGCAATCCGAAGTACGCCGAATGGTGCGCCGCCGTTTACCCCGTAGGCGCCAGCGTCTCGTAGGGTGCTGGATGCTGCGCGCTTTGCCGCGCGCACATGGCAGTCGCGTCTCGCCTTGTCAAGTGGGAGTTCTCTGGGCTGCGCAGGTATCGGAGCGGTCAATCGCGTAGTCCATTGAGACGCAGCGGCCTGCATGATGCGCATAGCACCGCCGAGGAAGCAGGATGGCAGAGCGAGCAAGCACAAACGTGGCAACTGAGTTTGCGCCCCGCTATCGCTTCTGGACGGACAAGGTATTCTATCTCTTCCTGATCCTGGCCGTGCTGGCAGACCTAGCGCTGCTTGGGGCCATCCAGAGTGTCTACCCTCAGCTTCCGGAGCGACTGCCCATTCTCTTCAATCCCCAGGGCCAAGCCGATCTCGTGGCCAATAAGGTCTATCTCTACCGCCTTCCACTCGGCGTGGCCTTGCTGATACTTGCAAATAGCGCGGTGTGCGCTTTTTTCATCAAGAGAAGCGCCTTTGCCGCGCGCATGCTCATGCTGGCATCCTGTTGGGTGGGCCTGCTTCTGTTGGCAGGTTTGTGGTTCATCGTTCGCTAAGGAGGACTCGTTAATGCAGTTGGAGGGAAAGACAGCTATTGTAACCGGCGGTGCCACCGGCATTGGCCGCGCGGTCTGCATATCGCTAGCCCGCGAGGGAGCAAACGTCGTCGTCAACTATTCCAAGTCTGAAAAGGAAGCCGAGCAGACCGCGCGCGACGCCACGGCAGCCGGCGGCCGGGGGGTGACCTTCAAGGCTGACGTGGCCGACGAAGGCAAGGTTATCGAGATGGTGAACTTCGCCCGCGAGTCTTTCGGCAGCGTCGACGCGCTTGTAAATAACGCGGGCTATACGCAGTTCATCGCCCATACCGAACTCGACAAACTAACCGACGAGCTGTGGAACCGCATCTTCGCCGTCAACGTCATGGGAGCCTTCTACGGCATACGCGCCGTCACGCCCATCATGAAGGCCCAAGGCAGCGGCCGCATTGTCAACGTTTCCTCCGTGGCAGGCATCACCGGCGGCGGCAGCTCCGTACCCTATGCCGCTTCCAAAGCCGCCATGATCGCCCTCACGAAGTCCATGGCCAACGCCCTGGGTCCGGAAATCCTGGTGAATAGCGTTGCGCCCGGACTGATCTACACGCGCTGGACGGAAGACTATCCCGACCGCAATGAGGAGATTCGCCAGTCCACCATTACGCAACGCCTCGGCACGCCGGAGGACATCGCGGGCGCGACGCACTACCTCATTTGCACCGCTGACTGGGTTACCGGCCAGACGCTCGTTATCGACGGCGGCAGGGGAGTTGGCTAGGGGGCGGCTCGTTGTGTGGCCGGACTGCGCCTTTCTCCGGTTGTGAGATGTGGGCAGCGTGATTGTCCCTGTGCGCTGCCGTAGCATGGTGAAGCACCCGGCATGGGAATGGCACTTTATTCTGGGCGCACGGAGAAGATGGATTCCCGTTTTCACGGGAATGACGGATGTTGGCGATCTGTTTTCATGGCTATGGCGAAATGTGGCACTGCGGACGTGGGTGTTGACCCCCTCTTCAGTAGCGCGGGGGCTTGTCCCCCGCTCAGCGATTGGCGCGCGGTGTTTTGCCAACGCAGGGGCTTACCCCGCACTGAGAGCATGGTGAAGCGCCCGGCATGGGAATGGCGCTTTATTTTGGGCGCACGGAGAAGATGGATTACCGTTTTCACGGGAATGACGGATGTTGGCGATCGGTTTCCATGGCTATGGCGAAATGTGGCACTGCGGACGTGGGTGTCGACTCCCTCTTCCGTAGCGCGGGGGCTTGTCCCCCGCTCGGCGATTGGCGCATTGTGTTTTGCCAACCCAGGGATTTGCCCCGCACTGAGAGCATGGTGAAGCGCCCAACATGGGAATGGCGCTTTATTTTGGGCGCACGGAGAAGATGGATTCCCGTTTTCACTGGAATGACGGATGTTGGCGATCTGTTCTCATGGCTATGGCGGAAAGTGGCACTGCGGACGTGGGTGTTGACCCCCTCTTCGGTAGCGCGGGGGCTTGTCCCCCGCTTGGCGGCTGGTACGCGTGGTATTTCACCAGCGCCTGGCCTCCAGCTATGATGGAAGCCGGTGTATCCGACGAGACTAGGTTAAATTTGAAAGACCCCTCGGCCCACTGCACCGGGCAATGAAGATTGAGACTCCGTTGCAGACCAATTAATCCAGGACGGTGACCAATGCCGGTTGACGAAGACTTCCTCAAGGAATTGAACATACGCCAATACATTCCGAGCGACGAGGCGCGCGTTAAAGAACTCACCATCACCGCATTTTCCGGCGTGAGCATCGAGAATAACATCGAAGACGCTTGGCCCGATCTCTTGCCCGTTCCCTGGGGCGAGCGCAAATGGCCCATGGTGGCCATGGATCTCACCGATCATCCGGAAGAGTGCTTCGTGGTCGAACACGAGGGTGAGGTGATTGGCTATGCCACGACCCGCATCAATCGCCGGAACAGTGTCGGCCAGATTCCTGATATGGCGGTGGACGAGAAGTTTCGCGGCAAGGGCATCGGCCGCATGCTGCTGGAGCATTGCATCCAGTACTTTCGCGACCAGAACCTGATTCTCGCCCGCATCGAGACCCTGGATCAGAATCCCATCGGCCGCCACCTCTATCCCGACCTTGGTTTCGAGGAAGTTGCGCGGCAGATATTCTACGCTATGCCACTGGAGCCGCAGGACGAGTAAACTCGAATGCGCCGGCTTCCTCTACGCGCCGGAAGGGCGCAACGTCTTCCAAGCGCGGGAGTGCGCGGCCCGCGTCTCCGGCGCACGCAACTCTTCTTTCTCTCTTGCGTACACGTCCTGTCCGTCCGATCGCGCGTCCGCTCCCGCGGCCAATCCGCAAGACGACGGCCTGCGCCCGGGTCACTGCTGTTTACTCAGCGGCTCCCGGCTTCCCTGGTGATTTCCCCTAACGCCCGCAGTCCGCACTTTGGTATGCTGAAAGAGCGAGATTCCCCACCATTCACGATCCCTTAAGAGGAGCAGGACCGCAGCATGGCTAACGCAAAACCCACTTTGGCTACCCGGCTCGGCAGCTGGATTCGGGTAGTCAACCTCGTGCTCGCCTTGATCGGCATAGCGGTCGGCGTGGCGGCGCTCGCCCTCGGCATCTTCCTCTGGCGCGATCGCCCCACCATTCAGACCGCCGCGGAACAGGCGCAGGCTGCGGCACAGATTACGGACGTGATGGATACCCGCGTAGCGGCTCTTGAGCAACAAGCGGAAACGGCAAACCAGATCGTGACCGTGTTGCAGTTCCAGAACCACCTGTTGCGGGCATCCGTCCGCGTGAGCCGTGCGCGCGCTCACCTGCGCGAGCAGGAGGGTGGACTCGCGATCCGCGAGTTAGCTGAAGTCGATCGTTCGCTGGCTGCCGCGGCGAATCTGGGCTCTGCCGGCCAGCAGGAACAGATTGCTGAAATAAAGATCCTCCTTGCCGATCTGAAAAACATCATCGAGACGGGCACCTTCCCGATTCAAACGTTGGAAGTGGTCGGCGACCGCATCGATGCGATGATTCGCTAGGCGCCATGCGCTGCGATGGATCCCCTGAATGCAAAACCAGAGGTCTGGCGTAGTCTGATTCCTTGCGGAAGAGCTATCCCCTGCCAGGGAAGAAAGCCATGAACATTGGGGTGATCGGGCCCGGGCGCGTAGGGTCAGGGCTGGCGCGTCTCCTGGCGGAACGTGGGTACGTCGTCCGCGCCATTGCAGGAAGAACCCCCGCCCAAGCAGAATCGCTCGCCGCGATTCTGCCGGATTGTGAAGCTACTGGCGCGCAACGCGTCGCGGACACCTGCGATCTTGTCTTCATCACCACTCCCGATGCCGCAATTTCGGCAATCGCCGGCGCCAATTTGTGGCAGCGCGGTCAAGGCGTCGTCCACTGCAGCGGCGCGCTGCCCGCAGCCGCCCTCGCGGCGGTTGAGCGCCACGGCGCCTTGCCCGGCGCCTTTCACCCGTTGCAGACTCTACCGGACGCGCAAGCGGCATTCGAAAATCTGCCTGGCTCGTTTGTTGGCATTGAAGCGCAAGAGCCTCTACTCAGCGAACTTGCAGGCATTGCCTGCGCCTTGGAGTGCACCTGGGGCTCCGTGCCGGCGGCAGCACGGCCGGCATATCACGCTGCGGCGGTGCTCGTCTCCAACTACACCGTCGCCCTCGCCCATGCCGGCATCGAACTCTGGCAGGCGCTCGGGAAGTCGGAACAGGAAGGGCTGGAAGCCTTGGTTCCCTTGCTGCAAGGCACCACTCACAACCTCCGTCGACTTGGTCCCGTGGATGCCCTCACCGGTCCCATAGCGCGCGGCGACTGGGCAACGGTTCGGCGCAACCTCACGGCAATTCGCGAGGCCGCCCCCCAACAGGCGTTTCCGTACGCTGCAATGGCGCTCGCGATGATATACAATAATCTTGCAGCTATTGACGGCCAAGGTGGCGCTTGCGGCAGTGATTACGCCGCCGACAAGGCCGCTCTCGAACGAGAGTTGGGGTCACTTCTAAGCGCGACGCTGAAGAACCGAGGGACACCATGAGCACCGGGCGCGTTACCATCGCCGACCTCAAGCAGATGAAGGCGGAGGGCCGCAAGATCGTCATGCTGACGGCGTACGATGCGCCGCTGGCGCATTTTGTGGAGGCCGCCGGTGTGCCCGCCATCCTGGTCGGCGACAGCCTGGGCAACACGGTCCTCGGTCATGAAAATACCTTACCGGTTACCGTAAACGATATCTTGCGTCACACGCAGGCCGTGGTACGCGGTACGCGCCGGGCTTTGGTGATTGCCGACATGCCGTTTCTCTCGTACCAGGTTTCAAACGAACGCGCCCTGCTCAACGCCGGGCAATTGATCAAGGAGGGCGGCGCGCAGGGGGTAAAGCTGGAAGGCGGCAAGCAAACCGTAACGGTTACGGCGCATCTGGTGGATGCCGGCATTCCGGTGATGGGGCATATTGGACTTACCCCACAGTCAGTCCATCAGCTCGGCGGCTACCGGGCAAAGGGCCGCACGCTGGCTGAAGCCGAAGAACTCCAAAGCGATGCGCTGGCTCTCGAGCGCGCGGGCGCGTTTGCGCTGGTACTGGAAAGCATTCCGGCCACTCTGGCACAGAAGATCACCGAGTCGCTCTCCATTCCCACCATCGGCATCGGCGCGGGCGTCCATTGCGACGGTCAAATACAGGTCTTGCACGACCTCCTCGGGCTGAATCCCCACGCCGTGCACCCACGGCATGCCAAGGCATATGCGAAATTGGGAGACGCGATGCGCGCCGCGGTGAACGCCTACGTGCAGGACGTCGAAAACGGGGCCTTTCCTACCCGTGAACACAGCTTCATGCTCCCCAACGAAGTCGCACGCGCCCTGCGTAAAGAATCAGCAGTTTCCGCAGCCGACCAGAGCTAGCCGGGCCGCGCTGTTCTCGGGAGACCAGTCCGCACTTTACCCTGATTCCTCTCTCCTTGACCTGCTGAGTCGTAAACGGGCCGGGCTCGGTCTGAGAAGCGCTTCTGAATTCGCCAAGCGTGCCGATAGGCCAACAGTCGCGGGCGCAACCATGTACTACCCCCGTTCGCCCTGAGCCCGTCGAAGGGCCAACCAGCCCCAGCGCGCCACATGCATTTCCCCCGTTCGCCCTGAGCCTGTCGAAGGGCCAACACGCCTCAGCGCGCTACATGCATCTCCCCCGTTCGCCCTGAGCCCGTCGAAGGGCCAACACGCCCCAGCGCGCTACATGTATTTCCCCCGTTCGCCCTGAGCCCGTCGAAGGGCCAACCAGCCCCAGCGCACCACATACTTTTCCCCGTTCGCCCTGAGCCTGTCGAAGGGTCAACAAGCCCGTGCGCGCCACATGCATCACCCCCGTTCGCCCTGAGCCCGTCGAAGGGTGAACAAGCCCCAGCGCGCCACATGCATCTCCCCCGTTCGCCCTGAGCCTGTCGAAGGGCGGGCGGAACCGGTGTCTGTCAGTGGGTTAGAATACGAGTCAGATACCACTCCGCAGCACGACCAAGTGAACCTACATGCAGGTCCTACACACAATCCCAGCAGTTCGCGCCGCACGCCAAAAAGCCCAGGGCAGCCTCGGGCTTGTGCCCACCATGGGCTATCTGCACGCGGGCCATATGGCGCTGGTGCGCGCCGCCCGGGCCCAGAACGCTCACTGCTGGGCCACAGTATTCGTCAATTCACTGCAATTCGGCCAAAACGAGGACTTCGACACCTATCCCCGCGACCTGCCGCGTGACCTTGCGCTGTTCGAAGCAGCCGGCGTGGATGCCGTCTTTGTCCCTGAAGCTGAAACCATGTACACAGCGGATTTCAGCACGTACGTGGACGTCGCGGAGCTTACCGACCGCTTGGAAGGAGCGGCGCGCCCGGGTCACTTTCGCGGCGTTACCACGATCGTTTGCAAGCTCCTTAACATTATTCAGCCCCACCGGGTCTATTTGGGCCGCAAGGACGCCCAGCAACTCCGCGTCATCCGCCGCATGGTGCGCGACCTCAATGTCCCCACCGCCATCGTACCGGTAGAGACGGTGCGCGAACCGGATGGCCTCGCCCTCTCCAGTCGCAACGTGCACCTGAAACCGGCTGAACGCGAAGCGGCGAATGCCCTTTACCAAGCGCTCCAAGCAGCGCGGCAGGGCTACGCCGCCGGCGAGCGCAATGCCGACACCCTGCGCGCCGCCATGCATGCGGTGCTCGCGCAGGAACCTCTTCTCAACGTGGAATACGTAAGCATCGCCGACGACGCGAACCTGGAGGAACTGACAACTGTCGAAAACCCGGCACTCGCGTCGCTCGCCGCCCGCATCGGCGCCACGCGGCTCATTGATGCCCTCGAGCTAGACATCGATAGCGTCACTTGAGTGAGTTCGAAGATTAGGCTTTCGTCGCGCCGTTGCACAGCGCTCGTCGATTCTGCGCCGGATTTACGCACAACGTGCCTTGTGCCAAAGGCATCAATCAACAACAGAGCCATGTGACGCAGATGACGTCCATCCTTAGCTTCTCGATGGAATCGACTATGGCTCATTCCACGTCGAAGTCCTGAAGAACCCCGCCAAGATCACTCAAGGGAACAGCTTCACCCTTGGCGCGTGATTGACGGTCCGAGCCGCCGTAAACAACCAGCTTTCGAGTGATCTCCGGCAGACGCTTCGCAACGCGATTGAGCGCGTCGAAATAGTCCGCAGCGAGGGTAGCGCCGGACTTTACCTCAATGGCGCCAATGCCCTGTCCGGTCTCGTAGAAAAGGTCGCATTCCAGGCCCTGGACTTTGCGAAAGAACGACAGATTGGACTGCCGGCCGCGATTGAAGCGGTGCTTGAGGGCTTCCATGACGACCGCATTCTCAAAGAGAGGTCCGCGTAAGGGGTGCGTAGCAATCTGCTTTGAGTTTTCAATGCCAATGAGATAGCTTGCCAACCCCACGTCGTAGAAATAGAGCTTCGGTGACTTGATCAGTCGCTTCTGTACGTTGGAGTGATACGGCTGCAATTGGAACACAACGTAGCTGGCCTCCAACACTGTGAGCCACTCTCGTGCGGTCGTATGCGAGACCCCCGCGTCAGCTCCCAGTGACGAGAGATTGACCAGTTGTCCCACACGTCCGGCACACAGGCGCACAAATCGTTGAAAACTCGATAGGTTGCGAATCTCACCTATTTGCCGCACGTCACGCCCAACATAGGTCTCGAAATAGTCGCCAAGGGCCTGATGGGGGTCCAGATTCTGGTCATGAATGCGCGGATAGAACCCCGAATAGAGAACCTCATCCACTGCGACGCTTGCCCCTGTCTCCTGACGCTCTGCCATAGTGAACGGCAATAGTCGCAGCAATGCCGTCCTACCTGCCAGCGATTGACTGATGGCATTCGACAGCCGAAACTGCTCGCTGCCGGTGAGCACGAAGAGGCTGTTACGCCTGTTCTCATCGGCGATCACTTGTAGGTACGACAGGAGACTTGGCACGCGCTGAATTTCATCGAGAATGGCGCCGCCGTCCAGCCGCGCGAGGAATGCTCTCGGATCGGACTCTGCAAACTCGCGTTGGTCGGGCGCTTCGAGATTCACGTATGCCAGGTCTGGAAACACCCTGCGACACAGCGTCGTCTTGCCCGACTGACGCGGTCCGGTCACCGTCACAAAAGGGTATTGCTTGAACAAGCGAGTGAGACGAGGAGTTATTTCACGCCTGACCATGGGCAGAGTATACCCTGAAATAGTGTATAATTGCAAGTACTACCTTCAATTATACACTCCACCGGTGAGCCGGTCTTGCCCCGTCCATTCGAGCCGTTTGGTAGACCCCGCCGCCAAGAAAGTCTGCCTGTGACTGCTCACCTCCTGCCTGCATGTGACGCTTCCATGGTCGTTGCGCTACTATAGAAGACGTGCGCCAGCGCACTATTCCTCTTTCCAGAGTGGGCAAACGGCACCGGAGTACCGGTGCCTTAACTGTGCCATGCGCTGATGTTGAAAGCTGATAATCCCCCAAATTGCCGAAAGAAGAATCTATGTTCGGAACGCTCAACTCGCCTGTGCTTTGGATCGGATTCACCTTAGGCGTTGTCGTCTTACTGATACTCGACCTCACGGTGTTCCATCGGGGCGCGCATGAGATCAAGCCCCGCGAGGCTGCCACCTGGTCGGTGATTTGGATCGTGCTTGCCCTGATATTTGGGGCAGGCATGTTCATATTTGCCGGGGTTGAACACGGCACGGAGTATCTCACCGGCTATTTGATCGAAAAGATGCTGAGCGTTGACAACCTCTTCGTCTTCCTGATCATCTTTACATACTTTGCCGTTCCCAAAGAGTACCGTTATGGCGTCCTCTTCTGGGGAATCCTTGCCGCCATCATCCTGCGCGGCGCGTTTATTCTCACTGGCGCGGCGCTTCTCGCCACGTTCAGTTGGATGATCTATGTCTTTGGCGGGTTCCTGATCTACACCGGTATTCGCATTCTCATCTCAGGCGATGAGGAAGCCGATCCCGAACGCAATCTCGCCGTTCGTGTATTTCGCAAAATCCTTCCCAGCACGGACACCTACCATGGCGGGAAGTACATCGTAAGACTCGACGGCCGCTGGCTGGCTACACCGCTGTTACTCGTGCTGCTTGTGGTAAACGTCACCGACGTGGTCTTCGCCTTGGATTCCGTGCCGGCGATCTTCGCCATCACACGAGAGCCCTTCATCGTCTATTCCTCCAACATTTTCGCCATACTCGGCATGCGCGCCCTCTACTTCCTGCTGGAAAACCTCATGGGTCGCTTTCACTACCTTGCCATCGGCCTAGGTCTGGTGCTTGTTTTCGTTGGCATCAAGATGGTCCTGGCCGACTTCCACGACGTGCCAAAGGGGGACCACTTCTTTACCCCATTGCTCGAGACCATCGACGTCGTTTCAGCAACATTCCATAAGCAACCGATCTATTCGCTGATCGTGGTCGGCGCCATTCTGGGAATAGCGGTGTTGGCATCGCTGCTACGACCGGCCGACGAACACTAGTGGTGTCGCCGAGCGGGGGACAAGCCCCCGCGCTCCGGTAGCGCAGGTTTGTAACCTGCGCTAGTGCACATGGATAAACCATGGGATTGTCTTCTCTTGCAGTGCGAAGTGGCTAAATCAACCTACCCACCACCGCGATGATTGCGGTAGAAAATCCCTAATTCTGCCGCATCAGCCTTCCTGGCAAGAAACAGGGTGCTCGCCGTGCCTCGCCGCTCCGGTAGCGCAGGTTTGCAACCTGCGCCAGTAATGGGGTCAATCTATCGCACACGCGTTTCTAACAGCAAAAGCCCTCCAGGCACGCCTCGTGCTGCCGACGTGGTCCCACTTCCGCGAGCTGTGGCGGGGGACAAGCCCCCGCGCTACGTACCGCCCATGGAGTGCACGAGCAGTATCTCCGACCTCTGCCAGTCGTCACCGGACTTGAAAATAGGTACTGGGTCTCCCTTCCTACTCGCCAGACGTTTGCCGTACAGATTCGCAGCACTTAGTCCCCGTGGTTGAGGCAAGTAGGTCGATTCCGCGTTGATTCGAAAGGCCGCACCCGTGTGCCGGTGCGGCCTATATATTTCGCTCTCTTAGCCGTTTTTCCCGGTCAGGAGGCACGCAGCCAAGCGGGCCGCCGCTCCTCGAAGGCCGCAATAGCGTCTTCCTGCTGCAACGTGAGGCCAACCGCGTCCAGGCCGTTGAGCAAGCGGTGTTGCACGGTAGCGTCAACCGCAAACGACGCCTTGAAGCCGTGGTCGTCTTGGACGGTCGTGCTTGCCAAGTCCACCGTGATCTTGTAACCGTCCATGGCCTGCGCCCGCTCGGTGAGGGTCGCCACGTCTTCCGGCGGCAAGACCACCGTGAGCATGCCGTTCTCGACGGCGTTATTGGCAAAGATGTCGGCAAAACTCGGCGCGATAATCGCCAAGAAGCCATACTCCCTCAGCGCCCACGCCGCATGCTCCCGTGATGAGCCGCAACCGAAGTTCCTGCCGGTGACGAGAACGCTCGCACCGTCGTAACGCGCGTCGTTCAATTCAAAGTCCGGGTTAAGCGTCGTGCCGTCCTCGAAGTAGCGCCAGTCGAAGAAGGCAAACGGACCGTACCCCGTGCGCTCAATACGCTTGAGAAACTGCTTGGGGATGATCTGATCGGTATCGACGTTTGCCCGGTCAAGGGCGGCTACGTTGCCGGTGTGCTTTACAAATGGTTCCATTCCTAATCCCTTTAGCGATCTCCTATCAATGGTTCAACTGTTGATTTCATACTAACGCACGACCAACACCAGCAGGACTGCGACAATTGCAACCTGCAGACCCGTAGTGGCAAACATCATTGCACCCAAGCGTATCGTCATCCGTTGTTCCAAATCGCGTAGGCCGACATTCGTTGACACCTCTAATGCCTTTAGATCAGCCTTGGTTGCCGCTTCCAACGCCTTTAGGTCAGCCTTGGTCGCCGCTTCCAACGCCTTTAAATCATCCTTGGTTGCGGCTTCCAGCTCTTTTAAGTCAGCCTTGGTCGCAAGAGCGTCAGTGCCATCCCGACCCGCATCGATCAATGCCTGGGATTGCTCCTCAGAGAAACCGGCATCCCTAAATGCATTAAACGCACTATGGGTATCAAAGACTGCCACGCGACACCGCTCCCAAAAACCTTCGAAGGCTCCTGCACAACTGCCGGAAAAGTCACCAATCAGATAGCATCAACGGCTAAAGGCTTAGTTCTGCTCTTTATATTATACCATACTATTGGAGTTTTCACCACTTGCGGACATCCACAAAACGCCCCGCAATCGCGGCGGCGGCGGCCATCTGCGGGCTGACGAGGTGTGTGCGGCCGCCTTTGCCCTGGCGGCCCTCGAAATTGCGGTTGGAGGTTGAAGCGCAGCGCTCGCCGGGAGCTAGAATGTCCGGGTTCATGCCCAGGCACATGGAGCAGCCGGCCTCGCGCCACTCGAAACCGGCGGCCTGAAAGACCTCATTGAGCCCTTCGCTTTCCGCCTTCTGCTTGAGCAAGGTCGAGCCCGGAACCACCATCGCTCTCACATCGGGATGGACCCGCTTGCCGCTTACGATGCCGGCTGCCGCGCGCAAGTCCTCCAGCCTGGCATTGGTGCAGGACCCCAGAAATACGCGGTCTACGGCGATGTCCTGAATGGGCGTGCCGCCCTCCAGACCCATGTACGTTAGCGCGCGTGCCGCGGCGTCCTGCTCTTCCGGTGTTGCCAACTCGCCGGGACTGGGCACCGCGCCCGTAACCGGGACCACCTGGCCGGGATTCGTGCCCCACGTGACGTGGGGAGCCAGCGTGGCGGCATCGATCTTTATGACGCTGTCGTACGTGGCGTCGGCGTCGGTGGCGAGCGTGCGCCAGTAGGCGACTGCCTCATCCCAAGCGCTCCCCTGCGGCGCGTACTTGCGTCCCTTCAGGTATGCAATCGACTTCTCATCGGGTGCGATCATACCGGCGCGCGCGCCGCCCTCGATGGACATATTGCAGACGGTCATGCGTCCTTCCATGGAGAGCGCCCGAATGGCCTCGCCGGTGTACTCGATCACGTGGCCCACGCCGCCGTCCACCCCAATGTGGCCGATGATGCCAAGTATGATGTCCTTGGCCGTTACTCCCTGGGGCAGCGTGCCGTCTACGCGCACTTCCATCGTCTTGGGCTTTTTCTGAATGAGGCACTGGGTAGCCAGCACGTGTTCCAATTCAGACGTGCCGATGCCGAGGGCAAACGCGCCAAAAGCGCCGTGGGTGGAGGTGTGGCTGTCACCGCACACAATGACCTTGCCGGGCTGCGTGTAGCCCAATTCCGGCCCAATGATGTGCACAATGCCTTGGTTTGGGTTCCGGTATCCGTAGAATGTCAACCCGAACTCAGCGGCGTTCTGCTCCATTGTCTCGATCTGGCGGCGCGAAATGTCGTCCTCGATAGGTGCCCCGCGGTCGGCCGTGGGCACGTTGTGATCGACGGTTGATACCGTCATATCGGGCCGCCGCACAGTACGCCCGCTCAGCCGCAAGCCCTCAAATGCCTGCGCCGACGTAACTTCATGCACGAGGTGCAAATCCACGTAGAGCAGCGCCGGCCCGTCCGGCTCCTCGTGCACGACGTGACTTTCCCAGACCTTCTCGAATAACGTCTTACCAGCCATAGCAGTCTCTCACTTTGCGGTAGTCACAAACACACAGAGGCGCGCCATGCCTCGGCCCGTCCCCTTCACCTATTCTAACCTACCCACGACTGCGCGTTGAAATCGTAGGGTCAGCCCTGTGGCTGCCCCTGCAACACGCCGGTCGCGCAACCCTGGCAACTGACTATACAAAGACACTTCATTTGCCGTCGGCCCGGTCCGTGCGGCGGCCAAGGACAGAACCGGCCGCGCACCTTGCTTGACCGAGAACTCCCGCATCATCCTGCGCCATCGTCGCCATCCGAATCGGCATAGACGGCCTCTCCCCGGTGAAGACGCCGGGCGATGGTGTACGTTTGGGTAGTGGCGCGCCGCGTGGGGGCGTGGGCCGCTTGCCAGCGGGCGATGGCGACGAGGGTCTGGCGCGAGGCCTCGGCGTGGCCGTCTGCCTCCAGATCGCGGGACAGGCGCACCCCTTCCTCCAACATCTGAAAGTCGTGGAAGCCGGGGTCTTCGCACAGCACGGCGTGGCCAAGCGTGGCGATCAACGGCGCCGGATCGTGGCCGAGGGTGAGATAGCGATACGTGACCGCGCCCGCCTCATCCACGCCGCCTTGCCGCTCGCAGTACGCCAAGAGTTGCCCTTGCAGGACACTGGGGTCGCTGGGGAGCGCCTCCAGCGCAGTTTCACTTGGCAGCCGTGCCGCCGGCATATTAAGGAACCGCGCTTGATAGACAACCATGGCGCCGTGCAGCACGCCCCGCGCCAGCTCCACAGAAGGCGCGCGTTTGGCTACCTGGGCGAGTGAGGCGCAGTAGGTAAAATGGTGGAGCGCCGTGTCCCAATCGCCAAACTCGTTGCTGGTCGGGAAGCGCGTGAGACGCAGCGCCGAGGCGTACGCCAAAGCCTGCGCCGCGTCGGCGAGGGCCAGGCCGCCACGCCATGCCGCCAGCAAAGCGGCGATACTGCCTGCGGGATCGTCCCCCAGCAGCGCGGCGATGAGGTCGTCGTCCCATCCTCCGGTCGGCTGGGCCGCGAGGTCAACCGCGGCGTCGAGTTCCGGAATTGCCGCTTCCACGATCGCCACGAGGTTCTCCGGGCGCAGCCAGGAGTTGCGCTCTTCTTCACGCGTCGCCTGCGCCCACTGGCTCGTCAGGGCCGGCAGCACGGCGTCAGCGTGGTCCCAGCCGATGATATCCAGCAACTCCGCCGCCTTGGCAAGCGTATCCATGACGTGGGAGAAGTCGCGGTAATAGTGATCGGTAGCGGCGGCGGCCAGCATGTCGAGCAGTTGTTCCGCCGACCAACCCGCCGCAATCGCCGTGCGCAGCGTGCGGTCCACGGCATCGGCATCGCGCACCTCGACGTATTCGCGGAACCAACGCTTTAGCCGGTCAGACGGGATCGCCTCTGTCGGCAGCGGATCCAGCACTATGCGCTCGGTGCGGTTCATGGCGTCATCGCTTACGCGGCGCGTACCGTGGTAGAGCGAGAGGGGTTGATCCTCCGCGGAGAGTTGCGGCTGCAGGTTGGCCATGGCCGTGAGGATGGTAAGTCCGTCACCCCAACCGCCCGGATTGCGTCCTGAACCCCGGCGCAGCCCAAATTCGGCCGTCGTCGCCACTATCTGCCTCGTGGCCTCCGTGGGCTTCAAGTCAAGCAAGGCGAGCACAGACTTCGCCTGGTTGAGCGAAATACCCTGTTCCAACGCCTTCTCCAGGCGCAGGGCTTCCTCTGCGTACCGCTCGTCTACACTCTTCGTTTCACGCAAATCCACCCAGACCTCGCCGTTACGCACCGTAACCGGATACGTGCGCACGTCCCCTGCCCAGATGTCGAACGCGCCGCCGGAATCGAGGTCGAACCGCGCATAGTGCCAGTAGCAAGTCAGCACGCCGTCCTCACAGATGCCCCGCGCCAGCGGAAAGCCCATGTGCGGACACCGGTTGTCCACGGCGTAGGCCCGCTCGTTGTGCCAGAACACGGCAATGGTGTGCCCGTTGCCCGCCGCCGTGACGACGCCCTGCTCCTGCAGTTCTGTCAGCGTTGTCGCACGAAGCATGCCGTTCACTTCCGCGCTGCCGGGCGCTGCGCTCGTGTTGTGCGTTGTCGTTGCTGCCATTCTTGGTCCTTTCCCATTCCGGGGCCTGGCGCGGTGCTCTTGCACCCGCTCTTCACCTAATCCCTAGTAACTTACTAGGGATTATTGTCCCACTCCAGAGAGCACGGAGTCAAGAGAATCATGTGCACCCTGACTCTCTACTGTAGTACAGAAGGCTCGGGGCTCAAAGGCTTTCACTCCGATCAGCCAACCCAGTCGTGCTGTGCCTACAGCACCAGCAGCGGCGCGGCGGTTCCGTCTGATTTCATCGTAGTTAGCCGGCATCATCGATTCTGGTCTCTAGCCGAATTGTCTACCTTTGCGTGCAACGCTACGGCCCTGCCGGTAAAATGACGACAATCCGAACCGCAGGGTTTTTGCTGCCATCACGTCTGTGCAATCTACAAACCGTCAGTTTTCTGTCCACAAGGAGCAGTGCCCATGGACATACGCTCGTTCTCAATTCCTACTGAGATTCACCTTGGGGAGGGTGCATTGGAATTACTTCCTTCCCTCTGCGGCACGCGGGTGCTGGTGGTGGCGGACCCGGTCATGACGCAATTGGGTTTCACCGAGCGCGTCTGCGGTCTGGCGCGCCAAGCGGGTGCGGACACGGCCATATTCGATACCGTCGAGCCAGACCCATCGCAGGAGACCTGCGCCGCGGGCGTGGCAATAGCCGAGGAGTTTGGCCCGGATACCATCATCGGCCTGGGCGGAGGCTCCACGCTCGACGTCACCAAGACGGTCCGCGCCGCGTGCGAGACGCCGGGCGTCTCCGTGCCGGAGCTCGTAGCCGCGGGTTTCAATCCACCGCCGCGCCAGACCGGACGCATGACCTGCATCGCCATTCCCTCCACCAGCGGCACCGGCTCGGAGGTCAGCCGGGGCGCCGTGATATCGGAGAACACGGCGCACGGCGCCGTCAAGCGCGTACTCTTCACCGGCGTTCCCGACGCTGCAATCCTCGATCCGGCCGTCCCCGCCACCATGCCGGCTCACGTAGCGGCCGACACCGGCTACGACGCGTTGGCGCATGCCGTAGAATCCTTCGCAAGCATTGAATCCCATCGCGTGACGCAAGCGCTGGGTGCTGGGGCAATTGCCGCGGTCTTTGCCCACCTGCCCGCGTCGGTGCAGGAATCCGGCCCCACGGCGGCCCGCGCCGAGATGCACGTGGCCGCGGCCATCGCCGGCGCCACCATGCGCGCGGGATTGGGACTCTGCCACGCGCTCTCCCACCAGCTCACGCCGGCTTTCGGCCTGCCTCACGGACGCGCCAATGCGCTGCTCTTGCCGCACATTGTTGCTTTCAACGCGCAGGCAGCCGCGGATAAGTACACCGACCTCGCCACACGCCTTGGCCTGGGCGGAGATAACCCCATAGCATCTCTCGTTGACGCTCTGGCAGCGTTGCGGGCTCAGGTCGGCATTCCGGCATCGCTACAAGTAGCCGGCGTCACCAAAGAGCAGTTGTCGCAGAAGCTGCCGCACATGGTTGCCAACAGCGCCAAAGAACCCAATGCCGCCAGCAACCCGCGCCAACCGACACCGGCAGAGATCGAGACACTTTTCTGGCACGCCTGGGAAGACCGGCGTGCAGAATTGTAGCCGGTGCAGCCATATTGAAAAACAGTCCGGATTTGCTGCGAGATGTAGACTGCAAGCGAGCCCGTCATCTTCATGTTGAAAGAGGGGGCACACGGGGCAAATAATTGAGGGTAACGCGGGGAGCGCGTCGCCCGTCATTCCCGCGCACGCGGGAATCCCATCGATGCGGGCGGGACGCCCACTTTCCCAGGTAGCGTCATTCCTATGCACGCGGGAATCCATCTTCACCGTATACCTGCTGTATCCGAGTCTACTTGGCGATCAGAAAGCGGGGGACAAGCCCCCGCGCTACACCCTAACCCTCACTTTGCAACGCGGATTGGCGAAGACGCCCGCAGACGAATGCAGTAGCAATCTAAGTCTATACTCAGTATCGACAAGAGTAAGCTCGTCACTCCCGCGAAAGCGGGAGTCTATCGGCTCTGGGCGCGCAAGCACATTCAGGCGGGGGACAAGCCCCCGCGCTACACTTCGGCTTGTAATTGATGCAGTGAAGGGTTTGCGAAGTGAGGGCAAGCGGTGGCAGTGGGAAACCGATGGCGAATCGTGTGGGGAATCTAGGCTCTGTGGATATTAAGTGTCATTCCGAGCGCAAGCGAGGAATCGCAAGCGTTTGTGGGGAAGCGTCTCTCGATTTTCCCCGCAAAGTGGCAAGCAAGCCTATTGCCAAGGATACTGCTTGCGTAATCGGCCGCTCGCCACCCCGCGTAGTAGCACGATCCGGTGTCGAGTGAAGATGGATTCCCGTTTTCACGGGAAACACCATAGCCTTGCCCAGGCCACACAAGGGAATGAAAATGAACTCCGGTCTCTCCGTTCGTGCTGAGGGCTGCGCGAAGCCCTTGTCGAAGTATGAACGGAGAGATCGGAGTGTCGAAAGCTGTTAACCACTTCCGCCGTTCACCCTTCGACGTTGCTCAGGGCGAACGGCTTGGTCACGCTATTTTCATAGCAGTGACAGCGAAATGTCCACACAACCTAACTGCTGGCCAGCCGTGCGTACTGCTCCCGCCCGTCCTTGAAGATCTCCAGCATGCGTTGCCGCTGGTCGTCGTGTTCGAAGCGGCCCTGCGTGCCAATCCACTCAATGGCGCGCTCGATCTCATCCACGAAGAACTCGGCGGAGGCTCTTTGAGCCGGGTTTGGGCCGCCTGATCGCACATACACCGGGCTGGTGTGCGCCCACTGCGCGTGGCCGTAGCTGTCGCGCTGCCGACCCCAGCAGCGGGCGGCGATCCAACTGTCATTAGGCACCGTCAATCGCGCGCGCAGTACACCCTCGCGTATGCCTTCGCTGTATTCCTCTCGTGCCACCACGTCCCCGTTGCATACCAGTTCGATCCGCTGCACCGGACGCAGGGCTTGCCAGCGCACAAAGGTATTCACCTGCTTACGCCTGCTCGTGCGCAAGTCCAGCAGGCTGCCGGGCAGTTGACCGGCAACGCGCAGGGTGAGCGACGGGCCGTTGGTAATAAACGTTGCGCCGCTCTTCAGGCCGTTCAGCCAGATGTCGTACGAGAATGAATCCTCAAGCTGCACGTACACGCGGTTCGCCGAACATACGAACCAATCTGAGCCGGTGCTTACCGGCAACTGAAACCCGCAGTTGAGCAAATGGTACCACAGGTCGTATTCCGGGTCAGTCCAGTAGGGATCGAAGAGATTGACCGCATCCAAGCGCCCCAGACCGGCGGCAATCGGCGCTTCCATCCCCTTGCCGTTGTGGCACCAGATCGTCACCCCGCCCTGCTCCTGCGCCGCGGCGCAAGCGTCGATCAGCGGGGGATAGTCCGGCGCCGACTCGTCCACGAGCACGCCGCGGCTGAGCGGTTCCACCTGCTCCTGCAGCCGCACCAGCATCACGTGGCCGTACCCGGTGCCGTATGACCACGCATTGTGCCGCGTCTCTTCACCCACGTCCAGCACGTGGCCGGGCGTGGTCGGATGCTCCATTTCTCCCACGGGAAAGCGGTTGGTTGCGTATTCCAACTCGCCGCGCTGCAGCACGCTGATGATGGTGACCGTGAGATCCTCCACCGACGAGTCGAAGCGCAGGCGCTCCTCGGGCCGGGTCTCGAACTCACGATAGTGGATATGCGTATTGCCGGGATAGAGGCCCTGCTTCGGTAGGCTAATCCAGCGCTGCAGCGGCAAATCGAGGTTCACCTTACCGTGCTGCGGGAGGTCTACCGTCATTTCCAAAGGCGCGTATTCCGTGCCCCGTTCCACGCGCACGTCCACCTGCCCGCGCGGGCCTTCAAGCGAGAACGTGCCGTCGGCGTAGAAGAACGGATTGGTCGTGCCCACGGTTGCCAAGCTGTCATCCGGCGCGAGGAATCTGCCATGGCTACTTAGCACCGAGACCTTCGCCGCCAGCGAGCCGCCGGTAGTCGCGTCGTGAATTGTCCCCGTTAAGGTTGCCAAGGCTACCTCTTCTCTTTGGCAGGAAAATGAAGATTGTACAATTCCGCAGTTCCGTAGGGGCACGATATATCGTGCCCCTACGCCAGGACACAGTATTTGCGACTGCCTAATTCGCAATCTTGTTGTATAGAAAGTGGACGCGCATTTGGGCGGCACTGGCCCACGCCTGCCGTCCGCCTTTTCGCCCCCAGCAGATCTCCTGAGTTCTACGCCTCCTCGAACGGGAACTTCTGTCGCGCGACCTCTAAGTCTATGTCCACGCCCAGGCCGGGTCCGTCCGGGATTGTCACGTAGCCCTCGCTATCGATTGCGGGCGGCGGTGATATCAACTCGGTAAACAGCGGATTGCCGCCCTGGCGAAACTCGATGATCGGACAGTTTGGCAGCGCCGCCGCCAGTTGCAGGCTGGCGTAGAAAAGCAAGGCGGAGCCCCAAATGTGCGGCGCTACTTGCAGGTTCGCCGCGTGCGCCAACGTGCCGATACGCCGTGCCGCCGTAAAGCCGCCTACCACCGCGAGATCGGGCTGGAGAATATCCGCCGCCTGGTGGGCGATGATGTCGCGGAAGTCGAAGTGCGTGAAGTCGTTCTCGCCGGTGGAGATGGGTATCGACGTCGCCTGCCGCACGCGGCCCATGCTCCGCCAGTTGTCGCTGCTCACCGGCTCCTCGAACCACGAAATGTCGAATTCCTCTGCCGCCTGCGCCAAGCGGATAGCTTGCGACTCATTGAGAGAGCCGTGGGCGTCCAGCATGAGCTCGCCGTGTGGCCCCATGGCTTCCCGCACCGCCTTGATGCGCGCGACGCCGTCAGCGACAACGCGCGGCGCGTCCATAGCGCCCACGCGCATCTTCACATTGCGAAACCCCTGGGCGAGGTATGTGAGCGCCTCTTCCCCGGCCTCCTCCGCGGCCGCATGGCCGCCGCTCGCGTACGTCGGCAAGCGCGAGCGGTAGCCGCCGCCCAGCAACTTGTAGATGGGTACCCTGAGCGACCGGGCATAGATATCCCACAGCGCCATGTCGATCCCGCCCATAGCGCATACGGTGACGCCCCGGCGGCCCATGCGCGGCGCGCACTGGCCGTAGGTCAGCGCAATGCCCACACGAGGGCCGTTGTACATCTTCTCCCAGACGTACTCGGGTTGCGTGGCGTCCTCGCCAATAATCTCCGGACCGAGTTCCTTCTCGACAATGGCTTTCAGCGACCAGCACGCGCCGCGCGTATAGCCGTAACCGGGATGCACCTCGCCATGGCCCACCAGCCCGTCGTCGGTTTCCACCCTGACAATGATGGCGTGGGCCTCGTCATGCGGCCCATAGTCCGAGACGCGCTCGTGGCCGCTACTCTGAAGCGGCAAACACAGCGGGATAGCTTCTACTTTGCGGATTCTCATCGCTTCGTCCTCATTGCAATGCCCTGCACGCGACCTGGGCCGCCTCATCGCGCCGCGCCAATCGGAGACCGCTTCAATCCTCGCGGAGCCGGCTTCTGTAGGCGTAGCGCAAAGACTGCCGCCCCTTGCCAGCAACTCCGCACCCATTGTAGCATTGCGTTCCAGGCCGGTCTCTCCTTTGACCTGCATGTTCGTAAGCATCCTGACGAAGGCGGCACGCCCGCTCTCACGAATACCCGTATAATAGGAGTGTATTGGCGTCTTGGGGATTGTGGCGCCTCTCCGCGGGTGCTCTTGTGAAATTGCTTTTGGTATTAGGTACTCGGCTTTGTCTCAAGCCGAGTCGACAAGTAACTGCATGGAGATGCCGGACTTCGGCACCGCCCACTGAGGGATATGTGCGCCGATTCCGGTGAGGAAGGTGTTCAATGGCTGCTACGCGAGGACCGGATCACTCCTTCGAGCCATTTGCTCGGCATGAATTCTATCGTGAAACCAATACCCATTTGGTCGAATCGGCCTTGGGCTTCCTGGAACGGCTTGACCCCAATGTCCAGCGGCGCATCGTCGACCTCGGCTGCGGTACCGGCGCGATCACGCGCCTGGTCCTGGCCAAAGTGCAGCGCCTCGGACTGAAAGCCCAAATCCTCGGCATCGACCCGTCGCCCCTCGCCTTAGACAAAGCGCGGCAGAGCGTCGCCAGCGCTATGGTCAGGTTTCTCAACGGCAGCGCGGAGAATGTCTCCCAGATCGTGTCGTCTGCGGATGCCCTCTTCTTCTGCAATGCCATCCACCTCATCGAGGATAAACAGGCCGTCTTCAAGGAGATTGGCAAAGCCCTCAATCCCGGCGGGGTCGTCGCCTTCAACACGACCTTCTTCGACGGCGCCTATCTGCCCATTACTGAGAAAGCAAACCGCCTGTGGGTGGTGCGCGCAGTACAGAAGATGCGGCGTGAGCACCCCAATGTCAAGATCGTCAAGGACGCGAAAACGACCGCCATGCGCTGGCTTTCGCCTGAACAGTATTCGGAGTTGCTGCAGGACAACGGCTTCGCCGTGACCCACCTCGAATGCCGGCAAGTGGAGATGACCCAAGCGAGCCTGGAAGACATCAGCGACTATTCCCTCTTCATCGAAGGAGTGCTGCCCAGCGTGCCGCTGGACGTGGGAGCCGAGGTACTCAAGCACGGCATTCGGGAGGCCGTCAAGGAACTGAAGCTGACAACGGTGCCGCGCTACTGGCTGCAGGTTGTCGCCGAGAAGGTGTGACGCGCGGCGGTCTTCAATGTGATGCGCTCGCCTTCGAAAGCAGCCAGCACCCTTGCGAGGTTTCCTGTAGGAGACGCTTAGACCACCTTGCACAGCGGCAAAGTTGGTCACCCTCTCCCTGGGGAGAGGGCCGGGGTGAGAGGAGATCGGTGCCCGAGTCGAGCCACTTTCAACCGTTTGGTAGAGCTGCGCACAAGTTTCCCTAGGACTTCCGCTTCGCCAAACTGTAGAGTTGCAGAGTCGTACTCGCGTGTAACCGCAACGCACAAGGGATATGGACCGACACCTCACCGGCAAAACCGCCCTCGTAACCGGCGCCTCGCGCGGAATCGGCCGCACAATTGCCCTCCACCTGGCCGCGGCGGGCGCCAACGTAGCAATCAACTACCAGGTAAACGAGGAGGCCGCACACGAGACCGTTGCTCAGATTCAAGATGAAGGCGGTAAGGCGATCGCGGTCAGCGGCGACGTGCGGGACGCCGCGGCTGTGAAGTCCGTCGTCGACCGTACTCTGGAGACGTTCGGCGAGCTCCATGTCTTGGTGAACAATGCCGGCATCACCAAAGACACGCTGGTGCTCAAAATGAGCGACGACGACTGGGACCTGGTCGTCGATACGAACCTGCGCGGCGCGTTCTTTTGCACCCGCGCGGCCTTGCGGCCCATGTTGGCGCAACGCTGGGGCCGCATCGTCAACATCACCTCCGTCGGCTGGTTGGTCGGCAACCCCGGCCAGGCCAACTACACCGCCGCCAAGGCCGGTGTGGTGGCGTTCACCCGCTCCACCGCTGTAGAAATGGGCAGCCGAGGCATCACGGTCAACGCGATTGCGCCGGGCTATATCCCCACTGATTTGACCCACGACATCCCGCCGCACCTCATGGACCGCCTCATGCAGAAGCTCCCCATCAAGCGCGCGGGCACGCCCGAGGAAATCGCCGCGCTCGTCAATTACCTGACAAGCAACGCGGCCTCCTACATCACTGGTCAGGTGATCCACATCGACGGCGGTCTGACCGCAGGCCTGCTCTAAGCGAGCGGACAGTGGCGACGCTCTCCGCGCCTCGGCCTTCTCCGCTAAGTGAGGACTACTCACGCCCGCGTCAGCACACCACCTATCCTTGCACAATACGCACTAACTACCGATAATAGTACCTGAGCGGTTGTTTTCCCATCCGCGACGAGGAGGCGAGCCCCAGCATGGCTTTGGATGTAGACCGGAAGTACCGAGAGATGGCCAACCGCGGCAAGTATCAGAGACTGTATACGTATCTGTGCCGTCTGCGGGCCGAGGAATGGCGGACAACCTTCAGCGAGATTGAGTCAATCTTGGGCTTCACGCTGCCCGTGTCTGCGCGTTTGCACCGGCCATGGTGGGCGAACCAGAGCGGCGGCAGCGGCCACAGTCAGGCTCTTGCCTGGGGTGTCGCCGGCTGGGTGACGGCTGAAGTAGACATGACTGCCGAGACGCTGCTGCTGCGGCGACGGCAATGCGCGGAAACCATGCGCCCACGCACGCTCGATGCGGTCTGGCCTGTCCACCGCGCGGGGGCGTGGCCGCAAGGCTTGAGCCTGCGGCGAGAGGACCTCTACGAGGACAGGGCCTAACTTACTTATGTTCATTGACACCAATGTTCTCGTAAGCGCCCGCATTCTCGAGGCCCCAGACCACGATCGTGCTAGAGCACATCTGGAACGCGCGTTTCAGGACCTTGTACCGTTGCGGATCAGCCGGCAGGTAGTGCGCGAATATCTGTCCGTAATCACTCGCCCGCAGACCTGGTCAATCGCCATCGCGCGGGAGGATGCACTCGCTGACGTGGACCGGTTGACGAACAGCTTCGAGATGCTTGAAGATGGTCCCGAGGTAACCGAGACTCTGCTTGCGCTGTGCCGCGAAGTTACGGTAGGAGGACGGCAGATTCACGACGCCAACATCGTCGCTACCATGCTGGCGCGCGGCGAGCGCAGACTGTTGACGTTCAATGCCGCAGACTTTCGCCGCTACGGTGACCGCATCGAGTTGGTGGACGGTGCGCAGTACGCAGTTTAACGGCGGGTTCAAGTGCCAAACCCCGTAGTCAATAGCCAGCGGTGAGGTCAGCTATGGCAATTTCAGTAACCGCGCGCATTCAAGAGCTGCTCCACAGTCGCGGCGTAAACTTTGAGTTCAAAGAGCACGAACCCGTGAAAACCAGCCAGGAGGCGGCAGACATTCGCGGCACGCCCCTGCACGAGGGTGCGAAAGCGCTCGTCTTCGCCGCGGATGGAGCCACTGTGCTGGCAGTCGTGCCGGCCCACAAACGCGTTGGCACCCGCGCCTTCAAGCGCGCCTTCGGCGTCAAGAATCTGCGCATGATCAATCCGGATGAGCTGCGCGAACTCACCGGCCTGCCGGTAGGAGCGGTACCGCCCTTCGGCAGCGTGCTCGAACTTCCGACGTACGTCGACCGCGGTCTCCTGGTAAACACGCGCATATCGTTCAATGCCGGGAGCCGTTCCGCTTCGATCATCATGGCCTGCCAGGACTACATCGACGTCGAACAACCTACCCTGGCCGACTTCGCGGAAGATTGATCGAGCGCCGCAAGGAATATCACAACCGCCGACCGGCGCCGCTCCCAACTATAATGGCGCCCGATCCCATGGGAGCGCGGACCCACTATCGCCGTGTGTAGCCGTCCCGGTGTACGGCAGGAATGCGGCGAACTCATCCGCAATCATTCCGTTGCCCGGCGCGGACAAGAGCCTGCGCAGCAGGCCCGCGGTGAGGTCGCTCTCTACCCGGCGCAGCGCCCCACCCCGGCTGCCGGCGCCGAGCGGCGGAAACGTACAGTCCCACGCCACCCGGTCGTCGACGACTATGAGATTTGCCGCGAGCGAATTGCGTTCTTCTACTATCACACCCATCTGTTCGCCCGCGAGCCGTGCCTCCGCGGACTGCAGGCTCTGACCGCCGCGCTGCCCGTGTGGAAGGGTGATGAGCCGCACGGCGCCGCGCTCCAAGAGCGCGGACGGCAAGCAGCTCAGGCAGCGCTCAACGGTCGTTAGGGCAAGCTGCGGACTCCAAATGCTAACTGTCCTCTCAGCCGCTTGCAGGTCTGCCAGGAGCATCCGCCAACCGGCGGGCCCGCCGGACTGTCTCTTCTCCGTTCCACTTGCCTGAACCGAAGCGGCTGCCGTGCGCGGCAGCGAGCCGGCGCGCTCGCTCGGCACCAGATCCGCCGCCGAAAACGCCCACCGTTCCTGCGCGGCCTCGCCCAAGACCCGCCGCAAGAGCGCGCGCGCGCCGAACGTGTCCCGCACGTGCTTCCAGTCTGCGACGACAATCACGCGCTGCCGCGCCTGGTGAAGCACGCCGTTAAAGAAAGCAAATGCCCCGGAGTCGGGGCGAGAGTCGTCGAGAGCCGACCACGTAAACGCACCCGGCGTTTCCACCGTATCCACAATCACTGTGTTGGCCGCCCGTCTCGGCAGGCACGGCGGCGCGAAGATTTCAACAGTTTCGGCTATCTCTCGATCCTGTGCCAACTGCACGAGGAGACGTGCCTGCGCGGCGTATGGCGTGACGAGCGCTAGCGAGGCCCCGGGATCTGCTTCGCCAATTCTCTCGGCAAGCGCAATAGTCGTAAGGGCGCTTGCCAGGCTCATGCGGCCTTCCTGGGGAATAGCCTCGCTCCACGGCTTGAGTGGACCCGTATCCGCCAAGAGGACCGGGCTTTCACCCTCCAGCGCCTCAACCAAGGACGCCGTATGCCCGCGAACCGGCAGGCGCCGCCGCACACTGCGATGCGGCCCCTCCGGCTGCCGCGCCGGCTGTAGGAGACGTGCCCTCTTGCTGTCACCGGCTTCAAGCAACCAGCGCGACACGGCCTCGGCAATGGGTTGTTGCAGCGCGGGGCGCTCTGTGAGATGCGCGACCCACGGCGCAGTGTGCGCACCGAAGCTTGCCATGTACGCAATTAATGAGCGACCCAGCCAGCGCCCTGCAACCGCCTGTGGTGCACAGTGCCATGGCTGCAGCGCCGTTTCCTCGGTCGTAACGATCAGGCGGGCACGCGCCAGTCCGGCGGCCCAGAACAGGTGCGGCAAGGGAACGGCGTGAGCGTCGTCCACCAGCACAACATCGAAGGACTCGGGGTCGAACTCCTCCGCCACGAGCGCCTGCGCAACCGTGCTCGCCACCAAGCGGGCCCGCGTGCGGGCGATGGGGGCGACCGCATCCAGCGCGGCGGCGGTGCTCTCTTGTTTCTCTTCCAGCCCGCGCAGCCGTGCCTCCGTATCTGCCACTGCTGCTTCTACACCGTCAACGGCGAGATCGTACTGGGCGAGCTGCTGCCGCACGCTTGCTTCCAGGCGCTCCGCGGCCGCCTGACTCTCAGTCAGACGGCGCTGCGCTTCCGCAAGCTGTTGTGCCAAGGCGTAGGCTGCCTGCCGTTGGCGCTCCGCGTTTTCGCCATAAGTGCGTCGCACGCCGCGGTCAGAGCGCCGCGTAAGGCGTTTCGCTTGCTGCCACACGCGCTCCCACCGTTCTCTTAGGTACTTGACGCCAATGGACGCGTTAGGCTCAGTGGTTGCAGCGCTTTGTCTCGCCAGCAGCGCATCCACCTCTGCTTTCACCGTGTCTCGCTCCGCGGCAGCCCGCTGCGCCAAGTCCACCGCCTTGTGCAGGACACTGAGGGCTTGATCTTGCTCGGTCAATGTCACCCGCTCAGCGTCGATTGCCGCCAGTTCCTGTGAGAGTTCGGCCTCGAGGCGGCTTTCCGCATTCTCCGGCGCGAGCAATGGGTAGGCCCGCTGCACGTCCGGGTCCGGGCTACAGCCACTCCGCAGCAAACCACCGTCAGCATAAGTTGCTCGGGCAGTGCGTTCTGCCAGCCCGCGGAGGATCGTATCGACGGCGTCGTTGGATGGAGCCAAGACCAGGACACGACTGCCGGCCGCGAGACAGGCCGCCGCAACATTTCCGAGCAGATGGGTCTTGCCGGAGTGAGCGGGGCCGACAATTGCCGCCATTGTATGGTTGAGGGCCATGGTAAGCGCCTCGTGCTGCGCCTCGTTGAGAGACTCGCGCACCCGACCGGTCACTTCCTGGGTTATCGCTTCAATGCCGGCAGATTGCCCGCCGCAGAGCGCCGCGCTCAAGCCGGGCCTTCGTGTTGGTTCGCGGGAGCGCCGCTGAAGCGCTGTGTAGAGTGACTCGAGCACGCGCCAGGGCTGTGCCACCAGCGTAGCGCGCTCGATGAAGCGAGCGGGGGCGGTCTCCAGCAGCAACGACACCCGCAGCCCTGCCACGGCGACGATACGGCAGGCGTACACACTGTTGCCAATGTGCAACTCACCCGGCATATCGTCCGCGATCGGCAGCACCGTAGATAGCAGAAACGCATAAATTTGGCCGCTGTCGCCACCGCCCAGCAGCGTGCCGGCCGTCACTTCCGTGCGAAACGTCTCAGCCTGCGCCTGGGTCGCCGATGACTCAGCCTCCACGGCCTGCCGCAATTCGTCGAGCAGCCGCACAGGATCGTCTCTGTCTGTAGTGGTGCCGGGTAGGTGGACGTTCACTTTGGGAGGATGGTTCCAGTGAGTAAGGTTCGTTTAAAGGAGCGGTTTTCGCAGCAATCGGGACCCTTGCTATCGCCCATAATACTCTCTTGGTAGCGGCCTTTGCATACTGCGCGCCGCAGAAGCATGCCTCCTCCACCGGAGACTTTTGCAGAACTAGGTTCAGAGGGCAAGGATGTACCCCCTCTCCTTGGGGAGAGGGGACTACATCGCTGTGGCGAGGGTTACGCAAAGGTCTCCATGAGGGAGAAGGAGCCCTCTACGCTTCCGGCCGTTGATCAGCAAGCGACATCTTGGCGCAACAGCGCTCTA
Organism: Chloroflexota bacterium; assembly: GCA_965220045.1. Taxonomy (GTDB): domain Bacteria; phylum Chloroflexota; class UBA11872; order VXOZ01; family VXOZ01; genus VXOZ01. The sequence goes on along the minus strand of OZ244803.1, from coordinate 414,941 downwards.
CGGAGACGACGAGCCGCGCTTGCTGGCATTGTCAGAGCAGCGTCGGTTGGCAATTGGGTACCAGGTGGGTAGCATTGTAGAAAGCTACAGCAGCTTGGCGTGCGTACGTATTCGCACAGCCCACGAAGAGTTGGCCGAAAGGCGCGCGGCGCATGCCGCGGTCGCGCGCAAGGTGTACGCATTATTTCACATAGCAGATTAGGTAAGGGGTAAGTTCCATGGCAGATGCAGGCCCCAAGCGGATACTCATCGACAACCACCTTGGACGCTACGGCGCGCACACGCTCGCGCAAGTGGATCCCGCTGCGCAAATGGCGGCGTTGGCGGACATCGGCACGGACTCCGTGTTGCTCCAGGCGAAGTGCCATTGGGGCCACGCCTACTACGATTCGGCTGTGGGCAGACGGCACCCGGCCCTGGACCGCGACCTGATCGCGGCGCAGACCGAGGCGGCGCACGGGCAGGGCATCGTTCCCGCGCTCTACTACTCCGTGCGCTGGGACGAGCACGCGTACCGCACCCATCCCGAGTGGCGCAGCCACGATGCCGACGGCAATCCCCAACCCGGCCCGCACACGCGCTGGCGCTGGCTCTGCCTAAATTCGCCGTACCGCGATTACACCTACGCGATGCTCGACGAACTGCTCGCCAACTACGATTTTTCGCGCCTCTTCCTCGACATCGTGCACTACCGCATGTTGTGCTACTGCGAGCACTGCCAGGGCGCGTGGCAGGAATACTTTGGCGAACCCTTTCCCGAAGCGCCGGCCCCGCGCGCAGGGGCGAGCTTCCGGGGCGGCGGGAGACCAGAGGGCCGCGGGCCGCGCCGCCGGTTTACGGCGGAGCAGCGCGCACGCCTGTTCGAATTCGGCAATCACGTGGTCGACACCTACCTCGCGGGCGCCAAAGAGCGCATTCAAGCCAGCGGGAAGGACGTCAAACTCGTCCACAACGCCTTCTGGCCCTACACGCACGATGATATTCTCTTTGGCGAATCCGACGCCACCGGCGCGAATTTCTTTCTGCCGGCGCAGCAGACGTACCGCTTGCAGGCGCTGGCCAAGGGCCGTCCGGTGGTCATCGCCTTCTGCTGGGACCGCGTGATGTACGCGGGCGTCAGCGAAAGCCAGCTTACGTTTCAGGCCGCCAGCGCACTGGCGGCGGGAGCCGACGCCACGTTGATCTGGGGCGCGCCGGACACTCGCACGGGCTTCTTTGGCGCGCCGGTGCTGGACAAGGTGGCAACGACATTTGATAAGGTCGGAACCCTCGCCGACGAACGCGCCAAGGCCACGGCTTACGCCGAAGTCGGTCTGCTCTTTTCGGAGAAGCAGGTGGCCCTCGGCAATGTACCGGTCGAATCCGGCTTCAGCCGCGATACGGCGGGCGCGTACAAATACCTGGCGGAACAACACTTTCCCTTCCGGCTCGTCTGCGACGATGTGCTGGAAGCGGACGACCTATCCGGTTTGAAGGCGCTCATCATCGCCCATCCCGGCGACCTCCGTCCCGAGTCTATTGGCATCGTGCGGGAATTTGCGGAGCAAGGCGGACGCGTGCTCCTGACCGGCGCGAACAACCTGCAACGCGAGCTGGGCATCATCCTTGCCGATCGCAAAGACCATCGCGGCAGACGGCAGGACGGCTGGTACATCCACGCGCCGGAGGAGTGGCAGATTCCCGATTGGGAACTGGCGTGTTCACTGGGTCACTGGCCGTTGCGGAATTTCCCCGGCTTTGGCGAGCTTGCGTATTCCCTGAAACCCCTCGTAGAACCCCATGGCGAAGTTTGGGACAGCCACGGCACACGCTGGGGTACGGAAACCGGCATGCCGGCGGTGGTCTATGGGCGCATGGGCGCCGGCCAGATCGCCTACTGCAACCATGAGCCCTTTGCCGAATACATGCTGCGCGGTGCGCGGGCCTTTGGCCGCATGGTGATGCGGATACTGATGTTCATCGGCTATGCCGCCGAGTTGCGACTGCAGGGCGTGCCTAACGTCGAAGCCGCCTATACCAGGGACGGCAATGTGCTCAAGGTGTTTCTCGTCAACTGCCCCGTGACCCGGCCCTTAGGGCAAGGCACCGGGCGCGGCCCGCGCGCCGGGGCTTGGGTCGACGTGCCGGAGGCAGTGCCCCTGGCGGACGTGACGATCAAAACGGCACTGGCAGTGGACTCGGCAAGCGCCGCCAGCGGAAAGACGGTGCACGTCCGCCAAAGCGGCAAGCACACGCTAGTCACACTACCCCGCTTGGATGAGATCGACGTGGTGTCCTTGGAACTCGCTGAGTAGCATCTTACCCAAGCAAGCGGCACCGGCTGAAAATCTTTATGTCCACTGACTGAGTGTCGCTCACCCGGACACAACGTGTTCACGTTTACACCGGCCCCATAACAGGACCCGATCTTGGGCATCCGGTAGCGCAGGTTTGTAACCGGCGCCGCGCGTGCCGCAGGCATCACCCGTTGTGAGCCAGCCTGATCTGAGACTTGATGTCTGCAACCGTTTTACCCGACCAGAACGACACTGCCGGCATTGCGGGCACAATGCTGGCAGTCCCTTGCGCATAGTCAACCGTCGCCACGGTCTGCCACGGACAGACTATGCGCCACGGATCGCCGTGGATCACGAGCACGTAGTCGACTCCTTCCTCAAGGAGAGGCTCGCGTTCTCCGTCTTGCAGGATCGTAAACACGGCCCCAGCACTCGCGGCTCTGCTGTTGAGCGAATACGGGAAGAGGTCTTGCTTCACGCGCACGTTCAGCCACGCCCAGCGTCCGCTGGGATCCGGTGAGCTGCTTTCCACGTTGCCCACGAAAATCGTCCTATCAAGCCGTGCTACGTCGCCGACATCCACGCAAGCGGGGGTCTCGGTGCGTTCAGACCGGGGTGGGACGTACAACACAAACTGCAGAAAACTCCCATCGGCGCGCGCTTCCACCTCCCAGCAGCCGCTCGTAGGGAACGTCAGCCAACTTGTCTGAAAGTCACCAACATACCCGTCGTCAATCCGGGCCCACAGCGGGGCGGCGTTGCCGTCGAGGCGGCGCCCCCGCACGACCAATTGCGAGCCGAGCGGCTTGACCCAGCGCACCTTCAGGCTCCCGACTCGCCATTGCTCTACCGTTGCCCAAATGAGCTCGTCTGCGCTGACAAAGTACGCGCCGTGAGGAAGCGGGTCGCGGTGCGCAGAATCCGGCGGCGTCGCGATGGTGGGCGTGCTGGCCGGACAATTCTCGCTTTGGTCGGTGCGCGCTCCCGCGTTGACGTCGATTCCTTCTCCCGATACAGCCTGCGCGGACGGTAAGCTGCCAGGCGCTACCGCGCAGCCGGCAAGCGCCAACAACAGCAAGAGCAAGGGAAAGAGCATTGCTGGCCTATAGCTGCACATGTCGGTTACCGTTTCGCTGACCATGGGGAAATTCAGTACTAGTAGGCTACCCACTCAGAATACACGTCTTATCTTAATTCGTAGCCAGTCAATGCATCTCCAATTCACAATCCGTCTTTCGTCTGCTACATGATAGGCCAAATGAGTCTGGCAGCCTCCTAAGCGGTACTTTCCTACAGAAGGGAAGACGTCTAGGGAAAGAATCTCCTCTTGGAATCCTAGACTTCAGCCAAGCTAGCGCGACTGTGCGGCGATAATGCCGCCGTCGGGCAGGCGCAGCCATTTAGGATCAGGTTTCCCACTCGCACCCAGCTTGCCGTCGGGTTGCAGATACTGGAAGACGACTGCCAAAAGTCGTTTCTGGCCGTCCGGGAGACGCTCGTAGTAAGCTACCAGTTGCGATACCGTACCGGGCACTTGCTGTGCCGTGGCAGGAGTAAGGTACTCAGCGCGCAAGATCTGAGTCAATTCGCCGCTTGCGGCTTTGGCGTGCAATTGCATACTATTGAAGTGAGCACGAATTTCAGAAGGCGGTACGAAGCGCTGCGGCTTCTCCGTGTTCTGGCGTCTGGTTGGAGGTTCTGACATGGATCCGTCCGCAGAGTTACTTGGGCGTGTGAGAGGGTACCTTGACGGCCAACTCTCCCACAGTGAGCTTTCGGAATGGCTTCTTGAGTATGCGGATCACTTCCTCATGGAACCCAAGGACGCATTCGAAGTGCGACTGTGGTCGCACGCTCTCAATCTGCTGTGTCTATTAAACGACAAAGCTATCGCTGAGACACTCGTCCGCCAAGAAATCGAGTCGCTGCTCGCTACCCATCAGGCCATAGCCGAAAGCGTGTAAGCTGCCTGAATTCTGCAGAACTTTCAGACGCTGAGCGACACCCTAAGGCTGCCACAGTCTAACAGGCCACGTCGCTATCAGACGTGTCCCGATCACCGTTTCGGGGACCAATTGCCTCTGGCAACAGGCGGCAGATTGCTTCACACTGCAGCGAACGAAGTTCACGTAGGCAAAGCGACACTCAATCTGTTGGCCGCAACTTGAGACTCCTTGTGCCCGCTAGTGGCCGGACACAGTCTTTTGCCGCAAATTGCTGTACCATTGGAACACGTTTAGAACACGTCATTGGACGAGACCAACTATACAGGAGCCAGGATTTGATGATCGAAGTAGCAGACCAAGTGCTGCCCGTTTCCGCGGAAGTATCCGACAGCGGCGTACTTGCAATAGGCGGGATGCCTGTCACGGAATTGGCAAGAGAATTCGGCACGCCGCTTTATATCTATGACGAAGCGACCCTGCGCGCGAACATGCGCCGTTATGCAAACGCCCTCAAAGCCAACTATCCCGACGCGCTCCCGCTCTACGCGAGCAAGGCCTACTCGGACCCCCACGTGGTGAAGATCGCCGCTGAAGAGGGCATGGGGTTGGACGTGGTCTCCGCGGGCGAGATCGCGGTGGGCGTCGCCGCCGGCTTTCCGCTGGACCGCATGTACTTTCACGGCAACAACAAGCTGCCGGAAGAGCTGGCGTATGCGCTGGAAGCCGGTGTAGGCCGCATCGTGGTGGACAACTTTCACGAAATCGACCTGCTCAATAGCATTGCCGGAGAGGCCGGCACGCAGGCGCAGATCCTCTTGCGCATCGGCCCGGGCGTCGAGGCGCACACGCATGATTACATCAAGACGGGCGCGCTCGATTCCAAGTTCGGCTTTGCGCTGCCCATCGGACAGGCGGAGGAAGCCGTAAAGCGGGCGCAGGCTGCGCCGCACCTGGACCTCATCGGCCTCCACGCCCACATTGGCAGCCAGATATTCGACATTGAGCCCTATGTGGACACCCTCGACTTGCTCATACAGTTTGCGGGGAAGATGGCTGACACATACGGCCTGAACCTCCAAGAGCTGTCACCCGGCGGCGGCTGGGGCATTCGCTATACCGGCGCAGACGACCCGCCGCCAATCGAAGACCTGGCGGAAACGGTGACGACTACGGTGAAAAACCGCATGGCCGCGCTCGGCTGGGACTTGCCGCGCCTGGTCGTGGAGCCGGGACGTTCCATCGTGGGACAAGCCGGCGTCGGCCTCTACACTGTCGGCTCGAGCAAGACCATACCGGACGTACGCAAGTACGTCGCCGTGGACGGCGGCATGGCAGACAACATCCGACCGGCGCTCTACGACGCGCTCTACACGGTGCTCGTCGGCAACCGCATGCACGACCCTGCTGAGGAGACGGTGACCATCGCCGGCCGCTATTGCGAAAGCGGCGACGTGCTCTTCAAGGACATCGCAATGCCGCGGCTCAACCCCGGCGACCTGATCGCCGTGCCCAGTTCCGGCGCGTATTGCCTGGCCATGTCGAGCAACTATAACCTGGTGCCCCGCCCGGCAGTGGTGCTCGTGAACGACGGCGATGCCCGCCTCATCCGCCGCCGCGAGACCCTGGACGATCTCATCCAACCGCACCTGGACGTCTAAGCGGCGGAAGAGGGCGGACAGTCTCGCCGCGCGTGCACCGGGGCGGCGACGCAAAGTGCTGCCTGCTTTAGGTCAAGGCGCGCTTTTCGTGTTGACAGTGCTACGGCGGGGCGGCTATAGTGACTTCGGTATTGGGCAACGTTTAGTGTTCGAAGTTCGTTGCCTCAGTGCAGCGATCAAGGAGGAAGAATCATGGCAGGTAAGCTTGTACCCCTGATTGGATCCAGTGAAGCCGGGCCCTTGGGAGCAGTGCATTTGCCGCGCCTGTGGCTGAAAGTCACGCTGGCGACGAGCGGCATGCTACCCGATGACTACGACGAATGCGGCGCGGGCTTCGACCAGATGGTACTTGACGGCCTTAACGTCGACCGCGATGCGGCACTCGCTTTCTTGCGGTCAAACCGGCCGTCGTACCTGGAGTTCGAGCAATGGGTCGTAGACCAGAATGGCGGCAGCATCTCTGCCGATACCATTGAGGCGAGCAATGCGGCGATACTCGGCTACAACCATGACGGCGACACGGTTGCCGGGATTTGCGATGCCACGGGTCTCGCCAATGATGGCAATATTACCGACGCTGCCACGCTAAACGCCCTTGAGGACTGGCAAGAGTTGCACGGTTCGCTATCCGGCTAACGTACGCATAAGGAACGACTGAAATTGCCGTTCGGCCTGACCATAGCGTGGGCCGAACGGCATTTTATTAGTACCAATGGCATCAGTGCAAAAGGATGAAGACCATGGCAGCCAAAGAGACTACAATCGGCGTCGTGGGCGTTGGCCGCATGGGCGCGAACATCGCCCGCCACCTGAAAGACGAGGGCTATGGCGTCACCGCCGTCTATGACGTGAACGCCGACGCCGCCGCGGAGCTTGCCGGGGAAATCGGCGCGCAGGCGTGCGACTCGCTGGCGCAGGTTACGAGTCTTGCCGACACGATCATCACGGTCGTTACCGACGATCAGGCGATGTACGCAATCTTCGCGGAAAGTGGCGACAGCCTGCTGCAAGACGCCGCGGGCAAACTCTTCGTCAACTGCGCCACCATTGCGCCCCAAGTCCACGTGGACGTGGAGCAACGCGCCGCGGCGGCCGGCGCCCAGAGCCTGGAGGCGTGTATGGCGAGCAGCATCACCCAGGCGCGCGACGGCACGCTCTATCTCATGTGCGGCGGTAACGAGGAGGCCTTCAACCGCGCCCGGCCACTGCTGGACAAGATGAGCATCTCTCTGCGCTACATTGGATCCGCCGGCAAGGCGGCGCAGGTCAAGGCGCTCGTTAACATGGTGATGAATATCAACACGGCGGGTCTGGCCGAGGGACTCGGCTTGGGCGAGGCGCTGGGACTCGACAGCGCGCTGCTGCAGGAAGTCTTTGCGCAGACCGGCGCCAACTCGCGGGTGCTGGAAACCGACGGCGAAGACATGGAAGCCCGCGACCACGAGTGCTACTTCTCCGCGGCGCACGCCTCCAAGGACTCCGGCATTGCGCTGGACCTGGCGGATGGCGCCGGCCTCTCCCTGCCGCTGGCAAAGGCGACCAAGGCGCAATACGACAAGATGATCGACATGGGCCTGGGCGAGCTTGACAAGTCCGGCGTGGCCGAACTGACGTATCCCGGCAGAGGCGGGTCGTAACGGGCGTACGAGAGAAGGTGACCGTTCGCCCTGCGCCTGTCGAAGGGTGAACGGTCATTTTCACAAGAAGCTCAGCCCCACCCGCTTGAACGGTGCCCTTGGGGGCACTTACGCGTAATTCTGTTCGTCGATGCTAGCCAGCCCGGCCCGAGCGCACGGCGCTGACAGCAGCCGTGCGCGCTGAGCCTTAATCAATCGTGCTGAGGGTCAACCAATCTTACTGAGGCCCACCCGTGCGTGCCGAGCCTAATTCATTCGCGGTGAGGCTCAACCGTTCGTGCTGAGTCCCGACTGTTCGCGCAGAGGCCCAACCATTCGTGCTGAGCCTCAATTGTGCGCCTTAAGCCTTTATCGTTCGCGCTGAGGCTAAACCGTTCGTACTTAGGCCCAACCGTGCGTGCCGAGCCCCAACCGTTCGTGCTGAGCTTGTCGAAGCATGAACGGCTGCCCCGCAGAATTGCTGTATCCTAGCCTTGCTGCATCGTTAGTATCCAGCCGCCGCCCACTGACTCTCAGGCATGCGTTAGACCCGGAGTAAAGAAACCGGCGGGAACGTATTCTCATGCTTGCAAAGCTGAAGACCAACCTCCTCCTCGTGCTCGCAGCCGTCGCCCTGCTCTGGGCCGTTGAGGCGGCAAACCTCCTGACGGGACACAACCTCAACGCTTGGGGCATCCTGCCGCGCACCGTTACGGGACTGCGCGGCATTCCGCTAAGTCCTTTCATCCACGGTAGTCTCAGCCACCTGCTGGTAAACACCGTGCCGTTTCTCGTGCTCGGAGGGCTCGTCGCCTTGCAGGGGAGACGGGCGTTTCTCGGCGTTTCGCTCTTTGTCACCGTGACTGGCGGGGCGGCTGTGTGGCTCTTTGGGCGTTCGGCCTACCACATCGGCGCGAGCGGACTCATCTTTGGGTTCTTTGGCTATCTGGTGGGGCGGGGCTGGTACGAACGCAGCCTCAGTTCGATTCTCATAGCCTTGGCGACGCTCTTCTTCTACGGCGGTCTCGTGTGGGGCGTGCTGCCCGCGACCACCTACATCTCTTGGGAAGGCCACCTGTTCGGCCTGCTGGCCGGTATTCTCGCTGCGCGCATCCAGGGTATGCGCAAGCGCGATGAAACGGCCTGACCTCAATCCGCACAGTGCAACGAAACGGCGTAGGGGCAGCCCTCGTGGCTGCCCGGCTGCTTTGCCGGGCACATACCTGGCACCAGGGCAACCACAAGGGTTGCCCCTACCGTCCCCAATTTGTAGGCGAACACCACTTGCGAGCGGTCCAATACCTGTCCATGGTACACGCGGGAATGAACTGCCGGCATCAGCGCCTACTGGTGTAGGGGCAGCCCTGGTGGCTGCCCAATTGCCGTGCCGGGGACAGACCTGGCACCAGGGCAACCACAAGGGTTGCCCCTACAGGGCGCGTACAGGCCACACTTTAGCAATTTTCGGGTCGCAGACAAAAGAGACAGCGCCCGCGCTCCGAGACTACGCAGGTGGGAGTGTACGCCATCCGGCGGCGTGCCCGGCTATGCCGGTATCCCTTTGCGCGCGCACGCGCCCCTTAGATGCTGCGCCAGCCACTTGCCCTGATGCTCCACGAAGTACTCCAACAGAGTGTGGCCCGCTTCAGCGGTGGCTACCTCCGCGTCGCTCTCAGTGAACGCTCCCCAACTGCCGTCCGGCGTAATCTTGTCCCAGGTCACATAGTCCATGTATGCTTGTTCCTCTTCCGGTATCGCACTGCCGAACGTGCCGGGCAGCACGCTGTCAGGCGCGAGATAGAGGGCAAGCGCACGCGACTCCGCCCCACCGTGCATCTCGCCCCGCCCTGCGAGTCCAGCGTGTTCCCGGGCCTCTTCCCAGACGCTGGCACCGCCCTGGTGCGCGTTAACGACCACGATGTCCGCAAACCGCCGGTTGATGTCCTTGATGAAGGCCGTGAGCCAGTACGAACCGCCGTGACCGCACGTGAGCACTTGCTTGCGGAAGCCCTGCGCGCGCAGCCCGGCGACAACCTCCTCCAGCACGAGCATCACCGTAGTCGGGCGCAGCGTAACCGTGCCAGTGAATGACGCGTGCTCTTCGGCGGTATTGAACGGAAGAGTCGGCAGCACATAGGCGTTGAGCCGCTCGCCGAATGCCCGCGCAAAGTACTCGGCAACGAGAGTATCGATATGCAGGGGCAAGCAGGGGCCGCACTGCTCCGTGGAGCCGACGCTGATGACTGCAGTGTCAGTACCGGCGTCGGCGAGTTGCTTTGTTGTGTTTTGGTAAGAAAGCATGCGCCAATCCTTGAATCTCTTCGCTCAGTGCAACAATTAGCCTACACTAGATAGTCATGTTGTGCTCATATGGCGTTTTGAGCTAGCATATGGGGGACAGGAGGTCATGACTGTGGAGAGCTACGAGTTCATTGGATCTCTAGCCGTGACAATAATGGCGGTTTCGGCACTCATCTGGCGTTTTGAGACGCGCATATCCGGTGTTGAAACACGCATTTCGGACTTGTCCGATCGCGTGTCTCGCATCGAGGGTTTGCTAGAAGGCTACTTTCTGCAAGCGAGCAAGAAGGAAGAGTAACAACCGCTTCCGGGTCCACCGCGGTCTACCAATAACGGCAAGGCTAGCAAGCCCGCCTACCACAAAGCAGGCGGGTTTTTTCTATGCTAATACCGGATAGAGAAGCTCATCGAAGGCTACCGCCCGGTTGTTGTGGTCGATGCTCAGACGCACGGCCTCGGCGATAGCGGTGCCGACCACGGCCTGCTGGGGCAGGGGCCGCGATTTGGCGAAATCTGCCAGCATGCCGCGCCGCGCCTGCAGTGCCTGGGCTTCATCCATGCCCTCGGTCTCTCGCAGAATACGCCGGGAGTCATGCACGCCCTGCATCACACTATCGTAGCCGTAGCCTATGTATTCGGTGCCCTCGCCGTCCCAAGGCTCGTACTGCTTGAAGAAGTTGGGGTTGAAGTGCTCGAAGCCCTTGTCCTGGGTGACGAAGTGCAAATTGCGGTCCTTGTGGTCGGCCCAATACTCGCCTTGCGTGCCGGAGAGTTGCATACCCTGGTTGGTTAGCGCGCTGTTTGCCTCGGCGCAGACCCAGGACGTCTGCACCCACAACACCGAGCCGTCGGTCCACTCGATCACGCCCTGTACGGCGTCGAAGGCGTCCTGACCCTGCGTGGGCAGGAATTTCTTCTGGCCGTACCCCCACACACGCTTGGGCTTGAGACCGGTAATGAAATAGTACGCGTCGGCGTAGTGGACGCCAATGTACTCAAAAGGAGAGCTCTCTTCGGCCCAGAGGGAGAAAATATCCAGCGGCATTTCACGCCGCTCCTCGATCCATGCGTGGCCGTGGAGCATCTCGCCGAGGTGACCCTTGCGGTAATAACGTTGGGCGGCGCGAATGGCGCGGTCGTGGCGCTTGTGATAGTCGGTGTAGACGTAGACGCCCTTGTTCTCAGCGGCGGTCAGAATGGTGTAGACGTCCGAGACCTTCAGGCAGAGCGGCTTCTGGACGACGACATGGTGGCCGCGCTCGATAGACTCCAGGATCATCTCGGTATGCAGATGATCCGGCGTCGCCACCATCACCACGCCGTGGGGGTCGAGATCGTCCAATGCGGACTTGTAGGAGTCCGGGAAAGAAGCCTCGGGATCGGTGGTATCGGGGTCGGGATAGCCGCGAAACGTGTAGTCGGGAAAGAGATCACGCACTTTTGTAAGGGTGCTCGCCCGCCGCGAAGCAATGCTCACGTCGCCGACTACGCCGCGGTCTTGCTCTTGAAAGAGCGTTGGGATGATCACGTCTTGACTGATCATGCCGCCGCCAATCAGAAGAACCGGAACTCTCTCATCCCAAGCCATCAGATTCTCACCTCGAATCCTGTAATTGAATGCTATTTCTTCTGTGGTTTGCCAACACTGCGGTTGGCGCGAAGTCAACCGAATGGCCACTTTCCGCGTAGCGGCAGTCTACCATAGCTCCACCTTTGCCCTCAAAGCTGCACGCACCGCGAAAGGCGACCATTTCAGCGAGCCAAATTCCTACGTAGCTCAGGTTTGCAACCTGCGTCGGCTCGGAATGGGGGCATGCCGTGCCCCTACCACCCGATTGATGCGGTGGAGTGCCTGTTCCGCATTTGAATCACGACATGATCCACTGAAGATGGATTCCCGTTTCGTCCCTTCTGCATGCACTCACTGGACAACAAAAGCGATCAACGACGTAGTCGACCGCGGCTCCTACGGGCAATGAATCTAAACTGTATCCACCGATGAGATCATGCCGCAATGAGCACGTCAATTACGCGAACAATGTTGCACTGCTCCCTTGACACTCTCGCTTTTCTAGCTCCATACTTGATACCGGTAGTCTATTTGTCATGCACGTAGGAGGCAGAGCAATGGAAGGCGAACGTATTCGATTGACACGTCGGTATCTGCTCAAAGGCGCCGCGGGCAGCGCGGGCCTGCTGGCCCTGGCGGCGTGCGGAACCGCAACCATGATGCCGCAGGAAGGCGCAGCGCCGGAGGAAGAAGCCAAAGCGGAAGAAGCGCCGCAGGCCATGGAGCCGAAGGTCGTCAGCGCCCTCATGGTGCTGCAGGGCCAAAACGAGACGTGGATCAACTCCTGGAATACCATCTTCGCCAACTTCGAAGCCAAGCATCCCGAATACACGATGGAAATCACCGACTCCACGTTCGGCGAGGTCACCACCAAGGCGGGCGCGGCTCTGGCGGCCGGCATTTCCTTCGACGATATTTACGGCTACTTCGGCTGGCTGGGACCGTTCGTCGACGGCGGCGTCATCCAGCCCATCGATCCCTTCTTGGCGAAGGACACCGAGGTATCCCTGGATGACTTCTACGAGTCCGGCATCCTAAGGTACAGGGGCACGGCGTACAGTGTGGTGTGGCTCCTCTCCGCACACCCCATCTGGTCCAACAACGACAAGTTCGTGGAGGCCGGCCTCAAGACCCCCGCCGAACTGGAAGCCGAAGGCAATTGGACGTGGGAGGCGGCGCTGGATGCCGCAGTCAGGCTCACAGAGCGCGAAGGCGACGAAATCGCGTTTGGCGGCCTGCGCATCTACCCCATGTACACGTCGTATTTGCCGTACTATGCCTGGGCCTGGGGCGCTGACTTGTGGAACGAAGGGTGCACCCAAGCCACGTTCAACGACCCCGCGTTTGCCGACGCGGTGCAGTTCTGCGTGGACCTCTTTTCCAAGCACCAGGTCGTCGGCGGCAACTTCCTCGAAGGCACCCTGGGCATGTTCGAGCGCGCCACCGGTGGCGTGCGCCAGTTCGAGGAGCGGATCTCGGCCAACGATCTCTTCGAGATCGGCATGGCAGGACGGCCCAAGGGTCCCAACGGCGACAGCGGCACCGTCATGACGCCGATCGGCATCTTCATCGGCGAAGGCGCCAACAACCCCGATGGCGGCTGGGACTTCATCAAGTACACGGTGAGCGCAGATGCCCTGCCGGAGATCGCCGCCACCGGTCAGGGCCGCTTTACGGCCAACAAGAATCTGGAGCCCTTGACGCTGTATCCCTACGAAAACCCCGAGGTTTACAAGCAGATGGCGAGCGAGGGCCGCCCGGTGCCGCAACTGCTGAAGCAAGGCGACTTCAACACCGAGTGGCGCGCCACCTGGGACGCCATGGTGGAAGGCTCGCTCACCGTCGCCGAGGGCATGGCCAAGACCCAGGACCAGGTGCAGGGCTGGATCAACGAAGGCGGTTGCCTGCGCTAGGAGAACAGAGGCACATCGATTCGTGGCGCGAGCGCCACAAACCTAGCGAACGCCGGTAGGGGCACGATATATCGTGCCCCTACGTTTTTGTCGTTGAGCGGGCTCTGGCCGGACGTAGCGGCGTCTCGACCGGTCCTGCCCTCACGCACCGGTTCTCCATCATTTGACCTTGGCGCGCTTCCAGCACCATACTCGAAACGGAAGACAATTCGGTCAAGCGCAGAGGAGACAGACCCATAGCACGCGATCGCGGCCGTTTGACACGCCGGTTCCTACTTACCCTGGGGATACGCGGTACGAGCGTGCTGGCGTTGGTAGCCTGCGGCGAGGATTTCACTCAACCGGAGTCCGAGGAAACGCCGCGAGAAGACACCAAGCCCGTGGCAACCCCCAAGACCGGGCAGGCCACCCTCGTCAGCGCGCTCATGGTACTGCGGGGCCAAGACCCGGCGTGGATCGACTCATGGCACGCCGTCTTCGCAGACTTTCAGGCGCGGCACCCCGCATACAAGCTGGAAGTCAATGAAACTTCGTTCGGCGGCGTAACCTCCAGAGCGCTTACATTCATGGCAGCCGGTTTCACCTTTGACGCCATTTACGGCTTTATTGACTGGCTGGGGCTCTTTGCCGACGCCGGCATCATCCAATCGATCAACCCCTTCATTACGACAGACACAGAAATCTCAACGGACGACTTCCATGATTTCGGCATCCTCAGCCACAGAGGCATTGTCTACGGACTCGCCTGGCAGCTTGCCGCGCATCCAATTTGGTTCAACGCCGATAGGTTCCAGGAGGCCGGACTGAAGACGCCCGCGGCGCTGGAGGCTGAGGGCAATTGGACCTGGGAGGCCGTGCTGGATGCCGCCCTGAAGCTCACCAGGCGCGCGGGCGGTGGCATCACCTTTGGCGGCTTGCAGGTCTTTCCCATGTTTACGTCGTTCCTGCCGTACTACGCCTGGGCGTGGGGCGCGGACCTTTGGGATGAAGACTGCACCGAGGCTACATTCAATACTCCCGAATTCACGGACGCGGTGCAGTACTGCGTCGATCTCTTTGCCACGCACGACGTCATCGGCGGCAACTTCCTCTACGGCACGCAAGGCATGGTCGAGCGCGCGCCGGACATCGCGCGCCAATTCAACGAGGGAATCGCGGCGCGCGAACTCTTCAGTATTGGCATGGCTCCCCGGCCGCAGGGCCCAGATGGCGACCGCGGCACGGTCATGACGCCAAGCGCCATCTTCCTTGGCAGCGGCGCCAAGAACGCTGACGGCGCCTGGGCTTTCCAGAAGTACACGGTGAGCGCCGCGGCCCAACCGCATTTCGCCGTCTTCGGCCAGGGCCGCTTCAATGCCAACAAGCATCTGAAGCCTCTGACGCTCTATCCCTTCGAGAATGCCGACGTCTACACGCAGATGGCGGGAGAGGGCAGGCCTGAACCACAGTTGCTGCAGCAAAAGGAGCTCTATGCCGCGTGGCGCGCGACGTGGAGCGCCATGGTGGAGGGGTCGCTCACGGTGGCTGAGGGCATGGCGAAGACCCAGCAGCAAGTACAAGGCTGGATTAACGCGGGCGGCTGTTTACGGTAGCAGCGCGCAGCCGCCTCGCATCGTTTCGACAGCGCCGCGTCATCAAGCGGACGCAGGTAGGGGCACGATATATCGTGCCCCAACGCATTGCCCTTTCCAGGTCACTTTGCCTGGGGCTCTTGCTTTCCTTAGGTTCTTTTGACTCAAGTTTCCGGTGACATATTTCTGCGACATTTCCTCGCTATCGTGAGTGGTAATACAAGCACCTCACGTAAGGAACGAAGAGATGGTTGGCAGGAAAGTGATGAAGAGAGAGTTGCTGATCGGGCCGCTCTTGGCGGCCCTACTCGGCGCGGGGACACTGGTCGGTTGTGGGCCCAGCGGCGGGCTCCTCGACAGCCAGGGCGTCGGCACAACGGCAAGCCAGGAAGCCTCCGAAGGGGGCGGCGGCGAGCATAGCGGCCAAGGGGAAGGCAGTGGCGGTGAAGGCGAAGGCTCCGGCGGCGGTGAAGAGGCCACCGCCAACCAACTGGCCCCCGATGAGACCTTCGACATGGTGCGCAGCGGCGCCCGGTTGATCCTGAGCTACGACCCCGGCAGCAATGCCTTCAAGGGCACCGTGGAGAACACGACCAACAACGTGTTGCGCCAGGTGCGGATTGAAGTGCACCTCTCGAACGGGGCGGAGCTAGGACCGACTACTCCCATCGACCTGGGCCCAGGTGAAAAAGCTGGAATCATCCTGCCCTCCAGGGCGGCAGCGTTCACCGGCTGGGTGGCCCATGCCGAGGTTGGCAGTGGCGGCGAAGGCAGCGGCGAAAGCGGCCCGGATGGCCCCGAGGGCCAAGAGAGCAGCACTGAAGCCGCGATGGAAGCTGCCATGTCCAGCCCCATCACGCCGCTCGATCAGACGTGGACTGGTGATCTCGGTGGACTAGCTGTTTCGGCGCGGTACGACGCGGCAACGCGGACTGTTTACACCACGGTGCAGAACACAACGCAGCAGGTGCTCTGCTACGTGCAGGCCGAGCCGCATCTGAAGTCGAGGACGCAGACCGTGGGCGAGCTTGGACCCGACATGCTGGGGCATCTGAGCCCCGGACAGCAAGCAACATCCAGCATTGCGGTTGCCAGTGAACCGAAGCCCGCGGGAGTTGCCTTCGACGGCTACGTCGTTCACATGGAAGTCTTCGACTGCGGCGGCACCGGCCCGGCGCCTCACACGGGAGCCGAAGGCGGTGAAGGCAGCGGCGGCGAGGGGCATGGCTCCGGCGGTGAGCAGGGCGGAGGCGGCTAGGACCAAGCGACGTCCGCCCAAGGCGGGTGTTGAAATCCACCGCACGTGTGATAATTAAATCGCACAGGTGCGACTGCAAGGGGACGCGATGTCACACATGGGGCATCGCGTCCTGGGCAACTCTTTAGAGGGTGCGTAAAATCGGTATCCGTTCACACTTCGACAGGCTAAGAGCCTGCCTGTATTCGATACAGCGTATCGAATCATACGGGGGCGACCGGATCAGAGCAATCCCCGCCAAAAGGCCAGTATCCGTTCATGGTTCGACAAGCTCACCACGAAGGGATACTGCTGCTGCGATCGTCTCACACACCCGCTTAGAGGACTGAAAGTGCGCGGCACCGTACTGATAATCGAAGACGATACCAGAATCGCAAACTGGGTCAAGGTTTATTTCGAGCGCGCCGGCTTCTCCGCTGTGGTTACGCACGATGGCGAATCCGGTCTGGCGCTGGCCCGCAATCTGACTCCCGACCTGATCATTCTCGATCTCATGCTGCCCCGGCTCGACGGCGTAGAACTATGCAAAACCCTGCGCCGCGAGTCGGACGTGCCCATCATCATGCTGACCGCCAGGGAAGCCCCGGCCGAGCGCATCGGCGGACTGGATAGCGGCGCCGACGACTATATCGTCAAGCCCTTCGATCCAGATGAAGTCATTGCCCGCGCGGACGCCGTGCTGCGCCGCGTCAAGGGCAAAGTCCAGCAGGTCCTGACGC
Organism: Chloroflexota bacterium; assembly: GCA_965220045.1. Classification (GTDB taxonomy): domain Bacteria; phylum Chloroflexota; class UBA11872; order VXOZ01; family VXOZ01; genus VXOZ01. The sequence goes on along the minus strand of OZ244803.1, from coordinate 398,113 downwards.
GTGGCGCCATCACACTGAATAAGACCGACCGGAGCGTGACGGTCAATGGCGAACCGGTGACGCTCAGCCAGGCGCAAATCGCTCTGCTCGCGACGTTCATGCGGCATCCCAACCAAGTGCTCACCCGCGATCAACTCATTTCGTTGACCTTCAGCAACGAGTTCGATGGCTTTGACCGCGCCATCGACAACCAAGTCGCCCGCCTGCGCAAACAGATCAACCGCAATGGCCGGCAGCCCATTCAGACGGTCTACGGCGCCGGCTATAGATTCGTGGTGGAGGACGCATGATGCCGCTACGCTGGCGCATCATGGGCGCGACCGTCCTTGTCGTCGTCCTCACCGTCTTGACCAGCGTTGGTGTGGGCTACTACGCGACGCAGTCACGCCTGGGTGTATTCGTGGACAGGATAGGCAGTGACGAGGCGACCCAGTTAGCCCGCAATCTGAGCCGGGAGTATACCGCTGCCGGCGGGTGGGACACAGTGGACAGTGTGCTGTCCGAGGCGGGGTATATCTACGCTGGTGGCTGGGAGAGCGAGGGGCACGAGCAAGAAGAGGAGATTTCAGAACTCTTCCACAGAGACCAGGTGCGGGTCGTCATCGTCGGCAGCGATGGGCGTGTGGTGAGAGACAACCTGTCCGACCTGCTACCCGGGACCGCGGCGCCCGCTCTGGCCGGACACCGCGAGACGGTGTTCGATCTGGCTACGAACCAGGCAGTAGGCGACGTTTTTGTCGATGTAAACCAGGAGTTCCTCGCCACCGAATCGCATGGGTTTCTCAATACGCTCCTGCTCATCACCCTCATTGGCGGCATACTGACGGCCGGCGTCGCCATTCTGCTGGCCGCCTGGTTGTCCCAGCGGATCACGGCGCCGGTGACGGCTCTGACCGAGGCGACCCAGGCAATCGCCCAGGGGGAGACGACCCAGTTGCCGGTCACATCCTCCGACGAGTTGGGCCGGATGAGCACGGCGTTCAACCGTATGACCTCAGCCTTGGAAACGCAGCGCGAGCTCCGGAGGCGACTCATAAACGACGTCTCCCATGAGCTCAATACGCCGCTGAGCGTCATTCAATTGGAGGCAAAGGGGCTGCGCGACGGACTTCAGTCACCGGAGAGCGCCTCCGACCACATCATCCAGGAAATAGACAGGCTGCGCGGTCTCGTGACAGATCTGAACTCGCTCGTGGAGACTGACTACGGGGAGCTTGGGCTGAATATACAGCCAGGTTCGGTTCTCGCCTTGCTCACCGCGGAGGTGGACCGCTGGCAGCCGCAATGCCAGGCAAAGCAGGTTGCATTGTCGCTGGAAGTTGCCGGTGAATTGCCGGACATGAACTACGATGGGATGCGCTTGAGCCAAGCGTTGGGAAACATCATAAACAACGCCATCCATAGTGCTCACGCCGGCGGGAGTATCGTGATTTGGGCAGTGTTGGAGGACGACACCGCGTCCGATACGGAGCATGCCGCTACCTTGGCCGTCTCCATTGCCGATGATGGTATTGGCATCCACGCTTCCGACCTTCCGCATGTGTTCGATCGTTCCTACCGCACCGACCAATCGCGCAGCCGCGGCATAGGCGGCACGGGACTGGGACTGGCCATCGCCCGGGCAATTGTGGAGGCGCATGGGGGCGCAATTGCCGCAACCAGCGACGGGCCGGGCAAGGGCGCAATCGTGACTCTGCGCTTACCGCTGCAGCGGTGAGCGCTTACCTCCTCCGCCGGAGGCGCCGCCGGTTGTAAAACGCTTGCGGCGGAGTAAGAGACGTGAACTGGGTGAGCCTGGGAGATTGCAAAGTGTTGGGCTCAGGTAGTCGAGCCTCAACCTCCTCTCCTCCTCATGCGATGCGGGGCGTTCCTGACCAAATTCTTGCAAATTGACGCAAAGTGCGCGTAGAATTGTCGGGCAGGCATTCTACGAGAGAGGCCGAAGAGAGCGGCTGAAGAGGTCGCTGCAGTTAACGCCGAATTCTCAATAGGGTGCGAGGAGTATTCATCTAATAGTTTTTGCCCAGGAGGGGTGAACACGATGGCATCACTGTCCAGACGACATTTCCTTGGCACGGCTGCCCTGACCGGCGCGGGCGCATTGCTCGCGGCCTGCGGCGCCCAAGCAGGCACCGGGGCCATGGAAGAAGCACCGGCGGAGGAAGGCGACGGCGACTCGGGTGAGATGATGATGGAGAAGTCGCCCGTCGTCTTTTGGTACACGGGCATTGCGCCGTGGAACTTCGACAATGAGGAACTTCCCCAGGCACTGCGCGCGGAGTTTGACGAGACGACCAATTACACACTGGTACCGCTCGTGCGCGGCAACGGCGGTTTCCGCGACATTCCCACCGTGGTCGCGGCAGGCGTGGCCCCGGACAACTCCAAGACCCAGTCCTACATTCAGCCCCAGTGGGGTCTGCTGGAACTTGTCCGTCCGATGGACGCCTACATCTCTGCTTCCGCCAACGTGTCATTGGACGACCTCTGGCCGGGCAAGTACGAGGCCATGCAGTGGGCGGGCAAGACCTATGGCATCAGCTATAGCATCGACGCCCGCATCATCTATCTGAACGTGGACCATTCGCTGGAAGCCGGTCTCGATCCCGAAACGCCGCCGGCCTCCCGGGAAGAAATGGACGAAGCGCTGCTCAAGGTGCACAAGACTGAGGGCGATAACATCACCCGTCTCGGCTGGGACCCGTTCCGCGGCTCCGGCGGCATCCACACCTGGATGGCCGGCTACTGGCAGCAGGGCGGCGAGATGCTCAGCCCGGACCGGACGAAGATCCAGGTCAACAATGATCTCGCCATCAATACCGTGGATTGGCTCAAGAAAGTCCTGGACTTTCAGGGCGGCTACGATAAGGTCCGCGAGTTCCACGGCACCTTCGAGAATCGTTTGCAGGAGTACGGCAGCGGCGGCAATACCTACATGTATCTGACCAACGCTACTCGTACCTCCATGGCGCCCTACGCCGAAGGCCTCAACTACGACTTCGGGCCGTACCCGGCGCTGGATCCCAGCACCGCCCTGCCGGCCACCTATTCCGGTGACTGGGCGTTCTGCCTGCCCAACGGCAGCAGCAATCCCGACGGCGGTTTCGCCTGGGCCGACTTCATGTACGGCGCAGACGTCAACCTGCGCTGGTCGATTGCCATGGACCGTATTCCCGTGCGTCAGAGCGTTGCCCAAAGCGAGGCCTACATTGGCGACGACAAGCTGCGCAAGCTCGCCATCGACGAGATGGTTGGCGCACGGTTCGTCGTGAGTGTGCCCGGCGCGGGCGACATTCTCCCAATCACGAGCAGGAACCTGCAGTCGATCATGCGCAATGAGGTCACGGTCGCTGAAGGTATGCGCACGTTTGAGGAGCAGGCGCAGACGGCGATGGACGACTTCATCGCGGAGTTTGGTGGCTAGACCGTCAACAGTGACGTGAGTTTGCGTGCTGACAGTTTTGGTGCGCGGCTTCTCACAACACCGGTAGCAGCCTGAAAAAAACTAGCGTTTCTATGGGTGGCAAATGCCTGTAGAGGCGCTAGTTTTTTCTTTCGCTGAGCAGAGCACGTCCAAAAGCATTTGGCGGTCTACAGTAGGGGCACAGTAGAGCGTGCCCCTTCATCACTACTTCCGACGCAGCGGATCTCCCCCTCTACTCCCGTTTTCTCCCGGCCCCGCATTACCCATCACCAAGAGAGAACGAGATTGCGCGATCAACGTTGGAATTGCGCGCTGCATAGACTGAAAACAGCCTCGCCGGCGCCAATTCTTCTTCAGGAGAGGCTTTCCCGTTGAAGAGTCTTGCAATCTGACGGACTAAGCGTCTAGAATTACTGTCAAGCATTCTTTGTGAATGGCGCGCATTGACGGTGGATGAAGACGCCGCAGAGCGCGAGAATTCTTCTTGAGAATGCAGAGAGCGTTCGACAGTAGTTCATTACCCAGGAGGGTGAACACGATGGCATCACTGTCCAGACGACATTTCCTCGGCACGGCTGCCCTGACCGGCGCAGGCGCATTGCTCGCTGCCTGCGGCGCCCAAGCAGGCACCGGCGCCATGGAAGAAGCACCGGCGGAGGAAGGCGACGGCGACTCCGGTGAGATGATGATGGAAAAGACGCCTGTCGTCTTTTGGTATACCGGCTTTGATCCGTGGAACTTCGACCGCGAAGAGCTCCCGATGCAGCTCCGCGCGGAATTTGACGAGACTACGAACTACACGATCGTGCCGCTCATTCGCGGTAACGGTGGCTTCCGCGACATTCCCACCGTGGTAGCGGCAGGCGTGGCGCCGGACAACTCCAAGACCCAGTCCTACATCCAGCCCCAGTGGGGTCTGCTGGAACTCGTCCGTCCGATGGACGCCTACATCTCTGCTTCCGCCAACGTGTCATTGGACGACCTCTGGCCTGGCAAGTACGAGGCCATGCAGTGGGCGGGCAAGACCTACGGCATCAGCTATAGCATCGACGCCCGTGTCATCTATCTGAACGTGGACCACTCGCTGGATGCCGGTCTCGATCCCGAGACGCCGCCGGCCTCCCGGGAAGAAATGGACGAAGCGCTGCTCAAGGTGCACAAGACTGAGGGCGATAACATCACCCGTCTCGGCTGGGACCCGTTCCGCGGCTCCGGCGGCATCCACACCTGGATGGTCGGCTACTGGCAGCAGGGCGGCGAGATGCTCAGCCCGGATCGCACGAAGATCCAGGTCAACAATGATCTCGCCATCAATACCGTGGATTGGCTCAAGAAAGTCCTGGACTTTCAGGGCGGCTACGATAAGGTCCGCGAGTTCCACGGCACCTTCGAGAACCGCTTGCAGGAGTACGGCAGCGGCGGCAACACCTACATGTATCTGACCAACGCTACTCGTGCCTCCCTCGGTCCTTACGCCGAAGGCCTCGAGTACGACTTTGGGCCCTACCCGGCGCTGGATCCCAGCACCGCCCTGCAAGCCACCTATTCCGGCGACTGGGCATTCTGCCTGCCCAACGGCAGCAGCAATCCCGATGGCGGCTTTGCCTGGGCCGACTTCATGTACGGCGCAGACGTCAACCTGCGCTGGTCGATTGCCATGGACCGTATTCCCGTGCGTCAGAGCGTTGCCCAAAGCGAGGCCTACATCGGCGACGACAAGCTGCGCAAGCTCGCCATCGACGAGATGGTCGGCGCACGGTTCGTCGTGAGTGTGCCCGGCGCGGGCGACATTCTCCCGATCACGAGCAGGAGTCTCCAGTCCATCATGCGCAATGAGGTCACGGTCGCTGAAGGTATGCGCACGTTCGAGGAGCAGGCGCAGACGGCGATGGACGACTTCATCGCGGAGTTTGGTTAGACACGAACTGTGAGGTGAGGATATTGCGCTGCCAATAATCGAGCGCGACTTCCCACAACACCGGTAGCAGTCTGACAAGCATTAGCGTGTCTACGGAATTTGAAATCCGTAGGCACGCTTATCTTTTCCATGCGTCTAATCTTTGCGTTCAGAAGGGCTGACCGTCGTGTGTTTCACCATGGAGTGAGCGGCCGATTGCTATTCCAGCGACGCACAGACGACCTCTCAACAGGAATCGGCCCAAAGCGGTATGCTAATAGCACAACGGTATCACGGATGCAGAAGGAGCACATACGATGGAGTATCGCAACCTGGGACGTGCCGGGGTCAAGGTCTCACCGCTGTGGCTGGGGACCGCCTATTTCAACACGCGCATCCCCGAAGAGGCCGCGGCCTGGCTGATTCACGCCGCGCTTGAGGCGGGCATCAACGTCATAGACACGGCAAACGCTTACTCTGAGCCCCGCGGCTACGCCGAGACTATCGTGGGCCGGGCCATCAAAGCCCGCCGCGACAAGGTGGTGCTGGCGACGAAAGTCTTCCACCCCATGGGCGACGGCCCCAATGACCGCGGCACCAGCCGCTATCACATCATGGAGCAAGTGCACGCCAGCCTGCGCCGGCTGGATACCGATCACATCGATCTCTATCAACTCCACCGGCCCGATCCTGAAGTGCCGATCGAGGAAACCCTCCGTACCCTGGAAGACCTGCGGAGTCAGGGCAAGATCCTCTATTTCGGCACCTCGAAGTTTGCCGGCTGGCAGCTCTGCGAGGCCCTCTGGACCAGCGACCGCCTCGGCCTCGCGCCTATCGTCTCGGAGCAACCCGAATACAGCCTGGTTGACCGATCCATCGAAGCCGAGGTGCTGCCGGTGACGCGCAAGTACGGCCTCGGCGTGGTGCCCTATAGTCCGTTGGGTGGCGGCTGGCTTACCGGCAAGTACCGGCGCGGTGATACCGCTCCCGCCGATTCGCGCTTTGCCGGACGCGGCATGGACTTTGCCGCAGGCACCTACGCGCCGACCTTCGACGCGCTCGAGAATCTGCAGGAATTGGCCGCTGGGAAGGGCATCACGTTGAGCCAGTTGGCCCTTGCCTGGTTGCTGGCGCAACCCGGCGTCACCGCGCCCATTATCGGGCCGCGTACCATTGATCAACTCCGAGACAACTTGGGTGCCCTCGAGGTCACGCTGACAGCCGGTGAGCTCGCCGCGGTCGACGACATTGTGCCGCCCGCGTCCGTCCTCCCAGGATGACCCCGGCCATCGACATAGCGGTTGCCGCATTGCCGCTGCCCCTGGGTTTCGCTTGAGAGGCGCTGCCTGTGGCCTCACGTGAAAGCGCGGAACGCGTCGCTCGATGCACCAAAGCTAGGGTGGAGCCGGAAGCTGCCGCCAGCGGCTACATGGACCATGAACCCGGCGATCCCGCTTTCCGCGTTACTCGAGGAGACATCGCGCGCGCCTTGCACGCTGCGGGACTGCGCGCAGGCGACACCGTTCTGTTCCATAGTTCCCTCAGCAGCATGGGCACCGTGGTTGGCGGTGCGGACGCCGTCATCGACGGCTTCCTGGATGCCGTGGGCCCCATGGGTACCGTCGCCGTGCCCACGCTCAGTTCATGGCGCGGTCTCAAAGAGAGAAACCGCGTGTGGGACCACTGGAGCATTGCGGATACGCCCACTTACTGCGGTCTAATCCCTGAGACCTTCCGCCGACGGCCGGAGGCCGTACGCAGCAACCACTATACGCACTCGGTGAGCGCAATTGGTCCGAGGGCTGCGGAACTTACGGCCAACCACGGGGAGTCCGGTCTGCGCGAGGCTCCCTGGGGTCCCGGCGCGTTTGCCGCGACGAGCCCCTGGCAGCGTTTCTACGATTGGAACGTCTTCTATTGCCTCATCGGCGTAAATTGCCAGCGCCTCACCATGGTGCACTTCGTCGAGACTCAGCTAATCCACCGGGCAATTGCCCGCGCCGCGCCCAAGCGACGTCAAGACTTGCTTGCACAGGTAAGCGGCTGGACGCGCGACGGTGTCTGGGCGGGCATCGGCACCAGGAAGCGCCTGGTAGCAGAAGAGCACTTCGCGGAGAAAGGTCTACTGCAGTACGAGAGCATTGGTTCTGCACGCCTACGCTCCATGCGCACGCGACCGCTGGTGGACGCCTGGATCGCTCTGGCAGAGAGTGATCCTGCGTACTGGTGCTCGGAAGGATTCGCGCGCTGGCTGGAGCGAATCGACTCCTGAGCTGCATGCCAAACGGTATCAATCAACTCCCACACGTCTTGCCGTCAACGCAAGAATTCAGTGCGCACTAGACACGAGAATAACTGAATTCCTGAAATTCAATGAGAAGCGATCTCAAACATCGAATCGCTGGGCCGAATCGTGCTTCGACTAGCTCAGCACGAACGGATTCTTGTCGTTTCCGTCCACCCTAAACTTTCCTATCCCTTCCGTTCGCCCTGAGCCTTCTCATGCATTCCGTTACCCCTGAGCTTTCTTATCTTTTCCGTTCGTTCTGAGCTTGCCTATCTTCTCCGTCCACCCTGAGCTTTCCTATCTCTTCCGTTCGACCTGAGTTCTCCTATCCCTTCCGTTCGCCCTGAGTTTTCCTATCTCTACCGTTCGCCTTGAGCTTTCCTATCTTCTCTGTTCGCTCTGAACTTACTCATCTTTTCCGTTTGCCCTGAGCATTCCTATCCTTTCCGTTCGCCCTGAGCCTGTCGAAGGGCAAATTTGCACAGAGCAATGCAATAGTAAAATAAGTTCTAGATACACTATCCGTTCGTGCCGAGCGGGCTTCGCGAAGCCCTTTTTCAAGTAAGACCGGTTAGTGTATTTGCCGCCCCTTGAGCGCCGCCATGAACGCATCAGCCGTAATTGTCCCCGCCACGTCCCGCAATTCAAACTGGTGAATCATGACGCTGGTGGCCGCAAGCAGCGGATACGTGTCACGCGCCTCAACGCCGGTGGTGGCGTCGCGTAGCAGCACCAGGGCATAGCCCCGCTCGCGCATGGCGCGCATGCCGTAGTCGCGGTCGGGCACGCAGATATTGGTGGCAAACCCCACGTAGAAGAGGTAGAGGATGCCACGCTCGCGGCAGATCCCGTGGAGTTGCTCGCCGGTGGCAATTACCAAATCACCGGCCTCCGGCAGCACGGCCGGATGGATGGAGCGGTCGCGGTCGATGCGGTCAAGCAGTTCCTGGTGCAAGCCGCTGCGCCGGGCCTGCAGGTGCGCCCAATCCCCGCGGCGCATGGCAAAGTCCGCAGGGGGCCAATCCGCGGCCGCCACAGCTTCAGGCGCTCTTTCGTCTACGGCTTCTGGCGGCCAGAACTCCCGAAACTTCTCGGCCACCGGCGGCGAGGGAGCATGGATTACAATGATGCCCTCCGATCGGCTCGCCTCCAACACCGGTCGAATGGTCTCCTCGCAAATCCGCTCAGCGCGCTCCTGAAAACTCTCGACGATGATTTGGTCCCAGCAGTCCACCAGCACCAAGGCCGACTGCTCCAACGGGACACTCACGGGCAAGTGAACATAGCCGAAGTGCTCTTCCCGATACGGCAAGTCCGGCGGGTTCGGCTCGTGAACGATGTGGCGGACAGAGAGTCGCAGTAGCATCAATGAACACTTTCTCCTTTCCGGCCAAGTGCAAATGCTTGGTAGCCGGCCGCAGCAAGAGAGATTCAGCGCTGTAGTATGTATCTTGAATAAGGAAGGAGGATTAGCCAACGTGAGAGCACATCGCAAAGTGCGCTCAGTCCGTCATTCCCGTGAAAACGGGAATCCATCTTCTCCTCGTTTGCTCTATTGCTCTACGAGCAGGGGGCAAGCCCCGTGCTACAAAGAGAGGACATCTCTTTCTGTCATTCCCGTGAAAACGGGAATCCATCTTCTCTCCGCCTCCCCTTGGACTCCGGCTTCCGCCGGAGTGACGGAGAAGCTCACGTAGCCTCTAGAACGGCGCAGGCACTCCTAATCCTTGCCCCAATTCCCGTAGAGCTTCCGCGTGCGCCGGTCCCACCGGCACGCCCTCTTCGCGCCACAACCGCTCCCGCTTCGCCTCCATGCCGCCGGCAACTTCCGTATCGGACTGGTTCGTAATGGGCGCAAGTTGGCGCACCTGGCGGATGTAGTCGTCCACCTCGCGCTTGAATACGTCCAGCGGCATGTAGTGGCTAACTTCATGGGCGGTCATGAACGAGCCCTGGTTCGCGCCGGGCCATTCCCGCTGCGCGCGCTCCGGCGCGGCAGGCACGCCGCACAGGAACCCGCCCAGGATCTGGCAGAACGAGCCGAGGCCGATGCTGCGATACGTGGCGCTGGGAGCCAGCACCTCTAAAGCCTTAACGTGCGGTTCGCCATCATAGAGATCGTGCACCGCGCCGAAATCAGCGATTATTGGCGGCTCCTCACCGGCAGGCGCGGCGAAACTCATGGGCGAGCCACCGGCGGCATGGCGATGGGGCGCTCCGGGCTCCATCAGGAGTTGATGGCCGGAGGTCACGTAGGCCACAAGATCCGCCCCGACGATAATCCGAGACCACAGGCCCGCCGCGCCAAAGTGCCCGTGGTTGCGCGTGGTCACGTTGGCGACACCGTGTTCCTTGGCCTTCTGCACCGCCAGGTTGGCCGCAGCATACGAGGGAAAATACCCCAGGCCGCCGTCGCCGTCCACGGTTGCCGTAACCGCCGTCTCGCTCACTACCCACACGTTGGGCGTGACGTTGAGGTCCTTCCTTTGGAAGTGACCAACGTAGGCCACCGACTGGCGCGTGCCATGGCTGAAGACGCCGCGCAGATCGTTGGCCGTCAGCCATCCAGCCATCTGCCCGGCGTGTTCATCGGACATGCCAACCGCGAGAAAGCAGCGCTTCACGAATGTCTCCAGCAGCGGAGACTGGACGCGAACATAGGTCTCCGGCGGTGTGTTCATCGCTCGCTCCTGTGTGCGTATGTTCTATCCCTCTGGCCCGACGCGGCACTTGCCAAATCGACACCGTCATTGGCTTCGAGCATTACCTTCTACAGTCCTACACATGCCGGCCTGCAGTCCTGGCTTGACACGGAGGGGCACGATATATCGTGCCCCTACTCTCACGGAAATCCGCGCCTACACTCTTCGTCAGTCATTTCCCGCAATGACATTGGCGGATGTGGCGCGGGGGCTTGTCACCCGCCTCTTGGCGCAATGCACCAAAGGACGCCGGGCCGGCTCAGACCTTCACCGCCGCCAGCCGTTCCATCGCCTCCTGCAGCCGGTCGGTGGGACAAGCCAGTGAGATGCGGAAGTAGCCCTCGCCGGCTGCGCCGAAACCCACGCCGGGTGTTATGACCAGACCGGCCTCATCGAGCAGCCGCACGGAGAAGTCGATGGCGGACATGCCCTGGGGCGTCGGCGACCACACGTAGAGACTGGCCTTGGGCTTCTGTGCATTCAGTCCCATACCCTCCAGGGCGTCCAAGATGAGGTCGCGGCGCTCCTGGTAGATGGCGTTGCGCTCGTCGATCCAGGACTGCGGCGTCTCGTTCAGGGCCACGACGCCGGCCTCCTGCACGGCGCGGAAGATGCCGGAGTCGATGTTCGTCTTCACGCGGCCGAGCGCCTCGATGATGTCGGTGTTGCCGACCGCCATGCCGATGCGCCAGCCGGTCATGTTATAGGTCTTGGAGAGCGAGTGAAACTCGATGCCCACGTCCATGGCGCCGTCCACTTCCAGGAAGCTCAGCGGCTTGTAGCCGTCGAAGCAGACTTCGGTGTAGGCCGCGTCGTGGGCGATGATGAGGTCGTGCTCTTTGCCAAACGCCACGCACTCCTCGAAGAACGAGCGCGGCGCCACCGCCGCCGTGGGATTGTTCGGATAGCAGATCCAGAGCAGCTTGGCCCGCTTGATCACGTCGCTGGGTATGGCGCCGAGATCGGGCAGATAGTCGTTCTCCTCGCGCAGCGGCACGTAGTACGTCTCACCGTCGGAAAAGAGCGTGCCGGTGTGGTAGACCGGATAACCGGGATCGGTGGCCAGCACCACGTCACCGGGGTCCACCACCGCTACCGGGAAATGGGCGATGCCCTCCTTGGAGCCTATGAGCGAGACCACCTGGGTCTCCGGATCGAGCTTCACGCCAAACCGCTGCCCGTACCAGTTCGCAACCGCCTCGCGAAAGGCCGGCAGTCCCTCGTATTCCGGATATTGGTGGGTGTATGGCTTGGCAGCGCCTGCACCCAACGCATCGATGACGTGCTGCGGCGTGGGCAGATCGGGATCACCGATGCCCAGGGAAATGACATCCATTCCTTCCTGCCGCTTGGCGGCAATGCGCCGGTCCACCTCGGCAAACAAGTACGGCGGCAACTTGGCTATCCGATTCGCAAATCGCATTTGTGCATCCTCTTCCTAGTATGATTGTGCTCAGCCTATCCTAGAGGGAGAATAGGAATTCCCAAATGCAAAACAGTCGCAGTATACGGTATCACGGAGTGTAGCCTATATGAAAGTCGAGCTTCGGCCCTGCAGGTATGTTCAGTCAAGGTTTGGTCTGCCGGTTAGGAGGGAATTGGAAGGCTATACTTGTCCGAAACCGGAGTGGTCTGGTGAAGGATACTGTATCTTCCACAACCCCAATCCTGACAAGGACCACGAGATGTTCCGAGAACAACTCAAGTTACAGCTTCAGCAATGTTTTATAGGTTTCATCTTTCCAAGAAGGTTTACTTTTCCCACAATTGACTTCCATGACGCAGATTTCGCCTTTTCACGTTTTTGTGGAACTGCCGACTTTCAAGATATGACCTTCTCTGGGAAAACCAACTTCCAATACGCGACATTCCATGAAGGAGCAAACTTTAGGGGTTCTAGATTTAAGGCGGATGTCGACTTCATCGGTGCGGAGTTCACTGGCACCGCTTGGTTCAATGAAACAACCCTTGATGCCTGCATTGGTTTAGTCTCAACTCACTTCAAGGGAGAGGCGTGGTTCGCTGGAATCTCCAAAGCAATAGTAGACGTGACTGGCGCGATTTTTGAAGGGGATGCTCACTTTCACAATACTGACTTTTCTGCGGCAAGCTTTATTGAAACACAGTTCATGGGAATTTCGACATTTGGTTACTTCAAGCACATGGACAACAGGTCCGACACAGATGTAGTAAGAAAGGCACCGAATGTAGTTTTCTTTGAAGGTGTTGATTTGAAGCACCTTCTTTTCAGAGAAGCGGACCTAACTAAAGCATCCTTTAACCAATGCTACAACCTTGATCAAGCGAGTTTCTACGACTGCATGTGGAACACTGAATCTGGTCGGAGTTATGTGCTCTATGATGAACTTGAGTTGCGCGGAAAAGTGGACCCCTGGGAAAAGATGGCAGAGCGTGAGATCAATAGAAAGAAGGGAAATAAGCCAATAAATGCCGCCAATAACAGTGGGCTAGATGTTCAATCTGCACAGCCTCAGCCTTTTGTTAAGTACGCCGCAGTCGAGGAAACCTGCCGTGCATTCAAGAAGCACTTTGAAGATCGCCGCAACTACCTGGTAGCAGGTGACTTTCACGAGGGCGAGATGGAAATGCGGCGTTTAGCGAAAGACACATGGGAATGCAGGTTGCTTTCGATTGAGGCAGTCTACTGGCTACTCTCGCGATACGGCCAAAGGTGGCTTCGCCCGCTAGTTTGTTTCATCGTACTGAATCTGACCGCAGCCACTTTGTATTCTATGACAGGACTGCAATTGGAGGGTGACAGTTCGGCAATTCGATGGGGAAGCAATTTGGAATCTTCTCTAGCATTCTGGGTAGACACTATCAACATTTACGTTCAAGCGCTCCTTTATAGCGTCAGTGTGTCTGCACTCTTGCGTGGTGTAAGTGCTACCCCAACTCACGTAGTTGGACTTCTTGTCCAGACAGTTCAGTTTATAGTCGGTCCACTGCTAATCTTCCTGATTGGCCTCGCAATCCGTCGCCGCCTAAGACGTTAGCCTTGCAGAATCCCAAGAGTCGCAGGTCAACTCTCCTTCAAGTTGAGAGTCGCAGAGTGCAAAGTAAAGATGGATTCCCGCTTTCGCGGGAATGACGGGCCCAGTCACCACCAATACGCAAAAGAATTGCGTCTCGTCCCAGCTCAGGCATAACGCCATCTTTACGCGTTTCTTTGCCGGCAACTGCTACGGCGACCACGCCGGATCGGCGTCCAGAGCAGGATTGTCGGTGAGACGCCTGATGCTCCCATCAGCCACATCCATTATGTAAATCTCATAGTTCAGATTGCGGATGCTGTAGAAGGCCAGGTTTTCACCGTCCGCAGACCACGCGGCGCCAAAGTCGTCGGCCGGATGGGTCGTCAACCGGTTCAACCCGGTGCCGTCGGCATTGATTACGTATATTTCCCAGTTCCCATCACGTTTGCTCGTGAAAGCCAGTTTGTGCCCATCGGGCGACCACGCCGGGGCCGTATCCGCGGCCCGGTCGCTCGTCAGCTTCGTGTGCACGCTGCCGTCTGCACTCATCACGTAGATGTCGAAGTTCCGGTCGCGGTCGCTCGTATACGCAATCCTGAGCCCGTCGGGCGACCAGGATGGGGAGAGTTCGCGCCCTCGCTCGAACGTGAGCCTGGTTTGCCCGCTGCCGTCGGCATTCATGACATAGACATCCACGTTGTTCTCTCGCTCACTGGTAAACGCCAGCTTGCGGCCGTCGGGCGACCAGCGGGGAGCCAAGTCGTCTCCGGGATCGTCCGTGAGTTGCGTAACCCCGCTGCCGTCGGCATTCATCACGTAGATGTCAAAATTCCCGGCGCGGTTGCTCGCGAACGCAATGCGGCGGGCGTCCGGCGACCAGGTGGGGTCCACGTCGTTGGCGGGATCATCCGTCAGACGCGCCAGGCCGCTGCCATCGGCGTTCATCACGTAGATTTCCCAGTTCTCGTCACGCAAACTGGCAAACGCGATCTGCGCCAGTCGCTCCTCCTCACTCCCGGAGACAACGATGAACTGCTTATTGCCGACATACCCGCTGTTGTCGAAGACGATGGGGATAGCCATCTCCTCAGCGGCCACGTCGGACACAACCACTTTGAAAAGCAGGCCGAAGTTGCCGAAGGGAAGCGGTGTCGTCCCGGTAGCGGACCAATAACCCGCGGCATCCGGCTGCGAAAGTTCCCACCCCTCCAGCAGCCCGCCCTCATCCGCTGAGACCAGCGAAACCGTGGCAGGTCTATCGATGGGTAGCGTGAAGCGAATATGCTGAATGTTGCGTGGCACATGCAGCGCGCGCACGAACGTTGAAGCGGTCTGCTTTGCCGCATCCACCGTGGGCGGATCAACCGCGATTCGGCCCACGGTGTCCGGACTGTAGATTTCGCCGAATGGCAGCAACGCACTGGCATACACGCCAGTGGTACCGTTCAAATTGGTCTCAATCCGCACCGCATACGCGCCGCTGCGCCGGAGCGTGGTGTAGCTGAGCTTGTACTGACCGGCAAAATCACTCACGAGCGCAGTGAATTGCCCTTCAAGCTGCCCCAGCTCAGCGACCGCGTAATAGGCGCCATTGGTGGCCGTTGCCAGGGCGCGGAGCGCTGATTCCTGATACACGTCGCCAAGCCCCAGGGCGTAGAGTTGCACGCCCTTCTCCTGTGCCAGCAGTATCACGTCTTCCTGCGTTTGCAGGCTGCTGGTGTCTCTGCCGTCCGAGAGAAAGACGAGGGCGCGGGTCACGTCGCTCGTCGGGCCGTCCCCCATGGCAAACAGATCGAACCCGCGGGCGACGGCATCCCAGAGGCGGCTGGATCCGGAGTCAAAACCGGATTCCGCAAACCGCAAAACCTCCGCTCGAATGAAGTCCCGGTCCGTCGTGGGAAAGGCCAGAATCACCGGCTCCGCATTGCGGTCGTGGAACGCCACTACCCCTACGCGATGGGCCACCGCCAGGCGATCCACGGCACGTTCGAGCGCATGGCGCATGAGTGTGCTGCCCGCAGTCCCGTCGGGTAGCTGCCACGTGGTCATGCTGCGCGTGAAATCGAGGACAAACACCACCTCCAGCGCAAACCGCTCGGCTGAATGCACGAAGAAATTCGTCTCGGTGTAATCCAGTTCTTCCCACTCCTCTTCGCCGTCACCGCGCTCGAAAATGCGCGTAGCACGCTGGACTTCAAGTCCCGGCAAAATAATAGGACTGCCGTCTTGGTCGCGGAGAGAGAAGATTGCCTGCACCTGGCTGGGTTCGCTGAGCAATACACGGACACCGGCGAACTCAAGCGCGGCATCCTCGGACGGTGCAGGAGTGGTCGCGGGCGTGGGTGTAGCAACCGCAGCAGTCTCCGGAGCCGGCGTGGTTGCCGGCGGCGGCGTGGGTGAGGGCGCCGCTGTTGGCACCGGGCTTGGCGACGAAGCGGCAGTCGGGGTGACCTCCGGCGTCGCGGGTAGCGCGGTGGGCTCGCTCGTTGGCGTGGGCATGACGGCCGTGGCCGTGGGCGCGACAGTTGGCGTCGGCTGCGGAGTCTCGGCGGGCACCGTCGCTCTGACGGTTATGGGCGTAGCCGGCTCATCTTCCCCGCACGCCGCCAACGCCAGGCACAGACAGCCCAGCAAAACGGCGACGGCGCAACGCTTAATCATCGATAGGTACCACCCTGCGAGAGCCAACAATCCGTGCCGCCTCAATCCCATGGCGTATAATGAGACAGCGTAAGCAACAAGCCGTGAGAGTCCTCAACACAGTATTTGCCGAAAGTTCATGTTTCGTCAAACCAACCTCACCGTATTGCACTCCCTACTATATCTGCGCTCGCTTGCTACCGTTTCCTGCCTAGCGCTTGCGCTGCTCAGCATCGGTCTACCCACACTTCACGCGGCTGCTGCCCAGCAGGCACACAGCGCATCGGAAGTTACCCGGCACAGCATCATTACGACCATCGGGGGTAACGGCATCGCGAGCGGCAGCGGCGACGGCGGCCCCGCTACGCAGGCTACCCTCAATACGCCGGCAAGCATCGCCATTGATACGTCCGGCAATGTGTATGTGGCTGATGCGTTCAACCACCGCGTGCGCAAGATCGCCCCGGATGGCGTCATTACGGCGTTCGCGGGCACCGGCCAGGCAGGGGCGGACGGCGACGGGGCCCAAGCACGCGACGCGCAACTGCGTTCACCGCTAGGTGTAGCGGTTGACGGAGCGGGCAATCTCTACATTGCCGATACGTACAATCATCGCATTCGCAAAGTCTCGACCGACGGCATCATCAGTACCATTGCGGGCACCGGCAACTCCGGCTTTGGCGGAGACGGCGGTCCCGGCACGGCGGCGATGCTCTCGTATCCCACCGGGATTGCCGTGGCCGGTGACGGCACACTCTACATCGCCGACACACGCAATCATCGCGTGCGCACGCTGGCAACAGACGGCACGATTACTACGGTGGCAGGCACGGGTGCGGCCGGCTTCAATGGCGACGGCGGGCCGGCGGTGCTTGCCCGTCTGAATAGCCCTCGCGACGTAGCCGTCTCTCTGGAGGGCGCGCTCTACATCGTCGATCGGGAGAACCGGCGCATCCGCATGGTGGATGTGGACGGCGCCATTACAACGGTTGCAGGCACCGGTAGCTCTGGCTTCAACGGCGATCGCGGCGCTGCCACCCAGGCAAGTCTGCGTGCGCCCTACGGCATTGCCGTAGACCTCCAGGGCAACGTCTATATCGCCGACACCTTCAACCACCGCGTGCGCAAAGTAGGTCCCGACGGCACAATCTCCACCGTCGCCGGCAACGACCAGTTCGGCTACGGCGGTGACGGGTGGGGAGCCGGTTTCGCCGCGCTCCACTACCCGCTCAGCGTGGCGGTGGACATCGCCGGCAATCTCTACATCGCCGATACGTACAACCACCGCATCCGTAAGGTCTGGTCCAGCGCCGATACCGAACCCACGCCCAATCTCTTTCTGTGAACCGCGGCTGCCGGTAGCGTTCTCAGAATTCGGGGCTTGCCTTAATTCGTAACCTCTCCGCTTGCTATTCCACTATTGGTAACACTTCTCTTAGTTGTAACTATCTCCGCGGTTTCCTGCTATACTGAAAGGGCCAGAGTGCGGAGCACCGGGAGACTACCATGGCCGTCGATGGGAAAAGCAAGTCCGCGGATTACTACATTAGGACCAGCCGCCGCTTCCTCGCGCAAGCGCATGAGGAGTTTGACAGAGGCGACATACTGCAGGCTTCAGAAAAAGCCTGGGGCGCGGCTGCGCAAGCCGTGAAAGCCGTTGCCGAGCAGAGGGGCTGGGAACACAGTACCCACGCTCGACTCTTTGAGAATATTAAGAGGATTTCACGGGAGACGGGCGACGAAGACTTGTACGATTTATTCCACGTGGCAAACTCCCTTCACCAGAACTTCTACGAAGGCTGGCAAACAGAGAGTTTCGTCGAACGCGGCATACAACGTGTAAATGAGCTCGTCGAAAAACTGGACGCACACCTCGCCCGAGGGTAGCTGGTGCTTGCTCCGCCTAGCCCGTCTGCGCTGACCCTTTGGGATCTTTCTCCATACGCTGGCCCTCTTGGCGGCATAGCGGGTCACGGAAGAAGTACGGTCGGCGGGTGGTCTAGCACCATCCTTAGGTGATGAAGCAGCCTTAGATGCTAAACCCAATGCACGCGGGAGCATCTTTGTTTCTTTGTCTCTATGCTGGCCGAGCGGCTCACCGGACTCTCTGCACCGTTTCCCAACGAACGCAGTCTAACAGACGCGCTGGAAAGCATAGGCGAAAGCGCGTCGCGTAAACGCTACTCCTCGCCGGGTGCGCGTTAGGTACTCGCGGGTGACCTCAATGTCTCGCTTGGGCACAAAGTAGGACGAGAGGTCTGTCTCCACCAAGTTGTAACGCTCACCGCGGCTATTAATCGCGCCTACGAGCACATATTCAGAGTCGAGCCGCGCCATGCTCGCGTCGCCGTGCAAGTTATTTGCCAACAGCACGCCGCCGACCTTCAGGTAACGCTTGCAATGCTGGGAAACAAACCCCGCATTCAGCGAAATCAACAGATCGAAGCTCTCGTCAGCTTCCGCCAACCGCTCTTGGTAGTCTGCCGCGTAAAAGCGGAAGCAAGGCTCTTCCGCAATCACCTTTCGTCGCGCTACGAGCTCCTTCACGCTCGGATCAGCGAAGAACCGCGCCGCCTCGCTATCCATGTCGATAAAACACGTACGTGGGAACACGAACGCCGGCGTCACGTGGACAAAGCTGCCCGGATACAACACGCTCCCACATCCAAACCGCTCAGCCATCAGCGTGAACAATCCCAGTCGCTCAGCGCTCGGCTCGGTGTAGTGTTCGGTGTAGAGCGACGCCGCGTATCGCGTCATGGCGCCCGCGTCTCTCCGTTTGACCCTAAGCTGAACATGGTGGCGTCTCCTACCATCGCGCCTTGACGGTCTCTCTCACCATCGCCTTCAGACCGGACCTATTCCTGCGGCGTGCTGGTCAGAGGAATTGGAATACGCAAGACGGTGACTGTCTGATTCTCCGTATCGATAAAGTAGACGGTCTCGATACCGGCCTGCGTGCAGACGATCTTGATTTGGCCAATGGTATCGTTGAACGACAAGTGCTCCTGGTAGCCCAAGCAGGTCTGTTCCGGTTCCTCTAATTCGTAGAAGAGTACGCCCGCGGGCCACGTGTGGGCCTCCGGCGTCGGCTGCGGGATTGCGGTCGCAACCGCAGTTGGCGTAGGGGCTTGCGTTGCTGTTGGCGGCGGCGCATCTCCGCACCCGCTCAAGAGCGGGAGCAGACAGAGCAGCAGGAATGCAGGGCGGCAGAGCGTGACCATGGCACTAGGGCATCCCCGGCACCGGAGGCAGCTTGCGGGTTCCAGTGATGGTCTGGTTCCTCACGTCTATGATGTAGACCGTCCCCTTATCCTCATTCGTGCAGATCAGGCGAACTTGCCGCACGACCTCCGTGCCCCTATCGCCGACTTGCTCAGGAGAAACCTCTACCGGCGCCAAAACTTCCGCAAAGCCCGGACACACCTGCTCGCCTTGGGTGAGATCGTGAAGGATGATGCCTTGCCTTTCCACGCCAAGTGCCGGCGCGGGCGAAGGCGTAGACTGCGGCGCCACTGTGGGAACGGGCGGAGGCGTGGCTTGCGCTGCCGGCTCGCGGCTTTCTGCGAATAGCCCGCCACAGCCGCTGAGCGCCGCTGCGGCCAGAACCAAGAGTGGGAGACCGCATAGCAGTTTCACAGCACCCCCAGCGTTCTGTGCACATGGCCGCACCCGGACCACGCTAATCAACTACGGCATCTCCGGCTCGAGCAGTGGTACGCGAATGCCCGTCACGACGAGGTTATCCAAGTCCACGAAATACACCGTTTCAACGCCGGGCCCGGTGCACGTAATCTTGACCTGGGAGACGGTTTGACGGAAACCCGTAAACTCCTGGTACCCGGGGCAGGTCTTTTCGATTTCCGTAAGGTCATAGAAGATGATGCTTTGCGTCTGCGTTGGCGGCACGGGCGTGGGGTCTGCCTCCACCTCCGCCGGTGGTGGAGGCGTTGCATCAGGGGCCGTTGCAGGCGTTGCGGTGGGTTCGGCGTCGGCTTGCGGTGTAGCAGTAGGCGCAGGTTGTTCCGTCGCCGCAACTGTCGGCGCTGGCGTGGATTCCTCCTCGCCTTGCCCACCACAGCCAATTAAGGCAAGTGCAAGGATACAGACCGCAAATGCCTTACCCCAATTCCTCACGCGCACACGCTCCTCTCCGGCGGCATTTCCTTCTTGCTGCGCCACCCAGATTGTGCCTGTCTATACTGTAGCGAAATCTCCCATGCGCTGCCATAGGGCAATGGAATCCAGGGACCTATGGAATTGCTGAAGCAACCAGGGACAGGGAAAGAGCAATCGCCTCAGCCGGCCGAGCCCTGTTGGCGCCCCTGCCGGCGCAGCATACGCGTCGATTCCTTGTCCACCACCCACGTATCCGGCTCGATGCGCACGCCGTATTCCTGCAGGGCTGCGGCACGGTCGTAGTAGCCGCGCCGGACGTCTTGTAGCACCAGTTCGATTGGCCGTTCGAAAGGATCGCCGTAGCCGCCGCCACCGGGTGTCCGCAAGCTGAGCACGTCGCCCGGTTCCATGTGGACATTCTCGTCTTTCGTGACGTGCTCCGGCCGGTATTCCTCGCCCCGCAGTGTGAATACGTGCTCTGCCGACTGCGCCGACTGACCGCCCAGTATGCCGAAGGGCGCGAACCGGCCCCGCTCGCCCAGCAGCGACGCGCCGGCGTTGCCGTCCCGAATCTGAAACTCGAAGATGACGCCGAAGCCGCCGCGCCGTTTGCCGGCGCCGCCCGATCCTTCGCGAATGGTGTAGCGGTTGAATAGCACCGGATAGCGAAACTCAAAAATCTCCAGCGCCTGGGTACGCGCCACGGCAATGGTGGGGTTGCCGTTAATCAAGCCGTCGGTGAGGAAATTGCCGCCATAGCCGCCGCCGATGAACGAGTAGAAGACGTAGTAGCCCTTCCCCGGATTCTCCCCGCCGACCGAGAGGTTCGTCACCGTACCCATGGGTGCGGCATACGCGTTATCCGGAATTGCCTGGCTCAGCGCGCCCAGCATGACGTCGATCACCCGTTGACACACTTCAGCCGCACAACCGGCCACCGGCCGTGGCGGCTGCGCGTGCAGGAACGTCGTCGTAGGTATATTCACCTTGATCGGTACGAAGCACCCCGCGTTGATGGGCACGTCCGGGAAAATGTGCTTGAAGGTGATGAACACCCCGGCCAGGGTCGTGCTGAAGACGCTGTTCAGCGGCCCGCGACAGGGCGGACTGCTCTCCGAGAAATCCACGTAGACCTCGCTCCCGCTCACCGTCAGCTTCAAGCGGAGCGCCAGCGGTTCCCACTCGACGCCGTCGCTGTCGATGTAGTCCGTAAACTCGTAGGTGCCGTCGGGAATGGTCTCGATGTGGCTGCGCATGAGCCGCTCGGAGCGGTCCTTCATCTCGTCCACGGCCTCGAACACCGTTGCTTCTCCGTAGCGGTCGAGGAGCTTGGTGAGGCGGTCGGCGCCGAGGTTGAGCGCCGTGATCTTTGCGATGATGTCGCCCTGGCGCTCGGCGGAAACGCGCACGTTATGCAGGATTATGTCGAGAACGTCCTGGTTGAGCTTGCCTGCCTGCATGATGCGAACCGGCGGCAAACGCAACCCTTCTTGGTAGATCTCCGTGGCACGCGTGGAGAATCCGCCCGGAACCCGCCCCCCGATGTCCGGCCAGTGGCCGCTGTTCGCCAGGAACGCCGTAAGCTTGCCTTTATAGAAGAACGGCCGCACCATCTTGACGTCCATGAGGTGGGTGCCGCCAAGATAGGGATCGTTGACAATGTAGACGTCGCCGTCGGCGATGTCCTTGACCCGCTCGATTACGGACCGCACGGTGAACTCCATCACGCAGATGAAGTTCGGCAGACCCCGCGGCCCTTGCATGATGACCTCGCCGTCGCGTACGTGGTAGATGCCGCTGGCGCGGTCGAAGCCGTCGGAGATGACGGGAGAGAACGCCATCCGTTCCAGGGTAGCGTCCATCTCGTCGGCGATCTGTTCCAGGCCGCCGCGAATGACAGCGAGTGTGATGGGGTCCAGGGCCACGTCACGTCACCTCAATCATCAAGCTGCCGCCTTCAGCCACGGTAGCGCGGCACCACGGTTCCAGCCAGATCGTCGTATCAGCCTGTTCGATGAGGGCCGGACCGGACAACACCGCGTCCCAAGGGAGTTTGGCGCGGTCGTACACAGGGCAGGTGATATGCTCTTCGTCCACGAAGACGCTCCGTTCCTCTTTCTGCGCGTCCGCCACCGTCGTCGCGGGCGCTTTCACAAAGTCCTTTAGCCGCACGTCCGTACGAACGCCGATTACTGACGTACGGAGATTGAGCAGGCGAATAGGGATCTGCGCCAGCAGCTCTTCCAATCCGCCAAAGCCCTCTTCTACCCGGCCGTAGCGCTGCAGATAGGCGCTGCGGAAACTCTGAGCAATGCTCTCGTGGCTGAGCTTGCCCGCAGGTAAGCGAGTGCGGATGACGTGAGTCTGTCCTTCATAGGAAATATCGGCCTCACGCACCACGTTTACGCGCTGCAAGGGGACGTTCTCACCCGCGAGCATTGCTTCACCCGCCGCGAGATGGTCGGCATAGATTTGCTCAACAACTCCCAAATCAAGTTCGCTCAGGAGAGTATTCTGCATCGTCACGAAGTCATGCTGGCGGTCGGCAATCACACAGCCCCAGGCTGAAGCAATGCCCGGATAGTACGGCACGATGCCTTGACCAATACTCAGCTCACGCAAGAGATATCCCACGTGCAGCGGCCCACTGCCGCCAAAGGAGAAGAGGGCGAATTCCCGCGGGTCGTGGCCCTTGTCAATTGACACCCGCCGCAGGCTGCCGGCAATGCGGTTGTTCGCCACGGTCACGATCGCCTGCGCGGCCTGTTCGGTGGAGAGACCCAGCGGCCGGCCGATGGCCTCTGCAATTACGGAACGGGCGCCCGCTACGTCGAACTTCTCGCCAGCGACACCGGCAATCGAGTAGTTAGGATTAATCCTGCCGAGAACCAGATTGGCGTCGGTGAGCGTCGGCGCCGTGCCGTTCTTGCCATAGCAGACCGGACCCGGTTCCGCCCCCGCGCTGTGCGGCCCCACCTGCAGCAAGCCTCCCTGATCTATGCGCGCAATGCTGCCCCCGCCCGCGCCAATCGTGTGAATGTCGATCATCGAGACCATGAGCGGAATGCCGAATTCCAGATCCATTCCGCTTGACGGCAGCGGCTTGCCTTCCTGCACGAGCGAAACGTCAAGACTCGTGCCCCCCATGTCATAGGTAATGAGGTTCGAAATACCACTCTCGGCGGCGATTCTGGTTGCGGCAATCACACCGGCCGCTGGACCGGACAGCACGGTGTTAAGCGGCAGGTTGCGCACAGATGCGGACGACATCATGCCGCCGTTCGACTGCATGATGAAGAGATCGCTCCCGTACCCACGTGCCTTCAGCCGCTCTTCCAACATTTCCAGGTACTCACCCACGTTCGGCTGCACGTAGGCGTTGACCACGGCCGTGCTCGTGCGTTCGAACTCGCGGAACACCGGCAGCGTTTCGCTGGACGTGACTACGTAGAGATGGGGCCACTCAGCCTGGAGAATCTCTTTGGCGCGCAGTTCGTGTTCGGGATTCGCATAGGAATTCATAAAGCTGACCACAACAGCTTCTACCCAGTGCGCCAGCAGTAGTCTTCCCGCCTCCAGCACCTCCTCCTCGTTTAGGGGAGTAAGCACGGTGCCCTCGGCGGCGATACGTTCGGTGACCTCCAGGCGGCGGTCGCGGGGAATGAGCGGTTCGAACGACCCGGTGAGGCCGTACATGTGGGGTCGGTCGCGGCGGCGCAATTCCAAGATATCGCGAAAGCCGCGCGTGGCGATCAGGCCGCAGCGGCCGCCGTCCCGTTCCAAGACGGCATTGGTAGCGACGGTTGTGCCGTGGGTGACGAGATCGATGGCGGGGTACGAGACGTGCAGGCCGTCGAGGGCGGTGATGAAGCCGGTGGATTGATCGTCGGGCGTGGTGGCAACTTTGCCGATTTGCAGATTGCCATGCGTTTCATCGAGCACGACCACGTCCGTAAACGTGCCGCCAATGTCCACACCAACCAGCGTGCCCATGCGCGATGACCTCTATGGCAAGGTTGTTTGTACCGTATTGTAGAGTAAAGTGTTTAGGAAATAAGGCCGATGCGCTTACAGATCTGATAGAAATTAATGCTCCAACCCCAACCGAAAACATGCGGCGTGAAGGTGCGCGGGTCTTCGGCATTCCACAACCGGCTCTTCAGCCGGTCAAATGTCGGAGGGCTGAAGCTATAGGGAATGCCCAGCAATTCACCTTCCGTCTCGCGGCGCATGAAGGCAACCACGCCGACGATTGCGGTTGCCACCGCCGCCAGGACACCGGCCCGTTCGCTGCGGTTTATCCTGCCAAAGGGAGCGATGGAGATAATGCCGAGCACCAGGGCTAGGATTATTACAAGCGTGCGCTTGGTACCCTCGGACATGCCTAGTCCCCCTGCAGCCAACTACCGGCAAACACTGTCTGAGCCGCCCCCCGCATGAGCACATGGCCGGCGCCGTCCCACGAGATGGTCAGGTCGCCGCCGGGGAGACCGATAGTGACGGTCTCGTCGGTAAGACCATGCAAACGGGCGGCCACCGCCGTAGCGCACGCGCCTGTCCCGCAGGCCAGCGTAGGGCCGGCGCCGCGTTCCCACACCTTCACCTCGATGCGGTCGCGCCCCACCACCTGGGCAATCTCGAAATTCGTGCGCTTGGGAAACGCCGGATGGTGTTCCACTTCCGGGCCGATGGTGGTGAGCGGGAAAGCCTCGATGTCATCGAGAAACGTAATGGCGTGGGGATTGCCCATGGAAACGGCCGTTATCGAGAGATCCGTACCGTTTACGCATAGTGGCATGTCCTTCACCGGCGTGGTGTTGGCCTGCACGGGGATTTCCGCCGGGGCCAGGAAAGGCGGACCCATGTCCACGGAGACGGTAAAGTGGTCGTTGTCGCCCGGATGCACGTTTACCTTGAGCATGCCCGCCAGCGTATCAACTTCCAGCCAGCCTTCACCGATTTCCCCGGTGTCATAGAGATACTTGGCAAAACAGCGAATGCCGTTGCCGCACATTTCGGCCTCGCTGCCGTCGGGATTGAACATTCGGAACTGGTAGCCCTGGTTATCATCCGTATCGATGAGGAGCAGTCCGTCGCTGCCGACGCCGAAGTTGCGGTCGCAGAGCTTGGGCGCCAATTCGGCCCACGCCCTCGCGCCGTTCGCGCGGGCATCTACCACGACGAAGTCGTTGCCCGTGCCATGCATTTTGATGAATTCGAGGTCTTCTGCCATCGCGTGCCCCCTCTTGGGCTTCACTCTCTTATATCCAACATCGTTGTCAACGCAACTTGAATGCGCATGCCTCTATGGGAGGATTCTGTGTGACAACAGCCAAGTCAGCCAGCATGCGAGTGCGTCTTACTTAAAGCGGAGCATTCCCTTTAGCAAACTAGCATTAGCTCTTACAGGGCATTTTCGCCGGCTCAGTTTCTAGTTCGCAAGTGCATGATTCACCTTGAGTTGCTTAGCGCGGCAATAGTTCCAGCGCGGCTAAGACGCCAATGACCACAATTGCAACTGCGTAAAGGTGCAACCGCATACGCAGTTCCAACTCACGTAAACTGGCCTTACCGGAGGATTCTAAAGCCTCTATTTCAATCTTGGTCTCTTTCTCCAAGGCCTTTATACCGGCTTTCGTGGCGACTTCCAACGCCTTGACGTCGCCTCTCACGGCTTCTATGTCCGTCTTGGTGGCGAGGCTGTCCCACGACTCGCCCAAGGTCTCCAGCAAGGCTTCCGTCATCTCCTTGCTTTAGCCCGCGCCGGTGAGACGCTCGAACGCCTTATGCGTATCCTTTACGGCCACCGTTCATTCTTCCTTATGCTTCAGGAAATTCACGTCCTCTAGCCGATCCTAGCTCGGGGACAACAATTCCAGCACCAGCAGCACGGCGATCATCAGGCTGGTTGCAGCCGCCAGCATTACGCCAAAGCGCAGCGTAAGGCGCAGCTCCAAGCGCGACTCCAATTCGCTCATACGCGTGTCCAGGTGGTCTTTCGTCACCAAATCGTCCCAAGACTCACCCAGAATTTCCAGCAAGGCCTCCGTCATCTCCTTGCTGCAGCCCGCGCCGGTGAGACGCTCGAATGCCTTATGCGTATCCTTTACGGCCACCGTTCATTGCTCCTTCACACGCGGAGTCCCTGTGTCGCGGCTCGCGCTCCCTGTAGACCTCTTCTATCCGTCCCCTCGCAGCCTCAACGGCATTCGGGCCTATCTCAATCCATTGTATGCCCTTTTGCTTGCGGAACCAAGTCTCCTGGCGCTTCGCGAGTTGATGCGTTGCGTGCTTGGTCTGTTGGACCGCCTCCGCCAGTGTCCAACTTCCTTGCAGGTAGGCGGCAAGCTGCCGGTAACCGGCGCTCTGCATGCTTGGTAGGTCGGTCGTTATCCCCTGGTCAAGGAGACACTTGACCTCCTCCACGAAGCCATGCGCAATCATATCATCGACACGCTCGTCAATGCGCTGGTATAGGGTATCGCGGTCAGTGCGCAGACCAATCTGCAGCATAGGATACGGCGGCGGACGCCGGGTCCGCTGGGCGGAGAACGGTTTGCCGGAAACGAGGCAGACTTCCAGGGCGCGGATGAGGCGCCGGGGGTTGCGCCGATCGATTTGCTCCGCTGCCTCAGGATCCAGGTCCTGCAACCGCGAATACAGGACGTCCACGCCCTCTTCCTGCATTGTCCGCTCAAGCTCGGCGCGGAGCTCAGGCTGCGGCGGCACGTCAGGGAGCACCAGACCTTCCACAACGGACTGCACATAAAGCCCGGTCCCACCGACGAGCCAGGGCCGCTTGCCCCGCGCGGCCACGTTCTCCAACGCTCTCTCAGCGTGGTTGCGCCACACTGCTACCGAAAACGAGGCATCATCCGCAGGCACCACATCCAAGACATGGTGCGGCGCCCGTTCACGCTCGCTCGCAGTTGGCTTGGCCGTGCCAATATCAAGACCGCGGTAGACCTGGCGCGAGTCCGCGCTGACAATCTCCGCGCAGAATTCCGCTGCCAGCGCAACAGCAAGTCCTGTCTTCCCCGTGGCTGTTGCCCCAACAATTGCGACCAGGGCATCTGGTGGTTTAGCGGCGCTCATGGCGGGCAGTGAGTGTGAGACGGTGGCGGTATCGTGCTCGGTCCATTCGGTCTGCTCAGATGCTACGGCAAGAGCTAAATTCGAAAAGCAAACGGCGTCAGGCGCTGAAACCGCCTGAATTCTCACACTACGGCGCGCAACCGCCGCGCCGGTTACATGAGACTTGCGGCCAGCACGACTTCCGGCACGTAGGCCCGGGGCGGCAGCGAGGCGATGAAAAGCGCGGCTTCGGCCACGTCTTCCGGTTGGAGCATTTTGGGAAAGGCTTCGGGCGGCGGCGGTTCCGGGCGCTTTTCCAGCAGCGGCGTTTCGCACGGGCCGGGAAAGACCACCGAAACGCGAATACCGCGCTCGCGCTCCTCCATCATGGTGCCGTGGGCCAAGCCCCGCACGCCATGCTTTGTCGCTTGATAGGCAATGCCGGAAACGACGTTGGGCTTCTGCACGGCGTCGGACGAATAGTGGATGATCGTGCCGGCGCCCTGGTCCCGCATAGTCGGCAGGACGGCGTCCACCAGGTTGTAGGCTACAGTGAGATTGTGCGCGATCATCATGTCCCAGTCCGCCGGCTGCATCTCGGTGAAGGCGCGATTCTTGATATTGGTGCCGACGCTGTTTACCAGGACGTCAATCCTGCCAAACTGCTCACGGGCGCGCTCGGCCATCGCGGCCACGGCAGCACGGTCGTTCGCGTCCGTAGGCACTGCCAAGGCGGTACCGCCAGCCTGCGTAATCTCATCCACCAGCGCGGACAGCTTATCCGCGCTGCGCGCCGCCACGACTACCTTCGCGCCTTCCTGCGCAAAGAGTCGCGCCGTCGCCGCGCCCATACCCGTGCTCGCGCCGCCAATGACGGCAACCATGTCGTTAAGTCTTCCCACGCGTCCCTCTACTCCCTTCGTCGCATGCCAAAACCTACGTTTTTGTCGAGTTTTAGAATATGCCTGTCAAACGCCGTTAGTCCACGTCGGCGCCAAGTTCATCCAGGAGATCATGCAGGTACCGGCGGGCGCGTGTGGCCTCGTGGTGGACTTCCTCGATCGTGCCCTCGCCGAGTTGCTCGATCATGCAGGGGCCGTCAAAGTCATGGTCGCGCAGTATTGTGAAGAGCGCCCTGAAATCCACGTCGCCATCACCGGGTGTCACATCCACGGAGCCCTGGATGCCGCCAGTCTCGTCCTTGATGGACATCCCGGCCACGTAGGGCGCGAGTTCCTCAAAGTCGTCCTCCGGACGCTCACCGGTATAGAAGAGCACGTTGCCGGGATCGTAGAAGACCTTCAAGTTGTCGGAACTAATGCGCTGCATCAGCGCCACCAGACCGCGGGCCGTGGCCGTCACGCCGCCGTGGGGCTTCATCATCACCACGATACCCTTGCTCTTGGCGTATTCGGCAGCCTCTTCCATGAGCTGCAGGAACTGGTCGTAGAGCGCCTCATCGTTGGTGCCGCTGTTGTGCATGAAGGTCGCGCCCAGCGTCTGGCTGTTGTCCACGTAACTCTGCAAAGCCGAACGCGCATCGGACTCAACGCCCCAGGGGATGCTTGTATAGTTCTCCAGGTTCTTCAGATTGTACTTTTCAAGCAAACCGGCGAGATTGCTCACCTGATCATCTGATGCATTAGGCGGCAATGGCAGGCCGTCTCCCGCTGTCATAAACCCAAAGTACTGGAAGCCCGCCTGCGCCGTGCCTTCCATCGAGACCTCTAACGGATACTTGGTCCAAGGCCGGCTGAAACACCCAAGGTGAACCTTCATAGTCGTCCTCTCTTGCCTTTTTGCTTTAAGTCGCTATCCATCAATGCCAACGGGCAGAACGTAGCACGCGGCTGTGGACGCTGTCAACGCGGCGAGGCAGCAACTCGACAAGGCCCACACGACAAAACGCATACAAGAGCATCCGCCGCACAAGTGCCTACAGCCGCGCGCCGAAAGCAATTGCGCCGCAACGCCGGCTTAGCGGCGCGACCTTGTATACTTGTGGACATGGAAGAGCGACTGCAAAAGTACCTCTCCCGGTGCGGCGTGGCGTCGCGCCGCCGCGCGGAGGTCATGATTGCGCTAGGCAAAGTGGCCGTTAACGGGGAAGTAGTCTCAAGACTGGGCACTAAGGTAGACCCGGCAAGCGACACGGTAACGGTGGCGGGGAAACCGGTGTCGCTGCCTACCTCCAGCACCTACCTCGCTCTGCACAAGCCGCCCGGGTATCTCTCGACCCGGGTTGACCCCTACAACCGGCCTACCGTCTTCGACCTGCTGCCGGCCGCGTGTGCGGTACTCCGGCCCGTAGGACGCCTTGACAATCAAAGCGAAGGGTTACTGTTGCTCACGAACGACGGTGCCTGGGCAAACCGCGTCGCGCACCCGCGCTACGGCGGGGAGAAGGAATACGCGGTCTTGGTCTACGGCCCACTAACGGCGCAGCAGTGCGACACGTTGCGCGGCCCGCTGACACTGGACGGCTATACCTTGAATCCGGTGGCGGTGGAGCTGATGGACCGTGACGATAAAAACGGCACCTGGATCAGCCTGACTCTCACCGAGGGGCGGAAGCGGCAGATACGCCACATGCTGGCCGCGATTGGTAAGCATGCCGTGCGCTTGATCAGAGTTCGCATCGGCCCCGTGCACCTCGGAAATCTCGCGCCGGGAGCGTCCCGGCCACTCACTGCGGAAGAGATCGTGCCCTGGCGTGAAAAGTCTACGAGCGCCAACCCGGATCGCGGCGTGCCTGCGGCGCTATTGACGCAAATCCAAGCACGAAACACCGAATCAATGGAAAAATACCGGGCGGATGTGTCAGCCAAGAACTCCGCAGCCGACGAGAAGTGTCATGGCTAAGCCGAGAGCGCCTCTCACCATCGCCATAGACGGCACCGCGGGATCAGGCAAAAGCGCCCTGGGCAGCCTGCTTGCCGCGCGGCTTGACTACCTCTTCGTCGACACCGGCGCCTTCTATCGCGCCTTGACCCTGGCCGCCTTGCGTGCGCACGTGCCGCTGGAAGACGGCCCGGCCCTGGCCGCCCTCACGCAGACCCTGGATATCCGCATCGAGCCGCCGACCGTGGACGACGGCCGCCAATACACGCTCCGGTTGGGTTCGGAGGACATCACCTGGGCAGTCCGCAGCCAGGCCGTTGACGACGGCGTCTCGCCGGTTGCGGCCGAGGCAGCAGCGCGCGCCGCCTTGCTCCCCCTCCAACAACGCTTGGCCCGCAAGAAAGGCGTGGTGATGGCGGGACGCGATATCGGCACGGTGGTCTGTCCGGAAGCAGAGGTGAAGGTATTCCTTAAAGCTGACCTCGCTACCCGCGCTCAGCGCCGCCGGCAGGAACTCGCCAAACGCGGCTCAGACATCTCATCTGCTGAGACGGCGGCAAATCTCGCCGCCCGCGACCGCATCGACAGCAGCCGCGCCACAGCGCCGCTGGCGCAAGCCCCGGATGCCATTGTGCTTGACACATCGGAGCTTTCGCTGGATCAGGAAGTGGCAATTGTCCTCGCCAAAGTCGCAGCGCTGGGCGGCAACTCAGCCCCACAATAGGCCTCATCAACCGTCCCAATACCGATAGAGATACATTTCCTTAAAGAATATCTTTGAATTCTATTGCGTCATATTGGCAGATGTGTTTATAATTGAACATAGAGATTGGATAACCAGTCGCTACCGGATCGAGAAGCCAATAAAGATGACGAATTACACAGATCTCTCCACTTGCGGAGAGCTCTCTCCACTAGCGGAGAACGCGTCTCCTCCGGTAGCGCTTACGAGAAAGGGTACCCCGACATGGAGAATACCAAGAATTCCGGCAACGGAGATGCGCACAAAGAACCGGCTGAGCAGCCGTTCTTCCGCGTCACCATTGAAGTGCGCAACTCTCCGGGCGACGCGTTTGAGGACTTGCAGGAGAAGCTAAGCCAGAAGGCAAATGCGATCCTGGACTTCATCCGCCGCGGCATCGAAATCCGCGTCGAAGCCGGCTCCAAGGATAAGAAGAACAAGGCGGAACGCATCTCCATCGAGTAGCGTCTGGCAAGCAGGCGCTCCACAGCCCGCCCTCACAGGTGGGAGAAGAGCGGACGCCAAGAGTCTCCCGATGGAAGGACACGCAGGTCTCTACTTACAGAGGCCTGCGTTGCGTTTTTTGACGATGCGCGATAGGGCGCGCCCGATACCCAACCGGAAGGTGCGCTTCAGGAGAGTCAGATCACAACTGCCTCTACTGCTGCGAGTGGGCAACAGTGCGGCCCTCGCCCCCTTCAGGATAGCGTTCTGCGGTCACCACACCGCCGAGTTCTTCTGTAATGAAGTTGGCGACGGCCTGCTGGTACGTGACGCCAACGGAAACGAATGGGGCGTCGCGA
Organism: Chloroflexota bacterium; assembly: GCA_965220045.1. Lineage (GTDB taxonomy): Bacteria > Chloroflexota > UBA11872 > VXOZ01 > VXOZ01 > VXOZ01. Next base: position 366,588 of record OZ244803.1, on the reverse strand, counting down.
AACGGGTACTCGTCCCCGCCCCGCGCGAGAAAGTTGAGGGTCGCTACGTGCACGGGACCCGCTCCGGCCACGATGTCGCCGTCCCGCACGAGCCACGTGCCGTCGGCAAGCTGCACATCGCGCACGCGCGTCCCCGGAGTAACGACCCGGCCGTCGTCATCGAGTGCCTGGGCTGTGCCGGTTGGGTCCCAGGTAAAAGTAAAGCCGGCGATCTGCGGAAAACGACCGGCGCCGTGCTCGACGCGCGAGACGGCATTCTCGAGGATCTCCTTGAACTGTGCCGCCGGGATATCCGGGACGATGGCAACGAAATTCGGAAAGGGCGCCATGCCAAATACATCGAGTTCATAGAGCGTGCCGGCTGCGATTATGTTGTCGTTGCGAATGCCCCCGCCGTTCTGAATCGCGACGTGCGCCGCTTCCATGCCGAAACGCCCGGCCAGGGCGTTTGCCTGCCACAGCAGTGCATCAGCGATGAGATTACCCTGATTGGTCTCCCGCGAGCGCACCACTTGCCGCCGTCCGTCCAAGGCCACTTCCGTGGTACCAATCTCGCTGCGGGCCAGTGCGCCAATGAAGTCCGCCACGGGCTCCACCACCTGCGCCTGCACCGCCGGGTGGGGCTCCACGGCATCGGGGTGCGCACCGCCCGCCACGCGGACGGGCCCGCTGGCGGGGTCAATTGCGACTATTGTGCCGTCTTCGTCAAATTCCACGATCAAGCGGCCCACATAGGTGTACCCGCCCGGCCCAACCACCACCGGCACGTCGTTGCCCTCGGCATCCTGCGCCAGCAGCGGATAAGGCCCGTAAACGCTCTCTTCGTCGCCGGGCAACAGCAGATCGCCCTCGTTTGCCAGCAGTTCGTCGCCGCCGCCCGCAATCATGACGTCAACGCCGCGCAGCGCAGACGCCAGCGCAAGATCGCCTGCGAGGCCCTGCAGATGGCTCACAACGATAATCTTGTTGATGCCCGCCGCCTGGAGCCGATCGATGTTCCCCTGCACCACGGCCGCAACGTCTTTCATCACTCGTACGTTGCGCGGGGTGGAGAGATACGGAAGGCCCGGTGTGGTTGCGCCGACGATGCCAACTCGCATACCGCCCACCTCACGAACAGCGCTGTGACCGAGGCGGCCCGTTACCACGAGCTCCGCGAGCCGCGGCTCGCCGCTGAAGTCAAGGTTAGCGCTGAGAAAGGGGGCAGACGATGAAGAGCCGCTGATTGCATCCGCCAGTACGTCCGGGCCGAAGTCAAATTCATGGTTGCCCAACACGATTGCATCGTAGCCAATGAGATCGAACGCGATGATGTCGTAGAAGGGTTCCGGTCTGCGCGCCAGGCTTGCGCTGAACTCCGGGCCCGCCAGGTAACTATCGCCTGCCGACAACACCAGCACGCCGCTGCCGCTGTCGTTTGCCTCCTGACGCAGCTTTGCCACCAGCGTGGCAAACCTCGCCACACCGCCAAAGTCCTCGCGGTCCCTACCCGCATCGATCAACCGCGACTCGCCGTCATTGTTGTGCAGGATGGTGAGGCGAAACGTCTGCGGAGCAGGAGTTGGCGTTGCCAGCGGTTCCGCGGTAACTGCCGCAGCGGTACCCGGCGCGGCTGGCGGTTCGGCCAGCGCACACGCCGCTAACGCGACTGCCAAGAGAAACCCAAAAACAATTGAACATAGACCGTGCCACCAAAGACGCCGCGACGCCATGCTTTCTCCTCACATTTACTTAGGGGACGTCATCGCTGCGAGCACGCCCCGGCAATTGACAGGGTTTACAGACGCTACTGCCGGGGAGATGAAGATACTTGGACTGTTGCGTTTGGATGCTGACCCGGCACGGCTGAGCGCCGCACGTCCCGGACACGGAGGGCCAGCGCAACTCCCATCAGAACAACGGCAGCCAGCGAAAAGAGCGGCTGGATCGGTTCAAAATAGGTCAACGCGCCGCTCGCGCCGGCGAGAGCAATGACCACCTTGTTGCAGACCGGACAACCAATGCCGATGAAGAGAAGGAGGCCGCTGCCTAGCGCTTTTGAATCTTGCGGCGAGCAACTCCTTGGCACACCGTACGTCGCGCCCAGCGCCACTGCCAGGGCCGTGATGACGGCGAGAAACACATAGTCCGTGGGACGCGCTTCCAACGGCCGGACAAAGAACGGGTTCGCTATCACGCCGCTGGGAATACCCACAAGCAGCAGCACCGCCAAGCCCATGCCGGCGCCGCCGGCCAGTGCCTTCCAAACCATGAATCGCTGCATCGCCTATCCCGCGCTGAGTGAAATTTTTAGTCTGATTGCCTGGCAGTGAGAATTAGCCGGCTGCTTTCCGGTGTAAGGGGATCGCCTTCCAAACTGCCAAACAGATCAAGCCGTTCCATGCCGGCCAGATTCAGCATGCGCTCCAATTCATGCGGCAGGTAGACCCGCACCTTGAGTTCACGCTCGATGCGTTCGCCGTCCGGCGTAATGACGACGCGGCTCGTGTGCTGGTATCCCGTTTCATAGTCCATGTGGTTTCGGTTAACCATGGCGTAGCCGGTAGACGCCATTTCCGAGTCCTCCCAGGCCTGTTTCTGATACGTCTGGATCGGGTTCGGCATCTCCATCACGAAGCGCCCGCCGGGACGGAGCACCTCCGCCACGTCGTTGAGCACCTTCTGGTCTTCCTCTTCGCTCTCCAGGTAACCGAGCGCCGTGAACCAGTTCACGACCCCATCGAAAGCGCGGTCGAACGGCAATGCGCGCATATCGCCCTGCACGAGATTGACGTCCAGACCGCGTACCCGCGCGTCCTTGTACGCCTGGCGCATGAGCACGTCGGAGCGGTCCAACCCGATCACCGAGTAGCCCTGGATGCCAAGGTGAATAAGGTGGCGGCCCTGGCCGCACGCCAGGTCGAGCAGCGTCGATCCCGGCCGCAGTTCCAGCAACCGCTCGATGGCCTCTACCTCCGGCACCGTGTAGCGGTCGCCAGTCAAATCGGCGTATGTCGCCAGATAGAGTTCATCAAACCGGTCGCGGGACGTTGGGCCTTGCGCGCCCATGTAGCATTCCTCTCTACCGAACGGGGATGCGAAACCGAACTACGCTACGGTCTCTGCGTTGGCTTGTTCTTTCGTAGTAGAGTCCGGCAGATCTGTCCTTACACGCTTGTCACTTACCCAGAGGGACTCTTATCTAAAGGATACTACGCCATCATCATGCGCGTCTTTCCCGCGAGACTAGTCTGAAGAAATACTAGAGTGTACCGTAGTTGTGCGCCCTCAAACCTTGCTGACCTCATTGGGCAGCGTCGCATGGAAAAGGTCAGCAGGTTAAGATAGATAGGTGGTGGAGAGCAGAGCGTATCGGATTGTGCAGAGGTGCATAAGGTGAGTGAACGGATGCGTTGCGCGGAAGACGAATTCGGTCTATGAAGACTCAATCAACACCCTTTGGCATACTAGGTATACTTGCCAGCGCCGTTACCTCGGCGGTCTTGCTAGTGCTGGCGTTTCCGCCGTATGACTACTGGTTCCTGGCGTGGGTAGCGCTGGTGCCGATGTTTCTCATGTGGGCGCTCCCCACGCCGCGGCCGCGTGCCGCCCGCGCAGCGGCGGCTTTGACGTTCGTGCTCTACATGGGCGTGCTGCTGTGGCAGGCGTTCCCGCCGGGCCTTACCTCCCGCGCGTGGCGGGGCAGCGACTTTCCACCCATACTCTTTCTGGATTCCCCGGCGTTGTTCGTCAGCGTGATCTTGCTGCCGACGCTGTTTGTGCTCTTCTATTTTGTACGCGTGCCCACCGGACCGCCGGTGGCGCTGGCTCAGGCAAAACCGTATTTCTGGCTCCTGCCGCCGGCTGTCTGGACGCTGACCGAGTACGTGCGCTACAGACTGCAACTCGGCCACATCTGGGGCAATCTCTTCACGACGCAGCACACGATGCCGCCCGCCATGGTGATCACCCAAGTGGGCGGTCCGTGGCTCCTCACGTTCTGCATCGTTTTCGCCAACGTGCTGATCGCCGTCGTCATTGCCCGGCTGCTCATGCGCCGGCCCGCGCCGGCCACAGGCGCAGCCGTGCTGGCAGTCCCCCTAGTCTTGGGCAGTGCGCTGCTGATCGCGGCAGCACAGTCGCCGGCTGCGCAGGAACAGAACGGGACGCAAACCATTGAGGTCGCGCTCGTGCAAACGGGCGTCGACATGTCCGATTACTATGACATGGCATTGAGCCGGGGCGTGCGCGACTACTACGGCCTGGCGTGGAGCGACGTTGAAACGCTCACGCGTGAGCAGGCCCAGGGCGCCGACCTCATCGTCTGGCCGGAGGCGACGGTCTGGCGCGACGTGCAGGCCGACACCGAAGCACGAGAGCGCCTTGCCGCATTTGCCCGCGAAATGGATGCCTACCTCTTGGCGCCGTATTTTGTGGATACGGATCCGCGCGGCTTCCGCAATGAGGCAGTGCTGATTTCTCCTCAGGGAGAGTTTCTCGGCATGTACGCCAAGAACTATCCGATCATCTACGTGGGAGAGCAGAGCGTCACCGGCGGCGACCATCCGGTATTTCCCACCTCGCTGGGGACGTTTGGCACGATGATGGCATACGATTCCGACTTTCCCGATGTTGCCCGCAAACTCACCGCCAATGGCGCACAACTCATCGCCGTCACCAGCCATGACTGGGTGGAAATGAGCCCCTTCCAGGTTGCGGCGAGTGTGCAGCGCGCGGCAGAGAACAACGTAACCGTGGTGAAAGCCGATTGGCGTTACGGCAGCGCGGTAATGTTGCCCAGCGGCGAGATTATCGCCAGCACGTCCGCACTGGAACCGGCCCGCACGGTGCTGCGCGCTGTCGTTCCCGTGCCGGAATCTTCCGGTACGCTCTACACGCGCACCGGTGACTGGTTCGCCGGATTGTGCGCACTCCTGGTCGTTGGGCTGCTGGGCCGGTTGTTGTGGGCGCGGCGCTCCGCAGACCGTTAAGGAGTTTTCGATGGCAAGCGCGACCCTCACCGGCAAGCAGAGCGATTTCCTCAAGATCGTGGTGGCGGCTGCCGGGCGCGGCGATGTGAACGCCGTGCGGGGGTTTATCGACGACAACCCGCGCTGGCTGCATACTGTCGGCTCCCATGGCCGCACGATGCTCTGGGAGGCGGCCTACCGGGGCAAGCTCGCGGTTGCCGAATTCCTGGTGGAGCGCGGCGCCGACGTCAATGCCAGCGCCTGCCACTACAGCGAGCACTACGTGGAGATTAGCTGCTACTGCGTCGCCAGAGCCAAGCGGCGGGATGCTATTGCGGAGTTCTTGCTGTCGCGAGGCGCGCGCATGGGCATCCACACGGCGGCCTATCTCGGCGATACGGCGGCGGTTGCCGGGTTCCTCGACGCCGATCCTTCACGGCTGGAGCGCGCCAAGCCGCAACACGACATGCAGAAGACGGAGGGATCCCGGTTGGTCTTTGATCCCATGCCCAACGACTGGGCTACGCCGCTCGTGTATGCGGTCAGCGGCGGGTGTGCTGAGACGGTGGCCCTGCTGCTGGATCGGGACGCGGAGGTGCGTCGCCACAGCAGCCGCTTGCTGGGTATCGCCGTGGGCAGGAACCGCCTTGACCTGGTCGAACAGCTCTTGGCGCACAGCGCCGACGCCAAATTGCTGCCGCTGGCGGATCCCTCCCAGAATCGAGAGCTAGCACAATTGGCAATTGCCTACGGCTACGACGTTAACACCGGCCGACCCGGCTGGCCGCCGCTGATCGTTGCGAGCCGCGGCGACAAGGGGGAACATCCGGAGAAGATTCAGGCGCTGCTGGAACTCGGCGCGGACGTGAACGTCCGCGACTACAAGGGGAAAACCGCCCTCCACCGTGCCGCCACTGCCGGTTTTCTGGCAAGCATGGAGGTCCTGCTGGCGCGCGGTGCAGCCATCGATGCAGCAGACGAAAGAGGCGAAACACCACTATTTGACGCCATCCGTGCCAGTCGGGAGGAGGCGGTCGCGTTGCTGCTGGAGCGCGGCGCCGATCCCTTGGCAGAGAACAATGCGGGCGTCACGCCGGTCGCGGCGGCAAAGCGGATGCGCAAGCAGGGCGCGGCAGACATTGCGGCTCTCCTGGCAGGCGACTGAAGTTCACCACCACTCCATCCGCCACCCACGCGTTGGCGGGCGCTTCAGCAACAAAACTCCCTGGGTTGGCTGAAATGGGTTGGCTCAGGTTAGTAGACTAGAGAATACTCCCCAGGAATTCATCAATTCCGTGGGAATCGTTGCTTCCCTGGAGAACGACTCTTGCGCGGGGATCATCTCTTCTATTGGGAAAGTCATTACCGTGAGGTACATGCCTTCCAAGGGGATCGTCTTATCCTTCATTCCGGCTTTCGCCGGAATCCATCTTCTCCGCATGCCCTGGACTCCGGCTTCCACCGGAGTGACGGAAGAAATCTAGCCTAAGCAGTCGCCGTACCGCTCCAGCGCCGCCAGAATGCCGTGCTCCATAACGTCCGGCGCGATCCAATGCGCAATGGCTTTGAGATCAGGATGCGCGTTGCCCATGGCGATGCGCAGACCGCATTCTTGGAGGAATTCAACGTCGTTGGGGCCGTCGCCGACGCCGATGATCTCCGCAGGGGTAATGCCGAGCAGGCGCGCGTATCGATGCACCGCGGTGGCTTTCGTTCCCTCCCTGTGGGTGACGTCCACCCCCCACGTCTTTCCCGGTTCGTACGGAAAGCGCGTCACGTGTACGGGCCGCTCCGAGCCAAAGAGTCCTTCAAACCGCGGCAGGTCAGCCGTGGGCACCGGCAGCACCGTAATGCGCGTGATGCGCCAGTGGCGGATGTCGGGAACGGCTTCTACAACGCTCGTGTCGTCAACAGCCGAGAAAGCATAGTCGGTTTGCGCCACCACATCCAGCACCGTGCGGGCGTCTTCCGGCTCCAGATAGACGCAGTCGAGCGTCTCCATCGTGCCAGCGCGAAAGATGCGCGCGCCGCCGTCGGCGACTTGCAGACCGCGTAGTCCGAAGCGACCGGCCATGCCGTTGACGTAGTGGAGGTCCCGGCTGGAAATGAGACCCACCTGGCACCGTGCTGCCAGGGCGGACAGCCCGGCGACCACCGGAGCCGCAGGCGGCACGCCATAGGGCGCCAGCGTGCCGTCGATGTCGGAAAGTACGGCGGTGTACCGTGGGGACGCAGGCATCACGTGCCCTTGAGCCGACGTCTAATCACCGGCCACCTGCTGTGCCGCATGTGCCAGGCCATCAACGAACCGGTCGATCTCTTCCTGTCCCATCGGCGTGGAAAGCGCTCCCAGACCCTCCTTGGAAACGATAACGCCGGCGTCCATGAGGCCCCGGTGCAGGCCGCGCATGCGCGCTTCGGCTGCCGGCCCTTTGGGGATGCTGCGGTAGTTCACGATGGGCGCGTCCGTCGGCACGACGAGAATGAGCGAACCGGCGCCGCTGACCTGACCGGGCACGCCCGCGTCGGCAAAGACCGCATTCGCGCGGGATCGTAAATCGTCGCCAAGGACTTCCAGACGCGCGAATTCCTCCGGGGTGAGTTGGGTGAGAGCGGCATAGCCGGCGATCGCGGAGAGCGGGTTGCCGCTGAACGTGCCGCCGGAAGCGAGCACCGGCGGCCCTGCCGTGGGATCGAGCAGCGCCATGATCTCGGCCCTGCCGCCCACCGCGCCAATCGGTAGACCGCCGCCGATGATCTTGCCAAAGACGGTGAGATCGGGGTCGCCGCCGAAGCGCGCTGCCCCGCCCTGGTAGCTCACGCGGAAACTAATCACCTCATCGGATATGAGCACAATCCCGTAGTCACGCGTAATCTCGCGGAGAAATGCGAGAAAGTCATCCTGCGGCAACGGAAAGCCGGCGCGGTTGCAGAGTGGATCGTAGAGCAATCCCGCGATCTCGGACCCGTGCTGCTCCAGCAATCGGGTTACGGACTCTTTATCGTTGTAGGGCAGAGTCAGCACGTCGGACTCAACCGAGTCCGCCAAGCCCCCGCTGCTGGCCACGCTGTGGGGCGCGGTGGCGGGGCCCCATGTGTCCGGCTGGGATGAGTAACTCACCTGCACATAGTCATAGTAGCCGTGGTAGAAGCCCTCGAACTTGGCGATGCGGCTGCGTCCCGTATACGCCCGCGCCAGCTTGACCGCGAGCATTATCGCTTCTGAGCCGGAATTGGCAAAGCGAATCTTATCCAAAGCCGGCACCCGCTCCACGAGCAATCGGGCCAGCTCTAACTCCGGTTCGGCGGGTTCGGAAAAGGCTGTGCCGCGCTGCAATTGGTTGAAGATGGCCAGGTTGATCACCGGGTTGGCATGGCCGTGGATGAGCGCGGTCATGTTGTTGAGGTAGTCGACGCGTTCCACCCCTTCAACGTCGGTCAGGTAGCAGCCGCTCCCGCTTTGCGCATAGATGGGATACGGCTGATAGTAGTAGTGCAGCCGCGACGTGCCCCCCGGCATATAGCGGGACGACTCCACAAATAACTCGGCGGTCTCACCGGTCGGAGCTAGACCCTCGGCGCCCGCTTGTGTCGCTACTCCCCCTTGGCTTGGTTGCTGGCCCATAGCCACCTCCTCATGCGTGCAAGGTCTCTTGGCGATAGTATACCCAAAGTCGCCCGGGCGCTGCGGAGCAGTATGCCATTCGCGGTGATCTATGGCGCAGAGAGTGCCGTTGCCTGCTGGCAGTCTCGATATGCCACTCCCATGTGCTAGAATCCCCCTACTGAATTCTGCAGTCTAGCATTGGCCCTGGGAAACGAATGCGCACCCCACACATACCTCGTTACGCGGATACAGTCGTCATCGGCGGCGGCACGGCCGGAGCCGCGGTAGCGGGTCTGCTTGCCGAACGCGGCGACCAGTCGGTGCTGCTGCTCGAGGCCGGCCCCGACTACGGCCATCTGGCGGAAGACCGCTGGCCGCGGGAGTTGCTCGACGGTCGCGTCCTTGCCGATAGCCACGACTGGTCGTTCACCAGCGCGGCGGCGCACGGCCAGCCAAACCACGAACTGCAGCGTGCCAAAGTGATCGGCGGTTGTTCGGCGCACAACGGCTGCATCGCCATCTGGGGCAGCCACGCCGACTACGACGGCTGGGCAAGCGCCGGCAACGAGGGCTGGACCACAGCGGATGTGATCCCTTTCTTCGAGCGAGCGATGGCACGGCTGCACGTGCGCGCGTTCGCGCCGGAGGAAGTCATGCCTTTCCACGGCGCGTGCTTGGAAGCAATGGTCGCCACCGGCATACCCCGCACGGCGAATCTGAACGATCTGGATGAAGATGCCGGCGCGGCGCTGGCGCCGGTGAACATCAGGCACGGGATGCGCTGGAGCACAGCGCTTGCCTATCTCGACCCGGTGCGGGCGCAAGACAATCTGACAATTGCCGGTGACACCCTGGTCGACAAGGTAAATCTGCGCGGCTTACGCGCGGTCTCGGTCGACGTCATCCGCGACGAGAAGCGTCACACCGTGGAGGCCGGAAGAATTTTCCTATGCGGAGGAGCCTACGGCTCGCCCGCCGTATTGCTGCGCTCCGGCATCGGTCCGGCCGGCGAACTGACCGGGTTGGGAATCTCCGCCCGGCTCGATCTGCCGGGCGTGGGGCGCAATCTCCACGACCATCCGGGCGTCACCATTTCTCACCTCGGCACACCGCACTTCGACACCTTGATGGCGGACTTCATCGCCACAGGCAAGACCGTCTTCACCGAACAGAGCCTGGCGAAGGCGCGCAGCAGCCTTTGCGATGAGGCATTTGACCTGCACATTGCACCCCTTACCGCCCCGGCGCCGGACGCAGACGGCCGCTGGGAGTGCAAGCTGTTCGTCGCGCTCATGGCGCCGCAGTCGCGTGGCCGCCTCGCGCTCCGCGACAGTGATCCACACTCGAATCCGATCATTGACACCGGCTACTTCACCGACCCCGCTGACCATGATCTGAGGGCGCTGCTCGACGGCGTGGCAATGACCAGAGAAATCGCCCGCCAACCGCCGTTCGCTGCGTTGATCGGCAAGGAAGTAGAAGAATCCGCAGCCATGGTCAGCGCCGCGGACCTGCGCCGGCACAGCCTGCACTACTTCCACCCGGCCGGCACGTGCAAGATGGGGCCAGCCTCCGACCCCCATGCGGTGGTAGACCGGATGGGCCGGGTCCACGGCGTGGCGGGTCTCCACGTCGTCGACGCTTCCATCATGCCAACCGTCCCCCGAGCGAACACCAACCTACCGACACTCATGCTCGCGGAGCGGGTTGTCGCTGCGCTCAGCTAGAGCCGTCTGGGCCGGGATGGGTGCCGTCTGGCAGTCCCACCCGTTGGTAAGCCAGAGCATTCCAACTGAATCTCCACTCAAGAAACCCCGTCGCGTGCCGACCCGGCCCCACCGGATCCGGCCTACCTGTCAATCCGAAAAAGAGTGGCACGTATGTCGTGCCGACATGGCTTCCACAACCCGCATTCAGCAGCGAAGATCACGCACCGACAATACCAGCACTCAGCCCCATTTCGATCTTAGAATTTTCTTACAAAAACTGCTGGATTTTCCCTAAAACGTGTTGTATTGTGAAGCTAGAACCCAGGGGGGTCTCGACGGGATTATTGGGCTGCCAAAGTGACCAGGCAGCACAGTGAGATAGGCAATGTACGCTCCCCTTCAAACCAGCACTGAAACGACGCTGCCCGGTCCTTTGATGGCCGGTCTCGGTGACGTCCGCATACTGCATCCCCCTGGGACTTTTGCCCTATCACCGGCAAGCCTGATCTCGGTTAAGGCGATAGTGGGAAACCAGGACCTGCTCAAGGGTGTCGGGCTGGACTGGGGCACCGGTTCCGGGTGTCTGGCGATCGCTGCAGCCAGAATTGCCGATGTATTTCACGTGGCCGGGCTGGACATCTCCGAGACCAGCGTGGCGGTCGCCCGCCAAAACGCCTCGAGCAACGCCGTCAGCGACAAGACGTCGTTCTTCGTCGCCGACTCATACGCGCCGGTGGACTGGCGCGATCGCCGGTCGCTCGACTCCCTGGCGAAGCGTGTGGACTTTGTTCTTGCGAATCCGCCTGCCAGCGAGCACGACGATGGCTTCGGTTTCCGACGTGAAGTGCTCAAAGGAGCGCGCAAGTTCCTGACAGCGGGCGGTGTGGTATTGCTCGGCGGCTCGTCACGCTATGGTCAGAGGGCTAAGCGACTGTGCGACGAGGTGCCCGAGTTTAGCTACGGTGGGACTATCTCAAGTACCGGCTGGGTCCCGTTTGATCTTGCCCGGCCGGACTACCTGCGCTATCTGAAGCAGTACGCGGCGGAGGAGGAACGCGGGGGCCTGGACTACCGCTTCCAATGCAACCGTTTTCACGCAGGCGAGCCCATCAACGCACGTCGCGCACTCGCGCTTTACCTTGAGACCGGCCTGATGCCGTTCATGGACTGGCAGATGCACCTGTTCAGGTACAACCGGAATTAGGCTGAACTCCGCGTGCCATACGGGCCCATCGCCCGCGGTAATCTCACTTTCAAAGTGAACTCAGCCTAGTTCTGGATGAGTTCATCTATCTCCGGGCCAAGAAGTCAAACTACTCTTGGCATACCTTTAGCATGTGCCGTTCACCGGCACGCTCCCGCGTCCAAACACTAATGCTCGACTACCGCCTACAGGTCCTCCTTTTCCGTTCATTTCGCGGAAGCCACTTGTCTTCGAGGCGTCGCTAGAACGCTGCGGCGGCCGGAGACCAGCGACTCGCCCATACGCGACCAGCGTGACCGCCGTCGCGCAAAAGCGTTTGCCCATCAGGTGCTTGGCCGTCCCGGTCCTGCCAGCCAAAGTCGTTTGACAAGCCGTAGGTCATGGGTTAGATTTGCCTCGACTTTCAGGGGAATACCGGGCGCTCTAGAGAACGCGTGTGGCAACTCAATTTGCGGAAGGCCTTACGCCACGCAACGCGTGTAAGACAAGCGGCAAGCAAACTGGCAAAGAACGCGCATTAGCTCAAAGGAGATCGCTGTGAAGATAGACCGCGACCAGTTCATGGAGCAGGGGTATCTGATCTTTCGCAATCTCATTCCGCCGGCCAAGCTGGAATCGATGCGCGCGAGTTGCGAAACGATACTGGAGCGGCAGAAGGTGAACTGGGCGCGGGCGCGGGGGCCGGACGACCCGCCCGGCGGCGATTACGAAACGTCACGCCAACCCCGCGTGATGATGATGCGCCCGGGACTCATCGATGCGGAAACTGCCAACGTCGTCGAGGACTTCTGGGTCGCCGACGAGACCCTGGAGATTGCCAGTCAACTGCTGTGCAATCCCGCGCCCTGCATTACCGAAATGATGATGATGTGTAATCCCGTCCGCGACTGGCCGGGCGGCACCGGCTGGCACCGGGACATTCACCCTGTCGACATGGCGCCGCTGGATGCACTCGCGGCGGACATGGTAGAAAACGGCCCCCGCTATACGCAGTGGAACGTGCCCCTGTATGACGATAGCGTGCTGTGGGTCATACCCGGCAGCCATCGCCGGCGCAGCACGGTCCAAGAGCGCGCCGAATTGCTCAAAGACCGCGCCGGTCCGGTCACCGGCGGCATACCGGTGGAACTGAATGCCGGCGACGGGGTTGTGTACATCAACTTTCTCAACCACACCGGCAGCAACTACACCACCAAGACGCGGCGCACCTTGCACGGCGGTCACGCCATCTTCGGCACGTATCCGGAACTTGGCTTTTTGGAACACGTTGCGCCTTGGGTGCGTGAGCGCTTCGAGTCCTTTGCGGCGCGCGGCGAGCACATGAAGGATGCAACTGAAGCGGCGCTCCGCGCCGTTATCGCCAAGGATGCGGCCGGTTACCACGCTGCCTTGGAGACCCTGCAGCCGGGCATCGGGCCTCACGGCAGGACCACGTTCACGCTCTACCTTTCCAAGGTAGCGCTGCAGATGCGCTTATTGAGAAACCCTGAACAACGGAAGCCGGAAGATCTTCATCGCTGGGTCGAGTCGGAGCACCCCATTACCCTGAACTGGGGGCCGGATTTCACCACGCGCTTTACCGACGACGAAGCGGCAATCCTGTGGAGCCGGTTCAAGCACATCGATGCCGCGCTGCAGAGCGACGAGGAGATGTTCGAGCCGGCATTTCAGGGCCGGCCCATGCACTACTATTTCAACGAACTGGCGGATGGCTTGGATGCCGAATCGTTTATCGCGAGCTGGCACGGCTAGGGCGAAGTCCGTCCACCGGTCCGGGCAGGTTTTGCAGCCGCATTACCGCCAGGCCTTCTTGAAGCTATCGCAAGAGCGCGAGCGCAGCACGTGTATTCGCCATAGAAGATTAGTACACTCAGTCGCGAGTGCCGGACGACCTCCCTCAGCTTAATGGCATTGCTCCGATGATCACCGCTGCTCGGCGGCTCCATGCGCGCGGCTAGCAAGCGGGTGTGTCGGATATTCCTGCTTCTGCCTATCACTCCTCTGTGCCGCTCCGGTGGCATTGTCGGAGAATCCCGTGGCATCCGTCGCCATTCCGACAAAAACAGCGTGGTGGCTCGGTATAATTAAGGTATCTCGATACACGAAGAGGTGAACACCAAGCAAAAGAGCATCTCAACGAGGAGGTCTTTCGTGATTAGCCGGATACGACGCGGTATTGCGATTCTCTTAGCGACAGCGGCGCTCATGGTCGCTGTTGCCTGTAGCGTGCAAGTAATCGAGCCACCGCCTGATCCGGCGGAATACCCTGCGGCCTACACGCAGCACTTTGTGAACCAGGCAGTTGACTATTACAAGACCCACGGCCTGCAAGCGACCGTTGACTTCTACAACTCGCCTGAGAGTGTGAACGGCGCCTGGTACGTCTTCATCTTTGATGCCAACGACCTAATGTTGGCGCATGCCCCGATACCCGCCAATGTAGGCCTGCACGCCGACCAGATTCTCGGGGCAGGCGGCTATCCGGCAGGCGCACAGGTAGCTGCGGCGGCCACGGCAGAAGGCGCATGGACCTCTTACACCTATCCCAATCCGGCGACCGGGTCGTTTGAGTCAAAGCACACGTGGGTGCTGCGGCACGACGGCCTGATTTTCGGCTCCGGCTGGTATGAAGCAGGCGCGTCAAAAACGGATCCGGCGGCGTACACCCAAGCTTTCGTGGCGCAGGCGATACGACTGTATGACGCCATCGGGCGGGAAGCCACCTTCGCCTACTACAACACACTGGAAAGCGTGGATGAAGATTGGTACGTTTTCATCATCGATGAGAATGAGAACACAATAGTTAATGCCAATCGTCCCGATATCCTTGGCACCTCGCCCAAGACGCGCGTAGACGTGCGCGGCAAGGCCTATGGTGAGGACCTCGTCGCTGCCACCGCGGACGGCATCTGGGTGGACTACTACTTCCTGAACCCCGCTACCGGCTATGAGGAACAGAAGCACGCCTGGGCGGTCAAACACGACGGCCTGATCTTCGCCTCCGGTTGGTACGAGCGCGCCGAGGCGGAAGACGACGCTACCTATACACAGTCATTCGTGCACCGGGCCATCCAGCGCTACGACGCACAAGGCCGTGAAGCTGCGCTGGAATTCTTCAGTTCGCCGGAAAGCGTGCAAGGACCGTGGTACGTCTTCGTTCTCGATGAAAACCAGGTCACCATCGCGCATCCCAACCCGGAGCACATCGGCCGCACGCGGGAACAACGCATCGATAAGCGAGACTATGACTACGGCGCCGAATTCCTCATGGCGACCGAAGAAGGCAAGTGGATCAGCTACGTCTTCTTAGACCTGGATACCAACCAGGAACGACTGAAGCATACCTGGCTGATCAAGCACGACGGGCTGTTCTTCGGTTCGGGTTGGTATGAAGATTTGAAGGAGTAGTACCGGGCAGCTTTCCAAGCTGCCACGGCAGTGGTCAAGTGACACGGCGATCGGGCGGCAGGCGCAATATGCGCCTGCCGCTCTCTTTTGGCGCCAGGTGCGGCAAGGAGGGTTGACTGTTCCAATGCTTCGCACTCGTTTCTGCAGGGTGGAGCATGCTGACAGCGAAGTTGCGGCGCGAGTCTGTTTCCTTAGCTATAATGAGCCTTACTTGGAGGCGTAGTGGTGCAAAGAGTGTTGCAGACGGTTAATTCGGTGAACGTGCAGCGGTCATAGTCTGCGGAAAGGGGTGCGCCGATGGCTGACGTACTGCAGGCCGGCGTGGGACGGGCGACGATTACGCCGCCGCTGGGGACGTGGCTCTGTGGGTTTGGCAATCGCGAGCACGGTTGCGACGCAATCCTCGACGACCTCTACGCAACGACGCTCGTACTCGCCAATGATGAAACCTCGCTGGCTATCATCACCTGCGACGTCTGTGGGATACCGTCACAGCAGGTAGCCGTGCTGCGGGCGATGGTTGCGGAGCGTACCGGCATCCCCGCCGCCAACGTGCTGGTCAACACCTCGCACTCGCATTCTGGCCCGTTTACGAGTATCCATGACGACATGTCGGACCACGAACGGGCTTACTCGACTACGCTCATCCACGCTATTGCCGGTACCGTAGAATTGGCGCAAAGCGATTTGGCCGCGTGCCGGGTTACCCACGGCGCCGGGAGTGTCGGCGTCAATGTCAACCGCCGCGAAACGCTCACCGCCGGCGGCACGGTGCTCGGCGAAAACGCGCGTGGGGCGCTGGATACCACGGTACAGTTGCTGCGCGTCGACACGGAAGAAGGTGAGCCGCTGGCCGCTCTGGTGCACTATGCCTGCCATCCGGTGGTGCTCTACCCGCCGAGCCATGCAGTCTCCGCCGACTTTGTCGGCGTGGCGCGCGGCCTGTTCGAGGCCGCCAGCGGCGCGACCATGCTCTTTGCCCAAGGGGCCTGCGGCAACATCAATCCTATCGGGCAGCGCAGTGAGATGGACATGCAAGAGCGCCTCTGGGGCATCGGCAGCGCACTCGGCGCGGAAGCCCTGAAAGTCTACTCCCTCAGCGGCTTGCGCTCCGCCTTCGCGGAAGCAACGCCGCTTGAACCCGTGCTTGGCGCCACGCACGAAACGCTGGCGCTTGACCTAGGTACGCCCAACGAGCCGCCGGCCACATTCAGGACACACACGCCTGCGCTCCGCTATTGGACGCCGCCGCTGGTGGGCGAGAACCAGGTGGAGTTTGAGGTGCAGGCACTCAGCATTGGCGACGTGGCCTTGGTCGGCGGCGCCGGTGAAGTCTTCATTGAGCTTGCGCAAGCGGTCCAAGAGCGCTCGCCCTTCGCCCACACCATGTACCTGGGCTACGCCAACGGCGACATCGGCTACATCCCCACCGTAGCCGCTTACGCCGAGGGCGGCTACGAGGTGGAAACTGCCCACTTTCACTACAGTCTCCCCGCCGCCGTCGCGCCGGACAGCGCCGCACGGGTGGTGGACACCAGCGTGGTGCTCTTGGAGTCTCTACATGTAGGCTAGTCGGCACTGCCCAGAATAACTAGACAGATTGAGCAATCGCACGAGGTTGGCTATGTTCAAACTAGGCGTCATGACCGATGAAGTCTCGCAGGACTTAGCACATGCGCTTGATGTGATCGAGGAGTTCGGCGTGCGCACGGTTGAGTTGCACAGCATTTGGGATAAGAACATCTGCGATCTGGACAGCCATGAGCTGACCCAGGTGCTGCACATGGTGCGGCAGCGGGGCTTTGCCGTGTGCGACATTGCCTCGCTCTTCCTGCGGTGTCCCATCGACGACCTGGACGCCTACAACGAGCACATCAGAATTCTGGAGCGTTCGATCCAGATCGCGCCGCTCTTTGACTGCCAGTTGGTGCGCTGCTTTTCGTTCTGGCGGGAAGATGACCTGGAAACGCATTGGGCTACGATCCTCGAGCGCTTGGAACTCCCGGTGCGCATGGCGGAGTCTGCCGGTGTCACGCTGGCGTTCGAGAACGTGCGCTCGTGCAATATCGGCACTGGCGCGGAAACGACGCGCTTGATGGAGACCATCAATTCGCCCAACCTGCGGGTTATCTGGGACCCGGGCAACGCCTACGTGTCCGGCGAGTCGCGGCCGTATCCGGACGGCTACGAGTTGGTGAAGCCGTGGATTATCCACGTGCACGTGAAGGACGCGGTGCTCAGCCCCGAGGGCGAATCGGTGTGGAAGCCCATTGGCGCGGGCAAGGTGGATTACGCCGGCCAGATGCAGGCGCTGGCCGACGACGGCTACGACGGCGTCGTCTCTCTGGAGACGCACTACTTTCCAGAAGGCGGCACCCGCGAGCAGGGCAGCCGGGAGTCGTTCGCGGGACTGCAGGCAATCCTGACCGAACAGGGAATCGTACCCAACTAGGGCGAGAGTCCAGGCGAACTCGCACAGACCGTGCAGGAACGCTCGCCTTTTGCCCATACGATGTACTTGGGCTACACGAACGGCGACGTGGGCTACATTCCCACTGTCGCAGCGCACGCAGAGGGCGGCTACGAGGTGGAATCCGCCCACTTTCACAACTGTCTCCCCGCCGCCGTAGCCCCGGACAGCGCCGGACGTGTGGTGGACACCAGCGTGGCGCTCTTAGAATCACTCCACGAGAGATAGCAGGCAGCAACAAAACAGTTTGGCAGACACAGCAATATCACGAGGTAGATCATGTTCACTCTTGGCGTGATGACGGATGAAATCTCAATGGACTTCGCGCACGCGCTCGACGTGATTGAGGAGTTCGGCGTGCGCACTGTCGAGCTCGGCTACATGTGGGACAAGAATATCTGCGATCTGGACAGCCATGAACTGACCCAGGTGCTGCGCATGGTGCGCCAGCGCGGTTTTGCCGTGTGCAATATTGCCTCCGTCTTCCTGCGCTGTCCCATCGATGATCCGGACGCCTACAACGAGCACATCAAGATACTGGAGCGCTCAATTCAGATTGCGCCGCTCTTTGACTGCCAGCTCGTGCGCTGTTTCTCGTTCTGGCGGGAGGAAGATCTCGAAACCCATTGGGACACCCTCCTTGAGCGTTTGGAGTTGCCGGTGCGCATGGCCGAATCCGCCGGAGTCACGCTGGCGTTTGAAAACGTGAGCTCGTGCATTATTGGCACCGGCGCGCAAACGGCGCGCTTGATGGAGACGATTAACTCGCCAAATATGGGGGTGATCTGGGACCCGGGCAATGCCTATTTCTCCGGTGAGGCGCGGCCCTATCCGGACGGCTATGCGTTGGTGAAGCCGTGGATCATCCACGTGCACGTAAAGGACTCGGGGCCGAACGCCGCGGGTAAATTGACGTGGCTGCCCATCGGCGGTGGCGACGTGGACTATGCGGGACAGTTCAAGGCGCTGGCCGACGACGGCTACGACGGCGTGGTGACGCTGGAGACCCACTACCAGCCGGAAAACGGCACCAAAGAGCAGGGCAGCCGGGAGTCCTTCGCCGGTTTGCAGGCGATTTTGGCCGAGCAGGGGATCGTACCCGACCAGGGCTAGAGACGAGGACAGTCCGCACTATTGCGGCGAGTTTCTGTTGGGGGAAGAGTCCCCCTCACCCTAACCCTCTCCCCAAGGAGAGGGAACCGGAGAGGACACTGATCGCGCGAACGCCGCCATATCACAGTTCTGTGGGGGCTAGTTTTCGCAGTACTGCAAGAGTTGGTCCCAGCCGCTGTAGCGCGGGGGCTTGTCCCCCGCTCCGGTGCAGAGCGTTTGACCAAGCGCAAACTAGGCCCAGGTTCGCTGCGAAGCTTACTCCCCGCGTGCCGGATGCGTGGGCAAGACGAACTGGCGAACAGTTCCCATGCTTGCGTGGGACCATATTTTCCGTTTTCTAAGGAGACATGGCCGCGCCGTGCCAATCTGGGCGCAAAGCATGGCAGCGCAATCGAACGCACGTCTGTGCGGCGTATTAGCTACAATAGAGGCATAATGCATCTGTAACTCAAGGGGGAGCGCGGCATGAGCACGACGATCGGGACTTCCAAACGTACGCTTGACGAGCTCTATGTAGAGCAATTCGCCGGTTCAGCCGCGCGCTTTCAAGACGCAGTCGCAATCTTCCCGAACGGCGCTACCCACGACGGCCGCGCCGTTAAGCCCTTTCCGCTCTACATCGAACGCGCGCAGGGCGCGCACAAGTGGGATGTGGACGGCAACCGCATCATCGACTTTCTGGTCGGCCATGGCGCCTTAATCTTGGGGCACGGGCATCCAGACGTCGTGGCCGCCGTGACAGCACAAATGCAGCACAGCACGCACTACGGCGCGGCCCACGAACGCGAGATCGAGTGGGGCCGCTTGGTGCAACGCCTCATTCCCTCCGCAGAGCGTGTGCGCTTTACGGCTTCCGGCACGGAAGCCACCCTGATGTGCCTGCGGTTGGCCCGCGCCTTCACCGGCAAAAGCAAAGTCATCAAGTTCGAGCACCACTTCCACGGCTGGCACGACTACGTGGTGGTAGATGAGCCGCCCGCGCCCCCGCCGGCTGGGGTACCGGCAGGCGCCGCGGACTCGATGTTTGTGCTCCCTGTGCATGATCTTGAGCGGCTCGAATCAGTCTTTCAAAACGACCCCGACATTGCCGCCGTCATCCTGGAACCCACCGGCGCGGGATACTCGTCGTATCCGCTCGACCCTGACTTTCTGGCGGCTGTGCGCAAGCTCACGCTCGATTACGGCGTGCTGATGATCATGGACGAAGTCATCACCGGTTTCCGCTGTTCACCGGGCGGCGCGCAAGCGGCTACCGGTGTGATTCCCGACCTCACCAGCCTGGCAAAGATTCTCGCCGGTGGCCTGCCCGGCGGCGCCGTGGCCGGCCGCGCCGACATCCTGGTCCACCTGGAATACCGCGATGAACCGGGATGGAACGCCCGCAAGAAGGTCCGCCACCAGGGCACCTTCAATGCCAATCCGCTCTCGGCCTCTGCCGGCACTACCGCCTTAGCCATCGTGGCCGAGGGCTGGCCGGCGCGCCACGTGAATGATCTGGCGGCGCTGCTGCGGGCTGAATTCAATCAGGTCTTGGACGCCCACGGACTATCCGGCTGCGTCTACGGCACGTACTCTATGTTCCACGTCTCGCTCTACAATCCCCACGACCCCCAGTTTAAGCAATCTCCGGACGACCGCTCGCAGCCATACGTTTCCATGCGTGAGGCCGATCCGGCGCTTTACGGCAAGATGAGGCGCGGCATGCAGGTACACGGCGTTGACTTCATGGGCGACGGCGGCATGCTCTCCACGGCGCACACTGAGGAAGACGTGCGCGAGGCTGCCGCAGCTCTTGACCGCACCATCGAGTTGCTCAAGCACGAGGGCGCGATTCCTGGCGTGAGTTAAAGCGCTTGACGATGGACCAGGGGTGGGGCTGTGGCCGATTGCGTGAGGCGCGGTCGGTCACTCCTAAGGTGTGGTTCATTTAGATCCCAATTTGGCGATTTCTTTTGCGGTAAGCACTAGTTCAAGTTCCTATCATTCGGTGAGGGAGGCGAGGAATGAGCGCTGCCAACGACGCAACGTATCCGGGGCCGGACCAAGAAATCTTCAAGCACGCGTTTTCCGATCCGATAATCGAGAACGAGATGCTCTATCCGGCGCTCACGACGCTGGATTGCATCTATGAGGCGAACTCGACGCTACTCATGCCGGTCGAGCATTTCTTCACGGCGTACGACAACCTGCAGATAGAGGCGGCCGAGACGCTGACGCTCGACGGCGGCGACACCCACCTCTTGCACGTTTCCTATACGCTGGGCGGCGCCACGTATCACGGCCACGCCTACGCGCCCGCCGCTTCTGATACCGGCAAGCCCGCTGCGCTCATCATCCCGGGGAGCGGTCTCAATTGCTCGGAGCCGATCTACCGCAAAGATCCGGCGAGCTACCACGACGGCATCCTTGAAGCGTTGGGGGAGGGCATTAGCAACTACGTGTTCATCAAGCCCAACGAGGACTGCCTGGCGTTCCACAACGGTGAAGGCAAGGTGAATGTCAACTTCTTCGTGAACTGGCTGCTCAACAATGCGACCTCATACTCCGCCGCGTACATCGTGAGCGCCATGGCGATTACAAAGTACCTGCAAGGGCGGCATGACAGCGTGGTGGTGGCCGGACTGTCGCAGGGCGGGGGAGCCGCACTGTTGACCTCGCTCCAGTCAAAGCCGACCGCCGCCGTCATCGCCTCCGGTTTCTCGGTCATCATGGAGCGCATCCACTGGTCCGGGCACAACCAGATCATCATTCCCGGCATCGGCCAGGCCTACAGCAACGAGAACGTGCGCAAGCAGATCAATGCCTCGCCCACCCAATTCCTCTTTACCTACGGCCGGCAGGAAAGCGTGATCTACCGCATCGAGGCAGAAGAGCGCTATAGCTGCGACTTCCTCGCCGAGTGCCCCAACGTCCGCTGCGAATCCCACGACGACGGCCACATCTTCCACGTAGCGCTTACGAGCGACTTTCTCCGCAGCCACGGGCTTTAGCGTAAAGCGATCTACTCCGGTTTTCCCAACAGATGGGTGGAGTGAGTGAGAAAAAGATTGAAGGGCCGCATCCGGCTAGACCACAATTGGCGTGCCGGATAGACACTCGTTAGCCCAGTAAGAGTGCCACAAATCAGAGTCGCTGCTTGCTTTCTTCCCGTCACTCCGGCTTTCGCCGGAGTCCAGGGCACACAGAGAAGATGGATTCCCGCGTGCGCGGGAATGACGGCGAGAGGGGGCACTCTAGCTCTTGCTTGATCGGAACGGTAGCAAAACCAGTCAACGAATTACTCAGCACATACAGGAATGACGAATTGAGACACTCTTATATCACGGAATCGCGTCGTCTCACGTAAGCAGCCCCTAGCTTAGGCTGTTAACACCGCTGCCTGTTTTGCGCGGGGGACACGTGCTCCTACTGGCATTCAGGCCACTTCAACTTGCCGAGAGAATTCGCAGACTTCAATCGGAAATGAGACGTTTTGGGCAAGATAGAGCATTACACCGATGAGTGGACGCCGCTCAATCCCGTCATTCTGGAAGCCCACCGCCCGCAGTCAGACGCGGTTGTAGCGGCGGTCTGTACGCCACGGCAAGCCATCGTTGGTTCGTGGCAAAGCGTCTCGCTGCAGCTCACGCTCGGCCCGGACGGACTGCGGCAGGGCGATGCGGTTGTGGTGCAGTCCGCCACGCGCGGCTTGCAGTCGTGGCCGGCCCTGCAACACCTCATGCCATCTGAAGCGGGGTACACGAGCGCCGCGTCGGATGCCGGCAGGCGGGTAACGTGCCTCGCGACCGGCCCGCATGTGCGCGTGGCCGCGGCAGAGCCGTTGCCGGCGGGAGACATCCTCCGCATTGCTTTCGGCGATCAAAGCGCCGGGGGTCCTGGAATCCGCATGACCCTGGCGGCGCTGCGTCACTGGTTCCGCATTCTCCATGTGCCTCAAGATGGCTCAGGCGCTCGCGAGGTAGTCGCCGAGCCGCCGTACCTGGATTTGCTGCCGGCGGAGGCGCACCGCCTCGATGTCTTGACGCCAAGCCGCGTGCGGCGCGGGGAAACATTCGATCGGGTCGTCAAAGCGGTAGATGCACACGGCAACACCGTGGCGCCGCTGGCAGAACCTGCGATTCTCTCGCCGGTGCTTGGGGTCAAAACCAGCCCTGAAATCGCACTGACCGAGCGCGACCGCGCCGCGCGCCGTACTTCCGCGATGATCACGGAAGAGACGCCCCCAACGGCACGGCTGCGTCTCGTGGTACGCCATCCCGGCGTTGAGCGGTCGGCGCACAGCAACCCCATGGAAGTGCTCCCCAGTGGCGATACTTCAGATCACGTCTTCTGGGGAGACCTCCACGCGCATACGTCTCACGGCCACGCGTACGGCGAAATCGAAGACCTCTACCACTACGCCCGCGATGAGGCCCGGCTCGACTTCGTGGCGCACGTGGAGCACTACACCCGGGCCGGCGAATGGTTGCATCCATGGTGGCGGCGGCGCTATCCGGAGTGTCAAACGGTCGCGGACTTCGTCGAGCGCTCGTGGCAGGAGCGGCTGGAGCAGGCGTGCCGGTTCGACGAGCCCGGGAGGTTTGTGCCGCTGCTGGGTTTTGAATGGGCGCACACCACGGGACACCTCAACGGTTTCTTTCCCGGCTTGGAAGCACCGCTCGTCTATCCCACAAGCTTTCGCGATCCTGCGATGACGCCCGCTCATCTCAAGGAATTGCTCGCCGGTCACGAATGGTTTGGCGTGCCCCATCACACCGCATTTCCGCTTGGTCGGGGCACCCTGGGCGGCTTCCGCTGGGAACTCTTTGATCCGGAAACCATGCCGTGCGTGGAGATCGCCTCCAAGCAGGGGAACGGCGAGTACTTCGGCGCGCCGTACGCGGCATTGCCAATGGGTGTGGGCGGCACGGTGCGCGAGGGACTCGCCCGCGGGTTGCGCTTTGGCTTCATCGGCGCGACCGATACGAACATCGCGCGGCCGGGGTCGTTTACGGCCCAGGAGAAACGCCAGCGTTTGCCGGGCCTCACCGCCGTTTTCGCACCCGACTTGAATCGCGAGAGCATCTACACCGCCATCCGCCAGAGGCGCTGCTACGCCACCCTCGGCGGCAGACCCATACTGCGCTTCACGATCAATGGCGCGTTTATGGGTGAGTCCCTGCGCCTACCCCAAGCCGATTCCGCGAAGCATATCGTGTGCGACGTGGCCGGTTCGGCGGAGCTGGCGCGCGTGGAGGTCATCAAGAACGGCGAGCCACTCTTTCAGTTCGTCACAACGGACGTGGGCGGCCACAACCGCACCTACGACTACCGCGAGGAGTTCCCCGACACGACCCCCAGCCAAGCAGGCGACTATTACTACCTACGCATCCAACAATGCGACGGCGCGCTCGCCTGGTCCAGTCCTATCTGGATTGACCTCTAGAATGGTCGAAGAAGCCGCTGTAGTCGCAACGCTAGACGAACGTCTCCAGCGCCACGAAGACGAAGAACACCGCCGAGAGGGAGCTATTCACGTGGAAGAAGGCGGTGTTGACGCGGGAGAGGTCGCGGGGATTCACGAGCAGGTGTTCCCAGATGAGGAGTCCCGCCACGGCGGCGATGCCGAGCCAGTAGAAGAGCCCGAGGTTGAGCAGCGCGCCCACCGCGGCCAGACACAGCGCCGTCGCTGTGTGGGATAGCGCGGAGAAGATGAGCGCGCGTGGGATGCCGAACCGCGCGGGCACGGAGTAGAGGCCCTCCTTCAGGTCGATCTCGTAATCCTGGCAGGCGTAGATCATGTCGAAACCCGCCATCCAGGTCACCACCGCCGCGCCGAGCAGCACCGTGCTCCAGGCAAATTCGCCCGTGACCGCGATCCAGCCGCCCATGGGCGCCATGGAGCCGGAGACGCCAAGCGCAAAGTGGCTGAGCCACGTGAAGCGCTTCGTGTAGGAGTAAAACACCAGCCAGAAGATCGCAATCGGCGAGAGGAGCACGCAGAGCCAGTTGAGCATGGCCGCGGCCAGCACCATGAGCGCAAGGTTGAATATGCTCGCGCCCCACATGAACTGCGGGGAGAGTATGCCTTGCGGCAGGGCGCGAATGGCCGTGCGCGGGTTGCGGCTGTCCAGGTGGCGGTCGATGATGCGGTTGAGCGACATAGCCGCCGTTCGACCGGCGGTCATGGCTACCGTGACCCAGATGAATTGCCACCACGTCGGCAAGCCCTCCGCCGCCAGCAGCATGGCGAGATAGGCGAACGGCAGCGTAAAGGCCGCGTGTTCGATCTTGATCGCTTCCAGGAACACGGGCACCTTGCGGATGACCGCCCCCACCGCTGATGTGGTTGCGCTCACGCTGCTCCCCTCAAGCTTCCAATCCGCGCGTGGCTAGTTGTCATCGAGCAATTCCTCTAGCAGTGTTTCCAGAGTTTCAATTGGCAGTGGGCCGATAAACTTGGCGGCAATTTCGCCGTCCGGCGTGATAAAGAAGGTCTCGGGTATGCCGGACACGCCATATTCGATGGCAATCTTGCCTCTTGGGTCGGGGCCGCTGTCATAGGTCTGCCCATACACTTTGCGAAACTCCGCCGCCGCCTCTTCCGAATCCCACAGGTTGATGCCGAGGATGACGACGCCGCGGTCCGCGTAGCGCTTCTGTGCCTCCTCGAGAGTTGGCGCTTCGGCGCGGCAGGGAGCGCACCACGAAGCCCAGAAGTTGATGATAACGGGCTGGCCGCGAAAGTCGCTGAGCCGCACCACGCGGCCGTCGCTCAACGTGAGGGTAAAGTCCGGCGCGGGTCGGTTGTCTTGGCGAATGAGCGTCGGCTCCAGATTGATGCCGGGCGAGAAGCCGCCCAGTTGCCCGCTTTGGGTAAGAACGTAGTAAAGCAGCGCCAGCAGTCCCGCTACCATCGCGACGAAGAGCGGTATGAGAATGTACCGCAAGGGGATACTGCGCGGCGCGGCGGGCGTGCTCACGGCACGATCTCCCAGAGGTGTTCGACGAGGTACGCGAGGTCTTCGCCGCGGAATATCACGTGGCGCCCGTCACGGCGTTCCTGGCGCGGAGGCGAAAAGACCGTGCGGTCCAGGATTTCGGTTTGCGCGACGGTGGCTTCCAACGTGAACGGCGGCCTGAGATTCCACACAGGGGGCAGCGGGGCTGCGGCAAGTGCGCCCGTCAGAGCTTCTCCCAACTCCGCCCGCACCGTAGAGGGAATGCGCAGCTTCGCGGCCTGAAACCCAAAGCCCCACTTGGTTGTGCATGTGCGCACACCCGGCAGCAAGGCCTCCGCCTCGGCGCAGGCGTGATTGTCGCCGCTCACCAGCGCCACCGGCACGTTCTGCGCGCCGCAAAGCGCGGCGTGGATGCCAATCGTGCCAAGTTCCTGCCCATTGACCAGCACACGTGCAATATCCGGTGCGAGCGTCTGGGCGAGCACACCGCCCCACGTGCCGGCTTTGGCAGGATGGCCAAGAAGAATCGCGGCATCCGCGCCGGCCAACTCGGCAAACCGCACCTGCTGCTGCTCGCCAAACACGTAGATTGCGGCGGGATGCAGGTGGTCTTCATGGAACGGCACCAGGCCGGTGGCGTCGTGCACGACGATCTCCTGCGCCCCGGCACTCTGGGCCCCTTCCACGGCGGCTGAAATCTCGCGAGCCATCAAGCCCCGCGCTTCATCAAAGAGAAAGGTAGCCTCGCTTTGCGGGTCCACTTGGTGGCGATGCACCACGCCGCCGGTGCCGGCAAACAGGGCAATGATGACGACCTTCATAGGCGAGTCTCTTGACAGCTAGACTAAAATCGGTGCTTGCGCTTTTGGTCGAGTGCTAGTTCGCATGGCAGCACACGTTGGCGCCACGTGAAGATGGATTCCCGCGTTCGCGGGAATGACGAGGTCGGCTTTCAGTTTCTCTCGCAATGCCGGCTAGTAACCCGCACAACCGAGCGTTTACACAATTAGCAGGTTACATCGTCGGCCCGATTCTATGCGGGGCAAACTCACGATGTCCCAGGATTTCCGTCGCGGTCAAGAGGCCGTTGACCGTATCGATAGTAAGGTCGAAGAGTTGCTCGCCAAGTTCACGGATGCTCGCACTCCCATCCAACACCGGCACACCCGAGAAATCGATATTGTCCTGCATCTTTTCAACGGTTTGGGGATTAGCGCACACCTTGATGACCGGCGCCACGGGATTGCCCAGCGGTGAACCGCGACCGGTGGTGAAAATACAGACCTGCGCGCCGCCAGCGATCATGCCGGTAACTGACTCCGAGTCGTAGCCCGGCGTATCCATCACGACCAGACCCTTCTTGCTGGGGTATTCGGCGTAGCCGATCACCTCTTCCAGCACGGTCGTGCCGCCCTTATAGATGCAACCCAGCGACTTCTCCTCAATAGTTGTCAGACCGCCTTGGATGTTGCCCGGCGCGGGATTGGCGCCGCGAATGTCGACGCCCATGTTCAAGGCATCCTCCTCGGCTTTGCGCACCACGGCGAGGAGTTGCTCGCCGATGTCCGGTTCACGCGCCCGTTGGGCAAAGATGTGCTCCGCGCCGATGAATTCCGCCGCCTCGCTGATCATCACCGTGCCGCCGGCTTCCACCAACATGTCGGAGACCACGCCGACGACGGGGTTGCTCGACAGGCCGCTCGTGGTGTCGGATCCGCCGCATTCGGTGGCCAAGACGAGCTCCGAGAGGGGAAACTCCTCCCGCTGCATAGTTGACAGCTTGGCCTGCAGCTTCTGCGCCATCTGCGCGCCTTCTTGTATCGTCCTGATGGAGCCGCCTGCCTCCTGAATCACGATAAGTTCCACCGGCTTACCGGTTTTTGCGATGCCTTCGGCGATCAGGGGAGCCTCCGCAGTCTCACAGCCCAGTCCCACGACGATAGCCGCGCCCACGTTCGGATTGCTACCGGTCCCGACCATAGTGCGCACAAAAAGGTCGGCGTCCGGGCCAAGCTGGCCGCACCCGTACTGGTGAATGGTCGTCACCGCGCCGGGCACCAGTTCCGTGATGCGCTGACCCACGGTGGACGAGCAGATCACGGACGGCAGGATTGCCAGATGGTTGCGAATTCCCACGCTACCGTCCGGTCTGGCGTAGCCTTGAAATGTCTGTGCACGTGCCACGGTGTTAACCCCTTCTTGCGGCCTGCTGCAGTGCTGAGGCCGGTCCGTAAAGCGTTGTTCACCCTCGTATTGTACCCTTCTCGTCAAAACGGTGTTGTTGCGGGGGAATGGCGTGTTCATTTGCATGCTCTGTCCGGATCCACTCACGGTGCGCGGCCCGGTCGTCACAACGAGATGCCGGCTGGGCCCCTTGCGGGTCTCACTGATTTCAACTCTTCCACAGCCTGCGGCAGTCCGTAATTGCACAGTTCTGCGGCAATTAAGCAAAATTCCGGGCAGAATTTACAGAAAACGGGGTTCATTTGACATTAAAGTGCATGTAGCGTACGGTGAATCACTGTGCTACTACACAATTCTGCTTGTGACGCTGAACGAGTAATGCGAGAATGCAGAAGTTGCTAATACGTTTCGCCGAGTGACCTTGGCTCTAGGCCCATTGATGAGGAGACAACATACATGCCCAAGATTGTAATTTTCAGTGAAGAAGCACGTGACGCCATGATGACTGGCATTGGATTGGTGGCCGATACGGTGCAAGCGACCCTGGGTCCGAAGGGCCGCAACGTGGCGCTGAGCTACAAGGAAAAAGTGCCGATCGTTACCCATGACGGTGTCACCGTGGCCAAAGAGATGGAGCTCGAAGACAACTTTGAGAATATGGGCGCCCAGCTCATGATTCAAGCCGCGAGCAAGACCAACGACATCGCCGGGGACGGCACGACTACCGCCACCGTGCTCGCCCACACGCTGATCACCGAGGGGCACCGCCACATCGTCTCCGGCGCCAATCCCATGATCCTGAAACGAGGACTGGAGCGGGCCGCCCGGACCGTGGTCGAAGAGCTGCGAAAGTCTTCTACGCCGGTCTCGGGCAGAGAGCAGGTAGCGGAAGTTGCCACCATCTCCGCCGCCGATACCGGCATCGGCGAACTCATCGGTGAAGTGATGGATAGAGTGGGGCGGGACGGTTTAGTCACCGTTGAAGAGGGGCAGAGTCTCGGCATCTCCGTGGAGTACGCGGAAGGCATGGAGTTCGACCAGGGCCTGCTTTCGCCGTACTTCATCACCGACGCCGTCAATATGAAAGCGGTGATCGAGGACCCCTACATCTTCATTACCGACCGGAAAATCGAATCACTGGAAGAAATCCTGCCGCTCCTGGAACGCCTGGTGCAAGCCGGGGAGAAGAACCTGGCTATCATTGCCTTGGAGATAGATGCGCACGCCCTGGCAATGCTCGTCACGAACAAATCGCGCGGCATTCTGAACTGTATTGCCGTGAAGGTGCCTGGGTTCGGCGACCGCCGCAAAGAAACGTTGCGCGACATCGCCATACTTACTGGCGGCCAGTTGATCTCGGAAGAGGCCGGAAAACGCATCGACGAGGTGGAGGTGGCGGACCTCGGCCGCGCCCGCCGCATTGTTTCCGACAAAGACACCACTGCCATCATCGAGGGATTTGGCAGCCAGGATGAGATCAGCGCCCGCATCAACCAGATCAAGTCGCGCTTGCATGATGGCGCGCCGGAGTTCGACCGCGAGAAGCTGGAGGAGCGCATCGCCAAACTCTCCGGCGGCGTGGCGATGATTCGCGTGGGCGCCGCCACTGAGATGGAGATGAAAGAGCGCAAAGACCGTGTGGATGATGCGCTCTCGGCTACGCGCGCCGCCGTGGAGGAAGGCATTGTACCCGGCGGCGGCATCGCGCTCATCAACGCCATGTCCGGCCTGGATAGGTTAAAGCTGAAGGGCGATGAAGCAGTAGCGATACCTATGATGCGTGCGGCGCTGGAGGCGCCGCTCAAGCGCATCGCCCACAACGCCGGGCTGGATGCCTCGGTCATCGCGCAGGACGTGCGCCGGCTGAGGAGGAGCCGCCGGAACAAGAACATGGGATACAACGTGCTCACGGGCGAGTATGTTGACATGATCGAAGCCGGCATTATCGATCCGCTCAAGGTGACCCGGTCGGCAGTGGAGAACGCGACCTCCGTAGCCGCGATGGTGCTCACGACCGAGGCGCTGGTGGCAGACGTCCCGAAAGAGGATGTCGAGTATGAGGAAGCGCCCGAGTACTAGACACGCTTCGCAGCCGGACGATGAAGAGCCCCTCCCATGCGGAGGGGTTCGTTCATTTGGCGGCACCGTCAGCAATAGAGGCGCGCCTTGCGGTGGGGACGGCGTGCTCCACGTCCAGCAGCCGCCGCTACCGGCAAGCGCAGGCTTGCCCTTTTGACGTATATGGGTAGCGGCTTGCACCCGCGTTGTACGAGTCGACCCCTTACAAATGAGACAGCAACGATTGCGGATGGCATCCAGTCAATAGAGACCGGTAGTCCGGTTCGCTCAGGTGAATCTAAAGCGTAGGTGATACTATGTACTCAAGGGTTGAATGTGCCGCTACAAAGGAGTAGAAGTCATGAACAGGCGCGCACTGCTCATTGCCATTGGCTTGATCGTCGTCGTGATTGGCGGAGGTGTAGCTTGGTGGCTGGTATCGCCTCTTTTCATCAATACCGTCGTTGAAGAGGAGTTACCGTTTGAGATTCCGACCGCCGAAGAAATGGAGGACATGTCCGAAGAAGAGCTCGCCAAAGTGTCCACGGAAGTGATGGACGCGGCGGCCAAGATGCCGGACAAAGAGATGGAAGAAGACATGCCGGAAATGGCTGACGACGCCCAGCCTGTGGTGGTAGCGCAAGGCCAGTTTCAGGATGCGGATGAATTCCACAAGGGTTCCGGCTCGGTAACGCTCTACCGCCTGCCCGACGGTACGCACCTCCTGCGGTTCGAGGACTTCCGCGTAACCAACGGCCCGCAACTGCACGTGCTGCTGGCAAACCATGCGCAACCGGTGAACCGGTCCGACCTGGATGAGACGGGGTACGTCGATCTCGGGGGTCTGAAAGGCAACGTGGGCAACCAGAACTACGAGATTGGGGCCAACATTGCGGTCGACTCCGTCCAGAGCATCGTGATCTACTGCAAGCCCTTCCACGTGGTCTTTTCCACGGCCACGCTCAGCGGCGGGAATTAGTCTGAATCGAATTCCACACTAGATTGGTATTTCAATCGTAAACCAACAGACTTGAGAGTAGGCGGGTACCTTGCCAGGTACCCGTCCTGCATTTTAGCTCTTCGGAATGATATAGAATGCCAACACGACTAAACGCTCATTGGTGAGGTGGTGTTTACATGATGGAGTTGACCAACGAGCAACTACAGGTAATTGAGCATCCCGACGGTTTCCACGGTAAGGTGCTTGCTGTGGCAGGTTCAGGAAAGACTACGACCATGGCGCACCGCATAAAGCATTTGCTTCAAGAGCGCCAAGTAGCCCCTCGCCAAATCCAGGTGTTGATGTTCAATCGTTATGCACGTGAACAGTTTATTGAAAAACTCACCGAGATCGGAGTGACTGAAGGGCAGCAACCCCCAGTCCAGACTTTTCATGGCTATTCATACGGAGCTATCAATCCTAAAGGACACCGAACTTGGTTTGGTGACTCCGAGGAACTTGCCCATGTGGCTCTGAGAAGAGCCATCTCCCAGGTGTGCCGAATAAAGAGACTGGATGAGGACGAAGTTGATGTCGCTGAGGCTAAGCTTGCGATTGGTCTGTGGAAAGGAGCCTTGACCCCTCCGTCTCAAGCAGGTTACGACGGTGAGGATGGTGACAAATACATAGCAATATACAAGGAGTTCGAAGAGATACGGCTGAGAGATAACGCCATTACGTACGATGATTTTGTTCCCTTAGCACTTAACGCGCTTAAGGGTGACAATCTGTTGCGGAAGTCGACACCAAATAGGCTCCGATACATTATCGTGGACGAATACCAAGACGTTAACTTTGGTCAACAGAAGCTAATTGAGCTCTTGGCCAAAGATGGAGCCGACACAATGGTGGTTGGCGATGACGACCAGACCATCTATGAGTGGCGGGGAGCGCGCAGCGATTACATACTTGGCGGATTTGAGAATGCCTTTACAAACAAGCAGCACTGTACATATAAGTTGACCCACTCTTTCCGCTTTGGATATAGCATCGCGCAGTCAAGCTTCAATGTAATCCTCCATAACGCCACCCGCTATGGAAAGGACTTGGTAACCAATGATCCGGCTAATGACAGCAGGGTGACTGTTATTGCTGATCGGGAAGGGCAGGGAGATAGTGCCAATCGACTGTTGGCGGAAGAGATCCTTTCCTTGGTTAAAGGCAAGGGGGTCGCTCCTTCTGAAGTCCGGGTATTGGGCCGTACCTATTCTCAGCTAGATTCATTCTCCATGGAACTCTTGATCAAGCGGATTCCCTTCAAGTTGATTGGACGCGCCCCATTCTTGCAGGCTGGTGAATGCCAAGCACTGCTTAATTACGTACGCCTCGGTGCAAGCATGAATGAGATCCCCAGTTCAGCCACTATTCAGCAGTTCGTCAATGTCGCCAACAAGCCTAGGCGGTTTCTCTCGCGAAGAGATGTAGAACGAATGCTGGATTCTGGACAACAGAGAGAATTGAGTCTTGGTGACTTGCTTTGGGAGACGATTCAGGACAAGTCGCAGTTCTCTCGTGGTACCGCCAAAGAGAATCTTGAAGACCTTTTGTCGATTTTGGATGACATTCACCGTCGACAGCATAGAGACGGAAAGCTGGCACTGGCTGGTTATTTGCTCGAGTGGATAGACAATGAAGTGGGATTTCAGCAATATTACGCAGACTATTACGGCCAGGATGCAGAGACGCATTCACGAATAGAGACAATTGAGAAATTTATATCCTATGCAAAATGGGTGGGATTGGATTGGCTAAAGTTCATTAGTCATGTAGACAATACCGATACAACCTTAGGCCGACCCGATCACGAGTGCATCAAAATGTCGACTATCCACAGAGTCAAAGGACTAGAGTTCAAGTACGTCTTTATTCCCGATTGTAAGGAGAGGCACTTGCCTGCGATAGGCAGAAATGACAATCCAACTTATCACAAGGATGATCCAAAACGCACGCCGAAGCCATCGGAATGGCTTGAAAACGAGCGGCGATTGTTCTATGTCGCGGCAACACGGGCGAGCAGCGAGTTGTTCATTGGCACTCCTGCACTGTTGAAGGAGAGTAAGAAGAATCCAGAAAAGAGGCAAGACGAACGACCAAAGTCCTCCCGTTTCTTGGAGGAGATGGAATTGGGGCCGACTCAAGCTGTGGCTGCCGAGTTAGCAAGAGCGGCCCGGGGCGACCGAAATAACAAGCTAACGGAAGTCTGCCGACATTTCTCAGACTACCATCACATTCTCACGCCACTGAAGACACTATACTTGCCAAAATTACCTACGTGGGTCCATGGGCCGCTACAGAGTGTCAAGACTGGAGTGGCTCGGGTATTTGGCTACAAACAAAAATATGACGAGCCCGTTGCACGCACAAAATCACAGCCCAAGCCAAATGTAGCCAACCCACCCGAGGACAACAGTGCGATCTGGGAACACATTGATACACGCAGTCGGCGTGTCTCTAAAACTCGCGGGAAGGAAAGTTACTCAAGTGACAAACCTATTGCACCTTCCGAGTCACAGCGCAAGCCAAAGGAAAACAACCCACCCGGAGATGACGGCGAAATCTGGGAAAACACACGTTCAGGCAGTCGGCGTGTCTTTACGCGACGATGGAAGGAAAGATACTTGAGCGACGATGCCTTGTCCCGGCAGGGCTGGCGTAAAGTAGCCCAGTAGCACAGGCAAAAAAAGAGTACCGGTCTATGCGCCTCTATTGGAAACCGGCGCATAGACTAGCTACTCTTGAAGTAGCTTTCTGAGTGATGTCTAGTCCGTCAGTAAACCACCCGATCTTAACTCCAGTCAGCAGTTGAAATTGCTGTGAGACTGCCTTCAGTCAATGAGACGAATGCCAGTCCTCACTCAAGCCGGTTCCGGTGCGGGGGCTTTCGCCCGAGCGGGCGCCGCTATCGGCTGTTCCGCGCGGCGTTCCAGGGGCCAGAAGTAGAGCGCCGTGGCCGCAGCCACAATCGAGGAAGCGGTGAAGACGTGCGTGACGCGCAACACGGCGGGCAAGCCGAGGAGCACCTGCGCAAATCCAAGCGTGATCTGCAGCGCCAAGAGCGCGATCACGAGGATTCCCAAGAATCTCGCCGTGCCCTGGTCCACGCGAATGCGCCAGCCTGCCAACAGGGTGAGCGCAATCGTGAAGGCATAAGCAGCATACCTGTGGCCCATGTGCACCTCTTCTAGCAGGCGCGACGTGCCGCCGCCGCCGTCACAACTGAATATGCCGTGACAGGCAATTCCCGCCGACATGCCGACGACGAACGCCCCGGATACCACAACCAGGAGTCCGGCTGCGAGCGCCGCAATGCCCCGCCACTTAGGGAAGGAATGCAGGCTGAGCGAGCCGCTCTGCACCTGCACCGCGCCCATTACTGCCATGGAAATAAAGATCATCGAAATCGTAAGATGGGATCCCACGAGCAGCGCCGGCAACTCCGTGAGTACCGTCACCGCGCCAAGTACGATCTGTACCAAAAGCAGCAGCCCGACGATAAGCACGATGGGACGGACTTGGCGCAGGCGGTCGTTGCCCTGCCACGCCTTGTACAACGCCCAACCCACGCTAGCGGTCAAAAGCAACGCCAAGAAGCGATGCACAAACTCGATCACCGCCGCTGTCTCAAAGGGCGGAATCACCTGTCCCGAACAGAGCGGCCAATCGGGACATCCCAGTCCCGAGCCCGTCGCCCGCACTACCGCACCCCATAGAATGTGAATGAGGGCCAGTGAGACGACACTCCACAATACCCACTTTACTCGCGTACCGGAGTGGTTCGTTGGGTTAGTCACGCATATCCTCCTCTTGTGAACTGAACCGCTTAAAGTGTATCACCAATGATGCTGTGCCCGCACGTGAAAGCAGCAAGATTGAGTTGCCAGGCGGTGGTAACCGTGTCATCATCATGAGCGTAACGGTTGCCTGAAACTGGCTTCTTTCTGAGCCGGCCGCTCTTACAATAACTGAGTCCATGGAGAGTGGACAAGCCGGCACGGAGAAAGAGCGAATTACGGCTCTCGGATATCTGCAAGGAGGCACTCATGGCGGAGAAAATCAAGGTTGTTGCGCTTGAATCGGCACATCCCCACATCCACAGTTTGATCGATCAGACGCGGGAATTGGAAGGCGCTGAGTTCGTGGGGTTTGCCGACCCCAACCCGGTACATCGCGCCCGCACCAAAGAACGCAACGAATTCGGCGACGATATGGTCTTTGCCGACTATGAGAAGCTGCTGGACGAACGCCAGCCGGACGCGGCGATCATCTGTTCCACGAATGCCGACCACGTCAAGTACGTGGAGGCCCTGGCACAGCGCGGCATCAACATCATGCTGGAGAAACCGTTTGCCGCGAGCCTTGCCGATGCCGACCGCATGATAGCGGCGTGCGAGCAGCATGACGTCACGCTGATGATCAATTTTCCCACGGCCTGGGGTCCGGCCTTGCGGCGGGCGCGCGAAATCGCCCAGTCCGGCGCGCTGGGGCAGGTCTTTCAGATCGCCTTCCGGGGCGGGCACATGGGGCCCACCGGCGACCATGACACGTGGTGGTACCGCCCGCAAGACGGCGGCGGCGTGCTGTTGGACTACTGCTGCTACGCGGCAAACGTCTTCACGTGGATTCTCGGCAAGCAGCCCCGCCAGGTGTGCGGCATGGCAGATACGCTCGTTAAGCCGGTCAGGTCCGAGGACAATGCCGTGCTGCTCCTGCGCTACGATGACGCGCTCTGCGTCAGCCAGGCCACCTGGACGCGCTTCGGTCCCGAGCCGATCCACGGGCCGGTCATCAACGGCACGGCAGGCAGCGTGACCATGGTGGGCCGAGAACAACTCAAACACTGCACCCAGGAGAACCCCGAAGGCGACATCATCGACGTGCCGCCGCTGGCAGAGCCGCACATGCAGAACGGCCCGGCGTACTTCGTGCACGCCCTGCTGAACGGCACGCCTATCGAGACGCCCTGCGACCCGGCGTTCAACCGGGACGGCCAGGAAATCCTGGAGGCGGGCAAGATTGCGGTGCAGACCGGCGTTACGGTAAACTTGCCGATTCTCCCGGCCTGAGGGTGCGAAATCGTCTTGTCCGCTGGAAACGGCTGGCAGTACGAGAGGGAGCGCCCTGCGTTCCCTCTCCTGATCAAAAGCCTTTACGACCAGCGTCAGTCTCCAGTTCTCGCTTCCGTTTACTCTGAGCTCCTAACGCCCGCTCGCTCTGGGCTTCCGTTGTCCCTTGGCTCTCAGCGAGTTTCTTCCGTTCCCGCTAGGCACCGCAGGTCCTTGTTCCCTGAGACTCCTGCCTCCAATAGCCCCAGAGCCCATTTCTTCCGTTAGACCTGAGCTTCTTTCCTCAGCTCGTCCAGGCTCTTTGCGCCCGTTCGCCTTAGGCCCATCCCGCCGTTTGCCCAGGGCCCCTTCCGCCGTTCGCTCTTAGCCTTCTCCCTCAACTCGCCCCAATGCGCATTTCCTCCGTTCGCCCTGAGCTTGTCGAAGGGTGAACGGCAGAGCAAGCTGTTCGCCCCTATGCTCTACACCCTGTCTTAGGTACATTGGAACTCTGCACAATCCCGCCGATTGGCAGGGACTCTACGTGCCAATACACCCCTATACCTCTTGACTAAGACATATACCCCCCAGTAGTATATATACAAGTGAATAATAAGTAAGACTGGCCGTTTCCGCAGCCAATTACTGTGCGGCAGCCGCTCGCAGCAGTCTTGGCAGCAATCCTGAGCGGCTGCACAGACTGCGTGTCTGCCGCAGGTGAAAAACAACCGTATGGCAACCGCCGAACGTACACGGGAAGAGGATTCACTCTCATTTGCCGTGCAGGGCATGACTTGTGCCGCCTGCGTCCGGCGCATTGAAGAGGCCGTTGCGCGCGTGCCGGGTGTGCGCGAGGCCGCGGTAAACCTGGCAACGGAACGCGCGCACGTGACCTACCAACCCGCACAGGCAACGCCTGCAGCCATCGCCCATGCAGTAACGGAGGCGGGCTACGCGCCTGCGGCTGTCAAGCGCGCGTTGCGGGTCCGCGGCATGCAGGACTCGTCCGCCGTAAGCCGGGTGGAAGCCGCCCTCCGTGCCGTGCCGGGAGTCCTGCGGGCTGACATCAACCTGGCTACGGAACAGGCGCTCGTCGCCTATCTTCCCGACGTTTCGGACATCGCCGCCTTCCAGGAAGCAGTTGCCGGCGCCGGCTACGCGCTGGAGGACGCGGAAGAGGCGGGGACGGCAACCGACCATGATACCAATGCACAGTCAGCCGCCAATGCCGAGCGGCGGGCATTGAGCTTGCGCCTCGGAATCGCCCTCGCGCTTGCGTCCGCCATCCTTCTGGGCAGCATGGGCGGGGCCTTCTTGCCCTTTCTGCGCGGCACGTTCGTGGACAACCCGTACCTGCTCTGGGCGCTGGCAACGCCGGTGCAATTCTGGGCGGGCTGGCAATTCTACCGGGGCGCGTGGGCCACCCTCAGACACTTTGCCTTCGATATGAACGCCCTCATCGCCATGGGCACGAGCGCGGCTTATTTCTACAGCGTGGCGGCTGTGCTGGCGCCGGGCTTCTTTGGCAACCAGGCCCTGGAGGGCGCAACGCCGCTGTACTTCGATACGGCGGCGGTCATCATCGCTCTGATTCTCTTGGGACGCTATCTCGAGGGGCGCGCCAAGCGCCAGACCGCGGCCGCCATTCGCGCGTTGATGGATGTTCAACCGCAGACCGCCCTCGTCATCCGTGACGGCACAACCGCGGAGATACCGCTGGCTCAGGTAGCCGTGGGCGATTTGATGCAGGTACGACCCGGCGATCGGGTGCCGGTGGACGGCGTCGTCATCGAAGGGCAGAGCGCGGTGGATGAATCCATGCTCACGGGCGAAAGCATGCCGGTGGAAAAGAGTCCCGGCGCCGAGGTGGTGGGCGGCGCGTTGAACACCACCGGCGCTTTCAAGTTCCGCGCCACTCGGGTGGGCAAGGACACCGCCCTCGCGCATATCGTGCGCTTGATTGAGGAGGCCCAGGGCTCCAAAGCGCCCCTGCAGCGGCTGACGGACCGCATCGCCGCTCACTTTGTGCCTGCCGTGATCGCGGTGGCGCTCTTGACCTTCCTCGTGTGGTATCTCGTAGGGCCGGAGCCGGCATTTACGCCCGCGTTGTTGGCCTTTGTCGCGGTACTCATCATTGCGTGTCCCTGTGCGCTGGGACTGGCGACACCAACGGCAATCATGGTTGCCATGGGCGCCGGCGCGGCTAAGGGCGTGCTCGTGCGCGATGCGGAAGCGCTGGAGCGCCTGCATAACGTCACGACCATCGTCTTCGACAAGACAGGCACGCTGACCCAGGGCCAGCCGCAAGTGACCGACGTGCTGGCACACGGCCTCCCGGTCGCTGAGGTGCTGGGCTTGGCGGCGGCGGCTGAGCAGGCCAGCGAGCACCCGCTCAGCCAGGCGGTAGTGCGGGCGGCGCAGGAAGAGCGTCTTGAGATCCGGCAGGCCGGTGACTTCATTGCCGCACCCGGTCGCGGCATTCGTGCGGAGGTGGCGGGAACGCTGGTCCGAGTGGGCAACCCGGCGTATATGGCAGAGAGCGGCGTTGAGATTGACGCGCAGGGCGATTTGGCGTCCCGCGCGCAGGTGCTCACCGCATACGGCAAGACCGTTCTCTACGTGGCCGTGGATGGGGTCCTGCGTGGTGTAATCGCGGTGGCCGACACCCTGAAGCCGAGCGCGGCGCAAGCGGTAACGGCGCTCCGGGCGCGCGGGCTCAAGGTAGAGATGCTTACGGGCGATGCCGCACCAACGGCACGGTCGATTGCCGGACAGGTCGGCATCGAGCACGTTGCGGCGGAGGTCATGCCCGGGCAGAAGGCGGCGGCAATTCAGCAGCGGCAGGCTGCGGGAGAGGTCGTCGCCATGGTCGGTGACGGCATCAACGACGCGCCGGCACTGGCCCGCGCCGACGTGGGTATTGCGCTGGGGGCCGGCGCCGACGTGGCGCTGGAAGCCGCCGACGTTACGCTCATGGGCGAGAACCTCGGCGCTCTGGAGACCGCCTTCACGCTCTCCCACGCCACGCGCCGCACGATCTGGCAGAACCTCGGCTGGGCATTTGGCTACAACGTGGTGCTCATCCCGGTGGCGGCAGGCGTACTCTATCCGTTCTTCGGCATCGTCCTCAACCCCATGCTGGCGGCAGCCGCCATGGCTTTCTCATCCGTCTCGGTGGTCGTGAATTCTCTCCGCCTACGGCGGTTTTGAGGCTCGTCTCAACGCTGTATGTGACGCATGCTCTTGGCTTGGAGCAAGAATCGGGCCTAGATCTTCCGCTCTCATACGAGAGATCCAGGGTCTGGTGGGTTTCCGTCTTTTGACCCTTTCGCCTGTTGCCGTTAGCCTGCACATGCACGCACTGCTGAACCTCTTGTAAACCAGATTAGCTGGGAGCGAGTGCCATTGC
Source organism: Chloroflexota bacterium (assembly GCA_965220045.1). Taxonomy (GTDB): domain Bacteria; phylum Chloroflexota; class UBA11872; order VXOZ01; family VXOZ01; genus VXOZ01. The sequence goes on along the minus strand of OZ244803.1, from coordinate 327,494 downwards.
CGGGTATAGTACTTTCTTCCTTTCACGGCAAAGGGGCAGAACCTAAACCGCATCCCTGTTTTCGCCGGACAGGCTCTGACATGGGGGCTCCTGCGGTTGACAACTGTCCAGCGGAAAGAAAAAGGGAGTAGCTCAGCGAACTACCCCCTCTTTCGGACCGATCCAGCGCGGGCCCCGACGCCTGTGCGGCCACGGTAGCCCGCCAGGGCTAAGGCAACACGGTTGCGGCAACACGGTTGCTGTACAGTACCTCGTCAAAGTTACCCAATGCCAACGAGATTCCGCGCATGGTGATGACTTGCAATTGTCAGCTAAAGGGTTGCTACTCCCTGTGCTCATCGGGCCGGCGGTCAATGATCTCCTGGAGGATTTGCGCAGACTCGCGCAGTCCCTCGGGCACGGTGATCTCGCCCCTGAGCGCGCTGTACCACGGCTGCTGCAGCGGTCCCCAGGCCTCGTTGAACTCCGGCAGGCGCAGGAAGTTGTGGCCTTCCTCGGCCCAGGCCTCGATGGCGTCGTGGACGATCGTGCCCTCGAAGCGCGACGCCCAACCGGGGTGGGAGGCGTGCTCGATGATGGACGGCCAGGACGTCCAGCCAAAGTACTCGGAACCGGTAGCGCCCTCATCCGAGCCAAGCCACTTCAGCAACTCCCACACCGAGTCCTGCACTTCGGAGAGACCCATGATGGAGTGGGCGTTGCCGACCACGGTGGCCGTACCGCGCTCGTTGCGCGGCGGCCGGGTCACGCTGAGCTTTTCGCCCAGATGTTGCTGGGAGGCGTTGTAGCGGAAGACGCCGTTGAATTCCATGGCGATGTGGCCCAGCTCCAGAATGCCGATGCCGGAACGCCCGGCCAGCAATTCTCTGACCACCTCGCTCGGCGGCGTGAACTGGTGCTTCAGGTGCAGGTCCACGTTAAACTGAGCGCCGGCATGCGACTTAGGATCTTCTCCGTAGAGCACCGTATTGCCGTCTTCCGTCAACTCCTCTCCGCCGAAATTCAGCATGAAGGTGCTGGCCATGTAGAAGAGGCTGTTTTGACCGATCCGCACGGCCCAGCGGTTGTCATCGGGCTTGTGGACCTTCTGGCACATATCGATCATGTCGTCGTAGGTCCAGTCGCCGCCCGGGTAATTCAGCCCGGCTTCATCGAAGTACTGCTTATTGAAGAGCACCAGTTCACCGCCGGACTGGGTGGGAATGGCGTAGAGCTTGCCGGCCCAACTCCAGGCTTTGATGTCTGCGGGATAGTAGCGGGTGATGTCCACCTTGTCCCGCTGCATCAAGGGTATGTGGTCGACGAACATGCCGTTGAACCCGCCGAAGAAGACCCAGTTCACCTGGTTCATCGAGATGTCCACGTCAGCCTCACCGGCGGCGAAGGCGGTTTTGCGCCGGTCCCAGATACCGCTGTACTCACCGGGGATGACGTTGAACTTGACATTCAGCGCCTCTTCGGCCTGCTTGAGGGTGTTGAGGTATGGAGCATGCCGGCCGTCGGTCTCGGTGAAGTACTCATCGATATTGATAACCGGCGTTTCCATCATCTCCGTTTTTTCTTCGGCCTTCGTCTCGGTTTCCTCCTCCGCTGCCGGTGCGGTCGTCGCGTCCGGCATGGTGCCGCAGGCGGCGAGCGCAAGCACGCTTGCCATGCCGCCGGCGCCGATGAAGAGGCGTCGTCGCGTAAAAGTGTCCGCTCGTGCCTTCATCGCAAATGACCTCCTCCGGTCAATGTACGTTACACATTGGAACTGTGCGCCGCTCAGCCATCGGTGAAGAATGAGACGTGGATCGGCTTAGGGCATCACAGCCCTTCCGAAGCGCCGTGCGCGTGACCTCCTTTCGCCAATATGCTCCTGACTGATTTCCTATCAATACGTTATTGTACCACGGAATTAGAGTATGTCCAACGCCAATAGTAACGCAGGTTCCAAACCAGCGCCGACTCGGCACCATGGCCGCCCGCAGTGCTATTCTCGCAGGCACTGCGGTGTCTGCGCAGATTGACACGCTCACCCCCATATCAAGTTAGGTGCAGGCTCTAGCCCTCTCCCGTCGGAGACCTTTGCGAAACCCTCGCCACAGCGAAGCAGTCCCCTCTCCCTTGACGGGAGAGGGTTAGAGCCTGCCCCGTACGCCGATACACAGTATCGACCGATACGGGGGTGAGGGTGAATCTGCTCTGAACGCCTGTAAGTCTGACTCTGATATGTATTGACGGTACATGTCATACGATTAGAACAGCAAGGAATCCCCTCACCCCAGACCTCTCCCCAAGGAGAGGGGGTACCTCCTTGCTCTCTGGATCTCGTTATGCAAAGGTCTCCGTCACGGGAGAGGGAATGAAGAAGCGGGCATGAGAACGGCTCTTCCTATTTGACGCGACTGCGTTGAGGCCAAGCCCCGGGCTACGACCTTGCCGGAGATTAGGATTGCGGCAGTGCAGGAAATAGTTCGCGATCGGCCGCGCGATGCTGCGCATTCAGGCGGATGCCCGGCGCCAGTTCTCGTAGAATAGACCTACGTCCCTTAGACGAGGCGAAATGGCAAAGAGGCGTTCAGTCTCAAAAAACCCGCAAAGGAGTAATCTAATGCCAACGTGCGCAACCTGCAATGAGTCGGTAGATCCGGCGACGGCCGAGCACAAAGTGGAATACCGAGGCACGGTCTACTACTTCTGCTGCCGCCACTGTCTGGCCGCCTTCGAGCAAGAACCGGAGCGTTACGCGGAAGGATAGCCAAGGCAGCGGAGCGGAAATGCCGTGCCGCTCTTGCCACCCTACGTAGGTATGTAATCCGGTTGTCAATGCGCGTGTGACCCATAGGGGAGTATTCGCATTGTGTCTAGCTTCTTAGCTATTTCTTAGGCAGCACGCGAAAAACCCTCTATTCCTTGCTATATAAGGGATCTCCGGTGTCTCTTACCCTCGCAGCGCCTTGCGTAGTCCTGCCCTGGCGGCGGGTTCTTGCCCTTTAATGCTTGACACACTGCGTACTTGTGCAATCATGAACCCAACCTTCGGCGCAGGGCGGTTTACGGATTTGCAACCGCGCCAGTGCCCCGATATCAAGGCGTTGCTTGGCCCACCGGGACTTACCACAGAGGAGCAGCCTCCGGCGAGGGCCAATCACCTAAGCACTGCACCCTTTTGGGGGAAAGGAGCAGGGCAATGCTTACCCGTCGTTCGTTACTCGGCAGTACAGCGACCCTTGGAGGTTCGGCGGCGCTCGCCGCCGGCTGTAGTTCACTAGGGGTACCGCTTTCGCCGCCTGGCGCGCCGCCAAACGCCGAAGTCAAACTCGCGGCATACACGAGGTCTATATATCTGGTCCTGCCGTACGGCAATTACACTGATCACGACGAAGCCGAAGTCCGCTTCGAACGGGCCCGGATGGAGCTCGATGAGGACGAGGCAAACGCGTATGGACCCAAGCGCGGCGGTTACTCACTCGACCTGCGCTTTGTCAACGATTTCTACCCGCCGTACGTTGAACCCAAGACCGAGGAAGAGGCAGAAGCGCTCGAAGCGGCAAGGCTCGAATCTATCGCAGCCGTGCTCGATGATCTTGACGCGGATCTGGTGACCGTCTGGCCGGAGGAGGCCCGGCACTGGGGCGAAAACGGGCTCTTGCTGCCCTTGGACCGCTTCAGCGGGGCAGGGGAATCCGAACTCAATCAGGAGTTCTTTCCCACGGTTCTCAATCAGTACCGGCGCGACGGCGCGCTCTACGCCCTGCCGGTGGACGCACAGCCGCTGATGCTCTTCTACGACGAGCGCTATCTGACGCATAAGGGGGTGCCAGCGCCGGACTCGAATTGGGATTGGGACGAACTGGTGAGGCAAGCCGTCGCGCTCACGACAACAAAGCAGGACGGCACCGTGGCGCGCTGGGGTCTGATTGCGCACGGTCAACGAGTATTCTGGGCGCTCTGGCAGAATGAAGCGTCCCTGGTTGATTTGGACACGCAGCAGTGCCGCTTGCAGGCACCGGCGGCGACAGAAGCCCTGCAATTCGTGCATGACCTGCTGCACAAGCACAGCGTTTCTCCGCTGGCGGAGATGCGGGACCTTTGGGACTACCTGCGGCGCACGCCGCCCGCCATGCTCTACGACTACCCTCCTATGATTCTCAATCAGAGGGATAACTTCCGCATGGCGGCGCTGCCCCGGGGAAAGGTGTCCGCGACGCCGGTACGCACCAGTCTTGGCATCGGCATTGCCGCCCGCACGCAACGGACAGAGGCGGCGTTCATGGCGTTGAAGGGGTTCAACCGTGTCATGCAAGCGCACGTGGCAATACCCGCCGGACGGGAGGCAGCGGCGCGCCTGGCAGACATCCGCCCGGACATCGCACCGGAGGAAGTGTTGGCAGTCCAGCTCTCTTTGGAACATGGTCGCGAGTATCCCCAGCACGGGCTGCCATTGAGCATCATGTGGGAAATCTCCCAAAGCCTCGGCCGCGGTGACGACGTGCCAACCATCGTCAACCAGGCCTGCAGTATCGCGCACGAGTACTAGGCAGTGTTGACACTTTATTTCACTCCGAGCGCAGAAAGGGATCAAAAGCGAAGCGCGGGGGGCTTGTCTTCCGCCTGGGATAGCATGCGTTAGTGCGGAGAAGATGGATTCCCGCTTTCGCGGGAATGACGGAGCCGGGTTGCAGCCTATTCTAAGGCAAGGGAGATATTCTAAGGCAATGGAGAACTGGTTCTTTAAGAATCAACACAACCTAGCGGATAGGCAAACTGCCGTTCTTTGGAGATTGGGTAGCGTCTCATAGGAGACTATCTTGGCCGGTGCACGGTCGACTAAGCTGTGAGACAGTAGTGGACAGGCTATTTCCTTGCTTGTCGGCAATCCGTAGCGCGGGGGCCTATTCCTCGCTTGCCGGCGAGAGTGGTGGATTCCCCTGCGTACCAAGCGGATGAAGACACGCGGGGCCAATCGTAGGACAGTACGTCGCGACCTGGAGACTACAGACGATCCGAAAGGAGCAGAGCCTTGCTCACGCGCCGCTTGCTTTTGGCAAGCACTGCAGCCCTCGCCGCCGGCTGCAACACGGTAGGATCACCACCATCCCCACCCAGCGCGCCGCGGGTGACTGAGATAAACGTCGCGGCGTTTACAAGATTCGCGTCGCTCTCCGCAGCAACCGGGGAAGGCGCGCCATACGAAAGTCCTGAAGGCAAATACCAACGGGCAGCCGCGGCGCTTGCTGAGGATGGAGACAGCCCCTACGGGCCGGCGCGCGGCGGCTACACGCTCGCGTTGCGGTTCTTCGAGGACGACTATTCGATTATGGTAGAGCCGCCCAAATCGTGGGAGGATCTCGAAGCAGCACAAGCAGCAGCGCTTGAGGCGGCGGCGGGCATTCTGGATAGCCTTGAGGCTGACCTCGTCACCGTACGGCCGGAAGAAGCCCGATGGTGGGGTAGGAACGGGCTTCTGTTACCGCTGGATCGCTTCACCGGCGCGGAGAGTGCGGAGTTCAGCCGCGAGTTCTACCCAAGCGTACTCGATCAGTATCAGGTGGATGGCGTGCAATACGCGCTGCCGGTGGACTCGACCCCGCTCATGCTCTTCTACGACGAGGAGTATCTCGCCAGTCGAGGGGTGCCGCCGCCGGACGCCGATTGGCACTGGGATGACCTAGCCACGCATGCTGCCACGCTGACCCAGCGCAGCAGCAGCGGCAGCGGCATCGTCATGCGCTGGGGGCTGGTGACTCGCGGGCAACGCATCTTCTGGGCGCTGTGGCAGAATGAGGCGTCCCTGGTGGAAATGGATACATTGCAGTGCCGTTTGCAGGAGCCGGCGGCAGTGGCAGCCCTGCAATTCGTGCACGACCTCATGCACAAACACCGCGTTTCCCCGATAGCAAACCTCCGGGACTTGTGGGACTTCATCTCGACCACACCACCGGCGATGCTGTACGACAGTCCGCCCCTGAATCTCAATCAGAAGAGTAGATTCCGCATGGCGCCGCTGCCGCGCGGCAAGGTGCACACGGCGCCGGTGCGAACCTCGGTTGGAATCGGCATCGCCGCCCGCACGCAGATGACGGAGGCGGCGTACATGGCGCTGCGGGGCTTCACGCGCGCCATGCAGTCGCAGGCCGTCATCCCCGCGAGCCGGGAGGCAATTGCGGGCCTGGCCGACACCCACAAGCACCTCCAACCGGAAGAAATCACCGCCGTGCAACACACGATGGCACACGGTCGCGAGTGGCCGCAGCAGAGACTGCCCTTGCACGTTATGTCTGATTTGACCGACAGTCTCGGCCGCGGCGACGACGTGGCTACAGTGGTAAACGCCGCGTGCAGCACGGTAGACGACTTTCGGCAAACAGGCAAGCTGCCGATGCCGTGGGATTGAGGAATACCGCTCGTCTTCTTACCTCTGCCAGGGTAGAGTCGGGAACAGCAAGAGTGGCGCTACAATGCCTCCGGCCCGGTGGCGCCGAGCGGCGGCGTGGTGGTGGCGAGGAGGCGTTCCGTGAGAAGGCCTTGGTGTTCGCGGATGCGGGCTTGGGCGGTGGGATCGTGGGCGAGGTTGCGCATTTCGTGGGGGTCTGCCTGCAGATCGTAGAACTCGCTGCCGAACTCACTGCCCCAATACGCGTACTTGTAGCGATTGGTAATGACTGCCGTGCCGCGTACCTGGCGGTTGTTACCGATGTAATCGGAGAACGCCAGGCCGGGGAGACTATCCTTGCCTTCAATCACCGGACGCAGACTGGTAGCGGCCATGGATTCGGGAACCGGCACGCCGGCGTAGTCGAGCATCGTCGGCGCGATTTGAAACGTCTCCACCGCGTCTGTCACCACCGGAATGCGCGCGTGTCCGGCCGGCGGCACCACGATGAGCGGCACCCTCGCCGACGGTTCCCAAAACGTGCCCTTGCCGCCGCGGGACCAGTCGCCCATGTGGTCGCCGTGGTCGCTGACGTAGATGATGAGCGTGTTGTCCAGCTTGCCGGCGTCCGCCAGCGTCTGGATTAGCGTGCCCACCATGTCGTCGATCATGGTGCAGAGGCCCCAATACTTGGCGATGGCGTTGCGGATGATGCGTTCGTCCGGCTCCTTGGCAAAGCGGCCGCCGCCGTTCTGCAGGTGTTTGGGCTTGTCGCTATCGTCGGCGAGGTACGTCACGGGCATGTCGACCTCGGCCGGATCGTACATGCTCGCGTACGGCTCCGGCGGGTCCAGCGGGCCGTGGGGACCGCAAATGCCGCACCAGGCAAAGAAGGGCCGGTCGCGGCTCTCACGCATGAAACCGGCGGTGTTGTTCGTGATCCAGGTGTCGATGTAGTCTTCCAGCGGCAGCACGTTGGTGATGGCAGTCATCTCTTTGTATTGCGGTTCACGCCGCTGGGCGTAGATCTTCTCATAGCCGCCGGGATGCCGCTCCTCCAGCCAGGCGGCGTAGATGGGTCCCAAAGGACCTGGTCCCAGCGACAAACCGGATGATTCCGTCCAGCGGGAGCCCTTGCCCTCGGTCAAGACCGTAAAGCGAAAGCCCTTGGGCGGCCACATGTGAATCTTGCCGAAGGCGGCGGTATAGTAGCCCCCCACGTCATGCAGATGCTCCATGAACGTCAGTTCGGACGGCGGCAGCCCCGGCGTGCGATCGATGGGGTTGGCCTGAAAGGTGACGCCGTGTTGGTGTATATAGCGCCCGGTCTGCAAGCAGGCGCGGGCGGGCGTGCAGATGGTGTTCTGCGTGTAGGGACGCTCAAAGCGCGTGCCCAGAGCGGCTAGGGCATCGATGTTGGGCGTCTTGACCTTCCAATTGCCGTAGCAGCCGAGGGTATCCCACCGCTGCTGGTCGGTGGTAATAAGCAAGATATTCGGGGGTTGAGACATGGACTAGCTCCTGATTGCCGTTAGGGTCGCGGCGGATGCGTTTGTATTGGAAAGTATGGCCTCTGTGTGTGCGCTTGAAACGTTCTACAGCATTCCGCAACGGTGGGCCGCGCGAATTCAGGGCTTCCACATTTCCCGCTCGCCTTTTGATGGTCGATGTATCGAGGTACGAACGGTTGCAAGCGGGAGATGCTCGTTACGTTCACCCTTCGACAGGCCCGTACTAAGCTTGTCGAAGTGCTCAGGGCGAACGGAGAGCCTACGCGGGCAACGCTGCGAACTGCCTTGGAGGTTGCGCTGCCTTCACGCGTATTCCAACGCCACGGCGAGTGCCTCGGTAGGCAGATTAATAGCGACCTCTGCCGCCTCGGGGGCTTGAGCGAATGGAAAACGGTGGGTGATGAGCGGGCCGACGCGCACTTTGCCCGCTGCCTGCAAGTCAAGCAGCGCCTGAAGGTTGCGCTCCTGGTCCCAGGGCACGAAGCGGTCTGGGTAGTCCACCGCGCCGCGCAGGTAGTCACGTTCCCGGCTGCCGGGGCCGCGTCCGTTCACCCAGTGAATGTTGATCTCCTTGGTGTGGGGGTCGGCGTCCGGGTGGGTGGGTGTAAAGTCCCAGATCACGCGCCCGATCAGCAACACGCGACCGCTCTCCCGCACCAATCGCACCGCCAAGGACGACGGCCCGCTGATTCGCGCCGAGGTGGCGATGAACACCGCGTCCGCGCCTCTGCCGTTCGTGAACGCGTCCACCGCCGCCGCCACTTCGTCGTCAGTACCGCTCGCCGTCGCCGTCGCGCCGAGTTCGCGAGCCTTTTCTAGCCTGAATTCGTGCAGGTCTACGCCCAACGCCCGACCGCCAGCCATACCGACGAGCTGGGTCGTGATCTGACCTACCATGCCCAAGCCGAGTACCACCGCCTTTTCACCCGGCAACAGGACCGCGCGGCGCATGGCATGGAACGCCGTGAGACCCACGTTCGTGGTCGCGGCTTCCAGGGGCGATAGACCATCCGGAATCTTGGCAAACGAGTGTTTCGGCACCCAGCCCTGCTCGGCGTGAAAGCCAAAGCCGCCGCCTGCCGCTGCCACGAGATCTCCAGGCTGGAAGCGGTCTTGGAGGTCTTCAGAAACCTGCAGGACCTCTCCGGCGGACTGGTAGCTGTGGGCTTTCTCGCTGAATGGTCCTGGGTCTTTGCCCTCTGCCAACGCCATCCGCCGCCGCCCCACACCCGCCATCTCCGATCCGGCCCCAAACACCGAGGCCAGCGTGCGAATGACCACCCCGGAGCCCTGCAATGTGGGTTCCGGCACTTCCTTGATGTACATCTCGCCGCGATTGTTCGAATAGAGCGCGCGCATTGTTGGATTGACCTCCGGTCATGTCTGTTTGTTCAACTGATTGGCTGCTATTCCCTGCCGTGCGCGGCAATTCCCTTCACCCTTCGTCCCTTCGACAGGCTCAGGACAGGCAGGCTCAGGGCGGACGGAATCGCTGCTACTCTGATGACAACCCGTTCGTGCTGAGCTTGTCGAAGCGCGAACGGGTTGTCGAACATGACGCCGCACTCATGGCGCATTTAGTACCGGCCCATTTGGCGAACTAGCCATGCATGCCAGACTACGCAACATCAGCGGCATCCGACTCTAACCGTTTAAGCATTCTTGCAACCTTCCCAAGACGGACGCTCTCAGGGTACCACCGGCAGGGTCACGTGCGAGGGCCGCGCGTGGTCGTGAAAGATCGTCTGCCGCGCGGTGACCAGGGCTGGGTCGGCGTAATCGTCCAGGCCCGTGTTATGGTTACGGTCGAAATTGGGAAAGTCGCTGCTGGAAATGTCGATACGCAGGCGGTGGCCGGGCAGGAAGCAATTGCTGGTGGGATTTACCTGGATCGTGTACTGATAAACGGCATCCGGCTCGAGTAGCGTTGGCTTCGTATAGGACTCCCGGTAGCGGGCACGCACAATGCCGTGGCAGAGCTCTTGGGTGAAGCCATCCGGCCACACGTCAATGAGCTTGACGACAAAGTCCGTATCGCGCGCGGAGGACGCCGCCCACAACGTGACCGTAATCGGCCCGGTGACTTCCAACGGACTTTCCAACGGCGGCGTCGCATACGACAGGACATCGCGCCGGTGCTGTAACGCCCGTTGATCAAGGGGCACTTGCTGGCCGGGACCGGTGTACAGGGTCATCACAGGATCGCGGGGGTCGTAGGCAAAGTGGTCCGCTGGCTCCTCGCTCGGCGCCTCCCGCGAGAGCACGCCGTCACCTAAGGGCGTATTCGCGTTGCCGCCACTGTGAAAGTAGAAGTTGGTGTACTGGGTGCGCGCCAGCGGCCACTCGTTTTCGCTCCGCCACGTGTTCGCGCCCATCACGAAGAGCTGTATTGGCGGCCAGTCGACGATGCCGCTGGGATCGTCCTTCAGCCAGGCGCGGTACCAGGCGTCGGCGATGGCGTAGTAGTCCCGCTCCGCCGCCGGGCCGAAGTCCACCGCACCCACCGTGCGGGTCAAGTCGGCGGTGGTGTGTGTCCACGGTCCTACGATGAGGTACTGGTTGTCGCGGGCGTGGGCGGTCATGCCGTTGGCCCGCATGCCGGTGAAGTGCTTGATGGTGCCGATCTGCTGGTCGTACCAGCCGGTAATGCTGAGCACCGGCACGTCCACGTTGCGGTGCTTCTGCAAGAAGCCGAAATGGTCTTGGGCATGGTCGTTCAGCCAATGGTGAAAGTGCGGCTTAATGTCGGAGAGCACGTCGTCGGGAATATCCAGCAGCGGCAGAAACCAGAGCCACTTGCTGCGGTCCTGTTCCAGCCAAATGTGCTCGGCGTCGGCATTCGTGGTGGGCCCCTTGGTATCGCCGATGTGGATGCGCAGGTCCGGCGCCAGCGAGTTGACGCTCCACCACAACACGCGGCCCAGACGCAGCACCCCGCCCAGCTCGCGGTCGAGCAGGTTCGCGGCGATGGCGCTGGGGATCATGGTAGCCAGATGCGGCGGGCGCGTGTGGGCCAGCTCCCATTGCGTCCAGCCGTTGTAGGAACCGCCGTAGGTGCCCACTTTGCCGGTGGAGCCGGGCAGCCCCGCCGCCCACTCCACCGTGTCGTAGCCGTCCACGTCGTCATAGGTGTCGGCGCGGTAGAAACCGGGACGGAATTCGCCGTCCGACGCGTAGCGCCCTCGCACGTCCTGCACCACCGCAATGTACCCCCGCCGCGCAAGCTCCTGGCCGATGCCCTGATCGGTCTTGTCATAGGGGGTGCGGCAGAGCAGCACGGGATACGCGCCGGGCGCGACGGGACGATACACGTCTGCGCGGAGAATCGTCCCGTCGCGCATGGGCACCGGGACGTTTATTTCTTGCGTTATGTCAAAGTTGGTGTCTTTCTGTGCCATCACCTCTCCTCCATTTCACTGCCAAGCGGGAATATCATCAGGAAGTCGCCTACGGCAAACTTGGAAACTCTGTATGCCTTGGTTCTGGTGAGATGTGATTCCGGTCACCCCTACGCTTACTCAAGGGGAGCAATCCTACCGGGATTCTCATGGCGCATTGCGCGCTCCCAAGCGAGGCGCAAATCTAAACTGTGGAGGGAGGCCCACTCAGTTACTAACCCTAACGCGCGTGGCGGCAGACGCCCTTGAAGAACGGCCAACGTATCGATCCCCACAACGACTTCATCTCCGCCGTATTGGGCATGAAAGTGAGGCGGCGCGTGGTCGGCGAAATACATGCGGATGACAATGCCGTAGAACCGGCAGAGTTCAGGCATGGGTGCCGAGACGATCTACCTGAGGCATGTACTCTTGTACTGATTTGCCCGTAAGTTGCAGGTAAAGTGCATCGGGACAAAGCTCGATGTCTTCTCCCCAAGCGACTGCACGGTTCGGCGTGATGCGCACATTCTCGAAATACGAGCGCTCCAGCCACACTTCAAATACACCGCGTCCTGCCAAGTGTGAGAGATCGATCACACCGGCAGACCCATCCGAGAATTGGATCCAGATTCGATAGCCCCCGCGTGCTTCTACCGCAATTGGTCGAATCAAGACGGCACCCTTCTTTCCGTCAGACTGGTAGTTGGTGGCAATTGGGCGCCCCATAGTACGTTGCTGTTCTTCCACTGTGTTCGCAGGAGCACTCGAAGGGCATTCAAGTTCTACAATTCACTTCTCTGCAACATTCTATCATGCGGTGTTGACCAAACAGCTACCATTGCTCCACTTCCACCACCGGTGGGGCGATGAAATCATGGTACCGCTCCTGCACGCCCGCGTCTCGCGTGTTGCCGGTGTGGAGGTAGACGCGGAATTTGCAGCGCAGGCGGGCGCCTTCGGGCAGAACGTAGCTGCCGTCCACGCCGGGGTGTCCCAGGAACTCACGCCAGGCGAAGCAATTCGCGTGCATCAGGCCGTAGTTGCGCACGTGCCAGTAGGTAGGGTAGCGGAAGCTGGTGGGGTGATCGAACACCGCCAGGCCCACCGTCGTACCGTCCACCGGCCCCACGTAGTCCATCCACTGCGCGCGGGAGCCGAAGCACTCGTCCTCGCCCCTGCCGCCGTAGGCGTTCACGATCTCGCCGTCGGCGTCGGCATCCATGCTGCTCGCCACCCGCACCGAGAGCATGGCCCCTTCCTTCGTATCGCCAAAGCGCACCGGCCCCTCCGTGGCGTGCAGGGTCACGGTGATGTCCAGGATGCGCGCGTCCGGCGCGGGGGCATAGACCACCACGTGCTTCTCCTCCGTCACCACCGGCTGCTCGCTGCGGCTCACCCACTGGCTGCGCGAGCGAAACGCCCCGCACACGGGACCACTCACATAGGCACTGCCGGCGCCGAAAGCAGGGGAAAAAGAAACGTGGCGCTGGAAGCCGTGGTCGTCGAGCTCGCTCCACAGGTCCACGCCGTTCACGTCGCCGTGGGCCACGTGGATCGACTTGTGATGCGGATGGTCGTGCTTCTCGCCAGGAATATCCGACACCATGGGATAGCCCCGCGTCATGCCCCGGCCGGTGGGGCCGATCACGGGGTAGAGGAACTGCTTGTTGTGCTGCGCGGCGTGGTGATAGGTGGTGAAAAGCGCGCCGTCCAGGTGCACGTCCACGCCGTACGTGCCGTCAGCAACGGTCACCGGTCCGTCATTCCCGCGAAAGATCGCCCCCTGCGTGGGCGCGGCATCCATCCTGTCCCGCACGCCTGCCTCCAGCGTGAACGTCTCACTGGCGTTGGCCGCCAGCGCGGGCAGCAGCCACACCAAACGCACGCCGTCCGCCGTTTCCACCGCCTGCGCGGGCAGCGCCGTTTTGCTCGCGTCGGACACCACCACGTAGTCGCGGGCCGGATCGAGCCCCGCGCCGCTTACCCAAACCGGACAATGCCGCCGTGTGTGATTGCCCGCGTGGACCGTAAATTGCCTGCCTACCATATTCTTTTTCCCTAGCGCCGGTGATCCCGGAAGAAGCCTTATTCAGATGCGCCCGCATTGAACATAGGCGCTGGCGGCGGCGCTGTCAACCGGAGGCCCGGTGCGTGCGCGGCCTCGCCGTGGCGGGCATGCCAAGAGCCGGTGTCCTGTGCAAGACACCGGCTCTTTTCATTGTCTCGCGAGGCTATGCGGGCCCCGTGACCGTTGGCGTCAGGCTGTCAGGCCCGCGCGCCGCCGGTCACCGCGGCAACCCAGTTGCCAGGCGCCCGTGCAGCCACTGTGCGGCGGTCACTCACGGCAGTTCGGATAGTTCGCGATTTCCGCCGTGCCGCTGGGAGCCAATGCTCGTCCGACCGCGACGCGTCGTAGGAAGTTCGGGTCCGCCGACGTAATGTCGCACCAGAAGTAGCCGCGCGCTTGGAACGTGGGGATGTCGGGAATGTGCCGCCATGCGCCGGCATAGAACACATAGTAGTTCCCACTCACGTCCACTAGTTGGTTCGGGGCCGGATGCAAGTGATCCAACGGAATGGCGTCCACAACACTCCGTGGGAAGGTCCAGAATTCCAGCACTTCTTGCCACGGCACCTGGAAGCGCTCAGGGCTATCCGGGGCAATCCAGATGCGGACCACCCGGTTATCGGACTCGCGATTCACCACAGCATAGGTCTGGCCCAGGCTCGCGTCGCGAATGTAGCCATTGCGATGGTAGCCACGTGAACCGTCGCGGGCGATGTAGCCAATGCTCATGGTGAAGTCCTGGCCGCGGTAGAGATCGAAGTAGATTTGGTTGCTACCCCGCCGCGTTACCCTGGCCGCGCTCGACGTTCCCACGAGCTGGTTCGGTATCGGGGTTGGTGTCGGCCTCGCCGCTGTCGGCGTTGGTGTCGCAGACACCAGATTCTGGCCGATTATGTAGGATCCCTTGAAGGTCTCTTCGTAGTCTTCATCGAGATCCGAAGAACTGCCGTCAGAGGTTCTCAGATCGGTATCTTCAACAGTAAACTCATAGAAGAACTCGATTGTTGCGGCGTCTATGTCGTCATCCGTCAAGACATAGGTCGCTTCCTCCTCAGCGCTCACCGAGTTGGTATTAAGGTACCGAATGATGATGGTTCTAGCATGAGCAGCGGCGCCGATTCTGTCGCCGTTGTCGTCGTACAACCGCTTGCGGACGACGAACGGCTTGGTGACCAGCGCATACTTGCCGGTGACCGCCGACACTTTGAATACGACATTCTCACCTTCGGCGATTACATCCGGCTCCTCCACACTGAACACAATCTCCACCTCGGCAGAGCCATCTCCACTCGATGCTTCACCCTTCTTGGTGATGATGACAGGGTAATCGTTGCTCACGATGACGGCTTCAGGGTGATCACCTAAGTATGGTGTGTCACCACTGTCTTCTACCGGCGTGAACGTTAGCCTGAATCTGATTGGCGCAGCGCGCCGGATAGCGCCGCCAAGGTCACTGGGCTGTACGGTATACTCGATCTCTTTCGTGATTGCTTGCCTGCCACCGGGCAGGAGATAGTCGCCAATCTCCACCGGACTACTGCCGGGACTCGTAAGCATAGCATCATCGGGAATCCCATGATGGTCTCCACGCTGCACATAGAGACTAAAGGTCAATAGCGTACCGGGATGTACGGGGTCCTTGTCGTCCGTACGGGTGAGGATTACCCTGGCGCCGTATGTTGGATCGGTTTCAGTGTGATTGGTGGTGTCATGCGCGGACACCGTCAATAGCGACGTAGCCAACAAGATAAGCGCGAGCAAAACGCTCAACAAACGAGACAATGGTCTCACAGTTCCCTATCCTTTCACTAGAACGTCTGCTTCCTTAGAGCAGCACAGTTTCCAATTGCAAAGCAGAAAACAAAAGCTCGAAAGACACACCCGATTCCGGGCTACAGCGGCGCGTGAGTGAATAGGCTCCCTTCTTGGTGGCTATTCCGCGCGGAGGCGGAATCGTGCGTGGATGTCACAGTCTCCGGATGGAGGACTGGTAGGGAGATCGTTGCTGACCTGGTCGGTAGCGCCAGGAGCACGGTACGCTAATGCAGAACACATCTCACTGAACTTCATGCGCACCTTCAGCGTCCGCCACCGCACTGCAGTGTGCGGCAGGGCGTACGCTACTCGGTCTTGCCTTAAAAGTGTAGCAGAGTGGTCAATGCGCTGCAAGAGGGTACATCCACCGCGCATTGCCAGACCCCTGCCTTGCCGCCACGGCCCAAGGAGAGGGGACCATCGACCCCCACTCACCCACCTCTTCCTCCCTCTCTCCCAGGAGAGGGGACAAGACACGTTCAGCCACCACTTACTCCTTCTCTCCGAGGAGAGGGGGCAAGTCACGCTCTGCCGCCTCTTTCTCCCTCTCCCAGTGGGAGAGGGCCGGGGTGAGGGGGAAATACCAAAACGTGCCCAGGCTGCACAATGGCAGTTCACCCAGGCACGTCAAGCACATCTAACAGGATAGGGACGTTCCTTAACTACAAGAGCCGGTGTCCTGCCACAGACACCGGCTCTTGCCGTAGCATAAGGAGACTGTACAGACCCCCGGGCCGCTAGCGTGCGGTCATCACGCTTCTGCTATCCCGGTTTACTGATAACACTATGTGTTTCCTGCCTATACAGCTTCAATGCATCTTTATGAGTGGCAAACAGGATAGTCGGGATCCTCTGCGCCACCACTGGAAGGCAATGCCTGACCAGTCATGATACTGTCGGCCCAATCCGCAGTCGCCGTCGTCAAGTCGCAGTAGTAGTAACCACGCGACTGGAACGTCGGGATGTCGGGAATGTGCCGCCAAGCGCCACCCGTGTAGACATACCACGTACCACCGGCATCAACCAACTGGTTCGCTGACGGTACCGTGTGATCCAACGGAATCGCGTTCACGACGTCCGCCGGCACGTTGTAGAAGTCCAGCACGGAAGCCCAGTCAATATCGCCCACGTGAGGACTGGATGACGAGATCCAGACACGCACGATCATGCCGTCCGACTCACGGTTCACCACCGCGTACGTCTGACCAAGGTCACTGTCGCGGATGTAACCGTTATTATGCGGATGCAGCATGCCATTTGCGTCCAGGATACCAACGCCAAGACTGAAGTCGGCGCCGCCGTCATGCCGCTCGATGTCGATGAGGTTGCCCTCACCCTTCGTCACCGTCGCCGAAGTCGTCATGCCGACCGCCGGCTCTGGTGTGGCTTCCGGCTCAGGTGCCGGTGGCGCCAGGTTGAAGGTGCCCTTCTGGGTCTTGTCTGTGGCATAGTTGGCGGGTTCGCCATCAAGGTCGGCAGCCGTGATTTCAACAGCGTAGGAGAACTCGACCTTCGAAGCATCGATGTCATCCTGCACCAGCGTGTATTCCTTCGACTGCTCCGCACTCACAGAGTTGCTCTGCAGATCCGCCAAAGTGAATACCGCCACGGCGACCAGACCGCCGTCCTTGTCACCATCTTCGTCATACAACTGCTTGCTGACGATGAGCGGCTTCGGACCAAACCCATACTTGCCGGTCTCCGAACTCACCGTGAACTTGACCTTCTCGCTCGCGGCAATGTCGTCAGGACGCGTCATGGCCACGTTTACCGTCACCTGCGAAGCGCCGTCACCTGTGCCCGGATCCTTCGTCACGACAACATTGACAACGTTACTCTTGATCACGAGTTGGTCGTTGGTGCCGCTATCGTCAGTGTCAGTGTTCAAGTGGGGGTGACCGTCGCCAGCGGTGGGATCATCATCGACACCTGCGGCGACAATGAGCTGGAACTGAATGGGAATAGTGCGCTGCTGGGCGCTGCCCAATTCTCCATCCTGAACCGTATACACGAATTCGGCGATGGTACCCACAGGACTAGCAGACGTGAGTGCAGGGTCTGAACCCGTAAATGCATCATCTGTGCCGGTACCCGCTGCCACACCCGATGCCGTGCCCAATTGCACATTTGGAGCGCTTAGCGTATCGGTACCGTCTACATCCTGTGAATAAACGCTGCCCACCGTAGCCGTGTGGATGATATTATGACCACCCCGCTCAATGATGACGAGGAATTTCAGCTTCGTGCCGACGTGTACGTCGCTCTCGGTGTCCACACGGGCAATCGTGATCTTCGCCGTGGAATCACCAGAGTGCGCCGACGCCACCAGAAAACTGGTTGCCAGCAATACGAGCGCTAGGAAGACGCTCAACAAACGAGACAATGGTCTCACAGTCCTTTCCTTTCGCTAGATCGAATTCTCGAATAAACACCCAATGAATACCGGGCTATACCGGCGCGTGTTTACATACTCTCCCTTCTTCAATGACTATCCCGCGCTGAGGGGGAATCGTGGGTGTACGTCACACTCCCCAGGTGGCAGACCAGGGTGATCATTGCTGACCTGACCGTTGACGCCAATAGCACGGTATGTTGATACGAACCAATACGGACTGACTTTCCTTGCGCCCGCGAATTCCCGTATCCGCGAACGCGCGCACGTCAGCCTGCCCTACAGTGTAACAAACCGCCTCCGGCAAATGCAAGCAATACGGCTGCAGGAAATTAGTAGAGGTAGACTTGGCTCCATCGTTGGGCTAATTTTCCATGTCATTCCTGTAAGTGTCAGGTGGTTGGTTGACAGATTTGGACTAAGAGGACAGGTGAAGGTCATCAGGGAGGTTGCTGTTCTTGTTTGCACTGCAATGCGCTAGCTTTGCATGGTTATGTGTCAGAACATCTGTCTGTCACTCCGGCGGAAGCCGGAGTCCAGGGTACGCGGAGAAGATGGATTCCGGCTTCCGCCGGAATGACGGAAAGACAGGATAGAGCTGCAACCTTAACTACAAGAGCCGGTGTCCTGCCACAGACACCGGCTCTTGCCGTAGCATAAGGAGACTGTACAGACCCCCGGGCCGCTAGCGTGCGGTCATCACGCTTCTGCTATCCCGGTTTACTGATAACACTATGTGTTTCCTGCCTATACAGCTTCAATGCATCTTTATGAGTGGCAAACAGGATAGTCGGGATCCTCTGCGCCACCACTGGAAGGCAATGCCTGACCAGTCATGATACTGTCGGCCCAATCCGCAGTCGCCGTCGTCAAGTCGCAGTAGTAGTAACCACGCGACTGGAACGTCGGGATGTCGGGAATGTGCCGCCAAGCGCCACCCGTGTAGACATACCACGTACCACCGGCATCAACCAACTGGTTCGCTGACGGTACCGTGTGATCCAACGGAATCGCGTTCACGACGTCCGCCGGCACGTTGTAGAAGTCCAGCACGGAAGCCCAGTCAATATCGCCCACGTGAGGACTGGATGACGAGATCCAGACACGCACGATCATGCCGTCCGACTCACGGTTCACCACCGCGTACGTCTGACCAAGGTCACTGTCGCGGATGTAACCGTTATTATGCGGATGCAGCATGCCATTTGCGTCCAGGATACCAACGCCAAGACTGAAGTCGGCGCCGCCGTCATGCCGCTCGATGTCGATGAGGTTGCCCTCACCCTTCGTCACCGTCGCCGAAGTCGTCATGCCGACCGCCGGCTCTGGTGTGGCTTCCGGCTCAGGTGCCGGTGGCGCCAGGTTGAAGGTGCCCTTCTGGGTCTTGTCTGTGGCATAGTTGGCGGGTTCGCCATCAAGGTCGGCAGCCGTGATTTCAACAGCGTAGGAGAACTCGACCTTCGAAGCATCGATGTCATCCTGCACCAGCGTGTATTCCTTCGACTGCTCCGCACTCACAGAGTTGCTCTGCAGATCCGCCAAAGTGAATACCGCCACGGCGACCAGACCGCCGTCCTTGTCACCATCTTCGTCATACAACTGCTTGCTGACGATGAGCGGCTTCGGACCAAACCCATACTTGCCGGTCTCCGAACTCACCGTGAACTTGACCTTCTCGCTCGCGGCAATGTCGTCAGGACGCGTCATGGCCACGTTTACCGTCACCTGCGAAGCGCCGTCACCTGTGCCCGGATCCTTCGTCACGACAACATTGACAACGTTACTCTTGATCACGAGTTGGTCGTTGGTGCCGCTATCGTCAGTGTCAGTGTTCAAGTGGGGGTGACCGTCGCCAGCGGTGGGATCATCATCGACACCTGCGGCGACAATGAGCTGGAACTGAATGGGAATAGTGCGCTGCTGGGCGCTGCCCAATTCTCCATCCTGAACCGTATACACGAATTCGGCGATGGTACCCACAGGACTAGCAGACGTGAGTGCAGGGTCTGAACCCGTAAATGCATCATCTGTGCCGGTACCCGCTGCCACACCCGATGCCGTGCCCAATTGCACATTTGGAGCGCTTAGCGTATCGGTACCGTCTACATCCTGTGAATAAACGCTGCCCACCGTAGCCGTGTGGATGATATTATGGCCGCCCCGCTCAATGATGACGAGGAATTTCAGCTTCGTGCCGACGTGTACGTCACTTTCGGTGTCCACACGGGCAATCGTGATCTTCGCCGTGGAATCACCAGAGTGCGCCGACGCCACCAGAAAACTGGTTGCCAGCAATATGAGCGCTAGGAACACGCTCAACAAACGAGACAATGGTCTCACAGTCCTTTCCTTTCGCTAGATCGAAATCTCGAATAAACACCCAAAGAATACCGGGCTATTCCGGCGCGTGCATGCATACTCTCCCTTCTTCAATGACTATCCCGCGCTGAGGGGGAATCGTGGGTGTACGTCACACTCCCCAGGTGGCAGACCAGGGTGATCATTGCTGACCTGACCGTTGACGCCAATAGCACGGTATGTTGATACGAAACAATACGGACTGACTTTCCTTGCGCCCGCGAATTCCCGTATCCGCAAGCGCGCGCACGTCAGCCTGCCCTACAGTGTATCAAACCGCCTCTGCCTGTACAAGAGGCAGTCGCAATAAAACGTCAAACCGCCCGGCGCGGAGACTAGGGTGATCCTCCCCGACCGGACCGTTGACGCTTATGGCATCGATTACTGATGTGGACAAAGCCAACCGACCTTTTCGGCGCCCCCGCCGCACAACGCGGCGTGAGCCTGCGCCTGTCAGCCTGTCCCACAGTGTAGCAAACCCCTAAACCATATGCAAGCAATACGGCTGCAAAAGGTGAATAATGTGAAGCGCCATGACATAAAGCCGGATTGAGCGTACCGTTGCCGGTCCGTGCGTACCGTTGCCGGTCCGTGCGAACCGTTGCCGGTTCGTGCGAACCGTTGCCAGTTCGTGCGAACCGTTGCCGGTTCGTGCGTGACGGCAAGACCCCTCACCCCGCGGGAGAGGGTTAGAGCCTGCCTCGTACGCCGATACACGGTAGCGGATGATACAGGGGGTGAGGGGCGCACCGGCCGGTCGCACAGTGATACAATCGTGCATGACAACGCACGGCACAAAATCGCGTGGCAGATTCCCCTTACATTAATTAAGAGGAGAAGGCGCAATGGAACGACTGGCTCTGCACGGCGGGACACCGGTGCGCGACGGCACGAAGCGCTGGCCGAAGTGGCCGCAGTTCGACGAGACCGAATTGCGCAACGTGCGCGCGGTCTTCGAGAGCAACCTCTGGGGCGGCACGTCGCACGGTCCCATGAAGATGGCGGCGCAGGAGCAGTTCGCCGCGTACCACGACGCGAAGTTCGGCATTGGGCTGATCAGTTGCACCGCGGGCCTGGAAATCGGGCTGAAGGCCTTCGGCGTGGGCGAGGGCGATGAGGTGATCGTGCCGGCGTTTACGTTCATCGCCACGGCGTTTGCGCCCATGTACCTGGGGGCGACGCCGGTGATGGCGGACATCCACCCGGGTTCGCTGTGCCTGGATCCCGACCGCACGGAGGAGGCGATCACGCCGCGCACGCGCGCCATCAGCCCGGTGCACTACGGGGGCTATCCGGCGGACATGGAGCGGTTTGCGGAGATTGCGCGCAAGCACGACCTGGCGATCATCGTGGATGCCGCCCACGCCCACGGCGCGGAGTGGAAGGGCAAAAAGCTCGGCGGCATGGGGGACGGGAGTTCGTTCAGCCTGGGCGGCGGCAAGAACATGAGCACCGGCGAGGGCGGCATGCTGACCACGGACAACGCGGAGCTGGCCGAGCGCTGGCTGTATACGCTCTCCAGCTTCGGCCGCGCCAAGGGCGAGCCGGGCTACGTGCACTACGAGCTGGGCGGCCACTACCCGATGAATGAGTTTCAGGCGGCGATCCTGCTGGGGCAGATGGAGCGGTTTGACGAGCAGACGAAGAAGCGCAACCGCAACGCGCACTACCTCAACAACCTGCTGGCGCAGATCGATGGCATCGAGCCGCCGCCGCTCCCGCCGGAGGTGACCCAGCACGGGATGCACATCTATACGTTCCGTATCAAGCCGGAGGAGTTCGGCACGGATAAGCGGACGTTCCTGGACGCTGCCCACGCGGAGGGCGTGCCGGTATCGGGCGGTCACCCGCGGCCGATTTATGACAACCCGATGCTCGACCTGGAAACGGGCGAGATTGCAGGCGGCGCGGGCAAATTCCGCGTGATGGACTGTCCGGAATCCGAGCTGCTGACGCGGGAAGAGGGCATCGCCATGGGCCACGTGACGTTGCTGGCGGAGGAGTCCGACATGGACGACATCGCCGAGGGCATCGCCAAGGTGCGGCGCAACGTGGACCAACTGCAACGGGTGGCGGTGTAGGCGGACGGCACGCTTGCCCTGCCGATGATGGTGGCTTGAGCTCGCGCCTGATTGGATGAAGCAGCCGGCCTGCTGACGGGAGTGTCAGCAGGCCGGCTGCAGCTTTCGTACCGTTCTTGGGGTCGGCTGGTGTGCCGGCGCTGTTTTTGGAACGTGCTTGGGGTTGCCGGGCGTGCCGGTACCTACGCCCAATAGGCGGTGCCGGGGTGCTCGAAGATGAGGATGTCTTTGAGGAACTTGACGCCTTTTTCCAGGCCCTCGTTGGATGACATCAGGCTGTCCTCGTGCTCGATGGAGAGCACGCCGTCGTAGCCGACGAGGCGCAGTTCGCTCACGATGTCTTTCCAGTAGCCGGAATCGTGGCCGTAGCCGACGCTGCGGAAGAGCCACGAGCGGTTGATCTCGTCGGTGTAGGGCTTGGTGTCCAGCACGCCGTGCTTGGCCGCGTTTAGGGGGTGGACCTTGGTGTCCTTGGCGTGGAAGTGGTAGAGCGCGCCGGCCTCGCCAAGCTCGCGGATGACGGCGATGATGTCGCAGCCCTGCCAGAAGAGGTGGCTGGGGTCGAGATTGGCGCCGATTTCGGGGCCGCAGGCATCGCGGAGTTGCAGGCAGGTCTCGGAGTTGTAGACCACAAAGCCCGGGTGCATCTCCAGGGCGATGCGGGCGTTGTGCTCGCGCAGGAAGTCGGCTTCTTCCTTCCAGTACGGGATGACCTTCTGCTCCCACTGCCACTCCAGAATCTCCAGGTAGTCGCCCGGCCACGGGCACGTAACCCAATTGGGATACTTGGAGCCGTCGGAATCGCCGGGGCAGCCGGAAAAGCCGACCACGGTCTGCACGCCTAGCTTGTGCGCGAGTTGGATGGTCTTGCGCTGGGTCTCGATGTGGGCGCGGGCAATCTTGGGATTGGGGTGCAGGGGATTGCCGTGGGCGGCCAGGGCGCAAATCTCTATGTCGCGGCTGGCAACGGCGTTGAGAAAGGCGTCGCAGGCCTTGTCGTCGTTGAGCAGCGCGTCGGGGTCGCAATGGGCGTTGCCGGGATAGTTGCCGCAACCGATCTCCACGGCCTGTATGCCCAGGTCGCGCAAGTAGTCCAACGCCTCTTCAAAGGGCAAATCGCCCAAGAGTACCGTCAATACGCCGAGTTTCATGGTTATTGCCTCCTGCTGTGGCTAAGTCTACCAAGGGTGATTGAATCTCTGCCAAACTAGCCGCCTATATTTCTTTACACGTTGCTTGCGCCGGTGGCATTACAGAGCCAAAGGGACGATCTTAGAGTTTCGCATTGTCTTGTCGCGTGTAATCAACGGGACGTCATATACAATGCTGGTCGCTGCAATAATCTCGTCTGCAGGATCGCTGCTGAAGTCCAGTCTCGTCGAAACACGCGCAACAACAAAGTCGAGCGGCCACACACGCAATGACTTCAACACGCGCAACACCTCACGGTCGCTTAGGTCAATGTCAATCCGGTCTAACTGAACGAGCTTAGCCAACTCCCAAAATACTATGGGAGAAACAGACCATTCATTGTCAGCCAGGAGACGTTGCTCTGCTGGATTGATCTCGTTGCGAAGCGCAAAGATAAGAACGTGCGTATCAAGATTGAGAATCTGCATCCCAGTGAACACCGGTGCTAAAAATGTCCCCCTTGATCTTGATTTTGTGTTGCAGGCTGCCTATTAGGTCTGCGCCTTTCGTGCTGTAGGGAATCACTCGTGCCACGGGCTTGCCACGCTTCGTGATAATCAGGCCTTCCGCATCTAGATTGTCCAGCAATGCCAAGCATTGCTCCTTGAATTTTGCGGCGCCAATCTCTTTCATGTTGTCCTCCTTAACTGTAGACACATTATATGTCTAGCCGCAAAATATGTCCATATCGCCCCGCTCTCGGTCCACCCAACAATTGAACCAAGACTCCCACCTAACGACGAGGTACAGGGCTCCGCTTTACAAAGTTGAGCCCGTAGCCAAACCCCTTCTAGTAATGGATTGGCACGAGCCCACCGCCGTTGGCGTCCGACTCCAACACCGCATCGCAAATTACAGCGGCGCGGTAGCCGTCCTCGAAGTCCGCAGCGTAGGGGGCCACGTCCGTATCGTTCACGATGGCGTCCAGCAGATGGGTGAGCTCGTGGACGAAAGTGTGCTCCCAGCCGATGATGTGGCCATGGGGCCACCAGTACTTCCAAAACGGATGGTCGGCCTCGGTGACGAGCACCTGGCGGAAGCCCTGCGTCTGGCTGCCGGGTTCGCTGTCGCTGAGATGGACCTCCAACTCGTTCAGTCGTTCCATATTGAAGACGATGCTGCCCTTGGAACCGTTGATCTCGATGCGCTGGTGGTTCTTGCGGCCATTGGCGTAGCGGCTGGCCTCCAGGGTGCCGATAGCGCCGTTTTCAAACTGCACCAGCGAAACGAAGGCGTCATCTACGTCCACGGAATCCCGGCCGCCGTCGTCGGTGGGGCGCTCCTTGATGAATGTCTGCGTGAGGCCGGAGACCGCTTTCGGCTCGCCGACGAGGAAGCGGGCGAGATCGATGATGTGCGCTCCCAGATCGCCCAGCGCGCCGCTGCCGGCGGTATCCTTCTTCAGACGCCAGACCATGGGGAACTGCGGGTCCATGATCCACTCCTGCAGGTAGACCGCCCGAAAGTGGAAGATCTGACCCAACTCGCCACGCTCGATCATCTCCCGCGCCAGGCGCAAGGCCGGCACGAAGCGGTAGTTGAACGCACAGGCATGCTTCACGCCGGCCTTCTGCACGGCCTCTAACATCGGTTTGGCTTCCGCGGCCGTGCGCGCCAACGGCTTTTCGCAAATGATGTGCTTGCCGGCCTCGGCGGCGGCGATGCACGGCTCGGCGTGCGTATCGTTGGGGCCGCCGTTGTCGAAGAGCTGGATGGCGTCATCCTTGATGAGTTCCCGCCAGTCGGTGCAATAGCGTTGATACCCGTAGCGGGCGGCGGCCTCCTGCACCGCGGCCTCATTGCGCCCACAAAGGGCGACGAGCGCGGGCACGGCCGGTAGCGGCTCCACCATGTAGGGAATCTTGCGGAAAGCGTTGCTGTGGGCTTTACCCATAAAGGCGTAACCCAGCATGCCAACACCTATCTCCGGCACGTCCTCCCGTCCGGACGACTGCCCCATCGTGACAAAACCAACGTCTTCAGACATTGAATTCCTCCAGTATTTGTTCGGTGGTAGTTGAGGCTATGGTGACTCCAAGAGGTCTCGTTCGTCAATGGCATGGAGAATGGGCAGCGTGGTGTCGGTAGTGGTCGGCGAGTTGCCGACAAGGGTTTCCGTCATTGCCATGAAACTAGCGCTCCCGTGCCCGTCATTCCCGTGAAAACGGGAATCCATCTTCTCTGCCCTGGAAGCCGAAATGGGCAGCAAAGAGCGGGGGACAAGCCCCCGCGCTACTAGGAATTGCTATCGAATCCCGCAATCCGTTGTACCTAAGCAAGGGAGAATTCGCGAGGATTCCCTCTGTGAGGATTCTCTCTGTGAGGGTGCACCTAGAAGAATAGCGCGACACAATCCGTCGTTCCCGCTTTCGCGGGATGCCATCCTGACATCAATCCCGATGGCCTGCTTGGCAGTTAGTCTTGGCTCGAATTCTGCAATTGCAGGGCATGAGTAGGGGCACGATATATCGTGCCCCTACGGAATTCGCGGATTATTCCGAGGGAAGCGCAGCACATTTACCAGGGGGTTTAGCTCTACGCACCCCATAGCGACACATGCCCTGGCGCATTGTCGATTCCGTCATTCCCGTGAAAACGGGAATCCATCTTCTCCGCCGCTGCGACAAGGTGGGGCTAGGAGCCGGGGACAAGCCCCCGCGCTACAAATAACAGTGCCGGGTTCATTCCGTCATTCCCAGGCAGGCGGAAGTCCATCTAGTCTGTCTTGGTGGTCGGGGATGGAGGAGCTTAGCCTAGCGCGTTACCGGTTTCGTCATTCCCGTGAAAACGGGAATCCATCTTTACATCAGTCACGCTGACTGGATGGCGGTTGGTGTTGACGCGTATTCCGCAATTGCAGGGCATGCGTAGGGGCACGATATATCGTGCCTCTACAAACTTCGCGGATTATTCCGAGGCAAGCGCAGCACCTTTACCAGGGGAATTTGCTCTACGCACCTCATAGCGACACATGCCCTAGCGCGTTACCGTTTCCGTCATTCCCGTGAAAACGGGAATCCATCTTCTCTGCCGTTGCGGCAAGGTGGGCTAGGAGCGGGGGACAAGCCCCCGCAATAAAAGACAGTGCCGGGTTCATTCCGTCACTCCCGTGAATACGGGAATCCATCTTCTCCGCCGCTGTGACAAGGTAGGCCAACAGCGGGGGACAAGCCCCTGCGCTACAAAGACATCGATACCCCTAATCCGTCAGTCCTGCGCAAGCGAGAGTCTGCGAGGGGGCGCCCTTCACACGTCTTACTGAATGTCTTCTCGACTGAGACCGCTCAGCGACGCCACTCGGCAATGTTCCACGTTTCCGCGTCCCAGGGGTTGATCCTGACCCCCCGCAACGTATGCAGGGTTGCCGATACCGAACCCCGGTTCACGAGGGGAATGGCGTAGTAGCTTTGAATGAGAATATCGTTGAGTTGCTTTACCAGCGCCTCGCGCTCCGGCCCAATGGGTGTTTGGGCAAGTTGGGCAAAGAGTGCGTCGTACTCAGCGTCGCACAGGCGGGCGTTATTGCCGCTTGACCAACCGTTGTCACGCGTTTGGACATTGCTGCAGAGTCCGCGTGAGAGGTATTGCTGGGGATCTACGCCGGAGCTCTCGGTGTACATCTGCACGTCCGCAAAGAACCGGAGGTACGACTCTTCCGCGTGGACGGCCGGATCGCCGCCGAAGAAGAGGCCGGCGTCGTGCTGAATGAGCTCAGTCTCGATCCCAATCTCCCGCCACCAGCCTTGAATCAGGGCTTGGGTAGCCTGCCTGATGGAGTTTTCGGTGGTCTGATACGTTATCCGCAGCGGAACGCCATTGTATTCGCGAATGCCGTCGCCGTCGCTGTCGACGACGCCATTCTCGTCCAGCAGTTTCTTGGCGCCGGCAATGTCTTGCACCAGACAATCATCATTCGCAGTTGAAGCGTAGTTCGGCGGCGCCGCGACCAGATTGCACGCAGGCGTCGCGGTGAAGCCATAGAGTTGCTCCGCGATGAGGGTGCGGTCTATCGCCAGGGACATCGCTTGGGCGATGGGCGTGAAGGTCAAGAACGGGTGGGGATTCTGTCCATCGAGATACTCCGAGCGGTCGTCGCCCAGCGCCAGATCCGGATTTGTCTGGTTCAGAACGATGCGCTCGACCCGGCTGGCGAACACGTTGGTGACCTTACCGAGTCCGTTCGCTTCCATCTCCCGCAGCACGTCCGGCTCTACCTGCATGTTCCACGCGTGATCGACCGCACCGGTCACCAGGACGGACCGCGCCGCCTCCAGCGCGTCCCCGCCGCCCTGCAAGACCACGCGGTCGAAGTAGACCGGTTCTCCATGGTAGTAGGGGTTACGCTCGTACATCGCGCTTTCGTTGGGCGTGAACGTCACAATGCGATACGCGCCGGTGCCCAAAGGCACTTCGTTCTGCGCTGCACAGGTCCTGGCCGCGGCGCCAACGCAGTCGGCAAATTGCGCTTTGCTAATGATTGGCGTGTTTGCGCTGACAAAAGCCGTATAGGGATAGGGCGTCGGTTTGTCGAAGGTTATCTTCACCGTGTGCTCATCGAGGGCTTCGACAGCGGCGATGCCGCCAAACGTGTCCCGCCTGGTGCAGCCGGTCGCTTCATCGGCACAGTAGCGCCATGTGAACACCACGTCCCCGGCTGTCAGGGCGCTGCCGTCCGACCAGCGCACGCCTTCTCTCAACCTCCATGTGATTGTCAGCAGGTCTGGGGAGACGCCGCCGTTCTCCAGAGTGGGGATTTCTACAGCCAGTCTTGGCACGAGGTTGCCGTCAGGATCATAGTTGGCCAGCGGCTCCAACGTGATCGCGCCCGCGTCTCTATCTTTGAAGCCGGCGGTGAGGTACGGAAACGGCAAGGAAGGCGCTTGCCAATAGCGAATGGTAAGGACGCGCTCTTCCTCAGGAGCTTCCGGAGGCGCGGTCGTGACCGTGCCCGGCGCCATGCCTACCTCGCCACACGCAACGAGCAGGAATGCGATGAGAGTTCCGAAGGCTAGCAGGACAAAGCGATTCACGGCAACGAACTCTCCTTTGAGGTTAGCCAATTTGATTGTCGAACATGCTTTGGGCAGGCTTGCAGGCTTAACCCTGCGCTCAAGCACCAGGGCGTGGCGGTAAATCGCGCATAGCGCGGCAGCGTTTAGCGCACCGCTGCCGCCGCTACCCCGGCGTTCGCCTTCGCCACAAACGGTGCCATGTACTCCTGGAATTGCCGCGCGTAGGCATCCAGGCTGTCAAGGTTGCCGCCGTCGCGCAGGGAGGAGCACATCTCGTAGGCCACCGTGCCGGTGTAGCCTTCCGCGATCAGGGTATCGAAGAATGTCTCATAATCGATGAGCCCTTCGCCCATTGCCACTCCCAGCATGCGCGCGGGTTCCTCAACGTAGTTCACCAACGCCGGTTCGTAACGGTAGCGGGGCAGCGCAACGTAGTCGGCCACGGTGGTGTACGCCATGAAGGGCGTCATGCGCCGTACGGCTGCTGCAAGTTCTTCGCCGTGCAAGCCCTGCACCGCCGGTGACCACGCGTCGAAGGCGGCACGGCAGTTGGGGTGGTCAACCTCTGAGAGGAGTTGGTACATGCTCTCGAAGTCAACGGCGATGTCGTGATGGTTTTGCACTGTAAGGACGACGCCAAAGTCGGCGGCCAGCCGCGCCGCTTCACGCAAGCCGGTCACCACGCTCGTCCAACCGGCGTCATAGGACAGGCCGGCACGCTCGTAGCCGGTGAAGATGCGGATGGCGGGACAGTCGAGATCGCGCGCCAGGGCTGCTAGTTCGGCGATGTAGACGATTTGGTGTTCCCAAAACGGCACGTCGGGCCGTTCGGGGCCGACGGTGAAGTCGTTGTAGCCTGCCAGCGAATGCACGCTCAGGTCGTGCTCCGCCAGCAGCGCGCGCAAGGCCTGCCGCTTCTCGGGCTGGTGCGACGGATAGTCGAGCAGCGAGAGATGGGGTCGTTTGGCGACGAGCATCACGCCCTTGAAGCCAAGCGCCGCCGCGCGGGGAATGAACTCTTCGAGCGCGAGCCTTTCCTGCCCCGGCCACACACCCGCATAGCTAACCGAATGTAACGCTAGTTGCATTGTCATCTCTCCTCAATGTATTGTGCTCTATTCCCATGCTGCTGTGGATGTCTGCAAGGCACAGCCTAGCAGAATTCCTCACTGGCTTGCCTGCGAAGGCCGGTTCTTCTCGCTTGGTTGTCCGTTGGTCTTCGCGTTGTGCTCTATCTGGCCGTTTTTCTCGACTCTTGACGTTTGATCGGATTCTTCCTGCGTCGCCACAGCCGTATCAGCTTGAGTAATAGTGTCCGCCGTGGCGACTGCCGCGCTACCGCGCGGAACGTCGTCTAAGCCGCCTTCCGTGCGGGGCAACGGCGTCTCACCACTTGGCCGAGAATCGCCGTCGCGGGACGCATTCGGTGCAGCGGCGGGGTCACTTGAAGCCTGTAAGGAGGAGGGAGGTGGCGGCAAAGACGACGTCCCTGACCGGGGCTGGGTAGCCGACGGAGGAGCATCGGCTTGGTTGTCTTTCGCTGCCGGCGGCTGGACGGGGCCAGACGGTTGCGCGGTGTATCCTGCAATCGAACTGGGCGTGGGGCCGGTAATGTGTGCCGTGCCCGTGGACGCAGCGCCGCCGCCTTCCAGGGCAAGCTCTGCCACACGCAGCAAGTGCGCCCGCAAGACATCATTCTCCGACCGCAGTGAGCGCAGGAATTCTTCCTCGAGTTTCGCCCGAATCTCCTGGGCCAGTTCCGTCGCCTGCTGCACGAGGGCGGCTTCCAACTGTTTCAGGTGCGTCTGGTCGCGCACCACGCAGAGGTACTGGTCATCGACCAGCGCCGCCACGCCGCCCGCCAGCGCCTGACCGCCCGCGGGATGGCAAACGAAGCGCTGGGGCTGCTCACTGCTCTGCACACGCTCGATAGCGGCCATGATCTGCGATGCCAGATCGACCGGCAAGACCTCGCGAATCCTGGCATTTGCCACACTCTCGCCGTCACCGGGCCCAAAGCTCTCGGCGGGCTTGCACTCCAGTATCGTCCCATCCGCCCGTACGCGGAGCACCAAGTCCGGCAACAGGTCTCGCAGCACGCGGGCTGACGTCACCGCCTGGCTCAATGCAGCATTTTGTTCGGCGCTCAGTTGGTCCAGATGCGCGCGCAGGGCTTGGTTCGTCTCCTCACTCTCCTGGAGTTGTGCCGCCAGCTCCGCGAGTTCCGTCGTATCGCGCAGGAGGCAGAGCGCGGACTCATCATCGTACGTGGCGATGCGCACGGCCAGCACCTGGCCGCTCTGCCGCAAGAAAGAGAGTTCTTGCATTTCGTGGCTTGCCAGGGCCGTTTCCGCGGCAGCCACGAGCGGCGCCACGTCATCTCCTTGGAAAACGTCCTGCAGGTGCTTGCCGGCGAACATGTCCGCGTAGGAGGCCGCCTCTGCACCGGCCGGCGGCTGCAAGTCCTGGATGATGCCCGTCCGCGTGATGCGAATGAGCCAGTCCCCCGTAACCCGCCGCAGGGAATCTGCCGCACTGCGCTGTTCGTCTAACTCCTGGAGCGCTCGCGCCAACGCGGTGTTGTCTCGCAGTATGCACAGCGCTTCGTCGGCGGCGTGCGGGGCGACCAAACCTGCGAAGACCATACTGCCGTCGGCGGCAGCGCAGTGGAGCCGCTCCGTCTTGCCCGATGACAACACCTGCGCGACCGTCGCCATTACCGCCTCGGCCTGATCCGGCGGCAAGACTGCCGCGACGTTCTTGCCCAAGAGCTCGCTCGGCGTGGCCGTGGGCCCAAAGTCGGCGGCCGGCTTCCAATCAGTGATGGCGCCGTCTTGGCGCACGCCGACCAGCAAGCCGTCGGTGGCATTGCGCAGCGCGCGATGGCGGGCCTGCAGTTCATACAGAGCGCGTTCGGGACTGTGTGCAGGCTGCTCCTTCGCTGCGCGACGCGGCTCGGTAGCGGCGGAATCTGCTTTTTGCGGCCGCGGCTTGCTTTCCGCTACCCCTGAGGCTGCCGGACGGATAATAGTTCCCGTGACGATACCGGCGATCATGCAGCAATAGCTTGCCAGCGTGAGTGCTTGTGCGACCAGCAGCACAGCCTCCGCCGGCCATGCACTGAGTAGCGGAAAACGCGCCAGGGCAATGAGGGTCACTATGAGAGCAAGCAGCAGCCAGCGCGCGAACGGCTCGCTGCGCCACCTGCCGTTGCGCGCTACCCCCGCAATGCCGGCAACCGCAAGCCCCGCGACCAGCAGGAGTTCCGGCTGGGCCGCAAGCGAGGGAATCGTTTGGCGCAGTACGAATAAGACATCTCCGGCTTGTGGTACCGGGAAAACGAGCGCCCCCACGGTGACGATGAAGCCAAGCGTGGCGGCGGCGAGAAAGACACCTCCCGGCTGCGCGGTGGATGGGCGGTCCTGTCTACCCGCCAAGAGACTCAGAACGAGAAAGAGAGTAAAGAAGAGTGTCGGGAGAAGTTGGCCCCGCAACATGAGAGCCGCACCCAGCAGCGCATCCTCCGGGCCGAGCACGCCGGTGTACGCCGCAAAGTGGAGCAAGTGCAGCACGGCGGCAACCCACAGGCCCGCGCTGATGAGCAGGAACGCGTCACGCCGCTCCTCGCGAAAGCGTCCCAGCGCCAGTTCCCCGCAAGCCAGCGTAGCCGCTCCGGCAAGCAGAAGGCCGAGGGCATACAGGGCCTCGCCGGCGTTCGCAAACGTGTTGAAACGCGCGGCATACGCTCCCGCCAGAATGACGAGTACCAAGACGTATGCGCCGGAGCGCGTTGGGTTGTCTCTCAGTACCGTGGTCATGCAGCAGAGCTTCGTCTATGACTGGCTACCGGCCGCCGCGACGCGCCCGAATGCACGCCTCCACAGCGGCCTGCGAGGCTTAATGTGGGGGGAGAGAGGAGGTCGACGTTTACTGGGCAATGCAGGGCACAACGCAGCGTGGAACATAAACGCGCATTGGGATGCACTTAGCACTCGACGTCTTTGCCCTCACTCCCAAAGACCGCCATGCGGTCTTCCTGCTCGGTCTTCTCGGTACCCGCCGGAATGAAGTGGAATTGCAACGCCCGGCGCCGGCTTTCGCTGCGGTTGGCGGGCGTGCCGTGATGCATCAGGCCGTCGAAGAACAGCACGCCGCCGGGTGGGAGCGGCACCGCGACGTCGCGGTTCAGGTCGAGGTGTTCGTCGCAAATCTGCCAGTCGCGCCGCCGGAAATGCACCACCGGGCCTTCTCTATGGGTGCCGGGCTTCACGTGCATGCAGCCGTTTTCGAGCGTGGCGGAATCCAGCGCGGTCCACGTGCCGACGATGCGCGTGCCCATGGGCAGATTGAAGAAGGCATGGTCTTGGTGCCAGGGCTTCTCGCGTCCGATGCCGGGAGGCTTGCTGAGCGCCTGGTCGGCGAAAAGTTCCGGTTCGGCTTCCAGGAGCCGGCTGACGACCTGCTGCAGGTTGGGGTGCCACGCCATGGCGTGCATGCGCGGCTCAAACTGCACAAAGTGTTGCAGCTTGCGCACGCAATCGAGCTGCTGCTCCTGAGGTAGCGTGCGGATGTACTTCTTGGAAGCAGCCTCAAATTGCACGCCGACGAATTCGGGGTGCTTGCCGATGACGAGGTCGGTAAAGCCGGCCAGCGCCGCCTCTACCTCCTGCTCGGTAAACACACCATGTATGACCAGGAAGCCGGTTTCCCGATAAAACGCCACGTGCTCATCGGAGAACTCATCGATGCTGGCTATCCCAGTGGCGCAGTTGTCGTAGCGGTAAAGTTGCTCTTTGTAGGGATCGCCGACATATTGGTCGAACTTCAGTTCCGTGGCGGCTCCCAACTCCTGAACTTGTGCCATTGTGCTGTCCTCATGCGGCCAAATATTGGGGAAATGGAGGGTTTGCTTGCCTTTGATGGTAGAACTGGCAATGCATACTGTCAAGCTGGAATCTCAGTGCCGACTTTACAGTGGCGCGAATATGGAGAGTCGTTCCGATGGAGCGAATTCACCAGCACACTTGGTAGCCTGAGCTCGAGTCAACCTACAGCCACCGCGCGAACCAATCGAACGCCTTGGCGCCGCTGAAGGCGTGGCCGCCGGGATGCAGGTCCAGGTCGAGCCGGTCGGCAGCGCCGGCAGCGGCGTAGATGCGTTCCACCTCGGCATAGCAGCGCAGCGCGTCGTCCTTCACAAAGCAGTCGTCGAGTTCGCCGACCTCCACGAGGCACGGACGCGGCGCGATGAGGCCGGCCACGGAAGCAATATCGCCGAAGGTCAGGAGGCCGCGGGCAAACTGCGAGCCGCAGGTATTGCCCCGTCCGCGATGGCCGATGGCATCCCAGATCGTGCTGAGGTAGCAGACGATGTCGGCGCAGCGGATGCGCTCGTCCAGCGCCGAAAGATACGTGGTCATCGTGCCGCCGAAGGAGAGGCCGATCATGCCGATGCGGTCGGGGTCTACGTTCGGCAGCCCTTGCAGCAGGTCAATGCCGCGCATGCCGTCCCAGATGTCGAGCGCCAGCAACTGGAAACCCAGGTAGCCATAGCCCAGGTAGAACGCGTTGCAGCCGTCGCGAGAGCTACGCCGCCATTCCTCCGGCCCCTGGCGCTCGCCAAAGCCGCGCCAA
The DNA here is from genome assembly GCA_965220045.1 of Chloroflexota bacterium. Classification (GTDB taxonomy): domain Bacteria; phylum Chloroflexota; class UBA11872; order VXOZ01; family VXOZ01; genus VXOZ01. The sequence continues at coordinate 293,694 of OZ244803.1, read as the reverse complement.
TCCGGGGCCAGGCAGACGTAGCCGCGCTCGGCAAGCTGATGCGCATAGTCGACGCCGGACTTCCGCTCCATTTGCCGTGCGTAGTCCGGATGGTCGGGCGGCGGCAACACGCCGGCGGCGTCATCTTTGCCCCGTCCGTGGCCGTGAGCACACAGGATTGCGGGCCGCTTTTCTCCTTCTCTAATGTTCTTCGGCGTGAGGAGCCAGGCGGGCACTGTTGCAAACTCCTCGCTGTCGTAGAGTACCTTCTCGCGGATGTAGCTGCCTTCGTTGTGGCGCTCGACCACCTCTATGTTGAGCGGTACCGGATCGGGATACGGCCCGATCATCTCCCGCACTTGAATCAGGGTGCGCTCATGCCACGCGCGCCATTCGGCGGCGTCGGTTGGCAGGTTCATGGGCGCCGCGGTTGCTTTCGCACGGGCGATCAGCCCCTCCACGGGATCGATGTACGGTCGCGTACTCACACTCATGCCTTCTTCCTCCTGGAGACCTTTACGTAACCCTAGCGTAAGTGAGAAAAGTCCCCTCTCCCTCGACGGGAGAGGGCTAGGGTGAGGGTGAATCTCCTGAAATCCCTACAGATGCATTCCGACTCTATGCTGCTATGTGTTGACACTGCACAGCGTAAGGGACCAATGTTGCAAGAAGACCCCTCACCCCAACCCTCTCCCCAGGGAGAGGGAGTCTTTTGGCCTGCAGGTAAGATTGCGCAAATGTCTCGTCCTTGCGGGTGGCAGGGAATCCGATCGAATTACTATTGTGCTACGGCAAGAGCAGTCTACTCACTCCAGCCTCTCGTTTCGCCAAAGAGCGCCTGTGTTTCCTCTCGTGTGAGCGCCCACAGTGAGTACACGCCCACCGCCGTGCCAAAGGGAATGTTGAATAACTGGAGCACACTAAGGATAAGCACGAGAATGCGTGCCCAATCCTGCCGCTTCAGCAGTCCAATGCCGCCTATGAGTCCCGGTACGGACACGAGAAAGAGGAACCCGCCAACAATCGTGGCAATCACGGCAAAGATGCCCATGGCCGCCGCGTCATCGGCCGCAGCCAGCAACAGTCCGATGACTACAAAGACGAGTAAAACGAACACTGTCACAATCAGCCCTAAAGCGCTGAGAACAATGTGAAGCCACGCCACTATGTTGACATGGGTTTCGCTGTCTTGCGGGCTCATCAGGGCGTCCTCTCGTGTATTGGCTGACAATCCGTTTCCGTATTCTCCATGCCGACACGTGCGGCAGACCTCACCCCGTAGTCTGTTCGGGGAAGGACTCTATTCGCTGCGTGCCACACATCCACCCATCTCCGGCGGGGGACAAACCCCCACCCTCCGTCATTCCCGCGAAAGCGGGAATCCATCTTCCTTGAATTCAGTTTTAGCCAGCCCTGCGGGGGACAAGCCCCCGCGCTACATCTTACACACCCGCCGGGGAGATATGCTCTTGCAAGCCACCAGCACACTGCCCAGTATCGACGCTCAGGCTAGCGACTGGCGCACGCGGCGTGTCGCCTCCACGAGATTTCGCAGCTTGGCGACAGCGGCATCATGGGGCACGACCTGCAAACCGCAATCAGGGTTGATCCACAGTTGTTGCGGTGTAAAGTACTCCAGCGCCAGGCGAATGCGCGCTTCGATCTCATCCACCGATTCTACACGGGGATCCTGCGCATCCACAACGCCATAGCCCATGCCGCGGTCGGCGGGAAACGGGTGCTTGCGCAGGATATCGAGCATTTCAGGCGCTACGTGGGCCAGCTCCAGGCAGAAGACGTGTGCCGGCAGCTCCAGCATCTTAGGGTAGACCTCGTGAAACGCGCCGTAGCACATGTGCGTAAAGACCGTGACGTGCTCCGGCAGCCCGGCGCAGATCCGCCGCATGCCCTCGATGGCAACGTCTAGCTCGGCGGGCTGATCGTAGCGGGTGACGAACGCCGGTTCATCAATCTGCAAGTACCGCACGCCTGCAGCAACGAGCGCCTGCACTTCCTCTCGCACGTACTCGGCAAGGGCCAGTACGGCCGCCTGGCGGTCGGGATAATGGAGATCGAAGACCCAGTCTCGCAGGGTGTAAGGTCCGGTGACGGTGACCTTTAGGTCGCTCTTGGCGCGGCCGGCTGCGAATTGGTACCAATCGGTGAGCAACGTGCGCGGCGCCGTTGCCGGGCGCTTGATCACCGCCCGCTGGCCGTACATATTGTCCAGCACCCACACCGGGTCAGGGTCGATGTCGGCGCAGCCCCAGCCCTCCAGGAAGTAGGTCGTCATGGAGCGGCGGTATTGTTCGCCGTCCACGAGCACATCAATGCCGAGGGACTCCTGAATTCCCAGCCAATCCGCTACTGCTGCTTCCTGGGCCCGGCGCATCCAGGCGCGGTCTTGCTGCTCCAGGGGCGCCATTTCCGCTTGGAAGAGGTCTGGCGGCTTCGGCAAGCTGCCAATGCTGGAGATGGGCAAAAGGGGTAGCTGGCTCATGTTCACGCTCCCTTGCCGTTGAACGAGTGGGCCGCATTGGCCAGCGTTGCAAGTTTTTCGAATGCCGCATGTCGCGGCAAGTGGAGCAATGCGGTGCTCGGCGCGGCCCAGCAGTTGTCTACGGGTACGGCGGACGTGATTGCGGTAAGAGTCTCGTGCAGTTCGTCCTTGCTTTCCACGCGAATGCTGCGGGCGTCGGCCACGCCTGCCTGCAGGATTGTGTCCCCGTGCCAAGCCTTGAGCGCAGCCAAGTTGGGTGCGCGATACGCGTCGGTGAAATCCAGTCCGAGCCCGCCGAGGCCGGGGATGTCGAGAAACGGCTGCAGCAGATCGCCAACCGCCCCGCAGGCGAGATGCACGACGATGGTGGCTCCCGCCGCCGCGCTCGCAATGCGCTCGATTGCCTGCGCTACCAACGGAAAGTCGCCGCGATGTTTGGGACGCAGGACGACGGACTCTTCGATTTGGATGTACCGGGCACCGGCAGCAGCCAAGGCCGCAACGTCCGCCGCCCAGATTTCCACCAGCGCGGCAAAGGCCTCCGGCGTATCCCCTGCGCCCCGCCGGTCGGCGTACGCATAGATGGTGTACGGGCCGAAGAGCGTGGGCTTGAGCGGCACATCAGTCTGCGCAGCGGCGTGACGATGCGCGCTCACAATTGGGCTCTCACCCTTGCGTTGCGGCACCCTGTCCAAGACCCAGTGATGGTAGTACGTATTGGTATCCAGGTAGCGGAGCGGGGCGGCGACTTCCAGTTCCGGCACCGCCCGCGCCATCTGGAACCACTCGTCATACACAGGCACGTAGCCCGTATCGAGGATGTCCGCGCCGGCCTGGCTTTGCGCGGCGAGCAGTTCCCCTTGGGTCTCCGCCTGCGCGGCGCGCAACTCCGTGTCTTGCCAGGCAGCTTCTGGTGTTGGCGTCACCCGCGCCCGCCACTCCTCAACGGCCGCCCGCAGGGGATGCTGGCCGTTGCTGACAATCGGAAACCGACCGGATGTGGTTACGAGCATACGAAACAGTCTTTCGAAATCGGATTACCGTGCGTACGTAGGGGCACTGCCACTCAATCCCGGGAGCACTACCACGCATCCGTAGGGGCACGATATTTCGTGCCCCTACCCTGAACGTCACGTCTTGAGTGGCGCGCACCGCGGCGGCTCTTTGGATACATCCTACACGCCGCCGCCAATGAGCGCACGGTGTGTGCTGGGCACCCGCCAGCAGCCTTCAGTCGCGGCGCCTACTCTAACCTCACTCCGCCATCAGCGCATTGGCGCGCGCGGCGGCATCGGTAAAGGCTTCAGCTACCGTGATCTTGTCCTCCACGATGGCCGTCTGCCAGGCCTCCGCGAGGAGCCCGAACACCTCGGCATCCTTGCGGAAGAGGCCGCCGTTGGGCCACGCGTACTTGCCCCGCACCGGATGCGCGAACGCGTCGAGGTTCTTATCCGCGAGCGCCGGGAAGTTCTCTTTCATGATGCTGATATAGCGATCTTGGAGCGAGGCGCGCGGATGCTGGATGCTGGCGATCTGGCACTGCAGGTCGAGATAGGTGTCGGTCTGCAGGAATTTCATGAAGTCCCACGCCGTATCCGGGTCTTTCGTGTTTGCCCAGACTACCCAGGCGTCGATGGAGCCCTGTGTGGCGCGGGCCACCGGACCCTGCGGCAGCGGGACCACGTCCCAGTCCTCGACGTTGTCAGGGTAGTCAATTGAGTACTGCCCCGGCCCCCACGAACCTTCTTCCCAGGTTGCCAGCGTGCCCTGCATGAGGGCCTGGACCTTGGCGCGGTCCAGCGCCGCCCACTCCTCACCGTGCACAATGCTCCGGTCCTGGTGGTAGCGGGCGTGGACCCACTCCATGGCCTCGATGGCTTCCGGGCTATCGAAGGTGGCGTGGCGGTCGTTTTCGGGATCGACGACGGTGCCGCCGTTCTGCACGATCTTCCAGATGCCGCGGCCCCAGCCCGCGTCCACACCGCCAAAGACGGTGTTCGGGCGGTCGGTAAGCCTGAGCAGCGCATCCTGGTATTCGTCCCAGCCCCAGTTGTCATCGGGGAAAGCCAGGCCACTCTTATCGAAAACCTGCCTGTTGTACCAGAGCACGTAGACGTTGATGTACATGGGCAGACCGTACTGTCCGGTCTCAGGCCAGCGCATCGCGGCAAGCTGGAACGGAATGTAGTCGTCCAAGGGGAAGCTGTCACGCTTAATGAAGGGGTCCATGTCGAGCAGCAGACCTTCGCGTCCCGCCTGAACGAGATTCACGCCCCACGTCATCGCAATGTCGGGGCCGGACCCGGCCACCCAGGACGTAATGTAGACTGACGGACTGTCCTTTACGCCGAGGACGTTGAGAGTGACGTTGGGGTTGTCTGCCGTATACGCGTCGGCGCCGGCTTGGGCCGCTTCCACCCAGGTGGAGTCACCCCAGAGCGCCCAATCGAGGATAACGGGCTCTGCCTGGGGCTCCGGCTCTTTGGCTTCCGCTTCTTGCTCTTCGGCCGCGGGGGCTTCGTCCGTCGCCGCGGGCATTGTCGCCTGACCGCAGGCGGCCAGGGCGATGGCGCCAAGAGTCCCACCACCGAGCCACAGCATAGAGCGTCGTGTCAATCGGGTCTTGCGTTCATCAGTTTCCACTTGCCTTACCTCCTTACTTGCCTGCGTGGCAAGTCACACGTGAACTATAGCGGTCTTCAGTTGCGTGGTTAGCAAAGGAGTTTCGATTGGATCCCCCCTGACGTTGCCAAGCTGGTTGCCGCCCTCCTTTCGTACTCCTAAAGGAATTGAGGGTGATCCTTGCAACGTATTATGGCTGGAGCACGGCTAAGATGCAATGCTCTTGGGAACGTCAACACCAATAGGAGCCGGCTGTGGAGGGCGGTATGGGTATATGGCATGTTCCTCTGCATCTAACGCGACGGCCTTCCCCTGAGTCTACTCCCAAGAGGGCAGAGAGACTGCATTTGTAGCGCGGGGGCTTGTCCCCCGCTTCTTGGTATCCGGTTGGGCGGACCCTGGACTCCGGCGGAAGCCGGAGTCCAGGGTCTGCGCGGATAGTGCGTGGAATTGATGTCGCGGAAGACAAAGATGGATTCCGCGCCCCGTGCCGGGGCGAGCTTTCGCGGGAATGACGGAGGTAGTCAGCTTCCCGGGGGACAACGGTGGCGGTCGGCGCTTGCCGGAAATACGGAACTGTTCTCTTTCCGCCGTAGCGCGGGGGCTTGTCCCCCGCTCTTCGCGTGCAAAGCAGGCACAGTCTTGGGCGAAACACTCGCTTATCGCAAATCTCTGCGCCGATCGCAGTGCCATCGCCTCTTATGCACCGGCCACAAACAAGAACGGTGGGCCTGCCTATCCCAGCAATCCCAACTCCCGCTGCGTCTCCACGATGCGCGCCAGCGCAGCCTCCGGCAGGGGGCCAAGAGCCGAAATCGCCACGTTCTGCTCGAGCTCCGCGGGATTCATGGCGCCGGGAATCACCGATGTTACGCCGGAGAAGCTGAGAATGTACCGCAAGGCGGCTTCGCTCAGGCTTCCCGCAATGCCTTCCTCAACCAACCACATGAAGGAATTCGCTGCCCGCAAACGCTCCGCGAGCCGTTCCTTAGGTATGAGGCTGCGGTGGTCGTCCGGCGCGAACTCATGGTCCGGCGTGAGCGTGCCCGAAAGGAAGCCTGAAGCGAGCGGCGACCGGATAACGATGCCGACGCCGCGCTCTTCAGCCAGGGGCAGGAGCCGCTCAGTCGGTTCCGGTTCCAGCAGGCTGAAACCGATCTGTATAATCTCCGCGCGGCCGTCTTCCTCGATGAGTCGAATGGCCTCCGTCACGTCGCTGGCGGAGACACCAATGTGCCCGACGTGCCTTTCCGCACGCAGCTCGGCAAGCAGTCCCAGCGGGTCCTCTGCCATTTCGTCAGTAACCGGACTATGCAGCAACACACCTTCGATGAGGTCTGTCTGCAGGCGTTCCTTGCTGCGCTGCACGCTGGCGCGCAGGGCCTCGCGGGTAAAGTCACGCGCCAGCACCGGCGCCCCGCCATCCGGGACTGGAAGCACGTGCTCGCCGCCCTTCGTCTCTACAAAGACTTCCATGTCCCGCAGATGTTGCGGCCGCCGGCGCAGCGCCTCGGCAATGTAGACTTCGGCTTCCGAGTAGACGGGTGCGGTGTCGATGAAGTTGAGGCCCAGCGACAGCCCATGATGGATGGTCTCCACCGCCGTCTCAAGGGTTACGGTGCCGTACGTGGCCGGACCCGACCAATAGCTGCCGCTCGTAATGAGCGCACCGCCCAACGGATACGTGCCCAACCCGACTTCCGATACGTCGTGTCCCGTGTTACCCAGCGGACGATAGCGCATGGCCTGATCCCTTCTCACATTCTCTTCGGTTGGAAAAACCTTGTCGAAACACTTTCACGAACTGTGCCGGCATGCGGGTAAACACCCTCTCACTTTGGAGACCCTTTTGCTACTAAGTACTAAGGACTTAGTCTTACCCCCTCTCCCTGGGGGTGTACAGACTGGGCTGATAGGTAACAGGTGTTCGGGTTGATAGGTTACACATTTTGATCTCTGAGGTCTATGGATTTTATGCGTTGTATTGAGAAGTACACGTTCCAGACGCCGTCTGTTTGGGTGGGTCGCAGTGCGACCTGTTTGTGAGTGAAGGCTCTGCCAACACGGAGCTTCCTGCCCTGGAAGGAGATGCGGCCGGAGACATCGACGCTGCGCACCTGATCGTCGGGGCTGTATGCAAGGGCAGGCAGGGTCTCGGGGAAGGAGCGTGCACTGGGAGTGTACCGGCTGATGGGAGTGTCGAGGTTCAGGGAATGATGGGGGCGTTCCAGGTTGTAGAATTCACGCCAAGTGTCGAAGGCGCGTTGGCAGTGCTCCAGGTCGGTGAAGGTACGGCCCTGCAGCAATTCGCTCTTCAGCGAGCGGTGGAAGCGTTCGAGCTTGCCGAGGGTTTGGGGATGGTTGGGGCGGCTGTGGCGCACGTTGATGCCCAGGTGCATGAGCCAGACGGTGAAGGGCGTGTAGGGCTGTCCGGCGTTGTTGCCCCAGGGGGCGCCGTTATCCATGAGCATGGCCTGGGGCAGGCCGTAGCCGCGAAAGACTGTGGTGAGGCGGTCTTGCACCGTTGCTCCCTGCTGGTTGGCACAGGCTTGGAGAGCGAGGTTGAAGCGAGAATGATCGTCCAGGAGAGTGAGCGGATGGCAGCGGTCGTGCTGCATGGCGAAATGCCCTTTGAAGTCCAGCTGCCACAACGCGTTGGGATCGGGATATTCAAAGCGCACCTGGGGCGTGTGCTTGGCGCTTTCCGTTTCATCAATGAGCCCAGAGCGCTTGAGTATGGCTTGGATCGTGCTCTTGGCCGGCACGTTGGTGACCCCTTGGTTCTGCAACATTCTGTGCAGCACATGGGCACCCTTGCCCGGATGCGCCAGCCGCAGCGCGATGATGCGGTCCTCCATCTCCCGGCTCGTGCGGTGCGGACACGTGTGCGTGCGGTGCGACCGGTCCTGCAGACCGTTGGCGCCACTCTCCGCGTACCGCCGCAGCGTCTTGTACCCTGTCTTGCGACTGATCCCCATGCGCCGACACAGCTCACTCATGTTCGCCCCGTCAGTCAGCGCCAGGGCGATAAACTCTTCCCGAGCAGACATAAGCGTTTCCACCTTCCACGGCATGGTCATCCTCCTGCTGCAAGATTCTCCATGCCTTTAGGTGTAACCCATCAGCCCGAACAAGTGTTACCCATCAACCCGGTCTATACAGGGGGAGGGCCGGGGTGAGGGGATTCCTTGCTGTTCTAATCGCATAACATGCACAGTCAATATACATCAAAACTAAGCTCATTTGCGTTCAGAGCAGATTCACACTCACCCCCGAATCGGCCGAAACTTTGTTTCGGATACGGGGCAGGCTCTATCCCTCTCCCATCAAGGGAGAGGGGACTACCTCGCTGTGGCGAGGGTTACCCAAAGGTCTCTTGGGGGAGAGAGCCGGAGTAAGGGGAAACCGGCGCCGGCTCATTTCACTCCCACTGGCTTTGCCGCACTCACCGAATGTCCACTATCTGTCATTTGCGTCAGTTTGGGTCCTCTACAGTGCCCTTTCCGGGACTCGATGCATACCTAGCTATCCGCGGGCCTACACCAGCGCATCCCAATCCCGCAGCGGGAAGTCAATCCGCCTTCCCTCTTGCGCCGCAAGATACGCGCCTTCCACCACTTCCAACGACCGCGCGCCGTCGATGCCGCTAGATTCGGGTTCGCGGTCCTCGCGAATGGCGGCCAGAAGCTCTTTCTCCTGGGCGGTAAAGCCTGACGCATACGGCACGTGCAGCACGAGCTTCTCATTGGCCATTTCCGGATTGTTGCGGTGCGGCTGCTCAAAGGTGCAGTCGGCGAACGCTTGGGCAACCTGCTGGTCCTCAAATGTCAGCCACGGTAGCTTGTTGCTGTAGAGGGTAATCGTCGCATCCGAGCCGTGTCCAATGCCGCCCTCGAGTTTCACGTAGCCCTCACTGCCGGTCACGAAGATCTCGCGGTGCTGGGGCCCCTGCAGGCACCACACCATTTCGAAGACGCCGATGGCGCCGCTATTGAAGCGGAAGACCACATGGGATGTGGTCTCGATCTCCGCCGTATCCCAGAGGAAGTTGTCGAACTCCGCGCCCGCGATGTGCTTTACGCCGCTGCCTTCCCAAAAAAGCAGCGTATCGATGTAGTAACAGCCGTCGCGATGCAACGCGCCGCCGCCGGCCGTGGCCTTGCCGAGTTTCCAGCCCATGTTGGAGCGGGACCCCTGCGTGATCACATCCTTGTGCAGCATGTGACGCTCGAGCACATGGTAGGTGTCGCCGATGAGCCCGGCCTCGAGGATGCGCTTGACCGCGCGGGCGGGCGGCTCGAAGCGATCGCGGTCGGCGGTCATCAGCTTCACGCCGGCGTCACGGCACGCGCGGATAGCCTCCACCGCTTCCTCCATATTGAGCACGAGCGGCTTTTCGCAGAGCACGTGCACACCGGCCTCCGCCGCCGCCAGGATTGCGGGCAGATGTAAGTGATGGGGCAGGCAAATGTCCACGGCCTGCACTTCCGGTCGCCGTATCACCTCATTAAAGTCAGTGGCGGCTGCCCGCGCACCGTATTGCTCCACCCTGGCCTCGGCGCGTTCCAGATCGCTATCGCAAGCCACTTCCAGCCGTGCCTCACCGGCCTTTACCAGGCGCTGCCAGCCATCGAAGTGCGGGTGAGAAATGCTGCCGCAGCCAATGACGGCTACGCCAATCGGACCGCTCGTCGTCGCCATGATCGCTTGCATCCTTTTCGCACGTTACTGCCACATTCCTTAGGTTGTCTAAATAGTATGCTATCTTTGGCCCGGTGCGCTACGCCTCTTTCACCTCAAATTGCAGGATCGTGCTTGCGTGCTCGCTCTGCAAGTACACATGCAATGAACACGTCCCCAATTACACGCCGTACGGCCAAGTAATCTCACGCGTTTCGCAACACGAGATTTACTCTACCCCTGTATTCAATCTGCCCAAGTTTAGTACAATGTTCTCTGGTTTCAGCGACACAATAGGCATAGACCATTGTGCGGTGAGGCAGGCCGCGTGCTGACGAGAGGCACAGCAGAGGCGCGCGGTAAGACTCTTGATCCAGAGGCCTTGGGGCATACGGTACATGAGCACACTCAAGAGACGTAAGGGCAGCGGCTCACCTGGTCGTGCGCCAATCATCATTGCGGGCGGCCTTGTCGCGCTGGCGGTAGTGCTTGGAGCCGTGTGGCTGATCGTGTGGGGCAGCGAAGAGCCGACCCAGGCGGACGCCTCCGACCCGCAACTGGTGAAGCGCGGCGAAGTCCAATATCAGCTTCATTGCGCAAGCTGCCACGGCGCAGACCTGGAGGGACAGCCCAACTGGCGCGAGCGCGACGAAGACGGACTGCTGCCGGCGCCGCCCCATGATGTGACCGGACACACGTGGCACCATACCGACGCGCTGCTCTTCGACGTGACGAAATACGGCTCCACCGCCGTCGTCGGCAGCGACTACAAGAGCAACATGCCCGGCTTCGAAGACAAGATGAGCGACGGCGAAATCTGGGCGGTCCTCGCCTACATCAAGAGCACCTGGCCGCCGGATATACAGGAAATCCAGTCCGAACTGGAAGACACCCGGCAGCAGTAGCTGTAATTCTCACTCCTGTCGGTGAGACACTTGTACCATTGTAGGGGCACGATATATCGTGCCCCTTCGCGTGCGTATCAGCGGTAGTTAGCGGCCCTTGCAGAAACTTATGATGCAGCGCCGCATGCTATTGACCTGCGACGAGCTGCCACGTATATACGGCACTGCCGTTGGCATTTTGGACGTGGCACGTGACGTGATGGGTGCCGGCGTCCCGCGCAGTGAATTGGAAAGCGGCGGTAGACCCAGCAGCCGCTTCACCATCCACTGACCACATATAACGCAGCGTGGGATCGGTGTGCTCCTCGGCTTCCAACGAGGCGTAGCCGATGTGGCGGTACGCAAAACCGCGGCCCGGGCCCGGCGTGCCGTCGGCCTGCAGCCAGCCTTCCAGCATGTCGCGGGCGGAGTAGTAAAGCACGTAGCGGCCCGGCAGCTTGAGCACGTGGGGCGTGGACGTGTAGCGGGCATCGAAGGCGTCTTTGTCGTCGTTGGGTGGGAAGACGGGGAGACCGGGCCGGTCGGTCCACGTCCGGCCGTCTGCCGAGCGAGCGAAGGTGAGATCGAACCAGTCGCCGTAGGCGTCGTCCAGTTGCGCGCGGTTGAATGCCACATCGTCGCGCAGACTCTCACGGTGGCCGCCGTGCCACATCGCAAAGCCCGCGCCGTCGCGGATTACGTGAGGATAAACACACGACTTGTAGATGCCTTCCGGCTGAATGACGTCGGCGATTTCCTCCCAGTGGATGCCGTCGGCTGAGCGCAGCAGCATAATGTGGCCGTAGATCGAACTGGGGTCGGGGTCACCCTGCGGCCGGGCGTTCGCCCACATGGTGAAGCTGCCGTCGGCTTCCTGGATAACCGAGGCGCAACGTCCGCTGCGGGTGACCGGCTCCGGGTGGATGTCCCACGCGATGCCATCCGGACTTTCGGCGTAGCCCACCTGCTGGGTCATCTCCACCAACTCGCCGTCGTCGGTCTGCTCCCAATGGGTCAGGGCGGAAAACCACATGCGATATTTGCGCTCTTGCAGGTCGTAGAGCACGAACGGACTCTGAAAACACCAGCCCCAGCCGCCGGCGTTCTGCAAGTCCTCATCGGTGACAATGGGATTGCCGGGATGCTCCTCCCAGTAAATGCCGTCTTCCGATGTGGCGTAGCCCAAGTGGCAATTAGCGGGCCGCGGCGGCCCGGACGTCGCCACGTACCACATCTTATAGAGGCCGTCGGCGCGAATGACGCGCGGCATGTAGAGCATCACCCGCGACCAGTCCTGCTTCGTGTTCGTCGTAGAAAGCACCGGCTCCACGCGCCGCTTCCACGCCTGCTCCGATGGCAAAGTCTGCCACGGCTCGATCTCGACACTCAGCTCAACCGTCTCCCCGACCGCCAGTGCAATTTGCGGCCCGGTGGGGCCTATTGCAGAAATGCGGGGTAAGTACCAGTCAGGAGGTGATTCTATCATGGTGCAACTGCACTTTCGGTTTCGTTGCACTACCAGTGCTTCAAGATGTAGTCTGCAATGGGCACTGCGCGCCCAGCCCCTCTCGGATTACTTGCGGCAAAGAACAACTCGAACATCGGAGAGTTCTTTGAATTCTTGAGGGTTCGAGAGGTGGGGGCCACTTTTACGAATACTGAATCAAGGCGATTGCGGTAGCGAGCCGCAATTTGGTCGCTGCCGCGAAGTCTCTGTTGTGACTGCTCAATTGACAGTAAAGATAGCTGTTGAGGGGAATCGCTGTACAAACCTTCCCAATAGTCGCGTCCGCCGAAAATCCTGTCTAAGTGTGCTACCAACGGATCTGGCGGCTCTCTATCAGCAGGCATCATTCGGGCAATAGCCATCACTGGGAAGAGAATCCAGCAATCTATCTTCTGCGTACGAGCCAGTTCTTCCACAGTGCTCCACGATACTTGTGTAGCGAAGGGATCAAGAAACACTACGGCACGGTCATAGTTGCCTAGAGTGTTACAGAAGTGAGGCAGAAAGTCATTTGCGTCTTCGTTACGAATATCAATGCTACGATCCAAGAACTCATCTCGTAGCATCTCTAGTGATGCACAGCGCGTGGCATCCTTCTCGACGAAAACAAGCCTATCAAAAGGCTTGTCCTGTATCTCTAGTGCGATTTGCGGCGAACTGTCACGCAGTTCTCTAAAATCGCTATAGTCTTCCGCGACGTAGCCCGAGCCGGTTGGATACGAGACGCCCCCTGCAAAGGCATCAACGTAGATGAGCTGGAAGCGCTGTCGCTTGAGAGCAGTGGTGTAGGCATCCAGATACCGTCTGAGGATTTCAAGCTTCTCATGTGTCCAAGAACCCCCAAATGTGCTCGCCATCAAACTTACCGTTCCTTAGCCTACTGCGGGCATCTGCCGCCAAGGGCGGCCATCTAAGACAGCAGCTTCGCCACCGCGCTTATTCCTTACACCCCCAAGTTGCTTCAAAAAGAAGGCGATCTCAGAACCTGCTGTTTGGTCCCTGAGGCTTCGCACCCAGTCCAAATCCATCGGTCTAGCGCCGAAACCACTCTCTCCTCCGGCAATCACCCATTGAAGGGTTCCGTCCTTTAGCCAGGGAGTGAGTTCAATTTGCTCCAACAAGGGCTCAGCAGAGACGAAGCGGATAGGAGCAGGCAGTCGCGCCAAGACGGTGAGGCGTGGAGCATACTTTTGGTTTTCTACCGATGTGCCAATCCAGATATTGGGAGGCCAGCCATCAGGGAAGTGCTCCTCATACTGTTTCCACCAACCAACCGCTCTGCCCGGTCTCTTTGTTAGCACTTGGAATATGTGACCGCGCTCCGATGCTGCGCGCTGCATCACTTTGAAGATTTCAAATACAAACTCGAATGGGACGCGAGGATGGAAGAGGTCAGACATGCTATTCACAAAAACATGCCGCGGCTTTTTCCAAGTTAGTGGCAGATTCAACCGCTCAGGCAGCAATTGAACGGTACCAGGGGTAGTATCGTACCCCTTTACACCCATGCCCTTTAGACGCGGGTACATTGCGAACATGTAGCAGTTGTCGCAGCCGGGAGAAACGCGAGTACATCCCGTTACCGGGTTCCAAGTTTCGTCTGTCCATTCAATAGCGGACGGCATGCCAGCAAACCTAATTCACGTATGAGCGAAGATTCTACAACCTTGGCAGCCCTCAATAGAATAATTCAGTTTGCGTGATCAATAAACAACCCGCTACCAGAATGAACCTGCCAAGGGCCCCTTACGCGTCGTAGCGTATCTGTTGTAGCTACCGCGAGTAGTTCGGCGCTTCCTTGGTCAGGATCACGTCGTGGGGGTGGGCTTCGCGGAGGCCGGCGGGGGTCATGCGGACGAAGCGGGCGTGTTCTTTCATCTCCCGGATCGTCGAGGTGCCGCAGTAGCCCATTGCTTGGCGCAGGCCGCCCACCAATTGGGTCACCAGGGCGGAGAGCGGACCCTTGTACTGCACGCGTCCCTCGATGCCTTCCGGCACCAGCTTGGATTCCTCGCCGATGTAGTCCTGGAAGTAGCGGTCGCGGCTGGCGGTGCGCGCTTTCATGGCGCCGAGGGAGCCCATGCCGCGGTACTCTTTGAATTGTTCGCCCTGGTAGAGCACCACCTCGCCGGGGCTCTCTTCCACACCGGCGAAGAGCGAGCCAATCATCACGGTATCGGCGCCGGCGGCGATCGCTTTGGCAACGTCGCCCGCGTATTGGATGCCGCCGTCGGCGATGACGGGGACACCGTACTGCGTGGCAACGGCGGCTACATCGGATATTGCCGTAATCTGCGGCACGCCGGTGCCGGTCACCACCCGCGTGGTGCAGATGGAGGCTGGCCCCACGCCCACTTTCAGCGCGTCCGCGCCGGCCTTGATGAGGTCTTCCGCCGCGGCTGCCGTGGCGATGTTTCCCGCAATCACCGGCACGTCGAACAACGTCTTGAATTTGCGCAGCGTTTCGATGACGCCCGCCGAGTGGCCGTGGGCGCTATCCAGCACCAGCACGTCTACGCCCGCATCTACCACCTCTTGCGCGCGCTTGATGCCCTCGACGTTCGTGCCGACGGCCGCGCCCACACGCAGGCGTCCCTTTTCGTCCTTGGTCGCCAGCGGAAATTGGATCTTCTTCGCAATGTCCTTAACAGTTATAAGGCCTTTGAGCATGAAGTTGCCGTCTACCACCGGCACTTTTTCGATGCGGTGGCGGCGCAGGACGTCCTTGGCCTCTTCCAGCGTGGTACCGACAGGAACCGTAACGAGGTTCTCTTTCGTCATCACGTTCTGCACTGGCTGGTCGAGATTCTCTTCGAAGCGAATGTCGCGGTTGGTGAGGATGCCCACCAGCTTGCCGTTCTCGGTGATGGGCACGCCGGAGATATGGTAGCGTTCCATCAGGTCCACGGCCTGGCGCACGGTGGCATTGGGCCCCAGCGTGATGGGGTCCACGATCATGCCGGCTTCCGAGCGTTTGACTTTGTCCACCTCGGCGGCCTGCACGTCGATTTCCAGGTTGCGGTGAATGACGCCGAGGCCGCCTTCACGCGCCAATGCAATGGCCAAGCGCGCTTCGGTCACGGTATCCATGGCGGCGGAGATGAGGGGTAAATTGAGGGAAATTGACGGAGTCAGCCACGTGCGGGTATCGGCGTCTTTGGGCAGCACTGCGGAATAGTCGGGAATGAGTACAACGTCGTCAAAGGTCAGGCCGTGCTTCAACAACTTATCAGCGGACATGGAGTCGCTGGTCGGAGCTTGGGGCTCAAGAGTGGTGTCTATGCCCTCGCTCCCGGCGGTATCATTCCGTATCACCGGCAGTCCCTCCTCGGTTGCAGTAAACGCTCACGCTCGCTGTATGCTCTTGCACCCATTATACGGCAGGTCGAGTGAGTGCGTAACGGATTCTTTGGATTTGATCATCGCTTTTCCCATAAATTGACTCGGCACTCTTCAAGCTGTCCGCTGCCCTAGTTCACTTCCTATTCGAAGTCTCTCTAGCCCCGGCTACCCCCTTTGATTCGCCGCTCTCGCGCCAATCCGTTCGCCCTGAGCTTGCCTGTCCTGAGCTTGTCGAAGGCTCGAAGGGTAAACGGACGGCAGTAAAGCCCAGGAACACATGCCACCCCGTGCCGTTCGTGCTGAGCCCGTCGAAGGGTGAACGAACGGCGGCAAAGCCCGGGAACACATGCCACCCCGTGCCGTTCGTGCTGAGCCCGTCGAAGTATGAACGGCACGGGTCTCAGCGCAGAAGCCAAGACGTGGGTCACATACGGCAAGAACACCGCGCCAAGCCGACTGGCGATTCTTTCACCCCCACGCAAGAGCCAATACGCGCTCGCCTCAACGCCCACTAAACTCTTTAGCCGGTTTACCGAGATTCTTGTGCAGGTTTTTCACAAGGGCTTGCACTCTTGCCGCTACCTAGATATTCTATGTACATGTTACGCGAATTACGCAAAGGCACGGCCAGCCTGCTCCTGCTCGATCTGCTAGCGGCGCGGCCCATGTACGGGTTCGAACTCGCCGAGGCGCTGCGGCAGCGCACGAACGGCGTGCTCGCTTTCAAGGAGGGCACCCTCTACCCCGCGCTGCACCGCCTGGAAGCGGAAGGGCTGGTAAAACCCTTCTGGCAAGACAGCCCGCGCGGGCCGCGCCGCCGGTATTATCGCCTGACCGCGCGGGGCCGCAAGGCGCTGGACGAACGACGCGAGCACTGGCACACATTGGTGGAGGCAATCAATGGCGCGCTTGACGCCGGAAACGGAACGCTTTCTCCGCAAAGCCGTGGCGGGATTGCCGTCCCCGAAGCGTAAAGAATCCCAGGTCGAACTGCTTGCGCACCTCGAAGACGCGATTGCCCACCGCGAAGTGCAAGGCAGCGAACGCGCGCAAGCTGAGAAGCAAGCTGTGGCCGCGCTCGGCTCTGCCGAAGTGCTCAACCGCGAGTTGCTGCGCGTGCACTTCGGCAATAAGTGGCTACTATACTATCTCGTCTATAAACTCAGCTGGTGGCTGCCGGAGTTACCCCACATCCAATTTCGCCCAAGATTCGCAATTTGGAAGTATGCGAGCAAGTCCCGCCGTCTCCGCGCTCAAGGTCGCGAGGATGAAATCATCGCACGCTTTGAACGAGAGCTCGCACTGCGCGGTCCCAGCGCAGATATTCACGACGAGCTAGGATCAGCCTACAACGCCATCGGCGATCACGAGCGCGCACTGACGCACTTGCATGCGGCGGTGGAATTGCTCAAATCAGATCCGACACCGCGGATGTCTCGTGGAGGCCAAAACGTTGGCTTGGCAGGCGCCTATTGCAGTACGGCCGGAGTATTGAAGACTTTGGGCAGAGAAGAAGAAGCTGAGGCGGCTGTGCGTGCAGGTCTTGCCGCGAATGACAAGAACTTCCTGCTGAATTATTGGCAAGCGGAATTCTACCTAAAGCGTGGCGATCTGAACGGCACATTCAATCATCTCGAAGCGTCCCTGGATTCCGATCCGAGCGTCGTCGGCAACTTCGATGAGGGCAAAGCACTCTTGGGCATCTTGAGCATTGATGGGTTTGACCCTATCCGCAGGGATCCGCGTTTTAGCCCGCTTGTGCAACGCGCCCACGGGGAACTAGCCAGCGAACTGGATCCAATGGCCGGTGACAGCGCGGTCGAAGCGGCATTGCAGGGCACTCTTGCCGGGGAGGGTGAAGAGTTCCAAACGAATTACCAGCGGGCAAAGAACTGCATAGAGCAGGGCGACATTGACGGTGCCTTTCATCATCTCGAAGCCTCTCTCGGCGATGATGCGGCAAGAAGCAATATTGACAAAACTCTCCTTCTCCTCCTGTCTTCTGACACATTCAACCCATTGCGCAAAGACCCGCGGTTCGACCATCTCATAGGTCGCACAATCCATCACGCGTAGCCACAAACGCCTCCGCTCCTCCCATTGCTGCCGCCGTGAGCGCCGCAGAACTATCCTCTGGCCCATGTCCGACTGCCCCGCGCGGTCGGGCATTGTCTCGGCTAGACCCTATGCTAGTATGAATTTCAGGGCGCCGAGTGCTAACTCACCGAACGTTGACTTGAGTATGGATGACGGGATTCTGGGACTCTATGATGCGCGGTTCCTTGCCTTGAATTTTCTTAGACTGGCCAGGCACAACGCCTGCAGGACAAGCGGAGTTTCGTCAGAACAGTCATCACCCGTTCACCCTTCGACAGGCTCAGGGCGAACGGGTGATCCGTTTTACCGATCTCTCTCGGAATCTGCCGTTCTGCATTGTTCCGTATCGCTTCCGAATTGACCATGTCTGACCCTGACACCCCAACCACTTCCGGCAGGTTTTCGTGGCTCCGCGCCGGTGGCAGCACGGTGGCCGGCGGCGCGACCATCCTGATGGTGAGCTACGTGCTTTCGCGCGTGCTGGGGTTGGGGCGAGAAGTTGCCATCAGCGCGCGGTTCGGGACGTCTAGCGAGCTGGACGCCTACGTCGCCGCGTTTCGGCTGCCGGACCTGGCGTTTCTGCTCTTTGCGGGGGGCGCGTTGAGTTCCGCCTACATCCCGCTCTATCGCGAGGTGCTGGCGCGCGACGATCCCAAAGCCGCGCGCGACTTTACCAGTGCAACCTTCAACGCCGTCATCCTGGCGGTAGGTTTCTTCGTTGCCGCGATCATCTTGCTTGCCCCGTGGATCGTGCCGCTCTTTACCCATGGGTTCGCGAGCGAGACCCGGACACTCACCGTCGCCCTCCTTGGCATCGTGGCGTTCTCGCCTCTGTTGCTCGCCGCCAGCGAAGTGTTCACGGCCACGCTCCACACGCGGCAGCACTTCCTGTTGCCGGCCTTTGCGCCGTTGCTGTACAACGCCGCTATCCTGGTCGGCGCGGTGGTGCTGGCGCTCTGGTGGGGCATCTTTGGCGTCGCAGCCGGGATCGTCATCGGCGCGGGCCTGCACCTGCTCGTGCAGGTACCCGCGTTTCGGGCCTTGGGCCCGGGCTACAGATTGACACTCGACCCGCACCTACCGGAACTGAAGCTCCTCATCCAACGCACCGCGCCGCGCATGGCCGGTCTGGTTTCCGTCCATCTCTCCCTGCTGTTCATCATGGTCACGCTCGCGTCCGGGTTGGGCGAGGGCGTCGTGGCGTCGCTCCACTACTCGTGGACGCTCATGATGCTGCCGTTGGGAGTATTCGGCATGTCGGTGGCGCGGGCGTGGTTTCCGCAGTTCGCAGCGGCTGCCGTGGATGGCCCCACGCCGGAACTGGCCCGGCAGCTTACGGCCGCCATTCGCACCGTGCTCTTCTTCCTGCTGCCGTCGGCGGCGGGACTGATGCTCTTTGCGCCGCTCATCGTTGCCACGCTGTTCGAGCGGGGGGAATTCGATGCCGCTTCTACGGAACTCACCGCCTGGGCATTGCTCTTTTTTGGGATCGGCTTGGCCGGACACGGCGCGGTGGAAGTGCTGAACCGGGGGTTCTTTGCGCTCAGGGACACGTGGACGCCGGTATTGATCGGCATCGTGAGCATGGGGCTGGGCATTGCCTTGGCGTTCCTCCTCATGGGCCCCCTGGAGCAAGGAGGTCTGGCGCTGGGCATCTCGCTGGCGGTGCTACTAGAGGCCGTGTGGCTCTGGTTGCTGTTGGCGCGGCGGGTGCCGGACTTTCGGTTCCTCACCGGCATGCCGGCGCTGCTGCTCTGCACGATGCTTGCAGCAGGCGTTAGCGGCGGGCTGCAGTGGTTCCTACCGCTCGCCGGCATGCCCGCCATTGTGCGTCTCACCCTGTTCGGCGCCGTCTTGCTTGGCGTCTATGTGCTCTCGGCGCTCCTTCTCGGCGTGCCGGAAGCGCGCACGGTGTGGCGGCGGTTGCCGTTCTTCCGGCGCTAGCTGAATATTCCGACCCGCCGCGTGCGACCCCTCCCCGTTCGCGCATCTCTCTGTTCGTGCATCTCCCCGTTCGCCCGTCTCCCCATTCGTGCATCCCCCGTTCGAGAATCCCCCCGCTCGCCCATCTCACCGTTCGCCCTGAGCTTGTCGAAGGGTGGACGCATGCAGCGAGAGCATCGCGATCCAACTCTGACACGTCACTCTTTGCCCCATTGGCAAGCTCGGGACAAGCCACGGTGACACAGAGTGGAATCCGGCAACGCTGCCACAGACTCAGTCCCCGTCAACTATTGGTTGTCCCGAAAACCAGCGTAATTGCAGCACAATTGGTCACTACACCCTCGCCCCCCCCACATCATTGACACGCACTCTGAGAATTTATATTATCCAAGCGTAGAAGGCTAGAGTGGTGTAAAAGGGCTTCGTTAAGCTCTCTAAGGAGGACTGGTGATGGTATCCCGACGACGGTTCTTGCAGTTCAGCGGGGTAACAGCTACGGTGTTGGTTGCCGCCGCCTGCGGCGCGGTGCAGACGGCGCCGGCAGCCGAGGAACAGGCCATGGAGGAGAAGGAAGCCCCCAAGGAGGCCGCCCAAGAGGCGCCTGCCAAGGAGTTGCAGAAGCTCTCCATCCATAGCTACGGCGGTCCCGCCATTGTCGAGCGCTACGAGACTACCTTGACCGCGTTCAACGAGCAGTTTGCCGGCGAGTATGAGGCGTCAGCGGTCATCACCGCCTTCGCCGAGTACAACCCCAAGCTTCTCTCGCAGCTTGCGGCAGACGTCCCGCCGGACGTGTTCAATCTCTGGGCGCAGTTCAAGTCCGATTATGTGGAGCGCGGTCTCGTGCTCGACGTCACTGACCGCATCAAGGCCAGCGAGACGGCAAGCCTTGACCACTTCCTGCAGCCCATGCAGGACGCCATGTCCTATCAAGGTCGGCTTTGGGGCACGGCGCAGGACTTTAATGGCACGGTGATCTATCTCAACCTGTCCATCTTCCAGAACGCGGGCCTGGATGCGCCGTCTGAAGACTGGACCATGGATGAATACCGCCAAACGGCAAAGCGCTTGGTCGATCGGGATAACGGCATTTTCGGCTCGCGCAACCTCGTCAACACCACCGGCTCGGACAACTTCGCCGTGATGTGGAACTACGGCCAGCATTTCTGGGTGGACGATGAGCAGCTAAAGTCGCTGGTAAACAGTCCGGCCAGCGTCGAAATGTATAACACCTTCCAGGAAATGGCGTATGCCGACCGCAGCGTGCCGTCACCGGTGACCCCGCAGGGCGAGGGTCAGAACTTCCGCGCAGGCTACTATGCGATATGGGATGCGTGGGGCAACGAGCCGTTCCATCTCAATCGAGTGCACGAGGGCAACGTGCCTTTCGACTGGAAGTTCCAGACCTACCCCGCGGGCCCCATGGACCAGAAGCACTTCTCCCAGGGCCATCTCTGGTCTTTGGCGGCGGCGCATGAGAACCCGGACGTCGCTTGGGTACTGGCCGAGTGGGCCGGCGGCATCGAGGGCTGGCGGCAATGGGTAAGCCTGGGCCAGGGCCAGCCGCTGCCAGTAGCCGACCGCGCGTTGTGGGAGCAGTATTACGACTTCCTGCCTGCTGACAAGGCCGCCGCGCAGACCGACTTCATGCTGGAGCGCATGTATGGCGGCCTGGCGTTCAACTTCCAGTACTGGCCGACGTACGGCGATTGCAGCGGCATCATGCGCGAAGCGCATCAGTCCATCTTCGGCGAATCGCCGGGCGAGGTGAAGTCCACGCTCGATGACGCGGCCCAGCGCATGACGGCGATTCTGGAGGAATACAAGAGCAAGTCGTAGGCGCTCTCATCTGCGGCTGCGCGCATATTGTTAGAGCAGCCTTGAGCATAGACGAGGATAGGGGGCACGGTATGCCGTGCCCCCTATCTGATTTTGCAACGGTCGTTACTCAATACGGGTGCGTTGCGAAAGCCCGGGTGTAGTGTGCCTCAGGCCGGAATGAGTGCTGTCGCGATTCAGGAGCCACGGTATGGCGTGTTACAGCGTCACAGCCCGGCCGCAGCCACAATCCCGTTTATCTCTTGCATCTGTTGCGGGGTAAGTTCCCAATCGCCCGCGCCGAGCCAGCCTTCCACCTGCGCCGGACTCTTGGCGCCAACCAGCGCCGTTGTCATAGCGGGATGTGCCAGCACCCACGCGATATCGAGCTCGATGAGCGTATGGCCGTGGTCGGCGGCATAGGCGGCGAGTCGCTTTGCCATGCGGATGGTCTGCTTGAACTGCTCGCCCGTGAAGCGCTCATTCTGGCTGCGGATGTCATCCGCGCCGAAGACGTGGTCTTCCTCGTAACTGCCGGTGAGCAATCCCTGACCCAAAGGGGCGTACGCTAGCACGCCGATGCCCTGTTCCAAGCAGAACGGCAGCACCTCGTCCTCGATCTCGCGGTCGAGCAGGTTGTAGCGGGGCTGGTCTGAATCCACGTGGCGGACTTTCAGGCACTCATGCATCTGCGCCGCGGAGAAGTTGGAGACGCCGGCGTAGCGCACCTTGCCCTGCTGGATCAGGTCGTCGATGGCCTGCATGCTTTCGGCGAAATCCATTTCGTCGCTGGGCCAGTGGATCTGGTAGAGATCGATGTAGTCGGTGTGGAGGTGCTGCAAGCTGCGCTCGGCGGCGGCGAGCAGGTCAGCGCGGCGCCAGTTCTCCGGCAAGACTTTGGTGGCAATGAACACCTCGTCACGCCGGTGGCCGACGGCCTTGGCGACGAGCTCCTCGGAGACGCCGAAACCGTACGCCTCAGCCGTGTCGATGAGGGTTACGCCGCCATCCACCGCCCGTTGAATGGCCGTAACCGCGTCGCTCTCTTCCACTGGCCCCAATTTGCCCGCAATCGGCCACGCGCCAAAGCCGAGCACCGAAACCGCCGGGCCGTTCTTGCCAAGTTTTCGTGTTCGCACGCCATTTCCTCCTGCCATCCAGACGTTTTCCCTAGCTTACCGTACTGCGCGCGATCCGACACCGCCGCGGGTTGAGGGCATTTGGGGGCGCGGACAGGACTCAGCATTGAACCCGCAGTCAGCAGGGGTGGTTGAGATAAGGATTTGGTACGGGAACGCGCTTACAGGACTAAGGAGCCTGAGTTCTCATCCAGGACAGTAAAGGCGGTAAGGGGGTATGATTACTCCAGCGGAATCGCCGGTGTCAGGTGATTGGTTGACACATGTGTAAGAGAAGATAGGTGAAGGTCTTCCAAGTAGTTGTTGTTAGTGTGTGTATCTCACTGCGTTGGCTTTACATGGAAGTGTGTCAGACTATGTGTCCGTCACTCCGGCGGAAGCCGGAGTCCATCTTCTCCGCGTGCCCTGGATTCCGGCTTCCGCCGGAATGATGGAGAGAGGCGTCCACTCGGTTTTCTCGAGTGGAATCGGCTGCAAGTCCTATCGACTACACCCGTGACACCATTTAACAGTGGCAGAAAACGCATCCCGCGATGCTACCGAAACTGAAACTACCAAGTTCGGATACCAGTAAAAGGCAGAGCAAATGCAGCAGAGGCATGGCGCATGAAGGTTGAAGGGACGTTCAAGATCAAGGCTGGGCAAGATCACGTGTGGGATTTGCTGCAAGACCCGGACGTGCTGGCGGTGTGCATTCCCGGCTGCGAGAAGTTGGAACCGACCGGCGAAGATACGTACGCGGCTACGCTGAACGTGGGGGTGGCCGGCATCAAAGGGCGTTACAAAGGCACGGTGACAGTGGCGGACCGCGACCCGCCCCACGGCTACCGCATGGTCGTGGAAGGCAGCGGCGGGCCGGGCTTCGTGAAAGGCGAGGGCAGCTTCAACCTATCCGAAGAGAAAGCGGGCGAGACCACCATCCACGTCGTCGGCGACGCCCAAGCCGGCGGCACCCTGGCCCGCGTCGGCCAACGCCTCATGAATCAAGCCGGCAAGCTGCTCATGAAGCAGTTCTTCACGCGGCTGAATAAAGAAGCCACCGCGCGCTAACACTGCAACCACTTGCATTTGCCGGACATAATCGTTCACCCTCCCGATCCGTCATTCCTGTAAGTGTCAGGTAACTCGTTGACAGAATCTTCCCTCAATTTTCAGTAAATACAATCCATGTCATTCCGAGCGCAGCGAGGAATCTAGGGTTCACGTCAAGAGTGTCTGTCAGGCTCAGTACTTTAGATTCCTCACTCCGCTGTGCTCCGTTCGGAATGACATCCTATTGGGTCTTGATTGCAGGCAAAACCACCGATTGTTGTCACCAATTCTATCAACGAATTAGTCGACATTGACATTCCGGCGCAAGCCGGAATCCAGAGACGGGATGCGAATTCGCGTAGCATCAGGCAGTCTGCCGGAAAACGCAGCGCGGTCAGGCCACAGTCGCCTACCCATTGTGCCTGATCAGCGGATCTTTGAGCGTCACCTGCGCCTTGTGCCACATGCTGAAGCCAATACCACCCGTGCGATACGCGCCGTCAGTCAGTTCATGGACCGGGTTGCCGTCAATTGAGGTCTTGAGCGCTTGACCGTGCGCGGCCACGACAATGTGATACTCTCGTCCCATTGCTATCGGATAGTCCACGAAGCTGAGAATGACACGATCGCTGTCAGGGCTAAACCTACTCAACGCCACTTTGCCCACATTCCCCCAGTCGAATGCGTAGAATGACGCGCCGTCATCTGACACCCGGAAGAGAATCTGCAGATTTGAGCCCTTCGCCAACGTGCCCGTGACCGAGACCTCATAGTCAGACCAAGTCGCATCCCCCGTCCTGATCTGCGCAATCGTATCGCTCTTGAGGATCCCCAGCACAGAATTGCCGTGACGCGACCAGGCGCCGCAAGACCATTTCTCGACCCAACCGGCGAGTCCCTCGGCGTGGAGGAGCGACTCCCACTCTGCTTGATCATTGTTCCGCTGCTTGCACTTGTCCTCGGCTGTCATCTCGGCTCCTCTCTAAGTTTGGTTGTGGACTTTCATTCGGAACTCGTGGATCCGCAAGTCTCACTGGCGCTGGGAGCAGTCCGGGTATCCAGCATTAAAGCACAACGCCTGCGGGCATAGTACCCGCAGGCGTTGTAGTTGGCGTCAAATCAGATAGCGCGGCCGGAGCCGGCGCATTGCTCAGATGTGCAAAGCTACTTCACGTCCGCCGTGAAGAGGAAGTCGTTATCTTGCACGTCGCTATGGCACTCGGTGCAGCCCTGAACGGGACCTTCCGCCTCGATCACACCGTCAGGAGCATACTTCAGGAAGAACCAGCCGTTGGCTTCCGGGTTTTCGTAACCGGCAGCCTTGTACATGACCGTGATAGCGGCCAGCTTGCCGTCGGGCATGTAGTTGTTCTTGACGACCATGCCGCCCTCGGGAACGCTGCCAGCCTTGTCGGTAATCGCCTGCAGCGCAATCGCGTTGAAATACGTGCTCAGCAGGGCGCCGTGCGGATCGCCCCCGGTATACATGGGCTCAACTCCGGGCAGATGCTGCCACGTATTCACATAGTCAGCCGCAGTCAGATACTCAACAATCGCGGCGCCGTTGGCCTCCGGAGCGGCCATTTCCTCGGATTCGCCGTCGCCGCCGCACCCCGCCAAGAGCAGCATGGCCCCGATGAGCGCGGCACCCATCACAGCAAGACTCCTGCTCAGTACGGACTGACTCTCACGCATGTGTAT
Source organism: Chloroflexota bacterium (assembly GCA_965220045.1). Taxonomy (GTDB): domain Bacteria; phylum Chloroflexota; class UBA11872; order VXOZ01; family VXOZ01; genus VXOZ01. The sequence goes on along the minus strand of OZ244803.1, from coordinate 268,449 downwards.
TCCTCCCCTTTCTTGGGTAATCCCGGTAAAGTTCTTGTAAGATGGTATTGTACAGCGTGGCGCACTACTGTTGTCTAGACGACATGAACGGCAGGATATTGTCGTGAGCACGTTGAGCAAACTGCTTCCCACCAAGAAGCGGAGCCCTATTCACAGTAAAGACGAGCGCATGTCGCTCCTCATGCGGCACCTCATTCACGTCGATCTCTTTCGCGACCTGTCAAAGAGCGAAATGGAGCGGCTCTTCGGCCACTTGCCCATGTACTCCTTTCCCAAAGACACGCTGGTGTACACGCCCGACGACAGAAGCGAGAACCTGTACATTCTCAAAATGGGGTCAGTCGACATCTACCGGCTCAGCGAAGAGGGCAAGCGCCTGAGCATTCGCCGCGTCTTCATGGGGAGCGTATTTGGTGAAATGGGGCTGCTGGGGCAGAGCATGCACGGGTGTTTTGCCGAGACGGTCGCGCCGAGCCTCGTGTGCGTTATGACCCACGCCGAAATGGAAAGCCTCTTACGGCTGCGTCCTGACGTCGGTCTGCGTTTCTTCAAGGTGATAGGCGACCGGCTGAAGTCACTGGAGGACCAGCTCGCGCGCCTCGCGTTCAGTCCCGTGCGCGCCCGGGTGGCGGCATTCCTCCTGACGCATCTGGACCCGAAATCCCAGGAGGTGCGGGGCTTCACACACGAAGAGATCGGCGATAGTATTGGAGCACTGCGCTCCACCGTCACGCAGACGCTCGGCGAAATGGCCCGGGTCGGCGTGGTCGAGGTGAAACACAAGTGCGTGTACGTGCGCAACTTTCAGGAACTTGCTGTCTTGGTAAGGGAGTAACGCCAAATGTCTCAAACCGTCCGCGTCACCGTTTGGAACGAATTCCGCCACGAGAAGTCAGACGCGCACATCCGCGCGGTCTATCCGGAGGGCATCCACGGCGCCATTGCCGCATACCTCCAGGAGCAACCCGGCCTATCCGTGCAAACGGCAACGCTGGATGAGCCGGAGCACGGCCTGACCGATGACGTGCTCGCCCAGACCGACGTGCTTATCTGGTGGGGGCACCAGGCCCACGCGGCAGTGGCAGATGAAATCGTGGACCGTGTGCACGCCCGCGTGCTGGACGGCATGGGGCTCATTTGCCTGCACTCCAGCCACTTCTCCAAGATCTTCAAGAAACTCATGGGCACGACGTGCAACCTGAAGTGGCGCGAAATCGGTGAAAACGAACGGCTCTGGGTCGTGGAGCCGGGACATCCCATTGCGAATGGCGTGGGGCAGTACATCGATATCCCCCACGAAGAGATGTACGGTGAATTCTTCGACATCCCGGAACCGGACACGCTCGTCTTCATTAGCTGGTTCCCGGGCGGGGAGGTCTTCCGCAGCGGCTGCTGCTACCACCGCGGCCGCGGCAAGGTCTTCTACTTCCGCCCCGGCCACGAGACGTTCCCCACCTTCTACCAGCCGGAAGTGCGCCACGTGATTGGCAACGCAGTACGCTGGGCCGCGCCCACGGACGGTCCCGAAATAGTGTTCGGAAACGTGCAGCCGTTGGAAGAGGTGACGGTAAGCGCGTGACCGGCCGCCGGCAGCAGCACTTGTGCGCTTGAATCACGAAGGGGCGGTTCGCGAACCGCCCCTACCGTTTTTTCGTGCCGTTACGGCAACTGCGCTTCCTGTAGCGCCCTAATCATCGCGAACTTACTGCCGCAGCATTTCCTGCAGGGCAACCGACATCTGCTGGGCAGCGTCGGCCACGGGAGTCGTGCCGCTCAAAATCGGCTGCATCAGGTGTTGCTGGAAGAGGGACTGCAGGTACGGGCCAAGCAGGGGCGGCACCCCGCGACTGTAGCCGAGAGCATTTGCGATGGTGGTTGCGTCCTCGATCCGCAGGCTCGGCCTTACTTGCCTGATGCGTTCACCGGAAACGTTGTAGACCGGATAGCCGAAGAACGTCACGGGCAATTGTGAGAGTTCCCGGGAGAGCACCATCGCTGCCTGCGCGGCAAGTCCCGTGTCCTTTGCCTGCGCGCCCACGCCAATGCCCGCAGCCGGAAACACCAGCGTGGCCTGACGCGCGTCGACCGGCAGCGGCGCGGCGTAGATTTGCTCCGCGCCCAGCCCTTGGCCACCGCCGGAACGTACGGCAGTGGCTAAGCGCGCCGTTGCGCTGGGTTGGACGCCGCCCCCGCCGCCACCGCCGCCGCCTCGCTGGGGAATCTCGTCGAAAGACACTACCTGCATACCGTCGCGGTTCGAACGCATGAGCGCGAAGGTGCCCTCCGGCGGATTCGGCGCGATCTGATGAAACGTGATCATGTCCCGCCACAGCTCGATGCCCTTTAGCGCCGCCGGTTCGGAAAGCCGCACGGCGCCATTCTGGGCGTCGAACACCTCGCCGCCGTGACTCCATATCATGCTCAGCAACAACGGCACAGACGTATGAGCATACGTCCCCCACTGCGAGCCTGATTCATCAGCGTACGTCAAGCGCTTCCCCGCCTCGATCATCTGCGTCCACGTCCAAGATTCGCTTGGCGCGACAACACCGTCGAGCTCGAAGATATCTTTGTCATAGGTAAGTGTGTTAATTGAGCTTGAGAGCGGCAGAACCAGGACTTGACCTTCCCACGTCACTGCTTCCAAAGCCCCAGGGGCGAAGTCGGACAGATCTATGCTGCCGTCTACCCGAGTGGCCTGTTCGAACGGTTCGATGATGCCTTCAGAATAGAGCAGCGGCAGTTCATCCATATTGCTGATCATCAGCAAGTCCGGCAGGGGATCGCCGCTGTCCAATTCCCCACTCGCCGCGGCCTCGTTCAACGTATCGGCAATGGGGCTAAACGGTGTGGGCGTGGGCTCGGCAGTGTCGGCCTGAGCAAAGAAGGCGCCGAAGTTGGGGTTTGGTCCCGGCGGCACAACCGTCAGGTTTACTGCCATCTGAAAGCCGAGGCTCTGGTCGTTTATCTCGTTGGCGGCAGACTGCAAGCTGGCAAGAATGTTGCCGGCCTGCGCCGCCTGTAAATTGCGGCCTTGTCCCTGGGGAAGAAATACCGCTACATGGACCGTCTTATCGCCGGAATCACCCCCTGTCAAGCCATCGAAGAATCCGCAGCCGGAGGCAAGACTTGCCGCCAGCGGCACACCTCCTATCACGCTGAGAAACGAACGACGCGTCATGGCCATGCCACACTTCTCCTCATTGCTCACTCCGCATTTCCATCCGGTAGTTGCCGTGAATTCGAGTCCTGCGCTCCGTCGCGACAGCGCACCGATGTGCTCATCGCGCTGTCCCGCCTCGATTGCTCATCGACCGGAGCGTCCGATGCGCCGGTGAAGATCGAGAAGGCGACAGTAGCACGTCCGCTATCACGCTGCGCGCAGGACCGATCGGGTGCCGGCGGCGTCGTGCAATGCCCACGGCACTTACCGACACCTCCCCATGCTACGAGTCAATTGTCAAGAGAATATGAAGCTGGGGACGAATGAGCAGAAGCCTGGAAGGCGCATCTGCGGCAGATAGAGAGCGGTGCGTTTTCGATCCTTCCCACCCGCCGGCGGTGCGCTTCATGACATGGACTGATGGCCGATTACCCCATGCCAAGACGCCGGAGACGCGGTGCGCGATGCCACGCGCTCAAACTGCAGGAGTCCATCAATTGCAGCCGCTATAGTAAATGCAAACCCGGGCCGCGTGCGGCCCGGGCAAGGCATGCCGTCGTCCTGTTACGTGAGAGTTACTGTCGCAGCAATTCCTGCATGGCGATAGACATCTGCTGTGCCGCATCGATCACGGTGCTCTCCCCGCTCAAAATCGGTTGCATGAGATGCTGCTGGAACAGTGAGCCGAGGTAGGGAGCAATAACGGGCGGCAGGCCCCGGCTGTATTGCAGCGCTTCCGCGATGATATTGGCGTCCTCGATCCTCAGGCTCGGCCGCACCTGTTTGATGCGCTCGCCGGTGGCGCCGTAAACGGGGTAACCGAAAAAGGTAACGGGTAACTGGGCGAGTTCGCGTGAGAGCAATAATGCCGCCTGGACCGCCAGGCCCGAATCCTTCGCCTGGGCGCCAACGCTGAGACCGGCCACCGGCGCGACCCACGTGGCCTGCGTTGCATCGAGCGGCATGGGCGCGGCGTGGATGCGTTCCGGTCCCAGGCCCTGCCCACCGCCGGAGCGAACGGCAGTAGCCAAGCGTGCCCGCTCCGAGGGCTGAACGCCGCCGCCGCCACCGCCACCACCACCGCCGCGCTGGGGCAGTTGGTCGAAACTCACCACTTCCATGCCGTCGCGGCCCGCGCGCATGAACGCAAAGGTGCCGGCCGGCGGGTTTGGCGCGATGCGATGATGGACGATCATGTCCCGCCAGAGTTCAATGGCTTTGATCGCGGGCGGGTCGGCGAGGCGCACCTCGCCTCCCTCGGCGCCAAACACGTCGCCGCCATGACTCCAAATCATGCTCAGTAAGAGCGGAACGGAAGCGTGGGCATAGGTACCCCACTGCGAACCCTCATCGTTGCTGTAGGTCAGGCGCTTGCCAGCCTCGATCATCTCCGCCCACGTCCACGGGCTGCTGGGCTCTGCCACACCGTCATTGGCGAGGAGGTCTGAATCATAGGTGAGCGTGTTGATGATGCTCGCTAGCGGCAAAGCCATCACCTGTCCTTGCCAGCTAACCGATTCCAAGGCGCCGGGCGCGAAAGCGGAAAGATCGATGCTGCCCTCCACGCGGGTCGCCTGGTCGAACGGCTCGATTACGCCTTCGGAATAGAGCAGCGGCAGTTCGTCCATGTTGCTGATCATCAGCAAGTCCGGCAGGGGGTCGCCGCTGGCCAGTTCCCCGCTTGCCGCCGCCTCATTCAACGTATCGGCGATAGGGCTGAACGGGGTTGGCGTCGGTTGCGCGCTGGCCGCTCCGCCGAAGAAGGCTCCAAAATTCGGGTTCGGGCCGGGCGGGACAACGGTGAGCTTGACCTCCATTTGGAAGCCGTGGTTTTGATCGTTGATCTCGTTGGCGGCAGACTGCAGGGCGGCCAGGATATTGCCGGCCTGCGCCGCCTGGAAGTTCGCCCCCTCTCCTTGTGGCAAGAAGACCGCAACGTTCACCGTCTTGTCGCCGGAATCTCCGCCCACCAGGTCCTCAAAAAAGCCGCACCCGGACGCGAGGCTTGCCGCCAGCGGCACACCTCCAACGAAGGCAAGAAGTGAACGGCGGGTCAAAGGCATTTCACGATCCTCCATCTTCCACAATGACTCTTAACCATCACTTCGCAATCCCCGTTGCCGGACCTGAAAGGCCGCATGCTCTCCTCTAGTGCTCTGCGGCTGTTGCGGACGGCGGCCAAGCGGAGTCAAGCAGTCGTCCGCGCGGTACCCCAACTCACCTCGCCGCCGATGCGTCATCGACCTCCCGCTTGGGCCGGCCAATTGGGACCGCTTACTCCTGCAGCGTGCGCACCATGGCAATCTCGTCGCACTTGGAGAACTTGGGGCAGCGGTAGCACTCTTGCCACACTTTGATCGAGAGCGTATCCCGCTCCACCTCCCGAAAGCCGCACTTCGTGAAAAACGTCGGCTCCAACGTCAGCGTAAACACCGTCTTGATGCCCAGTTCCCGCGCTTCCGCCACGCAGGCGTCCACAAGCTGCCGTCCGATGCCCTGCCCCTGATATTCCGGCAACACCGCCAGGCCGCGCACTTCGGCCAGGTCTTTCCACATGACGTGCAGGGCGCAGCAGCCTGCTATTCTGCCGTCCTGCCGCCAGACCACGTAGTCGCGGATGCCCCCATAGAGCTCCGCCAGCGAACGGAAGAGCATGCGGTTTTGCTTGGCGTAGTAGTCAATAATCTGCTTCATGGCGGGCACGTCTTCTACCTGTGCCCGCTCTGCCTTGCCGGTGTCGAATACCCGAAGCGTTGCCACGACGTTAAATCCTCTATTGCTGCTGATTCGTCTGAAGGATGGGGAGATGAGCGTACTCTACTATCGTAGCGTATATGTCAACTTCGGGGAAAGCCCGAGCAGCGTCTCCTGCTGGCTGCATCATTGCCATGGAAATTGCCCGACGGACACTGTCTTTCAAGTTTATGTCAGGTAATTCGTTGACAAGTATGGACCAAAGAGATTGGCAAGGGCCATCAGGGAAGGCGCTGGTGGAGGGTGCGCTCTACCGTGTTAACTTTGCACCGAACTGTGTCAGACCAAGTGTCCGTCACTCCGGCGAAGAGCCTGCCCCGGATTCGATAAGGGCCGAAGTCCAGGGCACGCGGAGAAGATGGATTCCCGCTTTCGCGGGAATGACGGCAAGAGGCGTACTCTAAGCCTTATAGAGTCGAACCGGCAACTGGTTCTGTCAACGAGTTCGTCAGCACTTACACTTCCGGCGAAAGCGCGCCCTCGCACGGGGGCGCGGGATCCAAGGGGTTTGCAGAGAAGATGGATTCCCGCTTTCGCGGGAATGACGGCAAGAGGCATACTCTAAGCTCTTTAGAGTCGAACCGGCAACTGGTTCTGTCAACGAGCTCATCAGAACTTGCCATTCCGGCGAAAGCGAGACCGCGTGCGGGGGCGCGGAATCCAAGAGGTTTGCAGAGAAGATGGATTCCCGCTTACGCGGGAATGACGGTCAGGACGCTGCCCTCGAATTGACAGCAGTTCACGGTCGGATTGACACCGCGTCCCCGCCGCTCAGAGTCTGCCGCCACTCTTGCCGTCGATAAGCACACGCCGGATGTCGTCGGCAAAGGTGACTTCCGAATCGTCCTGGGGCGCGTAGCCAATGACTTTGCGCGCGTTGGCAATGCTCCAGAAGGCGCGGGCGTTGTTGGAAACGCCATAGAAGATCTGAAATGGAATGCCATGCTCGTTCGTGATATCCGGCGTCTCGATGGACTTCACGAAGAGCTGCTGCAGATCGCGCGAGCTGATATATGCGCCGAGATTACGTTTGTAACTCGTAGGGTCTTTGGCGGCGTTGTCCGCCGGAATCGAACGCGGCGCGCCGATTCGTACTTGCACAACTTCCAACGCATGGCCCATTGCCCCAGTGGAGAAAAGAAAACCCAGGTGCTCGTAACATGCTTTGGCCCAGCCGTAGAAGTTATCCGAGAGCGGCGGCGCGGTGACGTCGAGCATCTCCATTGTGCGTTGCCGCAGCAAGTGCTCGTACCAGTCGGCAGCGTGGTTCGAACTGGCTATCACGACCCGCGGCACGTCCTCTTCCATGGCAGTCTGATAAACGTGAAACGCCAGGTCGAGGTTTGACCGCTCCGAGTAGTAGTCGCCGTCGTTCATCGAATGTCCCCGCTTGTAGTTGAAAGCAAGATGCACGATGGCGTCCGCCCCTTGAAAGTGCCGGCGATACGTCTCACGGTCGGTATTCCGCAGATCGGTAATGGTAACGCCCTCGACCAGGGCACCGTCCCGCGTCGTGTCTCGGGCGTCAAGCAACACAAGATCATACCGCTCGCGAAACGCGGGCAACAACTGCGAGGCAACGTAGCCCGCGGCTCCGGTAACGACCACTTTCATGCGTGCCATAGGTTTTAGTGCCTCAATTTGCAAACTTACTTAGCTCATAGAGACGGATAAGATTGGCTCGTCATTCCCGCGAAAGCGGGAATCCATCTTCTCAATCGACCTCAAATCCAGACCCGAACACACGTTTACCGGATTAATCACCCACGCCATCCCTAGACTCCGGCTTTCGCCGGAGTGACGGAGGCTATTGGAGTAGCCTTCACAATCCCGTTCTACTGAGACTTCACGCCAGGTCCACCATCCGGCCGGTCTCGCCCGACTCGTAGATGGCGTCCACGATCTTCTGCACCACCAGCGCCTCTTCCGCCTTGACCAGCGGCGGCGTGCCTTCCTTGACGTTGCGAACTACCTGGGCAAACTGGCCCGCGTGATTGTGCTCTCTGCCTTCCTCATGCGCCGGCGTGTAGTCTAGCAGTCCTGCGTTTGGTACCTCTTTGTGGATCTTAAGCGGCCGCAACGTCGCGCCGCCCTCGGTGCCGCAGAGATAGGCATTCACTTCGTTATCGATATTGAGCGCCCAACTGGTCTCGAGGTTGATGACCGCGCCGGTGTCGAAACGAATCTGCGCCGTGGCAAAGTCCTCAACCGTGTACCGCTCTTGATCGGCTTCTCTCCCGCGGGTGAAGAGTCCGGGCCGCTTGGCCAGCTTCGTGAAGACCGCGCCGGTCACCGCCGTCGGCGTAGGATGGCCCATGAGCCACAGCGTAAGATCGAGCGTATGCACGCCAATATCGATCAGCGGGCCGCCGCCGTTCTTGTCCTTCTCCACAAATACGCCCCACCAGGGAATGCCGCGCCGCCGCAACGCCAGCACGCGGGCATAGTAGACTTCGCCAAGCTCGCCCTGGTCGATGAGATGCTTGAGAAACTGCGCCCGTTCGCCGAAGCGCGACTGAAAACCGATGGTGAGCATCTTGTCGTTCTGGTTTGCGGCAGCGATCATCTCCTCGCACTCGGCGGCATTCATCGCCATCGGCTTTTCGCAGATGACGTTACTGCCTGCGTTTAGGGCCGCAACACTCGCGGCACAGTGCATAAACGGCGGCGTGCAGACGCTCACCAGGTCAAGGTCTTCCTGCGTGACCATCTCGTTGAAGTCGGCGTAGACTCTGGCAATGCCGAATTCATCAGCGACACTCTGCGCGCGCGGCACGTCAATGTCGCTAATGGCGACGACTTCGGCCTCGTCAGGTATCTTCGCGTATCCTGGTAGGTGAGCGCCGCGGGCAATACCGCCCGCGCCGATAACGCCGACCCGCACTCTCGAACCCATTGCAATTCTCCTCACTCTTGATCCGGCGACTTGCGCGTTATCCTAGTATACATTGACGCAGTTCCAACCGCCCCGTACGATGAATCTGGCAGTTGCAATTGGAGTTAGCATGATTCTCCTTGCCGGCGGTACGGTCTACACACCTCTGCAAGAGCTCCCGCAGACGAGCGTCGCCATAGACGACGGCCGCATCGCGCGGGTAGCGCCCGACGCGAATCTGACAGACTTCGCTGCGGCTGCGGAGACCATCGACGTCTCGGGCTGCATCGTCTGCCCCGGCTTCATCGACATGCACGTGCACGGCGCTTTGGGCGCGTCGTTTCGGTCGCCGGCGGCCGAGGACATCAGCAAGGTGACGGCGTACCGCGCCACCACAGGCACGACCGGCCTGCTGGCCACCATCGGCACCTCGTCGTGGGATGATACCGTGGCAGCGCTCAAGGCCGTTGTGCACGCCGCCGCAGCGCCCACCGGCAGCCAACTGCTCGGCGTGCACATGGAAGGGCCGTATCTCAGTCCCGAGCGCCCCGGCGCTATGCGCATTCCGCTGATGCGCGAGCCCAGCGTGGACGAGGTCGCCGCCCTGCAGGACACGGCCCAGGGCATGATCAAGTCCATGACCCTCGCTCCCGAAAGGGAAGGCGGCTTGGCGCTTGCGGCATACCTCGCCCAGCACGACATCATCCCCTCCATCGGCCACTCGGACGCGACGTTCGAAGAAGTTGCGGCCGCGGTGCGCAGTGGGGTCCGCCAGGCGACGCATACATTCAATGCCATGCGCCCGCTGCATCACCGGGATCCGGGCACGGTGGGCGGCATCATGGCGCATCCGGAAATCACCGCCGAGTTGATTGGCGACGGCGCGCACGTCGACCCGCAGGCGGGCAAGCTGCTCATCGCGGCCAAGGGCTGGGAACGCGTGGCCCTCGTCACGGACGGCGTGGAGTTTTCCGGACTGCCGGCAGGCCGCTACGAGCGCGCGAACGGGGTGTCGGTTACGGTCTCTGAAATCCTCGCCACGCGGGACGACGGCACGATTACGGGGAGTTCGTCGTCGATGAATCGCAATGTCAGCGTTTACGTACAGGCCGGCATACCTCTGCCCCACGTGCTCGCCATGGCGAGCTATGTGCCCGCGCGGCAACTTGGCCTGAGCGACCGGAAGGGTATCATCCAGGCGGGGGCAGATGCCGATATTGCCGTGCTCTCCCGGGACTTTCGCGTTATGCTAACAGTAGTAGGCGGCGCGATCGTCTACCGCGCACCGGAGTTCTCAGCGGACTAACGACTATGACCGGCATCGGTATTGACATTGGCGGCACGAAAGTTGCCGTCGGCATCGTCGACCAGGACGGCGGCATTCTGGCAACCGGCCGTGGGCCGATGATCAAAGACTCCCACGAGACCATGCTGGCGAGCATCTGTTCCGTGGTAGACGGGCTGCTCGCGCAGGGGCATGAGCAGCCGCAGGCCATCGGCATTGCCGTGCCCGGTACGGTAGACCGCGATGAGGGCGTCGCGGTTTCGGCAGTCAACCTGGGCTGGCAGAACCTACCCCTCGTCGCGTTGCTGCAAGACCGCTACGGTCTGCCCGGCGTTATCGCCAACGACGCGAACGCCGGCGCGTGGGGCGAATTTGTCTTCGGCACGGGCAGAGACCGGCAGCACTTGGTGTACATAACCGTCGGCACCGGCATTGGCGGCGGCATCATCGAGGACGGTCGGGTGGTGCGGGGCAGCGGCGCCGCAGGCGAGATCGGACACATCCTGGTAAACCCAGGCGGTCCGCTCTGCCCTTGCGGCGTAAACGGCTGCTTGGAGTCCCTGGCAGCCGGACCCGGCATTGCCCGCCGCGGGAAACAGGCTGCGGCTGAGGAGCCAACCGACATCGTGCGCCGTCTCACCGAGGGAGACTTGGAGAACCTGACGAGCGTAACCGTCCACGACGCCGCGGAAGCAGGCGATCCGGCGATGCGGGCCGTGCGCGACGATACGGCGCGCTGGCTCGCGATTGGCTGCCAGATTTGCCAGCAGCTCTTCGCGCCCGAGTGTATCGTCTTTGGCGGCGGCGTGATGCAGGATGGCGGCACCCTGATTCAGGCAATTCGCGCGTGGTACCAGCGAGTTGCCGGTAGCCCGCACGCCGATATCGCTAACTTCATCCGGCTCGCCGCGGAAAGCGAGCACTCCGGCATCGTAGGTGCAGCGGCGCTGGTTCTGCAGCCGGAGCAATAGGTGCAGAGACCGATTGCAGATATGACGCAACGATCGTTCAAGGTGAACACACTCGTGCTCGTCGGCGCCATCGTGCTGCATCTCGCGCTGCCCTTCACCAACGGCGTCGTCTGCAGTCTGCCTGAGACTCAAGACGCCACCGCATTCTTCTCCCTCGCGTCCTTCACGCGGGACGGTCAATTGCCGTCGTTTGCGGCCAATGACTCCTCCCATCCGGAAGGATTTCCAGAATTCCAGCCGCAGCCGGGAGCCCATGCCGCCGCCGCGAGCACGGCGTGGGACCCCATGCTCGTCACGTTGTCATTGCCTACGTTCGTCTTGCGCCCGCCGCAAGCCGTGCCTGCTGATCGGTTTACTACCAATACCTTCGCCATTCCCATCTGGCGTCCGCCTATTCCTTTTCACTCCTCACTTTGAGGATTCTCCGGACTCGTAGCCACCGCGGTAACGCGCAACCGAGGCTGCCGCCGCCGGCCGCCCGTCACGTAACCGGCACCCTTGGACCGCCACGAAGGGGCGGTTCGCGAACCACCCCTACCAATCGACGCGCCGTTACGGGGACATCGCGCACATTGCGCAGACCGTTTCACCCGTTGCTACTATGGAAGGGATAGCCCATTGATTCGATCCAGCCATCCGACAGTCACGCAATTCATCCGTACGATGTGCGCCGTCTTCTGCGCCCTCTTGAGCCTGCTCGCACTCGGCGCGTGCGGACCGCGCGCGGAGCAGAGCGGCAACCTGGATGTGACCATTCTGTCGATCTCGCCCGATCCGGCAGCAGTGGGTGATGCCGTCATCACCCTGCAAGTCCGCGACCCTGCAGGCAATCCCGTATCGGACGCAACCATTCTGGTGGAGGGCACCATGACGCACGCCGGTATGCAGCCGGTCATCGTGGGGACGGAAGCCCGCGGTAGAGGCACGTATGTCACCGAGGACTTTAAATTCACCATGGGCGGCGATTGGGTCATCATTGTGCGCGCTACGTTCGCCAACGGGAGAATGGCCGAGCGGCGCATTGACCTCAAGGGCGTGCAGGGCGAAATGAAGATGGACATGAATTCCGACAAGGCCAAGGAAGGCAATTAGCCGTGGCGGCGTTGCGGACTCAACAGACGAAGCGGCGCGATCTCCTCGACGTGCCGGTCGTTGGACGCTTTCTGCGTTGGAAGCATGCCCGCACGTCCCTGCAGGCAGTGCTGCTGGCGGTGTCGGCGCTCATCCTCTATGACGGGTTCTGGGGTCCGCAGCTTGCGCCCAAGAACCTTGCCGGCGTCTTGCCGTGGGTCCACTGGCGGGGTTTTGTAGTGCTGGCACTGCTCATCGCGGGCAACATCTTCTGCATGGCGTGTCCGTTCATGCTGCCGCGCCGCCTGGCAAAGAAGCTCCTGCCCGCCGACCGGTCGTGGCCCAGGCTCATGCGCAACAAGTGGCTGGCAATTGGCGTGCTCTTGGTCTTCTTCTGGGCCTATGAAGCTTTCGACCTCTGGGCGAGTCCCTGGCTCACGGCGTGGGTGGCGTTGACGTACTTTGTGGCGGCCTTTGCCATCGACGGCATCTTCAAAGGTGCGGCCTTTTGCAAGTACGTCTGTCCCATCGGACAGTTCCATTTCATCCACGGCATGGTGTCGCCGCTGGAGGTGAAAGTGCGCCAACCGGATATCTGCGGCGCGTGTCCGACGAAAGACTGCATCAGTGGGCGGTATAGTTCAACGTCTGATCCTTCCATCCGTCATTCCGGCGAAAGCCGGAATCCAGGTGGCCAGAATGAGTCCTGGGACGCACAAGATCGGTTCAATCTCCGTCATTCCCGCGAAGGCTCGCCCCGTGCCGGGGCACGGAATCCATCTTCAAGTGAGTTTCAGCCGCAATCGGGCATGCCGGATACACCCAGGTCATCTCCTCAACCGGCAAGAGACGTATCCACTCCTGCCGGTCTCCAACTCGTCCAAACCGGCTGCGAGTTGTGGCTCTTCCAAGAACGCAAAGTCGGCAACATGGACTGCACCTTCTGCCTTGACTGCATTCAGGCCTGTCCCTACGACAACGTCGGCATCCAACTCCGCGCTCCCACTAGCGAGTTTCGTAGACTGGACCAACTGCATTCCGGCGTCGGCGTGCTGACGCAACGCGCCGACCTGGCGGCGCTGGTCGTCGTGCTCGTCTTTGCCGCCTTCGTGAACGCCTTTGGCATGGTGCCGCCGGTCTACGCGCTTGAGCAGTGGCTCGCGACACGGCTTGGCGTCACCAGTGAACCTGTGGTGCTCGGCGTGCTCTTCATCGTGGGCCTCGTGGCGCTGCCCTTTGCGCTGGTGGCTGCCGCGGCGTGGTGCAGTCGGGCCCTCGCCGGGAGCGCAGAGTCGCTGGCGGCCACGGCAACGCGGTTCAGCTATGCCCTGATTCCTATCGGCTTCGGGATGTGGCTGGCCCACTACGGCTTCCACTTCCTCATCGGCGCTTTGACCGCGATTCCCGTGACGCAGAGCTTTCTTGCCGATTTTGGCGTGTCGATATTTGGTGAGCCGCGCTGGGACTTAGCCGCCATCGTTCCGAGCTCGTGGCTCGTGCCGCTGGAGCTCGTGTTGCTGGAACTCGGTATGCTGGTGTCGCTGACCGTCGGCTACCGGCTTGCGCGGCAACAGCAGGACTCCGCGGGAAGGGCCGCGCGTGCGCTGCTGCCGTGGGCAATCCTCATCGTCGCGCTCTTCTTTGCGGGAGCCTGGATGATGACGCAGCCGATGGAAATGCGCGGTACGATACTCGGATAGACGCGTAAACTAAGTAGTAGCTACTTCTACGGCTATGAACTAGACATGAGAATCACAATCTGATGGCAACCGAGTGCATTAGACGAGTTCGGCGCAGTCTGCGCGAGGCGAGGGACCGGCGAACTTTCCATTGCGTGCACCAGCGTGCGTATGTGGTGCCGCTTGCCACCCTCGCCGGACCTCTGGAACATGGGGAACTGGGAGTGTGGGATGAGGTAGGCGTGGGTGCGCTGCTCGTCGGGTGCGCCGTAGTGTACGCGGTCTGGTTCTATGTCAGTGGACGCGGCGAGAAGCCCCGGGACGAAGAGTAGCAGCCGAGGTGCAAAGCGGTCATCCTATGGAAACCTTTGCGAAACCCTCACCACAGCGACGTAGTTCCCTCTCCCTCGACGGGAGAGGGTTAGGGTGAGGGTGAATCTGCTCTGAACGCCAGTCAGTTTGACTCTGATATGTATTGACTGTACATGTCATTCGATTAGAACAGCAAGGAACCCCCTCACCCCAAGGAGAGGGGGTTCCTCCTTGCTCTCTGGATCTAGTTATGCAAAGCGGTCTTCCTACGGAATTAGCTAGTCGTCCTCGGACAATTGCCGCACCGGCGTGGCGAGCAGGCCGATTTCGTCGATCTCGATTTCCACAACGTCACCGGCGTGCAACGCGGCGTCTTCCGTTACGATGATGCCCGTGCCCGTGCTCACCACCGTGCCCACCGGCACCGGATTGTTGCGCACGAGATAGGCGGTGAGCGTCTCAAACGGGTGGCGGATCTGGTCGGTATTGGCAGACCCCTCGAAAATCACCGTGCCGTTGCGGCGAATGCGCGCCGTGATCTCCAGGTGATACGGATCGGCCAGCTCACCGGCTGTCACAAATGTCGGCCCGAGGGCCGTGCAGCCGAGGAAGATCTTGGACTGGGGGAGGTAGAGGGGATTCTCGCGCTCAATGTCCCAGGCCGACACGTCGTCGCAGATCGTATAGCCGATGATCTCATTGTCGAAGCCCAGCACGTAGGCGAGCTCCGGTTCCGGCGCCGTAAACGTGGAATCGACGCGGATGCCGATGGGTTCGTTCGGTCCGGCGCAGTGCTGCGTGTCCCCCTTGTAGAAGATCTCCGGGCGGTCCGACTGGTAGACCTTGTCGTAGATGCCCATGGGCCCTTCCATGTCGGCGTCGCGAAATTCGGCGCTGCGGCGGTACGTCACGCCACAGCCCCAGACCTGCGGTGGGAAGAGGGGCATGGTGAGCCGCGGCTCGTCAGGCTCCAAGAGCTCCGCATACGCATGGGCGCCGCCGGACGCGTCAGCAAGCCTCTCCGCGATTACGTCGTCGAGCGAGCGCCGCTGCCGGCGGGCCTCGTCCACAAAGTCCAGCGTCGTTGTGAGGTCTTGTTCGCGATCGGTAATGTCTACGACCTGCTCGTCTTGCACCACGCCGACGTGGACACTCTGATCGACATCATAGAATTGCACCAGTTTCACGGTAGCTATATCCTCTCGATTCCCTATTGCATGCTTCGCCCGGTGTCTCTTGTCCTCTTGGTAGTCTCTAAAGTCGCGCCGTCATTCTCGTAAATGTTGGGTAATTCGTTGACAGAGTCCTCTGCTCACTAAACAGAGCGGGCCGCTCATGTCATTCCTGTAAATGTCAGGTTATTCGTTGACAGAATTGGTGACAACTATCGTTGGTTCTGCCTGCGAATAAGTACTAAACAGATGTCATTCCTGTATGTGTCAGGTAATTTGCTGACAGAATTGGGGAAGATTATCGGTGATTCTGCCTGCGAGTAAGACCCAATCAGATGTCATTCCGAACGGAGCACAGCGGAGTGTCGAACCCTGTTCGCGGAATCTAGAGTACTAAGCCTATCAAACACGCTCGAGGTGAACCCTAGATTCCGCGTCTTTGACGAAGTCAGCGAACCTTGTTCGTCGTTGCGCTCGAAGTGACATGGATTGTATTCACTGAGAATTGATGGAAGAATCTGTCAACGAATTAGTCGACATTAACAATTCCGAACGGAGCGTAGCAATGTGTCGCTAAGAGCGCGGAATCTCGTGTGGTGAGGCCAAGAACTGGGCTGACCTTGGGTTCTAGATTCCTCGCTCCGCTCGGAATGACATGGACTGTCAACGCTGTCTCGTGAACAAGAGATTCTGTCAACGAGTTACTCAACACCTACAATTCCGAGCGCAGCGTCGAACAGGGTTCGCAGACTTCGTCAAAGACGCGGAATCTAGGGTTCCCTGTCGAGTGTCTTCGTTAGGCTTATTTCTCTAGATTCCTCACTTCGCGCGACAGTGTGCCTCTATTCTACAGCCTTCACGATGCGCACACCGTTCAAGGCCATGTGATAGAGGAAAACGATATGCATCAGGTCGCCGTCGTGGGGCATGATGCCGATCGCCTGCCCCACGTCGACGGGTAGATCGTACGTCTGCACGCAGTCTTCCGGCACCACGACCTGGCAATCGCGCTGGGCGGCATTAGCAGTGAGGCGCAAGTACATGGCCGTCTGATAGACGCAGAGGTCCGTGCAGTCGCCGACCACGAGAAAATACCGCACGTCGGCATGCTCGTCGAGCCACTCCGACAGCCCGGTGCCGTACGCCGGATGGAGCGAGTTCTTCGGTATCACCGTGAAATGCGCGGCAGCCGGCAGACCGGCCAGCTCCGGCACCGTTTCTGATTCGCTTTCGCCAGCCACACAGTGAGGCCCGAACTGGGCAAACTCCAGAGCGTCGGGCCGGTGCGTGTCTTGGGGCAGCAGGAATTGGCGCACGCCGCGGGCAAAGGTGCGCTCGATGGCGTCCCTGACAGGCGCAATAAGGCCGTTGACCCGGTCGCCGGCCAAGGGACCCTCATGGCAGAACCCATTCACTATGTCCACCACGACGACGGCAACATTGCGTGCCGCCAAGCCGTTTGCAGACCAGTCCGCCGCTAGGTCGAGTGTCTCCAATGTAGCATGCCACTCGGCCAGGAATTCCAGGAACGCATCGCTATTCAGGTCCTGCGTTCGCGTGCGCTCCGGCATGAGCGTGCTCATGAGTTGCCTCCTTCCAAGAAACCGTCTTGCCGCCGTATTCAGGGATTGCGCTGCTCCCTCCCACTATACGCGCAATTGCCTTGGCCTCGTATGTGATATGGGACGGGAGTCTGCGCGGCACAGAAAAGATGGATTCCCGCGTGCGCGGGAATGACGAGTCGGGGCACCATCTTCCCATTCATAGCACTACACGGATCTCTTCACCGACGCCCATGTTCAGCTCACGCGCGGCATTTGCGCTGGGCAGGGCGATCTCAACGCGTCCGCCGCTGTTCACCACTGCCAAGAGGCCAGCGCCCGCGGCGTAGTGCGGCGTGATGCCGCGAATCTCCAGGTCGCGCACCCGAAAACAAGCGTCTCTGTTCTCCTTACCCAAGTATTCCAACCGTATGTTGGTGATCAGGTTACCAAAGCGGTCGACGTGGATCACCTCGCCGCGAATCTCGCCTCCACACTGCTGAGGCTGAGGCCAGGTAAGCCGCTTCATGCAGGTCATCGGCGTACCCAGGCGCTCGGGCCGGACGCCATTCGCCAAGTGGGCGGCTACCGGCGCGAACACGTCCCGTCCGTGGAAAGTCGCGCTCACCTGAGACCGCCAGAACTCCGGTCTATCCAGCGCATAGACTTGCCCGCCGTCACCCTCCGGCACAACGCTGGTGAGCACGCCGTTGTCCGGGGCGACATACCGGCCGCGCGCGGTCACGGCGAGAATGGCCGCTCGCGCGCTGCCCACGCCAGGGTCGATGACGGCGACGTGGATGGCATCGGGCGGGAAGTGCGCAGCCGCAGTCTCCAGCGCAAACGTTGCCGCGCGGACGTCGTGCGCGGGGATATCGTGCGTAATGTCAACAAGGGTCGCGTGCGGCGCCAGGCTCAGGATCACGCCCTTCATCGCGCCCACGAAGCCATCGGCCATGCCAAAGTCAGTGGTGAGGGTAATGATTGTCGCCATGAGGCAGCAATGGGGGTGAGGTGCTTGACAGTATCATAGTGCCTTCAATGCGTGAGCAAAGCAACGCGCTGCACGCGGCCTCGTCAAGAATTGCTGAATCACGCACCGAGAAGGCAGTCCACCGTAGCCTCACAGAGCATGTCTGCGCGGCTGCAGCGCGCGCCGGGTGAAATCCGCTAAGCATTGCGGCGCATGCGTTCCGCCGCGCTAGTTGGCGTCGCTATCCGGCTTGCGCGTCGACCGCGAGCGTGACGTGGACCGTTGTGTCCGGCCTGAAGTCGCTGGCCGTCTGCTGCCGCTGCTGCGGGAACGGCTCGACGACGCCTGACGGCCCCGTGCCGGCCGGCCGCGGCGGGTCGGCGTCGTCCAGAGGTCGGCAGGCGTAAGCAGAGCCTTGAGATTCTCTTCCACCTGCTTGGTGTCCAGATCCTCAGCTTCCGTAGCGAGTGCCACCGCTTCCTTGGCCACGGCACGCGTAGCGCGCTTCTTCCACACCTTGAGGAGCGTTGCCACCAATTGTTCCTCAAATTGCTGCTTCCACTGCTGCTGGTACGGGAACTCCGACGGCCATGTCAGCGCGCCCGTCTGTACGAGGCACCGCGCCATGGTGGCCTTGGCAAGGTCTTCCCACTTCTTGCCGCGAGCTACAGTGGCGAGGGTGAACAGGGCCTGCGGATGCTTGGCCAGCGCCTCGGCAGCTTCCTTTACCAATTCCTCGTCGCCCACGGCGGTCAGAGCGGCGGCCAGCGCCTCAAAGGGGGCCAGGTCGCACTCAAGCGGGTCGACAGCCGTAGCTGCATTAATTGCCGCGCGCGCCCACTGTACGGTCACTTCCTTCTCCGCCGCCGACTCCGCCAAGCGCTGGGCTTCACGCGAAGCCATCGCCAACTGTGTGGCCGGCACGTCATTCCAAACTAACGTAATCATCAGTCAAATCTGTCCTCTAGTTTGCTGTTAGGACTAACTTCAATTCTAAACTCAATAGGTGCCGGGCAGACGGGAGCAGAATCACTCATATCTAACGCGCTGCTTTCTTCATCGTAGCGCAGGTTTGCAACCTGCGCCCGGTGTAAAGTTTCAGCCCTCACCAATCTTCCAAGAATATTCCAGGCTTTGGGAGGAACGGCCACTCCTCGCTTCCTCACTGGCCCGAGACAAGCTTTGCCCGTTTGGCCTAGGGCAAGACTCGCTCCGTTCGGCCTGAGCCTGTCGAAGGCCAAACCGCATCCATTATTGGCCAAATGCCATCGTGAAACCCTCACCGCCGTTCATACTTCGACAAGCTCAGCACGAACGGCTGGAAATGTCCTTACCGGTATCGCTTGCCAAATTCACCTCTAAGAAGGCCTGCAGACGACAGGAACACTCTCATTCAAGTCCCGTCAAGCGCTCGCTGATTTGCTGCGCGCGCAGTTCCAAGTCGCCGAGCTTTTC
Source organism: Chloroflexota bacterium (assembly GCA_965220045.1). Taxonomy (GTDB): domain Bacteria; phylum Chloroflexota; class UBA11872; order VXOZ01; family VXOZ01; genus VXOZ01. Next base: position 249,198 of record OZ244803.1, on the reverse strand, counting down.
GCGCTCCTTTTCTACAACGTGCGGCGGCGCCCGGTTCACGAAGTTCTCGTTGGCCAGCAAGCCCTGCGTGCGCTCCAGATTGGCCAGGATGTCCGCCTGTTCCTTCTGCAGTCGCTGGCGTTCTTGCTCCACGTCGCGCAGTCCGGCGAGCGGCACGTACACGGCCAGGCGGCTGGTGAGCACCGAAACGGCTTGTTCCGGTTTCTCGTCGAGCGCCGTGTGGACGGTCAGGGGCCGCACGCGGGCCAGCAACTCGATTATTGCGGTATGGGCCGCGACCGAATCGCTTTGCTCACCGGCCACGATGGTCGCGGGCACATAGCGTCCAGGCTCCACCTCATACTCGGCGCGGATGTTGCGCACGCCCCGTATCGCCTCGATCAGTTCATCCAAGAAGCTCTCAGCCTCTTGATCGCGCGCGCCTGCCGTCGGCCACGGCGCAACGATGAGGCTTCCCGTGCCATCCGAAAGGGCTTCGGGATACAGGTAGTGCCAGATCTCTTCGGTGACGAACGGCATGAAGGGATGCAGCAGGCGCAAGATCACGGCGAGCGTGTCTTCCAGCACGCTTTGCGTCACTGCCCGTGCCTCCGGATCGTCGCCGTAGAGGCTCACTTTGCTCGCTTCGATGTACCAGTCGCAGAATTCACTCCACACAAACTCCTGCAGCGTGCGACCGGCTTCGCCGAGATGGAACTGCTCCAGCAGCCGCGAGACCTCCGCGACCGTGTGATTGCGGCGGCTGATGATCCAACGGTCCACCAGCGAAAGTTGGAGCGCGTCCGCCTGGAGCGCGTCCGTCTCGGACGCAACACGCGTCGCCCCTTCCGGACGGCCACTGAGCACGAAGCGGCTCGCGTTCCAGAGCTTGTTCGCGAAATTGCGCGCCGCCTGAATGCGCTCCGTCGTAAAGCGCATGTCATTACCCGCCGTGGTGCCCGTAACGAGCGCAAAGCGCAGCGCATCGGCGCCGTACTCCTCCACCATGACGAGCGGATTGATCACATTGCCCCGGGTCTTGCTCATCTTCTGGCCTTCCACGTCGCGAATCAGGCCATGCAGGTAGACGGTGCGGAAGGGGATGTCCTCCATGTTTTCGATGCCCGTCATGATCATGCGCGCCACCCAGAAGAAGAGGATGTCGTGTCCGGTCTCCATGACCGTGGTGGGGTAGAACCTGCGCAGGTCCTCCGTGTCGTCGGGCCAGCCCAACGTCGAATGCGGCCACAAAGCGGAACTGAACCAGGTGTCGAGCACGTCCGGGTCCTGCCGCAGCCCGCCGCCGCACTCACCGCAGGTCTCCGGATCGCGCATCACGTCGTCCGCGGTTGGCACTTCGATGGCCTCACAGGCGTCGCAGTACCACACGGGGATACGGTGCCCCCACCAGAGCTGGCGCGAGATGCACCAATCGCGAATGTTTTCCATCCAGTTGTAGTAGATGCGCTCGAAGTGCTCGGGCAGAATGCGGATCTTGCCGCTGCGCACCGCCGCGATGGCGGGCTCCGCCAGGGGTTTGGCTTCCAGCCACCACTGCCGGCTCACCAGCGGTTCCACGATGATGTCGCAGCGCGTGCAGTGGCCGATGGCATGGCGAAGCGCCTCGATCTTCTCCAAGCGTCCCAGCGCCTGCAGGTCGCGCACGACCTGCTCGCGGCAGGCATAGCGGTCCATGCCCGCGTAGGCGGCGCCGGCATGCTCGCTCATGGTGGCGTCGAGGTTCAAGACATTGATGAACTCGAGATCGTGGCGCTGGCCGATCTCAAAGTCGGCGATGTCGTGCGACGGCGTCACCTTCAGCGCTCCGGCGCCAAATTCCGCCTCCACCGCATCATCGGCAATGATCGGTATTTTTCTCTCAGTTAACGGCAGACTCACCAGTTTGCCGAGCAAATTCCGGTAGCGCGGGTCGTCCGGATTCACGGCCACGGCGGTATCGCCGAGCATGGTTTCCGGCCGCGTGGTCGCGACGGTGATTGACGTGGAGTCATCGTCCACGAGCGGATACGAGATATACCAGAGGTGGCCGTCCTCTTCCTCGTGGGCGACTTCGAGATCGGAGAGCGCGGTGGCGCAGCGCGGGCACCAGTTGGTGATGCGCTCGCCCCGGTAGATGAGGCCCTTGTGATAGAGCCGCACGAACGTGGTGCGCACCGCGCGGGCCGGTCCCGGATCGAGCGTAAAGGTATCCCGCGACCAGTCGCAGGACGCGCCGAGGCGGCGGTGCTGGTCGTCGATGACGTTGCCGTACTTGCGCACCCACTCCCACACCCGCGCCTCGAACTTCTCGCGCCCCAATTCCTGCTTGGACGTGCCTTCTTCCTGCAGCAGGCGCTCCACCACCACCTGTGTCGCGATGCCGGCGTGGTCGGTGCCGGGCACCCAGAGCGTGGCGTCGCCCCGCATGCGGTGCCAGCGCACGAGCACGTCCTCGATGGCGGCCGTGAGCGCGTGGCCGAGATGCAGTTCGCCGGTGACGTTCGGCGGCGGCATGATGACCGTAAACGGCTCGGCATCGGCGTCCGCGCGCGGGGCAAAGTAGCCGCCCTCTTCCCAGAAGGGGTACCAACGCGCTTCCACCGGCGCGGGATCGTAGGTTTTGTTCATTGTCTGTCGTGATTCAATTTCCGGTCTGGCTTTTGCCATCCTCGGGTTGTCCTTTCCGGTCTCTGTTTCTTCCTGACCCAAGTCTCGCGTTCACAGCAACAAAAACCCGCCCTCATCGCCAGACGAGAGCGGCCGAACTACACCTACGACGGTTAGCATAGCCGTTGCCGCGAATGCAGCCAGACGCGGCAACGCTAACCAATTAGCATCCTTGTGACGGTTTCTCCGATACCCCACTGTCCATATGCATCTTCTTTGCCGGCTGACAAACAACTACCGTGCATGAAAACAGACTTCACAGCAAGCCAACTCCTTGCCGCGAAGCCTCGATTTGGTAGCGCATACGGGATTCGAACCCGTGATCTCCGCCTTGAGAGGGCGGTGTCCTTGGCCACTAGACGAATGCGCCGCGCCCGCCTCAATAATGCAGGCAGTACACCTTGAGTATAGGTGAAGAATCCTTGTCGGTCAAGTTCTAGAATGCCGATGATGCTACCCATTAGCGTGAGAGACAGGCACAGAGAAGGAAGGCAATCTCGCGGAATTGTGCTTGCCCACCGCGGGACGGCATCCTGCAAGCGCGTGTCCACCAGGGCCTGCAATACAAAGAGCCCTTAGTCCCGAGAGAGTTGAGCCCTTACCGCTCGGCGAGAGTTGAGTTCTTACCGTTCGCCCTGAACTGGGTTCTTACCGTTCGGCCTGAGCCTTTCGAAGGCTGAACGGTGAGGTTCCCCAACGCCATTGTGGCGCACGTCTATCCCCTTGTCTGCGCGTGACATACAATGGAGCCAAGACAGCATTCTCCTCAACCCACGCCCATGTTCTTGCAAAGCAACTGGAAAAGGCCAATGCGGCAAGTTCGCCCATACGTCCTCCTGACCCTGGTGCTCAGCTTATTGGCCACAAGCTGCCTGAGCCCTGTACAGGAGCGCGCGATTGTCAAGTCCGCCCTACTGCTCACCGAGGTGCTGCCGCAAGTTCCCATCAAACCGCTCGCATCCCTTGGCAATCCCATTCGCCAGGAACGCACCACCTACAGCGGAGCGGACCCGGCGCTGGTCGGCGACCTCTACGTGCCGGTCGGCGAGGGGCCGTATGGAGCCATCCTCATTTACCTGGGTATCGCGTCGCCCGCGGACGATCCCTACGCCCAAGCGCTCGTGCGCGGCCTGGCGCAGCAGGGGATCGTGGTGCTCATTCACCAGTCGCGCCGCATGGAAGCCGGCATCATCGATCCCAGCGAAATCGAGGGCATCATCGAGGCGTTGCTTTACCTCCGTGAGCGGCCGGACGTCGACCGCGAGCGCATGGGTATTCTGGGATTCTCGGTAGGGTCGGGGCTTGCACTGCGGGCGGCGGCCGATCCCCGCATTCGCGACGACGTAGCCTTTGTCCACAGCTTCGGCGGCTACTTCGACGCGGCGAACGTGCTGAGCGCGGTGACGACACAGCAGGTCGTCGTGAACGGCACAGTGGAATCCTGGGTACCTGATCCCTTGGCCGCCAGCCTGTTTAAGCACGCCCTGTTGGCTACCGTGGAGAATGAGACGGAACGGGTGCAACTGCAGGCCGCGCTCGCCGGTGAGGCCAAGCCGCCGGATGAGCTATCCCAGCGCGGGCGCACGCTGCTTGCTCTGTACGCAAACTCAGACCCCCGCCGTACCCGTGAGATACTGGCGGGCGATCCAACCTTGGTGGGTTGGTTGGAGGACATTTCGCCCGCCCCTGTCATGCAGGACGTAAGCGCGCGGCTCTATATCGCCCACGACCACGCCGATGCCTTTCTGCCCTACAGCGAGTCGCTCCACCTGGCGAAGGCCGCCCGGGAGCACACGACCGTCGTGTTTCGCTCGTTTGTCCTCTTTGCCCACCTCTATCCCACGAACGATGCCGACCAGTTCATCTTCTTGCGCGAGGTGTGGAATCTCTACTGGCACGTGGTCGCCGTGCTGGAGGAGGTAGCGTAGCGTCACGCGGTCCGTCATTTGTATGTTGAACAAGGCGGACAAAAGCGCGAATGTAACATAGTAACGTGAGGGACACATAATCCGTCATTCCCGCGAAAGCTCGCCCCGTGCCGGGGCGCGGAATCCATCTTCATCGTCCGAGGTTTAGAGTGCGCGGAGCGGGGGACAAGCCCCCGCGCTACAGGGAATGCTTCTCAAACGGGATGTGTGCCTCCCAAACTGTCATTCCGGCGAAAGCCGGAATCCATCTTTTCTTACCAGGGCAAGTCTTCCATGTCCCTATGGCAGGGAGCCAACCCCCGCGCGACGAATCAAGGAGATCGGCAGTAAGGGAGGAATCAGGCGTTTTGCCAACGAACCGGGTGGCCGCAGGTTACAAACCTGCGCTACCGGAGAGTGTGCTGCCTGTCTTTGGACAGCCTGCAAAGTGCAGGGCTAACGCTGTTCACCGCCCGGTACAGAGCAGTAGGCTACTCATTTAGAATCCAAGAGCGGGGGACAAGCCCCCGCGCTACGCCCGAGGAGGACGCCGTGCTCGCAGAATCAGCGGACAAGCTGCAAGACTCTTCACAGATCATGCTGATGAAACGCGAAATCGGCGCAGTCTACACGCGTTCCGGCGCGGACATGCCCATGAGGTCCAGGCAGCGCGCCAGTATCCTTGAGCCAGCCTCGCGAACTCCTTTTTATTCGTTCGTGCTGAGCCTGTCGAAGCATGAACAGGTGCGCCTACCGAGGTTGGATTACTGCTATGCTTTGCCCTTCGACAAGCTCAGAGCCTGCCCCGTACCTGATTCCGGGGCAAACGTGAGTGAGGCTCGAGTCCAAGGGTTGCTCCTAGTTGACGGCATCCATTTTGGAAGGAATTCGAGATACCCTGTGCATTGTCGTAGAATTCCGGGCGCAAGCGCCCGCGTGCAGAGCAAGCACGCTGCGTAAAGCCGGAACGAGAAGTGACTCAGCAGTGAGCCTCGCCTACATGCGGTCGGGCGCGGACATGCCCATCAGACCAAGGCAGCGGGCAAACACGAGCTTTGCCGCCTGCACGAGCTGCAGCCGTGCCTGGGAAAGCGCCACGTTTTCGGGGTCGATCACGCGGCAGTCGCGATAGAAAGCATGGAAGAGCGCAGCCAACTCCTGCGCGTAAAATGCCAGCCGGTGGGGCGCGTGCTGCAACGCCACGTCTTCGACAAGCTCGGGTAGTCGCAACATCAGACGCAAGAGGGTAAGCTCGGCGGGATGTTGCAAGAGGTCGAGGTCTACTCCGGACGGGTCGGTGCTAATGCCGTCCTGCCGGGCGCGTTCCAGGATACTCGCTGTGCGCGCGTGGGCGTACTGGATATAGTACACCGGATTCTCGTCGGACTGCTCCTGCGCCAGGTCCAGGTCGAAGCTCATGGCCGTATCCGGCGACCGCGCCACCAGGAAGAAGCGGCTGGCGTCCACGCCCACTTCATCGACGACCTCACGCACGGTAACCACGTCGCCGGTGCGCTTGGACATGCGCACCTCTTCACCGCCGCGCAGCACACGCACGAGCTGGTAGAGGAGAATAGTAAGCCGCTCCGGGTCGTGGCCGAGGGCGGCGAGCGACGCTTTGACACGCGGCACATGACCGTGGTGGTCGGCGCCCCAGACGTCGATGAGACTGGCGTAGCCGCGTTCGAGCTTGTAGTCGTGGTAGGCAATGTCTGCGGCAAAGTACGTGGGCTCGCCGTTGCTGCGCACCAGCACGTTGTCCTTATCCTCTTCAAGGTCGCTCGAGACCAACCACGTCGCCCCTTCGCGCTCGGCCACGCGGCCACGCTCGCGCAGGGTATCGATGGCGTCTTGCACGCGGCCCTCGTCTTCCAACCAGGACTGGGCAACCCACTCGTCGAATTGGGCGCCCAGCAGCGCGCAGTCCTCCCGAATTGACTCCAACATCAGCGCAAGACCGCGCTCGTGGAGCTTCTGCAGCGCTTCGTCTTCCGGCGTGTGCAGCAGGGCATCGCCGGTTTCCTGCTTGATCTGCTCAGCAAGCTCTACCATGTACTCTCCCGCGTAGCCGTCGGGAGGTACATGGGCGTCAATGCCGTGGAGTTGCTGGTACCGCGCCAGGAGGGTGCGGGCAAACGTATCCATTTGGCCGCCCACGTCGTTTACGTAGTACTCGCGTTGCACCTTGTAGTTCGCCGCCGCCAACACCCGCGCCAGCGTGTCGCCGAGCACGATGTTGCGTCCGCTGCCGACGGTCAGCGGGCCGGTGGGGTTGGCGCTGCAAAACTCAATCTGCAGCGCGGTGCCGCCGCCCACGTCGCAGTTGCCGAAGGCTGGGCCCTGGGCGATGATTTCGCCCACCTGGCGCGCCAGCCATGTCTCACTCAAGTGAAAGTTGATAAAGCCCGGCGGGGCCACGCTGACTTCAGCGAGATACGGACTCACCGGCAATGCCGCCGCGATCACCTCGGCGACCTGCAGGGGGGGCATGCGCACAGCGCGCGAAAGCCGCAACGCCAGGTTGGAGGCATAGTCGGCCTTTTCCGGCGGGGCGTATTCAACGGTTACGTCGGTGCTCGCCAGCGGCGGCAGCTTGTTCTGCTCCTGGGCGGCGCTCAAGGCTTGCGCCAGCAGGCCGCGAATGTGTGTTCTCGCTGATTCGGTTTTCATGTGTCCGGTCGATTCCTGCGCTGAGTGTCTCGGCGGCATGCACACAAAGCATGGGCGCGGATGCCCTGCTGGCTGTGCTGTGTCAACTGTCTAGAATTAAGAAAGCGACCGCAACGTGGCCGCTATCAGTACTCTCCATAGTACGGTGAAGTGGTCTCGTTGTACAAGCCTTTTGGCAGAGACCCTGCGCGGGGTCGTCGCACGTGGACGTATTCGGTGCGTGGTATGCTGGTGCCACGCCGCCGCAGGCGGCACGGTAATTCCGGTAAGAACCCAAAGAGAGACAAGAAACATGATCGTTGACGTTCACTCGCACATGTCGGATGCCGCGTTGCATCTTACCGATGAGTTCAAGGCAGACCTCGGGTCCTCGTGGCAAGGGCTCACCATCGACGCGACGCCTGACATTCACCGGCAAGCCGTCGCCGCCGTCGATGCCATCATCGTCTTTCCGCTCTACGCCCCGTACAGCGGCATCGTGGTGCCGAATGAGTACGTGGCCGACTACGTGCGCGGGACCGGCGCGAACGTCATCGGCTTTGCGAGTGTCGACGCCAACGACGCGGACGCTCCCGACCAGCTCGAGCACGCCGCCAAGCACCTCGGACTGCGCGGCCTCAAGATCGGCCCTATCTACCAGGGCTACGATCCGCTTGGCAAGGAAGCGCACGCCATGTTCGCCAAGGCCGAGGCGCTGGGCCTGCCGGTTATGTGGCATCACGGCACGACTTTCGTGCGCAAGGCGCCGCTCAAGTACGCGCAACCGTATCAAGTGGATGAAGTGGCAATTCGCTTCCCCGATCTGAAGATCATCGTGGCGCACATGGGACACCCGGGCGTTGGCGAGACGATCTCGGTGGTGCGCAAACAACCCAACGTCTACACCGACATCAGCGGCCTCTATCCCCGCCCGTGGCAGTACTACAACGCGCTCATTACGGCCATTGAATACGGCACTGCGGACAAGCTGCTCTTCGGTACCGACTTTCCTCTTTTTAGCGCTGAAGACACCCTAGCCGGTCTGCGAAACGTGAACGCCCTCGTGGATGGTACGGCGCTCCCGCGTGTGCCGGAGGACGTGATCGAGGGGATCATCCACCGCGAGAGCCTGACGCTGTTGGGGCTGGACTAGATTTAGCATAGGCCGCAGCATTCAGGCAATGATGCGATTGCATTGAGCCGTGCCTACTGAACTTGCCAGTCCTGAGCACTTCGGCAGGCTCAGGGCGGGCTTGCCGAAGGGTCAAAGCAGGGACGTAAGCCCGAGCCACTTACCCGTTCGTGCTGAGCTTGTCGAAGCATGAACGACTCCATGCCGGTACACACGCCGAGTGACTTTCACAATAGGTCGCTCACCCTTCGACAGGCTCAGGGCGAACGGGTCTGCCACGCCTGCTCTCATTTTATCTCCATCTCCAAGATATAAGGACGAACGGTGCGAGAGTTATTCTTGGGGAAGAGAGCAGGAGTGCACAAATTCCAGGATTACAATCTTGGATTGGCAGCCAAGATCAAAGTGCAGCCCATCCGTTCGTGCTGAGCCCGTCGAAGCATGAGCGGATGGGCGGGCATTGCTTGATGCTTGATTACCCCGGGTCTTCTCTTTTGCCAGACTGACGACTTCTCGCCAACCGCGATATCTCTTCCCAGTCTCCTCGACACAGCGCTTCTTTCTTCTTGCGCGACCAACCTTTCAATTGCCGCTCTCTGGTCAATGCCTCCTCACGGCTTGAAAACTCGGCAGCGTAGACCAGTTGGACAGGCCGCCTCGTAGTTGTTTAGGAGTCGCCTGATCCGGCAGCATGCTGGGTGAGACGAGTCTCTAAGTTGTCTGCGTGACCATCGTAGTAGGAGCCGTCTACACACTTGAGCATGTATTGATAGAACGCCAATAAACCTCACCCAGTCACATTGTGTCAAAAGTTCTCTTGTCCTCAAGCAGTGCCGTTCACCCTTCGACAGGCTCAGGGCGAACGCAGGAAACGGGGGGCATGGCCGCAGAGCATAGTGGCATGTTGCTTGCTCGCCTCTGGCGAGAGCTAAGTCAGCGGCTCCTCTTCCGGCACCTCTTCCTTGTGCTCTACGGGTTCTTTGCCAAAGATGCGCCGCATGATCCAATCGTTGACCCCCCAGGCGCGAATAGCCGAGTAGAGCACCCAGAGGCTGAAGACGCGCTGCAGCGTGGATTGGGACAACTGTTGGGCAATCGCGGCGGCTATGAGACCGGCCGCAACCGCGCCAATGGCGATGAGGAATACGGGCTTCAATTTGAGGTTCTTCATGCGGTAGTGGGTGACAGCGCCGGCCAGCGTGGTGGGGATCATGACCACTAGCGAAATGCCCTGGCCGATGTGCTGGCCGTACCCCAATATGAGCACCGCCGCCGGTACCATGATAATCCCGCCGCCGACGCCCATCGTGCCGCTGAGCAGACCCACGCTGAAGCCGATGACAAGACTGAGGAAGAAGACGCTAAGCTCTGGGTCGAGCGTCATGCCTCTTCCTCCCCGTGGAACACCAAGCTCCAGATCCCTACTACAACCAGCAACGCAAAACCGGCGATGAGGATGGCGTTTCCCAGCACGGGATGCTGCAAGAGCATGCGCAGGCCGACGGCCGTGAGCAAGATGGCGAACAGACGCTTGAGTTGCTTCTGATTGATGCGGTGCGAGATGCGCACGCCAAGCGGGGCCGCGAGCACGGCGCTAATCATGAAACCTGCGCCCGCGATGTAGGCCGGGACCTCGTTGCCGGGCGGCTCGTCACGCGGCCACAGGGCGTAGACCAACGCCGCGGCAATGGCCGTCGGCACGATGGCGCCCAGACTCACTGCGTGGGCCTCGCGCTGCGATAGCGCCAAATAGGCAGTGATGAGGGGGACAATGACGACACCGCCGCCGACACCGGCAAGCCCGGACAAGGTACCGCCGGCAATGCCCACGGCAATGTACCGCCACAGGGGGATGGAGTTCATGGCTTCAAAATACTAGCACGGTTAGTACTCGGCTACAAAAAAAGGCCGAACAATTGCGCTTCGGCTAAGGCGGCACGTAGGGGCACGATATATCGTGCCCCTACGTGTTAGGCAGGGTAAATCGGTCGCGCCAAAGGGAGATCACGGTCAGAATGCTGACGAGTATCGTAAAGGGCCTATAATCCGTCATTCCCGCGAAAGCGGGAATCCATCCTCTCTGCCCCGCCCCCACCTAGACTCCGGCTTTCGCCGGAGTGACGGAGTGAAGGGGCACGCTTTAGCGCGTAGGGGCACGATAAATCGTGCCCCTACGGGACTGCCGTTTCACACCGTGGGGCAAAACTCTTCTCGCGGCAGGATGCTCAGGCGGAGGTCGTGGGCGCCGTCGGCGCGGGCGCATTCGTAATAGAAGTAAAGGTCGTCTTCAACGGGAACGACGTCTACATACCGTACAGAGCGCGAGCCGCCGCGCGACTGCACCACCGGGCCATTGACGCTCAGGCGGGTGAAAGTGCGTAAGTCGGCGGATAGGGCCAAGCCGCACTGTTCCTCGTAATTCTCGGCAACGTCGGCGGAGCCGTCGTAGAAGGCAACCCACTGCTGCCCGATCCGCACGAGAGAAGAGATGCGGCTGCAGTAGCGGTCCCAACCCCGGTCGCGGGGCGCGAAAATGTCGCCCTGCCACTCCCAGTTGCGTCCGTCGCCGCTCACCGCCAGACCCGTGCTCGACTTGGCGATGCCGGTGTTGTACACGTCGGCGGTGGCGTGCATGGCCTTGCGCGCGGAGTCATCGGCCAGCGTGGGTGAAGGCGCGTAGCTGGCAATCATGTGCCACAAGCCGCCGATATTGATTACGTAGGGGTCTTTCACACCCTCAGCATGAATGTCCGCCGCCGTTAGTACCGGTCGGCGCGACGCCGGGTCCAAGTCGGCCGGATTGTCGGCTTCCAGCATGTCAATGCGCCAGCGGTTGTCGGCACTATCCACAAACGAAACGAAGAGCAGAAAACGCCCGTCGGTATCTCTAACCAAGCTGTTCTTCTCTACGGAAGGCGAGTTCCCAAACGCGTGCTTCGGCGCCGACCAGACGTCGGCGAAGTGCTTGCCGTCCTCGCTGCGGGCAATTGAGCAGGCAAAGCCGCGATCCGATCCCCCACCACGCGGACGCCGCCGCCGGTAGTAGAGATAGAACGCTTCTTCATCCGGCAGGTACAGCACGCACGGCGCGCCGACCCAATGGCCGTTGCCTGCCTCCAGGGGTTCCAACACCACGTGGGCTGTTTCAGGGTCGAACAGCGTGATGGGGTAATGGTAGGTCTTGGCGTCACGCATAGAGTGTGCTTGCTAACCTTGCGTTATTCTCAACGCGGAAACTCTGATCAGAGTACCTTGGGCTGTTTCATCCGTCATTGCCGCGCACACGGCAAACCGTAAACGAGCGCCCTCTGCCATTCAGAGCGGGGGACAAGCCCCCGCGCTACACTTTGCGGCCTTACGCGAAAATCTCATCCTCGATTTCCGCCGGAGTGACCGGACGGCTTTCGGCAGTGGAGCGGTTGAAGGCGAGAGTCAGTGCCAGAGTCTTGAGAGCATCGTCGAGAGACGACCGCAGCAGTGAGGGGTCGTCCTCGTCCACGGCCTGCAGAAACGCCTGCGCCATGCGCACTTCCGATGACGGTTCTTCTACAGGATGGACCTCTGTCCCCTGCGGCGTAATCTGTTGCAGGTCTCGCCCGGAAAAGCGCAGTAGCTGCTCTTCACTGACGAGATCGAGCCCCGAGCTCTGCGGCAAACCGAAGAAGAGCGCGTACGTGGTCGCCACGCTGCCGACGGCGCCGGTCTTGAAGGCAAAGGCGCCCGAATAAACGTCCCAGTTCTGGAATGATGTATCGTCCTTCCATGCGCTGCGGCCGAACTGCGCATACACCTCGTCCACCTCGCCGCCGAAAAGCCGGCACAGGTCGAGGAGGTGCGTGGCCTGTTCCACGATCTGGCCGCCGCCTTGGGCGGAATCCAGGTTCCACGGAACTTTCGGCACGCCCTGATACCACCAGATGCGGGCTAGTCCGAGTTCACGTCCGGCCAGGAGTTCCCGGGCGCGGGCAGCCACATTACCGTACCGGTGCTGGTAGCCGACGCAACAGAGCACGCCGCCCTGCTCCACGGCCATGCGAATGCGGCGGGCGTCCAGCACGCTGAGCGCCACCGGCTTTTCCACGAAGATGGCAGCCTTCTGGGTGGCCGCGTACTCCACCTGCTCGGCATGGAGGTTCGGCGGGGTGACAATGTAAACGGCATCGGGCTGCTCGGTGTCGAGCATGTCGCGGTAGTCAGCGTAGGTGTCCGCGCCAAACGGCTCCGCGGCCGCTTGGGCACGCTCGGCGTCCACGTCGCAGATCGCCACTACCTCAGCGTCTTCGACCTCTGCCAGCGCGCGATAGTGCGCCTGCGCGCGCCGTCCCGCGCCGATACCCGCCACCCGTAAGTCCATGCGTCACCTCAATGTTGTGACCTTACAGTTCGATACCTTCTAAGATGATACAGAGCGAGCGCTTTTGTTGAGAAACTAGAGACCGCCTCTTTTCGTTCGTGCTGAGCCTGTCGAAGTATGAACGAAAAGAGGGGGGGACTGGGCCGCATAGTCCAGGAGTTCCCCCTCACCCTAACCCTCTCCCTCGAGGGAGAGGGAATTCTAGCGCCAATTTGGGAGCTGCAATGTGTCCCACCCAGGGACAGTCCTCAAGCCACCGCCGTGCCGCGCAGCGAATACGCCGTCGTCTCGTCGATGCGCACGGGCAGGATTTCGCCCACCAGGTTCTCGCGGGGATCCGTGAAGAACGTGACACGGTCGGTGCGAATGCGGCCCCACCATTTGCCGTTCTTCCGGCCTTCCACCAGCACGTCGAGCGTATGACCCTGCAGCCGGGCATTCTTGGCCGCCACGACACGTTCTTGCAGGGCTTCCACGGCCAGCAAACGCTGATGCTTCTCGTCACGGGGCACGTCGTCCACCATTTCTTCTCCCGCTTTCGTGCCCGGCCGCGGTGAATACATGGCCGTGTGCACCACGTCGAGTTCCAATCGCTCGAGCATCGCCAGCGTGTTTTCGAATTGCTGCTCGGTTTCGCCAGGAAAGCCGACAATTATGTCTGTCGCGATAGAAGCGTGCGGGATTATCTCGCGGATGCGGGCCACCAATTCCACGTACCTTTGGGCGGGATACCCGCGCTTCATGCGGCGCAGAACCAGGTCGTCGCCGCTCTGCACGGCGATGTTGAAGTGCTCGCAGACGTTGGGCAGGCTGCCAACGGCCTCAATGATGCGATCGGACATGAAGAGGGGATGCGAGGTGAGAAAGCGGATGCGTTCCAGTCCCGGCACGCCGCTGGCCGCCGTGAGCAAGTCGGCCAGGTCGGGACGGCCTTCCAGGTCGCGGCCGTAGTCGTCGACGGTCTGGCCAAGCAGGGTAACTTCCCGCGTGCCGTGCCGCACCAGCCAGCGTAATTCGCGCACCACTTCCGGGATCGGCCGGCTCCGCTCCGGACCCCGCCGGATCGGCACAATGCAAAAGGCGCAGCGCATGTTGCAGCCGTAAATCACCGGCACCCAGCGGCACGGTCCGCCCAGCGCCAGCGGCGAACCCTCCAGGCAACCTTCATCCAACATGCCGCGGTTGCCGGCCTTTTGCTGGGCAAACTCCAATATAGGCTCGTATTCCACCGGTTTAGTGAAGACATCCACCTGCGGTAGGCGCGCCTGCAAACGCTCCAGGCTGTCTTCGCCCACCATGCAGCCCATCATGGCAATTGAGAGATCAGGATTCTTCTTCTTCATGCCGGTGAGCCAGCCGAGCTGGCCCAGCGCGCGGTCTTCGGCGCTCTGGCGCACGGCGCAGGTGTTCACCACGACGAGATCCGCCTGCATGGGCTCTTCCGCCCACGAGTACCCGAGCGCTTCCAACGAACCGCCGAGGCGCTCGGAGTCGGCCTTGTTCATCTGGCAACCGTAGGTGATGAGGTGATAGCGCAGGTCCATGTCTCTCAGCATTCCTGACGTCTTCTCAATAAACCGCGGCCCTATCCGCGTCTTCCCATTGTAGCAAGCCCCGCTTGAGCCGTGAAGAAAGCGCGTTTTGGCGTTTGCCCGGCTGGCGCAGATTTGCCTATACTAGGGTTTCGGCAACGCTGAGCTTTGTATCGTGAGGCGCCATTGATGTCCCCGCTGGCACAGCCTAAAGTGCGCCCACTCATTTCAGAATGGGTGCAGGCGAACGGCGATTTACGCCTGGCGCTGCGCGATCCCGACGAGTTGATAGACGGGACCGTATTCGTTTCACCTGCCCTCGCCCCCGTGCTCGAGCTCTGCGACGGCACCAATTCTCTCGCTGCCATGCAGGCGGCATTGACGGTACGCTACGGCCTGACCTTGCCAACTGCCACGCTGGAATCCCTCATCCAGCAGCTTGACGACGCCTTGTTGTTGGAGAGCGAACGCGCCCAGACGGCGCGCCGCGACGCCCGCGAGAGCTATAGAAATGCGCCGTGCCGTCCGCCGGCGCTCGCCGGCGCCTCGTATCCCGTCGACCCGGATGCGCTATCAACAATGCTCGCGGGCTTTGTCAACGCCGTTGAGCCGCCCTCATGTCCTGATCAGACCGCCGTGCGGGGGATTGTAAGTCCCCACATTGACTACGATCGGGGCGGACCAGTCTACGCGCGCACCTGGCAGCACGCGCAAGCAGCCGTGCGGGAGGCAGAGGTTGTTGTGATCCTCGGCACCGATCACGCAGGCAGCCCGGGAATGCTGACCCCCACGCGGCAGGACTACGCCACGCCGTGGGGGACTCTGCCCACCGACCAGGACGCGCTTGATCGCTTTGAAGCGGCCTGGGGCGATGATTCTCTCTACGACGAGGAACTCCACCACCGCAAGGAGCACTCTATCGAGCTGGCTGCCGTGTGGTTGCACTACATGCGTGGAGGCGAACCCGTGGCGCTCGTGCCGATCCTCTGCGGCTCTTTTCTGCCATATACGGCAGGCGACGGGAGTCCCAAGGACAACGCCCGCTTCACCGCGAGCATTGCGGCACTGAGAGACGCGCTTGCGGGTAGGCGCGCGCTCGTGGTAGCCGCGGCCGATCTGGCGCATATGGGGCCCGCGTTTGGCGATCCGCAGCCGCTGGACCGGGAGGACAAAGACATGCTGGAGAACTTCGACCAATCGCTGCTCGCGGCCATGTGCCGGGGCGATGCTGAGGACTTTCTGGGACTCTTGCAGCAGAGCAGGGACAAACAAAAGGTCTGCGGTCTCCCGCCCATCTACGCGGCCTTGCAAATGCTCGGGCCTATTTCAGGGCAGGTATTGGACTACGCCCAGTGTCCCGCCGACGGCATGGCGGGCTCGGTAGTCTCGGTGGCCGGCGCGGTCTGGACGGACTAGACCTCTTTCTAACGGAGACACATACAGCCTGCTGCTTGGCCCGTCATCCCTGTTAATGTCGACTACGGAAATAGTAGGTAAAGACTTGATAGTATCGTGTGGCGTGCGGTTCCTGTCATTCCTGTAAAGGTCGACAAATTCGTTGACAGAATCTTCCCTCAATTCTCCGTGAATACAATCCATGTCATTCCCAGCGCAGCGTCGAACCCTGTTCGCGGAATCTAAAGTCTTGGCCAAGCGACGAGGTCGCGTGCTTGTCTCAATTCTGCCGAAAGAAGGTTTAAGATACGTACCCCTGCGCACCAGTGCTGAAGAGAGATGGATTCCCGCTTTCGCGGGAATTACGCTACCTGGGAACGCAGCAATGACGTTACCAGGGAACGCGGGCGTCCCGCCCGCAGCAATGGGACTCCCGCGTTCACGGGAAAGACGGTCGACGCGCCCCTCGCGTTACCCTACTTGACTTTGCCCATTTGCAGGCCTTCTTCAACATACAAATGACGGTCACGTCCCTCTTCGTCGAGAGAGTTCACGTAGAGACCACCAAGAGCACCCTACCGCGCCAGCCAGCCGCCGTCTATCGGCACGATCGAGCCGTGCATGAAGTCAGACTCCGGTGAAGCCAGATAGACCGCCAGCTTGCCGATGTCTTCGGCTGTGCCCCAGCGGCCGGCGGGTGTGCGCAGCCGGATTTCCGGCGCCCGCGCGGGATTCTGCTGCAGCGCTTCCGTCATATCCGTGTCGATGTAGCCGGGCGCGATCGCGTTCACGTTGACCCCGTGGGGCGCCCAGTCTGTTGCCAAAGCCCGCGTGATGCCGGCCACGCCGTGCTTGCTTGCGACATACGGCGCGATCTGCACGCCGCCCTGATACGACATGAGCGAGGCGATGTTGACAATCTTGCCTCGCCCTTGCGGCACGAAATACCGCCCCGCCGCCTGGCAGAGGAAGAAAACGGCATGGAGGTTCACCTGCATCACGTTGTGCCAGTCCTCAGCCTTAAGCTCCAGCGCGGTCCTGCGGATAGTAATCCCCGCGTTGTTCACCAGGATGTCGATGCGGCCAAAGTGGGCCGCCGTTTGGTCTACAAGCCCATTGAGGTCCGCCACGCTCGCCGCTGCCAAATCGGCCTGCAACGAGAGGTAGCGCCGTCCCGCGGCCTCCACCAAGGCTTGCGTTTCGGTAGATGCGGAACGCGAGACTCCTGCCACGTCCGCACCCGCTTCCGCGAGCGCTTTGGCAATGCCCCGCCCGATGCCCCGGCTCGCGCCCGTGACCAAGGCGACGTTGTCCTCTAGGCTAAACGCTGAAACAGTCATAGTTGATTGCCCTCTCACCCTCAATCGTTGTGTGATGTAGTGCGCATTTCCGCCTATCAGTGCTCCATCTGAATATACCCCAAGTTATTCAACAGTTCTCGTGCGTACGGGTTCAGCAGGGAATAGGTGGCAGGATTGGTCCTTGACCCGGAGGGGCACGATATATCGTGCCCCTACGCCCGCGGCTGCCGGTTTACGCGCCGGAGAGATGGATAACCCGCGTTCGGACCCATAGGTGACACCTGTTCGGGCTGAAGGGTAACAGCCGTTCGGGCAGATAGGTAACAGGTGCTCGGGGTGATTGGTCGCGCGTTGCCCGGAAGCCGGTACGAACGCGCGTTCGCCTGCACGCGGACGAAGACCGGCGCGCCTCGCGCGACTCCAAGGCCGCACCACCCGCCTGCTTGACGTGCGGCTTCAGTCCGTGACAAAATGCCATGCATAGAGGAAGCAATTGCACGTCATCACAGTGCGGTTGCTGTCTTTTGGCTTTACGCAGTCGCCTGTGTTTCGCCCTTCCCAAAACCGACACTACCCAAAGACAACTTCTAAACTGCAGAGTGCGCATAGCAATGCGAGCAGCATTGCATAAGTGCATACCACACCGCAATGCCAGCGAGGAGGCCCCACTTGGCCGGGTTCAAGGAAGTCAGTAGAGACCTCGACTTTCCCAGTATGGAGCATCGGATTCTCAAGTTCTGGGAAGATACCGATGCATTTAAGAAGCTTGTCGCGAAGAATAAAGACAACCCGCGCTGGTCTTTCATTGACGGCCCCATTACGGCCAATAACCCCATGGGCGTCCACCATGCGTGGGGACGCACCTATAAGGATGTCTTCCAGCGCTTCAAAGCTATGCAGGGCTACGCGCAGCGTTACCAAAACGGGTTCGACTGCCAGGGACTGTGGCTGGAAGTCGAGGTAGAACGCGACCTCGGGTTTGATTCGAAGCACGAGATCGAGGAGTTCGGTCTCGACAACTTCTCCCGCGAGTGCCGCAAGCGCGTGGAGCACTTCTCCTCGGTGCAGACGAACCAGTCCATCCGGCTCGGCCAGTGGATGGATTGGGACAACTCGTACTACACCATGGACGACAGCAATATCGAGCACATCTGGTACTTCCTAAAGCGCTGTCACGAGAAAGGCTGGCTCTACAAGGGCTGGCGCTCCATGCCCTGGTGCATCCGCTGCGGCACCAGTCTCTCGCAGCATGAGCTGGTCGGCACGGACACCTATCGCGAGGTCACGCATCCGAGCATCACCTTACGGCTGCCGGTCAAAGGCCGTGAGAACGAGTACTTCATGGTGTGGACCACCACACCGTGGACGCTGGCCGCCAACACCGCGCTGGCCGTGCATCCCGACCTGACGTACGTAGCCGCCGAGGCCGACGGGAACACCTACTACCTGTCCAAAGGCACGTTGGAGAGTGTCGGCCGTGGGAAGCTGAACGAAATCCGCGAATTCAGGGGCGAAGAATTGGTGGGCCTGGAATACGTCGGCCCCTGGCACGAATTACCCGCCCAGCAAGGCTTCCCAACGAAAGTCGTCGGCTGGGACATCGTCGGCGAGGAAGAGGGCACCGGCATCGTCCACATCGCGCCCGGCTGCGGCGCGGAAGACTACGAGCTTTCGCAGGAGCGCGGGCTGCACGTCATCGTGCCCATCGACGGCGACGGCAACTACGTCGAAGGCTTTGGCGCGCTTTCGGGACGCAATATCACCGAGACCAACGAGCCGATCTTCGCCACCCTGGAAGAAGCCGGCATCGTCTACCGCATCGAAGACTACACCCACCGCTATCCGGTGTGCTGGCGCTGCGGCGAGGAAGTGGCGTTCCGGTTGGTGGACGAGTGGTTCATCGCCGCCGGGGAAATTCGCGAGCGCATGCTGGCGGAAAACCAGACCGTCGATTGGGTACCCGAATACGGCCGCAAGCGCATGGACGACTGGCTGAATAATATGGGCGACTGGTGCATCTCGCGCAAGCGCTTCTGGGGCTTGCCGCTGCCCTTCTATCATTGCGATAGCTGCGACCATGTGACTATCGTCGGCACCGTGGCTGAACTTGAGGAACGGGCCACGGACGCCGCCAAGGTGCGTGCGCTGCCGGAGCTCCACCGTCCGTGGATCGATGAAGTTGCCATCCAGTGTGAAGAGTGCGGCGGTGAGACTGCGCGCATCCCGGAGGTCGGCGACTGCTGGCTGGATGCCGGCATCGTGCCGTTCTCGACGCTTGGCTACCTGGAGGGCAGCGCCGAATGGGGCAAGTGGTATCCCGCCGACTGGGTGAGCGAGATGCGCGAGCAGATTCGCCTCTGGTTCTACGCGCTCGCCTTCATGAGCGTCACCCTGGAAGACGTGCGCCCCTACCGCAACGTACTGATTTACGAGAAAGTCAACGACGAGCACGGCAGGCCCATGCACAAGAGCCACGGCAATGCCATCTGGTTCGACGATGCCGTGGAACAGATGGGCGCCGACGTCATGCGCTGGCTGTATTGCGAAAGTAACACGCAGCAGAACTTGAACTTTGGCTACGGCGTCGCGGCGGACGTGAAGCGGCGGCTCTTGCTCTTCTGGAATGTCTACAACTTCTTCGTCACGTACGCCCGGTTGGAGGATTTCGACCCCACCCAGGTCTCGATGCCGCTGGAAGTGCGGTCAATCCTGGACCGTTGGATCGTCGCGCTGCTCCACAAGCTGGTGCGCGACGTAACCGCCGACCTGGAGCGGTTTGACGCCTACAGCGTTTCGCGGCGGATAAACGACTTCATCGAGCAGTTGTCCACGTGGTACGTGCGGCGGGGCCGCAGGCGGTATTGGAAGTCCGGCCAGGACCGCGACACCCTGTCGGCGTATGTGACTCTCTATGAGGTCCTGACCACCCTAACGCGCACGATTGCGCCCGTCATGCCGTTCCTGACGGAAGAGGTGTACCAGAACCTCGTCCGTGGGGTGGACACCGGCGCGCCGGAGAGCGTCCACCACACCGAGTGGCCGCGCTATAACGCGTCGCTCATCGATGAAGATCTGCTCGCCCATATGGAATTGACGCAGCGCATTGTCAGCCTCGGCCGCGCCGCGCGCAGCACCAGCAAGATTAAGGTGCGCCAACCCTTGCCGGAAATGCTGGTGCACGTGAAGACCGCTGACGAGCAGGCGGGGCTCGAGCGTTTGGAGGAGCATATACTCAGCGAACTCAACGTCAAGTCAATCCGCTT
The DNA here is from genome assembly GCA_965220045.1 of Chloroflexota bacterium. Classification (GTDB taxonomy): domain Bacteria; phylum Chloroflexota; class UBA11872; order VXOZ01; family VXOZ01; genus VXOZ01. Next base: position 229,019 of record OZ244803.1, on the reverse strand, counting down.
CGTGGGACCGGAAGAAGAACTCGTTACGTACGAACTCAAGCCGCGGTTCAAGCTGCTTGGCCCCAAGTACGGCCGGCAGGTGAAGGCAATTGCGGCGGCGTTGGGTCAGACCGATGCCCAGGCCGGTGCGCGTCTGGTTGCGCAAGGTGAGCCGGTTTCCGTGGTGGTGGATGGAGAGTCTATCGCGCTGTTGCCTGAGGAAGTGGATGTGCAAGCACGGGAGCGCGCAGATTACAGTGTGGCGACCGAGGAAGGCTATCTCGTCGCGCTTCACACGGAAGTCACGCCGGAACTCGAACGGGAAGGCATGGCGCGCGAGCTTATTCATCACGTGCAGAACTTGCGGCGCGCGGCGAATTTCGATCTCTCCGATCGCATTGTGACGTATGTTGGGGTGACCGATGGAGAGGCAGACCAAGCACACGTCGCTGCGATGCTGAGCGCGCATGGCGACGCGGTAGCCCAGGAGACGCTTTCCATTCGTCTTGAGCCGTCTGCCGCGCCGGGCCGGGCGCATCAGGAGGACGTAGACCTGAATGGCATCACGGTAACGCTTGGCGTGGAGCGGGCCTCATGATTGTTACCGGCCCGTGGCTGCTGACAAAAGAGTTTAGCTGTTGATTGATCCAGCTTCTTGTTGTCGAGAGATTGAGACATAGGGAATCAGCTCAAAACGAGACATAGCCAGAAGCACAACCATAGGAGCCACTGCAAATCCTTCGCCAAAGCGAGGTTGTTCCCTCTCCCAGCGGGAGAGGGTTAGGGTGAGGGAGAATCTCCGCAGATTACCCCACCTTGACGGATGGCGCGCACTTACGCAAGGCTGCACGACAGAGGAAGGGGCGAAGAAGGAAAGAGCCCTCACCCCGGCCCTCTCCCACGGGGAGAGGGAGCAAGAATGCGCCATAGGCCGACAGTACGCAGTAAGCCGCCTGCACGCATTTAGCCGGCAGTACGCCGTAGGCCTTCTGTGTTTAGATACCGGATGCGTTTGAGGTGAGAGTGAGAGAGTCGGTATTATCGGTCCTATTCTCACCGGCCGGATGAATGTTGTGCGACAGAATCCATGACGAAAGGAAGAAAAACATGGCTGAGAGTGCACAGACATTACCACGGATATTCAAGTGGTTTGGGGACGGCAAGTTCGCCGCCTCCGGTTTTCCGGAGACTGAAGAGGAATTGTGCGCAGTGGCGGCACAGGGCATTTCGCACATCGTGGCCGCTTCCAGAAAGACGCCGGATGCTGCCACGATCGAGCGTCTCGGCATGACCGTCGACCGCTTCAGCGGTGTGAGCAGCGACGTGGCGACCCTCGACGCCGCCGTGGAGTCCTTGCACGCCGCCGCACTGCGGGATGACAAAGCCCTCATTCACTGAGGCTCCGGTTTCGGCGGGGCCGGTACGGTCCTGGCAGGGTACTTGGTGAAGTACGAAGGCTACGCCGCGGCAGACGCGGTGCAGGCGTTGCGCGACTTCCGCCCGGGAGACTTGAAAGGCGACGACGTGGAGAAGTTCATCGCCGACTACGCGGAGAGCTTGAGCGCTTAGTTGAGAAGCGCGCCCGCTGCGAGAGTGAAAGAAGCCCGCTACCTAAGGCGTAGCGGGCTTCTCGTCTGCAGTATCGCTCAACCAATGAGAAGATTCTTGCATGTACGGTGCGCAAGATTCAGCGCCTATCTCGGAATGAGTTCCAGCGCCGCCAATACACCCGCCAATGCCACAAACAACAAGACAAGCTGAATCGTCAACTGGTTAAAGCGCTTCTCCAGTTGGCTAAAGCGCTTCTCAATCCTCAATTCCAGCCCTTGCAACTCCGTTCTGACGTCCGCCTTCGTTACAAGCTCGCCTTGCACCGTGCTTACTAGGCCAACGAGTGCCTCAGCCTGCGACTCGCCGAAGCCTGCCCCTGTAAGCATCTTTATCGCCTTGTGAGTGTCAAGCACTGCCATTTCTTGGTCTCTTTGGCGGCTACTCAGTGCCGAACAATCTATCTTCTGGAACCAGCCACCCTTGCTAGCGGATTGCAGACCTATCCCCTGGCACTAACGAAATAGCCTCTCGGAGGCGCTTCAATACGAGATAGCCTTTACTCAATCCCAGACATGCGGCTGTCGAGGCTGGATATGCCACTGTCACGGCTGCGAATCCGTAGCCTGATCAGTCCACCTGCTCCAACACTTGCGACACTAACCGCCGAAAGAGACTCCCAGCCCCTAGCATCTCTCCTCAAGTCATCTAGTTCAATATACCAACTAGTTCGCAGAATGGCAACAATATCTCTTGGCGAAAAAACACAGTTGTTTTCAGCGAACGCACGTGCACTTCGCCAAGACATCTGCCTTGCAGGTACACGGGAGAGTCTTCCACGAAACGGCCCGCTGGCCTTCATTATCACTTTGCGCAGATTCAGACATTCGGTACTTCAGGATTTGGCTCCGGTCGGATGTGCTGCGCGAGAAACGCCACGAGTTCCCCGATCGGCACACGCTCCTGCTCCATGCTGTCACGGTGGCGCACCGTTACGGTGTTGTCGTCTTTGGTGTCAAAGTCCACCGTAATGCCAAACGGCGTGCCCACCTCGTCCTGCCTGCGGTAGCGGCGGCCGATGCTGCCGCTCTCGTCGTAAAAGACATCCCAGTGCAGTTGCAGTTCGGCCACGATCTCCTTGGCGATGTCCGGCAAGCCGCCCTTCTTGACGAGCGGCAAGATCGCCGCCTTGATCGGAGCGAGAAACGGATGGAAGCGCAGCACGACCCGCGAATCGCCCTTGGCGTCAACGTCCTGGTCGTAAGCGTCGAGCAGGAACGTGAGGAGCGCGCGGTCCGCGCCGGCGGCGGGCTCGATCACATACGGGGAGACGTGCTCCTTCTTCTGTTCGTCGTAGAAGGTAAGGTCCTCCCCGGTGGCCTCGCTGTGATTGCGCAGGTCGTAGTCCGTGCGATTGGAAATGCCTTCCAACTCCCCCCAGCCAAAGGGAAACTGGTACTCGATATCCCAGCAGTACTTGGCATAGAAGGCCAGCTCGTCATCTCCGTGCTGGCGCAAGCGCAGGTTCTCCTCTTTCACGCCGTAGGCGACGTACCATTGGCGCCGCGCTTCCAGCCAGTAGGCGTGCCAGTGGTCGTCGGTGCCCGGCTCGCAGAAAAACTCCAGTTCCATCTGCTCGAACTCGCGCTGGCGAAAGATGAAGTTGCCCGTCGTAATCTCGTTGCGGTACGATTTGCCGATTTGCGCGATGCCGAAGGGCAGGCGCTGCCGCGACGAATTGAGCACGTTTTTGAAATTCACGAACATGCCCTGCGCGGTTTCCGGGCGCATATACGCTACGGCGGAACCATCTTCCACCGGGCCGACGTGCGTCTTGAACATGGTGAGAAAGCGGCGGGGCTCCGTAAACTCGCCGCCGCAGTTTGGGCAAGAATCGCCCTCCAGATGGTCCACGCGAAAGCGCTGGTGGCAACTCGTGCATTCCACCAGCGTATCGGCAAAGTGGGAGGCGTGGCCGGTGGTCTGCCACACCTTGGGGTTCATGATGACGCCGGTTTCCACGCCGACGACGTTATCGCGCGTGCGGACGGTATTGTGCCACCACGCTTCGCGCACGTTGCGTTTCAGCGCGATGCCCAGCGGACCGTAGTCCCAAAAGCTCTCGAAGCCTCCGTAAATCTCACTGGACGGATAGACGAATCCCCGCCGTTTGCACAGGCTTACAATCTCTTCCATGGTGTCGGGTTTAGCTGCCAACGTGACTCCCTTCACGACTGAGTTTTCAAAGCGCGCATACGCTCCAGAAAGGGCGTAGTTTTCAGGTCCTGTTCGGCGACGTAGCGCACAAACGCGTCTGCGGTCTCCTCAAGCTGGGTGGTGGTGACAGGGTCCACTTGCAGACGTTCCACGGTCTGCAGCGGCTCTTGTGCCAGCCAGCGGAGGCATTTGATGGCCCGCGCCGTAACCGGCGACCCGGCAACGCCGCCGCATTGGGTGCACACCACGCCGCCGCTATCCGGGCGCACCCGGTTGCCTTCTGTTGAGAGCGCATTGCCACATCGGGCGCACTCTTGTAGTTGGGCCTGGTACCCAAGGGTGGCCAGTAGCTGTAGTTTATAGGCTACCAACACGAGCGGCAAGGCGGCCGAAACCGCCAGCGCACTCAGCGCCTTGACGAGCAAAATGAACTCGGCATGCGCTTCCACCTCTTCTTCGACCAGAATGTGCGCCGTCTCGACGGCTTGATAGGCATAAGGCAAACGGTTGAGTTCATTCCGCAGCTCCGGAAACGTCTGCACGGTCTCGGCTTGCACGACCAGGTCCAGGCTGCGGCGGCGCACCACGAAGACCTTCGCCAGCGTAAAGAGCTCCAAATGGCCCGCCATGCGGCTCGTCGGACGGCGCACGCCTTTCGCGACAACGTTGAGGCGTCCCCGATCGGGCGTCAACAGGGCGAGCCGTCTATCGGACTCGTGAAAGTCAGACCGGCGGAGGACGATCGCTTCCGCAATGTGAGTGCGTTCTTTTGTCATGCCCTCTCGATGGTCGCGTTTTTCAGAAACGGTGAATGCGCCAATCTGATGGACGTGTCTGAATTGGCTTAAACGATTGCGAATTCGCCCTCACCCCAACCCTCTCCCCCGGGAGAGGGAGCATTTACCCCCGGGCTGTACCCACTCCCCCGGAGAACTTTGCGTAGCCTATCCCCTCTTTAAGGAGAAGGTCAATAATGGGAGTGTAATGGATTGACATCGTACTGTCTTTAGTTGTAATGGCCCCTCTGGATTCCGGCTTTCGCCGGAATGACGGAGTTACGCAAGGGTCTCCCCGGGAGAGGGGGCACTTGCCCTTGGCCTGTCGCTACTCCTGGAGAAGATGATCTCTCGCTAACTGCCGCGGGGTCGTGAAAATGCACCCAATGGGCTATCCATGGTGCTCCCGCCGCGGCGAACAACCTCAGAGGAGGAATGTCAGCCATCCTCGGTGCGGCCGCATCCCGCTATTCTCCGCTGGAATTGCTGAAGGCTGTGAGTCTTGTGCACTCACAGCCTCGTTCATCGCCTGGGACGGGAAGCACATTGCCGTCTACGCAAGCACGGTGCAACACGTCCGCCCCCTAAGGAGACCTTTGCATAACTGGATCCAGAGAGCAAGGAGGTACTCCCTCTCCTTGGGGAGAGGGCCGGGGTGAGGGGATTCCTTGCTGTTCTAATCGTATGACATGTACAGTCAATACATATCAAAGTCAAACTTACTGGCATTCAGAGCAGATTCACCCTCACCCCCGTATCAGCCGATACTGTGTTTCGGCGTACGGGGCAGGCTCTAACCCTCTCCCGTCAAGGGAGAGGGGACTACCTCGCTGTGGCAAGGGTTACGCAAAGGTCTCCTAAGGAAGAACTGCAACAGTCTGCCCTTAGTTGGAGTCAAGCGGCAGCAGGCGGCGGGAGAAGTAAATAACACCACGCAAGGCGCTAGCTTTCCCTACTCTCCTCTTCAGTCTCAGACTCTCCCTCAGCCGTCTTTGCCTGCGGGTCCTTGCGCACGAGCACCTTCTTGATGCGCCTGCCTTCTACGGCCAGCACCGAGACCGTGATGCCGTCGAGCGTGAGCTCGTCGCCTTCGTCGGCCATGCGGCCCAGGTGGGCAAAGATGATTCCGCCCAGGGTATCGACCTCTTCGTTCTCCAGGCTGATGCCCAGCGAGTCATTGAGGTCGTGCATGCTGATCGCCGGGTCGACCACCGCCTCCAATTCGTTCACCATTTCCACCTGCGGCTCTTCGACGTCGTGCTCGTCCTGGATCTCGCCGACGATTTCTTCCAGCACGTCTTCGATCGTGACGAGCCCGGCGACGCCGCCGAATTCGTCCACGCAGATCGCCGCATGGACCCGCTTCTGGCGCATCTCTTGCAAGAAGTCGCTGACTTTCTTCGACTCGGGGACGAAATACGGTTCGCGCATGACGTCGCGCACCAGCGTATCGAGTTTTTCCGCTTCCACGTAGGGCAGCATGTCCTTGACGTACACAACCCCCTTGATATTGTCGATGGTCTCCTCATAGACCGGAATGCGCGAATAGCCGTGTTCAGACGACGTGTGAATAGCGTCAGCCAGTGTGCTGTCACCTTCCAAAGTAATGATGTCAACGCGGGGAGACATGATGTCGCCGACGATCATTTCGTCCAACTCAAACACGCCGTGGATCATCTCGCGCTCGCCTTCCTCAATCACGCCCTCCTTGCCGCCGGCGTCCACCATCAGCTTGATCTCTTCTTCCGTAACCGTTGGCACCGTGGTGAGCGCCTCTTTGCCGAAGCGATGCGTAATGAGGTTGCTGGAGCGGGAAATCAGCCACACGAGCGGATGGAGGGCCGATTGGATAACCTGAATCACCCGCGCCGAGAGCAGGGCAAACCGCTCAGCATGGGTAATGGCCATGGTCTTGGGCACGATTTCGCCCAGGACAATGCTGACGAAGGCGATCCCCAGCGTAATCAAGATCACGGCGATTACATTGTTGCCAATGATGCTGCCCAGATCGTCCGAAAAGCTCACCGCGCCGATGGCCGACGCGAGGAAGCCAACCGTGGTGATCGCAATCTGGATCGTGGTCAGGAAGCGCTCGATATTCTGGTGAAAACCTCGCACAATGCGCGCGTTGGCTACACCCTCTTCCGCCAGTTGCTGTATGCGCGCACGGCTTACGGAAATTACCGAGGTTTCTGTCGCTGCAAAGAACCCGTTGAGAATAGTCAGGATGAGAATGCCAAGAATCTGACCCCAACTTGACGGATCCAAAATCAACTACTCCTTGCTAAAAGGACGCCCTTCCTGCCACGCCACCGCATTCGCCTCAAACTCCTGAAACGAGAGATCACAGGTTGCCGCTTCCGCCTCTTCATGCGCCCTTCTTCTCGCCTGCGCCGTCTTGCTCCGCATCTGCCGGCAACGCGCGCACGCCGCGCACGCGTGCGGGCACGCCGTACGCTTTCGCCTGCGCGGGCACGTCTCGTGTCACCACAGAGCCCGCCCCCGTCATCGCCTGGCTGCCGACGCGCACCGGCGCGACGAGCAACGTACCGCTGCCGATGAAGGCCCCTTCGCCTATCTCCGTCTCATGCTTTTGCGCGCCGTCGTAGTTGCACGTGATGGTACCGGCGCCGATGTTCACGTCATTGCCAACTACTGTATCACCCAGGTACCCCACGTGGTGTATCTTGGCGCCGGAACTAACTCGCGTATTCTTCAGCTCGGCGTAGTTGCCGATTTCAACGTCGTTCGCGATGACGGTGCCCGGTCGCAAATGCGCAAAAGGTCCGATGCGCACGTTTTCACCCACCTGGGCTTCCTCCAGCACCGACTCCATGACCGTCACGTTGGCGGCAAGGCGCGTATCCTGCAGTCGCGCATTGGGTCCTATGGTGCAGAAGTCACCGATTACCGTTTCACCGTAGAGATGGCAGTTCGGCAGAATGGTTATGTCACGCCCGAACGTCACAGTATCATCGATCCAGACCGTTGCCGGATCGAGCAACGTGACGCCGCCGCGCATCGCCCGTTCGCGCACTCGCCCGCGCAGCGCATCCTCCGCGAGGGCCAAGTCGGCCCGGTCTTCTACATAGAGCGATTCACCAACGTTGCCCGCATGCCGCACCGTCTCTATCCGCGTGCCCGCGGCAAGCGCAAACTTTGCGAGCGAAAGCAATGATCCATCGTCCAGGGCCTCTGCCGCATCACGGTGTTCCCAAAGCCATGCGCGGGAGAAGCACATGACGCCAGTGCTCATGCCTTCCTCCGGTGAGACCCGATCAGCCGCGTCTTGCTCAGGGAAGATTCGCGCGACGTTGCCGGCGGAGTCGCGGACGATGCTCCTGCTGCCCGGCCTGGCGTGCTCGCGCTCGAAACTCAGCAACACCAGCGGGGCAGCGGTCCTTTGCTGGCATTCGATGAGACTGGACATGGTTCTATCAGACAAGAGCGGCATAGCGCCGGCGACAACCAGTATCGTGGTGGCAGTATCCGGCAGTGCGGCCATGGCCGTCGCCAACCAGCCTTCAGCTTCCGGGGATTCCGTAGCAGTTACGGCTCTCAGTGGGCTTACCAGATCCGCAGTCGACGCCGTGCCGGCGACAATTACCGGCAGACAGCCGGCGCTTTGGGCAGTATGTGCGGGGTATACGGCCATGGAGCGGCCCGCCAGCGGATGCAATACCGTAGCGCGTTGAGACTGCATCCGCCCTGTCTGGCCTGTGGCCAAGATGATGGCGGCAGTGGATTGGTGAGGGTCTGGGTCGCTCTCTGTCATGGGCTAGTAGGCAGGGCAATAATTGGACCGGCAGCGCATGGCCGCTCGTGTCCCATTGCCTTCCATTCGTCCTTCGGACGCGGCCCGCCTTCCCACGGACGTAGTCGGTCGTCCTATGGCTGCGGTCGTTCGTCCTCCGGACTCGGTCTGCCTATACCCTTCCTCCTTGTGCGCCGCACACATTCCGCGGCTGGGGCGGTAGGATTCGAACCTACGAATGCGGGCTCCAAAGGCCCGTGCCTTACCGCTTGGCGACGCCCCACCTGACTCATCATATCCGCGCACTTTGGGAGCGTCAAGTACCTCAGCAGCGCGGTGCCGGAGACGATGCAACGACCGCTTCTTCCGGGCGAATCATGCACGGATGCGGGGCCACCATGGGGCCTTGGAATAGGCCCCACAGGATGAGACGAACAGGCCGGGAGGCGGCCCCAGTGCTCACGCCTCCGCCAGGGCTTTCGCCTCCTGCACCATGTCGTGGATGATGTCCAGGCCGCCGTGCCAGAAGGCGGGGTCGGCGGTGTCGATGGCGGCGCGTTGCATGAGTTGGGCGGGCGCTTCGCTGCCGCCGGCTGCCAGCATACCGCGGTACTGCTCCACGAACGGTGCGCCCTGCTGCTGGTAGGCATGGTAAAGCGAAAGCGACAGCAGTTCGCCAAAGGGATACGCGTAGACGTAGAACGGCACGTGGATGAAGTGCGGGATGTACGCCCACCAATGGCGGTAGTTGTCCGTCATCTCCACCGAATCGCCGAACATGGCCGACTGCTGTTCGATCCAGATCTCGCCGATAGTCTCCGCCGTCATTTCGCCTTCGCTGCGGCGGCGGGCGTGCAGCGCGTATTCAAACTGGTGCATGGCCGCCTGCCGGAAGACCGTGGCGAACGCATCCTCGATCTTCTGCGCCAGCAAAGTGAGCCGCACGCGCGGGTCGGTGGTGCGCTCCATGAGCAGGTGGAACGTCAGCATCTCGCCGAACGTGCTGGCGAGTTCCGCCACTACCAGCGACGTGTTAAATTCCAGGTACGACTGTCCGCGCGCGAGCCGGGCGTGGATGCCGTGGCCGAGCTCGTGGGCCAGCGTCATCACGTCGCGCTGGTTGCCGGTGTAATTGAGAAAGACGTACGGGTGCAGGTTGGGCAGGCAGGGCTGGCAGAACGCGCCGCCGCGTTTGCTCGGCAAGACCGCGGCATCGACCCACTCTTTGTCAAAGAACTCGCCGGCCAGGTTCCCCACCTCAGGCGAGAAGGCATGATACGCGTCCAGCACAAGCGCCTTGGCCTCGCCGAAGTCGACGCCGCCTTCCGGCGGTGGGAAAACCGGCGCGTAACGGTCGTAGTCATAGAGTTTGCGGTAGCCGAGCAGGCGGCGCTTGAGGGTGTAATAGTCGGCCACGATGTCGTAACGCTGCGTCACGGCATCCAGCATGGCGTGGGCGGTGGCATCGTCGACCTCGTTCGCCATATTGCGCGACGACATAGGGTCCGGGAAGTTGCGCAGACGGTCCTCGATGGACTTCTCCTGGGCCGCCACGTTGAAGATGTAGGTCAGAATGTGGGAGTCGTCCTGCAGCGCCTTGGTCATGGCAACCTGCGCGCGCCGCCGCACACCGCGGTCGTCGTGGTAGAGCAGCGCCAGGAGCTCGGTCTCGTTCATCTCCTTGCGCTCGCCGTCCAGCGTGATCGTCTGCCGCAGGCGGCTGGTGCGCTCATCGAAGAGCCGCTGAAAGGCGCCGATGCCCGTAAGGCGCTTTTCGGCATCCAGCTTCTCTTCGGCCTCCGTGAGCGTATGGGGCGCGAACACGCGCTCTTGGGCAAGCGAGTGCGCGTAGCGGGCCAATGGCGGATGCGCCAGTATGCCTTCCGCAAAGGCGTCGTTCGCTTGCCGCCACTCCACGTCGAAGAAGAGCAACTCGTTTTGGATATGCGTGGTTTGCTCTTGCGTGCGCTGCAGCAGCGCCCCGTGGGCCGGCTCGGACGTATCCACCGAAAAGACCAGGTCGGCATACATCGCGGCCTTGTGCGCGCAAATGTATATCTGCTCGATCTCTTCAACCGCCGTGAGAAACTCCTCCGGCGTAATCTTGCCCGCCGCAACGCGGCCCCTATACTTCTCCTGGAAGGCTTGCGCCTGCTCTAGAGCCGCCTTGAAGTCCGCCTCAATCGCCGGATCATCCGGCCCGGCATAGAGATCTCCTAAGTCCCAGCGCACGTCCTCCGCGCCGGTGGTTTGCTTAATGTCGGTCGTTGCTTGTGATTCGGTCACTTAGACTTGCTCCTCTTTGTGGGGGTAATACACTCGTCAGCGCATGGTCCATGCGCTCCCTTGGTTGAGGTAAATCAAACTATCCGTCATTCCGGTGAAAACCGGAATCCAGCGCCAACGCTGGACTCACGCATGATTAGCCTTCATAGTGACACTTACGGTAGCTTCCGCGCCCATTGCGGAGCGGCCTCTCTCCATTCTGACACAGAGGTATGGTACACTCCCAATGCTACAGTTGGTTTTGGCGTGAGCCCAATCAAGAGACTCGTGAATAACTGAGCGCGACTCACGAATCCCTATGCGGCTTACAACGTAAGCGTAAAGCTACTCCAAGTCTTGCTTAATCATGTGCCATAAGGGGGGCTACTATGGCGAAGAGGCTCAGCGCATTTCTATTTGCTCTATTCTTGGTGCTCATCACGCCCAGCGTGGTGTCGGCATCAGCCGAATGCGAGTTTAGGCTTGGCTTCAAGACTCTTCGCGACCTCATCGGCCACGACATTGTCGGCGCGTGCTTGGAGAATGAGCACTACAACGCCATTGGCGATAGCAATCAACGCACCACGGGCGGACTCATGGCCTGGCGCAAAGCCGATAACTGGACCGCCTTCACCGACGGTTACCGCACGTGGATCAACGGTCCGAACGGACTTGTGCAGCGCTTGAACACCGAACGATTCGCTTGGGAGGCGGACTATGCGGAGGTTGTGCTCAGGCCTGCCGCACTGACAATAAGCTATGCGGAGTTGTTCCGCAACAATGAAAAATACACAGGACAACTACTCTACTTTAGGGGCGAAGTCGTCCAAGTCCTTGAAAGAGGAGTCAATACATACGACATGCGAGTCGATGTTGGGCAGAATGAAGGCATTGTTTATCTGGCGCGCTATAGCGGAAAACGCTTGCTTGAAGACGACGTAATTGAGATATTCGGTGAGTCAGTAGGCCTGGTAACGTATACCGCTATTTTTGGGAATGAAATAACGATCCCTGCCCTACAGGCGGTGTGGGTTGGCCTCGCTCAGGGGGCAGCCACGCCGGAAGGGTCAGCAGGCTCCCCTGCCGGGCTTAGCTTAGAGAACCCCGTGGCAGCGGGTGATGTACTGGTTGGTTCAGACGGAGTGGGAATCCGAGTCACGGGTATAACACCTAATGCTTGGCTACAGATTCAAAGAGAAAACTCCTTCAACGACCCGCCAGCGGCAGGAAAGCACTTCTTTATGATCTCCGTCGAGGTCGGCAACCCACCTGACGCCGAGTCATCAGTCAATGTGAGCGAGTCTGACTTTAGGCTCATCGGAGACAACCGCGTCGTCTACGAACCCTTTGATGAGTCCTGCGGAGTAATTCCGGACGAACTCGACGGCGAGATTTTTGGCGGCGGTCGGCTGGAGGGAAACATCTGTTTTGAGGTTCCAGCTAATGAGGGTGGCTTTATTCTGATACATGCACCTGGGTACTCGTCGGATTCCCGGCGCTTCCTCAGCCTACAGTAACGCCCCTGATCAGGGCGCTCGGCTATTGTTGTGGCAGCGACTTGCGCTGCCACAACAATTGAGTATGCTAGTACGGCGGTCCGTTTACCTCACGCAAGTCCGGCACTAGGAAACCATTAGAGCGTCATGTCTTCACTCTCGACTAGATGCCTGAACCGGCATTCTTAGCTAGACTCCACGCGGCACTACACCTTCAACAGCGCCAGGAACGCCTCTTGCGGTATCTCCACCTGGCCGACCCGTTTCATGCGCTTTTTGCCTTCTTTTTGTCTTTCCAGCAGCTTGCGCTTGCGGGTCACGTCGCCGCCGTAGCACTTGGCGAGCACGTTCTTGCGCAGGGCGGGAATGGTCTCCCGGCTGATGATGCGGCCGCTGATGGCGGCCTGCAGCGGCACCTCGAATAACTGGCGCGGGATCTGCTTGCGCAGTTCCATCACCAATGCCCGTCCCACCTGTTGCGAACGCTCGCGGGGGATGATGCTGGAGAGGGCGTCCACCGGCTGGCCGTTGACGAGGATTTCCAGCTTTACCAGATCGCCGGGACGCATGCCGGTCACGGTGTAGTCCATACTGGCGTAGCCCTGGGTGCGGGTCTTGAGTTGGTCGTAGAAGTCGGTGAGTATTTCGGCGAATGGCACCTCGTATTTGAGGATGGCGCGCCGTTCGTCCAGGTATTCCAGCTCCTTGAACGCGCCGCGCCGGTTTTCGCACAACTCCATGATGGCGCCGATGTAGCCGGACGGCGTGATGAGGTTCAGCTCCACCCACGGCTCCTCGATGCGGTCGAGTTCCGAGGGATGCGGCAGTTGCGCGGGTGTATCCACGTCGACGCTCTTGCCCGCCGTCGTGACCGCCCGGTATTCGGTATTGGGCAGCGTGGTAAGAATCTCCAGACCGTATTCGCGCTCCAGCCGCTGCTGCACGATGTCGAGATGCAGCAAGCCCAAGCAGCCGCAGCGGAAGCCAAAACCGAGGGCCGGACTGGTTTCCGGCACATAGGTCAGCGCCGCGTCGTTGAGCTTGAGCTTGTCCAAAGCGTCCCGCAGCGGCTCGTAGTCCTCGCTTTCCACCGGATAGAAACCGGCAAACACCATGGGTTTGGCCGGTTGGTAGCCGGGGAGCGGTTGCGTTGCCGCCGCGGCTGCCGCCGTAATGGTGTCCCCAACCTGGCACTCGCGCAGGGTCTTGAGGCCGCTCGCCACATAGCCCACTTCGCCCGTCGCCAGGCGCTGCTCTTTGACCAGGTGGGGACGAAAGGTGCCGATTTCCATGGCCTCCGAGCGCGCACCGGACTGCATCAGCAATATTTCTCCACCGGCTTCCACGGTGCCTTCCACCACACGCACGTAGGCCACCACGCCCTTGTGCTGATCGTAGTGCGAGTCAAAGATCAGCGCGCGCGTTTCCGTTTCTTCTTTGCCGGACGGCGGCGCGATGCGCTCCACGATGGCTGCCAGCACTTCATCGGTGCCGATGCCCGTCTTGGCGGAGGTGTATATCATCTCTTCGAGGTCAAAACCAAGGTTCTCCAGTTCGGCCGCCACCATGTCCGGCTGCGCGCTGGGGAGGTCGATCTTATTGATGACCGGGATGATGGTGAGATCGTGGTTGAGGGCTTGGTAGAGGTTCGTCAGCGTCTGCGCCTCGATGCCCTGTGAAGCGTCGACAACGAGCAGTGCGCCCTCACAGGCCACCAGCGCCCGCGAGACCTCGTAGGCAAAGTCCACGTGGCCCGGCGTGTCAATGAGGTTGAGTTCGTAGGTGGTGCTGGCATCAGCCGCGAACAGCATACGCACGGCTTTGGCCTTGATCGTAATGCCGCGTTCCCGCTCCAGCTCCATCGAGTCGAGCGCCTGCTCCACCACCTTGCGCGCGTCTATCGCGCCGGTCCTCTCCAGGAGCCGGTCCGCCAGCGTGGACTTGCCGTGATCGATGTGGGCAATGATGCAGAAATTTCGGATGAGTTCTTGATTCACGAAATGCGTACTCGCAGTGAGGCCATATTCGGTTGGGATAGTCCTCTTCACACGGAGGCCTGAGACCACGGTCCCGTCGGATCACATTCACGCGAGAAGGGGCGAGACCGCTCAGACGCCAACGTTCATTGTATCAAATGACGAATTGGGGCTAGCGTGCGCTCCTGGCGCGGTGGCTGTCCGCCTGGAATTCGGTCGCTCCAGCCGCGATGTGCGCTATGTCACTCTCTACCCAGGGCGCAAGAGTGGTAACGGCCTGTATAGGAAGGGCGCCGTTCAGGAGAGATTCGGGCGGCAATGTGCCTAACGGGTGGCTGCAGGAAAACAGCAGCGCTATCCCGTGCTCTTGCTTGCCGCCGGTTCCGCCGCGCCGTGCAGGAGGTCGCGCGCAATGAGCAGTTCAGCGGTGCGCACCGCATTGGTGGCGGCGCCGCAGCGGAGGTTGTCGGCCACTATCCACAGGGCCACGCCGTTCTCGTGGGAGACGTCGCTGCGGATGCGGCCCACGAGCACATCGTCGGTACCGGCCGCGTCGGTTGCCACCGGATAGAGACCTTGGCTGGGATCATCCACCACGCACACGTCCGGCGCATCTGCCAGTACGCCGCGGACGTCATCGGCGGTCATAGGGCGTGACAATTCCAAGTGCACCGCCTCGGAGTGGCTGACGGCCACCGGCACCCGCACCGCGGTGCACGTTATCTTCATATCCGGAGCGTGCATGATCCGGCGGGTCTCGTGCATGACCTTCCACTCTTCCTTGGTGTAGCCGTCGTCGAGGAACGAGTCGACTTCCGGCAGCACGTTTTCCAGGATGTCGTGACGGAAAATTTCTCGCGGCAGGGCGTCACCGTTGCCGGCGGCCTTGGCCTTGATCTGGTCGTCCAACTCCACCACGGCGTCGCGGCCCCAGCCGGAGACAGCCTGGTAGGTATCGACAACCATCCGCTGAATCGGGTTCACCCGGTGAATAGGATTGATGGCAATCACAAGCTGCATGGTGGTGCAGTTTGGTCCGGCGATGATGCCGTTGTGCCACGCCAAGTCGTCGTCGTTCACGCCCGCGATGACCAAAGGCACGTCGGGGTCCATGCGAAACGCCGAGGAATCATCAACCACCGTCACACCAGCGCGGGCGGCGATAGGCGAAAAGTGACGGTTCGCGCCGGTAGCAGCAGAGGCAAAGAGAATGTCCAAGCCGTCAAACGAAGCATCCGTAGTCTCCTCGACGGCATACTCCTTACCGGCAAACGACACGGTCTTGCCCAATGAGTTCGCCGAGGCGAGCGGATGCAGTTCCTTCACAGGAAAGTCGCGCTCTGCAAGGATGTCAAGAAGAAGCCGCCCCACCACACCGGTGGCGCCGAGAATACCTACGTTGTAACCGTCGCTGTATGCCATGCCTTTGTTCCTAATCCTGCTCATCGCTCTTAGTGACTGCCTAGTGAGTAGACGGTCTAACCATTATACCAACGACGCTTGAGAATTGGGCCAGGCAAAGGATGGGAATTGACTAGCAAAGTCGCTGATGAACCGAATTAGGAAGACACACAACTTCGTGGTGCACTGCGTCACAGATTTCCACGCCAACTGCAGTCACTCGGTGACTGCAGCTAGCGGCCGTTAGCCACGCTCTGGGAGGAGTTCACTTACTGGAAAAGTGCAGTCGGGGAACTGAATCGGGGCAACCATGTCTTGCGCAGTCGGACACTTCACTGGCGATAGTGGGATGCGCCTTGAGCGAGAGAAGTTGGCTCGCGGTACGCCTCGATCTTGTCGTCCTGCAGGTTTACTAACCAATACTCGGCTATTCCCGCGGCCGCGTACAGTGGTGCTTTGACTTTCCGGTCATACTGCAAACTCGAATCAGCAAACTCCATCACCAAGAGTACGTCTTCGGGATAGGGATGGTGCTCAAAATAGCCGCCCTTGCGGGATGCAGCCAACACTATATCGGCTTCCGGCTCTGAGTCACTATTGGGTAGCGTGATTGGACCCTGCGCACGTATCCAAGCCCTGTTGCCAATTCTGGCAAACAGTTGGTGCAGTATTTTGCTCTGGCAGGCAGCATGGCGGACACCCTTGGGGCTCATCAAGTGCAGGGCGCCTTGGATAAGTTCCACCCGCTCACCGTCATGGATGAAACCATGGTCAATCAGCCAGTGGTACTCTTCAAGACTGAATGGGCGTAGCGCGATTTCCTCGCCGTACAGACTCACTACCGTCGCCGCGAGTTTGCCTCTCGACTATCACTAGAGTAGTCAGGGCGTACACTCCGCGCCCAGGAGTCCCTTTGCAGGCCTGACTGTTCGATCTGGTATCCAGTTTCTGTGCGGTAGCGTGCGAGTACTTCACCCAAGTTGTAAAACTTGTCAAAACTACAGTAGCACAGGTTTGCAACCTGTGCTACGAAAACTGCGGTCTCTTGCCTTGCTACACCAGTCCCAACAGCGCGTCCAGTCCGTGGGTGAGTCCCTTCAGATTCTGGACTTTGCGTACGGCCAAGAGCACGCCGGGCACAAAGGATTCAGTGCTCGTGGAGTCCTGGCGGATGGTGAGCGTCTGCCCCAGTCCGCCAAACACGATTTGCTGGTGTGCCACCATGCCCGGCAGCCGCACCGCGTGGACATTGATGCCGCCGTGCACGCCGCCGCGGGTGCCGACAAGCGTCTCCTTTTCCGAGGAAACAGAGACAAAGTCGCTGCCCCGCGCCTCGCGAATGTCGATGGCGCTCTGCAGCGCCGTGCCGGAGGGAGAATCAATCTTGCGCTCGTGATGGTATTCCACGATGTCACAGTAATCCATGTGCTTGCCGACGAGCTTGCTGACGTGCATCATCAGCACGGCGCTCAGCGCAAAGTTGGGAGCCACCACCAGGCCCACGTCGTTGGCCGCGGCTACTGCGCCCAGCTCTTCGACTTCTGCAATCTCCATGCCGGTGGTACCCACCACGGCGTGAACGCCGTTCTCCAAGGCAGTGCGGATATTCACCCGCGCCGCATCGGCACGGGTGAAATCGATGATAACGTCGGTCTTGGAGCGCGCAAGCAGCGTCGCCAAGTCCGTATCCGTGGCAAGCGTCTGACCGTTTGTCGCAGTGAAACCATCATCTGAAGCGATGATGTCGACACCACCGACCAGCGTGAGGTCATCCTCACGTGCTACTGCATTTGCCACGGTCGTGCCGACGCGGCCGAAGATGCCGCAAACGGCCACACGGAGAGGTTCTGCCTGCGTTGCCGCCATGACGTCTCCCTACCACTTTCTGCCGGAGCCTGCGGACGAGTCGCCGTTGCCATCGTCCTGAGGAGCTTCCTGCTGACTGCCGCGTTCGCCGCCGCGATCGCGGTTACGCTCCGCACCCGCGGGCGCGCGGTCACGGTCAAAGCGCCGGGGTCCGCGTCCGCCGCGCGGCGGGCCACGCCGGTCAGACGGTCCGCGACCACGGTCACCGCCACGATCCCCGCCGCGGTCGCCCCGGCTGGACGGTGCGCGTTCGGAGGGATGCGTACCTTCCAGTACGGCGCGACGTGAGAGGTTTACGCGGCCCTGGTAATCGATCTCGATCACCATCACCATAACTTCGTCGCCGATGTCGGCGATGTCCTCGGCGCGCTCGACGTAGTCTTCCGCCAGTTCGCTCATGCGCACCAGGCCTTCGCGCCGCCCGTCGGGCAGGTTCACGAAGACGCCGGCGTTCATGATGCGCGACACCGTGCCGGTAAAGATGGCGCCGACCTCGAGCTCGGTGGTCATATTGCGGATGGTCTCCACCGCCTTTTCGACGCCTTCCTTGGAATCGCCGGTGACGACGATGGTGCCGTCATCGTCGATATCAATCTTCGACTCGGTCTCTTCCTGGATCTTGCGAATGATCTTGCCGCCGGGGCCGATCACGTCGCCAATCTTCTCCGGGTTGATCTTGAGGGAAACGAGCTTCGGCGCATAGTCGGAAAGCTCCGTCCGCGGCTCGGCGATGGCTTCGGCCATGACGTTGAGCACCTCTAAGCGGGCGTCGCGCGCCTGCGCCAAGGCCTGCTCCATAATCGCAAAGGTGATGCCCGAAACCTTGATATCCATCTGCAAAGCGGTGACACCCTTGGTGGTGCCGGCTACTTTGAAGTCCATATCGCCCAGGGCGTCCTCGATGCCTTGGATGTCGGTGAGTATGGCGTACTCGCTCTCATCGCCCATCACGAGGCCCATGGCAATGCCGCCTACCGGCGCTTCAATTGGCACACCGGCGTCCATGAGCGCCAGCGAACTGCCGCAGGTCGACGCCATGCTCGTCGAGCCGTTGGAAGAGAGAACTTCCGAAACTATGCGAATGGTGTAGGGAAAGTCCTCCTGCGAGGGCAGCACCTGTGCCACCGCGCGCTCGGCGAGCCGGCCGTGGCCGATCTCCCGCCTGCGCGGCGAGCCCAGCCGTCCGGTCTCACCGGTGCTGAAGGGCGGAAAGTTGTAGTGGTGGATAAATGGCTTGGAATCGGCGATTTCAAGACCGTAAAGCGGCTGTGCGTCGCCGATGGAACCAAGTGTCGTGATACTCAGCGCCTGGGTCTGGCCGCGTTGGAAGAGCCCGGTGCCGTGGGTGCGGGGCAAAATCCCAACCTCGGCGGACAGCGGGCGAATTTCCGCCGGGGCGCGCCCGTCGGGCCGTTTGCCCTCGTGCAGAATTTCGTTGCGCACGTGCTTCTTGACGGCGGATTGTACCGCGTCGGCTACAAGCCCTTGGCCGTGCTCCTCGCCTAAAGCCTCCACGGTGTCGGCGGTGATTGCGGCGAGCTGCTCCTCGCGCTCCGCCTTGTCCGGTCGCCCGAACGCTGCTGCCACCTGGTCGGCAACACGCTCCTGCACTTGTGTTACAAGCTCGTCCGGCGGGCCGTGGGGAACATACTCATGCTTGGCCTTGCTCACCTGGCTGATAAGCTCTTCCTGCATGGCGATGGTCTCTTGCAACGCCTCATGGCCGCGCTCCAGCGCCGCGAGCATTTCCGTTTCCGGCAACTGGCCTGCCTCGGCTTCCACCATCATCACGGCGTCGCGGGTGCCCGCGATGACGAGATCGAGGTCGCTTTCCGCAAACTGCGACATGAGCGGATTGATGACGAACTCGCCGTTGATGCGCCCAACGCGCACCGCGCCAACCGGCCCGCCAAACGGAATGTCCGAGATGCAGAGCGCCGCTGATGCGCCGACAATGCCCATCACGTCCGTGGCGTTTTCCTGGTCCGCGCTAAGGATGGTGATGATGACCTGGACTTCGTTGCGATAGTCCTTGGGGAAAAGCGGCCGCAACGGGCGGTCGCACAGCCGCGCCGCCAGAACGCAGTCGTCGCTGGGCCGGCCTTCACGCCGCAAGTAGCCGCCGGGAATGCGGCCGACGGCGTAGTATTTTTCTTCTACGTCAACCGAGAGTGGGAAGAAATCGATGCCCTCGCGGGGCTTGTCTCCGGTAACGGTAACGAGGAGTATGGCGTCGCCACAGCGGATGGTGACGCAACCACTCGCCTGCTCAGCAAACCGCCCGGTCTCAATGCTAAGCGCACGACCGGCATGGTCTGCCTCTACCTTGTGAATCATACGATGAAAAAACCCTTCCCGTGCCCCGCCTCAACCCCAGGTGTGGTTAGTGACTAGCAGATGCTGCTTCATGGTATCGAAGTTCCCGTTTCCGCAAAACCAAGTCGCCGTTTCACTGAAACGCGGCCTTCTACTCCCGAGTATCCCTCTACTCCGTTGAGCGAGAACCGACTTCCGGCAAAAGCGCTTTACCGAAACAGCATGTGCTAGTCACCAATCACTAACCCTGTCCGACACGTGTCTTTCGGACAAGCCGGTAGCCGACGCGCGGCACGCAATTAAGAAAAAGTATTGAAGAAGACCACGTTATCTTCCACACTTCACTATAGCCGAGCGGCTAATCCCATTTCAAGAAGAAGCAAGGAAACAACCTTAGTCAAGATGGTAGCGCGAGCTGCGAGCAGCCAATTGCTCCTGGCTGCTATTGCCGTATCCCGGGGTCGGGTGCAAGTCTACAGCCTATTCCTACTGAAGAGGCGATGGTCGCCCCTTGGCCGGACAATGCGGAATGGCATTGGTAAGAACCATCCGTCGCAGCGATGCGGGAAGCCTATCCGTTCGCGCTTCGACCCTTCGGCAAGTTCAGGACAGGCAAGCTCAGCGTGAACGGATCGCTGGGCAAAGTCTTATACTGTGCATTGAGAATCATACCCACTGAGGCAGTTAGGAGTCCGGGCCATCGACCTGGCCCCACCATCTGGAAGGAGAACGCTCACCCACCATGCCACCGGAATATGATGCAGCAACCTTGCGGGAGTACTGCGGTACGGTCGCTCTTGAGCCGACCAACGCCGTGGTGGCCGGGTCGTGGGGGACGTGGACGTTCACCTTCACCGTGGGCACGTACGGCATGGACGACCGCTCCAACCTGCGGCTGGTGATGCGGGGCGTCTGCGACTGGGGCGCGCCGGACTTTGATGATCCCACCGCGCCGAACTACTGCCGCATCTATACCGACGGCAACGCCAAATTGCAGGTGCACTTCGACCGCGAGAACCACGTGCGGCCCTGGCGGCGCACCATCCACGTGCACGTGCACGACGGCACGCTTAAGGAAGGCGAGCACATCTGGATCGTGATGGGTGATACCTCGGGGGGCAGTCCCGGCAGCCAGGCGCAGACGTTTGTGGAGAGCACGTTCGAGTTCAAGTTCTTTGCCGATAGCTTCGGCACGTTGCAGTTTCGCGAATTGCCGGATGCGCCGGTGGTGCGCATTATTGCCGGGCCGCCTGCGGGTTTGGTGGCGCAAGCGCCGAGCATAGCGGCGGCGGGCGAGGAGTTCGACGTGCTCGTGCGCGCCGACGATGCCTGGGGCAACACGGCGAGCGGCCTGCGTGGTGAGGTTGGACTCTACTTGCCGCATCAGGCCGGGCCGCTGGCGCGCCATACTTATAGTGAAGAAGACGGTGGGGTCCACCGCTTCACCGGCCTGAAACTGAGCGAGACCGGCATTACGCGACTTGAGGCCCGCAGTACAGACCCGGCCTTCACCGTTCTCAGCAATCCCATTCACGTGCAGGCTGACGCACCCGCCATGCGCCTGTATTGGGGCGACATGCACGCCCAGACGGAAGAAACCGTGGGCACCGGCAGTCCGGACGAGTACTTCACCTACGCCCGCGACCATGCTGGTGTGGACTTCCTCGGCATCCAGGGCAACGACTTTCAGGTCACGGCGGAGTTCTGGTATGAACTGCAAGAGATCGTGAAGCGCTACAACGACCCCGGCCGGTTCCTGACGCTCCTCGGCTACGAGTGGTCGGGCAACCATCCCGCGGGCGGCGACCATAACGTGCACTTTCTCGGCGACGAGGGCCCGTTGCACCGCTCGTCCCACTGGCAAGTGCCGGGCGATCCGGGGCCGTGGGAGGATATGTGTCCGGTCTCAAAGCTCGTTGACCGCTATCGCGGCCTGGATGACGTATTCCTCATTCCCCACATCGGCGGGCGGCGCGCGAACCTCGACTACTTTGATGCCGAGGTGATGCCGCTCATCGAGATCGCCTCGGCCCACGGCTGGTTCGAATGGGTGTGGCAAGAAGCGCTGGAGCGGGGCTACATTACCGGTTTTGCGGCGGGCAGCGACGATCACACCGGCCGCCCCGGCACGAGCTTTCCCACCAACGGCGGCATGTTCGGCGTGCGTGGGGGTTTGCTCGGCGCTTACGCGCCCGCACTCCAGCGCCGCTCGATCTGGGACGCTATTCGCTCTCGCCGCACGTTTGCTTCCACCGGCGCGCGCATGATCGTGCATCTGACTGCCGATGGGCGCCCGATGGGAGAAGTATTCTCATCTGCCCATCCACCTGAGTTGAATATCCAAGTAGCCGGCACCGCGCCTTTGGTGAAGGTGGAAGTGCTGCGGAGCACTGAGGTGGTTTACTCCCATCCCCTCGTAGAGCCAGAGGACGGGATACCACGGAAAGTCCGCATCGGCTGGCGCGGCGCGCGTGTGAAGGACCGCACCCGCCGCCTGCGTTGGGACGGCAGCCTGCGCGTGGAAAGCGGCCGCATCGTGTCGGCCAAGGGTTGGGCCTTCGACGATCCGACAGAAGGCATCGTGGACTGGAACGAAGAGAGCGTGCGCTGGGTCTCGCAAACTTCCGGCGACTGGGACGGCATCGCGTTGGAACTGGTGGGTGACGCCGAGACCGCGCTCCACTTCACGTCTCCCCCCGCCACATTTGTGGTGGGCCTAAACGAACTAGCCGGTGTAGAGGAACTCGTACGCCCGGGCACTACCGGCGTGGCTAGCGAGGTGCGCATCTCCCACGATAGCGAAAACCGCGCACCCTACGACGCGGCTTTCACCTACCAAGACCCGGAACCGCTGCAGCAAGACCTCACGCCGTATTTCGTCCGCGTCACCCAATACGACGGCGAAATGGCCTGGTGCAGTCCGGTGTTTGTAAAAAAGGCCTAGGCGCGCTTAGCGTGCGTGATTGAGCACGTGGGCATTTGAGGCATAGATTCAAAGAGGCGGGAG
This sequence comes from Chloroflexota bacterium, assembly GCA_965220045.1. Classification (GTDB taxonomy): domain Bacteria; phylum Chloroflexota; class UBA11872; order VXOZ01; family VXOZ01; genus VXOZ01. The sequence goes on along the minus strand of OZ244803.1, from coordinate 206,418 downwards.
GACAAGCCCCCGCGCTACGTCAAATCTCCACGTTAGCGCAGGTCTTCTCCGTGGTAGCGCAGGTTTGTAACCTGCGTCCTGTTGCGCCAATTCGATTAGACCGTGAAACAAACCTGAGATTCGAGGCTCAGGATGAGCTACAGTTCTTCGCGGTAAGTGCGCCCCTCATGCGAGACTGCCAAACGATGCGCGCGATGCCGTGTGTCCAAGCGGGGGACAAGCCCCCGCGCTACGTCAAATCTCCGCGTTTGCGCAGGTCTTCTCCGTGGTAGCGCAGGTTTGTAACCTGCGTCCTGTTGCGCCAAATCGATTAGACTGTGAGATACCCTCGGAATCCGAGGCTTGGAGGGAACGACAGCCCAGGTCGGCCCCAGCCGTTCGTGCTGAGCTTGTCGAAGCATGAACGGACTCAGGAGGTATGGCTGTACAATCCATTCCCATTCACCCTTCGACAGGCCTGTGCTGAGCTTGTCGAATTGCTCAGAGCCTGCCCCGTGCTCGATAGAGCGTATCAGACGATTTGACGGCGATCGGGTGCAAGTAGCAGACCTCACGAAAAACCAAAGAGGCGGGGGACAAGCCCCCGCGCTACAGAATCAGGACCGAGACAGATTGTTGAGGCCGATGCCGTATCCAAACTTCCACAATAAGCACCGCGAAGAGGCCTTTATCACGCCGGGTGCCGCTGTTGCCCACTTTGTAAGAGAGCCACCGCCCTTTCCGTTTCCGGATGCCGTGATCTTCTGCTACCAGTCTTCTTTGCTGGCACACATTCTCGAGCAGCACGAAACTGCCGGCGTTGAACGAGGAACCTATCGCCATCTCCACTGGCTACAGGAAACCGAGAACCGTGTGGCAGTTGCCGGTGGCTTTGGCGTCGGCGCGCCCGCTGTGGTGCTGGTGCTGGAAGCATTGATTGTGCAAGGAGTACGGCGATTCCTAACTATCGGCACCGCCGGCAGCCTCCAGCGCCATATCAATATTGGTGACATCGTCGTCTGCGACCGCGCCATCCGGGATGAAGGCACCTCCCACCACTACCTGCCGCCGGAGAAGTATGCGAATGCCTCGCCGGCCATGACCGCCAAGCTGGAAGCGGCGCTGCGGACCGCAACCATAACGTACAGCGTCGGCACGAGCTGGACGATTGACGCACCCTACCGTGAGACCGTCGCGGAGGTACAGCACTATCGAGCGGAGGGCGTGCTCACGGTCGAAATGGAAGCCGCGGCGCTCTTTGCCGTGGCGACCTATCGCGGCGTGGAGATGGGTTCTCTGCTGACAATCAGTGATTCGCTCGCGGACCAGACGTGGGATCCGCAGTTTCGGTCTGACACCACGCGGGAGGGTCTGGAAACGCTGTACCGCGTGGCGCTGGAAGCGCTGCAGCCAGATTCTGTGTAGCTGATCACTCCGATAGCATTCCAGGCACGAATATCCTCATCTCGGTGAATGCCGGGGTCCAGGATTCGCGAAGAAGATGGATTCCCGCTTTCGCGGGAATGACACTATCTGGGAGCGCGGGCGTCCCGCCCGCATATCTGGGAACGTGGGCATCACGCCCGCATCAATGGGGATTACCACTTTCGCGACAATGCCCATGGCCGTCTACCGGCCACACAAGTAAATGAATATGAACGCACATCTCTCCGTTCGTGCTGAGCACTTCGGCAAGGCCTGTGCTGAGCTTGCCGAAATATTCAGTACAGGCGTGGCGAAGCATGAACGGAGAGAATAGGGTGCAGAGTTGCCACCTGCTACCTCCGCCGTTCACCCTTCGACGATGCCTGTACTGAGCCAGCCGAAGTGCTCAGAGCCTGCCCCGTGCTCGATACGAAGTATCGACCGATGCAGCGGATCGAACGATTCGGGGGCGAACGGCTTGGTCACGCTATTTCTATGGTGATGACGGACGACGCGCCTCACGCTGGAGCAGCACGACGTAGCCCGCCACTCTTACACCGGCCCGAAGACACCGTTCACGTTGTGGCCCACGCGCGGGCGCGCTCCACGGCCCGTTGCCAGGCGGCATAGCGGGTTTCGCGCTCGTCGGCGCTGCTTTGGGGTTCGTAGCGTCGCGCGACCCGCCACTGCGCCGCTACCGTTGCGGCATCCGGCCAGTAGCCCACGCCCAGTCCCGCAAGGTACGCCGCGCCGAGTGCCGTGGTCTCCGTCACCGCAGGGACAACGACCAGAATGCCGAGCAGGTCCGCTTGGGTCTGCATCAGGAAGGAGTTGGCAACTGCCCCGCCGTCAGCGCGCAGTTCCTGTAGCGCCACGCCGGATTCCTGCTGCATTGTTTCCACCACGTCGCGGGTCTGAAACGCGATCGCTTCCAGCGTGGCACGGACAAAGTGCGCCTTGGTCGAGCCCAGCGTCAGGCCGAGGACGGTTCCCCGCGCCGCGGGGTCCCAATACGGCGTACCCAGACCCGTAAACGCGGGCACGACGACCACGCCGCCGGCGTCAGGCACTTGCCGCGCCAGCGCCTCGCTCTCCGCCGCCGTGGCAATGACGCCCAGCTTGTCGCGCAGCCACTGGACCGCGGCGCCGGCCACGAAAACCGATCCTTCCAGCGCATAGGCGGGGCCATCAACCGAAGCCGCCACCGTCGTCAGCAGTCCGGCTTCCGAAGGCGTAGCCTGCTCGCCGGTGTGCGAGAGCAGGAAGCAGCCTGTGCCATAGGTATTCTTGGCATGCCCCGGCTGCCAGCAGGTCTGCCCGAAGAGCGCGGCTTGCTGGTCACCGGCGATACCCGCGATTGGAATAGCGGCGCCAAACACTGCCGGATCGGTGTAGCCCAGCACACCTGAGGACGGCACTACCTGCGGCAGGGCTTCCCGCGCAAGGCCAAAGAGCGCGAGCAAGCCGGCATCCCAATCCCGTGCGTGGATGTCGTAGAGCATGGTGCGGGAGGCATTGGTCGGGTCAGTGACGTGCAGGGCATGTCCCGTGAGCTGCGCGATGAGCCAAGAGTCCACGGTACCCAAACAGAGGTCGTTCTGCGCCGCGAGTTCCCTGGCGCGGGGGACGTTCTGCAGTATCCACTCGAACTTGGGGCCCGAAAAGTAGGCATCGAGCACCAGGCCGGTTTTGTCCCGGACCGCGTCTGCCAGTCCCTGCACCGCCAGCTCTTGGCAGCGCCCCGCCGTGCGTCGGCACTGCCACACGATGGCGTTGCCCAGCGGCTCACCGGTAGACCGCTGCCAGGCCAGGCTCGTCTCTCGCTGGTTCGTGATGCCAATGGCCGCAATTTGCTCGGGCGCAACCGCCGCCTTCTGCAACACGGCCTGGATCGAGCTACGCTGCGTTTGCCAAATCGCATGGGGGTCGTGCTCCACCCACCCGGACTGCGGATAGATCTGCGGCAACTCTTGCCCGGCGCTGGCAATTATTTGCCCAGCGGCGTCAAAGAGAATGGCGCGGGAGGAAGTGGTGCCTTGGTCGAGGGCGAGAATGTAATCGCTCACGACACTGCCACTCCCAAACCGGAGATCATGGCCGCGCGATCCGTCATTCCGGCTTCCGCCGGAATCCAGAGCCGGGCGAAGCAGGCGAGGCCCTCATGCGTATCCATGGCCGGGCAATTAACTGCCCACCGCCGCGCTGATCCGCATCTGCTGCCCATCGTGCACCGGCAGCGTAAAGCGTATGCGGCCCTCACTAAGATTAACCATATCTGCCACCGGCGCGCCGTCGCTGCTCACCGCAGGCGCTTGCCAGGTCGGCGGCACCTCCATTGTGAAGGTCAGTTCCCGGTTCCGTACGCGCTCCGGTATGCGCGGCGCTTCCATGTAGAAGGTAATTTCCTCATCACTGCCGCGGTATCCTCGCGGATGGGCGGTGCGGCGTGTGAGCATGTAGTCGATCACTTCATCCGGCGTCGCGCGCCACACGTCGCCGACTTCCGCCACTTTCGCAAAGCGTTCGTCAAGCAGCGCGGGCGTGATGTCGCGTTCCGGGTCCGCCGGATTTTCCGCAACCAGCCGGCCGCCATCCACCAGCCAGCCTTCCGTGTCAAAGGCCTGGTGCAGCCGCCAGTACGGATCGTAGTCCCGGGCAGGCAGCGGCAAGCCCTCTACGGTATACAGCGCCGACCGCCCCAGCGCGTGGAAGTCTTCATCGACGTGGTTGTAGTTCAGGCGGTCCTCCAGGGTGAATACTCCCAGGTAGCCGGCCGCTTTAATCTCCTCCGGCAGCATCCCGTGATGATGGTCTATGGTCGACACCGAGAGCGCCGTAACCGGCGCACCGACCAGGTGCTCCAGCGCTTGCCGCGTATCCCGCGTAGGGGCGCCTCTCGTGGGCGACTGATCGTCGTCACGCGCCTGCCCCAGACTGGCGACACTCCAACCCTGGCGCTGCAGTTCCTGAATCTCCCCCACGTTCAGGTAGCGCTCATGGTTGTCGCCGCGCGAGCTGAGACGTAGCTGGCCGCCCTCTGCGAGCAACTCCGCATCCAGCGCCACCATCCCGGGTACACCGTGCTTCCGGTGCAACGGCACGGCATGCTCCGGCAAAGACGGCACTGCTTCGTCATAGGTGACGGAGTACACCCAGCGCTTACCGTATTTCCAAGTCTCTACGCGCAGCACACGGCTTCTCCTTAAATGCTTGCCGGCGCGGTCTCGCCACAAGACCGAATAGCACAATCATCCGTCAATCCCGCGCACGCGGGAATCTATCTTCTCCTCAGCCTGTCGGCTCCCGTATTCGCGGGAGCGGCGAGAAAGACCACACGTCTCACTTCGGAACTGATCTTAACTATAAAGGAATACCCCGCACTTTTCGCAACACATAGAATAGAGAGGAATTGGATTCCTCGAAATTGAAGGAGAACCCCGGTGACGAATCTAGAACTGACCACGCGCTTTCTCATCCACGAGCCCCGCGCGCCGGACCTGCCATACCGTGAGGAGCACTTTGGTTTCAAGTACGCCACGGTGAGCATTCCGCCTGCAGAAGCCGCTATCGTGCTCGTGGACTGCTGGGACGAGCCGACCATCGAGAGCCACGGCGAGCGCTCCGCGCAAATCTGCCGAGACCTCATCCGGCCGCTGTTGGATAAGTGCCGCGCGCTGGGTATTACCGTAGTGCATGCGCCGTCGCCGCCGGTGGCGCAGAAGTTTCCCCAGTGGTTGTGCTACGCGGGCGAGAGCGAACTCAGTCCACCGCCAAAGGCCGTGCCGGACTGGCCGCCGCCGGAATTCGCCCGGCGTCAGGGAGAATGGGCGAATCTGGAGGCCCATTACGGCGAGGAGTGGTTGCCTCTCCGGCGCCGGCATGACGAGATTCGGTCAATTGACCGCGCCGTCTGGCCCGCGGACGAGGACTTCGTAATAGCGACCGGCGAACAAATGCACCGCCTGTGCCGGGACAAACAGATCCGCTATCTCTTCTACGCCGGTTTCGCCGCCAATTATTGCGTGCCTCACCGCGACTACGGCGTTTTCGCCATGCGCGAGCGCGGCTATTGCATCATCCTACTGCGTGACTGCACGACAAGCATCGGCGCGCCCGGCCTGCCCCATGATCTCTGTACGGAGGAGGTGTTTCATCACCTTGAGTCGCGCAGTCTGGCGGGGTCGATCACCACTGAAGAGTTCACCGCAGCGGCGCGGCATGCCGCCGGTGCCATGAAGGCGGGATGACGCGAAGAAGGGAGGCAACGACCCTTGCCTCTCTTCTCAGAAGATGTACTGCGTTCGTGACTGAATGTCCCAAGCCAAGCGTAGAGGCGGTTCGCGAACCGCCCTTACATCTCTCCATTTGCGCTTCGACGAGCTCAGCGCGAACGGAAACAAAAGTGCCCCTGCAACCGTTCGCCTTGAGCCTGTCGAAAGGTGAACGGCGACAAGGGCGCACGCCGGGGCTCTCTACTCAGGCTTGATTCGCGTACTACCCATACGCCCCACCGTCTGCACTTCGACTAGCTCAGTGCGAACGGAAAAAATAGGGGCGGTTCGCGAACCGCCCCTACTACGCTCGGAATTTGTAGATGTCAGGTAATTCGTTGACAGAATTGGTGACAACAATCGGTGGTTCTGCGTGCCAGTAAGACCCAATCAGATGTCATTCCGAACGGAGCGCAGCGGAGTGAGGAATCTAAAGTACTAAGCCTATCAAACACGCTCGACGTGAACCCTAGATTCTCGCTACGCTCGGAATGACAATTACAGGAATGACTGTAACAGTCAACTGACACCGGCGAGGAACCCTACGCGTTCTCCTTCTTCCAGTCCTCGATCGCCTGCTCCAGCGCCGCGAAGGCGTTCTCCACCGCCTCTTCCGAGGTCAGATTGTCTTCCTCGCGGAAGTGCGGCCGCAGGTGCGTATTGAGCGCGCCGGTGAAGTTCCGGTACGCCGGATGCGGCCAGAACGGCGTGGCGTAGGCCGCGCTGCGGGCGAACGACAGTTGGTTGGCCGGGTTCGGATCGTCTTCCGGCGGCCCGAAGGAATGCTGCGACGGGATGTGCACCGGAATGGCGTGACCGCGCCGGCCCATCCACTCTTGATGGGTGGACTTGGCGTACCAGACCACGAGTACTTCCGCATCCGGATTGGTGCTGCTGTCCAGGACGAAGTGCTCTTCCTGGCCCATGAAGGCGCCGCGCGTGCGCCCGCCGCCAATTTCGAGATACGGCGGCTCAATGGAGTCGAACTCGAACTGCGCCCGTTCCCGTGCCGGCACGATACCCCACGTGCCGAAGATGACCTGGCTGAGTTGCTGGTTGTTGAACGCGTCGACGGCAAAGCCGCTCAGGTCGATGTCTTCGTTGTTCGGACCCGGAGCCGCGCCGCGCCTGGTCCACGCATCCTTGATCATGTGCACCATGCGTAGGGCGATTTCGCGGTCAGCGGCGAGTTCGCCGTCTTCATCGAGCATGCCCGCGTAGACAAACGGCAAGTACTGCGGAATATACGAACTGGTGCTAATGCCCCAGGCGGTGTTCTTTTCCGAGCCCTGGTTCAGGTGTGCGGTCAGGTCTTCGGCATCGCTCAGGACCTGCTCCCACGTGGTGTCGTCTGTCGGGGGATTGAGGCCGGCCGCGGCGAATTGGTCTTTGTTGTAGAAGATGCTCGTCGTGTTCAGACCATACGGCACGCCGAGCAGCTTGCCCTGCCAGGTATTGCCCGTGATCACCGGCTCCACGAATTCGCTGATGTCGACGCCGTGCGCCGCCAGTATCGGACGGTGGTCCCGCACAATGTCGGCTACCTGGTGCGGGGCCACGCCCCACCAGCAGACATCTGGCGGTGAACCGGCGGCCAGGAGCGGGGGCAACTCACGCGGCGGGTAGCCCAACTTCCAGGCAATATCGACTTCGGGATGTTCCGTATCGAAAAGCTCCAGCGTGGCCGCCGTCCTGGCAATATTGTCATCGCGCTGGCTGATGAGCAACGCGATTACGGGCGCATGCTCCACCACTTGCGGCTGCTCGGCCTCTTCCTGCGGGGCCTCTACATCCTGTTCCATGGGCTCGCCCGTCATCTGTACCTGGCCGCACGCCGCCAAAACGAGCCCGACGGAGCCTACGGCCGACGCGCCGAGCAGGCTGCGCCGTGAGAATCGGTGGACTGCTTTCATCGTTGCTCTCCTTTTTACCACTGCTCACTCTGCGGGAACGGCTGTGGGCGCTTGCCCGCAACTTCCCATTGTGGCAAGAAGTGTACTCCTCGTGTCTGCCACTGTCAAGGCAATGCGCTGGTCCAATCAAGGCCTCGTCAACCTTTTGCAAGGAGCTTCCCGCAATATCTGTGGCAAGGAAGCGCGAGCCAGGACCTGCACGTGGAGGGGGCAAATGACCAAGAGAGCGGCAATACGACCCCCACAGGAAAGGTGCATCGCATGTCATTTCGAGCACAGCGAGAAATCTAGTGCCTTGGTATTGCTATTTCGCTCGTCGCGGAGTCTTGCCGACCTTGGCGTAGGGCTTTCCTCAATGACGAGCCAATGAAAGGGCTGCCCATCGCACTGCAAGTTCGCCCCCTTAACGTGGCAGCGCTCATGCCCAAAACCGAGCGTTGCAGTACTGGGGCGGGGTCGGCGCGCCACACATAGCGATGGAGCCGGGCGACGACAATTGCAGACGTCCTTGGACTACGCCTTGCGCATTGCCAGGATGCGCGCCATGTTGCCGCCCATGATGAGCGCGCGTTCTTCCTCTGTAAGGTCCGCCGCGCGCAGCTTGCCAATGCCGGCGGTGAACGAGGTATCACAGCCGAAGAGCACGCGCTCCGCACCGACGACGTCCACAGCCGTCTGCACCATCTCGCTGTCGAAGACGCTGCCGCTGGTGTCGAGGTAGATGCCTGGCGTCGCGCGGGCGGCTTTGATTGTCCACTCCCAGTCGCCGCCGCCCCCGATGTGGGCGCAGATGAAGACCGCCTCGGGATAACGGGCGGCCAGGACGGCAATGTCGCCGCTATCGGAGATGTTGGGCTGGCTGGGTATGGGACGGTGCTGGTGGCTGGCGTGTTGCAGGATGGGCACACCAAGCTCAATGGCCAGTTCCACGATGGGATAGAGGATGGGGTCGGTGCACACGTACTCGTTGTAGAGCTTGATGCCCATGAAGTCATGGTCTTCCACGTAGGTGCGGATCTCGTGCAGGGCTTCCCGCGTATAGCCGGGGTTTACGTAGCAGTAGCCGCGCACTTTGCCGGGGAACTGCCGGGTTGCCGCGGCCATTTGGCGGTTGCACTCCTGAAAGTCCGCCAGTGGGGCGGGCATAGCCGTCGTCAGAACAGAGGCGCAACTCATGTCAATGCCCACGCGGTCAGCGGCTGCAATCAGGGCGGCGTCGTTCTTGCCCCAGATGCGCGTGATGCCGGTGTGCTCACCGGACAAGTGGGCGTGACAGTCAATGACCATGATGAATTCCTTGGCGCTGTAGCGGCTGCAAGCCCTTCATTCGTTGGCAGCAGGATTTTACTTGGAAGCTTGACGTGGCGACTACTTCTAGAACGACCGGTCTCTGATATCGCTATCGTCGCACACGCCCCCCATTGTCACCCCTCCGCGAGTGAGTGTCCAGGGACAACGCGACGAGAGTATGGGTTAGCTGGCAAACGAGGCGCGATACAGGCAATTGGCGCCACGGTTGAATCTGTTTGCTCAACGTAGTCTACAAATCCGCAAGTCCGCAGTATACTCAGGATGGATGCCAAGCTTCGCACTGAGAATTCCAGTGCGGGATATTCCTTCCGTTGCCATCGCCAAGGACTCGCCATTGAACGCCGCTACAGATGCAACTGAAGACGACGTAGGAAGTGTCGTGCCTAGCGATGCCGCCGACACGCACGATGACGTGCTGGAAGTGTCATTGCGGATTGCGGCTCCGCCAGAGCGGGTCTTTGCCTTGCTCACCGATCCCGATGCCATCAGCCTCTGGTTCGCGCAGGTGTCAGGCATCGAGCAGCACGTTGGCGGTGCGGTGGAGTTCGTGTTCTTCAATGAAAACGGCTCCGTCAGCGTGTTCTCAGGAGAGGTCACGGCATTTGAAGCCGATGCCTGCTTTGGCTTCACGTGGCATAACCGGCAATGGACGTTTCCACCGCTTGACGTGCACATCGTCCTGGAAAGCGATGGCAGTGAAACGGTGCTGCGCTTGCGGCAGTCCGGTTTCGCACAAGCGCCGCCGCTTGAGCGCGACATTCACGACGAAGGCTGGACACGCTATTTGCAACGGCTGGCGGCGGTTGCCGACGGTTCGCGGCCGGAAGGTTGGAATGCATGACGGAAAGGTGGGGCAGGCTGGTCGAAGAACGGCTGCAGGAGGCTCTTGCAGAAGGCAAGTTCACAAACCTGCCCGGCAAGGGTAAGCCCCTGGACCTGGAGGAAGACCCGCTGGCGGATCCCGCGCTGTGGATGGCCCGTCATATCCTGCGCAACAGCGGCATGAGCCTGCCGTGGGTTGAGGAACGCCGGCGGATTGAGAAGCTCTTCGCCGAGGCCGCTGCAGAACTGGCGCGGTCGTGGTCCGTGTACAGTGCGCGCAAGGGTGCAGAGCACCCCAATTCTGCGGCTGAATCGCGTTGGCAGGCAGCCATGGCGGACTTTCGAGAGCGGGTTTCCGCCCTCAACCGGCGCATCCGGAACTACAATCTTGCGGTCCCCCACGTGCGCTTTCAACGCTGCCTCATCGTGGCAGAGCGTGAAATCTCGCGGCTGCAGCGATAGAACGCCTACAATGTGTAATCAGTTATGGACTAAATAAATAACTTCTGTTACAGTATAGAGTGCAATCCTGATGTAAGTGGACAGGTGAAGCACTAGGGCCTCGATATGGCTAGGCAAGTCAACGGCAGAAACCGCAAAGTGGAAGCGCACGTACGCATAAGCCGTCAATTCATGCGCCAAGCGGATGAGGAATTCGCCAAGGGCGATAGACTTCAGGCCTCAGAGAAGGCCTGGGGCGCGGCGGCGCATGCGGTGAAAGCCGTGGCTCAGCAACGCGGCTGGCGGCACGACGGACATCGCTATCTCTTTGAAGCAATTGACAGCATTTACCGGGAAACAGGCGACCCCGAGTTGCGAGACCTATTTGGGAGGGCCAATTCTCTGCACATGAACTTCTATGAGGATTGGCAATCCGATGAATTTGTGCAAGACGGCATCGCGCGGGTGAAGATTCTGCTGGAGAAACTGGAGCCGCTGGCAGAGTGACACGCTGATGGCAACGGGTTTGCCGAATTGCAGCGCGGATCGTTCCGCCACGAAGAGGGCAGCAGTCAAAGCACGGAGTACATTGTGGCGCGAGAGGTCAAAAACAGAGACCCCAAAGTAGAAGAACACCTGCGCATCAGCCGCCAGTTCCTACGCCAAGCCGAGAGCGAATTCGCGCAGGGCGACCGGCGCCAAGCCTCGGAGAAGGCCTGGGGTGCGGCAGCGCACGCGGTTAAGGCCGTGGCTCAGCAACGTGGCTGGCGGCACGACGGGCACAGGTACCTCTTTGAGGCGATAGACAAGATATATTACGAGACGGGAAACCGGGAGTATCTTGTCCTCATTAAATCAGCGAATTCGTTGCACATGAATTTCTACGAGAACTGGCAAACAGACAATTCCGTACAAGACGGTATCGAGCGGGTAAAGGTGCTACTGAACAAGCTGGAGCCGCTTGTAGAGTAAGGAAGATTTGCATCGGCGGCTCAACACTGCATGGGCCAGCGCGCTCAGATCGATTGGTTCACAGATCGACTAGCCAGAGGGAGCGAGCGGGCACGCGGCGAGGCGGTTTCCGGCCGACTTCGGATAGTGCATGCGATTTGCTTGCCATATTGCAACTGGCACATATTTACGACGAATTGGGCACGAGCTAATGCACGGAGCACAGCATGGCTGCGCGAGTCGACGGCAGAGACCCCAAAGTAGATGAACACCTGCGCATCAGCCGCCAATTCCTACGCCAAGCCGAGAGCGAATTCGCGCAGGGCGACCGGCTCCAAGCCTCGGAGAAGGCCTGGAGCGCGGCGGCGCAAGCGGTGAAAGCCGTAGCTCAGCAACGCGGGTGGCAGCACAACGGGCACCGGTACCTTTTTGAGACAATAGACAAGATATGTCGCGAGACAGGAGACCGGGAGTTTTATGGCCTCTTTTGTACAGCTATCTCGTTGTATACGAACTTCCATGAGGATTGGCAGTCGGATGATTTCGTACGAGACGGTATCGAGCGCGTAGAGGTGCTTCTGGAGAAGCTGGAGCCGCTGGCAGGCTGACCTAGTGCAGACTGTCCGCGCCCAAGTCACGTCCACACGCACAATCAGCCGTCAACGACGCAAGGCTGAGTAGGCGCTACACCAACACCCCCGGCAGAGCGTTCGCCACGGCGCGTGTGGCCCGCTCGGTGGCGTCGGCAACACTGAGTTCGCCCTTGTGGATCGGTTCAATCATGGTATTCAGCAGCAGCGTGCCGATCTCCGTCCAGGGGAGCGTTGTCGTGCCGCGTCCGTTGCGCAGCGCCTGCAATACCACCGGCACCCGCTCCTCCAACAACGCCAGCTCCGGTCGCTCGCCGGAAGGATTCTCCACGTGCTTCAGGGCGGGTATCCACGCCGGCACCATCGAGCGCAACGCCACATAGGGCGCAAGCGCCTTGATAGCCTCGTAGGCTAATTCGGTTTGCACCGACTTGCCATGGATGCCCATGACGTCCATGACGTAGAGCGAGGTGTTGGCATTGCCGGCGAAAGACGGCGAGTTTTGTATCTTCCAGCCGCCGCCGATGTTTTCACCGGAGTAGACCATGTGGTGGTGCAGCGCGGCGCGCTTGCGCGGCGCCAGGCGGGTCATGTCAAAGTACGACATGTCGGCGCCCGTCGGCATGATGCGGTGCGTATAGGCCAGATCGCGCCACCGCTGCAGCGCCGCGCGCGTCCGGTCGGACGTGAGGCTCAGCCGGCCTTCCTCCAGGTCCAACACACCCCCACCGGACTGCGCCATCAGGTGGGCCCAGAGCGCCGTGTAGATGCCCTCGCCCATCGCCCACCAATCGTCTTTATTGCGCGCACGCGCCGCGGTCATGAAGTCTTGTCCCAGCGACGCCAGGTCGTTCCAAGTCCAGGTTGCAGGCGGCGGGGCAAGGTCAGTGTCGTCAAAGCGGTCCGGGTGCCACGCCATCACGCCGGCGCCGAGCACTACCGGCACGGCTTGGACGCGCCCGCCGAACGTCGTTGCCTCCACCGCCGGCGTCACGAACTCGTTGAGAAAGCCCCGGTCGCGCTGCACGAAGTCGTTGAGCGGTCCGAAGAACGGGCTGGCGATGCCGGGTAGGGTATGAATCCCACCGGTGAGCATGGCGATGTCCGCCGGCCGCCCGGCAGCGGCCTCGGCGTCGATGCCGCGTCTAAAGTACGACCAGGTCGGCGGACTGCCGCTCGCCGTCACGCCGCCGTCGTCCCGCGCCTTGATGATCTGCAGGGAGATGCGGAAGCGTTCGCTAGGCCCCGCCGAATCGATATTGCCGCCGTTCCACGCCTGAATGGCGCGGATGAGATTGGTGGCGGAAATCAGGGTGATGTTCGGCGCCACCACGTGCACGGTAGGCACGTCTGAATTCGCATCAGGTCGAATGGAGTCGGGCAGGCTGCTCCCGCACGCCGCCAGCAACGGCACCGTCGGTAGCGCCCCTAAGGTCTTGAGAATTGTCCGCCGCGTTTCACGCATCTTTCTTCGCCTAACCGAGAAATCAGGTCTTCCATTCCCGCAAACTCACCTGCATTTGCCAAGACTGTCGTTCGATCACTGCGTTTCTCCGCGGGCGTACACAGTCCTTAGAGTTGCTTGGGGCGGGCTACATCTGGACCACCAAGCCGTCGTACGCGGGCTCGATGCCATGCGGCGCGAAGAAGTCAACACACTCCAGATACGGCGGCGTCCGGTTGTGGGAAAAGTGCGTGGCGAGTTGCCGCGCCCCAGGTTTCAGCAGGCCCTCGTCCTTTAGCCGTTGATGGTGCTCAGCGCACTGCTCCATGGAGAGGTGGTGCGTGCCCGGCAGGCCGATGCCCATAGTGGACTCGATAATCGCGCAATCGAATGTGAAGTCCTGGAGTTGCTGCCACGTCTCATCGGGAAATGGGCCGGTGTCGGACGCGTAGAGAAGCGTACGGCCGTTCTCCTCGATGGCAAAGAAAACCGGTATCAATTCTTCGGCATGTGCTGCCGGGAAGGCCGTGATCCGGTAGCGTTCTGTCTGCCAGGAATCGCCGGGCTGAATGGTATTGAGGCGCAGACGGAACTCCTCTTCTGAAACATTGCGCGCTTCAGCCGCAGCGTTCGTCGCTTCTATCGTGGGCGGCGTGCCAAAGACATCCATCCGCGCGGGTGTGGTAGCGCAGAAATTGCTCCGGCGCATGTAGAGATTGGACAGGTGGAAGTGGTCGCCGTGGGCGTGAGTGATGAGCAGCGTGGCAACCCGGCCGAGGTTGGCGCCGGCGTTGTGCATACTCGCCACCAGATCGGGGCCGATGTCTATGAGGAGATCGTCGTTCACCATGAGCGCCGAGCGGCGGCGGATATTGCGGCCGCCACGAGCGCGGGACGTCGTGCAGTGCGCACATTCGCAGAAGATCGCCGGATAGCCTTCAGCGGCTCCCGTGCCGAGAAAGAGTGCTCGCATTGGCGTACCTCACCGGTTCATTTCACGGAGAATATGGGCCAACTCTGGGATAAGGATGGCGCTCAACGCCAGACGCACCGCACCCGATGAGCCGGGGCAGCAGACGACGAATTTGTTGCCGATGCGGCCCGCGGTGGCGCGGCTGAGAATAGTCGCGGCGCCGATTTCCTCGTAACTCAGAATGCGGAATAACTCGCCGAATCCCGTCAGCTCTTTCTCCAACAGCGATTGCACGGTCTCGACCGTGATGTCCTTGGTGCCGGGACCCGTGCCGCCGGTGAGCATCACGAAGCGCGCCCGGCTTGCCAGCATGTGGGTGAGCGCTTGCGTGATCTGCTGGGCGTCATTCTTGACCAAGCGGTAGCCGACAATCTCATGGCCGGCCTCTTTGAGCATGGACTGGATGAGCGCGCCGGACTTGTCGTCGAGTTCCGTCCGCGTGTCGCTGACGGTGATCACCGCGCACTCGATCGTGGGAAACTGCTGCGCGCCAGCCTGGCGATGCTCGTCGGGAGAAGACGTGGCGGCCGGCCCGCCGTGGCCGTGATCGTCATTGGCGTGCTCTTCCGACCCATGCTGGTGCTCATCATGCGCCTGAGAACCTGCATCACTCCCGTGCTGGTGCTCGCCGTGGGCGTGGTCGTCGGCATTGCCTCGCTCACTTGCTGAGGCGTGAGCCTCATCTTGCCGGCGTGCCGCCGCTTCCGCCTCATTGTCATCGGCCTCGCACGGCGGCGGGCGATACGGCTGGCGGGCTATGAGAGAGCGCCCCTGATGGTGCTCGTGGTCATGATCGTGTTCGTGCTCTCGCTCGTTGTTCATGATGAAAGACCTCCCCGTTCTCGCGTGCCGAATTGTGGCTGGCTAATCTGGATAGCTGTTAGCAATTACATTGTACCGCGTAACGTGAACCGAGCGGTTTTGCAGTGGGGAAGTGGGCTATTCAATTGTATATGCCATGACCAATTGCTAACATACGCGCGGGGAAAGTTCAGGAAGAAATCCAAACAGGCCAATGGAGGACTGTTCTATGCATGCGCTATTTCGTCGCCTGATTCCTGTCGTCGTAGTGCTACTGTTGTTGACTCCGGTTGCCGTATTTGCCCAGAGTGAGACCGCGGCTCAATTGGTGGAGTTAGTTTTATCAGAGGATGACTCCTCGGTCACTATCGAAGACACCGTTCAAAGTGTTGCCCAAGTGACCTTCACGCACGACGGCAAGACTTATGTAATGAAGGTTCCCGTGACAATTGACTTGGATTCCACCATCCCACTCGCCGACAGCTTGCTGACAGTTGATGCCGCTTCAAGGGTTGGTGTGTTTGCTGTGGAAGTCTTAAAAGTGACAGAGCCAGAAAAAGTTTAAGAAGGAGGGTTCTTCGGAAGCACTATTGAGCCGAGCAAGAGTACTAATAAGCTAGTAGCTGTGGAATTTCGTTTGACCAATTTGGTTGATGAATCATGGGAGTTTCAAGGTAGTTGGTTTGGTGATGAGCAGCTCATTGGCGTAGACGACTTGGGTCGCGGATTCGAGGTTCAGAAAGTCTTGGGATGCGGAAAGGTTAGTCCGGGCGGGTATGAGGACTGCATCGCAGTGTTCGACGTTGCCGGAGATGTCTCAATCACTGCGCTTGAATTCTACGTAATGGACAAGCGTGTGATATCGCTGCCAGCTGTCACAGTAGCCGAGGAGGATAGCGACGAAGACGAAGAGGAGTAACGAAGTGTCGACCCCTATTGTCGTGCAAGAGGGATCACCGAATATTGTCATTCGGTTTCTCTATTTCATTTTCGTTGGATGGTGGTTAGGGCTGCTGGTTTCAGCTTTCGCTTGGCTAGTTAACTTGACCGTAATTGGTCTGCCGCTTGGACTCTATTTGATCAATCGCTTGCCAACAATCATGACCCTCCGCGCGCAAAACCAGTGGCGAATTGAGGGCAACGTGCTGATCCAGGGAGCAAAGCAACGTCCCTTCCTTCTGAGAGCAGTTTACTTTCTTATCGTGGGATGGTGGCTAAGCGGAATTTGGATGGCTGTTGGCTACCTGTGCGTGTTTTCCGTGATTGGACTACCTCTAGCCTTCTGGATGTATGGGCGAATTGCTGCTGTAATCACGCTGAGAAGGCAGTAGCTTCTAGTTTAGTGTGATGGCATGAACACGCTCCCGTATAGTACCAACGCGTGTTCATGCTTTCAGGTACTTTCTACCCCACAAGCCCCTGCAGGAATGGATTTCCGGTGCGTTCTGCGCCGACCGTGGTCTCATCGCCGTGACCGGTGAGAATACGGGTCGCGTCGGGCAGCGGTAGGATCTTCTCTACGATAACTTCCAGCAGCAGTTCGCCGTCGCTATCCTCGAAGTCGCTCCTGCCCACCGAACCGGCAAAGAGCGTATCACCGGCAAAGAGGTGATCTTCCACCAGGAAACACATGCCGCCCGCGGTATGGCCGGGCGTGTGGAACGTGCGGATAGTGAGACTGCCCAACGCCAGTTCCTCGCCACCCTGCAGGAGCACGTCCGGCTCAATCCCTAACTGGTCTTTGAGCATTGCCGCATCGTCCTGGTGCAGCATGGCAGGCGCGCCGGTATGCTCGCGGAAGAAATCAACGCAATCGACGTGATCGAAGTGGCGGTGCGTATTGAGGATGTAGCGCAGCGTGAGCTGATTGTCCTGGATGGTCTGCAGCACGTCTTCGCTCATCATGCCGGGATCGATGATGGCCGCGTCTTTGCTCTGCTCGTCCCACAGCAGATAGACGTTATTGAGGAGCGGCCCTCGCACGAAGGTCTCCACCTTCATGCGGTAGGCTCCTTCTTGCCGGAACCGGCCTTCTCGGCCGCGTCGCTCTCCGCCGACGCCTCGACGGTAGCCGGCTCCGCCGCAGATGTGCCCGAATCTGCCTCTATTGCACTCTTTTCTCCGCCTACGCTCTTCGCCTCCGCACCAGACTGTTTTGTAGCGGCGGCGTCCGGCGCATCCGGCTTGTTGCCCGGGGCGCTGTAAGCCTCAGCGAGGGAAGCAAATTCAGAGACTTCCTTAGCAGCTTCACCTGTGTTTGCTGCCGGTTCCTGCTGTCCTGAAGCTTGCGCCGCCTCCGCGGCAGCGCCGGCGCCATCCCCGTCTTCTTGAACGGCAGGTTCGTCTGCAACAGGCTCCGGCTTTGGCGGTGGCGGCGGCTTGGCGAACACTAACTCGCACCACGGATCGCCTGCCGTGAGATGGGAGTCCCATTTCACGTCGGCGGCGCGTTCCGCGAGGAAGGCCAGGTCATAAGCGCCGCACGATTGGCAGAGCGCGACGTCGTCGGTTTCGGCAAAGCTAAACGGGCACTGCCGCATGCGGACGCGGTAGTCTCTCCCGGTCTCGATGATCTGCAAACTGCCGTCGGGCAGCGCATTACGGTGCATGTCCGCCCATGATCGCACGAGAGCCGCAATGTCCTGGCTGTCTTCAGCGTTCCTCTCGGCAGCGCGGGCGCCGAGATCGCGGTAAATGTCCGCCTGCTCCTCGAGCCAGCCCTCGCCGAGCCGCGTCTGCAGGCTGCGCATAAGTCCGGCAAAGAGATCCTGCTGCAACGGTGAACCGCCTCCGGACTGCGCCCCCTGGGGCGTCCAGGCTGCGCCACGTTCGCTCGTCGCCGGCCGCGCGGGCGTCTGCGCAGCGGCAACCGCTGCCGGCGCGTTGGCCTCCGCGCCCATCTGATCAGGGCGTGTTGCACCGGCTTCCTTCGCTGTCTCATCGAGACCGCGCTGGATGTCCGCGCCGGCGGTCTTTACCTCGCTCTCCACTTCCTTTACGTCTTTTTCCACGTCCTCCGCGGTAGAGCGAACTTCGCCTTGAATGGAAGAAATCTCACCGCGAATGGCGTCGATGTCTTCCTGCACGTCGCCGAGTTGATCCTTGAAGACTGCCAGTGCGTCGCCATAGCTCGAACGCAGCATGCGTATAAAGCCGGTTATCTGACGAATCACCCCAGGCAGGCGGTCCGGCCCCAGCAGGACCAGGCCCAGCACCAGGATGATCATAAGTTCCGGCAGGCCGATGTCAAACATATTCGCTCTTTTTTGGAGGTTGCTTGTGCGCGGGCGCGGGCGGCATCCCGCCGCTTAGCCTTATTCTATCCCGCACAGCGCACAGGGGCAAAGAGCGCCCCTGCGCCGGCGGCATGAGCTTGCAACTTGCGCGCCGCAATAGGCCGTCAAGCTCTGGTAGCGCAGGTTTGCAACCTGCGCACGGCAGTAGGCCGTCATGCCTGGTAGCGTAGGTTTGCAACCTGCGCTCCGCAATGGGCGCCATGCCCCGTACCGCAGGTTTGCAATCCCGTTTCGGTCGATACGCTGTTTCGAGTACGGGGCAGGCTCTGCGCTGCACCCAGCAATGGGCGTCATCCCCCGTAGCGTAGGTCTGCAACCCCGTTCCGGTCAACACGCTGTATCGAGTACGGGGCAGGCTCGGCGCTGCACCCGGCAATGTGCCGCCATCCCCCAGTAGCGCAGGTTTGCAACCTGCGCCCGGCTAAAGCTGTACGTGCAAAGAGACTCACAGTATCATGTGATTTGAGCACGAATTTGAAGGAGCACAACCGATGGCAGTGCAACAGAAAGTCTGGCAACCGGAGCTGTCGTGGCGCGCCTTTCGCAAAGAACTACCCAATGACTGGTGTTTGCGCATCAATGAACGCTACACGGTGCCGTTTGCCAATGGGTACGTTTTGCAGATAACCCGCGCGGAGCATAACGACGACGGCTGGGAGTGCGCGCTCGAGCGCCGCGGCCGCATCGCAAAGCACCCTGATTTTCCCTATGGGCCGCAGTTGATTATGGAAGAAGCCGTCGTGGATGCGTTGGTTGAGAAGGTGGCCGGCTATCCCGCGACCAGGTAGTCTTATGCAGTCTATAGCGCGGGGGCTTGTCCTCCGCTGAGGTCAGTGGCACATTCCCAGGAGAAGATGGATTCCCGCTTTCGCGGGAGTGACGGATGACGCTCCTTTCGCGTTACACTCTCACACTCGCCCAACTTCCCATCCCTTTCAACATGCAAATGACGGATTATGTCACTCTCGACTTCCCGCTGCCTAAGGTCAAGTAGATTCTCACGTGCCTTCAATACCGCGTGACGCCGAAAGGAACCGTTTGTGCCTACCGTCACCGCTGACGCCCTGCGCCGCATCGGCCGCGAATTTTTTATTGCCCTGGGTTGCCGTCCCGACGACGCCCAAATCGTCGCCGACCACTTGGTGCAATCGAGCCTCTACGGCCATGATTCCCACGGCACGCTGCGCATGTATGAGTATGCGGGCGCCGTGAGTGAAGGGCGCGTCCATCCCGGCAATGCGCCTGAAATCGTGAGCGAAAGCCCGTGCACGGCGGTGGTCGACGCCAACGACGGCTTTGGGCAAGTGGGCGCGACTCTGGCCGCGACGATGGCGATTGAAAAAGCACGGCAGCACGGGCTGGCGAGTGTCGCCTTGCGCAGAGCCAGCCATATCGGCCGGGCGGGCGAATACCCCGCCATGATCGCCCGGGCCGGACTGGTTGGCACGGCTTACGTCAACTACGGCCGCTTGGGCATCCAGGTTGCGCCCTTTGGCGGTATTGACGGCCGCTTGGCGACCAATCCACTGGCTTTCGCCGCGCCCCGCCGCGATGACCCGCCCATCATGGTGGACATGACGACGAGCACCGTTGCCGACGGCAAGATTCGCGTGGCAACCAATCTCGGCACGCCGCTGCCGGAGGGTTGGATCCTTGATGCGGACGGCAAGCCCAGCACGGATCCGCACGACTACTTTGCCGAACCGCGCGGGGCCATCCTGCCGCTGGGCGGTCCACTGGGCCACAAGGGCTACGCGCTGTCTATGATGGTGGAACTCTGCGCCGGGGGCCTGAGCGGTCAGGGCATGGCGTCCGGCGACCCGCGCGCTCCCGCCAATGCCTTCCTGCTTACCGCCTACAACATCGAGCACTTTACGGACATGGAATTCTTCTACGACGAGGTGGAATCCCTGGTCGGCCACGTCAAGTCGAGCCGCACCGCGCCGGGCGTCTCGGAGATACTCATACCCGGCGAGCCGGAATTGCGTACCGAGCGTGAGCGCAATCGGAAGGGCATTACCATTGACGACACTACCTGGGAGAAGGTGTGCAACGCGGCGCGTGACATCGGCCTCGACCCAACCTCCTGGAAACTCGCCTGATGCCAAGAGGAGCCGCCTGTGCCTACCGTCACCGCTGACGCCTTGCGCCGCATTGGCTATGCCTTCTTCGAGGCTCTGGGCTGCCGTCCTGACGATGCCCGGACAATCGCCGATCACCTGGTGCAGTCCAACCTTTACGGGCATGACTCCCACGGCGTCATTCAAACGGCCATGTATGCACGCGCCGTGCGCGCAGAACAGCGGGTAGACCCGCGCGCCGTGCCGGAAGTTGTGCGTGAACACCCCTGCACTGCGGTGGTGGACGCGCACCATGGCTTCGGCCAGGTGGGCGCGACCTTCGCGACGGATCTTCTGATACAGAAGGCGCAGCAGTTCGGCGTCGCCAGTGTCTCGCTGCGCAACACGAGTCATATTGGCAGGGCAAGCGCATACCCCCTGATGGTGACGGAGGCGGGCATGATCGGCCTAATCTTCGTCAACGCGGGTCGGATGGGCTTTCAGGTAGCGCCATTCGGCGGCATCGACGGCCGCCTGGGCACGAATCCGCTGGCCTTCGCCGCGCCGCGCCGCGCCGACGCGCCGATCTTTGTGGACATGAGTTCCTCAACCGTCGCCGACGGCAAGATCTATCTCGCCGCCAACCAGGGCAAGCCGGTGCCAGAGGGCTGGTTCGTCGATTCGGACGGCAACCCCAGCACCAACCCGCATGAGTACTTTGGCGAGCCGCGCGGGGCTGTGCTCCCGCTGGGCGGGACTCTGGGACACAAGGGGTTCGCGTTGAGTATGATGATGGAGATTTGCGGAGGCGGCATGAGCGGTCAGGGCATGTCCCAAGGCGACATGCGCGTGAGCAGCAACGGCGTCCACATGACCGCCTACGACATCGCGCAATTCGGCGACGTGGAGTTCTTCTACGACGAGGTGGAAAGCCTGGCGCGCCACGTGAAGTCGAGCCGCACGGCGCCCGGCGTAGACGAAATCCTGCTTCCCGGCGAACCGGAATACCGCACCGAACGCGAACGCGCGCAAGCGGGTATCCCCATTGACGACACCACGTGGGAGAAGCTCTGCGCGGATGCGCGTCACATCGGCTTGGACCCGACCGCCTGGGAGCTCTGCTAAGGTGAGATCGCGAGCCGAAATAGAACGCCGTCTCGATTGCGCCGAGCCAGGACACATTTCCTGCACAGACTTGACCGGTCAATTGCCGAAAGGAGCCGTTTGTGCCTACTGTCACCCATGACGCTTTGCGCCGTATTGGTTACCAGTTCTTTGAAGCGCTGGATTGCCGGCCGGCAGACGCCCGGATCATTCAGGACCACCTCGTCCAGTCCAATCTCTACGGCCACGACTCCCACGGCATCGTGCGCATGGAGCAGTACTGGCGCGCCGTGCGGGAAGAGGGCGTGGTAGACCCGCAAGCGGCGCCGGAAGTTGTGCGCGAGCATCCGTGCACGGCAGTCGTAGACGCGCATCACGGGTTTGGGCAGGTAGGCGCGGTGTTTGCTACCAAGCTCCTCATAGAGAAGGCTCAGCAATACGGTATCGCCAGCGTCTCCCTGCGCAATACGAGCCACATCGGCAGAGTGGGCGAGTATCCGCACATGGTGGCGCAGGCCGGCATGATCGGGCTGATATTCGTGAATGCCGGGCGCCTGGGCTTTCAGGTCGCGCCCTTTGGCGGCATAGACGGCCGCTTGGGGACGAATCCGCTGGCCTTTGCCGCGCCCCGCCGCCACGATCCGCCCTTCTTCGTGGATATGACGACTTCTACGGTCGCCGACGGCAAGATCAAGATTGCCGCTAACGAAGGCAAGCCTTTGCCTGAGGGCTGGATCGTTGATGCGGATGGAAACCCAAGCACGGACCCCAGCGACTACTGGGATGAGCCGCGCGGCGCCGTGTTGCCGGTGGGCGGCCCTTTGGGACACAAAGGCACCGCCCTGAGCATGTTGAATGAAATTTGCGGCGGCGGCCTGAGCGGTCAGGGCATGTCGGCCGGCGACATGCGCGTGGATAGCAACGGCGTGCACATGACCGCCTACGACATCGGGCAATTCGTGGAGCCGGATTTCTTCTATGACGAGATCGACACGCTCATCAGCCACGTGAAAACCAGCCGCCCGGCTGCCGGCGTGGACGAGGTCCTGGTCGCCAGCGAACCGGAGTACCGGGCGCAACGTGAGCGCGAGCTTACGGGCATCCCTATCGACGAGACCACCTGGAGCAAGCTCTGCGACGCCGCCCGTGACCTGGGTCTCGACCCGAATACCTGGGAATTGGCCTAGAAGACAATTGCGCTTGAAAGGAGGTCGGTTGTGCCGACACTCACTGCGGATGCCTTGCGCCGCGTCGGCGAAGAATACTTGATTGCTTTGGGATGTCGTGCCGCAGACGCACGGATTGTAGCCGATCATCTCCTTCAGTCGAATCTCTTCGGCCATGATTCCCACGGCGTCTTGCGCTTATACGAGTATGCGCGTGCTGTGCACGAAGGCCGCCTCGATCCTTTGGGTACGCCGGAAGTCGTCAGCGAGCACGCCTGCACGGCGGTCGTGGACGCGCACAACGGCTTCGGTCACGTGGGCGCCGCCCTCGCGACCAAGCTGACGATAGATAAGGCGCGGCAGCATGGCTTGGCCAGCGTGTCGCTGCGCCGGGCAAGCCACATCGGCCGGGCAGGAGCGTATCCCTTGACGATGGCCCAGGCCGGTATGCTCGGTGTGGCCTACGTCAATTCCGGCCGCATGGGCTTTCAGGTGGTGCCGTTCGGCGGCATTGACGGGCGTCTCGGCACCAATCCGCTGGCGTTTGCCGCGCCCCGCCGCGCCGACCCGCCCATCATGGTGGACATGACGACCTGCACGGTTGCGGATGGCAAGATCCGCGTCGCCACCAATCTCGGCAAGCCGCTGCCTGAGGGCTGGATCATCGATAAGGAAGGCAATCCCAGCACGGACCCGCAAGTGTACTGGGAGGAACCCCGTGGCGGCATCTTGCCTCTCGGCGGTCCGCTCGGTCACAAGGGCTATGCGCTCAGCATGATGATGGAACTCTGCGCCGGTGGGCTGAGCGGTCACGGCATGTCATCGGGCGACATGCGCTCGCCCGGCAACGGCGCCTTGTTCACCGCGTACGACATCGCCCACTTTGCCGACCTGGACTCCTACTACGACGAGGTGGAGGCCCTGGCAACGCACGTCAAGTCAAGCCGCCCCGCTCCCGGCGTGGCTGAGATATTCCTCCCCGGCGAGCCGGAATTCCGCACGGAGCGCGAGCGTAAGCAAACGGGCATCCCCATCGACGAGACCACGTGGGCAAAGCTCTGCGATTCCGCCCGGGAGCTGGGACTGGACCCCGCGGCCTGGGAAAGCTCTTAGCACGTCGCTCCGCGGCCTCTCAGCTCACCCGAATTCTCGATGGTGGTTCGCTTCGGGATGAACGGCAGGAATGCGTTGTCTCCATGGCACAGGTAAGAGGTTGGATGTGATCTTCTCAAATCAATGTCATGGTACTACTCCTGTTGGAGAATAACGCTATAATCGAAGTAACAATTGCGAGATTTGGGGTTCACGATGGACGTAAAGCAAGCGGTACAAGAAGCAAAAGAGTACATATTCGATCTCTTTGAAGGCGAAGAGATCGAGTATGTTGGTCTCGAGGAAGTTGAGTTTGACCATGAGGCGGACGAGTGGAAAGTAACCCTAGGCTTCTCGCGCCCCTGGGATCGTCCCAAATCCCTATCGGTTGCGCTGCGCGACGAACCTCTCAGGCGCTCCTACAAACAGGTTCGCATAGACGACTCTACTGGTAAAGTCACATCAGTTAGGGATCGTGCCTTGGCGACTGCAAGATAATGCTATGCCGGCGCCAGGTATCTTCATCGACACGAACCTCCTTTTGCTCCTCGTCGTGGGAAGTGCCGACAAGGACATAATTGCCAAACACAAGCGGCTAAGGGGTTTCACGGCTGAGGATTACGACACCCTTCTCGGTCTTCTCGATCGATTTCGCCAAGTTCTCGTTACGCCGCACACGCTCGCGGAGGCTTCTAATCTCCTTGCGCAACACACCGATCCTGAGCGGGTCCGGCTATTTGAGCAACTTCGATTCCTCATCCATGAATGTGAGGAAGTGGCAGTAGCGGGAACCGTTGCCTCAAACAACAGTGCGTTCCCGCGACTCGGCTTGACTGACGCGGCCCTTCTCGAGGTAGTTGCGCCTGAGAATCCGCTGCTCACTGTCGATGGGGCACTTTTCCGGCAGGCGCTTGAAAAAGGCACGAACACGGCGGTCAATTTCACGGGATTTCGGGGGCTCGAATGACCGTAGAGATGTTCAGCGACGAGAAGCATCGCTGTGTCGCCGACTATGATGTGGCTGGATAGTCTGCGGCACATCTAGAATCGATCTGTGGCACCAAACCCGCCTGTGTATTCGGACTCATTCTATCCAAACCGCTTTCTCGCGCCGGGGGAGCCATCCTTCGAGAGCCCTGCAGCCGCCAGGCTTGTTACGCCAGACCTTGGCAACCTAGTTCGATGCTCTTAGATTGGCAGTTCTTGAGGAGCCTACTCAGAACAAGCTGAGTTGATCGTCAGCAGGCTCATCGGCGGCGGCAGCAGGTGCGGCCTCCGCGGTGTCATCATTCTGCCGCTCGAAAAACCCCTGCTCCTGCAATTCGCTCAGTCGCTTGGCGATGGCGGGGAGTCTCTGAATGTCCTCGAAGAGCATCTGCTTGATGGCGGGAGTGCGGAGGCCGGCGGCAGGGTGATAGAAGGGCACGTAGGCGCGGCCGTCGGCGTATTTCGGCTCGCCGTGGATGGCGGAAATCTTCGCGCCGGGGAAGAACCGCGCCATGGAATAGCGGCCGAGGGTGACGACGATACGGGGATCGATGGCGGCGAGTTGGCGGTCGAGGTAGCCGTTGCAGGCGGCGATTTCGTCGGGTTGCGGATCGCGGTTGTCCGGCGGGCGGCACTTGACAACGTTGGTGATGAACACCTGCTCCCGGCGCAAGCTGACAGCGGCCAGCATCTCCTCAAGCAGCTTCCCCGCTTGACCGACGAAAGGCCGCCCCTGCCGGTCTTCGTGAAATCCCGGCCCCTCGCCGATGAACATGATGCCGCTCTTGATGGCACCTTCACCCGGCACGGCCTTGGTGCGCTGCTTACAGAGACCGCAAGCGGTGCACCGCCGCACCTCCGCGCCGATTGCTTCCAACACTTGCTCTGGGGATTCTGTCGCCACCCTGAAACTCCGCCAACGTTATCGAATATGTAGATGATTCTGCACCTACAGTACAGAATATTGCCGACAGCAGGCAAGAGACCTGGCTTTCGAGTCTAATTAGAATTGACAGCGGCCATGCACCTGACGCCGCCTGAATTTTGAATCTGAATTGCCTGCTCAAGCAGTTAGGTCCCAACTGTGCCAACGCCATGCCGAGGCCCGAGGCGCTGGTTCGTGCAAGGGTTACAGTTTCCGGAAGCAGTACCGGCACGGTGCCTCGTCTCGGAATTATGGCAGTCGGACCGCGCGGGCCGCTGGCTGGCAAGTACGCGACGTTGGTGCCAATAAGTGGGGGAATATGGGACCATGTAACCTATCGAAGTATCATTCTCTATGATATACTTCCAACATGAGTATGACAGCCAGCACGGATTTGAGAGAGCGACACGTGGCTACAACGGAAGAACGGCTGGCCCGCATCGAAGGTGGCTATGAACACATGGCCACCAAGGCCGATATTGCCGCCACCAAAGCTGATATTGCCGAAACCAAGGCCGACATTGCCGTGCTCAATGAGAAAGTCGACGCCATTAGGGGCGAATTGCGCTTGCAAAGATGGGCGTTGGGGATCGTCATCCTGGCGCAGCTTGCCATCATCGGCCGCGTGTTTGAGATCATTCCCCCCGGCTAGGCTGCGGTTCCAGATTTTGCCCGCATGCAATCCGGCTCTGCTCTCACCATTTCTTCGTAGCCATAAAACCCGCAAGTCCAAGGCGCTCGTGCCTCACTATGCTGCACGAGCGCCTTATTTCGTTCTTATCCAAATGTCGTCGCGATGAGCCTACGCCGTTGCGAGGACCGACAGATTCGGATCCAACTCATACGTGCCCAGCAGTTCGCGGAGCGTGTGGGCGAATTCGTCGGAAACGGGGATCAGGGGCAGGCGGTGGCCGCCGGCGTTGAAGCCGGAGAGGTTGAGGCAGGCCTTGATGGCGGCCGGGCTTGCGACCGGTGAGATGGGCGGGAAGATGGACGTGAACAGCGGCATCAGGTGCTGGTGCAGCGCGCCCGCCGCGGGAATATCGGAAGCCAGAGTAGCCTCGATCATCTTCTTGATCTGCAGGCCGATGACGTGGCTGGCGACGCTGATAATGCCGTAGCCGCCCATGCACATGATGTGGTACGTATCGGAGTCGTTGCCGCTCCACACGCGGAAGTCGGGCGGCGACAGGCGGAGCACGTCGGAAATCTGCCCCAAGTCGCCGGAGGCCTCTTTCACGCCGATGATGTTGTCCACCTCGGCCAGGCGCGCCGTGGTCGCGGCCTCCATGTTGCGCACCGTGCGGGTGGGCACGTTATAGACGATGCACGGCAGCGAGGTGCTTTCCGCGATCGTCCGAAAGTGCTGGTAAAGGCCCTCTTGCGGGGGGTTATTGTAATAGGGCACCACGAGCAGCAGGCCGTCCACGCCCAGGGCTTCGGCCTCTTGCGAGAACGCCACGCTCTCGCCCGTGCTGTAATTGCCGGTGCCCGCGATTACCGGCACGCGCCCGTCTGACGCCGCCATGACGGTGCGGTAGCATTCCAGTTTTTCCTCGTGGGAAAGCGTGGGTGATTCGCCGGTGGTGCCGGTGACGAGCAGCGCGTCCGAGCCGCCTTCTATCAGTTGCCCGGCAAGCCGGCCGAGCTGGTCGTAGTTCACCGAACCGTCGTCGGTAAAGGGCGTGACCATCGCCGTAATGAGTCTGCCGAGTTCTGTACCTGCCATCTCACCTGCTCCTTGATCGCGTGCGGTCGTTTGAGTCAGTGTACATTACGCCACAGGCAGTGTCACACACTTCTGCTGTAAGAGTGACCCCTAGGCTTAACGGAGTGACTCTTGTGCAGTAGCAAAGTGTGCTTTGCTTCCGCTAACTCTATACTCCCCACTATAAACCTTCGGGAATTCAGTACTACACCCATGGATTGTGAGCTGGTTGCTGTGGGATTCCTCCCACTCCGCCTCCTGTAGGTACAGAGCAGCTTGCTTCTAGGAAACTTCAATGTGCGTTTCCATGTAAGCATCGACAACTGACCTATCAGCGAAGCATATCTCAATTGGGTTGGATCCCTCTCCGCATGGTTACCAGTTCGAAAATCTTCCTTTCCATCCTATTCATAGAGCTGGCGGGAAGACCTCTACCAAGCTGGACGGAAAAAGCGAATGACGACTGCAAGTTGCGGGCAGCTAGAATGAGCAAGTCAAGCAGAAGTGGCTGCTGAAGATGTGGTTTGAGAACTTCGCATCCCGCTTCTACATGAGACTCTAAACAGAAGCGACGTACCGCCCACGCGTTGCCATGCGCAATCACGGATCCAACTCTATATCCAATCTCGTAAGCCACATTGAGACGTGACTCCTGCTCCTCTAGGCCAGCAACACCTGCTTTCCAAACCGCGTCCATTATCGACTTCGTGGTTAGTGACTTTAGCTTCTTGCCTGTCAATTCTTTGTACCAACAGTCCGCGAGTACTCTACTGCTTGTGGCATTCTGGAAGTGAGAATTACATCTGCTAAGACTAGACATCTTCTTTAGTTCGCGAAAGTCTGCCGTGTACAATTCCAATGCTCTACGAATTCTCTGGTGTGGCTCGATTTCGGGTTCAGCAATATAGGCTATTTTGTAGCTGTATTCAAGTAGCCCGCGCGATAGCAAGAATGGACTAATGGCTATACCGGGATTGCCCAAAACCAATGCCATGCATTTGGCTTGATCCAAGACGCCTAGCAAGAGGCCTATCAGAGATTCACATACATAGCTCTTAAGGAATTCCCTCCTGTCGGACCGCTGAATCGCCCCAAGTTCCTCCGCAAAGAACGACTGACCCGGCAAGCTAACAGCACCGCCAGAAATCTCCAATTCTACGAGGTCACACACCTCCAGGAGAACTTTATCGGGTGGCATACGTCGCGGCTGCTGCAATGGTCGGTGGGTTATGGAATTCAACGGTCACTTACCGCAAATGAACTGGCGACCTGGGACTGGTTCTGCGAAGTGGACTCTTCAATGCGCGCGCCCGCGACGGGACGCGGGAAGAGGATGCGGGAGGCGCCCGCTTGTTGGAGTTGGCTGCCGAGGACTGCCGGCTCCGGGTGCAGGGCGATGATCGTACCGCCGTCGCCCGCGCCCGCCAGTTTGGCGCCCAAGGCACCATGGCGCAGCGCCGCCGCTATCAGGCGCTCGTTCTCTTCCCCTGAACCGCCCAGGTCGCGCTGGATGGCGTGGTTTTCGTTCATAAGCCGGCCCAGCAGCGCCCAGTCCGCTTCCAGCAGGGCTTTCTTGCCCTCGCGCGCGAGGCGGCCGATCTCCTCGTAAGCCTGCACCACGTGGCGCTCGCCTTCCAACCACCGTTCGCGGATCGGTCTATGGACAACGTCGGCGCTATGCTCGACGCCGGTGTGCGCCAGCACAAAGGGCAGATCGGGGACCAGCGCGGTGAGCGATTCGATGGACGCGTACGGCTCGCTGTGCACTTCCCGGTAGAACTCCTTATCGCGAAATTCCATGTAATTGAGCCCGCCAAACGTAGGCATGTAGAAGTCCTGGTAGCCGCAAATCACGCCCATGTCGTTGAGCTCGATGCCGCGAGCGGTTTCCGCGAAGAGGTAGGCATTCATCGCCCGTCCCTGATAGGACGTCAGCGCGTAGAGCGCAGCCACGACCAGCGACGACGAGCTTGACAATCCTGAACCCGTGGGAACGTCGCTCCAGCACGTGAAGTGGGCTTTCATGCCGAGGCACTGCTGCTGGGAAATCACCGCGCGCAAGACGTCAAAATTATCGCCGCGCTGCCGCAGGTCGTCACGCGTGCGAATGGTGATCGCGCCCTGGTCGGATTCGAGGGTGAGCCGGTCGGCGGGACGCACTGAAACGTAGCCACGCTCGGCAATCGTGCAGGAGAGCACGCTGCCGCCGTACATGTCGGTGGGGTTGCCGATGATGCCGCAGCGACCAGGCGCGGAGGCCACCACAGTAGTCTCGGTGGTGTCTTGGCTAGAGTTCATCTCATAGTCCGGATCAATGTGCCAAAACGTGCTTCGACAAGCTCAGCACGAACGGGATGTTCTTGGGCCCGTGCGCCCCCGTATCCAGTACGGGGCGGGCTCTGAGCCTGTCGAAGGGCAAGTGTGCGCAGAGTAGTGCACTTTCGGGTTGAGTTTTGGTGGAAGATATCACAGAGTCGTCGTCTTGCGCAGCAAGTGCTGCCGCACGAGGTAGCCGTATTTTTCATCGGAGAGCGCGAAGTCGATAAAAGCCTTGAAGTACGTCTCGAAGTTGCCGATGTCGTAGCGCACCTCTTCAGACGCAAGCTCCACGCAGCGCACCAATTGCTGCTGCTTGATGAGCACTTCGATGGAGTCGGCCAGCCAGAGTTCATTGCCTTTGCCCGGCAGCGTCAGGCGCGTGGCTTCAAAGATCTCTTTGTTCATGATGTAACGGGGCACCACGGCGTAGTTGCTCGGCTCCGCACCGCGCGGCGGCTTCTCCACAATGCCCTGGATAGCAAAGTCAGGCCCCACCTCGTCGGTAGGCTTCACAACCCCATAGCGGTGGGCGTCCTGCGGCGCCACGCGCTCCACGGCCATGGTGCACACCGCGCCGCTCTGAGCATGGCTTTCCACCATGCGGCGCAGGAGGTTGCCGCCTTTGATGATGGTGTCGCCAAAGGCCACGACAAAGGGCTCGTCGCCGACGAACTCCTGGGCGAGCCGCACGGCGTCGGCCTGTCCGGTCTGCACGCTCTGGCGGGTGTAATAGACATGGAGCAAGGTATCAAAATTCGGCAGCCGCTCCGCCAGTTCCAGGTCATCGTTGCCGAGTCGCTCTTCCAGTTCGGGATCGCGGTCGAAGTGATCTTCGATTGACCACTTCTTGCGGCCGGTAACGAACAGAATCTGATTGATGCCGGCCTGCTCCATCTCCTCAACCACGTACTGCACCACCGGCTTGCGGCCGACGGGCAGCATTTCCTTGGGTTGGGACTTGGTGGCGGGGAGCAGCCGGGTGCCGAGTCCGGCAACGAGGATAACGGCCTTGGAGACGTGGGATTGCTGCGCCATAGTGGGGCATGCTCCAGTGGGACGGCCTACGGTATCTGATTCACGGTAGCGCGGAAATTACTGGGTTGTCAACGTTACTTGCGTTTTTCAATGAGCTTGGGCATGGGAACGGCAGTGAAGTGCCGAGCGGCACAGAGACAAGCGCGGCAATGGGCCTCCAATCTTGAAAACAGCAAGTTCGGAGCGGCCGCAGCGCAGCAAGCTCTTGCGGGCGAACCTACGAAATGACGGTAGCATTGCGCAGCGGCACCGGACTCAGCCTCAATATGTACGTTCTTAGCTTTACATAGCCATCTGAAGTCAGAACGAACCCACAATAGGCGCAATCGCTGTGCCCTGTACCGGAGTTTATTTTCCTTTGCGTGCCAGGACGATCAAGGCAAAGTTCACCGACCCGAAGTTCTTGCGCATGAATTCTGTCTCGAACTCCCCTGGGACCTCGCTGCCGGGCACGTCCCGCACAGCGGCTAGGGTGAATCCCGCGCCCGTTACAGCTTGGAGATAGTCGTCGCGGGAATGCGGCTCGTTGGGCAGATGATAGGTTACGTTGTCCTCGACGAACTGTGTCGGCATGCCACACGAGACAAAGTCGGGATGGACGTCGGTGATGAGCAGATGCGCTCCAGGCTTCAGCACGCGGTAGAATTCGTTGACCGCTCCACTAAGATTCGCGACGTGGCAGAGCGTCAGTGCACAGACCACCAGATCGAAGGCGGCAGACGCGACCGGCACTTTGTCCTCTAACGAGTCACTCACGAACGCAATCGGGATATTCTCGCGGGCCGCAGCGCGCTGCGTAATGGCTTGCATGTCTGGATTGGGCTCAAGGGCCGTGACCTGCCAGCCCCGCCGTGCAAGCTTGAGCGCAAACCGGCCGGTCCCCGCACCTGCGTCGAGCGCAGTTGTACCCTCCAGGCTAGCCAGCAGGTCCAGGGAGTACACCTCTTCGGTGGCGATGAGTGTGTTCCACGTCGTGTCGTAGCTCTGCGCCCAGCGCGAATAACCCTCGATCAGGCTTAGCTTCACTGGATCTGAGGGTTTCATCTGGCTCATAGATCGGCTTACTTTCAGGTCGACCCTTCCGCTCCAGCGCGGAGACTCAAGTTGGGAGAATTGCCCCGACACTACCGTCCCCTCAAGAGCCGTGATTGCTCACTCCTGCTCGTGCTCGCGGCGCATTTCGTCGAGCTTGGCAATAGTCTCGATGATGTATGCCGCTTGGCGTTCCACGCCCTGCTTCGTGCGCTCTTCCCCTGCGTCTCGGTCTGCTTTGGTGGGAAAGCCCCAGACGCCGCTGGGTGTGTAGTACTCGGTCGGGATCATATCCACGTACTCTGAGCCCAGATCCGGCGAAGAATCGACCACCTTCTCAGTACGCATCAGTTCGGGATAGGCGTACATGAGCCGCGAGGTCTCGCTTTCGCCGGAGTGCCGGTCCTTGCCGGGGCCGGAACCGCCCGCGCCAACCGGCGCGCCCCACATCACCAGGAAGTCCGGGTCCCACATGTTCAACTCGCGGATGGTGGGCTTGAGGATCCAGTTGCCGCCGTGAGAGCTGGTCACGATCATGCGCTTGAAGCCCTGGCGCTTCAGGCAGGCGGCGGTGTCCTCGAGGATGGCGGCCACGGTATTGGGCTTGAAACTCAAGGTGCCTTTGTAGTTGAGAAACTCGCTGGAGGTGCCAATGGGGATCGGCGGCAAGAGATACACGATCAAGCCGCTCTTGGCGAGCTCACGCGCCAGCAAGCGGCTGCCGGCGAGACCCAGCAGCCAGTCGGTGCCAAGCGGCATGTGGTATGAGTGCTGCTCGATGGCGCCAATGCAGAAGAGCGCCGTATCGCAGCCGCTCTTTTCCACCTCCTCAAAGGTGGAAGCCCAACTCAAAAAATCCTCGTCCTGCAGATCATCGAACCAGTGATGCTCGCTCATCGTTCCTTCTTTCTAATGCGATGTGCCCTCGCAATACTCTGTGAACTTGAACAGTGCTTTGCTGCGCGTACCTTCTGTGAGAACAGTCCTCAAACGGGACGGAAGCCAGAATCTGTCAATTCCATGGTGAAAGTGAAGACCCGTTCCTTGAGGACTCCGCTCGGCCATCCCTCACCCTGCCACCGGCCTGCGCCAGTGCCGCAATGACGCGAAGGGGAGTGTCGAGTCGGCTAGGCGACGAGGATCACCTTACCCTACCTTACCCCGATGGAGTGGGCGCAATCCTCTCCAATCGCCAAGGCGTGTTGAGGCAGTGACTGGCAATCCACCGTCCCTCCTGGCGGCAAGCGTGCGCAGGTTGCAAACCTGCGCTACCGGAGGACCAGGCGGGCAAAATTTCCCTATGGCAATTATGCAGCTCCGCAGCGGTGTCAGGTTGTCTCGGGGTTGTCTACTGGCCGCCAAACTGCACGGGAATTGTCACACCCTCGAACTTCCCATCCTGCGCGTCGAAGTCGCCAACGAGCAGAACTCCCGTACCGGTGCCGGCGGGAATCTCAATCTCCTTGGAGAAGAATCCCCACGTCTCGATATAGTCAGTGGACGTTGCAATAGCCCGGTCAATTTCGTTGCCGGCGCTATCCTGCAGGATGATGACGTTATTCGCTTCGAAGTTCCGGGAGTATCCACTCACCGTCACTGTACCTTTTAGGGTGGCACCGGGCCGCGGGGTAATGAGCACCATGTTCTTGTCCGTAGCGGGGAGTATGTGGGTCTCCTCGCCGCCGGGCGCCACGTCGACCACCAGCCGCAGCGGGTCCCAAAGCTCCTGCAAGCGGACCTGGTACTCTGCCGGTATGAAAACATCCACAAACAGGCTGCCGTCCGGCGCGCGCACAACGTACACGTGGGTAAACCAGTCGAACTTGTCTATCAGTTGCGCGTCAGTGAACGCGGTCTCGGTCACGGTGGGCAAATGAATGCGTACGACTCCCTCACCCGGCGCTTTCTCTATCCGCCAATGCGGCACGGCGCTCGCGGCCCCTTGCTCGGTAGCAAAGTCGATGACCAGGCGCTCGAAGTGAGGATGCTGACCCAGGCGGATGTCGGTGATGCGGGCTGCCGGGGCATCTCCCACGTTCGTAAAGGCCGACGAAACCGCAGACGCCGGCACGGCGGGCTGGGTCGCATCGGACGCGGCCTGTGCTGACGGTGATTCCGTTGCCTCCGCGGCCGCGCTCGTTTCGCCGGACGGCAATGTATCCGTCCCTTCCTGCGTGGCGCATGCGTTTAGCAGAAGCGCCAACGCCAGCGTCAGAATGCCCGCCACCCAGCGGACGTTGCAAATGCTGCCGGCAGGCGCTCGTCGAGCTTTGGCTGGGGGCGGTTTGGCAGGGCTTTCTGCGCAGACAGCTTGCCCCACAAATGCGTTTGAGCGAAGAACCATTCTCTTCTTACCTCCTGGAATCCGACCTTTGTTCGTTCGGCGAAAGAACGTATGGCGTTTTCAGTTCAGTAGTCCAGTACCCGTGCTATTCCTCTTTCGGTCGCGGCCCATACCAGCGACGCACGGGCCGTCCTGTCTGGTTGTACACCTCGCCGGCGCGTATCGTGTAGCTTGCCTCCAGATGTTTATCGCCGGAGTATGCGTTGCCCTCGGCATCCAGCATGGGATACGGTCCCTCCACGAGGCGCAGCGCCGCGATGTCGGCAACGCCGCCGACGCGCAGGTGTCCCAGAGAGTCTGCCATGTCGATTGCGGCCGCCGCGTTCCGTGTCGTGCGCGCCACCACGTCGGGAACGTCCCGTCCCAGGTAGAGAAACTTCGACATCACGTCGGGTAGGCTCAACGCGGTGGAGTGGGCCGAATAATTGTGGAGATCGGTGCTGATGGTATCGGGCAGGAAGCCGTCTGCCAGCGCATCCCGCGCCACTTCAAAAGAGAAACTGCCCTGCCCGTGACCCACGTCGAAACCGATGC
Source organism: Chloroflexota bacterium (assembly GCA_965220045.1). Classification (GTDB taxonomy): domain Bacteria; phylum Chloroflexota; class UBA11872; order VXOZ01; family VXOZ01; genus VXOZ01. The sequence continues at coordinate 171,895 of OZ244803.1, read as the reverse complement.
CGTTTTGTTGCGCGGCGCGCACCACCGGCAGCACCGTGCGCTTCTGCTGGTCCAGAATCAGTCTCCCTCTGCCCGTAAAGCAGTGGGTGATGATGTCGCCCGGGTTCAGCAAAGGCAGAATCTCCGACATCGCCTGCTCGCTGTCGGATATGTGCACCATCATGCGCGTGCCGGTGGCATCGCGCACCGCCGCCGCGCGGCGCAAGGGCTCAATGCCGTTGGGACCGCAAATCGGCTTGGCGACACGTACTTTCACGCCAAGCGCGATATCGCGGTTGGCCTCAATGGTCTTGATGGCGTCTTCCACGCCGCAATAGGCCAGGTTGAGGTTTTCGCCCACGCGCATGTCGGTGATGCCAATGCTCGAAATGTTGACAAAGGCGAATGCCCGCGTGCGGGCCTGCCCCACGATGAAGTGGCGGAGGCCGGTAAAATTCGCCCATCCCGCACTGCCGGCATCCGCCGCGGTGGTGACACCGGTGGTCAGACACATCGGGTCGGGCAGCACGCCAAGATCGGTGCCGCCCCAGTAAAGGTGAGCGTGCAGGTCGATAAGTCCCGGCGTGACAAAGTGGTCGGTCGCGTCGAGGACAAGCCACGCCTCATCGGCAGGCAAATCACTTTCCAGAGCGGTGATGCGGCCGTGCTTGGTGCCGATGTCCAGCGCGGCATCGATGCCTTGCGCGGGGTCGAGGACGCGCCCTCCCTTGAGCACTACGTCAAAGGTTGCCATGGGGAATTCTTCCTTCTACAAATGGGAGCAGAGCCTGCCCCGTACTCGATTCAGCGAATCGACCGATACAGCGTATCGACCGATACGGGGTTGCGAACCCGCGCTACCGGAGATTCGTCAGGAGTTGCCATAGCGGTTGCTTCTTTCTGCGTAGGGCTGCGTTTTGCAGACTACAAGCTGAGGAGGGAATCATGGTAGGCTGTGCGGGGGTATACACCATTATATGACGGAAGCACTGAGAAGCAAAACTCAATAGACAATCTGGTGCTTCGACAGGGACTTGGCGTAGGCCCCTCAGCACGAACGGGAAAGGGGGGCTCTCTGCGCGAACGGGGACTTGCAGTTTGCGTATAGAACGAGACCACGTCTTGCTGGATTACATTGCCCTTTCGACGAAGTGTCCATGCCGTTTCCCTTTGGCCCTGAAACCAACTGCCCGTATTGTTTTCCGTTGACCCTAAGCCCTTCGACAAGCTCAGCACAGGCTTGTCGAAGGGCAATTCTTGCGAATTTAGACCCATCGAGCTTACAGACTGTCGTCCGATAGAGCAGAGCAAGAGCAGAACACGCCTATGAAGATCATTGACGTAAGATCCACCGCCGTGCGTGTCCCGCTCAGCGAACCCGTGAAATGGTCGGGCGGCACGCGGGGCACGGCGCCGGCGCTCATCGTCGAGATCGAGACCGACGCGGGCATCATCGGACTAGGTGAGTGCTCCGGGCCGCACATTCCCGTCATACAAACCGCGGTCGATGCAGAGCTCCGGCCGCTGCTCCTCCGCCAGGATCCCCTCCGTACGGAATTCCTGCTGCACCGCATGGACGAGCACGCCATCCATTGGTTCCGCACCGGCAATCACGCCATCGCGGGCCTGGAAATGGCACTTTTGGACATCAAAGCCAAGCATTGGGGTACCAGCGTCTGCAATCTGCTCGGCGGCCGGTATCGCGACACGGTCGACTACATGGGCTACCTCTTCATCGACACGCCGGAACGCAATGCCGCCAAGGCGAAGGCGTACGTCGACCAGGGCTTTCGCAGCCTGAAAGTGAAGGTTGGCCGCAGCATCGCGCAGGATGCGGCCGGCATCGCCGCCATTCGGGACGCCGTGGGCCCCGACGTGCGCATTCGCATCGACGCTAACCAGGGCTGGAGCGTGCCCACGGCCATCAAAGCCATCCGCGCCATGGAGCCCTACGGCCTGGAGTACGTGGAACAGCCGGTGACCGACCGGGACTTTGACGGCATGGCCCAGGTCGCGCGTGCTGTTGAGACACCGGTGGCGGCAGATGAAAGCTGCAAGACCGTATTGGACGCCCTGCAACTCGCGCAGAAGCAGGCGTGCGGCGTATTTGTCATCTACGTGTCGGAAGCCGGCGGTCTCTTGAAGTCGCGGCAGATTGCCGACATTGCCTATCAATACGGCATTACATGCGTGCTGGGCACGTGGGCGGAACTCGGCATCGGCACGCTGGCCGGCGCGCACCTCATTGCCAGCCACCGCAGCTTTGCCCTGGCGAACGACACCCACTATCCCATTCAGCAGGACGACGTGATTACGCCGCTCTTGCGCATTGCAGAGGGTACGCTGCGCCTACCGGAGGAACCGGGCCTGGGGGCGACACTCGATAGAGGCAAGCTCGCGCACTTTGCAGATTTCCCGGCGCGGGAAACGGTGCACGGCGACCCGGAGAGCCCGGATACGATCCTGCGCCGCGGGCAAATCCTGTAACTGGGAATCACAGCGCGCGACATTGGCGGTCGCGTTACCCAACGACAGTGTCCCTGGCTGCCGGTCGATCCATGACAGCTATTGCTCTTCGGCAGGTGCGGGCACGTCCCGGTTTAGCTGCTCCGGTCCCGCGCCGTACCAGTTGAGCTTCCGCACCACGCTCCACCACGGGTCCCAGGCTTCCACGCGGATGCGGCGCAATGCAAAGAGTGCCTCCGCTGATTGATGCACGCCGGGTCCGATGGTCACGGCTGCCTCGTAACCGGCGTCCTGCACGAGCTGGCGTATCTGCTCGTTTTCATAGCCCAGCGGATAGTCGAAGAAGCGCGCCGTCCGGCCGAGGCGTTCTTCCAGAATCTGCTTGGATATGACGACTTCCGCCAGGACCGCACCCCAGTCCTTCAGAGCGAGGCGCGGCAAGTCAGCGTGGTTAAGGGTGTGTGACTCCACCTCCATGCCGAATTCCGCGATAGCGGCGAGTTGGTCCCAGTCCATGTAGCCCTCTTGGCGCTCATGGAAACCCGGCATCACGAAGAACGTCGCCGGTATCTTGTACTGCTTGAGCACGGGAAACACCGCGTCGTACTGAATCCGCCAACCATCGTCGAACGAAAGCACGATCGGCATTGCGGGCAATTCTTCTTCCCCAAGTAGCCCTTTGAGCGCGCTGTGGAGGGAGAGCGGCCGATATCCGGCTGTGAGCATGGCGACGAGTTGCGCCTCGAAAACCCGCGGCACCGTGGCGCGATGGTACATGAGGATCGGCAGGACGACTGGATTCTCCGGCAGGGCCGGTTCGGGCTGGAGGGGCTTCTGCCAGTACACGGGCTGGGCCGGGGCGGGGTCTTCAATGCGCTGAACCGGCGCAGCGGGCTGTTCCCGGACCAGACTAATGTCGGCGTCATCATCGCCGGTGTCTGCCTGAGCCGCCACAGGCAGCAGGCCCGCAATCGGGACCGCCGCCGCAACCTGAAGCAGCCGCCGGAGTACGTCCCGACGGGTTCTGTTGGCGTCCTCGCCTGTGCCCATTTTGTACCGTCCCGCCGCGGCAAACAGCTACGCCTGCTGTTATGTGCCGCTATCCTTCCTGCTATCCCCACCATACTACTCTCCGGTGTATCGCGCACCCTCTTTCCGTCGTTTCTTGCTTTTCCAGACAGACACGTTACGGTGGATTGCTCCGCATGGGGCGGACATCGTTGACGGCGCCTTACCGCAACTGCAAAGTAGGCCTTTTCTCCTCGCTATGTGACTCATTCAGCCAAGTCTCATGTATGATTGACACAATTAGCTCTAAAGTGGTGGTGTTTAAGAATGGGGAATCGTCCCGTCGCGTCTTTGCCTATGAGCATAGGCGCTCTCGTGATCCAAGTAGCAGGACGTAGCGTTGCTAGGCGGCGCTCGCGTCTTCGTTTGGGGCGTCCTACGGTACTCGGCTGTGTCCTGCTCATCGGCATGTTTGTCGCCGCCTGCGGGCCGCAGATAGCGCCGGGCAGCAACGTCGTCACGGACGCCGACTACGCCGCGTGCCTGGAGCAAATTCAAAACCAAGCGCTGCCGGCGACCAGCTACATTTACGACCGTCACGGCACCTTGCTTGCCACAGTCACCGATCCGGATGAGGGCCTGCGCATCGTCCTCGCCGGCGAGGACATTCCCCTCGTCATCAAGCAGGCCACCATTGCCGCCGAAGACCGCTTCTTCTACCAGCACCCCGGCTACGACATGCGCGCCATTACCCGCGCGTGGGTGCAGAATCAACAGGCTGGTGAGGTCGTCTCCGGCGGCAGCACGATCACCCAGCAACTCGTCAAGAATGTCTGCCTCACGCCGGAGCAGACGTATGACCGGAAGCTGCGCGAGATCAACGTCGCGGCGCGGCTGACGGCACAGTTCAGCCGGGAATCCATCCTTACGTTCTATCTCAACAAGGTCTATTACGGCAGCCAAGCCTATGGCATCGAGGCCGCGGCCAACGTGTTCTTCGGCAAGAAGGCGATGGAACTGACACTGGCTGAAGCCGCCCTGCTGGCGGGTTTGACCCAGTCGCCCTCGCGCGATAATCCCTATACAAATGCCGACAGGGCGAAAGCCCGGCAGCGGTACGTGCTCGAACAGATGGTGGTGGCCGGCTACATCACGCAAGCCGAGCTGGAAGAGGCAATCGACGAGCCGTTGACGTACAAGCGTTTGCGACAGGATGCGGCCGCAGGCGAGGATGGAGCGGTCACAGAGGGCGAGGAAGCAACGGATACCGCGGTGCTGGCGCCGCACTTCGTGCAATTCGTCCGGGACCAACTGGCGGAGCACTATGGGGCCGAGCGGGTGCGCCAGGGCGGCCTGCACGTCTATACCACCCTCGACCTGAATTTGCAGAACAGCGCAGAGGAAATCGCCCGGGAGCACATAGCCACCCTCGAAGGCTTTAACGTAACCAACGCCGCTGTGGTGGCGATCCTGCCGAAGAGCGGTGAAATCCTCACCATGGTCGGCAGCTTGGACTTTCACGATGAAGACATCGACGGTCAGGTGAACGTGGCCTTGGCGCCGCGCCAGCCGGGATCGGCCCTCAAGCCGCTCTTCTACGCGGCGGCCTTTGAAAGAGGCTGGACGCCGGCCACCACGATCTGGGATGTCCCGACTTCAATCGAGATTCCCAACGAGCCCACCTACAGGCCGCGTAATTTCAGCGGCGAATTCAAGGGTCCGGTCACCGTACGTCACGCCCTGGCCAACTCCTTCAATGTCGCCGCGGTGCGCATGGGACTCTTTCTCGGTCTCGAAACGGCCATCGACACCATGCAAAGCCTGGGCATGACCACCTTTGAGAACCGCAGCCGCTTCGGCCCCAGCATTGTGCTCGGCGGCGGCGAGGTGAAGCTGCTTGAGTTAACGAACGCCTATTCCGTGCTGGCGCGCGGCGGCAGCTACATTCCCGTATCCGCCATTCGCCGCGTGGTCGATGCGCGCGGCAATGTGCTGGAACGCTATGAGTATCCGGAAGCGCAAGACGTGTTCGATCCGCGCATCGCGTACCAAATCACCCATATCCTCTCCGACAGCAAGACGCGGGCAGCGGAGTTCGGCCCGTATACGCCGCTCGAACTCAGCCGTCCTGCCGCCGCCAAGACGGGCACTACCGACGATAACCGCGACGGCTGGACGATAGGCTATACGCCGCAACTCGTCACCGGCGTTTGGGTGGGCAATTCGGATGGAACGCCAACCTGGAATCTGACCGGCATGCGTGGGGCGACGCCCATCTGGAATGCTTTCATGGAAGCGGCGCTTGCCGACACGCGTGTGCTTGCCTTTGAAGAGCCGCGCGGCTTGGTAGAGGTGGAAGTCTGCACTCAAACCGGCTTGCTGCCAACGCCGTATTGCGGGGCGACCCACAGTGAGATCTTCCTAAAGGAAAACGTCCCCCGGCTGGTAGACAACATCTTCGTGCCGTTCCGGGTGCATAGAGAGTCCGGCCTGCGCGCCGGCCCCAATGTGCCGGACTCGCAGGCGGAGGTGCGCGTGTTCATGGTCGTGCCGGAAGAGGCACAGGAGTGGGCCGCTGCGGAAGCGGTAGCGGTGGCGCCCACGGAGGAGCACAGCCTGCCGCCGGACGATCCCGTCATCATCCTCTATCCCCGTGACGGCGACACCGTGCGCAGTATCCTGGAAATCCGCGGCAACGCGTTCTTCCCGGGATTCCAGTCCTACGAAGTGTCCTATGCCGGGCAGGAAAACCCGGACATGTGGGTACGTATCAGATACTCCACGGAGCCAACGGCCAATGACGTGCTGGCGGCATGGGACACGGCCCAGAATCCCGATGGCGTGTACACCGTGCGCCTGATCGGGCAGGATGCCGATGGGGGGCAGAGAGTGCGCATGGTGACCTTTGCGATTCAGAATGCCGAGGTCGCGGTAGACGGCGAAGAATAGGCGGAATTTTCGCCGCCATCTTGCTATACTAAGGATGGATGTCCGGCCGGCCGGACGTCCGCATTCTGTCTTGAACATGTCTTAGAGAGTGTTTGCGAAGCCCACAGAAGCCGTTCGTGCTGAGCTTGTCGAAGCATGAACGGCCCTTCGACAGGCCTGTGCTGAGCTTGTCGAAGTGCTCAGAGCCTGCCCCGTACTCGATACGGGGGCGAACGTTACTCGCCCGGAAAACACTTTGCAAACACCCTCTTAGGAAGAAGAGTGGGGGACTCTTTTCCAACCGGCGCACCGGCGGGCCTGGCGCCGCCGTCGATCGTGTGTGGGGCTACCGGAATTGGTGTGCGTTCTAGGGCGACGGTGACGTCACCCGTCTCAGTAAAGGGAGAGCGGCCTTGTCATGGCTACAAAAGTAATTCCCGGCCTTGAAGGTGTTGCTGCGGCAGAGACGCGGCTGAGCTATGTTGACGGTCTCGCCGGTGAGCTCTTTATCGGTGGGCATCCGCTCATGGAGCTTGCACCTCATGCGACGTTTGAAGAGGCCGCGTTTCTTTTGTGGCACGACCGCCTTCCCAATGAAGCAGAGCTCGCGGCTCTCAAGTCCCGCTTTCAAGGCGGGCAGGAACTGCCGCGCACGACCAAGCACGTGCTCGAAGCTGCCGCCGCGCGCAAAGCTCCCGTTATCGACGCGCTGCGCATGGCCTGCGCTACTCTCTCCCTTGGCGACGAGGACCCGGACGACACCAGCGCGGAGACGCAGTTGCGCCGCGCGGAAAGAATTTGTGCGGCGTTTCCCGTAATCGTAGCCAGCTACGTCCGGATCCGAGAGGGCCAAGACGTTGTGCCGCCGCGAGATGAGTATGGGCAGGCTGCGAACTACCTGTATATGCTAACCGGCGCAGAGCCGCATGCCGACTTCGTGCGCGCCATGGATACGTACCTCGTCACGGCCATGGACCACGGCATGAACGCCTCTACGTTCACGGGGAGAGTCATCGTCTCAACGGAATCTGACCTTTACTCGGCCATTACGGGCGCCATCGGCGCGTTGAAAGGGCCCGCCCACGGCGGCGCGCCCGGACCCGCGCTCGACATGGTGTTCGAAATCGGCACGGCGGACCGCGCCGATGCGAACATTCGCGAACGCCTTCAACGGGGCGAGCGCCTGATGGGCTTCGGCCACCGCGTCTACAAAGTCCGCGATCCCCGCGCAGACGTGCTCTCGCAGGCGGCGGAACGGCTCTATGAGCAGGCCGGCGACCGCAGTCTCTACGACCTGGCCCGCGCGGTCGAGGAGACTGCCCTGCGCCTGTTGGAAGAGTTCAAGCCGGGCCGCAATCTGCAGACGAACCTGGAGTACTACACGGCGTTGGTGCTGCACGGTGTCGGCATGTCCGCAGAGCTATTCACGCCCACGTTTGCCGTGGGCCGCGTCGGCGGCTGGTCGGCGCACTGCCTGGAGCAGCTCTCGCACAACCGGCTCATCCGTCCTTCCTCGGTCTACACCGGACCGAAAGACCGCCGCTGGCTGCCGCTGGAACAGCGCTGAGGCAAACGCGCTCACCGCGCGCACTGCCCGCGGCTCCATTGCCGCTTGAGGCTTTGTGCAACCCTACTTGCCGCTGATGTGCGTCCGGCTCTCTTGACTCCCGCCGTTTTTCACTGCAAGCTGTACCTTGACGTGAGGTACGCAGTCTGCATGCTCAGTTTCCAATAGTGGTGCGTATCTCAGACAATCAGCACGGAGAGGAGAGTTCCTGATGCTGAAGAAGAATCTGTCACGACGGATGTTCCTGGGCTCGGCGGCAACGGTAGGCGGCGCGGCGTTCCTGGCGGCCTGCGGCACGGCCCAGAGCGGCGCCATGCCGGCGGAAGAAGAGGCGCCGGCGGAAGAAGAGGCACCACAAGCGGAAGCGGCCCCGGAGACCGAGCAGGTAGAACTCATCTATCTGTCGCGCGATTCAGCCTCAACCACTGAAAAGGTGCGCGCGTATTTCGACACCTACGAGGCCGAGACACCCAATGTCACGATCGACCTGCAGAATCTGCCCAGCGTAGCTGAGGCCGAGACTAAGCTTAGGGTGGCCGCGGCGGCCGGTGTGCCCATCGACTTCCTGCGCTGCAGTTGGGGCTCGTATCTTGACCTGGCGGAAGCCGAAGTGCTCTCGCCGTTGGATGAGTTCTTCAAGCGCGATGGGTTGGTAGCTACGGAGATCTTCTTGCCCGCCACGCTGACACAGTGGCTGGACAAGGGCGTGCTCTGGGGCATGCCCGGTTCCGGCAACTGCGATGCCTTGCTCATGAACAAGCAACTGCTCGATACCGCCGGACTGGATGCGCCTTCCGCTGACCCGGCGGACGCTTCCTGGACCATGGACAAGTTCCTGGAGTACGCGCGGGCCATGACACAGGGTGAGGAGCAGTTCGGTCACACCGGCGGAGTCTCCGCGTTCAACGTTTCCGGCATCGCCACCGGCACCTACTTCGGCGAGTTCTGCTGGAACGAGGAAGAGAAGCGCGGGAATATGGATAGCCCCGTCTTCATCGAAGCGCTGCAGTACTGGTACGATCTGCGCGAGAAACATAATGTGGTGCCCAACGCGGATCAGTCCGCCGCCCTCAGAGGCGAGCAGCATATCTGGCAGACCGGCAAGGTCGGCTTCCACATTACCAATGGCTACAAGCCGGCGGTGGAGTTTGAGGTGATCGGCGCAGCCCTGCCCTACACGGGCGAAGCGCCGAACAAGTCCGGCCGCGCTTGGTACCCGGCCATCCTCATGGGCGTCGGCGAGAAAGTCGACCACGCGTGGAACGTGATGAGGTGGATGATGTCGGGCGAAAACAGCGTGGGCTACACGCTGGCGGTAAACCATACCATCAGCCCCGTCGCCGCAGTCTCCACGCTGCCCGCGGAGCGGTTGAAGGAAGAGACGGGCTACGATTCGGTTGCCCACGCCAACCAGTCCGCATATAGCGGTCCGGCCGGTTGGGGCCTGCTGCGCTACACGACCTGGGGCGAATGGCGCGCCGCCATCGGCCCGGTCTACGAAGAGTTCAACACGGGCAACATGACCGCCGAGGAATACGGCCGCGCTGCCACCGATCTGTTGAATGCGATCATCATTCAGGAGTAGCGGCAGGAGTTCTGCGAGTTCTTTGTGAAAGGGAATGAGCAGGCCGTTTGAGACAGGAACAACAAAGAGGCGAGAGGTCAGACCTCTCGCCTCTTTGTATTGATTTACGTTTCGATTTGCTCGAGCCAGGCGACGAACGAACCGGAACACCAGCGCGGCGGATCGGCCTCCGCAAGCGCCAGCCAGCGGTCTACCATTGGCCGGGCGCGGGTGCAACGGATAGTGGCGGCGCCGATCGTGCCGTAGTGAAGGCCTCCCTACTCCGCCAAGACGGCTTCGAATGCCTCGCGCGCCTTTAGACCGATGCTCGGCCACACCCCCTGCTGCTGCCAGCCGCTAATCTGCCCCGACAGTTCATCGCGCTGCGCCGGCGCAGCTCTTTGCAATGCCCGCTCCACCAGCCTGCTTTCCACGAAGTGCACCATGGTGTTGAAGTGGAAGTTCACGCCCAGGAAGCAGTAGGCCACGTTCCAGTCGTAGAACCTCTGCCAAGGGCTTTCCCCCGCGAAGGCGCGCGGCCCCCAGGGTCCGAGGCGCGGGCCCGCCGCGCCATGATTGGCAGTGAGCTCCCTTGCCCGCGGACCGATGGCGGCTACCGAGTGCGTCCCATGGTCGCTGCGCACGGCATCCGGCCGGTGGCGCAGGACTTCGGTGATGCGGCCGACGCATGAAACCGACGTTGCAATGTTCCAGCGGTCGAATGTCAGGTGCCGTTCGCCGTCCGGCATGCGGCAGAGGGTGGGCACGACGACCGTGCCCTGCGGCCCGACCGCATCCTGGAACCCGTCTATTACCGTATCCGCACCGCCGACCACCCACCCCATGCTGCTCAGGGAACTGTGGAACATTACCGTATCGCCGGGGCGCACGCCGACTTTCTGCAAGGATGTGGCAATCTCCTCACAGTAGACGTGGTTTGCGGTATTTGTGTCGCCAGACCCCATGTGGGGCTTCCTTTCTCGGTTTGAGAACTGCACGGCCTATTCTACAAGACACGCGGCGATGCTAGTATAGTGGTAGTTCGCAGGAGCGGTCGACGTTTCGAGAAGTTCAAACAGCGGACCATTGCGACTGTATCTGAACGGGTTAGTGGTTTGGCGTCTCTATCTTGAGGATTCCCCCTCACCCTAACCCTCTCCCTGAGGGAGAGGGGACCGGAGGGAGCGGAGAACTCCACACTGAACTGGTGGTGAATTGCCAACGGGCGGAGCGTTGCCGGAAGGGAGCGGCGAAAGCATGTACGGCGTAATCTGGACGTATCCCTGGGACGTGCTCGAAGAGGGCATTGATACGGCGCTGGCGCGTATTGCCAACGAGGGCGGCATGCAGGCCGTTTCCCTCAGCCACAGCTACCACAACGTCAAGCACCTGCGGCCCCACAATCCGGGTCGCAAGCTCTTCGTCGCCAACTCGTCGGCCATCTACTTTCAGCCCGACCTCAAGCGCTACGGTACCGTCAAGCCCATCGTGGCCCCGCTCGTGCAAGAAGATGATGGGATGCGGCGCATCCGCGATGCGCTGGGGAAACACGGCCTCGCGTATCACGCCTGGACGGTCACCCTGCACAACAGCGCCCTCGGCACGATCTATCCCGAAATCAATACGCTCAACGCGCTGGGCGACCGCATTCCACATTACTTGTGTCCCAGCAACCCCGATGTACGGATGTACGTTACGGCGCTGCTGAGCGATATGGCCGACAACCTCGCACCGGACCAGGTCGAGCTGGAGTTCCTGCACTTCGGCACGTTCGAGCACGACGTCCACCACGGCATACCGAGTGTGGAGTTGGACCCCTTCACCGAGTATCTGCTGGGTCTCTGCTTCTGCGAGCATTGCCTAGGACGCGCACAGGCGGCAGGAGTGGAGGGTGAGGCCGTGCGCCGGTGGGCGCGAGACCACATCCTCGACTACCTGGAAGGTGATCAGTTACCCGCGCTCGGCGGCTTGGGCGACAACATCGCCGGCCACGCGCTGACATTCCCGGCTCTCGACGGCTACCTGCGCATGCGCATCGATAGCGTCATGTCGCTATGGGCGGAATGCAAACAGGCCTTGGGCGGCACGTCGGACTTTGTGCCCATCGTCAATATGGGCGTCGGCTTGCCGGAGCAGGCCTCAGTGATCCAGGCACTGGACGGCGTGGACATCAGCCGCGCCCTCGATGAAGGCATTCCGAATGAACTGCTCGACTGCGCGGCGTATTCGCTCGACGGTCTCATTCTCAGGCGCGCCGTGCACGATCTGCAACGGCTTGTAGATGGTCGAGTGCCTATCCGCGAGGGATTGCGCCTCATTCCGCCGCAAGTAATCACGTCGGCGGACGTAGCCGGGCAGATTGAGAAGGTGCGCGCGCTCGGCATCGACCGGGTAAACGTCTACAATTACGGCCTGATGCGCCTGGCAAACCTGCGCTCGGCGAAACCGGCGCTGGCGTAGGTCGCAGGTGTGCCGCTCTCTTTTCCATTGCACAATACAAAATGGCGAGGCGGTGCAGGGGCACGATATATCGTGCCCCTACAAGGGAAAGCGTGGCGGAAGTATGACCGCAAACTGTACGTACCTGTACCGATTGAAGGTGTAAGTGACCATCGATGAGGCTCAGGTCTTATCCCCTCTCCTTGGGGGAGAGGGTTAGGGTGAGGGCGAAAGGTTATCACGCACACCGAGAAAGCATATTATGGTAGCCATTACACGTTGGAAATACGGCAAACGCTGGGTCTACTCCACCACCTACGACGAGGTGCCGACCTCGACCGTGCAGAACGGTCTGCCCATCCACGAGGAATTCGGCGCGCCGGGGCATCTGACGGTGGTGGTGGGGCAGATGGGCGAACCCCGCGACGTGCAGGGCAGCGGCTACGACGCCACCTATATGCACGTCTCTGTAGAAGAGTGCAAGCTGGCGCAGCGGTACGGCTGGACGGTTTCCAACCATTCTATGACGCACAACAGGCTGCCCGGCAGCATGGCGGTGCCGGAGAACGCCCGTATCGAAGTGGTGGACGCCACGCGCTTGCTGGAAGAGCGGCTGGGCACTCCGGTGACTACGTTCATTGCGCCGGGGAGCGATCACTGCCTGCCGTATGCCTGGCCGCTGGCCGAGGAGGCCGGGTGTCTGAGCATGTTCGGCGTGCGAGACCAGCTCAACTACCCCGATTCAGACCTCATGCAACTCAGCCGGCCAGTGGTTTACCACAAGCTCGATGAATACAACCGGCGGTATGATCCCTACCGGCTCACCCACCGCGCCCGCGAAACCGGCGGTTGGATCGTGGACTACACGCACGCCGTGCAGGACGAGCTTGTCATCCCTAACCGCGAGTTAACGCCCACCGAGCTTGGCAACCGCTTGGAAGCCGTCACCCGCGTCGGCGGCGATGAGGTGTGGCTGGCAGTGCCTGAGGAGGTGGTGGACTACCTCATCATGGCACGAGAGGCCACGGTTGTTGACGAGCAGCAATCGTCGACGGCCATCACCTACCGCCTGGCAGCGCCTGATATTCCCGAACGGGTGCAATGGCGCACGGTTACGTTCGAGTGCCCGGTGCCCCGTGCGTGGCCGGATGTTGGCGTAGTGGTTACCCGCGAGGGCGAAATTGAACCGGTCACCCTGGAGCGGCTTGACGATTCGACCATCCGCTACAGCCATCTTGTTTCCGACGGCCAGCAGGTGAAGATTGAGCCAAAGCACTAGCGGTTGACGGTAATACCTCGTCACGTTGTACAAACGCATTTGGGATCAAGCATCGGGGTTAGCCCGCCATGTCATCACAAGACCCGCCCACCGTTGACACAGAGAACATCAATCCTTGCGCGGCAGCCTTACAGGACGAAGCCACAGACCTGCTGCGGCAACTCGTCGCGTGCGAGACCGCCGTGCGGAGCCCCGTGACGTCGGAATTCGTCGCTGAGACGCGCAAGTGCCGCGACTTGGTGGCGGGCTTCTTGCAGGGGCTCGGGTGTGAGATCCACACGTGGGAAACGCAAAACGGCTATCCCACCCTGGCGGCGCGGCTCGCCGGCAGCGGCGACGGCAGATCGCTCACCTTCAACGGTCACATAGACGTGGTGCCGGTGGGGGATACCTCGGCATGGACCCGCGATCCCTGGGCGGGGGAGATTGAAGACGGCAAGATGTACGGGCGCGGCACCGCCGACATGAAGGCGGGTCTTGTGAGCATGCTTTACGCCGCAAAGAGCGTACTCGCCGCCGGCTACCGTCCGGCGGGTGACGTGTGGTTCCACGTGGTGAGCGACGAGGAACTCGTGGGTCTGGGCACGCGCGAGTGCATCGAGAGGTTTCCGCCCGCCGACGCCGTGCTCGACGCCGAGCCGACCGATCTGATCGTTATCCCCACCGAGGGCGGACTGGAGCACCTGCGCATCGAGATCGAGGGACGGGAGGCCCATGCCGGCAGCCGCTGGCGCAACCTGGCGCCCGGCGAGAACGGCCCCGGTGTGAACGCCGTGGAGAAAGGCGTCAAGCTTGTCACGGCCATCCAGGACCTGGAGCGCCAGTGGGTGAACCGCAAGTCGCATCCTCTGTTTCCGCCGGGGTATAACTCTATACTGCCAGCAATCTTCATCGGCGGCCCCGGGGGCGGCACCGACGGACAACTTAACGTGGTCAACAATCCCGGCACCATGGCGAATTACAGCGCCATCGAGTACAACATCTGGTACTACCCCGACGAGCCGTGCGAGCAGGTGAAGGCAGAGTTTGAGGCGTTTGTGCATGCCTTCTGCCAGACTGACGAGTGGTTGCGGGAGCATCCGCCCAAACTCACGTGGGGGCTGCGGCAAGTGACGTTTCCGGCGTTCGAGACTGCCCCCGATCATCCTTTTATCGAACTGCTGACACAGAATGTAGCGCGGGCCGGTTTGCAGCCGGATATCAAGGGGTTCTCCGCTGCCAGCGACCTGGCATGGTACGCCCAAGCCGACATGCCCGGCTGTCTCTTTGGGCCCGGCGGCATCGCCCAGGCGCACAGTCCAGATGAGTACGTGTCCCTATCAGACTTCTACCGCGCCATTGAGATCTGCGCTCTGCAGCTTGCCGGCTGGTGCGGCATAGAGAAGGCATAGAGCACAAGCCACGAGGCAATTGTGCAACGGGATTGCAATGCGTCAACCAGACTATGTGATTGTCCCCCTGCTCGAAGTCATCTGATAGTGTCGAGGCCAAGGCTGCCTAGGTCGACCAGTAGGCCCTTGTGGCTGAGCAGAAGTCCGTCATTTGTATGTTCAACAAGGCAGGCAAATGCGCGAATGGAACAGGGTTACGTGAGGGGCAAATTGTCCGTCATTCCCGCGAAAGCTCGCCCCGTGCCGGGGCGCGGAATCCATCTTCATCGTCCGAGGTTTAGGGTGTGCGGAGCGGGGGACAAGCCCCCGCGCTACAAGGAATGCTTCACAACCGGGATGTTTGCCTCCCAATCTTGGCGAATTGAAGAATAGAGCCTCCCAAACCGTCATTCCGGCGAAAAGCCTGCCCCGTACCGCGATACGGGGCCGGAATCCAGCAAGCGTTGGTAAATAGCAGGGGCTGTGCGGCGAAGTCTCTTCATCCCCCGCTCCAGGTTGCGCAGATCGGGTAGGGCGGAACTTCGCAAAGGTCATCGGATGGCGTGCAGCTACCGACGAAAATGAACAGCACTACAAGTGACATTGACCGATTCCAGCAAGCGAGCGTACGGCAGACGGCTGTTGGCTTCCCGCCAATCGCCGGTTCAAGAGTAGAGATTCCTGTCACCCGCATTTATGGACAAGCACCGAAGCCAAGAGTCGTAGTCGTCGCGGGCGTGCATGGTGACGAGTTGGTGGGACCGCATGCGCTGGTCGAACTGGCGCAAGAGCTTGTGCCTAGCGAGTTACGCGGTACCGTAACGCTGGTGCCGAGCGCCAATCCGCTCGCCTTTGCCGCCGGTCAGCGCACGGCGCCGGAAGATGATCTTGACTTGAATCGCATCTTCCCCGGCAAGCGCGGCGGCTCAGCGACTGAGCGCATTGCCAACTGCCTCGTCACATCGGCTATTGGTGACGCGGATTTGGTGATTGACCTCCACAGCGCCGGCCGCGAAGGCGATCTGGTGCCGCTGAGCGGCTTCCGGGAGGCGCACAACGAGTGCGCACGCCGCTCGGCCCTGGCAGCCGCTGCCTTTGGGCTGGAGCACTACTGGATGATGCGTTGGTCCCCCGGCACGCTCTCCACGTGGGCCAATCAAGAAGGCATTCCGACCGTCGGCTGCGAGGTGGGCGGCCGCGGCACGGCCACGCGAGAGCAGATCGACCTTTACAAGGCGGGAATCATCCGGTGTTTGCGCCACCTCGGCATGCTGGACCCGCCGCTGGAAGTCACAATGCCGCCGAAAGTGTGGACGCAAGAGTACCTGACCGCGCCGTGCGGCGGCTTTCTGGATATTCTTGTAAGTCTGGGACAGCGGGTACAAAGCGGTGAAGCTCTCGCCCGTGTGCGCGATCTCCGGGGCAACGTGTGCGGCGAGATCACCGTGCCTCAAAACTGCAAGATCATGTACACGCGCACGCATCAGTCCGTGCAAACCGGCGAAAATGTCTTCTGGCTGGGACGCGAAGAGGACAATCCGTGCTATTCATCTACATGAAGCGTGAATTCTGAACCGGTAACCCTCTTAATCAGAATAAACACAATTATCATCTAAGATGGCGACGACTTCTCGGGCGAGAGTTGGGAGTTTCGCCTCAACAACGTCCCACACCAATCGGTCGTCCACGTCGGTGTTCTAGTGGATCAATATGTTGTGGAAAGCGATGATGCGTTGGCAATCGCTGATGTGGTCTGCCACCAACGCATCGACTTTGACCAGCCGGTTCATTGCCTCTCCGATGACTTCGAATTGCCACTCTACCGCGGCGCGCAGCATGGCGCCACGCTCGTAATCGGCGAAGACCTTGCAATGCGTGAATTCTCTAAGCGGAGCTGCTGCGCTTTGGATGTCAAATAGGTACTTCTTGGCCTCAAGTCTCATAGACCGTTGTCCTTGTGGCCTCGACCGCTTCCTTGAAGTACGGGTTCTTGATGGCCGACTCGACTACCAAGTCCACCGGCTTGTCGAAGAGTTGCTCCAGAGCTTCCAGCAAACCAAAGTACGTGTTGGCATAAGCGCCGGGTGGCAGCGGTTCGAAATCCACCACAAAGTCGAGGTCGCTTGACAGTGTCAAGTCCCGGCCGGTGGCGGCTGAGCTGAACAGGTCAAGGCGCCGGACACAGTATTGGCGGCAGAGCCGCTCCAACTCGGCAGCCTGATCGCTAAAGACCGGATGCGGCACGGCACTCTCCCGTTGTCACAAGCAGCAGATTCACTCCAATCGCTCCTTCTACACCGTCTTCTCGGTCTGGGGCACGGCAGGCGCTACGTGACTTCCTTGAAGTACCCCGCGATGTGCGTGTCGTAGTCGGCGACGTGCTGAAAGGCCTTGGAGGCGAGGCGGGTGCGCAGGGCGGCGTCAACCTCACCGCCGTTGAGTGCGCTGAGCACCTGAGCATAGTCGGCCGGGTCTACCACCACGAGCACGGAATCCACGTTCTTGGCCGCAGCGCGAATGAGCGTCGGGCCGCCGATGTCGATGTTTTCCACGATCTCGTCGTGCCCGGCTCCACTTTGCAAGGTTTCGACGAAGGGATACAGATTCGAGGCGACTATCTGCACCGGCGCAATGGCGTGGTCCCGCAACGTCTGCATATGTTCCGGGTCGTCCTGTCTGGCGAGTATGCCGGCGTGCACCACGGGGTGAAGCGTTTTCACGCGGCCGTCCAGGATTTCCGGAAAGCCGGTCACGTCGCTGATGCCGGTGACGGGGACTCCTGCCGCTACCAGGGCTGCCTGCGTGCCGCCGGTGGAGACGATCTCCCAGCCGAGCCTGGCCAGGCCCTGCCCGAATTCTACGATACCGGTCTTATCGAATACGCTAAAAATGGCGCGCATGCGTTTCAATACCTCTTTGTGTACGTGAAGTAGGTGGTTCGCCGCCCCGTACTTGATACGGGCAATCCATGACGGGAAGAACACTAGCTAATCTGGCGGCCGGTCCCCGTCAGACTACCCCCTGTAGCTGTGATTATACACATGTGCGTCCGGTCGCTCTGATGCACGCCTCTCACGCGCTCCGTCGAACGAAACTGGATTGGTTTGCGCTGTGATTCTGTGTCCTCCCACTACGAGTCCCCAGACGGGACCCGGACTCGACGACGTATGGCGCAAACAGTAAGATAGGCGAGGACTGCCGCGCCTGCCGGAGTGCAGCGGAGATTGTCCCTGTCTGGCCATGTCCCAGCGCTCAGTCTCTAGTTCGCAAGGCGTCAGGCAGCATTCTACAGAACCCGCAAACGCGACTGACGATTGGTTGCGTCTCGCTTGGCGCTCTTCGCGCTTGCACGAGTTCTCCCGTCGACAAAGACAACCCCCATCGAGGATTTGACCATGGCACAAGAACGTCTCAAATTCGTCGTTCCCGGCGATTTTCCACCGCAGATACAGGGTTCGCCGCACCTTGACCGTCTCAAGCCCTACGGCGACGTCGATCTCTATCTCGACCGGCCGCAGAGCATGGAAGAGCAACTGAAGCGCGTTGAAGGCGCCCACGTGATTCTCAACACGCGCGGGGCGATCAAGTGGTTTGCCCCTGAGCTCCAGGCATTGCCGGACCTGCGTCTCATTGCCACGTGCTCGATAGGCGTCGACTCGATAGACATCGAGGCTGCAAGGGAGTGCGGCGTGGCTGTGGCCAACCAGCCGGGGCGGACGGCCCCCGTGGTCGCCGAGCACATCATCGCGCTCATGTTCGCTGCCGCCAAGCGCGTGGCTTTCCAGACCAACGAACTCAAGGCCGGACGCTGGACGCTCAAGCAGAACGTCATGCTCAGCGGCAAGACGCTCGGCGTCATCGGCACCGGCAACGTGGGTCGCGAGGTGGCGCGGGTTGCCAACCTGCTGGGTATGCGCTGCCTGGCGTGGACGTTCAACCCCTCGCCGGAGCGGGCGCGCGAACTCGGGGTTGAGTTTGTTGAACTCGACGCGCTGCTCCGGGAAGCCGACGTCGTGAGCCTGCACGTGCGGCTCAGTGATGAGAGTCACCACCTCATTGGTGCGCGCGAACTCGGTTTGATGAAGCCGGGCGCGCTCCTCATCAACGCCGGTAGAGGCGACCTGGTCGATACCGCCGCTCTGGTTGCCGCGCTGCAATCGGAACACCTGGCGGGCGCCGGTCTCGACGTGTTCGATCAGGAGCCGCTGCCGCCCGATCATCCCATCCTTGGCTGCGACCAGGTCGTCTTGACGCCGCACCTGGCCGACCAGACCCCGGAAGGCATCGAACTGCTGAACGAGGGTGCGGTCTCAAACGCAATCGCCTTCATCGAGGGTCGTCCGCAGAACATCGTGACATAGCATCCTACGCCCCTCTTCAACCAATGTTCCCGTACAAGAATTCGTCACTCTCGCACCCTGTTTCGTCATTACTGTAAATGTCAGACAATTCGTTAACAGACTTGGAAGAGAGTGTGGTGGATCTGGCACCGTATGACCATTCCATGTCATTCCGAACGGAGCGCAGCGCAGAGAGGAATCTAAAGAGCTGAGCCTAACAAGCTTGTTCAATGTGAATCCTAGATTCCGCGAACAGGGTTCGACGCTTCGCTCGGAATGACATGAACTCTCAACGCTGCCACTTGAGGAGAAGATTCTGTCAACGAATAACTTAACACTTACAGGAATGACATAAACGTCAACTCTCCCCGGTGGGGGGCGGTTACGTCAACGAATTGCTTAACACTTCCAATTCCCGCATTAGCGGGAATCAAACCCTTAAGGAAGCAGTCCGATGGATAAACGAATCGAAACGAACCGCATCAACTGGAATGAAAGAACCGCCGTACACGCCGCTTCCGAATTCTACGATGTGGCCGGCTTCAAAGCCGGCGGCAATACGCTCAAAGACATTGAGCGCGCAGAGGTCGGCGGCGTTGCCGGCAAGAGTTTGCTTCACCTGCAATGCCATTTTGGCTTGGACACCATGTCATGGGCGCGGCTGGGCGCACAGGCGACCGGCGTGGATTTCTCTGACGACGCGATAGAACTTGCACGCGCGTTGAATGCTGAAGTCGGCACGGACGCGCGCTTCATCTGCTCCAACGTGTACGATCTGCCGGACGTGCTCGCTGAAGAATTCGACATTGTCTTCACGTCGTATGGCGTTTTGTGCTGGTTACCGGACCTCGATCGCTGGGCCGAGGTGGCATTCCGTTTCCTCAAACCGGGCGGCACATTCTACATTGTGGAATTCCATCCCGTCCTGCAAACGCTCGAATCTTCCGCAAGCGGTGAGGCCCGGCCCTGCTACAGCTACTTTCGCAAAGAGCTGTACCTTGGTGGCGACGAACCGTCCTACGCCGGTCAAGGCACAATCGCGAGTCCCAAGTATGAGTGGCAGCACAGCCTCGGGGAGATCGTCACGACCTTAGTTGAGGCCGGACTTAAGATCGAGTTTCTCCATGAATTCCCCTACTGCTACTATCAGGCGCTGCCCACCATGGTGCAGGGCGAAGACGGCTGGTGGCGGTTCCCGGAGAACAACGACTCAGTCCCACAGATGTACTCCATCCGGGCAACCAAACCTCGCGCCTAGCAAGTGGCTGACCGAGGAATCGACCACCCACGGGGCAGACTATGCGAAACCTGCTAAGCGTGGGGGCTCAGTTCGGACGCGCAAGGAGCCTGCTCACCCCAGTCTGCGCGCTTGGGGAGTAGGGATAAGCTCGGCGAATTGGGACAATCTGAAAAGTCCGGTGCGGGTCGCGAAGGGTCACGGCGGGGCTAAGTGTCTGTGAGACACGCGCTGCGGAGAGGATTACGCAAGAAGAGAAGCAAACGCGGCGTGGGCTAGAAGCTACCGGTTGCGCCGGCGGCGGCGCAGAAACGCCGGCAGGTCCAGGTCGTCGACTTCAGTCTCCGCGTCATCCGGTTGCGGCTCGCTCACGGATTCATCGTCCGGTGACGTACGCTGCCTGCCGCCGCGCTGCTGTTGCTCGCCGGGGAGGCCGGTGGCAATCAGCGTGACTTGCACTTCTTCCTGAATTGCCGGGTCGATCGATGCGCCAAAGATGATGTTTGCTTCGCGGTCTACGGTCGTGCTGACCATCTCAGCGGCGGCGCTGATTTCTTGAATGCTCATATCGGGGCCGCCGCGGAAATTCAGAAGGACGCCGCGGGCGCCTTTCACAGGCTTGTCCGAGAGCGGGTCTTTCATCGCTTCTTCCACTGCGCTCACCATCCGGTTTTCGCCGGAACCGATACCAACTCCCATCATGGCCGTGCCCGCATTTTGCATCACCGAGCGCACGTCGGCGAAGTCGACGTTGATGATCCCCGTCGTGGTCACGAGTTCAGTAATGGACCTCACCCCATTGACGAGCATCTCGTCCGCCAGGGCAAAGGCCTCGGTCATCGGCGCCGAAGCCGGCACCGCGGCGAGCAGGCGGTCGTTGTGAATGACGATGAGCGTATCCACGTGTTGCTGCAGCGCCTGGAGTCCGGCGGCGGCGTTGCGCTGTCTGGGACGACCCTCGAACATGAAGGGGAGCGTAACCACGCCCACCGTAAGGGCGCCGTGACGCCTGGCGAGTTCAGCCACGATGGGCGCCGCGCCCGTGCCGGTGCCGCCTCCCATGCCAGCCGTTACGAATACCATGTCCCCGTCATTGACGAGTTGTTCGATATCTTGAATGCTCTCTTCTGCCGCCCGCTGACCGAGCTCCGGCTGTCCGCCGGTGCCGCGCAGCCGGGTGACGCGGTCTCCAATCGCAAGCTTCTCCTCTGCGCGTGAGACTTGGAGCGCCTGCGCATCGGTGTTGATGACCGCATAGGAAGCGCCGACCACACCGGCGTCTATCATGCGGTTTACCGCGTTGCTGCCGCAGCCGCCAACGCCGACGATGCGAATCTGAATGGTCCCGCGCGCCTCGCGGGCGTGCGAGCCGGGTGTGACGATATCGGGAACCACCGGGCGGGGACGGTTGGTATCCTTGACGTTTTCTAACCGTTCGGGATCAAAGCCGGGCCGCTTCGACACGGTCTAACACCTCTCTGGCTAGCAACTGATACGCATCTCTTGCTTTCTTTGCGCCAACATACGCGTTCACTGGGACACCCGCCGACGCAGCTTCCAGGATCTTGCTGTTCGTCCCGATTTCAGTGGCAAAGACCCGGTCGCCCCAGCGTTCGTGAAGGTATTGCCAAACCGCTTTTTCCTCGCGCAAGCGGCGGTCGTACTTGCTGAGCAGAACGCCCAGAATCTCGATCTTCGGGTTGAGTGACGCCGCCTCCGCAATAGTCTCTTGCAGCATGTACAGGCCCTGCAGGGAGAAAAACCGCGCTTCCGTGGGAATGATGACACAGTCGGCCGCCACCAGGGCATTCACCGTGAGCAGACCGAGTGACGGAGGCGTGTCAATAAGGATGAAATCATAGTTGTCTCGAAACCGTTCCAGGCGTTCCCGCAACCGTAACTCACGACCTATGACCGCTGCCAGTTGAAACTCGACACTTGCGAGCTCCAACGACGCGGGAACGATGTCAATCGCCGTACCGGCATCATCTTCGATACGGTAGATGGGCAACTCTCCGTCGCGATCGCGCAACGCGTTTGCTACCGAGGTCTCTAACTCTCGCTCCAGGCCGAAATGCGCGGTCAGGTTGGCCTGTGCATCCATGTCTACTGCCAGTATGCGCTTACCCATTCGCGCAAGCGTTGCGCCCAAATTGGCAGTTGTCGTTGTCTTGCCGACACCACCCTTTTGGTTGGCACAGGCAATTATGAGAGCCATACCTCTTGCTCTGCAGCCTCCCACGACCAAGCATACCGCTGTATCCACGTAGTGTATCATAAGGCCAATACGCTCACAAACAACCGCTTGACGAGTCTTTTCTGTTGTATACGCATGGCCGCAAACTGCCCTGCGACCAGGCACGGAGCGGGTCCTATCGGGTTCAGAATCTTGTCCAATGACGCTACGGGGAGATCCCGGCAGGGCCGCCGCATTGATGGGAAATGTAACCGCCTGGCCGACCCGGTGGTCCGTTCTCCGGTGGTTTTCGGACGAGGGTATGGTGACGCCGGCCTTTCGCCTGCGGAGACCTTTGCATAACTAGGTCCAGAGGGCAAAGAGGTACTCCCTCTCCTTGGGGAGAGGGCTGGGGTGAGGGGATTTCCTGCAATTCTAATCGAATTGCATGTACAGTCAATATATATCAGAACCGCAAAACTGGCGTTCAGAGCAAATTCACCCTCACCCTAACCCTCTCCCATCAAGGGAGAGGGGACTATCTCGCTGTGGCGAGGGTTTTGCATAGGTCACCGTCGAGGGAGAGGGAACTGCCTCGCTACCGCGAGGGTTACGCAAAGGTCTCCTGCGGGAATGGCCAATTCGCACATGGTCTGGCCCGTGATTACAGGAATCGTATTCTATCCTCGGGTACGCTGAGCGAGTGAGAAAAACGCTATGCCCCGGCTTTCTAATCCATGAGTAATACACCGGCACTCGATCTCCGTCTCTACGTTGTGCTCGATCCGGCAGTGGCCGGTGCGCGCTCCGTGGTGGAGATTGCGGAACAAGCCATTGCCGGCGGCGCGACGCTGCTTCAGTTGCGCGACAAGCGCTCATCCGACCGTGACTTCCTGGACGCGGCTACCGCCATTGCCAAGCTCTCCCAGACCGCGGGCGTGCGCTTCATAGTGAACGATCGGGTGGATATCGCCTGGGCGTCCGGCGCGGACGGTGTGCATCTTGGGCACGATGACCTGCCGCCTGCCGTCGCGCGCAGGCTGCTGGGCAACGACGCCATCATTGGCATGTCGGCAGGCAATCCCGCTGAGTTAGCGGCAGCGTTGCCCGCGCAACCCGACTATCTTGGCGTCGGACCGATGTATGCCACACGCACGAAGGGCGATGCCGGCGCGCCGGTCGGCCCCGCCATGATCCGCACGCTGCGGAAAGCCGCTCCCGCCACTCCTCTCGTCGGCATTGGCGGCATTACGGCCGCGAACGCGGCAGCGGTGCTGGCAGCGGGCGCTGACGGCATTGCCGTGGTCTCCGCCGTGGTTGCCGCGCCGGACGTGGAAGCCGCCACCCGCGCACTGCGCCGCCTGCAGGACAATCTTCCGCCCGCGGGCACGAATTGAACGCAGGCGCTGCCTCTATAGGCTCTGCTGACAATGCGACCTCTCGCTCTGCGCCGGCTGCCTGCTTGTTTCCCTCTCGGCCCGTCGTTTATGCTCGTAACTGAAGGAGTATTCGCTCGTTCCCCGGCTCTCTAATCCCTTTCCCAGACTAAAACTAGCAACGGCGCTAAGCGGCGTACATGACAGATAACCAGCAGATACACTACGACGTAATTGTGGTAGGCGCGGGTCACGCCGGCTGTGAGGCCGCCCTCGCGGCGGCGCGCATGGGCTGCACGACGCTGGTCGTGACGGGTGACCGCGACCGCATCGCCTTCATGCCCTGTAACCCCTCGATCGGCGGTCCGGCCAAGGGACATCTCGTGCGCGAGATCGATGCCCTGGGCGGCGAAATGGGCAAGAACACCGACCGTACCTTGATACAGATTCGCTTGCTCAACAGCAGCAAGGGCCCCGCGGTCCAGGCGCTGCGTGCCCAGTCCGATAAACACCTCTACGCCCGGGCCATGCGACAGGTCTTGGAGAGTGAAGCGAACATCACTATCCATGACGGCCTGGTAGAAGACCTGCTCACGAGCGAAGGCATCGACAAGCGCCGGCTTGTTACCGGTGTACAGACTAAGGTGGGGCACACGTTTCGCGCACAGACCGTGGTCTTGACTACCGGCACCTTTCTGCAGGGCATGCTGATAGCGGGAGAGAAACGCAGGGGCGGCGGGCGCGCGGGTGAAGCGCCGGCACAGGGCCTTTCACATGCGTTGCGACGCCTCGGCTTTCGGTTGCGCCGTCTCAAGACCGGCACGCCGCCCCGCGTGCTGGCAGAGAGCATCGACTTTGCGCTGACGACACCGCAACCCGGTTCCCCGCGCCCATTGCAGTTCTCCTTTACTCCTTTGCGACAAGAGGAGATTTGGCGTGACGAACCGGATCCGGTCTATCCCTATCAAGTCGATTCGCCCTGGCGCAAGCAGATGGTCTGCTACCTGGTCCACACGAACCCGAAAACACACGATGTGATTCGCGAAAATCTCCACCGCGCTCCCATGTTCAACGGCGCCATCAGTGGTGTGGGGCCCCGCTATTGCCCCTCTATCGAAGACAAGATCGTGCGTTTCGCGCACAAGGACTCCCACCAGCTCTTCTTGGAACCGGAGGGCTTTACTACACATGAGGTCTACGTGCAGGGCGCGAACACGAGCTTGCCGGAAGATGTGCAAGCGGACATGCTGCGCACCGTTCCCGCCCTCCGGCATGCGGAGATCGCACGCCATGGCTATGCGGTGGAATACGATCACGTCGTTACGGACCAAACGAATGTCACACTGGAAGCCAAGGCGGTGACCGGCCTTTTCTTTGCGGGACAAATAAACGGCACGTCCGGCTATGAAGAGGCGGCGGCACAGGGACTCATCGCCGGCATCAATGCCGCTCGCCGCGTGCAAGGCAAACCGGCAATCGTGCTGGGACGCGACCAGGCGTACATCGGCGTGATGCTGGACGACCTCGTCAGTCAAGATCACCGGGAACCGTACCGCCTCTTCACGTCGCGCGCCGAATATCGATTGCTGCTGCGCCACGACAATGCCGACCTCCGCCTGACGCCTCTTGGCTATGAAATCGGCCTCATCGGGGCGGCACGCTATGAACGAGTCGCGGCGAAGCGTGAGCACATAACGCGTGCGATGGAGCGTCTCCGCAGCTACTCGATAGCGCCCTCGCCTCGCGTGAACGCAGCGTTGACGGCAGCAGGCGTGCAACCACTTCGCAGCCAGGCCAAGGCCCTGAGTCTCCTGCAACGCCCGCACGCGCGGTACCAGGATGTGGCCGGACTGATGGGCGAACGAGTAGACAAACTGGACGACGAAACCGTCGCTCAGATCGAGCTGGAAGCGCGCTATGCGGGGTACGTGGAACGGCAACAGTCCCAGGTGCGCAAAATGGCCCGCATGGAGGCCATGGCGCTGCCGCAGGGTTTTGATTACGAGCACCTTCCCTCTCTGCGGGTGGAAGCGCGCCAGAAGCTCATGCAGTTTCAGCCGCGGACCATCGGGCAGGCCGCTCGCATTGCGGGTGTGACGCCGGCGGACATTGCCGTGCTCATGGTGCACGTCCACCGCAGAACGGAAGAAGCAGCGGCACGGTGAGTGGTGAACCAACCAAACGCGGACGCCGCCGAAAGCACAGAGCGGCCCAAGCGCGTCGGCGCACTCGCGACCGCCTGCGGCGCCATGTGCACACGCTGGTGATTGCGTTGGGCGTCGTTCTCTTGATTTTGCTCATTGGCCGCGCCGCCTATCGCAGCGGCGTGCTGCGGAGTCTCCCCGGCACGCCGGTGCCGATACAAGGCAACGAACACATTGCCACCGTTGATACGCCGCACCCGCCGTACAACAGCGTGCCGCCCACGTCCGGCTGGCATGTTGCCACCCTCGTGCCTTGGGGAGTGCACAAGACGCCGATCCCGAATGAGCGGCAGGTACACAACCTCGAAGACGGCGGCGTGTTGGTGCAGTATAACTGCCTGGATTGCACGGCGTTGATCGCCCAACTGGAAGCAATGGCGTCGCGGCATGAATACGTGATTGTGGCCCCCTATCCGGGAATGTCGCACCGCATCGCCCTGACCGCGTGGGGCCGCCTGCAGACGCTTGACGCTTTTGACGAAGAGCTCATCGCGGCCTTCATCGACGCCTACGCCGGTCTCGACCACCATCCTCGCGGCTTCTAGCTCCCGCTGCCGCAGTGGCTGCGGCACAGGAAGTGGGGAGCGCACGGAGCGGTTACCGGCGTTTGCGTTTGCGCGATGAGAATGCCGCCCGCCTTGTCTCGGCGGTATGTGCTGTCGAAGGATGCAGCAGTGCCGCGCCGCTTCAAGAAAAAGAGCGCGAGCACGTGCTCGCGCTTCGCCTCTTGCATCGTGTCCGGATCAAGAACTGCGACTGTCTAAGGAAGGAGAGTTTTCCCGGTAGTAGCGGACTCGGCAGACACGCACAGCCGGGCAGAGACCGCAGCGCAATGGTGGTTTACCGCCGGTATGCCGGCATGCCGCAACTCGTGCTGCAAGTGCATTGAGCATGGGTTGCACAGGCAGCAACGACGCTCAATTGCATGCCACTACCATAGAATAGCGAAGGCCGTAACTATCGTTTGGCAAGCGTGTGACTGTGGATTGCTAGTGAAGCTTTGGCTGTTCCACTAGCGCCGGCGACGCAAGCGAGAGTCGCCTACAGCACCCGCATCAGTCTGGATTACGGCACAGAAAACAACGTATTCACTGCTGTACAATTCTCCCTATGCCACGATGCTACTTTACGGTAATGACCGTACCGCAAAGCTTCATTTTCCGGTTGCGGTTTCCTAGTTAACCATACTGCCTCTTCACGTGTCAACCGCTCATCCCTGCCGGTCTGGAGCCCGCTTCTTGCGTTACCGAGCGACCGGAAACCAATCGTCCCGGCGCCTTTCTCTCAGCGACTTGACCAGTGTACTTCCGCCTCCCACATTTGCGCGTGCACCCATTTACGGACTCTAGCGATTCGTTGCCGGGAAGAGAATTTCCGTCTGGCAAACTGTGTAAAAACACAGTCGGCTGCCTGCCTGTTCTCCCCAACAAGTCTAGAGGCGCCAGCCCCTAAACTCTCCGCTATCCCTCCTCGGGTTTGTGCTGCCAATGACCGCGAACGGTCACACCACGCCGCAGCACTAATTCGATTCCGGTGGGCAACTCCCAAATTTGACTACCAAGTAAACCACAGTGCCTTTGAACGTGTCAAACGCGATCCGTGCTTCCCAAATCCACTCACGGCAACGGTTTTCGCATACGACGGTTTACCGCAACCTATGGGCGGCAATCCTCGGGTAACGCCCGGCAGATGGCGCTGGACAGAGCGGGCGGGAAACACCGGCGCACGCTTCAACCCATCACCCGGCGCCGGTTGCCCGAGCCCCAGGCATGGCATCCGCAGACCGCTTCTACGCTGCAGAGGGACCCGTCTGTACCTGCCCTCTGCTATCGGTAGAAGTCACTTGGCCGCCCTATTCACAGCCGTTTTCTGCGTACCCGCACCCGTCTTGGGTTGCGCGGGTTGCTTCCACCCTTGCAGCGACCGATTTCTAGCAGCCAAGACCACACCAAAAAGCAACGGCATTCAGCCACGGCCCCCAGTAAACCACACCGTTCTTCCAAGTGTCAAGCACTCAGTGGGAGCTTACCACACACGTTGCCACAGTGGCAGATTCCAATGTATCTGTGGTATGGCAGTGCCTATTCTCGGGTTGCCGCGGCAGCAAGTGCGCAGGCGCAGCACCGCGTGGCATAGGGGCGACTGCCACTTCCACCGGGTTCTGACACATTCATGTCAATCCCTGGGCCCCGAACTACATCCCGACCATTGAAATCCTGCTGTCACGTACGTAAACAAGCAGTCCTGTTACGGGCATAGTGAGGCGCTTCTTGGGAACGAGAACGGTTGCCCGACATCGCCCGCGATGCCATGAGTGCTTGTGCGTCCGGCTCTCTAGGCGGCGTGACGTATGGCAAGCCAGAGACCGCGGACGCTCATGCGCTGGCCGTAGATGAGAATGCCGGCACGGAAGACGCGGGCCGCAAGCCAGAGGAGAGCGAGACCGCTGCCAAAGGTCACGATCAAGCTCAGGGCAACTTCCCAGAACGCCACGTCTGTCACCCCTAGCCGGATCATCATGGTGGCGGGAGCGGTGAAGGGAATGAAAGTGAGTATCCGCGCAAACACACCGTTCGGCGCGAGGGAAATCAGGGAGGAGAGAATCAGCGGCGCCAAAGCGGGAAGCAAGACGATGCTGGACAGTGAGGACGCCTCCCGCGCGGACACCGTAGCCGCGCTCAGGCCCGCCATGACAACGGCAAAGACGAAGTACCCTGCCAGGAAGAAGACGACGATTGCCGCCGCCAGCCCCGGCGCCAGCGTGAGATCGCCAATCTCCGGGAATGCGCTCACGATGCGCGGCACCCCTATTGCCGCTGAGACCAGCCAGATGCCGACCTGCAGCAGTCCGGTGGCGCCCAAGCCCAGCACCTTGCCGGTCATCAAGGCCAGCGGCGATACCGATGTCAAGAGCACTTCTACGACGCGGTTTTCCTTCTCCTCCGAAACACTCTGCAGCAGGGCGCCGCTCACCATGTAAATGACCATAATCATGATCCACGCCGAAAGGAACGGCACCGTAAAGAACGTGATGACTTGCCCCTCTTCTTCCGCCGCTACTTCGCCATCGCGAGTAACTTCGAAACGCGTGAGATTCAGCGGGAACCGGAAGCGCTCTACGCGTTCGGCTGAGAGATCAGCGGCCGTCAGCGCCTGCAACACCAGCTCGCGCATGCGGTCTTCGCTTTCATCCCCCGCAATGAGGCTGCTCAAGCCGCTATCGGTGTGCAGCCACTCGATGCGGCCGGTCTGCAGGAAGTCCGCGGGAATGATGAAGAGATCGTCTACGGCCCCATCCTGCAAGGCCGTCATACCGGCCGCGCGATCAGCGAGCATCTGCAACGAGTCAGAGTCCGATACGGCAAAGTTCAGCCCTGCTGCCTCATTGACCACGGCGATTGTCCTCCCGCCATCAGTCGTGCCAGCGCTCTCCCCGTCGTCAGCCAGGAAGCCGCGCACCAGGGGTACGGCCAACGCCAGCACGAGCAGTATGACCACCGGCGTGAAGGTGATAATGAGGTACTGCTTGCGGCGTACCTGTCGCCGCACTTCCTCAGCTAGGACAACCCAAGATTCCGACAAAAGTTTCTGCATACGTTATTTCAACAATGGCTTGTGCTTTTTCAGCAACCGCATGACTGCGCAGCTTGGGGAACTCAACACCTGCACTATATTTGTTAATACTCAACCGCCGTAGCGCAGCGCCGCCCACGCTCCTCGCAGGCTCATGCGCTGACCGTACAACAGCAGGCCGGCGCGAAAGACGCGGCTTGCCAGCCAGAGCAAGAGCGCCGCCGTGGCTACCATCAATATGAGACTGAGCGCAATTTCGATCGGCTCAACGTAGCTGGACGCCAACCGCAACATCATCGACGTCGCTGCCGTAATGGGGACAAACGAGAGTAAACGCGTGAGCCAGTGGTCTGCGTCGGTGAGAAACAACGGCATGGCATAGAACGGAACAGCCAGCGGGATGATGACCAGGGCGCTCAGAGGCCCCGCCTCCGCGGTGGACGTTGTCGCCGCGCCGATACCCGCCATAAGCGCCGCCGCGATGGCATACCCGGCAAGATAGAACGCCAGCACGAGGATTAGGTACCCAAAGTCAAGCGGAATGGCGCCGATATCCGGGATTACGCCGGCAAAGCGAGGCACAATAATAATCACCGCGGCAATCCAAACCGACATCTGTATCAAGCCGGCCAGACCCAACGCCAGCACCTTGCCCGTCATGATGGCCAACGGCGAGGCAGAGGTGAGCAGCACCTCCACCATGCGGTTTTCCTTTTCTTCGGAAACGGTCTGCAGCAGAATCGTGCCATAGGCAATCAGCGTGAAGATCAGGGCGATGGCGAAGCCCTGACCCACGATGAATGAGACGGCCACGGCAAGACCGCTCTCCTCGGCGAGCTCTCCGTTCTCCGCAACCCTGAAGCGCTCGAACTGCGGCCGGGCGAGCGCCCGCAGCCTGTGCTCAGGCGATTCGGTTTGCCCCAAGAGCGCATCCCTCAAGACGAAGCGCAGTTGCTGCCGCCCCTCACCGTCGTCGTTGGTGAAGTAGTACTCAACCTGGCCGGTGGAGAGATAGTCCGGCAAGATCACGAAGAGTTCGTCAATCTCTCCCAACTTCAGGTCGTCCACGCCGGCCACGGCATCTGCGAACACCCGAAACTCGGGGAACCGGCTGAAGTCTACTGCCACGTCCGTCGTCTGCAAGACGACTCCAATGGGTTTGGCAGCGGCAGACTGTTGCGACTCAGTGCCGGTCGCGCCGGCGGTGTTCTCAGCGGCGGCATCTCCGCCATCATCCGTTAGCCTGCTGATCAGCGGAATGGCAATCCAGATGAGGACAAGCAGGACCGGTATCGTCAGCGTGGCGATCAGGAAGCCCTTGCCGCCCACCTGCTTGCGGAATTCGTGTCCGAATACGATACGGGTGCCTTCAAGCGCTGCGGGCACGGCTCACCTCTTCGATGAACATATCGCGCAAGGAGGGCAGGGCGACCTCAAACCGTTCCACGGGTATGCCGCTATCGACGAACGAGCGCAGCACGGCATTCGCATCGGCGCCCTCACTGAGAAGGAACTCGAACAGTCCGTTCTCGGCCTTGGTAGTGCTGACGCCGGGCACGTCCGCCGGCTGCCGGGGCGCGGAAACCCGGATGTTCTGGATGCCCCGCGCGCGCTTTAATTCGTCCAGAGCGCCGTAGAGCAACACGTTACCGCTGCTGACGAGCACGACGCGTTCGCACATCTCTTCCACGTCTTCCATGTTGTGCGAGCTGAAGATGATGGCGGCGCCGCGCTGCTGCTGTTCGACGATGATCTCTTTCATCACCTGCACATTGAGAGGGTCGAGCCCGGAGAATGGCTCGTCGAGAATGACAAGGTCGGGCCGGTGCAGGAGAGCGCTGGCAAACTGCGCAAGCTGGTTCATGCCGCGTGAGAGCGCTTGCACCTTCTTGGCGCGGTGTTCGAACAAGCCGACTCGTTCCAGCATGGCGTCCGTGCGGGCTTGCGCATCCTTGCTGCTCAGACCCTTGAGTCGTCCCAGGTACCGCAGCACGTCGCTTACAACCGCTTTTTGGTAGAGCCCGCGCTCCTCGGGGAGGTAGCCGACCCGCTGCAAGGCTTGGCGCGTCGGCGGGCCGCCAAACAGCGCCACCGAACCGGCATCCGGATGGATGATGTTCAGCGCCATGCGGATGGTGGTGGTCTTGCCGGACCCGTTTGGGCCCACCAAACCCAGGATCTCCTGTGGCTCCACCGTGAAGGAGACGCCATCAACAACCGTGTTGCGGCCAAAAATCTTCTTGACACCGTCTACGGTCAAAGCGCTGGCCACGAGCATGGCTCCAATCGCAACGATTCAGGCGGCCCACTGGAATGCGCCATCGCGCCGCCGGGGAAGAACACCTGTTAACAGTTTAACACTAGAGAAGGTTCTGGTGACAAGAGTAGCTTGCGGAAATGCAAGAACTGTGACAGGGCTCTGCGGGATGGACCGCCGGTGGTAGCCTGAGTAACCACTCTTGCAGTCTTGCATTGCGCCGCTGCGGGCGCAATGGGAAAACCGCTGTTCGTGCTAGAGGAGAATCGGAGACGTGCGTTATGCCCGCCGGCTGCGACAGGGAGGGATGCGACCGGCAATTCCGGCTTACTCTTCGCTCTCTTCCTCCGAGGCGCCCTCCTCGCCTTCTTCGCCTTCGCCTTCGCCTTCCTCGCCCTCCAGCTCTTCGTCCTCTTCCGGCGTCTCTTCCTCGATCACGCGCGGACGTTCTGCCCGCACCAGGAGTTCGTCAGCTTCGGTCTGGATGGTAACCTCTGCCGGCGCAGCCAAGTCACTGACGTGCAAGGCATCGTCAATATCCAAGAGTGGGGTGACGTCTACTTCGAAACTCTCCGGTATGTCATCCGGCAAGGCCGAAACCTCAACTTCATTGATATGCTGGATGATGATGCCGCCTAGCTCCAATGCCGGCGAATCGCCATAGATGAATACCGGCACCATGGCATTCACGGGCTTCGTCAAGTCTACTTGCACGAAGCTAACGTGCAGCACCCGGCTCGTCGGCGGATCGTGCTGGACTTCCTGCACGAGCACCGGCAACGTATCCGCGCCGTTGACCGCCAGGTCAATCACACCGGTGCTGCCGGCACGTTGATGCACCGCAATAAACTCAAGCCCGTTCAGCGTAAGGGGAATCGGCTCCATTTTGAGCCCGTAGACGTTTCCCGGAACCATGCCGTCGCTCCGGAGCCGCTTTACTTTCTTGCCTAGGGCCTCGCGCTTGTCTGCGTGTAACTGTTCATGTTTTCTGGCCATGCGCCCGTCAATCTCCTGCGTCGCCTTCCGGCCTGTCGCCAGTTGTCGTCTGCTGCGATACGTAAATAAAGGCACGCTCTTTGTCGCGCCCGACCTGCGGTCGGATAGCGTGCCACCTACCTACTTTACACGCTTGTCAGACGCACGCCAAGTGCCGATGGTCGATCTGCCAGGCATGAAGCGGAATATGCACGAGGGAACGCAACTATCGCTTCCACACGTTGGCGCCGCTTCATCCCGCACTGGGGAGCGTAACGCGAAGGACGAATTCGCTACAATAGGGAGGTGCAGCCCAGCCGGCGAGCTTGCAACTTCAGTCGAGGGGTTGCTCAGTGTGATCGCGCCGGCAAGCTGGCGGTGACACAAGGGGAGCGAGTTCGACTTGCGGGCAAATGCCGGTCGAGACTGCATAGGAGTCCCATTAGTTGTGCCGCCTCCCAGAGTCAACAACAGAAGGTGAGCCGTGGACGGTCCAGAGCAGTCGGAACAATCACTCGTCGGCGTCATCATGGGTTCCAAGTCCGACTGGGAGACCATGCGCCATGCGGTGGAGACGCTGGAACAACTGGGCGTGCCGCTTGAGGTGCGGGTTGTCTCCGCGCACCGCACGCCGGACCAAATGTTCGACTATGCCGAAACGGCGGCGGAGCGCGGCATTGAGGTGATCATTGCCGGGGCCGGAGGGGCGGCCCATCTGCCCGGCATGACGGCGGCGAAAACCAGCCTGCCCGTGCTCGGCGTGCCGGTGCAGTCGCGGGCGCTCAACGGCATGGATTCGCTCCTCTCCATCGCGCAGATGCCTGCCGGCGTACCGGTAGGCACGTTGGCGATCGGCCGTGCCGGCGCGGTCAACGCGGCGCTGCTGGCTGCTGCGATGCTTGGCAGCAAGCACCCGCAATTCCGTGCGGCCTATGAAAGACATCGCGAGCAGCAGACCGGGGACGTGCTCGCTCACCCCGATCCGAGAGACGCGGAATGACTGTCGGCATTCTTGGCGGCGGACAGCTCGGCCGCATGCTCGTCCTGGCGGGGTATCCGCTGGGTCTGCGGTTTCGTGTGCTCGATACCTACGCCGATGCCCCCGCCGGTGAGATGGCAGACCTCACGGTCGGCAAGAGCTTTGCCGATCCGGAGGCACTCGAACCCTTTATTGCCGATCTCGCCCTCGTCACCTATGAGTTCGAGAACGTCCCGGTGGACACGGCGTGCTTCATCGACGCCCGCGTGCCGGTCTTTCCCCCGCCCGAGGCGCTGGAAGTCTCACAGGACCGCCTCGCTGAGAAAGTCTTCTTTCGCAGCCTGGATATCCCCACACCCAACTTCAGTGTTGTCGACTCACGCGAAGCCCTGGAGGCCGCCCTCGAGAGGCTTGGCACACTGGCCGTGCTCAAGACCCGGCGGCTGGGCTACGACGGCAAGGGCCAGCGCATCATCCAGCAAGCGACGGATGTCCAAGCCGCCTGGAAGACGCTGCAAGGGCAACCGCTGATTCTGGAGTCTTTTGTCCCCTTTGATCGCGAAGTGTCGCTGCTCTCCGTGCGCGGCCGGGACGGCGCCACGGCGTTCTACCCATTGGTGGAGAACGTCCACCACAAAGGCATCCTGCGTCGTTCTAACGCACCGGTTCCGGGTACGTCGCCTGAGTTGCAGGCACACGCGGAGACGTACGGCAAGCGCGTGCTGGAAGCCCTGGATTACGTGGGCGTGCTGGCGATCGAATTCTTCCAACAAGACGGCCGGCTGCTTGCCAACGAAATGGCGCCCCGCGTCCACAACTCCGGGCACTGGACCATCGAGGGGGCCGAAACCAGCCAGTTCGAGAACCACCTGCGCGCCGTGCTCGGCCTACCCCTCGGCTCTACCGCGCCCCGCGGTCACGCGGCAATGCTCAATCTCATTGGGACCGTACCCGATAGCGCCGCTGCTCTATCCGCAGCCAACGCTCACCTTCACCTCTATGCCAAGGAGCCGCGCCCCGGACGCAAGCTCGGTCACATCACGCTGCGCGGCGACGACGCAGGTGCCGTCCGGTCGCAGGCCGACGCGCTTGAGAAACTGCTGTAGGCGCCGCTCGCGCAGCGAAACCCGACCCTGAAACGGCATGCGTATCGACTTCCGGCACAGCTCGCCGGGTCTGCCCGCAGGCAAGCTGGTATATAGTGGAACTAAGCACAACCCACATATTTCGCTCTCCAGGAGTAACGGTCTATGGATGTTCAAGTCTACGGGGTCAATCACGTCGGCATCGAGGTAGACGATGTCGAGAAAGCAGTCGCCTTCTACGAGGACGTGTTCAATCTTGAAATGCTGCGCGGCGGTGAAGGCGCGGCATGGTGTCAACTTGGCAACCACCAGTTTCTCGCCATCTTCGAGGTCGAAGAATTGCAGCCGGAGCGCTCGCGTCACTTTGGCATCATGGTGCGGGACGAGGAGCAACTCGCGAGCGTGCGTGACAAGCTGCGCGCGAAATACAACCTGGAGGTCATGTCCAACGACTACATCCGCTGCGATTTCCGCGATCCGTGGGGCAACCGCATCCAGGTGGTAGACCTCCACGACGAGTCCCTGGTGTGGCTGCTGCCCTACCAGGAGGTGCAGGACGCGGGCATCGTCTTCCCGGCGCCGGCCGACGCGGCAACCGATTAGGGCGCAGGCGAGAATGGGTTCCGAGTCTCCGCATGGGGGCGAGCTTGCCCTGGAGTCACTATGGCCTTGCTCAAGCCGCACTAGTGAATGAAAAAAAAGACTCCTAGTCCGTCATTCCCGCGCACGCGGGAATCCATCTTCTCCGCGCACGCCCTGGATTCCGGCCCCGAATAGCGGTACGGGGCAGGCTTTTCGCCGGGATGACGGAGACTGGCGGTCTATTTTCAAGGTAATGACGGACTGCATAGCGCAGGGTGACAGACTGTGTAGCGTGGGGGCTTGTCCCCCGCTTGGGTGGTGACGAGAGAACGGCCGGCTTGCGCCTGCTGCGCACGAGGAGTATTGCATGACACCGTCCGAGGTACGAGACCTCTTTCCCATACTGCAAGAGCGCGCCTATCTCTTCAGCGGCGGCATGGCCCCGGCGTCTACGCCTATGCTGACGGCGCTCGATCACCATATTGCGGCGCTTGCCCATCGCACGGGCGACCTGTATCCCAGCTTCATGGACGAGACTCGCGCGCTGCGTGAACGCTTCGCGGAACTCATGGGTGCGGATGAAAGTGAGATCGTCGTCAACGACAGCACGTCGGCCGGATCGAGCCTCGCGGTCAGTTTGGTCGATCCGAGACCCGGCGGCAATGTGGTTTTCGACGGCTTCCCGTATCCCTCCAGCGTCTACCCCTGGATGCTGCCGCCGCGTGACGTGCTGGAACGCCGTTTTGTGGAACCGCGTGACGGTCTGATCCATCTGGAAGACATGGAGCAGGCCATCGATGACAACACCGTGGCCGTCAGTGTCTCCCACGTCACGCCCGCGCAGGGCTTTCGTCACGACCTTGCCGCACTGGCTGAAGTGGCCCATGCGCGGGGCGCCGTGCTCCTGGTGGACGGCGCGCAGTCGGCCGGCGCGCTCAACATCGACCTTCACGCAACCGGCGTTGACTTCTTTGCCACCACTGCCATGAAGTGGCTGCTTGGCACAGCCGGGGTGGGCTTTTTCTACGTTGCCAAGCGCCATCTGGAGCGGCAACCGCCGACGGCCGGTTGGGTGAGCACGACCCAAACGGACATGGAGCGGTTGCAACTGCTGCCCAGCGCGGAACGCTTCCAGCTTGGCATGCCAAACCTGATGGGCGTCGCCGCTTGTTTACCGGGAATCGAAATCCTGCTGGAAACCGGCATGGAGACGGTGGAATCTCACGTGCTCGACCTGACGGCATACTGCATCGACGGCCTGCGAGAGCGGGGAATAACCGTGCGCACGTCAAGTGATCCCGCACTGCGTGGGGGCGTGATAGCAGCCGAAATAGACGATGCGGGCGACCTCCAAGCCTACTTGACCGCACAAGGCGTGGACACGTATTTCCTCCGTAATCTCTTTCGCGTCGACCCGCACATTTTCAATAACCGCACGGACATAGACCGTCTGTTTGCGGGAATTGACGCCTTCCGTGCCAGCAACTGATTCTTGAAAGGGCTTCTCAGGCAGTGGCCGGGGAGCTCAGTCGATCGCCTGCACTCCGACCAATCGCTCCCACCCACGGTGTAACATTGTGCTGATGGGAAAGCAGCAGGACTCGTAAAAGCGTTTCTGCCCCTTTAGCGTAAAAAGTGGGAACTATGGACCTATCTTCACAAGCATACATAAGAGGTTCGGGGGGGGTGGGGTGGACGGAGCCTCGACAGCAGCGGGGGCTTTGAGGTTTGGGGGGTAGCGTAGCGCGGCAAGAGTGAACTAAGACGGTAGCAGCTGTACTAGTTCCAAGTGAAACCGGACATGGAGGGTTTCAATGCTGAGAAAATCCCGCCACGCTCCAAGAGGCAAGCGATCACGCGGACGCGTTGTGGCGATTGTGGACAAGCCCGCGCAAGACGGCGCCTGCCACCAACAAATTAAAGAAGCATCCGCGCGGCTCTTGGTGGAATTACGTTAGGACCTGACTTGCAAATATCCCAAGCCCGCCCTATCGGAGTGCAAAGACGGCCGTGTAATCGGACATGCCGCGTTGATCATCATCCATTTTGACGATCATGACGACATTTTCCCCTTCCCACACTCGCCATGACAACCACCCGATTTCACTTTCGCCGGTATAGACAAAGTCGGCATCCAAGACTTCCCCAAGTGAATCTGCGGGAGTGGAATAAAAACCGGTTCCCCTTCCGCTTTCCGTTACTATACTAATGGAAGACGGGTGGGCGTAATCAACACACCGCCACCCTACTCTCCAAATGCACGTAACGTAAGTCAAGCCATTGCCTGACGACACCAATTGGCTGTCCCCGACCATAGTTACCATTATTTTTGCAGCGATATCCTCTTTCCCTGGCGGCGGTGCCTTGTAGACCCTTGCCATGCTTTCCGTACTCCGTGATATGCGATCCACTAAGGCTTGTCCGCGCAACACTTCAAGCACCGTTATTTCCCAAGTCTCTTTCCATAGTCCTCTGTCATGGGTGAAGCGGTGTGTTACGCCGATTTGCACCGTTGCCCTTCCCGGCCAATTCGCAACGGTGGCGGGAGTGGGGCGCGGTGCAGGCGTAGGGGTGGCAACGGTGCCGCCTGGGGCGTAATCCGCTTCCCAAGGAAACCGCTCGGTGTTCAGTCTAACTACCAAGCCGTTGGGTCCATTGATCCACGTGCGATAGCCGTCGGTGAAAGCCGTCCAATTGTCCGCCTTCCGCCATGCCATTAGTCCACCGGTGGTGCGTTGGTTACTATCGCCAATCTCGTTCCAAAACTCATTCTCCAAGCACTCCCCCACGATTTCATGACCGATTAGGTCACGCAGGGTCTTGAAGCCAAGTATGAACTGGCAGTCGGCGGCCGACACCGAATTTGCCGTAAGCAAAGTCACGGCAAACGCCAGAACCACTGCGGCAGTCTTTCGCATGACAATCCTTCCCCACATTATGTCTTCCTAGCAGTGTGGCGGACGAAATGGCATGGAGAACTGTCGATGGCACTTCACACGAAAGCACCGGTTTGGTGCCGTGAATAACTGGATCATGTTTATGTCCTGCCATCTCTGACGTGCCCATGGGGCAACGAGCCCTTGATAGAGCCGGATGTCAAGTTAATTTACGGCCTTCAGCAAGGACTGGAACAAATCGGGAAGTCTCGCTATACTCGACATTGAAACTTTCTTTGTACAGGTAAGGTTTCACGAGAAGGCTAGGTTCTCGTCCTAGCCTTTTCACTACAAATTGGCTTCTAAAGTCTTTCGACCGCAGCGTGCCCTGCAGCAGTTAGGCGACGCATACCTTCCTCTCCCATACTATAGCTACCTTCGCACTTTCCCCATTCCACGTAATACTTGTCCTTCATCCAATCCCTAAAGTCAGGATACACCGGGGCACCACGGCGTTCGCTTTGCCAAGCCGCGAAAAGCAATTCAGTAATCGTCATGTTGATCAGTGCCGCATCCATGGTCATCCTCTCCTTCCCCAAACAAGCAAGCTGGGCACTTTTCTTCCCTGTTTTTCTAACAACAAGCATGTCACTCCTGCCATTTCTGAGTCAAATCGCACTGCCCCGTCTGCTTCGATATCCTGCCTGCAATCCGTTTCCCAGACGCCACAGCAAGTGCCCCTTGTGTATACTAATTTCGGCACGTCTACAATTCCCAGAAAAGTAATCGAGCCGCCGAGGAAGTGAATATGCGCGTTGGACTAGTTGGTGCTGGGGGCATGATGCAGATTACGCATCTGCCGTCGCTGCTACAGATTGCAGACGTAGAACTGGTCACGGTAGCGGAGTTGGACCGCGCCCGCGCGGAAGCGTTGGCGGCTGCGTACGGCATACCACGGATTCTCGGTAGCGCGGAAGAGCTCGCCGCACATGCGGAACTGCTGGACTGCGCCGTAGT
Organism: Chloroflexota bacterium; assembly: GCA_965220045.1. Classification (GTDB taxonomy): domain Bacteria; phylum Chloroflexota; class UBA11872; order VXOZ01; family VXOZ01; genus VXOZ01. Next base: position 132,618 of record OZ244803.1, on the reverse strand, counting down.
TGTGACGCTAAAGGAACACCACGCAGCAGCCATCATCCCCTTCCTCGAAGCCGGTGTTCCCGTATTCACCGAAAAGCCGTTGGCAGGCTCACGCGCGGACGCCGAGAAGATCTGTGCGGCAAGCGAGCGCACCGGCACGCCGGTCATGGTCGGCTACATGCGCCAGTTCGATCCGGCTGTGCAGCTTGCGAAGCAATTGCTCGCAAAAGGGAGCATTGGCGATGTGCGCTTCGCCCAGTTCCACGACTTCGGCGGCAACTGGCAGATGGGAGCGGCGGCGCTTCATTCCTTGCCCATTGCGCCGCCACCGGCTAAACTCCCTGCAGCCTTCTCCGCGTCTTCTCTCTCCCAGCCGGAGTCAATCGAACGCGCGCTCACCGAGTTGATCGAAGTCTGGGTGCACGACGTCAACATGATGCGACACCTGCTCGGCGATCCGCAGGTCGTTCGCTTCGCCTCCCTAGGCCCGCCCCGCCTCGCCGTCCTCGATTACGGCGCGCATGAGACCGTGCTGGAAGTCGGACGGTCAACGTACGCCAATGCACCCTGGGACCAGGGGGCCACGATCTACGGAACTGAGGGGCGCATAGATCTGGTGCACGCGCCCCCGCTGCTCTTCCGCCAACCGTCCGCCCTCACCCTGCACACGCCGACCGGTTCCACACGTCTCGACGTGCCGGCGCGGGAGGCATTCACGGAGGAGATTCGCTACTTCCTCCGCTGCGTGCAGCAGGGGGTCACCCCAACCCCCGACGCTGCGGAAGGCATTGCGGACATCGCCCTCTGCGAGCAGATCGTCGACAAAGCGACACAACCGTAAAGGAATTGCAGGCCGCTTCGGACTGGATTCCGCACTACTAGTAGTTGAATATCGCGTGTCAACCGGGAACGCTACTACCGCCTTCCAGCTTGAAGAAGGTCTAGGCTACTTAGATCGGCCCGGTAGGAGAGAGAAACAATGGCTGCGCAGGCCACGGTAAATGAGCGAATCGATCTCAAGCTGAGCGCAATTGCAGCCGAGATTGACAATCTTCTGGCTATTGAAGAAGAATGGCCGCACATGCTTGATGACCATCAGGCTGCGTTCCTCCTCGAATGGGATGAGTCGGTGACTCGCATGGAGAGCTTGGACCGCGCCTTCCGCTCCTATCAAATGAATTCTACGCAGCAGACCCACTACCGGGGGCTGCTCCACAAGCTCGCAGAGGCTATGCCTACGGTTGAGCGGCTTGGCCTTGCGAGACCGCAGATAGCGCATCCGCTCTAGGACTGTGCGCTGTCCGGACACTCTTCCGTTAACTGGTTGACGCCGGGACCCTATGCCTGCCCAGCGAGTTCAGAATCATTCAGTCCCCGCATCCTCTTCGTGATCCACGCCGCCTTGTCATTTCACGGGGTGAACTTGAACTCTGCTCGGTCAGGTGCCGTGTAAATGGCCGCCATCCGCCGCATTCACGCCACGCCACGAGATGCCCGGCATCCGGACTCTCACCCCACTGCAGACGATTGCCGCCTACTTGGTGAAAGACTCGTGTGTTATTGAAGTGCACTTGGTATACTAGACCAAGTATTTTGCGTCCTGGACGAAGTCTGCGTCTTGGACGAGATCGGCGCAGGCAGACACGCTTTGCCTAGGGGGGTAACAGTATGCCCAATGACATTTCGGTAACGGTAAACGGCACACGCCACGCGAGCAGTGTCGAATCGCGCTTGTTGCTGGTGCACTACCTGCGAGACGACCTGGGTCTCACCGGCACGCACGTGGGGTGCGACACCAGCCAGTGCGGCGCGTGCACGGTGGTCGTGGACGGCGCCGCGGTCAAGAGTTGCACGGTACTGGCCGTGCAAGCGGACGGCAGCGAAGTGACCACGATTGAAGGCCTGGCGCAGGACGGCGAGTTGCATCCCGTGCAGGAAGGCTTCTGGGAAGAGCACGGGTTGCAGTGCGGATTCTGCACGCCGGGCATCATCATGACCCTGCACCAGGTGCTGGACGAGCAGCCCGCTCCCAGCGAAGACGAAATCCGCCACTCGCTGGCCGGCAACATCTGCCGCTGCACGGGCTATCAGAACATCGTGAAAGCGGCGCAGTTTGCCGCGCAGCGCATGCAGGAGTAAGCGTGGCGCAAGCCGGTGGTGCGGTGCGGCGGATCGAGTCGCAGGCGGCTAGATTTCAAAGTGCACGGCACTGCGGTGAACCAGGGAAGCAACTCTTTCAATGTGGGGTCTTCGCCGTTGTGGATTTGCAGCTCAGGTACGGGTGAGTCCTACAAACCGAACCCAAGACGCAGGCAGTCCATCAACAGGCGGCGCAGGCCGGGTGCGTTAAGTAAAGGAGCGAAGCGATGATCGCGGGCCAGGTATCGAAATTGATCGGTTCGCGCGTGAAGCGCAAGGAGGACCCTCGTCTTATCACCGGCGAGGGCAAGTACACCGACGACGTCATTCTGCCGGGCATGGCATTCTTTGCGGTGCTGCGCAGTCCGTATGCGCACGCGCGCATAAACAGCATTGATACGTCGGCGGCTGCGGCACACGATGACGTGTTGGGTGTGATGACCGGCGCGGAAATCAATGAGCGCTGCAGCGAGCCGTTTCCACTCTTTGCCATCTTGCCGGGCATGCAGTATCCGGAGCGCTGGCCGATGGCGGCGACGAAAGCCAACTACGTCGGCGAGCCGGTGGCAGCAGTAGTCGCCTCCTCGCGGGCAGCCGCGCGGGACGCGCTTGATCTCATCGAAGTTGACTATGACCCCTTGCCCGTCGTGACGGACATGGAGACGGCGGCGGATGCCGATACGCCCGTTATCTTCGAGGAAATGGGCACCAACCTCTGCTACGAGGCCAGCGACCAGGCGGGCGATCCCGACCGCGCCTTTGCCGAGGCCGACGGCGTGGTGGAGGCTCGCATGGAGCAGCCCCGCCTCATTCCCAATCCCATGGAACCGCGGGCGACAGTGGCGGACTACGAACGCAGCACCGGCAACGCCACGCTGTGGGTCACGACGCAGAACCCCCACATCGAGCGCATGGTCGCGGCCAAGATGCTCGGCATGCCGGAAAATAAACTGCGGGTGATTGCCATCGACGTAGGCGGCGGTTTTGGCTGCAAGATCAATACCTACTCAGAGTCCCTTATAGCCGTTATCCTGTCCCAGGAAGTCGGTCGGCCGGTGAAGTGGGCGGAAGACCGCACAGAGCACTTCGTTGCCACCAGTCACGGCCGGGGCCAGGCGCAATACGTGCAAGCCGCCTACAAGAAGGACGGCACGTTGCTGGGCATGAGGCTGAAGATCTACGCCGACTTAGGGGCGTACGCCCAAGTGATTTCCCACGTCATACCCACGCTCACGCCGTCGCTGGCGCCGGGCGTTTACAGTTGCCGCGACATCGGCTGGACCACTATCGGCGTCTTTACCAATAAGATTCCCTACGACGCCTATCGCGGCGCCGGCAGGCCGGAAGCGGCATACATCATCGAACGGGTCATGGACTTGATCGCCGATGCCACGGGCAAGGATCCCGTGGCGGTGCGGCGCAAGAACTTCATTCCCAAAGACTCCTTCCCCTACGAAACGCCCACCGGTATGGTGTACGACTCCGCCGACTACGACGCGGCGCTTGACAAAGCGCTGGACATCGCGGGATACGACGACCTGCGCGCCGAGCAAAAAACCGCGCGCAAGGACGGCAAGCTCATGGGCATCGGCGTGACCGTAACGACAGAAGTCTGCGGGTTCGGCCCCGCCGCCTCTACGGGCGGTCTTGGCGGATATGAGAGCGCCACCGTACGCATCGATCCCATGGGCAAGGTGACGGTCCTCACCGGCGCATCACCCCACGGCCAGGGCGAGGAGACGTCGTTTGCGCAAATCGTGGCCGATGATCTCGGCGTGCCCTTCGAGGACGTGGAGGTCATTCACGGCGATACGAGTATCGTCGCCCGCGGCGTCGGCACCTTTGGCAGCCGCACGCTGGTGGTCGGCGGCACCGCGATTTTGAAAGCCAACGAGCAGATCAAGGAAAAGGCCACGCGTATCGCCACAGCGATTCTGGAGAACAGACTCGAGGACACATTGGACCCGCAACTCGTTACGCTGGAAGACGGCTTGTTCTCCATTCAGGACATGCCGGACCAGTATGTGACGTGGGCAGAGATAGGTTCTGAAGCCTACGACGGCCAGTTGCTGCCGGAAGACGAGCAACCCGGCTTGGAGGCGGTATCCTTCTGGGAGCCGCCGGGACTCACGTTCCCCTTCAGCGCGCACATTGCCGTAGTCGAGATCGACCGGGACACCGGCGAGGTCTCGTTGAAACGCTACGTTTCCGTTGATGACTGCGGTACGGTTATCAACCCCACGCTCGTGGAAGGACAAATCCACGGCGGCCTGGCGCAAGGCATCGGCCAGGCGCTGCTGGAGCAGGCGGTCTGGGACGACGAGGGCCAGCTTGTTTCCGGTTCGCTCATGGACTACGCCATGCCGTTCGCCCAGGAATTCCCCATGTTCGAGCTCGACCGCACCGTGACGCCGAGCCCGGTGAACCCGCTGGGCGCGAAGGGCATCGGCGAGATGGCGACCATTTCCGCCACGCCGACGGTTGCCAATGCGGTGGTGGACGCGCTTTCGCATCTCGGCGTGACCCACGTGGACATCCCCATGACGGCGGAGCGCATCTGGCGGGTATTGCAAACACATGGCCGTAGACGAAGAGGAGGCCGCTCATGATCATGCAAGCGTTTGATTACTACGCACCGACATCCGTTGCCGACGCCCTGCGGCTGCTGCGGCAGCACGGCGACGACGCGAAACTGCTGGCGGGCGGCCACAGCCTGCTGCCCATCATGAAACTGCGGCTCAGCACGCCACAGTGCCTGATCGACCTGGGCAGGATATCCGAACTGCGCTTCATCGGCGAGGCGGACGACGGCTGCCTGGCGATAGGCGCCATGTCTACCTATCACGACATCAAGAATTCGGCGCTCGTGCAGGAGCGCGTGCCCGCGCTGGCCGATGCTGCGGGCGAAGTGGGCGACGTGCAGGTGCAGAACAAAGGCACTATTGGCGGCAGTCTGGCCCACGCCGATCCGGCGGGCGACTTTCCCGCCTTGGCGCTGGCGCTGAACTTCGAGCTGGTCACGGCGACGGCCCGCTCCGGCCGTACCATCGCCATCGATCGCTTCTTCCGCGATCTGCTGACCACCGCGCTGCGGCCCAACGAGATTCTGACCGAAGTCCACATTCCGGCGTTACCGGCCGGCACGGGCGTCTCTTACCAGAAGCTACCGAATAAGGCTTCCCACTATGCCGTGGTAGGCGTGGCGGCGGCGATTACGGTGGGTGACGACGGCGTTTGCACGGAAGCGCGCATCGGCGTGACCGGCGCCGGTCCTACGGCCGTCCGGGCGCGCAACACGGAGCGCATTCTCAAGGGCAAGCACATCGACGCGGCAGTTATCCGCCGCGCCGCCAAACGCGCAGCCGCCAACATCGAGGACCTCAATGACGACCTCCACGCCTCGGCGGAGTACCGCGAGCACCTGACGACGGTATTCGCCGCAAGGGCAATAGAGGAGGCGTTGTCGCGGGTTGGTTGATTCCTAGCAGATTCTAAGCAGTTTAAAGCGGGGGTTTTGGCCATGGCCAAAACCCCCGCTCTGGTCTATTGGAATGGGATCTGCCACAATATATCGACTTCGAACATTAGACTGTACACTTCCAGCGCAAGCTTTTAGATCAGTGGGAAACCAGGATTAGTTGATACTCCGTGGCCGGAAAATGTCATTGGACTATTCTGAAGACAATCCATCATACTAAGCCTTAGGCAATTGTGTGCAATTGGAGGTATTGAATGGCCATAACTCTGAGGCGTCAGTTAACACACGATGAGAAAGAAATCGTGCTTCAACAGCATGGACGAGAGTGCTTTGCCACAGGTCACACAATTCCCGATAGCGAGACGATGCACTTTGACCATATCCGGGCTCTTGCAACTGGTGGGCAAACTGATATCAACAACATTGCACCTATGTGCAGTCAGCACAACCGAGAAAAAGGAACGCTTCCGCTGTTTGATTTTCGAACCAAACTGAAGCTGGACAGTTTCTTCAGTTCAGGCGATCGCCTAACTCTTGGGCATCTTCTTGACTACCTTAGATCTGAAGGCATGATCTCCAACTACGGCTTGTCCATTAGTGTAAGCAAGAATGGAGACGTGGTAAGGGTCATATCCTCAACAGTTTCACAAGAGTGCAAGATCTATAAATGCCCGATTACAAGGTGGGATTACTTTTATGCAACCCTACCAATCGACATACTCGATAGCGATGATGATCAGGACCAGACCATTGGCTTGCAGCCACGTTATCTTATATCTGATAAGGTCTTTCAGTTGTTCCGACATTTCCAAACGCGTCCAGTGCTGCAGCCGTCGTTGGGAAGAATTGTAGGTGACAGAATAAAGCTGTTTGACGGACAGCACAAAGCTGCTGCACTTCTTTGGAATGGACACAGGAATTTGGAATGCAAGGTCTATCTAGAGCCAGACCTGCGCCGGCTGAACCAAACCAATATAGATGCACACGAAAAATTCGCGCAAACTCGATTCTACTCTTCAATAATGGTTATGAAGCTAGGAGCTCAGTTTGGTGCAGACTTTGAGTCCTACAAGAACCAAGATGACGACCAAGTCAAGAGTGAGGCGGGTTTCTTTGACCATCTTCGCATTAAGGACAATCTAACTAAGGGAGAAGTGTCCAAACGCTTCAGAAGCTTCCTATACAACTCCGTACTTGAAGATGGTAGCAATCGCTTCGCCCGGCTTGTATCAACAGTCAATCGACCAACCGATGAAAAGCCTATCAGCATCAATTCGTTGGAGAAGTCTCTATTCGCATCTCTTCTCTACCGTGTGCCTACAGAAGACAATATGACAACGGATGCATATAAGCGAAGTGCTGAATTGCGGAACATGGTCTGGTTGATGAATTTACTAGATGAATTGGCACTTCAGCGATGGAATCCAAAAGCGACTTCGCATGATGAACTTCAGCACAAACTAGAACGGCTAATTCGTGCAAGGTTCATGAAGGCGTGGGCAGAGATTCTTAGGGACGCGATCCTCGCAAGGCTTGAGATCTTCGACGTCGATGTTAGAGCCAAGCCGCTATACGGTGAATTTACTCAAGACGAGTTTGCAAGCATTGAGCATATTGTGACTAGGCTTGTTGACTGGAAGATCTGGAGCGCGCCAGCTAATAGTGATGTTGATCAAATTCAAATGGATAATGATAAGACAGTGAAAGATTGGGTAAGGCAGAAGGGCCTCACAGTAGGCTATCTCTTGGGAGCACCTGAGTAGTGTTCTTGAAGTACTGTGTCAATCCTGTGTGGCCAGGCAATTAGAATCGTAGGGGCACGATATATCGTGCCCCTACGTTTGTGAATCTACTATGGCATCGAAACCTGCGCTCGTTTCCTGGTCTTCGGGGAAAGACTCCGCCTGGACGTTGCATGTGCTGCGCCAACAGCCGCAGCGGTACGACGTGCGGGGCATCTTCACCACCGTGACACCGCACTTCGACCGCGTGGCGATACAGGCGACGCCGGTGCCGGTACTGCGCGTGCAGGCCGAGCGGCTGGGGCTACCGCTCTATGAGATTCCCATCCCCTATCCCTGCTCCAACCAAGAATACGAAGCGGCGATGGCCGCTTTTCTCGACATGGTGCGGGGCTTACCGCCCCACCTGACCGCTGGCACCTTTGCCTTTGGCGACCTCTTTCTGGAGGACATTCGCGCCTACCGTGAGGCCAAACTCGCGGGCACAGGGTTCGAGGCCATCTTTCCGGTCTGGGGCATGCCGACAGCAAAGCTGGCGCAGACCATGCTGGGTTCAGGCCTCAAGGCCATTGTCACGGCGGTCAGCCCGACGTCCAAGCTCGACCGCAGCTTTGCCGGCCGTTGGTTCGATCAATCGTTCCTTGACGATCTGCCGGAAGGCACGGACCCGCTCGGCGAGAACGGCGAATTTCACACCTGCGTCGTGGCCGGGCCCATGTTCAGCCGGCCCATTGCCGCAAGGCCCGGCGCAATCGTCGGTAGGCCGGTGAGCCGCAACCACGACGGCACCGGCGGCACGGTGACCGCCTGGTACGCGGACATGGAATTGCTGGAAGAGTAGGGTATACGTCCGGTAAGGGACGTATAGTCAGAGCGCCCCAAGAATTCGCAGTAAGAATCGCCTTGCCAACAACGTAGGGGCACGATATATCGTGCCCCTACACCCATTAATTCTACTGTCACAATGCCGCCGAGACTTCGTTGCCCTATTCGTTGTGTGGGGAATAATAGGCAGCCGTTCGCCGCTTCCCACTCACGCCGGCGCCAGCGGCAGGTCGAGAAACTCCGCAAACACTTCCAAGTAGGGTTCGCCTCCCGCGTAATGCACGTCGTTGTGGTCCGCGCCGCGGACGATATAGAGCTGCTTGGGCTCGTTGGCGGCGGCGTGCAAGTCGTCGGCGTGACGCACTGGCACGGTTCTGTCGCGGTTGCCGTGGATGATGAGTACCGGAGCATGGGTGGCGGCCAGGTGGTCGCGGCTGCTATAGCGCGTGTAAAGCAGGGGGCCCAGCGGCAGGAACGGGAATTGCACCCGCGCCATGTCCGGCGTGGAGGTAAAGGAAGACTCCAAGATCAGCCGGTAGGGCGCTGCTTCTGTTGCGAGATGCGACGCCACCGCGCCGCCCAGCGACCTGCCGTAGTAGACGATGCGTTCGGGGTTTACGTCTTCACGGCCGTGTAAGTACGCCAGCGCGTCACGCGCATCCTGGTACAGGCCTTCCTCAGAAGGCTTGCCGGAACTCTGCCCGTACCCCCGGTAGTCGAAGATGAAGAAGCCCACGCCCAACCGCTCGTGCATGAGTTTGATGAACTCCACCCGCCCGGGATGCGATAGGTTGCTCGCGTTGCCGTGAAACCAGAGGATGGTCACATCAGTGCGGCCGGGGACGTACCAGCCGTGCAACCGCCCTTCTTCCCCAAACCGGACCTCTTCATAGGCGAGGCCGAGGTCTGCCGGCGTCATGTAGGTCTCGTGATCGGGAAAGTAGATGAAGACGTCTTCCAGCCGCATCACCCGCGCCAGCACAACGAGCCCGGCCAAGACAACGACTACGATGAGAAAGCCTGTGCCCATATTCCGTACCGTGGTAAGGAGTTGCTTCAGAAGACTGCGCACAAGAGTGAACGTGGGATCCATGGCTATAGTACGCTGCAAACGGCCGTATAGCGAACAGGTTGCCGATGCACCAGATGGGACCTACAGGAAACCCCTTCCCCTTGATGAGCTGACAAAGGTATGTATCCTTCAGTTAGCTTCACATGTCATTCCGAACGGAGCGCAGCGGAGTGTCGCTAAGAGCGCGGAATCTAAAATGCATCCCCGCTCAATCAGCATTTATGGATTCCGCGAACCCGGTTCGACGCTGCGCTCGGAATTGTAAATGTCAGGTAATTCGTTGACAGAATTGGTGACAACAATCGGTGGTCTTGCCTGCAATTGAGACCCAATAGGATGTCATTCCGAACGGAGCGCAGCGCAGTGAGGAATCTAAAGTACTGAGCCAGACAAACACACTCGACGTAAACCCTAGATTCCGCGAACCCTGTTCGACGCTGCGCTCGGAATTGTAAATGTTGACTAATTCGTTGACAGATTTTGCAGAGCTTGAAGAGGCGTATTCCCCTTCAGGCCTTGGTGTGGTCTTTCCGTGTTGTAGTACAGGAGGTATTGCATCAGTTCATCCTGGAACTCCGTCAGGTTTTCGAACGTCGTGCCTTCGATCAGGTCGTCGTTCAGGGTCCGCCAGAAGCGTTCGATCTTGCCGTTGGTCTGGGGTCGATAGGGCCGGGTGTAGCGGTGTTTGATACCGAGTTCCAGCAGCATGCGCTCGAAGGGATGCTGCGCCGGTTTCGTGCGTGCCGCCACCTCAGGACCGTTATCGGTGAGGATGGCTTCGAACTGGATGCCGTACTCAACGTTGAGCAGGTTGATGCTCTTGAGCGCGGCGAACATGACGCTGAGGCTCTTGAGGTCAGGCACCACTTCAGCCCAGGCCAGACGGGTGCAGGCATCGAGCACGGAGACCAGGTAGTAACGCTGGGAGCTGTCCAGGAGCAGGTCGCGGCTGAGGTAATGGCAGTCCAGATGCCCCAGTTCGCCCGCGCGGGTCTTGATGATGGTGCGCTTGGCTTGTTTCATGGCCGGTTTCAGGCGGTTGAGCCCATGGCGCTTGCTAATGGCGTAGATGGTGGAGGGTGAGGGTGTGTGCGCTTTGAGTACCGGTTTGAGTATGGCACAGATCTCATAGCGGTTGATACCCTTGCGGCGCTGCTCCAGCACCTTCTGCTCGATGTAGGGCAAGGTGCGGCGGCTCTTCCACTTGGGACCGCGCTTGCGCGGCAGCAGGGCGTCATCGCTGCGCGTCTGACAGAAACGGTTGTAGTACTTGGCGAAGGTCTGGCGACTGGTACCATGGAACGCATAGAAGTCCTGCAGGTAGCGGAACTGGGGATGCTGCTTGGCCTTGACCCGTTCGTACTCGGCGATGAGGAAACGCCACTTCTGCATGAGGTTCCGTTCAATGGTCTTGTCACTACTATTATCCCGCATCAGTTGCCTCCAGATCTGGTGATTGACACTCATCAATGTTCTACCAGATCTGTCAACGAATTACCTGACACTTACAGGAATGACATGGACTGTATTCACTGAAAGTCGAGGGAGGATTCTGTCAACGAACTACTCAACACTTACAGGAATGACATTTCCACACCCTTGTCAGCCCCTGATGAGGGAAGGTTGGGATGAGTGTGAAGTGTCGCTTGACATTCAGTGGGTGTGATTTATCCACCGATGTCTGGATTCCGGCTTCCGCCGGAATGACGGAGAAATTAGGCTGATTCCTTACAAATGCCAACTTGCTTTTGCTGCGTTATGGGCTGCTTGAGCTGCCAAGTTTGGGCCTCTACCCCCGGTCTGGAATGTGCTGGTTGGCATGCCAGTATGAATCTTCCGGCAGCGGCTCCGGAGACTGCTGCATTGAATTGAAATCCTTCAGCGCCGGCAGCACGTCGCCTTCCCAGATGTCCTCGATATCCGCGAAGGACAGAGTCTTGCGCGTCGGCTGCACACGGTCGTATTCCGCCAAGAGCGCTTTGGCGCTTGCGCCCAGGCTGACCACGATGTCGGCGTGCATGCGTTCCCCGGCGCGGCGGTCGGATGCCGCGGCGTCATCGCCCATGGCGAAGTGCGGCCCGGGCGTGCCGGCCGGCGGAATGCGGGTCAGGTCTACGCCGCCCGGCGTCACCGACCACAGCAACGACGTTTCGCCGCGGCCGGCGTGACCGCCCATGCCCTCGTCGTCCTCGAAGCGCGAATCTTCCGTGCCCATGCCAATCGGCATGTGGCAGTGCAGCCGGGTCGCCACGTGCCGCTGCATGATCTCTATGAAAACCGGTATGTCCGGGCTGTGGGGTCCGGCGTGGCCGGAGAAGATGATGGCGCCGTGAAACCCGTGGGCATCCACGGCGCGGATGTGGTAGCTCATATTCTTGAAGAACATCCACGGCGGGATGGACGTGAGCCACGTGCGATTGTTGCCGATGGTGTGATCCCCCCAATTCGCGGAGGTCCCGACCTCGTGATTGTGCCAATACGTGGTCGGCATTACGATGCCGCCGTATTGTTCTGCCGCCTGGCGCATATGGCCCTCGGGCCGCAACGCGTCGCACCCTACCACGTTCTGCGGCCCGTGCGGCTCGCACAATCCATAGGGCATGTACACCACCGGAAACGCCGCAAGCGCCGCCTCCAACTCATCCCGGAACATCAATTCCCAACGTACTTCTCGTTGCTGCATTTCCTAAACACCTTTCAATCCTTCAGCCTTTGACTGCGTCAGTTACAAATGTGACTGAGTGACCTGTAGATTACACGCATGTTGGCTGCTAGATCGGCAGTTTCGCTTCCAATGCCTCGACCAGAGGTGCAGCCCAACCGTAAATACTTAGAGAGCGAGAAACCTTATCGTAGTCCTCAGCATAGCTTGCTCGGCTTGGCGTGCTGACTTCCACTGACGCCACAATCGCATTGACGACCTTAGTACGCTCCAAATCGCCCAGCCGGTCAAGACCGGATATAAAAGAATCCATATAGTCAACAACCTTTATTCTGATGTCATTGTGCTCATTTGTGAATGTCTCAAGGGCAATTCCGAGGACTATTCCAAGAGGCCATCGCGCATGAGCCGAGTTCAGGTTCTCAAGGAATTCCAATGCGCTCACAGCCGTTCCATCGGCAGATTGTAGTATGTTTCGTCCCAGATAGACTTGCTGTTCATCAGTGAGTTTGGCCGCTTGGTCTGGCCCGTTCGACACGAGTCTTTCGATGGCGGCATTTTGTCGGTACCAATTGTGGGACTCTAACTCCTCAATTAATGTTGAGTAACAAAACTTCGTGCTTAGGCCCGATGCCAGGATCGTGCCTGCTCCAAGCTCCGAAAGACTTTTCGTGAAGCGCGCTTGCTGTCTCTCTGACAACGCCCCTTCATCTCTAAGTCTCTCAAGATGTGGGAGCATACTGGCGCGCTTCTTTGAATCTTCCAGGATGAAGCCAACTATTGAGTCCTGGGCGCGATCACCAATGTTCCGAAACGTGTCGGGGGTGCAGCACACGGGCACCATAGTCTTTGGGAATTTCTTGGATCTTTCATGCCACTCCTCGTGGGATAATATGGCAACACCCACCTCAGCTAACATAGCGCGACAGAACCATAGGCCGCGGCGACAAAAGACGTCCATTGACGGATCATCTGAAATCTTTTCCAGCTCTTTCCAATACTCGTCAAATAGCCAGACATAGATGCTCTCATCAACCCTTGGGTGGATGTTCTGGGCGAATGCCGTAACAGTTGGTTCGTAGTCGTCTAGGTAATTTCTATTGCTAAGCAAGTCGGTAAGCAGTTGTCTGCAGAACCCATGTCGCAGTTTGACTGGCCTTGACAACACAATCTGGTTGACCGAAGCTGCGGCATCCATCAGCTTTTCAGTGGTTGGCGCCTCTTGATATGGATGACCATAGATGCAGCGCATCTCGTAGACATGGTTTAGAATGGCGTATTCAGATTCCGACACGAACCCGTACTTAAGTGCGCTGTCCAATAGCGGCTTATCTGTGGCCTTGTGCTGCTGCTCCAACTCTTCAATCCTACTAAGAATCTTGCCCGCGGCATTATCTCGTATTCGAGCTTCGCGGAAACGGCGCTTGAAGGATTCCGCACATGAAAGCCACAGCATGACGTAGGCGGCACGTAGTGCGCCAACTCTTGCTGCAAGGACTGCTTCATCGAAGAGTGGACGGTCTTCGGAATCGAGAATGTTTTCCGCATAGTTGCTAAGGTCGAGAGTCAGTCGCTTAAGATTTTGTTTAGAGTTGTTCACTTCGCTGGATCTTACCAACCCTGCGTTATACTTGATTTGCCTACATATCAAAGTTGTCAGCGGACAATAGTGATGCCATTCGTGGGACGAAACCTGCTATCGGTACAACTATAGAGTAGTCAACACTACCCTTTCGTTTTGTTCTTCCCTTGCCACCAATTCACGCTGAGACCATCTGCCTTCTGTTCGTCAAATGGCATTTTGTAGGGCCATGGCGCCTACCAACTCTGGCTTTAGTCGCCCTCACTCCCTGTCCACACATATGCTATCTCCAATTAGTAATGGGCCAAAACGATGCGTCACGCCCTCTTCTCCAGCTCCCATACGATCACGATGGGCAAACCCTTCACGGCGGACTCCGTTAGATCGGGCATTTGTTCAGCGAATCCCATTGTAGCGATTTCTCGATCTCCCCAGAGAGGCTCTACGCACTGCACGACGTCGAGACTGGCATTGCTGAATGCGGTCAGATAGTCCGCTGCCAGGTGGACATGGTTCTTAACGACCCCGTATTCCGTTTGATTTAGCCGGTAGCCGCCGTGCACGCCAAGCAGCACCATCAGGGGATGAACGTCGGATATGACGACGTGCCCGCCGGGTCGCACTACCCGGGCCAGCTCTTCAATGGGCGGCCCCAGGTCGGCGCAGTGGGTCAGCGCAAGGGTGCAGACAGCGATATCTATTGCCCCATCGGCTAAAGGAATGTCCCGTAGATCGGCAGTCTCGAACCGCGCTGACGGCACTCTTGTCTTGGCCTTCTCCAACATCGCAGCCGTAGCGTCGATGCCCGTCACCTGATGGCCCAATGATGCCAGGTAAGCAGCATGCCTGCCGGTGCCACAGGCGGCGTCAAGGGCTGCGCCGATTGGGTAACAAGCGAGCAGCTCGTGCACTACCGGCTCTTCGGCGAGAATAATCGGGTTGCGGTCAGTGTCGTAGCCGGCGGCCCATTCGGCATAGCCGGCCGTGACACTCCGTTCACCCGCTACGATGGGGTTCGACCAAGGAGCCTCTTCGTACGCTTCGGAAATCTCTAGAATCTTCTGCGCTCTGGTTCTGACGGTGGCAAGGTCCAACATCCAGGACCGTAGAATTGCAAGCCCCTGTAACCCTAGGATGAAATCACCGAATCTGACTTGGTCGGCCATGGCTGGGTCTCCTATGGCTGTGTCGCTCGCCCCCAGCGAGTGCTCAAGGCAATAAGGTCTGAGAACGACCTGATGGTCATGTCCGGGCGGACTGTAGTGCCATCCGGCAGCCCGCTACCCTGTGGGTTCACCCACACGGCGTAGATGCCCACCTGCTGCGCGCCGTGTATGTCATACTCCAAGTTGTCGCCGACCATCCAAGCTTCGGAGGGAACTGCCCCCAGTGCTTCAAGGGCGTTCTGGAAAGCTCTCGCGTCCGGCTTGCCGATCCCGAACTCCCCTTCGATTTGTATGTGGTCGAAGTAGCCTGCAAGGGAGAATCGCTCAATCTTTGCTCGCTGTCCTTCAGCGCTGCCGTTCGTGATCAGACCTAAGCGAATGTTTGCCGTCCTCAGCCGCCGCAGCGTCTCGATGGCGCCCGGAAACGGTCGCATCGCCTCATCCCTGATGTGATTGTAACGCTCACCCATGCGGGTTAAGAGCGGCGAATCTGGAATGTCGAACCGGGCAAAGGCACGCAGCAAGATATAGCGCCGAGCCAGTTGGAGATCGAGACGGCCTCTACGGGCGCGCTCCGTATCGCTCCAATACCAGTCCCGGGCTTGAAGCACGGCAGCCTGGAGCTCCTCTGCGGGTACGTCTCCCAGACTGCCGGCAAACTCGCGGCAGAGCTGAAGCCATGCGTCATCGGGATCGCTGTACCAGTCCAGAATCGTGTCGTCGAGATCGAGAAGAAGCGCTTTGGGCAGATCCTTCATGTGGGCAATTATAGTTGTGCGGGAAGAATGAAGCCACAGGGGATTGGTCGCTCAGGCGCGGACTGAGGGCGCGGTGACACGCTACCTTGGCGTTCGGCTATACTGCACAGAACAGTGTCACTCCAAACTAATACGTTCGTGCAACAATGTAGCGTGATAGGCGATGACCTAGCTGGCATCTGGCATCGAATTGCGGTTTGGGGTAGTGCACTCTGCCCGGCGGAAGCAGCTTGGGGTAAAGCAAAAGAGGATGGTCGAGAATGGCAACTCTTACGTACGATGCCGAGAACAGCGTCTACGACTTTGAGACTTCTGAGTTGAAGGGTTCCTTGCGGGCGCAGTCGCCGGACCCGCAGGTGGACATCCGGCATGGGATCAGCGATCTGGTGCATAAGCCGAGCGGCGTGTCTATCATTCATCCCAAGTACTCGGCGCTCAATCTCTTTCGGCTGTTTGCCACGCATACGGGCCTGGGCGAGCCGCGTTTATTCGAGCGCACCGTGAGTGTTGACGGTGACACGTTGACGGTGAATTGGGGGCCTGCCGACGAGCACTTTGCCAGCATCGAGGCGGTCTATCAGGTCAAGGAACCCAACCTCATCGACCTAACGATCACCGTGACCGCCGAGGCGACGTACGAGAGCTACGAGATATTCTTGTCAAACTACTTCGATCCGCCGCTGCTGGCGCACGTCTACCTGGCCACGGAACGCTATACCAAGGAACCCGATGAAGTGGAACTCGTCGCACCCGAAGAGAACCCGGTCTTCAAGGGCATGGGGCTGGTGTACACGCGGGATGCCCACGCGGCGCGGCGCTGCGTGGACGGCCGCTGGGAGCGCAAGGAGCTGGGGCATCCCACGGCACAGTTTCGCCCGCAGCGCGAGTACGCCGTGCCGGTGGCGTTTCAGGCCGATATGGAGCGGCGCGTGGCGGCAGTGCTGATGTCGCGGCCCGAGGACTGCTTCGCCGTCACCAGCGGCTACAACACCGACGACCCGGAAGACGCCTGGAAGGTGCAGAACCCACTTTATTTGTCCCTATTTGGTAACGACTTTGTGCCGGGCACGGTGCGCACGGCCCACGTGCGGCTGGCAATTACGCCGCTGGACGATGCCATGTCGCAGCCGCTGGCGCTGTACCGGCAGTTTCTGGCGGATGTGGGGTGATGGGGCCGAGGGAACACGGGCGACGCGGCGGACTTGCGCTGAATGCCTTGTAGAATGGCAAAAGTGTGAAGGAATACACCTGCCGTTTTGATGGAGTGCGGCGGCGAAGAGGAGAAGATGGATTCCCGTTTTCACGGGAATGACGGACTGGGGCGCCAACATGACGGATGAAGGACACTTCCTTCGTAGCGCGGGGGCTTGTCCCCCGCTCTTGAGCCGGCCCTATGCTTGAGTCGGGGGCAGTAATTCCGGAGACAGACAGGGCAACGAAAGTCGCGCGGTTCAGAGCAGATGGATTCTGCGCCCCGTGCCGGGGCGAGTTTCTGCGGGAATGACGGAATTTGGGGAATTACTCTTCGTAACAAGGGATACGAATTATGAAGAAACTACGCATCGCCGTCATCGGCGCGGGATCGGGACCCGGTGCGCGGGCGCGGGGGTGGATTGAGACCGTGGCGAGACTCACCGACCACTTCGATCTCTGCGCCATTTGCGACATCAACCCGGCGGTGGCGGAGGAGATTTCGGCGAAGCACGGCGTGAAGCAATACTTCACCAACGTCGCCGCCACGCTCGACGAGGCCAAGCCTGACCTGGCACTCATTCTCGTGCCCACCGACGGCCAGTCGGCGGTGGCCGTGGAGGCCGCCAAGCGCGGCATCAACATAATTACCGAGATTCCCTACGGCATCACCCTGGAAGTCGGCGACGCCATTCGCGACGTCTGTGAACAACACGGCGTGGTCTGGGAGATCGCCGAGCAGGTCTGGCTCTGGCCGCAGGAGCAGCTCAAGGCCAAGATCGTCGAGTCGGGCTACATCGGCAAGATCTCCATGGCTCGTCTCTGGTACGCCAGCGGCGCGTACCACGGCTTGAACGCCGTGCGCATGATTCTGCAAGATTCGGCCCGGCGCGTGCTGGCGTACGTCACGGAAGCGGAGACCGATCCCTACCTGACCTACGGTGGCGAGCAGTCCACCACGGTGGTCTGGGAAGCCATGTGGATCGAGTATATGCGCGGTACGATGTGCCTCTACGAGCGGGCTCCGCGGCCGTTCAACCAGCACTCCCATCCCAACCTCTGGGAAATCGAAGGCTCCAGCGGCCATCTGTCGGGCCGCGACGTGGTGCTGCTGGCCGGCGAACCCGACCGGCCGCAGACGATACGCGAACAGTATCTCAACACTGGCGGCGAGCAGGTGCTGGATTACGTGTATTTGGACGGCGCGCCCGATCTGCGCTGGGAGAATCCGTACAAGGCCTACGGCGTCGGCAACTTGGACGACGTGGCGAAATCGGAAATCCTTACGAGCACACACCGTTCGATTGTGGAAGGCACGCCGGCACAATACGGCCCGGCGGGCGCCCGCGCCGACTTGGAACTTTCGTTCGTGATGGCCGAAAGCCAGCGGCTGGGGAACACCTGGGTGGATGTGCCGCTGCCGGGACCGACGGAGCTCTCCGAGCGCATCGAGCGCTTGTTCGTGGAGACGTACGGGCACGATCCCATCGCCGGCAGCCGGGAGTTGCTGGACGTGCCGATCAGCCGCTTGGGCGTCTGGTGGCCGGCGGCGCAGTGGCTGTGATGCGCGGATCGCAAACCTGGGCAGCCGGAAATGAAGAGACGCAGGTTACAAACCTGCGCTACCGGTAGAAATAGCCGCATTAGGTGTGTCTAATAGTCAAATGGGCTTGGGGGGCGCCTTCCGACACTCCAGCGGTTTCTCCGTCAATCGCGCGCTTGATCCGTCATTCCCGTGAAACTCACCCCGGCACGGGTTACTCCGTCATTCCCGCGCACGCGGGAATCCATCTTCTCTGCGCACACCCTGGGTTCCTCGGTTTCTCAACCGCGCCTTCGCCGGAATTGTAAATGTCAGGTAATTCGTTGACAGAATTGGTGACAACAATCGGTGGCTCTGCCAGCGGGTAAGACCCAATCAGATGTCATTCCGAACGGAGCGCAGCGGAGTGTCGAACCCTGTTCGCGGAATCTAAAGTACTGAGCCTAACAAACACGCTCGACGTGAATCCTAGATTCCTCGCTGCGCTCGGAATGACATGGATTGTATTCACTGAAAATTGAGAGAAGATTCTGTCAACGAAATAGTCGACATTAACAGGAATGACGTCCAAGACGCTGCCCAATCACTTTCATTTTTCCGTGTGGCTGTGGCGAATCCATGGTGTTTCCCGTTTTCACGGGAGTCTATTCTTGTCGTGCCCAACCCCGGACATTCACGGCAACCGGCGTCGAACTACACGCCGCTTGAAGCCGTTGCCGCCGCGAATGTGTACTCCTCAAACTCATTCTCGCAAGGGCGCCCGTACGCGATGAGCATCCGGCGCTCGGCGGGAATCATGACGTAGCCGATTACGGTGTGCATGTCCGGCCCGTGCTGGCACATGGACGTTGGTTCGGCGTGGGCGCGGGCGATGGCAAACACCTGTTCCAAAGTGTGCGGCTGCTCGGCCGTGAGTTGCGCCAGCAGATCGAAGCGACCGTGGCTGTTCGCCATGAACGACTCGTTATTCTTGCGGAGCATGGGTTTCACGTCGTCGACCAGGCAATGGTTGGAAGCCCAGATGGCATGGTCGTCAAGTCGGCGCACGCCCATAGCGGTCGGCGTGCGCTCAATCACCGCCGCATTGCCCGCGGGATCGGTGAAGACCATATTGTGCCCGTGGGACATGATTGGCGTGCGTGAGACCAGATCTACGGCGCCGTCCACGTCGTCGGGATACTGCAGAAAGTAGCGCAGCGCCACGTTGGCGGGCAGGCCGCGGTCCCAGTCGCTATCGGCATTGGGCAGGCTACCGCCGCCGTACGTCAGGCCAGACTCATTAATGCCGGCGTTCATCCACGCGGTGCCGGCCCACGTTACGCCAATGAAGTCGTGCCCGGATTCAGTATGGGCCTCCAGATAGACATGATATTGAAGGGCTTCCGGGTTCACGTCGTTGGACTTGTAGTGCACGACACCGTGTTCGGGCGTGACGAGCACAAAGTTTGTGCACGCCTGCTGCATGCGTCCCAACTCCTGGCAAGAGTTATAGGCGAGCAGGTCATCATAGGGCACGTTCGCACCGTCCGCAATACCGTGCAATTCCTCGAGGGCTTCCGGGAAGACCTTTTCCATATTGCGCTCGACTTGCGTGAGCACGCGCGCTTTGTGATCGTCAGCGAATCTCCCATCGGGCACCACCATCTGAATGGCAGACGCAACGAGATCAGCGAACGCCTCGCCCTGCTGGCGACCCATCGCATACGGTGTTCCGCTCAGTACCACCTTACGCATCGCTCTACCCTCCTCGGATTCAAACTGCATACGTCAATACCGCTACAGTAATCACTTAGAGTCTTGATTTGGCTCGAGCTGCTTGAACTGTCTCAATCTTTAATGGCAAGTGTAGCCGCAACCGCGCGGTGAAACGACTCACGCGGCTACGCGACGGCGAGATACGGCGCCAACATATCGCCGAGCAGCTCTTCTAAGTGAGGCGTCACATTCCAGACTTTCTTGAGACGCGCATATTCTTGCACAACGGCGCTGTCGCCGGGCGCCTGCGTCTTCACCGCGCGGATGAGGAGATTTCTAGACGTGTGCTCCGGCGAGACAAATTCAGCAACATCCGTCTTGTAGCCCATGATGCGCAGCACCAGCGCGCGGAAAGCGTCAGTGAGAATGTCCGCGGTGCGTTGCTTCAGGATGCCGTGCCGCAAGACGGGCTGAAAATCCGGGTGCTGCACCCGGTCGTGCAATTCGTGCTGGCAGCACGGCGCCGCCAGGATCACACTTCCCTGCCAGCGGATGCCTTGCGCAATGGCTTCGTCCGTAGCGGTATCGCACGCATGCAGACTCAAAACCACGTCAGGTTGGGTCGCCGGTTGGAAATCCGCAATTCTGGATTCGTGGAATTCCAGACCTTCCCACTGCAGAGAATCAAGCAGCCGGCGGCATTTGGCGATGATTTCAGCATCGGAATCCACACCAACCACTTGCGTGGCCCGTCCTTGCACGTGGTAGGAGTAGTGGAAAGCGGCAAAGGTCAGATACGCGCTGCCACAGCCATAGTCGATGATAGAGAGCGGGCGCTCCGAATCTTCCGCGCTGGGCAGAGCGTTCCAGAAGTGCTCCAAGAATGTGTTCACTTGCCGGAATTTGCCGCGCATCGCGGGACGCACGTTGCCCGCGCGGTCGGTTATGCCGGTTGTAAACAGGAAGGTATCCGGCTCTCCCACAGGCAAGGGATGCTGTTTTGTGCGGTTATGGGCCAGATCGGGTTGAAGTTCCCCGCGCGAGGGCTTGCCGCGCGAGACCAGCGCCTTGCCTTTCTTGGTAAGGCGCACGTGGAGATCACGCGTGGTCGCTTGCACGTGAAAGTGACTGAAAGGAGCCGCGAGAATCTCATCCAGCTCTGAGAAAGTGGCGTCGCCGGTGTAGTTCTTGGCCAGCGCCTTCCTGCCGTCGAAGTACGTAAACTGCAGACAGCGTTTACCTTTAACGACGACCGGGCGCACCGTTACCTTCTGCCACGGCGGCGCGCCATTGCGCGTCTTGCCGCTTACGGTCAACTGCAGGAAGGTGTCTTCCCGCTGCACCGCTGCGCGAATCATGGCGCGGAAGTCATCCGTCTGAGGCTTGGCAGACATTGGCAATTGGGGTGCGCCGCTCACGCCGCACCAGGGTCAGGGGGCGGCATCTTCAAGCGCTTCCGGCGTGCGGTGCGTGCGGATGTACTCGAGGCTGCGGCGGTATTGGTCTTCATTGATGAGTTGCTTGGACATATAGAGATTGAGCATGACTTCAAGCCGCAAAATGGGATAGAGGTTGTAACCGTGCCGCTTCAAGCGCGCTTGGCCGCCCTGGTCGCGGTCCACGAGCACAATAGCATCGCGCACGACGAGTCCGGCTTCCTTCAATATAGCCGCCGTTTCCAGAATACTCCCGCCGGACGTAATCAGATCGTCAATGATGAGCACGGTCTCGCCGGGTTCGAAGCGTCCCTCGATTCGGTGCTGTCCGCTCGCGCTGCGGGCGTAGATCATGGGGACGTCGGTAGCCAAAGAGAAGGCGGTTGCCAGGTGCAGCCCGCCGAAAGGCACACCCGCCACCAGCGTGAAGGGGTGGATCTTCGGATGACGCATCGCCTGCCCGGAGCTTGTCTCCTGCGCGATGAGCTGGGCCGCGGCGCGCAGCGAATGCGGATTGCTCACCAGCACGCGTGGGTCGATGTAAATCGGCGAGTTTACGGTGGTACGGCCCAAAGTGTAGTCACCAAATCGTACCCCGCCGAGCTGGAAGATGTCCTCGGCAAGCCACAAGTTCGAGACAGGCTGCTCCACGTCGGGTCCTTTCCCTGCGGAGTGAATGGTCGGACATACCATTATCCGCCACCTGCCTTGCGCAAGTCAATAGGGTCGCGCGGCGGTGATAGTGGGTGGTCGTCCTGGCTGCGTGACGGTGGCAGTCGAGCCAAGAACTCTCGCATAGACTCCCATCGCCGCTGCCCGCGCATCGACATACAGTTTTGCTCAGCGACGTTCCCCGGTCCAAGACCGCCGGCTCCGCCTGTCAATCCTCTTGTAGGGCGTAGGGTGATGTGGTAGCATGAATGCACTCTCCTATTGCTTTCCCCAAGCGTAAGGATTTGTATGGCCTCCCCGCTCAAGCAGCGCCAGTCGCGGCGTGTGGGCATCCGCAAGACCTCTGCCAAAGCTTCTGCGGCGCTGACGACCCCGCGTCTTGAGTCCATTTTGACCTCGAAGAAGCGCAACGGCCTAGAGGTCACGAAGTGGCCCATGTCCTCGCCAACCTCCCGGCGCCCGCGGCAACAGCGCACGGAGGCCAAAGCACGATCGTTTTCCCTGCGCCGTTTCTTGCCCGGATGGCTGGTGCAGTCAGTAATCGTGGCTGCCGTAATCTGCGCGAGCTGGCTCACGCTGCTCTGGGTCATGGTTACGCAGGATCCGGCCGAAAATAGAAGCCGCGTCATCTTCGTTATCGTTGTCTTTGTGACCATCTTCGTTACCAGCCTGCCTGCCATGCACCGCATCTTCTCCCGCTTTGCGCCATCGCGCCTGCAGCAAGGCAATCCGGTGTTGGTAGCCGGCCACTCTTTTCTGCTGGCGAGTTTTCTCGTGGCTAACCTGAGCTTGCTGCTGGTGGGAAGCTGGAACGTAACGATGTTCGTCTTGATTACCGCCATCACGCTGGTGGTGGAGTCCCTCTTTCTGGCACGCAAGTGAGTCCCCGCGCAGGATACGCCACCGGAAACCATGCTTGAGTCTGACGAACTCGCCCAACTCTACGATCTGGAGTACGACGACTGGAACGAGGACAGCGCGTTCTGGCAGAGCTTTGCCGCACGCACGGGTGGCCCCATCGTTGAACTGGGTTGCGGCACGGGACGTGCCCTCGCTCCGCTGGCGCAACGGGGCTACGCAGTGATTGGTTTCGATAGCTCCTCTGCCATGCTGGAACGGGCGCAGGAACGCTTCCATGCGCTGGGCGTTGCCGACGAAGACGTTCAGCTTGAATGCCGGGCTATGGAGTCCGCTGCCGTATCGCAGCCGGTTCCCCTCGTCTTCGCCGCGCTCAATGCCTTTGCCCACCTGTCGACGCCGCTCCAGCAAATCCAAACCCTCACCGCCGCCCACCGCATGCTTGCTCCGACTGGCCTGCTCATCCTCGATCTCTTCAACCCGTTGACGCAGGAGTACGACGAGCGCGACCGCATGGTGACGCTGCGCAATGTGCTGGCAGACCCGCGCACCGGCGCCCCCATCCAGCAGTTTGAGGTGTGGGAGGTAGACCGCGAAACGCAGGTGGTGCAGACGACGTACTTGTACGACTGCTTACAGGCCGACGGCAGCATTCACCGGGTAACATCCACCTTTCCCATGCGCTACTCGTATCGCCATGAGATCGAAGCGCGGCTGGCACAGTGCAAATTTGCCGTGGAGAACGTCTTCGGTTCATATGAGGCCGACCCGTTCACGGGCAGCGAGGAAAAGATGATCTTCGTGGCGCGGCCGCAAGAGTAGGGTGCACCGGCCTCCAATATCCGTCAATATTATGTAAATAGTCCCTCGTACCATTCGCGCTGAGCATCGTCGAAGGGTGAACGGCAAAAGCGGGAACTCATCAACAGTAGACGCTGGACTCCGGCCTCCGCCGGAGTGACGGATGACGGCCCGCGTGCCATCGGTATCCCAAACATCTGCAGTGGCACGGCGGATAGGAGTGCGAACGCGCAACGTGCTATTCTGAGTATGAGATTAAGCGAGTATCTAAAGGTCAGTAGGTTTACGTAATCCCGCATGGCAACTACGTTGGAACGAAAGCCGGAGTGGATCCGCGTCCGCTGGAAAGAGGGCGACCAGTACCGCGAACTCAAGCAGATCATGCGCGGGATGGACCTGCACACCGTCTGCGAGGAGGCGCGGTGCCCGAACATCAGCGAGTGCTGGAACTCCCGCACGGCCACGTTCATGATCCTGGGCGATACCTGCACCAGGGCGTGCAGCTTTTGCGCGGTGAAGAGCGGTCGTCCCGCCGGTTTGGACAAGATCGAGCCTATTCGCGTGGCCTGGGCCGTGAAGCAGATGGGCCTGCGCCACGCGGTGATTACGTCAGTGGCCCGCGACGATTTGGAGGATGGCGGCGCGCAGATCTTCGCCGAGACGATCCGCAAAGTGCGGGAACTGAATGAGGATTGCTCCATCGAGGTGCTTATTCCCGACCTGGGCGGCAGGCACGATTCGTTGAAGGAAGTGGTCGCTGCCAAGCCGGAGATCCTCAACCACAACGTGGAGACCGTGCCGCGCCTGCAACGCCGCGTCCGCCCCAAGGCCCGCTACGAACGCAGCCACTGGGTGCTGCGCACCACCAAGCAACTCGATCCCGACGTGCTTACCAAGTCCGGCATGATGCTGGGCCTGGGCGAGACCTGGGACGAAATTCTCCAGACGCTTACCGATATGGCCGAGACCGGTGTGGACATATTCACCATCGGCCAGTACCTGCGCCCGTCCAAAAAGCACCAGAAGCTGGAACGCTATTACCGCCCCGAGGAGTTTGCCGAACTCAAAGAGATCGGCGAATCCCTCGGCATCCGCCACGTCGAATCCGGCCCCCTCGTCCGCTCCTCCTACCACGCCCGCGATCAGGTGGATACGCTGCACGATAAGGCAGAGTAGGATACCTTTCAGCCCTTTCAACACCTTCAACTCGACCATTTCAACGAGAGATCCTTTCACGTGTCGTTCCTGTAAGTGTTGAGTAATTCGTTAATGGAATCTCCCGCCCAATTAACGGCGCGGATAGTCTATGTCATTCCGAGCGGAGCGAGGAATCTAGGGTCCATGCTTCACACAGTGCAACAGCTTCAGCGCTTGTATGTTGCAAATGGCGAGCAGATGGGAGACTCTAGGTGCGTAACGCGAGGGGCGCCACTTCTGTCATTCCTGTAAGTGTCAGGTAATTCGTTGAAAGAATCTCTTGTCTCCTTGACCGTGTTGAAAGGTTACGTCATTCCTAGCGCAGCGTCGAACAGGGTTCGCTGACTTTGTCAAAGACGCGGAATCTAGGGTTCACGTTGAACGTGTTTGTTAGGCTTAGTATTCTAGATTCCTCACTCCGCTGCGCTCCGTTCGGAATGACATCTGATTGAGTCTTACTCGCAGGCAAAACCACCGGTTGTTGGCACCAATTCTGTCAAAGAATCACCTGACATCTACAATTTCGAGTGCAGCGAGGAATCTAGCAAACTCCGCCCATAGAGTTTCTTGGGGCTATCGCCGCCAAGATGACTGCCAGAGCGGAGCGTGGAGTATATGGGTACCCACGTGCGCGGGAACTTACCCGGCGGCAAAGATGGATTCCCGCGTGCGCGGGAATGACGGATTCTACGCCGGCTTTCCTGTCGTAGGGCGGGGAATTAGCCTCCACCAATGGGTAAGTAAATCATGTCTCTTGTCAGAGCAACGAACAATTGCCCGATTGCTCCTTGTAGCGCGGGGGCTTGTCCCCCGCTCTTAGGTTGGGAGACCCTGCGTCTTGACTGAGTATCTGTGTCCCACATCGAATAGGAACCAAGCAACCAGCGGGTATGCCGAGCCGGATTGCATGAGGTCGCATACCGGCGACCGGATCACACTCCATAAACTTGCTCACAAAGGACCCACCGGCGGTGCACCATGACGCAATGGTTCGAGGACGAATCGCTTTGGATTGACACGTATCCCTACATGTTTTCGCCGTCCCGCATCGCAGCGGCCGAGGCTGAGGTCGCGCCGCTGCTGCGGCTCGTTGGCGGGGAGCCGCAGGCGGTTCTCGACCTTTGCTGCGGGCCGGGACGCTTTGCCATTCCCCTGGCCCGGCGCGGCTTGCGCGTGACCGGCGTGGACCGTACAGCGTATTTCTTAGCTAAGGCCAAGGAGCGGGCGGCCCGGGAGGGCGTGGAGGTCGAGTGGGTGCAAGAAGACATGCGCGCGTTTTTGCGGCCCGGCGCCTATGACCTTGCCCTCAGCATGTTCACGTCATTTGGCTACTTCGACGACAAGGATGAAGACCGCACGGTGTTGCGCAACATCTACGCCAGCCTGCGACCGGGCGGCGCATTGGTCATGGACGTCGTGGGGAAGGAACTCGTGGCCGCAGCGTTTGAATCAACGCGGTCGCGCAAGCATGCCGACGGATCGGTGGTGATCGATACGCGTGAAGTCTTGGATGACTGGACGCGTATCCGCATGGAATGGACGATCATCCGGGGCAACGACGTGCGCGTCTATACCATCCACCACACAGTCTACTCCGGCCAGGAACTGAAAGACCGCTTCACTGCCGCCGGCTTCGCGGACGTGCGGCTCTACGGCAGCATGGATGGCGCACCGTACGACCGCGAGGCCGAGCGTTTGCTTGTCGTGGGCCGTAAGCCCGCTCTATGAAGTCCATCGTTGTCCCGCCAAGCGCGCAAACTTCCGCACGCGCTGCTTCGATCTCCTAGATGGTTGTAGCGGGGGGTAGCGGCAGAATCAGCCTATGAAGTCTTGCCAACGCGGCGGCAGAGGCTTACCCATTGCACGCAGATACACACTGACCTTGCCGTAGAAGATGAGCAACGCCTCTTTGTAGACGTCGAGTTGGATCTGCGGCGGTAGGCTAAAGTGACCGCGATCTATCCGGCGATTGCGGACATTATCTTCGGAGAGTTTCTCAATGACGCTCCGCAGTTTCCGATCGAGTGCGGCGTACCACGCGGACAGCAGCGCTACGCTGGACTCCAACTCTCGTTGCTCATTGCGGTAAGAGAACTCCAGCCTGAACGTCTTGAACGAAGCTATGTAGGCCTGCTCTACTTCGCCAATCTCGCGGCTAAGCTCACCCAGAGTGGGGTTGTGCGCGGTCGGCCGGTAGCCGAGATCCCCATCTTCCAGAGTCTCCATGAGTACGTCACGCAGCCCCTGGTACGTCTGAAAGATCGGAATGTAGTGTGTGATGATGCTGTTCATCGGTCTCACCTTCGCAGCATTGCCGGGTTCGGAACTGATGACGCCTCTCTATTGTGTACCATGCGATAATGAGAGGGAGCATTGAAGTCTATCGCTGACCGAATCTGCCCTGAAAGAAGCGCGCATTTACCGCTACCGGCTGTCCCAATCAAGGCGGTGAACAGTCTCCATGCAGACAGGCGAGAGCATAGTGGCAAAACAGATAGCGGCCAAACCGCAGATCTCCGTACCGCGTGACCGGATTGCCGCGGTGTGCCAGCGGTATCACATCCGTACGCTGGCGCTCTTTGGCTCCGTGTTGCGCGCGGACTTTGCAGACGACAGCGACGTTGACGTGCTGGTGGAGTTCGAGCCGGGGAAGACCCCGGGCTATTTCACCATCGCGCGCATTGCGCGTGAGCTATCGCCGCTGCTTGGGGGACGCGAGGTGGATGTTCGCACGCCAAATTGCCTTTCCCCGTATTTCCGCGAGGAAGTAGTCAATACTGCGCACCCAGTCTATGGATACCCTTGAGTCCGTCGGACTAAGGCACATCATCAGGTTTTTGCTACTGTGAAACGTGACACGTCTAGTTTGCAGCACCACAGTTGCGCCTTGGTAGACCTCGGCACGGTGCCGTATCGCGCCACTTGGGACCTGCAGCGGCGTTTGGTTGCGGCACGGCAGGCGGACGACATACCCGACGTTGTGCTGCTGTTGGAGCATCCGCACACGTACACGATCGGTCGCAGGGGCGACGAGAACGAGGTGCTCGCCTCGCCGGAGTACCTGGCAGCTCTCGGCGCGGCCGTGATCGAGGTCGATCGCGGCGGGCTGGCAACGTATCACGGACCGGGGCAACTGGTGGGGTATCCGATACTCGATTTACGGCCGCGAGGCCGTGAAGTCCACAGTTACCTGCGCAACCTCGAAGCGGCGCTCATCAACACGCTACGGGAAATCGGCATTCCGGCGCAGCGGGTCGCGCAGAAGACCGGCGTATGGGTGGAAGACCGCAAGATTGCGTCTATCGGCGTGCGTTTCAGCCGCTGGATCAGCAGCCACGGCTTTGCTCTGAACGTTGCTACCGACTTGAGCTACTTCAGCCACATCGTACCGTGCGGCATGCCGGCGGTGACGATGACGTCCGTTGCACAGGAGTCGTCTGCCGCACGCGAGACTTGCGCCGGGCGGGGAGAGGCTGGCGCATCCGAACATGGCACGACCGACATGGCGCTGCTGCGGGCCCGCGTAGCCCACCATCTGGCGCAGGTGTTCGACCTCAGCTACGTTGACGCATTCCCTCCGGCTTTGGGTGAGATACTTGACGCCGAGCAAGCAGCCACGGTGGAAGCGGCCCGCTAGAGGCAAGGCTGCGAGCCCCGTCTCGCGGTTGGTTTCTCTATCCTCGCCTCTGCGTGCGACGGGGAGCAATCTACACTGGTGGTCTGTCATTCCGGCGAAGAGCGTGTCCCGTGCGTGATACGGGGCCGGGATCCAGTCTTCTAGGGTGATGCAGTCGATGCCCCGATCCAGTCGCACGCCAAGGGTTCTTCTCTGCAGTCAAGATGGACTCCCGCTTTCGCGGGAGTGACGGAAAGTTGCAGCCTGCGCGGAAGTGACGGTGAATTGCGGCCGGCGCAATTCACCGCCTTGGCACTCAATCCTGCTGAATGCTCTGCTTCTTGCACTGATAGATCTCAAGCTACAGTACGGTCAGCGCGCCTCGTGACGTCTTCTTGGAAACCCCTGCTTGCTCGCTCCCATCATGGTATGAGTGATGGCTGGTCCTTGCCGTAGCGCGGGGGCTTGTCCCCCGCTCTTGTGCTGAAGGTGGGCGAATCTCAGAGAAGATGGACTCCCGCTTTCGCGGGAGTGACGGAGAGTTGCAGCTTGCGCGGGTGTGACGGTCGTGTGCGGTCTGCGCGGGAGTGACGGAGAGTTGCGGCTTGCGTGGCAGTGACGGTCGATTGCGGTCTGCGCGGGTGTGATGGTGGCTTTCAGCCTGCGCGGGTGTGACGGAGAATTGCGGCCGGCGCATTTCAGACGCTGGGCACTCAGTTCAGCACATTGGTTTGCCTCTGGCGCATCAATGCCTCACGCTACAGTCCTTAAGCCAACTTGCCCGCAGCCTGCAGGCGGAGTACACTTGCGCTCAACGCAGCGTACCCAACGACACCAGCCTTCAACGTCCGCTCAAGCGCAGCCCATGGCATCCACGGCCCGGTCTTCTTCAAGCGTCTATGCCCTCACGTGGGTTGCAATGTCTGCCTTTTTCGTCATTCTCTTCTTCAACGTCGGCGCCGCCAATCCGCCGCGGGCGCAACTGCCGGTCTACGTGGAGAGCGAACTCGCGGCAGTGCCAATTGTCACGTCCATCGTCCAATCGACGTTTCATATCGTCTTCGCGGCGATGCTGCTGGTGGGCGGCTTTCTGGCCGATCGTTTTCGTCCCAAGCGGACCTTCATCATCGGCTTGCTCACGCCCGCCATTGCCGGTTTCTTGTTGATCGCGCAGGAGGTCTGGCTGCTCGCGATCGTGGCTGCGCTCACCGGCACGTTCTTCGCGTTCCATGCTGCCGGCAGCCGGGCGTATCTCGTGCTGGCGGTGCCGCTCAAGCGCATGGGTCTGCTCGGCAACCTCTATGAGTTGGGGTTTACGTTGGGCGCGGCCATTGGCAACGCCGCTGTCGGCTTTGTCGCCGCGCAGTCCGGCTTCCCGCTGGCCGGCGCAATCATCGTCGTCATGGGACTAGTCACCGCTATTGCCGCGCAGATATGGCTGCCGCCGGTCGCGCCCAAGGAGGTGAGTGCCGCTCCCGTCACCCTGGGCAGCTATTGGCAGTTGGCGCGGCGGCGCTCTGTGCAACTGTTGCTGCTGTTGCGCGGCCTGCCGACCGTCTACTGGGCCACCGGACAACTGGTGATAGGCATCCAACTCCTGCGCTTGACCGGATCTCCCGTCGCGCCCGCGCTCTTCTACGCGGTGAGCCTCCTGACGATTGGCACCACCATGTTGCCGGTGGGCTGGGCCGCCGACCGGTGGGGGAGCGGCCCGCCCGTTCTCGTATCTTCGGTGCTCGTCATAACCGGGTCGGTGTTGGCAGCCATCTTCGTCAACAATGCCTGGGGACTGGTCTGCGGGGCTTTCTTCGGGCACCTGGGCGCGTGGTGGCTCTCCGGTCTCTTTCCGCTCCTGGTTGCCGAAAGCGGCACGCACGATGAACAAGGCCGCCTCGTCGCCGTCACGGAAATTGCATGGAACGTTGGCGCCGTGGTGGGCGCCTTGGGCGCCGGTGTGCTCTTGACCGTTCACCTCAGCGCGCCGTTCTTGGTGGCGGCGTGGCTGAACATTCCGACGCTTCTCATCGCCATGCTCGTCGCGAGCGGCGGGCACCGGGCGGTGACCGGCAAACCGGTCGCAGCACTGGAAACCGGCTAAAATACGCAAAACG
Organism: Chloroflexota bacterium; assembly: GCA_965220045.1. GTDB lineage: Bacteria > Chloroflexota > UBA11872 > VXOZ01 > VXOZ01 > VXOZ01. The sequence continues at coordinate 102,095 of OZ244803.1, read as the reverse complement.
AGCAGGAGGTTCGTACAGCGAATGATTGCACAATTGCGTGCGCGCATGGGACAGTTCGCCTCGTGGCGGTCGGTCCTAATCATGTTCGGCTTCTTGTTCGTAAACTTCGTTTTCATGAGTCCGGTGTTCGGCCTCATGCCGGTATTTGTAGAGAAAGTCCTCGAGCGCCCGCCTTTCTTCACCTCTATCGTCGTCTCGCTGAACACGGCGGTGTACGGCGTCATGCTGCTCGTCGGCGGCGTGTTGGCCGACCGGCTGGGCGCGAAATGGACACTGGTGTTGGGTTTTTGCGGGGCCGTCGCGGTGGGTCTCATGCTGCGCTTGCAGTCACCGGCGCTGCTACTCGTCATCGCGCCGGTGTACGGCCTGCTCTTCTCATTCGCGACCATCGGCAGCCGCACCTACCTCGCGCGCGGCCTCCCCTTGGCGCAGATGGGAATTGGCGGCGCTTACTACTTCCTGTGCCTCACAGTTTCCATGGCGGTAGGCAGTGCGATTGGCGGCAGGATTGCCGATACGGCAGGCTTTGGCACATTGGGCATGGTTGCCATCGTAGCCGGTCTGGTGCTCGTGCCGCTCACCGCGTGGTTGTTGCCTTCCGTAGAAGCCAAGCGGGACGAATCGGAACCCGCAACGAAAGAGGAAGAGCCTAAGGCCTCCTTCTCTGACTACTTGGCGCTCTTGCGCAACTCGCGCATACTGTCTCTCTGCGGCTTGCGCTTCAGCGCCACCTACTTTTACGGCACCATGAACCTGCTGCTCGTGCTGCAGCTTTTCCGGCTCACGGATTCGGTTACGTTTGTGGGTCTCTACGGCAGCGCCATCCTCTTCATCATCAGTCCCACCCAGCTCGTCATTGGCTGGGCGGCGGACAAGTACGGAACGAGTTGGCCGGTGCGCTTGGCGGCAGTGTTCGTACTGGGCGGCGCGGCATTTGTCACGCTGCTCATCAACAATCTATGGGGCCTGGCAGTCAGCGGCTTGCTGGCAAATATGGGCCTGTGGTGGTTCTCCGGTCTCTATCCAAAGCTCGTGGTGGAGGCCGGCTCAGCGGAGGAACAGGGCCGCCTGATCGCCATCACGGAGTTTTTCTGGGCGGTGGGAATTTTGGGCGGCACGCTCATCTCCGGCGCGCTGGCGTCGGTCTTTTTGCAACTGCCGTTCATCGTCTGCGTGATTGTAACCGTTCCCATGTTCTTGCTGGCCATGATGGTGGCGCGGGGCTATCATCGTGCGCCGGATAGCGACTCCGCCACTGCTGGTTAGTTGAGACTCTGTGTTGTCGCGCCAAGAGCCGCACGCAAAGACCCTCGCCTCGACTCTCTAGCGCCGGAGACCTTGGCGAATCCATTTTCACCTTGAAGGTGAAGGTTGAGATGGGGGTGAAAGGGATTGTTGTTATGATTTCGTTAGGTGCACAAGTCTTCAGGACCCCGGCTTTTGCCGAAATTGTAGATGTCAGGTAATTCGTTGACAGAATTGGTGACAACAATCGGTGGTTCTGCCTGCGAGTAAGACCCAATCAGATGTCATTCCGAACGGAGCGCAGCGGAGTGTCGAACCCTGTTCGCGGAATCTAAAGTACTAAGCCTATCAAACACGCTCGACGTGAACCCTAGATTCCTCGCTCCGCTCGGAATTGTAAGTGTCAGGTAATTCGTTGACAGATCTGGTAGAACATTGATGAGTGTCAATCACCAGATCTGGAGGCAACTGATGCGGGATAATAGTAGTGACAAGACCATTGAACGGAACCTCATGCAGAAGTGGCGTTTCCTCATCGCCGAGTACGAACGGGTCAAGGCCAAGCAGCATCCCCAGTTCCGCTTCCTGCAGGACTTCTATGCGTTCCATGGTACCAGTCGCCAGACCTTCGCCAAGTACTACAACCGTTTTCTGCAACTGCGCAGCGACGACGCCCTGCTGCCGCGCAAGCGCGGCCCCAAGTGGAAGAGCCGCCGCACCTTGCCCTACATCGAGCAGAAGGTGCTGGAGCAGCGCCGCAAGGGTATCAACCGCTATGAGATCTGTGCCATACTCAAACCGGTACTCAAAGCGCACACACCCTCACCCTCGACCATCTACGCCATTAGCAAGCGCCATGGGCTCAACCGTCTGAAACCGGCCATGAAACAAGCCAAGCGCACCATCATCAAGACCCGCGCGGGCGAACTGGGGCATCTGGACTGCCATTACCTCAGCCGCGACCTGCTCCTGGACAGCTCCCAGCGCTACTACCTGGTCTCCGTGCTCGATGCCTGCACCCGTCTGGCTTGGGCTGAAGTGGTGCCTGACCTCAAGAGCCTCAGCGTCATGTTCGCCGCGCTCAAGAGCATCAACCTGCTCAACGTTGAGTACGGCATCCAGTTCGAAGCCATCCTCACCGATAACGGTCCTGAGGTGGCGGCACGCACGAAACCGGCGCAGCATCCCTTCGAGCGCATGCTGCTGGAGCTCGGCATCAAACACCGCTACACCCGGCCCTACCGACCCCAGACCAACGGCAAGATCGAACGCTTCTGGCGGACCCTGAACGACGACCTGATCGAAGGCACGACGTTCGAGAACCTGACGGAGTTCCAAAACGAACTGATGCAATACCTCCTGTACTACAACACGGAAAGACCACACCAAGGCCTGAAGGGGCATACGCCTCTTCAAGCTCTGCAAAATCTGTCAACGAATTAGTCAACATTTACAGGAATGACGGATTCATGCAGGGGTTTCAAGTGGGAGAGGGAGCTACCGGTGAGGTGAAGAGTTTCAGAGAGAGTGCAAGACATCACGGGCAAGTGGGTCTTGCGGGCAGCAAAGAGCCAGTTGTGAGTCTACGGTATAATCGGGTGCGTAGCGAGGTGAAAGGAAATGAGAGAGCAGCCACTCTATGATCATTGACGTTCATGTCCATACGCGGCTGGGGCCGGACCCTCACGGATTCCAGTACTTGCTGGAGCAGGCGGAGGCGCTTGACGTAACACTTTGTGTCAACAGCCTCAGCCCCAAGGGCGGCGCCGGCATGCCCCAAAGCCCGACGGAGGATGAAATCAAGGGCTGCAACGACTGGACTGCCGAACTCGCGGCGGCACATCCGGAGCGCATCATCCCCATGTGGTATCTCAATCCGGCTCACGAAGACTTCGCCTGCCGGGAACTCGAGGAGCGGATGGCCGCGCATGCGGGACTGCAGGGCGTCAAGCTTTGGGTAGCGGTGCGCTGCAACGACCCGCGGCTTGATCCCATCATGCGCCTGTGCGCGGAACACAAGCTGCCGGTGCTGCAGCACACGTGGTTCAAGGTCACCGGCAATTTGCCCGGCGAATCCACGCCGATGGACCTGCGCGAACTGGCGCTGCGGCATCCCGATGTGAGCTTCTTCTGGGGGCATTGCGGCGGCGATTATGAGTACGGCGCCAAGTGCGCGCGCGGCCTCCCCAACGTTTACATGGACCTCGGCGGCGGCGAGGCCATGAGCGGCTACGTCGAGATCTTGGCGGAACACGAGGGCGCGGACCACATCGTCTTCGGCAGCGACGCGCCGGGACGGTCGCTCGTTTCTCAACTCGCCAAGGTGTACGGCGCGGATCTCAGTGAAGATGAGCGCGAGAAAGTCCTCTACCGCAATGCGCAGGCCCTGTTCGCCCGCCAGGAAGCTGCGAATGGAGCCGTGTCATGATCGATGCCAACGCGTATCTCGGCAATTGGCCTTTTCGGCAACTACGCTACGCGACGCATATCGCGTTACTCGAAAAGATGGACGCGCTCGGCATTGAGAAGGCCGTCGTGTCGTCCATTGCAAACGTCTTCTACAAAGACCAGCTTGCCGGCAACCGTCAATTGCATGCTGAAGTGGACCACCACGCCGATCGTTTCCTGCCCGCCTACACCATCAACCCGACGTTTCCCGGTTGGGAAGAAGACCTGGCAATCTGCATTCAGGAATTCGGCATGCGCGCTATGCGGCTGCATCCGAATTATCACCAATTTGGGCTCGACTCGGTGGCGGGCTTGGCGGTGCTGGAAGCGGCAAGCGCAAACGACTTTATGGTGATTCTTGCTACCGGCCTGGAGGACACGCGCCACCACCACCCCTTGGTAAAGGTACCCGACGTGCCGGTTGAGCAGGTGGCTGCGGCTGCATCCGCATATCCCGACGTGCGGTTTCTCGTCGCGGCGGCGAATTTCTCAGGAATTTCCGCCATCTGGTCGCAGTGCGCGTCAATGCAGAACCTCTCCTTCGAAATCTCGCGCGTGCAGGGGCCGGTGGGGGATATCGAGAAGCTCTGCGCAACGATGGGCGCCGACCGCGTACTCCTTGGCACCAATCTGCCGCTCCACGTGCCGGAGGCCGCCACGCTGGCGATCGAGCACGCCAAGATCACCGCCGCTGAGCGCCGGCTGATCGTGCACGGCAATGCCGCCCAACTATTCCGGCTGGAGTGAGGCAAGAAGGAGCTGGTTAGTTCCGCATTGCCTCAGGGGCGGGGGACAAGCCCCAGCGCTACAAAGCACCTCCGGGCGAGACGCCCGGGCTCCGGGTTGGACAATACAGAGCTACCGGGTTCCGGGTTGAGCAATACAGGGCTACCGAGCGGGACGCCCGGGTTCCGCATCAGCAGAGCCTTCTTCTACAGACCCTTGGCACGCTATTCCGTGTTTATGACCCGGGACCTGAACTCAGTGCCGACGGGTTCCAAGGTGAGCAATTGGCGCAAGATTGCGTGGGGTTCGCGGCCGTCGACAATATGAGCGGCGGGCACTCCCTCCAAGGCATCCAGGCAGGCAGTGACCTTCGGGATCATGCCACCGCTTATCGTGCCGTTGCGGATCAATTGCCGCGCCTTTGCGGACGAAAGCTCGGGCAGCACCGTCCCTTTACTATCTTGCACGCCCGGCACGTCGGTGAGCAGAAGGAAGTGCCGCGCCGATAGGGCTTTGGCAATATCGCCGGCCACAGTGTCGGCATTGATGTTGAGAAGCTGCCCTGTTTCCGTGACGCCAAGCGGGGCAATGACCGGCACGAACCCGGCTTCGCCCAGCGTCACAAACGTTGATATGTTCACCTTTTCGACTTCGCCGACGAAGCCAAGACCGGCAGGTTTCTTGCGCGGCTTCGCCAGCAGCAGTTCGCCATCCGCCCCCGTGAGGCCGATTGCCTTGATGGTGCGCGCGTTGAGCATAGCCACCAGATCGCTGTTGACCTTGCCGGCCAGGACCATCTGTACAAGCTCGAGGGCGTCGGCGTCCGTGACCCGCAAACCCTCGACAAACTCCGCTTCTCGACCCAGAGTCTGTTCCCAATCCGAAACTACCTTGCCGCCGCCATGCACAATGACGGGCAACACACTTGCGTGGACGAGCGATTCGATGTCTTTGCAGAATGCTTCGTGATGGGGGAGCACGTTGCCCCCAACCTTGATGACGACAACCTCATGGGTGAGTTCGCGCAGTGCATAGAGGCAATCTACTACTTCCTGAAACGCTGTCTCCATCGTTTGCTCCTATGTCGCTGCTGGACAATCAGATTCAAATCACTTCCGGGTTTACGCAGAAATGAGGCCGCTCCCCCTGCAATACGAGGGTGATGTCAGTGGCGAGCGTCGTCGCCATGCGAATCATCGCCTCTTCCGTATGAGCGGCCATGTGGGGACTGACGATCACGTTTTCCAGGGAGAAAAGGGGATGGTCGGAGGGCGGCGGCTCTTGCTGCCACACGTCGATGGCCGCACCGGTGATCTGGCCTTCCAGCAGGGCCGTGACCAGCGCCTCCTCATTCACAATACCGCCACGGGCGCAGTTGATGAGAATGGCGGTAGGTTTCATCATGCTGAATTCGCGCGGTCCAATGAGGCCTTGTGTCTCCTGAGTGAGCGGCGCGTGCAGTGAGACGTAGTCGGCTTCCTGCAGCAGCGCCGGCAGGTCGGAGACCAGTTCCACGCCCCGCAAGCGGGCGTCGTCCGGCGAGAGAAAGGGGTCGTACGCGATGACGTGCATATCCAAGGCGGCGCGGCACATACGGGCAACGCGGCTGCCGACGCGGCCGGCGCCGACGACGCCCAGGGTCTTGCCGTAGAGTTCCAAGCCGATGAGCCGTGTGCGCGATTGAAAGTCGCCGTTGCGCTGGGCGCGGTCGCCGAGCAGGATCATCTTGCTCACCGCCAGCATCATGCCCAGCGTGTGCTCCGCCACCGACTCCGCGTTGGCGGCGGGCGTATAGAGCACCGGGATGCCGCGCGCCGTGGCGTACGCTACGTCTACGCTATCCACGCCCACGCCGTGCCGGGAGATTGCCCGCAACAACGGCGCCGCGTCGATGAGTTCAGGCGTCACTTTCGTCAGGCGGGTGACGACGGCGTGAGCATTGCGGATCTGGTCTGCCAGCGGCACGGCGCCGTCTTGGTTCGCCTGGTGGACCGATGCGATCTGCTCCAGAATAGCGATGCCCTGCTCGTGGATGGGATCGGCCAAGACGACGGTATACGACATTTGGATCTGCCTTGTAGGGGCGTCAGAGCCCAATGCTCAAGCGATTTCCGCGCCGAATGCATGCTATAATGTAGCAGAAAACTTCCGCTTTCCGCTAGGTTCGGCCCCGGCGCATTGCGGTGGTGCTTGCCTGCCGGAAGTATGTCAGCTACACGCAATTCGTTGCGTGTTTTGCTACTTTTGAGGCAGAGTACGCGCAGGCCAGGGCCAAGGAATCCGGGTCGCGACAGAACTATGCCGCACGCTAGAGCGTGTGCATTCCAGTGAGGAGATGACGCGCGCATGGCGCGAGTGGTGCAAAAGTACGGTGGCAGCTCGGTGGCGACGGCGGAACGCATCAAGGCCGTAGCCGCGGGCCTGGCTGCAACGCGAGAGGCCGGAAACGATGTCGTCGTCGTAGTATCCGCTATGGGCGATACGACCGACGACCTCATCGCGCTTGCCAATCAGGTGTCCCGCACGCCCGGCGGCCGCGATCTGGACTTGCTCCTATCCACCGGCGAGATTGTCTCATCCACGCTGCTTTCCATGTGTCTGCGCGATATGGGGTGCGATGCCGTCGCACTCACCGGCCAGCAGGCAGGTATTCGCACGGACTCCTTCTATTCACGTGCCCGCATCGTCGACATCGACCCTGCGCGCATGGAGCAGGAGTTGGCGCAAGGCAGGATCGTCATCGTTGCTGGTTTTCAAGGGGTGACCCACGACCTGGACGTCACCACATTGGGTCGCGGCGGCTCAGATACGACCGCGGTCGCCATCGCAATTGCGGTAAAGGCCGACACCTGCGAGATTTACACCGACGTAGACGGCATCTACACGGCGGATCCGCGCGTCATTCCATCCGCCCGCAAGCTCAGCAGGATTGCCCACGAGGAGATGCTCGAGTTGGCCAAACTCGGCGCGCGGGTAATGCACGCTAGGGCGGTAGAGTTGGCGGAACTCTTCGACATGCCCATCGTAGTTCGTTCATCGTTTACTGACGATCCTGGTACAGTGATCACGCGAGGTGAGGAAATGGAGAAAGATGCACAACGCATTCGCGGCATCGCCGTGGATACCGACGTAGCCAAGATCTCTGTGCTCGGCATCCCGGACCGGCCCGGCATAGCCCACGGTCTCTTTCAGCCGCTGGCCGACGATAGCATCAACATCGATGTGATCGTGCAGAATATCAGCCACGACGGCATAACCGATATTTCGTTCACGGTCTCGCGCGACGATCTCAATACGACGCTGGAACTCGTGGAGGGCGCCTCGCAATCCCTGGGCGCATCCGACGTGCTGCACTTTGCCAATCTCGCGAAGGTCTCGATAGTAGGCACCGGCATCCAGAGCACCCCCGGCGTGGCAGCGCGCATGTTCGGCGCACTGGCGGAGCCGGCAATCAACATTGAGAGCATCACGACGAGCGAGATCAGAATCACGTGCTTGGTACATGAAGACGACGCCCAACGGGCGGCCAAAGCCCTTCACGAAGCATTTGAGCTAGACCAACCGGAAGAGTAAACTGAAAGAAATGAAGGGTCGGCGCTCTTGGACGGCAACGAGGCGCTTGGCCTCGCGGCTCTCGGCGCGAATTGTATGCTGTACGACGCACAGGTGGCGTAGCGATGGTCGAGATGGTCATAGAAAGCGTGGGCAGAAATCCGGCTAATCCGACCCGGATGGTTGTGCTGCGCGAAAAAGACGAGGGCCGCTATCTCGTCATCGTGATCGGCATTGCCGAGGCCGATTCCATTGCCATCAAGCTCCACAACCAGACCTTCTCCCGGCCGCTGACGCACGATCTTTTGAGCACCGCAATCGAAACCCTGGGCGCCACTGTCGTCAGTATTCTCATCAACGATCTGGCGGACCGCACCTACTATGCGCGCATCGTGCTCGACCATAACGGACGGCACGTCGAAATCGACTCGCGTCCCAGCGACGCCATTGCTTTGGCAGTGCGCGTGGATGCGCCCATACTCGTGGCGGAGAGCGTGCTAGAGGCCGCCAGCTTCACGCCGGCGAAAGAGGAAGAAGGCGAAGGGGAAGCCGAGCAGATTAGCGAACCCGATCCGGAGTTGGAGGAACGGCTGGGGCTGTTTCGCGAGTTCATCAACTCCCTCGACGTGGACGACTTGGAAAAGCCGAAGCAGGAGTAACCTCGCGCGCTGTAAATAAAGCCAGACTGTGGGTATAAGCGCCCAATTGCTTAATGCAGTTGGGCGCTTTCTATTGTCCGAGGTGTTGCGATCTGTAGCTCAGGGTCAGGAGACAGAAACCGCTTGAACTCCCGGTATATTGGCGGCTGAAACCGCAAGAGCACAATTGATTTGTGTCTACCGCTCCTGGTCAACTTACCGGTAGCGGCGGAGTTCCAGGATTGAATTTTTGGAATATCCTATATAGTCGAGGATCAAAGGGCTTAGCGGAAACCACTTCGGACGAAGATGTGACGACCCGGGTGTCACTAGCGTCAATGTCGCTGTTGTCTAGGATCGCGCCGGTATAGTCTGTATCTATGATTAGCTCTTGCGTCTCTTCGTCACGATATTCATTCTGAAACGGGGAAAGCTTTATGTCAGCGTTGCGACCGTTCTTCATGTTCAGCGGAAAACCTATATAGGATTTCCTGCTTCTAAGCGAAGTCTCTATGAACATGTCCGACCCAAGTGCTTCGGTGATGAGTGCTCCCAGTTGGTCTCCTCGATCTCTTTCAGACTTAACGAAACCCGCGGTTTCGTCGTATAAGATCAACCCATTCAGCAACCAGATTAATCCAATTGCGACGCCCAGAACATACGCTCCGACATATAGGTCGAACGGTGAGACTATCTCCCATGCGTCAAGAATCTTCAAGAGCGATTCTGTGGATAGGAAAGTGCGTCCAATAATGGCGCCGCACACATAGGGAGTACCTAGCAGACCGTAGCCGACGAGTACGGACTTGAAGAATAGATGATAGCCAGATTCGTGGGGTATCGTCAGGCGAGTGTGTTATGAGGTCTTTAAGAAGAGATATCCAATCAGAGCTGGAAAGAGTGTCGAAACTAAGTCCATCTAAGACTCGGTCTTGGGGGGACTTTCCTTGGGCGGGGACTTGGCCATTGGGCCAATCTCGTTGAGCTCTTTGATCTTCTCGCGAATTGTCGGATTCTTAAATACGTCCTCTGGCTTGACGTACAGACCCCCATTACCATCCGCATAGACCCTAATCTTCTTTTCTTTGCCTCTAGATTCAGGCATTTCGCTCGTTCCAATCTGCCATCTTCCAAGACACCCCCTTAATCCTATTCCTTGCTATGGGACTGTAGCAAGCTGCATGGGTCCCACCATTCATAGCTTTTGAATGCCCACAAGGTGATCTGAGTGTATGGTCTCCTACGGACCTCTGACGCATCGTCCGGCTGAGAACCGGCCTAGGAGCCTCCGCGCTGCCATGATTCGGAACCGGCCCGATTGACTACAGTACTCAAGCGGATGTGCGCTGAGAGATGATTCGCCATGGAATGGCGTCCTGCACGAGAAGCCGACGCAAAGCCCGTCCGGAGTCCGATTCTGAGGTAGCTAGGGCAACGGCGGCTTCAAACTCGGTTGGCGAGATATCGCTCTCTGGTTCCGCTAGGAGCGCGTCCCGTATCCGTAGCCGTAACCCGTAGCGGTCAATCGTCTCGCCGCTCGGCAGCACTATGGGCGAGCCGTATACTCCCGTTGCCGCGATGAAGTCGCGCACGGGCGCCGGCACGGACTGAGCGTCTATGCCTTTGCCGCTGCCCTCGGCATGTGCTGAGCGCACGTTCGTTGAAGAGAGCGCGGGATCGTGGTCTGCGGGCAGTGTGGTCAGTTCGGCAATGCACCCGCGGTACGCCCGATTTGCCGGCTCCCGCAGCAAGGCGTCGAGAGCTTGGGAGCCGTGCGCGTCCCGTTCTGCCACCAAGAACCGCGCCAAGGCAAAGAGCCGATTAAGGCTGGCATCGCGATCCGCATAGTAGCGGGGATCGACAATCTGCTGAATCTTGTCGAAACCCACGACGAACACCAACTCTTGACCGGGTGCGAGAATTCGCTGGCGTAAGGCCTCGGCCTGCTCCACGTAGAGACCGCGGTTGCAGAGCACAACGCCAACATTCGGGCGCATCTCCGCAAGCATTGCGAGCATGCAGAGGCGGTCCTCCAAGCTCGCGCCGGTGACCTGCTCCTTATCAACGGTGTGGACCGCGAGTGAATACCACACCGCGCCGATGTCCGGCTGCCGCAACGCGCCTTCGCACAGACTGACATGCGCGGTGGTAGCCGGATTGAACGACCCCGCGATCACCGCCACGTTGCCACCGGACTTAGACTGCGGCGGCACTATCACACGGGCCTCAGGCGCTGATACGCCGGCGAGCGCGGCAATGTCCGCGTGCCAGTCGCGCAACCTTGAAACATCGTAGATGCAGTTCTGCAACGCGCAACTCTCTCTGAGATTGGGACAGTCAAGCAGCCAGATTGGCCCGTGTTTTTCGGCGTCGCCGTCGCGTGAGGGCATGTCTCCCGCCACTTGCCGCAAGCATTGCATTGTCAGAGCAATACACAACAAGAGCCAGCATTAGGCAGAATAGCGAGATGCCGTTCCGGCGGCAAGGGTGCATTGACCTGCCGCGAGCATTACAGGTGTGCCGAGACATACTTTACACATGTGCGGGTTTCTTGAAACGGGGCGGCGGGTGGCAATCGCGGTTGACGCCATCCTGCTCCGCGCTGTAGTCGTGCTTGAAGAAGCGTGGCTATAATGGGAGTAAGGGAGAGGTCGTACCCGAAACGTCACCCGGTCGACCCGTTCCACAACACAACAAGACCGATCAGTCTCGCGGCAATTGCGGAACCCCGCGAGCTTGCAGATGTGGTACGACCCGCACTCAGATCGCGGCAATACTCAGCAGCAGGAACCTCTGAAAGAAGCGTGCATACATGCCTGAAGCAAGCACATCCACCGACCAGGCGCCTACGGTCACACTTTCCACCGGCTCGCTCTACACCTATGGCTTGGCGCGGACCTTTGAATTAATGAAAGGATCCGCGTTTGACGGCGTGGAGATCATCGTCGACAACCGGTGGGATACTCGACAAGCGGACTACATCAATGCACTAATCGCGCAGTGGGACATTTCCGTCTGCAGCATTCACGCGCCCTTCCAGGCAATCGCCGAGATGGGCCCGGACTATCCCAGCACCCTCAAGGCGACGATTGCGTTGGCCGAGCAGGTCGGCGCGCGCACGGTTGTCATCCACCCGATCTCGCGCGGCACACCGGACCTCGCCCAGTGGCTGCAGGCAAACCTTGCCGATCTGCAAGCACAGACGCCGGTCCTGCTCACGGTTGAAAACCTGCCGCGGAAGCTCATCAAGCGTCTGGGCATCTTGCAGCGTGATTTTCACGACTTCTGGCATCCGAACGCCATGCGCCCCTTTGCCGCCCTCACGATGGACACCACGCACTTTGGCGTCTCGCAGATCGACATCCTGGATGCATGGCGTCAACTAAGCGCCACCGTGCAGCACATCCACCTCTCGGACGAGTACAACGGGCGGGAACATCTGTTTCCCGGCGAGGGCACGCTGCCCTTGGGCGACTTTCTCGTTGAACTCGGCCGCAGCAGCTTTGGCGGTATCGTAGTGGTGGAACTGCACCCCTTTGCGCTGCACGCCGGCCGCTCCGACGAGAAGGTGCGGGACCGCATCCACCAGGCGGCGGATTTCTGCCGCAGGAATCTGGCCGCAACCGACGCCGCCCGGCAGCCCGCGGCGCAGTCCACCCGGTAGCCAGAGTTTGGCTTGGCTGGAATCACCCCTATACCTACCGTATCGCGTTTGGGGCAGGCCTTCGGACTCTGCCGTTTTGGCGAGTATCGTGAGGCCCCATTCTCTTGGAGGGAGAAGGATGCGAAGCGGGTGAAAGGGGCTGATGCCCTGCTCTCTCGAGGCGCTTAGACCTTCTGGATTCCGGCTTTCGCCGGAATTGCAAATGTCAGGTAATTCGTTGACAGAATTGGTGACAACAATCGGTGGTTCTGCCTGCAATTATGACCCAATAGGATGTCATTCCTGTAAGTGTCAGGTAATTCGTTGACAGATCTGGTAGAACATTGATGAGTGTCAATCACCAGATCTGGAGGCAACTGATGCGGGATAATAGTAGTGACAAGACCATTGAACGGAACCTCATGCAGAAGTGGCGTTTCCTCATCGCCGAGTACGAACGGGTCAAGGCCAAGCAGCATCCCCAGTTCCGCTTCCTGCAGGACTTCTATGCGTTCCATGGTACCAGTCGCCAGACCTTCGCCAAGTACTACAACCGTTTTCTGCAACTGCGCAGCGACGACGCCCTGCTGCCGCGCAAGCGCGGCCCCAAGTGGAAGAGCCGCCGCACCTTGCCCTACATCGAGCAGAAGGTGCTGGAGCAGCGCCGCAAGGGTATCAACCGCTATGAGATCTGTGCCATACTCAAACCGGTACTCAAAGCGCACACACCCTCACCCTCGACCATCTACGCCATTAGCAAGCGCCATGGGCTCAACCGTCTGAAACCGGCCATGAAACAAGCCAAGCGCACCATCATCAAGACCCGCGCGGGCGAACTGGGGCATCTGGACTGCCATTACCTCAGCCGCGACCTGCTCCTGGACAGCTCCCAGCGCTACTACCTGGTCTCCGTGCTCGATGCCTGCACCCGTCTGGCTTGGGCTGAAGTGGTGCCTGACCTCAAGAGCCTCAGCGTCATGTTCGCCGCGCTCAAGAGCATCAACCTGCTCAACGTTGAGTACGGCATCCAGTTCGAAGCCATCCTCACCGATAACGGTCCTGAGGTGGCGGCACGCACGAAACCGGCGCAGCATCCCTTCGAGCGCATGCTGCTGGAGCTCGGCATCAAACACCGCTACACCCGGCCCTACCGACCCCAGACCAACGGCAAGATCGAACGCTTCTGGCGGACCCTGAACGACGACCTGATCGAAGGCACGACGTTCGAGAACCTGACGGAGTTCCAAAACGAACTGATGCAATACCTCCTGTACTACAACACGGAAAGACCACACCAAGGCCTGAAGGGGCATACGCCTCTTCAAGCTCTGCAAAATCTGTCAACGAATTAGTCAACATTTACAATTCCGAACGAAGCGCAGCGGAGTGTCGAACCCTGTTCGCGGAATCTAAAGTACTGAGCCTAACCAACACGCTCGACGTGAACCCTAGATTCCTCGCTGCGCTCGGAATGACATAATCTATCCGCGCTATTAAGTGGGCGGGAAATTCTGCCAACGAATTACTCAACACTTACAGGAATGACGGATCTCTGCCAAGGTCTTCGTCAGGAGAGGGGACTTCCTCGCTGCGGCAAGGGCTGTGCCAGAATCTGCTTTTGAGAAGGTGTCTTCTCGCCTGCGCCCCGGGTTGCGCTGAGCTATCTTCTTGCGTTACGCGCTCTCGATCTGCGCGGCGCACTCGCGGAGATGGCGAATCCCTTCACTCGCCTGCACTTCCGCGTGGGGCTCGAACTCGAAAATCTCGATAGAGACGTAGCCGTCGTAGCCGGTGTCGTGCAGGGCTTGCATGATGGGCACGAAGTCGGTGTCGCCGAAGCCGGGCCCTTTCAAGTTCTCGTCGTTGGCGTGAAAGTGCGGAAATTCGCCGGCATGCGCGCGGATGATGTCGGCGGGCGGTTCATCTTCACCGCTTTCCATGGCTTTTACGTCAAGGTGGAGCTTGAAAGCGGGATGATTGACGCGGCGCACGAGGTCGGCGCCCTCCGCGGCATTCGTGATGAACTTGCACAGCGGCGGCGCGAGCGGCTCGATGCCAATGACGGTGCCCGCTTGTTGCGCTTCATCACAAACGCTTCGGAACACGTCGGCAGCGTACGCCATGCCTTGCTCGTAGCTCACCCCGTCCGGCAGGTTGCGCTGGTTGGGCGAACCGAAGATGAGGTAGGGCGCGTTCATGTCGTGGCCCAGGGCAATCAAGCCGCGCAGGTAGTCGGTAGTGCGCTGCCGCACCGCCTGATCGGGGTCGGTGAGGTGCAGACCGTCCGGCCCGACCAGCAGCCAGTGCAACCCTATGATCTCGATACCGGCATTGGCCGCGGCCTGGCGCGCCCCTGCCCGCTGTTCGGCGGAAATGTCGAAGACGGACTGCTCGAACGTAAACGGCGCGGCTTCCACGCCCTCATAGCCGAGTTCCGCCAGATAATCGCAGATGCGCGCGAATTCCCAGTCCTCAAAGGCCTCGTTGCAGAACGCATACCGAAATGCCATAGCCTACCCATCCTTGCTTGCCAACAGGTAATTCTTGGCGGCAATAATACCACGTTGGCACCGTTGACGCCGCAACGCGCTGGTGTATTTGAGAGGGTCCAAACTCATCTGATGTGCTCTTGAAGTGCGCGTTCACTTCATCGCGCGAAGAACCCTGTTCCATCAACCGTAGCGCGGGGGCTTGTCCCCCGCCTCTTCGCGCCTTGCGTACCGGCGGCCAGAGATTAGACATCCAGCCGCACGCTAGCAGTTTCGCAGCCTCACGATTCTCGTGCCGCGCCAGCCCGTGATTACCCGCCCAATCTAAGTCTATCTGCCGTAGCGCGGGGGCTTGTCCCCCGCCTCTTCGCGCCATGCCTGCCGGCGGCCGGGGATAAGACATCCAGCCGCATGGAAGCAGTTTCGCAGTGCCGCGAGGTACCGAACAGCCTAAAGCGTAACTTCCCGGTCCTCGCGCGCAGACGTATACATCGCCTCCAGCAGCTCCACCGAGCGGCGCCCTTCCGGTCCGGTGCAAGCCACCGTCTTGCCGTGTGCTATCGCCCCGATCATGTCCTCGACGATGTTCTGCGGCCCAGGCGGGAGATCCGCGGGATCGGGCAGCCCGCCGTCAGGATCATCCACAAATGCCCACGTCGTAATGTCCTCTTGCCGCATCTGGATGGTGCCGTCGGTGCCGTGGATTTCATGCTCGTGACCCAGGCCGCCGTAGACGGTGGTTGTGGTCTGGATGATGCCCCACGCGCCGGACTCGTAAGTGACCAACGCCTCCAATGCGTCTTCGGTCTCGATGTCGTGATTGAAGATATTGATGCGCGCCCGCACGCTCTGTACCGGACCCATGAACCACAGGGTTTGATCGATGCCGTGAATGCCCTGGTTCGCCGCCGAACCGCCGCCGTCGTACTGCCACGTGCCGCGCCAGCCCGGGGGATTGCCGCCGGCGAAATAACTATCGGCGCGGTACCATTTCAGCCGAAAATCGCCAAAGATCGGGCGGCCGAGCCGGCCCGCGTCCAGGGCCTGCTTGATGAGGCGGGTGCCGAGCTCGTAGCGGCGTTGGAAGTCCACGGCCAAAATCTTGCCGCTCGCGTCTCCCGCGGCGATCACCTGGTCGATTTTCGCCGTGGAGACGTCCATGGGCTTGGTCGTAAAGGTGTGCTTGCCCGCCTGCAGGCTCTCGATGGCGAGGTCGCCGTGAGTGCCGCTGGGGGTGAAAATGCCGACGGCGTCGATATCCTGCCGCTCCAACAACGCGCGGTGGTCGGTGTGCCAATCGCAGCCGTATTCCGCCGCCTGCGCTGTGGCCAACTCCTCCTGCAGGTCGCACACCGCCACCAACTGCGCCCCACCCGTGGTCGCCGCCTGCTTCACCCGCGACTTACCCACGCCAAGACCAATAATGCCAAACCGAACCGGATCCTGCTGTGATGCCATAGCAATGTGTCCTCCTCTAAGGATGATAACCTACAATTAGCAGTAGGCATCGCCCCATTGAGCGAAGCTCAGAGATTTGGTTTTTCCACACAGGAATGATACCACCACAGTGACATTGAACGACTCAATGACTCATCAAGTCCTCTGCTCGCTTTGGTTTTGCAAATCTAGTCGCCCGACAGACCAATATTCCTTGACATCTGTAGATGAGAGCGGTTGTATTAGATAATTGCAGTCTAATCGCCACTTCGCCAAACGGAGCGGGAAGCAAAGCTCAAAGAGCCTAAGACTCTCTCCACTGACTCTCCGGAAGAGATATAGCAACCCAAAAGCGAATCCCCGATTTCGTTGGCATGGAATGGAGAGAGGAAAGGAATAGTTGTATGCTGGGCGCGCGGCTCATTCGAACGATCCGCCTGCAGAACTTACTCTCCTATAGGCCCGATACGCCTGCGTTTCCCCTAGAGCCGCTCAATGTCATCATCGGCCCGAACGCTTCCGGTAAGTCGAACCTAATCGAAGCATTGTCAATTCTTGCCGCCGCGCCCCGGGACATTCAGGCACCACTTCGTGAGGGCGGCGGAGTCCAAGAGTGGATTTGGAAAGGCCCTAGCGACTCACCTGCGGCAATCCTTGAGGTGACGGTCGAAATCAAGAATAGACGGATGCCGCTGCGCTATATGCTGTGGTTCCACGAACTGTTGGGCCGCTTCGCCCTGCTAGACGAAATAGTCGAGGACGAACGACCAACCACGCCCGGCGAGCTACCGTATTCCTATTACACATACAATCTAGGCAAGCCGGAAATCAACCTTGCGGAAGAGAACCTCTCCGATCGTCGGTTCATGCAAGATGACGACATTAGGCCAGACCAGTCGATACTTGCGCAGCGACGGGATCCCTTCACATTTCCAGAATTGAAGTTTCTGGCGTCCCTTTTCGAGAATGTGCGCTTCTATCGCGAATTTCAACTCGGACATGATAGCCCGTTACGCCGGCCACAACAGGCCGATCTTCCTCAAGACTACTTGCTAGAGGACGGTTCAAATCTTGCCGTTGTATTGAGTTTTCAATTAAACCAACCACGCTTCAAGGAGTGGCTTCTTTGCAACTTGCAGGACTTCTACCCGGCAGTTAAAGATATCCTCGTCGTGGTGATAGGTGGAACCGTGCAGATTTTCTTCCGAGAAGAAGGACTAAACCAGAACGTGCCGGCTACGAGGCTCTCTGATGGTACCCTGCGCTACCTCTGCTTGTTGGTGGCCCTTAGCAATCCTGTTCCACCGCCGGTGATTTGCATCGAGGAACCGGAAACCGGCCTGCACCCCGATGTCATTCCAAAGTTGGCAAAGCTCCTGGTGGAAGCGTCTAAGCGCAGCCAGATCATCGTCACGACACACTCAGACATACTTGTGGACGCACTCTCCGAAACCCCAGAGGCAGTGGTTGTATGTGAAAAGGTCGACGGGGCAACGCAACTACGGCGGCTCGATCCTGCGGAACTCAATGTCTGGCTGGACGATTATCGCCTTGGCGAGCTCTGGACTCGCGGTGACCTGGGGGGGAATGTTTGGTGAGTATCAAGATCTATTTGGAAGGCGGCGGCAGAGGCACAGACCGAACGCGGCGGAAGGGCGGACGCTCAGAGCAGACCAGCAGGTTCCGAGAAGGCTTCATTAAATTCATCAAAAAAGCAAAGTTAACCGGCAGTATGCCTCGTTTTCTCCCTTGTGGTAGTCGGGAGAGGGCTTTCAATGACTTCAAGAAAGCTGTTGCAAACGGCGGAGCCGCCTTGCTGCTTGTGGATGCGGAGCAGCCGGTAAACACTCGCGGGCCTTGGCAACATCTAAAGGCCAGCGACAATTGGAGCCGCCCCGGTTCTGTGACTGACAATGAATGCCATCTCATGGTGCAAGCCATGGAGTCTTGGTTCCTTGCCGATGTTGACGCGCTATCATCTTTCTTCGGCCAGGACTTCCAAGAGTCCGCGCTTCCGCAGAACCCTCGTATAGAGGAAGTTCCCAAACAAGACGTCGAGAGAGGAGTACGCCAGGCTACGCGCAATACGAGCAAGGGCGCGTATGCCAAAGGGAGACACAGCTTCGAAATACTGGCCGAGCTGGACCCGGGCAAGGTTCGGCAGCGATCTACCTACGCCAACCGCTTTCTCAGTGAGCTTGAGCGGAGAAGCCAGGAGTAGCTGACACCAGTACTGATTGGCTCAAGTCTCGATTCCCTCCTAACCCTCCAACGGCGCGGCGGTGTCGGCATCGGCGGTGATCAGGGCATCAGGGTGTTCTTGGAGCAAGGTTGCCGGGTAGTCGGTGGAGACCTCGCCGAGCAGGGCGATGCGCAGGATGGCTTTCTGCCAGTCGCCGCCGTCGCAGAAGAGGCGGATGCGGCGGGATGCCAGAATGTCCTTCATGCCGATGGTGATCGCCATGGGCGGGAAGGTGTAGAAGTTGCCGCCCACGCGGCGGATGGAGTTCATCACCATGGTCTCGGGCGCGAGCGGCAGCACGCGGGTGCGCGAGTTGCGGAATTCCTCCAGCGTCACCTGATAGAAGCGGCTGATGGGCGGCTCGTTGAACGCCACGTGGCCGTGGATGCCGATGCCGCCGTAGCAGCTATCGATGCCGCCGAGCCTCGCGATAGTGTCGCTCACCTCGTCGATGCGCTCGATGCAGGGGAAGAAAACCTGGTCGTCCGGTATGCGCAGATCGGCATCGAGCCGGGCGAAAAACTCCCCCCGCATGTACCCCTCGAAGCTCAGCGGATGGTCGAGCGGGATCGAGCGGCCTTCCCAGTCGCAGTATTCGTCCATATTGAACGTCCACACGTTCTGCCAGGAAATGCGCTCGCGATTGCAGATGTCGGCAAGCACCGGAAACTGGCCGATCGGCCCGACGGGCAGAATAAGCCGCGTCGGTTCGCCGGCGGCATTGTGGGCTTTGATCTCGTCGGCAATCTCGCGGGCAAAAGCCGCGTAGAGCGCCGCCCGGTCCGGCTCCACGCGCAGCGGCACTTTGGCTTCACGATGCAGGGCCGCCGCCGGTAGCTGCATCCACCTATCGATGTTGGGACTCATTATCCTATCGCGCACCCTTCAAATTGTACGAAGGCTCGATCACAAGCGGTTTTCTCCTTGCCCAGGCATTGCAGTCATTGGCAAGCACAATCTGATCACTCTGCAGAGGCGCCGAGCTTCGCCTCAGTGTTACGTTCTCACCCCACTGGACTATCACGCGCCGGGTGCCAGCAATCCAACCATGAGAACGGACGGCGCACCTCCCTCGTCCGCACTCGCGGTCGACGCGTGCGGCGCGGCACCACGACCGAATCCGGTAGGCGATTTTTCGCGTTAGTCTCCCAATTCTGCTATCCTGTGACCAGCAAATCGTCACAATTACCCCCGCGCAAGTCCTAATTCACCAGGAATTGCTGGGCAGTGCGGTATGCAAGTCCCGTCGCGCTTGGGCATTCCTCATTCCAAGGGGATTATAGCGCACTGAGCAGTTTGCGTGTGCGCTCATTGGCTCAGTGTCAATATGCCTGTGGCGTGGCGTTTGGATGTACCGATACGTACCGAAGCTAAGCGTGCCGTACAATGGTGTACCGACATGGTTTACCTGATCGCAGGACTACTCCACGCAGAAACCCCGGTGACTGGTCAAGTACACATACTGCTCTAACTCTCGTACAATGAAAGTGTTGTTCGGTACGCAGAGCAGCAGGACACCAGCGTAGTCACAGCAACGCGGCCAGTAGGCGGGGACTCAGTGTGCGCCCCCGGTCTGTCGTGGAGTATACCGTATGCAAGAGCGCCAGCGAATTGGAGAGACGTTACGCGCGGCCCGGCTGGCTAAGGGCGTCTCGCTTGAGGAAGCTGCCGCAGCTACGCGCATTCGTCGCTCTGCCTTGCAGGCGTTAGAGACAGACGAGTATGACGCTCTCCCCGCATCCGTCTACACACGCGGTTTCCTGGTCAATTACACCCGGTATCTGGGCCTGCATCCGGCAGAAGTTGTCGAAGAATACGACCGACAGCAACGCCAATTCGCCGATCCTGAAGTGTCGGCAACGCCGCAGGAAGAGTCCGGCCGGCAGTTTTCGTTATTCAGTTCCAAGATCCTCTGGACCGTCATATTCATCATTGTACTTGGCGTAGCTCTGAACTTCGTCTACCAGGAGTTCTTGTCGGCAGGCCCGGCGCCGGAGCCTACAGAAGTCGCGGCGGCGCCAACCAGCGCACCCACGCCTTTCATTGAGCCAACGCCGGTGCCCACGCAACCCCCGCCCCCCACACCAACCGCGGTTCAGTCGCCGACACCTATCCCAATCAGCGGCGTAAACGTGACACTGCGGGCGACCACCCAGCAGGTCTGGATTGGCGTGTCGGTAGACGGTGCAAGCGTGTTTGCGGGCACGATCGGCCCGGAGACCAGTCAGGGCACGGAACCGCTGGCGTGGTCCGCCGAGGAGAGCATATCCATTCTCTTCGGGCGCACCGGCGGGGTCGAACTCTCTTTGAACGAGCGCGAATTCGGATCATTGGTCGAAAGCCGCGACCCGGTAACATTCGAGGCGGTACGATCCGGCGATGGCCCAGTGGAAACCACCGTCAGCATTGGGGGCACGCCGGTTCCGGCTTCACAATGACCGTTGTCCGGCGCAGCGCGTTTGCAGATACCGGGCAGTTCAGCCCAGGTGTGCGTGGGTCTGGGGTGGCAGCGCACACGCTGCCAGGTATTCCAGACCTGAACCGACGACTTCATTCAGCCTACCGCCACCAAGTACGCTTTCTAGGACTCACCTCTATACTGATTGCTGCCGGCAATGGTGTTGCAACAGCGGACGCCCGCTCTTTCCCATCAGACCCAAAGCCGCGCCCTCACACGAGAGCCTCAGACCGCTTGTCCCGTCAATGGAAATAAACGGGACCCCAGTATCTCCCGCCTAGAAACTCCCCAAGCGGGCGGGCGCTGCGTGCAGTGCCCTGGTTGAGCCGGTTGGAGAGCGCCGGCGGCCACCAATTCAAGGGCCCGCAAGTGCGCCGGTGAGACCTGCCAAGCATCAACCGCCGGTCGCCGGCATCCGCCTGTGGGGTTGCCGCACCGCCGCGATAACGGTATGGTGAGAAACCAGGAAGAGGCCGCACGGCAGACGGCGAGGCGCTGTCCTGCCAGAGGGAGTTTTCATGCCCGTTGGCTATGCCACGCAGTTGACGCTCCTACGCATCGCGCTCGCGCCGGTCATCATGTATCTCATTGTTTGGGGCGAGGGCACGCCGCGCTGGTATTGGCTGGCGGCGACTCTGCTCGCCTTGGGCGCCGCCACGGACTGGCTCGACGGTTTCGTGGCCCGCCGCAGTGCTACGGTAACGGCAGTGGGAGCTTCCCTTGACCTCGTAGCGGACAAGGTGCTCGTTGCCGTCGTCTTGATTGCACTCGTGCAAGTCGGGCTCCTGCCCGGTTGGTGGGTGGCAATCGTCATAAGCCGCGAGATGGCGGTTACCGGCCTGCGCGCGCAAGCTGCCGAGAAAGGCGTTGCCATCCCGGCGGGCCGCGTGGGCAAACTCAAAACCGGTGTGACGTTCATTGCATTGCTCGTGCTCCTCGTATGGCAGGGCATCGTGAGCGACATTCTGCTCTGGCTGGCGCTGGCGCTCACGGTCATTTCCGGCGCGGAGTATCTCTATAGCGGCATTCGCAAAATTCGAGAAGCGAGCACTATTCCGGCATCGCAGGCACGAACTCAGAACCTTAGAGAAGGGGTACAAGAGAAATGAAGGTTGCCTTCATCGGTCTCGGCACAATGGGCATGCATATGGCAGTCAATCTGCGCAAGGCAGAGCACGATGTTTATGTCTACAACCGGACCCGCAGCAAAGCGGAAGCCTTTGTCGCGTCCGGCGGCACCCTCGTGGAGAGCCCACGTGAAGGGGCCGAGCAAGCGGATTTCGTGCTTACCTGCGTTTCCATGCCGGAAGACGTAGAGGAAGTCATCCTCGGCGACGCGGGTGCGATTCACGGGTCGCGGCCGGGACAGGTGTTCGTCGACCACAGCACCATAGACCCGGCCACCGCCCAACGAGTCGGCGCCGCGCTGGCCGAGAAACAGATCCAATTCATCGATGCCCCCATTAGCGGCGGCCCCATGGGCGCCGAAGCCGGTACCCTTGCCATCATGGCGGGCGGTGAAGCGGATGCGTTCGCCAGGGCCGAGCCGCTCTTTCAGGCCATGGGCGAGAACATCTTCCACGTTGGGCCTTTGGGTGCGGGCTCCGTGGTAAAACTCCAGAACCAACTGCTCGTCGGCATCAATCTGGCCGGTATCGTAGAAGCCATGGTGCTGGGCGCCAAGAACGGTGTGGACCCGGCAACGTCCTACCAAGTGCTGGGCACCGCGATGGGCGACAGCCGGATGCTGCATCGGGCAATGCCCGACTTTATCCTGGAGCGCAACTTCGACCCGGCATTCGCGATCAAGCTTCTTGTCAAGGACCTCCGGCTGGCTACGCAACTTGGACAACAGGCCAGCGTGCGGCTGCTGCTCAGCAACCTCACGCAGCTTGTCTACGAGGAGGCAATCGCGCAGGGGCTCGCCGACGAAGACCAGACCGCCGTGGTGAAGCCGCTGGAAGCACTCGCCAA
The DNA here is from genome assembly GCA_965220045.1 of Chloroflexota bacterium. Classification (GTDB taxonomy): domain Bacteria; phylum Chloroflexota; class UBA11872; order VXOZ01; family VXOZ01; genus VXOZ01. The sequence continues at coordinate 79,243 of OZ244803.1, read as the reverse complement.
GGTGGAGGTAGCCAAAGCGTGAGCGCACCCTATTCGGGTGCGAGCGCACCCAATTCGGGCTCGAGCGCGCCTAGTACAGGCACGAGCGCGTCCAATTCGGGCTCGAGCCCGCCCATCACAGGTGGGGACACGCCCATTGCAGGCGAGGGAGAGACCATACTGGACGCAGGCAAGGCAAATACAGGCACGAGCGCGTCTAATACCGGTGCGTCCGCGCCCGGCAAGAGCGTGAGCAAGACTGCTGCAGCATCCGCTGTCACGCAGCGCATTCCCGCCCCCGGCCTCGAGCAGTTTGCCCGGGATGTGCTCGTGCATGAGGGCATTCCCGTGGAGCATGCGGCGCAGTCGGCCCGGCACCTCGTGCTCTGCGACCTGCGCGGCGTAGAGTCCCATGGCATCACCCGCCTCTCCGCCCTGGTGCAACGAATCCGCAACGGCGTAGTAAACGGCAACGCGAACATCCACGTGGAACGGCGGCGCGCGGCTGCCGCATTGGTAAACGGCGACAACGGGCTCGGCGTGCCGGTCGGCACTTTTGCCACCCAACTCGCCGTCCGCCTGGCGCGGGAACAGGGCATTGCCACGGTGGGCGTTCACAACAGCAATCACTTCGGCATGGCGGCCGACTATGGGTTGCAGATGGCGGATGCTGGTTGCGTCAGCATCGTGACCACCAATTCGAGCCCCGCCCTGGTGCCCTGGGGCACGGCCAAGAAATTCCTGGGCACGAACCCCATCTGCTTCGGCGCCCCCACCCGCGGGGCCCCGCTCATTCTGGATATGGCGACGAGCGTCGTGGCCATGGGACACGTGGTCCTCGCGGAGAAGCGGGGGCGGTCCATTCCGGACACGTGGGCGGTTGGGCCCGACGGCTTGCCGACGACCGACCCTACGCGCGCCAGGCAGGGCGGCGTGCGCCCGCTGGCAGACTACAAGGGTTCCGGGCTGGCATTGATGGTAGAGGTCTTTACGTCGCTCCTCACCGGCGCAACCCTGGGCGTGCACGCCGCGGGGTTCTTCAGCGACATGAGCCGGCCCGCCGACGTTGCCCACCTCTTCATTGCCATCGACATAGAGGCTTTTCTCGGCCTCGAGGCCTTTACGCAACGCATGGAGACTCTCTTGACGGAAATGCGGGAACTCCCGCTGGCGCCGGGGTTCGACCGCGTCACGCTGCCCGGTGAAATCGAACAGGAGTGTATGGACGAGCGGCTGGCGCACGGCGTCCCCCTCGATCCGGCCGTGCTCGCCGACTTGCGGCAACTCTCTAGCAACACGGGTATCCCGCTATCTGAATGAACATGCTCTCGACGCTGAATCCCAACCCAGCCACCGGTTCAAATCAAATCTGATGTCAGTCCCTGCATTTGAGCGTCATGTGCTCGTCGAACGTGCCTTCCGCGTCTTGGAGGACGGCGGGCGCGCAATGACTGTGGCGGCCCTGGCGCAAGCCGCCATGCAAATGAACGGCGAGCTCCCGCCCCCGCTGCTGCGGCTTGTCGCAGAGAGACTCGTCGCCGACGGCCGTTTCACCCAGAACGCGGCCGGCAACTGGGAACTGACGCAGTGGCAGCAGGATGCCGGGGATGCGCTTAGCGCGCAGGTATTCGTGGTGCTCGACGTCGAGACCACCGGCGGCATCGCGGGACGGCACCGCATCATCGAGCTAGGCGCGGTACGGATTTGCAACGGTGAGGAAATTGCTCACTTTAATACGCTCGTCAATCCGGGCCAGCGTGTAAGCAAGCGCATCTGGCAACTGACCGGCATCAGTGACGACATGCTCTGCGATGCCCCACCGGCCGGCCTGGTGCTCGACGATCTCTACGCCTTCATCGACCATGTGCCGGTGGTGGGTCACAATGTTGCCGCCGACCTCAACTTCCTGCTGAGCGAAGCGCTCTGGACCCAGCGCCGCCCTCTGGCCAATCCCACGATTGACACCGTAATGCTCTGCGCGCGGCTCTTCCCAGACCTCAAGCGGCCGAGCCTGGAGCGCCTGGCGCGGCACCTCGGCATGAACGATGCTCCCAAGCACCGCGCCCTCGTCGACGCGCGCGTCACCGCCCAGTGTTTTGCGCAGCTCCTCACCCAGGTTCCCGACGCGCACCGGGCGAGTATGCGGACGTTCTTGGATTGGATGGAAGACGGCCAGGGCCGGCGCCTGCTGCCGGTGCGCCGGACGGCGCTGCAGGCCCAGATCCGGCTCATTCCCGCACTTCCCGGTATCTACGTTCTGCGCGATGCCGAAGGCGCTGTGCTCTACGTCGGCAAGTCGAAGTCGCTGCAGCGGCGGGTCCGCAGCCACCTATCCAATCCCGACCGGCTCTTCGACGGCATGATTGAACGCCTTGACCGCATTGACGTCGAGATTACGGGCTCGGAATTCGAAGCGCTGCTCCGGGAGGCGCAGATCATCCAGGAGTTGCAGCCGATCTATAACGTGCAGCAGCAATACCGTCCCCTGCAACCATACGTCCGCGTCTGGCGCAGCCAGAAGGCCGGCATTAAGGTGCGCACGAGCAGCCGCCTGCGGCCGGATGACTCGACATACTTCGGTCCGTACCGCAACCGGGCGGCGGCGGCGTGGAATGCCCGGGTGGCGCGGCGCCTCATTGACGCCACTGATTCTCTGGGGGAGGAAGACCAAGCGAACCTTGTCTTCCAATTCCTGTCCGAGGGGCCGGACGCCGTCATACGCCGCTGGCAGGATCAAGACTCGCCCGCCGTCGTCGAGGCGTTGCGCATCCTACGCCGCCTCCGCGCTCACCACCGCCCGCTCTCTGGAGGATTCGCGGGGCACACCATCCTGCTTATCTATCCCGCAAACCCACCGGAAAAGGTACACCTATTCTTCGTCCGCAACGGTCAGATGCTGGGACAGGAGACCCTCGGACCGGCGACGGAAGCGGTGCTCGGGGAGACGCTCCGCGGCTACTTTGCGCACCATCTCTCGCTGCCTGAGAGCGCAGCCTCGACTGACACCATACGCCACTTTGTGCTGCAGTGGGTCTATCAGCACCGTGACGATCCGGCCGTCATCCCAATCGACCCCAATCGCCTGCACGACGCCCTGGCGGCTGCCTGCAATCGTCTGGAGCGGCTGGGGGTAGTGGAGCCCACAATCAACCCCAGCGTGGCGTCTTTGCCGGACATGCTGCCCTTGGAGTGAAGCGGCGGCGTGCGGCTTTCGGCCGCTGTCAGCGCTTGCGCCTCTGCGACCCTTTAGCCTGCTTTGACTTCGTCCCAGACGGCACCGCGGCCCGCTCCGCGGGCGTGAGGTTGACGATAAAGAGGATGCCCGTTACAAGAGCGGGAAATGCGGCAAAACACCAGATGAGCATGTCGGCTACGCTCTGCATCCGCACCACTATCAGAGAAGAGAGTAAGAACCCCGTGATCAGCCAGTACACGCCGCCCGCCAGGGGATGGCGGCGCGTGGCGATGCCGCCGATAATGCCGATGCCTACCGGAATGAGATGGATGACCGGGCTATCCTGCGACAGATCGGGAATACCTATCCAGGGACCTACGCCAACGATCCCCCAGCCACATGACCACAGCAGCAGCAACGCCCACGCGAGCCGGCGATAACGTCGTAGGCGTGGCGAGGCTTCCATCTCACTGCGTTCCTCACTTGCGGACATCGCGCACCCTATCCTCAGTCTCTCTTGTCGCTGTATGCGTGACTCTCAGCTCTTGGCGGCAAGTGGCACGCCCTACCAATAGCCGCGCCAGTGGGGGCCTCGCCGCTCGCAAGGACTCGGGGCACTCTTGGCACATTCAGGCCAAGTTCCGCCAATCCACAGGCCCCAAACGGAGTTCACGCGTTTTTCTTTCGTTTGGCGCTCTCTTCTGATGACTTTCCCATACTTATCGTCAATTACGCAAGACATCCCCTCGCATCTAGGAGAAAGCCAGTGTGCACGATTGCTTGTCTAGTCCGCGATCCAGCCATTGGAGACCTTTGCATAACCAGGTCCAGAGAACAAGGAGGTACCCCCTCTCCTCGGGGAGAGGGCAGGGGTGAGGGGGTTCCTTGCTGTTGTAATCGTATGACATGTCAGTCAATACATATCAGAGTCAAACTTACTGGCGTTCAGAGCAGATTCACCGTCACCTCCGTATCATCCGATACTGTGTATCGGCGTACGGGGCAGGTTCTAACCCTCTCCCGTCGAGGGAGAGGGGACTGCCTCGCTGCGGCGAGGGTTTCGCAAAGGTCTCCATTGGGAGAAGAAAACTCACGCCAATTTCGAGCCTGTCCAGGCATCCGACAAGGGCGGCGACAAGCGCGATGAAGACAAGCGGCGCGGATCTGCAACCCACAACGCGGATGGCGCAGATTGCGTCCTCTTCTGCTAGCCATCAGGCCAGATGCGCACCGTGCCGTAGACGCCGTCATACCCGGGATCGACCGCTATGTCGCCGCTGCGCATACGGCGGATGCCGTCGGCTATCCGCTCGCCCGCCGCGTCTGCAAGATCCTCGAGATCCGCCTCCAGCAAGACCGTGAACTCCGAGCCGAATGCGTCGGTTAGTTCCGAATAGACCTGCGCAACCTTCTGCGTGCGCTCGCCGACGCCGAGGGCTTCGGCCAGGATTTGCGCCAGCGGGACTATGTGCCTGAAGGGCGGGCGTCCCTCCGGCCCGTGCAGGAAACCGTGCGCGTCAGCACGTACGGGGACTTCCGGACGGGTCGCCAGCGCCTCAACGCGTTCCAGCACACCCACCGTCAGTGCGCGGCCGCACACGGGACACGACGTGCCCTGCGCTTGGGTATCCGCCGGCAGATAGCGCACGTTGCAGGCGCGGTGGCCGGTGGCGTGGTACTTGCCTTCCTCCGGATGGTACTCCAGTGTGTAGGCAATGCGTTCATCTCTGAGCGCGGCGGCGAGACCGTCGAACGTCAGCGGTCCTTGGAACGCGGTCAGCTCACGCCCGAGATTGCGCGGGGAGTGGGCATCGGAGAACGAAACGATGCTGCGCCCAAAGGCATCCGGCACGCGCCAATTCATGGCCGGATCGCTCGAAAGGCCCGTTTCCAGGGCGGGAATGGCAGGCGCGAGATTGCCAAAGCACTCTTCAAGTGCGTCAAAACCGGACTTGGAACCAAACAGCGCGTACCACGGCGTCCACACGTGCGCCGGAACGATAATGCTGCGTGGGTCTATGTCCAGGATCGCGGCCGCTAGCTCGCGCGCGTGCAGGGAAATCATAGGCCGCCCGTCACCGGTGAGCTTTGTGCCAATGTCTTCTAAGAACCGGCACAGCTTTTCCACGGCAGTGAAGTCCGGCACGTACACCAGCAGATGCAGGCGCCGGCCCTTGCCGGCATGTTTGAAGACACAGGACAGCTCGGTGCCGAGAATGAAGTGCGTGTCACCGTAGGTAAAGAGGTCGCCTGCAGTGGGTTGCAGCGTCTCCCGCAGGTGGGCGCGCCAGGCCGGGTGGGTGAAGTCGGCGGTAGCCAGCAGGTGGATGCCTTTGCGCCGTGCCCACCGCGCCAAGTTGGGTATGGTAATGTCCCACGCCGTCCCAATGGCAAACGACGAATGGAGGTGGAGGTCCGCCCGGTAGCCGGCGTGCAGGGAAGTGCTGGAGAACTGAGGGTCTATGGCGCTATTTGGCATGTGTCGGCGGCCAGTCCCCCTGGCTCTCCTGCGCCGCCAGCTCCGCGCAGATGAAAAGAAATGCCTGCAGGCATGCCAGTTCGGGCGTTTCCGCTACCACATCGGCGATGCGGCGGCTCACTTCGTCAAAGCAGATGCAGGCAAAGTCACCCTTGTAGCAGTCCAACACGGTGTGGGGCGAGACGGCGTTCAGCATTGCCAGGAGCTGATCGAGCCGCGGCAGCCAGCAGATTTCGCGGTCGGCAACGACGTCGCCGGCGCATGCCGCCCGGTCATCCTCGAGGAGACGTATGGAATCTGCTTGCAGCACCCAGTCGCCGGCAGCGGGAGTCCACTGGGCCGACAAGTCCCGGCGCGCGGCGCGGCAGCGTTTCACATAGACGGCTGGGAACGGTTGGGCGATTTCCGATTCAGGGATAGGCGGCAATTTCCTGCGCTTCCGGTGGCAATCACATAGCGCCTGACAGACGCACTGCCGGGGCGGCGCTACCCAGTGTATCATGAGACTATGAGGCAGAGGCTGGAGCCAAGCAACCGGCAGAAGACGAGATGAGGCAGGCACAGTCCAAGAGATTGCCGCGTACTTCGCAGTTGGCACCCGAAGGAAAGTGAGTTACATGTTTGGTAGAGCTGAAGTGATGAAGCCCAGACACAAGCGAATGACAATCCAACTGGTCGTGTTTGTGGTGCTGGCCTTGTTGGGGGCTCTCATCCTCAGCGCATGCGGCGATGACGAACCAGAGCCTCCGCCAACGCCGGCAATTGCCACCCCTATTCCCACACCAATTGTAACCACGCCAGCGCCGCAACCCACGACAGCGCCCGCGCCGACAGCGGCGCCCGCTCTCAGCACGCCGCAACCGCCAGCTGAAGGCGCGTACGGTCTGGAAAGAGTCGGTGCCGGCTTTGACCGTCCGCTCTACCTCATCAACGCGCCCGGCGATACTAGCGGCAGGCTCTTTATCGTGGAGCAGGACGGCACCATCGCTATTCTCAAAGACGGCGGTCGGCAGGAGCCCCTGTTTCTCGATATCGACTCCCGCGTCGGCTCTCGCGCCAACGAGCAGGGTCTCTTGAGTATGGCATTTGACCCTGACTACGCGGACAATGGCATCTTCTACGTCTACTACACGGACAACGACGGTGATACGGTAGTCGCCCGCTATCGCGTTTCTGCAGACAATCCGAACGCAGCCGATCGGGACAGCGAAGAGGTGCTCCTGCGCGTGGGGCAGCCGTATAGCAACCACAACGGCGGCCTCATCAAGTTTGGTCCCGACGGCTATCTCTACGTCACCTTGGGCGATGGCGGCTCCGGTGGCGATCCGCTCAACAGCGGGCAGGACCGGAGTACGCTGCTCGGCACGCTGCTCCGCATCGACGTGCGTTCAGGGAGCCCGTACGTCATTCCGGCGGACAATCCCTTCGTGGGACATGATGGGGTGCGACCGGAAATCTGGGCGTGGGGCCTGCGCAATGTGTGGCGCTTTTCGTTCGATCGCGTTACCGGCGACCTCTTCACCGCCGACGTCGGTCAGAACAAGCTGGAAGAGGTGAACTTCCAGCCGGCGTCCAGCCCGGGCGGTGAGAACTACGGCTGGAAGCTCTTCGAGGGCAGCGAGCGATTCAGTGGCAGCCGCGAGGGCATGTCCATCAGAGAGATGACCTTCCCAATCGCGGAGTATGGTCGCAGTGAGGGCTGCTCGGTGACCGGCGGCTACGTGTATCGGGGACAACAACTGCCGGACCTCGCCGGCAACTACATCTTTGGCGACTACTGTTCCGGCATCGTCTGGACGCTCACGCCCCAAGCCGACGGCACCTGGCTGCGTTCCGTGCTGCTTCAAGCTCCATCGGAAATAACCTCGTTTGGCGAAGACTCGGATGGCGAGGTGTACGTGATCATCCGCACGGGCGAGATCTATCGCATAACGAGCAAGTAGAGTCCTCTTCGCTTCGCTCCGGGAAAGCAGAGCTGCTGAAGCAACCCAATGAATGTGCCCAATAGCTCCAAGCCTCTCGTGGCGCGGATTGTGGAGCAACCACTGTGGCGACGCTCGACAACGAACACCTGACTGATTTGATGCGTGCGGGAGAATCAGACCGCGTTGAATTCAAAGAGTCTCTGCGCGGCGATGCGCCCAACCGGATCCGTGAAGCCATCTGTGCATTTGCCAATGACCTGCCCGACCACCGCACTCCAGGAGTCGTCTTCGTCGGAGTGCGGGATGATGGAACACCCATTGGCTTGTCTGTGACAGATGAATTGCTCCGGCAACTGGCGGACATGAAGACTGACGGTAAGACCGTACCGCCGCCCTCGCTGACAGTGGAGAACCGCTCTTTCTGCGGCCAGGATGTGGCCATAGTCACGGTACAGCCGTCCGATTCACCGCCGGTTCGTTACAACGGTCGCGTGCACGTCCGCATCGGCTCACGGCGCGGAGTCGCAACAGCGCAGGAAGAACGCATTCTCAACGAGAAGCGCCGCTTTGGAGACATACCGTTCGACATTCGGCCAATTCGGTCTGCCACCTTGAACGACCTGGACTTGACCCAATTCGAGAACGAGTACTTACCGCAAGCCTTCGCGCAAGAGGTGCTGGAGGCCAATGACCGCACACGGGAAGAGCAGTTGGCCGCGACGAAGATGATCGAGTCGGCCGATGAGCCGGTTCCCACCGTGTTGGGCATGCTCGTTTTGGGCAAACGGGCGCTCTTCTACCTGCCGGGGGCGTACGTTCAATTCCTGCGCATTGCCGGCAGTGACGTGACGGGACCCATCACCGATGAGCAGGCGATCAGCGGCACGATTACGGACGTGCTGCGCCGTCTCGACGATAAGTTGCACAGTCATAACCGCACGGCAGTTGACATTACGTCGGGGCCTGTCGAGCGGCGCATGAGTACCTATCCGGTCGCGGCCATCCAGCAGATCACCCGCAATGCGATCATGCACCGATCCTATGAGGGTAACAACGCTCCGGTGAGAGTCTACTGGTTCGATGACCGCATAGAGGTCATAAGTCCCGGGGGTGTTTTCGGCTCGGTAAGCGCGGAGAACTTTGGCCAGCCGGGGGTGACGGCATACCGGAACCCCAACCTTGCGGAAGCGATGCGGAATCTAGGATTTGTGCAGCGGTTTGGGCTAGGCATTCCCTTGGCCAGGAGGCTGCTGCGCGAAGCCGGGCACCCCGAGATTGAGTCTAACGTAGATTCGCATAACGTCCTCGTCACGATTAAGGAGCGCGCTGTGGAAGGTTGATTCCTCGTGCGGAATTGAGTGCAAGACACCCTACCAGTCCATGTCACCGTAGGGGCACGATATATCGTGCCCCTACGGTGCTTTTTCGCGGTGTGGCCGCAGACTTCACCTGCTTGCCTCCCGCTTGTCTCTCGCTGTCATGGCTGAGTACAATGCAGCCAGTAACGCATTCGAATTTTCCTTGAACTATGCCATCGGGGGTCATTTGCCATGGATAGAGGTGCATTCAAGAATCCTGGGGTTGAATACCGGGCTGTGCCGTTCTGGTCGTGGAACGATTGGCTGGAAGACGATGAGTTGGTGCGGCAGATCGAAGAGATTCAGCAGGCCGGCTGGGGCGGCTTCTTCGTGCACTCGCGGCTGGGTTTGGAAACGCCCTACATGACGCCGGAGTGGATGGACCGCGTGCGGACGTGTGTCGAGGAGGCCCGGCGCCGCGGCATGCACGCCTGGCTCTACGATGAAGACAAATGGCCCAGCGGCTTCGCCGGCGGCATGACCGCGCTCAAAGACCCCGACTACCGCATGCGCGTGCTCGCTCTACGAGTCTTCAATCGCTACGACACCTATCCCGAGAGCGTGGCGGTATTCGCGGGCAATCTCAATAATGGCGTGCTCACCGACGCGCGGCAGGTGGACAGGCAGCAGGATGAAGCCCACCTGACCTACCTGCAGTTCCACGAATGGATCGCGCCGCTGGGAAGCCCGTGGTTCAACGGCGCCGCTTACAGCGACCAGCTCAGCGTGGAGGCCGTGGGCGAATTCATCGAAAACACCTACGACGCGTACGACGAGGTCGTCGGTGACGACTTTGGCGGCGTTGTTCCCGGCATCTTCACCGACGAGCCGAATTTTCTTTCCTTCCACCAGGAGCACCCGGAGCTATGCGTGCCGTGGACGAAGGGGTTTGCCGAGATTTTCAAAGAAAAGTTCGGATACGACCTGATTCCGCACTTGCCATCGCTTTTCTACGACACCGGTGACTTTCGCAAGGTGCGCTACCACTACTGGCGCGCTATCACAGAGCAATTTGTCGAGGCGTTCTCCAAGCAGATTTACGAGTGGTGCGACGACCACAATCTCAAGCTCACCGGACATTACCTCTACGAAGATTCGCTGCAACAGCAGGTACCGGTCTCAGGGGCGGTGATGCCCCATTACGAGTACATGCATTGCCCTGGCATGGATCACCTGAGCCGCGACATTGCCAATCTCGTGACGCCGAAGCAACTGGATAGCGTGGTCTGTCAGCTCGGCAAGGAACGGGCCCTCTCCGAAACCTACGGCTGCTCCGGCCAGAACCTGTCGTTTGAAGGACGTAAGTGGATTGGCGACTGGCAGTGCGTGCTAGGGGTGAACTTCCTCAACCCGCACCTGTCGTCGTATACGCTGCGCGGGGCGCGCAAGCGAGACTATCCGCCCGACATTTTCTACCAGCAACCCTGGTGGCCACACAATGCCCTGGTAGACGACTACTACGCCCGCCTCTCCTATGCGCTCAGCCAGGGCGAGCGGGTGGTGGACCTCCTGATCGTGCATCCCATCGGCAGCGCTTGGTCGGTGTACCGCCCGCAGAATCCGCAGGCGGCGCGGAAGATCAACGATCCGTGGGTGGCGCTTTCCACGCGGCTCCTGGAGGAGCATTTCGACTACCACTTCGGCGATGAATCGATCATGGCACGGCACGCCCGCGTGGAAGGCGACAGCTTAGTGGTGGGTCAGATGCGGTACCGCGTGGTAATTGTGCCGCCGAGCATCACGCTGGCGAGCACGACAGTGGCACTGTTCCAGGCGTTCAGAGCCGCCGGCGGCGTGGTGTTCTTCTGCGACGAAACACCGACCCTCATAGAGGGCGAACGTGATGAATCCGTGGATGCACTGGTTGCTGCGTGCGACTCGCTATCGCTGAGCGAGGAACCTCTGGCGGCAACGCTGGAACCTCACCTCACCCGGCCGGTCCGGGTCACCAATGGCGACGGCAGTGCCGTGCCGCACGTGTGGTACAACCTGCGCCGCAATGGCGGCGAGGACATTCTCTTTCTGGCGAACACGAGCCAAGCGGAGGGCGGTGACTACACGGTGCACCTGCCCCACGGCGGCAACTGGCAGCTCTGGGATGCGGCTACCGGTGAAATAGGGCCATTGCCAGCGCGGGACCCGGATGCGAACGGCGCTGTGACGCTGCCGTTCGCGCCGGTGGGGTCATACCTGCTCGTGAGCAATGGGAGCGGGCCGGCGGATGCGGCTGCACCCGCGCCGGAGTTTACCGAGACTGTCGCCGCGGGCGACACGTGGGACGTGGAAATGCTCGACCCCAACGCGCTCACGCTCGACTATTGCGCCTGTCGCGTTGCCGACGGCCCGTGGCAGGAGCCCGTGCCACACCTCAAGGCCCTCGAATACTTGCGGAGAGCCGGGAACCTGGAGCACATGCGGGTACAAGGAGCCGGAGTGCCGTTTGCCGTGCGGTACACCTTTGAGTCCGTTCTGGCGGCGGGGCACGACCTCACGCTGGTGCTGGAACGTCCCGACGACTTCCGCATTGCGGTGAACGGCGCGACGGTCGCGCACGATCCGCACGACGGCTACTGGCTGGACACGACGTTCCGGCGTATTCCGATCGGCGCCCTTGCCCGTCCGGGCACAAATACGATTACGTTGGAGGGCATCACGAGCCTCGATATGGAAATCGAAGCCTGCTACGTGATTGGCGACTTTGGGGTTGAGCAGAACGATAGTAGTTTCAATCTCGTGGACGCTCCCACGCAGGCGCAGTCTGGCGATCTTACCTATCAGGGCCTGCCCTTTTATGCCGGCCGCGTGCGGCTCAGCCAGCAAGTGCAGGTTGCCCGCAACGCCGGCGCTGCCGCGCTGGCGCTGGATGGGCTCGACGCTACCGTCACCATCGTGCGGGTCAACGGGAGTGAAGCCGGCAAGATCGTCTGGCGCCCCCACGAACTCGATGTTTCGTCTCACCTGGTCGAGGGTGAGAATACCTTGGAATTGGAGCTGGTGTGCACGCTCCACAACCTGCTCGGCCCGCACCACCACCGCGACGGTGAGATTCTGAGGGTCTCACCGGCCACGTTTTCCGATTGGCTCAACTGGACGGATGACTACAACTTCGTCCGATTCGGCGTGGAGGGCGCGCGCATCCGGCTGGCGTGAAATGAGGGATGAGGTCGAGAGCTTAAAGTGTGATGAACCTTCGTCGCTCTACTGCGGATGAGACTCAACCTTGAGTTGCCAGAGCACGTGATTGAGCATCCAAAGCTCAGTTCTGCGAGCTAGAACGAGATATCTTCCTTTCTTTCTTGGAAGATAGCGTAAGCGTCCGGATCGAAAACTCGTGCGGATACGATCTCGGACATTGGAATGACGACGCGAAAGTCATCATACTCAGGATAGGGGTGCTCCTCGAGCACCTCCGCGTAGTTCTCAGTAATGACTAACTCTTGGGTATGTTCGTCGCGATAGCCGCTCGCGAGAGGCAGGAGTTCAATGTCGGCCTTGTCTCTGTCAATGGTCTCAATTCCGCTGGAGACGCCAATGCCAATGTATGACTTGCGATTGCGCAGCGAAAGCTCGATTAGCTTTTGAGTGTCAATGGACTCTGCGATAAGGAGTTCCACGAGATCGCCGCCACGTTCGGCTGCTCGACTAGCAGCTCTCTCCGCGCCGTATAGCCGGTTACCCAAAAGGGGCAACAAAATTGCCAATAGGGCGACGATCGTGGGTGTGGTTGAAAAGGGAGTGAGTGAGCGCAAGTCCCACTCTGAAAGGATATGTCCCAGAATGCCCGTAGCGGAGAGAACTGTCAGGTGGGAAACAAAGTACAGAACAATCCCAACGATCGCGGCCTTGAAGAAGAGGTGGTAGCCGGTTTCTCGAACGATGCTATAGTGTGTGTAGTGCAGCCGGGTTAAGACCCAATAACCCGCGAGGATGGGAATCAACGCCTCGCCTAGCTCCAACACTGCTACGCTTTCGACGGACTGTCATTGGAAGCTCTGTGGTTTGGTCTGCTAACCGGAATCTTGGCTGCGGCTTTGACGGCAGCACGGCCTCTCTTGCTCCGCATCAATTCATTCACGTCTACGTAGCGTGCACCCTTAGCGGTCACATAAACCTTGGGGCGCTCTGGTTCTTGGTTTTTTCTCTCTTGGGACGAACCCATCTTTCCCCCTAGCTCATGTGTGTTCCATCACTCTAAGGTAACTATACCAAAGTGTAATAATTGGCAGTAACACATTGCTCCGCAACTCTTTGATTGAAGAAAGCAACGATCTGCCCTGTGTCTTCGACCCAGGACTCTACAACCAACGACTTCCCCAAACGCCCTGACCGGCTGACCATCTGGGCCTTCTACGTTGGCACGTTCCTTTACTGGGGCGCGCTGTATGTCTACTCGCCGATCCTCTCGGTGTATGCGGAGTCGCTGGGCGCGACCTTTACCCTCATCGGCATCGTGGTGGGCACGTACGGCCTCGTGCAGATGGTGCTGCGCATTCCGCTGGGCATCCTGTCCGACCGTTGGGGCCGGCGGCTGCCGTTTCTCTACGCCGGGCATTTCTTCAACATTGTTGGGTGCTTGGGTTTGGCGCTGGCTCCAACCGCCACGTATCTGGCGGTTTTTCGCGGTGTGCTCGGCATCAGCGCCGCCACGTGGGTGGCCTTCACGGTGCTCTACGCCAGCTATTTTCCGTCCGACGAGGCTCCCAAGGCCATGGGCATCATGTCTGCCATCAACGGCGTCTCTCTGATTGTCGTCAACCTTGCCGGCGGGCAGATTGCCGAATCTTGGGGCATGGTGGCCACGTTCTACGCGGGCGCCGGCCTGGCCGTCATCGGCTTGATTTCAACCGTCCCCATCAAGGAACAGCGCGTCACGCGCACGCCACCGACGCTGCGGCAGATTTGGCGCGTGATGACCCATCCCGCGCTGCTGGTGGTCGCGTCGGTCACCGCGCTCAATCACTACGCCTTCTGGGCGACGACCTTCAGCTTCGTTCCCGTTTACGCCGACGACCTCGGCGCGAGCAAGTTCACCCTGGGCATCATCGGCGTGGTCTCGCTGGTGCCGTATACGCTGGCCTCTCTCGTAAACCATCGCTTCGCGCAGCGACTCGGCGATAATTGGGCGGTCTTCGCGGGCATGATGATCATGGCCGCCACCACGTTCGTGGTGCCGCTCATCCAAGACATCCCGCTTCTCGCGGCGTCCCAAGGCATCAACGGTATCGGCCGCGGCATCGTCTATCCGCTGCTCATGGGGCTGAGCATTCGCGAAATCTCCGGCGAGGACCGTGCCACCGCCATGGGCGTGTTTCAGGCCGTGTACGCCATCGGTATGTTTGTGGGTCCCATGACGGCGGGCGCGGTGGCCGACCTGCTCGGTCTCGGCGGCGCGTTCATTCTCTCCGGCGCGGTGTCGGTGTTCGCGGCGCTGACAGCCTTGGTGCTCATCAAGCAGAAACCGGCCGGAAAGTCGGGAGCGTAGCGCTTGCGCGGCGAGAGAACTTCCCTCTCCTGCGGGAGAGGGCCAGAGCCTGCCCCGTACCCGATACGGGGGTGAGGGGTGATTTCGCGCCGTTCCTGCCAAATCACGACTGTCAGGCAAAACGAGGCAAGGCTCTCACATAGAAGCAAAATCGGGATGGGAGTGAATCAGGCCATTTACCATGCTAGCGAGGGCTCATGGCAAGTCTCTAGATTCCGGATTTTGCCGGAATGGCGGACGACGCGCCCCCTCACGATTCCTGCTTCCATTCGCTCATGTGCCCGCCTTTCAACACAAAAAATGACGTAACTGGGTAACATCCTTCCTGAACGAGGGAGCCTGCCAGTAGCGTCAGCTTTGGAGTGTCAACTCAGGAAATAAGCGAGTTATATCCATCACGTGTAGCATACTGATAGAGAGTCACGAGCCACTTCTTACCGCAATGAGATCCTCACGAAGAGTAGCAATCGAGCAAAGGAGCTAGCACCATGAAGCTCGGTGTACGCGCGAATCGAAACTCGCTAGAAAACGGAGGCGACGATTACCTCCGCTTCCTGCAGCAAATTGGCGTGGATTGCATAGACATCGAACTAGGTTTGGTGGCGGGCTACCACGAGACCGGCTGCTTTACGCGTGAGGCATTGCATGCGCTGGTCGCGCGCTTTGCGGCGGTCGGCCTGCGCATCGAGCGCGCCAACGCCATCAATTCGCAGCACCAGGATGCCCTCATCGGCGGCCCCAACGCGGCGCAGCAGCGCGATCACCTCTGCACTATGGCGGAACTGCTGGGAGAGGCGGACGTGCCGGTATTTGGCGTTCAGTGTTTTCAGGCGGCGAGCGCCGGCAGCGGCAACGGCGCGGGACGCTCCTGGCCGGAGGGCCGAGGCGGCTACCGCTACTATCATTTCGACCTTGAAGCGGAAGAAGCGGCGCATAGCGCCCCGCGCTTCACCGTCACCGCAGACCAACTTTGGGAAAACCTCCTCCTCACTTACAAACAGGTTATTCCTGTGGCGGAGCGCGCGAACATCAACGTGGCGATGCACGGCAACGATCCGCCGCTCTATGCTGTCTACGGCAACCCGCAAATCCTGTGTCGCTTTGCGGATTTCGACCGTCTCTTCAACAAAGTGCCAAGTGCGCGCAACACGATGACGTTCTGCGTCGGCACGCGTTATGAATCCGGTGAGGACATCTTTGACGGCATACGCCACTTCGGCGGGCAGGGCAAAATTGTCCACGTGCACTTCCGCAACGTGCGCGGCTCGCTGCCCGCAGACGGCAACTATAGCGAGGTTTTTCTGGACGAAGGCGACATGCACATGCAGAGAGTCGTGGAGGCGCTGCATGGGGTACACTACCAAGGTGCGATTGACTTCGACCACGTCATGCAGTTGACGGGCGATACGGCTAACGGGCACCTATACACCGCCTACTCAGTGGGCTACGTGCGGGCGTTGTTGCAGGGGTTGGGGAGCGCATAGGCAAGGATTCTTGCAAGAGTGGCACTCCTGTTGGTTGAATGCGATATGCAAGTGGGTCTTCCCATACGCTACAAGTGACGCGCATGAAGAGTGCTTCGACAGGGGCTTCGCGCAGCCCTCAGCACGAACGGATGGGGATACGAATTGGCAAACTCAGCACGAACGGGGCAGGGACGCTAGTCCTGACAGAATCGGGATTCAACGGGAGAAACTCTAGCCGTTCGCCCTGAGCATAGTCGAAGGGTGAACGGCGGCGCAGTCAGGAGCGAGTGATTGCTCCGAATTCCGCATCTACACAAATAAGTTGCGTTAGCTCCACTGAGAAGACTGATCGAGAAACCTGAAGAAATCCCAGGACGGAACAAAGTAAGGAGCACCTAGACCATGCAGAATAACCGGGCCCTGGCCAAGATTCGCGACGGCGGCGTCACCGCCGGACCGGCGATGGGCATCGATTCGCCGGACCTGGCGGAGCAGGTCGCCCACGTGGGTTTTGACTTCGTGAGCTTTGACTGGCAGCACGGGCAGTGGACCGAGCTCTCGTTAAATAACGCTCTCGCGCGCTTTCTCCATACCGACACCGTGCCCATCGTGCGCGTGAAGGGCCACGAGCCCGGCACCATCAACCGTGTGCTCGACATGGGCGCCATGGGCGTGATCGTGCCCATGGTGGAGACTGCCGAGCAGGCCGCGGCGGCGGCGAGCCCGGCGTTCTATCCGCCCAAGGGCAACCGCTCCGGCGGCGGGATTCGGCTTGGTCTCATCGGCGGCGGTACGGCGCAAGACTACTACACCGCCGCCAATGACGAGGTCATCGTCATCGTCATGGTGGAAAGCGAAGAAGCCATTGCCAACGTGGAGAGCATCATGCAGGTGGAAAACGTGGACGTGGTGCTTATCGGTCCTGGTGACCTCATGATCAACGTCAATGCCCACGGTCACGACGAGGCGCACCACGAGGCGCTGGTGCAGCAGGTCGCTGCCGCCGGCAAGCGCACCGGCACGGCAGCGGGCTACGTCTGCCAGAGCTACGAGCAAGCCCAGCAGCGCGTCGCAGAGGGCTTTCGCTTCCTCTGGTTCGGCAACGATAGCGTCTTTGTGAGCACCGGCATGCAGAATCTGCGGAATGAAATCGAGACGCTGGGATAGGCGGCAGTACTTTCGATGCAGCTTTAGAATCGGAAGCAGAGCAGAGCGAGGAGTGCCATGAGCAGTGATTTGCGGGCGGGCGTATTGGGCGTAGGACGGGGCCTGAGCTTTGTCCGCGTGATGCAGGCCATGGATGGCGTTAACGTGACAGCCGTGGCGGACATGAACGCCGATAAGCTGCGAACGGTATGCGACGAGCACAACGTGCCCAAGGGCTACGCCACGCTTGAGGCGATGCTAGAAGATGACTTGGATCTGGTGGTGGTAGCGACACCGATTTCCCAGCACGCCGCGCAAGCAATCCAAGTGCTCGAGGCGGGCGTGAACGTGCTCTCCGAAATTCCTACACTCGCCACGCGGGAAGAGGCCGATCGACTCGTCGCCGCGGTGGAAAAGAGCGATGCGCACTACATGAGTGGCGAGAACTGCAACTACTGGGCGTATGTGCACTCGCTCAGGCACCTCAACGAGCGCGGTGACTTCGGACAGATCTTCGCCGCGGAAGCCGAGTACATTCATAGTATTCCCGGTCTGCGGCGCGACGAGCACGGCAATCCCACGTGGCGGGCATCGATGCAGCCAATCATATACCTCACCCACAGCCTCGGCCCGGTCATGTCGGTCACCGGCCAGTATCCGTTGGAGGTGGTCTGCATCGGCACAAGCGAGCACTTCGAACCGGGCCTCACCGACATTCAGATGGCGATCTTCCGCATGACCGATGACAGCGTCGTGCGCATTACGTGCTCATTTGCCAACTCCCATTGGGGCAACCACCGGCAGTCCTTCATGGGCACCGAGGCGACGTTCGATACCGGCTGGATTGGCAAGGACGAACCGAAGTTTCGCTATGCCGGAGGAGACTTCACGATACCCGATAACCTGCCGCTGGGCACGAACTTCCCGGATGCGCCGGCAACGGCTGCGCTCGGCGGTCACGGCACGGCTGAATGGTACATGCTGGAGGACTTCTTCACGGCAATCCGCACCGGCGGCCCGGTGCCCATCGATGTCTACGAAGGCATCATGTACAGCCTGCCGGGAATATGCGCAACCGAGTCTGCTGCCGCAGGAGGCAAGCCGGTTGCCATCCCGCAGTATCAATTGCAGCGGAAGGCGTAGGGACGAGCGAATAGGGATTTGTCGCCCTCACCCTAACCCTCTCCCCCAGGAGAGGGAATTAGACCGAGGACCTTTGCTGAGTGGGCATCCCTCTATGGGTGGGGCACTGGGAGTGTAAGGAGAGGGCGCCAGTTGCCAGTATTGTCGCCCTCACCCCCGTGTCAAGCACGGGGCAGGCGCTAACCCTCTCCCCCAAGAGAAGGGATAAGACCTCTGCTGGAGAGGGAACGTATTCCATATTGAGGGCAGTGTAGAGCGAGGAGTGCAATGAACAGCGAGTTGCGGGCGGGCGTATTCGGCGTGCGGCGCGGGCGGAGTTTTGTGCGCGTCTTGCAGGCCATGGACGGCGTGAGCGTGAAGGCGATCGTGGATTGGAACGTTGAGCAGCGGGAAATGGTGCGCACAGAGCACAACGTGCCCCAGGGCTTTGCTTCATTGGAAGAGATGCTGGATGAAGTAGACCTGGACCTGGTAGTGGTGGCGACGCCGGCCCCCCAGCATGCCGAACACTCGATACAGGTGCTCGAGGCCGGCGTGAACGTCATCTCCGAGATTCCCATCCTCGCCACGCGGGAAGATGCCGACCTGCTCGTGGCCGCGCAAGAAAAGAGCGACGCCCTCTACATGTGCGGCGAAAACTGCAGCTACTGGGCGTATGTCCACACCCTCAAGCACCTCAACGAGCGCGGCGACTTCGGCCAGATCTTTGCCGCGGAAGCCGAGTATATTCACAATATCCCCAAACTGCGGCGCGACGAGCACGGCAATCGCATGTGGCGGTCGTTCATGCCGCCCATCACCTATCTCACCCACAGCCTCGGCCCGGTCATGTGGGTCACCGGACAGTATCCGGTGGAGGTCGTGTGCCTCGGCGCCAAGGAGCACTATGAACCGGACCTCGACGACATTCAGGTGGCAATCTTCCGCATGACCGACGACAGCATCGTGCGCATTTCCTGTTCGTTTGCCAATTCCCACTGGGGCAATCACCGCCAGGTGTTCATGGGCACGAAAGCCACGTTCGACTCCGGCTGGATCGGCAAGGACGAACCGAAATTCCGTTACGCGGGAGAACGCGAATTCACCGTGCCGGACGATCTGCCTTTGGGCATAAACTTCCCCGACGCGCCGCAAAGGGCTACGCTCGGCGGGCACGGCACCGCCGAATGGTACATGCTGGAGGAATTCTTCAAAGCCATCCGCACCGGCAGTCCGGTGCCCATCGACGTGTACGATGGCATCATGTACAGCTTGCCCGGCGTCTGCGCTGCCGAGTCTGCGGCCAATGGCGGCGAGCCGGTGGCAATACCGCAGTATCAACTGCAGCGCTAGATTTGGGGTCTAGTTCCCACAATTCTTGGCAGTCGCGCGAAGGATAGTCCGGCTTTGGAGTGGAGCACCCTTGTCTATGCTGGTTGCGATAGTCCATGACTGTGAATTATCTTGCAGTCTGGTATACATCGTGATATGATTCTAGTCGGTCAGTTGCGGATTGTAGACTCTGCAGTATTTCGACAGGCGGCAGGAGTAGCGCGGCGATGGACTATGAGTTCTTCGGCACACTTGCCGCAATTGTCGTTGCCTCCGTTGCGGTCTTCACGTTTCTTCTGAGCATCAAGAATGAAATGCGGGAAGACCTAAGAGACGTGCGGGAAGACATGCGGGGTATGCGCGAGGACATGCGAGGATTTCGCGAGGACATGCGAGACTCTCGAGAGGAAATGCGGGAGTTCCGCGAAGGCATGCGAGAGATGCGGGAAGACACGCGGGAGATGCGGGAAGGCATGCGGGAGTTCCGCGAAGACATGCGGGAGATGCGGGAAGACATCCGTGGCATCCGAATGAGCGTGGAGAGTCTAAGCGAGCGTGTAGCGCGCATCGAGGGCCTCATCATCAGGCCGCGAGAGTTACAGACACACCAGGAAGGTACCGATTAACCAATGGCCGTGGTGTCAGACTGCTCTTCGTTGAGGATAGTGAGAAACTCTATGCTCGAATAGCTCTGTACCGTGCGGAGAGACCGGTCTGAAGTGTAGCAGTGCCTGGTGCCCGGGCGCATTTGGCGGCGAATCCGGCCCCGAGAGTTGCAGTTGCGTTCTGCATAAACGCTGCGACCGAGAGTCGCAATGTAATCAATCAAGAAAAAGCAACGGAGGATAGGACTCCATGACGTCCATCCTCCGTTTTCTTTTTTTGTTCTGTGACAAACACAAAAGATAAGCGTTCTGCTTACCAAGTGGCAAGGACGAGAAACCGGCCCCGCCGCTCAACGGCAAATCACCACGCCTCTGCACGTTGAACGGAGATTGCTCGCTCTCTAGCCGAAGCGGCCGGTGATGTACGCCTCCGTGCGTTCGTCCGTTGGGTTCGTGAAGAGGTCGGTGGTGGGGCCGAATTCGATGAGCTTGCCCCGGGCCGCATCATCGGAGAGCATGAAAGCCGTGTAGTCGGAGACACGGGCGGCCTGCTGCATATTATGGGTCACGATGATGATCGTGAAGTCTTTGGCAAGCTCGCGCATGAGGTCTTCGATCTTCAGCGTAGCAATGGGGTCCAGCGCGGAGCACGGCTCGTCCATGAGCAGCACTTCCGGTGAAACGGCAATCGCGCGGGCGATGCAGAGGCGCTGCTGCTGACCGCCGGAAAGCGCGAGACCGCTCTGCTTGAGATCATGCTTGACCTCGTCCCACAGGGCCGCGCCCCGCAGCGATGCTTCTACCAGCTCGTCTTCATCGGCCTGATAGCCGTTGACGCGCGCGCCAAAGAGGATGTTGTCGCGAATTGAGCGTGGGAACGGATTGGGCTTTTGGAAGACCATGCCGATGCGCCGCCGCACCTCGACCGGGTCAATCGCATCCGCGTAGATGTTGGTGCCTTCCAGCAGCACGCTGCCTTCCGTGCGCACGCCGCCGATGAGCTCATTCATGCGATTGACCCCGCGCAACAGCGTGCTCTTGCCACAGCCGGAGGGACCGATAACGGCCGTAATCTTCTTGCGTGGGAACTTGATGGTGACATCCGTAACCGCGCGGAAGTCGCCGTACCACAGGCTAAAGTTATTTACTTCCACTGCGGGATCGGGAATTTCCACAGAAGCGTCCGTGGGCCGCTCCGCCGGGAAGACTTGCTGTACCACAGCTTCTGCCGTGCTCTCTTCTTCCTTGGTCGATACGAATGGCACCTTTATCATACTGTTCTTCCCTTCTCGCAAGCTAGTATCGCGTGCGTAGACGTTGACGCAGATAGATGGCTACGGAATTGAGTGCAATCAGGACGATGAGCAAAATGATGATGCCCGCTGCCGCCAGGTCGTGAAACTCCGATTGCGCGCGTGAGACCCAATTGAAGATCTGAATTGGCAGCACGGTAAAGCGGTCAAGAGGATGCTCCGGGAGAAACGGCACGTAGGTAAGTGCCCCGATGGTAATGAGCGGCGCGGTCTCGCCGATAGCCCGCGCCGCGGCCAGAATGGCGCCGGTGAGCATGCCGGGCAAAGCGTAAGGCAGCACGTGATGGCGCACGGTCTCCCACTTGGATGCGCCGACGGCAAAGGAGGCCTCCCGCATGCTTGGCGGCACGGCGCGTATCGCCTCCCGGGAAGCAACGATGATGATGGGCAGAATCAGCAGCGCCATCGTGCACGAACCCGCCAGCACGCTGCGTCCCATCTCCATCCAGCGCACGAATACCTGCAAGCCGAGCAGGCCGTACACGATGGAAGGCACGCCGGCCAAATTGGCGATATTCACCTGGATGAACTGCGTAAACCAGTTGTCGCCGGCATATTCCTCCAAATAGACTGCCGTCATGACTCCAATCGGCACAGCGAGCAGCATGGTAAATGCCATCATATAGAGCGTGCCGAAGAGGGCCGCTTTGATGCCGGCCCGCTCCGGAAATCGCGAGTCGAAGCTGGTGAAGAACTGCCAGTCCAGCCAGCCGGTGCTCTGGATGATAACGTCTGCCAGGAGCACGAGCAGCGTGATAATGCCGAGCAATACGCTGAGCAGTCCCAACGCCACGAAGAAGTGGGACTTGATGCGGCGCCACTGCATGCTGGCGTTGAAGACTGGCCTGCTGCGGCCAATCGTTCCAGTCTCTTCAGCCATTAGTCGTACTCCTCCCGGAACCGGCGCACAAACCAGTGCGCGAAGATGTTCATGGCAAAGGTCAAGAAGAAGAGCATCGTACCCACGGCGAAGATCGTGCGGTATTCAAGCGACGCGAACGGCGTATCGCCGAGGCTCACCTGCACAATGTAGGCCGTCATCGTTTCAATCGGCACCCGGGGATCGAGTGTAAAGGTGGGGTTCTGACCCGCCGCGATCGAGACGATCATGGTCTCGCCGACGGCGCGTGAGAGCGCCAAAACCGCCGAAGCCACAATCCCGGAAAGCGCCGCCGGAACCACGACTTGCAGCGCCACCTCGAAGCGCGTCGCGCCCAGCCCGTACGCTCCCTCGCGCAGGGCCTGGGGTACGGCGCCAATGGCGTCCTCACTCAAGGAAGCCACCATGGGGATGATCATGATGCCCATCACTATGCCCGCGCTCAGCGCGTTGAAGATGCGCAGACCGGGAATGAATTCCTGGAGGATGGGGGTAACCAACGTAAGAGCGAAGTAGCCGTAGACCACGGTCGGTACACCGGCAAGCACTTCGAGCACCGGCTTGACGATGTCCCGTACGCGCGTGCTGGCGAACTCGCTGAGATAAATGGCAATGAGGAGCCCGGTAGGAATGGCGACCGCCAGGGCAATGAAGGCCACCAGGGCCGTGGCCGTCACCAGCGGCCAGATGCCGAACTTCTTGATGAGGAAGAGCGGGGTCCACTCGGTTTCGGTGAGAAACTCGACAATCGAAACTTCGCTGAAGAAGAGGAGCGTCTCCCCCGTGAGCGAGAGAAGGATGCCAATGGTCGTGACGATGGAGAGCGTCGCCGTTGCCATGAGGGCATAGCGTATGGCTTCCTCCTTGAAGTTGCGGCTGGCCCGTTTGCTCATGTCACTGCGCGACGGGTAGTGCGAGAACGGGGATATGTCCTCTGCCATCGAAACTCCTCTCTTCACAGCCGGCGCCGCAGTGCTCCCGCTGTGCGTGCTTTCAACTCTATCTCGCGGTTGCCTTCTCTATGGGCGCGCCGCGCCAAGTAAGCCAGCCTCGACACTCTCATTCGCGGCGAGTGTCGGTATCCTCTTCAACTGTATTGGCGAGGACCCAGAGGCAGTGCTTGCCTCTGGGTCCGGTGAAATGCTACGGCATGTAACGGTCGAGCGAAGCCCCGACTTCAGCGCCGTTCGGCCACATCGTGCCGGTGACGCGATTGACGAAGCGCTGGGTGAGCGCGGCATACAAGTCATCACCAAGCTGCACGTAGCCAACCTCGGGGCTGGAAATGAGCGGCGTGAATTCTTTGCTGAGGTAGTATTTTACGAAAGCATCGACCTCAGGCCGCTCGGCCGCGTCTTTGCGCACATAGATGAAGATCGGGCGGCTCAACGGCTGGTAGCTGCCGTCCGCGACCGTCGCGAACGTAGACTCCACGCACGTGCCGTTACCGCTGTCAATGGGAACGCCCCTGACCTTGTCGGTGTTTTCCACGTAGTAGGAGAGACCAAAATAGCCGATGGCGTTCTTGCTGCCGGAGACGCCGGTCACGAGCACGTTGTCGTCCTCGCTGGCCTGGAAGTCGCCGCGGCTGGACTGGGCCTCACCGACAATTGCCTCGGTGAAGTAGTCAAACGTGCCGCTATCGACGCCGGGCGCGAAGAGGTCCAGCGGCAGGTCGGGGAAACCGTCGCGGATCTGGTTCCAGTTCGTGATGGTACCCTGGGCTGCCGGCTCCCACATCTTCTTCAATTCATCTACCGTCAGGCAGTCCACCCAGTCGTTCTCGGGATTAACAACCACGGTCAATCCATCATAGGCAACCGGGATCTCAATGTACTCATAGCCCGCGGCCGCTATGGCCTCGGCCTCGGAAGGCTTGATGGGCCGGGATGCGTCTGAAATGTCGGTCTCGCCGGAGGCAAACTTCTTGAAGCCGCCGCCCGTGCCGGACACGCCCACGCTCACGCGCACGCCGGAGTGCATCAAGCTGAACTCTTCGGCGGCGGCCATGGTGATGGGAAAGACCGTGCTGGAGCCGTCGATGATGATGTCTCCGTCGAGCTCCGCCATTTTCGCCTGGTCGCCCTCTGCCATCTCGCCGGTTTCGGTGGCGTCATCGCCGCCGCAGGCGGCCAGAAGGGCAAAACCTGCCAAGCCTGCTGCGGCAAAGGTGAACCGACGTCTGCTGATCCGAAGCGGTGCTGTCATGGATATCCTCCCTTTATACGGTGTGCGACAGCACTCTGTTCTCGCGGTGCCGGCTGACCGACGTGGCGCATTCCCTTTTCCTCGCGTCGCCGTGGGTCGGTGAGGAAGCCACCCAATGCAATCCTACGTCAATGGAGCCGAACGCGGAACAAAGCAATTCTCTCAACAATTGGGGAACGTATCACGGGGAATTCGGGCCGGTCAACGCAGCTCCGAAACGCGTTAACATTCGGATAAAGAACGCAGAGATTGGCTATATGACAGGAAAAAACCCCAGTCGGCAGCATCCACCCGTCATACGACAAACCGCCGCTTCCCCGCGTGACACAAGGCAGATGACGCGCATGCGGAGTTGCTTTGTCTGAGAACGTACGTTAACCGAATGTTCACAATTCGCTTACGTCCCGTTCACAGCAAGTGACGATACGTACCCATTGCCGCAAGAGGTGGCCCAAAGGCCGGCCGGCTCAAGAAGGCACCGCGGGCCAACGGTGGAAAGGGGAGAATGCGCGCGGCAGACAATCCTAAGAGGATTGAGTCGACACCAGTCCGTCCACCAGCGCGACGACCGCCTTGCCCAGGCCCTCCAGGTCGTAGCCGCCTTCCTGCACCGCAAGGAGGGGGATGCCGAGAGCGGCAAGCTGCTCACCCACGGCCTGGTAGCACTCATCGGTGAGGGAGAAGGCGCCGACGGGGTCACCGCGCCGGGTGTCGAAGCCGGACGACAAGACGAGATAGGCAGGCGCGTACCAGGCGATCTTCTCCAGAGCCTGCGAAAACGCCTCCAGGAAGGCGGTGTTCTCGGTGAACATAGGGAGGGGCAGGTTGAGATTGAAGTTCGCGCCGGCGCCGGCACCCATCTCTTCCGGCCAGCCGCTGAAGCGCGGATACGCCCAGGCGGGATGGCCGTGCAAGCTGACGTAGAGCACCTCGTCGGTGTCGTAGAAGATCTCCTGCGTGCCGTTGCCGTGGTGAAAGTCGACGTCGAGCACGGCCACGCGCCCATGGGCCTTGAGCGTATGCGCAGCCAATGCCGCGTGATTGATGTAGCAGTAGCCGCCGTACTTGTAGCGTCCCGCATGGTGCCCCGGCGGGCGCTCCAAAGCGTACACGCACGGCGCGCCCTCCCGCAGCAGCTCGGCGCCGGTAAGCACGACACACGAGGCGAGCCACGCCTGCGCCAGCGTGTTCGCTGCCAGCGGCGTGTCCGGGCTGATGGTGTACGGCGTCTCCAGCACCGAATCGCCCTCAGACTCGGCCAGGCGGGCCGTCGTCTGCTCTAAGAACGCGATGAGTCCCTCATCGTGTACCTCGGCGGCGGGCGCAAACGGGTACTCCCGCGGTTCCATAAAACTGTCGGCATGGCCGGCCTGCTGCAGCGCTTTGGCCATGACTTCAACACGCTCAGGGACCTCGGGATGATCGACGACGATGTTGTACGAGAGTTCAATGCGGGGCACGTGGGGTTGGTGCAGCGGCGTGTAGACAATGGGGAGCGTGCGGCGACCGGTGGCGGGCATGGTAGATGGATTCCCTGTACGGGCTAGGAGGAAGCAATGGCGTACGGACGCAGTGCCGGCCAGTACTTCCGTGGAAGCGTCCCTTCGATCACAGTGCCGTCAGCCCGGTGCTGCTCACTGCGTATGCTGCCCCGCTGGTGGAAGAGGCTGACCAGGCGTCCTTCTCGATACGGGATGCGCACGTGCACGTCAACCGAGAGTTGCGCGTTCAATGTGGCGGCAACCGTATCGAGGAGCGTATCCAAGCCGTCTCCTTCCCGTGCCGAGATGAAGACCGGATTGGGATGTTCCGCCGGGTTGGGGGCGAGACCTTCAAGCTGGTCGATCTTGTTGAACACCGTGATGATGGGCTTATCCTCGATGCCAAGGTCGGCCAAGGTCTCGTAGACCGCCGCCACCTGGCGTTCGCTTTGCGAGTGGCTGACGTCCACCACGTGCAACAGCAGGTCGGCGTCGTGGATTTCCTCGAGCGTGGCGCGGAACGCCGCGATAAGCGTGGGCGGCAAGTGACGGATGAACCCCACCGTATCGCTGAACACTACCTCCAAGCCGGTGGGCAGCTTCACGCGGCGCGTGGTGGGGTCCAGCGTGGCAAACAGCTTGTCCTCGGCGAGCACATCGGCCTGGGTCAAGGCATTGAGCAACGTGCTCTTGCCGGAGTTGGTGTAGCCGACGAGCGATGCCACCGGCATGTCATTCACCGTGCGCCGGGCGCGTTGGCGCGAACGCCGGGCGCGCACCGTCTCAAGGCGCGAATGAAGGTGCGAGAGGCGCTGGCGGATGAGCCGCCGGTCCGCCTCGATCTGGGTCTCGCCGGGGCCGCGGGTGCCAATGCCCGCACCCAGTCGCGAGAATTCCACCCAGAGGGTGGAGAGACGCGGCAGCAGATACGTCAGTTGCGCCATCTCGACCTGCAGCTTGCCCTCGGTGGTCTGGGCGCGTGTGGCAAATATATCGAGGATGAGCGCCGTGCGGTCGAGTACCTTGACGTCTAGCTGCTCTTCCAAGTTGCGTTGCTGGCTGGGGGTGAGGTCGTTGTCGAAGATGACGAGGTCGTAGGCCTGCTCATGCCGCAGCGCCTTTAGCTCCTCCACCTTGCCCTTGCCGATAAAGGTTGCCGTGTCCGGCTTGCGCCGCTGCTGATAACAGGTATCCACGACAATGGCCCCGGCAGCGCGGGCGAGACTTGCCAACTCCTGGAGAGAGTCCGCTACCGGCCACTGATCGGGACCGTTGCCAAGCTTGACGCAGACCAAAACCGCCCGCTCCGCGCCACGCCCGGTGCCAATACTGTGCTGTGTGAATTCTAACAAAAACCATTCCTCATGCTAACTGTGTTTGACCACATTGTACCATGGCAATTTCGCTGATCGAGCAGTTTGCCAGCGGGCCGGGGAGAATTACTGTTGGACACCACCGACTGTTGTGTTGACAACGGCGGGGCACCGGGAACGTCTTCACTGAGGCGGTCGGCAAGATGGGGGAGGACAAGCCGCCGCTCCACTGTGCTGCCGAAATCCAGTCTTCTGCAATCCATACCTGGTTAGGCGGCGACCGTTTGGGCCGGACTCACGTACGCTGCCGATGCGGCCCGGCGAAACTCCACCTTAAATGCTAAGGCTGCCTTGCGGCAGCCTTGCGCCCTTTCGCCGAAGCATCCAGGGGGTGTATACGATCACTGTAGCCGATGCAGCTTGGCGCAGTCTAGAGTTGGTGCCTTCCCGACATGCGATCACTGGCAGTGTTCAAGCCAACACGCAAGGACCCTAGACTTGCTTGGCCCAAAGCCGTCAGGACTCTTCCGCCTCTGCCTCTTCGTCGTCCAGGTGGAAGTTCACGCCGAGATCCATCAATTCTTTGAACGCTTCCGCAAGGCTCAGCAGGCTTTTGCCCTTCGTGGTGAAGATATACTCATGGCGCTCGCCCAGAAGGCCGAAGAATATCTTCTTAAGCTCGTCGGACAAGCAGCCACTGTCGACAAGAGACTGGACTGCCTGAATTTCCAGTTCGGGGGCCGGCGTGCGCGCGATGTCGCGGTCGGTCACCACACTCTGAAACTTCGACAGTGCATCAATTCCGCGCCTGTCAAGCAACTCCAACACGGTCGGCACCAGAATTGCGCGCACCGTATCGGCGAATTCCTCGCGCGTGCGCTCTGCGTTGCGCCCCGCCTGATACCGGAAGATGTCATGGTAGCCGGGGAGCATGAGCGAAGGCGCAATAAAGTCGGAGGCAACATCGAACGTCGTGCCCCGGGTGCGGCTTTCGTGCTTGACGCCAAACCCTAGCTGCGTGAGCCGCCCCAGACTCTCCTCCTGCACCCGCGTGGGGCTGAACTCCTGGCCCTTCATCGTGCGGCGCGCAGACTGATAGAGAATCTCAATATGCTGGTCGCCCAAGTCTCGCGCGTACATCTCACGCACCTGCGTGATGAGGTCGTTGACCTGGATCTCTTTTTGCATGTCGACAGCCATGAGCGCCCTCTCTTCCGTTCATTCGTTCCACTGGTGCATGTTCTTGGACGATAAACCTATTGCCGGTAGATCGGCTATTCTGCACCCACGCTACCATGCGAATAGGCGAGCGTCAAGCAGTGCAATTTGGTTCAATTGTGTAGAAATATTCAGAAAAAGAGTTGGCAAAGGAGTTCTTCTCTGGTAGGATAGGTACGCTCACATGGCACAGGTGGGCATTGTAACCGAGGGTAGGCCGTAAGGCCGCAGTGCCAGTGCTCAATGGTGCCTGCTGGCATCCTACATCGTGCGGAGAACCTAGCAGAGGGTAGCACTGGTGCAAACGCTATCGCGCCGTCTTCTACTGAAGTACGCCGGGCTTTTTGTTCCCGCCAGCAGATTCGCGCCGCGTGAGCTTCCGCTCCCCGCCGAGCAGGAACCCATCTACCAGCTTCCATTTGATACCCCGCCGGGCCCTAGCACCTGGTACGTGGCGCAGTGGTACGGCAATACGAACCTGGCGCATCGCTTCCGCCACACGGTCTATCGGGAAGGGCAGGGGATTCACTTCGGCATCGACTTTGCCTGCCCGTGCGATACTGAGATCAAGGCGATCGGCGACGGTGTGGTGATCGGCGCGGACGACCTCTCCTTTGGCGCGGGTCCCCACAACGCGATCGTGCTGCATCCCAATGGTGACCTCTCGTTGTACGGACACCTCCGCCGCTTTCCGGCAGTTCCCACCGGCGGCTCGGTGCGAGCGGGCGACCTCATCGGCTACGCGGGAGACTGGCTCGACAACGTGGCTTGCTTAGCCGCGCCCCATCTGCACCTGGAGATCCGCCGGCCGGACCGCACCCGCGCGGTAAATCCGGCGCTCTTGATCAAGGCCGACTGGCACAATGCGGCGTTGGGCCGCTTCCTCGGCTTTGTCAAAGACCTCGAGAATCCCCGCCGTTGGCAAACGCTCGAAGACCAGCCGGATACGCTATTCGGCGGGCGCATTCTCAATGACTATGCCCGACTCTGGATGCGTTGAGGCGCTGTGGTACGGCATAGGGGGCGTCGTCTTGGCGCAATTCTTCTCCTGGGGCTTTGGCTCTTGCTGGGCAGCGCGTGCGCGTACACCTACGTGCCAAACGCCGAGGGTACGCCAGTGCTCACATTGCGGATTGCCCTCACGCCGACGCCGACTGGACCGCCGGCCGCCGGCACGCCGCTAGCGCCAACCCCGACCGCGCTGCCTGCCTCTGGCACACCACCTACGCCCTCGGCAACACGGCAGCCGGTGCTGCGACGCCTCACCGCGCCCGGGTGCTGCAGCGGCATCTGGTGGTCCGCCGACGGCACGAGCGTGCTCTATGTCGACAAGCCGGATGAGCGCGACTCCGCGATCTGGGGAGTCGATGCCGATTCCGGCGAACAGGCGCCGTATAGCACCGTGGTGGGTGTGCTGCAACACGACGATCGGTACGTTATCATGCCGTCGCAGCCAGCGTCACAGAGCATCGCCGTGCATGACCGCCAAACCGGTGAGAACTGGGTCCTCTCCGGCGCGGGCAGCCTGCCGTTCATTTCGCCCGACGGGGCTCGCATCGCGTATGACGGGCGGCCGTCCCAGCAGACCTTATTCGCCAGCCGCCGCGCGAACCCGATTATGGTGGCGGCGCTGGACGGTAGCAATCCACAGCACCTGACCACACTCTACGGCGTCGGCATCGTGGGTTGGTTCCCCGATGGGTCCCGCTTGCTGGCGCTGGGCGTGCAGAATCCCGACACTGAACGCCCTGCCCTCTGGCAGGTTGACGCGACCACCGGCGCGCTCGAGAAACTCGACGACGGCGCCCACTTGCGCAACATCTCACTCTCGCCCGACGGCACATGGTTGGTCTTTCTCAAGGCCTTTGAGGAAGACCCGGTCTTGAACACCACCTGGGCCATGAACGTGTTTACCGGCGCGCAAAAGCGACTTGATTTCGCGGTCAGATACGCGTGGGTCGGCGCCGAGAGCGCGACGCTTGTCTACGTCCCGCCGCGGGAGACGCCTGACGCGGGCTTCGGTGTGTGGAGGCTGGACATTGCTTCCGGCGAACGGTCTCGACTCACCGATCCGGCGCAGACGCCGCTCTTCATCGCCAATGGCGACTGGGCGCTGGCCCGCGACGGCAAGCGCCTCGCTTTCGTCTCCGCAGAGGACTACGCCATCTGGCTGCTTGAGATGAATCCGTAAGCAAGCGCGCCACCGGCATGGAAACGAGCTGCCGGCCCAAGCGCGTACCAGTTCGTCGTAAGGGAATAACGAAGCGCTTGCGGCCGGCGGAGCCTGGTTCCGGCTATGCGACTGTTCACCTTTGAGACAAGCCTCTGGCTGCCGCAGCCGGTGGACCGCGTGTTTGCCTTCTTCGCGGAAGCGGAGAACCTGGGGTGCCTCACACCGCCGTGGCTGCACTTCACAATCCTCACACCGCTGCCCATCGAAGCGGCGGCCGGCACCCGCATCGACTACCGGCTGCGCTACCGGGGAATCCCGCTGCGCTGGCGCACCGAGATTCTGGCGTGGGAGCCGCCCCACCGCTTCGTTGACAGCCAGATCAAAGGACCCTACCGCCGCTGGGTGCACGAGCACGTGTTCGTGGAACAAGACGGCGGCACGCTGGCAACGGACCACGTGGAGTACGCCCTGCCGGGGGGCGCGCTCACCAACAGGCTGTTGATAGGCCGCGACGTAGAACGCATCTTTGCCTACCGGCGGCAGCGGTTGCGGGAGATTTTCAGCGGCAGGGCCGATTAGCGGCGCTAGTACCGCGCCAGGGTCCGCTCGCCAGACTCTATGTGCCGCGCAAGGTCTTGCGTGGCCGCGGCGAGAAACGCTTGGTCTAACGGCCTGAGTTTCAGACCACTAAGGCTCGCGAGCGGCACGAACTCGGCCGAAATTTGGTAGTCATCCGGCTCTTGCGGCCTGGCGCGCTTACTGTGAGAGCGCGCACGGAAGACCTGCCAGAAGAAATCGGGATAGGGGTACGGGTATCGCGGAGGCTTTTGCGTTTGGTGCCGTAGATGCACAAACCCCAGGCGGTGGATGTCCCCAATGCGAACGCCGGCTTCCTCGCGTATCTCACGCTGCAGTGCGTCCAACAGCGTCTCTCCGGACTCCAGCCTGCCACCGGGCAGAATCCGCGCTCCATCCCTATTCCGCATCAACAGGATGCTGTCACTATGGAATACGAGCGCCCGCACGGACGTTATGTAGTCCGGCGGCGGCAGGTCGTGCGTGACATAGGCAGAGGCAACCAGCTTGATCTCACCGTCGTACCAGTCCAAATGCTCGGTTGCAACCGCAGTGTAGTTGCTCAGGAAGGCGGTAATGGCGGGGCCTGAAGATTCGCGACGCATGTGCTTCCTACTTGTCACCCGCTTCTAGGCGCAAGCAGTACACACTTCAGGCAAGATGCTTAGCGCCTGCCCTATGCCCATAGAGGGGTTCTACGTAACGATGTAGGGGCAACCCTTGTGGTTGCCCATTTCGCGGATACATGCGGGGCCGTCAACCGGGCAGCCACAAGGGCTGCCCCTACGCGGTGTGATTGCCCTTGTTCCCGGTTGCTCCAAGCACCTAGACACGCTGATGTTCACTTGCTGCGTGTAAACACAATCTCAAGCAAGACGCTTAGTTCGCCTAGTTCGGCAGCACTTACGAGATATTATGAATATCCTGCCACTCGGTGTGGAACGCGCCTTCTTTGTCCACACGCTGGTAGGTGTGCGCGCCGAAGTAGTCGCGCTGGGCCTGCACGAGATTGGCGGGCAGGCGGGCCGTGCGGTAGCCTTCGATGTAGTTGAGCGCGGCGCTCATGGCCGGCGTGGGCAGGCCTTGAGAGACCGCTGACGCCACAATGCGGCGCAGTCCCGGCGTACGCTCCCTGACGTCGCTGGCGAACGGCTCCGCCAACATGATGTTGGGCAGGTCCGGGTCGGCGGCGAACGCCTGCTTGATGGGCTCGAGCAGCAGCGAACGAATGATGCAGCCACCCTTCCATATGCGCGCCACGGTGGCGAAGTCCAGGTTGTAGTTCCGTTCGGCCGAGGCCGCCGTAAGCAGGTGCATCCCCTGGGCGTAGGCGGAAACCGCCGCAAGATAGACGGCGTCTTGCAGCGCCGGCAGCAATTCTTCCCGCGCGCCGGCGAATTGCGGCGACGCGCCGTGCAGGATGCCGTCGGCCCGCTCGCGAATCTCCTTGAAGCTGGAGAGAATCCGCGCCTCGGTAGCCGCCGTGATGGTGGGAATGGGAATGCCGTGGTCGAGCGCGCTCTGGGACGTCCACTTGCCCGTGCCCTTCTGGGCCGCGCTGTCCTGGATGATCTCCACGACGAATTTATCGGTATCGGGATCCTTGCGGGTCAGAATGTCGGCGGTGATCTCCACGAGGAACGACTGCAGTTCGCCCGCGTTCCAACCGGCTACGACTTCCTGGATTTCAGGCACGGTCATGCCGAGGCCGCGCTGCATCACGTCGTAGGCTTCGGCCAGCACCTGCATGATGCCGTACTCGATGCCGTTGTGGACCATCTTGACGTAATGTCCGGCGGATCCCGGGCCTAGGTAGGCGCAGCAGGGTCCGTCGTCCACCTGGGCCGCGATCTTGGTGAAAATGGGCTCCACCGCGGCGTAGGCCGTTTCCGTGCCGCCGGGCATGATGGATGGACCGTGCAGCGCGCCGTACTCGCCGCCGCTCACGCCGGTGCCGATGTAGCCGCGGCCTTCAGCTTCCACGGCGGCGGCTCGCCGCTCAGTATCGTCGTAGAAGGAATTGCCGCCGTCGATGATGAGGTCGCCGGGATCGAGCAACGGCAGCAGGGCATCGATCACCGCATCCGTACCCGCGCCTGCCTGCACCATCAGCATGGCCTTGCGCGGCGGCTTGAGGGCGGCGACGAAGTCTTCCAGCGTCAGGGCGCCGACCACGTTCTTGCCCTCTCCCCGCTCTCTGACGAACGCCTCGGTACGCGAGGTGGTGCGGTTGAAAACCGCCACCGTAAAACCCTTGCTCTCAATGTTCAAAGCAAGGTTCTGCCCCATCACCGCCATGCCGATGACACCAATGTCGCAGGTGCCTGTGTTCTGCTCTGCCATGTAGTTGCCTTCTCCCTCAGTACGTGTTCGCGAATGGTGCTCTCTACCCAGTATCGTAAGGAGCGGAGCACGAACGACAACAGCCGCTCCAAGCGGCCCTGTAATGCCTCTCGGCTAGATTGTAGCAGGTAAGGGGGCAGCGTTGCGCCTGCCGCCCGGCAGCCTCGCGCGGAAGCGCAAATCCGAGAACGAAGGGCAGCGGTAGTGGTGAGTGGTGTACAATCCACGCGTAGTTGCGCGAGGGATCAAGAACGAATAAACAGGAGAATTAACGGGACATGACGCACATTATGGTGCCGGACGGCGTCTTTC
Source organism: Chloroflexota bacterium (assembly GCA_965220045.1). Lineage (GTDB taxonomy): Bacteria > Chloroflexota > UBA11872 > VXOZ01 > VXOZ01 > VXOZ01. The sequence continues at coordinate 45,357 of OZ244803.1, read as the reverse complement.
CGGTCTGGCTGTGGGGCCTTGGCTGGGTGGTAATGATTGCTGTGGTTGGACTGGTTGTACTCCGCACGGACCGCGAAGGCATTGTGCGCAAGGTGCCACTTATCGGCGTGATGGCCGCGCTGATGACGGTTGCGATGTCGTTTGCGCTCGTGCCTATTGCCTACGAACCCCACCTGACCGTGGTAGCCGGCATCCTGCTCGGGCCGGCCTACGGCTTCATCGCGGGACTGATCTTCATGTTTCTCCGCTGGCTCATGGGTGACGGGGCCATTACCCTCATTGGGGTGAACACCTTGCTCATGGGAGCGGAAATCGCACTGGGCTACTATATCTTCCGCGGACTATTGAAATTGCTCAAGGAGCGCGCCGCCCTCTCTGCAGGAGCCAGCGCGTTCATCGCGCTGGCGCTGACAACCGGGCTGTTCCTCGGCGTGGTGGCGGCTGGCAACGTAAACCCATTTCAAGGCGAGATGGGAGAACTGGGCGCATATAATGTGGAATCGGGCACGATTCAGGATCCTTTTGCGGAAGGTCTGGTTGCTTTGCACGTGTTCGAGGGTGAGCATGAGGAGCACGAGGAAGCTCCCACTATCGTTGGGGAGTCGCCGTTCTTGGTCTTTGCCCGCGCGGTGCTGATCCTCGGCCTGATCGGGTGGGTGTTAGAGAGCGTCTTGGTGGGGCTGATTGTGGCATTCTTGGCGCGTGTGCGGCGTGATTTGGTCGTACCATCGCGTGCGCCGGTTACCTCCACATAACATTCGGACCGATGACAATTACGTAGGGGCACGACGTGTCGCGCCCCTACAGGCCGTATGCATACGCCCGGCCTAAGGTGAATAAAGATACCCTCTTCGTGGGGAAAGAGTGTTTGCCAACGCCAACCCTGCATGCGAAGCGGCTCCCTCTCCCAAGGAAGAGCGCGCTTGCCTACGCCAGCCCTGACCTGATTGAAATCCTCTCTCCCAGGGAAGAGCGGAATTAGTAGATTCGGACTTAGACTATAGAGATATGATTGACAACGCACCAGCAAACGTATAAGGCTGCCCTTGATGTGCCATTCTGAGGAGCGGAGCGACGAAGAATCTCGAATGGACGAATTCTAGATTCCGCGTCTTTGACGAAGTCAGCGAACCCTGTTCGACGCTGCACTCGGAATTGTTAATGTCGACTAATTCGTTGACAGAATCTTCCCTCAATCTTCAGTGAAAACAATCCATGTCATTCCGAGCGCAGCGAGGAATCTAGGATTCATGTCGAGCGTGTTTGTTAGGCTCAGTACTTTAGATTCCTCACTCCGCTGCGCTCCGTTCGGAATGACATCCTATTGGGTCTTAATCGCAGGCAAAACCACCGATTGTTGTCACCAATTCTGTCAACGAATTACCTGACATTTACAGGAATGACAGGAACCGCACGCCACACGATACTATCAAGTCTATATCTACTAGTTCCGAGGAAGAGACCGCTCGCCTGCGTCAGTCCTAACGTATTAGAAGCCCCCTCTCCCTGAGGGAGAGGGTTGGGGTGAGGGGGATCTTCACCGTTTCAGCAGATTTACAAGCACTTGCCGAAGGTACACAATGGTCTCAAACCCCACTGTACGAACCAATTTCGGCAAAGTAGGGCTGTGTGGCGCGAAAAGCAACGCGAGCGTGCACATAGTGACTGCGTCTCGCGGAACGGACCCTAATGGACATCGGTACCGCTGATCTGTGGGCCACACACCACCGCAGTTGGCTGCATAGTGCCTCGCTGGCGGCCAAGGCGGCGCTGGTGGCGGCGGTGCTGTTTACTGTGATCCTGGCGGACCACGTGGTGCTTCTGCTGGCAACGTACGGCCTGGTGCTGGCCTTGCTCCTCACCACACCGTTGCCGGTGCTGACACTTGGCGCAACCTCGCTCTATACGGTGCTGTTTGTGGCCGTCTTCGCAATCTCACGCTGGGACGGCACCTGGCTCACGCCGCTCACCATTGTAGCCAAGGCGCCCACCATGGCGCTGGTAGTCCTGCTGCTCGTTGCCTCCACGCCCTATCCGCGCATCTTTGCGCCGCTGAGCCGGTTTCTGCCCGCGTTGGTGGCCGAGAGCCTGCTGATGGCCTATCGCGCGGTGTTCGTCCTGCTGGAACTCACCCGGCGCTTGCTGCTCTCGCTGCGGCTGCGGGGCGGGCTCGGCGGCGGTTCGCCATGGCAGCGCGTGAAGAACCTCAGCATCGGCCTGGGCCTCGTCTTTGTACACAGCATGGACTATGTGCAACGGCTGTACACGGTCATGCGGTTGCGGGGCTACGCGGGTCAATTGGCGGGTACATCTGGCGCTGGGACCAGTTCCCGTCACTCCGGCGAAAGCCGGGATTTATCTACTCTTCTGCAGCGTGGTGACGCGGCCTTGGTCGGCGTGGCGCTTCTCTGCGTGGGCTGCGCGCTTGCCGTAAACGCGACCGGATCGGAATGGCCTATGTACGGCCAAGTGATGATCAGTGCCATTGCCCTTTCTGCCGCCCAAGCCTATAGAATTGTCAACCGTTCCACTGCGCCCTAGGGCCTATCCGCTTGCGCCCTGTGTTAGCCTTTAGTCAATGGAAGTGGTTTGAGTAGCACAAAGCGCTAAGAGGAAAGAACGCCCGAGGGCTCTGCAATCCACGAATCTTGGCGTAGCGAAAAGGATGGGTGGAAATGGTACGTCTACTTGCGACAGGGGCAATTCGTTCTCTCCTCTGGTGTAGCCTGTGCGCCTTCATACTGCTCACCGGCTGTAGCATGCAAGAACCCCCGCCAAATCTCATTGACGGGGAAATAGCGCCGCTTACCTTGGAGGTGCTGAAAAACACCACATATAAGTCTGAGTTTGTGAAGGCAGGGCGGGCGCAATTGCAGGACGGTATGTACGAGGAGAATATCGCGCCGGATTCCGCAAGCAAGGTCACCCTTACGCTGAGCGAACACGTAGTCTTTGGCGACTACAACGCCGATGGCATAGATGATGCGGTAGCCGTGCTGGTGGCAAGCGGGGGCGGCAGCGGGACGTTTCATACCATGGAAATCTTCATAAACCGAATGGGCAATCCGCACCACATGCACTCCGTCATGCTGGGGGACCGCATCAAGGTAACTTCACTCGAAATTGAGGAATACACTGTCACGATCCGCATGCTGACACATGGAGAAGGGGACGCCATGTGTTGCCCCACACAGGAAGAAATGCGCCGCTACAATCAGGGATTTGGCGTGCTGCGGCTGCTCGAACGCACGACACCGGCCGGCCGGCTAACGGAAGACGCGCTCCGCAACGCCACCTATACGCATGAGTTTCCGAAAGACGGCCAAGCACAGTTGCAGGACGGCACATACGAAGAGGCAATCGAGGGATCGGCAAGCAAGATTACTATCGCCATGATGGAACAGGTGGCCTTTGGCGACCTGAACGGCGACGGCATTTGGGATGCAGCAGTGTTGCTGGAAGCCAGCGGCGGCGGCAGCGGCACGTTTCGTTCCTTGGAGGCCGTCATCAACGAGAATGGCGCGCCGGTGCACGTAGCCTCAGCCTTGCTGGGCGACCGCGTGAAGATCGAGGAGATCATCGTTGCGGATCAATACATCAGGCTGAAAATGGTGACCCATGGAGAGGGCGACGGGATGTGCTGTCCCACGCTCCGAGTGGTGCAGTTCTATCAGTTGACTGAGGATGGTCTGGAGTTGCGCCGCCAGGAGGAGAGAGGGAGAGTAGGCGATTCTGAATAGAACTCTTCTCGTAGACACATTGCGCTGCGCAGTCCTGCCCTTCGACAGGCTCAGGGGGAACGGAGGTGAGCGGAAGCGCCTTTTCGCGAACGGATGCGCTCTTTGGTGAACGGTATTGCCAATTGGGTGGACGAAGGTGTCAGGTAGCAAACGGAAGCACCGATGGGTGAACGAAGGTGCTAATTCGCAGACTGATATGCCGATTGGTGAGCGGAAGCGCCAATAGCCCGTTCGTGGTGAGGGCTGCGCGCAGCCGGCTGCGTGAAGCCCCTGCCTGTCCTGAGCCTGCCGAAGGGTCGAAGCACGGGCCGGCATGGCGAGCCGGTCCATGAGGCAGCTTCTCGTCGGCTGCCGGCGTGGATTCCGACAGCGCGGCCCAGAATTCGCCGGGCCGCGCTGTATGCATCGTCTTGTGTACGGTGTGAGTCGGCAGATCGGCGCAGGCCGTTCTGCCTCACTGAGGCCAAGAGAGCCTACGCGAGTCCATAGAGCCTGAACGCCAAATCAGTACGACGACTACGAGCGCTATTTGAGCTCGACGGACCGCGAGCGCTACTTAAGCTCGACGCTGGCACCCACCTCTTCCAGCTTGCCCTTGACCTCTTCGCCCTCTTCCTTGCTCACGCCTTCCCTGATGGGATTCGGCGCCGCTTCCACGGCGGCCTTGGCCTCGCGCAGGCCCAGTCCGGTGATCTCGCGCACGGCCTTGATGACCTGGATCTTCTTGTCGCCGATCTCTGTCAGCACGACGTCGAAGGAGTCCTTCTCTTCTTCAGCCGCGGGGCCGTCGCCATCGGCGGGCGCAGCCGCTACCGCCACGGGCGCGGCGGCAGAGACGCCGAATTTTTCTTCCAGGGCCTTTACGAGTTCAGACACCTCAAGCAGCGTCATGTTCTCGATCGCTGCAATGATGTCCTCAGTCGAAACTGTCTGTGCCATACTTGCTTCTCCTTCTTTGTCTCCAGCGGCACTCGCCACTCAGTCTTTGCATTGAATCTAATCAAGAAAACACGCTCTGGACACTAGTCTTGGTGACCGGATGCGCCTATGCGCCTTCTGCCTCCTGCAGTTGATCAGCACGCGCCTGCAGCACGTAGGCCAGGCTGCGCGTAACAGCGCTGAGCACGCCCACCAGGTTTGTCGCGGGGGCTTGCATGCTCCCCAGCATCTTCGCCAGCATCTCTTCGCGGGAAGGCAGCGACGCCAGGGCGCTCACCTCTGCCGCGCTGATGGCACGTCCGTTCATCAGGGCGCCCCGCACCTCGAGCGCGTCCGCGCTCTTGGCAAATTGGGTCAAAGCTTTCGCCACCGTCACGATGTCGCCCTCGGCGAACGCGATGCCGCTTGGGCCGTCGAGCAGCGATGAGAGCTCAGCCTGGTCCTCTCTCTCCGCGGCGAGTCGCAGCAGTGTGTTCTTTGCCACCTTGAACTGTCCGCCGGCGGCCCGGAGCTCACGGCGCAGCGTCTGCATCTGCCCGACGTCCAGTCCGCGGAAGTCAGTAACGATTGCCAGATCCGCACCGCGCAACCGCTCCTGCAAATCCTCGATCAATACGGCTTTCTCTTCACGGCTTGCCAAATCACATCACCTCCTCTCTGAAAATAGAAGAAACCTTGGCGTTGACCAAGGTTTTGCGCAATAGGACTGCCGCCAGCCCACCCTCATCGGGGAGGAAGGCCGCGCAGCCGTCCGCTCTTGCGGTTCTGCCTAGACAGGCTTGCCTCGCAGCTTGAGGATTATGCGCCCCCGAGGGGCGGGCCTGTGGTCAACGGCTCTTGTTGATGTCTATCCGTGCTTTTGCACAGCTCCTCTTCAGGATAGCAGGCGACCGGCTGTATACGCAAACCTGCCCGCGTCCCTATGCAACCGGCCACAATCATGGCGCCTCGGCCGCAGCCGCCTTCCATCGTCAGGACTTAAGTATTATGGAGGCTGGTGCGAACAGGAGGGGACACGCCGCGGCGCCCTCGGACCAGCAAAGTGAAGACGGCCGTGGACAGATTGTCCACGGCCGTCTCTTCGCTGCTATCTCATGGCCCCGCCAAGGGCAGGGCGTGCACACGGAGTGCTATTCGATATTCACAACGATATCAACTGCCATCTCGTTTCGGCGCACGAGGAAGGGTGCCACGCTGCCCAGCATATCGCCGGCTTCATCGCCGGCAAAGGCTGCTGCAACCGTAGTCAGATTCTGCAAGGTCTCTTCATCGCCCAAGAAGACGGTCAAAGAATGCACGTCGTCAAGATAGATATCGAGGCCCTGCGGCACGAGTTTGACCGTAATGGTGGTCAAACCGGCTTCCTTCAGGCCCGCCACGGTATCCGCTGGAAGCATGCCGGGCATACTCAGGTTCAAACCGATGGCTTCGAGCAGAGGCGCAGTATTTTCGAGAATCACGACATCAGGCACCAACAAGTCACCGTTGGCGGTCAGAGACGTACCGACCAGCAGCGGATATTGGTTATCCGCGGCACCGGGCACGTCAGGTGGCTGCGATGTCTCACCACTGAACTTTTCGACAGCCGCAGCGCCGTCCGCCGTGGGAAAGTCAATGTCTACCGTGCCGACCATCGCCAGCGCGACGGGCACAGCCAGATCAGGCAAGGCCACATCATAGCCAAGACCCTTGACAAGCGCGATCACTTTGTCCAGTGCGGCTTGATCGTAGTTTACGGAAATGCGCAGTGCAAAGCCGCCATTGACGTAAACGTCGAAATCGCCGCCCGGACCTTTAATGAGTTGGATGTGTTGAAGATTGGCCGCTTGTAAGGATTCGATGGCTGAAGCCGAAAGGACCTCACCGACTCCCAGTTGGCTCAGTTCATCCTCAGAGAGACCGAGATTGAACTGCTGCCCGGCAAGGTACATGCCGACGTCCACGGCACTGATGGTGCCGTCGTCGCCGAATAGCACGGTTGCCTGCGGCAAGCCATAGATTTCGATAGATTCTTCAGCGCGCTCCGGCGGTGCGCCCGGTCCGGAAACCGGGGCGGCACTTGTCAGGCGCGCCGGCGCAAACGGCGTAGAAAGCCCGTGGCTCACAAAGCCAGTGGAAACAATCAAAAGCGAAGCCAGCAAGCCTACTAATCCGCCGATGATCAGGCCGACAATGCCCACGGCCTGACCGGTACCGGTACCACCACCGAGTTGGTACCCTGCCTTATAGCCAAGCCCCGCGCCCAGGTAAAGCAGTGAGAAGAGCAAGCCAAAACTCACCAAGAACAGAGTTGCCGCGAACTTAGTGAGTCCTCCACCCACCGCTACCAGCACAATTAGAGCGATGATGACAAGGACCAACCACAGAATTGGTACGGGCACCCACCAACGTCTCCAGGTGGTCATAGCCTTCCCTCTCTGTGCTTGCATGCATTCATGGTTACGAGTCTAACGATCATGCCAAGATTACTTGTGTACTCTAGCCTTCTAAGCAATGAGGGATACCCTTGGGGCGCATAGGGTATCCCTCACATCACCTGCGTATGACGGGAGCGTAGTGCTTTTCCTGATTTACACTACAGCATCCCTTCTTACGGCAGGCTCACCGTCAGGTCAACGTCAATGCGGTCACGCAAGTGCAAGTACGGCAGAACAATACTGGCTTGCGGTGCGAACGCAGTGAGGATGCCCAGTGCATCGGCGCCGCCCAAGCGGACGTCAGCCAGCATCTCACCGTTGCTACCCAACGACAGGCCGTCATTGTTGATCTTGACGTTCAACTCACTGATGCCGTTGTCCGTCATGAGAGCAATGATAGCCGGCGTCAACTCGGTGCCAACCACACCAAGGTCGGCAGCAGACATACCCAGCACGGAGAGATTGCCGTCGGCATCGTAGCTGACATTGGCCTTGGCCATCAGCTCAATCTCTTGTTGCTCGGTGCCCACGTAGCCGGAAGGTGCGCCTTCTTCACGTACCGGAATGGCCGACTCACCAATGGTGATGACCACGTCGCCACCAGAAGCGAGCACCACGGGAACCACAACGTCCCGCAAGGGGATGGCAATACCGGTGAAACCTTCCACCAGATTGAGCACCCGCTCGTAGTTCGCTGCATCCTCGCCAAGGTTCACACCAATGGTGTAAGCGCCGTTGACGTAGATATCAATCAAGCCGTCCACGCCCTTTACGACCTGAAGATGTTCGACGCCAGCACCCGTAAGCAAGCCTAAGGTCATGGCATCAATGCCCAGCGCAGGTACAGGAATACCAAACGCGCCAAGCGCCTTAAGGTCATTGGCCGAAATACTCACCGGCGTCGCCGTGCCGCCGATGAAAACGCTAGTCGTTACCGACTGCAATGCACCATCGTCACCAAGGGCGATGGTAATTCGAGGTGGCACGATCACGACTTCCATCTGCGCCGCAGATGCGCCGGACTGTGCCGCTGAAGCGATGCGCGCCGGCAGAGATACTGCCAACAACGCAACGATTACCGCAATCACGAGAGCGACCTGGACAAGGGAACTGTACAGGAACGTCCTGTCTAGTGACTGGGTAGGGTATCTGGTAATACGCATTGATCCCTCCTCCTGAAGATCCGTTCGGGTTCGGTACGCCCCTTCACCGAACGCTACCTAAAGATACTTTCTGCTCACCACGTTTTTGATACCCACGGTGTGGTGCTGCTGACATTATGGGGAAAGCACCAATACCTGTCAAGGACAAAGCACGCATTCAACCGAAAAAGTAGCAAGAATCCGCGAAAATCCCCGATTTGAACTGTGAATATGGGCTGTCAATACATTCAGAAGCCCTTTTTGCGCCTTGGGTTCCTATTGACAACGAATTCAAACAGTGAATAGGGGCCGGGAACCGCTTGACACAATGTGATAATTGGGGTCTGCTCAGCACCGGATTTCTCCCAAAATCGCCTGTTTCGCCACGCCAAACGAGCGTTTCCCGGATCCAAACCCGCCGTCATACCAGCGGCTCCTGCGCCCTTCGCAAGGCCCCCGCTGGCGGTCCGCCACCGGCCGCGGGCGGCAGACCGGCCCTCCGCAACCGCCCCGCAGGTGTCCTCAATTCCGGTGTCCCAATCGTCTCATCGTCCAACGCCTGGCACCGTCGCCGGCAGCGTCCGTCTTGTCGGTGTCAGCCTTCGGCCTGAAAGGGCCGCAGCCATCGCTTCACCGCACTACGCGCCGGCCCGGCAGCAACGCCTCGCGCCTGCTCCTGAATCGAATGGAAGACCGGGAGAAACGTGGGACGCTCGGCTCGCGCTCACCGACTCGCGCGCAATAGCTGGCGGAGTGCATGCGCAGAATTGGGAGGTTCTCTGCCTAAGTCTGCGGCCTTTCAGGCCGGAAACTGCAGCCCGTCAGGCCGAGACCCGTAGCCGTCGGGCCATGGGCGGGGGGGGGCCGTCAACGCGCCGCCAGGGGTGGACGGCGGCTCGCGCATGCGGGTCAATCAAAAGGCGGGGCGCGTCGCCGGCAATTCGAGGACGTTCCGCGCCTGCTCCAGAAACGCATCGTCCGTGGTGGTGATGACGCGCGTCGAGACGTTGCCGCGGGGGTTGAACTCCATCATGAGCAACGCGCCGCGCGGTTCCAACCCCTCCAGCAACTCGTCGAAGAGTTCGTTGGTGATGCGCTCGTGGGAAAAGTACTTGTCGCGAAAGCTGTTGAAATACAGCTTCAACGTCTTGAGGTCCACGATGCGCGCGTCCGGCACATACACCATGGTGGCCACGGCGAAGTCCGGATAGCCGGAAACCGGGTCTTTAAAGGTAAGCTCGGGCAGGCGGATCTGCACGTAGTAGTCGCGCTTGGGCTCCGGATTCGGGAAGTAGCGGATCTCTACGGACTCGATCTCCTCTTCCCCGTAGCGCGCCCGGCGTCTCTTCCTCTTGCCGCCTTGGCTCTTATCGGATTCTGCGGTGCTCATGTCAAGCGTCCTCAACGCCGGTCGCGGCGTGTGTATCATTGGTATGCAGCCGGCACGGACATGGCGCAATGCTGCACATATGACCGTACTATGTTGGTTTGCGAAACGTCAACTCACGCTGGAGGCGTTGTCACTGTGTTGCCGCCCCTCCGCCTGTGGTAAGGAAGTCTTTGCCCAGCCTGTGCCGGCAGGCGACCACCCTCACCTGCGGAGGAAAGTCACAAGGGCCCACGCCGGCAGGCCAGAAAGCTCCCTCTCCCTGGGGAGAGGGTTGGGGTGAGGGGGGACTGCGTCGCCGATCACGATCGCTTTCCCACTGGTTGGTAGAATTGCCCAGGGATTCTTGGTACTTATCGGGAAGCGGCGGTTAGGTTTAATGAATTAGCGCAGGGACTTGCCGCCGCAGCGGCGCGGAGACGCTTGCCTGCTCCACAACGACGCTGGAATCGAAGCCGGCAAGCGAGCGCTTGAGTTGCCTGCGCGGTTCGTCGTCTCAGTAGGCATGAGGCGGCGCCATAGCGGATAATAGAGAAGCTCCGCATTCAGATACTGCTAACGAGAAAGGTCAAAGACCGGTGGCAAAGGTATTCATTGGCGCGCGTTCTATTCTCGATCTCCCCGGACCGCATTGGGACTTGCTGCACAACGCCGGGCTGGAGTTGGCTCCGCCGCTCGACATCTATCGGCCGCTCACCGAGCAGGAGATCATTGACAATATCGATGACGTGGTGGCCTTTGTCGCCGGGTCGGATAGGTTTACGGAGCGAGTCTTCGCCGCCCATCCACAGCTCAAGATCGTGGCCCGCGTCGGCGTGGGTTACGACCAGATCGACGTGGATGCCGCCAGCCGGCACGGCGTCTGGGTCACCATTACCCCCGGGGCCAACAACGATACCGTCGCCGACTACGCCATGGCGATGATCCTGGCGGTAGCGCGCGAAGTCGTGGGCCACGCGGCCATCGCCCGCGACGGCGGGTTCCACCGCATCCAGGGCGTGGACGTGTGCAATAAGACCCTGGGCATCCTGGGCCTGGGCCGCATCGGCAAGTCGGTGGCGCGGCGTGCCAGCGGCTTCAGCATGCGCGTGCTCGCCTACGACGTGATATGGGATGAAGCCGCGGCGGCGGAACTTGGCGTGGAATACGCGGAACCGGAAGCGCTCTTCGCCGAATCGGACTTCATCTCGGTCCACCTGCCCAGCACGCCGGAGACGGTCAAATTCGTCAACGCCGATCTTCTGGCCCGCATGAAACCCAGCGCCTACATTGTTAACACGGCGCGCGGCAGCCTGGTCGATGAGGATGCCCTGGTGGCCGCCATCGACGCCGGACAACTCGCCGGCGCCGCCTCCGACGTCTTCTCCGTGGAACCTCCGCCCAAGGACCACCCCTTCTTGACCCACCCGAAGATCCTGCCCTTCCCCCACGTGGCCGGCGTCACCCAGGAATCCGTCCACGCCATGGTGGTCATGGCCTTCGAATGCATCGCCGCCGTAATGCAAGGCAACCGCCCGCCGTATCCGGTCGACGAACAGGCGGGGCACGAGACCCTGCCGTAAACGCAAATGCCACTAGATAGTGATCGCCAGCAAGAGATCGTCGTCGAACTTCTCAGCCGGCCGGGGTAAGAGAAGGTAGGGACACATGTGTATGGGTTGCTTGGAGCTGGACTGGGAGACAGCAGTGAGCAGGCTCAATTTCAGATGCCGTTCCCAGAAGTCCGTGGGTGGGCGGACTCCTTACTTGGCAGCTCCCTTCTTGAATTCTGGAGCGATCTCCGAGCCCAGTTGGCCGAGGCGAAATTGCGGATCGCGCGCTACATTATCCAGCGCCAGCAGGACACAGGCGATCAATACATGAGCTCATAGCCAACATTTCGCTTGTAGAGCGTGAGAGAATGGAACTATGGAACTGTATGCGGACTTAGGATATTCTCTAGTCAAACGGCAACTCTAGGCGAAGTCTAGCCTTCTGGGAGGATCCGAAATGGCAAGATTGCATCTCACAGTGAAAGGTGAGCTCGGCAACATTGCTTTCGATTCGCTTACGCTGATGCTGGAGAAATCTCATTCGATTCTGCGCCGTCTTGATCGCGCCGTGTCCAGACAAGAGACTGGCACGATGAAGTGGGTGGTAGTAGGACTCAACGAAGGAAATAGCGGCACAATCGCATTGCGCAGCCGTGTGATCGCGGGCGATGTGGACTTTGGCGTGCAGATTGGGTCTCGCTACATCGAGGGGATAGAACGCATTGAAACGCAAGGACGCGCACCACCGGACTATGATCTGGAAATGCTGGAGGATTTGCGGGCAATGACACGCGCGTTTGGGCAGGATGGTGTGGAGGCGCTGAACGTGAGCATGCCCGATCACAACAGAGAGGCGGTCCTATCCCGGACGGCCGATGAAAAGCTTCAGAATCTAACCGGCGTTCATTACAAGACGATTGGCTCCGTTGAGGGCAGGGTTGAGGTGGTCTCTTTGCATCAGGGAAACCGCTACTTCAATGTCTATCACGCGGTGACGGGCAGAGCAATCCGGTGTTCCCTACCCGAGGATCGAGAAGGAACCGTGATCGAAGCGTTGCGGAGCAGGCGGCGCGTTGTTGTGTCCGGCGAGCTTGCCTACAACGTTGAGGGCAGATTGCTGAGTGTAGGCACAGACCGCTACCGCACACTGCCGGATGAAGACGAACTACCGCCCCTGGAAGTGATCTTGGGCATCGCGCCTGACTTCACGGGAGGCCAAAGCACTGAAGAGTATATCCGGAGCCTGCGTGATGGCTGACGCATTTCGTCGGCCATACTTGGATTCGTCGGTGTTCTTTGCACATATCAAGCGAGAGGAAATCGACTGCGGTGACGGTCTACAGCGGTGGGAGGTGGCCTACAGGATTCTCAAAGACGCAGAGACAGGAAAATTCACGGCACTTACGTCAACGGTTACACTCGCCGAGGTGCGGCGGATCAAGGTGAAACACGAGGAGCTAGACGAGGACGAACTTGTAGCGGTGCGCAGCCTCTTTGCTCACGAGTACATACAGCTCATCGAGGTCAGCCGCGAAATTGGCGAAAAGGCGCAACGGCTAGGCGCGACGTACGGTATCACGCCCATGGACGCAATTCATCTGGCAACTGCTATCTGGTGGGAATGCGACGTATTTCTATACTGGGACAAGAGACTGGCGGCGGCTCTGGGGCCGGGCCCAATCGAGAACGTGACGCTCGCTGACCCTTACTGGCCGAGGGCTCGTGGAGGGTTGCCTATGGGATATCATCCGGAGAATGAGGACACAAGCGGTTAGCCGCGATAAGTGGAAATCGGACCGGTCAAACTGGCTTGCTGGCAATCGCATTCGAAATTGCAAGAGGGTGGCGCCGAAAAAGCGCCACCCTCTCTTCTTGTCCCGATCAGACCGGGCAAATCCCGGTGCTGACTGAACGATCCAGTCTTACTGTACGACCGAGTTGGCTTCCCACTCGTCGAGCAGTTGCTGGGTCTTGGCGTTGGCCTCTGCCATGGCCTCGGGAATAGTCTTCAGGTGCTGCCACGCATCCCGGCTGAGCTGGATGTGCGCGCCCAGAATGTCCGGGCCACCTGCCGCGGTGACCACCCAGTGCGCGCCCGGCATCTCGTCGATGGCGTGTGCGCGGTCAGGGTCGCCTTGGATGAACTCCTCGCTGCGGCCGACGGACTTCCGCACTGGAATGCGGTCCCAGCGATCGGCCCAGCGACGGTCCTGCGGCTCCATGAAGAGGAACTCGAGGAACTTGAACGCGCCCTCCGCCGACTTGGCCCCGGTGGGAATGACGTTGGACCAGCCGCCGCCGTAGGTCGCGGGCTGCCCGTCGTCCGGATACGGCTCAAAGACCACGCTGTAGTCAATCTTGGCGTATTCCTCAGCGAACGCCGTATTTTTGGGCGTGCTGTATGTATCGAAGAACATGCCGACGCCACCGCCGGTGAACACGAGCGCCGGTGACAGATCGCCGCGGAAGGCCTGCACGGCGTCCCAGCCGCCCTGCGCGTCGTAGAAGCGGGTGCTGTGCTCCAGCGCCGCCGCCATCTCCGCATTGTCCATGGTGGCCTGAGTCTCGTCAGCACTGGTAAGCGTCATGCCTTGCTGCCAGTAGGGGATCATCCAACCGGCAATGATACCGGCGCTGCCCCAGTTCGGCACAAAGCCCAGGCGGGTAATGTTCTCGCCTTCCAGCGTGTGAATCTTGCTCGCCGCACTATGAAAGTCTTCCCAGTCACCGATCGGTTCTTCCGGATCGATGCCGACTTCAATCAGCACGTCGTGGTTCAGGAAGAGCGTGCGGGTGTCCGGGCCCCACGGCCAGCCAAAGTGGCGGCCCTTGTAGGTCACGTCATTCAGGATGCGATCCCAAATGTCGTCCGGCTGCATCACGCTGGAAGCCTTCACAAACGGGGTGATGTCCATGGTAGCACCCACGGCCGCATGGCTCTTGGTGATGTAGCGGTCGAGGAATGAGATGTCGGGGGCGCTGCCCGCCGCGACCACGGTGGGGAGCTTGCTCTTGGTATCGCCGTAAGCGGTACCGACGGCAAATACCTCGACCTCATCCTGTGAGCCGTTGAACTCGGCGACCATCTCGGCGCCAATGTCAGCATGGAACGGCTGAGTTGAATGGGACCAATAGAGCACCTTCTGCTTTTCCATCATGGCGGGCTCTTTGGCTTCCATTTCCTCGGACTCGGCCGGCGCGTCACCGGCGGGAGCCATGCCCGCGCCCGCGCCGCAGGCCGCCGCAAACGTGGCCGCTAGGCCGACGCCCATGCCGCCGAGGATCGTTCGTCTTGAGAAACGAGATCGCATCGTTACCCTTCTCCTTAGATAGTGCCAATACACTTCGTTCACACATGCGCTCCGTGCGCTGCCTGGCTTGGGTAGGCCCGATTCCCCGTGTTTCGCACCTCCTCTGAAAGCGGCCCGTACACAATCCCGGTATAATGCAGTCGCCGCAACACGGTCAGGCTTCCATGCTACCCATATATTTGCCCACTCCGGCAGCTTTGTCAACTGCAACGGCGACAATTTTCGCATCTGCGCCCAGCGGTCATTCGCGGCACTGCCGGTGCGAACAGAGCACTGCCCCTAGGCACCGCGGAGATGGCGGTCGAACCAGTCCGCCGTGCGCCGCAGGTAGTCCACTTGATTCTCCGGCTTGCGAAAAAGGTGCCCTTCACCTTCGTAGTAGACATATTCTACTTCCACGCCGGCGGCAGATAGGGCATCGCAGAACGGCTTGCCCTGCTCCATGCGCTTCATAGGCTCGCCCTCGAAGAGCAGGAGCGGGGTGCGCGCCAGGGCGGCATAGGTCAACGGCGAGTTGGCGCGGTAGTTCTCCGGCACCTCCTCCACCGAACCACCGTATTCCAACTCGGCAATGTCATTGGGCGCGGTCGCCTTGGCCGCGGCAACGAGATCGGTTGCGCCTTCCACGCTCACGGCAGCGGCAAAGCGGTTGGTCTGCGTAATCAGCCAATTGGTTAGCAAAGCGCCGTGGCTGTGTCCGCGCAGACCCAGTCGCAGCGGGTCGGCAAGTCCCGCTGTGACGAGGTGGTCCACGCCCGCCATGATGTCAGCGGCGTCCACCCGGATGTTGTTATCGTGTCCCGTCGTCAGCATCTGCTGATACGCGTCCCAGCCGTAGATGCCGCTGGAACGGTAGCTGGGCAGAAAGCCGAGGTAGCCGTGAGCAACCAGAAAGCGCAGTCCGGAAAAGTGGAGCGGATCATCGCCGAGTAGGCTGCGGGGAGTGTTGTTAATTGGCCCACCGTGGATATACACGACGGTGGGCAGCGGCGCCGCCGGCGGACGGTCTGGTCCACAGCCGGGCGGATAGAGCAACAAGCCTTCTACTTCCAGGCCGTCTAGCGCGCGCCAGCGGACGACTTCCGATTCAAGTTGCTCTACGCCCGCGATAGCATCGAGTTGCCCGTTCGCTTGGGTTAACTGACGGGATTCCGAGCCGTCGGTGGCAACCAGCCGGATTTCGGTCAGCCGGTCGGGAGACTCAACTTCGCAGGCGAGCCAACGCCCATCCGAGGAGAGGACAGGCGAACTATGGTTGCCGGCGCCGTGAGTTAACTGGGTGATCGCACCATGTCGTGGAGAGACTGCGAAAAGCTGGCGCGTGATCGTGTCGTTGTTGCCAGCTACATAGATAGTCTCCCCATCATGCGACCAGACCGGCACATTGCCGCCCGGAAGTAGCAGAAAAGGGTCTTGTGTGCGGTAACGCACGGCGAAGTCGCGCAGGTTCCACGTGGCGAGGCTGTTGAGAGCGTGGAAGCCATAGGGATGGGGCGTAGCGGCAAAGGCCAACGCCTCGCCATCGGGCCGCCAGGCGGGCAGTGACATCTGACAGGTACCTACCGGCATTTCCCGCCGCATGGAGCCGTCGTCCACGGTTAGCAGCCAGATCTCCCGGTGTCCCCCGCGGCGGTTCTCGATGGCCGCAACGACGCTCCACGAAAGCCGCCGGCCGTCGGGCGACCAGGCGAGACGGCCCTGAATGAGCTGTCGCTCGGACTGCGGTTCCACGCGGCGGAGGATCTCCCCACTCACGGCGTCAAGCAGCCACACGCTGCTGGGCAGCGCATCTGCTAGCGGTTGCCTGGCGCGCCCTTCATAGAGCGCAAGAGTGTTGCCATCTGGCGACCAAGCGTGCTCCACTACAGGCAGACCTGCTGGCGAGAATGGGGTTGGCTCCTCCTCTGCCAGGTAGTCATGGCGCCATACGCGGGTAATGCCGTCGGTCTCACGCAAATACGACAGCCAGCCGTCGGGATGCCACTGCGGATTGGCGCCGGGGCCAAGCTCTACGGCCACGCCGCCTGCGGCCACAGTGGTGACCCAAATGCTGCCGTTCTCGACGTATGCAAGGCGTGTATCGTCCGGCGAAAACTGTGGCTGACTTGCCCCTTGCGGCAGGTTCAGCAAGGTTTCCGGTTGAAGCATGGTGCGAACCCCCTATATGTGTGAGCACCACCCCGTTGGGATCCGCCGACGCCGCTTGCCCCCGTGAGTCTGCCCCGACTCCATTGTTAAAGCGCGCGCTGGGAACGAATCCCTGAAGGGGAAAAGGATAATAGCAGGATTGAAGCACACGATTATGAGAGTACCCTGAGGAAGCGCCGCCACACGTTACAGCTTAAGGCAGCGCCGTACCTCGTTTTGCTGCGATGCAGTTAGCCTAGCTCGTGACCCAGACCGGCGTCGTCCAGGCGAGCTGGCCGTTGCGGGCGGCGAGACGCGCGTAATAGTAGTCCGTGTCTCGCTCCGGCTCCGTATCCATGACGGTAGCGGCGAAAGTGTAGTCCTGCGCGGGCACGGCGCGGTGGATGCGCACGGCGGGACTGCGAAAGCCGTCGGTAAGGTGGCCGCGCGTCGCGCCGAGCAGGTCTGCCAGTGTGTGTTCCGCCGTGTAGCCGTTGGCCGTGAGGGTCAGGGTCGCGCTGACCGGCATCTCTAGGTGGAGAATGAGCCCCTGTGTGGTGGGGTGACGGGTGGTCACGTTGCCCCGTGTGACCGAACGCCAGGCGATGTGCTGCGCGGATTGTTCCTCCACGGCGTGGGGTATCGTCTCGGCGACGCCTTCCACCTGCTCGTGCCGCAGCACCGGATCGCCGCGGAAGCACGTTTCGCAGTCGAGAATCTCACCGTCGTTCACCCGCACTGCCATCTCCCAGGCGGCGTCTTGGTCAACGGCCGACCAGCCCCACTCGATTTGCACTTTGGCACGCAGGCGGCGGCTCTCATCGGGCACAACGTAGCTCGGCAAGGGCGCCCAGCGCCGCCACACCCTACTATTCTTGATGATCTCTATGGTGTCCCAGAAGTCGGACCCCTCGGCACTGAGGCTGACTTGCCGCTTGTTGCCGTGGGTCTCGCCGCCGAGCATGGCTTCATTCACGTGGAAGCCTACGGCCATCTTGTCACCGGTTGCCGCGTACGTGCGGCGGTTCCAGAGTGCGTCCCAAATGGCATCGCGGGAGAGTTCGGTGGCATACACAGCCACCCGGCCGTCGCCGTACGAGCCCGGATAGCCGGAGTGCTGGTCGGTGGAGGCCACAATGCCGAAGCGGTGGCCCCGTTCCAGCCCGGCCTGGATGGTGCTGTTGTGGTCGCGCGGGCCCATGGTGTTGAGCATGGGATAGGGCGCTTCGTCGCTCTCGGAACAGCCGTGCATGGAGTAGGTTTCGACGATGGGCGAGTGCGTGGGGTCGTAAGCATCCCAATTGATGCCGCGCCCGCCGAGCGGATAGCCGATGTGATGGGGTTCGAGGATGAACGGCTGGCCGGTTGCGATCAGGCTCTCGCGCAGATCTGCCAGCGTCTCACCCCCGAGCAGCGGTCCGTGCGTGCCTTTAAAGAGGACGTGGTGGTCGCCGTAGCCCCGCGAGTGCCACTCGTAGCTGAGAAACGGTATGAAGCCCCGCCCATCGTCGAACGACGCAAACGTATCCTGCACTGTGTCCCAATTCCTGTGCAGCTTCGCGAACCCTTCCTGGTGGTAGTCGATGATGGCGGCAAATTTCTCGCGGTCGGTGGGGATATCGGGCCAGAAGGCGTGGCCGGTGACAGAGGCGAAATCAAGCTGCTGCCGCGCCAGCGTCAACGCCCGCTCCAAGCTGCCGTGCCCGTAGCTGATGCCGCAGTGGTTGTGAATGTCTCCCCAATAGATCTGGTACTTCATAGAGGACTCCTGCTTCTCAAGTTGGTTTTCCGCCCATTCCCGTCAGAGCGGTCGCGGCCTTGGCACTTAGTCTCTTCGTAACCCGAGCGAAGGCTTGCTATGCGTTGCCTAGTATGTAACCACACGACCGGCAGAAAGAGAAACCGGCAGAGTGGTTGAAATCGCCGTTCTTTGGAGTAGACTGCAATCAAGGGCATTCGAGTTGTGGCCGAAAGGAGCATATCAATGCTTACGCGGCGGTCGCTATTCGCCGGCACGGCGGCGCTTGCGGCCGGCTGTAACACCTTGGAGTCTCCGCCTTCCCCTCCGAGCCCACCACCGGGAGTTGAGATAAGAGTGGCAGCCGTCGGTAAGGAGGAGTTTGCATTTGGCTTTCCGTTCACAGGGTGGCCGGAGGAAAAGTACATCCGGGCGGTACGTACGCTGGAGGCGGACAAAGAGAGTCAGTTAGGCCCCACACGGGGTGGCTACCGTATTGCACTGCGCTTCTATTACGAGTTGGAGCCGGTATTCTATCAAAGGCAGATATCCGCCGAAGAATTCGAGGAGGCGCAATCGAATGCCCTGAAGGCGGCGGAGGCGATGCTGGAGGGCTTCGAGGCGGACCTGGTGACCGTGCAGCCGTACCAAGCGCACTGGCTGGGGCGGGAGGGGCTCTTGCTGCCGTTGGATTCCCTCAGTGAATCCGCTGATGCTGCTCTGGACAGGGAGTTCTTCCCGAGTGCAGTCAGCGAGTTCCGCAGTGGTGGCATTCTCTATGGGGTGCCCATTGCCGCGCGCCCGCTCATGCTCCACTACGATGAAGCGTACTTGAAAGAGCACGACGTCGCGCCACCGGACGCTAGCTGGAATTGGCACGATCTGGCCGAGAAGGCCGGAAGGCTCACTTCGTATTCGAACGACGGCACAGTGGCCCGCTGGGGGCTCGTCGCCCATCTTGAGGAAGTCTGGTGGGCACTGTGGCAGAACGAAGCTATGGTACTTGACCCGGAGAATTCACAGTGCCGGTTGCAGGATCCGGCGGCTAGGGAGGCGCTGCAATTCGTGCATGACCTGATGCACAAGCAACGCGTCTCGCCACCGCTTACCGGCATCGACTTGCAGGAATTGCTATTTGATCGAGGCTCTCTGCCGGCAATGCTCTATGATCATCCCCCATCGCGATTCGACACAAGAGGGTTTCACATGGCTCCACTGCCTCAGGGAAAAGTGCATGCCGTGCCCATGAAGGCCGGCCTTGGTCTCGCGATTGCCGCGCGGACAAAACGCCCCGAAGCAGCATTCACGGCGCTGCTGGGCTTCAACCAAGCCATGCAACAGCAGGCCTTGATACCCGCCGGAAGGGCGGCGGCTGAGCGGCTTCCGGAACTGCGCACTGACCTCCGTCCATCAGAAGTGACGGCGATACAACATGCGCTGGCACATGGACGGGCATTGCCGGAGCTAGAGCCCGGGCGCGAATACATTGCCATGTACGAAGCCATGCAGCGCCTTGGCCGCGGCGAGAATGTCGCGGCAGCGGTAAACAGCGCCTGCTTTCTCGTGAGCTAGTATAGAGAATTCTGACCGCGTCCTTTACGTATGCAGCTGCGATCATTTGTGGCCAAATCGGTATCTAGATACGTGTCGTGCTTCCAAGAGTCGAGAGCCCCTACTGTCAGCACGCGGGCCGCACTCTATCACTATTGTGAAACGGAAATTCAGTCAATCACGATAACGGAACTTCATTCTCGTCAATCTTCAAAGCCTGGATTCCGGCGAACGCCGGAATTGTAAATGTCAGGTAATTCGTTGACAGAATTGGTGACAACAATCGGTCAATCCGGCAAGAGCGGGAGTCCATCCTCTCCGCGCAAAGCCTGGATTCCGGCGAACGCCGGAATTGTAAATGTCAGGTAATTCGTTGACAGAATTGGTGACAACAATCGGTGGTTCTGCCTGCGAGTAAGACCCAATCAGATGCCATTCCGAACGGAGCGGAGTGAGGAATCTAAAGTACTGAGCCTATCAAACACGCTCAAGTAAATCCTAGATTCCTCGCTGCGCTCGGAATGACAAGAATAGTGTTCACTGAAAATTGAGGGAAGATTCTGTCAACGAATCAGTCGACATTAACAGAAGTGACGGCCAGAGAGGTGGCCTCAACTCGACAGAATTGGCCTCATGCCGGGACCGCCCTATGTGGCCAACGAAGTGGCCGTAGTGTTTCCCGACTGCATCAAAAGCAATTCTTGCCAAGTAGCTCAGCAATTGCAGAACGGCAAGCCAAGCTCAGCTAGGTCGTTCTCCGGCACCTGGCGCAGCACGGCGGGGATACACCCGCTTAACCGGTTGCGGCCAAGATACAGCCGCTTCATGTCAACAAGCGTGCCCAGCGCGGGCGGTATCTCGCCACTTAACCGGTTGCCGTAGAGGATTAATCGTTCCAAGTCCTTGAGATTGGCTAGTTCCGGTGGTATCGCTCCGGTCAATTGGTTCTGGAAGAGGACCAGATGTCACAGATTCGTGAGCCTGCCCAACACTGGCGGTATTTCCCCGGTCAACTGGTTCTGTGTAAGGTACAGCTCTCTCAGGTTCGCGAACGCTCCCACTACTGGTGGAATTTCCCCGCGCAACCGGTTGTCATACAGATGCAAGTGGGTGACGCGGCCATGCTCGTCGGTGGTGACGCCGGGCCACCTGCCGATGGGCACGTTGCTGAGCCAATTGCGCTTTGATTTCCAGTTCACGCCGTCCGTGGCGGTGTAGAGGGTAACCAGCGCAGCCCGCTCGGCGGGGTGTTCGCTATGAGGAGTTGGATTGGCCACGTAGTCATATCCCTGAGACAAAGGTGGGCACGTGTGCAGCTATAGCCCACATGGACCATGTTTCGTCAAGAGTACCGGGCTTGGCAGGTTTCGCAGTGCAAGGGATGAGTTTCCATAGTAGTGGATTGCGCACTGTGGTTGCTTTCATCCACCGAGGTCTATCCAAACAACGTCGCGCTCGATGGCGCGGCGAAATCTTGGCCGCAGTGTGTCGAGCATAAGCACGTCGACGTGGCTGCCGAACTGTGCCTCCAGGAAGTCGATAATGGCGAAGTACTCCCGCAGGGTTTGATGTTCTGGGGGTAAGTCAATAACGACGTCCAAGTCGCTGCCCGCTTGGGCTTCATCGCGGGCGACCGAGCCAATCAGCCCAATGGCGGCAACGCCGAGTTCAGCGATTTCCTGCCGGTGGTTGGCAATTATTTGGATGGCGTCATCTCTAGTGTATGGCATAAGGTGCGTTACGGGGACGCGTGGCGTGTAGCTGAGTCCTTCAGCGGTGTTCTGCGCTGACTCTCAGATTCTTACTCCGCCTACACCTCTACCGGAACCCTCGCGCTCGCGAAGATCTCCTGCAGCCGCGCGATCACCGTCGGCACCTCGCTCAGGCGCAATTCGACCGGATCAATATAGAAGAACCCTTCGTCAACGTGATGGGCGCGGGGATGGATGGACGGCGTACCGGCCTTCAACGCGTCGCAGACCGCTTCCGCCGTGGTGCCCGTGACGCTGGGATCGACGATAATCTTCGCGCGGGCCTGTGGGTTGCCCGTGATGTCCGGCTCGGAGATGGCCGTGACGCCCGGCACCACCGCCATGGCCGCCACCACGGGATCGGTTTTCGCGTCCATGTCGGCGAAATAGGCGTCGCGATCAAACGTGCGCAGCCACTCCATGGTGGCGATGACGCTCACGATGCCCTCTTTCGTCGGTTTCATGGCGCGTCCGAGGCCCATAGTCTGGCGGGCGGCGGCCGCGATGAGATCACGGTTGCCGGCAATCACGCCGGCCGTAAAGCCGTTCAAGTGCTTCTGGTCGCTGAAGACTACAGCCGACGCGCCCTGCTCCAACAAATCTCGCGCCAGAAACGCCTCCGCCGCGCCGTCTACGATCACCGGCACGCCATGGGCGTCCGCGACCGCCACGAACTCCGCAAACGAGAGCTGGTTGTGCTGCACGGTATGATGCGAGAGCACGAAAACCGCCGCCGCCGTATTCGCATTGATGGCGCGTGCCATGTGTTCGGGCAGGGCGCGGTTGGTCTCGCCGAACTCCACCGCCGTCGCCCCAGTCATGCGGATCATCTGGGTAACCGGCGCGCCGAAATTGACCGCGTGGCCCTTTTGGATGATAACCTCGTTCTTCATGCCGGTGGTATCGGGCAGGGAGAGCACCTTGCCCAGGTCGTCGCCGGTCATGGCGCCCGCGCAGGTCACGGTGATGCCCGCCGCGGCGCAGTGGGTCACCGTGCCGGCCTCGGCCCCGGTAGCGTCGGCGATGGCCTCACTCGCCACCTTCAGGAATTCCGGCATGTCGATAAACTCCGACATGGCCTCCATCACGCGGCTCGTCACCTCGGGCGGCACCGCCGCCGCGCCGAGATGCGTCATCTTGCCGCAGGCGTTGATAATGGGTGTCAATCCATAGCGCTCATGAAATTTAGACATAGGTCTCACTTTCTCACCGCATTGAACTTGTGTATCGAACGAGTTCTTTCAATTCGTCATTTCCATGAAAATGGCACGACGGACTCTGTCTTTCCGGCGCGGTACACCGTGGCAGGAATACCTTGCTCCAGGTCCCTAATCTAACTTGACTTCTAACACAGATACTCCGGCGGAAAAGTCTGCCCGTATCGTGGTACGGGGCCGGAATCCAGGGCGTGCGCGGAGAAGACGGATTCCGCGCCCCCGCACGGGGGCGCGCTTTCGCGGTAATGACGCTACCTGGGAACGCGGGCGTCCCGCCCGCAGCGATGGGATTCCCGCGTGTGCGGGAACAGCGGCCCACACGCCCCTCACGTTATCCTCTTGCATTCGCTCATTTGCCTACCTTAATTCAACAAACAAATGACGGTCAAGACTCTGCCCTCTCATTCACAATCTGTTGCGTGGCCTAGGCAAAGCCTGGCCCGTACGTGAGACGGAGGCCATGGCGGTTCCGGCTTTCGCGGGCATTCAACTATCCATTTGGCTGCAATGATAACCGCGCACAATCCCCCTCGTCTACGCGAAGAATGCCAGTATGGCATTGGGACAGGGGATTGCAGATCCGGCCAGAGTGCCGCGTAGACCTCTTGGGTGTCTGACCCATGGCAGGCCGCCATCTGGCTGACTATGCATGAATGAGCGGAACTCTTATTCCTACACGTCAAACCACACCGGGCTCGACCAGGCGGTGCGATCGTCGGCCTGCACCACGCGCACGTAGTAGTAGACCAAGGACTCGCCACTGCCGTCCGCCACCGGCGGCGAGACCTTCACGATCTTCTCCATGGGGTCGTCATCAAGAAGGTCTACGGTCACGTCAGCCGTTGGCTCCTGAGGGTGGAAGCGCCGCACGTCGACGTTATTGCGCACCAGGGTGATGTGCGCGATGGGCGCCGTGCCGTTCACGGCCACGTGGACGGTGCGCGGCGCGTCCGGCAGCGCACCGGCGTCCGCGCCCATGATGTGCCCGTCCGTCTCGGTCCAGAGGCGGATTTTCTTGCCGGTGGCCGCATAGCAACGGCGGGCGTGCATAGCCGCGAAGATGCCCTCGCGGGTGAATTCCTCCGCATAGACGCCGGCCAGACCTGCGCCCAAGATGTTGCGGCGATAGCTACCGCGCGCCGCCAAGATCGGGTTGGCGGGCCGGCCCGGAATCTTGGGATCGAACGGGGGGTGGTGCCCACCTGAGTGGCCGGAGTGGCTGTCGCTGCTGCCGATCACGCCCACACGATGCCCCCGCGCCAAGCCGTCCTGCAGGAACGAGCCGGGCACGCCGGGCGACCAGTTGGGATCACACGCGTGCGGGTTGCCCTTGTACTCGTAATTCCCCCAATTGGACGTTATCTCCACCACCGGCTCGTAGCGCGGATTGAGCGTGGACCAGTCATAGGGCGTCTGGTCCCGCGCCAGGTGGTGGGGTATCATCATCGCTTCATACGGCAGTTCGTCGAACGCCGCCCACATCTCGTCGATAGCGCTGATATCGTGGCCGCTGGGCAGCAGGGGCGGTTCGTCATCGCAGAAGTAGGCATTGTGGTGGCCCCAAGTGCGATCGAGCGGCGAATTCCACTCGTACGCCGGAAAGGTCACGAATCTGCCGGGATCGTGGTAGGCGCGGTTCGCCTCCAGAATCACGCCAAATTGGTCCTCGGTCAGCACATTGGGCTCTTTCTTGGCCCAGCCAGAAAAGGTGTGGTCGGTAACGGCGGCAAAGTCGATCTCCGCCATGTCGCGCGCGTAGCGGTAGCAGTCGGCGGGCGAGCCGTCGAAGCCGTCCGGAATCACTTCCGGCTTGAAGCACGGCGAGTATTCCGCGTGGATGTGGGTATCCCCCCAGAGCAACGTGTAGGTCATGCGTTACCTTTCATAGGCCCCTCACTGGTGAATGGAATACGAGCAGGCGGCCTCTCTAGTGCGATGTTTTGCCAGGCCGACGGAGTCGCCCTCACCCCCGTATCACGTACGGGGCAGGCTCTAACCCTCTCCCCCGGGAGAGGGAATGCCACTTGATCGCCATGGTACAATCCTCTCCTGGCAAGAGGGAATGCCCTGTGGACGCGATGGAACTGCCCTTTCCCCCATATAGGGGCTGCTTTGCTCTCGAAGAGGACCTTGGTCGCACAATGTGGTCTGTTATTTTGCTTCGACGTGCTCGCCCAATTTGAGCGGCGTCCTGAATACCTTTAATATGTCGTCGCCGGTTACGCGGGCCTCACTGCCGAGGACGCCGTTCTCGGGACGCGTGGTGTGCACCAGGGTGTAGGGCGGCTCCAGCCAGAAGCGCTCGATGTCGTCGCGGCGCTCTATGCCGCGCTGCGCGCCGGCACGGATGAGTTCCCGCGCCTTGATGGGATGCAGGTGAATGGCAGCGCCGTTGAACGCGCGGTTGTCGTCCATGCCGAGGCCGGTGGCAGACCCCCGGTCCAGGCCTTCCTTCACCACCGCCGTCTCGATACCCGGCGCCAGCGCCTCCGCTTCTGCCGCCGCTGCCCGATCGCCGCTCAGAAAGACGTACGGCACGCCGAAGTACGCCGCGCAAATGAAACTCCGGCCGCTTTCGCCGATGGAGACGCCGTTGATGGTCAGGTCTTCAACGTTGAACGAGCCGGAGTGCGCCAGATGGCCGCCGTGGGCATTGGACTTGGCATGCTGGCCGATGCTGATCGCGACGTCGAACGATGCGTCGAGAACGGCGCTCATGGGGCGCGGGCGTCCCTTCAAGAGTTCCGCCGCCGGATGCAGCAGCATGGGCGTAATCGCCCCATGGCCGTGACCGTCCATTACGAGGATGTCCGTGGCGCCGGCCTCCAGCGCCCCCTCGATGGCGGCGTTGACTTCCAGCGTGGTCAGCTCGCAGCCGCGTTCGTAGTAACGAGATTCGGGGAAGCAGTAGTTCGGCGAGTCAATGACCCCCGCCACGCCCTCCATGTCCGTCATCACGTAGACTTTCATGCTCGTATATTCCTCAGCGCCCGTGGTTCAGCATGTCTTGACTAGCTTGTAAGCTGGGTATGCTCTGTGGTCGTGAATTCGCTCTGCCTTTAATCCATTAGAGAAGGGGATCATCCTTCGATCCGTCATTCCCGCGAAAGCGGGAATCCATCTTCACTCCTGCCTCGCCGTACCGTCACTCTCACGATAATGGGAATCGGTATTCATTCCTGCCACGCGCGCTCTGGACTCCGGCCTCCGCCGGAGTGACGGAACACACTGTCCCTTTCGTACTCTTGGCGCCCAAGAGCGGGGGACAAGCCCCCGCGCTACGCCTGACACTACACTGCCACACTGAGTGTAGGGGCACGATATATCGTGCCCCTACGGTGATCAGCGTGCCGAACGCTCGCCACTCTCTCCTCAGGAGAATGGCTGCCGCTGCCTCAGCCTATTCCTTCGGTATCAGCAGCTCGTTGATGATGTCGGTGGCAACGCGACCGTACTCCGCGGGGGTCAGTTCGCCGGCATCGTACGCTTGAAAGTGCGGACGGAGAGCGGTGCCGACCTCGCCCCAAGTGGGGTAAGAGTTCATGCCGTAGCTTGACGGCGGGCTGAATTTGACCTGCTCCGCGTGGGCGACGGCGTCGAACCCAATGGTCGCCTTGAGCTGCTCCGCCGGCATGTTCACCGCGCTCTGCACCGCCGAAATGGTGTGGCCCATGGCCAGGGTGAACTCCGTATTCGGCTCCGGCTCCATCATCCAGCGGTTCACCGTCCAGGTCTCATCCGGGAAGCGGCTGAAGCCGATGAGGATTGCGGGGAACCAGGAGCGGCCGGAGATATTCTTCTCTGCGCTGAACGGCAGGGTGGCGCCGATGGCCTCAAATTCCACCTGACGGTAGCCGTTGGTGATGGTCATGCCCACTTTGCCGGACTCCCAGAGGGCGCGCCGGCCGGTACCGGCCGCGCCCAGACCCTCGGCGTCCTCCGCCAGCGGCACCACGCGGTGCTTGAGCTTGAGGTCTACCCAATACGCCAGCCCCTCGACGAACTTCGGATGGTCCATCACGGCAACACTGCGCTCGTAGTCCCAGGCAATCTGGCCGAAGTACGCGCCGCGCTGGTGGCCGCGTGTGCCGTCGGAAGCGGACACGCCGCCGTTATGGCCAAATTGCTCGGTGCCGTTTGTCATGGCCTTGGCGTAATCCAGGAACTTATCCATATTCCAGGACGCATCGGTGGGATCGATGGGCGGCGGCTCAAGACCGGCATTGTCCAGCAGCGCCTTATTGAGAATCACGGCGTCGCAGTTACCGGAGCCGGGCCACCCATACAGGACCCCGCCGACAGTCCAGTGCGTCAGACTATTCGGTAAGAAGTGCTCTGACGGCACGAGGCCGTCGGCCTTGAAGAAGTCGTCCAAAGGCGACAGGATTTCGCCTTCGATGAGGTCGGCGAATGAGCCCCAGCTCGTGCGCAAGAAGTCGATGGGTACGCCCGACGCTGCCTGGACGAGCAGCTTCGCTTTCGCCTCATCACCACTGGACATATTCTGGATGGTGATGGTGATGTTGGGATTCTCTGCCTCGAACTTGTCGAAGAGCGCGCGCACCTTGAGGGTGGCACTATCGGAGTCGCGGGAGAGATAGGTGATCTCTACGTCTTCTGCCGGCGCGGGCGCGGCTTCGGCTTTCTCATCGGGCGCTGCCTGCTCTTCCATCGGCGCGGCAACCTGGGCCGTGCCGCAGGCGGCGAGGAAAGCGGCGCCGCCAACTACTGGAACCGCTGCCAGTACCGAACGGCGTGAAAGTCGTGTCATTGCCATGACTTTGCCTCCTTGGGGGGGGGGTCTATGGCCTGCATGTACCTTGCGGTGTGCTCGTACGCACTTACGCCTATGCCAAGCGTACTGAATGACATGGTGGGTGTCAATGGACTGCTCCGGTAGGGGCAGCGTGGTACTATGGAGACTGATTCGCGAAACTGCTGAGCGCAATCCTGCTTGTCATTTATGTCATTCCGAACGGAGCGCAGCGCAGTGAGGAATCGAGATGGCACGGTGCAAACATCCGCTAGCTACGAAACTCAGGACTTCTCGCTGCGCTTGGAATGACACGAAGAGGCGGCACCCTGAAGCTGCATTCCCCATGCCGCACCAGTAGAGGCAATCCAAACCCCCATGGCTGAGGACTTTATCCGCATCCGCGGCGCGCGCGAACACAACCTGAAGAACGTCGACCTCGACATTCCCCGCGAGAAGCTGGTGGTCATTACCGGCCTCTCCGGTTCCGGCAAGTCGAGCCTGGCGTTCGATACCATCTTCGCCGAGGGGCAGCGGCGCTACGTGGAATCGCTCTCGGCCTACGCGCGCCAGTTCCTCGGCATGCTGGAGAAGCCAGACGTGGACCACATCGACGGCCTCTCGCCCGCCATCTCCATCGACCAGAAGGGCGCCAGCCGCAATCCGCGCTCCACGGTCGGTACCGTGACGGAAGTCTACGACTACTTGCGCCTGCTCTTTGCCCGCATCGGCGTGCCGCACTGTCCGGAATGCGGCCGCGAAATCTCCCAGCAGACCGTGCAGCAGATGGTGGATACGCTGCTCGATCTGCCCGACGGCACGCGCTACATGATACTGGCCCCCATCGTGCAGGACCGCAAGGGCGAGTACCGGCAGGTGTTCGAGGACGCGCGGCAGGCCGGCTACGTACGGGTACGCGTGGACGGCACGGTCTACGACCTGGACGAAACGCCCGCCCTCGACCGCTACAAGCAGCACACCATCGAAATCGTGGTGGACCGGCTGGTGAACCGGGGCGGGGAGACCGATCGGACGCGGGTGGCGGACTCGTTGGAGACGGCGCTGCGCCTGGGCTCGAGCGTAGTGCGGGTTGTGATTGTGGCCGGGGCGGCCCGACAATCCGGCGGCACTGTGAGTCCTGCCGTCCGTCACTCCCGCGAAAGCGGGAGTCCATCTGTCCGTCATTCCGGCGAAAGCCGGAATCCATCTGCCCGTCAACCCCGCGAGAGTGGCAGTCCAGCCGACGAGGAGAAGATGGATTCCCGTTTTCACGGGAATGACGGAAAAGGCGCCGAGGCTCGGACGGATCCCGGCTTGCGGCGGAGTGACGGCAATGACGACCACAACGGAGAAGGCGCAAGCAGAGAATCACCGGCCCGTCACTCCCGCGAAAGCGGGAGTCCAACCGGCGGGGAAGCGATGGATGTCCGTTTACATGGGAATGACGAAAACGAGAGCAAAGAAAAGATGGATTCCCGCTTTCGCGGGAATGACGGAAAAGGGAGTGACGGAGAAGGCGGGAACCCGTCTATCCGTCATTCCGGCGAAAGCCGGAATCCATCCGATGTACTTACGCACGGCATCGAAAGTCCACCCAGCCGTCACTCCCGCGAAAGCGGGAGTCCATCCGGTCTTCATTCCGGCGACAGCGTGAATGCTCCAGGCCGTCATTCCAGCGAAAGCGCGGAACCCGTAGAACTCCTCTTCTCCGAGCAATTCGCCTGCGTGCACTGCGGCATCTCCCTCGGCGAGGTGGAACCGCGCACGTTTTCCTTTAATAGTCCCCACGGCGCCTGCCCGGACTGCACAGGCATCGGCACGACTATGGTGTTCGATCCCGATCTCATCGTGCCGAACAAGCGGCTCTCGCCCTTGGAAGGCGCTATTTTGCCCTGGTCGCGCCTCGCCAGCAAAGATAGCTACCTTTACCAGGTGGTAAAAGCGGTGGCGGCGCACTACGGCTTTTCCCTGCGCGCGCCGGTCGCGGAGCTGGCGGCAGAGCACATCGACATACTCCTAAACGGCACCGAAGAACGTATTCCGGTCTCCGTTAAGGCCGCCCGCGATGAGACGCGCACCTTTACGGTGGACTTCGAAGGCGTGATCCCCAATCTACAGCGGCGTTACAAGGAGACCGACTCCGACTACATGCGCCAGGAGATCGAGCGCTTCATGACCGTGCAGCCGTGCCCCGCCTGCGAGGGCGCGCGGTTGAAGCCGGAGAGCCTCTCCGTAACCATCAACGCCCACACCATCGCGCAGGTCACGGCCTTTGCCGTGAAGGATGCCCGCGCCTGGTTCGAGGCGTTGCCGCTCAGCGAGCGCGAAATCCTGATCGGCCGCCAGATTTTGAAAGAAATCCAAGCACGGCTGCATTTCCTGGAAAACGTCGGGCTGGATTACCTCACCCTCGACCGCGCCACGGCCACGCTCTCCGGCGGCGAGGCCCAGCGCATCCGCCTGGCAACCCAAATCGGTTCCGGCCTCGTGGGTGTGCTCTATATCCTGGATGAGCCGTCCATCGGCTTGCACCAGCGCGACAACCGTCGCCTAATTGCCACGCTGAACGGTCTGCGCGACCTGGGCAACACGGTGCTGGTGGTGGAACACGACGAGGAGACGATCCGCGCCGCCGATCACGTGATTGACATTGGCCCAGGAGCGGGCGAACACGGCGGCCGCGTGGTGGCGGCGGGGCCGCTGGAGGACGTGATGGCGGTGGATGAGTCCCTGACTGCGGCCTATCTGACGGGCGAGCGGGTGATTCCGGTGCCTGACGAACGGCGCGGCCCTGCGGTAAGTTCAGCAAGCGGCCCTTCGACAGGCTCAGAGCCTGCCCCGTACGAGACACGGGGACGAACGGCAGGATCAGGACAGGCTCCTACGTCGAATCTGCGCCGCGGTCCTTCGACAAGCTCAGGACGAACGGTACCAGCAACAGGCTCAGGACGAACGGTTCCGGCCAGGGGCTCAGGGCGAACGGCTCCGGCAAAAGGCTCAGGGCGAACGAATGCAGCCAGCTCAGAGCGAGCGGCTATGGGGGATTCAGAGCGAGCGGCCGTGGCGGAACCGGCGCCTGCGGGAAGAGCAAGGATTACCGTGAAAGGCGCCCGCGCCAACAATCTCAAGAGCATCGACGTGGACTTTCCCTTGGGCCGGCTTATCGGCGTGACCGGTGTTTCCGGTTCGGGTAAGAGTTCGCTCGTCATCGACGTGCTCTACCGTCGCTTGGCGCAGGAAATCTACAACAGCCGCGAGCGACCCGGCCCCCACGACGCCATCCTAGGCTTGGAAAACATCGACAAAGTCATCGACATCAACCAGCAACCCATCGGGCGCACGCCCCGCTCGAATCCGGCAACGTACACCGGCGCCTTCACGCCCATTCGCGAGATTTTTGCCAAGACGCCGGAGGCGCGTGTGCGCGGCTATAAGCCCGGTCGGTTCTCTTTTAATGTAAAGGGCGGCCGCTGCGAGGCCTGCCGCGGCGACGGCATTATCAAGATCGAGATGCAGTTCCTGCCGGACGTCTACGTGCCGTGCGAGGTCTGCGAAGGCAAGCGCTACAACCGCGAGGCGCTGGAGGTCAACTATAAGGGCAAGACCATCGCCGACGTGCTCGACCTCACCATCGAAGAGGCCAACGCCTTCTTCGAGAATATCCCCAGCATCCACAACAAACTCAGGACGCTCGTGGACGTGGGCCTGGGTTACATGCGCGTAGGCCAGCCCGCCACCACGCTTTCCGGCGGCGAGGCGCAGCGCATCAAGCTGGCCGCTGAGCTCTCCAAGCGCGCCACCGGCCGCACGCTCTACATCCTGGACGAGCCCACCACCGGCCTGCACTTCGCCGACGTGGAACGTCTGCTGGAGGTGCTGCAACGCCTGGTGGACACCGGCAATACGGTGATCGTGATCGAGCACAATCTGGAAGTGATCAAGTGCGTGGACTGGGTGGTAGACCTCGGCCCCGAGGGCGGCGACGCCGGCGGCGAACTGGTCGCCGAAGGCACCCCGGAAACGCTCGCCCGCCTGCCCCACTCCTACACCGGCGTCTACCTGCGCACAGTGCTCGAACGCGACGGCGCGCTGGAAAAAGCCCACGCGTCGTAATGCAAGCCGAAAGCGTCGTGCAAGGATTTGAAACCGATGGGACCTGGAAGTGCAGGGCTGGTTAGAATTGACGCGGCGCTTCCCCAACTGCGTGGGCTGCTTTGTCATTGGGCAATACGGCTTTAGATCTATATGCGGCCAACGCAATGTGCCATAATGATTGATGGAAGCAGAGATCAGCGTAGAGACACAATTACAGGTGACGGTAAACCCGATGCAGGCTGAAGCAAGAGTTATTAGCGTCGCGCCTGACAGCGAATTGGGGCGACTGCTGGAGGAAGTAGGCGCGGCCCCGGTAATCCTTGAGAAAGAGGGGGAACACTTTACGTTGGCCCGGGAAGAAGCTAGAGACATCTGGGCAAAATACAACCCCAAGAAGGTTCGGGAGGCGTTGCGCCAAAGCAAAGGCGTTTTAGCGGGCGTCGATCGGGAGAGCCTGCTAAGCGATATTCACGCAGAGCGTGAGCAGGACAGCAGCGGTCGTCCCAATCGATAGCCCATGTCATACCTCGTTGATTCTGACTGGCTAATTGATTACCTCGATGAGAAAACTGAAGCGCTGCAACTTATCGATCAGCTCGCGCAAGATGGGATTTCAATTAGCATAATCACCTACATGGAGATTTATCAAGGAGTCTTGCGAAGCCACGACCCTGTTCTGGCTCAGGATCAACTCAAAGCATTTGTTGCTGAGGTGCCTATCCTGCCTTTCACGCGGTCCGTAGCGGAGAGATGCGCTCAACTTCGCGAGACACTACGCAAGCAGGGAAAACGACCGCAGCGACGAGCGCTCGACATCATGATCGCTGCCACTGCCTTAGCTCACGATCTTGTACTCGTAACTCGCAATGTCGCAGACTATCAAGACCTGCCTGGACTTGCCCTTTACGGAGATCGTCCCGAGGAATAGCCGCAATTTGCTTTGAGGCAGTTTGGAGCACGTCATAGACAAGATGGCTTGTCCTGAAGTGCTTGAGGCTGGCGTCTACCTGCGCGCCGTCCGCGAATGAGCCCATGCCTCGTAGGACTAATGCTGACGCACTCAACGAGACTTGCAGGTATAGAGTGATGCGCTATCGCAGACATGGGTTAGCGCAAATCTCAGGGATCCCGGAAACCCTCGCTCTCTCGTCCCACTCCTATACCAGAGTCTACCTGCGAACGAAACTGCCCATGCTCCAGTGGTTTCAAGGACCTCTGCGACGGCACTCTTACTTGCACATGAGTCAATACATTTCACACTACTCGCGGACCGAAAGGACCCATAATGTCGTTCATCGAATACACCGTCACCGGCAAGATCGCAACCATCACGCTCAACCGGCCGGATAAGCTCAATGCGATCAACCGCGCTATGCGGGAAGAGCTCTTTCGCGTGTTAGCGGACTTCGCGGAGCGGGACGACGCGTGGGTGGCGATCATCACCGGCACGGGGCGGGCGTTCTCCGTCGGCCATGACCTGGAGGAGATGGGCGGGCCGTCCGGTGACGAGCCGCCGGGCACGTCCATTGAAGACCTCTACGTGATGCAGACGCGCATCTGGAAGCCCATCATCGCCGCCATCAACGGCTACTGCCTGGCCCAGGGCGGCGGGATTGCGCTGGCGTCGGACATCAGAGTTGCCGCCGATTCCGCCCAGTTCGGCTGGCCGCAGGCCAAGCGCGGCATCAGCTCCATCAGCGGGCCGTCCATGCTCTCCAGCCGCATTCCATTGAATTACGCGTTGGAGTTCTTGCTCACCGGTGAGTTCATCAGCGCACAGGAGGCACACCGCCTGCACCTCGTGAACAAGGTCGTGCCGTTGGATTCTCTGGCGGAAACTGCCGACCAGTACGCGCAAACCATCGTGCAGAACGCGCCCCTGGCGACCCGCGGCATGAAGGAAGCTTCCGTGCGCGGACAGAACCTGAGCCTGGAAGAGCGGGTGCAGTTGGCAAGCGCGAATTTCGAGCGGGTACGCGCTTCGGCGGACGCAGAAGAAGGCTTGCGGGCGTTCGTGGAGAAGCGGGAACCGGTTTTCAAAGGCGAGTAGCCGCGGCCCAACCGGGCGAAAGGCACAAGAATTCCGTCCGGGGCAAAGGTGAAAACGCGACAGTTGGCTAGGATTCCGGCGTGACGCGCGTAAGCGCGAAATTCCCTCTAATGATGCCTACCCTGAAACTGCCCGCTATCACGTTGTCTTCCAGCGTGCCGTCGAAGGTCAGTGGGGGGTCCTGGCTCGGGATCACAAACCGAACGGTGCCGTCCGGAAAGACCTCCGCTGAAATGGCCAGATTCTTGATGTTTCGGGAATCAATGTCCAGCGTGCCCTGCAACTCCCCCTCCACCACCGAGAAGGATGCGCTTACGGGTATCTCCGACCCCAATATCATTGCCGTGCCTTCCCAGTCTCCCACGAGCACGGCGCCCGGAATTTCCGGCGTCGGTGTCGGGATAGGCGTGGGAATTGCGGTTGGTGCGGACGGCGGTGTCGGCGTAAGCGGTGGCGGCGTCGCGGCGGCAGTCGTCGTTGGCATCGGTGAAGGGGCAGCCGTCGGTGTTGGTTGAGATGTAGCGGTTGGCTCCGGTGAACGCACCGCCGACAGGGTCGGCGAAGGCGCCAGGGTCGGCGTAGGCGGCGCGGGACGCGGGTCAAACGGCCCGCACGTGCTCAGCAGAATCACGACGACGCCATACACCACGAGCGGTGTTGCGAGCAGCGCGGGCGCCCGCAGGCGCTTTGCGATCCTGCCGGCGCGTTTGGACAAAGCAGGCTGAGTGGGATTTTCCAGAGCGATGCAACCGTGATGGAGAGAGAACGCAACTGTGTCTACTCTCACTATATCCCAGTTATGGGTATTCTTGGCTCACTGCTGCCGGTACGGAGGCGAATTCTCAGCAATATCTTAAGTGGTAAAGGGCCGGCGAACGCCGACCCTTCCCACGTGTCTATCCGAGGACTAGCCCGTCCTCGTTTGCCCGCTATTGCGCGAGTGCCTCGTCCACCAGGGCCTGCATCGGCGCCTTCATGCCGCGCAGGGCTTCTTGCACCGTCACCTTGCCCTCGTAGAGGTCCGTGAAGGTTGGAGTGATGAGCTGGTCGCGGATCTGGTTGTAGGCGGCGGAGCGGAAAGAGCGTCCCGCGGGCACGGCGTACTGCAGCGCGTCGCGGTAGACCTCCAGGCGCACTTCTGCTTGGAAGTCCTTGTCGCCGTAGATGTTCTCCGCCCATTCGTCGAAGAAGTCCACGCGATGAAAGCCGGTGCCGCGGGAAATCGCCCAGTTGATGGTGCGGCTGCCCCACTTGATGAGTGCCCAGCCGGCGTCCGGCTGCTTGGAGCCGACGACAATACCGTTGCCGTCGAGGTTCAGGTGCGAAACCGGTCTTGCGCTTGTACCCCGGAAGATTGGGCTGTAGACGAACGGCGCGCCGCGTTGGATTGCCTCCAGTATCATGAAGAAGCCGCCGGGCGCGCTGCGCAGCATGGCGCCTCTCTCCTCGACGAACGCCGTCCTGACGTTGGTCCCGAAGAGGTCGTTCACCTGCCCCGGCTTAGCCACGGAGCGGTCCTGGACGGCCATATCGAAGAATTGTTCGTAGGCATCCACCAGCGCCGGGTCGTCTGAGATCACGGTGCGGTTATCGTCGGCGATCCACTCCGTATCGAAGAGGTTTGGCCAGTCAATGAAGAGGTAGACCGGGCTAGCGCCCAGCAGGCCGAGCTGCGTGGGCTGGCCACCGTCTTCTTTGGTCAGTCGCTTCATCTCCGACCGAAAGCGATCGAAGGTCCAGTCGGGGTCAGTCCAATCAGTCGGCGGCAGGTTCAGTCCTTCCTCCTCGTACATGCGCTTGTTGGTCGGCGCCACCGGCCAGTCGCCGCCGGACTGGTTCGGCAGGGCGAAGAGTTGGCCGTCCCGCCGGAACCAGGCGTCCATGGCAGCCTGGGGAAAGGGGCTGAGATCAATCTGATCCTTGGCAACGCGGTCGTCAATGGCTTGCACTGCTTTAAGTGCCGTAAGCGCCGGATCGGTAAGCCATGCCACGTCCGGCGCCTGGTCGCCGGCCACAAGCGTCAGCAGGAACTCGCGGCGGTCGCCGGTCCAGATGATCCACTTCAGCGTGATGCCGGGATTGTCGTTTTCAAATGGTTCCTTGACCATCCCGTCAACATTGTCCAATTGGCGGCTGTTGTGATGGGTGAGCCATTGCACTTCCACGGGTTCGGCCATGGCGGGCTTTTCTTCCTCCGCCTTGGCTGTCTCTTCCTCGGCCATCTCTCCGCTGGGTTCCGCCGCCGTCTGCTGGCCGCAGGCCGCAAGGAAGAGGCTGCCTGCCGACAGTGCGCCGACGGTACCGAACAGGCGTCGTCGCGTGAATTGGTTTCGGATCTCCACTTCTCATCCTCCTCAGCTTGATTCAAAACAGCAATCAACCGAACCGACGCAACATGGGGCCTAGCTAAAAACCCTCCTTTCCGTAAGCGTTAAGTCCTATCGGTATAGATTATGCCCGTCAATTGCCGTACGTCAAGACCTGCGGAGAGAAAGTCAACCGAATCTCCCAAATCCATGTGGCAAAACACGCCTACGGCTACAATGTCCCTATAAACGTGAGCAAACCCTGGTTAGAAATAGAAAGCGCAAGGAGCATGCCCTGTGAATGAGCGTTCCGCCCAACTGCGGGCCCTAATCGAACAACCCGGTATCGTCGTCTTGCCCGGCGCGTACGACTGCTTGAGCGCGCGGCTCGCCGAGCAAGCCGGCTTCGAGACCGTCTTCACCACCGGTTTCGGCTTTGCCGCCAGCGCCCTGGGCGTGCCCGACCTCGGCTTGATGACCGCCAGCGAGATTCTGGACCGCGTACACAACATCGTGAACAGCGTGAGTGTGCCCCTGGTCGCCGACATGGACACCGGCTACGGGAATCCGCTCAACGTCATTCGTACCGTGAGCGAGTGCGTCTCGCTCGGCGTGGCCGGCATTATTCTGGAAGACCAGGAGTGGCCGAAGAAATGCGGACACCTGGAAGGCAAGCGCGTGATCCCCATGGAAGACCATGTGCAGAAGCTGCGCGCCGCCGTGGACGCCCGCGGCGATTCCGGCTTGGTGATTATTGCCCGCACGGATTCGCGCGCGGTGCTCGGCCTGGATGAGGCCCTCAAGCGCGGGCAGGCCTACTACGAAGCCGGCGCCGATGTGGTTTTCATCGAAGCGCCGCAATCCATGGATGAGCTTCACGCCATCGCCAAGGCGTTCCCGCACGCGCCACTCTTTGCCAACATGATCGAGGGCGGCAAGACGCCGGTGCTCTCACCCGACGCCCTGGCCGAGATTGGCTTCAAGATCGTAGTCTATCCGCTTTCGAGTCTCTTTTCGGCGGCCCGCGCCATGCAGCACGTCTACAAGGCGCTCAAGGAGCACGGCACGACCGGCGCCATCACCGACATGACTACGCTGGATGAGTTCACGGAGTGCGTGAACGTCGGCCAGTTCCGCGCCTGGGAGAAACAGTACGCCACGCCGGAAAGCGGCTAACGGCAGCCTAACGCCGCGACGAAGCGGCGGGGCGTCCCTACCGACGCGTTTCCGGTACCCACGGCACTGCCGCATGTGGTAGAATCAAACCCCAGCAAGCAGTCTCCCCCGAGCTTTTGCTATCCTGTCCTTGCGCAGGCGGGTGTCCCCGCACCGGTCATGGCTTTCCACCAGCGAGCGATCATCCAGTCAGCCTTGACTCCATTGGCGGGCGGACGGCCCGCGCCTGACCAGGAGATTGGCGCCGCATAGGCCGTTGGGTGTGCCTGACGGCACTCTTGATCGGCTCGCCCGTGGGGCGTCAACGCCATGCGAACATCTCTGCCGGAACGGCTGTATGCGCACTCTCGAAAAACGGTACGAACACAAAAGCGCCTGCATGCATCAGCCGCTGCGGATGGGCTGCGGCCTGCGGCCCGCCCAGCCGGCCCACTCATCGTCACCTACGCGAGACCGCTAGACCATGCGACTTCCCAATGACCGGACGTCGGCCCGTGTAACCAAGTATGTGCTGCTCATCGCGGGTTTGGTCATTGCCGCGACGTTGACCGGCTTCCCGGCCCGCGTACTCAACAGCTATGAGGTCAACCAGCGGGTCTTGGCGCTGGAGCAACGCTTGGCCGCGCGCCAAGCGGAGAACGAAGCCCTGCAGCATGAACTGGCGCGCCGCAACACGGTGTCGTACATCCGCACCATGGCCAAAGAGCGGCTGGGGCTGGTAGAGCCGGGAGAAGAGCTGGTCTTGCTGCCCCTCGACGGCGATCGTACGGACGCTGCCTTGGCAAGAACCAGCGTTCCGGTGCAACCCCCGCTGTTGACCGAAACAGCCTACGATGCGGAATGGGGGTATTTTCTGGAATGGGTAGCGCTGCTCAAGCGCACCTTCACGTGAAAGAACTCTTGGGCCCTATGAATGTTCGCATCAAGCGCATCGATCCCTCGCTGCCGCTGCCGCGCTACGCCACCGCCGGCGCGGTCGCCTTCGACCTCTATGCCCGCACCGCTGTAACTATCCTGCCGCGGCAGACCGGGCGCGTGCCCTGCAACGTGGTGATAGAAGTACCCCCGGGATACGCCCTCATCGTGGCGAGCCGCAGCAGCACGCCCATCCGCAAGGGACTGCTGAAAGCGAACGGTATCGGCATCATCGACCAGGACTACTGCGGCGACTCCGACGAGATCCAAGCCCTCTTCTATAACGTGACCGCTGCGCCTGTAACCGTGGAGCGCGGCGAACGGATCGCCCAAGCGCTGCTTTTGCCGGCGCCTCGAGTTGCCTGGGAAGAAGTGCCTGGATTTGGCTCCGACGATCGCGGCGGCTTTGGCAGCACCGGCGAGTGACGTCTTTGTCCCAGCCCATTTGTAAAGCGATTCTTTAGCCGATCGTATTGCGCGACACATACGTCGCGCAGCCTCCTCTGCATATGGGATACGCTAAGAACTCCCTGCATTGTTTACCTCTTGTGGAAACAGGGAGAAGCGGCAACGCTCGAGATAGAGACGGAATCCGTTCGTCCTGAGCCTGTCGAAGGATGAACGGATTTCGTCTCACAACACCCGTAGTCCCTCCCCTCTTAGCCTCCTGCTCACGGCATCCAGCTCTCGCCGTGCGCCAAGTTCACCCAACTCTGAGCTTGTCAAAATATGAACGGTTTCCGTTCGTCCTGAGCCCGTCGAAGGATGAACGGATTCCGTTTCACAGCACCCGTAGTCCCTCCCCTTTTGGCCTCCTGCCCACGGCATTCAGTTCTCGCCGTGCGCCAGTTCACCCAACACAACGGTTCAGTCCCAGCGCCCCTTCGAGCCAAATGCGACGCACACCCTTCAGGCGGAGCACTACGTTCGCTGACCATTCGGCTGCTTGCGGTACCATGTGACCATGGCAAGCAACGATAGCACTCCAAGGGTCGCAATGCAGACGGGACGGGAACGGAGTTCACCGTCTGATCCGCTACTGGAGACCATGGCGCAGACCATCAGCAGCAAGAACCTGCTGCCTGACGGCAGCGCCGTGCTCGTGGCGGTCTCCGGCGGGGCGGATTCCGTGGCTTTGCTGGACGCCCTCCGGCAACTTGCGCCGGCACACGGGTGGCAACTCCACGTCGCCCACGTGAATCACCGGCTTCGGGGCGCGGAATCGGATGCGGATGCCGACTTTGTGGTGCAACTCGCGACACGCTATGGCTTGCCCTGCACCGTGCAAGCGATAGACGTTGCCCAGGCCCAGCAAGCAACAGGCCTCGCCGGAAAACACCGCCCGGCGGCTCCGGTATCGGCTGCTCGCCACATGTGCCCGCGCGGTGGGTGCGCGCTGCATCGCGCTCGCGCACCATCAGGACGACCAGGCCGAAACGGTGCTACTTCACCTATTGCGGGGCAGCGGACTCGGCGGGCTGGCGGGCATGCGCTACGCCAGTCCGCTGCAACTCACGGACGACGTGGAGGATGCTCATCAGAATCTAGCGGAGTGTAAAGAGAATAGCGGAAAGTCGCGCGGCGCGTCCGAGCCGCCCCTCACTCTGGTCCGGCCGCTGTTGAACGTGGCCCGCGCCGACCTTCGGGCCTATTGCGCCCGCCACAACCTGCCGTACCGGGAGGACAGCAGCAACGAGACCACCACCCCGCAACGAAACTGGCTGCGCCATGCCGTTATTCCGTTACTGGAGACCCGTTACCCCGCCGTGGCGCGCACGCTCGCCCGCACCGCGCGCGTGCTGGAAGCTGACCACGCGTACCTGACGACAATGGCGGCTGACTGGCTGCGCCGCCATGCGCGCTCAAACCTTGATGGGTTGCTCTTGGATCGAGACGCGTGGCGCGAATCGCCGCCCGCCCTGCAAGCGGCGGTATTGCGTGCCGCCGTGACCCAAGTGGCAGGGCACGTGCAAGGGCTGGAATATGAGCACGTTGCGAACGCGCGGGCCACGTTAAGCAATGGTAAGATCGGCGGTACGGCTATGCTCCCCGGCGGCCTGCACTGCCGCGCCGAACACGACGGCATCTGGATCGGCTACGCGCCCGCGCAGCAATCCCAAGAGCCGATCACGCTCTGCGTGCCCGGCCGCACGGACGTTGTGCCGCTCGGCTGCGCCATTCACGCCGCACTCGTCGCGCCAAGCGCGGCGGACTTCCGCGCCGGATGTCCCGGTGATGAATGCCTGGCTTGACGCTGGCTTGGCAGGCGGGCCGCTCGCTGTGCGCACGCGCCGGCCGGGGGACCGTTTCGTGCCATTGGGCATGCACGGGTGAGAAGAAACTCCAGGACTTTCTGGTGGACGCCCGCGTACCGGCGCGCCAGCGAGACCGCGTGCCGCTGGTCGTCACTGAAGACGATAGAATCGTATGGGTCGCGGGACACCGCATCGATGCCCGCTTCCGCATCACGGAAAATACAGGGCAGGTACTCCATCTGCGCCTCGCACCGTTGCCGTCCGAGGAACTGTCGTGAGTAGCGTTTTCTCTATCCACCTCCGAGCGTTATTCTCTCTCCCGTGGAGAAGGGCTAGAGCCTGCCCCGTACGTGTTTCGGGGGTGAGGGCGACTCTTCACCCGCCAACGGAGAACATGCTGTGAAACGTGCATCCTCTGTCCGCTCTCGGGCCTTATTCCCTCTCCCGGAGGAGAGGGTTAGAGCCTACCCCGTACGTGATACGGGGGTGAGGGTGAATCTTAACCTGCTAACGGAGAACACGCTGTGATACGTGCATTCTCTGTCCGCTCTCGGACTTTGTACCCTCTCCCGTGGAAGAGGGTTAGAGCCTGCCCCGTACGTGATACGGGGGTAAGGGCGACTCTTCACCCGCCAATGGAGAAGCTACCGTGAGCAGTACACCTAATCGCCGCTCCAGTGCTTTGTTCCCTCTCCTGGGGGAGAGGGTTAGGGTGAGGGCGACTCTTCACCTGCTAACGGAGAATCTAGCGTGAGCGGTGAGTCCTCTACACGCAACGTAGACCGCCAAGTACGCGCGGCCGGCGCACATGCGAAAAACACCGCCGCGCCAAAGAAGACCGGCGAGGCTTCAGACCTGCCAACACACGCCGCCACGCCGCACGCCGCGGCCGCAGGTTCGGTGCCCTCCATTGCTGGCGCTGTGCTGCGCTCCACCCGTCCGCAGCAGTGGGTAAAGAACTCTCTCGTCTTTGCGGGCGTGATTTTCTCCCAGCAGCTCACAGACCCCGGCGCCGTGTGGGCCAGCGTGCTGGCGTTCGGGCTATTCGTGTTGGCAAGCGGTGGCATCTATCTGGTCAACGACATGCTCGACCTGGCAGCAGACCGCGCGCATCCGCTGAAACGGCAGCGACCGCTGGCGGCGGGTGAACTGCCCGTGAGTGTGGCGCTCATTGCCGCCGTCGCTTTGCTCGGCTGCGCCCTCGTTGGGGCATACCTGGTCCAGCTTCCGCTTGGCGCGATCCTGACGCTCTACGTGGCCGCGAACCTCGCCTACAGCACGTGGCTGAAACACGTGGTATTGCTCGACGTGCTGCTGGTGGCGTCCGGCTTTCTCCTGCGGGCCGCGGCGGGCGCCGTCGCCGTGCTCACGCCCATTTCGCCCTGGCTCTATCTCTGCACGCTGCTGGCGGCGCTGCTGGTCATTGTGGGAAAACGCCGCAGCGAACTGGCGCTGCTCGGCCCCCAAGCGGCTACTCACCGCCGCAATCTGGCGCGCTACGCCACGGCCTCGCTTGACCGCTGGCTGCAGGGCATCGCCGTGACAACGGCAGTCGCCTACGTGCTCTACACGCTCTTCGCGCCGGCTACGTTCGGCAACCCCAAGCTGATC
Source organism: Chloroflexota bacterium (assembly GCA_965220045.1). Classification (GTDB taxonomy): domain Bacteria; phylum Chloroflexota; class UBA11872; order VXOZ01; family VXOZ01; genus VXOZ01. The sequence goes on along the minus strand of OZ244803.1, from coordinate 3,344 downwards.
GCCACAGCCCCCTTCGTCGCGTTCGGCCTGGCCCGGTATCTGCGGCTGGCGCGCACCCCCGGCAAGGGCGAAAGCCCGGAAGCCCTCCTGTTCCGCGATCCCTGGCTGCTGGCCAGCATAGTGCTCTGGGCCGCCACGGTTCTCGCGTTACTCTACTTCGTCTAATCTACTTTTGTCCACAAAACACTTGACTCTTATCTGCGAACTTTGTAATATGGACATACGTCCTTCTTATGCTACTACGGAGTATATCAAATGCAGAGTTCCAATGGCACAGTTCCTATGGCACCTTACGCAAGTTTTTTGTCCTTGGTAAATCTATTGGATTGGCTCAAGGAAATTGGTGTGCCAGCACAACTTGACAGGAGCCTTTGGGGAACAAAGTTTTCAGGAAGTGTAGGTTCGCACTTGATGATAGCTTTGCGATTCTTAAAACTGATGGAGGACGAGACACCATTGCCGAAACTTGAAGAGCTAGTGAATGCAGATGAGGGCGATCGGAAGGAACTTCTGGCCGAGCTACTTCGTTCCGCTTACCCAAATGTCTTTAGCATTGATCTTCAAAGAGCTACACCTAGGATGCTCGACGAAGCTTTTGCCGACATTGGTGGGGGAGCCCAAACTAAGAGAAAGGCAGTGTCCTTTTTTATAAATGCATGCAAATTTGCGGACATTCCTTTGTCCAGCACCCTAAAGAAGAAGGCAAGGAACCGACGTGCGGGTGCTGGAACCAAGCCACGTAAAGAGACTGGTAGCAGGTCAGCGAGCGGCGCTTCAAATGAGATTGATGAAGTCCGTCCAACTGAAGCAGCTAGTCAACCCGCAAATCAAAGTCTAAGAACATTGGAACTAAAAAGTGGTGGATCACTAACGTTGACTCTCGATGTAAACGTCTTCGATCTTGACAAGTGTGACCGTGAATTCGTTATGCAGCTAGTCGATCGTGTTCAGGCATATGAGTCCGAAGAGGTAGAGTAAGGCGGAGGTAGAGACTTGCTTTAGGTATCATAAAATAGCACTAGGCCCGTTGCCGCGAGCCTAGTGCTGAATATGCGCCGGTAGCTCAACTGGATAGAGCGGGGGTTTCATAACCCCCAGGTTGGGAGTTCAAGTCTCCCTCGGCGCACCTCACTCATTCAGCTTTTGCAGTACAGCGACATCTGCCTAACCGCCAAACTGAAGTGTGATCATGTTTTCTCACCAACTCAATGGTACTTTCTTCTCTTGACGTTCGTCAATATCAAGACTCCATTTTCTTAGGATAGTCTCATCAATGCCTGCAAACCCACTCTCGCCCGACGCCATACTGGAACACCAGACCGCCGCCTGGAACGCCGCCGACGTCGAGGCCATCCTGCAGGACTTCGCGCCGAATGCCGTGCTCACCAGCGCCTCGGGACAGACGCTCAGCGGCATCCCCGCCATTCGCCAGTCGCTCACGGCGTTTTTCAGCGCCTTTGCCCAGATCCGCCTGGAAGTGCGCGCGCTCGTCGCCCAGGACAACACCGCCGCCTGCGAGTGGGAGTTCTCCTGCCGCCACCGCCTCACCGGCAACACCGCCCGCCTCCCCGCCAGCGTATTCATCACCTGCCACCACGGCAAGATCACCGAGTGGCGCGAATACTACGACACCGCCCAATTCAAAGCGCAACTGGGGCAGAGATAAGCGAGCAGGCAATGCAGGGATCGACACATATTGATCGCCCGCCAAGAGGGCTAAATGCTGGTGTCCAGTAGTAAAATGGGGAATAGGCGCTGATCTATCAAGAAAGGATTCTGCATGCAGAAAAGAGGCAGTAAGCCTGTTGTTTATTTTGATCAGAATTGGCTAAGCGAGATTGCAAGGGCGCAGACTATTGTGCGCTCCAACCAGAGTACTAGCTTCTTTCGTCTCCTATCCTCAGCAATCCATAGAGGCGTATCTGAGGGGAAGATGGTTTGCCCTACGTCGACTTTCCACCGATCAGAGTCTTCGTTCAGTACGCAGTTGCGCGCTCCGCTCTTATTCGTTGCCGAGTGGTTTAGCCGTGGACTGACCTTCAATTCATGGGTACCAATTAATCACAACCAGCTTGTACGCGCATCTCTGGAGTTCGTTGGGCTAGACTTCTCGTTACATCCTTGGTGGCAAGTGCCATTCAATAGAAGTCCCGATGCCACGGTACAGTTTTCTCAAGTGATCAAGAATGAAGAGCATCCGATCGCGATAGACTATTCGGTTGAGCATAGGTCTCTTCGGGACGGAAAGCAAACGTCCAACCACCGTGAATTCAAGAAGGATAGAGTAGAGGCGGGCCTGAGCTATAAAGATGAAGTGGAATATGGCCGACATCAGATATTCAGAGAGCTACACCAAACACCAGTGGAAGCCATGACTAAAGGGCGATTGACTACCTCGGACTGGGAACTCTTATATCAAGTGATTGGTCTGCAAGCCTTCACCAGATTCACGAATTTAGTGGCAATTTGCAATCAGGGGAAGGGTATCGGTGCATTCTTAAGCTCTTCTCAATTCGCTGACGCGGCATTCCTCTCGATCTGCGCCAAACTTAGAGCAGCAGACATTGTTCACTACCCCGACCGCGAGCCCGAACCATCTCTGATTGACGATTTCCAAATTGCCGCAACAGTCCTTCCATATTCAGATCTATACGCCACTGAGAACTACATAGCACACTTAATCAAGCAGACCAAGCTCGATCAAGAGTATGGCTGTAGAGTCTTTACAATGAAACAGAAGCAAGTCTTCTTGGACGAATTACAGAGCATGTTGCATACATAGGCGCCGCCGGTAGTGCGACGCAGCAACCACCATTACTTCCTTGTGAAGGACGATGACGGGCAGTGAAGACTCTGGAGCAAGTCCGCCAGCAACTATGGGTAGGCGAATACGACTTCTCCCAGCATGCTTTCCGGCGTGCGGTGGAAAGGAACATCAGCGAACAAGATATTAGAGAAGCAGGCGCGAACGCAATCATTGTCGAGGAATATCCTGATGACAAGTATGGACCAACCTGGCTCGTTTTGGGATTTACGCAAGAGCGACGACCTCTCCACATTCAACTATCCGTCGCTGATTTGGCCCTAATCAGGATTGTTACGCTCTACGAGCCGGACAGTAATGAGTGGATAGACTACGCAAGGAGAAGGTGACGATGTTTACGTGCGGTGTATGTCGCGGGAAAGAGAGCCGCAGGGAAGTGGTGGAGGAAGTCTTTCGAGTAGAGGCCGCTTCGTGCTCGTTGGCGGCGTGCCGTCTACGGTATGCGAGCGCTGTGGCGAGCGCTCCTTCAGCCGGGAAACCACGGAAAAGGTACGAAAACTGGTCCATGGAGAAGCCAAGG